>NZ_MKQR01000016.1:0-30809 GCF_001940455.1 Actinokineospora bangkokensis | reverse complement strand
CCCGCCGTTCCCGCCCTGCCCGCCCCGCCCGCGCCCGAGGTCACGCCCGCCCCCGAGGTCAGGCGGGCCCCGGAGGTCACGCCCGCCCACCCCGCACCCGTGCCCCCGCGCCCCGCGCCCACCGCCGCCCCCGCGCGACCCGCACCCGTGCCCCCGCGCGTCGCGCCGACGGCCGTGCCCGCGCGCCCGGCGCCCGCGGTCGAGCCCGCCCGGCCCGCACCCGCGCGGGCTGAGCGCTGATCGGCACCGGGGAACGCGCCGGGGCGGTGCCGGTGCAGGATGGCCCGGTGCGCAGCCGGGGCGACGACGCCGCCTTCAGCGCGTGCTTCGAGCGGCACGCCGCCGGGGTGCGCGCCACCGCGTACCTGCTGTGCGGCGACCGGCACCGGGCCGAGGACCTCACCCAGGCCGCGTTCCTCAAGCTCTACCTGGCCTGGGACCGCGTCGACGACCCCGAGCACCTGACCTCCTACCTGCGCACGCTGGTGGTCCGGGTGTTCCTGGGCGAGGCCAGGCGCTCGTGGTGGCGCCGGGAGCGGGCCACCGGGGACCCGCCGGAGCTGGCGCAGCCCGTGGGCGACCCGGACGACCGCCTGCTGGCTTGGCAGCTGGTGGCGGCGCTGCCGCCGCGCCAGCGCGCGGTGCTGGTGCTGCGCTTCTGGCAGGACCTCGACGTCCGGGAGACCGCGGCGGCGCTGGGCTGCTCGGAGGGCACGGTCAAGAGCCAGACGGCCAAGGCGCTCGCGACCCTGCGGGCGCGGGTGGCGGGAGGGGGTGCGCGTGGCTGAGTTCGGCGAGGACGAGGTCAGGTCCGCGTTCGAGCGGGCCCAGCAGGACTACCTGCCCACGGGGCGCACCACGGCGGAGTCGGTGATCGCCCGGGGGGCGCGGGTGCGCGCCCGCCGCCGCGCGGTCGCGGTCGCCGGGTCGGCCGCCGCGGTCGTCGGCGTGCTCGTGGGCGGCGTCCTGCTGCTGCGGCCGCCGGACCCGGGCACGGTGCCGCCGGGCGAGCCGGTGATCACGTCGGTCACCACCCCGGCGACCGCTCCGGCGAGCACCACAGCGCCCTCGGTCGTGCTGCCCACCCCGGCGCTGCCGGGGCCACCCGCGGCGCCGCCGGTGCCGCGGTCGGCGGACCCGCCGCGCGGTGCCCTGGAACCGTCCGCCTCCCCCAGGACCCGGTGAGGGCACCGGGTCCTGTCGGTGGGGATCGCTACGCTCGGGCGCGTGGGCGAGGACGTGTCGGGAGTGGAGCGAGACCGGGTCGCCGGGCCGGGCTGGGCCGGGTCCGGGTGGGACGAGCCGGACTGGGGCGAGCTGGAGCACGCCTACGGGACGGCGGAGGACACCCCCGGCCTGTTGGCGGGCTTGCGGGGTCCCGGCTGGTCGGCCGCGGCGGACGAGCTGTGGGGCTCGATCCTGCACCAGGGCAGCGTGTACCCGGCGACGCTGGCCGCCGTCCCGGTGCTGGTGCGGCTCGCGCACGACCCGGGCGCGCCGGGGCGGTCGGCCGCGCTCCAGCTGCTCGCGGGCTACGCGGAGTCGATCGCCTTCGGGGCAGCCCAGAACGACCTGTACCTGCCCGAGCACGTCGACGTCGAGCGGTTCGACGTGGACGCCCGCGCCGTGCTGGCGCGGGCCGCGGCGGACCTGCTGCCGCTGCTGTCCGATGAGGACCCGCGGGTGCGCGCCGGGGTCTGCGGGGTCGCCGCCCACCTGGACAGTCCTGAGTGGTCGGACGCGGTCCGCGCGCGCTTCGACGTGGAGGACGACGCCGCGGTCGCCGTGGCGCTGGTCGAGCCGCTGGCCCGGCGGGGGCGGCTGGACCACCGGGTGCTGGCCGCCCTGCTGGAGCGCGGGGACGACGCGGTCACGTTCGCGGCGGCGTGGGCGGCTGTCGCGTGCCGCGCGGACGTCCCCGGCGCGGCCGAGCAGGTGGTCCGGCTGTGGTCGGCGCACTCCGCGGGGTACCCGGCGCAGGGCCGCAGCTCGTTGCAGCTGCTGGTGCAGGAGGCGGGCGCGCACGCGGTCCCGGTCGTGCGGGGGGTCGCGGCGCTGGTCCCCGTCGACGAGATGGTGCGGGTGTGGCGGGAGCTGGGCGCGGTCTCGCGCTCGGCCACCCCGCTCGCGCTCGACGGCCTCCTGGCCCTGGTCGACGACCTCGCGGCCGCCGGGAACGCGCGCGCGTCGACCGCCGCCGTCGACGCCATCGCCACCCTCCTGCCGTGCGTCCCCGACCGCCGGGTCGAGGGCTGCGACGCGATCGCCCGCCTCGGGCGGGGCGCCCCCGACCTGTGCGCCACCGCCGCCGTCGCCCTGTTCGACCAGCGCGACGAGCGGTGGGCGGCGATCGCGGAGGCCGCCGTCGAGACCACCGGGCTGCCGATGGCCGCGCGCGGCCCGACCGCCCGGTCGTCGCTGCCTGCCGCGCTGAACGGCTACCCGGTCAGCCGCAAGCCGCTGGCGTGGGCGGCGGAGGCGGTGGTGGCCCTCGCGCGCCGAGCCGTCCGCGCCTTCCCGGACGCCGCGGGTGGCTGGGCGTCGCTGGTGGGCAGGCTCCCCGCCACGCCCGAGGTCGTCGACGTGCTGGTGGCGGCCGTCGAGCACGCGCCCGCCGCCGCCGCGGAGGCGTTGGTGGACATGGAGGTCCCCGCCGGGTCGCGCGAGGCGGTGCGCCGCGCGCTGGCCGGGGTGGACCTGGACGGGGTCGACGAGTGGGCGGCGTCGAAGGTGCTGGTCGCGCTCGGCCGGTTCGACCCCGCCCAGTACGAGCGGGCGTGGGCCGTGCGGGAGAGTTCGCTGGTGCTGCGCGAGTGGGCGGCCCACCCGACCCCGGGACTGGCGGCCGCGTGCCTGGCGCTGCTGGACGGGGAGGCCCGGGTCGCCCACGACGGGCGGGCCTGCCAGCTGATCGCCGCGCGGGTCGTGGTCGCGGGCGGTGATCCGGAGCGGGCGTGGCCCACCGTGCGGGCCGTGCTGGAGTCCGCCGGGCAGCGGTTCACCGAGGCGGTGGCCGTCGCGCGGGAGTTCCCGGAGCACCGCGCCGAACTGGTGGCGCTGCTGCGCGGGTTCACGGTGACCGCGCCGGACGACCTGTTCGGACCGGACCACCGGGCCGCGATCGCCGCGGCGGAGGCGTTGCAGGAGATGGACGAGATCACACCGCAGGAGGCCGTGGACTGCGCGGTGCGGGCGGTGTTGGCCGACCAGTGGCCCGGGGCGGTGGAGGTCGCCGCCCGGGTGATCGAGCGCGGTCTGCGCGCGGGTGCGGCAGGCGTCGGGGAGCTGCGGGCGAGGCTGGAGCTGGACGAGCGGGTGTGGGGCAGGGGCGAGGTCGCGGACGACGAGCGCAACCGCGCCGTGCTGACGGCGGCGCTGGGCTGACGACCCGGGGGGTGGTGGGCCCACAGGCGGGCCCACCACCCCCGTGGTCAGCGTTCGACCTGGTGGCGGTACTCGTCGACCTGCTCGGGCGTGGGGTCCACGCCCGCGGCGTCGGCGAAGTCCTCCGGGTCGTCGAAGTCCTCTGCGGACTCCGCTCCCGCCAAGGCGTTCTCCACCGCGGCCACCACGTCGGGGTGGCCGAGCGGGAGCGGGGCGGCGACCCGGTCCGCACTGCCCCCGACGCTGGCCGAGATGAGCCGGACCTCGGTACCCCGGTCGTGCAGGGCGCCCCGGCGCTCGGCCGTGCGCCGCATCCACTCCTCGGCCGCCGACAGCGCGGGGGCGCCCGGCGGCAGCGCCTCGGTGCCCGGGTCCACCAGCAGCACCGCGCTGGGGGCCAGGTCCGTCCGCTCGGCCAGGTCGAGGGCCGCCTCGGCCTCCGCCCCGCCCGCGACCACAGCGTAACCGCCGTCCAACCCGGCCACCAGCGCGTCCCAGCGCGCCGCCGCGTCCTGGTCGCTGCCGATCCACACGACCTCGTGGTCGGCCGCCAGCGACAGCCAGGAGGCGGGCACCTCGCTGTGCGGGGCGGACACCTCCGGGTCCAGCACCACGATCGCCGACACGTCGTCCACGGCTGCTCCTTCCCTACCCGGTCCCTGACCCCGCTCGGGTGCCCCCTGCCCGGCGGGGCAAACCCCCCGTCCGGTTGGACCGGGGCCGCGCGGGGAAGCCCGGCGGGGACGAGAGGAGCACCGTGCAGACCTTCCTGCCGAACCCCGACTTCGCCGCCTCGGCGGCCGCCCTGGACCGGGGGAGGTTGGGCAAGCAGCGGGTGGAGACCGTGCAGATCCTGCGCGCGCTGGTGTGGCCGGTGTACGGGTGGAAGAACCACCCCGCGGTGGCGATGTGGCGCGGGTTCACCCCCGCGCTGACCCTCTACGGGCTCGCCACCTGCGCCCGGTGGGTCGAGCTGGGCCACGCCGACACGGTGGCCGCGCAACTGCTCGCCTTCACCGGCGGCGAGGTGCCCGACCCCCGGGTGCTGGCGGCCGAGGGGCAGCTGCCGCCCTGGTTGGGCGACCCCGCTGTGCACGGCAGCCACCGCGCGGCCCTGCTGCGCAAGGACCCCGAGCACTACGGGCCGCTGTTCGACGACGTCCCAGAGGGCGCGGCCTACACCTGGCCGCTGCCCGCCTACCCGCGCTGGCCGGTGCGCCGCGGCCACGACCGGGCGCTGACCGCCGCCGCGGCCGTCGACCTGCTCGGGGTCGACGTGCCGCTCGACCCGTTGGTGGACGTGTGGGAGGGCGGCGCCGTGGTGCTCGACGGGCACCCCGTGCAGAACCGCGACACCGCGCTGGCCGCGGCCTTGTGCACGGCGGGGCGGACGGCGTGGGTCACCGACGACCCGCTGCCCGCCTTGGCCCCCGTGCGCTTGGCGGAGGTGCCGCGACCGCACTTCGGTGGCAGCAGGCAGCCCGACCCGGCCGCGGTCGAGGCCATGACCGCCGAGCACGCCGTGCGCCCGGACGTGCTGTTCCTCCGCGACGGCGACGCGCTGCCCGCCGACGTCGGGCTGGTGGTCCGCGACCACGCGGGCGTCCTGCGGCTGGAACCGGCGCGCTCACCGGTCCGCTGACGCCCGGGCGGGTGCCGCGCGGGCCTGTCCGGTTCCCCCGTTCCGGGGTGTGAGGCCCGTCGGGACTTGGTACCCCACGGCCATGCCGGACAACGCGCTAGGGCTCGACGGTCACCACGAGGCGGGCCGCACCACCGGCGAGGTGGCGATCGACACGTCGCTGAGCTGCGAGGACCTGGCCGCGGTGCGGGGGGCCATCGCCGACGTCCTCGACGGCAGGCCCCGCGGGTTCGTCGGGGACGTGCAACTGGTCGCGACCGAACTCGGCGCCAACGCCTGCGACCACGCCGACGCGCCCCGGCACCTGGTGCTGCGCCGGGAGGTGCACGACGAGCGCGGCGCCGAACTGGTCATCGAGGTGCGCGACGCCACCCCCGGGCGGCTGCCGGTGGTCGGCGTCTCGCGCTTCGACGAGACGCGGGGCCGGGGCATGCGGATGGTCGAGGCGGTGTGCAACGACTGGGGCGTGCGGGAGGAGGACGGCGTCAAGGTCGTCTGGGGGCGGCTGCCCATGCCGTGAGCCCGCGCGCAACCCGGTCCGCAGTGGACGATCCGATCGGGTGGCCCCGCGTGGCGGACGGCGGTGACGGCGCCCCCGGCGGGTAGTTTCCCCGGTGTGGGCGGGGTTCGGAACGCTGACCTCAGACTCCGGCCCCGCCCGCACCGGCCGGGCGCGCGCGCAGCACCGCCCACACCGTCTTGCCCTCGCTCCGGGTGCTGACCCCCCACACCTCGCTGAGCGCGGCCACCAGCACCATGCCCCGCCCGCCGGTGCGCTCCAGGTCGAAGTCGAGCACCGCGGGCAGCGCCGGGTCCCGGTCGTCGACCTCCACGCACACCGCGTCGTCGGCGGTCAGGTGCACCCGCACCGCGGCGACCCCGCCACCGTGCACCTGGGCGTTGGCCAGCAGCTCCGCGCACACCACGTGCACCCGCCCCAGCACCTCCCCGCCCAGCCTGGCCAGGTCGGCCGAGAGCACCCGGCGCAGGTCCCCGGGCGCGGGCCGCACCCGGCCCGAGGCGTCGACCAGGGTGGCCACGACCCGCTCCACCGGTCGGGCTGCGACCGCCCGGCCGTTGACGTACTCCCGGGGGACCCCGCTGGGCACGGCCGCCTACTCCGGGTCGGGCGCGCCGAGCCCGTCGCCCGCGCGCCGCAGGCCCGGCGAGGCCGCGAGCACCGCCTCGGCGGCGGTGGCGTGCACGCCCGCGAACACCCGCAGCAGGCCGACCGTCTCGAACAGCGAGCGCACCAGCCGCTGGTCCGGGGTGACCACCAGGTGCAGGCCGCCGGGCAGCACCTCGGCGCGCCGGTGCAGGCGCAGCAGCTGGTTGATGCCGGTCGAGTCCAGGAACCCGACGCCGGACAGGTCCGCGACCACGGCCGCCGCCCGGCCGGGGTCGCCGCCGTACTCCTCGACCAGGTCGACGGTGGCGCCGACGAGCGCGTCGAGGCCCTCGGCGTCCTCGAACTCGATGTCGCCGACCAGCGCGAGCCGGATCAGCGCGGTCGTGGGCTCGAAGTAGGGCACGGGCCCGGGGACGGGGATGTCGAACACCAGCTGGCGGCCCTTCCGGTCGACGGCACGTCCGGGGACTGTACGGCACCCGGTCGCCGCCGCGCCCCGCGCCGCCGCGGCCCGCCCCGCCCCACCCGCGGCAGGCCAACTGGGGTTATAAGCGGTTTATGGCGCGGCGCCGTGAACACCCGTGAAACCCGGTCGTGGCAGGCGAAGCCGCGCGGGGCGGTCGGTTATGTTTGCCGCCTCGCAAACGAAGTGGAGGGGCGACCCAGCAGTGGCGACCGACGAGAACGCGACCTTGGACCACATCGACGTGGCGATCCTGCGGGAGCTCCAACGCGACGCCCGGGTCCTCAACAAGGACCTGGCGGCCAAGGTCGGGGTGGCGCAGTCGACCGCCCTGGAGCGCGTGCGCTCGCTGCGCAGGCGCGGGGTGGTGACCGGCGTGCACGCCGACGTCGACCTCGCCGCACTGGGCCGGTCGCTGCAGGTGCTGGTGTCCATCCGGCTGCGCGGCGGTGGGGTGCGCGACAAGCTGGCCTTCGCCGAGCAGTTGGCCGCCCAGCCCGAGGTCGTGCGGGTGCTGCACCTGTCCGGCCCGGACGACGTGCTGGCGCACGTGGCCGTGCCCGGCGCCGAGCACCTGCGCGCCTTCCTCGCCGACCGGGTCTCGACCCGGCCCGAGGTGCTGTCGCTGCGCACCACGCTGCTGTTCGCGGAGCTGGCCCGCAAGGAGCAGGTCCCGCTGGGCCGCCGCGCCCAGGACCCGGTCCAGGAGCCCGCCCAGGACCCCGCCCAGCGGTGACCGCGCCACCGGCCGGGGTCAGCGGTGCCGGTAGACCACCAGCGCGGTGTCGTCGGCGGGCAGCGCGGGCGGGATGAGCTCCAGCAGCCGGTCGGCCACCTCCTCCGGCGCCAGCCCGGCCAGCGCCGCCAGCCCCCGCCCCACCTGGGCGATCCCGTCGTCGATCGGGTGGTCGCGGCGCTCGACGAGCCCGTCGGTGTAGAGCAGCAGGGTCTCGCCCGGCCGCAGCCTCGCGGTGCCCTCCCCGCGCGCCACCCCCGGCACGCACGCCAGCGGCGGCCCCTGCGGGCCGTCCAGCAGCCGGTACCCCTCCCCGGCCCCGGCCACCACGACCGGCAGGTGCCCCGCGGAGGCGTGCACCAGCTCCCCGGTCGGGGTGTGCACCACCGCGCAGACGATCGTCGTCATGTGCGCCCCGTCGACCAGCTCGGCGAAGCGGTCGAGGGCGGCCAGGACGTGCGCGGGGCCCCGGTCCTCCAGCACCAGGGCGCGGGCCGCGCTGCGCAGCTGGCCCATCACCGTCGCCGCCCGCAGCCCCTTGCCGGTGACGTCGCCCACCACCAGCGCGCACCGCTCGCCCGGCAGCCCGACCACGTCGTGGAAGTCCCCGCAGACCAGCAGCGGGTGCCCGCCCGGCGCGCTGTCCACCGCGGGCCGGTACCGGGCCGCGACGCCGTCGGGCAGCGCGGTGGTGGGGCTGAGGATGGCGTGCTGCAGGGCCGAGGCGATCTCGTTCACCTCGCGCTCGCGGGTGCTGCGCAGCGCCCGCGACAGCACCTCGTCGGTGACGTCGCGGAACACCACCGCCAGCACCGGCCGCCCGGGCGGGCCCGCGGTGAACGCGGTCAGCTCTTGCACGCGCCCCCGCGAGGTGAGCGCCTTGGTGAACCGCAGCCGCCCGTGCCGCAGCCACACCTCGTCGTAGACCGCGCACCACTCGTCGGCCTCGTCCTCCGGGACCACCTCGCGCAGGGTCCGGCCGACGGCCCCGGCGACCCCGGAGTGGTCGGCGGCCGCGCCGTTGGCCCACAGGTACCGGTAATCGGCGCGGTCACCCGGCAGAGCGCTGGTGCGCTCGATCAGGCACACGCCTTCCGGCAACCCCAGCAGCACCGATTCGCACACCGAGGCCCACGCCTCCAGCGCATCGTCGGAAACGACCACTCCACGCCCTCCGCGACCGCGCGGCGGAATCGCCGCGCGCGCCCGAGGTTCGCACACCCGGTCCGCGACCGCACTCCGCCGCGCGGCCGGGCAACAATCGTGCCCGGGCGGGCAGCAGGCCCCCGACCTGCGCATATCTCACAAAAAGTGGTCGGCGGTTTCGGCTGGTGCGCGGTTCTCCCGAATCCACTGCGGTTGCCGCCGCCTTTCGCCAGTGGCGTCACCGGATTGTGGAGGAATGATCCCCTGGATGCGTTTGTCGGTGTTTTCACACCACCGCCGACGCGCTTTGGCCTCACGGCCGCTAATGCGACCCGGTGATAATGTCGCGGTCGGACGCCGACCACGCCACCCGGTCCGGCGACTGCCCGGCGCCGCTGTCCCCGGATGCCGCCCGTCCCGTGGAACGACAGGAAACCCCGCATGGCGCCAGGCGACCCGACGCCTCCCGCCCCACCCGACCTGCGCGGCGCCACCCCGGCGCGGCTGGCCGCGCTCGGGCTCGACGAGGGCCCCGGCCTGGAGCTGGCCGACGGCAGCCGGATGGTGTTCGTCCGCCTCGACGCCCTGACCCCCAACCCGGGCAACGCCGTGCTGCGCGACGAGGACATCGCCACCGACCCCGACACCCACGACCTCGCCCGCTCCCTGCAGCGCTTCGGCCAGATCGAGACCGGCACCATCGTCTCCGCCGAGGCCTACCTCTCGGCGTTCCCGGACAAGCGCGCCCAGGTGCGCACGCCGTGGGTGCTGATGTGCGGCAACCGCAGGCGCGTCGCCGCGGGCCTGCTCGGCTGGAGCGGCCTGCGCTGCCTGGTCCGCCCCGCCGCCGACGTCGACCACGAACTGCTCGTCGGCATCCCCATCCAGGAGAACCTGCACCGCAAGGGCATCAACCCGATGAACATGGCCCGCTGGTTGCACGACGAGCTGCACCGGCTGGGCACCCAGGAGGCCGTCGCGGTCGCCGTGGGCCGCACCCAGCCCTGGGTCGCCCAGATGCTCCAGCTCCTGCGGCTGATCCCCGAGCTCCAGGCGGCGGTCAAGCGCGAGGAGTTGACCGCCAAGGCCGCCCGCAGGCTCGCCCGCCTCCCCGAGGACGCCCAGCGCGACATCTGGAACCGCGCGGAGCCGCTGTCGGCCCAGCAGCGCGCCGCGTTCCTGCGCACCCCGCCCGCCCGGGGCGCGCGGCCCGAGCCCGGGACGGGCCAGCAGGCGACGTGGGTGTTCCGGGTCAAGCGCTCGCCGGACGCGCTCGCGATGACCCTGGTGGACTCGCTGTCGCTGGAGGAGATCCACCAGTTGATCGTCGCGCTGCGCAGGCAGGCGAGTGACCGGCAGTAGGTCGTGCGGTGTGCGCGGGTGGGAGTCCTGCTGGCGTGGGCTCTGCTGCGCAGAGCTTGAAAGAAGCGGGATTTTGTTGGCTTGCCCGGGTGGGTGGTTCTGCTTGACAGGGGCCCCTGCGGCGATCATGTGCTCGGGGTGGGAAAAGGTGAGGCCTTCGGCCCCACCCCCCGCCGTGGGTAGCACATGATCGCCTTCCCCTGTCAAGCAGAACCACCCGCCCGGGCGTTTGCGTAGCCGGGCTGCCGGTTTCGTTGTGCTTCGGTCCTTTGAGGAGCGAGTTGGGTGGGGGGTTTGGGTGCTCGGGGACGGGGACGGGGACGGGGTTGGGGGTGGGGTTGGGGGTGGGGTCGAGGTGTGGGGGCTAGCGGGGCTTGCCGGGGGTGGGGTGGGGGAGGAGGGCCATCTCGCGGGCGTTCTTGATGGCTTGGGCCACCTGCTTCTGCTGCTGGGGTGTCAGGCCGGTGATGCGCCTGGCCCGGATCTTGCCCCGGTCGGAGAGGAACTTGCGGAGGAGCGTGGGGTCTTTCCAGTCGGCGCGGGTGAGGCCTTCGCGGAGGAGCAGGTTCTGCTTGCGCTTGTGGGGGAGGGGCACGGGGGTCACCAGCTCGACTTGGTGACGCCGGGGAGTTCGCCCCGGTGGGCCATCTCGCGGAGGCGGATGCGGGAGAGGCCGAAGGCTCGGAAGTGGCCTCGGGGGCGGCCGTCGACGGAGTCGCGGTTGCGCAGGCGGGTGGGGCTGGCGTCGCGGGGTTGCTTGCGGAGTTCGGTGGCCGCGGCGGTGCGCTGGTCGGGGGTGGAGGTTGGGGAGCTGATGATGGCCTTGAGCTGCGCGCGGCGTTCGGCGTAGCGGGCGACGACGGCCCGGCGCTGGTCGTTCTTGGCGATCTTGGACTTCTTGGCCACCGGGGCAGCTCCACTCAGTCGACAACGGTTTTCATCTGGCACCCTACGCGAGTGGGGGGCTTGATGAAAACCGTTGTCGACTGGTGGTGTCGGTCACCCCGGGGTCAGCAGCGGGTGGGGCGGGTGCGCAGGGTGGTCACGAGGCGGTCCAGCAGGGGGGCGTGGCTGGGGAGGGAGAAGTGGTCGACGCCGGGGTTGTCGGTGAGGCTGAAGGTGTGGCAGCGCATGGCGGACCAGACCGCGACGGCGTCGTTGGTGATGTCCTCCTGGTTGCCGTCGCCGTCGCGGGTGAGGAACTGGGCGGGGGTGATGAGCTGGCCGACGCGCAGGTCCGGCAGGCGGGCACCGACGAGGGTGTCGACGCCGGAGCCCTTCTCGGCGTGCACGTCGACCTGGGGGTAGGCCCGCGGGGAGGTGAACTCGACGAAGCCGACGTAGTACCGGGCGATCTGCTCGGCGTCCCGCAGGCCGGCGTCGGAGAGCAGCCGGGGGAAGTCCTTCGGGGTGTAGGAGCGGCCGGTGGACTGGTCCACCACGACCACCTCGCGGTCGCCGAAGACGCGGGGGTCGGACGCGCTCATGTACGTCGACGGCAGGCTCAGGTACATCCGGGCGCTGCTGCGGGCGTTCTCCAGGGTCTTGGGGTAGCCGAAGTCCTGGATGTTCAGGCCGGTGAACAGGGTCGGGTACAACAGGCCCTGCCCGGGGAAGTTGCCCGCGATGGGGGTGAAGCCGCGGACGTACTTGTCCTTCCACGCCTGGGTGGTGTGCGTGAGCAGGTACTGGATGTAGAGCGGCCCGTTCGAGTGGCCCACCAGCTCCACCGGGCGGCCGCCGTTGGCGCGGTAGGTGTCCTCGACGAGCCGGGTGGTGCGGGGCAGGAAGCCGCCCAGGTCGGGGGTCAGTCGGGCGTCGTACCCGGCGACGCGGATGTCCTTGTCGCGGACGTAGCCCTCGGCCTCCAACCGCTGGTAGAGCGCCGAGTACGCCGGGGCGCTGCTGGTCTTGCCGTAGTCCTTCAGCCGCACCTCCACGCCCGGCTGCTCGCTGAAGCGGGTGGCCATCGGGCCCGTGGGCCGGTAGCGCAGGGTCAGCAGCTGGTCCCGGCACACCTGCGACCACGCCCCGGCGGGCTGGTCGTTCTGGTACCAGTCCTCGAACCGCCCCGAGCGCGGGCACTGCGGGGCCGTGCGCTGGTCGTGGACGAGCACTTCCAGCTTGTTCAGGTGGAACGCCGGGAACAGCACGACGGGCGCGCGCTGCCCCGCCGTCGCCGCCGTCGCCGTCCCGGTCAGACCCGCAGCGGCCACCAGTGCGACCAGGGCGATCCGCGCCCACTTCGTCATCCGCACGTCGACACCTCCTCGATCCCGCCCGGAGCGTAGCCGGCGGTGGGCGGGATGGCGACGGATCCCAGAAGGCGCCACGGCGGTGCGCCCCGGGGTCGACGTGAGGCTGCCTCAGCTGTGGGGGCGCGCGGAGGTCGGCTCGCGGTAGAGCTCGACCAGCAGGGCGGCCACCGCGTGCAGGGCCGCGTTCGCGTCGCCGGGGCGCCAGATCAGGTGCACGGGCACCGGCGGGGCGCCGCGCAGCGGGCGGTAGGTGATGCCGTCGCGCCGGTACTGGGCGGCGGTGGCGCGCGGGGTGACCCCGACGCAGCGGCCGGTGGCGATGGCGGCCAGCCAGTCGTCGACGTCGGCGGTGTCCTCGGTGGCCGGGCGCCGGTCGGCCTGCCACAGCCGCAGCGTGGTGGTGCCGGTCCGCCGGTCGACCGCGACCGTGCGCCCGGCGACCTCGGCTAGGCCCACCGAGCGCCTGCGCGCCCACGGGTCGTCGGTCGCCACGGCCAGCACCCGGTCCTCGTACCCGACCAGGGCGTGCGCCCACCGGTCCCGGTCGACCTCCGCGCGCACCACGGCCAGGTCGCAGCGCCCCTCGGCCAGGCCCGCGGTGGGGGAGTTGTGCCGCACGAGGTCCAGTTCCACCTCGGGGTGCGCGGCCCGCCAGCGGCGCAGGAACTCGGCGGTGCGCGCCCCGAAGGCCGACCAGGCGTGCCCGACGCGCAGCCGCGCCTGCCCGCCCGCGGCCTCGGCCACCAGTTCGTCGACCCCGCGCAGCAGCACCCTGGCGCGGGCGAGCACCCGCACCCCCGCCGCCGTCGGGTGCACGACCCGGCTCGTCCGGTGCAGCAGCCGCACGCCGAGCGCGCGCTCCAGCGCCTGCACCGTGCGCGACGCGGCGGCCTGGGAGACGCCCAGGGCGATCGCGGCGTCGGTGAAGCTGCCCTCGTCCACCACCGCGACCAGGCACCGCAGCTGCCGCAGTTCCACGCCGTCCATGCGCTCAGCGTATCGGTGGCGTGTCGCATGCATTTTGCGCATGGATCGCGCGGGCGCACGGTGTCGGCATGGCTATCGCGGCGCGAGAGCGCGACAGGGAGGCGGGGCGGGGGCGCGCGGACGGGGTGGGCGTGGCGCTCATGCTCGGCAGCGGGCTGTCCAACCAGGTCGGTGCGGCGGCGGGCGCGCTGGCGTTCCCCGTGCTCGGCCCGGTGGGGGTGGTGGCGGTGCGGCAGTGGATCGCGGCGGCGGTGCTGCTCGCGGTGAGCAGGCCCGGTCTGCGCACGCTGACCGCGCCGCAGTGGCGGTTGGTGGTGGGGCTGGCGGTCGCCTCCGGGTCGATGAACCTCACCCTGTACTCGGCGGTGCAGCGCATCGGGCTGGGGCTGGCGGTCACGCTGGAGTTCCTGGGGCCGCTCGCCGTCGCGCTGCTGGGCTCCCGCAGGCGGGTCGACGTGGGGTTCGCGCTGGTCGCGGGGGCGGCCGTGGTGGTGCTGGTGCGGCCGACGCCGACCACGGACTACCTCGGCGTCGCGCTCGGCCTGGCCGCCGCGGCCTGCTGGGCCGCCTACATCCTGCTCAACCGGGCGATCGGCGCGGACATCGCCCGCGCCGAGGCACCGAGGTCGTGGGGGAGGGTCGCGCGCGGCATGAGGTGCAGCGCCGCGGCGACGCTGCTGTCGGCGTCGGTGTACCTGCCGGTCGGGGTGGTCGTGCTCCGGCAGCACCCGCCCACGCCGCAGGCGCTGGTCGGCGCCGTGGTGGCGGGGCTGCTCGCCTCGGCCGTGCCGCTGCTGGCGGACCTGCTGGCCCTGCGGCGGGTGCCCGCGCACTCGTTCGGGGTGTTCATGAGCGTCAACCCGGTGCTGGCGGCGCTGGTGGGCGCGGTGGTGCTCGGGCAGCACCTGGACGGGGTGTCCTGGGCGGCGATCGGGGTCGTCGTGGCCGCGAACGTCGGTGCGGTGTCGTACCGTCCGGGTTCCGGACCAGGACGCACGAGCGGGGACCTGACATGACGACGCTGACCGACCGCAACCGCACCGCGCTGCTCGTGATCGACGTGCAGCGGGGCGTGGTCGACAACGCCCACGAGCGCGACGCGGTGGTGGCCACCATCGGCGGCCTCGTCGACCGGGCCAGGGCGGCGCGGGTGCCCGTGGTGTGGGTGCAGCACGCCGACGAGGGGATGCCCCGCGGCAGCGAGGGCTGGGAGTACGTGCCGGAGCTCGTCCAGCGGGCGGGCGAGCCGGTCGTGCACAAGTCCTACGGCGACTCCTTCGAGGACACCGACCTGGAGGACCGGCTCGCGGAGCTGGGCGTGGGCAAGCTGCTCGTGGTGGGCGCCCAGACCGAGGCCTGCATCCGCTCGACCCTGCACGGGGCCATCACCCGCGGCTACGACGCCACCCTGGTCTCCGACGCGCACACCACCGAGGACCTGACCGAGTACGGCAACATCAGGCCCGAGGACGTCATCACCCACACCAACCTCTACTGGAGCTTCCACTCGGCCCCCGGCCGCCGGGGCGGCACGGTCACCGCCGAGGAGGTCGACTTCGCGGTCTGAGCCGCCACCCGCGCCTGCCCGCCTCCGGCCCCGGGAGATAGTTGTGGTGTGAACCACCTTCGGGAACACCGCGGCGCCGCCGGGGATTGAAGGGGGTGTACATGACACATCATGTACCTGCGGGAGCAGGGCAGAGCACGAGGAGCGGACCATGCAGTTCGGCATCTTCTCGGTCAGCGACATCACGACCGACCCCACCACCGGCCGCGCGCCCAGCGAGGCGGAGCGGATCAAGGCGATCCTGGCCATCGCGCAGAAGGCCGAGGAGGTCGGGCTCGACGTGTTCGCCCTCGGTGAGCACCACAACCCGCCGTTCTTCTCCTCCTCGCCGACGACGACCCTGGCCCACATCGCCGCGCGCACCTCGCGGCTGCGGCTGTCGACGGCCACCACGCTGATCACCACCAACGACCCGGTGAAGATCGCGGAGGACTACGCGATGCTCCAGCACCTGGCCGACGGCCGGGTCGACCTGATGATGGGCCGCGGCAACACCGGCCCGGTCTACCCCTGGTTCGGCCAGGACATCCGCAACGGCATCGAGCTGGCGATCGAGAACTACGCCCTGCTGCGCAGGCTGTGGGACGAGGACGTCGTCGACTGGCAGGGCAAGTTCCGCACGCCCCTGCAGGGCTTCACCTCGACCCCGCGCCCGCTCGACGGCGTGGCGCCGTTCGTCTGGCACGGCTCGATCCGCAGCCCGGAGATCGCCGAGCAGGCCGCCTACTACGGCGACGGCTTCTTCCACAACCACATCTTCTGGCCCAAGGGCCACACGCAGCGCATGGTCGAGTTCTACCGCCGCCGCTTCGAGCACTACGGCCACGGCTCGGCCGACCAGGCGATCGTGGGCCTGGGCGGGCAGGTGTTCATGCGCCGCAACAGCCAGGACGCGGTCACCGAGTTCCGCCCGTACTTCGACAACGCCCCCGTCTACGGCCACGGCCCGTCGCTGGAGGACTTCACCCGGGAGACCCCGCTGACCGTGGGCAGCCCGCAGCAGGTCATCGAGCGCACCCTGGGCTTCCGCGACTACGTCGGTGACTACCAGCGCCAGCTGTTCCTCGTCGACCACGCGGGCCTGCCGCTCAAGACCGTGCTGGAGCAGCTCGACCTGCTGGGCGAGGAGGTCGTGCCGGTGCTGCGCCGCGAGTTCGCCGCGCTCAAGCCCGCGCACGTCCCCGACGCGCCCACCCACGAGTCCCTGGTCGCCGCCCGCGGCGCCCACGACTCCACCGTGCACGCCCCCGCCGACGACGTCACCGGACAGGTCACCGGACAGGTCCACGAGGAGGTCGGAGCCTGATGCGCACCATCGCCGTGGTGAGCGCGGGGCTGTCGGTCCCGTCCTCCACCCGACTGCTGGCCGACCGCCTCGCCACCGCGACCCTCGACGCCCTGCGCCAGCGGGGCGTCGAGGCCCGCGCCGAGACCGTCGACCTGCGCGAGCACGCCCGCGACCTCGCGGACAACCTCGTCACCGGCTTCGCCAACGAGCGCCTGTCCGAGGCCGTCACCACCGTCACCACCGCCGACGCGGTCATCGCCGTCACCCCGATCTTCTCCGCCTCCTACAGCGGCCTGTTCAAGACGTTCTTCGACGTCCTGGAGAAGGACTCGCTGGTGGGCAAGCCGGTGCTGCTGGGGGCGACCGGGGGCACGGCCCGGCACTCGTTGGCGCTGGAGCACGCCGTCCGGCCGCTGTTCGCCTACCTGCGGGCGGTGGCGGTGCCCACGTCGGTGTTCGCCGCGTCCGAGGACTGGGCGGGCGGCGACGCGACCACCCGGTCGCTGCACGACCGGGTGGTGCGGGCGGGCGACGAGCTGGCCGAGCTGGTGGCCGCCCGGCCGCCGGTCGAACCGGTGGACCCGTTCGCCGACCCGGTCACGTCGTTCGCCGCGAAGGTGGGTGGGCGTGGGTGACCCGGTGGCTCAGTGAGCAGGAGCAGCGCACCTGGCGCGGGCTGATGCGGGTGTCCACGCTGCTCGACGCGGGGTTGAACCGGGAGTTGCAGCGCTCGTCCGGGTTGTCGCGGTCGGACTACCAGGTGCTGGTGCAGCTGTCGGAGACCCCGGACGGGCGGGCCAGGGCGTTCGAGGTGGGGGAGGAGTTGCAGTGGGAGCAGAGCCGGGTCTCCCACCACCTCGCCCGCATGCAGCGCCGGGGCCTGGTGGCCCGCGAGGACTGCCCCACCGACCGCCGCGGCGCCTACGTGGTGCTCACCGCCGCGGGCCGGGCCGCCATCGAGAAGGCGGCCCCGGCCCACGTCGAGTCGGTGCGGCGGATGGTCTTCGACGGCCTGACCCCCGAGCAGGTGGCGAACCTGGGCGAGGCGATCACCGCGGTGCTGGCTCAGCTGGACGCGCGGGTGCCGCCCCGGCACGGGCGCGCCACAGCGGCACCGGCGTCGCGAGGATGAGCAACCCGGCCGCGGCGATCGCGGTGCGCGGGCCGAGCAGGCCGCCCAGCAGGCCCCACAGGGCGGTCAGGCCCGCCACCGCGGCTTTGCTCGTCACCGACCAGGCCGCCAGCACCCTGGCGACCACCCCCGGCGGCGACCGCGTCAGCCGGTAGGTGGCCAGCACGGGGTTGAACACCCCGCAGCAGGCCACCAACCCGAACTGCACGGCGATCACCAGCACCAGGCCCGCGGTGCCGGGCCGGACCAACGCCAACCCCAGCGGCCACACCGTGCGCGCTACCCCCGACGCCAGCAGCACGCGCTGCTCACCGAAGCGCCGCACCAACCGCGGGGCGAGCCGCGCGCCGAGCAACCCGCCCACGCACGGGGCGCCGAACGCCAGCCCGTACTGCCACGGCGCGAACCCGAGGTCGCGCAGCATCAGCACGGCTATCAACGGCGTGGTGGCCAACAGCAACCCGTTGAACAGCGTGGTGTTGACGAACAACGCGCGGAGATCGGGGGCGGACAGCACGTGCCGCCAGCCGTCCAGCAGTTCCGCGCGCCCCATCCGCCGCCCCGGGCGTTCCGGCGCGGTTTCGCGGTGGCGCACCGCACCGAGCCCCAGCGCCGACAGCAGGTAGCTCACCGCGTCCACCACGAGCGTCACCACGGGGCCGAACACCCCGATCAGCGCGCCGCCCAGCGGCGGCCCGAGCGCGGTGGCCGTCCAACTCGTCGACTCGAACCGGCCGTTGGCCACCAGCAGGTGCTCCCGGGGCAGCAAGTCCCTGAGGTAGGCGCCGCTGGCCGCCCGGAACGCGATGTCCGCCGCCGCCACGACCACTGACACCACCAGCAGGTGCGGGAAGGTCAACACCCCCAGGGCGAACGCGACCGGGATCGACAGCACGACCGCGCACCGCACCAGGTCCGCGCCCACCATCACCGGCTTCTTGCGGCGGAACTCCACCCACGGCCCCAGCGGCACCGCCAGCAGCGCCCCCACCGCCAACCCGGCCGCGGCGAGCACGGCCACCTCGGCGGGGCCCGCGCCCAGCACCAGCACGGCGATCAGCGGGAAGGCGTCGAACGCCAACCAGGTGCCCGCGGTGCTCACCGCGAACGCCCCCCACAACCACCCGAAGTCCCGACCCAGCATGGGCCCATTGAAGCGGTGGGGGACGACACTTCCGGTGCGCGGGGGCGTTCAGACGCGACGAGGGCCACCCGATCGGGTGGCCCTCGTCGCGGTGGTCGAGTTCGACCGGCTCAGGGTCAGCGAGCCTCGATGACGGTCTTGAACTCGTACGCGGCCCGCTCGACCTTCTTCTGCGGGTCGGCGAACAGCGACGCCACGGCCTCGCCGAGCTTCCCGGCGGGCGGGTCGTAGGTCAGGCTGATCTCGACGCCGGTGCGGCCGTTGCCCTTGTCGTCGAAGCGGACCACGCCCGCGTTCTTGACGTCCGGGTCCGCCGAATCCACCGTCGCCCACGCGATCTTCTGCGGGGCGGCGTCCTCGACGATGTCGGCCTCCCAGGTCAGGCTCGTGCCCGCCGGGCCCGAGACCGTCCACACGGTACGGTGGTCGGCGCCGTCCTTGGGCTCCACGGACTTCACGTCCGACATGATCTGCGGCAGCTTGCGCAGCGAGCGCCACCAGTCGTAGCAGGCCTGGGGCGGAGCGTCGACCTCGATGTAGTGCGCGGCAGCACCCACTGGGCAGTCCTTTCGCGACGATTTCAACGACGAGTGGTGGATACCTCGCCCGCGCGCGCCGCAAACCACCGTGTTCCGCGCCCGGCAACGGGTGGGGCCTCAGGGCACCTGGTTCCAACAGCGTTCACGACCGCCTCGGAAGTCGCCGCCGATCGCGGGTGCTTCGACGTCCTGCTGCGGGTGTCCCGACCGCGTCGAAGGCGTGGACGTGCCATCAACGGTTGTGCGAACGAGGGCCCGCGACCGGGCGGCCCGACCGAATCCGCGCGTGCCGCTGCCGCGGGTTCCGCCGCGCCGCGCGCCGCCTCAGACCGAGTCCCAGGTCACCGGCAGGTGCTCGGGTCCGCGGGTGGCCAGCCCGTGCTTCCACACCACCGAGCCCTCGTCCACCATCCGCAGGTTCGGCAGCCGCCGCAGCAGGGTGTCCAACGCCACCTGGAGCTCCATCCTGGCCAGCGGCGCCCCGAGGCAGTGGTGCGGCCCGTGGCCGAAGGCCAGGTGCGAGGCGGCCTGGTCGCGCATGATGTCCAACCGGTCGGCGTCGGGGTAGACGGACTCGTCGCGGTTGGCGGAGACGGTGGCGGGCAGCACCGGTTCGCCCCGGCGCACCAGGACCCCGCCCAGCTCGACGTCCTCGGTCGCGTAGCGGGGGATGCCGGGACCGTTGCCCAGGGGGACGAACCGCATCAGCTCCTCGACGGCGCGCGGGGCCAGGGACAGGTCGGAGCGCAGCAGCGCGAGCTGGTCGGGGTGGGTGAACAGGGCGTAGAAGAAGTTCGGGATCTGCGACGCGGTGGTCTCGTGGCCCGCCACCAGCAGGGCCTCGGCCAGCGACAGCATCTCGTCCTCGGTGAGGCGGTCCTCCTCGTCGCGGGCCACCACCAGCGCGCTGAGCAGGTCGTCGCGGGCCGCCGAGCGCCGCTGCGCGATGAGGCCCGCCATGTACTCGCGCAGCTTCGCCACGCACTCGACGACCTCCGCCACCGAGTACTTCGTGGTGGACAGGAAGGCGTCCGACCAGTGCCGGAAGTCCACGCGGTCCTCGAACGGCACGCCGAGCAGCTCGCAGATCACGGTGACCGGCAGCGGCAGGGCGAACTCGTCGACCAGGTCGACCGGGGCGCCCTTGGCCAGCATCGCCTCGACCAGGCCGTCGGCGATCTGCTGCGCCCGCGGCCGCAGCTCGTGCACGCGGCGCTGGGTGAACGCCTTGGTGACCAGCCTGCGCAGCCGGGAGTGCTCGGGCGGGTCGAAGCTCAGGATGCTGCCGCTGGGGGCCAGGTGCGGCCGCAGCCGCGGCTCGTCGCGCCCGGCTGCGGCGGCCCGGCTGAACCGCGGGTCGGACAGCACCACCTTCACGTCCTCGTACCGGGTCGCCAGCCAGGCGGGCTCGCCGAAGGGCAGCCGAACCCGGGAGAGCGGTTCGCCCGCCCGCAGCGCTGCGAACAGCGGCTCGGGGTCCAGCCGCTGCGGCTCGCTGAACGGGAAGGACCTGGTCTCGGCAGTGGTCATGGCCTGCTCTCCCTCCGCGCCGGTGGCGGTGCCGGGCGACCGCTCGGCGGGAGCCTATCAACTAAGTCAGACGCTTGACTGAGAATTGTCCACGAACCGGCGGTCAGCGCGGCAGCGGGATCGCCCGGAACACGCCTTCCGGGTCGTAGGCGTCCTTGACCGCCCGCAGCCGCGCTGCGTTGCCCGCGAACGCGTCCGCGACCTGGTCCACCGCGTCGTCGGCCAGCAGGTTCGCGTACCCGCCCGGCACGGCGTGCGGGGCCAGCGCCGCCGAGGACTCCGCCACCCACCGCAGGTGCGGCTCGTCCGGCCCCGACTCCCACCCCGCCACCAGCTCCGCCATGTGGTGCGGGAACCGGGGAGCGAACGCCGTGTCCGCGGCCCCCACCTCCGTCGCCGCGCCGTGGAAGTGGTGCAGGAACACCCCGCTCATCGGCGAGGACAGCGAGTCCCCGACGCCCAGGAGCACCCGCACGACCTCCGGGGTCACCTCGGCCAGGGTGCGGGTGCCGATGGCGTAGCGGCGCCCGTCGACGACCAGGCCGGAGAACAGCCGCAGCAGGTCCGAGTACGCCATCCGCCGCACCTGCGAGAGCGGGGTCCCCAGGGCCGCCAGGGTGGCGATCACCTCCTCGCCCGTCGAGGGGTCGCCGCTCCACGTCGGGGACAGCACGGCGGTCGGGGTGCCGTCGGGCGTCGCCAGCGCGCCCACCTGCACGGTCAGCTCGCGGGGCAGCTCGGGCAGCAGCGCGTGGACGTCGCCGTAGACCCGCTCGGCCTGCGCCCACGGGAACACCAGGAACCCGGCCGTCACCTGGTCGAGCACGTGCAGGCGCACCCGCAGCGAGGTCACCACGCCGAAGTTGCCGCCACCCCCGCGCAGCGCCCAGAACAGGTCCGGCTCGTGGTCGGCGTCCACGCGCGCCACGCGCCCGTCCGCCAGCACCACCTCCGCGCCGACGACGTTGTCGGCGGCGAGCCCGAACCGCCCGCACAACGGCCCGTAGCCGCCGCCGGTCGACAGCCCGACGAGCCCCACCGACCCCACGGTGCCGGTCGCGGCGACGAGCCCGAGCGGCTCCACGGCCCCGATCAGCCCGGTGAGCGTGGTCCCGCCGCCCACGGTCGCCTCCCGCGCGACCGGGTCGACCACCACCGAGCGCAGGCCCGACAGGTCCACCACCAGCGCGTCGTCGCGCACGCCCCGCCCGGCCCAGTCGTGCCCGCCGCCGCGCACGGACAGCTCGACGCCGTGCTCGCGGGCGGTCCGCACGCAGGCGACCACGTCGGCCGTGGAACCGCAGCGCACCACGACCGCGGGCCGATGCCGGGCCGCGCCGTTCCAGACGGCCACCGCCGCGTCGTACACCGGCCCGGCCTCGGCCACCCGCTCCGGGGCCACCCGAGCCCGCAACCGCCGGACGACCGCGGCCTTGTCGTCGACCCCTGCACCGGCGATGGCGGCCATCAGCCCTCCTCCAAGGTGAGGCGGCTGATCCTCGGCGCGCGCGGTCCGCGCCACCAGGGCCGATGGGCCCGGCGGGCGGGCCGTCCTACCCGAAGTCGCGGGCCAGCACGTCCTCGACGTTGCGCTCGGCCAGGGCCGTGATCGTCACGAACGGGTTCACCCCGGTGCTGCCCGGGATGAGCGAGCCGTCGGTGACGTAGAGGCCCGGCACGCCCTTGACCCGGCCGTGGTCGTCGGTGGCGGCGCCGAGGACGCAGCCGCCGAGCGGGTGGTAGGTGAACCGGTTCTCGAAGGCGCGGGTGTCGCCGAACAGGTCGTGCCGGTAGATGGTGCCGTTGGCGTCGTTGACCCGGTCGAACAGCGCCTTGGCCGCGTCGATCGAGGGCTGGCCCTGCGCGGCGGTCCAGTTGAGCACGGCCCGGTCGGTGGCGGCGTCGTAGGTGAAGTGGCCGCGCTCGGGGTTGCGGGTGATGGCCAGGTACAGGCTCGCCCACGTCTCGATCCCCGCGGGCACCGGCGCGATCTCGGCGAACACCGGGTGCACCGGGTCGGCCCAGTTGTCGATGCCGAGGGCGGGCATGCCCGCCTGGAGCGACCCGGTGGTGTCCCACAGGTGGTTCGCCCGGCCCAGCATGACGTTGCCGTTGGTGCCCCAGCCCTGCCCGACGGCCTCGCCCAAGCCGGGCAGGGTGCCGGTCTCGCGCGCCCGCACCAGCAGCTGCGTGGTGCCCACGCTGCCCGCGCCCAGGAACAGCCGGGGCGTCTCGACCGCGAACACCTCCAGCTCGGCGCCCTCCGGGTCGATGCGGCGCACGGTGAGCACGAAGGTGCCGTCGGCGCGCCGCTCGACCTCGCGCACCTCGTGCAGCGGGGCGATGGTCACCTTCCCGGTGCCCACCGCGGCGGCCAGGTAGCTCTTGTCCAGCGAGCGCTTGCCGTGGTTGTTGCCGTAGATGACCTCCGACCCCAGCGCCGAGCGCGGCGCGGTGCCCGCCTCCTCCTGCTGCATGTAGGCGAAGTCGTAGGTGCTCGGCACGAACGCGGTGCCCAGGCCGGCGCGCTGGGCGTGCCTGCGCGACAGCCGGGCGTACTGGTAGGAGTCGCACTCCTCGAACCACGCTTGGTCCACCTCGTTGACGCCCAGCATCGCCCGCGCGCGGGGGAAGTAGGTGCCGTACATGGCGTCGGCGTCGACGTTGGGCAGGATCTCCTCGAAGTAGTCCCGCTTGGGCACCACGGCCATCGCGCCGTTGACCAGCGACCCGCCGCCGACGCCGCGGCCGAGGTAGACCGACATGTCCCCGAAGTGCACCCGGTCGAGCACGCCCGCGTACCGGGGGATGTCGCGGTTGGCCAGGTCCAGCCAGAGGAACGAGGCCAGCGGCGCCTCGGTGCGGTCCTTGAACCAGGTGGAGCGCCGGTCGGGGTTGAGCATCCCGGAGAACACCTTGCCGTCCGGGCCCGGCTGGTTCCACAGCTGGCCCATCTCCAGCACCAGCGTCTCCACCCCCGCCTCGCCCAACCGCAGCGCGGTCACCGCCGAGCCGTAGCCGGAACCGACCACGACGGCGGGCACCCGCCGGGGCGCCCCCTCGGAGCGCTGGGCGCTCGCCGCCCGCACCGACACCGTGGTCATGCCCATGGCCGCGGCGGCGCCGAGGGCCGCCGTGCCGAGGAACCGCCTGCGGGACAGGGATGCGCGCGTTGTGTGGACCATGCCCGCATGATCGTCGAGCCCCGGTCGTCCTGTCATCCGCCGGAGGTCGGGTCTGGTGCATCACCCGGTGTCACCCCTGGCAGCGGCGGTGTGCCCCCGATCACGGCGCGGGCGCGGGCGCCCCCCACGAGGACAGCAGGGGCAGCAGGCGGGCGGTGGGGGAGCCGGGTTCGGTCGTGTAGACCACCAGGCGCTGGTGGGGCGCGGTCGGCAGGGACACGGCCTCGATGTGGAAGCTCAGGGCGCCCGCCAGGGGGTGCGCGATGTGCTTGACCTGGGAGGCGCGGTCGGCCACGCCCTGCTCGTCCCACCACGCCGCCACCTGCGGGTCGGCCGCGCGCAACTCGTCGACCAGGGCGGTGAGCAGCCGGTCGTCGGGGGTGGTGCCCAGTTCCAGGCGCAGCCCGCCCACGGCCGCGGCGGCGAAGTCCGACCAGTTGACGATCCGCTCGCGGGCGCCGGGGTCGGTGAACAGGTAGCGCGGGAAGGACGTGCCCGGGGCCATGTCGTGCCCCAGCACCTCGACGAGCAGGGCGTTGCGCGCCAGCACCTCCCCGCGCCTGCCCAGCAGCAGCGCGGGCAGGTGGTCCAGGCCCGCCAGCACCCGCAGCAACCCCGGTTCCGGGCGCTGCGGGGTGGACCAGGCGCCGGTGCGGGCGCGGGCGGTCGGTGCGGCGAGGTCGCGCAGGTGCCGGTGCTCGACCTCGCTCAGGCGCAGCGCCCTGGCCAGGGCGTTCACCACGTCGTCGGACACCCGGTGCTGGCGGCCCTGTTCCAGGCGGCTGTAGTGGTCGGTGCTCAGCCCCGCGAGCAGCGCGGCCTCCTCCTTGCGCAGCCCCGGCACCCGGCGCGCGCCGGGGAAGGCGGTGATGCCCGCCTCCGCAGGGGTCAGGCGGTCGCGGCAGGCGCGTAGGAAGGCGCCCAGCGCGGCGCGGTCTCGGCTCACCCCTCCACGGTAGGCGGGCGCGGCGCCACCAACCTGGTCACGCCGTGCCCAGGGTCGGCGCGCACTGGTTGCCCGCCCCGCGACCGGGTGGTGTGGGGGCATGACACGACACGCCCTCGTCACCGGGTCCACCTCCGGCATCGGCGCGGCGACCGCCCGGGCGCTGGCCGCCGCGGGACACCGGGTCGTCATCACCGGCCGCGACGCCGCCCGGGGTGCCGCGCTGGCCCGGGAGACCGGTGGCACCTTCCTGCCCGCCGACCTCGCCGCACCCCCCGCCGACCTGCGCGCCTTCGCCCACCGCGCGCTCGACGCGCTGGACGGGCGGGTCGACCTGCTCGTCAACAACGCCGCCACCTGCCCGCCCGTCGCCACGCCCGACCTGTCCGACGAGGCGCTGGCGCAGGTGCTGGCGGTCAACGTCCGCGCCCCGCACGTCCTCGTCGCCGCCCTCGCCCCCGGGATGGTCGAGCGCGGCGGAGGCGTGGTGATCACGATCGGGTCCTGGATGGCCTCGACCGGGGCCCCGTTCGCGGCCCTCTACAGCGCGTCCAAGGCCGCCGAGCAGCAGCTGACGCGCAGCTGGGCGGCCGAGTTCGGCCCACGCGGCGTGCGCGTGGTCGGCGTGGCCCCCGGCGTCACCCGCGACGGGGACGACGACCCGGTGGCGGCCCGCATCACCGCCGCGAGCCCGGCGGGGCGGCCCGTCACCCCCGCCGCCGTGGCCGACGCCGTGCTCTGGCTCGCCTCGCCCGCGGCGGCGTTCGTCCAGGGCACCACCGTCGCCGTCGACGGCGGCATCGGTTCGACCTGGCCGGTGTGGGACCGGTGACGCGGCAGTGGGTGCTCCCCGGTCACGCCCGCACCGCCGACGCCCTGCGGCTGCGGGAGGTCCCGGTGCCCGACCCGGGCCCGGGGCAGGTGCGCGTGCGGGTGCGGGCGGTGTCGCTCAACGGCCGGGACCAGTTGGTGCTGCGCGGGCCGTTCGGCCGCGTCCCCGGCCACGACTTCGTGCCGCTGTCGGACGTGGCCGGGGAGGTCGAGGCCGTGGGCCCCGGCGTCGAGTGGCCCGAGGTCGGTGCGGCGGTGACGAACCTGCACTGGCGCGACCAGCCGGTGCCCTCCCCGCCGCTGGGGCTCGGCGCGCTCACCGACCAGGGCGTGCTCGCCACGCACGTCGTGCTGCCCGCCGACCAGGTGACCCCGGCACCGTCCCACCTGGACTTCGTCGAGGCGGCGACGGTGCCGGTGGCCGGTGTGACTGCGTGGAACGCGCTGTTCGGCGATCACCCCGTGGCGGCCGGGCAGGTCGTCGCCTCGCTGGGGACGGGCGGGGTCGCCGCCTACGCGATGCAGCTCGCCGCCGCCTCGGGGGCGGACTACACCGGTGTCGTGCGCAGGCCCGCGTCCGCGCGCAGGCTGCTGGAAGCCGGTGCCACCGCCGTGGTCGACAGCTCCGCCACCCCGCGGTGGGGTGTCGTGCTGCGGGAGCGGACCGGGGGCGTGCACAAGCTCGTCGACACGGTCGGCTCCACGACGATCGGGGAGTCGCTGGCGGCGTTGGCCCGCGGCGGGGAAGTCGCGCTGGTGGGGCTGTTCAGCCAGGAGCCGCAGCCGCTGGACCCGATGGTGCTGTTCGGCTCCGGCGGCTCGCTGCGCGGGGTCGCGGTGGGCAGCGCCGCCCAGCACCGGGCGCTGGTCGCGTTCCTGGAGCGGCACCGCGTCCACCCCGTCGTCGACAGCGTGCATTCCTTCGACGACGCGCCCGCGGCGTTCGCCCACCACGACCGCCCCGGGGTGTTCGGCAAGGTCGTGATCACCGTGCCGTGACGGCAGGTCACCTTGCTGACACCGGCAGGTCCCCAAGCTGCCGCCACGAGCCCTGGGACGCCGCCCCCGAGCGGGGGAGAGTTGGCGTCGAGACGGCGGAGGGAGGTGGTTCAGGTGCTCGAATCGCGCGGCTTCGGCTACGACGACGACGAGGACGTCCGGTGCATCGGACGGGGTGGGTTCCACAACCTCGGCGACTACGACGGCATCTGAGGCGGGACCGGGACCCGGGGGTCCCCCAGACGTGAGGTGTGGCCCGGCGCGTCCCGCCGGGCCACACCTCTACCCAGACCGGAGGAGGTGGCGGGGTGCGGTTGCTGCGCGGGCGCTCGGGGTGGTGGTACGTCGGTCGGACCGGCACCGCGCTGGTGCCGGACGGGCTGGTGCGCGGCGGCGGGCTCACCGCCGACGGCGCCCGGCTGGTCTCGGCCGCCGGGCTCGACGCCGCGCCCGACCCCGACCACTACAGCCTCACCGTCGTCACCGACACCCGGTGCAACCTCGCCTGCCCCTACTGCTTCCAGAACGAGCCCACCGGCGCCCGCGCCATCGCCGCCGCCCGGCTCACCGACGAGGTCATCGCCTCGATCGTCGGGTTCACCCTGCCGCGCATGGCCGCCGCAGGCGCGACCCGGCTGGAGCTGCTGCTCTTCGGCGGCGAACCGCTGGTGAACGCCCCCGGCTGCCTGGCCGTGCTGCGCGCCTTCGGCGAGCGCGTGCCCACCGCGGGCAGCATGGTCAGCAACGGCGTGCTGCTCACCGCCCGCCGCGCGCAGGCGCTGGCCGCGGCCGGGCTGCGCGAGGTGCAGGTGACCCTCGACGGCCCGCGCGAGCAGCACGACCGGGTGCGCGCCACCCGCGGCGGCCGCTCCACCTTCGACCGCGTCCTGGCCAACACCGCCGCCGCCCAGCGGGCCACCGACCTGCGCTTCACCGTCCGGGTCAACTCCACCCCCGCCAACCTGCCCGCGCTGCCCGACCTGCTCGACCACGTCGCCCGCGTGCTCGACCCCGCGCGCACCCGGCTCGCGCTGGCCCCCGTGCTCGACTACGGCGCGGGCACCGACCCGCTCACCGACCGCGACGCCGAACTGGCGCTGCGCGGGTACGCCGCCGCCGCCGCGCACGGCTTCCGCCTGGTGCGCCCGCGCGACGCCCACTGCGACTTCTGCTCCACCACCCACGGCCGCCGCGGCGCCGTGGTCAACGCCGACGGCACCCTGTTCAGCTGCTGGGACGCCGTCGGCGACCCCGACCTCGCCGTCGGCACCGTCCGCGACGGCTACCACCCCGACCCGGGCGAGCGCTGGCGCCGCTGCGCAGGCGGCGGACCCGCCACCGGCGCGTTCGCCGACGCCGTCGACGCCGGGCTGCTCGACCTGATCCGCGCCGGAGCCCGGGAGGGGGTGACGAGCCGATGACCGAGCCGATCGAGGACGACCTGCCCACCGCGCCGAACTACATCGAGGTGCTGGAGGAGGACGAGGAGACCACCACGCCGGGGCTGTGCGTGCCGTTCCGGTAGACCCCGCGACAAGACAGGAGGCGGCCCATGACCGGGCCCCACCAGAGGCTGGTCAGGACCCGGCTGGCCAACGGCCTGCGGGTGCTGCTGGCACCCGACCGCACGGTGCCGGTCGTCGCCGTCGCCGTGCACTACGACGTCGGCATGCGCTCCGAGCCCGAGGGGCGCACCGGCTTCGCGCACCTGTTCGAGCACCTGATGTTCCAGGGCTCGGAGCGCCTGCCCAAGCTCGACCACTCCCGGTACGTGCAGTCCGCCGGTGGCCTGTTCAACGGCAGCACCCACCTCGACTACACCCAGTACCACGACGTGCTGCCCAGCAACGCCCTGGAGCGGGCGCTGTTCCTCGAAGCCGACCGGATGCGCGCCCCCGACCTCAACGCCGAGAACCTGCGCGTGCAGATCGACGTGGTCAAGGAGGAGATCCGGGTCAACGTCACCAACAAGCCCTACGGGTGCTTCCCCTGGGTGCACCTGCCCGGCGCGCTGTTCCGGACCTTCGCCAACTCCCACGACGGCTACGGCTCCTTCGCCGACCTGGACTCGGCCACCGTCGCCGACGCCCACCAGTTCTTCGACCGCTACTACGCCCCCGCCAACGCGCTGCTCACCGTCGGCGGGGACTTCGAGCCGGACGAGGCGCTGGCGATGGTGCACCGGCACTTCGGGCCCATCGACCACCGGCCCGCCCCGCCGCGGCCCGACTTCGCCGAACCCGCCCCCACCGCGCGGCGCAGGCTCGTCCACCACGACCCGCACGCCCCGCTGCCCGCGGTCGCGGCGGGCTGGCGGGTGCCCGACCCGGTGGGCCGCTGGGCGGACTACCTGCCGCACCTGCTGCTCACCGAGGTCATGTCCGACGGGCCGACCTCGCGCCTGCACCGCAGGCTGGTGCGCACCGACCGCACCGCCATCAGCCAGCGCTGCTACCTGGGCATGCTCGGCGACCCGTTCGACACCGCCGACCCCACCGCCCTGGTGTGCACCGCCCGCCAGGCCCCCGGCGCCGACTGCGAGCAGGTGCTCGACGCGGTGGTCGAGGAGTTCGCCGCGGTCGCCGCGCACGGCCCCGGCGAGCGGGAGCTGGCCAGGGTCGCGGGCAGGCTCACCACCCGGCTGATGGTGGAGACCGACGCGGTGCTCGCCCGCACCCAGGCCCTCGCCTCGCTGGAGCTGCGCCACGGCCGCGCCGAGCTGCTCGACGAGCTGCCCGAGCTGTTCGCCGCGGTGACCCCCGACCAGGTGCGCGCCGCCGCGGCGCGGCTGACCGGGGACCGCTGCGGCATGGTGGAGCTGCGCCCCGGCGCGGCCCGAGCGGAAGGACTGGCCGCATGACCGCGACGCTGAGCCCGGTGCCCGCCCTGGGCCCCTGGCGCGAGATCGCCTCCCTGCCCACCGCCGAGACCAGGCTCGCCAACGGCCTGCGCGTGCTGGCCGTGGCCCGGCCCGGCGCACCGCTGGTGGAGGTGCGGCTGAGCATCCCGTTCGGCTCCACCGACCCGGCCCACCCGGCCCGGTCCTGGCTGCTGTCGGAGACGGTGCTGTCCGGCACCGCCCGCAGCGGCAGGCTGGAGCTGGCCGACCGGCTCGGCGACCTCGGTGCGAGCCTGCGCGCCGAGGTCGACCACGACCAGGTCCTGTTCTGCGGCACCGCGTCGGCCCACGCCCACGACGACCTGCTGGTCGTGCTGCTCGAAGCGCTGCTGGAGGCCGCCTACCCCGACGACGAGGTGGCCGCCGAGCGCACCCGCCTGGCCTCCCGCCTGCAGGCGGCCCGCTCGCAGGCCGCCGTCCGGGCGCGGGAGATCCTGCACCGCCACCTCTACGGCGACCACCCCTACGCGCACAGCATGCCGACCGGCGACGAGGTCGCCGCGGTGACGCCCGAGGACCTGCGGGCCCTGCACGCCTCGCGGATCACCCCGGACGACGCCGTGCTGGTGATGGTCGGCGCGCTCGACCCCGAGGAGGCGCTGGAGAAGGCGTCCCGGCTGTTCGGGGGGTGGCGCGCGGCCGGGGTGCCGCTGGAGGTCGTGCCCGACCTGCCGCCCGAGGCGCCCGCCGGGGCCTCCCGGCTGTTCCACCGGCCCGGGTCAGTGCAGTCCTCGATCCGCATAGGGGGTCCGGCGCTGCGCCGCGACGACCCGCTGTTCCCGGCGTTGCAGCTGGCCAACCTGATCTACGGCGGGTACTTCTCCTCCCGGCTCGTGGCCAACATCCGCGAGGACAAGGGCTACACCTACACCCCGCGCAGCCGCATCGTGCACCACCTGGCCGGGTCGACCCTGTGGATCGAGGCCGACGTGGCCACCGAGGTGACCGCGCCCGCCCTGCTGGAGATGTGGTACGAGCTGGGTCGGCTGTCGACGATGCGGCCCAGCCCGGCCGAGCTCGACGACGTGCGCCAGTACGCGGCGGGGCGGTTGGCGATGTCGGTGGCGACCCGGGCCGGGTTGGCCACGACGTTGGCCACGCTGGTGGGGGTGGGGTTGGACATGGACTGGCTGCGCGCGCACCCGCGGCGGTTGGCCGAGGTCACCGCGTCCGACATCTACCACGTGGGGGTGCACCTGCTGGCGCCGAAGCTGCTGGCGGCGGTGGTGATCGGGGACGCGTCGGAGTGCGAGGAGCCGTTGCAGGCGTTCGGGCCTTGGGTGGTGGAGTAGGGGTGTTGGGGGGGTGAGGACACGGCTCGTCGCTGGTGCGGCGGGTCGTGTTCTCGTTGGCGTGTGGGCGGTGGCTGCTTGCGTGTGGACGGGGGTGCTGGGCTTAGTGGGGGCCTGTCCTCGGGGGCCGCGAGTGTGCAACTCGGTGGAGGCGGAGTCAAGGGCGCCCTGCGGGCGTCGCTTCGCGATGGGCTTCGCCCACCCTGGACACCGCCTCCACCGAGCTACGAGCGGCCGGGACTGGGTCAGGCCGGGGGGTCTGAGCAACGCCGTGACTGATTGTTCGGTTGAGCGGTGTTGGGTGTGCCGGGGGGTTGGTGGGGCTGGGCACCGTGGTTTGCGGGGTGGGG
>NZ_MKQR01000015.1 GCF_001940455.1 Actinokineospora bangkokensis | reverse complement strand
CGTTGGGGCTGGTGGGAGGGGGTGGTGTGGGCTGTTCGGAGCAGGGCGAGGGGGCAACCGGTTGTGTGGAGGTGGAGGTGGGAATTGTCCGGCCCGGGGGTGGTGAATATGGGAGGGCATTACCCATGTGTGGGTAGGGCCGGAGCGGCAGGGTTCGGGGTGGGCCACCGATCGGGGAGGTGCGATGTCGCTGCGAGACCTGGGGTTCGACTCCGTGCAGGAGGTCGTGTACCGGGGGTTGTTGGCTGACCCGGGGAGGGACGTCGGGGCTTTGGCGGTGTTGGCGGGGACGGACGAGGCGGGGGTTCGGGAGGCGGTGACGGGGTTGTTGGCGTTCGGGGTGGTGGAGGTGGCGGCGGGGGCTCCTTCGGGGGTCGTGGCGGGGGACCCGGAGGTGGCGCTGGGGGAGTTGATCGAGCGGTTGGAGTACGAGACGTTGTGCAGGCAGCGCAGCATCGGGGGGACCCGGGCGGAGTTGGCCGGGTTGGCGACGCTGCGGCGGGGGCGGGTGGGGCGGGTCGGGGTGGACGTGGAGCACCTGGAGGAGCCGGAGCAGGTGCGGGAGCGGTTGGCGGAGCTGTGCTTCTTCACCCGGTCGACGGTGTACGCGGTGCAGCCCGCCCGGCAGGCCAGCACGGAGGCGCGGGACGCGGCGTCGAAGCTGGACCAGCGGAGCTTGCAGCGGGGGGTGGACATGCGGATCATCTACGACTCGGTGTTGCTGGGGGACGCGCGCAACCGGGAGCGGTTGCGGGCGCGGGTGGCGGCGGGGGCCCGGGTGCGGGTGCGGCCGGGGCCGCTGCGGCGGTTGATCGTGCTCGACGAGCAGGTGGCCGTGCTGCCCGCCGACCCCGCTGATCCGGCGGGCGGCGCGCTGGTGGTGCGCCAGCCCGGGTTGGTGCGGGAGCTGGCGGCGCGGTTCACCCAGCTGTGGGAGGGCGCCGGGGAGCTGGAGGAGTCCACACCGGACCCCGAGGACGAGGTGTGCGAGGGGGACCGGGTGGTGCTCGAACTCCTGCTGGAGGGGCACACCGACGAGATCATCGCGCGGCGGGTGGGGGTGTCGGTGCGGCACCTGCGCAGGCGCATCGCGCGGCTGCTGGAGCGGTTGGGGGCGACCAGCCGGTTCCAGGCGGGGGCGGCGGCCGCGCGCCGGGGCTGGATCTGAGGCGCGGCAGCGACGACGGCACAGCAGCGACGACAGCACAGAACAGCAGCACGGAACACCAGCACGATCACCGACGACAGCGGAGGAGCAGCGCAGATGAACGACAAGATGGGGTCGAGCATGCTCGTCGAGGGCGACGACACGATCGGCGCGTTCGGCTGGGACTAGGGCGCAGGCACGCCAGCACAACAAAACACCACGGCAGGGAACAGCACGGCAAGGGAACAGCACGGCACAGCAAGGGGAAGAGGGCGCCCGATCGGGCGTCCTCTTCCCCTTTCCCGGCTCTGGCGGGTGGTCAGGTTCATGACCAGCGGCACGTCCGCAAGCTGCCCGCCGGACGCCTTCTGCGCGGACGGCCGGATCGGCAGACTTCTCGGTGTGGCAAGGAGAACCGGTCAGGGCGAGAGCGGAGGGAGGCGGACGTGGACTCGATGAACCTGGTGCACTCCGACCCGGAGTTCTACGCACCGCTGAGCCGCTCCACCCGGCGCGGTACCGAGTACGCCCCCGCCGGGGTGCCCGCGGGTTGGCAGCGCCAGGACGAGGGCGTGTGGACCTACTGGTACCCCGAGCACAAGCTCGGCGGCGTCACCGACGGGTGGAAGGTCCACGTCTCGGCGCGCATCGGGCGGGCCCAGCACGTGCTCGACACCGCGGCCGCGGTCTTCACCGCGCACGGCGTCGCGTTCAAGCACCTGAGCTGCTCGACGTTCTTCATCCTCACCCACCACAAGCACGCCGCCCGCAGCCAGGCGGGCAAGTTCTGCGCCGCCTACCCGCCCGACGCCGACACCGCCGCCGCCGTCATGGCCGAGCTGAGCGAGGCGCTGCGCGGGGAGGAGGGCCCCTACGTCCTCACCGACCGCCGCTTCGGCGACTCCCAGGTCGTGCACTACCGCTACGGCGCCTACACCGCCCGCGGCAGGCTGCGGCCCGAGGGGTTCCAGGAGTGGCTGGTGCGCGACGGGTCCGGCCAGGACGTGCTGGACGTGCGCGGGGTGCGGTTCCAGGTCCCCGAGGGCATCGTGGACCCGTTCGCCCCGGACGAGGAGCCCGCCGCGGCGCGCGGCGGGGCGCCGGAGTTCGACGGGGTGCGCTTCGAGAAGGTGCTGCGGCACAGCAACGGCGGCGGTGCCTACCGGGGCACCGAGGTCGGCACCGGGCGCGAGGTGTTCATCAAGGAGGCCCGCGGGCACAACGGGTTGGTGAGCACCACCAGTTGCAGCCAGGACCGGTTGCGCAACGAGCACGAGGTGCTGGTGCGCCTGCACGAGCTCGACCCCGGGCTGGCGCCCGAGCCCGTGCGGTACTTCCGGCGCCTGGAGAACGAGTTCCTGGTCACCGAGTTCGTCACCGGCACGTCGCTGCGCTCCTGGTGGGTCGCGCACAACCCCGTGATCTGGGCGGTGGCCACCGAGGCCGACTACCGCGCCTACTACGACCGCGCCTGGCGCGTCCTCGACCAGCTCGCCGCGCTGCTCGACCGGGTGCACGCCGCCGGGTACGCGTTCGTCGACCTGAGCCCGGACAACGTGCTCGTCGGCGACGACGACACCATCCGGTTGATCGACTTCGAGACCGCGGCCCCGCTGGGCGCCCCGCTGGCCACGCCGATCGGCACCCCCGGGTTCTTCCCCGCCGACCCGCGCCGCTTCGTCGACGACCCGGTGCGCTACGACGAGTACGGGCTGTCCTCGATCGCCTTGGCGCTGATCGCCCCGCTCAACACCACCGCCGACCTGAACCCCGGTGTGCTGGCCCACCTGCGCGCCCAGCTCGACCCGCGCGGCCTGGTGCCCGAGCGGGTGTGGGCGCTGGCCACCCGGTTCCGCGAGCCGGTCGCCGCCCCCGCGCCCGCCGAGGTCGCCGCCGACCCCCGCGCCCACCTGGCCGCCCTGCGCGACGGGATCGTCGCCGGGCTGTCCAGCGCCGACCACCGCGACGGCGTGGTCCCGCTCGGCCCGCAGTCCTACGCCACCAACGCCCTGGGCCTGGCCCACGGCCTCGCCGGGGTGGTGCACGCGCTGGGCGTGGCGGGGGCACCGGCCCCCGGCCTGGTCGACCGGCTCGTCGCCGGGGCCACCGAGCAGGTGGACGAGCTGGCGCCGGGGCTGCTGGTCGGCCAGGCGGGCATCGCCTGGGCGCTGGCCGACAGCGGGCGGGTCGCCGAGGCGGAGGCCCTGCTGGCCCGCGCCGACGAGCACCCGCTGCTCGACCGCTCCGCCACGCTCGGCCTCGGCCGCGCCGGGGTGGGCCTGGCCCACCTCGCGCTCCACCGGCACACCGGCGACCCGCGCCACCTCGACCGCGCGCTGGAGCAGGCCGACCGCATCCCCCGCGGCGCCGAGCTGAGCGCCCTGGTGGGCCCGGACGACACCACCGGCCTGTTCCACGGCCGGGCGGGCATCGCGCTGCTGGACTACTACCTGGCCCGGGTGACCGGCAGCACCGACCGGTTCGACGCCGGGCTGGCGCTGCTGCACGCCGAGCTGGAGCGGGCGCTGCCGGTCGAGGGCGGGCTGCTGTTCCCGGTCTCCACCCGCGACCACCGGGTGATGCCGTACCTGAGCACGGGCAGCGCGGGCTTCGGCCTGGTGGCCAGCCGGTACCTGGCCACCGAGCGCGACGAGCGGCTGGCCGCGGCGATGCCCGGCCTGGTCGCCGGGATGGGCAGCGAGTTCACCCACTACGGCGGGCTCGCGGCCGGGATGGCCGGGCTGGTGCTGTTCCTGCGCGACCACGGCGCCCGGCACGCCGACGCGGCGGCCTGCGAGCGCGCCGAGCGGTTGGCCCAGCGGCTGTTCCTGTTCGCCGTGCCGCACCCCACCGGCACCTACGTGCCCGGCGAGCACGCGCTGCGGCTCAGCGGTGACCTCGCCTTCGGCTCCGCCGGGGTGCTGGTGGTGCTGAGCCACCTGCTCGACGGCGCCGCCGACCCGTTCCTGACCCTCGACGGCCTGGTCGGCGCCCCCGCCGCCGCGCCGGTGTGAGCCGGGGGCACCCGTGACCGCGCCCACCGCGCCGCTGGAGCGGCACCCGGACGAGACCGGTGTGCTCCAGCCCGCCACCGCAGACCCCCGCCGCGCCCGCGCGGCGGACCCGGCCGCCCGCTGACCCGGGCGACCGCCCCACCCCTCGGCCCACCGGGCCGCGCAGAACCCGAGGAGACGCCATGTCGGAGATCAACGAGCTGCAGAACCTGGTCGAGGACGAGGAGACCACCGCCCCCGGCGTGGTGAGCCCGGTCCAGCCGGAGAAGTCGACCATGAGCAACATCTGCTGATTTCCGGTCCCCGGAAACCACCCGGCCCCCGCTGGGGCCAGCACGACCGCACGTCCCACACCCTGCACACGGAGGAGAGCGCCATGTCGGAGATCAACGAGCTGCAGAACCTGGTCGAGGACGAGGAGACCACCGCCCCCGGTGTCGTCAGCCCGGTCCAGCCGGAGAAGTCCACCATGAGCAACATCTGCTGATTTCCGGTCCCCGGAAAGCACTTCCCCCGACCCAGGTCGGGGACCCGCACACCCCGAACCCGAAGGAGACTGCCATGTCGGAGATCAACGAGCTCCAGGACCTCGTCGCGGACGAGGAGACCACCGAGCCCGGCGCCATCGACCCGGGCCTGGTCGAGAAGTCGACCATGAGCAACATCTGCTGATTTCCGGTCCCCGGAAACCACCCGGCCCCTGTCCGGGCCAGCACCACCGCACGTCCCACACCCTGCCATCGAAGGAGAGCGCCATGTCGGAGATCAACGAGCTGCAGAACCTCGTCGAGGACGAGGAGACCACCGCCCCCGGCGTGGTGAGCCCGGTCCAGCCGGAGAAGTCCACCATGAGCAACATCTGCTGATCTGCCGCACTCGCGGATCAACCCACCACGGGGCGGGGAACGGGGATCGCCCTGTTCCCCGCCCCGAGTGCGTCCCGCCCCAGCGCCCGCCCCCACCCGATCGGAGGAACGCCGTGAACCGGGATTTCCGGCACTACTGGTCGGCCGAGGTCAGCTCGACCTTCGGCTCGACGTTCACCACCACGGCGATCGGCGCGCTCGGCGTGACCGCCTTCGCCGCCACCCCCGCCGAACTGGGCGTCGTCAGCGCCGCGGCGATGGTGCCCGCCTGCGTGTTCGGCGTGTTCGCCGGAGCCGTGGGCGACCGGCTGCGCAGGCCGCGCCGCGCGCTGATGGGCTGCGACGCGTTCGGCGCGCTGTTCCTGCTCGTGGCCGCCGCGGGCCTGCTGACCGGTGCCGCGACGATCTGGTGGCTGGCCGCGCTGTGCTTCCTGCTGGGCTCGATGGCCACGGTGGTGGAGACCGTCTACTTCACCCACCTCAACACCCTCGTCTCCGGCGATGACCTGGTGGCGGGCCGGGTGAAGCTGCAAACCGGCGAGTACGGCGCGCGCACGGCGGGCAAGGCGCTCGCGGGCGTGGTGATCGCCGCGTTCGGCGGCGCGGCCGCGCTGCTGCTCGACGCGCTGAGCTACCTGACGAGCCTGGTGCTGCTCAAGCGCATCACGGCCGAGGACCGCGGGCCCGAGCGCGAACCGGGCCCGCGCACGACGCTGCTGCGCGACATCCGCGACGGCTTCACCGAACTGCGGCACAACAGCTTCCTGCGCGCCTACTCCGCCTTCACCGGCATCCGCTCGCTGGCCGTCGGCGCGCTCACCACCATCACCGCGCCCTTCCTGCTGGTCGACCTGGCCGTGCCGCTGAGCCTCTACGGCGTGCTGTTCGCCGTCAGCGGCTTGGCGGGCCTGCTCGGCTCGCTCGTGGCCGGGCGGCTGGCCAAGCGCATGGAACTGGGCGCCCTGGCCAACTTCGGCAGCATCGGCCTGGTGCTCTCCGGCCTGGTGCTGCCCGCCGCTGGCGGACCGCTGCCGCTCGCGGCGGCCGTGGCGGTGCTGGGCCTGGCGCTGCCGGTGGCCTTCGGCGCCATCGCCAACGTGGGCCTCAGCGGCGCGATCACCCAACTGGTGCCCGAGACCGTCCTCGGCCGCGCCGTCGCCACGCTGCGCACCATCGGCACCACCGCCCAGGTGGTCGGCGCGCTCGGCGGCGGGCTGCTCGGCAGCGCGATCGGCCTGCGCCCGAGCGCCTGGCTCTGCGCGGTCGTGTCGATCCTGGGCTGCCTGTTCGTCCTGCGCATCCCCCGCCCCGCCCCCGCCGAGGAGCGCGTCCCGGTGGGTGCGGCATGAGCCGCCCGGTGCTCGCGGTGGTCGGCGCGGGCCCACGCGGCACCGGGCTCCTGGAACGGCTCGCCGCCAACGCCGACCTGCTCGACGGCCGCGGCTGCGAGGTGCACGTGGTCGACCCGCGCGCCCCCGGCGCCGGGCACGTGTGGCGCGCCGCGCAGTCGCCGCTGCTGCTGATGAACTCGCGCGCGGGCGAGGTCACGATGTTCACCGACGGCAGCGTCGACTGCGCGGGGCCCGTCCGCCCCGGCCCCACCCTCGCGGAGTGGGCCGCGGTGGCCCGGCCCGCGGACCCCGAACTGGCGGCGGAGGCGGCGGGGCTGACCCCGTCCTCGTTCGCGACCAGGCGGCTGGCGGGGGAGTACCTGCGCTGGTGCTTCGACCGGGCCGTGGCGGCCCTGCCCGACGACGTCCGCGTCGTGGTGCACCCGGCGGCCGCGGTGGGGCTGGCGGACGGCGAGCGGCAGCGGTTGACCCTGTCGGATGGCACGCAACTCGACGCCGACATCGTGTTGCTGGCGCAGGGCAACCCCGGCGGCCATCGCACGCCGGAACAGGCGGCGCACCAGGCGTTCGCCGCAGGCATCGGTGGTGTGTACATCCCGCCCGCCTGCCCGGGGGACGAAGACCTCGACCGGTTGCCCGCGGGGGAACCGGTGATCGTCAGCGGGCTGGGCCTGGCGTTCGTCGACCTCGTCGTGCTGCTCACCGAGGGCCGCGGCGGGAAGTTCGTCGAGGACGTCGACGGCGTGCTGCGGTACGAGCCGAGCGGGCACGAACCGGTGCTGCACGCGGGTTCCCGGCGCGGTGTGCCGTACCTGCCCAAGCCCACCGTCCCGGCGCGGCGCCACGACGGGCCCCGCTTCTTCACCCCGGACTTCGTCGTGGAGACGCTGCGGACGACCGAGCGCGCGCAAGGCGTGCTCGTCGTCGAGGCGTGCCGGGAGCTGGTGTGGGCGCACTACCGCGAACTGCTCGCCACCCACCCCGAGCGCGTGCGCATGGACGCCGACGAGTTCGCCGCCGCCTTCGCCGCGGTGCCGGTGACCAACCCCGGTCTCCAAGCGCTCGTGGAGCAGGTCGTGCCGGATCCCGACGACCGCCCCGACCTGAGCTTCCTGCGCTCACCCCTGACAGGGCAAGCGTTTGCGGACCAGTCCGACTTGGACGGTTGGCTGTGCGACCGGCTGTCGACGACGGTCCACCGCGCCACCGCCCCCCGGCACAGCGCGCACGCGGCCGTCCTGCACGGGCTCGCGGACGTCTCCGGCGTGCTGGAGCAGCTGATCGGCGCCGCCGACCGGGACCTGCGGGCGCAGGTCCTGCGCCTGTCCGCCCGGATCTCCCGGTTCGGCGCGTTCCTCGGCTCCGGCCCACCGCCGCACCGGCTGGCCCAGCTGCGCGCGCTGGTCGAGGCGGGGGGCCTGCACTTCCTCGGCGCCGACCTGGTGGTCGCCGCCGACGGCGACGCCTTCACCGCCCGCACCGCCAGCCTGCCCGAGCCGGTCCGCGCCCGGCACCTCGTCGAGGCCCGCCTGCCCGACCCGGACGCGCGCTCCGGGATCGACCCGCTGCTCGCCGGGATCGCCGCGGGCCGCGCCCAGGTGCCGGTCACCCCGGACACCTTCCAGGTGCTCGACGAGGCGGGGCGCCCCCACCCGCGCCGCCTGGCGATGGGGTTGTTCGCGGGCAGCGGGGCGCTGGGCTCGTTCTCCCGGCCGGGCACCAACGCCCCCTTCTTCCAGCAGAACGACGCCACCGCCCGCAGGCTGCTCCACCAGCTCGCCCGCTGTTGAGATGCTGGTCGGGTGTCGACCTACCCTCTGCGCACCGACCGGCTTTCCCTATCCCCCCTCGGCGCGTCCGACCTGGACGCCTTCGTGGCCTACCGCCGGGACCCGGCGATCGCCCGCTGGCAGTCCTGGGACCCGACCTACTCCCACGCCGACGCCCGGCGCCTGCTGGCTGGCCAGCCCACTGGCGACCTCCCTGCCCCGGGGGAGTGGCTGCAACTCGCCATCCACGACGCGGCCGCCACCACGCTGCACGGCGACGTCGCCGTGCACACCCTGGCCGACCAGCCCGACACCTACGAGCTCGGGGTGACGCTGGCCCCGGCCGCGCACGGCCGGGGGATCGCGACCGAGGCCGTGGGCCGGGTCGTGGACCACCTCGTCGGTGAGCGGGGCGCGCACCGGCTCGTGGGCCAGTGCGACGCGCGCAACGAACCCGTGGCGCGGCTGTTCCGGCGGTTGGGGTTCCGGCACGAGGGGCGCAACGTTGACGCGGACTTCTTCAAGGGTGAGTGGACGACCCTCGACACCTACGCGCTGCTGGACCGCGAGCGCCCCGCCCCGGTCGCCGCCAAGATTAGTTACCGAATGTTCGGTCAGTAATATAGCCTGGAGCGGTGTCCGGCGCGCGGCGGCGGCCGGGCGCGGAGCACAGGGTTCGCGCACGTGAGGAGCAGGTGGCGACGATGCTGGACCTCAACCCCGGGCCCGGGGACCTCGACCCCGTCGAGACCGCCTCCACCGACGAGCTGCGCGCGCTCCAGCTCGACCGGTTGCGCTGGTCGGTGCGCCACGCCTACGACAACGTCGCCCGTTACCGCCGGTCGTTCGACGAGCGCGGCGTGCACCCCGACGACATCACCTCGCTCGACGACCTCGCCACGCTGCCGTTCACCACCAAGGCGGACCTGCGCGAGAACTACCCGTTCGGCATGTTCGCCGTGCCGCGCGAGCAGGTCGTGCGCGTGCACGCCTCATCGGGCACCACCGGGCGCCCCACCGTCGTCGGCTACACCCGCGAGGACCTGGACGTGTGGGCGGACGTGGTGGCCCGCAGCATCCGCGCGGCCGGTGGGCGCGCGGGGCACGTGCTGCACAACGCCTACGGCTACGGGCTCTTCACCGGCGGTCTGGGCGCGCACGCGGGCGCCGAGAAGCTGGGCTGCACGGTGGTGCCCGTCTCCGGCGGCATGACCGAGCGGCAGGTGCAGCTGATCCAGGACTTCCGCCCGGACATCATCATGGCCACCCCGTCCTACGTGCTCTCGATCATCGAGGAGATGCAGCGCCAGGGCATCGACCCGCGCTCGACCTCGCTCAAGGTCGGCATCTTCGGCGCCGAGCCGTGGACCAACGACATGCGCCGCGAGGTCGAGCAGCGCCTGGACATGCACGCGGTGGACATCTACGGGCTCTCGGAGGTGATCGGGCCCGGGGTGGCGAGCGAGTGCGTGGAGACCAAGGACGGCCTGCACATCTGGGAGGACCACTTCTACCCCGAGGTCATCGACCCGGTCACCGGTGCGGTGCTGCCGGACGGGGAGGAGGGCGAGCTGGTGTTCACCTCGCTGACCAAGCGGGCCATGCCGGTGATCCGCTACCGCACCCGCGACCTCACCCGGCTGCTGCCGGGCACGGCGCGGTCGGTGCGGCGGATGGAGAAGATCACCGGCCGCACCGACGACATGATCATCCTGCGCGGGGTGAACCTGTTCCCCACCCAGATCGAAGAGCTCATCCTGGGTGTTCCCGCGCTGTCCCCGCACTTCCAGTGCGTGCTGACCCGGCCCGGCACCCTCGACGCGCTCACCGTGGTGGTCGAGCGCCGGGAGTCCGCCGCGGCCGGGGTCGCCGCCGACGCCGGGGCGCACCTGCGCACGCTGGTCAAGAACTCCATCGGCGTCAGCGTCGACGTCGACGTGGTGGAGCCCGCGGCGATCGAGCGCTCGGTGGGCAAGATGAAGCGCATCGTCGACAAGCGACCGCGCCGCTGAGACCTGGTCTCCCGGTTTTGTCGGTGGGCTCGGTGATACTGGTGATCGCCCCGGCGCGAGCACGGGACCTCGACCGTCACCTCGATCGTCGGGGCCGTTCCCGCGCCACCGCTGCCCCCCGGGGTGGTACCGCGCGCCCCGGAGGAGACCGATCCCATGACCACAGCGATCACCACCGGTGTCCGGGTGTTCCTCCCGGCGGCCGAGCCGTTCGACTTCGCGCCCGCCCTGGCGTTCCTCCACCGCTTCCCCGCGATGACCGGTGAGCAGGGCAGCGGAGGCGGTGCGCTGACCAAGGCCGTGCGGGAGGCGGGGACCACGGTCGGCGTGCGGGTGCGCGCGGCGGAGACCGGGGTCGGTGTGGACGCCGAGCTGGTCTCCGCCGAACCGCTGACCCCGCGGGTGGTGGCCGCGGTGAGCGACCGGCTCACCGCGTTCCTCGGGCTCCGGGACGACCTCACCGGCTTCTACGCCGCGGCGGAGCAGGACCCGGGCTTCGCGCCGGTGGTGCGCAGGCTGCACGGCTACCACCACGTGCGGTTCCCCTCGCCGGTGGAGCTGCTGTGCTGGGCGATCCTGTCCCAGCGCTGCCCGCTGCCCACCGCCCGGGCGATGAAGGCGTCGATCGTCGCGCACTTCGCCAACACCGCGCACCTCGGCGGCGAGGCGCACACCGCGTTCCCCGACCTCGACCAGCTGTCGACCCTCGGCGAGGCGGGCCTCGCGGAGCTGATCGGCAACCAGCGCAAGGCCGGGCACCTGCACCGGGCGCTGCGCGGGTGGGCCGAGCTGGACGAGGAGTCGCTGCGCACCGGCGACTACGACACCGCCCGCGAGTCCTTGTTGTCCCTGCCGGGGATCGGGCCGTGGTCGGCCACGTTCCTGCTCGTCCGCGGCCTGGGCCGCATGGAGCGCATCGCCCCGGACAGGGAAGGGCTGCGGGCCGCCGCGTCGGTGTACCGGCGGGCCGTCAGCGAGGACGACTTCACGCGCCTGGCCGCCCACTACGGGGTGCACCAGGGGTACTGGGCGCACTACCTGCGCATCGCCGCGTGACACCGGGCCTGCGGTCGGGAGTGGACCCGACCACTGGCCCGGGGCTCAGGCGGCGGTGACCTCGCCCTGGCCGGGTGGGGTCGCGCGCTGGGCGGTGAGCCGGTGCGTCAGGACTCCTCCCGGGGCCAGGTCTTCGCCACGAGGGTGAGCACGTCGTAGGTGGCCACGGGGTCGCCGTCCTGGTTGGTGACGACCGCGTCCCAGCGGACCTCGCCGTAGTCGGCGTTGGTGCGCGGGGTGATCTGCTTGACGGTGAGGGTCACGGCGATGGTGTCGCCCGCCTTGACCGGGGTGAGGAACCGCAGGCCGTCCACGCCGAAGTTGGCCAGCACCGGACCAGGGTCGGGGTCGACGAACAGGCCCGCCGCCAGGGAGACGACCAGGTACCCGTGGGCGACGATGCCGCCGAAGAGCGGGTTCCGCGCCGCGGCGGCGGGGTCGGTGTGGGCGTAGAAGGTGTCGCCGGTGAACTCCGCGAAGTGGTCGATGTCGGCGAGGGCGACCTCGCGGGGCGCGGACTCGACGGCGTCGCCGATCCGCAGCTCGGCCAGGCTCTTGCGGAACGGGTGCACCTCGTCCACCCGCCGCCGCGACCCGGTGGTCCACCGGCCGGTGATGGCGGTGAGCATGTCCGGCGAGCCCTGGATCGCCGTGCGCTGCATCAGGTGCAGCACGCCCCGGGTGCCGCCCAGCTCCTCGCCGCCGCCCGCGCGGCCGGGGCCGCCGTGGACGAGGGTGGGCAGCGGGCTGCCGTGCCCGGTGGACTCCGCCGCGGCCGTGCGGTCGAGCACCAGGACGCGGCCGTGCCAGGGCGCCAGGCCCAGGGTGATGTCCCTGGCCAGCCCCGGGTCGTGGGTGACCAGCGAGCCGACCAGGCTGCCCCGGCCGCGCGCGGCGAGGGCGATGGCCTCGGCGGTGGAGCCGTAGGTGAGCAGCGTGCTGACCGGGCCGAAGGGCTCGACGTCGTGCGGCTCGACGGCGCCGGGGTGCGCGCGCAGCAGGATGGGCGCGAGGAACGCGCCGCGCTCGGGGTCGGCGTCGACGACCTCGACCGAGGCCGGGTCGCCGTGCACCACGTCGGCGGAGGCGCGCAGGGCCTCGACGGCCTTGCGGACCTCCTCCCGCTGCTCCAGGCTGGCCAGCGCGCCCATGCGCACGTCCTCGTGGGCGGGGTTGCCCACGGTGACCTCCGCCAGGCGCGCGGTCAGCGCGTCCAGCACGGCGGCGGCACTGGCCTCCGGCACGATCACGCGGCGGATGGCGGTGCACTTCTGGCCCGCCTTCACCGTCATCTCGGTGACCACGCCCGTGACGAACAGGTCGAACTCGGGGTCGTCCGGGGTGACGTCCGCGCCCAGGATCGAGCAGTTGAGCGAGTCGGCCTCCACGCCCAGGCGGGTGCCGCCGTGCAGCACCGACGGGTGGTTGCGCAGCACCCCAGCGGTGTGGGCGGAGCCGGTGAAGCCGACGAAGTCCTGCTCGCCCAGCTCGTCGAGCAGGCCGCGCGGGCTGCCGGCGAGCAGTTGCAGCGAGCCCTCGGGCAGGATGCCCGACTCGATGACGCGGCGGACCACGGCCTCGGTGAGGTAGGCGGTCTGCGACGCGGGCTTGACGATGGTCGGCAGCCCGGCCAGGAACGCGGGTGCCAGCTTCTCCAACATGCCCCAGACGGGGAAGTTGAAGGCGTTGACCTGCACGGCGACACCGGGCCGCGAGCTGTAGACGTGCTGGCCCAGGAACGTGCCCGCGCGGCCCAGGCGCTCGGTGGGCCCGTCCAGGAACACCGTGTCGTTGGGCAGCTCGCGCGCGCCCTTGCTGGCGTAGCTGAACAGCGTGCCGAAGCCGCCGTCGATGTCGACCATCGAGTCGCGCTTGGTCGCGCCGGTCCGGTAGGACAGCTCGTAGAGCGCGTCCTTGTCCGCGCTGAGGTGCTTGGCGAGCGCCTTGAGCAGCGCCGCGCGCTGGTGGAAGGTCAGCTCGCGCACGGCGGGGCCGCCGGTGCCGCGGGCGTGCTCGACCATCGCCCGCAGGTCCAGGCCGCGGCTGGAGAGCCGGGCGACCTCCGCGCCGGTGACCGCGTCGGCGAGCGGCTGGCCCTCGTCGTCGGCGCGGAACCAGCGTCCCGCGGCATAGCTCTCCAGCAGAGCGCTCACTCGCGTCGTCCTCTCCGTCTGCGGGGCGCGGCGTTGCGCCGGGGGCGGCCGCTGTGCCACTGTATTACAGAACGTTCGGTCAGTAAATCGCCCGGTGGGGGTCCGATGAGCCTCGGTGGAGGTCCGATGAGCGCAGTGGAGGTCCGATGACCGCGACCGCCGAGCCGGAGCTCGCCGAGCACTTCGAGGCGACGCTGCGGCGCAACGACCGGATCGAGCCCCGGGACTGGATGCCCGAGGCCTACCGCGCGACCCTGGTGCGCCAGATCGCCCAGCACGCGCACTCGGAGGTCATCGGGATGCAGCCGGAGGGCAACTGGGTCACCCGCGCGCCCTCCCTGCGCCGCAAGGCCGTGCTGCTGGCCAAGGTCCAGGACGAGGCCGGGCACGGGCTCTACCTGTACTCCGCGTGCGAGACGCTGGGCACCTCCCGCCGGGAACTCACCGAGAAGCTGATCTCCGGCAGGCAGAAGTACTCGTCGATCTTCAACTACCCCACCCTCTCCTACGCCGACGTCGGCACGATCGGGTGGCTGGTCGACGGCGCCGCGATCTGCAACCAGGTGCCGCTGTGCCGCACCTCCTTCGGCCCCTACGGCCGGGCGATGATCCGCATCTGCAAGGAGGAGTCCTTCCACCAGCGGCAGGGCTACGAGCTGCTGATGACGATGATGCGCGGCACCGACGAGCAGCGGGCCATGGTGCAGGAGTCGGTGGACCGGTTCTGGTGGCCCGCGCTGATGATGTTCGGCCCGCCCGACGCCGACTCGCCCAACACCGAGCGGTCGATGGCCTGGGGCATCAAGCGCAACACCAACGACGAGCTGCGCCAGAAGTTCGTCGACATGACCGTCCCGCAGGCCCGGGCGCTGGGCGTCACGCTGCCCGACCCGGAGCTGCGCTGGGACGAGCAGCGGCAGGCCCACCACTTCGGCCAGCCGGACTGGGCGGAGTTCAAGCAGGTCGTCAGCGGCAACGGCCCGTGCAACGCCCAGCGGGTCGCGCACCGCAAGCGCGCCCACGACGAGGGCGCCTGGGTGCGCGAGGCGGCCACCGCCTTCGCCGCCAAGCAGGCCGCGGCGGCCGAGGAGACGGGGGACCGGCGGTGACCGAGCAGGAGTGGCCGCTCTACGAGGTGTTCGTGCGCGGCAAGCGCGGCCTCAACCACGTGCACGTCGGCTCGCTGCACGCCCCGGACGACCGGATGGCCGTGCTGCACGCCCGCGACGTCTACACCCGGCGCAACGAGGGCGTGAGCATCTGGGTGGTGCGCTCGGAGCACATCACCGCCGCCAGCCCCGACGAGAAGGACCCGATGTTCGCCCCCAGCGGCGACAAGGTCTACCGCCACCCCACGTTCTACGAGATCCCGGACTCCGTCCCGCACATGTGAGGGGTTGCCGTGCAGGCACAGGACGACCACGAGTCGGTGTACGCGGGGCTGCTGGTCAACGACGACCACTGGGCGTTCGGCACCGACTTCGAGGACCCGCTGGCCGGGGTGGACACCACCGTCCCGGCCGGGGTGGACCCGGCGGTGCTGGCCCGCTACTGCCTGGCCCTGGGCGACGACGCGCTGGTGTTCTCCCACCGGCTGTCCCAGTGGTGCAGCAACGCCCCGGACCTGGAGGAGGACATCGCGCTGGCCAACACCGCGCTGGACCTGCTCGGGCAGGCCAGGCTGCTGCTCGCCCGCGCCGCCGCGGCCGACCCGGCGCTGGTGCCCGCGCTGCCCGAGGGGTCGCCGGTGCCGCCGGAGGACGCGCTCGCGTTCTTCCGCGACGACCGGGACTTCGCCAACGTCCGGCTGGCCGAGGTGCCCAACGGCGACTTCGCCGAGGTCGTGGTGCGGTTGCTGCTGTTCTCGACGTGGCGGCTGGCGCTGTTCGAGCAGCTGGCGGGCAGCCGGGACGCGGTGCTCGCCGCCGTCGCCGCCAAGGGCCGCAAGGAGCTGGCCTACCACCGCGAGTACGCCGCCCGCTGGTTCCTCACCCTGGCCCAGGGCACCGACGAGTCGCGGCGCAGGCTGCTGGCCGCCCTCGACGGGCTGTGGCCGCTGTGGCCGGAGCTGTTCTCCACGCACCCGGTGGAGGCCGCGGCCGCCGAGGCGGGCGTGGGCGTCGACCCGGCCGCGGTCGCGGGCGCGGTGGACGCGGTGGTGGAGCAGGTGTTCACCGCCTCCGGGGTCACCCGGCCCGAGCGCGGCGCGCTGGCGGGGGTGCGCGGGCGCTTCGGCCGCGACGGCGCGCACACCGAGGCGCTGAGCCGGATGCTCGCCGAGATGCAGGTCGTGGCCCGCGCCCACCCGAAGGGGCTGTGGTGACCGCGTCCACCCTGGAGCGCGCCCGCGCCGCCGCCGGGTCCGTGGTCGACCCCGAGCTGCCCATGCTCACCCTCGTCGACCTCGGGGTGCTGCGCGCGGTCGAGGTGGCCGCCGACGGCACGGTGGAGGTGGCGATCACCCCCACCTACTCCGGTTGCCCCGCCATGGCCGCCATGCGCGACGACCTGGTGCGCGAGCTGCGCGGGGCCGGGTTCGAGCGGGTGCGGGTGCGGGTGGCGCTGGACCCGGCGTGGACGACCGACTGGATCACCCCGCGCGGCCGGGCGGCGCTGGCGGCGGCGGGCATCTCCCCGCCCGGCCCCGCGCCGCGCTCCGCCGGTCCGGTCGCGCTGACCCTGCTGCCCGCCCGCCGGTCGGTGCGCTGCCCGCGCTGCGACTCCGCCGACGTGGCGCTGACCTCGGAGTTCGGCTCCACCGCGTGCAAGGCGCTCTACCGCTGCCTGGCGTGCCTGGAGCCCTTCGACCACGTGAAGGAGATCTGAGGTGACCAGCACCCTGCCCGCCGCCGCGGGCGCGGGCACCCGCTTCCACGCCCTGACCGTGGCCGCGGTCGACCACCTCACCGACGACGCCGCGGCGATCACCTTCGCCGTGCCCGAGCGGCTGCGCGGGGTGTTCGCCTTCGCCGCCGGGCAGTCGCTGGCCCTGCGCCGGGTCGTCGACGGCGTCGAGCACCGGCGCAGCTACTCGATCTGCTCGGCGGTGGGCGACCGGCCGCGCATCGGGGTCCGGGAGGTCCCCGGCGGGCTGTTCTCCCGCTGGCTGGTGCGCGAGGTGCGGCCGGGCGACACCATCGAGGTGGGGGTGCCCAGCGGCGGCTTCCGCCTCGACCCGGCCACCCCCGGGCGGCACCTGTGCATCGCCGCCGGGTCGGGCATCACCCCGGTGCTGTCCATCGCCGCCACCGCGCTGCGCCACCCGGACAGCCGCGTCACCCTGCTCTACGGCAACCGCACCACCTCGTCGGTGATGTTCGCCGAGGAGCTGGCCGACCTCAAGGACGCCCACCGGCACCGGTTCGACCTGGCGCACGTGCTCTCCCGCGAGCCGCGCGACGTCGAGCTGTTCTCCGGGCGCCTCGACGCCGACCGGCTGCGCAGGCTGCTGACCGCGCTGGTGCGCCTGGACCGGGTCGACCACGTGTGGCTGTGCGGGCCGCTGGGGCTGCTCGACGACGCCCGCGCGGTGCTCGCGGAGCTGGGCGTCGACCCGGCCAAGGTGCACTTCGAGCTGTTCCACGTCGACGAGCCGCCGCCGCGGGTGCGCCGCCCGGACGCCGTCGTCGAGGGCGACACCAGCGACGTCACGATCGTGCTGGACGGCCGCAGCACCACCGCGGCGGTGCCCCGCTCCAGCACCATCCTCGACGCGGCGCAGAAGCTGCGCGGCGACGTGCCCTTCGCCTGCAAGGGCGGGGTGTGCGGCACCTGCCGCGCCCAGGTGCGCGGCGGCGCGGTCGACATGGTGCGCAACTACGCGCTCGAACCGGCCGAGGTCGCCAGGGACTTCGTCCTGACCTGCCAGTCCTTCCCCGTCACCGACACCGTCACCGTCGACTTCGACGCCTGAGGACGCCTGAGAGGAACCCACCGATGACCGAGGCCTTCGTCCTCGACGGCGTGCGCACGCCGATCGGCCGCCACGCCGGAGCCCTGGCCGGGCACCGGCCCGACGACCTCGCCGCGCTGGTCGTGCGCACCGCCGTCGAGCGGGCGGGCGTCGACCCGGCCGACGTCGACGAGGTGGTGCTCGGCGCGGCCAACCAGGCGGGCGAGGACAACCGCAACGTCGCGCGGATGGCGGTGCTGCTGGCCGGGTTCCCCGACAGCGTGCCCGGCTTCACCGTCAACCGGCTGTGCGCCTCGGGCCTCACCGCGATCACCACCGCCCGGCAGATGATCGCCGCGGGGGACGCAGACGTCGTGGTCGCGGGCGGCGTGGAGTCGATGACCCGCGCGCCCTGGGTCACCGAGAAGCCCGCGAAAGCGTGGTCCAAGCCCGGCGCGAGCTTCGACACCTCGATCGGCTGGCGGTTCACCAACCCGGCCTTCAACGCGGCCACCACGCTGTCGATGCCCCAGACCGCCGAGCGGGTGGCCGAGCGCTGGGGCCTCACCCGCGAGGAGTTGGACGCCTTCGCCCTGCGCTCGCACCAGCGGGCGGTGGACGCGCAGAAGAACGGGCTGTTCGATGCCGAGGTGGTGGCCGTCGGGAAGGTCACCAGGGACGAGGGGCCGCGCGCGGACACCAGCCTGGAGAAGCTGGGCAGGCTCAAGCCCATCCACGGCCCCGGCGGGGTCATCACCGCGGGCAACTCCAGCTCCCTCAACGACGGCGCCGCCGCGGTCGTGCTGGTGAGCGACCGCTACGCCGAGCGGCACGGGCTGAACCCGCGCGCCAGGGTCGTCGCGGGCGCCAACGCGGGCGTCGCGCCGGAGGTGATGGGCATCGGGCCGGTGCCCGCCACCGGCAAGGCGCTCGACCGGGCGGGCTGGTCCACCGCCGACCTCGACGCCGTGGAGCTCAACGAGGCGTTCGCGTCCCAGTCGCTGGCCTGCGTGCGCGAGCTGGGCCTGGCCGAGGACATCGTCAACGCCGACGGCGGCGCGATCGCCCTCGGGCACCCGCTGGGCTGCTCGGGCACCCGGCTGGTGGTGACGCTGCTGGGCAGGCTGGAGCGCGCGGGCGCCCGCCGCGGCCTGGCCACGATGTGCGTGGGCGTCGGCCAGGGGTCGGCGCTGCTGCTGGAGCGGGTGTGACCGGGGAGGGCGGGTCGACCGCGGTGACCCCGCTCGACCACGCCCGCCGGTGCGCCGAGGTGATGTGGCGGGGCGACGCCGCCAGCCGCGCGCTGGGGATGAGCCTGGACGAGGTGGGCCCGGGGTCGGCCACGGTGTCGATGCCCGTGCGGCCCGACATGGTCAACGGGTGGGACCTCTGCCACGGCGGGCTCATCGCCTCCCTGGCCGACAGCGCCTTCGCGGTGGCGTGCAACAGCCGCGGCGCGGTGACCGTCGCGTCCGGGTTCAGCGTGGAGTTCCTGGAGCCGGGCAGGCTCGGCGACGTGCTGGTGGCCGAGGCCAGGGAGGTGTCGCTGCGCGGGCGCTCGGGGGTCTACGACGTCACCGTGCGCGCGGGCGGGCGGGTCATCGCGGAGTTCCGGGGCCGCAGCCGCTCGCTCGACCGCCGGATCGAGCCCCCGGCGTGAGCCCGGCCCGGCCCGGCTTGCGAGACTGACCGCCATGCCCCGAGCCGCCGCGCAGACCGACGACACCGCGGGCAGGCGCCGCGGCCGCCCCGGCTACGACCTGGAGTCGCTGCTGGTCGCGGCGGCCACGCTGTTCCACGAGCGCGGCTACGACGGCACCAGCATGGAGCACCTGTCGCAGCGCCTGGGCATCACCAAGTCGGCCATCTACCACCACGTGCCGAGCAAGCAGGAGCTGCTGCGGCTGGCCGTCGACCGGGCGCTGGACGGGCTGTTCGCCGAGGCGGCCAAGCTGCCCGACACCGGGCCCGCGGTGGTCCGGCTGGAGCAGCTGGTGCGCGGCAGCGTCGCGGTGCTGGTCGAGCGGCTGCCGTTCGTGACCCTGCTGCTGCGGGTGCGCGGCAACACCCCGGTCGAGCGCGCCGCGCTGGCCCGCCGCCGGGAGTTCGACCGCGTCGTCACCGACCTGGTGACCAGGGCCGTCGCGGAGGGCGACCTGCGCGCCGACCTCGACCCGGCCACCACCACCCGGCTGCTGTTCGGCATGGTCAACTCCATCACCGAGTGGTACCGCCCCCGGGGCGGCACCACCGCGGCCGCGCTGGCCGACACGGTGGTCGCGGTCGCCTTCGAGGGGGTGCGCACCCGCCCCGCGGTGTCCGAAGTGGAATGATCTTGGCGGGTTCCGGTCACGGCCGGGGCGATCGGCCGAACCGGGACCGGTCCCGCGTGATCGACACCATAATGGCGGGATGACGGCTGAGGGGGTGCGTCCGGGGGCGGGGCGGCGGCGGTTCCGGGGGCTGGCGAACCTGCTGCGCCTGGTCGGGGACCTGGTGTCGCGACCGAGGTGGTGGGCGCGCAAGACCAGCGACCTGCGCGGCGACCGGCCGCTGCCGCTGGTCTGCCTGATCGGTGAGGGCGGCTCCGGGGTGCTCGACGGCCTGGCCGAGGGCCTGGCGCAGGGGCCGGTGGCGCCGCCGCACGCCCTCGTGCAGGCGAACGCCGCGCTGGCGGTCGACGGCACCGGGCCGGGGCCGGTGCTGCCGCTGCTGGAGGTGCTGCGCCAGGCGCTGCGGCTGCCCGTCTACGGCGGCACGAAGCGGCCCCGGTTCCGCCACTACCAGCTGGTCGACTGGCTGACCCGGCGGGAGGTCGGGCAGGCGCGCCAGCGCGACGAGACCTACTCCACCCGGCAGGCGCTGCGGGCCTGGCACACCCGCGGCCGCGAGCAGCCCCCGCTGGGCGGGGACGCGGCGGGCGACTCGCTGTGGCTGCGGCTGCTCACCGTCGTCCCCGACGTGCTGCGCCTGGTGCGGTTCGGCTTCTGGCGCACCTTCGGCGAACCGCGGTGGCTGATGCGGCAGCGGTTCATGATGCCCGGGCACTCCACCCGCTTCCTGGAGTTCGCCGAGCGGCTGGCCACCGACCGCCGCGGCGGCGAGAGCGACCAGCAGGTCGAGAAGCTGCTGGTGCACGCGTTCCTGCAGGACCTGCGCGAGGAGTACCGGCCGCGGCGGCTGCGGCTGCGCCGGTGGCGGCGCACCACCTACGTCACCGCCCTGCTCGACGGGGTGTCCCGGGAGAACGGCGGCTGGAAGCTGCTGCGCCTGGTCAACGACGTGCGCAACGAGTCCACCGAGCACGACCCGCTGCTGGTGGTGGCCACCGCCCCGCGCCTGGGCGACGACCTGCCCGCCGACACCAAGGTCAACCCGGTCGACCACGCGGGCGACGCGTGGCGGGAGTGGGAGCGCGAGCTGCCCGTGGGCAGGCAGAAGCTGCGCCCCTACGCCCGCTTCCTGTTCCTGGCCGTGCCGGGCACCGCGGACAACGCCCACAGCGAGGACGACGGCGCCTGGGGCGCGTGGGACCGCCGCTCCTGGCCGGGCGTGCCGCTGCTGGCCCGCCCGTGGGTCGCGGTCGCGGCGGTGGGCGCGCTGGTGGGGGCCTTGGTCCTCGCCGTCGGCGTGCCGCTGTTCACCGCCCGGGTCAACGGCTGCCTGCCGGTCACCCTCGACCCCGGTGTGGTGGTGGAGTGGAGCGCGGGGGAGTGCATCGGCTACAGCGACGACGCCAGCCAGGTGTTCGGCGCCGACGCCCGCCTGCGCCGCGCGCAGGCGCTGGTGTTCGCCTCCAACGACGACGCCGAGCGGCTGGCCGAGGACACCGGCCGCCCGCTGGTCACCCTGGTGTACTTCGCCGACCTGAGCCGGGCGAAGGCGTCCCCGGGCACCGACGCCTCGCTGGCCGAGGAGCTGGAGGGCCTGCTCATCCAGCAGCGCTCGCTCAACCGGGAGACCTTCGACCGCCCGCTGCTGCGCGTGGTGGTCGCCAACGGCGGCGAGGCGATGGACCAGGCCCGCACCGTGGTCGACGACATGCTGCTCCCCCTGCTGGCCGACGACCCCTCCGTGCTGGGGGTGATCGGCATGGGCCTGACCGCGCCCAGCACCGAGGACGCCATCCGCGCCCTGGGCGACCAGGGCGTGCCGGTCATGGCCACCACCCTCACCGGGACGGTGCTGCCGGAGCTGTCCCCGACCTACTTCCAGCTCGTGCCCGGCAACCGCGTGCAGGCCGCGGCCGTGGTCGCCTACGCGGTGCAGAACGCCAAGGCCAAGGTGGTCGTCTACCACCCCCCGCTCACCGACAACTACCTCACCACCCTGGTCTCCGAGACCCGCGACGCCGCGGCCAAGGCGGGCTTGCAGTACGTCGACGAGGGCTGGTCCGCCCAGGTGGGCGACGTCACCGCGGTCTGCGAGGCCGACGCCGTCCTGTTCTACGCAGGCCGGGAGAACGCCTTCGGCAACTTCCTGCGCAAGGTCGTCGAGGAGTGCGACCGCGCGGGCCGCCCCCGCCCCACCATCATCGGCGACGACACCGTCTCCCGCTTCATGGCCCAAGCCAGCGTCCGCGACGACAACGCCCTGGCCAACCAACCCGCCCTCTTCGTCTCCATGGCCCCCCACGTCGTCCTCGCCCGCGGCGACTGCGCGGGCCCCACCCCCACCCCCGGCGCCCCCTTGGCGGGCGACCCACCCCTGGAGACCTTCTGCCGCGGCTACCGCTCCCTGGTCAAGGAGGCCACCGCCGAGGGCTTCCCCGAACCCCCCTGGCCCGGTGAACGAGTGGGCCTCGCCTACGACGCCGCGGGCCTGTTCCTGCAAGCCCTCCAGTTCAACCAGCGCAGGCGCCCCGAAGCCCAGACCGAGTACCAGGCCCAACGCCCGGCCATCGCGGCCGAACTGCGCATGATGCCCCTGTACAAGGGCGCCACCGGGGCCGTCGACCTGCAACGGTCACCCACCGGCCAACAACGCGCCATCGCCCTGGTCGAGATCACCGACATCGCCGACCCCACCGCCTTGCCCCTGTGCCGCTTCGCCTTCAGCGAAGCAGGCGAACAATCCTGCGGCTGACCCCGCTCGACACAAGCCACCCACACACATAACCGGCCCCAGGCTGCACGACCCGCCCCCAGCGGTTGGTCCCTCCCAAGAAACGGCGACCACCCCCACGAGCCGAGCCCGGACAGCGGGCACTGCCCGGTTGGGTGGATTCGCTTGGTCGGGGGTGACGATCATGTGCTACCCAAACGGGACGGGCGGGCGTCTTTTCAGCCCGCCTTTTCCCCGCCCGACAGCACATGATCGTCATAGGGGCCCCGACCAAGCGGATCCACCCAACCGGGCCACCCACCCAAGCCCCCGCCTCAAGAGCCCCGCGCAGCGGAGGCAGCGCACCCTCACACGCAGTAATCGGACAAACGCGGCAGACCTTCCGTATGTTGGACCCCGTGAGCGAACCGACGGGGATCACCGGCTGGGTGGTCGGCGTGATGGAGGCGGTGGGTGCGCCCGGGGCGGGGTTGGCCATCGCCGTGGAGAACCTGTTCCCGCCGCTGCCCAGCGAGGTGTTCCTGCCGCTGGCGGGGTTCACCGCCCAGCAGGGGCACATGAACCTGCTGGCCGCGATCATCTGGACCACCGCCGGGTCCGTGGTGGGGGCGTTGGCGCTGTACTGGTTGGGCGCCTCGCTCGGGGCCGCGCGGATCCGGGCGCTGGTGGACCGGATGCCGCTGGTGAAGGTCGAGGACGTGGACAAGACCCAGGCGTGGTTCGACCGGCACGGGCGCAAGGCGGTGTTCCTGGGGCGGATGGTGCCGCTGTTCCGCAGCTTCATCTCGATCCCGGCCGGGGTGCAGCGGATGTCGCTGGTGGAGTTCACCCTGCTCACCGGGGCGGGCAGCCTGATCTGGAACACCGCGCTGATCCTCGCCGGGTACCTGCTGGGTACCCAGTGGTACCTGGTGGAGCAGTACGCCGGGGTGTTCTCCAAGGTCGTCCTCGGGCTCCTCGCCGCCGCCGTCGTGTGGTTCGTCGTGCGCCGCGTGCGCGGGCGGGCGAAGCAGCACTGACCTGGGTGTTCAGGCCGCCGGGTAGTCGGGGAGGGTGAACTTGTCCGCCGGGGTGGCCGCGGGCAGCGACGGCGCGAACCGCTGCACGCCCGCGACGAGCCGCAGGGCTCCGCGCAGGGCCGTCAGCTCCCTCCTGCCCTGCGGGTTGGCCAGGCGTGGCGTGCCGGGCGGCAGCTTCTGGGCCCGGTCGACGAACGGGCGCAGCAGGCGTTCGTAGTTGGCCAGCGCGGTGCGGTGGTCGGGGGCGGTGGCGAGTTCGTTGCCGAGGACGTACGCGCCGGTCAGCGCCAGGGTGGTGCTCATGCCGCTGATGGGGCTGGCGCAGTGCGCGGCGTCGCCCACCAGGACCACGCGGTTGTCGCTCCACCTCGGCAGCCGGGCCTGCCCCACGGACTCGAAGTAGGTCGGAGCGCTGTCGAGGGCGTCGAGGATGCGCGGGACCTCCCACCGCGCGTCGGCGAACGTGCGGCGCAGGACGTGGGTGCGGGCGGACGGGTCGAGGTCGTCGAGCCCGCGGGTCTCCGACAGGAAGAACAACATCGCCCGCGTGGTGCCGAGGTTGTCCGGCCGCAGCATCGCGCTCCGGCGGCGCCCGCACTGGTGCCAGTACCACCAGCGGTCGTCGTCGGCGGTCCGCGGGATCGTCAGGTACGCCGCGTACATGTCGAGTTCGCGGACGTGGTCACCGGGGAAGGCCAACCGGCGGGTGCGCGAGTGCAGGCCCTCCGCGATGGCCACCACGTCGAACCGGCGGCGCCCACCCGAGGCGAACCCCGCGGTCACGCCGTCCTCGTCCTGGTCGAGGCTGGTGATCTGGTCCCCGAACACGTACTCGGTGCCCGGGGTGTGCGCGTGCAGCACCGCCGACAGCCGCCCCCGCAGGATCTCCAGCTCGGCGGTCGCGCTGTCACGCCCATCCCCCTGCGCCGCCGGGAACTCCGCCACGGCCGCACCCCGCTCGTCGACGAACCGCAGGCCCAGCTCGGTGGTGTGCTCCGCGCGCACCGCCTCCTCCACGCCCATGCGCCGCAGCACCTCGCGCCCCACCCCGCGCACGTCGATGTTCTGGCCCTCGTCCCGCACGCGGTCGAACCGCTCGACCACCGTGGTCGCCCAGCCGCGCGCACCGAGCCAGTGCGCCAGCGCCGGACCCGCGATGCTGGCCCCCGAGATCAGGATGCTCGGCACCCGAACCGCCCCCTCCAGTCGACGACTACCCACCATAGGGGGACGCGCTCACCCACACGGATCGAAAATCAGGCGGGCGCACCAACACCGAGTCCGAGTGCCCACTCGTCGGGCGGGACCCGCGGCCGCGGGAGCGGGTGATCCACATGGGACAGTCCGGTCTCGACCGCGGCGGATCGCTTGGGGGAACTGGGGTGTTACGGCTACCGCGCAGTCGTACCGGGAGAGGTGGAAGTGCTGGTCGCCGCGTCGGGGTGGTGCCATGGTGGTGGCACCGGGTCGTCGGTCGTGCACGGCCGGTGCGGGCCCGGGTCCGAGCACCGCCAAGCGGAACACCCTGAGTGAGGGAACACCATGAGTGAGGGAACAGCATGAGTGCAGTCGTCGACAACGCCGTGGGCTCCAGCGGGGCCACCCAGCTCGCCCTCGTGGGCAGGTGGGAGATCGGCACCAAGCTCCCGGGCGCACCCCTGCTGCGCCTGGACCTCGGCATGCTCAGCACGCCGCCGACCTCGGTCACCGGGCACGCCCGGCTGAGCCAGGCGATCAGCCCGCCGCTGGACGTGGTGGACCAGGTCTCCGGCTCGTTCCACACCGTCGTCACCCACGGCGGCACGCTGGTCGTCGTGTCGCTGACCGGGTACCCGGTGGTGCACTGGCCGCCGCACGGGGGGATCGGGCCGGTCATCCCGTCCAACCTCGACGTGCGGCTCGTGCTGGGCAGCGACTGGCGGGACGGCACCGCGTCCTACCGCTACACCACCGAGGTGGGCGGGCAGTGGCACGAGGTGACTGACGCGCCTGCCACCTGGCTCGGGCTGCCGGACGCGGTCGGCTGAACCGAGGGGGCGCCGCCCGTCGTCGGGCCGGGCGGCGCCCCGCCACCGGAGGCGGTGGGGGTTCGTCCGTCGTGGTGTCGGGCCTCCCTGGGAGCCGGGGACCGCACCGGGTGGCGGGATGCGCGAAAAGACCTAGGGTGGTCTGGACAAACCGGTCCTCGACACCGCTGTCCGGGAAGGTCCCCACCCATGAGCCGTCGTGCACCCCTGCGCGCGGGAGGCCTCGTCGCAGTCCTCCTCGCCACCGGTCTGCTGAGCACTCCCGCGGACGCCGCCCCAGGCGTCTTCCTCGACCCCTCGCTGCGCACCCCGCTGCCGGAGACCACCGAGCGGGCCCGCCTGGCCGACCGCCGGTCGCTCGTGGTGGGCGACCGGCTGTTCGTGCAGGGGGACGCCTCCGGCGCCTACCCGGCGTCCGGGTTCCACACCCGCGGTGAGATGGGCGGGTTCTGGGCCCCGCCGGTCAAGCTGCTCGACGGCCTCTGGTTCGGCGTCGACGGCTCGTGGTTGGCCGGGGGGTCGGCCACCGAGTACGCCAGCGGGGCCGGGTACGAGCGGTTCCGCTACCAGGCCCCGGGCGGGGTGACCGCCGAACGGGTGCAGTTCGTCCCCGACGGGCTCCAGTCCGCCGTCATCGGCGTGACGCTGCGGGCGCCGCGCAGCCGCACCGTCACCCTGGCGGTGGACGCCCACTCCGACCTCATGCCCGCGTACCCCTGGACTGGCACCACGCCCACGTCCACCGAGCGCGACCTGCCGGACTCGGTGTCCGGCGACCGCACCGGCCTCACCTTCCGCGAGCAGTCCGCCGACCACGACTACGCCGCCGTCGTCAGCGGCACCCGCGCCCCGTCGGGCGTGCGCGCGGGCGGCACCCACCGCGGCCCGCAGGACCCGCCGGTGCTCTGCCCCGCCACGGGCGACGCGCCCTACCGGTGCGACGACTCCGCGGGCGGCAAGGGCGCGGGCGGCGGCCTGGAGTACCGGGTCGAGCTGTCCGCCAACCGGCCCACGACGCTGTGGTTCGCGGTGTCGGGCTCGGAGCAGGGGCTCGCGGCGGCCCGCTCGCAGCAGCGCGCCGCCCTGGCCGACCCCGCCGGGGCGTTCGCCGCCAAGCTCGACGCCCGCCGCGCCGTGGCCGCCCGCACCCGGGTCGACCTGCCCGGCGACCGGCTGCTCCAGAGCAGCGTCGAGTGGAGCAAGCAGAACCTGGCCGACTCCGTGCAGGAGGCGCGCGACCTGCGCGTCCGCGAGGTCAACGCGGGCACCGCCTACCCGGCTCCGGTGGGCACCGTCGCCCGCGCGCGGTGGATCGGCGCGGGCTTCCCGGACTACCCGTGGCTGTTCGCCACCGATGGCGAGTACAGCGCCCACGCGGCCGTCGCGGCAGGCGACTTCGACTCCGTGCGCGCCCACCTGCGCGCCCTGCGCGACGTCAGCGACCTGGTGAACCGGCGCAGCGGCAAGGTCGTCCACGAGGTCGTCTCCACCGGCGACGTCTACTTCGGCACCAACGCCGACCCGGGCAACACCGACGAGACCGCCAAGTTCCCCAGCACCGTGGCCCTGCTCTGGCGCTGGACCGGCGACGACTCCGTCCGCGACGAGTTCTACGACGCCGCCGTCCGCGCCCTCCGGTACGTCGACCGCACCCTCGACACCGACGGCGACGGCTGGCCCGAGGGCCTGGGCAACGTCGAGCGCGCCGGCATGGGCGAAGAGAAGCTGGACAACACCGTCTACTACATCCGCGGCTTGCGAGACCTCGCCGACCTGGCCACCAGCAAGGCCGACCGCGAGGTCGCCCGCTGGGCCACAACCAAGGCCGACGACCTCCAGTCCCGCTTCGAGGCCCAGTGGTGGAACGGCGCAGGCACCAACGCCTACGCCGACTCCATCGACCTCCCGGACGCGGGCGGCAACGACAACACCCGCATCTTCCAACGCCACTGGACCGGCGTCACCCCGATGGAGGCCGACCTCCCCACCGGCCCCCTCGCCCAGCGCGACCACGCCCTCGCCGCGCTCACCCAGCGCGAGAAGCCCTGCTACACCGGCGAATTCGGCCTCTACCACACCGGCAGCGGCCCGACCACCACCGGCAACCCCGGCCCCTCCTGCGACAACGCCGTGTCCCAGGTCCCGAGCGAACGCTCCACCTTCTCCCTCAACACCGCCATCATGGCCGTCGCGGAGGGGAACTACGGCCGCCTGTCCCAGCAACGCGCCTACACCACCGGCAACGCCCGCATCCAACTGGACAACCGGGTCTGGGAGAAGCCGGGCGCCATGCCCGAGATCGCCCCGTCCCCCGACTTCACCGCCAACATCGACCGCCCCTTCACCGACCGCTCGATGGTCCTCCAGGCCTGGGGCACCTACGGCGTGCTGTGGCCGGTGGTCCACCAGCAGTTGGGCATCGACCCCGACCTGGGCAGGCGCACGCTGTCCGTGGTGCCCCAGATCCCTGCGGGGCAGACGCGGGTGGCGGGCGAGAACATCCTGCTGGGCAAGGGGTCCGCGTCGGTGTCCGCCGAACTGACCGGGCAGGTGCTGCGGGTGCGCGCATCGGTGGAACGGGTGCGAGCCGATGTCGTGGTGGGGGCCGTGCTGCCGGAGGGGAAGCGGGTCGCGGCCGTGACCGTCGGCGGCAAGCCGGTGCCGTACCGGGTGGTGACCACCAGCCGGGGCACTGAGGTTCGCGCAGCCGTCGGTCCGCGCGCTGACCTGTCCATCCGCCTCGCCGGCTGACCCTTTCCTTCCGCTGCGCTCTGCTTTCCGCTGCGCGGTGCTCTTGCCGGCTGCGCCGGTTCTCCGCTGCGCGGGGCTCTTGAAGAGCGGGGGGTTGGGGTGGTGGGCCCGGTTGGGTGGATCCGCTTGGTCGGGGTCCCTACGGCGATCATGTGCTGTCGGGCGGGGAAAAGGCGGGCTGAAAAGATGCCCGCCCGTCCCGTTGGGTAGCACATGATCGCCTCCCCCGACCAAGCGGATCCACCCAACCGGGCAGTGCCTGCTGTCCGGGCTCGGCGTGTGGGGGTGGTCGCCTTGGTGACTTCTCGTGGCACTGTGACCCAGGCTGGCGCGGGGGTAGCCCGGGCAAGGGGACCCCTGTTTTCAACATTACCGGCGGGGGACGACGAAACTCGACCCCGGCGGTGGTCCTGTGGACAACTCGGCCGGCTGGCTCATGGCGCCAGACAGCGTGCCCGTCCGGTTTTCCTTCTTGGCTGCGGCGCAACCGCTTACGGGTCCGGCGGCCCGGCTGCGGGGGTGCTCGATGTGGTGATCTTGGTCGGGTGTCATCCAGTCCCGATGCTGAAGGCGAGGCAACCATGCAGCACAATCCCGCGCCGATCGCAAGGGTCTTCCGTCCCTACTGGACACCGCGCCGAGCTGCAACGCGGGTTCGGCACGAGCCCAACACCCCACCCCGGGCGCGTTGTCATCTCGGACATGTTGGGCGGTTCCGGGGAACTCGGGCGGGGGTCTGGCCGACAGCTAGCGCGCCCCACTGACGAGAGGAGCGGCATGTCCATCGACGAGCGCGGGACTCCCCCCACCGCCACCCGCGACGCCGCGTCCACGGCTGCGGACAAGTCGCGGCCCACCGGTTGGACCGCGGTTCGGCCACTGCTGATGCGCCTGCACTTCTACGCGGGGGTGTTCATCGGGCCCTTCCTGCTCATCGCCGCGTTGACCGGGATCGCCTACATCTACGCGCCGAACCTGGAGCGGGCGGTGTACGACCAGGAGCTGCACGTGGTCGACGCGCCGACCTCGTTGCCGCTGGACCGGCAGGTCGACGCCGCTCGGGCGGTCATCCCGGCCGACGGGGTGGTCAAGTCGGTGCGCCCGGCGCCGACCGGGACCGACACGACGCAGGTGATCTACACCCGGCCCGGTGACGAGCCCAGCTTCCGGCACACGGTGTTCGTGGACCCGCACACCGGTGGGGTCCGGGGTGACCTGGAGACCTACGGGTCCGGGCAGGCGATGCCGCTGCGGGCGTGGATCGACGTGCTGCACCGGAACCTGCACCTGGGGGAGCCGGGCAGGCTCTACAGCGAGTTGGCCGCCAGTTGGCTGTGGGTGGTGGTGACCCTCGGGTTGGTGCTGTGGTTCAGCAACCGCCGGGCCCGGCGGAAGACGTTCGCGGCGGCGGCGGGTGCTGAGCCGAGCAAGCCGGTCCGGCGCACCCGCGCGCTGCGCACCAAGGGCGCTGTCGGGGTGTGGGCCGCGGTTGGCCTGTTCATCCTCTCCGCGACCGGTCTGACCTGGTCGGGGTACGCGGGGGAGAACATCGGGGCGCTGCGGGAGGCGCTGTCCTGGTCGACGCCGTCGGTGTCCTCGGCGGTGCCGCCCAGCCCGGCCGGGGCGGACGTGGGCTTGCAGGCGGTGCGCGACGCCACCCAGCGCGCGGGGCTGGCCGACCCGGTGGAGATCGTCGTCCCGGCCGAGCCGGGCAAGGGCTACGTGGTCAACCAGGTGGGCCGGGGGCTGCCGAACCGGCTGGACTCGATGGCGGTGGACCCGGCCACCGGGGAGGTCACCGACACGCTGCGCTTCGCCGACTACCCGCTGATGGCCAAGCTCACCCGGTGGGGCATCGACGGGCACATGGGCCTGCTGTTCGGCTGGCCCAACCAGGTCCTGCTGACCCTGTTCGGGCTGGGTCTGGTCGCCCTCGTCGGGTACGGGTACCGGATGTGGTGGCTGCGGCGGCCCACCCGGGGCCGGGCGTGGGGCAGGGCGCCCCGGCGCGGGGCCTGGCGGCAGGTGCCGCCCGCGGTGCTGGTGCCGCTGGTGCTGGTGTTCGCCGCGCTGGCCTGGGCGATGCCGGTCTTCGGCGTCTCGCTGCTGGTGTTCCTGGTGGTCGACCTCGCGGTGGGGTACTGGAAGCGGGTGCAGGCCGAGGTCGCCCAGTATTGAGCGGTGGCCCCAGCCTGGGTGTCGCGCACCCAGGCTGGGGCGGGCGGATCGACCTAGGATCGAGCGCATGGCCACCACCCCGCTCGGCGACTACCTGCGCAACCTGCGGGCCCGCGTGTCCCCGGAGCAGGTCGGGCTGCCCACCACCGGGGTGCGGCGGGTCCCGGGCCTGCGGCGCGAGGAGGTCGCGACCCTCGCCGGTGTCAGCGCCGACTACTACGTGCGCCTGGAGCAGGGCCGCGAGCGCAACCCCTCGGTGCAGGTGCTCGACGCGCTCGCCGCGGTCCTGGAGCTCGACGACGACGCCCGGCTGCACCTGATGCACCTCGCGGGCGTCACCCCGCGCCCGCGGGCCGCCTCGGTCGAGCGGGTCTCCCCGGAGCTGGTGGCGCTGATGGACGCCTGGCCGAACCAGCCCGCGCTCGTGCTCGGGCGCGCCTACGACGTCCTCGCCGCCAACCAGCTCGGCACCGCGCTGTTCGGGCCCGCGGGCGAGACCAACCTCGTGCACAAGGTGTTCCTCGACCCGGCGGGCCGCTCCTTCTACGCGGACTGGGACACCATCGCCGCCAACTCCGTCGCGGGCCTGCGGATGGCGCACGGCGAGGCGCCCGACCACCCGCGCCTGCGCGCCCTGCTGACCGGGATGCTCGACCGGAGCCCGGAGTTCGCGCGGCTGTGGTCGCGGCACACCGCCCGGGGCAAGACCGTCGAGCGCAAGCACCTGGTGCACCCGGAGGTGGGCGACCTGCACCTGCACATGCAGACCTTCGACGTGCGCGCCGCGCCCGGCCAGCAGCTCATCGTCTACCACGCCGAACCCGGCTCACCCTCCGCGCACAACCTCGCCCTGCTGGGCGCGCTGGCCGCGACCGAGCTCTCCGGGGCCGACCGGTCCGGTGGCGGCCCGCCGCGGGGGCGTCGATAACCTGGGGCCATGACGGCGACGACGGGTGCGGTGGGGGAGCGGCGCGAGCTCACGGGGTGGGGGCGGGCCATCCGCAGCACCTCCCGGGTGGTGTCCACCGCCGACGTCGACGTCGTGCGGGCCGCCGTGCGCGCCGCGGGCCCGCGCGGGGTCATCGCCCGCGGCCTGGGCCGCAGCTACGGCGACACCGCCCTGAACGCGGGCGGCACCGTCATCGACATGACCCCGTTCGACCGGATCCACTCCATCGACCCGGACTCCGGCATCGCCGACGTCGACGCCGGGGTGAGCCTGGACGCCCTGCTGCGCGCGGTGCTCCGCCACGGCCTGTGGATCCCGGTGCTGCCCGGCACCCGCCAGGTCACCGTGGGCGGGGCCATCGGGTGCGACATCCACGGCAAGAACCACCACACCGCGGGCAGCTTCGGCAACCACGTGGTGTCGCTGGACCTGCTCACCGCCGACGGCGAGGTGCGCACCCTCACCCCGGAGAGCCCGCTGTTCTGGGCCACCGTGGGCGGAATCGGCCTCACCGGGGTCGTGCTGCGGGCCAAGGTGCGGATGAAGAAGACCGAGACGGCCTACTTCATCGCCGACAACGACCGCACCAGCAGCCTCGACGAGACGATGGAGCTGCTCACCAACGGCTCCGACGACGGCTACGACTACTCGATGTCGGTCCTCGACACCATCACCACCGGCCCCCACCTGGGCCGGGCGGGCTTCACCCGCGGCAGCCTCGCCAAGCGCGACGAACTGCCCCCGAAGCTGCGCAGGGACCCGCTGCGGTTCGACGCCCCGCAGCTGTTCACCGTGCCGGACGTCTTCCCGAACGGCATGGTCAACAAGCTCACCATCCGCACCGCCGCCGAGCTGTCGCACCGGATCTACCCCAAGCACGCCCGCGGCCGGGTGCAGAACCTCACGCAGTTCTACCACCCGCTCGACCTGCTGGGGGAGTGGAACCGCGCCTACGGCCGCCGCGGCTTCATCCAGTACCAGTTCTCCGCCCCCTACGGCGCCGAGGCCAAGCTCGCCGAGATCGTCCGCACCATCGTCGCCTCCGGCCACTGGTCGTTCCTCAACGTCTTCAAGCGCATGGGCGAGAGCAACCCCGCCCCGCTGTCCTGGCCGCACCCCGGCTTCATGCTCAGCCTCGACTTCCCCGTCAGCCCCGGCCTCCAGGGCTTCTGCGCGACCCTGGACGAGATGGTCCTGGACGCGGGTGGGCGCCTGTACTTCGCCAAGGACGCCATCACCACCCCCGACACCATCCACCGGATGTACCCCCGCCTGGGGGAGTGGCAGAAGACCCGCGCGGAGGCCGACCCCGAGGGCGTCTTCACCTCGGACATGGCCCGCCGCCTGCACCTGGTCTGACCCACCCGACGGGTGCGTGCCGGGCTCCGCGGAGCCGTTGTGTTCCGTTTGTTCTCGGTGTCCGTCCTCACCTGGTGACCCCTTGCCGCCGGGCGCCCCGGTGGGTCCACAATGCGCGCCATGGGTGACAAGACGCGCAGGCACGTCCGCGAGGCCCTGGCGACCTGGCAGGACCCCGAGGCCGCCGAGGCGCACGGCCGCTCGCTGCGGGAGGTGGTGCCGCACGCCGAGCAGGGCGTGGTCTCCACGGCCGCGGACCGGCCCTCGGCGGTGGGGTTCGTGCGGGCGAGCAACGCCGGGCGCCACCCCGACCTCGTGCCGCTGCGCGTCGGGCGGATGGTGGCCTCGCCGTTCGCGTTCTTCCGCGGGTCGGCCGGGCTGATGGCCGAGGACCTGGCGGCGGGCGCGCGCACCGGGGTCGAGGGGCAGATCTGCGGCGACGCGCACGCGGCCAACTTCGGGCTGTTCGGCACGCCCGAGGGCCGGGTGGTCATGGACATCAACGACTTCGACGAGACCACCACCGGCCCGTGGGAGTGGGACCTCAAGCGGTTGGCGACGAGCCTGGTGCTCGCGGGCCGCGAGGGTGGGGTGGGGGAGAAGGCGTGCCGCGACGCCGCCGAGGACGTGGTGCGCTCCTACCGCAAGACGATGAAGACCCTCGCCGAGCAGCCGTTCCTGGAGTCGTGGGGCGCCCTGGGCGACGAGTCGGTGCTGCACGGCGCCCGCGCGCACGCGCTCATCGACGACTTCGAGGAGGCGGCGCGCAAGGCGGGCCGCAACACCAGTTCCCGGGTGGTGGCCCGGTGGGCGCGCCCGGACCAGGACGCCCGGCTGCGGTTCGTCCCCGACCCGCCGGTGCTGGCCGCGGTGCCGCCGGACGTGGCCGACGACGTGGTGGCGGCGCTGCCGGAGTACGCCGAGTCGCTGCGCGAGTCGCGGCGCAACCTGCTGGCCCGCTACGCGGTGTCGGACGTGGCGCACCGCGTGGTGGGCACCGGCAGCGTCGGCTTCCGCAACTACCTGGTGCTGCTGCGCGGCAACGGCGACGAGGCGCTGGTGCTCCAGGTGAAGGAGGCGCCGGGCTCGGCGGTGGCCGCGGCGCTCGGGCACGGGCCCGCCAAGCACGAGGGCAAGCGGATCGTGCACGGCGCCCGCCTGGTGCAGGCCGAGACCGACATCCTGCTCGGCTGGACGACCGTGCGCGACCGGCACTACATCGTCCGCCAGTTCCGCAACCGCAAGGGCGAGATCGACGCCACCACCCTCGGCGCGGGCCACCTCGACGACTACGGCCGCCTCTCCGGCGCCCTGCTCGCCCGCGCGCACACCCGCTCCATGGACCCGCGCGTCCTCGACGGCTACTGCGGCAAGGACCTCGACGACGCGGTGGCGGGCTACGCGGTCGCCTACGCCGACCGCACCGAGGCCGACCACGAGGACCTCGCCGCCGCCGTCCGCTCCGGCGAGCTGCCCGCCGAGCGGGAGGAGGACTGACCGGCGGGCGCTGGTCCCACGCCCGACGACCCGCTAGGCGGGCAGGGTGGTGAGCAGCAGGCGGAACCAGCGGATGCCGTCGAGGTAGGCGGAGGTCTCGACGCGCTCGTCGGCGGCGTGGATGGATTCGCGCTGGGCCTTGGACATGCGCAGGGGCGCGAACCGGTAGACCCGGTCGCACAGGGTCGTGAAGTGGCGGGAGTCGGTGGCGGCCATCATCACGTAGGGCATCGGGGTGGCGTCCGGGAACACGGCGGTGATCGCGCGGCCCAGCAGGTCGAACGCCGGGTCGCCGCGGTGGGGGGAGACGGGGGAGGCCTCGTTGGCCTGGAGGACCTCCACCTCGATCCCCGGGCCGACGACGCGGCGGACGTGGGCGACGACCTCGGCCACGGTGTCGCCGGGCATCACCCGGATGTTGAGCCCGGCGGTGGCGGTGGCGGCAACGACGTTGATCGCCGGGCTGCCGGACAGGGTCGTGACGGCGATCGTGGTGCGGGCCAGGGCGGTCGTCTCCGGGCCCGCGGCGATCAGCGCCCTGGTCACCAGGCGCGGCAGCCGCGACGCCGCGGCCAGCACCGGGCGCAGCGGGGGCGCCACCAGCGGGGCGAGGTCGCCGAACAGGCGCAGCGTCACCTCCGGCAGCCGCGGCGGCAGCGGGGTGCGCTCCAGCCGCGAGATCGCCCTGGCGATGCGGGCGGTGGGGCCGTTGCGGGCCGGGGTGGAGGCGTGCCCGCCCTTGCCGGTGGCCGTCAGCCTCAGCGAGGTGGTGCCCTTCTCCGTCACCCCGATCACCGCCAGCGGCCGGGACAGGCCGGGCAGCGCCTCGGCGGCGACGGCGCCGCCCTCGTCGAGGACGAACCAGGGCCGCACGCCGCGCGCCGAGAGCTCCGCCACCGCGGCCTCCGCGCCGCTGCCGAAGACCTCCTCGTCGCAGCCGAAGCTCAGCCACACGTCGCGGGCGGGGGTGAACCCGTCGGCCAGCAGCGCCTCGACCGCCTCGCAGATCGCGCCGAGCGGGCCCTTGTCGTCGAGGGTGCCGCGGCCCCAGACCCAGCCGTCCTCGGTGTGGGCGTCGAACGGCGGGTGCGTCCAGCGGCCCGCGACCGGGACGACGTCGGTGTGCGCCATGAGCACCACCGGGTCGCCGCCGCCGGTGCCCGCCCAGCGGAACAGCAGCCCGTGCCCGCCGACCCTGGTCAGCTCCAGCGCCGAGTGCAGCAGCGGGAAGAGCCGGGCGAGCAGGTCGAGGAACCGGTCGAACGCCGCCTCGTCGCGGTGGTCGGGGTGGCTCACGGTGGGCACGCGCACCAGCTCGCGCAGCCTGGACACCGGGTCGTCGTGGTCCTCGCCCGCACCGGCGCCGTCGCTCATGCCCCCCAACTTACCCAGCGACCCGGGGTGAACCGAGCTCACGTCCGATCCGCGAACAGGCGGGCGGCCAGCGCGTCCCACTCCGCGACCAGGTCGCAGCGCGGGCCGTCGCCGGGGTCGCGCAGCCACTGGACCTGCAGGCCGTCCATCGCCGAGACCACCTGCAGCGCCAGCCGCGCCGGGTCGGGGTGCCCGCGCGCCAGCGACGCCAGCACCCGCAGCGTCTCGCGCTGGCGGTGCCGGAAGTAGTCGTGCGCGGGGTGGCCGGGGGTCAGCGACTCGACCTCCAGCACGGCGAACAGGCGGACGATCTCGGGCTGGGTGGCGTTGCGCCGCACCAGCGCCGCGCACACCCGCTCCAGGTCGGCGTCGGCCACCGGCCCGCCCAGCTCGCGGGCCAGCGACTCGGCGTCGCGCTCGTCGCGGTGGCCCAGCACGGCGACGAGCAGCGCGTCCTTCGACGGCACGTGGTGCAGCAGCCCCGGCACGGTCAGCCCGCACTCGTCGGCGACGTCCTGCAGCGACAGGGCCCAGTAGCCGCGCTCACCGATCAGCCGGGTGGCCACGGCGAGGATCTGCGCGCGCCGCTCGGCCGCGGGCAGCCTGGTGCGGTCGCGCCTGCGCCCGGTCGGTGCCGCCGCCACGCCACCCTCCCGTCGGTTGCCGAGGTGCCCTGGCGGGGATACCTTAGCGCTGCTGATTACCTACTAGGTACTAGGTAAGGGTGGTGGGCGGTGGTGGGTCCGGTCGAGGACGCGGAGCTGACCAGCGGCAGCGGCTTCTGGGCGACGGCGGCGGTGGGCGACGTCCCCGCGGTCGTGCTCACCGACGGCCCGCACGGGGTGCGCAAGCAGGCGGGGGGCGCCAGCCTGCTCACCGGCAGCGCCGCCACCTGCTTCCCGCCCGCGGTGGCCACCGCCTCGACCTGGGACCGGTCTCTGCTGCGGCGGATGGGCGCGGCGCTGGGCGCGGAGGCGCGGGCGCTGGGCGTCGGGGTGCTGCTCGGCCCGGGGATCAACCTCAAGCGCAGCCCGCTCAACGGCCGCAACTTCGAGTACTTCTCCGAGGACCCGCTGCTCACCGGCGCGCTGGCCGCCGAGTGGGTGCTGGGGGTGCAGGGCGAGGGCGTCGGGGCCTCGCTGAAGCACTTCGCGGTCAACAGCCAGGAGACCGACCGCATGACCATCAGCGCGGACGTGGACGAGCGCACGCTGCGGGAGCTGTACCTCAGCGGCTTCGAGCGCGTGGTGCGCACGGCCCGGCCGTGGACGGTGATGTGCTCCTACAACCGGGTCAACGGGGTGCACGCGGCGAACAACCGCTGGCTGCTGACCGACGTGCTGCGCGGCGAGTGGGGCTTCGACGGGCTCGTCGTGTCCGACTGGGGCGCGGTGGTCGACCGGGTGGCCTCGGTCGCCGCGGGCCTCGACCTCACCATGCCCGGACCCGACCCGCGCGGCGACGCGGACCTGGTGCGCGCGGTGGCGGACGGCGACCTCGACCCCGAGCTGCTGGCCACCTCGGCGCAGCGGGTGCGCGCGCTCGCGGAGCGGGCCGCCCCCGCCGACCCGGGCGAGACCTTCGACGCCGACGCCCACCACGCCCTCGCCCGGGAGATCGCCGGGCGGGCGATCGTGCTGCTCAAGAACGAGGGCGGCCTGCTGCCGCTGGCCACCGCGGGCCAGTCGATCGCCGTCATCGGGGAGTTCGCCCGCACCCCCCGCTACCAGGGCGGCGGCAGCTCCCTGATCACCCCGACCCGGCTGGACGACGCGCTGGCGGCCATCACCGCCGCCACGAGCGCGCCGGTCACCTTCGCCCCCGGCTACGGCGAGGGCGCCTCGGTGGCGGAGGCGGCCCGGGTCGCCGCCGCGGCCGACGTCGCGGTCCTGTTCGTCGGCACCGACCAGGAGACCGAGGGCGCCGACCGCACCGACATCGACCTGCCCGCCACCCACCTGGAGCTGCTGGAGCACGTCGTCGCAGCCAACCCGCGCACGGTCGTCGTGCTGTCCAACGGCGGCGTGCTGCGCACCCCCTGGGACACCACCGTGCCCGCGCTCGTCGAAGCCTGGCTGCTCGGCCAAGCGGGCGGTTCCGCCACCGCCGACGTCCTGTTCGGCACCGTGAACCCGTCCGGCAGGCTCGCGGAGACGATCCCGCACCGCCTCGCGGACCACCCGTCCTACTTGGACTTCCCGGGCGAAGCGGGCCACGTGCGCTACGGAGAAGGCATCCACGTCGGCTACCGCGGCTTCGACGCCCGCGAGCAGGACGTGGCCTACCCCTTCGGCTTCGGCCTGTCCTACACCACCTTCACCTACGGCCAAGCCACCGCCACAGCCGACGAGAACGGCATCGACGTCCGCGTCCCCATCACCAACACCGGCGACCGCGCCGGCCACGAGGTCGTCCAGCTCTACCTCAGCCTCCCCACCTCCCGCGTGCGCCGCGCCCCCCGAGAGCTGAAGGCCTTCGAGGTCGTCGAACTGGCCCGGGCCCAGACGGTCGAGGTCCTGCTCCACGTCCCCCGCCGCGACCTCGCCTTCTGGGACCCCACCCTCACCCAGTGGGCCATCGAAGGCGGCGACTACCACGTCGCGGTCGGCGCCTCCTCCCGAGACCTCCGCACCACCACCACGGTCCCCGTGCCCGGCGACGGTTCCCGCATCCCCCTGACCGCCGATTCCACCATCGCCCAGTGGTTCGCCCACCCTGAAGGCGCCCGCCTCCTGGAAGAAGCCCTGGCCCCCTTGACCAGCAACGGCGGCCCCCTGTCAGGCATGCCCCTGCGAGAACTGGCAGGCGGCATGCCCCTCAGCCGCCTCACCCGCCTGCTCCCCACCACCGCCCTGGACCAAGCCATCGCCACCGCCGTCTCCCGCCTAACCCCCTGACCTCCCAGCCCCAACAAAGAAGCGGATTCACCCAACCGGGCCACCCACCCGAGCCCCCGCTTGTTCAGAGCCCCGCGCGGCGGAGGCAGAGCAGCACGCTGATCACCCGCGCGTGTCCATCCGCTGCGTGCCCAGCACCGACAGCAGCTCCAACGCCTCCGCCTCCCGCGACCCCGGCTCCGCCGTGTAGACGACCACCCGCTGGTCCCGGTCGGCGATGTCGAGCACGTCGCAGTTGAGGCGCAGCGGCCCCACCCGGTCGTTGAGCACCGTCTTCACCATCGCGGGCCGGACCTCGACCGAGTTCTCCGCCCACAGCCGCTCGAACTCCGCGCTGCCCGCCCGCAGCTCCCGCACCAGCGCCGCGGTCTCGGGGTCGTCGGGGTAGCGGGCGGCCCGGGTGCGCAGGTCGCGCGCCGCGGCCCGGCCGAACTCCTCGGTGTCGGTCGTCCAGGCGATGCCCTCGTCGAGGAAGGTGCGCACCAGCAGGTTGCGCTCGCGGCGGGTGAGCGCCGAGAAGTCGGTGAGCAGGGCGGCGGCGAGGTCGTTCCAGGCGATGACCTCCGACAGCGCGGAGAGCACGATCACCGCCGCCCCCGGCAGCCGGTCGACCAGGTCGCGGATCGACTGGCGCACCTCCCGGTTCGGCGCGGACGCGGGGGTGGCCGCCACGCCCGCCAGCCGGTGCAGGTGTTCGCGCTCGGTGTCCGACAGGCGCAGGGCGCGGGCCAGGGCCGCCACCACCTCGCGGGAGGGGCCGCTGCCGCGCGCCTGCTCCAGCCGGGTGTAGTGCTCGGTGGAGATGAACGCCAACCGGGCCACCTCCTCGCGGCGCAGTCCGGGGGTGCGCCTGCGGGTGCCCGCGGGCAGGCCGACGTCCGCGGGGGAGATCGCCTCGCGGCGGCTGCGCAGGAACCTGCCGAGCTCGGGTGCGTCCACACCCCCAGTATGCGCTGGCCGGTCGGGCTCATCCGGGTACAGCGCGTACCTGGTTGCGGTGGGCGCGGGGGCGCAGCGTGGAGACATGGAACACGAGAACCTGTTGACCGGCAAGACGATCCTGGTGACCGGCGCGGGCCGGGGGATCGGTGCGGCGGCCGCCAGGCTGTTCGCCGCCGAGGGCGCCCAGGTCGTGCTGGCCGCGCGCTCGGAGGACCAGCTCAAGGCCGTCGCCGAGGACATCACCGCCGCGGGCGGGCAAGCGCACACCGCTGTCTGCGACCTGGCCGACCAGGACAGCGTCGCCGCCGCTGTGCTGGCCACCACCGACCGGTTCGGCAAGCTCGACGGCGCGTTCAACAACGGTGCCACCGGTCAGCCGCCGGGGCCCATGGACGGCCTCGACCCGGCCGAGTTCGACCGGGTGTACGCGGTGAACCTGCGCGGCCAGTGGCTGGCGATGGTGGCCGAGGTGAAGGCGATCCGGGCCACGTCGGGCTCGGGCGCGATCGTCAACACCTCCAGCATCGGCAGCCTCGTCGGCAACCCGGTGCTGCCCGCGTACGGGGCGATGAAGCGGGGTGTCAACAGCCTCACCGAGTCCGCCGCGCTGACCTACGCGGCCGAGGGCATCCGGGTCAACGGCGTGGCCCCCGGGCCCATCCTGACCGAGATGCTGCTGGAGTGGGAGGCGAGCACCCCCGGCGTCCTCGACGACGTGCGGGCCAGGACCCCGCTGGGGCGCGCGGGCACCCCCGAGGAGGTCGCGCACGCCGCCGCGTGGCTGCTCAGCGACCGGTCCTCCTACGTCACGGGCGTGACGCTCTCGGTCGACGGCGGCCTGCACGCGCTGTGACGCCGAGCCCGCGCCGCGCCCCGGACGGGCGCGGCGCGGGCGCGGTCACCTGGGGGTGAGGCGCAGGACGGTGCCCTCGCCGTTGGCGGACAGGAGCACGGCGCCGTCCGGCCCGGTCGCCAGGCCCGCGAACTGCGGCGCCATCCCCGGCATCCCGTGGCAGCGCAGCCCCGTGTCGCCGCGCACGACGCCCGCGGGCAGGCCCACCGGCAGGTCCTCCGCGTCGACGCGCACCTCGCCGGTGGCGGTGTCCACGGCCAGCAACCGCTTGCCGGAGGTGTCGACCACCAGCAGGTCCCCGCCGAGCACAGCGATGCCCTGCGGCGCGCCGAGCCCGTCCGCCAGCAGCACGGCCACGCCGTCGACGACCTCGTACACCGCCCCCGCCGACTCGTCGCTGACCCAGCAGCGGTCGCCGTCCACCGCCACGTCCACGGGCGCGGTCAGGCCCTCGACCAGCACCGACACCCCGGCGTCGACCACCAGCACCCGCCCGGCGCCGGTCTCGGCCACCACCAGCGCGCCGTCGGCCCGCACGGCCACCCCGGTCGGGCGGTCGAGCCCCGCCGCGCGCACCTCGGTACGCCCGGTGGCCGGGTCGTGGTCGCGCACGTCCCCGAACTGCGAGGTCAGGTGCAGGGTGCCCGAGGGCGACACCGCGATCCCGTGGGAGAAGACCAACAGCGCCTCGGTGCTGACCCCGTCGGCGCCGTCCGGCGCCGCGACCCGGTAGTGGTCGGCCACCCGCACCCGCCCGCCCAGGTCCACCACGACGCCGTACGGGCCGTCGAAGCCGGGCTCCACCACTGTCCGCGTGCGCCCGTCCGGGTGCAGCTCGGTGATGCCGCCGCTGGCGAAGCTGGAGACGAACAGGCGGTTCTCCGCGTCGAACGCGCCGTTGTCCAACCCGGCGATCCCGCTGGTCACCAGGGCGCGCCCGCCGGTGCCGAACAGGTCGACCCTGGTCACCACCCCGGCGCCGCCGCGGGAGAGCACGTGCAGCACCCCGCCCCGGTCGAAGCGGACGGCGACGGGCTCCAGCACGTCGGCGACCACCAGTTCCGCCGCGCCGCCGTCCGGTGGGACGCGGTGGACGGTGCCGGTGAGCATGTGCGGGTAGTACAGCCAGCCGTCCGGGCCGAGCTGCATGGCGTTGCCCATGGCCAGGTCGTCGGCCAGCACGGTGCTCGTGCCGCCGGTCAGCTCCAGCACCCGCCCGCCGGGGCGCATCTCGTTGACGAACAGCCGGTCCCCGACGCAGGTGATGCCGTTGGGCACCGCCACCTCGTCGGACACCACGGTGTACTCGCCCGCGGGGGAGCGGCGCCAGACGACGCCCGGCACCAGGTCGGTGATGTACATCGACCCGTCGGCCCCGAAGGCCAGGTCGTCCGGCGACCGCACGGGCCCCTCCACCGGCTCGACGACCTCGACGTCGCCGGTGGCGGTGTCCACCGCGCAGATGCGCGCGCCCAGGTACTCGGCCACGTACAGCCTGCCGTCCGGGCCGAAGGACACGCCGTTGGAGCCCCAGAGCAGGTTGGGGCGGTTGAGCCTGCGCACGTCCCAGCGGGTGCTCGTGGGCTCGGCGGGGCCGAACCGGCTCACCGCCCGCCGCCCAGCACCTCGGCCATGTCGCCCGCCCGCCACCGCCGCAGCACCTCGTGGAAGGCGACGGGGCCGTCGCCGTAGGTGCTCAGGCGCGGGCGCGGCATGCCCTCGTTGTTGTAGTAGCCCGGGGTGCACTCGGAGTGGAACCGGTGCAGGTCGTGCGATTTCGCCTGGACCTCGCAGGCCCAGCTCTCCTGGCTGGCGGGGGTGGGCTCGACGACCCGCACGCCCTCCGCCCTGGCCCGCTTGACGACCTCCGCGATGTGCGTGGCCTGCTCGTCGAGGATGTGCGTGTAGTTGACCGACGCCGCGTTCTGCAACGGCCCGAGCAGGAACAGGTTCGGGAAGCCGTGGGTGTAGAAGCCATGCAGGGTGCGCGGGCCCGTCGCCCAGTGCTCGAACAGCGTGCGCCCGTCCCGCCCGTGCACCGGCAGCGTGCCCGACAGGACACCGGAGACGCCGACCTGGAAGCCGGTGCTGAGGATGAGGCAGTCCACTTCGTACTCCACGCCCGCGACGACCACGGACCTCTCCGTCACCCGCTCCACGCCGCCGTGGTCGGCGGTGTCGACGAGGGTGACGTTCGGGCGGTTGAACGCCTGCAGGTAGTGGTCGCTGAACGTCGGCCGCTTGCACAGGTAGCGGTACCAGGGCTTGAGCAGCTCCGCGGTGCGCGGGTCGTCGACGACCGAGTCCACCCGGTCGCGGATGTGCTCCATCTGCCGGAAGTCCGCGATCTCCCCGAGCCGGTCGCGCTCGGCCGGGTCCAGCTCGTCGAAGGCGTCGCTGGGCACCAGGTTCTGCAGCAGCAGCGCGCTGCGCGTCCACCCGTCCCGCACCAGGTCCTCGCCGTCGCCCACCCCGCTCACCGTGCGCAGGAAGTTCTCCCGCCGCTCGCGCGCCCAGCCGGGCTTGAGCGAGCGCGCCCAGCCGGGGTCCGTCCGGCGGTTGTCCCGGACGTCCACTGTGGAGGGCGTGCGCTGGAACACGAGCAGGTGCTCGGCGTCCTCGGCCAGGTGCGGCACGACCTGGACGGCGGTGGCGCCGGTGCCGATCAGCCCGACCCTGCGCCCGCGCAGCCCCGTCATCCCGCCGCTCGCGTCCCCGCCGGTGTAGGCGTAGTCCCAGCGGGAGGTGTGGAACACGTGCCCCTGGAAGTCCTCGATCCCGGGGATGCCGGGCAGCTTCGGCGTGCTGAGGGTCCCGGTGGAGACCACCACGTTCTCCGCCCGCACCCGGTCGCCCCGGTCGGTGGACACCGCCCACGCCCCGTCCACCCACCGCAGCCCGGTGACCCGCGTCTGGAAGAGCGCGTCCCGGTAGAGGTCGAAGTGCCGCCCGATCGCCCGCGCGTGCTGCCGGATCTCCTCCCCGGGCGCGTACTTCCACTCCGGCACGTACCCCAGTTCGTCCAGCAGCGGGAGGTAGACGTAGGACTCGATGTCGCAGTGGATGCCCGGGTACCGGTTCCAGTACCAGGTCCCCCCGAAGTCGGCCCCCTCGTCGACCAGCCGGATGGACCCCACCCCGGCCTGCCGCAACCGCGCACCCGCCAACAAGCCCCCGAACCCACCGCCGACGACCAGCACGTCCACCGAGTCGACCTTGGGCTCCCGCGTGGCGTCCTCGGCGTGCGGGTCGGCCGCGAACCCCGCGAACCGGCCGCTCACCCCCTGGTACTGGGCACTGCCGTCGGGGCGCAACCGCCGCTCCCGCTCCGCCCGGTACCGCGCCCGCAGCGCCTCCAGGTCCAACCCCGCCGGTGTCTCCACCACGCCCAGCCCGCCTCTCGCCGTCCACCGTCCCCGTGCGCGCCGGAGGGTGGCCGGGCGATCACGGGCTGGCACCAGTCAAACCGACCACCCGGAACTAAGTCAATCAACTGACTTAGGTTCCTGGAGTGCCGCGTGCCCGACTCGTGCGGTGGGAGCGCCGCTAGCTGGTCTTGGCGCCGGTGAGGGCGGTGCGCAGGGCGGTCATGGCGCGGGCGCGGAAGGCGCGCATGGGGTCGGTGGTGGCCATGTAGAGGTCGGCGCCGTGGTACATGCCGGGTTCGATGTGCAGGTCGCAGGGGACGTCGGAGGCGCGGAGGCGGTGGGCGTAGTCGATGTCCTCGCCGTAGAACAGGTCGAGGTCGCCGACGCCGATCCAGGCCGGGGGCAGGCCGGTGAGGTCGCTGCGGCGGGCCGCGGCGGCGTAGGGGCGGTCCTCGTGCTCGCGGACCTCATGGCCGAGGTAGGACTCCCAGGCGAAGCGGTTGGAGGCGGGGCGCCAGACGAACGCGCCGCGGCCGCCCTGCTCGCGGTGCAGCACCGTGCGGTCGTCGACCATGGGGTAGACCAGGCACTGGAAGGCCACCGGCACCCCGGTGTCGTGGGCGCGCTGGGCCACCGAGGCGGCCAGCCCGCCGCCCGCGCTGTCGCCGCCCACGGCGATGCGGGTCGGGTCGACGCCCAGGTCGGCGGCGTTGGCGTGCAGCCACTCCAGTGCCGCGAAGCAGTCGTCGAAACCGGCGGGGAACGGGTGCTCGGGGGCGAGCCGGTAGCGCGAGCTGAGCACGAGCGCGTCGAGGTCGTCGGCCACCGCCGCGCACCACGGCTCGCTCATCGCCGGGCTGCCCATGATCGTGCCGCCGCCGTGGATCCACAGCACCGCCGGGCTCGGCCGCGTGCGGTCGTGGCGCTCGTAGAGCACCGACCCGGTCAGGTCGGACTCCAGCACGCGGGTGCGCACGTCGGCGGGGAGCGGGTAGGTCTGGGTGGGCCGACTGCGCATGAACCGCAGCACCGACCGGTTGGTGACCGACAGCGGCGGCAGCACCCGCCGCGTCCGCAGCTCGGGCCGCACGGCCGCCACCTCGGCCCGCCGCGCCCGCACCGCCCGCGCCGCGCGCGAGGCGGCGGCGGAGCCCGCCGTTACCGCCAGCAGCCCGGCCACCCGACCCCACGCCATCACGCCTCCCGGTTGTCGACCCCACAGCCATGATGGCCCGTGCGCCGCGCCGCTGCCCACGTGATGTCGCCCCCGTGTCCGCCGGACGGGGGAAACCCCACTTCCGGGTACCGCTCCACTTCAAATAGCGGCATTATTGGGGTACTCGTCGTCAACCCAGGGGAGTGCCCGTGCCGGTCGCCCCAGCGCTGCTCGCCCCCGCCCCGCCCGTCCTGCGCGCCCTGCCCACCCCGCTGCCCGGCAGCACCAGCGCGCCCCTCGGCATCACCCGGTCCGGCCTGGTCGTCGGGCACGTGCGCGGGCCGCGCGCCCGGCACCCGCAGGCCGTGGTGTGGCGCGACGGCGACCCGGTGGTGCTCGGCCGCGGCACGCCGGTCGGCTGCAACGCCCACGACGAGGTCATCGGCACGGACGCGGCGGTGGGCGCGGCGGTGCTCTGGACCGGCGGCCGGGCCCGGCCGCTGGTCCCACCGGGGGCCGAGCGCAGCGCGGGCCTGGGCATCGCCGACACCGGCACCGCCGCCGTCCTGGGCGTGCGCGGCGGCGAGCAGGCGGTGTGGACCTGGCGCGCGGGCCGCTGGCGGTGCGTCGGCCCCGGCGCGCACGCGGTGATCGGCCCGCGCGGCGACCTGGCCGTGCGCGGGCCGGGCGGCACCCGCGTGCACTTCGGCGGCTGGGGCCCCGGCCTGCCGGTGCTCGCCCCGCGCGGCGGCCCGCCACCCGAGCCGGTCTGCGTCAACGCCCACGGCGACGTGCTGTTCGACCTGCCCGACGGCCACCACCACCGGGCCGCGCTGTGGCGCGGCGGCAGGCTCACCGACCTGGGCACCCTCGGCGGCCGGGTCACCAGGACCCGCACCGCGGGCGCCGGGTTCGGGCCGCACCTCAACGACGCGGGCGAGGTGGCGGGCACCTCCACCACCGCGGACGGCCTCATCCACGCCTTCCGCTGGCGCGCGGGCGACCTGGTCGACCTCACCCCGCGCAACCGCACCGGCAGCGTCGCCCACAGCATCAACGCGCGCGGCGACGTGGCCGGTGTCGAGGTCGCCGCCGCGGCGGCGGGCGAGGACGCGCGCCTGTGGCCCCGCCACGGCGACCCGGTCGAGTACCCGTCGACCGGTGAGCACCACTACCTCGCCTGGGTGGCGCTGGCGCCGACGGCCCGCTGGCTCGTGGCCGCCGACGAGGGGCCGGGCCGCGGGCGGCGCCTGGTCAGCTCGCGGTGACGGCCACGGCGACGACGTCCGTGCTGGCCGCGGTCAGCGGGCCGCGCTGCCAGTCGCCGTGCAGCGTGGCCGTGAAACCGGCGGCGACCAGGTGCTCCTCGATCCGCTCCGGCTCCAGGAAGCGCAGGTCGCAGTGGTCGACGCGCAGGACCTCGCCCGTCCGCGCCGCGGTCGTCTCGGTCAGCCCGACCACCCCGTCGCCCCGCGGGTCGACCGCGTGGGTGACGACGACGGGCACGCCGCGGTGGTCGGTGACGCGGGTGGCGCGCCGCGGCCAGTCCTCCCAGGCGCGGGCCTGCGGGTGCCGCGTGCTGAAGGCGAACACCCCGCCCGGGACCAGGACCCGGCGGATGGCGGTCAGGGCGTCGCGCAGGTCCGCGTCCGTCGTCAGGCACTGGAAGGCGTTGCCGGTCATGATCGCGACGTCGAACTCGCCGGTGGCGTCGGTGGCCCGACCCTCGACCCAGTCGACACCCTCGCACCGGCGGGCCCTGGCGAGCGCCGCGCGGTCCGGGTCCAGGCCCACGAGCCTGCCCGGGTGACCTGCCTCCTTCGCCCGGATCAACACGCGTCCGGTGCCGCAGCCGACGTCCAGCACGCGCTCGGCACCGGCGATCGCGGACAGGAAGAAGTCGTCGTCGGCGCCCCAGGTGTTGAGCAGGTCGTAGAGGGCGGCCACGTCGTCGTCGCTGTACACGGCCACGGGTGTACACCGCCGGTGGCGGGCGCCGCGAGCGGGTTTCAGGCCCGCGGGTGCCAGGAGCGCCACAGGGCGCTGTAGCGGCCGTCCAGGCGCAGCAGCTCGTCGTGGGTGCCCAGCTCCACCAGTTCGCCCGCCTCCAGCACGGCCACCCGGTCGGCGTCGCGGGCGGTGTCGAGGCGGTGGGCGATGGCCACGACCGTGCGGCCCGCGAGCACCGCGCCCAGCGAGCGCTCGGTGGCGCGGGCGGTCGTGGGGTCGAGCAGCGCGGTCGCCTCGTCGAGCACCAGGGTGTGCGGGTCGGCGAGCACCACCCGGGCGAGGGCGAGCTGCTGCGCCCGCGCGCCGTCGGGGGCGACGTCCACGCCCGCCACCGAGTCCAGGCCGCGCGGCAGCTCGGCCACCCAGTCCGCGCCCACCGCCGCCAGCGCCCGGCGCAGGTCGTCGTCGGTGGCGGTGGGTTCGGCGATCAGCAGGTTGTCGCGCACGGAGTCGCGGAAGACGTGGTGGTCCTGGGTGACGAGCACGACCTGAGCCCGCAACCGGTCCGGCGGCAGGTCCGCCACGGGCACCCCGCCCACCTCCACGCTGCCCGCCCGGGGCCGGTCGACCCCCGCCAGCAACCGGCCCAGCGTCGACTTGCCCGCGCCGCTCGCCCCCACCAGCGCGAGCCGTTCGCCGGGGCGCACGACGAGGTCGACGCCGCGCAGCACATCGCGGCCCTCGTCGTAGGCGAAGTGCACACCGCGCACCACGATCCGGTCGTCGACCGGCTCCGCGGCGCTGGTCGGGCCCGGCTCGGGAACCACCGTCAGCCCCTCGACCCGCGCGTAGGAGGCGACAGCGCCCTGCACCTGCTCCACCCACAGCGTGATCGTGTCCAACGGCCCCACGAGCTGCCGCAGGTACAGCGCGGCCGACACCACGACGCCCAAGCTCACGACCCCGCCGCCCACCACCAGCGAACCGCCGAGCAGCACCCCCACCACCGGCAGCGCGGAGGACACCTCCGCGGACGGGAACAGCACCGTCCGCAGCCACAGCGTCCGCAACCGCGCCGCCCGCGACCGCTCGATCGCGCCCTCGACCGCCTCGGCGCGCTCCCGCTCCAACCCGAGCGCCTCGACCGTCCGCGCCCCGTGCGCGGTGCTGGTGATCACGTCCGCCAGCCCGGCCCCGGTGGCGGCCTCCGCGAGGTAGGCGGCCCGCGCGCGCCGCAGGTACCACCGGAGCGCGAACCCGGTGCCCGCCAGGCACAGCAGCCCGCAAGCCCCCAGCACCGGGTCCAGCACCAGCACGGCGACGATCAGGAACACCGCCTGCACGGACGCGACCAGCACCTCCGGCACCGCCCGGCGCAGCGCCGTCGCCACGGCCGTGGCGTCCGTGCTCCCGCGGGCGATGAGGTCCCCCGGGTCCACCCGCTCCACGACCGCCGCGGGCAGCCGCAGCGCCCGTCCGAGGAACCGCTCCCGGACCCGTCCCGCCGTCCGCTCCCCGAACCGGTACCCGACCGCGATCGCGGCCCTGCCGAGCACCGTCTGCACCACGGTCGCGAGGACGATGCCGACGACCAGCAGGTCGATGGTGCCGACCCCGGCCCCGCGCGCCGCCGCGTCCACGATCCTGCCGAGCAGCCACGGCCCGACCAGGCCCGCGCCCGCCGCGAGGGCGGTGAACCCGAGCATCGTGGACACCGCCCGGCGGTCGGCGCGCAGGTCGCCCAGCGCCGCTCGGCGGACGTCGGCGGTCGTCGCGACGGGCAAGGTGTTGCGCGGTGCGCTCATGAGCGGGTGACCAGGGCGCGGTAGGCGGGGTTGGTGCGCAGGAGGTCCGCGTGCGGCGTCGGGGGTGTGGCCCGGTCGTCGTCCAGGAAGACCACGTGGTCGGCCTGGGTGAGGACGAGCGGGGACGTGGTGGTGACGACGGTGGTGCGGCCCCGGCGGGCCGCGCGCAGGCGGTGGGCGATGCGGGACTCCGTGGTGGCGTCCACCGCGGACGTGGGGTCGACGGCGAGCAGGACGTCCGGGTCGGCGTGCAGGGCGCGGGCCAGGCGGAGGCGTTGGCGCTGGCCGCCGGAGAGGGTGGTGGCGCCCGGGGGCAGGTGGGTGTCGAGGCCGTGGGCGAGGGAGTCGAGGACGTCCTCGGCCGCCGCCGCGCGCAGCGCGGACAGGAGGGCGGCGTCGTCGGCGGGGGTGCGGGCGATGAGGGTGGCCCGCAGGGTTCCGGGGAAGAACGCGGCGTCGTTGTCGGCCACCAGGACCCGGTCCCGGAGTTCGGCCGAGGAGATGCTGTCCACCCGGGTGCCCGACCAGGTGGCCTGGGTGTCGGCGAAGCGGCCCAAGCGGTCCACCAGGGCGATGGCGCCCGCCGGTGACGTGGACGCCACGGCGGTCAGCACACCCGGGTGGATCACCGCCCCGGTGGTGGGATCGGCCAGGGTGCCCTCCGGCGGGGCGGGGCGGGCGCCCGGGGCGTCGACGTGGTTCGGGGCGATGCCCAGCAGGCGGGTGACCCGGGCGGCGGCGACCAGGGCGCGCGCCAGGTCGCCGGTGCCCTCGATGAAGAACGCCACCGGCACCACCAGCACGGCCACGTAGCCGTGCACCGCCACCAGATCGCCCGCGGAGATCTGCCCCTGGGCGGCCATGCGCGCGGCCAGCCACACCACCGCGGCGAGGAACAGGGCGGGCAGACCCGTCGCGAGCGCGGTCACCCAGCTCGCCGGACCGCCCACCGCGTACCCCCGCTCCACCAGCCCCCGCGACATCTCGCGGTAGCGGCGCAGGTGGAAGTCCTTGCCGCCCAACCCGTTGAGCACCCGCAGCCCGCTGAGCACGTCCACCAGCCGGTTCGTCAGGGCGCCCTGGTCCTCCCGGTAGCGGGCGCCCGCGCGCTCGATGCGGCGCAGCAGCGGCCCGACCGCCAGCGCCAGCAGCGGCACGCCCGCCAGCACCACCAGCGCCAGCAGCGGCGAGGTGGACAGCAGCACCAGCGCGACCACCAGGTACGCCACCACCGCCCCCACCCCCGGCCCGGTGACGGTGAGGGACTGGGCGATGACCTGCACGTCGCTGATGCCGATGGCGACCACCTCACCCGCCGCGACGCGGGTCGGCAGGGTGGCGCCGAGGTGGGCGCAGTGGTGGACGGCGGCCCGCACGGTGCGGAAGGAGGCGTCCATGCGGATGCGGGTCATCGTGCGGTGGCGGGAGATGCCCAGGGCGGCGGTGAGGACGCCGGTGCCCAGCAGCGCCGCGGCCCACCCCACCAGCGCCCCGGTGTCGCCGGGGACCAGGCCGTCGTCGATCGCCCGCGACAGCAGGTACGGGGGCACGGCCAGCGCGACCATCCACGAGCTGCCCAGCGCGGCGCCGAGCAGCACCCGCGGCCACTGCGAGCGCACCAGCCAGAGCAGGAACCGGGCGGGGGAGCGGTGGTCGCGCGGGGTGGGGGGTGCGTAGGCCATCGCTCAGGCGTGCACGACGACGGCCGTGGCGTTGTCCCGACCGCCCGCCGCCGACGCCGCGGCGAGCAGGGCGTCCACCTGGGACCGGGGCTCGCCACCGGAACCGAGCACCCGGTGCAGGTCGTGGTAGTCGACCTGCTCGGCCACCCCGTCGGTGCACAGCAGCAGCACGTCACCCCGGACCAGGTCGAGGCGCAGGACGTCCGGGGCCGGGTGCGCGGGGTGCCCGACGTAGCGGGTCAGGTGGTAGCGGGCGCGCTCGGCCTCCGCGGAGTCGTGGGCGTACCAACCGTGCACCGCGCCCAACCACGCCATCGTGTGATCGACGGTCAACAGCTCCAACAGGCCCCCGCGCAACCGGTACAGGCGCGAGTCACCCACCTGCACCACCCAGTGCGCGCCGCCCGACTCGACCAGCGCGGTGAGCGTGCACCCCGACAGGAACCCGCCCCGCTCACCGAACGCGTGCGCCTTGGCGTGCGCCTCCGCCACCGCCGCGACCACCCCGTCGACGTCCCGGGCCGCCGCGACCAGCTGGACGGCGGTGCGGCTGGCGAACGCGCTGCCCGGCCCGGCACCCATCCCGTCGCTGACCACCGCGAGCAGGGGCCGCCTGCGCAGGTGCGCGGTGTCGTAGTTGTCCCGGTACCGGTTCCCGACCGCCGTCCCCACCGCTGCGCTGACCACGTGCCGAACCTACCGGCCCGCGGCGTCCCCCTCCGCCAGCGCCGCGAGCTTGTCCAGCGCCATCCGGGTACCCGTGGCGTTGTCCTCCGCCGAGATCGCGCCCGGCAGCCCCTCGAACGACACCGCGACCACGCACCCGCCCGGCGCGTCGCTCACCTCGGTGGTCATCCGCAGCTCACCGGACAACGCCACGTCCGCGCTCTCGAACGCGATCACCTCCACGACCCGCTCCCCGTCCACCAGCTCGGCGAAGTGACCGCCGTAGGTGTCCGTGGCACCGGACGTCTTGCCCTGCCCGGCGGGCGAGTCGTAGGTCAGCGACAACCGGAACCGCCCACCCGGCCGGGCGTCGAACTCGTGCACCCGCCCCGTCATGCCCTCCGGCACCCGCCAGCGGCACACCGCGTCCCCGTCCACCAGAAGCCGGTACACGACCGCCCGCGGGGCGCGCACCTCCCGGGTGATCCGCACGTCACCCTCCCCGGTGCCTGGGCCATGTCGGCCTAGATGGTGGCACGCCCCACCCCACCCCGCCCACCGCTCGGACACCACCAGCGCGCGGCACCTGCTGGTCCTGGTCAGGTGGGGGAGGGTGGGCCTTCCCGGTCGAGCCGCTGGTTGGCCTCGGAGATGGCCGCCGTCAGCTTGCGCAGGAAGGCGGTGGCGGCGCGCAGCTCGGCCGGGTCGGCGGTGTGCAGGGTGGTGGCGATCTCGACGCCCGCGAAGGCGAGGAAGCGCTGGGCCTTCTCGCGGGCGGCGGGGTCGGGGCGCAGGGTGACGCGGCGGCGGTCGGCGCTCTCGCGGCTGCGGTGGATGTGGCCCGCGCCTTCGAGGCGGTTGAGCAGGATCGTGGTGGCGCCGGTGGTCATGCCCAGGTGGCGGGCCAGCCGGGCCGGGGACAGCGGGTCGCCGGTCTCGGCCGCCCAGATGATCTGGCCCAGGGCGTTGGCGTCGGAGACCGGCAACCCCACCCACTCCCCGAGGTGGTGGTTGAGCTGGGCGAAGCCGACCGCCCAGTCGCGCAGGCGGTGCATCACCTCCACCTGGTCCGGTGACCAGCGCGTCGTGAGCGGGTCGACGTCCGCCATGCAGACCCCTTTGGTGCGTAGTAGCTTTGCTGCAAAGCTTACTCGGGTGGTCCGCCACCCCGATCGGGGAGGTCTGATGACGGCACGGCGTGCGGTGGTCTCCGGTGCGAGCATCGCCGGGCTCTCGGCGGCGTTCTGGTTGCGGCGCACCGGCTGGGAGGTGACCGTGCTGGAGCGCGCTGGCGCCTTCCGCGACGGCGGGCAGAACGTCGACGTGCGCGGGGTGGCCCACGAGGTGCTCGACCGCATGGGCCTCACGGCGGCGGTCAAGGCGCAGAACACCACCGAGACCGCCACGGTCTTCGTCGACGCCTCCGGCCGGGTGCGCGCCGAGCTGCCCACCGACGGCCCGGACGGCGCCACCGCGGAGCTGGAGGTGCTGCGCGGCGACTTCGCCCGCACCATCCTCGACCACCTGCCCGAGGGCGTGGAGGTCGGCTACGGCGACCCGATCGCGGAGGTGGTCGACGGCCAGGACGAGGTCGAGGTGACGACGCGGTCCGGCCGGGTCCTGCGCGCCGACCTGCTGGTCATCGCCGAGGGCGTCCGCTCGGCCACCCGCGACCGCCTCTTCGGCGACCTGGTCGGGCGCCGGGTGCTGGGCATCGCCATGGCCTTCGGCACGATCCCGCGCACCAGCACCGACGACAGCCGGTGGCGCTGGTACAACGCCGTGGGCGGCAGGCAGGTCCACCTCCGCCCGGACAACCACGGCACCACCCGCGCCATGCTCGCCCAGGCCCGCTCCGAGGACGTCTCCGGGCTCGACCGCGCCGCCGCCCTCGCCCACTTCCGCGCCCGGTTCGCCGACGCGGGCTGGGAGGCCCGGCGCGTCCTCGACGGCTTCGACCGGTCCGACGACGTCTACGTCGACCACCTGACCCAGATCACGATGAGCACCTGGCACCGCGGCCGGGTCTGCCTGGCGGGCGACGCGGCGTGGTGCGTCACCCCGATGGGCGGCGGCGGCTCGTCCCTCGCCCTCGTCGGCGGCTACGTCCTCGCCGCGTCGCTGTCCACCGGCTCGGTCGAGGACGGGCTGGCCGCCTACGAGGAGTGGATGCGCCCGCTCGTCGACGACGTCCAGAAGGTCCCCGACTGGGTCATCCCCTTCGCCTACCCCCGCACCCGGGTCGGGCTGGCCCTGCGCGAGGTCGTGGACAAGGTGATGACCTCGCGGCTGTTCGCCCCCATTATCGCGAAGGTCTCCCAGGTCGCCCGGACCGAACGCCCCCTCCCGCCCATCGCGGCCGCTCGCACCTGAGCGGAGGGCCCGCGGCGCGGTCGGCGGCACCCGGTCGCGCCGCCCGGGGGCGTCCCCGGCGGCAAGCGCCCGCTGGTCCTAGGGCGTCGCTTCCGGCCAGGTGGCGGCGGTGTCGAGGTCGGGGAGGGGGCGGGTGCAGATGTCGTGCGCCTCGGCGGGGGAGAGGCCGAGCATGCGCAGCAGGTCCTCGGTGACCTGGTCGGTGGTCTCGGCGTCGTCGCGGTCGGGCCTGCGGTGCAGCAGTTGGCCGAGGCCGAGCGCCGCGCCCGCCACCGTCACCATGGCCACGTCGGCGTCGGTGGTGGTGAAGCGGCCCGCCCGCGCCGCGGCCTCGATGTCGCGGCGGGCGCGGGGGGCCAGGCCGCTGTCGGCGGTGAACAGGTCGAACCCGTAGTGCAGCAGCACCTTGCTCAGCTCGGGGTTGCGGCGGTGCAGCCGCCCGAGCACGCGGAAGCTCTGCGCGAAGACCTGGGCCGGGTCGTCGAGGTCGGTGGTCAGCCCGTCGAGCAGGGCGCCGAGCAGGTCCAGCGCGTCCTCGACCGCGGCCTGGTAGAGCTGCTCCTTGGTGCCGAAGTGGTTGTAGAACGAGCCCAGCCCGACGTCGGCGGCCTGGGTGATCTCCAGCACCGACACCGCCGTGTTGCCCTCGGCGATGAGCGCCTGGGCCGCCCGGACGAGCGCCGTGCGGGTGCGCGCCTTGCGCCGCGCCACCCTGCTCGGGGCCTGCTCGGCCATCGCTGCTCCCGTCCGCCGCCGTCGGCGCGCATCGTACCCCCGCCGTCACCGCTGACGAAGTCGTCAGAAACCCTTGACTGACGAACCGCTCGTGACTGATGATTTCGTCATCAACGTCGACGAGGGGAGCCGCCGTGGCTGTCGGGCACGACCCGCACACCGGTCTGCACAGCGAGCGCGGCGCGCTGGCGGGGGAGCACCCCGGCCGGGCGGCGAACCCGGTGGTCAAGGCGCACGACCTGGCGTGGCTGGAGTTCGAGAAGCCGGACCTGCGGCGCGCGGAGGCCTTCGCGCGGGACTTCGGGTTCACCCCGGTGCTGAGCACCGGGCGGGAACTGCACCTGCGCGGCACCGACCCGGGGGCGCCGTGCGTGCTCATCCGCCGGGGCGCCCGCTCGCGGTTCCTGGGCCCCGCCTTCCGGGCGGCCGCCCGCGCCGACGTGCTCAGGCTGGCCGAGGCCACCGGACGGCCGGTGGCGGCGCTGCCGGAAGCGCTGGGCGGCGTCGTCGTCGACCTCGAAGACCCCAGCGGCCTGCACGTCCGGGTCGTCTCCGACACCGACGACTTGCCCGCGCTCCCCCCGCAGGAACCCCTGGTGCACAACGTCGGCCACGGCGCGCCACGGGCCAACGCCACGCTGCGACCGCCCCGGGCGCCCGCGCTCATCCAGCGGCTCGGGCACGTGGTGCTCCAGACGACGAAGTACCGCCAGACCCTCGACTGGTACCTGCACAACCTCGGGATGATCGTCAGCGACTTCCTCTACCACGCGGGGAACCGCGACCGCGGTCCCGTCATGAGCTTCATCCGCTGCGACCGCGGCACCACGCCCGCCGACCACCACACCGTCGCGCTGACCCTGGGCCCGGCCAACCGGTACGTGCACTCGGCCTACCAGGTCGCGGACCTCGACGCGATGGCCGCGGGCGGGGAGCACCTGCGCGAGCGCGGCCACCGCCGCTCCTGGGGCATCGGGCGCCACATCCAGGGCAGCCAGCTGTTCGACTACTGGCGCGACCCGGACGGGTTCCTGGTGGAGCACTTCAGCGACGGCGACCTGTTCGACAGCACCCTGGACCCGGGCTGGGCGCCGATGAGCGCGTCCGGCCTGGCCCAGTGGGGCCCGCCCGCCACCGCGGACTTCCTCGGCGTCCGGCCCGGCCGCCAGTCGCTGCGGGAGTTGCGCGCGGTGTTCTCCGCGCTGCGCGAGGACAACGAGTTCGACGCTCAACGCCTGCTCGGCCTGCTCAAAGTCGCCCGCACCTGACCAGACGACCCCGGAGGACCCCCTGTGAGCACGACGATCCTGCGCACCGCGGACGCGTGGTACGCCGCCGCGGGCGCGGACGCGACGAAGATCGACACCCGGGCCGCGACCACCGGCGCGCTGCTGGCCGACCGGGCGGCCATCGCCGCCGCCGCGGCGGCCCCGCCCACCGACCGCGTGGCGGACCTCGTCCTGGTCTCCCCGGTCACCGCGCCCTGCCGCGTGGTCGCCCAGATGACCAACTTCGCCTCGCACGTCACCGACTCGGGCATGGACCCGAGGACCGTGCCGCTGACCTTCTTCCGCAAGACCTCCGGGTCGATCAGCGGCCCGTTCGACGACGTGGTCACCCCGCCGCACGTGGACCTGCTCGACTACGAGGTCGAGATCGGCCTGGTGATCGGCCGGGAGATCCCCGTGGGCACCGAGGTCACCACCGCGCGCGGGTACGTGGCGGGCCTGGTCGTCACCGACGACGTCTCCGCCCGCGACGTCCAGCTGCCCAAGACCCAGTTCTACGAGGCCAAGTCCTACCCGACCTTCACCCCGGTCGGCCCCGCGCTGGTGCTGCTGGAGGACGACGAGTTCGACCGGTTCACCGACCTGCGGCTGCGGCTGTCGGTCAACGGCGCGCCCCGCCAGGACTCCGTCGTCGGGGCGGACATGGTCTACCAGCCCCTGGAGGCGTTGCAGGCGCTGTCTCGGTTCCAGCGCCTCGACCCCGGCGACCTGGTCCTCACCGGGACACCGGCGGGCACGGCGCTGTCCGCGCCGCCCAAGGTGGTGGAGAAGATCGGCGCGCTGCTGCCCCCGGCGCTGAAGTGGAAGCTGTTCTTCCAGCGCCAGGCGAAGAACCCCAGGTACCTGGCCGACGGCGACGTCATCGAGGCGACCGTGGCCACCGATGACGGCGCCATCGACCTGGGCACCCAGCGCACGGTCGTGAGGCGCAAGCGATGAGCGACGAGCTGCTGTGGCCCCGGTGCGCGGGCCCGGACGACCTGGCCGCGATCGAGGCCGTCCCGCTGGCCGACCGCGGCCTGCCGGAGTCGACCTACGCGCTGCTCCGGCGCGCCGCGCGGGCGTGGCCGGACCGCCCGGCCACCACCGTGCTGCCCAGCGCGGCCCGGTGGCGCGAACCCGAGGGCCGGACGTTCGCGGACCTGCTCGCCGAGGTCCACCGCTGCGCGAACCTGCTGCGCGCCTCGGGGATCGGCCGCACCGACGCCGTCGCCCTCATGTCGCCGAACTGCGCCGAGCTGGTCCCGGCGACCCTGGGGGCGCAGCTGGCGGGGATCGCCGCCCCGCTCAACGCGGGCCTGTCCCGCGCCCACCTCACCCAACTGCTCCGCCTGTCCGGGGCCCGCGTCCTCGTCACCGCCGGGCCGGAACTCGCCCCCGAGGTGTGGGAGACCGCCCGCGCGCTCGCCGACGAGCTGGACGTCCTGCTCGTGCTGCGCCCCACCGGCGCCACCGGCGAACCCCCGGCGCTGCCCGCCCTCGACGGCGTGCGCGTCGGCTACCTGCACGACCTCGCCGCCGACCACGGCGCGGACGGCTTCGACGGCGCACCACCCGCGGCCGGGGACCTGGCTTCGCTGTTCCACACCGGCGGCACCACCGGGACGCCGAAGCTGGCCGCGCACACCCACGCCAACGAGGTCAGCGACGCGTGGATGATCGCCGTCAACTCGTTGCTCGACGACACCGCCACCGTGTTCGCCGCGCTGCCGCTGTTCCACGTCAACGCCCTGGTGGTCACCCTGCTCGCGCCCCTGTTCAAGGGCCAGCACGCGGTGTGGGCCGGGCCGCTCGGCTACCGCGAGCCCGCGCTGTACGGGGAGTTCTGGAAGATCGTCGAGCACCACCGGATCGCCGCGATGAGCGCGGTGCCCACGGTGTACGCGGTGCTCACCCACTGCCCGGTCGACGCCGACATCTCCTGCCTGCGCTACGCCATGGTCGGCGCCTCGCCGCTGCCCGCCGCGGTGCGCGAGGGCTTCCAGGCCCACACCGGCGTCACCCTGGTCGAGGGCTACGGGCTCACCGAGGCCACGTGCGCCAGCGCCCGCAGCTTCCCCGACGCCCCGCGCGCCGGGGCCGTCGGCCAGCGCCTGCCGTACCAGCGGGTGAAGGTCGTCCACCCGGTGACGGGGGAGGACCTGCCGCCCGGCGAGACCGGCGTGCTGGCCATCAGCGGACCCACCGTGTTCCCCGGGTACGTCGTCGGGCGCGACGGGGCGGGGCCCGTGCTCGACGGCCTCGGCACGCTGGACGGGGGCTGGCTGGACACCGGCGACCTGGCCCGCCTCGACGCCGACGGGTTCGTGCACCTGACCGGCCGCGCCAAGGACCTCATCATCCGCGGCGGCCACAACATCGACCCGGCGACCATCGAGGACGCCCTGCTGGCCCACCCCGAGGTCACCGCGGCGAGCGCGGTCGGCAGGCCCGACGAGCACGCCGGTGAGGTCCCCGTCGCCTACGTGACCCTCGTGCCCGGCGCCGCGGCGACCGGCGCCGACCTGGTGGCCTGGGCCGGCGACCGGGTGCCCGAGCGCGCCGCGGCGCCCAAGGCCGTCACGGTGCTCGACGCGCTGCCCATCACCGACATCGGCAAGCCCTACAAGCTCGCCCTGCGCGCCGACGCCACCCGGCGCGCGCTGGCCGAGGTGCTCGACCCGCTCGGCGGGGTCACCATGGACGCCGTGGTCGAGGACGGCGCGGTGGTCGCCACCGCCCGCCTGGCACCGGAGGCGGACGAGGCGGCCGTGACCGCCGCCCTGGGCCGCTTCGCCGTGCCCGTGCGCGTCGAGGTCACCCACCCCGCAGACCAGCCGTGAGGACCGCCATGAGCACAGCGACAGCGCCGCCCCCGGCCCCGGGGAGGCCGCGGTGAGGGTGCCGGTCGTCATCGTCGGCGCTGGCCCCACCGGCCTCACCGCCGCGGCCCTGCTCGGCGGCTTCGGCGTCGAGTGCCTGGTCCTCGACCGGTGGGACTCGGTGTACCCGCAACCCCGCGCGGTGCACCTGGACGACGAGGTCCTGCGCATCCTCGGCAGGCTGGGCCTGGCCGAGCGGTTCGCGGCGATCTCCTGGCCCTGCCGCGGGCTGCGGCTGCTCGACCCGGACCTGCGGGTGCTGGCCGAGTTCCCCCGCTCACCGGACGGCGGCAGGCACGGCCACCCCCAGGCCAGCATGTTCGACCAGCCCGACCTGGAGCACCTGCTGCGCGCGGCCCTGGCGGACCTGGCCACCGTCACCCTGCGCGGCGGCACCGAGGTCACCGGCATCACCCAGGACGCCGGGGGCGCCCAGGTCGAGGTGACCGACCGCGCCACCGGCGAGCGGGCGACGGTCCACGCCGACTACGTCCTGGGCTGCGACGGCGCCAACAGCCCCACGAGGGCGGCGATCGGCGCGCGGATGGCGGACCTGCGGTTCGAGCAGCGCTGGCTCGTGGTGGACATCGCCACCACCGCCGACCTCGACGAGTGGGAGGGCGTGCACCAGGTGTGCGACCTCGACCGCGCGGCGACCTACATGCGCATCGGCAAGACCCGCTACCGCTGGGAGTTCCGCCTGCTGCCCGGCGAGACCGGGGACGACTTCCGCGCGGTGGACCGCCTGCACCCGCTGATCGCGCCGTGGACCGGGGCCGTCCCCGCGGCCGACCTGGAGGTCGTCCGGGTGGCCGAGTACACCTTCCGCGCGCGCCTGGCCGACCGGTGGCGCGACCGCAGGGTGTTCCTGCTCGGCGACGCCGCCCACCTCACCCCGCCGTTCATCGGCCAGGGGATGGGCGCCGGGCTGCGCGACGCGGTGAACCTGGCCTGGAAGCTCGCGGGCGTCCTCGGCGGCACCCTGCCCGAGTCCGCGCTCGACTCCTACGAGACCGAGCGCAAGCCGCACGCCCGCTCGATGATCCGGCGCGCGGTGCTCATCGGCAAGGCCATGACCGAGGGCGGCCGCCTCGGCGACCTGATCCGCCGGATCGCCGCACCCCTGCTCAGCGGCCGCACCCTCGACAGCGCGACGCCCGCCCTGCGCCGGTCGGACCTCGTCCTGCGGCCGCGCCTGCCCCGGTCCGCCGCGGGGCGGTTGTGCCCCAACGCCCTGCTCGACGACGGCCGCCGCTTCGACGACGTCGCGGGCGGTTCGTTCGCCGTCGTGACCGCCACCACCCCGTCCGAGGCCGAACGCGCCGCTTTCCAGGAGCGCGGTGCCGTCGTGGTCACCACCGGCGAGTCGCGCGAGCTGCGCCGGTGGCTCGGGTCCGGAGCCGCCCTCGTCCGTCCAGACGGGACAGTCCTGGCCGCGGGCCGAAGCACCACCCGGCTCCACCGAGCCCTGCCGCGGTCCACCGCGCGCCGCTGACCGAGGAGCACCATGCCCCGACGACCCGATGTCCCCGTCTACCGGCCGGACATCTACTCCCCGCGAGCCATCCTCGACCCCTACCCGCACTACGCGGCGCTGCGCGAACTCGGCCCGGTCGTGCGGCTGCCCAAGCACAACGCCTACGCCCTGCCCCGCTACGCCGAGTGCCGGGCCGCGCTGCTCGACCACAAGACCTTCGTCTCCGGCGACGGCGTCGGGCTCAACCCCGTCATCAACCGCCTGTCCCGCGGCACGACGCTCACCAGCGACGGCGAGGACCACACCCGCCGCCGAGCCCTCGTCGCCCACCGGCTCACCCCCCGGGCCCTGCGCGACCTGACCGACGACATCCGGCGCCGCGCGGACGAGATCGTCGCCGCCGCGGTGGCCCGCCGCACCGTCGACGGCGCCGAACTCGCCGCCGCGCTCCCCCTGTCGGTCGTCCCCGACCTCGTGGGCTGGCCCCAGGAGGGCCGGGAGCACCTGCTCACCTGGGGCGCGGCGACCTTCGACGCCCTGGGCCCCGCCAACGGCCAAGCGGTCAAGGCGATCCCCGCAGGCCTGGCCATGATGCGCTTCGCCCGCGACGTCGTCAGGCACCGCACCGCCCTCCCCGGCAGCATGGGCGCCGACCTGCTGACCGCCGCCGACAACGGCACGCTCACCCACGCCGAGTGCCCCGCCCTGATGATCGACTACCTCGCCCCCTCCCTCGACACCACCCTCAGCGGCATCGCGGGCGCCCTCCACCTCTTCGCCACCCACCCCGCCCAGTGGCAGCACCTCAGGCAGGACCCCACCCTCATCCCCAACGCGGTCAACGAGGTCCTCCGCTTCGCCTCCCCGCTCCGCGCCTTCTCCCGCAAGGTCGCGCACGACACCGAACTGGCGGGCACCGCCCTGCCCGCGGGCACCCGCGTCCTCGTCCTCTACGCCTCAGCCAACCGGGACCCCCTGGTCTGGGAGGACCCGGACACCTTCACCATCCACCGCAACGCCTCCCGCCACCTGGCCTTCGGCCAGGGCAAGCACGGCTGCGCGGGCCAAGGCCTCGCCCGCCTGGAGACCGAGGCGTTCCTGGCCGCCCTCGTCGCCCGAGTGGCGACCCTCGCCCCCGCAGGACCGCCGCGGTGGTCCCCCAACAACATCATCCACCGCCTCGAACACCTCCCCCTCGAACTCACCCCCGCCTGACCCCGTCCTCACGGCGCGGGCAGCGGGGCGAGGACCGGGTTGTGGACGCGCTCGTAGATCACCGAACTGCGGAAGCCGACCACCTCGCGGCGCCCGCTGAGCCGGTCCACGAGGAACGAGTGCAGGTGGTCGAGGTCCTGGACGGCGACGTGCAGCTGGAAGTCGTCGCCCCCCGCCAGGACGAAGACCGCCAGCACCTCGGGCATCCCGCCGACCGCCTCCTTGAACGCGTCGATGACCTGCCTGTTCAACGGCCGCACCTGCACGGCGATGAACGCCTGGACACCCCGGTTGAGGGCCACGAGGTCGATCTCGGCGTGGTACCCGCGGATCACCCCCCGGCGGGTCAGGGCCCGCACCCGTTCGAGGCAGGTCGATGGCGCGATGCCCAGTCGTCGGGCCAGCTCGCGGTTGGACTGCCGCGCATCTGTCTGGACCAGGTCGATGATCGCCGCATCAAGTTCGTCCACGGCGGTCAGTCTGCCACCAGTTCCGGTCAAACGATCGGTGGAGAGCTTCTGGGCTGGCTGAATGCCTACTCTGACGGTCGATCACCAGTCAACCGGAGGAGAAAAGATGGCATTGCCGACCAAGATGGTGTTGGTCGTCCGATCCGACCTGGCACCGGGCGAGGCGGTGAACGCGGCCGTGGTCGTCGGCCTGAGCCTGGGCGCCCGGACCTCGCACCTGCTCGGCGCGGAGGGCGAGGACGCCTCCGGCGGTGTGCACGCGGCGCTCAACCCCCACCCGGTCCCGGTGCTCACCGCCACCCCGGCCGAACTCGAAGAGCTCCACCGCCGAGCACGGGAACAGGACGAGGTGACCGTGGTCGGCTTCAACGACACCGCCCGCCAGGCCCGCGACCACGACGACTACCTGAACGTGCTCGCGCAGACCCCGGGCGAGCACCTGAGGCAGGTGGCCGTCGCCCTGTTCGGCCCCCGCGCCCTCATCTCCCCGCTGACCCGCCGCCTGCGGCTGCTGGGAGCGGGCGCGTGACCCCGACCCCGGAGCGGGTCGTGGTCGAACGAGGCCCGCGCTCCCGGCAGACGATCATGGTCAGCGTCGACTCCACCCGGCTCGGCCCCGCGCTGGGCGGGTGCCGCGTCACGCCCTACCCGACCTGGCGCGACGGCCTCGACGACGTCCTGCGGCTCTCGGCAGCCATGACCCGGAAGGCGGCCCTGGCCGGGCTCGACCACGGCGGCGGCAAGACCGTCGTCGTACTCGACGGCACCACCTCCGCCGACTGGACCGGCCCCGCCAGGGCCGACCTGCTCGACGACATCGCCGACGTCGTCAACGGCCTCGGCGGCACCTACGTCACCGGCCCGGACATCGGCACCAGCCCCGACGACATGGCCCGCTTGCACACCCGCACCCCCCACGTCCTGTGCCGCCCCGAGACGGACGGCGGCAGCGGCGACTCGGCCGTCCCCACGGCACTGGGCGTCACCGCCGCCCTGGAAGCCGTGTGCGGGCACCGCTGGCCCGGCACCGACCTCGCCACCCTGACCTTCTCCCTCATCGGCCTCGGCCACGTCGGCACCCTCGTCGGGGACTGGCTGGCCCGACGCGGCGCCACCCTCACCGCCACCGACCTCGACCCCCGTCGCCGGGCGCTGGCGGCCCGCTGGGGGGCCCGCTGGACAACCCCCGCCCACGCCGTCCGCGCCGACGTCGACGTCCTCATCCCCTGCGCCACCGGCGGCATCCTCACCCCGGCCACGGTCGGGGAACTGCGCTGCCGCGCCATCGCGGGCGCCGCCAACAACCAACTCGACCACGACTCCACCGCCGACCTGCTTCACGCCCGCAACATCCTCTGGGCCCCGGACACCGTCGTCAGCGCGGGCGGCATCATCGCGGCCACCGCCCGCGAACTGCACGGTCGCACCGCCACCGAATCCCACGACCGCGTCAAAGCCATCGGCCCCCACCTCACCGCCCTGCTCGATGACGCCGCCGCCCGCGACACCACCCCCCTCCGCGCAGCCCAAGCCCTGGTCGACGCGCGCCTGAACCGCCCTGCCGCCTGAGGGTCACAGGCCCTCGGCCATCACATCACCCCGCTCGGTGTTCGCCAGCCACAGCGAACCGGTGTCCGGCTCCCAGCCGCACGCGGCCATCTCCCCGGTGAACCGGGCCACCACGGTGGAACTGTCGCCCGGCCAAGGGTCGTGCCCGTCGTCACCGAGGACGCCGATGGTCATGAGCCCACGGTCGACCAACGCCCGAACCACGTCGGTGACCACGTCGGCAACAGTGCCGCCGCCGGTTTCCACGACCTGCCTCGCCAGGTGGAACAGGCCGAGCACAGGCACCCAGTCGTCACGTCCCTCCGCCACGAGCTCCCGGACCACGTCCTCACGATCCACTCCGCGCACCCCTCACCCGTGCTCGCACCGCGATCTCCGCAGCCTTGCTGCACCCTCCCGCATGAGTCGTCACCGCGCGAGGGCTGCTCCTCGGGTCGTTGGACCGGATCCACCGAGGGCATCAACTCGATCACGGCCGACGGAGCTGTCAGCACCGTGGTCTGCGGCGCGGTCGAGCAGGTGTTCGCGGAGGCCTCGACCGCCGCGTCGGAGGCCCTGATCTCGCAGCAGGCGTGACCAGGGTGTTGTCGAGGAGGTGTTGGTGCAGGCGACGTAGTGCGGGGGAGGGATCGATGCCGAGGTTGTGGGCGAGGGTGATGCGGAACTCCGCGTAGGCGGCCAGGGCTTCCGCTGTGCGGTTCGTGGCGTGGAGTGCGGAGAGCAGCGTGTGCCAGAGCTGCTCCCGGAACGGGTGGTGGCGCAGGACCTTGCGGGCGGTGTCCGCGATGACACCGGGATCGCCGACTTGCAGTTCCAGGCGCAGGAGGCGTTCCACGGCGTGCAACCGATCCTGCTCCAATTCGCTGGAGAAGGTCTCGGCCCAGTCGCCGGTCAACCCCTGCAGGGGATCGCCGCGCCACAGGACGACGGCTTCTCGCAAGAGCTCCAGTTCCCGTCGAGGGTGCGTGCAGTGGCGCGCAGCGGCGACTTTCGCGTGGAACTCGGTCAGGTCGACCGAAGCGGATGCGGCAATGCGGTAACCGGCCGCGACGCTTTCCACGATCGGTTCCGCGACCGCGGCGCGCAAGCGACGCACATAACCGCGCAGCGTCGTCCTGGCGGATTTGGGTGGGTTGCCGTCCCAGAGCAGAGCCACCAACTCGTCAGTGGCCAGCGCACCACCGCGGTGCAGAGCCAGGATCCGCAGCAGCCCGCGTTGCTTGGCGGCCGTGACGACGATCTCCTCGCCGTGCGCCATGACCACCAGATCGCCGAGTACCCGCACCGCGACGGCCACACGTCCTCCCATCCCCGACTCGTGCTGCCGGACGGCACGGCCGCCCGGTCGACGCCATCGCAGAACGTTCCCGGGGACACCGCGGTTTCCGGTGTCCGAGCGCTGACCACGCGCGCACCACGCGGAAACCACGACCGGTCGCGACGCTCGTCGGGTCACTCCACCTACACCGAACAAGGAGAAGGCATGGAAAGCACCAGCTCCTACGAGCCCCCGATGCTCGCCGAGGCGGGTGGGTTCGCCGCCATGACCCTGGGCAGGTCCGGGGCCTCGAACGACTTCGCCAACCGCGACTTCAACTCGAACAACCCGCAGAAGCCCGCCCGCTTGCCCAGGGCCGACAAGAACTAGCCGGGGGACGACGCGCGTGTGCGGTTTCCTCCTCTTCTCCGACAACGCGGCGGGGGCCGCTGTCGCGGAGCGGGTGGCCGATCCGGCGGCGACCACGATCCACCACGCCTCGGGCAGACCGTGGCTGGTGGGTCGGTGGCGACCGGGCGACCTGGTGCGCGCAGCGGTGGGCGGCACACGCGTCGTCGTGCTCGGCAGCACCTCCACCACCCCGGCCGAGGTGGCCGACGCGGCCCGGCGGATCACCGCACCCGCGGACCTGGACCGCTGGGCCGCCACCATCCCCGGTTGCGTGCACCTGCTGGCCAGCATCCACGGCCGGACCCGGGCCCAGGGCAGCGTCGTCGGTGTGCGCCGGGTCTTCCACGCCGTCGTCGACGGTGCCACCGTGGCCGCGGACCGCGCCCGTCCGCTGGCCGACCTCCTGGGAGCGGGGCTCGACCCGGACTCGGTGGCGCTGCACCTGCTCCTGCCTGCGCCCCCGTGGCCGCTGCACCGCACGCCGCTGTGGAAGGGGGTCTCGGAGGTCCCGGGCGACAGCCACCTCGACATCGCACCCGACGGCGCCGCCAGGGTGCGGCGCTGGTGGCAGGTGCCCGCGGCTGACACCCCGATGGCGGTGGCGGCGCCACGGGTGTTCGGCGCGCTGGCCGACGCCGTGCGGGCGCGGACGTCCCCGGGGACCCGGGTGAGCACCGACCTGTCCGGCGGCATGGACTCGACGAGCCTGGCCTTCCTGGCCGCACCACGGGTGGACAGCCTGTTGACCACCCGCTACGCGGCCGCCGACCCGACCGCCGACGACCCGCTGTGGGCGGGCAGGGCGGCCGCCGAGCTCCCCGGGGCGCGGCACCTGGTCTTCGAACGGCCGGATGTGCCGGACAACTTCACCGACGCGCTGGCTCCCGGGCCGAGCCGGGAGGCACCCTTCCCCTGGATCCGGGCCAGGGCGGTGATCGGGCACCAGCTGGGTGCGCTCGCCGGCCGCGGGATCACCGACCACCTCAGCGGCTACGGAGGGGACGAGCTGTTCACCGTGCCCCCCGCGGTCGACCACAGCACGCTGCGCACGGCACCGTGGCGGTACCTGGGGGTCTTCCGCGGCAACCGGGCCGTGCGTCGGCAGCCGCTTGTCGCCGCGGCGGCGTCGCTCGTCGACAACCGCGGGCACGCCACGTGGCTGCGGCACATGGCCGAGGTGGTGGGTGGTACCCGGCCGTGGTCGCAGAGCAGGGACGGCTGGGGAGAGCTCGTCCGGCTGCCCTGGTGGTCCACCGGGCACGCGGTCCGCACCGTGCGCGACCTGCTGGCGCGCGCGTCCGTGGAGGACGCGGAGCCGTCGTCGCGGTGGCGGGCGCAGCACGCGGTGCTCTCGGTGGCGGAGCAGACCGGGCGCACCATCGGTGACCTCGATGGCGTGGCCGCGGATCGGGGTGTCCGCTGGCACGCACCGTTCCTCGACGACCGGGTCCTGGAAGCGGCTCTGGCGGTGCGCTTCGCGGACCGGGTCGACGCGAACGCCTACAAGCCGGTGCTCGCGGCGGCCATGCGCGGCACCGTGCCCGACGACATCCTCGACCGCGGGACCAAGGCCGAGTTCAGCGCCGACCTGTTCGCCGGGATGCGGACCAACCGGGACCGGATCGTCGCGGAGTGCGAGGACATGGTCCTGGCCAGGATCGGTCTGATCGATGCCGCGGAGTTCCGCGCGGAACTGGTCGACCTGCACGTGGACGCGGTGCGGTTGCAGGACCTGCTGACGACCTTGGCGTGCGAGGCCTGGTTGAGGACGACAACGGACCACGCACCGCTGAAGACGGGAGGAACACGATGACCGCTTTCCGGCAGGGGGTCTCCGCGGCCAAGACCCCGCACGGCATGGTGCTGCTCGACGAGCGGCGTGGCCGGTACTGGCAGGTCAACGAGACCGGCGCGGCGATCGCCGCACACGTGCTCGCGGGCCGAAGCCTCGACGTCGCGGTCGACGCGCTGCTCGCTGACCACCCGGCGGACACCGACCGGGTGCGCGCGGACGCGGCCGCGTTCGTTACGGCGCTGCGCAACGCCGGGTTGCTGGCGCCATGACCACGCCCGTGTCCTTGGAGAGGGCGTCAACGGTGCCTCCTCGGCAGCGCGTGGTCGCGGTGCTCGCAGTGGCGGTGGCCAGGGCGCTCGTCGCGCTCCCACCTGCACGACTGCGCCAGGCGCTCCGGTTCGCCAGTGCGGGGGCGCGTCGCGCCACCGCCGCCGAGGCGCTGAGGGCGAGGACGGCGGTCGTCACGGTGAGCAGGCGCTGCGCCGGTCAGCAGTGCCTGCAGAGGTCAGTGGCGACCGCTCTGCTCTGCCGGGCGCGGGGCGCGTGGCCGACATGGCAGACCGGTGTGCGCACCGAGCCCTTCACCGCCCACGCCTGGGTGTCGGTGGACGGGGTCCCGATCGGCGAGGCCCCGCACCTCTGCGCCTACACGCCGATCATGGTGGTGGGGCCGAGGTGACCCGCCCCTTCATCGGGGTGGACGAGGTGGTCGTCCCGGACTGGGCGACCGGCTACGCCTCGGCGGCGGACGCAGGCCTGCGCGCCCTCGTGCGCGACCTGCCCGCCACCCTCACCTTCATCGCGCGGGAGGCGTGGGCGGCGTCCCGGCCCTTGACCCTCGCCGCGGGTTCGGCGCGGCTCGCCAGTGGCGCGGTCACCGCGTTCGGCCTGCTGGCCACCGCGGACGCGTTCACCGGTCTGCTCGACGGCGGTACGCCGCTGGTGGCCGCGCTGCCCGCGCTGATCGCCGTCGTCGTGGCCTTCGCGCTGCGCGGCCTGCTCGACAGCGTGGTGTCCGCGATCACCGGCGCACTGGCGCCCCTGGTCGAGGCGCGGGCACGCGACCGGTTGGCAGCGGCCGCGCTGGCGGTCCAGTCGGCGGCTTTCGACGACGCTGAGTTCACCGATCTGCTGGGGCGCGCCTGCACCGAGGCGCCGGACGAGTTCAAGGCGGCGGTCACCGACGCGGGCGAGATCCTCGGTTCCGCGGTGACCTCGGCGGCGTCGGTGGTGACCGCCGCCGTGCTGCACCCGCTGCTGGCACCCCTGGTGCTGTTGTCGGCGGTCCCACGAGCGTGGGCGTCGGCTCGGTCGGCGCGGGTGGCCTTCGCGTCGTACGTCCGCGTGGTCTCGCACCGCAAGAGGATCGGCATCACCGCCGCCCTGACCACCGACCGCGAGGCCGCGGCGGAGATCAGGGCCTGCGGGGCGCGCGGTCTGCTGCTCGACGAGCACCGGCGGATCGCGGCGCGGTTGACCGCGGAGGCGGTGCGGACCAGCAACCGGCGGGAGGCCCTGCTGTTGGCCGGTCGGGCGTTGTCCGGCATCGGGACCGGGGCGGCGTACCTGGCCCTGTTCCTGCTGGTGTCCCACGGCGTCCTGCCGCTCGCCGTGGCGGGTGCCGCCGTCGTGGCCATGCGAGCGGCCTCGGGCGGGGCGACGCAGGCTGTGCAGGAGGCGAACAACCTGTACCAGGTCAGCCTCACGCTCCACGTGTTCCGCAGCTGCCTTGAGCGGGCAGCGGCCCACCGCCGCGCGCCGGGCTCGGTCGAGGCGCCGGACCCCGAGGAGGTCGTCCTCGACGAGGTCACCTTCAGCTACCCGGACGCGGTGGAGCCCGCGGTCCGCGCGGTCTCGGCGACCCTGCGCAGGGGACAGGTCGTGGCCCTGGTGGGGGAGAACGGGTCCGGCAAGACGACCCTCTCGAAGCTGATCAGCGGGCTCTACCTGCCCACCGGCGGCGCGGTGCGCTGGAACGGGGTCGACATCGCCTCGGTGGACGAGGACGCCCTGAACGACAGGGTGGCGATGGTCATGCAGGCACCCCTGCGCTGGCCATCATCGGCGGCGGACAACATCCGGGTCGGCAGGATCGGGCGCGCCGATCCCGAGGACGCCCACTTCGCTGCCGCGGCTCGTGACTCGGGGGCTGACCGGGTCGCGCAAACCCTGCCGAACGGGTGGGAGACGTTGCTGTCCCGACTCTTCGCCACGGGGCACGACCTCTCCGGTGGGCAGTGGCAACGCCTGTCCGTGGCCCGCGGCCTGTACCGCGACGCACCCCTGGTGATCGCCGACGAACCGACCGCCGCGCTCGATGCCCGGGCAGAGCACGCCGTCTTCGCCGCCCTGCGCGACCTGGGTGGGCGTGACAAGATCACGGTGCTGATCACCCACCGGCTGGCCAACATCCGCACGGTCGACCTCATCCTGGTCATGCACGAGGGCAGGCTGGCGCAGGTGGGGACCCATGTCACCCTGATGGCCGAACCCGGCCACTACCGCGACCTGTACGAGATCCAAGCGGACGCCTACGACGCTGGGGTGAGCCGCTGAAGGAGAACTGGGTCAAGACCGAGTGACTTCCCTGCGATGCGAACCATCCTGCGGAACGATGGCGCCCGTGCTGTTGCACCCGTGGTGTCAGGTGGGTGGGGCGGAGTCGCGCACGGGTGTCAGGCGCGTGGTCTGCTCCGGGTCTTGGCTCGGCCGAACACTCGGCGAGGTGGGGGTGCGCCGCGAGCGGGACAGGCGGCGGGCGAGGTTGTGGCTGGGGCGTTCCACGAGGCGGAAGGTCAGTTCGGCGGCGGCGAAGGTGGCGGTGACGGCGGTCAGGACGGTCAGCCACAGGGGGAGGTCGTCGATGAGCCAGTGCATCACCGGGAACGCCACGACGCCGTGGAGGAGGTAGATGGAGTAGGTGCGGTCGGACAGGGCGGTCCAGAAGGGGCGTTGGCGCAGGTGGGGTTCGGCGAAGACGCCCAGGAGGAACAGCAGCAGGGCGACGGCGATGGGGAAGGCGCGGGGGACGTACTCGGGGTCGACGGACAGGTGGCTCGCCCAGACGAACAGGAGCCAGGCGGCGGTGATGAAGGTGCCTGCCAGCCAGGCGGGGATGTGCCTCTGGCAGGCCGCCCAGACCACCTGCCCCATGAGCGGGATCAGGGTGTAGGTCATGTTGATGACGAGGGCGCGGTACTCCTCGCCGAAGGCGCGGTGGGTGATCAGCAGCATCGCCACGAGCCACAGCTGCACGGTGATGGCCAGCCACACCCGGGTGCGCAGCAGCGGCAGCACGGCCAGCAGGGTGGCGTAGAACAGGACCTCGACGGCGAGCGTCCACGCCACGGCCACCCAGGAGCCGAAGGGGCGGTCGATGAAGTTCCAGAGCGAGGCGTTGGACAGCAGCGTCCACGGGGTCACCGGCTGGGGCTTGGTCGACAGCAGCGACAGGCCCAGCGAGATCAGCACCGCGGCCACCGCCACCACGAACACCAGCACCGGGTAGAGGCGCAGCAGGCGGTTGACGGCGAAGCGGCGGGCTCCCAGCCGCAGCGCGATCGGGGTGACGACGAAGCCGCTGATGAGGAAGAACATGGGCACCGCCACCCCGCCGATGCCCTGCTCGTCGAGCTTGAACGGGACGGTGAAGGCCGCGTCCAGGGCGTCGGTGACGGGGGTGCGCTGGCCGCGGAAGTCGTGGATGAACACGTTGTAGATGTGGGTGTAGACGACCAGCAGCGCGGCGATCCCGCGGCCGATGTCCAGGAACGCCACCCGGGACTTGCCCTGGACCGGGGCGGCGTGCACCAGCGCGCCCCGCGGCGCGGGTGCGGTCACCGGGTCGTCCTGGCGGCCAGCCGGGCCGACGGCCGCTCGACGAACCGGTGGACGACCTCGGCGACGGCCAGGGTCACCGCGACGGCCACCGCCACGGCCACCGACGACCAGGTGTGCGCGGCCAGCCCGGCGAGCACGGCGAAGGCGGTCGTCTGGTGCACCAGGTAGATCGAGTAGCTGCGCTCGGACAGGAACGCCACCGCGCGCACCCGCTTGACCCGGCCGCCCGCGGCCACCACGAGCGAGACGACCAGCGCGGCGAGCGTCATCGTCAGCAGGTAGGAGTCGCCGGACTGCCCGTAGCCGCCGGCCTCGGCGGTGTTGACCACCAGCCAGCACAGCGCGCCGAGCAGGACGCCCGCCCACAGCGGCGCTCGGCGCGACCACACCAGCCAGATGACCTGGCCGAGCACGATCGCGCAGCCGAACGCGCCGATGTTCGCCAGCGACGCGGCGACCGGGCCCCGCAGGTTCGACAGCACCGACAGCAGCACCATGCAGGCGGTGACCTGGACGGCGATCGCCAGCCACGGCATCCGCCGGAACACCGCGAGCAGGGCGAGGACCATCGCGTAGACGCCGAGCTGGATGATCAGCGTCCAGGCGACGCCCACCAGGGTCACCAGCTGCGGCGCGAAGAAGTTGACCAGGAACAGGTTCGCCACCAGGTCGCCGAAGCCGACGTCCTCGCCCCCGGGCACCGACAGCCAGCCCAGCAGCACGAACACCCAGGCCAGCAGCACCGCGGCGAACAGCGGCGGGAACACGCGCAGCGCCCGCTTGACGGCGAACTCCGCGGCCCCCTCCCTGGTCGCCACGTGCGCGATGACGAACCCGCTGATCAGGAAGAACAGCGACACGCCCAGGAAGGCGAAGTCCTTGTTCAGGTGCAGGGGGCCGACCACCGCCGAGTCCAGCACCCCGGTGAGCGGCAGGGGGTCCTTCTTGAACCGGTACCAGGTCGAGACGTGGGTGTAGAAGACCAGGCAGCAGGCCAGCACGCGCAGCAGGTCGAGCCCGTCGATCCGCCGCGTGCGCGGGGGCGCCTGCCGCTCGACCGCGCCCGGAGGAGCGTCCTCCCCTTGGCCGCGCAGGGTCGCCGGTTGGTCCCGCATGTGACCTCCCGTCGCACGACCCGCGCCACCGTCCCCACCGGTCCTCACGGCCGCGGGCGCAACCACAGTGTCGCAAACCCGGCACCGCTGTCCCGGACCCGGCCGACCAGGGCTTCGTCCGAGCCCGCGGCGCCTGCGGCGCCCGCAGTGCCCTCTGTGTCCCCGGGGACCGGCAGGCCTGCCTCGGCGGCGGCGACCACGTCCTCGGTGACCGGCACCACGGCGTAGCCCCACCCGCGGTAGGTGGCCAGGACGGCCACCGGGTCGGACCCGGCTTCCTCGACCGCCACCGGGTCGAACTCGGTCAGCACGTGCGGCCTGCTCGCCCGCAGCACCTCGCCCAGCCCGGCCAGCGCGCGGTGGTCGCGGCCCTGGGCGTCGGACTTGACCACGTGCACCGGCCCCGCGCCCAGCACGGTCGCCAACCGCACCCCCGGCACCTCGACACCGCCGCCGGGGTCGATCCGGTTGTCGCCGGTGTTGCCCTCCGCCGACAGCGCCAGCCGCAGCGGCCCGTCGGCGTCCCACGCCGCGCCCGCGACCACGGTCAGCGCCGCGGCGACGTCCGGGGTGGTGTTGGCCGCGACGTTGCGCCGCAGCAGCTCGCGCGCCCGCTCCCACGGCTCGACGGCCACCACGCGGCCCGCCGCCCCCACCCGGCGCAGCCCGCGCACGGTGAAGTAGCCGACGTGCGCGCCGATGTCGACCAGCGTGCCGCCCGCGGGCAGCAGCACGTCCAGCAACCGCGACTCCTCGGCCTCCCAGGTGCCGTACTCGCGCAGCCAGGGCAGCACCACGGTGTCCTCGGCGGGCAGCCGCAGCGGGCCCACGTCGGTCATGACCACCTCGGTGCCGCCCGCGCCGGGGTCGACGAGGTCGTGGTGGCGCAGCAGGCCGGTGCGCAGCCGCGGCAGCTCGGCGCGCAGCGCGGCGGTCTCGGCCTCGATGGCGGTCATCCACCCGACCCGCTCGTGCATCATCCCGACGAGCCGGTGCTCCAGCTCGGCCAACCGCTGCCCCAGCTCGGCGGCGCGCGCGTCGACCCGCCGGTCCACCTCGGCGCCGTCGGGCCGGGCGGCGACCTCGCGCACCACGCCCTCGACGGCGGCGCGCTGCGCGTCACCCCGCTGGGCCAGGGTCGCGGCCAGCCGCTCCAGGCGGTCCAGCCGGGCGGCCAGGTCCAGCTCCCGCTGCTCGGCGTGGGCGGCCTCCAGCCGCCGCACCCGGTCGAGCAGCGCGCGCTGGCCCTCGACGAGCCTGCCCGCGCTGTCGTCGACCCCGTCGAGCAGGGCGCCGAGCACCTGCCGCTGGTGGTGGTCGTAGTGGTCGAGGGCGCGCAGGACGCCCCGGCGCAGCGCGGCGGCCATCGGCAGCCTGCTGTCCACGGCCGGGTCGGCGCGCCAGCGCAGCGCCTCGCGGCTGCGCCGCAGCGGGTCCAGCGGGTCGGCGGCCGGGGCCTCCTCGGCCGGGGTCCCGGTGGCCGGGTCCTGCTCCGGCATCGTCTCGACGACCTCCTCGTCCGGGGCCCGGCGGGCCAGCCAGGTGGCGTGCGCGGCCTCGACCGCTGCCCGCACCCACTCGGCGGTGGCCTGCGGGGACCGGGTGGCCAGGACGTGCTCGCGGGCCGCGGCGCCCTTGCGCGCGGCGGCCCCGGGGTCGTCGGCGATCTCGCGGAGCGCCGCGGCCAGCGCGTCGGGGAGCGGGTCGGCCCAGCACGCCTCGGCCGGGTAGGGCTCGCTGCCCGGCCCGACCGGCACCAGCCGGTGGGGGACCGGCCAGCCGGTGTCGGGGGTCAGGAACTCCGCCGTGCCGCCGTAGTCGGTGGCCACCACGGCCAGCCCGTGCGCCATCGCCTCGGCCACGGTGAACCCGAACCCCTCGCTGCGGTGCGGGGACACGTAGGCGTGCGCGGCGGCGAACAGCCCGGCGACCTCTTCGGCGCTGAGGTACCCCTCGACCAGCTCGACCCGGTCGTCGGCCGCGGCGGCGAAGCGCAGCCGCTCCCGGTCGCCGGGGCGCAGGTCGCCGTTGATCGTCTTGACCACCAGCCGGACGTCGTCGCGGTCGGGGAAGGCCGAGCGGAACGCGGTGATCGCGGCCAGCGGGTTCTTCCTGGCGAACACGCTCATGTGGTCGAAGGCGAACAGGAACCGCGTCGGCCCCGTGGGGCGCGGGGCGCGGGGGCCGCGCAGCGGGTCGCGGACCGGGACGGGCACCGTGCGCACCGGGACGGGGGAGTGCTCCGCGATCGCGCGGGTGCAGAAGTCGCTGGGCGTCCACACCTCGTCGACGTGGTCGAACGCGCCGCGCATGGCGGGCGGGAAGGTGTCCAGCTCCCAGGACCACACGCCGATGACGTACCGGTCGCGGGCCAGGTCCGGGTGGGCGCCCAGGGTGTGGGCGGTCATGTCGGCGTTGACCACGAGCACGCTCACGCCGTAGCGCGCCTCGCCCGGGGTGGCGCCCTCGGGCAGCGGGTGCTCGGTGCGGCTGACCACGGTGGTCTCCTCGACCGCCGTGGCCACCGGGAGCCCGCCCGCCACCACGGCCTCGTGCACCAGGCGGCCCAGCTCACCGACGCCGAGCTCGGCGGTCAGGTAGCCCAGGACGTTCACGCCCAGGTCGGGCACCGGGTCGACCGGGCCGCGCGCGGGCCGGTCCTCGACCGCGCCCGCGGGCAGCATCCCCTCGTCGACCCCGGAGGTCTGGCACCACCGGCGGAACGCGGCGGCGTCGGCGTGCAGCGGGTGCGGGAAGGCCTGCTGGAGGTCGGGCCGGGCGTCCCACACCACCACCGCCCACCGCGACAGGCCCGCCCGCGCCTGGTCCGCGGTCGCCGGGGTGCACGCCCAGGCGATCAGGTCCTGGGCCGGGTCCCCCGCGGCGCCGGGGGCCAGCGGGTTGGGCGGCAGTGGCGTGCCCGCGCGCTCGGCCTCGATCCACGCCGCGCGGTAGAGCCTGCGCAGCGGCGGGGTCACCGCGGCGCCGTCCGGCAGTGTGTCCCAGCGGTAGGGCACGTCCGCCAGCGCCTCGCGGTAGCCCGCGCCGATGAGCTGGGACCGGTAGCCCGCCAGCAGGTCGGCCAGCACCGGCTGGTCGGCCAGCAGCACCCGGGGCCGGTCGGCGAAGTGCGTGGAGACCAGCCACGGCACCTCCGGCCGGTGGCCGGAGTAGTGGGCGAAGCGCAGCGGCCTGCCCGCCGCGGTCAGCGAGCCGTCCGCCGCGCGCGCCAGCGGGCGCTGGTAGACGTTCCAGTAGGCGACGTTCCACCCCGGGTCGGTGACCGCGACGTGGCCGAAGAGGGCGGGCACGTTGTCCACCCAGCGCTGGTCGGTGAACAGCTGCTCGGCCACCGAGGAGATCGCGTCCTGGCGCAGCCGGTCGGCCCAGAACCGCAGGAACGGCGCGGCCTGCCCGCCGACCGCGATGAACCCGAGGTTGAACACCCCCGAGGCCATGATGTCGGCCTCGCTGGGGCGCAGCCCGTCGCGCGGCATGGGGTCGAGCACGTGCGGGGTCAGCACGATCCCGTGCTCGACGGCCAGCGCGGCCGCCTCGGCGGCGAACGGCGCGAACACCTCGATGTCCGGGTCGAGGTAGACCGCCACGTCGTGCTCGTCGAGCAGCGCGCGTAGCAACCACGGCTTGACCGCAGTGGACAGCTCGGTGACCGTGTACGCCAGCGCCATCCGCCCGAACTCGGCGGGGTCGAGCGCGGTGTCCGCCGGGCCCAGGAAGCGCACCCCCGGCACCTCGTCGGCCAGCCCGCCCAGCTCCGCGGGGTCGGCGTCGACCACCAGCACGGTGAACCCGGTGCCGGGGTGCGTCCGGCGGAACGACCCCGCCAGCACCTTGGCGGCGGGGAGGTAGTTGCGCGCGACGATCGTCCCGGCGCCGACCCGGGGGTCAGCCATCGGCGGGCAACCTCTGCTGCTGCGCGGCGAGCACCGAGTCGAACACGCGCTGGGCCGCGGCGCCGTCCTGGCCCTGGGCCTGGACGCGGACCACGCGGTTGCCCGCCGCGTAGTGGCCGCGGGTCAGCGGACCGCCGGTCGCACCCTGGTTGGCCGAGACGACCACGCCCGGCGGTCCGGTCACCTGGGTCAGCCCGAAGTCCCGCTGCAACGCCTCCAGCCCGTCGCGCGCCCCCACCGCGGCCGCGGCGTCGCGCACGTCGACCACCAGCACCACGACCCGCACGCCGTCGTCGGTGGACAGGGCGATCCGGGACCCGCCCGCCCCGTTGTCGCGGTAGACCTGGATCTCCTGCTCGGTGAGGTAGTCGACCTCCGCGACCTGGTCGAAGGTCGCGATGTCCGCCATGTCCTGCGCCTGGCCGGGCAGCTCGGCCAGCACCCCGGCCTGCTGCGGCCCGGCGGCCGGGTCCGGGCCGTCCATCGGCCGGAACAGCAACCACGCGCCCACCGCGAGCCCGACGAGCACCACCACGAGCGCGATGACCCCGACCCGCGAGCCGATCCCGGCGCCCTTGTCGGAGAACACCTCCGGCCCCTGGTGGGCCGCGTCGTACCCGCGCGCCGAGACCTGCGGCGGCACCCCCGGCACCTCCTGCGGACCGCCCACCGCCTGCCCCGCCGCGGCGCCGGGCGGGGTGAGCCGCGCCCGGCGCGCCCGGTACTCCTCGGCCGAGATCCGACCGGCGGCGAGCTCGTCGTCGAGCCAACGCAGTTCATCGTGCCAGGACACACCGGCCCCTTCCGTCCGGCGGCGCGCTCGGCCCGCACCGCCTCGACCCCCTGCGTATTGTGCACGCGCCCGCGGCGGGGGCGGCACCCGCCCGGGATCTTGACGACCGACGTGACCTGGGCATCTCCCGGCGGGTCGGCGCGCCCGCGCCGCCGGGCACCCGGTTCGTGACAGCGCGGGTACGTCATCCGGGTGACCGCCCCGCGCCCGGCGGTCGATCCGGGTACCGCGCGTGCCCGCGGGAGCGGTGTCCTCAGTGGATCCAGATGGGGTGCCGGTCCGGTTAAGCCAGAAGGGTGATCATCGCGCTGCGGCACCCGCGGTGGCGGGATGGGCAGGATTTGGTCGGACCGGCGGTGGTCGAACGCCGTGCGGCGGGAGCCGGATCGACCGCCCTCGCCCGCGTGCCGGGTGCGGCGCCGGAGGTGTTGCGCCGCAGGGGATTCCTTGTCCGGCGCGGGGGCGGCGGGCAGGATCGCCGTGTCGTGATCTTGGGTGACGGAGGCGCTTGACGTGATCATCAACCAGAACATGGACGCCCTCAACGCGGCGCGGCGCGGGCTGCTGCGCGGCAACGAGGCGATCAAGCAGACCGGCGAGCTGACCGTGTCCGCGCGGCGGTTGAGCGGTGGGGCGCGGGTCAACCGCGCGGGGGACGACGAGGCCGGGGAGGCGGTGTCGGAGAAGCTGCGGACGCAGGCGCGGGGGTTGGCCCAGGCCAGCCGCAACGCCTCGGATGCCATCTCGTTCATCCAGACCACCGAGGGGTGGTTGAACGAGGTGACCACCGTCTTGCAGCGGATGCGCGTGCTGTCGATCCAGAGCGCGAACGGGACCTGCTCCGAGGAGGACCGGTCAGCGATCCAGGTTGAGGTCGACCAGCTCATGGACGAGGTCGACCGGATCGGTGAGCAAGCCGACTTCGCCACGGCGAGGATGCTGGCGGCAGGCGCCGCCGCGCAGGGCGGGCCCGCCGGGGAGAAGGGGACGACCCCGGTCCGGATCGACACCCCGGCGTCGTTGCAGAACGCCACCGCCAGTTGGACGTTGCGGGTGCACGTGGGGGCCGACACCAACGAGGCGATCGCGGCGAACATCTTCGCGGTCGGGGCGGCGCACCTGTTCGCGGGGGAGGTGTCGGTGCCGGACCTCAAGCCCGGCGAGATCGCCCCCATCGCGCCCGTCGAGCCGGAGAAGGTGGACGTCACCAGCACCGAGGCCGCCGCGGACGCCGTGGCGCGCATCGACACCGCGCTGGCGGGCCTCGCCGCGCAGCGCTCGGACCTGGCCGAGTTCCGCGAGGTGGTCGCGGACGCGGGCGGCGCCGCGGAGGTGGAGATCGAGCAGGTCGAGCTGGTCGGCTACTGGGAGACCGACGAGCGGACCGCCGAGCTGGCCGACGCCCAGCTGGGCCTCGCCGACGTCCTGGAGGCCCTGCTCACCGACCCCGACACCGCCCCCGTCGTGCAGACCTGGGCCGAGGACGGCCCCGGCGCCGAGCTGACCCCCGAGGCGGTGGCCAAGGCCCTCGGTGACGCCGAGCTGGGCGAGATGGCCACCAGCGCCGGGGTCACCCCCGAGCAGGCCGCCAGGACCCTCGCCGCGGAGGTGCCCAAGCTCGTCGCGCGCCCGGCGGCCCCCGACGCCGCCATCGCCAGGATCGACGTCGCGATCAAGGCCACCACCGACCAGCTGTCCAACCTCGGCGCCTTCCAGAACCGCCTGGAGTCGGTCACGCGCGGCGCGGACCACGCCGTCGAGAACCTGACCGCGTCCGACTCCCGGGTCCGGGACGTCAACACGGCCTTCGAGATGGTCTCCTTCACGAAGAACAACATCCTGCTCGCAGCGGCGCAGTCGATGCTGGCGCAGGCCAACCAGATCCCCCAGGGCGTCCTGCGCCTCCTGGGCTGACCCACCGGCGTGGGCGGCCACTGCCGGTGGTCGCCCACGCCGCGCCCGCGGCGGTTGACCTCCAGCCCGCTGGAGGTTGCAGGGTGGGCGCATGCCATTCGACATCGGTGTTTTCCTGCCCGCGCCCGAGGACGGGACGGGGGTCGTCGCCGCGGCTCGGCACGCCGAGGGCGCGGGGTTGGACTCGGTGTGGGTCGGTGACCACCTGGTCACCGACGCGGGCCAGTTCGACGCCCCGATCGCGCTGGCCGCGGCTGCCGGGGCGACCAGCAGGGTCGTCGTTGGCACCGGGGTGTACCTGCCCTCGCTGCGGCACCCGGTGTGGGCGGCCAAGCACATCGCCACCCTCGCCGCCGTGGTGCCGGAGGGGAGGCTGCGGCTCGGCGTCGGGCTCGGCGGGCGCGTCGCGGGGCCCGACGAGTGGGCGATCGCGGGGACGCCGTGGCGGGAGCGGGCCGCGCGCACCGACGCGTTCCTGGACGCGCTGGGCCCGTTCCTGCGGGGTGAGCCCGTGCCGGTCGACGGGGTGGACGTCGCGTTGGCCCCGCCCGCCCCGGTGCCGCCGGTGTGGGTCGGCGGGGGGTCCGACGCGGCCCTGCGCCGCGCGGCCCGCGCCGCTGACGGGTGGCTCGGGGCCATGCTGGCCCCGTCGGACGTGCCCGAGCGGATCGCCCGCCTCACCGACCTCGCCGGCGACCGGCCCCGCCCCGCCATCGGGATGGTCCTGCACGGCGGTCTGACCGAGCGCCCCGACCGCGCCGAGACCGACCGGTTGGCCGCGAGCCTGGCCGCCCGCTACGGCCTCGACCGCGACCGGGCCGAGCGGGTCCTCGTCCTCGGTTCGCCCGACCAGGTCGCTGAGCGCTTGTCCGCGTTGCGCGAGGCAGGTGTCACCCTGGTCGCGCTCGCCCCGAGCACGCCGTGGCGCCGGGCGGTGGACCTCCTCGCGGAGGTGAAGCGGCAGCTCGCTTGACCGGGCGGGGCGCAGGGAGGCCCTGGCAGTACCTGTATCGCCAGGGTCTCCTCGGTGCCGCGGAGGGCTGTCAGCCTGGCTGGGTCGCCTCCGGTTGTGCGGAGGATGAGAGGAAGACCCATGGCAGACAATCAGTTCACCGCTCACGCGGATCTGTTCGACCTGAGCGGCAAGCGCGCGCTCGTCACCGGTGGCACCAAGGGGATCGGGTTGATGATCGCGCGCGGACTCCTCCAGGCTGGTGCGCGCGTCATCATCAGCTCGCGCTCGGCGGACGCGTGCGCGGAGGCGGAGCGCGGGCTGTCGGAGTTCGGGGACGTCCGGGCGATCCCCGCTGACCTGTCCACGAGCGACGAGTGCCTGCGCCTCGCCGAGCTGGTGCTGGCGGAGTCGGAGCGGCTGGACGTCCTCGTCAACAACGCGGGTGCGATGTGGCGCGAGCCGCTGGAGGCGTTCCCGGCGGAGGCCTGGGAAGTGGTGCTGGACCTCAACCTCAAGGCCCCGTTCCGGTTGGTGCAGGCGCTGCTCCCGGCACTGCGCCGGGCGGGCACCGCCGACGACCCGGCCCGCGTGGTCAACATCGGCAGCATCGCCGCCATCCACGTGGCCGAGTCGCCCAACTACTCCTACGCGGCCAGCAAGGCGGCGCTCCACCAGCTCACCAGGGTGCTCGCGCGGGAGCTGGGCCCGCAGCACGTCACGGTCAACGCCGTGGCCCCGGGGCCGTTCCCGTCGCAGATGATGGCGGCCACGCTCGACGCCGTCGGGGACAGGATCGCGGCGAAGGCACCCCTGCGCAGGCTCGGCCGCGACGACGACATGGCGGGCGTCGCGGTGTTCCTCGCCTGCCGGGCCGGGGCCTACCTGACGGGCGCGGTCATCCCCGTCGACGGCGGCATCGCCACCACCGCCACGGGCACCTAGGCCGTGTCTCCCGATCCCGGCGGGGGTACTGGCAGGGCCTCCCTCCGCCTGCGGGCGCGGCCTAGGGTGGCGGGGTGGCCATCGACCTGCGCGTGGAGATCAAGGCGTTCCTCAGCTCACGTCGCGCCCGGATCTCGCCCGAGCGGGCCGGATTGCCCGCCTACGGCGGCAACCGCCGCGTCAAGGGCCTGCGGCGCGAGGAGGTCGCGCTCCTGGCGGGGGTGTCGGTGGACTACTACGTGCGCATGGAGCGCGGCAGCCTCGCGGGCGCCTCAGACGGCGTGCTCCACGCGCTGGCGTCGGCGTTGCAGCTCGACGAGGCCGAGCGCGACCACCTGTTCGACCTCGCGCGGCACTCCAGGACGCCCGCCCCGCGCCGCCCGCGGGGCGCGGGCAGGCTGCGCCCGGCCCTCCAGCAGGTGCTCGACGCCATCACCGGCGCGCCCGCGTGGATCTGCAACGGCCGCTACGACGTGCTGGCCACGAACCGGCTCGCCCGCGCGCTCCACTCACCGGTGCTGGCCGACCCGCGCCGCCCCGCCAACACCGCGCGGTTCGTCTACCTCGACCCCGACGCGGCGAGCACGTTCTTCGTCGACTACGAGAAGGTCACCCGCGACGTGGCGGCGAAGCTGCGCCGGGAAGCGGGCCGCAACCCCCACGACGACGAGCTGATCGCCCTCATCGGTGAGCTGTCGACCCGCAGCGAGCTGTTCCGCAGGCGGTGGGCCACCCAGGACGTGCGGCTCCAGCGCTCCGGCCGCAAGCGGTTGCACCACCCGGTGGTCGGCCGCCTCGACCTGGACGTCGAGTCGATGGAGCTGCCCGCCGGACCCGACCTGCTCCTCACCGTCTACACCGCACCCGCGGGCACGCCGACCGCGGACGCGTTGACCGTGCTGGCGTCCTGGGCGGCGGACCAGGAGGACCTGCCGACCCGAGCGCCCGGCTGACCGCCCGGCCCCGCCCGCAAGCCGTGTCCCCCGAGCGGGCTGCGCGGCAGGACCGAGGGGATCAGCGCAGCGCGACGGGGTTTCCCGCGGTGGTCCGGAGGGCTTGGTGAAGCAGGGGTGCTCCCGGGCCTGCGAGCCACGACCTCAGGTCGAGCAGGAAGGGGAACTCCGCCCGCAGCGCGTCGAGGTCGGCTCGACCGGCCAACGCGCCGTCGTCGATGAGGGCGGCGAGCTTGCCCAGCAGCGGGTCCGCGTCGAGCACGTCATCGGGGAGGCGGGCGTAGTCGACGGGGCGCCCGGCCGCCTCGGACAGGGCGGCGGCCACCTGCTCGCCCGACGCGGCGTCCCCGGCCAGCTCGATCGTGCGCCCGGCGAACCCGGCGGCGTCGGCGAAGGCGGCGGCGGCCACTCGCCCGATGTCGGCGACGGCGACGAGCTGCACGCGCTGGTCGGCGCGGTTGAGGAAGGTGAGGGTGCCGCCGCCGAGGGAGGTTCCCGGCAGCAGCAGGATCTCCATGAACGCGGCGGGCCGGAGGATGGTAGTCCAGATGGGCGCGCGCCGGACGTGGTCCTCGACCGCGGCCTTGGTGTCGAAGTGCCCGACCCCGGTGGGCGCGCCGCTGACGGCGTTCGCTGAGCTGTAGACCACGTGCGGCACACCGGCGCGTACCGCGGCGTCGACGACCCCGGTGCCGTAGGCGACCTCATCGCGGTCGGTCATGCCGCTCCCGGCTTGCCCCGAGCTGGGCTGCACGCTGAACACCCCTCGGGCGCCGGTGAACGCCGCCAGCAGGGAGTCCGGATCGGACTGGTCCGCGACGACGGTCCGCGCGCCGCGTGCCGACAGGGCGAGGGCCGCCGGGGCGTGCGGGTCGCGCACCACAGCGCGGACCGCGACGCCCTCGGCCAGCAGGGCGGAGACGACGGCGCCGCCTTGCTGGCCGGTGGCCCCCAGGACCGCGATGGGGCGGTCGTCGTCGTGTCGTCGCGTCGGGGTCATCTTCGTTCCTCCACCTCGCTGGGAGCCGGGCGCTGCCCGGCCTGTGCTTGCGACGGTAGGGCGCTGCTTCCTACCAAAGGGTAGGAAGCGGTGGCGCATACTGCTGGGGTGAGCGCCACCGAGCCGCTGGGAGCGGACTGCCACGTGCGCCTCGGCGCGGACCTGATCCGCCACACCTGGGACGCGGTCGTCCTGACCGTGCTGCGGTCGGGCCCAGCCCGTCGCGGCGACCTCATCGCCAGGATCGGCGGGGTCAGCGACAAGGTGGTGCACCAGTCCCTCGAACGCCTGCGGGCGCACGGGCTCGTCGTGCGGTCGAGCCCCCGCGGGCGGTACGAGTTGACCGCGGTCGGCTCGTCGTTCGCGGGTGGACCGCTGCTCGCGTTGGCCCGCTGGGCCGAAGAGCACCGCGACGACCTGCACGCCGCAGGAGGTCCGGCCTGACCTCAAGGCGGGTTCTCCCGGGCTGGGCGCCCACCGCGGTCAGCGCGGTGCGAGGTGCTGGTGCGCCAAGGCGATGAAGCGGCGGGCGGTGGCGGGCAGGGGGCGGTCGCGGGCGGTGAGCATCGAGACGGTGAACACCGGGTGCGGCGCCACGGTGATCAGCTCCGCGCGGACCGACCGCGGTGCGGAGGTCGGGGCGAGCAGCGCCACGCCCAGCCCCGCGCGGACCAGCTCGACGACGGTGGCGACGTCACCGACCTCCACGGCGACCTCGCGGTGCAGGCCGTGCGCGGCGCAGTGCCGGTCCACGCTCATCCGGCTGCCCCACGCCGCCGGGACGTCGATGAACCGCTCACCCGCCAGCTCCGCCAGGCGCACCCGGGACCGGCCCGCGAGGGGGTGACCGGGCGGGCAGAGCAGCTGGATGGGCTCGCTGGCCAGGTCGACCACGTCGAGGTCGGGGTGCTGCCCGCCGCGGGCCCCGCCGACCGCCGCGAAGGCCAGGTCGAGCCGGTGGTCGGCGACCGCCCCGGCCAACCCGGTCGAGCCGTCCGGGTGGGTGACCGGCGCGAGGCGCACGAGCGGGCGCTCGCGGTGGAAGGCGGTGATCAGCCCGGCCAGGTCGAAGCCGGGCAGGGAGTGCATGATCCCGATGCGCAGCGTTCCCGACGTGCCGTCGGCCAGGCCCGCGGCGGTGTCGCGCACCGCCTCCGCCGCCCGCAGCGCCGCCCGCGCCGGGCCCAGCAGCTCCCGACCCGCGGCGGTCAGCTCCACCCGCCGGGTGCTGCGCTCGAACAGCGGCACCCCCAGCTCGTGCTCCAGGCCGCGCACGGCCACCGACAGCGTCGACTGCACCAGGTGCAGCCGCGCCGCCGCGCCGGTGAAGCTGCCCACCTCCGCCACGGCGACGAAGTACTCCAGCGACCGCAACTCCACGTGGCCCCCCGTCATCAACAGGACGCATCAGTCCCATCGTAATTCATCGTTGGACAACATTAACCGGTCGGCGCGACCCTGGTGGTGCAGGACGGCACGAGGGAGGAACCGATGATCGAGACGAGCACGCGGCGCGCGGTGAACACCATCCGCACCGGACCCCGCGGGGGAACGCCGGTGGTGCTGGTGCACTCGGCGGGGCTGGACCTGACCTACTGGGACCACCAGGTCGCCGCGCTGGGGCAGGACCACGACGTCGTCGCGTTCGACCTGCCCGGCCACGGCGCCACCCCGGCCGACCCGGGGGACTGGGCCGGGGACGCGGTCGCCCGGGTCGTGCTCGACGTGCTGCGGGGGCTCGGCGGCCCGGTGCACCTGGTGGGGCTCTCGCTGGGCGGGATGCTGGCGCAGCTCGTCGCGGTCGCCGCACCCGAGCTGGTGGCGTCGCTGACCCTGCTCGACACCGCCGCGCGGTTCTCCGACGCGGGCCGGGCCGCGATGCGGGCCCGCGCGGCGACCGCCCGCGCCGAGGGGATGCCCGCGGTCCTCGACGGGCTGCTGGGGCACTGGTTCACCGCCGACACCCGCCGCCGCAGGCCCGACCTGGTCGACCGGGCGGTCAAGACCCTGCTGACCAGCGACCCCCTGGTGCACGCCGCGGTGTGGGACATGATCGCCGGGTTCGACCGCGCGTCCGACCTGCCCGCCATCACCTGCCCGACCCTGGTGGTGGTCGGCGAGCACGACTCCAGCTCACCCCTGTCCGCCGCCCGGGAACTGCGCGACGGCATCCCGGGGGCGCAGCTGCGCGTGGTCCCCGGCGCCGCGCACCTGTCCCCGCTGGAGAAGCCTGCCGTCGTCCACGCCCACCTCGCCGCCTTCCTCGCCAGTGCGGCGGTGGCGTGATGCCCGGCGTGGCGCGGATCCCGCTGCCTGAGCCCGAGGACCTGCGCGGTTGGCGGCGTGCGCAGCACGAGCGGTTCCCGTCCCACCTCACCCGGACCTTGGTGCTGCTCGACGAGCGCCTCGCCCGCGCGCTGCCTGACACCGCCAACGCGCTGCGCGCGGCGCACCTGGACGCCCAGTGGCGGGAGGGGATCATCCTGCGCGTGGCCGCGCTCACCGGCAGCGCTTACGAACGCGCCCAGCACCTTGATCAGGCGTACGCGTGCGGTTGGACTGAGGACCAGGTGCGCGCCATCGAGACCACGGGGGATGTGGCGGTCGGTGGTGCGGCGCTGCCTGCCGGGTTCGCTGTGGCGCTGGAGCTCGTGGACGCGTGCGTGGCCGGGCGGCCGGTGACCGATGCGCTGCTCGCGCGCGTTCGTGGTGTTCTCTCCGACCAGGACCTCGTCACGGTCATCGTCCTGGTTGGACATTACGTCACCGTGGCGAGGCTGACGGGGGTGTTGGGTCTGCTCCCCGACGGGGTCGCGGGCCCTTGGGACCGCGAGCACTGAGCTGGCTGGGTGGGTTGTCGGTGTTGGGTGGGTTCGCTTAGGTGCGTGGGTGGATCGGGGGGTTGGGTGGGTGGCCCGGTTGGGTGGATCCGCTTGGTCGGGGCCCCTACGGCGATCATGTGCTGCGGGCGGGGAAAAGGCGGGCTGAAAAGACGCCCGCCCGTCCCGTTGGGTAGCACATGATCGCCTCCCCCGACCAAGCGAATCCACCCAACCGGGCAGAGCCTGCTGCCCGGGCTCGGCTTGTGGGGGTGGTCGCCCTTTCCCGCAGAACGGGACCACCAGGCCGGGCAGGGTGCTGTCCCGGTTCGGCTTCATGGGGGTGGGGTGGGGGTTTTTGGTCAGAGTGGGGGGGTGGCTAGGTGGTGGGGGTGAGGGCGCGCACGGCTGCCTCCGAGGCCTTGTCCGGGGTGAGGAACATCAGGCGGTGGCCGGTGTCGTCGCTGGTTTCGAGGATGGAGAAGGTGAGGGTGAGGTCGCCCACCGGGTGGCGCAGGAGCTTCACCCCGTGGGTGCACTGGTGCACGGGCCGGTCGGACCAGAGGTCGGCGAACTCGGGGCTGTGGATGACCAGGTCGCCGATGAGGTGGGCCAGGTCGGGGGTGTCGGGCCAGCGGCCCGCGACCATGCGCAGGGAGGCCACGGCGCGTCGGGCCTCGGTGGGCCACTCCTGGTGCAGGGCGCGCACGCGCGGGTCGAGGAACAGCAGGCGCAGCAGGTTGGGGGTGGAGTCGAAGGGCAGGTGCGGGGCGTAGAGGGCGTGCGCCGACGGGTTCCAGGCGACCACGTCGGTGCGGCGGTTCAAGGCCAGGACGGGGTGCGCGGTGGCGTCGACGAGGGCGGCCAGGTCGGGGCGGAGGGGGGCGGTGACCGGGGTGCGGGGGCGGGCCAGGTCGTGCAGGTGGGTGCGCTCGTCGGGGTCGAGGCGCAGGGCCCGGGCGAGGGCGTCGAGGACGCCGGGGGAGGCGTTGGCGCTGTGGCCCTGCTCCAGGCGGGTGTAGTAGGCGGGGCTGACGCCCGCGGCCAGGGCCAGTTCCTCGCGGCGCAGGCCGGGGACGCGGCGGGTGCCGTGCGAGGGCAGCGACAGGTCGGCGGGGTCCAGGCGCGAGCGCCGGGAGCGCAGGAAGTCGCCGAGTTCGGTCATGGGCCCAGTGTGCCCCACCGGGGCGGCGGTCAGCCTGACCCTGCGGGTGGTAGGCACGGCCGGGGCTGGTTGGCGGTCGCGCGGGCGGGCAGCGTCGGGGGCATGAGAACCGCACTCGTCACCGGTGCCCACGGCGTGATCGGCGCCGGGCTCGTCGCCCACCTGCGGTCCCTGCCGGACTGGGACGTCATCACCGTCGCCAGGACCAGGGCCGACATCACCGTCGACCTGCTCGACGCCGCCGCGGCGCGCGACGCCCTCGGCGGCACCGGGGCCACGCACGTCTTCCACGCCGCCTACCAGGACCGGCCGACGTGGCGGGAGCTGGTGGCGCCCAACCTGGCCATGCTGGTCAACACCGTCGAGGCGGTGGAGTCGCCCGCGCTGCGCCACGTCAGCCTGATGCAGGGCTACAAGGTCTACGGGGCGCACCTGGGCCCGTTCCGCACGCCCGCGCGGGAGGACGACGCCGGGCACATGCCGCCGGAGTTCAACCTCGACCAGCAGGCGTTCCTGGAGTCGCGCAGCGGGGCGTGGACGTGGTCGGCGATGCGGCCGTCGGTGGTGTGCTCCACCGCCCTGGGCAACCCCATGAACCTCGTCGCCGCGCTCGCCGTGTACGCCACGATCAGCAAGGAGCTGGGGGTGCCGCTGCGCTTCCCCGGCAAGCCCGGCGCCTACGACAGCCTGCTGGAGGTCACCGACGCGGGCCTGCTCGCCCACGCGACGGTGTGGGCCGCCACCACCCCGGAGTGCGCCGACCAGGCGTTCAACGTGGCCAACGGCGACCTGTTCCGGTGGAGCAGGCTGTGGCCGCGCATCGCCGCGGAGTTCGAGGTGCCCCTGGGCGACCCGCTGCCGATGTCGCTGGCCGACGTGATGTCGGACAAGGAGCCGGTGTGGGACCGGATCGTCGCCGCGCACGGGCTGCGGCCCACCCCCTACGCCGACGTGTCCAGCTGGGCGTTCGCGGACGCGGTGTTCTCCTGGGACTACGACTTCCTGGCCGACGGCTCCCGCGCGCGCAGGCTCGGGTTCACCGAGTTCGTCGACACCGAGGCGATGTTCGCCGGGCTGTTCGACCGGCTGCGCGCCGAGCGCGTCATCCCCGGAACCGCGACGGGGGCACGCCGAGCATCCGCTTGAAGTGGCGGGTCAGGTGCGACTGGTCGTAGAAGCCCGCCGCGGCGGCCACCTCGGCCGGGCGCACCCCGTCGAGCAGCAGCCGCCGCGCCAGGTCGACCCGCCGCCCGGTGAGGTAGCGGTGCGGCGGGAGCCCGAACTCGGCGCTGAACGCCCGCACCAGGTGCACCGGGTGCGCGTGCAGGGCGGCCGAGGCGTCCGCGAGGGCCACCCCCGGCACGGTGTTCGCGTCGAGCAGGTCGCGCAGCCTGCGGGCCAGCCCCGGGTCCCGGTGGGCGGGGGCCGGGGTGGCCCGCCGGTCCAGGTGCAGGCCCAGGCGCTCGCGGATGAGGGCCAGCCTGCTCTCGGCCTCCAGCCCGCCCCGGCCCGGGGCCAGCACCCGGTGCAGCTGGTCGAGCCGGGCGCGCAGCACCCGGTCGGCCAGGGCGGGGGAGTCGACCGCCGCCCCGGCCAGCCCGGGGTCGAGCACGTCGGTCTCCAGGTACAGCACGCGCTTGCCGAACCCCTCCGCGGTGGCGTTGCGCCCGTCGTGCGGCACGTGCGGGGGCAGCAGGGTCACGTGCGAGGTCAGCGCGCCGTGCTCGTGGTGGTCCAGGTCGTAGCGCACCGCGCCGGAGTCAATGATCAGCACGGTCCAGGCGTCGTGGGTGTGCGCGGGGTAGGCGTGCTCGGCGAATCGGGCGTGCAGCACCTCCCGCACCCCGGGCAGGTCCGGCCGCCAGGCAGCGACCTCGCTCCGCTCGGGCACGCTAAGACTGTACAAGACCGGACCCCCGCGTCCGGGCCACGCTGGCCACCGTGGAACCCCAGACAGACACCCGCCCCGCCACCAAGTTCGCGGTCCTGCTGCGCGACGACCTGCTGCCCTGGCAGGAGTTGAACGTCACCGCGTTCCTGGTCAGCGGGCTCACCGCCGCCCACCCCGACCGCGTCGGGGACCCCTACGAGGACGCCGACGGCACCGAGTACCTGCCCATGCTCGGCCAACCCGTCCTCGTGCTGCAGGGGACGAAGGAGGTCATCACCACCGCCCACCGGCGCGCGGTCGACCGGGGCCTGCTGATCACCGTGTTCACCGCCGACCTCTTCGCCACCGGCGACGACCAGGCCAACCGCGCCGCCGTCCGCGCCGTCCCCCGCGCCCACCTCGACCTGGTCGGCATCGGCCTGCACGCCCCCCGCAACGCCGCCGACAAGGTCCTCAAAGGCGCGCGCATGCACCCGTAGGTCCCGTCGCCCGCCCCGGTGTCACGGCCGTGGTGGCAGGTCGGGGACGCTGCCGGGTGGGGACGCTGCCGGGTGGGGACAAAGGGGCGGGTTTGCGGGACAACCTCACGCGCGGTACCAGTCGAGGGTCTGCTTGAGGCCGTCGACGAAGGGGACGGGGGTGAGGTCGAACGCCTCGGCCACGGCCGTGCAGTCGACGACCTGCGGTTCGAGGTACTGGTAGAACAGTTCCGCGTACTCGGACATGAAGCCCGCGTCGAACGGGCCCCAGGCCTGCGTCGTCGGTCCGGGGAGGACGTTCGCCTCGACCGGGTGGCCCACCAGGTCCGCGATGAGCGCGTGCACCTGCCGGGTGGAGAACTCCGAGACCGTCGGGACGTGCCAGGCGCGGCCCAGGGCCCGCTCCTGGTCCCCGAGCGTGGCCAGGGTCCTGGCGACGTCCTCGATGTGGGAGTAGGCGTGCGGCAGGTCGATGTCCCCCAGGGCGAAGGCGGGCTGCCCGTGCAGCACCGGGAGGAACACCGCGGCGCCGAGGGCGGAGTTGGTGACGCGGGGGCCGTAGAAGTCGGCGGCGCGGGCGATGGCCACCTCCGCGACCCCCGCGTCGTGCGCGTCGAGGTAGCGGGCGGCGATGGCCGCGCGGATCCTGCCCTTGCGGGTGGTCGCCGCGTGCGGGGTCTGCTCCGTCATGGGTCGCCCGCCGGTGGGGCCGTACATGTAGAGCGTGTCCGTCACGACCAGGCGGGCGTTCTCGCCCGCGGCCAGGAAGCCCTCCTGCATCCGGGGGAGCAGCTCGTCCCACTGGTGGTACGGGGCGTGGGCGCAGTTGTAGACCACCTCGGCCTCGCGGCCCAGGGCGCGCATGGCGGCCACGTCGGTCACGTCCGCCGCCCGCACCTCGACCCCCTCGGGCACGGCGGCCTCGCCCGCCCGGTTGAGCGCGACGACCTCGCGGCCGCGGGCGCGGAGCTCGTCGACCAGGGCCAGTCCGGCGGGGCCGGTTCCGATGACAGCGTGCACAGCGGTACCTCCAGGGTAAGAGTGGTCAATCACTCACACTTGCGGACGGAAAAGCGCCTCAGTAGTGGCGCAGGTTCAGGCCCAGGGTGCGGGCCCACGGCGCGTCGACCTGCTCGGCGCCGATGGCGGTGTAGAGGTTGCACAGCTGCCCGGTCGCGAAGAACCGCTGCACCTGCTCGGGGCTCGCCCCGGACACGGCGCGGGCGTACTCGACCTGCTTGGCGAGGTGGGCCCGGACCGCGTCGCCGATGGCCGGGACGCTGGCGGCGCACTCGGCCTGCCTGAGCACCATGAGCAGGTCCCGGTCGACGATCAGCCGCGCGTACGCGTCGCCCATCGCCGCCAGGACCTCCTCGGGGTCGGTGGACCTCGCCGCCGCCGCGCCGTCGGACATGCACCGCGCCATCACCTGCGAGCAGTGCTCGATCACGGCGACGAACAGCGCCTCCTTGTCGGGGAACAGCCGGTACAGGTAGGCCTGGGAGATCCCGGCCTCCTTGGCGACCTCGGTGGTGGTCGTCCCGTAGTACCCCTTGGCCGCGAACGCGTGGATCGCGGTGCGCAGCACGGTCTTGCGCCGCTCGTCGGCTGTCGAGAGCACCCGCTCCTTGCTCGTGGCCATGGGAGTAATAAACCACTCACACTTCGCCCTGTCAACCCCGCCGGTCGACCCGCCCGTCGATCACGCGGTCGGGGCGCCCACCCGGCGCAGCGAGCGGTCGGCCAGGGACACCACGACCAGGAGCCCGGCGACGCCCAGCAGCAACCAGGACATCCCGTGCAGGCCCGCGGTGCCCGCCCCGTTGTGGAAGAAGGCGGCTGTGACGGCCGCGGACACCAGGGCGCCCAGGTACGTGCACGTCCGGAGCAGCCCGGCGGAGGCCCCCATCCGCTCGGCGTCGGCCTGGGCGTAGAGCGCGTTCTGGTTCGCCAACCCGTTGAGCCCCTGCGGGATGCCCACCAGGACGCCGATCCCCGCGAGCACCCACACCGGACTGCTCCCGTCCACGACCAGCAAGCCCAAGCAGGCCAACACCTGCACCACCCCGCCCACCACCAGCTTCCCGCGCACCCTGGCGCTGCGCCCGGTGACGGCCGTGGCGAGGATCGCCGCGCCCGACATCGGCAGCATCGCCAGCCCGGCGCCCTGCGGCGACAGCCCCCTCCCGTGCTCCAACCACTGCGTGAACCCGTACAGGTAGGCGTAAGCCGTGATGTAGGAGAGGACCTGGCGCAGGTAGGTCAGCAGCAGTGGGCGGTTGCCCGCGAGCACCCGCAGGTCCAGGAACGGGCTGGCCATCCCCAACTCCCGCCGGGCGAACAGGGCGGCCAGGCCGACCGCCACCACCGCCAAGGGGAGCGTCGTCAGCCCGGGCAGCATCAGGAACAGCATGAGCGACGTCAGCGCCGCGGCGAACAGCGCCATCCCCGTCACGTCGATCCCGTGGTGCCCGCCGCGGTGGGTCCTGGGCAGCCACAGCCACCCCAGCGCCAGGCACGCCAGCGACAGCGGCACGTTGATCGCGAAGATCAGGTGCCAGCCGCCCACCCCGATGAGGAACCCGCCCAGCGTCGGCCCGATCGCCGAGATCACCTGGCTGGACGCCGACAGGGTGGCCAGCACCCCGGCCGGGCTGGCCATCCCGGTGCGCTCGGCCTCGGTGCGCAGCAGCGACATCGACGCCGGGAACGCCGCCGACGTGCCGAAGCCCAGCAGCACCCTGGCCAGCACGAGCACCCACAACCGCGGCGCGAGGACCCCCAGCACCCCGGCGACCCCGACCAGCCCGGTGCCGAGCAGGTAGAGCGGGCGCGGGCCGAAGGCGTCGACGAGCCTGCCGATCACCGGCTGCCCGACCGCGGTGGCCAGGTAGAGGCCGGTGACCAGCCACGCCGTCTCCGACGGGGGAGCGCCGAAGGCGATGCCGATGGGCACCAGGGCCACGGCCAGCATCGAGGAGTTGACCGGGTTGAGCGCCGAGCCGAGCACCATCGGCGCGATCAGCCGCCGGTCGAACCGCTGCCGCACCCGCATCCCCGTCCGCGCCATGCCCCCCACGGTAGGTTCGACAGCTTGGACTGTCCAGTTGCAGCTGTCTACATCACGTCCGGTTGACCACGCCGAGCAGGGCGTTCACCGTGCGGTGGGTGGGGACGGGCAGGCCGTGCCGGTCGGCGGCGCGCAGGACCGCCCCGGTCAGCGCGTCGTTCTCCAGCGGCGACCCCGCCTCCCGGTCCTGGAGCATGCTGCTGGTCGCGCCGTCGGCCAGCCCGCGCAACCAGGCCAGCGCGCCCGCCACGGCGTCGTCGGGCAGGTCGGCGCCCTCGGCCCGGCCCACCGCCACCGCCTCGGTCAGCAGCGCCTCGGCCACGGCGCCGACGTGCTCGTCGCGCAGCACCTCCGCCCGCCTGCCGGTGAGCGCGGTGATGGGGTTGCCGGTGACGTTGAGCAGCAGCTTCGTCCAGAGCGCGGTGGTGAAGTCCGAGGTGGTCGCGACCCGCAGGTCCGCGCCGGCGAACCGCCCCGCCACGGCGCGCGCGGCGTCGTCGTCGGGCAGCAGCAGGTCCGGCCCGGGGGTGGAGCGGACCGAGGTGCGGTCGACGGCGGTGCGCTCGGCGTTGAGGTAGGCGATCGCGGGGACGATCGCGGCGGGCCCGGTGAAGGGGGCCAGGCGCTCGCGGTGCTCGACGCCGTTCTGCGCGACCAGCACGGTGGTGCCCTCGGCGCACAGCACCCGCAGCGCCCCGGCCAGCTCCGGGGTCTGGTGCGCCTTGACCGCGACGACGACCAGCTCCGCGGGCCCGGTCGGCACCGGCTCGTGGGCGACCGGGTGGGTGCTGGTCGTCGTCGGCGTGGTCAGGGTGATCGAGGTCCGCGGGCGCCCGCCGACGAGGGTGACGGGGTGCCCGGTGGAGTCGAGGTGCGCGGCGAGCGCCATGCCGATGGCGCCCGCGCCGAGGATCGCGGTCGGTGTCACCCGCCGATTCTCACCCCGGCCGCGCGGGGTGGTCAGCGGGGTGGTCAGATCACCGTGCCGACGTCCTTGCGCACGATCTCGTCCAGCGCCCGCTCGGCCACCGCGGCGATCGTCATCGACGGGTTGCAGGCGGCGCTGGTGCCCGGCATGAGCGCGCCGTCGAGCACGTACAGGCCGCGGTGCCCGCGCACCCGCCCCTCCAGGTCGCAGACGATGCCCATGCTCGCCCCGCCCAGCGGGTGCCAGGTGTTGGGGGCGATGCCGGTGGTGTCGATGAGCGTCGACAGCGGGCCCGCGACGGCGGTGATGCGCTCGTGGATGCGCTTGCTCAGCGGCGCGTCGGCCTTGGTGTCCCACTGGAGCACGGCGTCGTCGGTGCGCGCGTCGTAGGTGAACCTGCCCCGGCCCGCGCTGACGCCGTAGCCGACGAGCATCGTCGTGCGCAGGTTCGGCAGCGGGGGCAGCGACGCCTGGATGACGGTGTTGGCGGTGGCCGGGTCGTCCCACTCCTTGCTGCCGTAGACCACCGGGCCGCCCTGCGGGGCGCCGAAGTCCTCGGCCAGGGTGGTCCAGGTGTAGATGCGGTCGCCGTTGGAGCCCCAGTTGGTGCCCAGGCCGTCCGGGAGGTCCGGGATGGCGCCCTTGGCCGCGGCGCGCATGAGCAGCTTGGTGGTGCCCGCCTGGCCCGCCGCCATGACCAGGGTCCCCGCGGTGATCACCTTCTGCTCGACCACCGCGCCGCCGGTGGTGAGCCGGTCGACGCGCACCTCCCAGCGGCCGTCGGGCAGCTTCGCCACGTCGGTGACCTTGTGCAGGGTCGCGACCGTGCACAGCCCGGTGGCCTCGGCCGCGGCGATGTAGGTGACGTCGACGGAGTGCTTGCCGCCGTTGTTGACGCCCATCGCGCAGTCGCCGTTGGTGTAGGAGGGCTTGAGCTCGCCGGTCAGCTCGCGCAGCGCGAAGCTCCAGTCGATCGGCATGGGGATCTTCTCGACGGAGAACCCCGCGCGCTGGGCGTTCCTGGCGAAGATGCGCGACGCCTTGTAGGTCTTGCTGGCGATCAGCTCGTCCGGCGCGGTCTGCAACCCCAACACCCGCGCGACCCTCGGGTAGTGCACCCGGTTCATCAGGTCCCAGTCCAGCTGCTCGGGGAAGCAGGAGTTGAAGACCTCCTTCGCGGGCTGGAGGGTCATGCCCTGGTACACCAGCGACCCGCCGCCGACGCCCGCCGCGCACATGATGTCCATGCCCTTGCCCGCCACGCGCTCCAGCAGCCCGGTGTAGCGCTCGAAGGGCACGTCCGGCAGGAACGGAAGCGACGGCGCCGACCCCAACCAGAACAGCCGCTTGTCCGGCGAGGTGGCGTGCGGGAACGTCTCGGCGTTGGGCCCGCTCGGCCAGCGCAGGCCGCGTTCGAGGACCAGCACGGGCACCCCGGCCTGGGTCAGGCGCAGCGCCGAGACGCCGCCGCCGAAGCCGGAGCCGATGATCACGACCCGGTGCTCCTCGCGGGTGGTGCGGACGCGGTTGGCCGCGATGCCGGTGCCCGCTCCCACCAGGGTCAGGCCGGTGGCGGCGGCGGCGCCGCGCAGGACGGAGCGGCGGTTGACCGTGGGCATCGTCGGTGACCTCCCGGTGGGTGCTGGTTCGTCACGCACGGTAGGCAGGGCATCCGAGAGAAGGAACTCGTTGTCCATCTCACTACCCGCCGGTAGGGTCCTGGGGCATGCGTGGGATCGGGTCCCCGGCGCCGCGACCCCGGCGGGTCGACGCCCGCCGCAACCGGGAGGCGATCCTGCGCGCGGCCGACGAGGCGTACCGCACCCCCGGTGTCGAGGTGACGCTGGAGGAGGTCGCCCGGCGGGCGGGCCTGGGCCGCGCCACCGTCTACCGGCACTTCGCCGACCGCCGCACCCTCGCCTACGCCGTGGCCCACTTCCACCTGTGCGCGCTCGACGAGCTGGCCAGGTCCGAGATCACCTTCCGCGAGCTGCTGGCGGCGATCCTCACCGAGCAGGTCGCCCGCCGCTCGCTGGTCACGGTGTTCCGCGACCTGCCCACCGGTGAGCAGCACCGGTTGGTCCGGGCGCTGATGGACGTGCTCGGCCCGGCCTTCCGGCGCGCGCAGGCCGCGGGCGAGGTGCGCGCCGACGTCGAGCCCGGTGACCTGGAGCTGGTGTTCGAGATGGTCGAGGGCGCGATGGAGACCGGCCCCCGGGAGACCAGGCGCGACCACCCCACCCAGCGGCTGATCAAGGTGATCGTCGATGGGCTGTTCGTCACCCCGGACCCGGCGCTGCGCGGCTGACCCGGCCCGCCGCCGCGCCGCGCCCGACCGTCCTCAGTGGACGTGAAAGTTCTTTCGCGCAGGTCACTGGACGCGCGGTGGGACCCCCGTCGGACCCGGCCGCGGGTCGGGGCCTGCTCGGGTCCTCTGTGGAACCCGGTGAGGGTCCCTCACCCCGCGCGGGTCCAAGGTGGAGGGGCACGGCGGGCGCCCGCCACCCCCCGTACCCTGGCGCGTGTCACCCGTTGGGTTGATCTCCGGTCGTGCCGCCTGGCCTGCGCCACCCGGGGGGGTGTGGAGTGCACGGGGCGGTCCAGCTGGTCGCTCGGCAGGACCGGCAGGCATCGGGGGGCACGCGCATGGGCAGCCCGTCCGACCCGGACCGGGGCGGGGCACCGGTCGGGCGCGGACCGCAGGTGGCGGTGCTGCTCGCCTGCCTGGCCGCGGTGCGCGGCGGGGCGCCGCGGGTGCTGCGGGTGCGCGGCCAGGCCGGGTCCGGGCGCACCTCGCTGCTGCGCTGGGCGCTGGGCTCCGCGCCGGACGTCGTCGGGGTCTGGGTGCCCGGCCACCCCGACGAGCGCGAGCTGCCCGGGGAGGCCGCCCGGCAGGTGCTGCGCGGCCTCGGCGTCGACGACGACCTGCCCGCCACCGCGCCCGCCGCGGGCGACCGGCTGCTCGCGGCGCTGCTGGAGGCCCAGCGGCGCACCCCGGTCGCGGTGGTGCTCGACGACGCCGAGCACGTCGACGACGAGTCGTTGCGCGCCTTCGGGCACCTGGTGCGCAGGCTGCGCTCCGGCCGGGTGCTGGTCGCGGTGACCACCGGCGGCGGCGAGACCCCGCTGCTGGGCCACCAGCCCGCCGCGCGCGCCGCGCAGGCCAGGGTGGCCGGGCAGCTCGGCGGCACGGCGGTGCCGCCGGTGCTGGTGGAGCTGCCACCGCTCGACGTCGCCGCGGTCGCGGAGCTGGCGGGCGGGGCCGAGCCGGAGCTGCTGGAGCGGTTGGTGCGCTTCGGGGCGGGCAACCCGGCCCTGCTGCTGGCCATCGCCGCCGAGGCCGAGCTGGCCGGGCCGTTCGCCCCGCCGGTGCCCACCGCCGTGCTCGACCCC
>NZ_MKQR01000014.1 GCF_001940455.1 Actinokineospora bangkokensis | reverse complement strand
CTGGCCGGGCCGTTCGCCCCGCCGGTGCCCACCGCCGTGCTCGACGCCCTGGCCGACCGGCTCGCGCGGCTGCCCGCGCCCGCCAGGGCGCTGCTGGACGCGGTGGCGGTGCTCGGCGGCGGCGCCCGGCTGGCCACCGCGGGCCAGGTCGCCGGGGTGGACGACCCGCCCTCGGCGCTGGAACCGCTGCTGGCGGCGGGCTGGCTGGCCTGGTCGCCCTGGGACCACGCGCTGCCGCTGGCCCTGCCCGGCGACCACGTCGTGCGCGCGGTGCACGCGCTCGTCGGCCCGGTGCGCAGGCGGGCGCTGCACTCCGCGGCGGCCCGGCTCACCGAGGGCGAGCGGCACTGGCACCACCGCGCCGCGGCCGCGGTCGGGGTGGACGCGGGCCTGGCCGACCAGCTCGCCGCCGAGGCCGACCGGCTGGTCGCCACCGGGTCGCTCGACGCCGCGGTCACCCACCTGGGCTGGGCCGCCGAGCTGAGCTCCGCCGAGGAGTCCCGCGACCGGCTCGGCCTCGCCGCGGCGGCGCTGGGGCTGTGGCTGGGGCGCGCGGTGCCCGACGCTGAGCGGCTGGCCCGCGCCGCCGCCCCGTCCGCGCTGCGCTCCGGTGTGCTGGGCCTGCTCGCGCTGGCCGACCCGCAGACCGCGGCCGAGGCCGCCACCCTGTTCGAGGAGGCCGTGGACCTGGCCGACGAGGCCACCCCGCCGTGGGTCGGCCGGGTGGCCGCGGTCGGCGCCGCCGCCGCGCACGTGGTGGTGGGGAACGGGGACAGCGCCGCCGCGCACGCCCGCCGGGTGCTGGCCGAGGCCCCGCGCACCGACCTGATCAGCAGCGCCAGGGCCGCCCGCCAGTGGCTCGTCGGCATGGGCCTGGCCGACGGCGCCGCCGCCGCCGCGGCGCGCGCGGGGGTGGTGCGGGAGGCGTTGGCGCCCTTCACCGACGACCCGGACGCCGTGCTCGCCGCGGAGCTGGCCATCCTCGCGGGCCAGTCCGGCCGGTTGTCCGACGCGGCCGCGCTCGGCGCGGCGGGCATGGCGGCCGACCCGGTGCTGCTCGGCGCGGACGGGCCGGTCGTGGCCGCCCTCGCCGCCTTCGACGCGCACTGGCTGCGCGGCGCCTGGGGCGCGGCGACGGCGGTGCTGCGCCGCGCCTTCGCCGACCGGCGGGCGCGCGGCCTGGCGGGCTTCGACGTGCCGCTGCACGCCAGGGGCGCGGTGCTGGCGGCCGGGCGCGGGCAGTGGGCGCGCGCCGAGCGGCACCTGGCCGGGGTGCGCGACGGCGCCGACCTGGAGCACCGGGCGGTCGACGCGGCGGTGGCGCGGGCCGAGCTGGGCCTGGCGCGCGGCGACCACGCCGCGGCGCTGCGGGCCTTCACCGACTTCCACCACCTCGCGGGCGGCGCCGTGCCCACCGGGGCCGCCCTGCTCGCCGAGACCCGGTGGCGACCGCTGCTGGCCGAGGCGCTGGTGGTGACCGGGCGCCTGGACGACGCGCGCGGCGAACTGGCCAGGCTGGGGGAGTTGGCGGCGGAGGTGCCCGCCCTGCGCCTGGCCGTCGAGTGGCTGGGCGGGCGCCTGGCGGAGGTCCGGGGGGACGCGGCCGGGGCGCGGCGGCAGTACGAGGCGGCCGTCGCGCTCCCCCCTGGGCCCGACGACGTGCCGCTGCGCCGGGCGCGGGCCGAGGTCGCCCTGGGCCGCGCACTGCTGGGGGACGGGGAACGCCAAGGGGCGCTGCGGGTCCTGGCCGTCGCCGCCGAGCGCTTCGCCGAACTCGGCGCGGCCCCCTACGCCGAGCGCTGCGCGCAGCTGGTGGAGGCGGCGTCGGTGGGGGACCCGGGGGAGGCCCCCGCCGCGGCGGCGCTGACCGAGCGCGAGCGCGAGGTGGCGGCGCTGGTGGCGGAGGGGCACACCAACCACGAGGTCGCGACGCGGTTGTTCGTGAGCGAGAAGACGGTGGAGTTCCACCTCGGCAACATCTACGCCAAGCTCGGCATCACCTCCCGCAGGCAGCTGCGCGGGCGGTGAGCGGCCGGGGGGCGGTGCCGAGACCCGTTGCGGGGGCGGTGCTCCACCGCCCCCGCGCGGGGTTCAGCTGGTCGCCAGCAGGGTTCCGGAGAACGACACCGACGGCGTGCAGCGCTCGGCACCGCTGCCCGGGGTCACGCAGTTCACCGACACGACCACCGGGGTGCCGCCCGCGGCCCGCAGGGCGTTGACGTAGTGGTAGTCGAGGTCCCGGAAGTTGGCCAGGCCCGCTTCGAGGATGACCTTGTCCCCGATCTTGACCTGGAGGAAGCCGACGTCCCCCCGGGGGTTCTGCAGGACGAGGTCGCCGATGTCGAGCGGGCGGTCGTCCGGCGCGGTGTAGGAGAAGTCGCGGTAGGAGCCGTCCCCGACCGGCGCGGCGTCGGCGGCGATCCGGAAGTCCACAGGGGACGGACTGCCCGCGCGGGCCACGGCGTCGGCGCCGTCCTGGCCGCCGGTGCCGCCGGTGCCCCCCGCCCCGCCCGCGCCACCGCTCTCGCCACCGCCCCCACCGCTGCTGCCGCCCGCTCCCGCGCCCGCGCCGCCCCCGGACCCGCCGCCCGCGCCGCCGCCGGACCCCGCCCCGGCCCCGCCGCCCCCGGCGCCACCGCCGTCGGCCTTGGCGGCCTCCGACTGCGCCACCTGCACCGCGACCTCCACCGCCTTCTCCTCGGCCTGCTTGGTGGCGATGGACTCCACCTTGGGGACCAGGACGGTGAACCACAGCACCACCAGCGCGGCGATGAGCGCCACGAGCGCCGCGAGCGCGGGCAGCAGCCACTTGGGCAGGCGCGGGCCCTGCTCCAGCACACCGCTGACGACGAGCGGTTCGGCGGGCTCGGCCCGGTCGGTGACCTCGACGTCGAAGGGGTGGGTGACGACGTCGCCGCGCAGGAAGCGCTTGAAGGGGGTGGCCCGGACCTTGAGCACGGCCGCGGTGCCCGGCGGCACCACCGCCTCGGCGGGCTCGACCCGCACGTCCAGCTTCTCACCGTCGGGGTCGACGCCCACCGCGGCGCAGTCGAGCGGGTGGTTGCCGTTGTTGGCCACCACCAGCCGGTAGCGGGCGCGGCCGCTGCTGAGCCTGCGCGGCGGCAGCAGCTCGGCCTCGAACGCGGTGAACGGCAGCACCGTGACGGTGCCCTCCTCCACCAGCGAGCTGCCGGGGTCCTCGCGCGAGCGCACCCGGGCGCCGAAGCCCACCGGACCGGCGGGCACCGCCGCGGTGCGCGGCGGGGCGAACACCAGCCGCACCGGGGCCTCGGTGCCCGGCATCAGGTTCACCACCGGCGGCTCGGCCGTGGTCCACCCGGCCGCCTCGCCCACCACGTCCACCGCGAACTGGTCCACGGTGGACCCGCCGTTGCGGACCAGGACCACGCACTCGGCCTGCTCGCCGGGGACCACCTCGACATCGGCGTCCGCCATCGTCGCCAGCTTCATGGGCCCAGTCTGGGGTCGGGGCGACCGCGGCGGGGAGTCGTTCCGGGCGGCCCATCGCGCAGCCCGCCGCTGCCCGTTGGGGCACTCACGGGCCGATGAGCACGGTGCCGGTGGCCTGCACCGTGCCGACCGGCAGCGGCGCGGGGTCGTTGCAGGTCTGGGCCTTGTCCCCGGCGCGCGCGGCGGGCTTGCCGTTGACCAGCACCGTGGCGCTGCCCTGGACGATGGTGGCCTGGTCGGTGGGCGGCACCTGGAACGTCGCCGGGGCGGGCGGGACGTGCGGGGGCAGGTTCTGCGCGGTGGAGCCGAGCACGGCGGCGGGCTTGCCCTCGACGAGCACGTTCGCGCTGCACCCGCCGAGGATCTTGCCGGTGAACGGCAGCGGCACCGGGGTGGGCACCGGCCCGCCGGGGGAGGGCACCAGCACGATGTGGGTGTCGGTGGCGAGGACCTGGTCGCCGAGCTTGGCGGCGGGTGCGCCCACGGGCTACTCCTGGATCCGGGCCCTGGGCGGCGGCAGCGCGGGCCCCCGGGGCGGTGGTCTCGGCACCTCGCGCCCGACGCCGAGGCCGATCTCCTCCGGCGCGGGGTCCAGGTCGGTGTCCACCCCGGGCAGCCAGGTCGCGGTGAGCACCACGTCCAGCGCCGCCCGGGCGGGCCCGCCCACCCGGGTGCGCAGCTCGACCGGGGCGCGGGGCAGGCTGGGGTTGGCGATGTCGACGTGCACCGGGGCACCCGCGAGCCGCAGCCCCTCGGGCAGGTCGTCGACGCCGATGGCGGGCCGCGCGCACAGCCCGGTGAGCACCGCGCCCAGCAGCTCGTGCTCGGCCACGGGGTCGGCGCACCACGCCGCGAGCAGGTAGCCGACCTGGAACCGGCGCACCGGCGCCCGCCTGCCCACCACCCGGCCGTGGTCGTCGCGCTCCTCGACCCAGCCGCCCAACCGGTTGTCGGTGTCCTCGCTGACGGTGTGCAGCAGCGCCGAGAGCACCGGCGCCGCGGCGCCCGCGCGGCCGGTCGGCGGGGCGAACCGGACGTCGACGCCCGGCCCGGCCACCACGCGCAGCAGGTCCGCGAAGGCGGAGTCGATGTGGTGCAGCACGCCTGCGAGTCTCGTCCTGGGCGGCGGCGGGGTGCCAGGGCGGGCGGACAGGCATTCGGGCAGCCCGACCCCGGGCGCGCCGCGGGCGCGTGCCCGGTGTGGACACGCGCCCGCGGCGGCCGATCAGCCCCGCGAGGTGAAGCCCGGCGGCTGGAAGCTGCCCTGGACCAGCAGCAGCGGAGCGGTCGCCGTGACGTCGGTGCCCGCCACCGACGCCGTCACCTGCACGGTGCCGACGCCGAAGTGGTTCAGCACCACCACGGGCGCGCTGAACGCCCCGGCCGCGTCCGTCCTGGCCGTGACCGCGCCGCCCGCCGCGGGCAGCTCCACCCGCACGTCCGCGCCCGCCGGGAAGCCCGCGCCCAGCACGCGCACCACCCGGTCCGCGCGGCTGACGGCGGGGTCGACCACCAGCCGCGCGACCACGCCGCTGCCCGCCAACCCGATGACCCTTGGGCCGTCCGGGGCGTCCGAGGTCAGCAGCAGCGCCCCCGGCCTGGACCCCGCTCCCCGAAGCTGCTGCGCCACGGTGACCCGGCACCGCGCGCCGGGCTGGACGACCTGGCCGGTGCACGAATCCGCCACGACCCGGTAGTCCCCGGGGAACAGCCCGACCCCCGTCACCGGGGCGACGCCGGTGACCGCCACCGGGCTCCCCCCGGAGTTCACGACCTCCACCACCAGGTCCGGGGTGGGCGACAGGGCCAATCGGGGCCCGGGGAAGGTCAGCACATCGGGTGACAGGGCCAGGGTCCCGGCACGCGGCGTGGGTGGCGCGACCGCCTCGACCCGCACCGCCAGCGGCACCGGGGTGGTGCCGCCGTCGAAGGCCAGGACGGCGGTGGCGGAGCGGGCGCCCGCCCGCGCGGCGGTGTAGCGCACCGAGATCGGGCAGGTGTCGCCCCGGTGCAGCACCTTGCCCGCGCAGCCGTCGGCGGGGAACACCGCGAACCCGCCCGCGTCGGCGCCGGTGAAGGTGATGCCGGTGAAGCGCACGGGCCCGAAGCCCTGGTGCCCGACCACGATCGTGCGGGTGACGGTGCCGCCCTCGGTCGCCGTGCCGAAGTCCGGTGGCGCGGCGGACAGCCCCGGGCGGAACTGCATGGCGAAGGTGTCCGGCAGGCCGTTGGTGTCCCCGGCGACCAGGTCGCCCGCGTTGCTCTGGAAGGCCACGAGCGAGCCGTCACCGTCCACCGACACGCTGGTGGCCGCCGAGTCACCCCCGCACAGCCCGCCCGCCGACTGCCCCGGGCAGGTGACGACGCGGCTGCGGCTGACCAGCTCGGCGGGCAGCCGCGGCAACCCCGCCGCCTCGCGCGCCGCGTCCTCCACCAGGTCGCGCACGACGGCCTGGGCGTAGGGGGAGGGGGTGGGGTCGTAGTAGTCGCCGGGGTCGGGGACGTCGCCGCCGTCGTGCATCCCCGGGGCGCGGGTGAGGAAGGCGAGGTACCGGCCGTCGCCGGACAGGCTCGGGTGGAACCCGTCCGCGTCCTGCCCCCGGGGGTCGCGCGAGGCCGTGGACGTGCCCAGGGGCTCGCCCTCGGCGGGCCAGGGCACGCCGTCGCGGTCGGGGTCGCGGTCGTGGACGAGCACCTGCTCCTGCTGGCCGCTGCCCTCCGACCACACCATCAGCGCGAACGCCAGGACGCGGCCGTCCCGCGACGCCGTCAGGTCGTGGACCTCGTACCAGGACCCGGCCGGGGCCGCCACGGGGATGTCGACCGGGCCGCCCTCGGCGTCCAGGCGCAGGTCGGCGTCCCCGCAGGCGCGCAGGGCGGGGTCCCCGCACGGCACCGGGGTCAGGTAGGCGACACCGGCGTCAGTGGTCACCGGTCCCGGCCCCCGCGACACGCCCTCGCCCTGGTTCCACCCCCAGGCCGGGCCGTGGGTGGTGATGTCCTCCAGGTCGGGGGTGACCAGCCGCCCGCCCTCGCCGTGCGGCAGGCGCACCGAGCGCACCACGGGCTGGTAGGACTCGGGCGCGTACGCCTCCACCCAGGACAGCACCGACCCGTCCGCGCTGAGGCTCGGTGCCTGGCTGCGCGTGTAGGACTCCCACTCGCCGCGGCGCTCACCGACGATGACGTAGTCGTAGTCCATGGCGCCGTCCGGCAGGGTCTCGTCGAGCACCCCGTCCCCGTCCGGGTCGCGGTCGCAGACGATCACCTTCGGGCCGTAGTTGTCGAAGTAGGGGCTCTGGGCGATGTTGCGCGCCTCGCTCGCGAACGCCACGTAGCGGCCGTCGGCGGAGATCGTCGGGTCGTAGCTCTCGGCGTCGGAGTCGGTGTCCACCGGGGCCGTCGGCGGCGGGGGCGGGGTGCCGGTGCCGTAGTAGGGGAACCGGCCCCGGCTGATCAGGACGGTGCGGCCGGTGGCGCGGTCGCGCACGTAGACGTCCCCGTGCTGGTACTCCGCGGCGTCGGCCGGGTCGAGGGAGCGGCGCGTGGTGAACGCCACCGACCGGCCGTCCCCGGAGGTCGCCACCTGGTTGCCGTAGTCCCAGGAGCCGCCGTCCGAGCCGCCGCCGTTGACCGACAGCAGCTCCACCGTCCCCGGCGCGCCGGTGTCCGCGGGCACCGGCTCCGGCGCCAGCACCATCAGGGTCGGCACCACCGCGGCGACCACCAGCGCCGCGCCGACCCTGGTCGCGGTCGCGGCGCGCCTGGCGCCCGAGCCCCACTCCGTCCCGTGCCCGACCACGGGGTCCCCGCCGTCCACGTGCGCTCCTCTCCGCTCGGCCCGGTCGCTCAGATGAAGCCCTCGCGCATGGCGTAGGCCACCGCGTGCGAGCGGTTGCGCAGGCAGAACCGGCTGGTGACCCCGTAGAGGATGTTCTTGACCGTGCGCGAGGAGTACGACAGCTCGGTCGCGATCTCGTCGGTGTCGAGCCCGTCGGCCACCAGCCGCAGCACCTGGGTCTCCCGCGCGGTCAGCCCGGTCAGCCGGGTGGAGCGGGCGGTGCTGACCCCGTGCTGCAACCGCGACACCTGGTTGAGCAGCATGGTCAGCATCTGCGCGGGCATCGCCGCCTCGCCCTGGGTCGCCTTCACCACGGTCTGCGACAGCTTCGACGGGCTCACCTCGTCGCGCTGCACCACCCCGCAGATGCCGACCTCGACCGCGGCGCGCAACCCGGCCTCGTCCACCGCGGAGGTGACCAGGATCAGGTGCGTGCAGCCGCGGGCGTGCAGCTCGCGCACCGCCCGCAGCAGCTGGGCGTCCACCGCGTCGGCGGCCAGCAGCACGACGGTGCCCTCGGCGACCCGCTCCCACTCCACCGGGACCAGCTCGGCGCACTGGCCGAGCGCGGCGTTGAGGCCGAAGCGGGTGATGGCATCCGGTGCGTGGACGTGGACCGGGATCCTGCCGCCCATGGGGGCCTCCTCGGGGTCTGGGCGCGGTGACGGCTCCCACCATGGGCCACGGACCGGCGGAGGTACCTGGGGAAGATCCCCAGGTTCGTCCCTAGGTTCCCCAGGGGGCTGAATCCGCAGGTCGCAGCGGCAAAGGATCACCCGAATGGGCGCGTCGGAAACCGAAACGCCCGCCCGGGCGGCGGCGATGCCACTGGTGCGCGGAGTGTGCCCCGGGAGCGTCCCCGGCTGCGGCCCCCGCGCCCTCGGGCTACCCCTGCCCCGGCTCGTCCCCACCGGTCGGATCCTTTGCGCGCCAGGCGTTCGCGCGCGCGGGGGGCCGGTTGCCCTTTGGCGCAACGGCCTTGCGCGGTCGGACACCCGGATTCCTCTGCTGCCACCCCCGGCCCGGTTGCCACGATCGGCGGCGTCGCAGCAGTGGAGGGAGGACGGATGCCGAGCTACCTGTCACCGGGCGTCTACACCGAGGAGGTGTCGTCCGGGTCCAAGCCCATCGAGGGGGTGGGCACCGCGGTGGCGGCCTTCGTGGGGTTCGCCGAGAAGGGCCCGGTCGACGAGCCGGTGCTGGTCACGAACTGGACGCAGTACACCCAGGCGTTCGGCGGGTTCGTCGAGGGGGCGTACCTGGCGCACTCGGTGTACGGCTACTTCCTCAACGGGGGCGGCACCGCCTACGTCGTGCGGGTCAACCGCGACGCCCCGGAGGCCGCCGAGACCGGGGCGCCCGCCCGCGCCGAGCTCGCCCCGCAGGGCCAGGGCAAGCCGCTGGCGCTGCGCGCGCTGCTGCCCGGCGCCGCGGGCAACGAGACCACCGTCGAGGTCGTCGACGCCTCCGAGCCCGGCGAGGACACCTTCAAGCTGGTGGTGCGCGGCGGTGGCGCCGAGGAGGTCTACGACAACGTCACCGTCCGCAGGGGACCGTCCAACGTGGCCACCGCGCTGCGCCAGTCGAAGCTGGTCGCGGTGGAGGAGAGCCGGTCGGGCGCGGTCGCGGCCCCCGCGCGCGGCACCACCACCCTCACCGGCGGCGGCACCGGCACCGACCTGGTGGCGGTCAGCCCCGACGACTACGTCGGCGACGCGGGCGACCGCACCGGCTTCGCCTCCCTGGAGGCGATCGACGACATCACCATGCTCGCCGTCCCGGACCTGATGAGCGCCTACCAGCGCGGCGCGCTGGACCTGGAGGGCGTCAAGGCGGTGCAGCTGGCGATGATCGCCCACTGCGAGCTGATGTCGGACCGGGTGGCCATCCTCGACCCGCCGCCGGGGCTGCGACCCCAGCAGCTCAAGCAGTGGCGGATGGAGGTCGCGGGCTACGACTCGAAGTACGCCACCCTCTACTGGCCGTGGGTCAAGATCATGGACCCGGCCACCGGCAAGCCGGTGTTCACCCCGCCCAGCGGGCACGTCGCGGGCGTCTGGGCGCGCAGCGACGACACCCGCGGCGTGCACAAGGCGCCCGCCAACGAGGTGGTGCGCGGGGTCATCGACCTGGAGTCCGGCATCACCCGCGGCGAGCACGACCAGCTCAACCCGGTGGGGGTCAACTGCATCCGCTCCTTCCCCGGGCAGGGCATCCGGGTCTGGGGCGCGCGCACCCTCTCCAGCGACCCCGAGTGGCGCTACCTCAACGTGCGCAGGCTGTTCAACTTCGTGGAGAAGTCGATCCTCAACGGCACCAACTGGGTGGTGTTCGAGCCCAACGACCAGTACCTGTGGTCGTCGGTCAACCGCACCATCACGATGTTCCTGCGCCAGGTGTGGCGCAGCGGCGCGCTGTTCGGCGGCACGCCGGAGGAGGCGTTCTTCGTCAAGTGCGACGCCGAGAACAACCCCGAGGAGAACCGCGACGTCGGCCTGCTGACCGTCGACATCGGCATCGCCCCGGTCAAGCCCGCCGAGTTCGTGGTGTTCCGCCTCTCGCAGTACAGCGAGGGCGCCGGGTTGCAGGAGTAGGCCGTGGGGCAGGTGGTCAGCGCCGCGCGGTTCGTGGTCATGTGCGACGGGTGGTCGACCGGGCTCGGGTTCTCCGAGCTCGCCGGGTTCAGCTCCGCGGTCGAGCACAGCGAGCACGACTACAACGGCCTGCTCGGCAACGTCCACTCCAAGCAGTTCGGCCGCGCCAAGCCGCCGTCGATCACGCTGCGCCGCGGCCTCGACGGCGAGGGCTTCGCCAGGATCTTCGCCTGGCACGCCCTGGCCAGGATGAACAACCCGCTGGCCAAGGTGCCCGCGATGTTCATGATCATGGACGCGGCGGGCGACACCAAGGCCGCGTGCGTGCTGGAGAACGCCTGGTGCTCGCGGGTGGAGATGGACACCGTCGCCGCCGGTGCGGCGGGCGTGGTGATGATGAAGACCACGATCGAGTGCGACTCGATCATGCTCGCCTGAGCGCGGGCACTGTCGTGAGAGGACGTCGGACATGAGCAGCAACGGCCAGGTCGTCTCGGCCGCCAGGTTCTACCTCGACTTCGCGAACCTGGGCCGGATCGCCTTCTCGGAGCTGGGCGGCATCAGCTCCAAGGTCTCCGCCCAGGAGTACATCTACAACGACGACACGGGCAAGACCGTGCACACCAAGCAGTACGGCAAGACCGAGCCGCCGACCATCAGCCTCAAGCGCGGCCTGGACACCGCGGGCAACCTCGCGCTGATGACCTGGCACGCCATGGCCCGCCGGGGCGACCCGATGGGCCGCGGCGACGGCAAGCTGTTCGTGATGGACGCCGCCGAGCCCAGCCCGAGCATCCAGCTCACCTACGACCTGCACAACGCCTGGTGCTCGGAGCTGACCATCAGCGGGATGAAGGCCGGTGACTCGGCGGTCGTCATGATCGAGGTCAAGGTGACCTGCGAGGAGATCAGGGTCGTATGACCGCCCTGGGAACCCCGGCCGCGGCGACCGGCGGACCGCTGCGCACGGAGTACCCGTTCGTGCTGCCCCGCGGGTTCGTCGACGAGCACGGCACCGTGCACCGCGAGGGCTCGATGCGGCTGGCCACCGCCCGCGACGAGATCTGCACGCAGACCGACGCGCGGGTGCGGCAGAACCCGGCCTACCTCACCGTGCTCCTGCTGGAGCGCACCCTGGTGCGGCTGGGCACGCTGCCCGCGGTGGACAGCATGGTGGTGGAGGGCCTGTTCGCCTCCGACCTGGCGTTCCTGCAGGACCTCTACCGCCGGGTCAACCAGGAGGGCCACACCCAGGCCGACGTCCGCTGCCCCGGCTGCGGGAGGGACTTCGCGGTCGACGTCGCCGGTGGTGCGCCGGGGGAACGGTGAGGTACGCGGTCCCCACGCTGTGGGAGGAGATCGCGTACCTGGCCTACTACCTGCACTGGCCCTTCGCGGAGCTGCTGGACCTGGACCACCGCAGCCGCACCGCCGTCATCGCGGAGGTGGGCCGCATCCACCGCGCGCTCGCCCCGGGCGCGTCCTTCTGACGCGCCGGACCGAGACCCCGCGAGATCGGGACAGACCGTGACCCCGCCAGACCGTGACCCGCCGAACCGAGACCACGTGGAGGACCGATGAGGTGGCCGTTCCGCAGGCGCCGCGCCGACGGTGCCGACGTCCCCGCGACCGACGCCCGCTCGGCTGGCGCGGGCGTGGTTGAGGTCCCGGAGCGCCCGATGGGGCAGTGGCGGGGGGTGCCCCCGCTGCCCGTCGCCGCCCCGACGCCGATGCTGGCGCCCGCGTGGCGGTTGCCGGACGTGGCGGGCGCGCGGGCGCTGGTCACCCCCGTGGTGCCCGCCGTGTCGGGTGGGTTGCGGGTCACCCCGCCCACCCGGCCCGTCTCGGTCGCAGCGCCCGGCAACCCCGTGCCGGGCGCCGAGCTGGTCGCCCCGACGCCGCTCGCGCCCGCCGCCCCCGTGGCGCGGGCGGTGCCGGTGTGGCCCGCGGGACCGGAGCCGGTCGACGTCGACGGGGGTGCCGAGCCCCAGGAGGCCTGGGCCTCCCCGGAGAGCGCGTCCGCCCCACCGGAGCCGGTGGCGGTCGAGCGGCCGGTGGTTCGGGCGGTGCCGGTGGTGCGGGCGGAGCGGCCAGCGCACTCGCTGGTGCAGGCCTCGCCCGAGCTGGTGGGCGAGGCGGTGGAGCCGCAGACCCCGTTCCGCGGTGTCACCAGCTTCGACCGGTTGATGGCCGAGTATGAGAGCATGGGCATCGAGCAGGCGCTGGGCATGCTCGGGTTGAACAGCCTGGAGGGCGGCAGCTCGGTCGCCGCCCCGCCGCCCGGCTTCGGCGCCCCCGAACCGGCGCCCGCGCCGCCGCCCCCGCCGCGCGGGCCCAAGCTCAACATCGGCCAGAGCAGGCGGCTGGGCATCGGCCCCCCGCTGGCCAGCACCCGCGCGCCCGCGCCGCACCGCGGGCCCGAGGGGACCGAGCCTGCCGAGGAGGGCGAACCAGCCCCCGTCCAGACCACTGCGGACCTCCCGGTGCCCGCGGTCGATCCGCTCGCCGCCGCCCTCGAAGCGCTTCCTGCCCGTGTCGACGCACAGGCGGCGACCGAGCTGGTCCACCCGACCCCGCAGGTGCCCGCGCCCGCCGTGCCGATCGGAGTCGACGCGGCCGCCCCCGTGCAGGCGCGTGCGCCCGAGCCCTCCTGGGCCGAGCCGGACCCGGAACCCCGCTCTGAGGCCGACGCGGTCGACCTGCTTGCGGTGTCACCGGTCGCGGAGCCGGAGTTGGTGCACCCCGCGCCTGTCGAACCCGCGCTGGTGATCGCTGAGCCGATTGTCGCTGAGCCGATTGTCGCTGAGCCGATTGGTGCTGAGCCTGCGGCCGTACCGCTGATTCCTGTTGAGCCCGTCGCTGCCGCGCCCGTGGTATCGCCGACCGTGGTGCACGTCGTCGCGGAAACGTTTGCGGAGCAGGCGATCGTGCAGGATGCCGGAGGGCGCAGTGGGCCTGCGGTCCTGCCTGAGCCGGAGTTGGTGCACCCCCGGCCGGTCGCGGTCGAGCCGTCCGCGGTTGAGCAGGCCATAGTCGAACCGTCGAGTGCCGGGCCGTTCGCCACCGAGCCGTTCACCACCGAGGCGCACCTGCCCGAGCCGCCCGTGCCCGCTGTCGAGCCGGTGAGCGTCGAGCCACCTGCGCTGGAAGCGATCGTCGCCGAGCCCGCGCCCCCGGCCCAGCCAGTGGTGAGCGCGGTCGACACCCCCATGCCGCTGGAGACTCCCGTCCTGCCGGTGGTTCCGGTCGACCTCGTGCACCCGGCTGCCCCGATGCCGAAGCCCGTCGAGCCACACGCCGACTTGGTGCACCCCGTCGCCCGCGACATGCCTGCTCCCGCCGCGCCCAAGCCCATCGCCCAGGGCGCCATCCCCGACCCTGTCGTGCGAACCGTCGTGATCCCGCCCGCCCCGGTGGAGCCCACGGCCGCGTCCTCCATGATCAGCGGGCCTGCCCTGGTGCACCCCCGGGACGACAGCACCCCGCCCGCCCCGGTCGTGGAGCAGGCGGCCGATCACCCGCTCCCGTTCTCCCCGGTCGCGGACGCGGTGGCCGAGCAGCTCCTCGCCGTGCTGGAGGAGCACGTCCCCGCCGAGCTGGTCCACCGGCCGAGCGAGTCGGTGTACCGGTCGCTGCTCCCGCACGACTCCGTGCCCGACGTGCCCCGCGCGCCGAGCACCCCCGCTCCCGCCGCACCGGTGGCGCTCACCACCGCCGCCGCGCCCATCGCGGTGCTCGACCTGGCCCGCCCGGTCACCACGGCCGTCCCCGCCGACGTGGTGGACACCTTCCGGCGGCGGCTCGGCGTCGACCCGGGGGAGGTGCCGGTGCACCGCGGGCCGGAGGTGGCCGCCCTGGCCGACCAGTTGGGCGCCCGCGCCTTCACCGCGGGCGGGGAGATCCACCTGCCCCTCGCCGCGGGCGGCGCCGACGACCCCGAGACCCGGGCCCTGGTGGCCCACGAGCTGACGCACGTCGTGCAGCAGCGGGCGCTCGGCGGTGCGCTGCCCGCCGAGGGGACGCCCGGCGGGCGTGTGCTGGAGGCGCAGGCGCGGGCCGTGGAGCGGTGGTTCCGCGACGGTGGCGAACCGCCGACGCTGCCGCACCCCCGCTTCCTGTCCACCGCCTCCGTGGACACCGCCCCGCAGCGCGCGTCCACCGACACCGCGGACCCCGTGTCCTGGACCCTCGGCTCGGGGTTCTCCAGCGAGGCCGCGCCGCCGACCTCCGGCGCCGAGCCGCCGCCCGAGCACCGGGCGGGCCCCCCGCCGCCGCAGCCGCCGGAGGACCACCTCCCGCCGCGCGAGCCCGAGCGGGCGCCCGACCCCGCGCCCCCCGACACCGCACCCCCTGACAACTCGGAGGGCTTCGCCGAGGTCTACCGCCAGCTAGGCGAGCTGCGCACGTCGGTGGTGGAGCTGCGCAAGCACGCCGGGCGCCGGTTCCCCGAGGACGCCCGCGGCCTGGACCGGCTCGCGGGCAGGCTCTACGACCGGCTGCGCGCCCGGCTGCGCGCGGAGCTGCTGGTCGAGCGCGAGCGCAGCGGAACCCTGGCCGACCCCCGGTGACACCCCGACAGCACCCCACCAGCGCGGAGAGGACGGTGAGGCCCCGGTGAGCATGAGCATGCTGCCCAAGGCCGCGGAGTTCCTGTTCGGACAGGTCTCCATGACGCACCGGTTCGTGGTGCGCATCGACCACGGCGTGTACGACCTCGGCACCTGGTCTAAGGTCACCGGCCTCACCGTGCGCTGGGAGAAGCTGGTGCACCGCGCGGGCAACGACATCAAGGAGCAGGTGGTCCCCGGCGCCGCCACCTACGAGACCATCAAGCTCGTGCGCGCCGCGTGCACCGACTCGGCCACCGTGCAGCGCTGGCTCGCGGTGACCTCGCGCAAGTTCACCCCGCTCAGCGGCGCGGTGGAGATGCTCGACTTCACCGGGATGACGGTGCTGAGCTGGGAGCTCAAGTCGTTCTTCCCGATCGGCTGGTCGATCTCGGACTTCGACTCCGGCTCGGCCAAGCCCGCGATGGAGACCCTGGAGCTGGCGCACTCGGGGTTCCTGCACGACGAGGCGGTGGCCCGGTGATCGCCCCCATGCAGGCGTTGATGAACGGCCCGGCCGCCTTGGGCGCGCTCAGCTCGTCGCTCAAGGGGGCCGGTTCCGCCCCGACCGCACCCGGCTACGGCCTCACCATGTGGTTCCAGGTGAAGGTCTCCGGCGTGACCGGCACCCAGGACCTGGGCAAGTGGTCGGGCTGCTCGGCGGTGCAGGCGAACTTCGGCACCGAGACCATCAACCCCGGCGGGTCCTACGGCGGCCCCGTGCTCGTCCCCGGCCGGATCACCTACCCCGACATCACCCTGGAGCGGGCGATGGACAAGGCGGGCGCCGAGGAGGTGCGCACCTGGCTGCGGTCGGTGGCCAAGGACTGGATCGGCGGGGCGCAGGCGGGCAAGGACTACCCCGGCGCCACCGTCACCATCACCGTCTACAGCGCGCTGCCCAGCGACCCGAGCGCGGCCGGGCGCAACGTCGTCGCGGAGTGGGTGCTCACCGGCGCCGTGCCGGTCAGCTGGACCGCCCCGGCCCTGTCGGGCAAGGGCGGGGCCGTGGCGGTGGAGAAGCTGACCCTGGCCCACCGCGGGTTCCTCGGTGAGGACGGCGGCGAGGCCACCGGCACCTCCGGTGGGCAGGCGCGGCTCACCCTGACCCTGCTCGACGACTCCGGCAACCCCGCGGGCGCCGACCTGGAGTTCGCCTACAACCCCGCCGAGGTGTCGGTGTCCAAGAGCTCGCCGCTGCTGACCGTGCACACCCTGCCCGAGGGCCACGAGGGCCCGCAGCTGCGCCACGTCGAGCGCGGCGACCTCAACATCAACATCGACGACCTGCACCTGGTGGGCCAGCAGGAGGTGGCCACCACCGTGGGCAAGGTGTGGGCCTGGCTCGACCCGCAGGCCAAGGACATCGGCGCGGGCACCGGCAAGGAGACCAGCAAGCTGCTCGGCCGCAAGGTGCGCATCCGCCTGGGCGGCACCGGCCGCGGCGACGGGGTCAACCACGACGCCGCGCTGACCCACGCGCACGTCACCTACACCCGGTTCAGCGCGGCGGGCGTGCCCACCAGGGCCAAGGTGCGGCTGACCCTGCAGGAGGTCGTGGAGGCGCTGCCGGGCACCAACCCGCACTCCGGCGGCCTGCCCGGCGGGCACACCCGCACCGTCACCGGCGCGGAGAACCTGGCGGGCATCACCGCCGCCGAGCTGGGCTCCCCGGCCCGGTGGCGCGAGGTGGCCGACGCCAACGGCATCGACGACCCGCTGCGCGTGCGCCCGGGGCGCGCGCTGCGGCTGCCGGGGGCCTGAGCCGTGCCGCCGCGCACCAGGGTCCTGCCGCACCCGGTCCGGGTGCTGCCGCAGATCCGCACCGGCACCGCCCGCAGCCCGCTGCCGCAGGCCGTGCTGCGCCGGGTCGAGCGGGTCGTGGTCGACACCTGCGCCCACCTGCCGGACATGTTCGAGATCACCCTGGCCGGGTGGGACGGCGACGCGCCGTTCACCATCGGCACCGAGGTCGCCATCAGCTCGGCGGGCACCGACGACGAGCGCGGCGTGGAGGTGATCACCGGCGAGGTCACCGCGGTGGAGGGCGAGTTCACCGAGGTCGACCGCACCGTCGTGCGCGGCTACACCAAGGACCACCGGTTCCAGCGCGCGCACCGCTCGCGCACCTTCCTCAACTCCACCGACGCCGACATCGCCCGCCGGGTCGCCGCCGACCACGGCATCCCGGTCGGCGCGGTGGACCCGACCCGCACCGCCCACGACCACGTGGGGCAGGTCAACCAGACCGACTGGGAGTTCCTGGCCTGGCGGGCCGCGGCCCTGGGGTTCGACTTCGGCGTGCGCGGCGGGGAGTTCTTCTTCACCAGGGCCGTCGACGCCGGGCGCGGGCGGGCGGCGGTGGAACTGACGCTGCGGGACAACCTCGTGGAGTTCCGGCCCCGGGTCACCGCGGGCAACCTCACCGGCAAGGCCGAGGTGCGGGTGTGGGACCCGGCGGCGGGCAAGGTCGTCGGCCAGGTCAAGCCCACCACGATCGCCTCCACCGACCTCTCCGCCGCCGACCCGGCGACCCTCGCGGGCCTGTTCGCGCCCAAGGGACCGCCCCCGCCGGCCGCCGCGTCCAAGCTCGGCCCGGCCCCCTCGGCGCACGGGCACGTCGACGCCCTCGCCCCGCTCGCGGTCGGGCAGGCCGTCGACATCGCCGCCACCGAGGCCGCGACCGGCTTCGCCGAGCACCACGGCAGCACCGCCGCGGAGGCCGTCGGCACCGCGCTGGGCGACCCGGCGCTGGTGGCGGGCGTGGTCGCGGAGGTGGTGGGCGCGGGGGCCACGTTCTCCGGCAAGTGGGCCATCACCCGCGCCGTGCACTCCTGGGACGTCACCGGCTACCTCACCCGGTTCGAGGTCAGCGGCCGCCACCGGCGCACCCTGCTCGGCCTCGCGGGCGGGGCGGGCGCGGCGGGCTCGGCGCCGCGGGTCGAGGGGGTGCAGAGCGGGGTGGTCACCGACATCGGGGACCCGCAGGGCCTGCACCGGGTGCGGGTGGCGCTGCCGTGGCTGTCGCCGTCGTACGAGTCGGACTGGGCCCCGGTGGCGCAGCTGGGCGGCACCGCCAGCGGCGGCACCGCGCTGCACCCGGAGGTGGGCGACGCGGTGCTGGTCGCCTTCGAGTTCGGCGACCCGCGCAGGCCCTACGTGCTGGCCGGGCTGCCCACCGGCTCCCCGGGCAAGGGCCTCGGCGGCGACCCGGTGCTCAAGTCGGGGGCCAACGCGGCGATCGCCTGGCGCGGGATCGTGACCCCGACCGGCAACCGGCTCGCCTTCCACGACGAGGTGGGCCCCGGCGGCGGCGCGCCCAAGGCCTCCGACCTGCTGCTGGGCACCGCGGGCGGAGAGCTGGCGCTGGTGCTCGACCAGACCGCCGGGACCGTCGCGCTGCGCTGCAAGCCCGTGCCGCCGGGCAGCAAGTCCGCCAAGGGCCAGCTGGTCATCGAGGTGGGCGACGGCGGCAGCGTCGAGGTCAGGGCGGGCGCGGGCGGTCAGGTCACCGTCGACGGCGGCGAGCGGCTGACGCTCACCGCGCGGGCGGGCGTGAAGATCGACAGCGCGGGCCCGGTGGAGATCAAGGGCAACCCGATCAAGCTCAACTAGCCGTTCGCGGAGCGGGGTGGAGGCAGTGCTGTGGTGGACGCGGACTTCGTCGGCGCGGGGTGGGCCTACCCGGTGGGCGTCAGCCCCGTGGGCGGCATCGCCCTGGCGGGCGGCACGGACAAGCTGGAGCAGGCCATGCGGCTGATCCTCGCGACCTACCCGGGGGAGCGGCCGATGCGCCCCGCCTTCGGCTCCCGGCTGCGCGACCACGTCTTCGGCCCGGTCAGCGGCGCCACCCTGGAGGCGGTGTCCGACGAGGTGCGCCGGGCGCTGGCGATGTGGGAGCCCAGGGTCGTCGTCGAGTCCGTCCACTCCAGACCGTCACCGGAGGACCCCGCGGTGCTGCACATCGACATCGCCTACACCGTGCGCGCCACCAACGAGCCGCGCAACCTCGTCTTCCCCTTCTACTCCATCCCCGACACCCGCGCCGAGCTGCCCGCGGCCGCCGGGTCCGAGGTGGGCTGAGCCATGGCGCTGCCGACCCCCAACCTCGACGACCGCCACTTCCAGGACCTCGTCGACGACGCCAAGCGGCTGGTGCAGCGGCGCTGCCCGGAGTGGACCGACCACAACGTCTCCGACCCGGGCGTCACCCTCATCGAGACCTTCGCCTACATGGCCGACCAGCTCATCTACCGGCTCAACCGGGTGCCCGACCGGCTGCACGTGAAGTTCCTCGACCTCATCGGGGTGCGGATGTTCCCGCCCGCCCCGGCGCGCGCCAGGGTGACGTTCTGGCTGTCCGCGCACGCCACCGCCGAGCTCGTCGTGCCCGCGGGCACCCGGGTCGGCACCCCGCGGACCGAGACCGTCGAGTCCACGGTGTTCACCACCGAGGACGACCTGGTCGCCGTGCCGTGCTCGCTGGTGGCCGCGCACACCAGGGCCGCGGGCGGGGAGCTGGTCGAGCACCGCTTCTCCGCGGCGCTGACCACCCGGTTCGCCGCGTTCTCCGAGGTGCCCGGCGCCGACGACGAGCTGCTGCTCGCCCTGGACGCCGCCGCGCCCGACTGCGCCGTGGAGGTGGTGTTCGACGGCCGGGTGGAGGGCATCGGCGTCGACCCGGACCACCCGCCGCTGGTGTGGGAGGCGCTGACCCCCGGCGGCTGGGCGCCGTGCGCGGTGCTGCGCGACGGCACCGGGGGGCTCAACACCTCCGGGTCGGTGGTGCTGGAGCTGCCCGCCGAGCACCGGCCCGCCCTGCTCGGGGGCACCCGCGCGGGCTGGCTGCGCGCCAGGGTCGTCGACCCCGAGGACGGCAGGCCGCCCTACACCGCCAGCCCGGTGGTGGAGGGGCTGGCGGTGGCCACCGTCGGGGTGTCCGGCACCGCCCTGCACGCCGACCTCGTCGTCGACGAGGCGCTCGGGGAGGCCGAGGGCGTGGCCGGGCAGGTGTTCCGGCTCGGGTCCGCCCCGGTGCTCGCGGGCGCGGTCGAGGTGGTCCTGGAGGTGGGCGGCGCGGACGGGTGGCAGCCGTGGAAGCGGGTCGACGACTTCGCCGAGAGCGGCGAGGGCGACCCGCACTTCGTGCTCGACGCGTGCGCGGGGGAGGTGCTGCTCGGGCCCGTCCTGCGGCTGCCCGACGGCACCACCCGCCAGCACGGGGCCGTGCCCGAGCGGGGCGCGCCGGTGCGCGTGCGCCGCTACGCCGTGGGCGGGGGCGCGGGCGGCAACGTCGCCGCGGGCGCCATCAGCACGCTCAAGTCGTCGGTGCCGTTCGTCGCCGCGGTGACCAACGCTCGCTCCGCGCAGGGCGGGGTGGAGGGCGAGACGCTGGAGCAGGCCCGCACCCGCGGCGCGCTCATGCTGCGCACCCGCGGGCGGGCGGTGACCACGGAGGACTACGAGGTGCTGGCCCGCCAGGCCGTGCCGGAGCTGTCGCGGGTGCGCTGCCTCGCCGCCGGGGAGGCGGGGGTGGCCGCGGGCGCGGTGAAGGTGCTCGTGGTGCCCGCCGCCGCCGAGCGCGACGGGGTCGTCGACTTCGCCGACCTGGTGCCCGACGAGGCCGTGCTCGTCCGCCTCGCCGAGCACCTGGACCGGGTCCGCCCCGCGGGCACCTCGGTGCTGGTGGAACCCCCGCGCTACCGGGGCGTGACGGTGGTGGCCCGCGTCGTGGCGCTGCCCAGGGCCAAGGCGGACCGGGTCCGCGAGGACGCCCTGTCGGCGCTGCGCCGCTACCTGAGCCCGCTGCCCGGCGGCGGCCCCGGCGGCGCGGGCTGGCCCTTCGGCCGCTCGGTGCGCGCGGGCGAGCTGCACGCGGTGCTCCAGCGCGTCACCGGCGTCGACCAGGTCGAGGACATCCGGCTCTTCAGCGCCAACCCGGTCACCGGCGAGCGCGGCGCCGAGCGGGACCGGGTCGACCTGGAGGCCAACAGCCTCGTCTTCAGCTTCGACCACCAGGTCAGGGTGGACCCGCGATGACCACCGCCCGCTCCCGGCCCACCGCCGGGCCCGTTCCCACCCCCGGAGCGCAGTGATGATCGGAGCGCAGTGATGATCCAGTGCACCGAGTGCGGCAGCCGCAACGGCGACTCCGACGCGTTCTGCGGCGCCTGCGGCCGCTTCCTGGAGTGGTCCGGGGAGAAGGTCGCCGTCGCCAAGCCGAAGGTCGTCGAGGTCGCCGTCCCGGTGGCGCGCAAGCGCCCGACCCTCTACCAGCGGGTGATGGGCGCGGTCATGGGCGGCGTGTCCACCGACGACGGCGACTTCTACGACACCGGCCAGGAGTCCTCGGTCGCCACCCGGGGCAAGGCCGACAACATGACGCCCCCGCCCACCCCGGCGGCCGCGCCCGGCCCGCCTGGACCC
>NZ_MKQR01000013.1:210786-311653 GCF_001940455.1 Actinokineospora bangkokensis | reverse complement strand
CCCCGCCGCCTGCGGCTGCCGCACCCCCGCCCCCGCCGCCCCCCGCGCAGCAGGAGCTGCCGAAGCCGACGGGCAGCGCGCTGGTCGTGCCGGTGGAGCCGGTCGAGGCCGAGCCCGCCGAGGTGCTGCCCCAGGAGGCCGCGCCCAAGATCGCGCCGAAGCGGCTGGCCGAGCCGTCGCGCAAGCCGGTGGCGGGCGACCTGGTGTGCGGCGAGTGCGGCGAGGTCAACGGGCCCACCCGCAAGTTCTGCCTGCGCTGCGGCGAGGCGCTGACCACCGCCGAGGTCGTGCGCGCGAAGTGGTGGCGTCGGCTGTTCCGGCGCCGGGGTGTCAAGCTCGTCAGCGCGGACAAGCGCCCCACCAAGGCCACCGCGGGCAAGGGCAAGCGCCGGGTGTTCGAGGTGCGCCGCAAGGCCAGGGTCGTCATCGCCGTCGGCATCACCGCGTTCAGCCTCGTGGCGGGCTTCTACCCACCCCTGCGCAGCTGGATCGTCGACACGGTGGACGGTTGGCGGTCCAAGGTGGACACCGCGCTGGAGAAGACCTACGACCCGGTGCGCCCCGCGAAGGTGACCGCGTCCGGCGAGGTGCCCGGGCACGGCCCGGCGCTGCTGTTCGACAGCTTCTCCAACACCTACTGGGCCGCGCCGTGGTCGGAGGACCGGCAGCCGATCACCTCCGCCGACCTGGGCGGGACGAAGGCGCTGGTGAAGGTCGTGGTGCACAACGGGGCGGGCGCCGACTTCGCCAAGCACCCCCGCGCGTCGATCGTGAACCTGTCCTACTCCAACGAGAAGTCCGACACGATCATCCTCAAGGACACCCCGGACGCCCAGGAGTTCACCCTCACCAACGGCCTGGCCGCGTCCTCGGTGAAGATCGAGGTCATCAGCGTCTACCCGGCCGAGGGCAACGCCGACGTGGCGATCGCCGAGATGGAGTTCTTCAGCGCGCTCTGAGAGGAGGGCCCCGTGCGCGGAACCGCCGCCCTGCCCAGCCCGCACCCGCTGGCCGACCTGCTGCCCACCCCGCTGCAGGAGGACCCGTTCGTCGTCCGGCTCACCCAGGGCCTCGACGACGTGCTCGGCCCGGCCATCGCGGTGCTCGACTGCCTGCCCGCCTACCTCGACCCGGCGCTCACCCCGGCCGACTTCCTCGGCTGGCTCGCCGGGTGGGTGGGGGTCGACCCGGACGAGAACTGGACCGAGCGGCACCTGCGCTCCCTGGTGGCGCACGCGGTGGACCTGCACCGCCACCAGGGCACCACCTGGGGCGTGCAGTGGTACCTCGACCTGGTGGCGCCCTGCCGCACCCGGGTCGTCGACCCCACCCGCTGCACCTGGTCGGTCGACCCGACCACCACCGGACCGGACGTCGGCGACGGTGTGCTGGTGGTGCGCGTGCCCGCCGCGGAGGGCAGCGAGGAGAACACCCGCGCGGTCGACCGGCTCGTCCGCGCCCTCAAGCCCGCGCACGTGCCGCACCGGGTGGAGGTGGTCGACCACCTCGACTGACCGCCGCTTCCCGCACCCGGTGAGCGAAACCGGCGGGGCTCGGCCGCGGCGCGCACGGGTCTTGCTCGTGCCCTTCACGACGGCGCCGCGCGTGGCTAACCTCAGGGGGTCCTTGCCGCACAGGGGAAGCACCGACCGGACGGGGTGTCAGGCATGGCGCAGCGATCGATCCCGGCGCGCGGTGACGCGGTCCCGCTGTTCACCGACATGTCCGCGCCCCGACGGGTGTGGGAGGGTGTCGGCGGGCCGCTCGTCGCCGGGGCGCTGACGGGGGTGGCGCTGGGCCTGTCCGCCGTCGCCTACGTGGTGGTGGTCCTGGTGTCGTTCCTGGGCGGCATCCCCGCGGGCGCCCAGCACCGCACCCTGCGCGGGGCGCTGCTGCGGGCCTGCGCGGCGGGCGCGCTGTGGGCGCTGGCCCTGCTCGGCGCGTTCCACCTGCTGCACTCCGAGGCGCGGGTGGCCCTGCCGGAGCCGGAGGTGCTGATGCTCGCCTTCGGGGTCGTGCCGTCCTGCCTCGTGGCCGCCGTGGTGTGGTCGTTGACCCGGCGCAGGTCCCGCGGCTGAGTCACCCGTTCGGCCGATGCGCGGCGGTCGGGTGTGCTTAGGTGGTGGCCATGTCGTCAGGCCCGCCTCCCTATCCGCAGGGGCCTCAGGGCCCGTACCCCGGGCAGCAACCGTGGACCCCATACCCGGCGGGCCCCGGCTTCGGCGCGCCACCGCCACCACCGCCGCCGAAGAAGGGCAACGGTCTGGTGTGGGCGATCCTGGGCGTGGTGGTCCTGCTGGTGGCGGGCGGGGTCACCGCGTACTTCCTCGTGTTCCGCGACTCCGGCGGTGCGGCCGGGGGCGGACCCGGCGGCGGTGCGCGGGGGGACTGCACCGGCGACTACTGCGTCGGCCGCTACCCCTACGCCAACGCCTGCGGCGTGTTCCCCCCGTCGAACGTCGCCGCGCGCCTCGGGGACGTGGGCGGCGCGGGGGTGCGGGTGGGGGAGACGTACGCGGACCCGTTGCCCCCCAGCACGGGCGAGCGACCGCCCACCTGGACCTACGGGCTGCGCTCGCGCTGCGACGTCACCCCGGTCGACGGCGAGGGCGCGGCGTTCCGCACCGCGACCGTCGAGCTGGTGCAGTACGGCAACCGCGACGCCGACCGGCCCGCCGGGGGAGACCCGCTGGCCGGGTTCGACGGCGCCCGCGTCGAGCACGAGGCGGGCGGGGCCGTGGTGCGCTGGGCGCGCGGCAACGTCGAGGCGCGGTTGGACGTGTCCTGGACGACCCGCAAGCCCGACATCCCCGACGCCACCCTGGCCACGGCGGCCAAGGCCGTCGACGACGCGCTGGCCACCCCGCCGGGACCGCGCGCGGACCTGGGGGAGGAGTCCAGCGGGGGCAAGCGGGTGGTCGACGACGCGTGCGAGGTCTTCACCGGCGAGGACTTCCAGCAGGCCACGAAGTACACCGTCAGCCCGCTGTCGGTGGTGCGCACCTACCGCACGGGCGACGGTCCCCAGGAGACGTCCTGCACCCGGACCACCGCGTCCCGCAACAACGGCATCGACGCGGCCGAGGGCACCACCATCCTCGACGGCGCGATGTCGCCCGCCGTGCGGATCTCCGAGCAGGCCGACCCCGCCGCCGCCGCGTCCCGCTTCGCCGAGGAGCGCGAGGCCGTCGAAGCGCAGCAGGACCTCCCCGGTGTCGGGGACGCCGCCGTGTTCGGCATCCGCGGCGACAGGTTCACCCTGCTCTTCACCTCCGGCGTGCACCTGGTGCAGATCGACTGCGGACTCTCCAACGGCAACGCCGATTGGACCCCCGCCGACATGCGCCAGCGCTTGGAGCCACTGGCCAAGGCCATCGCCGGGCGGATGCCCTGACACCCCGGCGCTGACACGGCCGCGTAACTAGGCCGTGGCGTCGAACTCGACGTCGTCCGGGGCGCCGTCGGAAATGGCCGAGTGCAGGCCTTCGTGCGCACCTGCGGCGTTGCGGGCGGCGCGGGGGAGCATGACGCGCTCGTACTCGGCCACCGCCGTCAGCAGGTCCGGCTCGCGCAGCACCGCCTGGGCCAGCTCCACGCCGTCGAGCAGGGCGGTGTTGGCGCCCAGCCCGGAGAACGGCGACATCAGGTGCGCGGCGTCCCCGACCAGGGTCACGCCCGCGCGGGTGTTCCACAGGTGCGGCACGGGCAGGGCGAACACGGGGCGCTCCAGGAACAGGTCGTCGCACTCCACGAGCAGCCTGCGCAGCTCGGGCGACCAGCCGTCGAACCGGTCGAGCAGGTGCGCCCGCGCCGCGGCGGGGTCGTCGAGGTCGACGCCGCACCGGCGTGCCCAGCCCAGCCCGTCGCGGAACGCCGCGTACACCCGCACCCGGCCGCCCGACTGCCGCTGGGCGATCAGCGCGAGGTTGTCCTGCATGGCGAACATCGACCCACGCCCCACCAGCGCGGCCACCTCCGGGTGGTGGGCGTCCACGTCGCGCAGGCGCACCTCGACGAAGACGACCCCCTCGTAGGACGGCCGCGCCCCCGACACCAGCGGCCGCACGCGCGACCAGGCGCCGTCCGCGCCGACCAGCAGGTCGACCTCGGTGGTGCTGCCGTCGGCGAAGGCCAGCCGGTGCCTGCCGCCGCCGAGCGGGGTGGCCGAGTCGAACGCCCTGCCCCACGCCACGGTGCCGGGGGCCAGCGAGTCGAGCAGCAGGTCGCGCAGCTCGGCCCGATCGATCTCCGGGGCCTCGGTGTCGCCGGGCTCGCAGATCCGCTCGCGCAGGACGGTGCCGTGCTTGTCCAGCGCGCGCATGTCCTGCCCCTCGGGGCGGGCGATGGCCAGGAAGCCGTCGAACAGGCCGAGCGCGCGCAGCGCCACCTGCCCGGTGCCGACCTGCACGTCGAGCGTGCCGCCCTGGTCGCGGGCCGACCGGGACGCGTCGCGCTCGTGCACGGTGACGTCGACGCCTGCTCGCTGGAGCGCGCGGGCGCAGGCCAGCCCGCCGGGTCCGGCGCCGATCACGGCGACGCGGGGTGTCCTGGTGGTCATGGGGTCCTCCTCGGGGTGGTGCGCCCAGTAGAGCGTAATCACTGCAAAAGTGCAATGACTACACTTTTGAAACCGCTGGTGTAGGTTGGCCGGTGTGACCAGCACCGCCGAGCCGGGCCGCCGCGAGCGCAAGAAGGCCGCGACCCGCGCCGCCATCGCCGACGCCGCCCTGCGCCTGTTCCTGGCCCGCGGCTACCAAGCGGTGAGCCTCAAGGACGTCGCGGAGGCGGCCGACGTCGCGGTCACCACGATCTTCAAGCACTTCCCCGGCAAGGAGGCGCTGGTCCTCGACGAGTCCGCCGACGTCGAGCGCGGTCTGCTCGCGGCCGTCACCGAGCGGCCACCGGGCACCCCCGTGCTCGACGCGCTGCGCGGGTGGGCCCTGGGCTCGCGCTCGGTGCGCCAAGCGGGCGACCCGGACTTCGCCCGGTTCCGGGAGCTGGTGGCGGGCACCCCCGAGCTGGACGCCTACGCCCAGCGCACCTGGCTCGCCCACGCCGAGGCGCTGGCCGCCGCCCTGCTGGCCGCCGAGCCCGCGCACCTGACCCCGGCCCAGGCGTCCTGGCTCGCCCACGCCGTGCTCGCCGCCTGCGACACCGCCCGTCGCGCCCAGGACCCGGCCGCCGCCGTCGACGAGGTCTTCGCCCTCCTGCGGTCGGGCTGGCCGCACTGACCCCGGGTGTGGCCCGTCACGCGCTCACCCCGCCGCGGCCGGGTCGGGTCGTGGAAGGATCGGGGGCGTGGATCACCCGGACACCGCGGCGGCCGCGGGCGCAGGCTTCGGACTCGACCTGATCACCGATCCCGACTTCGCCGCCCGCTTCGGCGCGGACGTGCTGCGCGCCCTCGGCGCCACCACCCCCGCCGCCCAGGGGGACTGGGCCGGGTGGCTGGCCGGGGTGGACGCCCGCCTGGGCCCCGGCCTGCGCGCCGCGGTGCTGCCCGGCACCGGCCCGGACCGCCCCGAGCCCGCCTCCCGCCCGGTGACCGCCTCGGCCAGGGACGCCTGGCGCCGCTGGGCCGAGCGGTGGCGCGCCGAGCTGTCCCCGGGTGCCCCGGTCGAGGTCCGGCTCACCGCCGCGCACCTGCACGTCGAACTGCTCGCCGCGGGTGTCTGGGGCGAGGACGAGTCGTGGCGGGAGGTCCTCGGTGAGCTGGTCACCGCCCTGGTGCCCACCGACGCCGAGCAGGCCGCGCTGCCCGGCCGCGCCCTCGACCACGTCAGCTCGCTGCTGGCGGTCGGCCTGGCCCTGCTGTTCCAGGACGCCACCCTGCACGGCTCGTCCGGCGCCGACCTGGTCATCCGCCGCACCTGGGACGCCGCGGGGGAGTGGCCCGCCTTCGCCGACCCGGCCGTGGTCGCCCACTACCTGCGCACGCCGTCGCAGCCCTACGCCCGCGTCCCCACCGAAGCGGGCGTCGACGCGGTGGTGGAGCTGGCCCAGACCGCCCCCGACGACCCCGACGCCACCCTCACCGCCGCCTTCGAGGCCGAGGGCCTCGACGTCCAGCGCTTCGACGGCGTCTGGGTCACCGAGGGCACCGCCAACAGCCGCCGCCTCGCCGCCCGCATCGTCGACATCGCGGGCACCCGGGCCGCCGCCCTGGCCCGCACCACCGCCAAGTCCACCGTCATCCTGCGCGTGGACCGCACCCTGGTCCTCGGCGAGTCCAACCCCAAGCTCTGGCGCACCTTCCAGCTCTCCCCGGTCGGCACCGCGGTCTCCACCCTCTGCCAAGGCGAACTGCCCACCGCGCGCAGCAAGCACCCCCTGTCACCCATCCCCCCGGCCGTGGCCGAGCTGGCCGAAACCCTGGGCGTCAACCCGACCATGCTGGCCGCCGCCCTGCGCTGACGCGTACCCTCGACCCCGGTGGCCCCTTCTCGGCCACCCCGGACGAGTTCGTCGTACCCGGTGAGGACAAGACGACGGGTTGTTGCCCGTACTCCTGGTGGAGGTCTTGTCATGGCTTGGGTCGTCTTGGTGCTGAGCGGAATCCTGGAAACCGTGTGGGTCGCGCTGCTGCACGCCACCCGCGGCTTCACCCGGCTCGGGATGACCGCGCTGTTCCTGGTCGCCCTGACGGGCAGCATGCTGGGGTTGGCCTACGCGCTGCGCACCATCCCGGTGGGGACGGGCTACGCGGTGTGGGTGGGCATCGGTGCGGTGGGAACCGCGGCGTACGGGGTCGTGGCGTTGGGGGAACCCGCCACCGGCGCCCGCCTGCTCTGCCTGGGCCTGATCGTCGCAGGCGTCGTCGGCCTCAAGTTCCTGCACTGACACTGCTGCTCTGCCACGCTCACCAAGCTCGGTTCCCAGGGGCCCGCGAACTTCCCGCGCGGTCGTCGGGGTTGTCGCGCTGCTCCCTGGCCCTCCACGGTGCGCGAGGGTCAGGCGGGGGTGTGGTGGCGGCTGGTGGGGATGACCATGGGCGTGCCGGTCAGCGGGTCCGGGGTGATCTGGCAGGTGACGCCGAAGACGTCGTGGACGAGGGTGGGGGTGATGATGTCCTCGGGGGCGCCTTCGGCGGCGATGCGGCCGGACTTCATGGCGATGACGTGGTCGGCGTAGCGGCAGGCCTGGTTGAGGTCGTGCAGGACCATGACGACGGTGCGGCCCTGGTGGCGGTTGAGGTCGACGACGAGGTCGAGGACGTCGATCTGGTGGGCCAGGTCGAGGTAGGTGGTGGGTTCGTCGAGCAGGAGGACGGGGGTGTGCTGGGCGACGGCCATGGCGATCCAGGCGCGCTGGCGCTGGCCGCCGGAGAGCTCGTCGACGGGGCGGTCGGCCAGGTCGGTCATGGCGGTGGCGCGCAGGGCGTCGGCGACGGCCTGCTCGTCGCCGGTGCTCCACTGGCGCCACCAGGTCTGGTGCGGGGAGCGGCCGCGGGTGACCAGGTCGACGACGGTCATGCCCGCGGGGGCGGTGGGGGACTGGGGCAGGATGCCCAGGGCCTTGGCGACCTCGCGGGTCGGCAGCGCGTGCACGGACCGGCCGTCGAGGTGGACCGCGCCCGCGCGGGGCTTGAGCAGCCGGGCCAGGGCGCGCAGCAGGGTGGACTTGCCGCAGGCGTTGGCGCCGACGATCACCGTGATCCGGCCCGCCGGGATGGCCACGTCGAGGTCGTCGACGATGACCCGGTCGTCGTAGGCGAGGCGCAGGTTCGCCGCTCGCAGGTCTGCCACGTCAGCCTCCGGTGGGGTCGGACCCGGTGCGCGGCCCGGGTGGGCGCGGGGAGCGGCGCGGTGCCACCGCGTCAGCCCCCCGTGCCGGTGCGGTTGGCCCTGGCCAGCAGCCAGAGCAGGAAGGGGGCGCCGAGGACGCCGGTGACGATGCCGACCGGGAGTTGGGTGTCGGGGAGCAGCAGCCGGGCCAGCAGGTCGCTGCCGAGGACGACCGCGCCGCCGGTGAGCCCGGAGGTGAGCAGCGGGGGCATCGGGGTGCGGGCCACCCGGGTCGCGATCTGCGGCGCGGCCAGCGCCACGAACGCCACCGGGCCCGCCGCCGCGGTCCCCACCGCCACCAGCAGCACCCCGGCCAGCAGCAGCGCGGCCCTGGCCCGCGCCACCGGGGTGCCCAGGCCGGTCGCCACGTCGTCGCCGAGGTGCATGGCCCGGACCCAGCCGGTGAGGGCGAGGGTCGCGGGCACCAGCACGAGGCAGGCGAGCAGGAGCGGGGTCGCCTCGGCCCAGGTGCTGTCGTTGAGGTTGCCCACCATCCAGCCCACGACCTGCTGGGCCTGCCGAAGGTCCGCGCGCGCCAGCAGGTAGGTGGTGGTGCTCGTGCACGCCCACGACACGCCGACGCCCACCAGCAGGATGCGGTACCCGGTGCTGCCCCGGTGCAGCGCGAGCACCTGCACCAGCGCGGCCGCGACCAGCGCGCCCAGCATGCCCAGCGACTGCGTGCCCAGGCCCGCGCCGAAGCCGAGCACCACCCCCAGCACCACGGCCGTCGTCGCGCCCGCGGACACGCCGATGATGTCCGGGGTGGCCAGCGGGTTGCGGGTCGCGGTCTGGAACAGCGCCCCCGCCATGCCGAAGGCGATGCCGACGAACAGGCCCACCAGCGCGCGCGGCATCCGCCAGTCGTAGACCACGACGCGGTCGTAGTAGTCGCCCTGCGAGAACAGCGCCGCCACGACGTCCCCTGTGGACAGCGGGTAGTCGCCCACGGTCATGCCCACGCAGAACAGCAGGAACGCCAGCGCTCCCACGCCGATCGCGGCGCCCAGCAACCGCGGCCGCACGACGGTCGACACCGGTCCGACCCGCAGGACGACCCCGGCGCGCCGCACCCCGCCCGCGGCGCCCGCCACGACGACGTCGTCCGCCACCGCGGTCCTGGCCGTCACAGCTCCGCCAGCCTTCGCTTGCGCACCAGCGCGATGAAGAAGGGCGCGCCCAGGAACGCCACCACCACGCCGACCTCCGTCTCGCCGGGTCGGGCGATCACCCGGCCGACCACGTCCGCGCCGATCACCAGGGCGGACGCGAGGACCGCGCTCATCGGCAGCAGCCACCGGTGGTCCGGGCCGGTGGCGGCGCGGGCCACGTGCGGCACCACCAGGCCCACGAACACGATCGGCCCGACCACCGCCACCGCGCCGCCGGTCAGCAGCGTGATCGCGACGACCCCGGTCACCCGGACCAGCCCCACCCGCCTGCCCAGCGACCGGGCCACGTCGTCGCCGAGCGCCAGGCTGTTCAGCGCCGACGCCGAGGCCAGGGCGAGCAGCGCGCCCGCAGCGACGAACGGCAGCACCTGCACCACGACGGTGGTGCCCTGCCCGGCCAGCGATCCCGACGCCCAGAACCGGTAGCGGTTGAGCGCCTCCGGCTCGAACAGCGTCAGCCCGCTGGTCAGCGACGTCAGCAGGGCGGTGATCGCGACGCCCGCGAGGGCGAGCTTCACCGGGGTGGCGCCGCCGCGGCCCGCGCTGCCGAGCGCGTACACCACCAGGCTCGCGCCCAGCGCCCCGGCGAAGGCGAACCAGATGTTGCCGTAGAGGGTGGTGGCGCCCACGGTCACCGCCGCCACCACGACGCCGAACGCCGCGCCCGCGCTGATGCCGAGCAACCCGGGGTCGCCCAGCGGGTTGCGGGTCAGCGCCTGCATCACCGCGCCGGACAGCCCCAGCGCCACGCCGACGACGATGCCCAGCAGCGTGCGCGGGAAGCGGTTGCCCCAGATGACCGCGTCCTCGCCGCCGCTGCCGAACAGCGTGGCGATCGTCTCACCCAGGGGGATGTCGCGCGTGCCGATCGCCAAGGACAGCAAGCAGACCACCACCAGCGCGAGCAGCGCGGCGGTGATCCACGCGACCCCGCGCCGAGGTGCGCGCGCGGGCGTGACCGCCGCCGCCACCTGGTGCGTGTGGACCTCCGCAGCCCCGGTTCCCACGCCGCTCACCCCCTCGCCGCCGTCGCCACGCGGATGACCCTACCCCGCGAGTTGTTAGGTTAGGGATACCTCAGCGGCGAACCTTCGTGTTAGGTTGCCCTTACTTACGTCGGTGCGTGGCTCCCGCCTGCCCGGAGCGAAGAGGAACCCCATGAGAACACCCAAGGTCGCGGCCGCCCTGCTGCTGCTCGCCCTCGCCGGCTGCGGCGTCGGCGAGGCGCCCGCGAACGCCCCCGCGAACGGGACCGCGCCGGCCGCCGCCGACGCCTTCCCGGTCACGGTCGAGCACAAGTACGGGACGACCACCATCCCGGCCAAGCCGCAGCGCATCGTCACGCTCGGCCTCTCCGACCAGGACGCCGTGCTCGCCCTCGGCGGCAAGCCGGTCGGCGCGATCGACTGGTTCAAGGAGCGCCCGTACGGCGTCTGGCCGTGGACCGACGCGCTGTGGGGCGACGCGCGCCCCGAGGTCGTCGGCGAGCGCGACGACTACAACTTGGAGAAGGTGCTCGCGCTCAAGCCCGACCTGATCGTGGCCGAGTACAGCGGGATGTCCCAGCAGCAGTACGACGAGCTGTCCAAGATCGCCCCCACCCTGGGCCAGCCCAAGGGCTTCGCCGACTACGGCGCCCCGTACCAGGACATGACCAGGGCGATCGCGAAGGCCATGGGCGCCACCGCCGCGGCCGACGAGAGGATCAAGGGCATCGAGGACAAGTTCGCCCAGGTGCGCGCCGCGCACCCGCGGTGGCAGGGCAAGACGATCGCCGCGATCGACCCGTCGCAGCCGGGCAAGATCGTCGCCTTCGCCGACACCGACCCCAAGGCCGCTTTCCTGGAGCAGCTGGGCTTCACTGTCCCGCAGGCGATCACCGACGCCGCGGTGGCGGCGAACAACAACGCCGCCGAGCTGAGCTACGAGCGGCTGGACCTGATCGACACCGACGTCATCGTGGTGCTCGTCGACGACGTGGCCGCGGCCAAGCAGGGGCTGGGCGCGCTGCCCACCTTCGCCGCGCTCAAGGCGTTCAAGGCGGACAAGGTCGTCTACATGTCCTACTCCAAGCCGCCGATCGGTGCGGCGCTGTCGTTCAACACGGTGCTCAGCGTGCCGTGGGCGGTCGACCAGGCGGTCGCGCTGCTGCCCGCCGAGTAGGCGCCGCGCCCCGCTGGCGAGCTGCTCGTCCCCCCCACCGAGAGAAGGCGGTCGAACCACCATGGGCACTGGTCTGCCCCTCACCGGCGCGCAGGCCGGTGTCTGGTACGCCCAGCAAGCCGAGCCGGACGCGACGGAGTTCCACATCGCGGCCGCCGTGGACCTGCGGGGGCCGGTCGACGTGGCGCGGCTGGCCGCGGCGCTCGGCGCGACCCTCGCCGAGGCCGAGGGCCTGCACGTGCGCGTGGTGGTCGAGGGCGGGGTGCCCCGGCAGGTGCCGGTGCCCCCGCCCACCGGACCGGTGGAGGTGGTCGACCTGCGCGCCGAGGCCGACCCGGGGTCGGCCGCGCTGGCCTGGCAGCTGGCCGACCGGGTGCGCCCGATCGACCTGGCCGCGGGCCCGCTGCACCGCAACGCCCTGCTGGTGCTCGCCGACGACCACGTGCGGTGGGCCATGCGGTTCCACCACCTCGTCATCGACGCGGTGGGGATCGCCATGCTCGCCGCCCGGGTCGCCGCGCGCTGCACCGGCCGCGACCCGGGGCCGGTGGACTGGTCGCTGGCCCGCCTGGTGCGCGAGGAGGGCGAGTACCTGGCGGGGGAGCAGCACGCCGCCGACCGCGCCTTCTGGGAGCGGCGGCTGGCGGGCGCGCCGGAGCCGGTGCGCCTGCTCGACCGCTCGCCCGCCCCGCCCACCCGGTTGGCGCGGCGGGACGTGCTGGTCGACGCCGCGCCGCTGCACGCCGCCGCCGCGCGGTGCGGCACCCGCGCGTCGCGGTTGCTGGTGGCGGCGGCCGTGGGCTACGCCCACCGGGTCAGCGGCGCCACCGACCTGGTGCTGGGCCTGCCCACCGCGGGCCGCACGTCCTGGGACGTGCCCGGGATGACCTCCAACGTCGCGCCGCTGCGCGTGGCGGTGGACCCGCACGCGCCGCTGTCGCACCTGGTGGCCGCGGTCGTCGCGGAGGTCGCCTCGACCACCCGGCACGGGCGCCACCGCGCCGAGGAGTTCGCCCGCGCGCACGGCCTCGACGGGGTGGACGCGCTGGTGGGCCCCACGGTCAACGTCGTGGGCTTCCTGCGCGACCTCGACTTCGGCGACCTGGTGCCCGACCTGCGCACGGTGTGGCCGGGCCCGGTGCACGACCTGGCGATCTCGGCCGTCGAGCAGCCGGGCGGCACCGCCTACCGGCTGACCCTGGAGGGCGACGCCGCGGTCTGCGGGCAGCCGGAGCTGGCGGCGCACGAGCGCGGGCTGCGCGCCGTGCTCGACGCGCTGGTGGCCACCCCCGACCTGCCGCTGCGCGCGGTCGAGCTGGCCGAGCTGCCGCCGGGACTGGGCACCGACCCGGTCGAGGTGGACGAGGTGACGTGGCCGGGGCTGGTGGTGCGCCAGGCCGCGCGCACCCCGGAGGCGGTCGCGGTGGTCTGCGAGGACGTGCGCCTGACCTACGCCGAACTGGACGTCGCCGCGAACCGGGTGGCCCACCTGCTCGCCGCCCACGGCGTCGGCCGCGGGGACGTGGTGGGCGTCGCGCTGCCCCGCTCGGTCGAGCTGGTGGTGGCGCTGCTCGGGGTGATGAAGGCAGGCGCGGCCTACCTGCCGCTCGACCTCGACCACCCCGCCGAGCGCATCGCGCACATGCTCACCGACTCCGCCGCCCGCCTCGTGCTCACCACCGCCGCGCTCGCGGCCGACCTGCCGCCCACCGAGCGCATCGCGCTGGACGAGGTGGACCCGGCGGGCCTGTCCGCCGCTGACCCGGGGGTGCCGCTGACCCTCGACGACGCCGCCTACGTCATCTACACGTCAGGGTCGACCGGCAAGCCCAAGGGCGTCGTCGTCACCCACGACGGCATCGGCTCGCTCATCGCGACCGCCGTCGAGCGCCTGGGCGTGTCCGCGGAGAGCCGCGTGGCCCAGTTCGCCTCCGTCGGGTTCGACGTGGCCGTGTGGGACCTGGTGATGGCGCTGGGCACCGGCGCGCGCGTCGTCGTGGTGCCCGAGCACCGCCGCGTCGCGGGCCCGCAGCTCACCGACTACCTGGCCGAGCAGGGCGCCACGCACATGATCCTGCCGCCCTCGCTGGTCACCGCGCTGCCCGAGGAGTGCGCGCTGCCCGCCGGGGCGGTGCTGGTGGTGGGCACCGAGTCCGTGCCCGCGGAGCTGGTGGCGCGGTGGACGCCCACGCTGCGGGTCGTCGTCGCCTACGGCCTCACCGAGGCCACGGTGAACTCGACGCTGTGGGCGGCCCGCCCCGGCTGGCGCGGCCAGGTGCCGATCGGCGGCCCCGACCCGAACACCCGCCTCTACGTCCTCGACCCGGTGCTGCGACCGGTGGGCATCGGGGTCGCGGGGGAGCTGTACGTGGGCGGGCGCGGCCTGGCCCGCGGCTACCTGGGCAGGCCGGGGTTGAGCGCGGCCCGGTTCGTCGCCGACCCGTTCGCCGGGCCGGGGGAGCGGATGTACCGCACCGGAGACCGGGTGCGCTGGACGGCCGCGGGCGACCTGGAGTTCCTGGGGCGCGCGGACAACCAGGTCAAGATCCGCGGGCACCGGGTGGAGCCGGGCGAGGTCGAGAGCGTGCTGCTGCGCCAGCCCAAGATCGCCCAGGCCAGCGTGCAGCTGCGCCGCGACCACCGGGGCGCCCCCCGGCTCGTGGCCTACCTGTCCGGCACCGGGGTCGACGTGGCCACCCTGCGCGCCGCGGTGGACGCCGAGCTGCCCGCGCACATGGTGCCGTCGGTGTTCCTGCCGCTCGACGGCCCGCTCCCGCTGACCCCCAACGGCAAGCTCGACACCCGCGCGCTGCCCGACCCGGACTGGGCGGGCCTGGCCGGGGTCGGCAGCGCGCCCCGCACCGACGCCGAGCGCGCCCTCGCCGCGGTGTACGCCGACGTGCTGAACCTGCCCGAGGTGGGCACCCGCGACGGGTTCTTCGAGCTGGGCGGCGACAGCATCGTCGCCATCCAGCTCGTCAGCCGCGCGCGGGCCGCGGGGTACGCGATCACCACCCGGGACGTGTTCCGCCACCGCACCGTCGAGGCGCTGGCCGCCGTGGCCACCCCGACCACCGCCGCGCGCGCCACCGACGACGGCACCGGCACGGTGCCGACGACGCCCGTCGTGCGCTGGCTCAGCCGGGTCGACGGGCCGGTGGACGCCTACCACCAGGCCGTCGACCTGCCGCTGGCCGCCGAGGTCGACGCGGTGGCCCTGGTGCGCCGCCTGCTCGACCACCACGACATGCTGCGCGCCCGCCTCAACGACGACTGGACGTTCGAGGTGCCACCGCCGGGCACCGTGGACCCGGTCGTGCTCTCGCCGTCCGATGTGGACCCCGTGTCACTGCTGGCGCCGCGCGAGGGGCGGGTGCTCGTCGCGGTCCGCCACCCCGGGGGCCTGTCGCTGGTGGCCCACCACCTCGTCGTGGACGGGGTGTCCTGGCGGATCATCGCCGAGGACGTGGCCCGCCTCGCCGCGGGCCAGGAGCCGCTGCCGGGCACCACGTCCTTCCGCCGCTGGGCGACCGAGCTGACCACAGTGGACAGGTCGGGTGAGCGCGCCTTCTGGCAGCGCCAGCTCGACGGCCCGGACCCGCTGCTGGGCACCCGCCCGCTCACCGCCGCCGACACCGCCGCCACGGCGCGCACCCACGAGCTGACCCTGCCGCCGGAGGTCGCCACGCCGCTGCTGGGCCGCGTCCCGGCCGCCTTCCACGGCTCCGCCGCCGACGTGCTGCTCACCGGGCTGGTCCGCGCGATCGGGCGCTGGCGCGGCACCGGCGGGGCGGTGCTGGTCGAGCTGGAGGGCCACGGCCGGGAGGAGCAGGTCGTCGGCGACGTCGACCTGTCCCGCACCGTCGGCTGGTTCACCACCACCTACCCGCTGCGCCTCGACCCGGGCGCGGGCGACCTCGCCGCCGCCGTCAAGCGCGTCAAGGAGCAGGTGCGCGCGGTGCCCGACCACGGCATCGGGGCCGGCCTGCTCGACCTGCCCGCGGGCAGGCCGCAGGTCCTGTTCAACTACCTCGGCCGGCTCGACGCGCCGCTGCGCGCGGGCGTCGACCCGGCCATGCCCCTCGGCCACGCCGTCGAGGTCAACGCCGCCGCCGTCGACACCCCCGCGGGCCCGACCCTCACGGCGGCGCTGTCCTGGCCCGCCGGGGTCTTCGCCGCGGACCGGGTGCCCGCGCTCGCCGCGCTGTGGGCCGACGAGCTGCGCGCCCTGGCCGCGCTCGACAGCGGCGGGCACACCCCGTCCGACTTCCCCCTGGCCGGGCTCACGCAGTCCGAAGTGGACGAGCTGGGCCACGTCGTCGACGTGCTCCCGGTGACGCCCCTGCAAGCCGGGTTCTACTTCCACGAGGCGTTCGACGCCGCCGAGACCGACGTCTACGCCGTGCAGCAGGTCGTCGAGCTGCGCGCGCCGCTGGACCCCGAGGCCGCCCACCGCGCCGCGCAGGAGGTGCTGGACCGGCACGCCCCGCTGCGCGCGTCGTTCCACCAGCTCGCGGACGGGCGCGTCGTGCAGGCCGTGCGTGCGGGCGTCGAGGTGCCCTGGCTGGCCACCGACGACGACCCCGCCGAGGTGGCCCGGGCCCAGCGCGAGGCCCGGTTCGACCTGGCGGCGGCGCCGGTGCTGCGGGTGGCGCTGGTGCGCGGCCGCTGGCTCGTGCTGACCCTGCACCACATCGCCACCGACGGCTGGTCGGCGCCGATCCTCGTGCGCGAGCTGCTGGACCGGTGCGCGGGCGTCGCGCTCGACCCCGTGACGCCGCTGCGCGACTACCACGAGTGGCTCGCCCGCCAAGACGCCGACGAGGCGCTGGTGGCGTGGCGCTCGGCCCTCGACGGCGCCGAGCCCACGCTGCTCGGGTCCGCCGCGGCCGCCGGTGCGCCGCAGCGGCTGGAGCTGTCGCTGCCGCAGGCCGGGGTCGACGCCGCCGCACGCGGGCTCGGCGTCACCACCAGCACGCTGGTGCAGACGGCGTGGGCGGTGGTGCTGGGCAGGCTCACCGGCCGCGAGGACGTCGTCTTCGGAACCACCGTGTCCGGGCGCTCCTCGGCGGTGCCGGGCATCGAATCCATGATCGGGCTGTTCGCCAACACCCTGCCCGTGCGGGTCCGCTGGCGGTCCACCGACACCGTGGGCGAGGTCGCCGCGCGCACCCAGGCCGAGCAGGCCGAGCTGTCCGCGCACCACCACGTCGCCCTCGCGGACCTCCAGCGCGGCACCGGTCCCCTGTTCGACACCCTGGTGGTGTTCGAGAACTACCCGCTCGACGCCCTGCCGGACGTGGTGGGCTTCGAGCACTCCGGCGGCGGCCACTACCCGCTGGCGCTGATCGTGCTGCCCGGTGACGAGCTGCGCGTGCAGCTGGAGTACGACCCCGCGCGCATCCCCGGCGCCGCCGCGATCGGCGCGCAGTTCCTCGCCGCCCTGCGCGCCGAGGTCGACCGGCCGGTGGCCCGGGTGTCGCTGTCGGACGCCGCACCGCTCGTCGGCGCCGACCCGGTGACCGCGCCCGAGGGCGTGGTCACCGCGTTCGCGCGCCAGGCCGCCGCGACCCCGGGCGCCACCGCCGTGATCGGCGCCCAGCGCCTCACCTACGCCGAGCTGGACCGGTGGTCCGCGCAGGTCGCCGCCGGGCTCGACATCGCCGCCGAGGACGTCGTGGCGGTGCTCGCCCCGCGCTCGGTCGAGCAGGTCGTGGGCCTGCTCGGCGTGCTCAGGGCCGGTGGCGTCCACCTGCCCGTGGACCCCGCGTACCCGCCGCAGCGGCGAGCCCTGCTGCGCGAGGACTCCGGCGCCCGCGCGGTGCTGACCACCGACGACATCCGCGCCGCCCGCACCCGCGTCCCCGCCCCGGCGGTCGACACCGACCCCGCCCAGGGCGCCTACCTGATCTACACCTCCGGGTCCACCGGCAGGCCCAAGGGCGTGCTGGTGCCGCACTCCGCCTTGGCCAGCCAGCTCGCCTGGCTGCGCGCCGAGCTGCCGCTGGCCGCCGACGACCGGGTGCTGCACCAGATCTCGCCCAGCTTCGACCCCGCCATGGTCGAGGTGCTGTGGCCGCTGACCAGCGGTGCCGCCGTGGTGGTGGCCGAGGACAACGGCGACGCCGAAGCGCTGGTCGCCACCATCCGCGAGCACGGCGTGACCACCGCGGTCGCCGTGTCGTCGCTGCTGGAGGCCCTGCTGTCCTCCGACGTCGACGGCCTGCGCGGCCTGCGCCGGGTCCTCGGCGGCGGCGAGGCGATGGGCGGGGAGTTCGCCGCGCGGTGGCGGGCGGCGACCGGCGGTGAGCTGGTCAACGTCTACGGGCCCACCGAGACCACCGTGCAGGCGACGTGGTGGCCCGCGACCGCGAGCAGCGGCCCGGTGCCCATCGGCCGCCCGGTCGACCGCACCCGCGCCTACGTCCTGGACCACTACCTGCGCCCCGCGACCACGGGTGAGCTGTACCTGGCGGGTGCGCAGCTGGCGCGCGGCTACCACGGCCGCCCCGGCCTCAGCGCGGAGCGGTTCGTCGCCGACCCCTTCGGCGCGCCGGGGTCGCGGATGTACCGCACCGGCGACCTCGTGCGCCGCGACGGCGACGCCCTGGTCTACCTGGGCCGCGCCGACCAGCAGGTGAAGGTGCGCGGCCACCGCGTCGAGCTGGGCGAGGTGGAGGCGCACCTGCGCGCCCACGGCGAGGCTGCCGCGGTGCTCGACGACTCCGGCCCGAGCGCCCGGCTGCTGGCCTACGTCGTCACCACCGACCCCGAGGGCGTGCGCGCCGCGCTGGCCCGCGACCTGCCGCCCGCGCTCGTGCCCGACGAGGTGATCGCCCTGGGCGCGCTGCCCCGCACGCCCAACGGCAAGCTCGACCGCGCCGCGCTGCCCGCCCCCACCCGCGCCGCGCGGACGGCCGCGCCCGCGGGGGCCGGTGCCGCGGCGGTGCTGGCGGACATCTTCGCCGCCGTGCTCAAGCTGGACTCCGTCGGCGCGGACGAGGACTTCTTCGCCCTCGGCGGCGACAGCATCCTGTCCATCACCGCTTCCTCGCGGGCCCGGCAGGCGGGCATCGACGTCAGCCCCAAGGACGTCTTCGAGCGCCGCACCCCCGCCGCCCTCGCCGCGGCCGCCGCCCCCGCCGGTCCGCCCGCCCGGTCCGCCGACGACGGCGTCGGGGACGTCCCGCTGCTGCCCGTCGTGCACCACCTGCGCGAGCGCGGCGGCCCGGTCGACGGCTTCACCCTGTCGATGCTGGTGCAGACCCCGGCCGGTGCCACCGCCGAGCAGATCACCCGGACCCTGCAAGCGGTCGTGGACCACCACGACGGGCTGCGCGTGCAGCTGACCAGGGTGGCCTCGGTCCTGTGGTCGCTGCGCACCAACGCCCCCGGCGCGCCCGTCGTCGTCGAGCGGGTGGACGGCTTCGACGGCGTGGAGCCGGGGTTGTCCCCGGAGACCGGGCGCGTGCTGCGGTTCCTGTGGCGCGACGGCGGCGCGGGACCGGGCAAGCTGCTCGTCCTGGCACATCACCTCGCCGTGGACGGGGTGTCCTGGCGGGTGCTGTTCGACGACCTCGCCGCGGCGTGGGCGGGCACCCCGCTGCCGCCCGTGCCGACCTCGCTGCGCCGCTTCGCCCAACACGTCACCGGGCAGGCCCAGGCCGCGGACCGGCTGGCCGAGCTGGAGCACTGGGCGCGGGCCCTCGCCCCCGGCGCCGAGCTGCGGCCCGGGCTGCGCCCCGGCACCGTCGCCGGGCTGCGCGCGCACGTGGTGGAGCTGCCCGTGGCCGACGCCCGCGCCGTGCCCGACGACGTGCTGCTGGCCGCCCTGCGCGTCGCGGTGACCCGCTGGCGCGGCGGCGCTGACCTGGTCGTCGACGTCGAGCGGCACGGCCGCCCCGACGAGCTGGACCTGTCCCGCACGGTGGGCTGGCTGACCAGCTTCCACCCGGTGCGCCTGCCCGCCGCCGACGAGCCGGCCGAGCAGCTCGGGCTCGTCCGCGCCGCGCTCGCCGCCGTCCCCGGCGACGGCCTGGGCTACGGCATCCTGCGCTACCTCAACGCCCAGACCGCCCCCCTGCTCGCCCAGCTGCCCCCCGCGCAGGTGCTGTTCAACCACTTCGGCCGCTTCCCCGAGGCGCGCGCCGAGGACTGGCTGCCCGCCCCGGACGCGCCCGTCCTGCTGCCCGACGCGGACCTGGGCATGTCCCACGCGTTGCAGGTCGACACGGTGTGCGCCGAGACCGCCGCCGGGGCGCGCCTGCGGGCCACGTTCTCCTGGGCCTGCGAGCTGACCGAGGACGAGGTGCGCGAGCTGGCCGGGCACTGGGCGGCCGCCGTGGGCGAGCTGGTGGGGCGCCCGGCCGCCGAGGTGTGGCCGCTCTCGCCGCTGCAGGAGGGCCTGTACTTCCACGCCACCTACGACACCACCGGGCTCGACGTCTACACCGCGCAGAGCACGCTGGACTTCGACCGGCGCCTCGACCTCGACGCGCTGCGCGCGGCCTGCGCCACCCTGCTCGCCCGCAACCCCAGCCTGCGCGCCGGGTTCGAGGACCGGCCGGGCGGGCCGGTGCAGGTGATCTCCGCCGACGCCGCCGTGGCGGTCGAGGTCGTCGACGTCGCCACCCGCGCCGACGCCGCCGACCTGATGGCCGCCGACCGGGCCGTGCGGTTCGACCTGTCGGCCGCGCCGCTGGTGCGGATGCTCGTCCTCCGCTTCCCCGACGGCACCGACCGGCTGGTCACCACCCACCACCTGATCCTGTGGGACGGGTGGTCGGAGGGCCGGTTCCTGGAGCAGCTGCTGTCGCTCTACGAGCGCGGCGGCGACGACCGGGGCATGCCCGAGCCCGGCTCCTACCGCGACTACCTGGACTGGCTGGACCGGCAGGACGCCGACGCCGCCCGCGACGCCTGGCGCGCGGCCCTGTCGGGGCTCGCGGAGCCGACGCTGCTCGGCCGGGCGGACACGGCCCTGAGCCCGGTCGCCCCCCGCCGCCACCTCACCGAGCTGGACCGCGACCGGGTGCAGGCCGCCGCCCGCGCCGCCGGAGTCACGCTGAACACCCTGCTCAACGCCGCGTGGGCGCTGGTGCTCTCGGCCGCCACCGGTCGGGGCGACGTCGTGTTCGGCACCACCGTCGCCGGGCGGCCCACCGAGGTGCCGGGCGTGGAGTCCGCGCTGGGCATGTTCCTCAACACCGTGCCGGTGCGCGTCGACCTCGACCCGGCCGAGCCGGTGGCGCTGCTGCTGCGCCGCATCCAGGACCAGCGCACCGCGCTCATGCCGCACGAGTACCTGGGCCTGGGCGAGTTGCAGCAGGTCGCGGGCCACCCCCGCCTGTTCGACACGCTCTACGTGCTCCAGAACTTCCTCGACGCCGACGCCTTCACCGCCCTGCGCGACCGCTTCGGCGTCACCCCGGCGGGCAGCGCCGACGCCACGCACTACCCGCTGACCCTGGTCATCACCCCGGCCGAGACCCTGCGGGTGAAGCTGGAGTACCGGCCCGACGTGCTCGACGACGCGACCGCCCGCGCCCACCTCGACCGGTTCACCGCCGTGGTGGACGCCCTCGCCGCCGACCCGCACGCACCCGTCGGCGCGCTGGACCTGCTCCTGCCCGCCGAGCACGCCGACCTGGCCGCGCAGCGGACCGCCACCGCCCACGACGTCCCCGACGACACCATCGCCGACCTGCTCGCGGAGCGGGCCGCGCTGGTGCCGGACGAGGTCGCGCTGGTCTTCGGTGACCAGCGGCTGACCTACGCCCAGCTCGACGCCCGGGTCAACCAGCTGGCCAGGCACCTGCTCGCGCGGGGGGCGATGCCCGAGGCCGTCGTGGCGCTGGCGCTGCCGCGCTCGGCGGAGATGGTCGTGGCGCTGTTCGCCGTGCTGCGCACCGGTGCCGCCTACCTGCCGCTCGACCTCGACCACCCGGTCGACCGGCTGCTCATGATGGTGGCCGACACCGGGTCGGTGTGCCTGCTCTCGATGTCCACTGTGGATGAACGGCTGTCGGCGGGCGCGGTGCTGCTCGACGACCCCACCCTGCGCGCGGAGCTGGACACCACCCCCGACCACCCGGTCGCGGACTCCGAGCGGCCGCTGTTCGCCCGCGGGGTGCCCGGCAGGCTGGAGCACCCGGCGTACGTCATCTACACCTCCGGGTCCACCGGCAGGCCCAAGGGCGTCGTCACCCCCTACCGGGGCCTGACGAACATGCAGCTCAACCACCGCGCGGAGATCTTCGACCCCGTGGTGGCCGCCGCGGGCCGCAGGCTGCGCATCGCGCACACCGTCTCGTTCGCCTTCGACATGTCCTGGGAGGAGCTGCTCTGGCTCGTCGAGGGCCACGAGGTGCACGTCTGCGACGAGCAGCTGCGCCGCGACGCCACCGCCCTGGTCGCCTACTGCGCCGAGCACCGCATCGATGTCGTCAACGTGACCCCCACGTACGCGCAGCTGCTGTTCGAGGAGGGGCTGCTCGACGGGCACGTGCCGCCGCTGGTGCTGCTCGGCGGCGAGGCGGTGCCGGACGCGGTGTGGACGCGGCTGCGCGACACCCCCGGCACCTCCGGCTACAACCTCTACGGGCCGACCGAGTACACGATCAACACCCTCGGCGCGTCCACAGCGGACTCCCCGACCCCCGTGGTGGGCAAGCCGATCTGGAACACCCGCGCGCACGTCCTCGACGCCAGGCTGCGCCCGGTGCCCCCGGGCACCCCGGGTGAGCTGTACATCGCGGGCATCGGCCTGGCGCGCGGCTACCACGCCCGCTCCGCCTTGACCGCCGCCCGGTTCGTCGCGGACCCCTTCGGCGCCCCCGGCGAGCGCATGTACCGCACCGGCGACCTGGTGCGCCAGCGCCCCGACGGCAACCTGGACTTCCTGGGCCGCACCGACGACCAGGTCAAGATCCGCGGGTACCGGGTGGAGCTGGGCGAGGTCGAGGCCGCCATCGCCGCGCACCCCGGCGTGCGGCACGCCGCCGTCGTCGCCACCGAGCACGGCGGCGCCAAGCGCCTGCTCGCCTACGTCGTCGGCGGGGTGGACGGGCTCAGGGAGCACCTGAAGCGGCGCCTGCCCGACTACATGGTGCCCGCGGCGATCACCGCCGTGGACCACCTGCCGCTGACGGTCAACGGCAAGCTGGACGTGCGCGCCCTGCCCGTGCCCGACCTCGCCGCGGGCAGCGGCCGGGCGCCGTCCACCCCCACCGAGCGGGCGCTGGTCGAGCTGTTCGCCGCCGTCCTCGGCCGCACCGCGGTCGGCGCGGACGACGACTTCTTCGAACTGGGCGGGCACTCGCTGCTGGCCACCCGGCTGATCAGCCGCGTCCGCGCGGACCTGGGCGCCGACCTGGCCATCCGCGACCTGTTCGAGGCGCCGACCGCCGCCGGGCTCGCCGCCAGGGTGGACTCCGCCGGTGCCGCCACCCGGCCGCCGCTGGTGCCGGTGGCGCGGCCCGCGCTGCTGCCGCTCTCGCACGCCCAGCAGCGGCTGTGGGTGCTCCAGCAGTTCGAGGGCGCGTCCTCGGCGTACAACTTCCCGCTGGTGTTCCGCGTCGACGGGGCACTGGACGTCGACGCCTGGCGCGCGGCGCTCACCGACGTGTCCGACCGGCACGAGGCGCTGCGCACGGTATTCGTCGAGCACGGCGGCGAGCCCCACCAGGTCATCCTGCCCGCGGGCACGGTGCCGGTCGTGGAGGTGCTGCCCCACCACGACGGCCTGGTGCAGGAGGCGGTGGACCGCCCGTTCGACCTGTCCACCGAGCCGCCGCTGCGCTGCACGCTGAGCAAGCCCTCCGCCGACAGCACGCTGGTCGTCATCCTGCTGCACCACATCACCACCGACGAGTGGTCCGACCGGCCCTTCCTGCGCGACCTGACCGAGGCCTACGCCGCCCGGCTGCGCGGGCTCCCGCCGCGGTTCGAGCCGCTGCCGGTGCAGTACGCCGACTACGCCCTCTGGCACCGGGCCCTGCTCGACTCCGGTGTCGCCGCCCGCCAGCTCGACCACTGGGAGCGCGTCCTCGACGGGGTGCCGCAGGAACTCGACCTGCCCACCGACCGCGCCCGCCCGGCCCGGCCGTCCTTCCGCGGCGGCGCGCACCAGCTCACCGTGCCGCCCGCCACCGCGACCGGGCTGCGTGAGCTGTCCGCGCGCACCGGCGCCAGCACGTTCATGCTGCTGCACGCCGCGGTCGCCGCGCTGCTGCACCGGCTGGGCGCGGGCTCGGACATCCCGCTGGGCGCCCCCATCGCGGGCCGGGTCGACGCCGCCCTCGACGACCTCGTGGGCTTCTTCGTCAACACCCTCGTGCTGCGCACCCCGGTGCGCGGGGCGATGTCGTTCACCGAGCTGGTGGCCGTGGTGCGCGAGGTGGACCTCGCCGCGTTCTCCCACGCCGACGTGCCGTTCGAGTCCGTGGTGGAGCGGGTCAACCCGGCCCGCGCGGTGGGCCGCAACCCGCTGTTCCAGGTGATGGTCGGCCACCACGCGGGCACCGACGCGGTGCCGCTGCCCGGCGCCACCGCCACGCCGGTCGGGTTCGCGACCACCACGGCCAAGTTCGACCTGGTGTTCAGCTTCGCCGAGCACGCGGGCACCGGCCGCCTCGACTGCACCCTGGAGTACGCCACCGACCTGTTCGACCACGACACCGCCGTCCGCCTCGGGGAGCGGCTGACCGCGCTGCTCGCGGCGGTGGTGGCCGACCCGGGCGCGCGGCTCGACAGCGTCGACCTGCTCACCGCCGACGAGCGCGAGCAGGTGCTGGTGGGCTTCAACGACACCGACCGCGAGGTGCCCGAGCTGACCATGCCGGAGCTGTTCGCGCGGGTCGTCGAGCGCAAGCCGGACGCCCCCGCCGTCGTCGACCGGGGGGTGGTGTGGACCTACGCGGAGCTGGAGGCGCGCTCCAACCGCATCGCCCGGCTGCTGCTCGACCGCGGCGTCGGCCCGGAGGACGTGGTGGGGCTGGCCATCCCGCGCTCGGCGGAGATGGCGGCCGCGTCGCTGGCGGTGGTGAAGGTGGGCGCGGCCTACCTGCCGCTCGACCTGACCCACCCCTCAGACCGGCTGGCCTACATGCTCGACGACGCCGGAGCGCGCGTCGTGCTGTCCACCCCGGCCGCCGCGGGCTCGGTGCCCGCCGAGGTGGTGCTGCTCGACGACCTGCCCACCGACGACAGCCCCGTGGGCAGCGGTCCCGCGACGCTGGCCTCCACCGCCTACGTCATCTACACCTCCGGGTCGACCGGCAGGCCCAAGGGCGTGCTGGTGCCGCACGACGGCATCGCCAGCCTCGCCGCCACCGCCGTCGACCGGATGGGGCTGCGCGAGGACAGCCGGGTGCTCCAGTACGCCTCGGTCGGCTTCGACGTCGCCGTCTTCGAGCTGACCATGGCCGTCTGCGTCGGCGGCACCCTGGTGGTGGCCCCCGACGAGGTGCGCACCGCGGGCCGGGAGCTGACCGACTTCCTCGCCGAGCAGCGCGTCACCCACCTCATCCTGCCGCCGTCGCTGGTCGCGGCCCTGCCCGAGGGCTGCGAGCTGCCCGAGGGGGCGACGATCCTGGTGGGCACCGAGACCGTGCCGCCGGACCTCATCGCCCGCTTCGCCGGGCGCCTGCACGTGCTCGCCGCCTACGGGCTCACCGAGGCCACGGTGAACTCGACGCTGTGGCCCGCGGAACCGGACTGGCCCGGCACCGTCCCGATCGGCGCGCCCGACCCCAACACCCGGGTCCGGGTGCTCGACGAGGCGCTGCGCCCGGTGCCCCCGGGCGTCGTCGGGGAGCTGTACGTCACCGGCCGCGGCTTGGCCCGCGGCTACCTCGGCAAGCCGGGGCTGACCGCCTCGCGGTTCGTCGCGGACCCGTTCGGCGCGCCGGGGGAGCGGGTGTACCGCACCGGCGACCGGGCGCGCTGGCGCCGCGACGGCACCCTCGACTTCTTCGGCCGCGTCGACGACCAGGTCAAGATCCGGGGCGTGCGGGTGGAACCGGGCGAGGTGGAGGCCGTGCTGGCCGCCCACCCCGCCGTCCGCCAGGCCGTCGTGGTGGTCGACCGCGGCGGGGTGTCGCCGCGGCTGGTCGCCTACGCTGTGGTCGCGGAGGCGGGCGTGCGGGAGGCGGGCGGCGGGCTCGACCTGCGCGCCCACGCCGCGGCCGCGCTGCCCGAGCACATGGTGCCCTCCGCGGTCGTGCTCCTCGACGGCGCGCTGCCGCTGACCCCCAACGGCAAGGTCGACAAGCGCGCCCTGCCCCCGGTGGACTGGGCCGCGCTCGCGGGCGACGACAAGCCCGCGACCGAGCTGGAGGCCCGGGTGGCCGCGGTGTTCGCCGCGGTGCTGTCCCTGCCCGCCGTCGGCGCCCACGACAACTTCTTCGCCCTCGGCGGTCACTCCATGGCCGCCATGCGCCTGGTCGGCGCCCTGCGCGGCGAGTTCGGCGTGGACGTCTCGGTGCGCGAGGTGTTCGAGGCGCCGACGGTGGTGGGCCTGGCGGGCGTGCTCGCGGGCGCGACGGCGGGCCGCCCGCCGCTGACCCGCCGCTCCGGTCCGGCGGTGGAAGCCCCGGTGCGCGCGCAGTGGCTCGACCGCCCCGGCGACGACCACCACTTCGTGCTGCGCATGGACTCCCCACCCGCGCTCGCCGCGGCGGTGGACGACGTCGCGGCCCGGCACGGGTTGTCTGCGCCCGGGTTCGTGGCGGAGTGGGACGGGGACGCGCTGGCGCTGCGGATGCGCTACTCGTCGGTGGACGAGTGGTCGGTGGTGCCGCTGTTCCGCGACCTCAGGACCGCTTACGAGGCGAGGGTGGCGGGCCAGGAGCCGGGGTTCACCGACCTGCCCGTGTCCTATGCGGACTACGCGGCCTGGTCGGCGGAGGTCTTGGCCCCGGTCCGCGACGAGCAGCTGGCGTTCTGGCGGCGGCGGCTCGACGGCGTGCGCTGGCAGGTCGAGCCGTCCGACCCCGCGGCGGATTTCGTGCCGCTGGTGCTGGGCGCCGACCTGCGGGCCGCCGTGGACGAGCTGGCCGAGAGCACCGGGACGAGCATGTTCATGGTGTTGCAGGCCGCGTTCGCCACGTGCTTGCAGGAGTTCGGCGAGGGCCCGGACCTGCCGCTGGGGACGTTGGTCGCCGGGCGCGAGGACGCGCAACTGGCAGACCTGGTGGGCTGCTTCTTCAACACGGTGGTGCTGCGGACGCGGGTGCTCCCCGACTTCCGGGACACGCTGTCGCGGGTGCGCGTGGACAACCTCGACGCGCTGGACAACCGCCTGCTGCCCTACTCGGACCTGGCGTCGGCGCCGCCGCGCCTGATGGTGGTCCACCACGAGCAGGCCGCGCTGGACGGCACGGGGGTCACCGTGGTGCCGGTCGGGGTGAGCGCGTCGGACCTGAGCCTGGCGTTCTACCAGTCACCGGTGGGGCACCCGGTTCACTGCTACCTGCATTACCGGACAGGTGTTTACGATCGATCCACTGTTGAGTCCGTGGCTGCCGCACTGGTGTCGACCTTGGAGGAGAACGCGCGATGACCAATCCGTTCGATGACGCTGACGGGACTTTCCACGTGCTGGTGAACGACGAGGACCAGCACTCGCTGTGGCCCGCGTTCGCCGAGGTGCCCGCGGGGTGGCGGGTCGCCCTGGCGGGGGCGAGCAGGGAGGCGTGCTTGGCCTATGTGGAGGAGCACTGGACGGACTTGCGGCCTGCTTCGCTTCGGGCGCGCATGGATTCGTGATCTTTGGGCGCTGCTGAGTCGCCTCGCCTTCGGCTTCGGCGGGTGAAAGGCCGGGATTTTTGGGGGCTGGCTCGATGCGGTGGTCTTGTTTGGCCGGGGCCCCTGCGGCGATCATGTGCTCGGGGTGGGGAAAGGTGAGGCCTTCGGCCCCACCCCCCGGTCGTGGGTAGCACATGATCGCCTTCCCCGGCCAAACAAGACCACCGCATCGAGCAGGGGCGTAGCCGGGCCGGCGGTTATGTGGGTGGTGGCGTTGTGGGAGAGGACCACCGCACCGAGCAGTGTTGTAGGCGGCTGCTGGTTGTGTGTGGGTGGCGTTGTGGGAGAAGACCACGGCACCGGGCAGTGTTGTAGGCGGCTGCTGGTTGTGTGTGTGGCGTTGTGGGGAAAGACCACCGCAGTGAGCGGGCGGGGTGGGGGGTGGCGACTTATGCTTCGATGGTCGAAGGGTCGCGAGGAGGGGCGGTTGTCATGACCGGCGGGCAGGGGCGTGTGGGGGCGTGGGGGTTGCTGGTCACCGCGGTGCTCCAGGCGGTGGGTCCGCTGTGGGCCGGGTTCGACCAGGGGCGGCCGGACAACCCCGTGGTGGTGCCGCCGGGGCCGTTCTTCGCGGTGTGGGGGCTCGTGCTGCTCGGGTGCCTCGTGGTCGCTGTGCGGGGGCTGGGGAGGGCGGGGGACCCGGGGTTCCGGAGGTTGCACGTGCCGTTGACGGTGGCCCAGGTCGGGTTCGTGCTGTGGCTCGTGTTCGCCGCCAGGGTTCCCGTGCTGACCGTGCCGGTGTTCGTGCTGATGCTGGTCATGTTGGTGATCGCGCTGCGGCGTGCGCCCGCGCGGGCGGGGTCTGACCAGGTGCTGGTCGAGGCGGTGCTGGGGGTGTACGCGGGGTGGAGCGCGGCGGCGGTGTGGCTGAACGTGGCCACCGTGCTGGACCGCCCGTCTTCCGCGGTGCTCGCCGGTCTGCTGTCGGGGGCGGTGGTCAGCACGCTGGTGCTGATCGTCTTCGTCTGCCGGACCGCCGCCGCTCGGATCGCGGCGGGGGTGACCGGTGCCTGGGCCTTGCTCGGGGTGACGCTGTCCGCTTCCGCGGCGGGTTCGGCTGCCCTCGCTGCCCTGGCGGCGGTGGGAGGGGTCGCGGTCGTCGTGGTCGTCGTGGTGGGGAGGCGGCTGAGCGCGCGGGGGTCAGGCGGCGCCGTCTGACAGGTCGGCGGCGTACTCGCCCAGGGCGATGCGGTTGGGCAGGCCCATCTTGGTCATCAGGTTGCCCACGTGGCGCTCCACCGTGCGCGGGGACAGGTGGAGGCGGTCGGCGATCTCCCGGTTGCCGAGCCTGCCGACCAGGAGGGTCAGCACCTCGTACTCGCGGACGGTCACCCCCGCCGAGCGCAGTTCCGCCGGGATGCCGTCGGCGCCGGTGCGGCGTTGCTGGACCCGGGCGCCCGCCTTGCGCAGCAGGGCCCGGCAGGCGCCCGCGACGGCGGGGACGTCCGCGCGGTGGAAGTGGTCCTCGGCCATGCGCAGCCAGGTGACGGGGTCGCCCCAGGAGTCGGTGAGGGCGGGTTCGCTGATCAGGCGCAGGGCGAGGTGGCGGCTCATGGCGTAGGGCTCGCCCTCGCGCAGGGCCGCCTCGACGGCGGTGGCGGCCGCGGTCGGGTCGCCCGCGCGGCCGTGCAGGACGGCCTCGGCGAAGAGCAGGAACTGGCGGTCCCAGCGCAGGGCGCTGGCCGGGTTGACCGCCACCGCGGCCAGTTCGCCGCGGTCGGCGTCGCCGGTGAGCACCCGGAGCAGGACGCGCAGGCCGTAGCGGCCGGAGAGGAAGTAGACGCCGGTGCCGCTGGCCTCGCGGCGGGCCACGACCTCCAGGTCGGCCAGGGCGCGGGGGACGTCCTCCTCCAGCAGCGAGCAGAACGCCGACGCCAGGCCGTGCACGCGCGGGGCGTGCAGGTCCAGGTCGCCGCCCCAGCGGGCGAAGTCGTCCAGGGCGGTGTCGAGGTCGCGGCGGTTGCCCCGGTGCCCGGCGAGCACGGCGCGGTTGAGCAGGGCGTACTGGGTGGTCTCCAGCAGCTTGAGCCGGGTGGTCGCGCTGAGCACCGCGTCGGTCAGCTCCGCGGCCTCCTCGTGCTCGCCGCGCAGCGTGGCGTGCAGGGCGATGCTGGCCTCGGCCTGGTAGCGGGCGGTCACCGCGCCGACCCGGGTGGCCTGGTCGCGGGCCCGGCGCAGCCTGCCCAGCTCGCCCGCGCGCAGCGCGTCGTCGTTGCCCAGCCGGATCAGCGCGTGGATCTCCCAGATCGGCAGGCTGTGCCGCAGCGACATCGACCGCGCCCGCTCCAGGCAGGCGGTGGCCTCCTGCGGGTCGCGGTGGCGGGTGATCGCGCCGAGCAGCTGCCAGGCCTGGCAGGCCACCACCGGCAGCGGCACCGCCTCGGCCACCTCGGCGGCCTTGCGGGCCAGCGCCTCGGCCTCGTCCAGCCTGCCCGGCCCGGCCTGGTCCAGGGCCAGGTGCGCGGCCACCACGTCGATCGGCGCCACGTCCGCGGCCGGGGCGTCGCGGCCCAGCAGCGCCCTGGCCACCTCCACCTGCGACAGCCCGTCCTCGGTGCGGCCCGCGACCGCCGCCGCCCAGGCCAGCCGGGTGTGCAGCTCCGCGCGCCGGGTGGGCCCCAGGTCGCTGACCCGCTCCAGCTCGTCGACCGAGGCCAGCGCCCGCTCCACCAGCCCCGCCTCGACCAGGGCGTGCAGCAGCGACTCCAGCGCGCCCGCCCGCTCGGCCGACTCGCCGGGCAGGTGTTCGAGCGCGCGGTCGAGCAGGGCCACCGCCGAGCTGGCCGCGCCCAGTTGCAGCGCGCGCCTGCCGACCTCGGTGAACAGCGCCCCCGCGGCGGTGCGGTCGCCCGCCTCCAGCCGCAGCCGCGCGGCGATCTCGCACCACTCGCCGGGCAGCCCGGCGTGCACCGCCTCCACCGCGTCCGCCAGCGCGCCCGCGCACCGGGCGTGCTCGTCGCGGTCGAGGGTGGCCAGCACCGACTCGCGGCTGAGGTCGTGGTGGAAGGCGTACCAGTCGGCGGTCTGCTCGTCGGGGGCCACCAGCTGCGCGGCGCCGTCGTCCTGCAGCAGGGTCAGCAGGTCGCGGTCACCGAGGCCGGTGGCGCGCTGCACCACCGTCAGCGGGAAGCGCTGCCCGAAGACCGCCGCCACCGCCAGCAGTTCCCTGGTGCGCGCGCCGAGCTGGGCGACCCGCCTGGCCAGCGGGCGGGCCAGGCCGGTGGACACCGCCGTGCGGCCCTCGCCCGCCAACCGCCAGGTGCCGCCGTCGTCGACCAGCGCCCCGTCGGACACCAGCGCGGTGACCAGCTCCTCGACCATGAGCGGGTTGCCGAAGCTGCCCGCCCACAGCAGCTCCACCACCGGCGCCGGGACGGCGGCGGGGTCGATGCCGAGGCAGTCCCCGGCCACCGCGCTCAACGCCGGGCGCGGCAACCGGTCGAGCTCGACGAGCTCGCACGCCCCGCGCCGGGCGGCGGCCCGCACCAGCGGCATGGCCGGGCAGTCCTCGTCGCGCACCGAACCCAGCAGCAGCAGCGGCTGCTGCTCGGCGTTGTCGATCAGGTACTCCAGCACCGCCAGCGTCTCGGGGTCGGCCTCGTGCAGGTCGTCGAGCGCCAGCAGGCAGCCGCGGCCGCGGCCGACCAGGCCGATGAGCCGCAGCACCGCCTCGGCGAGCACCACCAGCGACTCGCCGTCGCGACCGGTCTCCGGGGTGCCCCACTCCGGCACCAGCCGCCCGAGGATCGGGCCGTAGGGGCCCAGGTCGGCCGGTTCGACCGGGTCGGTGCGCAGCAGGGACAGGATGGCCTCGGTCAGCGGCCGGAAGGGGGTGGTCAGGCAGGTGGAGCTGGCCCGCCCGCGCAGCAGGGCCATGCCCGCGGTGTACCCGGACTCGGTGGTGGCCGCGGCGAGCCGGGACTTGCCGATGCCGCTCTCGCCCACCAGGAACACCGCGCCCCCGCGACCGGACCTGGCCGACGCCAGGCCCGCGTCGAGCATCCGCAGTTCGCGGTCGCGGCCGAACAGGCCCGTGGAACGGTGGCGCACCGTCCGGATGTTACTCATCCGGACGAATAACCGACCAGACTCGATTTACGCGGGTTTTCCGGCGGTGATCGTCACCGGCGGTGGCGATCTTTCAGCTGGCGGGCGGCGGGCAGCAGGTGGTGTTGAGCGCGGCGACGTGCTCGACGCCGGTGGTCTGGCCCTTCCCGACCACCGCCGCGGCCAGCATGGCCACCGGCAGGGCGGCGCCCGCGAGCGCGGCGGCGCGGGTGGCGAAGGACACCGAGGGCAGCAGGCGCAGCGCCCCGGCGGGCTCGAAGGAGAAGTCCTGCGGGTTGTTCGGGATGGAGGTCGACATGGGATTCTCCTCTTTTCGCGATTCTTCTGGCAGGGTTGGTTTCCGCTTTACGCGGGGGTCTTCTGCAAAAGCAGCACCGACGGCACCCGTTTGGGGGCGGCCAGTCGGAGCAGTCCGTGGCCGATGCCCGCGAGCCCGGTCAGCAGCCCGGGCGTGGTGACCTCGCCGGGCACGCCGCACAGCGGGCCGTGCCTGCGCAGGGTGCCCAGCACCAGGCCGGTGCGCTTGCGCAGCGCGGTCGCCGTGGCGCTGGTGCGGTCCGCCGCGCCTGCGAGCGCGGCCAGCACCTCGGTGGTGCCGAGCTCGCCGTGGCACAGCGACAGGTCGCGGCGCACCGGGCCCCCCGCGAACGCCGCGGGCGGGTCCAACCGGGACGACACCGGCGCCGCGGCGCGGGCCAGCGCGAACCCGGCCGCCCCCCGGCACCAGCCCGCGGGCAGGTCCGCGCCGTCGCCGCCCCGGGCGGCCGTGGCGAGCAGGTGGCGGCCCGCGCCGCGGTGGGCGTCGTCCGGGCCGTGCTGGACGAGGGCGTAGCCGACGCCCGCGGCCCCGTCGGCGAAGCCGCCGCCGTCGACCCCCGGGTGCTCGACGAGCAGGTCCGCGCAGCGGCGGGCGCCCGCGGCGGCCTCGGCCAGGCCCAGCTCGGCGTGCACGGCGGTCAGCGCGGCCAGGCCACCGGCGAGCCCCCCGGCCCAGCCGGGCTCGCTCCCGGCGGTCGCGGCGGCGGCGGCCAGCCCGGCGGCGGTGGCGGCGGCGTCGGTGAGCTCGGGGGCGTCGAGCAGGGCGCCCAGGCGGGTCAGGCCGTAGGCGATGCCGCCCAGCCCGTGCAGCCCGCCGGGGCCGATGGCGGCGACGAGGTCGGGGCGGGTGGCCAGGGCGGCGACGAACGCGGGCGCGCCCGCGGTGGCCGCGCGCGCCTGGTCGGCGTAGCGCCCTATCCCGGTGACCTCGGCCAGCTGCGCCAGGAACAGCGCCACCCCCAGGTGCCCGCTGCCCAGGCCCGCGCCCAGCGGCATGACCAGCCAGTGCCGGTCCTCGACCGCCTCCAGGCCCAGCCAGTTGACCCGCCCGCCCGCGGCGATGCCGCCCGCGACGATCCGGTCCGCGATGCCGCTCGCGGCCGCCAGCAGCTCGTCCGGCAGCCCGGCGGCGCCCTCGGCGGGCCCGCTCAGCGCGGGCGCCTGCGGGTGCCCCTCGGCGGCGCCCCGGGTCGCCAGCGACGCGGAGATGACCCACTCCTGGTCGCGCCGGTCGACCGCGCCGAGCCGGTCGGCGGTCTCCAACGCGGCGGCGAGCCCGGTCAGCGGCAGCGGCACCGGCAGCACCGCGCCGCCCGCCGCGCGCAGCTCGCCGGTCCCCGCGACCGCGGTGAACAGCGGCACGTCGCCCGCCCACAGGTCGGTGAGCTCGTGGGCGAGGAACTGCTCCAGCAGCGGGTGCCCGACCCGGCCCTGGTGCAGCACGGTGAGCGCGCTGTCGCGGGCGGCGGCGTCGGCCAGCAGGTCCGGGTGGGTGGTCTCGTCGAGCAGGGTGCTGTAGACCCAGGTGGGCCGCACGACCACGCGCACCGCCACGTCGGCGCAGCCGCGCAGGAACTCCACCAGCGCCGCCCGCCCGCGTACCAGCCGGTCGTAGCCCGCGCGGAAGCCCGCGAGCAGCGCGGCCTCGTGCGCGGCCGGGTCGACCGGCGCGCCGTCGAGGACGGGCCGGTTGGCCGCGGCCGCCATGGTGGCCGGGCGGCGGGTCAGCCGCATCCGGTCGGTGCCCGCGTCCAGCCAGTCGACGACGGTGGCGGGCGAGGCGCCCGCGTCGCCGCCGGTGCCCGACAGGTCGGCCACGCCCTGCTCACCGACGAAGGTCACCGGCAGCAGCGCGGTGCGGTGCACCGACTCGGCCAGCGCGTCGGCGGCGGGGTCGCCGGACCCGGCCGCCGACAGCGCGGGCTGGAACAGGGTCTCGATGTCGACCAGCACCGGCTCGTCGCCGCGGGCGATCAGGTTCTCGTAGTGCACGTCGGTGGCGCGCACCGCGTGCAGGACCGCCAGCAGCGCGCCCTGGCGGTGGTGGAAGCGGTCGGCGGCGGCGCGGTCGGCCAGCGGGGCGGCGGTGATGAACTCGGTCCAGCCGTAGCCGGGGCGGGCGAGCACCGCGGCGGTGCCGGGGAACAGGCCGTCGCCGCCCAGGGTGGACAGCAGCCCGGCGAAGCGCACGTGCGGGGTGAGGTCCTGCGGCTTGTAGACGACCGAGCGGCCGTCGGCGAACTCCACGAACGCCACCGACCGGCCCCCGGCGTGCCGGTCGCCCCGGCTGGCCACCACGGCCACCGCGCGGCCGGGGTCGGTGCCGCCGAGCAGCGCGGCCACCAGGTCGGCGCGGTCGGCGGCCAGCCGCCCCAGCAGCTCGGCGGTGGCCGCCGCGGTGCTCGACGCGGCCTGGGCGAGCAGCCGGGCCAGCACCGGGTAGCGGCCGAAGAGCCCGGCCAGCCCGTCCGGGGTGCCGGTGCGGCGCAGGAAGTCCTGGAAGCGGGCGGCCCCGTCGGCGCCGTCGAGGGCGCCCTCGGCGCGCAGCCGGTGCAGCTCGGTGACCAGCGTGCGGGCGGCGATGGCCACCAGGCGGCGGGACAGCTCGGCGCGCACCCCACCGGCGACGGCGGCGGCGTCGACGTCGGCGCCCGCGGCGGCGCTGACCCGCTCGGCGGCGAGGTCGGCGAAGGGGGCCAGCAGCTCGGCGAACCCGGCGCGCCACTCGACCTCGCCCACCAGGGCGAAGCGGGCGCGCTCGACGGCGCGCTCGGTGACCTCGGCCCAGGCGGGCTTGCCCGCCCCGGTGGCCGGGTCGCCGGGGGCCGTGCCCCGCTCGTGCACCGCGAGGCCGCAGGCCCACCAGGCCTGGGTGGGACGGGCCTGGGGCCGGTCCGCCGCGGTGGTCGAAGTCGCTGAACTCACGGCGGGAACGTATCCGCGGCGCGACCCGCGGGTCATGCGTGCGATGCCCGCACATTTGCCCACCGGCCCGCGGCGCTGGTGCGGGGCCGGTGTCGTCTGCGCAGGTCAGCGGTGGTGTCGGGGCCGGTGGGGGCGGCTGCGGGCCGCCGCTGGAATGTGCGGGTCCGCTGCGGATGCGGGTCCTCGGCACCGCGGGCGAGGCTGGGGCCGCCCAGTAGGCGCGAGGCGGGAGGACGCATGTCCGGTCTGGTGCGGGTCGGGGTCGTGGCCCTGGACCCGGTGTTGGAGGTGGGGGCGGTCGGCGCGCTGCGCGGCTCCCCCGACCTGGAGGTGGTCGCGCCCGGCGGTCCCGCCGGGGTGGCCGTGGTGGTGGTCGACGCCGTGGACGAGCGCGTGCTCGACCTGGTGCGCGCCACCCGCGCCGCCGCGCACGCCCCGGAGGTGGTGCTGGTGGCGACCGAGCTCGCCCCGGCCGACGCGGTGCGCGCGGTGGTGGCGGGCGCGTCCGGGCTGCTGCGCAGGCGCGAGGCGGACCGGCCGCGGCTGGCGCGGGCGGTGCTGGCCGCCGCGTCCGGCGACTGCACGGCCCCGCCCGACCTGCTCGCCGCCCTGCTCACCCACCGGGCGGCGCCGCTGGCCGACCCCGCGGGCGGCGGGCTCAGCGACCGGGAGCGGGCGGTGCTGCGGCTGGTGGCCGACGGCTGCGAGACCGGCGAGATCGCCAAGCGGCTGTGCTACTCGGCCCGCACGGTGACCGGCGTGGTGCACGGCATCACCCACCGGTTCCGGCTGCGCAACCGCGCGCACGCGGTGGCCTACGCCCTGCGGGCGGGTCTGCTCTAGGACCCGTTCACCCAGCGAGGGGCGCCCGCTCGTCCGCCGGTGCGCGGGGCGGGCGGCCCCGGCGCCGGGTCGGGGACGGTGCCGGAAGGGGACGAGGGGGTGGGCGGCGGGTCGTGGGAACACGGCCGGGAGGGGCGTGCTGGACATCCGGTGCGCCCCTTCCGCTGTGCTCGGCTGCTTTCCTCGGTGCTTACCTGGTCCGGGGGCGGATGAGGGGGACGGTCCGCGCCCCTGTCCCCCTCACCCCCGGCTCCCCGGCGCGACGCGCGCCCCAGGGTGGTCGTGGTTCAGGCGCCCGCCATCTGCTCGCGGAGGCTGCGCGGGCGCATGTCCGTCCACACGGTGTTGATGTGGTCCAGGCACTCCTGCTTGGTGCCGGTCGTGCCCTCGGCGGTCCAGCCCAGCGGCAGGTCGCGGTCGGCCCACCAGATCGAGTACTGGTCCTCGTCGTTGCGCACGACGCGGTAGACACCGTCGTCGGTCATGTCTGTCCTCCTGCGGCTGGGGTTCCTGGCCCCACGAGCGTCCCCCGCCGCCCGGGCGGGTCGTAGGGACGAACGCGCAGTCCGGCCACTGCGGCTCCTTCCCTGTCCGCGCGCCCGCCCAGGGGCGACGCTCGGTGCCACAGCAGGACAGATCCGTGGAGGTGCACCGGTGGACAGCGCACGAGTGGTGTCATTCGCGCAGGAACGGCTGTGGTTCCTCGACCAGTTGCAGCCCGGTGCGCCCGACTACCTGCTGACCCTGGCCGTGCGGGTGCGCGGCGACCTCGACGTCGCGGCGCTGACCGCGGCCCTGCAGGGGGTCGTCGACCGCCACGACGCGCTGCGCACCCGGTTCGCCGCCGTGGACGGCGGCCCGGTGGCGGTGGTGGACGAGCGCGTGGAGGTGGTGCTGCACCGCAGCGACGACCCGGACCCGCTCGCCACCGAGGTGCGCCGCCCGGTCGACCTCGCCGCGGGCCCGCCGCTGCGCGCCACCCTCGCCAGGGTCGCCGACGACGAGCACCTGCTGATCGTCGTCGTCCACCACATCGCCTTCGACGGCACCTCCTGGGGCATCTTCGCCGCGGAGCTGGCCGAGGGCTACCGCGCGCACACCACCGGCACCGCCCCCGACCTGGCCCCCGCACCGTCCTACGTGGAGCACGCGCGGTGGCAGCGCGAGCGGTTCAGCGGCGCGCGCAGCGAGAAGCAGCTGGCCTACTGGCGCACCACCCTCGACGGCGTGCCCCCGCTGGACCTGCCCACCGACCGGCCGCGCCCGGCGACCTGGGACGGCACGGGCGGCGTGGTGCACTTCGACCTGCCCGCCGAGGTGCTGGCCGCCGCCGACCGCTTCGCCCGCTCCCGGCGCTGCACCCGGTACATGGTGCTGCTCGCCGCGCTCCAGGCCGTGCTCGGCCGGGCTGCGGGCCAGGACGACTTCGCCGTCGGCACCCCGGTCGCCGGGCGGCTCAAAGCGGGCGCGGACAAGGTGATCGGCCTGTTCGTCAACTCCGTGGCGCTGCGCGCGGACCTGTCCGGCGCGCCGACCTTCGACGAGCTGCTGGGCAGGGTGCGAGCGGCCGCGCTGGGCGCGTTCACCCACGCCGAGGCGCCCTTCGAGCGCGTCGTCGACGCCCTGTCCCCGGAGCGGGACCTGTCCAGGAACCCCGTCTACCAGGTGTCGTTCTCCCTGCTGGAGGTCGGCGCCCCGACCACGCTGCCGGGCCTGGCCACCGAGTTCGTCGAGCCGCCCGCCACCGGCACGCCCACCGACCTGTTCTTCGACGTCAACGTCCGCCGCGACGGCACGGTCAACGCCCGCCTGCACTTCGCCGCCGCCCTGTTCGACCACGACCGCGCCGCCCGCATCGCCGACGGGTTCGTGCGGGTGCTGGCCGCGGCGGTCGAGCGGCCCGGCGCGAGCGCCAAGAGCCTCGCCGCGGTGGTCGACCTGCTGCCCGAGGGCCAGCGGGACAAGCTGCTGGGGGAGTGGAACGACACCACCACCGCGCTGCCGGACCGCACCATCGTGGACCTGGTCGCCGCGCAGGCGCTGTTCAGCCCCGGCGCCACCGCGATCACCAGCGCCGCGGGCGACACCACCTACGCGGAGCTGGACGCGGGCGCCAACCGGCTCGCCCACCACCTCGCGGCCCTGGGCGCCGGGCCGGGCGAGCTGGTCGCGGTCCTGCTCGACCGCGGGCCGCACCTGCTGACCTCGCTGCTGGCCGTGCTCAAGACCGGCGCCGCGTACGTGCCCGTCGACCCCGACTTCCCGGCGGGCCGCGTCGCGCTCATGGTCGAGGACTCCGGCGCCCGCCTGGTGCTCACCGAGACCGGGCTCGGCGACCGGGTGCCCGCCACCACCGCCCGGGTGCTGCTGGTCGACGCCGAGCGCGCCGCCATCGCCGCCCGCCCGGCCACCCCGCCCGCGCACCGGCCCACCGGCCACGACCCGGCCTACGCCATCTACACCTCCGGGTCCACCGGCACCCCCAAGGGCGTCGTGGTCGACCACGCCGCGCTCACCGCCTTCGCCACCGCCGCCACGGCCCGCCCGGGGATGACCGCCGCGGACCGGGTGGTGGCGCTGACGACCATCTCGTTCGACCCGTCGGTGCTGGAGCTGTACTCGCCGCTGCTGGTCGGGGCGACCGTGGTGCTGGCGGACGCCGAGCAGGCCCGCGACCCCGAGCGGATGATCGCCCTGGTCGAGCGGGAGCGGCCCACCGTCCTGCAGGCCACCCCGGTGACGCTGCGGATGCTGGCCGACAACGGGTGGCTGCCGCGCGCGGGCATGCGCGTGCTCTCCGGCGGGGAGAAGCTGCCCGCCGAGCTGGTGCGGCGGCTGGCCGCGGGCGGCGCGACCGTGTGGGACCTCTACGGCCCCACCGAGGCGACGGTGTGGGCCAGCGCCGCCAGGATGCGCGCCGACGGCACCGTCGCGGACTGGTCCGCGCTGGCGAACTACACCATCCACCTCCTCGACGCCGACCTCCAGCTGGTGCCCGTCGGCTCGGTGGGGGAGCTCTACATCGGCGGCCGGGGCGTGGCCACCGGCTACCGCGGCAGGCCCGCCGCCACCGCCGACCGCTACGTGCCCGACCCGTACGCCACGGCCCCCGGCGGCCGCCTCTACCGCACCGGCGACCTGGCCCGCAGGCGCCAGGACGGGTCGGTGGAGATCCTGGGCCGCGCCGACCGGCAGGTGAAGATCCGCGGGCACCGGATGGAACCCGGCGAGATCGAGGCCGCGCTGCTGCGCCACGGCACCGTCCGCGCCGCCGTCGTGCGCCCGACCCCGACGCCGACCGGGGAGCCGCAGCTGACCGCGTACGTGGTGCCGCGCGGCGAGGTGGTGGTGGACGAGCTGCGCGCGTCCCTGCTCGACCGGCTGCCCGACTACATGGTGCCCGCCGCGTTCGTCGTGCTCGACGCTTTCCCGGTGACCCCCAACGGCAAGGTCGACCACGCCCGCCTGCCGCTGCCGCGCGCGCGGGCCGCCGAGGTCGCCACCGCGCCCGCCACGCCCGAGGAGCGCGCGGTCGCGCAGGTGTGGCAGGAGGTGCTGGGCGTCGAGCGGGTGGGGGCGCACGACGACTTCTTCGAGCTGGGCGGGCACTCGCTGCTGGCCACCAGGGTCGCGGTGCGGCTGCGCGCCCGGCTCGGCGTGGACGTGCCGGTGCGCGGCCTGTTCGACCACAGCACCGTCGCCGCGCTGGCCGCGGCGCTGGGCGGCTACCCCGCGGTGGCCGAGCGCTCGGCGGTCCCCGCGCTCACCGCCCGCCGCCGCGCCGGGGTCAGGTGAGCGCGGTGACCGCTGCGACGACCGCGACCGGCGCGCCGGTCTTCGACCGGGCCAGGGGCGCCGAGCTGCGCGCCGAGGACGGCAGGCTGTTCGTCGACCTCACCGGGGCGGGCGGCCTGCTCACCCCCGGGCACAACCACCCGCGGCTGCGCAGGCGGCTGCTGGCCCACCTGGCCGCCGACGCCGTCGGCGCGGGGGCGGGCCTGCCCACCAGCACCGAGCGCGAGCTGCGCGCCACCTTCGCCCGCACCGTCCTGGCCCCGGCCGGGCTCGACCTCGACGTGCACCCGGTCGGCGGTGACCCGCTGGCCACGGCGCTGCGGTTCGCCGCAGAGCGCACCGGCCGCGACGGCGTGGTCGCCTTCACCGGCTCGCACGACCGGCTGGCGGGCGCGCCCGGCACCGTGTTCATCGAGCACGGCCGCGCCGACCTGGCGCGCCTGGCCCACCCGGCGCCCGCGGCGGTCGTGGTGGAGCCGGTGCAGGCCGAGGGGCTGCACGAGGGCCCGGCGGGCTGGCTGGCGGGGCTGCGCGCGGCCGCCGACGAGACCGGTGCGCTGCTCGTGGTCGACGAGACGGCCACCGCGGGCGGGCGCACCGGCCCGTACTTCGCCTTCCAGCACTCGGGCGCGCTGCCCGACGTGGTGATCACCAGCGCCCCCACCGGCGGCTACGGCCCGCCGCTGGCGTTGCTGCTGCTGCGCGGCGGCTGCGCGCTGCCCGGGGCCACCCCGCTCGGCGACGGCGTGGGCGACCAGCTGGCCCTGGTGGCGGCGATCACCGGGTGCGAGCTGTGGGCCGAGGGCGGCACCGACCGCCGCGTCGTCGCCCGCCGGGTCGAGCGGTTCCGCGCCGAGGTCGCCGCGCTGCCCGGCGTGGCCGTGCGCGGCCGCGGCCTGCTGCTGGGCCTGGAGCTGGGGCCGGTGCGCGCGGAGGCGGTGCGCGCGGCGGCCTTCACCGGCGGCGTGCTCGTCGGCCGCAGCGGGGCGGTGCTCACCGCCACCCCCGCCCCGGCCACCGACCTGGCCCGCCTCGACCGGGGGCTGCGGGTGCTGCACCGCGCCCTGCTCGCCACCCGACCCGACCACCCGTGAGGAGACACGACATGACCGAGCGGCGGCACCTCATCTCCATCGACGACCTGGGCTCCGACGACCTGCGCGCGGTGGTCGAGCGCGGCGCGCGGTTCGCCGCGGGCGCCGCCGACGGCGAGCGCACCCTGGCCGGGCTGGTCGTGGGCACCCTGTTCCGCAAGACCTCCACCCGCACCCGCACCGCGTTCACCGCCGGGGCGCTGCGGCTGGGGGCCAACACCATCGCCTACGGGCCCGACGACCTCCAGGAGAACACCGGGGAGTCCACGGAGGACACCGCGGCGGTGCTGTCGTCGATGCTCGACCTGCTCGTCGCGCGCACCGCGGGCCCGGAGGCGGAGCTGCGCGCCTTCGCCGACCAGAAGCGGATGGCCGTGGTGAACGCCATGAGCGCCGAGGAGCACCCCACCCAGGCCCTCGCGGACCTGACCACCCTCCAGCGCCACTTCGGCCGGGTCGAGGGCATCCGGGTGCTCTACGTGGGCGAGGGCAACAACACCGCCACCGCGCTCACCCTCGCGCTGTCCCGCTTCGCGGGCACCGAGCTGCACCTGCGCACGCCCCCCGGCTACGGCGTCGGCGAGGACTTCCTGCGGCGCGCGGCCGTGCACGGCGCGCGCACCGGGGCGCTGGTCGAGCAGCGGCACGACATGGCCGAGCTGCCCGAGGTCGACGTGGTCTACACGACCCGCTGGCAGACCACCGGCACCAGCAAGCCGGACCCGGACTGGCGCTCGGTGTTCGCGCCGTTCCAGGTCGACGACGCGGTCATGGCCGCCTGCCCCGGCGCGGTGTTCATGCACGACCTGCCCGCCCACCGCGGCGAGGAGGTCACCGCCGCGGTCCTCGACGGGCCGCTGAGCATCGCCTTCACCCAGGCCGAGAACAAGCACCACAGCGCCAGGGCGGTCCTGGAGTGGTGCGCGGGCCGCCTCCCCGCCTGACCAGCCCGCCCCGCACGGGGCGACCCGGCCCGACGACACCCGGGCAGGCGCCCACCACTCGTGGAACAAGCCCCAGAGCAGAAGAGAGATGGCCATGTCCGACAACGTCGAGCTCGCCGCCGGTGGCTGGCGGCTGTGGAACCAGTTCGCGCTGCGGGGCCCCGGCTTCCCCGCCGAGGGGGTGCTCGCGCTGGCCCCGGACGGCCTGGCCGAGGCCGCCGACAAGTTCGACGAGGGCACCGCGCTGAGCGGCCCGGACTGGGAGGCCTTCACCGAGCTGTTCGGCGACGCCGCGGTGGCCACCGCGCACGAGTTGCAGCGCATCGCCCGGCTGCCCGGCTTCCGCGCCGCGGTCGCCTGGCAGAACCGGCAGGTGCTCACCTCCGGCATCAAGCCGTTCCTGGACTGGGCGCCGACCGCGGCGGGCCGCACCAGCATGCCCCGCCAGCGCGAGGAGCTGGTGGCGCACTACTGGCAGCGGTTCTGCGTCAAGAACGACACCATCGGCTTCTTCGGCCCGGTCGGCTGGGGCTCGTGGGACCTGGGCACCAGCGGCGTGGCGGTGGACCCGGGGGAGGGGTTCATCGCGGAGTCCACAGTGTACTTCTCCAGCTGGGCGCTCGACGGCGTGGCCAAGGCGGTGGAGGCCGACCCGGCCGTGCGGGCCTGGGTGCCGCCGCGGCGGCTCTCCTACGTCCGCCGCGACGGCGAGACCGTCGTCCTGCCCGGCAGGCCGCCGCAGCCGCTGGTGGGCCTGGCGGCGCGGGTGTTCGACCTGTCCGACGGCCTCCGCACGACCGCGGCGATCGCCGCCGAGGTCGGCACCACCGCCGAGGACGTCGAGGCGGCCGTCGACGAGCTGGTCAAGCGCAGGCTCGTCGTGCGGCGCATCGAGGTGCCGGTGATCGCCCACCCCGAGCGGTGGCTGCGCCGGTTCCTGGCGGGCATCGGCGACGCCGGGGCGCGCGAGCGGGCGCTGGCCAAGCTCGACGCGGTCGAGGCCGCCCGCTCCCGGGTCGCCGCCGCGGGCCGCGACCCCGAGGCGCTGGCCGCGGCCATGGCCGCCATGGAGGCCACCTTCGCCGAGGTCACCCACTCCTCGGCCGCCCGCGCCAAGGGCGCGCGCACCGCGCCCTGCCGCTCGCTGGTGTACTCCGACACCCGCCGCTCGGCCACGGCCACCCTCGGCACCGCCATCCACTCCCAGCTGGAGCCGCTGGGCCTGCTGCTCACCTCCGCGCGCTGGATGACCAACCAGGTCGCCGACCGCGTCCGCGCCCGGCTGCGCACCGCCTACGACGCCATCCTGGCCGAGCGCGGCCGGGTGGACATCGCCGCGCTGTGGTTCGCCTGCATCCCCGTGCCGCACCCGGACACCGCCGCCGACGTCGAGCAGGTGCAGGCCGAGCTGCGCGCGAAGTGGGCCGAGCTGATCGCCGCGCCGGAGGGCACCCGGCGGGTGCGGCTGCGCAGCGCCGACATCGCCGACCGGGTGCGCGAGCTGTTCGCCGAGCCCGCCCGGGGCTGGAACATCGCCCGCTACATCAGCCCGGACCTGCTGGTGGTCGCGCGCGACGCCGCCGACGTCGAGCGCGGCGACTTCGAGCTGCTGGTCGGGGAGATGCACGTGGCGATGAACACCATCGGCGCCTCGCTGTTCGTCCTCCAGCACCCCGACCAGGCCTCGCTGCTGGCCGAGACCGACCGGGACTTCCCGCTGCCGCGGGTGATGCCGATGCTGCCCAAGGAGCTGCCGCCGCGCTGGTCGGCCCGCAGCAGGCCCGCCCTGGGCCGCCCGGTCGACTACTTCGTCGGCAACGTCGACCACACCGGCGACCCCGCGCACGACCGCAACGTCGCCGCCGCCGACGCGGTGGTCGAGCCGCGCGGCGAGGAGCTGGTGGTGGTGCTGCCCGACGGCACCGAGTTCGACGTGCTCGACGTGTTCGGCAACGCGCTGACCAACAAGGTCATGGACCGCTTCAGCATCCGCGGCGACGCCGACCACTCCCCGCGGATCACCATCGACCGGGTGGTCGTGGCCCGCGAGACGTGGCGCTTCGACGCGGCGGGGGTGGGCTTCACCGAGGAGAAGGACGAGGCCCGCCGGTTCGTCCGGGCCCGCTGGTGGCGCGAGGAGCTGGGGCTGCCCCGGTTCGCCTTCGTCGTCTCGCCCGCCGAGCCGCGGCCGTTCTTCGTCGACTTCGACAGCCCGGTCTACGTCAACATCATGGCCAAGGCGGTGCGCAGGCTCGCCCGCAAGGACCCGGGCGCCCGGTTCACCGTCTCGGAGATGCTGCCGAGCCCCGAGCACGCCTGGCTGACCGACGACGCCGGCAACCGGTACACCTCCGAGCTGCGCTTCGTCGCCGTCGACCAGACGACCGCCGACCGGACGACCGCCGACCGTGGCGAGCAGCGGGCCCGGCCGTGAGCACCTTCCTCGACGACGTCTTCGCCCACGCCGCCACCACCCCCGACGCCGTCGCGATCACCACCCCGGACGGGTCGCTGACCTACGGCGGGTTCGCCGCCCGGGTCGACGACCTCGCCAGGGCGCTGGTGGCCCGCGGGGTGCGCCCGGAGCAGGTGTGCGCGGTGGCGGTGGAGCGCGGGCAGGCGTCGGTGATCGCGATGGCGGCGGTGCTGCGCGCCGGGGCGGCGTTCCTCGCCCTCGACGTGGACCTGCCGCGGGCCCGGCTGGCGGCCATGGTCACCAGCGGCGGCGCCCGCTACCTGGTGACGAGCACCCCCGGCGCGCTGGACCTGCCGGTGCCGGTGGAGATCGCGGTCGACGGGCAGGGCCGCGCCGACGGGCCCCGCGCGGGGTCGCTGCCCGAGGTCGCCCCGCGCTCGCTGGCCTACGTCAGCCACACCTCCGGGTCCACCGGAACGCCGAACGCCGTGCTCGTCGAGCACCGCGGGCTCACCAACTACCTGCGGTTCGTCACCCGCGACTACGGCCTGGACCGCGGCTCGGTGGTGCTGCAACTGGCCCCGCTGGGCTACGACGCCTCCATCCGCGACACCTTCGCCCCGCTGGTGGCGGGCGGTCGGGTGGTGCTGGTGCCGCGGTCGGCCCTGCTGCGGGCGGAGGAGTTCGCCGCGGCCGTGCGCGAGCACGGGGCCACCGCGGTGCTCAGCGCGACGCCGACGTTCCTGACCTTCCTCGTCCAGCACGGCGTCGAGGCCCCGGAGCTGGTCGTCTCCAGCGGCGAGTCGCTGCGGCCGTTCCTGGCCTCCGGCGGCCGGGCGCGGGTGCGCGGGCTGGTGAACCAGTACGGGCCCACCGAGACCACCATGACCTCCACCCGCTACGCCGTGCCCGCCGACCCGGACACGGGGGTCGACCTGGTGGGCACGCCCATCGACGGGGTGGTCGCGCACCTGCTCGACGCCGACCTGCGCCCGGTGCCCGACGGCGCGGTGGGGGAGCTGTGGATCGGCGGCGCGGGCGTGGCCCGCGGCTACGGCGGCAGGCCCGCGCTCACCGCCGAGCGGTTCGTGCCCGACCCGTTCGGCGCGCCGGGGGCGCGCATGTACCGGGCGGGCGACCTGGCCCGGCGGCACCCGGGCGGCGACCTGGAGTACCTGGGCCGGGTCGACCGGCAGGTCAAGATCCGCGGCCACCGGGTCGACCCGGCCGAGGTGGAGGGCGCCCTGCTCACCCACCCCGCGGTCACCGGCGCCGTCGTGACCACCGCCGTGGACGGCCGCGACCGCACCTACCTGCTCGCCCACGTCACCGGGGTGCCCGCCGAGGTGGCCGACGCCGCCCTGCGCGCGCACCTGGCCACCACGCTGCCGCCGCACATGATGCCCAGGAAGTTCACCCGCATCGACCGGCTGCCGACCACCACCAGCGGCAAGGCCGACCGCAGGGCGCTGGCCGAGGGGGTGGTGGTGTGAGCACCCGACCGCACGGGCCGACCGGGCGCGCGGGCACCCGCGTCACCGCCGGGCTCGACCCGGTGACCGACCTCGCCCTGCGCACCCACCTGGCGATGGCGCTGCACCTCCCGCTCGGGCGCTACCTGCGCGTCGAGCGGCTGCCGGTGCCCCGCGCCGAGGCGGAGGTGGCTCCGTGACCACCGCCGGGCTGGAACTGGGGTTCGCGGCCGTGCTCTCGGCCGCGGCCCGCATCGCCGGGCGCGTGCACCGCACCCCGCTGCTGCCGCTGCCGGGCACCCGGCTGCTGGTCAAGGCCGAGCACCGCCAGCGCGGCGGGTCGTTCAAGGCGCGCGGCGCGGCCAACGCCCTGCTGGGCCTGGGCGCCGCCGAGGTCGTCACCGGGTCCTCGGGCAACCACGGCATCGCCGTCGCCGCGCTCGGCGGCGCCCTGGGCGTGCGCGTCACCGTGGTGATGGCCGCCGGGGCGAGCCAGGCCAAGGCCGACGCGCTGCGCGCGCTGGGCGCCGGGGTGGTGGGCGTCGCGGGCGGTGTCGCCGAGCGCGACGAGCACGCCAAGGCGCTGGCCGCGGCCACCGGCGCGGTGTTCGTGCCCTCCTCCGACCACGAGCTCGTGGTGGCGGGCGCGGGCACCGTCGGCCTGGAGGTCTTCACCGACGAGCCCGACCTGTCCGCCGTCTACGTCCCCACCGGCGGCGGCGGGCTGCTCGCGGGCGTCTGCCTCGCCGCGGGCGCGCTCACCCGGCCGGTCGCGGTCATCGGGGTGGAACCCGCGGGCGCAGCCCGCTACGCCGCCTCGCTGGCCGCGGGGGCGCCGGTGGAGCTGCCGCCCTCGACCACGGTGGCCGACGGCCTGCGCGGGCAGCGGCCCGGCGCCGTCACCTGGCCGGTCATCCGCGACCGGGTCGACGAGCTGGTCGCGGTCACCGACGACGAGGTCCGCGCCGCGCAGGAGCTCCTGCTGGCCGCGGGCGCCCCGGTGGAGCCCAGCGGCGCGGTGGCGCTCGCGGGCGCGCTGCGCCACCCGCGCCCGGGCCGGGCCGCGGTCATCGCCTCCGGGGGCAACACCGCACTCGCGCTGTCCGCGATCGGCGCGGCAGCGACACCACCAGGACGGAAGGCACGCACATGACCGCCACGACCACCGACGTCCCCGAGCTGATCGCCGCGATCTACCGGGACGCGCTGGCCGACGACGCCCTCGACACCGACAGCGACTTCTTCGAGGCGGGCGGCGACTCGCTCGCCGCCTTCGAGATCACCGCCCGGCTGCGCGCCGAGCTGGGGGTCGAGGTGCCGGTCGCGCTGGTGTTCGCCTACCCCTCCCCGGCCGACCTCGCGGCGGTCGTGGAGTCCGACTTCCAGGAGTGACATGACCACCCCAGCGGTGCCGTTCGGCGATGGGTGGCGGCTGTGGGCGCGGTGCGCCGTGCGCGGACCGGGCTTCCCGGCCGCGGGCGCGCTCGACCTGGCCGCGCCCGGGCTCGCCGAGGCGGCCGACAAGTTCGATGACGGGGCCCGGTTGCAGGGCACCGCCTGGAAGGAGTTCCAGGCGGTGTTCGCCGACGGCGCGGTGGAGACCGGGGCGCGGCTGCGCTCGATCGCCGCCGCGCCCGCCTTCCGCGCGGCCGTGGCCTGGCAGAACCGGCGGGTCCTCGACACCGGCGTGCGGCCGTTCCTGGCCAGTCCGCCGCAGGACCGCACCTTCAAGAACCGCCAGCGCGAGGAGCTGGTGGCGCACTACTGGCAGCGGTTCTGCGTCAAGAACGACACGATCGGCTTCTTCGGCCCCGTGGGCTGGGGCCGCTGGGACGAGGCCGCCCGGGGCGTCGAGGTGCGCGCCGGGGCGGGCCTGGTCGAGTCGACCACCGTGTTCTTCTCCAGCTGGGCCGTCGACGCGGTGGCCAGGCTGGTCAACGCCGACCCCGCGCTGCGCGGGCGGATCGCGCCCCGGCGGGTCCCCTTCGTCCGGGTGGCGGACGGCGCGGCCACCCTGCCCGGGCTCAAGCCCAAGCCGCTGGAGCCCGAGCTGGTGGCGGTGTTCGACCGGTGCGACGGGCTGCGCCCCGCCGACGAGGTCGGCCCGGCCGAGGCCATCGAGGAGCTGGTGCGCAGGCGCCTGGTGACCTGGCGGCTGGACGTGCCCGCGGCCACCCACCCCGACCGGTGGGTGCGGGACTGGCTGGCCGGGGCCGGGGTGGGCGACGGGCCCGCCGTCGCCCTGCTCGACACCCTCGACCGCGGCCGGGAGCGGGTCGCCGCCGCGGCGGCCGACCCGGACGCGCTGGTGGCGGCGCTGGCCGCGCTGGAGGGCGAGTTCACCGAGCTGGCGGGCGAGAGCGCCAAGCGGGACAAGGGCGCCAACACCGCCCCGTGCCGCTCGCTGGTGTACTCCGACTGCCGCCGCTCCGGTGAGGTGCGGCTGGGGCCGGACGTGCTCGACTCGCTGGCGCCGCTGCGCCCGCTGTTCACCGCCGCCCGCTGGCTCACCTGGGAGGTGGCCCGGCGCGTCATGGCGAAGGTGCGGGCGGTCTACACCGGACCGACCGACCTGGCCTCGTTCTGGTTCGCCTGCATGCCCGTCCTGCACGGCGACGCCAAGGCCATCGCCGGTGACGTGCAGCGGGAGTTCTGGGACCGGTGGCGCGAGGTGCTGCCGCCGCTCACCGGTTCCCGGGTGCAGGTGTCCACAGCGGACATCGAGGACAAGGTGGCGGAGCTGTTCGCCGCACCGGGACCCGGGTGGTCGGGGGCGCGCTACCTGAGCCCGGACATCCTGTTCGCCGACAACGGTGACACCGTGCTCGGCGAGCTGCACGTGGGCCTGAACACCCTGGGCAACTCGCTGTTCGTCAGCCAGAGCGCCGACCCGCAGGGCTTGTTCGACGCCACCACCGAGGACTACCCCGAGCCGCGCCTGGTCCCCCTGCTGGCCAAGGAGAACAAGGCCAAGCTGTCGATCCGGGTGCGCAACGTGCTCATCCGCCCGCAGGACTACCAGGTCGCCCTCGTCGACGACACCGCCGACCCCGCCCGCGAGCGGACCGTGCGCAGCGCCGATGTCCTGGTCGAGCAGGTGGGCGACGACCTGGAGGTCGTCCTGCCCGACGGCGCGCGGTTCCCGGTGGTGGACGTGTTCGCGCACGTGCTCACCACGCTGGTGATCGACATGTTCCGGTTCCCGGTCGACGGCGCGCACACCCCGCGCATCACCGTCGACCGGATGGCCGTGGCCCGCGAGACGTGGACCTTCGACCCGGCCGCGCTGGCCTTCGCCGACGCCAAGGACGAGGCGCAGCGGTTCGTGCAGGCGCGGTGGTGGCGGGCGCGCGAAGGCCTGCCGCGCTTCGCCTTCCTGGTCTCCCCGACCGAGCCGCGGCCGTACTGCGTGGACTTCGACAACCACATCTCGGTGAACACCCTCGCCAAGTCGGTGCGCAGGCTCGTGCGCGACCAGCCCGGCGGGCGCCTGGTGTTCACCGAGATGCTGCCCACGCCCGAGCAGTCCTGGCTCACCGACGACGCGGGCAACCGCTACACCTCCGAGCTGCGCTTCGTCGCCTTCGACGCGGGCGAGCGGGGCTGACCCGGAGAAGCCGAGAACCCCGGACCTTGAGGGAGGGTCCGGGGTTCTCGGCTTCCGCGCGGGGCGGGTGTGGGCGGTTCCGGTCGGGGCGGTTCAGGGCACGTGCGGTTCGGCCATCGCCACGGCGATCTTGCGCGGGCCGGTGAACGGCTCGCGGGCGTGCGCGCTGAGCATGTTGTCCACCACCAGCACGTCGTCGCGCTGCCAGTCGAACCGCCGGGTCGCGGCGCGGTAGCAGTCGCGCAGGTGCGCCACCACGTCGTCGGGGATCCGGCCGCCGTCGCCGAAGTAGGTGTTGGTGGGCAGCTCGTCCTCGCCGAACAGCTCCCGCAGCCCCTCGCAGACCTCCTCGGCCAGCGTGGTGACGTGGAAGAAGGTGGCGTGGTTGAACCACACCGGCTCCCCGGTGACCGGGTGGTGGTGCACCGCGGCGCGGCGGGCGGTGGTGCGCAGCCCGTCCGCGCCCACCCACTCCACCTCGACGCCGTTCTTGGCGCAGTACGCGGCGACCTCGGCCCGGTCGTCGGTGTTGAACGCCTGGCGCCAGGGGACGCCGAAGCCGTCGGTGAAGTTGCGCACCACGCGCCAGCCGCGGCGGGTGAACTCCTCGCGCACCTGCGGGTCGATCGAGGCGAGCACCCGGCGGGTGTCCGCGAGCGGGGTCGCCCCCAGCGTGTCCGGCGGCGTGACGCAGTAGAAGAACAGCGACAGCGGCCAGCTCGCCTGGTAGGAGTTCTCGTTGTGCAGGAAGATCTCCTCGGCGGGCGGGTAATCGGTCGAGGTGTAGACCTGGCCCTTGATCGTGCTGCGCGGCGACGAGCGCTCGGCGTAGGTCAGCGGCGCGCCGGACACCGCGCGGACGACGGCGTCGAAGCCGTCGACGCCGCCGATGTCGAAGCCGCGCAGCAGGACCGCGCCGTGCTCGCGCAGCCGCGCGCGCACCTGCTCCCGGTGCGCGGCCAGGTACTCCGTCGCGCTCCCGGAGGCCGCGACGACGTGCGGCAGCGGTAGCTCGTTCTGCTCCGTGGACAGGGGTGTGGGTGAGTGTGCAGGCACCATATGTCCACAGTGGGCGATTGCGCGCGTTGGCAGCAGAGAACTTCCGGCAGACATGGCGCCGCGGTGGTCGTGGGGTCTGCCGCTTCTTCCCTGCGCCCGCGCGCCCGGGTGCGGGACCCTCGGTGGGCGCACATCCCCGAGCGGAGCACGCGAGGAGCGGAACCCATGGCATCACACCACCACCCGGTCACCGGGGTGCTCGCCACCGTCGGGTCGACCCCGCTGGTCGAGCTGGCGCGGCTGCTGCCCGGCGCGCCCTTCCGGGCGTTCGCCAAGCTGGAGTCGGCGAACCCGGGCGGCAGCATCAAGGACCGCTCCGCGCTGGAGATGCTGCGCCACCGCCTCGACGACGGCGAGCTGGTGCCCGGCCGCTCGGTGGTGGTGGAGTCCAGCTCGGGCAACCTGGGCATCGGCATCGCGCAGTTCTGCGGCTACCACGGCATCCGGTTCGTCTGCGTGGTCGACCCGCGCACCAACCGGCAGAACATCGCCATCATGCGCGCCTTCGGCGCCGAGGTGGAGGTGGTCACCGACGTCGACCCCGGGACGGGGGAGTACCTGCCGGTGCGCATCGCCCGCGTCCGCGAGCTGGTCGCCACCACCCCGCACGCCTACTGCCCCAACCAGTACGCCAACCCGCTGAACCCGCGCGCGCACCACGCCACCGTCCGCGAGGTGCTGGAGGCGCTGCCCACCCTCGACTACCTGTTCTGCGCGACCAGCTCCTGCGGCACCCTGCGCGGGTGCGCGGAGTACATCCGCGAGCACGACCTGCCGGTCACCGTCGTGGCGGTCGACGCCCTGGGCAGCAACATCTTCGGGCCCGCGGTCGGCGGCAGGCTCATCCCCGGGCACGGCGCCTCGGTGCGCCCGGCCCTGCACGCCGACGGCCTGGCCGACGAGGTGGTCCGGGTGGACGACCTCGGCGCCGTCGTCGGGTGCAGGCGGCTGGCCGCGCGCGAGGCGATCCTGGCGGGCGGGTCCTCCGGCGCGGTCGTCTCCGCCCTGGAGAGCATGCGCGACCGCATCCCCGCGGGCGCCACCTGCGCCCTGGTGCTCCCCGACCGCGGCGAGCGCTACCTCGACACCGTCTACGACGACGACTGGGTGGCCGAGCACTTCGGCGACGTCGCGCACCTGTGGGCGCCGCGCGAGCGGGTCGCCGCCCACCCCGGCGGCGTGCTCGTCCCCGCCGCGCGCCCCTGACCCCCTGACCCGGCAGACCGCCACCCCGACATACCGCCACCCGGTGAAAGGCGAACCGATGGAATACGGCGACGGGCACTACCCGCTGTCCTTCGAGCAGGAGCAGCTGTGGTTCCTCGACCAGCTGCGGTCCGGCGCCCAGGAGTACCTGCTGCACTGGGGCTTCCGGCTGCGCGGGGCCCTGGACACCCGCGCCCTGGAGCGCGCGCTGAGCACGATCGCCACCCGGCACGAGGTGCTGCGCACCCACTACGCCGAGGTCGACGGGCACCCCGTGCAGGTCATCGACGACCCCGGCCCGGCCCCGCTGACCACAGTGGACCTGACGGCGGTGGCGGCCGACGAGCGGGAGGCCCGGCTGTCGGCGGTCGCGCGGGAGCAGGCGAGCACGCCGGTCGACCTCACCGCGGCGCCGTGGCGGGTCACCCTCGTGCGCTTGGCCGAGGACGAGGCCGTGCTGCTGGTGGTGGTGCACCACATCGCCTTCGACAACTCCTCGATGGGCATCCTCGCGGGCGAGCTGCGCGTGCTCTACACCGCCTACACCCAGGGTGAGCCGTCGCCGCTGGAGCCGCTGCCGGTGCAGTACGCCGACTTCGCGGACTGGCAGCGCGAGCGGTGGGAGGACCCGGACGCCGGGCTGGCCCGCCAGGAGGCCTACTGGCGGGAGCGGCTGAGCGGGCTCGCGCCGCTGGACCTGCCCACCGACCGGCCGCGCCCGGCGCGCTGGGACCCGGCGGGCGGCACCGTCGAGTTCACCGTGCCCGCCGACCGCGCCGCGGCCCTGCTCGCCGTGGGCCGCGCGTGCGGCGCCACCCCGTTCATGACCTACCTGGCCGCCTTCCACCTGCTCGTCAGCCGCTACGCCGGGGTGGGCGACCTCGGCGTCGGGGTCACCATGGCCGGGCGCAACCAGGTGGAATTGGAGCAGCTGGTCGGCCCGCTGGTGTCCACGGTGGTGCTGCGCACCGACCTCGACGGCGACCCCAGCTTCGCGGACCTGCTCGTGCGCACCCGGGAGACCACCCTGGAGGCGTTCGAGAACCCCGACGTGCCGTTCCAGCGCGTCGTGGCCGAGCTGGAGCCCGACCGGGACCTGTCCCGCAACCCGCTGTTCCAGGTCGCCTTCGTCGTCCACAACGGACGCGGCGAGCGGCTGAACCTGCCCGGGGTCACCGTGGAGCCGGTGCCCGCCGCCACCATGAGCGCCACCTTCGACCTGTCGCTGAACATGGCGGAGAACCGGGACGGCTCCTGGGGCGCCCGCCTGCTCTACCCCACGGCGCTGTTCGACCGCGACCGCGTGGAGCGCATGGCGCGGACCTACCTCGCCCTGCTCGACCGCGTCGCCGCCGCCCCCGAGGTGCCGCTGAGCCTGGTCGAGACCGTGCCCGCCGCCGAGCGCGCGCTGATCGCCGGGTGGCAGCCCGGGCCCGCCGCGCCGGTGGCGGGCTCGCTGCCCGAGCTGTTCCGCGCCCAGGCCCTCGCCACCCCCGCCGCCACGGCCGTGGTGGCGGGCGGGGCGGAGATCACCTACGCCGAGCTGAACGCCCGCGTCGAGCGCCTGACGGGGTACCTGCGCGCCCAGGGCGTCACCACCGAGACGCCTGTCGGCGTGGCGCTGCACCGCGGCGCGGACCTGGTCGTCGCCCTGCTGGCGGTGCTGGCCGCGGGCGGTGTGCACGTGCCGCTGGCCCCCGACCTGCCCGTCGAGCGCTTGGCCCACATCCTCGACGACTCCGGTGTGGACCTGGTGCTGACCGAGGCGTCCGTGCGGGACGTGCTGCCGCGCGAGCTGCGCGCCGTGCTCGTCGACGCCCCGGAGGTCGCCGCCGCCGGCCCGCTCGGACCGGTCCCGCTCTCGCCGGACAACACCGCGTACACCATGTACACCTCCGGCTCGACCGGTCGCCCCAAGGGCGTCGCGGTCACCCACGGCGGCATCCGCAACCGGGTCCTGTGGTCGGTGCGCACCCACGGGCTCACCGCCGCCGACCGCGTGCTCCAGAAGACGACGATCAGCTTCGACGCGTCGGTGTGGGAGTTCCTGGCGCCCCTGGTCTCCGGTGGCGCTGTCGTGATGGCGCCCGCGGACGCGCACAAGGACACCGCCGTCATGGTGGGTGCCGTCGCCGACCACGGGGTCACCGTCCTCCAGCTCGTCCCCTCGATCCTGCACGCCGTCGTGGCCGAGCCGCGGCTGCCCGAGTGCACCGCGCTGCGCGTGGTCTGCTCGGCGGGCGAGCCGCTGCCCAGCGAGCTGTGCGAGCGGCTGCTCGACGCCGTGGACGTGGCGGTCTACAACACCTACGGCCCCACCGAGTGCTCCATCGACTCGACCGCGTGGCGCTACGAGCGCGGTGCCACCGACAGCACAGACAGCACCGACAGCACCGACACCACAGACAGCATCGTGCCGATCGGCTCACCGCTGCCGGGTCTGGAGGTGCACGTCGTCGACGCCCAGGACCGGCTCGTCCCCGTGGGCGTGCCCGGCGAGCTGTGCGTGACCGGCGTCGGCGTCGCCCGCGGGTACGTCGGCCGCCCCGACCTGACCGCCGAGCGGTTCACCCCGAACCCGCACGCGAGCACCCCCGGGCAGCGCTGGTACCGCACCGGCGACCTCGCCCGGTGGCGCGCCGACGGCACCCTGGAGTTCGTCGGCCGCCTCGACGCCCAGGTGAAGGTGCGCGGCGTGCGCGTCGAGCCCGGCGAGGTCGAGGCCGCCCTGCGTGCCCACCCGGCCGTCGCCGCCGCGCTGGTGACCCCGCACCGGGGTGCCGCGGGCGACTTGGAGCTGGTGGCCTACGTCGTCGCCGAGCCCGGCGCCACCGCCGCGGCCGACGAGCTGCGCGAGCACCTCGCCACCCGGCTCACCCCCGCGATGATCCCCTCGGTGGTGGTGGCGCTGGAGGCGTTCCCGCTGCTGCCCAACGGCAAGGTCGACCGCTCCCGGCTGCCCGCGCCCGACCAGGCCCGCGAGCCGGAGCCCGCGGGCGGGTACGTCGAGCCGCGCACCGACGCCGAGCGCACCGTCGCCGGGGTGATGGCCGAGCTGCTGGGGTGCGAGCGCGTCGGCGCCGAGGACGACTTCTTCGCCCTCGGCGGGCACTCGCTGCTGGCCATCCGCCTCGCCCACCGGCTGCGCAAGGCCCTGGGCGTCGAGGTCACCGCGGGGGCGCTGTTCGAGGGCCGCACGGTCGCCAGGATCGCCGCGCTGGCCGACTCCGACGACCCCGGCGAGGGCGCCGAGCGGGTGCCGCCGGTCGTCCCGGTGCCCCGCGGCCACGCCCTGCCCACCTCGTCGGGCCAGCAGCGGCTGTGGTTCCTCGACCAGCTGGAGCCCGGCAGCGCCGAGTACCTGATCCCGCTGGCCTTCGACCTCACCGGCCCGCTGGACACCGGCGCCCTGCGCGCGGCGGTGGACGCGGTCGTCGCCCGGCACGAGGTGCTGCGCACCCGCTACGTCAGCGACGGCGGCACCCCGACCCAGGTCGTCGACCCGGTGGGGCGGGTGCCGTTCACCGTGGTCGACCTGTCCGGCCACGACGACGCCGAGCAGCGCGCCGCCGCCCTGGTCGACGCCGAGGGCGCGCGCCCGTTCGACCTGGCCGCCGAGCACCAGCTGCGCACCACCGTGGTGCGCACCGGACCCGACCGGCACCTGCTGGCGATCACCCTGCACCACATCGCCTTCGACGCCTGGTCCATGGGCACCTTCCTGGCCGACCTCGACCGCGCCTACGCGGGCGCGGCGCTGGAGCCGCTGCCGGTGCAGTACGCCGACTTCGCGGTCTGGCAGCGCGAGCGGGAGGCCGACGGCACCCTGGCTGGGCAGCTGGAGCACTGGAAGCGCGAGCTGGCCGGGCTGACCCCGCTGGAGCTGACCACCGACCGGCCCCGCCCGGCCGAGCGCGACCTGCGCGGCGGCACCGTCGTCGTCGAGGTGCCCGCCGCGGCCGCCGCGGGCCTGCGCGAGGTGGGCGCCCGCACCGGCGCCACGCCGTTCATGGTGCTGCTGGCCGCCTTCGACGTGCTGCTGTCCCGCTACACCGGGCGCACCGACATCGCCGTGGGCACCCCGGTCGCCGGGCGCACCCGGCCCGAGACCGAGCACCTGGTGGGCTTCTTCATCAACAACCTGGTGCTGCGCACCGACCTCGGCGGCGACCCGACGTTCGCGGAGCTGGTCGCGCGGGTCAAGTCGACGGCGCTGACCGCGTTCGCCAACCAGGACGTGCCCTTCGAGCACCTGGTCGACGCCCTGCAACCCAGCCGCGACCTGTCGCGCAACCCGCTGTTCCAGGTCATGTTCGAGGTCCAGCACGTCGGCGGGGTGGTGCCGCCGCGGCTGGCGGGCTGCGCCGCGGTGGGCCTGGCCTCGGGCGCCGAGGTCGCGAAGTTCGACCTGACCCTCACCGTCAAGGAGCGCGCCGACGGCGTGCTGCGCTGCTGGTTCGAGTTCGCCACCGCGCTGTTCGACGAGGCCACCGTGCGCCGCCTCGCCGGGCACTACCTGCGCGTGCTGGCGGGCGTGGCCGACGCCCCCGACCGGCCCATCGGCCTGATCGACCCGCTCGCGCCCGCCGAGCGCGCCGACATCCTCGGCGCCTGGCCGGACCCCGACGCCCACCGCCTCGACGAGCTGGACCCGCCCGCCGAGCACCACCTGGCCGTGCCCGCCCTGTTCGAGCAGCAGGTGGCCCGCACCCCGGGGGCGGTCGCGCTGGTCTTCGGCGACCAGGAGATCACCTTCGCCGACCTCAACGCCCGCGCCAACCGCCTCGCCCACCACCTGCGCGGCCTGGGCGTCGGCCCGGAGGTCAAGGTCGGCTCCTGCCTGGAGCGCGGCGTGGAGGCCGTGGTGGTGCTGCTCGCGGTGCTCAAGGCAGGCGGGGTGTACGTGCCCTTCGACCCCGAGCACCCCGAGGACCGGCTCGACTTCATGATCGGTGACGCGGGCGCGGCCGTCGTGGCCACCACGACCGGGCACGCCGAGCGGCTGCGCAAGCCCGGCCGCGTCGTGCTCGTCGCGGACGAGCCGGCCACCTGGGCGCACGAGCCCGACACCGACCCGGCGCCGGTGGGGCACCCGGCGAACCTCGCCTACATGATCTACACCTCCGGCTCCACCGGCCGCCCCAAGGGCGTGATGGTCGCCCACCGCGCCTACGCCCACCACTGCCGGGTCATCTCGGACTACTACGGCATCCGCCCCGGCGAGCGGGTGGTGCTGCTGTCCGCGCTCACCTTCGACCTGGCCATGGACCAGATCGCGGTGACGCTCACCGCGGGGGCGACGCTGGTGGTGTCAGACCCGGTGTTCTGGCTGCCCGCCGAGCTGCCCGGCAAGCTGGCGCACTTCGGCGTGACGGTCATGGAGATCACCCCGGCCTACTACCGGGAGATGCTGGAGGGCGACGCCCGCCTGCTGGCGGGGATGAAGCTGATGAACGTCGGCGCGGACGTGGTCACCGTGGGCGACGCGCAGCGCTGGGCCGCCACCGGCCTGCCCGGCCGGTTCATGTGCAACTACGGGCCCACCGAGGCGACCATCACCTGCATGGTCAACCCGGTGGCCGAGGACCTGTCCACCGAGCGGCCCACCGCCACCATGCACATCGGCCGCGGCGTCGCGGGCACCCGGGTGCTGGTGCTCGACGAGCAGCTGCGCCCGCAGCCGGTCGGCGTGCCCGGGGAGCTGTGCGTCGGCGGCACCCGGCTGGCCCGCGGCTACTACGACCGGCCGGGGCTCACCGCGGAGAAGTTCGTCCCCGACCCCTACGCCACCACCCCCGGCGCCCGGCTCTACCGCACCGGCGACCTCGTCCGGTACCGCGCCGACGGCGTGGTGGAGTTCCTGGGCCGCCTCGACCACCAGGTCAAGGTCCGCGGCTTCCGCATCGAGCTGCCCGAGGTCGAGGCCGCGCTGGCCAAGCACCCGCTGGTGCGCGCCGCCGCGGTGCTGGCCAAGGAGGCGGGCCCCGGCGACAAGCGCCTGGTCGCCTACCTGGAGTGGGACGGCGAGGGCGACCCCGACATCGCCGACCTGCGCGCGCACCTGCGCGAGCTGCTGCCCGAGTACATGATCCCGGCGGCCTGGGTGGTGGTGGCCGCGCTGCCGCTGTCGTCGAGCAAGAAGGTCGACCGGGCCGCGCTGCGCGCGCTGGTGGCCACCGAGCTGGACGAGGCGCGCGAGTACGTGCCCCCGCGCGACCCCACCGAGGAGGTGGTGGCGGGCACCTGGGCCGAGGTGCTGGGCCTGGAGCGGGTGGGCGCGCACGACGACTTCTTCGGCCTCGGCGGGCACTCGCTGCTGGCCACCCGGGTCCTGGCGCGGCTGCGGGCGGCGTTCGCCGTCGACCTGCCGCTGCGCGTGCTGTTCGAGGCCACCACGGTGGCCGACCTCGCCGCGGCCGTCACCGACGCGGTCACCGCGGAGATCGATGGCCTGTCCGACGCCGAGATGCGCGAGCTGCTCTCCCGAGAAGGTGTGTGATGACTGGAACCCTCGACCGCGCCGCCCTGCGCGCGGAGCTGCTGCGGCGCCGCCTGAGCGGGCAGGCCGCCCCCGACGACAACCGGATCACCCCGGTCCCGCGCGACGGCGCGCCGCTGGTGGTGTCCTCGGCGCAGCGCAGGCTGTGGGTGCTCGACCAGCTCGGCCGCAGCGGCACCGAGTACCTGATGAGCACCGGCCTGCGGCTGACCGGGCCGCTCGACGCCGCCGCGCTGCGCACCGCCCTGGACGGTCTGGTGGCCCGGCACGAGGTGCTGCGCACCCGCTACGCGGTCGTCGACGGCGAGCCCGTGCAGGTCGTCGACGCCCCCGGCCCGGTGCCGCTGCTCGCGGTCGACCTCACCGACCTCGACCCCGCCGCCCGCGCCGCCCGGCTGGCCGGGTGGATGACCACCGACCGCGCGCCGGTGGACCTGGAGCACGGCCGGGTGCTCACCGCGACCCTGGCCGCGCTGGGCCCCGACGAGCACGCCCTGGTCATCACCCTGCACCACATCGCCTTCGACGAGTGGTCCGAGCAGGTGCTCTGGCGCGAGCTCGACCAGCGCTACACCGCCGCCACCCGCGGCGAGGAGCCCGCCATCGCCCCGCTGCCGGTGCAGTACGCCGACTACGCGGCCTGGCAGCGCGCCACCCTCACCGGCCCGGGGTTGCGGCGCCAGCTCGACTTCTGGCGCGCCACCCTGGCGGGCGCGACCCCGCTGGACCTGCCCACCGACCGGCCCCGGCCGCCGGTGCGCGACAGCGCGGGCGACCACGTGCCCGTGGTCATCCCCGCCGACGCGGCGCGGGAGGTCGTGCGGCTGGCCAGGGCCGCGGGCGCCACGCCGTTCATGGCGCTGCTGGCCGCCTTCGCGGTGCTGCTGTCGCGGCAGGCCGGGCGCACCGACGTCACCATCGGCACCCCGGCGGCGGGCCGCGACCGGGCTGAGGTGCAGGACCTCATCGGCCTGTTCCTCAACACCCTGGTGCTGCGCGTCGACCTGACCGGGTCGCCGTCGTTCACCGACCTGCTCGCCAGGGTCAAGGAGACGGCGCTGGCCGCCTACTCCCACCAGGAACTGCCCTTCGAGCGCGTGGTCGACGAGCTGTCCCCGGTGCGCGACCCCTCCCGGATGCCGCTGTTCTCCACCATGTTCCTGTGGGCGGACCCGGCGGCGGGCGGCGGCACCTTCGGCGGCCTGGCCACCGCGGGCATCCCGGTGGGGGAGAGCGACGCCAAGTTCGACCTCACCCTGGGCCTGGGCGAGCGCCCGGACGGCTCGCTCGCGGGCGGGTTCACCTTCGCCACCTCGCTGTTCGACCGGTCGAGCGTGGTGCGGCTGGCCGCGCAGTTCACCGAGCTGGTGCGCGGGCTGGCCGCCGCTCCCGGCGCGCCGGTCGCCGCCGTGCCGCTGCTGCCCGCCGACCAGCGGCGGCTGCTGCTCCAGGACTGGACCGACACTGCCGTCGACTACCCGACCGGCACCCTGGTCGGGCTGTTCGAGGCGCAGGTGGAGTCCACACCGGACGCCGTCGCGCTGGTCCACGACGGCGTCCCGCTGACCTACGCCGAGCTCAACGAGCGGGCGAACCGGTTGGCCCACCGGCTCATCGACGACGGCGTGGGCCCGGAGTCGGTCGTGGGCGTGCGCCGCGACCGCGGCCACGGCCTCGTCGTGGCGCTGCTGGCCATCCAGAAGGCGGGCGGGGCGTACCTGCCGCTCGACCCGGACTACCCCGCCGAGCGCCTGGCCTACATGTGCGAGGACGCGGGCGCCGAGGTCGTGCTCTCCGACCCCGCCCTCGACCCGGCCGACCACTGGCCCGCGCACAACCCCGGCGTGGCCGTGCACCCCGACCACCCGGCCTACGTCATCTACACCTCCGGGTCCACCGGCCGCCCCAAGGGCGTGGTCGTCTCGCACCGCTCGATCGTCAACCGCCTGCACTGGATGCAGGACGCCTACGGCCTCGACGCCACCGACCGCGTGCTCCAGAAGACCCCGTACGGCTTCGACGTGTCGGTGTGGGAGTTCTTCTGGCCGCTGACCACCGGCGCCACCCTGGTGCTGGCCCGCCCCGGCGGCCACCGCGACGCCCGCTACCTCGCCGGGCTGATCGCCGCCGAGGGCATCACCACCCTGCACTTCGTCCCGTCGATGCTGCGGGCGTTCCTGGCCGAGCCGTTCGGGCCGCTGCCCTCGGTGCGCCGGGTGATCTGCAGCGGCGAGGCGCTGCCCGCCGACCTGGTCAGCGGGGTGCGCGACCGCATCGGCGCCGAGCTGCACAACCTCTACGGCCCCACCGAGGCCGCCGTGGACGTCACCGCCGCGGCCTGCGAGACCGGGCAGCCGGTCACCATCGGCCGCGCCATCGCCAACACCCGCACCTACGTCGTCGACGAGCACCTGCGCCCGGTCCCGATCGGCGTGCCCGGCGAGCTGCTGCTCGGCGGCGTGCAGCTGGCCCGCGGCTACCTGGGCAGGCCGGGGCTCACCGCGGAGAAGTTCGTCCCGGACGCCCTCGGCGGCACCGGGCAGCGGCTCTACCGCACCGGCGACCTGGTCCGGTACCTGCCCGACGGCGCCATCGACTACCTCGGCCGCATCGACCACCAGGTCAAGGTGCGCGGCCACCGGGTCGAGCTGGGCGAGGTGGAGTCGGTGCTCGGCGCGCAGCCGGGCGTGCTGGCCTGCGCCGCCGCGGTGCACGAGGGCACCCTGGTCGGCTACGTCGTGCCCGAGCCGGGCGCGGAGCTGGACCCCGCGGTGCTGACCTCGGCGCTGCGCGACCGGCTGCCCGAGGCGATGATCCCCGGCCTGTGGCTGGAGCTGACCGCGCTGCCGCTGACCACCAGTGGCAAGACCGACCGCGGCCAGCTGCCCGCCCCCGAGCGCGGCGTCAGCTCCCAGGAGTACGTCGCGCCGCGCACCCGCACCGAGCAGGTGGTGGTCGAGGCCGTCGCCGCCGCGCTGGGCGTGGAGCGGGTCGGCGTGCACGACCGGTTCTTCGACGTCGGCGGCGACTCCATCCGCGCCATCCGGGCGATCGGCGCGCTGCGCTCGGCGGGGCTCGACCTGTCCGTGCAGGACGTGTTCACCCACCAGAGCGCCGCCGAGCTGGCCGCGCTCGCGGACTCGGTGGACGCGGTCACCGACACCCTGGTCGGCCGGTTCACCCAGCTGCGCCCCGAGGACCGCGCCGCGCTGCCCGAGGGCCTGGACGACGCCTACCCGATGGGCCAGGTGCAGGCGGGCATGGTCTACGAGATGCTGGCCGACCCGACAGCCCCGGCGTACCAGAACGTCACCAGCTTCCCGATGTCCGACGACACCGCCTTCTCCCCCGACGCCCTGCGCGAGGCCGCCCGGCTGGTGCTCGACCGGCACGAGATCCTGCGCACCTCGTTCGACATGTCCGGCTTCTCCGAGCCGCTGCAACTGGTGCACAGCGAGGTCGCGGTGGAGGTCGGCCACGACGACCTGCGCCACCTGGGCCCCGACGAGCAGCAGGCGGTGATCGAGGCCTACCGGCACACCATGCAGACCACCCCGCTGCCGGTGACCCGCGCCCCCCAGCTGGCCTGGCACGTGCACCAGACGGGCGAGCGCGACTGGGTGCTCACCCACACCGAGTGCCACGCCATCCTCGACGGCTGGAGCCACCACTCGGTGATCGGGGAGCTGCGCGAGGTGTACCTGGCCGTGCGCGACGGCGAGGTCGACCGCGTCCCCGCGCCGCCCGCCGCCCGCTTCGCGGACTTCGTCGCGCTGGAGAAGGCCGCCCTGGAGTCCACTGAGGACAAGGAGTTCTGGCGCTCGCGGGTGCAGGGCTTCGAGCGGGTCGTGCTGCCGGCCGACACCGCCCCGGCGGGCAGCGGCCGGGTCGAGGAGCTGCGCATCCCCTGGCGCCACCTGACCCCGCAGCTGCGCGAGCTGGCGGCGAGCACCGGGACCTCGCTCAAGGCCGTCCTGCACACCGCGCACCTGGCGACCCTGGGCATCGTCACCGGGCAGCGCCGGTTCTTCTCCGGCTTCGTCTGCAACGGCCGCGCCGAGCTGGAGCGCGGCGACGAGGTGATCGGCATGCACCTCAACACGCTGCCCTTCGCCGTCGACCTCGACGCCGCGGGCACCTGGGCCGACCTGCTCGGCGCGGTGTTCACCGAGGAGGTCGAGCTGTGGGCGCACCGCCGCTACCCGCTGCCCGCCATGCAGCGCGAGTGGGGCGGCGGCGCCCCGCTGATCAGCTGCATCTTCTCCTACCTGGACTTCCACGTCCTGGACTCCCAGGCCGAGGCCATCGGCGAGGTCGCGGACGAGAGCCCCAACGAGTTCCCGCTCAACGTCGTCACCTTCCCCGGCGAGCTGCGCCTGGAGTGCAGGCCCGGCTGGGCGACCGAGGAGCGGCTGCGCGCCATCGGCGCGACGTTCCTGCACGTGCTCGGGCGGATGGTCGCCGAGGGCGGCACCCGCGCGGTCGACCTCACCGGCACCCCCGCCCACGAGCTGACGGTGCCCGCCGAGACCTGGCCCGCCCTGCCCGAGCTGTGCCTGCCCGACCTGGTGGCCGAGCAGGCCGCGACCCGGCCGGACGCGGTGGCGGTGGAACTGCTCGACGCCGGGATCACCTACCGCGAGCTCGACGAGCGGGCCAACCGGCTCGCGCACGCCCTGCGCGCGCTCGGCGTCGGGCCGGACGTGTCGGTGGGCGTGTGCATGGAGCGCAGCATCGAGGTCATCGCCGCGATGCTCGGCGTGCTGCGCGCGGGCGGCTGCTACGTGCCGCTGGACCCCAAGTACCCCACCGCGCGCATCGATTTCATCCTCGACGACGCGGGCGCGCGGGCCCTCATCACCCACCCCGAGCACGTGGACCGGTTCGCCGGGCGGATCGCCACGATCGCCGTCACCCCGGGCTGGGACGGCTTCGACGACCAGCCCGCCACCGCCCCGGCGGTGCGGGTGTCGCCGGACAACCTCGCCTACATCACCTACACCTCGGGCTCGACCGGCAAGCCCAAGGGCGTCATGGTGCCCCACCGCGGCGCGGTCCGGCTCGTCCGCGACCCGAACTACACCACCCTCGACGCCGACCAGACGCTCATGCTGCTCAGCGCCTTGGCCTTCGACGTGTCCACCTTCGAGATCTGGGGCGCGCTGGCCAACGGCGCCAAGCTGGCCGTCGTCCCGCCGGGCTCGCCCACCGCCACCGACCTGGAGCAGGTGATCTCCCGGCACGGGGTCACCGTCGCCTGGCTGACCGCTGGCCTGTTCAACGCCCTGGTCGACGTGCGGCCCGAGGCGCTGTCCGGGCTCACCCAGCTGCTCGTCGGCGGTGAGGCGCTGTCCCCGCCGCACGTGCGCACGGCGCTGGAGCACGGGGTCCCGGTCGGCAACGGCTACGGCCCCACCGAGGGCACGGTGTTCGCCGTGGCCCGCCCGGCGATCACCGTCGAGGAGACGCACAAGTCGATCCCGATCGGCCACCCGGTCACCCACACCCGGGTGCTGGTGGTGGACGCGCAGCTGCGCGAGGTGCCCTTCGGCGTGCCGGGCGAGCTGCTGCTGGGCGGCCCTGGCGTGGTCCGCGGCTACCAGGGGCGCCCCGACCTGACCGCCGAGCGCTTCGTGCCCGACCCCGGCGTCCCCGGGCAGCGGCTCTACCGCACCGGCGACATCGTCCGCCAGGACCCGGACGGCACCCTGCACTACATCGGCCGCCAGGACCACCAGGTCAAGATCCGCGGGCACCGGGTGGAGCTGGGCGAGGTGGAGGCCGCCGTGGCCGAGCTGCCCTCGGTGCGCGCCGCCGCCGCGGCCGCCTTCCGCGGCCCGGACGGGGTCAAGCAGCTGGTGGGCTACGTGGTGCTCGCCGACGGCGCCCCGGAGGACCTGGCGCTGCTCGGGGACCAGCTGCGCGGGCAGGTGCCGGACTTCCTGGTGCCGACCGCGTGGGTGCGCCTGGGGTCGATGCCGCTCAACGCCAGCGGCAAGCTCGACCGCGGGGCGCTGCCGCAGCCCACCACCAGCGTCGCGGCGCGGGAGTTCAGCGCCCCGCGCACCCGCTCGGAGCGGGCGGTGGCCGAGGTGTGGTCGCAGGTGTTCGGCCTGGAGCGGGTCGGCCGCCACGACGACTTCTTCCACCTGGGCGGGCACTCGCTGCTGACGCTGCGCATCATCGCCCTGCTGCGCGAGCGCCACGGCATCGAGGTCACCGTCCGCCAGTTCCTGGAGCACCGCACCGTCACCGCCATCGCCGCGGCGGTCGACGCGGGGGAGAAGCACACCAGGGCCCTGATGTGGCTCAACCGCGAGGGCACCCGCACCCCCCTGGTCTGCATCCACCCCGGTGGCGGCAGCGCGCACTGGTACCACCGCCTCGCCGCTCACCTCGACCCCGACCTGCCGGTGGTCGCCTTCGAGTGGCCCGCGGGCCAGTACCCCAAGGGCAAGTCCCCGAACACCGAGCAGATGGCGGCCCGCTACATCCGCGAGCTGCGCGAGGACGTCCCCGAGGGCCCCTACCGGGTCTTCAGCTGGTGCGGTGGCAGCGGTGTCGCCAGCGAGGTCGCCCACCAGCTCAAGGCCCAGGGCGAGGACGTCACCTTCATCCTGCTCGACCCCGCCCTGGACGCGGGCGACAAGGAGCACCTCTGGTCGGAGTACCGCCTGATCCAGAAGTGCGTCGCCAACCTGGAGCAGTTGGCGGGCGCCGCCCCCGACGAGGACACCGGCGCCCTGCGCCGCGACACCCTGGCGCTGCTCGAACACCTCGTCGACGACATCGTCGGCGACGACGGCATCACCCTCCCCGAGCACGGCGCGGGCGAGATGTGGCTGCCCGCCGCCCGGATGTGGGAGGAGGTCATGACCATGACCATGACCTACGACCACCGCCGCCTCCCCGGCACCCTCCACCTCATCGCCAGCGACGAACTCGCCGACGGCGAGCACGAGGTCACCGCCGAGGACCAAGGCTTCGCCGACTACCTGCACCGCTGGACCGAACTGGCCGACGAGGTCACCGTCCGCCGCACGACCGGGGACCACTTCTCGGTCATGAAGGAGCACGTCCGGGAACTCGCGGGCGTCGTCGAGGACATCCTCGGCAAGTCCTGATCACCAGGACCCGCGGGACGAGAGGCGAGGGGTGGCAACGCCGCCCCTCGCCTCTCGTCGTGTCATCGCCTGCTCGGCCGTGCTCGACGTCGGTGAGTCCCGTAACGCGCGCCCCTCCCGCGGTCATGTGGGGAGACCACCCACATTCCCCGCACGCCCGCACCCGCACCGATGCGGTCCCCCGCGCACGTGCGGGGTACGCGCACCCCCGTCCAGCTCACCCCGCCCCCGCGGGCACCGCCGAATGTGCGGGCCGGAGCCGGATGTGCCGAGGTGTGCCCAGGCAGGACGCTGATCTGGCGAAACAAGCCCTCCCGGACCACCGTCCGGGGCTTCACGGAGAGCCAGGTAGCACTGATGGCACACCCCGCACCCACCAGCTCGGCGTTGGCGACCCTCACCGCTGTGCCCGTTGCCGTGACCGCCCTCGATCCCGTCCTGCTGGCCCAGTCCTGCGCCGCCCTGGCGGGCGCGCCCGGCATCGACCTGGTCGACGAGGTGGCGCGGGCGCGCGTCGTCGTGGTGTCGGTGGGGGTGTTGGCCGCGGCTGAGCTGCGGTTGATCCGGCAGGTGCGGGCGAGCGCCGCGCGGCCGGAGGTCGTGGTGGTGGCGGGGGAGCCCGCGGCCGCGGACACGTTGGCGGCGCTGGCCGCGGGGGCGCGGGGGCTGCTGCGCCGGGAGCAGGCGGACGCGGAGCGGCTGGGGCAGGCCGTGCTGTCGGCCGACCTGGGGGACTGCACGCTGCCCGAGGACATCGTCGAGCAGGTGCCGGAGTGCGACGCGCCGCCCACGGTGCACGTGCTGGGGCCCGCGTCGGCCACCCGGGACGCGCTCGTGGCGGCGCTGCGGGAGGCCGGGGCCGTGCTCGTGCCGCGCCCGGACAGCGCACCGGACACCGTCACCGTGGTCGCGGGGGAGACCGTGGAGCGCGCGCTGGGCGCGTGCGGGCGGACCGGGGCCGAGCGGGCGCTGGTCGTGGCCGAGCGGTTCACCCCCGAGTCCGTGGTGCGGGCGGCCGACTGGGGGGCCAAGGCGCTGCTCGCGGCGGCCGAGGCGACCCCGCAGCGGCTGCTGGCGGCCCTGGGGTCGGCGCGCGACGGCGACGGGCGGGTGCCCTACCAGGTGATGATCCGCGTGCTGGGCGCGGGCACCGCCGAGCCGGTCCCCGCGCAGCGGGCGAGCGGGGTGGAGGTGCCGCTCACCGCGCGGCAGACCACGGTGCTGCGGCTGATGGCCGAGGGGCACGGCAACGGCGAGATCGCCCGGTTGCTGGAGTGCTCGGAGCACACCGTCAAGAACGTCGTCTACGAGCTGATGGCCCGGTTGCAGGTGCGCAACCGCGCCCAGGCCGTCGCGCACGCGATCCGCACCGGCGTGATCTGAGCCGGGCAGCACCCCGGTCCAGGGTAGGACGCGCAAGCCCCGGCTGCGCCTGCTGCCCTGGACCGCGCCACCGCCGGTGAACAGGCTGGGACCCGCGCCCGCACGGGCCCACCGACGCGCAGGAGACCGAAGTGGACACAGGACCCACCGCGACCGCCCGGCACCGCCGGGGGTTGGCCGCGGTCTACACCGCCGGTGGCGCCTCCGCCTTCGGCACGCAGATGACGCTGCTGGCGCTGCCCTGGCTGGTGCTCCAGACCACCGGGTCGGCCACGATGACCGGGCTGCTGTTCGCCGTGCAGGTGCTGCCCATGGCGCTGCTGGGCTTCGCGGGCACCGCGGTGATCCAGCGGTGGGGTGCGCGCCGCACGATGGTGCTCGCGGACCTGCTGCGGGCACCGGTGATCGCGCTCGTGCCCGTGCTGTCCACAGCGGACGCGCTGGCCTACCCGGTGCTGCTGGCCGTGGTCGCGCTGCTCGGCGTGCTGGGCGTGCCCTACTTCGCCGCGCAGCGGGTGCTGGCCGCGGAGCTGGCCGGGTCCGACGCGGGTGCGCTGACCAGGGCCAACAGCGTGCTGGAAGGCTGCTTCAACACCGCCTCGCTGGCCGGACCGGCCCTCGGCGGCGTGCTGATCGCGCTGATCGGGCCGGAGCGGGTGCTGTGGGCCGACGCCGCCACGTACCTGGTGTCCGGGCTGCTGCTGTGGGCCGGGGTGCCCGCGGGCGCCGGGCGGGCCGAGCCGAGGAGCGCGCCGCGCGCCGGGCTGCTCGCCGGGGTGCGGGCGCTGCGCGCGGACGACTTCCTGCGGCCCGCGATGGTCTCCACCGTCTCCTTCGGCTTCCTGCTGCGGGTCCTCATGCTCGCCCTGCCGCTGCTGGCCTTCGCCCGGTTCGACGGGCAGGCCGAGGTGGGCGGGCTGCTGGTCGCCGCCTTCGGCTCCGGCGCGCTGGTCGGGTCGCTGCTGAGCTACCTGGTGGCGGGCAGGCTGCGGCCGGGCACGCTGATGGCGGTGTCGGCGGTGCAGCTGGTGCTGCCGCTGTGGGTGCTCGCCGCGCCCGTCCCGGTGCCGGTGCTGGTGGCCGCGCTGGTCGTGTCCGCGGCGTCGCTGCCGCTGTCCAACGCGCCCTTCTTCAGCATCCTCGCCACCCGCTTCACCGGCTCCGACCGGGCCGCGGTCATGCAGTCGGTCATCACCATGTCCAACATCGCCGGGCCGCTGGGCTTCCTCGTCGGCGGGGTGGCCGTGGACCGGCTCGGCGTCACCACCGCGCTGCTGGTGCTCGCCGCCCTGGCCAGCGCCGCCGCGGTGAACCTGCTGCGCGCCACCCGCAGGCTGCGCCCCGCCCCCACCCCCACCACCGCCCCCAGGGAAGTGAGCCACGCATGAGCGGCGTCGGATTTCTCCCGCCACCCACCACCACGACCCCGCCCGAACCGCTGACCGCCCCCGCCGCCTTGACCGCGCCCGCGCCCGAGCCCGCGCGGTGCCTGCACGACCTGTTCGCCGCGCGGGCGCAGGCGGCGCCGGACGCGATCGCCGCCGTGCAGGGTGACCGGTCGATCAGCTACGGGCAGCTGCGCGAGCGCTCCCTGGCGCTGGCCGCCGCGCTGCGCGAGCGCGGGGTCGGGCCGGACGTGGTGGTCGGGCTGCACCTGCCGCGGTCGATCGAGCTGCTGGTGGGGGTCCTGGGCATCCAGGAGGCGGGCGGGGCGTACCTGCCGCTGTGGGTCGGGCACCCGGCCGAGCGGTTGCAGCACATGCTCGACCTGTCCGGCGCCACCGTGCTCGTCACCGACGACGCCGCCGCGCTGCCCGCCTTCACCGGCGCCCGGGTGCCGGTGGACGCCGTCGCCACCGGCGCCCCCGTCGAGGCCCGCCGCCCCACCCCGGACCACCTCGCCTACGTCATCTACACCTCGGGCACCACCGGCACGCCCAAGGGCGTCGCCGTGCCGCACCGGGCCGCCGAGCGCATCGTCCGCTCCGGCCACTACGGCACCTGGGGGCCGGGGGAGGTGTTCCTGCAGTCCTGCCCGCTGTCGTTCGACGCGTCGGTGTTCGAGGTGTTCGGCGCGCTGGCCAACGGCGCCACCCTCGCGCTGCTGCCCGACCAGCGGGTGTCGGCGGAGGCCATCGCCGCCACCGTCCGGGCCCACGGCGTCACGACCGCCTGGCTCACCCCCACCCTGTTCAACCGCATGGTCGACGACGGCGGGCTGGACGGCGCGGGCGTGCGGCGGTTCGTCGTCGGCGGCGAGGTGCTGTCCACCCCGCACGTGGCCAAGGCGCTGACCGCGCTGGGCGCCCGGGTGTCCAACGGGTACGGGCCCACCGAGGCGGGCGTGTTCGTCTGCTGCCAGGACTTCACCGCCGACGACCTGCAGTACTCCCCGCCCCCGGTGGGCAGGCCGCTGCCGGACACGGTGGTGCGGGTGCTCGACGAGCACCTGCGGCCGGTGCCCGACGGCGCCGAGGGCGAGCTGTACCTCGGCGGCGGGGCGCTGGCCCGCGGCTACCACGGCCGCCCCGCGCTCACCGCCGCCTCGTTCGTGCCCGACCCGCACGCCACCACCCCCGGCGCCCGCCTCTACCGCTCCGGCGACCTCGCCCGGGTGCTGCCCGGCGGTCTGGTGCAGGTGCTCGGGCGCGCCGACGACCAGGTGAAGGTGCGCGGCAACCGGGTGGAGCTCGGCGAGGTCGAGTCCGCGCTGGCCACCTCCCCCGGGGTCGAGCGGGCCGCGGTGGTCGACCGGGTGCGCGGCGCGGAGAAGGTGCTCGTCGCCTTCGTCGTCCCCACCCCCGGCGCCGCCCCCACGGTGACCGCCCTGCGCGCCCGGCTCGCCGCCGACCTGCCGGACTACATGGTGCCCTCGGAGTTCCACCGCCTCGACGCGCTGCCGCTCACCGCGCACGACAAGCTCGACCGCGCCGCGCTGCGCGCCGACACCACCGCCCCGGCCCTGGAGCTGGGCAGCCGGTTCGTCCAGGCCGCCTCCGAGCTGGAGCTGACCCTGGCCGCGCTGTGGACCGACGTGCTCGACGTGCCCTCGGTCGGCGTGGACGACAACTACTTCGACCTGGGCGGCACCTCGCTCACGGTCCCCGAGCTGCACCGCCGCATCCACGAGGAGCTGGGCGCGCGCCTGCCCGCCACCGCCCTCTACGAGCACCCCACGGTGCGCGCGCTGGCCGAGTCGATCGAGAGCACGGGAGCCCTGCTGTGAGCCAGACCCAGGAACCGGTGGCCGTGATCGGCATGGCGGCGACCATGCCGGGCGCCGACGACCTCGACCAGTTCTGGACGAACCTGCGCGCGGGCCGCAACTGCATCACCTACGGCCCCCGGGTGGTCGTCGCCGACGAGCGCGAGGGCACCCGCCGGGTGCACGCGCGCGGCGTGCTCGGCGACGTCCGCCGCTTCGACCACGAGTTCTTCGGCATCCCGCGCCGCGAGGCCGAGGTGCTCGACCCGCAGCACCGGGTGCTGCTGGAGCACTCCTGGGCGGCGATGGAGGACGCGGGCTACGACCCGCACCGGTTGCGGGACAAGGTCGCCGTGTACACCACCGCGGGCCCCAACACCTACAAGGACGACCGCGACTTCGGCGCCGAGTCCGCCGCCGAGCGGCTGCTGGTCGACCTGTCGAACGCCCCGGACACCCTGTCCACCCGCATCTCCTACAAGCTCGGCCTCACCGGCGAGAGCCTCAGCGTGCGCACCGCCTGCTCGTCGTCGCTGGTGGCCATCCACCTCGCCGCCGAGGCGGTGCGCAGCGGCCGGGTCGGGTTCGCGCTCGCGGGCGCGGTGAACATCCGCTGCTGGGAGACCCTGGCCTACGAGCAGCAGGACGGGTTCATCCTCTCCGCCGACGGCCACACCCGCGCCTACGACCACCGCGGCACCGGCTACGTCGAGGGCGACGGCGTCGGCGTCGTGCTGCTGCGCAGGCTCTCCGACGCGCTGGCCGCGGGCGACCACGTGCACGCGGTGATCCGCTCCGGCGGGATCAACAACGACGGCAAGGCCAAGGCGGGCTTCTCCGCCCCCGGCGTCGAGGGCCAGTCGGCCGCGATCGGCGCCGCGCTGGCCGGGGCGGGGGTGCCCGCCGAGTCGATCCACATGGTGGAGGGCCACGGCACCGGCACCGCGGTGGGTGACCCGATCGAGGTGCGCGCGCTGACCAGGGCCTACCGCGCGCACACCGACCGCACCGGGTTCTGCGCGCTGGGCTCGGTGAAGGCCAACATCGGCCACCTCGGCTACGCCTCGGGCATGGCCGGGCTGCTCAAGGCGGTGCTCGCGGTCAAGCACGGCGAGATCCCACCGCTGCCCGACTTCGAGGCGGCCAACCCCGAGATCGACTTCGCCTCCTCGCCGTTCTTCCCGGTGACCGAGGCGCGCCCGTTCCCCGAGGGCCCGCGCCGGGCGGGGGTCAGCTCCTTCGGCATGGGCGGCACCAACGTCCACGTCATCGTCGAGCAGGCGCCCGCGGTCGAGCCCGCCGGGGAGCGCCCGGCCGCACCGCGGGCGGTCGTGCTCTCCGCCCGCACCGAGCAGGCGCTGGCCCAGGTGCGCGCCCGCCTCGCGGACTGGCTGGTGGCCCACCCGGACGCCGACCTGGCCGACGTGGCGTTCACCCTGGCCACCGGCCGCAAGCCGCAGCCGGTGCGCTGGACCACCGTCGCGTCCACCGTGGACGAGCTGGTCGCGGTGCTGCGCGGCGCGGCGCCCAACGCGCACACCGGCGAGGCCACCGAGCTGGCCCAGGCGTGGGCGGGCGGCATGACGATCGACTGGGCGGGCTACTACGCGGGCACCACCCACCGCCGCGTCCCGCTGCCCACCTACCCCTGGCAGGGCGAGGAGCTGTGGGTGCCGGTCGTGGGCGGCGACGCCCGCGGCACCGACCCCGACGCGCCCGAGCCGGTCGCGGACTGGGTGTACCGCCAGGTGTGGACCCGCACGGCCCTGCCCCGCCCGCACCACCCCGGCGACCTCACCGCCACCGCGGGCGCGTGCGTCGTCCTCGGCGACGGCGGCGCCCTCGACACCGCCGTGCGGTCCGAGCTGGCCGCGGCGGGCCTGACCGTGGTGCCGGTCGAGCTGGCCGAGGCCTTCGACACCAGCCCCGCGGGCGTGGTCGGCGTCCGTCCCGGCGACCCCGCCGACCTGGCCCGCGCCGTCGAGCACGTCATCGCCGCGCACGGCGCCATCACCCGGGTCGTGCACCTGTGGGACCACGCGGCGGCGGGCGCGGACCTGTCGGTCGGCGTCCTCGGCACCCTCTCGCTCGTCCAGGCCCTCACCGCCGCGCGGCAGGCGCCCGAGCTGTGGGTGCTCACCCGCGACGCGCAGCCGGTGGGCGACGCGCTCGACCTGCGGCCCGAGGGCGCCGCGCTGCTGGGCCTGTGCCAGGTGGTGCCGCAGGAGCACCCCGACCTCACCTGCCGCGGCATCGACGTCACCGACGGCGCCGACCCGCGCCGCACCGCCGCCCAGCTGCTCGCGGAGATGGCCTCACCCGGCACCGACCAGGAGATCGCCTACCGCGGCGCCGACCGGCACGTGCCCTCCTTCGCCAAGCTCGACGGCGCGGGCGGGGTCGCCACCCCGGTCCGGCCGGGCGGCGCCTACCTCGTCGCCGGGGCGGGCCGCATGGGCACGGCCATCGCCGAGCACCTGGCCGCCGCGGGTGCCACCAGGATCGCCCTGCTGTCCCGGCGCGGCACCGCCCCCGGCACCGACCGGTTCCCCGCGGGCACCGAGGTGTGGGCGCTGGCCGCCGACCTGGCCGACGAGGCCGCCGTGGCGGACGCGGTCGCCCGGGTCACCGAGCGCTGGGGCCCGATCTCCGGGCTGGTCCACGCCGCGGGCGCGGACGCCTCCGGCGGGCTGTCCCTCCTCGCGGACACCACCCCCGGGAGCGCCGCCGACCTGCTGGCCCCCAAGACCGCGGGCCTGCTCGCGCTCGACCGGGCCACCCGGGCGCAGCCGCTGGACTTCGCCCTGGTGTGCGCCAGCCTGAGCACCGTCCTGGGCGGCATCACCTTCGGCGCCTACACCGCGGCCAACCGCTTCCTCGACGCCCACGCCGAGCTGCGCCGCGCCCAGGGCGCGCCCTGGGTCGGCGTCGACTGGGACGTCTGGGGCTTCCCCGGCACCGCCGCGGCGGCCTCGCCCACCGCGATGGCGGTCGAGCAGGCCACCGGGCTGCTCGGCGCCCTGGTGTCCGAGGGCGGCGGCCGCCTCGTCGTCTCCACCACCGCCCTGGGGCCGCGCGTGGCCCGCGTCCGCGCGGCGCTGGCCGGTGGTGGCGGGTCGGGCGGGGGCCCGCTGCTGACCTCGGTCGAGCAGCTGCGCGACGCGCTGATGGACGTCGTCGCGGACCTGGTGGGCCTCGACGACCTGGAGGAGGACGACGAGCTGCTGGCCATCGGGTGCGACTCGCTGACCTTCCTGGAGGCGCTGGCCCGCTGGGGCAACCGGATCGGGGTCAAGGTCCCGATCGCCCGGCTGTGGGGCTGCCGCACCTTCACCGACCTGGCCGAGGCGGGCTGGGCGGTCGTGCGCGAGGTGGGCGCGCCCGCCGGGCCCGAGGCGGCCGCGCAGGCGCTGCGCCACCTCGCGGGCTGAGGCGGCGCCGGATGACCAGCCGAGAAGCAACGACGCGCGAGATGAGCTGAGATGAACATCAACGTCATGCGGGCCCGCGCCGACACACCGGGTGCGGGCCACGTCGCCCACCTCAACAACGCGGGCGCGAGCCTGCCGCCCCGCCAGGTCGTCGACGCCGTGGTGGACCACCTGCGGCTGGAGGCCGAGATCGGCCCCTACGAGGCGGGCGAGCGCAACCTCGTCGGCCTGGAGCGCGCGCACGGCGCGGTGGCCGAGCTGCTGGGCTGCCACACCGAAGAGGTGGCGCTGTTCGACAGCGCCACCCGCGCCTGGGGCGCCGCGCTGGCCGCCGTCCCGCTGCGCGCGGGCGACCGGGTGCTCATCTCCCCGATGGAGTACGGCAGCAGCTACCTGTCGCTGCTCCAGCTCGCCGACCGCGCGGGCATCCGGCTGGAGGTGCTGCCGGTCGGCGCCGACGGCCTGGTCGACCTGGCCGACCTGCGCGACCGGCTCGACGAGCGGGTCGGGCTCATCGCCATGACCCACATCCCCATGCACGACGGGCTGGTCTACCCGGTGGCCGCGATCGGCGCGCTGGCCCGCGAGTTCGGCGTGCCCTACCTGGTCGACGGCAGCCAGTCGGTCGGCCAGCTGCCGGTCGACGTCGCCGCCATCGGCTGCGACCTGCTGGTCGGCTCCGGCCGCAAGTTCCTGCGCGGCCCGCGCGGCACCGGCTTCCTCTACGCCCGCCGCGACTTCGCCGAGACCCTGGCGCCCGCCACCGTGGGCCTCGACGGGGTGGAGTGGGACGGCGTCGGCTACCGCTACGCCCCCGCCGCCCGCCGCTTCGACACCTGGGAGACCAACGCGGCCGCCCGCATCGGCCTGGGCGTGGCCGTCGACTACGCCCTGGCCTGGGGGGTGGAGCACACCTGGGCCCGGGTCCGCGCCCTGGGCGAGCGGCTGCGCGCCGACCTCGCGGGCATCCCCGGCACCACCGTGGAGGACCGCGGCCGCGAGCGCTGCGCCACCGTCGCGGTCACCGTGCACGGCCACGCCGCCGAGCTGGTGCGCGCCGAGCTGGCCAGGGCCGGGGTCAACACCTGGGTGTGCCTGGCCAACGCCGCCTGCGCCGACATGCGCGACCGGGGGATCAGCAGCCTGCTGCGGATCTCCCCGCACTACTACAACACCGAGGACGAGCTGGCCAGGGTGGCCGAGGTCCTGGGGTCGCTCACCGTCGGGCGCCACGCCGTGCGAGCGGTGTCGTGACCCCCGCCGCCACCGCCTCGCCCTGGCTGCGCCGCCCCAAGCCCCGGCCCGGCGCCGCGCTGCGCCTGGTGTGCGTCCCGCACGCGGGCGCGGGCCCGTCGTCGTTCGCCCGCTGGATCGCCGAGCTGGCCCCGGACGTCGAGGTGTGCATCGCCGCGCTGCCCGGCCGCGAGTCCCGGTTCACCGAGCCGCCGGTCACCGACGTCGACGTGCTCGCCGACGAGCTCACCGCGGCCACCGCCGGGCTGGGCGCGGACCTGCCGGTCGCGCTGTTCGGGCACAGCATGGGCGCGGTGCTGGCCTACGAGGTCGCCCACCGGCTGCCCACCCCGCCCGCGCACCTGGTCGCGTCCGGGTCGCTGCCCCCGCAGGTGCCCGACCTCGACCCGCGCATCGCCCACCTGCCCGACGCGGAGTTCCTCGCGCGGGTTCGCGCCTACGGCGGCATCCCGGACGCGGTGTGCGCCGACCCGGACCTGCTGGCGCTGCTGCTGCCGGTGCTGCGCGCCGACTTCGCCGCCTGCGAGGGCTACCGGTTCACCGAGCGCCCGCCGCTGGACTGCCCCGTCACCGCGCTGTGCGGCTCCGGCGACCGGTACGTCGACGAGGCGGCGCTGGGCCGCTGGGGCGAGCTGACCACGGGGGAGTGCGTGACCCGGGTCATCGGGGCGGGCCACTTCAACCTCGTCGAGGACCGCGCCGCCGTGCTGGGCTTCCTGCGCGCGCGGCTCGGCGTCACCGCGGAAGGGGCACAGCCGTGACCAGCACGATCGCCCGCACCACCGACCTGCTCGTCTGGTCGGCCGCCGACGCCGCGGGGCTGCCCGCCGCCCGCGCGGCCGTGCTCGACCGGCTGGGGTCCGACCCCGGCGGCGTGGCCGAGCTGGCCCGCGAGCTGCGGTCCCGCGACCACGGCCCGTACCGCGGCGCGCTGGCCTGCCACGACGTCGACCAGGCGGTCGCCGCGCTGCGCAGGGGCCGCGGGCTGGAGGGCAAGCACCCCGCCGCCGAGCGCCCGCTGGCGCTGCTGTTCAGCGGTGTCGGGGAGCAGTTCCCCGGCATGGCCTGGGACCTGCACACCACCCAGCCGGTGTTCCGCGCCGCCGCCGAGCGCTGCTTCGCCGCGCTGGGCCCGCTCGGCGACGAGCTGCGCGAGCTGCTGGTGCGCCCGCCCGCGCCGCCCGCCGCCCCGGCGGGCGACCTGCGCGCGATGCTGGCCGCCCGCGAGGTGCCGCAGGGCCCGCTCTCGCACACCCGCCTGGGCCAGCCCGCGGTGTTCGTCGTGGAGCACGCCACCGCCGAGCTGCTGCGCTCCTGGGGCTTGGTGCCGGAGGCGGTGCTGGGCTACAGCCTGGGCGAGTACGCCGCGGCCTGCGCCGCCGGGGTGCTCACCCCCGAGGACGCCCTGCGCCTGGTGAGCTGGCGGGCCGAGCGGATCGAGGAGCTGCCCGAGGGCGGCATGCTCGCCGTCGCCGCCCCGCGCGCCGAGGTGGAGCCGTGGCTGGGCGACGCGGTGGACGTCAGCGCCGTCACCGGCCCGCACCAGACCGTCGTCGGCGGGCCCGCGGCCGCCGTGGCCGAGCTGGCGGTGCGGCTCACCGACGCGGGCGTGCCGTTCCAGCGGGTCGGCGCCCGGCACGGCTTCCACACCCGCACCATGGCCCCGCTGGCCGCCGAGCTGCGCGCGTGGATCACCGGCAACGCCACCCTGTCCGCCCCGCGCACCCGGCTGGCCGCCAACGTCACCGGCACTTGGGCCACCGCGGCGCAGGCCACCGACCCGGACTACTGGGCCCGTCACCTGACCCACCCGGTCGAGCTGCTGTCGGGCCTGGGCGCCCTGTGGCGCGACGTCGACCCGGTGGCCCTGGAGCTGGGCCCCGGCGAGGGCCTGACCGCCTACGCCCGCCACCACCCGGCCTGCGACCGGCCCCGCCTCGCCCGGGTCCAGCCCACCCTGACCGCGGCGGGCGCCGGGACCGGCACCGCCGCGCTGCTGACCGCCCTCGGTCGCTTGTGGACAGCGGGCCTGCGGGTCGACTGGGCGCGCCTGGACGGCGCGGGCGGCACCGAGGTCACCGGCAGCGACAGCGACAGCGACAGCGACAAGAACAGCACCGAGAACACGGGGAGTGCAGCATGATCGGCGTCGTCGGAGCGGGCACCATCGGGACGGGGGTGGCCCAGGACCTCGCGCAGGCGGGCCACGACGTCGTGCTCGTCGACATCAGCGCGGACGCCCTGGCCACCGCGCGCGAGGAGATCGGGCGGGCGGTGCGCTTCCAGCGGGTCGTCGCCCCGCACCTGCCGACCCACGACGTCGACGAGGTGCTGGGCCGCATCACCACCACCACCGACCTCGGGGCGCTGGCCACGGCGTCGCTGGTCGTGGAGAACGTCTCGGAGAGGTGGGAGGCCAAGCAGGCCGTGCACCGCGAGCTGGACCGGGTCTGCGGCCCGGACGCCATCTTCGTGGTGAACACCTCCTGCTTCCCCATCACCGACGTGGCCGCGGTGACCGGCCGCCCGCAGCAGGTGGTGGGCGTGCACTTCATGAACCCGGTGCCGCTCAAGCCCGTGGTCGAGCTGATCCCCGGCTGGCACACCACCCAGGCCACGATCGACGCGGTCAAGGCGGTGCTGGCCACCGCGGGCAAGCGCGCGATCCAGGTCAAGGACTCGCCCGGCTTCGTCTCCAACCGGGTCCTCATGCTCACCGTCAACGAGGCCGTCTTCGCCTACAGCGAGGGCATCGCCTCCGCCCGCGACATCGACGACCTGTTCCGCGGCTGCTTCGGGCACGAGATGGGCCCGCTGGCCACCGCGGACCTCATCGGCCTCGACACCATCCTGCACAGCCTGGAGGTGCTGCACGAGCGCTTCGCCGACTCGAAGTACCGGCCCTGCCCGCTGCTGCGCACGATGGTCTCCGCGGGCCTGCTCGGCCGCAAGTCCGGCCAGGGCTTCCACGACTACGGCAGCGCCCCGCGCGCCACCCCCACCCCCCGCCCGGTCCAGACCCAGGGAGCCTGACCATGACCGCCACCCTCTCCACCACCGACATCAAGTCCCGCGTCCGCGCCTTCCTCGACGGCCGCCTGCCCGCCGACCTCGCCGACGACGAGGACATCTTCGAGGCGGGCCTGGTGAACTCGCTGTTCGCCATGCAGCTGGTGGTCTTCGTCGAGCAGGAGTTCGCCTTCCGCATCGGCAACGACGACCTGGAGCGCGACAACTTCCGCAGCGTGGACGCGATCACCGCACTGGTGGCCCGCAATGTCTCCTGACGCGGGGGCCGCCACCCTGACCACGAGGGCGCAGGACACCGCCCGGGTGCGGGAGTTCGTCGAGCGCGAGGTCACCCCGCGCGCGGCGGCCATCGACCAGGACAGCGCCGTGCCCGCCGAGCTGGTGCGCGCCCTCGCCGCCGAGGGCCACCTCGGCGCCACCGTCGCCCCGGGGTTCGGCGGCACGGGCCTGGACCAGGTGCGCCTGGGCGTGCTGCACGAGGAGGTCGCGCGCGGCTGCTCGTCCACCCGCACCCTGCTCACCGTGCACGGCATGGTGTCCGACGCCGTGCAGCGTTGGGGCACCGACGACCAGCGCGCCGAGTGGCTGCCCCGGCTCGCCGCGGGCGACGCCCTGGGCGCGCTCGCCCTGAGCGAGCCGGGCGCGGGCAGCGACCCGACGGGCCTGGAGACCACCGCCGAACCCGTCGACGGCGGCTACGCCCTCACCGGGGTGAAGACCTGGATCAGCATGGCGCTCATCGCGGACCTGCTGCTGGTCTTCGCGCGCACCCCGGGCGGCATCACCGCCTTCCTGGTGCCGCGCACCACCCCGGGCGTCGAGGTCGTGCCGATCGACGGCGTCCTGGGCACCCGCGGCGGCCTGATGGGCCAGGTGCGCCTGTCCGGGGCCCGCGTGCCCGCCACCGCCGTGCTGGGGCCGGAGGGCCGGGGCTTCCCGACCGTGGCCACCACGGCGCTGGAGCTGGGCCGCTACAGCGTGGCCGCCGGGTGCGTGGGCATCGCGCAGGCCTGCCTGGACGCCGCGCTCGCCCACACCGGCAGCCGCCGCCAGGGCGGGGCGCTGATCGCCGACCACCAGCTCGTCCGCCGCCTGGTCACCGACATCGCCACCGAGGTCACCGCGTCGCGGCTGCTGCTGCGCCAGGCTGGCGCGCTGCGCCAGGCCAACGACCTGTCCGCGCCCACCGCGACCTGGATGGCCAAGTACTTCGCCTCCACCGCGGCCAACCGGGCCGCGACCGAGACCGTGCAGCTGCACGGCGCCTCGGGCTGCTTCGACGGCCACCCCGCGGCGCGGTACTTCCGCGACGCGAAGGTCATGGAGATCATCGAGGGTTCCACCCAGGTCCAGCAGGTCGTCATCGCCGACCTGGTCCGCCAGGACCGGCGCAGGCTGCCCGACCTCGCCGCACCGCTGCTGAGCACAGGAAGGTGAGCACCGTGCCCGCGACCGACAAGCCCGTCAAGTGCGTGGTCTGGGACCTCGACAACACGCTGTGGGACGGGGTGCTGCTGGAGGACGCCGCGGTCACCCCGCGCGCGGACGTCCTCGCCGCGATCCGCGAGCTGGACCGGCGCGGCGTCCTGCACTCGGTGGCCTCCCGCAACGACCGCGCCACCGCGCTGGCCAAGCTCACCGAGCTGGGCATCGCGGAGCTGTTCCTGTTCCCGCAGGTGCACTGGGGCTCCAAGGCCGAGTCGGTGCGGGCCATCGCGGCGGCGCTGAACCTGGGCCTGGACGCGTTCGCCTTCGTCGACGACCAGCCCTTCGAGCGCGAGGAGGTCGCCGCGGGCGTCCCGGGCGTGCGCTGCTACGACGCGCTCGACGCCGCGGGCCTGCCCGACCTGCCCGCGTTCACCCCCGCGTTCGTCACCGACGAGTCCCGCCAGCGCCGGGAGATGTACCGGGCGGGCATCGAGCGCGACCAGGCCGCCGAGGACTTCGCGGGCACGTCGGAGGAGTTCCTGGCGACCCTGGACATGGTCTTCACCATCTCCGAGGCCACCACCGACGACCTCAAGCGCGCCGAGGAGCTGACGGTGCGCACCCACCAGCTCAACACCACCGGCCGCACGTTCTCCTACGCCGAGCTCGACCGGTTGCGCCGCTCCGCCGACCACCTGCTGCTGGTGGCCGGGCTGACAGACAAGTACGGCTCCTACGGCACGATCGGGCTGGCCCTGGTCGAGCGCGGCGCCGAGGTGTGGACGCTCAAGCTGCTGCTGATGTCCTGCCGGGTCATGTCGCGCGGGGTCGGCACGGTGCTCATGGGCGAGGTGCAGCGCCTGGCCGCCGCCGCGGGGGTGCGCCTGCACGCCGACTTCGTCGAGACCGACCGCAACCGGATGATGTACGTGACCTACCGGATGGGCGGGTTCCGCGAGGTGTCGCGCGACGGCGCCGAGGTGGTGTTCGAGGCGCCCGCGGGCGAGGTGCCGCCGGTGCCCGCGCACCTGGTGCTGCGCGGCCTCGCCCCGGTCCCGGCCGGGGTCGGCTGATGACCGCCCTGGCGGGCCCGGTGCTCGCGGACAGCGTGCTGCCCGCCGAGGACGGCGTGCGCATCCTGGACCGCCGGGTCTTCCCGCACCGGCGCACGTGGGTGCTCTGCACCACCGTGGAGGACGTGGCGCGGGCGATCGAGGACATGGTCACCCAGTCCTCCGGCCCGTACTTCGCCGCCGCGTGGGGGATGGCGCTCGCCGCCCGCACCGCGGTGTCCACACCGGACCCGCGGGCCGCGATGGAGCGGGCCGGGCGCAGGCTGGTCGCGACCCGGCCCACCAACAACCACATCGGTGAGGCCGTCGACCTCGTGCTGTCCGGTGTGGACTACCGGGACCTGGTCGGCTCGGCGCGGGCCGCCGCGGCCGCCGCCGACGCCCGGTACCGGGAGCGCAGCCGCGTGCTCGGCTCGCACGCCGCCGCCCTGCTGCCCGATGGCGCCGCGCTGCTGACCCACTGCTGGGCCGACTTCTACCTGATCGGCCTGGTGGAGGGGATGCGCGCGCAGGGCAAGGACCTCTCGGTGTTCTGCACCGAGACCCGGCCCTACCGCCAGGGCGCCCGCCTCACCGCGCCGACCCTGGCGGAGATGGGCGTCCCGACGACGCTCGTCACCGACGGCACCGGCGCGGCGCTGCTGGCCTCCGGCCGGGTCGACGCCCTGGTCACCGCCGCCGACCGGGTCACCGCCGACGGGCACGTGGTGAACAAGGTCGGCACGCTGGGCCTGGCCGTGGCCGCGCACGCCTTCGACGTGCCGTACCTGGCGATGGTCCGCGCGCCCGACCCCACCACCCGCACCGGCGCGGACGTGCCGATCGAGCACCGGCCCGCCGCCGAGCTGCTGGACGCGGCGGGCGTGGTCGACCCGGCGGTCGACGGCCTCTACCCGGCCTTCGACATCACCCCGCCCCGCTTCGTCACCACCGTCGTCACCGACCGCGGCCCGTTCGCCCCGACCGCCCTGTCCCGCTACGAGGAGGCAGCATGACCGCCACCACCGACCCGGACCTGCACCTCGCGGGGGCGCTGCTGGCCGCGGAGGCGGCGCGCTACGCCGCGCTGGGGTGGATGCGCGGCACCTCCGGCAACCTGTCCGTGGTGCTCGACCGCGACCCCCTGCGGCTGGCCGTCACCGCCAGCGGCCTCGACAAGGGCGAGCTGGGCCCCGAGGACGTCGTGCTGGTCGACGGGGCGGGAGCCGCGCTGTCGCCGGGCACCCCCTCGGCCGAGGCGGCCCTGCACGCCCGCATCGCCGCGGTGTCCGGGGCGGGCGCGGTGGTGCACGTGCACTCCCACGCCCCGGTGGCCGCCGCCGAGCGCTGGCCGTCCGGCATCCCGCTGCGCGACCTGGAGATGCTCAAGGGCTTCGGCCGCGCGGCGCACGGCGACGAGGTGGTCGTGCCGGTCGTCGCGAACTCCCAGGACATGCGGGAGCTGGGCGAGGCGTTCGAGGCCGGCTTCCGCCCCGACACCCCCGCCCTGGTCGTCGCCCGCCACGGCACCTACGCCTGGGGCGCGGACCTCGCCCAGGCCCGCCACCGCCTCGAATGCCTGGACTGGCTCACGCACTTCACCCTCACCACCGCACCCGGGACGGCGACGCCATGACCCTCCTGCTCACCTGGCCCGACACCGACCCCACCACCGAGCTGCTGCGCACCGAGGACCCGGCCGCCATCGAGGCGGAGCTGAAGGCCCTCGGCGTCCGCTTCGAGCGCTGGGACCTGGTGCCCCTGCCCGACGCCCCGACCGCGGAGGACATCCTCGCCGCCTACGCCCCCCAGGTCGCCCGGGTCACCGAGGCCGAGGGCTACACCCTGGTCGACGCCATGGGCCTGGTCCCGGGCGCCCCGGCGGAGACCGCCGCCGCGGCGCGGGCCAAGTTCCTCGCCGAGCACACCCACGCCGACGACGAGGACCGCTTCTTCGCCCAGGGCAGCGGTGTCTTCTACCTGCACGCCGACGGCAAGGTGCACGCCGTGCTCTGCGAGCCGGGCGACCTCATCAGCGTCCCCGCGAGCACGACCCACTGGTTCGACATGGGCACCTCGCCGCACTTCCAGGCGATCCGCTTCTTCCACGACACCGAGGGCTGGGTGGGCGAGTTCACCGGCGACCCGCTGGCCGCCGCCTTCCCCGACTTCGACACCATCACCCGCTCCCGCTGAGCGGTTCCCCGCCCCCTCGCACCCCCGGGAGACCCCCGTGCCGCTCCGCAGCTCGGCCTGGTACGCAGGCGACGACCGCAACACCTACCTGCACCGCGCCTGGATGCGCCGCGGCGTCCCCGACGACGCGTTCACCGGCAAGCCGCAGATCGCGATCGCCAACTCCGCCTCCGACCTGACCCCCTGCAACTCCCACCTGGACGAGCTCGCCGACGCCGTGCGGCAGGGGGTCTGGGCGGCGGGCGGTGTGCCGCTGAACATGCCGGTGGTGTCGCTGGGCGAGTCGCAGATGCGCCCCACGGCGATGCTGTGGCGCAACATGGCCGCGATGGCCACCGAGGAGATGCTGCGGGCCAACCCGGTCGACGGGGTGGTGCTGCTGGGCGGCTGCGACAAGACGATCCCGTCGCTGCTGATGGCCGCCGCCTCGGTCGACCTGCCCGCGGTGGTGGTGCCCGGCGGGCCGATGCTCACCGGCACCTTCCGCGGCAAGCCGCTGGGGTGCGGCACCGACGTGTGGCGGCTGAGCGAGGAGGTGCGGGCGGGCAACCTGCCGCCGGGGTCGTTCCGCGAGTCCGAGTCGTGCATGATCCGCAGCCGCGGGCACTGCAACACCATGGGCACCGCGTCCACCATGGGCCTGCTCGCGGAGGCGCTGGGCACCACCCTGCCCGGCACCGCGGGACTGCCCGCCCCGGACAGCAGGCTGCTGGCCCGCGCCCACGAGACGGGCAGGCTCGCCGTGGAGATGGTGACCGAGGACCGCAGGCCCAGCCAGGTGCTCACCGCCGAGTCCTTCCACAACGCGATCGTCACCCTGGCCGCCATCGGCGGGTCGACCAACGCCGTCGTGCACCTCATCGCGATCGCCCGGCGCCTGGGCGTCGAGCTGGCCCTCGACGACTTCGACCGGATCGGCGCGGGCGTCCCGCTGCTGGTGGACCTGCAACCCGCGGGCCGGTTCCTGATGGAGGACCTGCACCGCGCCGGGGGCCTGCCCGCCGTGCTGAACCAGGTCGTCGACCTGCTGGACCCGGCCGCGATCACCGTCACCGGCAAGCCCCTGGTCGACTACGTCGCGGACGCGGAGATCTTCGACCACGAGGTGATCCGCACCCGCGCCGAGCCGCTGATCGCCGAGGCGGGCATCGCGGTCGTGCGCGGCAACCTCGCCCCGGACGGCGCCATCGTCAAGCCCGCCGCGGCCACCCCCGAGCTGCTCGTGCACACCGGCCGCGCCCTGGTCTTCGACTCGGTGGAGGACCTGCACGCCCGCATCGACGACCCGGACCTCGACGTCGACGCCGACACCGTGCTGGTGCTGCGCGGCTGCGGCCCCCGCGGCTACCCGGGCATGCCCGAGGTCGGCAACCTGCCCATCCCGGAGAAGCTGCTGCGCCAGGGCGTGCGCGACATGGTGCGCGTCTGCGACGGCCGGATGAGCGGCACGGCCTACGGCACGGTCGTGCTGCACGTGGCGCCCGAGGCCGCCGCGGGCGGCCCGCTGGCCCTGGTGCGCACCGGCGACCGGATCACCCTGGACGTGCCCGCCCGCCGGATCGAGGTCGACCTCACCGACGAGGAGCTGGCCGCGCGCACCCCGCCCGCGGCGTTCACCGACGCCCTCGCCAAGCCCACCCGCGGCTGGGAGCAGCTCTACGTCGCCACCGTCACCGGCGCCGACACCGGCGCGGACCTCGACTTCCTGCGGGGCCGGACGGTCGACGCCCGGATCCGCGATTCCTACTGACCCGGCCGGGGAGCGCCGCACCGCCGACGCCCCCCGGCCCCGGAACTGGTTTCGCCTGCGGTGTCCGGGGGTGTCTGGTTTTCGCCAGGACGGCGCGGGGTACGCACCCGGTGATCGCTGAGCGGAGGCGGAATGGACAGCGGCGGATCGAACAGCGGGCCGGGTGCGCCCCCACCCCCGGGCGGCTCCTGGCTCCCCACCACCGGGTCGGCGGCCGAGCTGCGCCAGGTCGTCGCCGAGCGGCTCCAGGGCGCCGGGGACGCCACCCACGAGTCGGTCCTGACCGCCTGCGTCGAGCTGGTGGCCAACGCCCTCGACCACGCGGGCGGGGTCACCGGGTTCCGCATCCACCACGACCGCGACACCCACACCGTGCGGGTGGAGGTCGACGACCGCTCCGCGGAGCTGCCCCGCCCGGTCATCGGCCGCCTCGACCGGCTGCGCGGGCGCGGGCTGGCGATGATCTCCTCGGTGGGGCGCTGGGGCGCCGACCGCAGCGGGCGCGGCAAGACCGTCTGGGCCTCCATCGGGTGCAGCTGCTCCCGGCCCACCTGCCCGTCCGCGGCCTGAGCCGGGTCGGTCCCCCACCGCGGCCCCTCTGCCATGCTGCCGGTGTCCGGACGAGGTCGGTCCGGGGGTGGGCTGACCGGGATCGGCGGAGGGAAACCGGCTGTGGTGGCTGAGACAGCGCGTTCGATCGGCCTCGTGGTCCCGCGCGACCTGCCTGCGGCGCAGGTGCTCCCGTTCGCGCGCCGCGCCGAGGAACTGGGCTTCGACGAGCTGTGGGTGGTGGAGGACCTGGGGTTCCGCGGCGGGGTCGCCCAGGCCTCCGCGGTGCTGGCGGTGACCTCGCGGATCCGCGTCGGGGTGGGCATCCTGCCCGCGGGTGCGCGCAACGCCGCGTTCGCGGCGATGGAGCTGGCCACCCTCGCCCAGCTGTTCCCCGGCCGCGTCACCGCGGGCATCGGCCACGGCATGCCGGACTGGATGCGGCAGGTGGGCGCCTGGCGGCGCAGCCCGCTCACGCTGCTGGGCGAGCACACCGCCGCCGTGCGCGCGCTGCTGCGCGGCGAACCCGGCCCGGCCGCGGGGGAGTACGTCGACGTCGAGGGCGTCGTCCTCGACGAGCTGCCCGAGGTCGTGCCGCCGGTGGTGCTGGGCGTGCGCGGACCCCGGTCGCTGGAGCTGGCCGGGCGGGTCGCGGACGGCATCCTGCTCGCCGAGCCCGCCACCCCGCCCTACGTCGAGCGCTCGCGCGGGCACGCGGGCCCGGTCGAGCACGTGGTGACCTACGACGTGGCCGTGGTGGCCGACAGCGCGGCCGACGCCGTGGCCGCGGTGCGCCCGGCGCTGGCCGCGGTGGGGGAGCCCGCGTGGGCGCCGCACCTGCGGCCGCTGCCCTTCGCCGACGAGCTGCGCGAGTTCCGCCGCTCCTGCGCGGGATCCGATGAGTTCGCCACGACCATGCCCGCCGCCTGGGTGGCCGAGCTGTCCCTGGCGGGCACCGCCGAGCAGGTGCGCGACCGCGTCGCCGCCCGCTTCGCCGCGGGCGCCACCAGCGTCGTCCTCGTCCCGCACGGCGCCGACGCCCTCCCGGACCTCGCCCGCGTCCTCTAACGGGCACCACCGACGTCGGTTCACCCGCCGCGGTTCACCCCATGGCATGACAGCGCCTGCGCCGGTGGGACGGGTGTGCTCGACTCGCCCGGTGCGAGATGCGACCGCGCGCCGGTACGGGGAGTTCTGCCACGCCGACCCGGTGTTCTACGACCGGGTGGACCTCGACGACCTCGCCGTCGTCGCCCCCCTCCCCGCCGGGTGGGTCGAGCGTCGGTCGGTGGACTGGCGGTTCCTGCTCCCCGAGGGCGCCGCGCTGCCCGACCAGGGCTGGAAGGTGCACGTCTCGGCCACCCGGGAGAACCTGCGCCGCGTCCTGGCCGCGGTGCACCGGTACTGCGCCCACCACGGCACCGCGTTCAAGCACCTGCGGTCGGAAACGGCCCACCTGGTGCGCAACGGCAAGTACGCCGACCGCTCCGCCAGCGGCAAGCTGGTCGCGGTCTACCCCCGCGACGACGCGCACCTCGCCCACGTCCTCGCCCGGCTGGGCGACGAGCTGGCGGGTGAGGCGGGGCCGACCGTGCTCAGCGACCTGCGCCACGGCGCCGGGCCGCTGCACGTGCGCTACGGCGCCTTCGCCCCGCGCTGGGTCGAGCAGGGCGGCCGCCGGGTCCCGGCCATCCAGGCCCCGGACGGCCGGTTGGTGCCCGACGAGCGCGGCACCGGCTTCCACCCGCCGGAGTGGGTGGCCGTGCCCGACTGCCTGAGCGCGGACCTGGCCGCGCGGGAGCGGCGCACCGAGTTCCCGTACCCGGTCGAGCGCGCCCTGCACTTCTCCAACGGCGGCGGCGTCTACCTCGCCCGGCGCGGCGGGACCCGCGTGGTGCTCAAGGAAGCCCGCCCGCACAGCGGCCTCGACCGCGACGGCACCGACGCGGTCACCCGCCTGGACCGCGAGGAGGCCGCGCTGCGCGCGCTGAGCGGCGTCGACGGCGTCCCCGAGCTGCTGGAGCGCTTCCAGGTGTGGGAGCACCACTACCTCGCCGTCGAGCACCTGCCCGGGCGCCCCTTCTCCCAGTGGGTCGCCGCGCACCACCCGCTCACCCGCGAGGCGTCCCCGGACGACGTCGCCGACTACACCCGCCGGGCGCTGGCGGTCCTCGACCGCGTGGCGGACATCGCCGCTGCCGTCCACGCGCGCGGGATCGTCCACGGCGACCTGCACCCGCGCAACATCCTGGTCGACGACACCGGCGCGGTCGGGCTCGTCGACTTCGAGCAGGCCGGGGACGGCACCCGACCGGCGGGGCTGGGCGCACCCGGGTTCCACGCGCTCGAGGACCCGGACGGGCACGCGCTGGCGGTGCTGCGGCTGTGGGCGTTCCTGCCGCTGGCGCCCGTGCTCGACCTCGCCCCGGCGCTGCTCGACCGGCACCTGGCCGCGGTGGGCGCGCGCTTCCCGCTGCCCGCCGGGTACCTGAGCGGCATCCGGCGGGCGCTGGCCCCGCCGCCGGAGCCCGCCCCGTTCGTGCCGGGGGACCTCGCCACCGCCGTCCTCGCCAGCGCCACCCCGCACCGGCGCGACCGGCTGTTCCCCGGCGACCCCGCCCAGTTCGCCACCGCGGGCCTCACCCTCGACCACGGCGCCGCGGGCGTCCTGCACGCGCTCGACCTCGCAGGCGCCGGACGACACCCCGAGCACGAGCGGTGGCTGGTCGACGCGGTGCGCCGCACCCCACCCACCCGGCCGGGCCTCTACGACGGCGCCCACGGCATCGCCCACGTCCTGCACCGCTTCGGCCACCGCGACCTCGCCGACGACCTCGTCGACCGCGCGGCCCGGGCCACCACCGACGACCCCGGCCTGCACAGCGGCCTGGCCGGGATCGGGCTCAACCTGCTGCACCTCGGCCACGACCCGCTGCCCACCGCCACCCGCCTGCTCGACGTGCTCGACCGGGCGGGGGAGCGCGCCGCGGACGGCCCCGCCGGTCTCGGCCACGGCTGGGCAGGCCCCGCGCTGCTGTTCACCCGCCTGTTCGAGCGCACCGGCGACCGTGCCTGGCTCGACTTCGCCGCCACCGCGCTCGACCGCGACCTGGCCCGCTGCACACCGGGGCCCGGCGGCTCGCTCCAGGTCCGCGACGGCACCCGGGCGCTGCCCTACCTGTGGACGGGCAGCGCGGGCATCGCCCTGGTCGTGCGGGAACTGGCCCGCCACCTGCCCGCCTTCGCCGCCGCGCTGCCGGGCCTGCTCGCCGCCTGCCGCCCGGAGATGGTGGTGCACCCCGGCCTGTTCGACGGGCGCGCGGGCCTGCTGGCGGCGCTGGCCATCGCGGGTGGACCCGTGGACCGCCACGTCGACGCACTCGGCTGGCACGCGGTGCCGTTCGCAGGCGGCGCGGCGTTCCCGGGCACCCGGCTGCTGCGGCTGTCCATGGACCTCGCGACCGGGACGGCGGGGGTGCTGCTGGCCGTGGCCTGCGCGCTCGACCCCACCCGCCCCTTCCTGCCCTTCCTCACCGAGCCCGCCCCCGCCCGACCCGTCCTCACCGACCAGCGGTGAGGGGAACCCACGATGGGAGCACGAGTGGACACCGTCCTGGCCCTGCAAGAACTGCCCGCCACCGCGGTCGAGGAGGTCGAGCTGCTGGAGCAGAGCGGTCTGTCGCTGCTGCTCTGCGACTGAGCCGCGGCGTGGGGTGCCCGCGCCCTCAGGGCTCGGGCACCTCGCGCAGCTCGTCCTCGTAGAGGTCGATGACCTGGTCCAACCCCGCCTCGGGCTGCTCGTTCGGTGCGGTCACGGTGGGCCTCCCGGGCTCGGTGGTACCACCGGTGTACCCCTTCGGGGCGGACCGGCAAACCGCCAGGCCGGTGGCCTACTCGCCCGGGTAGTTGGAGCCCTTGAGCAGCCGGGCGAGGTGCACCGCGTTGGCCGCCAGCGCCTTGGTGGTGCTCGCGACGGCCTCCGGGGTCTCGTCGAGGTCCTTGTAGTCGGTGCCGTGCATCGCCTCGCCGTTCCAGTACGTCGCGCCCTGGGCCGAGACGGTGAAGCCGACGTCGTTGAGCGCCTGGAACAGGTCGGCGGTGATCTTGTGCGCGCCGTCCTCGTTGCCCACGACCGCCGCGACGGCGACCTTGCCGTAGGTCTGCAACCTGCCCTCGTCGTCGGTCTCGGACAGCTCGCCGTCCAGCCGCTCCAGCACCCGCGCGCACACGCTGCTCAGGTGGCCCACCCAGGTCGGGGTGGCCACCACGAGGATGTCCGCCGCGAGCAGCTTCGCCCGGATCGCGGGCCACTCGTCGCCCTCGCCCATGTCCACCAGCACGCCGGGCTTGACGTCGTGGTCGACCACGCGCACCGCCTCGCCGGTGACGCCGTGCTCGGCGAGCGCGTCGAGCACCTGCGTCGCCATGAGCTGGCTGCTGGACTCGGCGGGGGAGGGGGTGAGCGTGCACACGAGGGCGAGGGCCTTCAACGGGGTGGTCATGGGCCGTGGCTACCCGACCGGCCCGGCGGGTAACCCCCGCCTGCCCGGTCGAACCCGTGCGGCGTCCGGAGTGGACTCAGCAGGCGCCCGTCACCGCGCTCGCCGCTCCGGCAGCGCGTTCCCGGTGTCCAACCCGGCCTGGTGGGTGCCGAGCACGGCCTCGGCGTGCTCGGGCGGCAGCGGTCCGGCCGCGGACGTCCATATCGCCTCGTGCGGCACCTGGTGCGGCCGGACTCCACGTGCCACAACAGCTGAGTTGAGTTTCAACTATCTCTTATCAAGATAACCAATGGCTCTCCAAATCGACCGCAGAACCGAAACCGAAGCAAGGGAAACCGGTGGTAGTCCGCTGCGCCGGGTTCACCGCGCGATGCTCACGCGCTCGCGTCCTCGTCGCGGGAGCGCGCAGGCGGTGTCGAGGGTTGCGTGTTCTTCCCTCCCCGGTGCGGCAGGCGGTTGCGAGCCTGGAGGGGACGCCGGCTGCCGGGAGGGGTGTCCGCATGGAGGTCGGGGCTCCGCTGTCCTTCGGGCAGGAGCGGTTGTGGTTCGTGGAGCAGGTGCGCGGCGGGGCTCCCGAGCACGTGTCGGTGCGGGCGTTCCGGCTGTCGGGGCCGGTGGACGAGTTCGTGCTGGCGGCGGCGTTCGCGGAGGTGGCCGAGCGGCACGAGGTGCTGCGCACGCGCTACGACGCGCTCAGCGGCTCGCCCGTGCAGGTGGTCGACGAGCTGGTCGGCGTGGACTTCACCGCCGTCGTGGCCGCCGACCTCGCCGCCGTCGAGCGTGAACTGCTGGGGGCGCCGTTCGACCTGCGGACCGGGCCGCCGTGGCGGGCGGTGCTGGCGCGGGTGGACCAGGCGGTGTCGGTGCTGCTGATCGCCGTGCACCACATCGCCGTGGACGGCTGGTCGTGGGGCGTGGTGCTGCGCGAGCTGGGGGAGTGCTACGCCGCGTTCGCGCTGGGGCTGCCCTCGCCGCTGCCGGACCTGCCCTTGCAGTACACCGATTACGCGGCCTGGCAGCGGGAGGTGTGGGAGAGCGCGCCGGACACCGAGGGCGTGGCGTGGTGGCGGGCGCGGCTGGCGGGGGTGGAGCCGCTGGAGCTGCCCCTGGACCGGCGGCGGCCCCCGGTGTGGGAGCCCGCGGGCGCGGTCGTGGAGTTCGCCGTGCCCGCCGACGTGGCGCACGCGGTGCGGCTCGTGGCCCGGGGCGCGGGGGTCACCTCGTTCATGGCGTACCTGGCCGTGTTCCAGGTGCTGCTCGCCCGCTACGCCCGGCGCACCGACGTCGCCGTGGGGGTGGCGGTGGCCGGGCGGGACCTGGTGGAGCTGGAGGGCCTGGTCGGGTTGTTCTCCGGCACGATCGTGCTGCGGGCGGACCTGTCCGGGGCGCCGTCGTTCAGCGTGGTGCTCGACCGGGTCCGCGAGGTCGCCCTGGACGCCTTCGAGCACCAGGGCGTGCCGTTCGACCAGGTGGTGTCCGCGTTGGACCGCACGCCGGACCCGTCGCGCCACCCGGTGCACCAGGTGTCGTTCGCCCTGGACACCGAGCAGGTGCTGCGGCTGCCGGGGGTGGCGTCCGCGCCGCACCCCGTGCCGCCCGCCGGGGTCGGGCTCGACTTGGCGCTGACCCTGGTGGAACGGCCCGACGGCGGCGTGGCGGGCCGGTTCGCCTACCCCACGGCCCTGTTCGACCGGGAGACCGTCGACCGCATGGCGACGGCGCTGACCCGGCTGCTCGACGGGCTGATCACCGACCCGGGCACCCCGGTGGCGGCGGTCGACCTGCTCGGGGAGCGCGACCGGGAACTGCTCGATGGGTGGAACCGCACCGCGCTCCCGCGCCCCGAGCAGTGCCTGCCGGAGCTGTTCGCGGCCCAGGCGCAGTCCACCCCGGACGCCGTGGCGGTCGTCGCGGGCGCGGAAACCCTGACCTACCAGGAGCTTGACGCGCGATCGGCCCGCCTCGCCGCGTACCTGCGCGAGCGCGGCGCCACCACCGGCGGGTGCGTCGGCGTGGTGCTGCCGCGCGGGCTCGACCTGACCACCGCCGTGCTCGCGGTGCTGCGGGCGGGTGCGGTGTACGTGCCGCTGCCGCTGGACCACCCGGGCCGGATGGCGGCGATGGTGGCCGACGCGGGCATCCGGCTGGCCGTGGCGTCCGACGACACCGCCGCCCTGCTGCCGCCCGGTGTCGAGGTTGCGCCGGTGGACGGCCGAGGCGGGGCCGCGCTGCCCGCCGTGGTGGGTGCCGACGCCGCCTACGCCATGTACACCTCGGGGTCCACCGGGCGCCCCAAGGGCGTGGTCATCACCCACGCGGGCCTGCGCAACCGGGTGCTGTGGGCGGTCGAGGCCCTGGGCCTGGGCCCGGGGGAACGGGTGCTCCAGAAGACCCCGGCCGGGTTCGACGCCTCGGTGTGGGAGTTCCTGGCGCCGCTGGTGTGCGGCGCCGCGGTGGTGATGGCCCCGCCCGAGGCGCACCGCGACCCCGCGGTGCTGCTCGGCGCCGTCGCGGAGCACGGGGTGACCGTCCTCCAGCTCGTCCCGTCGGTGCTGCGCCTGGTGGTGGCCGCTCCCGGCCTGGAGGACTGCACGGCCCTGCGCGTGGTGTGCTCGGCGGGCGAGCCGCTGCCGACGTCGCTGTGCGAGGGGTTGCTGGCCCGCAAGCACGTCGAGGTCGTCAACACCTACGGCCCCACCGAGTGCTCCATCGACGCGACGGCGTGGCGGTACCGGCCCGGCGAGGCGGGGGATACCGTGCCGATCGGGACCCCGCTGCCCAACACCGAAGCGCACGTCGTCGACGAGGGCGACCGGCTGGTGCCGATCGGCACGCCAGGCGAGCTGTGCCTGGCGGGGGTGGGCCTGGCCCGCGGCTACCTGGGGCGCGGCGACCTGACCGCCGAGCGGTTCACCCCGCACCCGCACGCCACCGAGCCGGGCGCCCGCTGGTACCGCACGGGCGACCTCGTCCGCAGGCGCTCGGACGGGGTGCTGGAGTTCCTGGGCCGGGTCGACCGGCAGGTGAAGGTGCGCGGGGTGCGGGTGGAGCCGGGCGAGGTGGAGGCGGTGCTGCTGGCCCACCCCCTCGTCGCGGCCGCCGCGGTGGTGGCCCGGCGCGAGGGCGAGCACGTGGAGCTGGCCGCCTACGTCGTGCCCACCCCGGGCGCGGTGGTGCACCCGGAGGCGCTGCGCGACCACGTCGCGGACCGGTTGCCCGCGGCCATGGTGCCCGCCGCGGTGGTGGCGCTGGCGGAGCTGCCACTGACGGTGCACGGCAAGCTCGACCACGCCGCGCTGCCCAGCCCGGACGAACCGGGGGCCGCGGCGCTGACCGGCACCGAGGTCGTGGTGACGAGCCTGGTCGCGGAGCTGCTGGGCGCGCCGGGGGTGGACGTGGACACCGACTTCTTCGCCGCGGGCGGGCACTCGGTGCAGGCGGTGCGGTTGCTGCTGAGGGTGCGGCGGGCGTTCGAGGTCGAGCTCGCGCCCGGCGACGTGTTCCGCCTGCGCACCGCGCGGGCCCTCGCCGCCGCCGTCGACACCGCGCGCACCGCCGCGCTCGCGGACGCGATCCGGCCGGTACCGCGCGCAGGCGGGGTGGTGCTGTCCGCCCAGCAAGAGCGCGTGCTCGCCGACCCGGCCGCCGCCGGTCCTCCCGTCGTGGTGGCGCTGCGGTTGCGCGGCGAGTTCTCCGCCGCCTGCTACCGGCGCGCCGTCGACGACGCCGTCCGCCGCCACGAGGTGCTGCGCACCCGCTACCCCGGGGGTGTCGCGCGGGTCGACCCGCCGGGCCCCGCGTCGTTCGCGCTGGTCGACCTGACCGGGACCCCGGACGCCGAGGCCCTGGGCGCGCGGCTGGTCTCGGCCGCCGCTGCGCGCCGCTGCGCCCCCGCCGCCGAGCACCCGCTGCGCACGACGGTCGCCCGCCTCGCCGCGGACGACCACCTGGTGCTGCTGGTGGTGCACCCGGTGGCGGCGGACGCCTGGTCGGCGGACCTGCTGCTGCGCGAGGTCGACCAGACCTACCGGGCGTTCGCCGCGGGCGAGCCCGCGCCGCTGCGCCCGCGCCCGGTGCAGTACTCCGACTTCGCCGCCTGGCAGCGCGGGTCGGCGTCGGTGGCGGCCCAGGTGGGGCACTGGGAGTCCGCACTGGACGGCGCGGGGCCGGTCGACCTGCCCGCCGACCGGCCGCGCCCGGCCCGCCGGGACACCGCGGCGGGCCGGGTGTCGGCCACCGTGCCCGCCGACGTGGCGCGCGCCCTGCTGGACCTCGGCGCCGAGCACGGCTGCCCGCCGTTCGCGACGGTCCTGGCGGTGTTCCAGGTGGTGCTGGCGGCGTGGTCGGGCCGCTCGGCGGTGACCGTGGGCGTCCCGGTGGCCGGGCGCACGCGCCCGGGGACCGAGGACCTGGTGGGGCACTTCACCAACCACCTCCCGCTGCGCCTGGACCTGTCCGGCGACCCGACCTGCGCCGACCTGCTCGACCGGGCGCGGGAGGTGGCGCTGGTCGGGCTGGCCCACCAGGACGTCCCCGCGGAGCGGGTGGCGGGTGCCCTGGGCGGGCCGTTGTTCCGCGCGGTGTTCGAGCTGGAGCGCGCTCCAGGTGCGCCGCGGGTGTTCTGCGGCGCGCAGGCGAGCCCGGTGCCGGTGGGCGGGCCGACGACCACGACGACCGATCTGCGGATGACCGCACGGGTGCTGCCCGACGGGTCCCTGCGGTGCTCCCTCGACCACGCCACCGCCCTGTTCGACCGGTCCACCGCCCAGGGGGTGCTCGACCGGTTCACCGCCGCCGCGGCCCGCGTCGCCGCCGCCCCCGGTGCGGCCGTGTCCACGGTGGACTCCGCGCGGTGACCCCGCGAGGGGCCGACCGGGGGAGTCACCAGGGCCACCCGCGCGCCGCCTGCCGCCGGGGCCGCGCTGTGGTTCCATGGCTGTGGTTCCATGGTGGTGACCGGCAGTCCGCAGGCACGAGGGAGTTGGGACGGCGATGACCGCGAGCACGGGACAGGCCAACATCGGGGTCGTCGGGCTGGCGGTGATGGGCTCGAACCTGGCGCGCAACCTCGCGTCCCGCGAGGGCAACACCGTGGCGGTGTACAACCGCACCCAGGCCCGCACCGACGAGCTGATGGCCGAGCACGCCGACCTCGGGTTCCTCGCCGCCACCACCATCGACGAGTTCGTCGCCTCGCTGTCGACCCCGCGCACCGCGATCATCATGGTGCAGGCGGGCCGGGGCACCGACGCGGTGATCGAGCAGCTGGCCGAGCGGTTCGAGCCGGGCGACATCATCGTCGACGGCGGCAACGCCAACTTCCAGGACACCATCCGCCGCGAGGCCGAGCTGCGCGAGAAGGGCCTGAACTTCGTCGGCGCGGGCATCTCCGGCGGCGAGGAGGGCGCGCTCAACGGCCCGTCGATCATGCCGGGCGGCTCCGACGAGGCCTGGCAGACCCTGGGCCCGGTGCTGCGCTCGATCGCCGCGGTGGCCGAGGGCGAGCCGTGCGTGACCCACGTCGGCCACGACGGGGCCGGGCACTTCGTGAAGATGGTGCACAACGGCATCGAGTACGCCGACATGCAGCTCATCGCGGAGGCCTACGACCTGCTGCGCCGGGTCGGCGGGGCCTCCACCGAGGACCTGGTGGGGGTCTTCCGCGCCTGGAACGACGGCGACCTGGAGTCCTACCTCATCGAGATCACCGCGGAGGTGCTGGCCCAGCGCGACGCCGAGACCGGCGAGCCGCTGGTGGACGTGATCGCCGACCAGGCCGGGTCCAAGGGCACCGGGGTGTGGACGGTGCAGAACGCCGTGGGCCTGGGCGTGCCCGTCTCCGGCATCGGTGAGGCCGTCTTCGCCCGCGCGGTGTCGTCCAAGACGACCCTGCGCGAGGCGGTGCGCCGCACCGTGGTGTCCCGGCCGGACCCGGTGGAGGTGCCCGACTCCTTCGCCGACGACGTCCGCGCCGCGCTCTACGCCTCGAAGGTCGTCGCCTACGCCCAGGGCTTCAACCTCATCGTCGCGGGCGCCGAGCAGTACGGGTGGACGATCGACCTGGGCGCGATCGCGAAGATCTGGCGCGGCGGCTGCATCATCCGCGCGCAGTTCCTCAACCGCATCGTCGAGGCCTACCAGAACAACCCCGACCTCCAGTCGCTGCTGGAGGACCCCTACTTCGCCAAGGCCATCACCGACGGCGAGCAGGCCTGGCGGCGCATCGTCTCCACCGCCGCCGCGTCGGGCGTGCCCGCCCCCGGCTTCTCCTCGGCGCTGGCCTACTACGACTCGCTGGCCTCCGACCGCCTCCCCGCCGCCCTGATCCAGGGGCAGCGCGACTTCTTCGGCGCCCACACCTACCAGCGGGTCGACAAGCCCGGGGTGTTCCACACGCTGTGGTCGGGGGACCGGACGGAGATCGCCACGGAGCCGTCCACGCACTGACGGCGCGACGGGGGTGAGCGGGCGCCCGGAAAAGCGCGCGCCACTCCCGGCCCGGCCGCACTACAGTGCCGCGGTGCACATCCGCCGCGAACGCCCGTCCGACGCCCCGCAGGTCCACGACGTGGTGGAGGCCGCCTTCGCCGCCGAACCCGCGGGTGAGGCAGGCCTGGTGGACGCGCTCCGGCTCGACCCGGGGTGGATCCCGGCGCTGTCCTGGGTGGCCGAGGACGACGGCGCCACCGGCCGGGTCATCGGTCATGTCGTGTGCACCAGGGCCACGGTCGACGGTCGCCCCGCACTGGGCCTCGGCCCGCTCAGCGTCCACCCCGACCACCAGCGCCGCGGGGTCGGGTCGGCGCTGGTGCACGCCGTGCTCGGCGCCGCGGACGCGCTCGACGAGCCGGTGGTGGTGCTGCTCGGCAGCCCCACCTACTACTCCCGCTTCGGCTTCGCGCCCGCGGCGGACCTCGGCATCGAGCCGCCGGTGGCCGAGTGGGCGCCGCACTTCCAGGTCCGCACCCTCAGCGCCTGGGACGGTTCGCTGCGCGGGCCCTTCGCCTACGCGCGACCCTTCGACGACCTCTGAGGCCGGGGCGTCAGCGCCGGGGCTTGCCCCGCTTGGCGGCCCCGCCGCGCCGGGCCTGCTGCTTGCCGCCGCCCGGCTTGGGCGCCGCCTGCCGGGCGGGCGCGGGCTTGCGCTCCTTCTTCTGCGGCTGCTCCTGCTGCCGCCCGCGGGTGCTGTTCTCGGTGCGGCCGCGCACGATGCCGATGAACTGCTCCACCGCGTCCGTGGTCGCGTCCTCCAGCCAGCTCAGGGCCACGCCGGACTGGGGAACGCCGGTCACCGGGCGGTAGGTGAGGTCGCGGCGGTGGTGCAGGCGGGCCAGGGACTGCGGGACGAGCAGCACCCCGATGCCCGCAGCGACCAGCTCGACCGCGTCGGCGGTGCTCGCCGGGCGTTCCAGGGCCTGCCCGCCGGGGGGGCGCTCCCAGTCCAGGGTGTCGTCGAGCGGGTGCAGGGTGATCTCGTCCACCAGGTCCGCCGCGGTGACCTCGTCGGCCGCGGTCACGGCGTGGTCCTTGGGGACGACGACGACCGTGGTCTCGGTGTAGAGGGGGATGGCGTGCAGGCCGTCCCGGTCGACCGGCAGGCGCAGCAGCGCGGCGTCGGCGCCCGCCGAGCGCAGCAGGGCCTCGGCGTCGGCCGCGGGGGTCTGCACCAGGTCGAGGGGGTGGTCGGGGGTGCGCTGCTGCCACGTCCGCACCCACTTCGCCGGGGTGACCCCGGGGACGTAGGCGAGCCTGAACGGGGCGGTCACGGTGGTCAGGTTACCGGGGGTGACCGGTGCCCCTTACCCTGGACCCATGCGCAAGGTGCAGACCATGAAGCCCGCCACCGCGGCCAAGAAGCTCGGCGTCCACCTCGACGCCACCCCCGCGGAGTTCCGGGACGGCGTGGTCTCCCGCGAGGAGCTCGACGCGCTGCAGGCCGACCCGCCGCAGTGGTTGCGCGACCTGCGCCGCGAGGGCCCGCACCCCAAGCAGGTGGTGGCGGCCCGGCTGCGGGTGTCGCTCAGCGGGCTGGCCAGGGCGGGGATCACCGACGCGCTGACCTCCGAGGAGATCGACCGGATCAAGGCCGAGCGGCCCGACTGGCTGGTGCGCGAGCAGGACCTGGCCGCCGAGGTGCGCCGGGAGAACGAGCGGCTGGCCGGGGAGCGGGTCAAGCAGCCCTGACCTCGGGCTCGTGGTGGACCGGGAAGTCCACCGAGGACGCGATGAAGCAGATGGCGTGCGCCTCGTCGTGCAGCGCGGTCGCCGCGTCCACCGCGGCCGGGTCGGCCACCGTGACCCGGGGGCGCAGCGTCACGCCGGTGAACCGCCCGCCCGAACCGCGCTGGAGCATGGTGCCGGTGGCCTCGTCCCGGTAGGCGGTGACGGTGATGCCCGCCCCCGCGCACAGGGCGAGGTAGCTGAGCATGTGGCACTGCGACAGCGAGGCCACCAGCAGTTCCTCGGGGTTCCACCGCGCCGGGTCGCCGCGGAAGTGCGGGTCCGCGCTGCCCGCGATGGTGGGCTTGCCCGCCGCGCTGATGTCGTGGCCGCGGTCGTAGGCCCGGTAGGAGGTCGTCCCGGGCCCCCGGTCGGTCCAGGTCACGGTGACCGCGTAGTCGTGCTCCACAGGTGCCCCCTCGTCGCCCCGCCGATCGGCTAAAGCCCTGATCAGGGCCGTGTGCAGGCGGTGACAGGAATGATGGCGGGGATTGTCGGAATCTACAAGTATTGGATTTCCCGCGCCCTTGTTCGGGTTTGGCCCGCTGTCGTAGGTTCCTTTCGGGAAACGTGCGTTTCCCCACCCCCTGCTTTCGGCCCGGCTCAACGAGGAGTTCCCCTGTGAAGCTGTTCTCCCGGATCCTCCGGCGACCGGACGGCCGGTCCCGGAAGTGGGCGGTGGCCGCGGTGGCCGTCGCCGCCGTGGCCGTCCCCGCCTCGGTCGGTGTCATGTCCACCGTCTCGGCCGCCCCGCGCGCCGCGGCCGAGCCCCCGCAGGGCCCGCTCGGCGACGCGTTCTACACCCCGCCCGCCCCGCTGCCCGACGGCGTCGCGGGCGACGTCATCTGGTGGCGGCCGATGGCCGACCGGTCGAACGCCAAGCAGTACCTGGTGCTCTACCGCTCCACCTCCGCCACCGGCCAGCCGATCGCGGTGTCGGGCCGCGTGGTCGTGCCGAAGGCGGCGTGGAAGGGCACCGGCCCGCGCCCGGTCGTCTCGGTCGCCGCGGGCACCCGGGGCATCGGGGACGGCTGCGCCCCCTCGAAGTACCTCGACTACGAGGCGCCGTTCGTCGACCCGATGCTGAACAAGGGCTGGGCGCTGGCGCTGTCGGACTACGAGGGCCTGGGCACGCCGGGCGTGCACACCTACGTGGTGGGCCAGTCCGAGGGCCACGCCGTCATCGACGCGGTGCGCGCGGCCACCCGGCTGCCCGCCGCGGGCCTGGCCGCGGGCGGCCCCGTCGCCTTCTCCGGCTACTCCCAGGGCGGCGGCGGCGCGGCGTGGGCCGGTGAGCTCGCCCCCACCTACGCCCCCGACCTCAAGGTCGTCGGCATCACCGCGGGCGGCACCCCGGCGGACCTGATCGCGGTCTCCAAGCTGCTCGACGGCGGCGTCGGCTTCGGCTTCCTGCTGCTGGCCTCGCTCGGGTTCAACGCCGCCTACCCCGAGCTCGACCTGCCCAGGTACCTCAACGCCAAGGGCCAGGAGCTCTTCGCCACCAAGCAGGACGTGTGCGTCGACCAGGTCTTCGGGTACGTGTTCCAGCGCATCTCCGACTACACGACCTCCAACCCGCTCAACGACCCGGCGTGGCAGAGCAGGCTCAACGAGAACAAGCTGGGCGCCCGCGCGCCGAAGGCGCCGATCTTCCTCTTCCACGGCCAGTTCGACGAGATCATCCCGCTGGAGCAGGCGCAGACCTTGCGCAAGCAGTACTGCGCGGCGGGCGTGAAGGTCAACTGGGGCACCTACATCGGTGAGCACGTGACGACGATGGCCTTCGCCAGCGGCGACGTCGTGAACTACCTGACCGACCGCTTCGCGGGCAAGGCCGCCAAGAGCAACTGCTAGCGCTGCGTCGATCAGGTCCCGCCCCCCTCGTCCCCGCCCGGCATCGTCCCCCGGCTCGGTCTCACGGCCGCCGCAGCGGTGCGGAGTGGAGAGGGGTCTGGGGCGGACCGTCCTGAGCGCTGCCGTGCCCCCGCCCAGACCAGGGCGGGGGCACGGCCGTGTCAGAGGGGTACGCCTCGACGGTGGTGGCCCCGCCGCACCACCATGCACGTCATCGCCCCGACCCCGGTGTCGTCACTCGCCACCGCTCCCGGTGCAGCCGGAACCGGCGGAACACGTGCCCGGACAGCTCCACCTCCCCGTCGCGCTCGTAGCCGAGCCGGATCAGGGCACTGGCCGCTCCCCGGCTGGGCGGCAGCAGCACCGTCAACGACCCGCACCCCGTCGCGGCGAACGAGCGGCGCACCAAGCTCCTCGTGCACCTGCCGCCCGCGGCCCCACGCCGCCCGCCCGAGCACGACGGCCAGGTCGACGTCATCGCCCTCCGGCTGCGGGCCGCCCCACCCGGCGAAGCGGCCGTCCACCAGCACCGCCCAGGGCCCGTACCCGTGCGCGCGCCAGATCCGCTCCTTCGCCTCGACGAAGCCCGCGGCGTCGAACCCCGGGCCGGACAGCGGCATGTGGGTGGCGAGGGCGGGGTCGCCCAGCACCGCGGCGATCTCGCCCCGGTCCACCTCGGTCAGTCGGATGAACTCCACACCTGTGCCCTATCGCCGCCAGGCACGACGGCAGTACCGCTGGACGCCGCCACCGGAGGGCACCCGCTCAGCGCACCGCCCGCGCGCAGCGGGCCGCCAGCAGGGTGAACGCGTCGCGCAACTCCTGCGGACCCACCACCTCCACCTCCGCGTCGAAGTGCGCCAGCGACGCCGCCAACGCCATCCACGACCACGACCCCGACGAGAGCAGGCACCGGTCGGGCCCCAGCTCGCGCACCGCGCCCTCCCGCGCGTACTGCGCCACCTCGCGCGCGGGCAGGTGCACCACCGCCTCGCCCCGGCACGGCCACTCCCCGGACGCGTCCACCCCGCGGAAGCGCGACCACACGAACGCCGACACGTCCCCGCCCGGCACCTCCCGCTCGGTGAACCGGGGCCCGGTCGGGACCTTCGGCGTGATCCGGTCCACCCGGAACGTGCGCCAGTCGTCGCGGTCGAGGTCGAAGGCCACCAGGTACCAGCGCCCGCCCCAGGTGACCAGGTGGTGCGGCTCGACCCGCCGGGGCACCTCGGCACCCGCGTAGTCGAAGCGCAGCACCTCCCCGGCGTGCGAGGCGGCGCTGATGGCCAGGAGCACCGCGCTGTCCACCTGCGCCTCGTGCGGTGCGGGCACCGCGCTCACCCGCAGGGTGTCGACCCGGTGGCGCAGCCGGGCGGGCAGCACCTGCCGGACGGTGGTGAGCGCGCGCGCCGCGGCCTCGGCGATGCCCGCGCCGCTGGTGGTGGCCACCTGGAGCGCCACCGCGAGCGCCACCGCCTGCTCGTCGTCGAACAGCAGGGGCGGCAGCTGCGACCCGGCGTCGAGGCGGTACCCGCCGTCGGGGCCCTTCACCGCGGTGATCGGGTAGCCCAGCTCGCGCAACCGGTCGACGTCGCGGCGCACCGTGCGCTCGGAGATGGCCAACCGCTCGGCCAGCAGCGCGCCCGGCCAGTCGCGGCGCGCCTGCAACAGGGACAGCAGCGCCAGCAGGCGCGCGGAGGTCTTCGGCACGTGGCCACTGTGCCACGGAGTAGCGGACACACCCTGTCCGCTACCGCTGGAAAGGTGAACCCCAGAACAGCGACGGAAGGAACACCGATGACCGCCTCCACCACCCTCGACGGCGAGCGCACCGACCTCATCGCCGAGCTCGCCACCGCCCGCGCCGCCCTGGTGGCCGCCGTGGACGGGCTCACCGACGAGCAGGCCGCGGCCACGCCCACCGTCAGCGCGCTGTCGCTGGGCGGCCTGGTCAAGCACGTCACCGCGGTCGAGGAGAACTGGACCCGCTTCGCCGTCGACGGCCCCGACGCCGTGCGCTACGACCTGCCCGAGGGCGTCACCTGGGCGGACCTGGCGAACGGCACCGCCAGGGAGTACCCGCAGTGGGCGGTGGACCACCAGCTCGGGTTCACGATGCTGCCGGGGGAGACGCTGGCGGGCCTGCTCGCGCGCTACGAGGAAGTGGCCGCCCGCACCGATGAGGTCGTCGCGACCGCGGACCTGTCCACCACCTACCCGCTGCCCGCCGCCCCGTGGCACCAGCCCGGGGAGGTGCGCAGCATCCGCCGGGTGTTCGGGCACGTCATCACCGAGACCGCCCAGCACGCGGGGCACGCGGACATCATCCGGGAGACCCTGGACGGCAAGCGGGCGGGCTGAGCCCGTTCCCGCCCGGCCGCTCGACCGGAAACCCGCAGGTGGGGGTGCTGTCGAGGGGCCGGGCGGCGCGCGGGAACGGTTCTCGGGGGTGTGGTCTCGGTTACACAGGGGTCCATTTCGTGCACGAAATGTCATTCCGGGGTTGCGCGCAGTGATCAAGTCGCGGTGCCGGTGCGTGCCGTCGCCGGTGGGAAGTGGATCTGACCAGCGCATTCCCGGACGGGCGCGGGTATGGGTACCCCCCGATTTGGAGCCTGGTTGGGCGTGGTGTAACTTTCTTCCTGTCAGCGCGACACGGACCGGGAAACACCGGGCCGGGCCAACTGGCCGGGGGTCACGAACCAAGCTCCCACCCT
>NZ_MKQR01000013.1:0-206100 GCF_001940455.1 Actinokineospora bangkokensis | reverse complement strand
CCCGTTCAGGGGCCGACCGGGGTCGACAGGGGAAGTGTTGGATAGTTTCATAGTGTTACGGCGGTCATAGCGGTGGGGAAACGCCCGGTCCCATTCCGAACCCGGAAGCTAAGCCTGCCAGCGCCGATGGTACTGCACTGGAGACGGTGTGGGAGAGTAGGACGCCGCCGGACTTCTTTCACCCCTGGCCCCTCGCACACGCGAGGGGCCAGGGGTATTTCTGCGTCCACACCGCTGTGAGACCAGGGCCGGTGGCGGTTCACGGCCAGTGCGTCCCGGGCCGGTGGGGCCCGGGACGCGGCGCGTCAGCGGGTGAACCAGTCGCGGGTCCGCACCAGCTGCGCGATCACCACGATCGGCAGCAGCAGCGTCACCACGTACACCAGGTTCGCCGTTCCCGCCGCGACCTGCACGACGCGGTCGACGACCAGCAGCCCCTCGATCACCAGGGCCAGGACCCACGCCCACTTCCGCGCCTTCAGCAAGAACACCGCGGCGACGGCCGTGCCGCCGAGCGTCAGCGCGTAGACCAGCAGCGGCAGCACCTCGCCGCTGAGGTCCACGGGCCCGCTGCCCAGCACCCCCACCGAGATCAGCACGCTCGCCGTGGACACCGCGACCTGGAACCACATGATGATGGCGGCGTTGCGCACCTCCAGCCGCCGGATCGTGTGCCAGTCCGCGTCCCGCGCGCCCTTCGTCGTCATCCCCAGGAACCCCTCAGCAGGTCAGATCGCGCGCCGAGCGGCGCGCTCGCCCAAGGCGTCGGCCCGCGGGACCCCGTCGTTACCCCGGACGGCTGAGGAGGAAAGCAGACGTCCCCCCACGCCCGCGGGCATGGGGGGACGTCCGGTGCCGAGCTGGGTCAGCGGGTGAACCAGGCGCGGGTCTTCACGAGCTGCACGATCACGATGACCGGCAGCACGATCCCGACGATGTAGAACAGGTTGACCGTCCCGTCGACCAGGCCGATCAGGCGGTCGAGGATGACCAGGCCTTCCCCGACCAGGGCCAGGACCCAGGCCCACTTGCGGGCCTGGGGCAGGTTCGCCGCGGCCACGGCGAGGACCGCGATGCCCGCGGCGCCGATCAGCAGCGGCACGGCCAGCGCGCTGAGGTCGACGGCAACGCCGTTGACGATCCCGACGAGGATCAGCAGGCCCAGCGTGCTGATCCCGACCTGGACCCACATGATGATCGCGGCGTTCTTGACCTCCGACGGCCGCTGCGCCAGGTGCCACGTCGTCTCGTTGGCGTCGTTCGTCGTCATCCCCAGTACCTCTCCACGAGCGCTCGCGCGCCGAGCGGCGCGCTTGCCCGGGGAGTCGACGCCGGGGAGGTCGGCGTTACCGCTGACCGTCAGGGCGCTGGGGTGAGCGCCGGGACGCGGTAGGAGGTGAAGTCGACCTGCCTGCGCAGGCGGAAGCCCAACTGCTCGTAGAGCCGGATGGCGTTCACGTTCTCCGCCCCGGTGTGCAGCATCGGGCGCTCGCCCCGGGCGCGGATGCCCGCCACGACGTGCCGGATGAGGCGGGTCGCCAGGCCTTGACCGCGGAACCCGGCGTCGGTGCACACCGCGCTGATCTCGGTCCACCCCGGCGGGTGCAGGCGCTCCCCGGCCATGGCCACCAGCCTGCCCTCCCGGCGGATGCCGACGTAGGTGCCCATCTCGACGGTGCGCGGCAGGAACGGGCCGGGCTTGGTCCGCTCCACCAGCGCCGTCATCTCCGCGACGTCCCCGGTGCCCAGCACGACCGCCTCGGCGTCGATCGCCCCCGCCACGCCGTCGTCGACCAGCTGCACGCCGGGGACGTGGAAGGTGATGTCCCACGCCGGTCGGGCCACCAGGGCGGGCAGGTGCGCCTCGGCGCCCGGCCCGAACAGCGCCGCCACGTCGTCGAAGGTGGTGGTGCCCGGTGCCACGCCCGCGAACGGGGACATGTCCACCGGGTAGCGGACCACGCTGCCGCGGCGCTCGGCCAGGTGCGCGTGCGGTCCGGTCAGCGACGCCCAGGCGGCGTTGTCCAGGATCGGGTCGTCGAGGATCGAGTCGGAGTCCACACCCGGCTCCAACCCGCGCGCGGCGCCCGCTGTTCCGCGCGGCGCACCAGCCCACCTCGTGGGACGGGGGTCGGTCAGGGCAGGCGGCGGGTGAGGTCGGTGAGCGCCTGCCCCAGCGGCAGGTCGACCCGGTGGGTGGCCAGGGGGTCGCCGCGGGTCTCGCCCCGGTTGACGATCACCACCGGGATGCCCGCCTCGGCGGCGCGGCGGACGAACCGCAGCCCCGACATGACGGTGAGGGACGAGCCCAGCACCAGCAGCGCGTCGGCGGAGTCGACCAGGGCGTTGCACAGCTCCACCCGGGGGCGGGGCACGTTCTCGCCGAAGAACACCACGTCCGGCTTGAGCACCCCCGCGCAGCCCGCGCAGTCGACGGGCCGGAACCGGGCCACGGTGTCCTCGGGCAGGAACACGTCGCCGTCGGGGTTGACCTCGTCGGTGCTGACGGCGAAGCCGGGGTTGGCCGCGCCCAGGCGGCGGTCCAGCGCGCCCCGCGAGCTGACCTCGCCGCAGTCCAGGCACACGACCCGGTCGAGGCCGCCGTGCAGCTCGACCACGGCGGGCGTGCCCGCGGCCTGGTGCAGGCCGTCGACGTTCTGCGTGATCACCCCGGCGAGGTAGCCGCGGGCGTGCAGCTCGGCGACGGCGTGGTGGCCCCGGTTCGGGTCGGCGCGGGCGATGGTGCGCCACCCGACGTGGCTGCGCGCCCAGTAGCGCTGGCGGGCCTCGGCGCTGCCGGTGAACTCGCCGTAGGTCATCGGGGTGTGCTTGCGCAGGCTGCCGTCGGCGCTGCGGTAGTCGGGGATGCCCGACTCGGTGGACAGGCCCGCGCCGCTGAGCACCAGCACCCGCCCGCGCCCCACGACGTCGACGACCTCGTCGAGGCTCCGGGTGCGGGGTAGCGGTGGCCCGCTGGGGGTGTAGCTCAGCGTGGGCCTGGTGCGCATGGGTCCATGGTACGTCCGCCGCGCGCGGTGCGCGGTCGCCTCAGCGGCGGCGGGCCCGGTGCTGGGCCCACCGCAGCCGCCACGCCGCGGTGTGGTGGCCCTTGGCGGCTTCGAGGTCTGCCACGTGCCGGAACGCGCGGGGCCGGTAGCCGGGGGAGTGGTCGCGCAGCAGCGCCAGCCAGGCCCCGGCGTCGAGGGGGGTGCCCGCGAACGCGGTGCCGTCGAGGTCGACGGTCTGGTCGCCGGTGACGGCGTCCGCGTCCAGCAGCAGGTCGGCCTCGACGCGGGTGCCGGTGAGGTCGAGCAGGGCGGTCAGCCTCGGGTGGTGGCTCGCCAGGCCGGTGAGGTCGAGCCTGCCGCCGACCCGCAGCCAGGCCAGGCCCAGGCCGGTGGGGGCGTCGAGGGTCAGCCCGGCCAGGTCGAGGTCGCCGGTGGTCGTGCTGCCGCGCATGTCCAGCGCCGCGCCCCCGGCGTTGGTGATGGTGGTGCCGCGCAGGTCGGCGGTGCCGAGGTGGGCGTCGGTGAGCACCACGGCGTCGCCGCCGGTGCGCCCGTCGAGGTGGGCGGTGCTCAGGTCGAGGGAGTCCCCGACGCGCACGCCCGCCGCGGAGAGGGCGGGGCCGTGGTCGTTGACCACCGAGGTGCCCGCGAGGAACAGGCCGTCGGACAGCTTCGCCCCTGCCAGGCGCAGGGTGCCGCGCGGCCCGGAGCCGCGCAGGCGCACCCCGCGCAGGAAGACGTCGTCCTGGACGTGCAGCCGCTCGCCGTCCACCGCGGGCCCGGCGAAGTTGACCACCTGGGCGTCGTCGAGCACGAGCTGCCCGCGCAGCCGGGCGCCCACCAGCCGCACCGCGCCGTCGGTGGAGGTGCCGCGCAGCAGCGCCCACGGGGCCAGCACCGCGGTGCCGACCCGGGCGCCGTCGAGCTGGAGGGCGGGGCCGGTGGTGTTGGTGACCCGGGCGTGGCCGAGCACCACCTGCTGCTCGACGCGCGCGCCCAGCAGCCGCACGGTGCCGTCCGGGCCGTCACCGGTCAGGGTGGTGTTGCCCAGCAGCACCGAGCCGTCGACGGCGGCGGCGTCGGCCAGCAGCGCGGGCCCGCTGTCGTTGCGCACCAGCGCGCCCTCGGCGTCGAGGGTGCCGCCGACGCGGGCCTGGGGGATCCGCACCGCGCCGAGGTCGCCGGTGCCGCGCAGCACGGCGTCGTCGAGCGCGAGCCTGCCGCCGAGCCGCAGGCCGTCGGCGAGCAGGGCCGGGCCGCCGGTGTTGGCCAGCACCGACGCGCTCAGCTCGAACCGGCCCGCCACCCGCGCCTCCACCGCGCGCACCACCCCGGGGGCGCCGTCGCCGCGGGCGACGAGCCCGCCCGCGGCGACCACGCCGCCGACGCGGGCCCGGTCGAGCAGCAGCGCCGGGGCGCCGCGCAGCCGGGCGGCCCGCAGGTCCAGGTCGCCGCCGACGTCGGCGCGCAGCAGCCACAGCGGGCCGCGGGCGGTCACCGCGCGCAGCCCCAGGTCGCGGTCGACGCGCAGGCCGACCCCGCGCAGCTCGGCCAGCTCGCTGCCGTCGAGGTCGAGGAAGGGCAGGTGGGCGAACTCGGCGGTCATGGGGTCGTCGAGGACGCAGCCGCGCAGCACGAGCCCGGTGGCGGCGCTGACGTGGTCGAGGTCGAGCGGGCCCAGCACGCGGGCGCCGCGCAGCCGCACGCCGCGCGGCGCGGTGGGGCCGAGCTCGCCGAGCAGCAGCGACCGCAGCACCGCGGCGCGCACCAGGTGGGACTCGTCGGTGCTGATGGCCAGCAGGTGCGGGCGCAGCCGGGGGCAGGCGGACTCGCCACCGCGCGCGGCGGCGGCCACGACCGCCCGCTCGGCGCCGGTGAGCTCCCCCTCGACCACCCCACCAGTGTGGATCACGGTGCCCGTCCCGGCCCGGTGGGGTCGCGGTCCCACGAAGTGGTTGAACAGGCGACGACCCGGGCGGCGGGAGCACAATCGCGGCATGAGCGCGCACCTGCGGAGGATGGGCTTCCTGACGATCGGGCTGTTCGACGGCGCCGACCCTGGCCCGGGGCACGAGTCGACGCTGCGGATCATCGAGCTGGGCGAGCAGCTGGGGTTCGACAGCGCCTGGCTGCGGCACCGGCACGTGCAGTACGGCATCTCCTCGCCGGTGGCGGTGCTCGCCGCGGCCAGCCAGCGCACCAGCCGGATCGCGCTGGGCACCGCGGTGATCCCGCTGGGCTGGGAGAACCCGCTGCGCCTGGCCGAGGACCTGGCGACGGTGGACGTGCTGTCCGGGGGCAGGCTCAACCCGGGGATCAGCGTGGGCCCGCCGATGCACTTCGACGCGGTGAAGGACGCCCTCTACCCCGACACCGCCGAGCAGGAGGACTTCAGCTACACCCGGGTGGAGCGGCTGCTGGGGTTCCTGCGCGGGGACCGGGTGGCCGACTTCAGCAACGGGGAGGGCTTCTTCGACGACTACTCCCAGCGGGTGGAGCCGCACTCGCCGGGGCTGGCCGAGCGGGTCTGGTACGGCGGCGGCAGCCTGCGCTCGGCGCGCTGGGCCGGTGAGCACGGGCTGAACCTGCTGTCGAGCAACGTCATCCGCGCCGAGGAGGCCGAGGACTTCGCCACCGTGCAGGCGGGGCAGATCCGGTTGTTCCGCGAGCACCACCCGCTCGGGGAGAAGGCGCGCGCCTCGCAGGGCCTGGTGGTGATCCCGACCGACTCCGCGACCGCCGAGCAGCGGGCCCGCTACGAGGCCTACGTCGCCAAGCGCACCCCGCGCACCAGCGGCCCGCAGGGGCCGGGACGGGTGATGTTCGCGCCGGACCTGCTGGGCAGTTCGGCGCAGATCGCCGAGCTGCTGCTCCAGGACCCGGCGTTCGCCCTGGTGAGCGAGGTGGCGTTCGCGCTGCCGTTCACCTTCGAGCACGAGGACTACGTGCAGATCCTCACCGACATCGCCACCCACCTGGGTCCCGCGCTCGGGTGGGGTCCTTCGGCCCCTTAACGAACGCCGCCGCCGGTCGATTCCCCCCGTGACGACGCAGTCCCGGGAGGAGCACGACGCGTGCAGATCGACATCTTCAACGAGATCCAGAACCCGCGGCCCTGGACGGCCGACGCCGAGCAGCGCAGGTTCCGCCAGGCGCTCGCGCAGGCGGAGCTGGCCGACCGCAGCGGGTACGGGTGCTGGTGGCAGGTCGAGCACCACGGCGCCGAGGAGTTCAGCCTGTCCTCGGCGCCGGAGGTGCTGCTGGCGGCCATCTCCCAGCGCACCGAGCGGATCCGGCTGGGGCACTCCGCGGTGCTGGCGCCGAGCCGGTTCAACCACCCGATCCGGGTGGCCGAGCGGGCCGCCACCCTCGACCACCTCAGCGGCGGGCGGGTGGAGCTGGGCCTGACCCGCTCGACGGTGCCGGAGTGGCGGCTGTTCAACGTCGACCGCGACGACGTGCGCGCCCAGACCGCGGCCGCGTTCGAGATGATCCCGCGGATGTGGACCGAGGAGCGGTTCTCCTACTCCGGCGAGGGTTTCGAGATCAACGACGTGCCGGTGCTGCCCAAGCCGCTCCAGTCGCCGCACCCGCCGCTGTGGCAGGCCGCGGCGAGCCCCGCCTCGTTCGAGGAGGCCGGGCGGCGCGGGGTGGGGGTGCTGGGCACGACCATGTGGGAGTCGCTGGAGCGCGCCGAGCGCATGATCAAGCTCTACCGGGCCGCCGCGGCGGCGTGCACGGACCCGGTGGGGTCGTTCGTCAACGACCAGGTCGGGTTCTTCACCTTCGTGCACTGCGCGGAGACCGACGAGCAGGCCATGCGCAACGGCGCCGCGGCGGCCGCGGCCTGGTACAGCACCCGGGCGCTGACCTTCTTCGAGGCGGCGGCGGACTTCCAGATGGCCATGGAGCGCCACCAGGCGCTGATGGACGCCGCCGACGGCGGTGGGCTGGCCGGGGAGTTCCTGCGCGCCGAGGCGGGGGACGCCCCCACCCCGGCGGCGCTGCTGATCGGCCGGATCCTGGGTGGGGAGCAGGTGCCCGAGGACGAGCTGTTCGAGGTGCTCTCGGCGCAGAACTCGCTGATCGTCGGGTCGCCGGACACCTGCCGGGAGAAGCTGCGCGCCTACGCCGACCTGGGCATCGACCGCCTGCTGTGCCTGCACCAGATGGGCGGGCTCGGCGAGGAGGAGGTGATGACCAGCATCCGGTTGATCGGTGAGGTCATCCCCGAGTTCGCCGGTGCCGCGGAGCCGGTGGGGGTCACCAGCGCACGGGGGTGACGCCGTCCCAGGAGACGAAGGTGCCGGTGGGGCCGTCGTCGGGCAGCAGTGCCAGGTGCACCGCGCCCGCGGCGGCCTCCGCCGGGTCCCCGTCGGCGGCCTGGGCGCGGGCGTTGAGGTCGGTGCGGCGCAGTCCGGGGGCCAGGCAGTTGACCCGGAAGCCGGGCAGGGCGAGGGCGTAGAACGCGGTGAGGGCGTTGAGGGTGGTCTTGGAGACGCGGTAGGCGGCCATCCGCCCGGTGGGCGGGAAGGTGGCGTCGGGGCCGACCGAGTCGGCCAGCGAGCCGGTGCCGCTGGAGATGTTGACGATGCGCGGGTGGGCGGCGGCGCGCAGGGCGGGCAGGAAGGCGGCGGTGACGGCGATGACGCCGAAGACGTTGGTCTCGAAGGTGGTGCGGTAGTCGGCCAGGCTGGTCTCGGCGGCGTCGCCCGCGTCCAGGCCGATGCCCGCGTTGTTGACCAGCACGTCGAGCCGGGGCACCCGCTCGGCGGCGGCGGCGATGGAGTCGGCGTCGGTGACGTCGAGGGTCAACGGGCGGGTGTCGCCGCCGATCTCGACGGCCGCGGCGGCGCCCCTGGCCGGGTCGCGCGAGCCCAGGTGGACGGTGAGGCCCGCCTCGGCCAGCAGCCGGGCGATCTGCTTGCCGATGCCCTTGTTGGCGCCGGTGACCAGGGCGGTGGCAGGCTGGGTGGGGGAACTCGTCATGTCCCCACGGTGCGCCCGGCCGGGTCGGGTCAACCAGGGACAACCGGTACCAGGCTGGTGGAGGTGGCCGTGCCCAACCGCGAACTCGCCCGCTTCCTGCGCGACCGGCGGGCCGCGCTGCTGCCGGGGGACGTGGGGCTGCCCGCGGGGCAGCGCCGCCGGACCCCCGGGCTGCGCCGGGAGGAGGTCGCGGACCTCGCGCACATGTCGGTGGACTACCTGACCAGGCTGGAGCAGGCCCGCGCGCCGCGGCCCTCGGTGCGCGTCCTGGAGGGGCTGACGGGGGCGCTGCGCCTCGACCGGGAGGGCCGCGCGCGGCTCTACCACCTGGCGGGCAGCCCCCTGCTGCCCGTCGGGCCGGTGCGTTCGGTGCGCCCGCACGTGGTGCGGATGCTGCACCGCCTGCCGGGCACCGCCGCGCTGGTCACCGACGCCACCTACGACGTGGTCGCGTGGAACCCGCTGGCGGACGCCCTGCACGGCGGCGCGCTGGCGGGCGGGCTCAACCTGGCGCGCAGGCGGTTCCTGGGCGGGCCGCGGGTGAGCAGCGGCGGGGCGCCGGAGTTCGGGGAGATCGTGGTGAGCAGGCTGCGCGGGTCGGCGGCCCGCTACCCGCACGACCCGCGGCTGGGCGCGCTGCTGGCGCAGCTGCGGACGAGCCCGGAGTTCACCGACATCTGGGACACCGAGCCGTTCCACGCCCCCGGGCACCGGCGCAAGCGCTTCGAGCACCCGGTGGTGGGGCGGCTGGAGGTCGATTGCGACGTCATCGCCCTGCCCGAGGACGACCAGCAGGTCGTGTTCATCACCGCCGACCCGGGGTCGCGGTCGGCGCGGGCGCTCAGCTCGCTGGCTGGATGAGGTCCCACCGGTTGCCGTGCAGGTCCTCGAACACGGCCACCGTGCCGTAGGGCTCGTGCCGGGGGTCCTCCAGGAAGACCACGCCCGCGGCGCGCATCCGGGCGGCGTCGCGCTCGAAGTCGTCGGTGTGCAGGAAGTGCGCCACCCGTCCGCCGCCCTGGCGGCCGACCGCGGCCCGCTGCTCGGGGGTGTCCGCGACGGCCAGCAGGATGCCGGTCTCCACCGACCCGGCCGGGGCCACGACCACCCAGCGCCTGCCCCCGCCCTGGTCGGTGTCCTCGCGCAGCTCGAAGCCGAGAGCGTCGCGGTAGAAGGCGATGGCCTCGTCGTAGTCGTGGACGAGGATGGTGGTCAACCCGAGGTGCGGCACGCCCCGCATGCTGCCGGCCGCCGCGGCTCAGCCCGCGTCCAGGTGCTCCAGCAGGAACGCGACCTGGTCGGCCACCACCGCCTCGAACGCCTCGCCGCGGTAGACGTCGAAGTGGCCCACGGGGTAGCGCAGCACGGTGCCGCGCGGGGCCGCCGCGGCGTGGCGCAGGGTGGGGCCTGCGGGGGCGACGGAGTCCTCGTCGCAGACGGCGAACAGGATCGGGCAGCGCACCCGCGCGGCGTGCTTGCCGGGCCGGTGCAGGCCGATGCGCAGCCCGATGCGGCCCGCGACGCGGTCGTCGAAGTCCACCCCGGGCGGGAACAGCGCCCGGTAGCCGGGTTCGGCGTCGGGGGCGGTCATCAGCGCGGCCGAGCCGGGCGGGCCCACCAGCGGGACGCGCACCGGGTCGGCGCCGCGCAGGGCCGCGAGCTGGTCGCGCAGGACCGCCGGGGTGAGCTTGAGCAGGCTGCGCAGGCCCAGGGCGCGCACCGAGGCGGGGCCGTCGGTGAACGGGCACTGCGCCACCACCGCGGCCACCCGGCGGTCGCGGGCGGCGACCTCGATGACGTGGCCGCCGCCGAAGGAGGTGCCCCACAGGGCGACGCGGTGCGGGTCGGTGCCGTCGACGGTGCGGGCGAAGGCGATCGCGGCGTGCCAGTCGTCGACCTGCCTGCCGATGTCGAGCAGTTGGCGGGGGTGCCCGCCGCTGGCGCCGAAGTGCCGGTAGTCGAACACGACCGCGGTCAGGCCCGCCTCGGCGAAGCGGCGGGCGTAGGCGTCGAGGCCGCCCTCGCGGGTGGCGCCGAGGCCGTGGCCCAGGACCACGACGGGGCCGGGTGCGGGCAGCGGGTCGGGCCGGTAGAGCCAGGCGGCGCACTCGGCGTCGCCGGAGCGGAAGCTGACGTCGGTGCGCTGCACCCGGTCCCCGTTCCCGTGCTGTCGTCCCTGGCCGTGTGGCGCCCGGGTGATCGTGCCATTGCCCGTTGGTAAACCCGCCAGTAGCCTACCGTCGAGTAGCAGGCAGTGGCAGCCCGTGCGGGGGCCGTCCTCGGGAACCGGAGGGACAGCGCATGCGGGCCTACGACGCGGTCGTGGTGGGGGCGGGGTTCGGCGGCATGGGTGCCGCGATCGAGCTCAAGCGGCAGGGTGTCGACGACATCCTCATCGTCGAGCGCGAGGACGACCTCGGCGGCACCTGGCACGTCAACCACTACCCGGGGCTGGCCGTGGACATCGCCTCGGTCACCTACTCCTACTCCTTCGCGCCCAACCCGCGCTGGCAGCGGGTGTTCGCCAGGGGCCCGGAGCTCAAGGCCTACGCCGAGCACGTCGCCGACACCCACGACCTGCGCAGGCACATGCGCTTCGGCACCGCGGTCGAGAGCGCGGAGTGGGACGCCGGACTGGGCCACTGGCTCGTGCGCTTCTCGGGCGGGGAGGCCGTGCACGCCCGCTACCTGCTCACCGCCACCGGGTTCCTGTCCCAGCCCAAGAAGCCCGACATCCCGGGCATCGACGACTTCGCGGGCACCGTGGTGCACACCGCCGACTGGGACGACTCCTACGACGCCACCGGCCGCCGGGTCGCGGTCATCGGCACCGGCGCCACCGCCGTGCAGCTCGTGCCGCGGCTGGCCCGCGCCGCCGCCGACCTCACCGTCTACCAGCGCACCCCGATCTGGGTCACGCCCAAGCTCGACGGGCGCATCCCCGGGTTCGTGCAGCGGCTGTTCGCCGCGGTGCCCGCGACCCAGCGCGCCGCCCGCGCGGTCAACACCGCGGTGCTGGAGCTGATCATGGTCATCGGCGTGCTGCACTACCGGCGGGCCCGGCTGGCCAACCGCGGCGCGGAACTGCTGGCCCGCGCCCACCTGCGCCGCCAGGTCCGCGACCGGGCGACCCGCCGGGCGCTGACCCCCGCCTACTCCTTCGGCTGCAAGCGCCCCACCTTCTCCAACGACTACTTCCCGGCGTTCAACCGGCCCACCGTGCACCTGGAGACCTCCCCGATCGCCCGGGTCGAGCCCGACGGCCTGGTGACCGCCGACGGCCGCAAGACCGAGGTCGACACCCTGGTGCTGGCGACCGGGTTCGACCTGTGGGACACCAACTTCCCCGCGTTCCGCATCACCGGCCGGGACGGGCGCGACCTGGGCGCGTGGTGGCGCGAAACCCGCTTCCAGGCCTACTGCGGCATCACCGTGCCGCACTTCCCGAACCTGCTGAGCCTCAACAGCCCCTATTCCTACAACGGCCTGTCCTACTTCAGCACCATCGAGTCGCAGATGCGGCACATGGGCAGGCTGTTCACCGAACTGCGCCGCCGCGGCGCCACCACCTTCGAGGTCACCGACGAGGCGAACGCCGAATTCCTGGACCGGATGACCGAACGCCTCAAGGACTCGGTCTTCACCCTCGGCAACTGCGCCCCGGCCCGCAGCTACTACTTCAACCAGCACGGGGAGGCGGCGCTGCTGCGCCCGACCTCGACCCACGACGGCAAGCGCGAGTCGACCCACTTCCCGCTGGAGTCCTACACCTACGCGTGAAGTCGGAAAAGGCTTCCTGGTAGGGATTCACCACCGTCGCGCGTTGTCGGGCAAGGGTCGATATGACACTTCCTGGACGAAATCGCGGCGGCCGGTGACGTGGGCCATTCGGCGGTGCAAGATCCCTCCTTGAGCGGCCCGGTACGGCGTCCGGGCACCGGCCGGGGGGAGCGGCACGTGGCAGCACCGGCGACAGCGCGGCGGGAGTTCGACGACGACGGCCGCCTCGACGCGGCGGTGCTGGGGCACCTGGAGCGGCTGCGCGCGGGCGACCGCGCGGCGATGGCCGACATCCTCGCCCTGGTGCGCCCGCACCTCATCCGCTACGTGCGCTACCGGATGTCCTCGCTGGGCACCGCCTACGAGGACGTCGCCCAGGAGGCGTGCCTGGCGCTGGTGAAGGCCGTCCCGACCTACCGGTGGGACGGCAAGCCGTTCCTGGCCTTCGTCTACGGCATCGCGGGCCACAAGGTCGCCGACGCCTTCCGCGCCCGCGGCCGCGACCGTGCCGACCTGGTCGCCGACCCGCTGGAGACCGCCGACACCGAGGCGGGCCCGGAGCAGAGCGCGCTCGACGCCGAGCTGCGCGCCCTCGCGGGCTCGCTCATCGCCACCCTGCCCGCCGCGCAGCGCGAGATCCTGCGGCTGCGGGTCATGGCGGGGATGAGCGCGGGGGAGACCGCCGCCGCGGTCGGCTCCACGCCCGGCGCCGTGCGCGTCGCCCAGCACCGCGCCCTCACCGCCCTGCGCCGCCGCTTGCTCGCCGCCCGCGCCGACCACGCCTGACCCGGCGGATCGCGTGCGGTGACCACGCGTTCCCCACCCGGACGCGGAACCGCCCGCCCCCGTGGTCCGGGGAGCGGGCGGTCGCGGGGTCGGGTCAGGGGAAGGCGGGCACGGCCTCGCGGGCGCGCTCGCGCTCGGCCTTGACCTCGGGCGGTTCGACGTGCGGGCCGGGCTTGCGGCGGGGGCCGCCGCCGGGGAAGGCCAGGCGCAGGATCGTGCGCTGCACCGTGCCCCACTGCTTGCGCAGCGGCCCGGTGTTGTACGGCAGTTCGTACCGCTCGCAGATCTCGCGGACCCTGGGGGCGATCTGCTGGTAGCGGGAGCTGGGCATGTCCGGGAACAGGTGGTGCTCGACCTGGAAGGACAGGTTGCCCGCCATGACGTGGAACAGCGGGCTGCCGTCGATGTTCGCCGCCCCGATGAGCTGGCGCACGTACCACGCGCCGCGGCTCTCGTCGGCCACCTCGTCCTCGGTGAACATGAAGGTCTGGTCCGGGAAGTGGCCGCAGAAGATGATCGCGTGCGCCCACACGTTGCGGATGATGTTGGCGGTGAAGTTGGCCAGCAGCGTGGACGTGAAGCCCGCGCGGCCCGACAGCGCCGGGTAGACCAGGTAGTCCTTGACGACCTGGCGGCGGGCCTTCTGCCCGATCGCCTTGACCTCGTCCCAGACCTGCTTCTTGGACTTGCGGCCCTTCTTGATCGCCTCGAAGTCCAGGTCGTGCAGCGCCACGCCCCACTCGAAGAACGCCATGAGCAGCACGTTGTAGAACGGCTGGGCCAGGTAGGCGGGGTTCCAGTCCTGGCGGGCGTCGATCCGCATGATCTCGTAGCCGACGTCCTTGTCCTTGCCGATCACGTTGGTGAACGTGTGGTGGACGTAGTTGTGCGAGTGCTTCCACGCCGCGGCGGGGGAGGCGGTGTCCCAGTCCCAGGTGGAGGAGTGGATGTTCGGGTCGTTCATCCAGTCCCACTGCCCGTGCATGACGTTGTGGCCGATCTCCATGTTCTCCAGGACCTTGGCGATGCCCAGGCCCGCGGTGCCCAGCAGCCAGGCGGGCTTGTACCGGGAGAACAGCAGCACCGCCCGCGACGCCAGCGCCAGCCTGCGGTGCAGGGTGATGAGGTTGCGGATGTAGCGGGCGTCGACCTCGCCGAGGTCGGCGAACACCTCGTCGTGCAGCGCGTCGAACTCGCGCGCGATCCCGGCCAGCTGCTCCTCGGTCAGCCGGTGCAGCGGGTTGTCCGGGTCGTAGGGCTCCGCGGTGCGCTTGGCCACCGGGTCTCCTTCCCTCACAGGTATCGCGCTCCAGGTCTTGCTCGCTCGCTCAAGGTCGATCTCGCTAGAGGTCGATCTCGATGTCGCCCTCGGGGGCGTTGACGCAGGTGCGCACCATCTGGCCGCTCGCGGTCTCCACGGCCCCGGTGCGCAGGTCGCGCACGGCGCCGTCGCGCAGCCTGCCCACGCACGAGTGGCAGATGCCCATCCGGCAGCCGTGCGGCAGGGTCAGCCCGGCGCGCTCGCCGCCCACCAGGATCGACACGCCGCTGTCGCAGTCGGCCTCGCCCTCGGTGACGCGGAAGCGCACGTGCCCGCCCTGCCCGTCGCCGCCGCCCACGCCGATCACCGGCTGGAACCGCTCGACGTGCAGGTTCGCGGTCACGCCCTCGGCGTCGAACCGCTCGGACACCGCGTCGATCATCTCCCGCGGCCCGGACAGGAACGTCGGGCGCCCGCGCCAGTCCGGGCAGTGCCGGTCGAGGTCGTCGGGGTGGAAGCGGGGCTGCTCCGCGGTGTGCACCTCGACCAGGGAGTACCCGGGGTTGCGCTCGGCCATGCCCCGCAGCATCGTCCCGAAGATCATGTCGTCGGCGGTGCGCGCGCTGTGCACGTGCACGACGTCGTGCAGCGCCGCGCGCCGCTCCAGCTCGCGCAGCATCGCCATCACCGGGGTGATCCCACTGCCCGCGGACAGGAACAGCGCCTTGTCCGGGGCGGGGGAGGGCAGGGTGAACTCGCCCTCGACCTCACCGAGGAACACCTGGGCGCCCGGCTGCACCCGGGAGGTGAACACCGGCGACATCCGGCCGCCCTCGGTGCGCTTGACGGTGATCGAGACGACCCCGCCGGGGTGGTCGGGGTCGGAGGTGATCGTGTAGGCCCGCCAGTGCCGGATGCCGTCGACCTCCAGGCCGATCCGCAGGTACTGCCCCGGGGTGTGCCCGGCCCACGGGAAGTCGGGCTGGATGACCACGGTCGCGGCGTCCCCGCGCTGCGGCTTGACCCGCACCACCGTCCCGGTGGCCTCGCGGGCGGCCCAGCGCGGGCGCACCAGCGCGAAGTAGTCGTCGGGCAGCAGCGGCGAGGTCATGACGCGCCCGACCCGGCGCACCCAGCGGCGCACCCCGGACAGCGCGGGCGGCGCACCACGCTCGACCATCCGACCTCCCCGTCAACGGCGTGCCCACGAGCATGCACCGCATCGGGGGACCTCGCAGCGCAACGGTGTGGAGGTGAACGAGGTTCGGGTACCCCGGCGGGTTTCAGGCCCGCGACCTGCGCAGGCACAGCAGGACACCGACGGCGCCGAGCACCGAGAACGCGGCCGTGACGACGTTGGCCGCCTCCCACCCGGACACCACGCCCTGCGGTGTCGGGCGGGCGGCGATCACGGCGAAGACGGTGACGCCGATCGCCGAGCCGACGTAGCGGGCGGTGTTGTTGGCGCCGCTGCCCATGCCCCCGCGCCCGGCGGGCACGCTGGCGACGGCCTGGCGGCCCAGCGCGGCGTTGAGCACCCCGCTGCCCAGCCCGCACACGAAGAACCCGGGCAGCAGCGCCCACACCCCGCTCGGGTCGAGCAGCAGCAACAACCCCACCGCCACCACGCCCAGCCCCACCGCGAGCTGCACGTCCCCGCTCCAGCGCAGCCTGCGCGCCAGCAGCGCCACCGGCACGCTGGTGCCCGACCACAGCAGCACCCCCAGCGACGCCGCGACCGGGCCCTCGCCCAGGCCGCGGATGAGCAGGGTGGGGGAGAAGGACATGGTGGCGATCACCCCGAGGCCGGTGGCCAGCGCCGCCACGGTCACCGCGACGAAGTCCGGCCGCCGGAACAGGCCCAGGTCCAGCAGCGGCGCCGGGCTGCGCCGCTCGACCGCGGCGAACGCGACCAGCAGCGCCACCCCCAGCGCCAGCGCCACCACGGCCGTCGGCCGGGTCCACCCGGAGCGCCCGGTCACCAGGCCCACCAGGAGCACGCTCAACCCGCTGCCCAGCAGCACCGCCCCCGGCAGGTCCACCCGCCGCTTGTCCCCGGAGGTCGACTCGGGGACCGCCCGGGTCGCGAGCGCGGTGAGCGCGCCCAGCGCGGCCGTGACGAGGTAGGGCAGGCGCCAGTCGGCCAGCAGCGCCGCGGCGATCGGGCCCAGGGCGATGCCCGCCCCGACGCTCGCGCCCCACACGCCGGTCGCCCGCACCCGCGCGGGCCCCGCCGGGAAGGTGTGGCCGATCATGCCCAGCCCGCAGGAGATGAGCGCCGCCGAGCCGAGCCCGTGGCCCACCCTGGCGAGCACGAACACCAGTGAGGAGGTGGTGGCGACGCTGAGCAGCGAGGTCAGCGCGACCACGACCGCGCCCGCGGCGAACACCCGGCGCCTGCCGTGGTCGTCGCCGAGCACCCCCGTCACCAGCATGCCCGCGGCCAGCCCGACGCTCATCGAGCTCAGCACCCACGTCTGCGCGGCGGGGCCCGCGCCCAGCGCCACCGCGAGCGCGCCGAGCTGCGGCATGGGGGTGGTGAACAGCAGCAGGGCCAGGAACGTCCCGAGCGCCACCACGCCCAGGGTGCGGCCCTGCTCGGTCCGCGTGGGCGCGGTGGACAGGTCGGTCATCGGGGCTCCCTGGCGCGATCGGGTCCGGCGGTCGGACCGTAGCAGGGTATGGTTCGATGACCAGACCGACTGTGGTGAGCGCGACCCGACCGACCACCCGACCGACTACCCGACCACCCGACCGACCGACCTGACCAGGAGCGCCCCGTGCCGCTGGGCAAGGACTACCGGGACCAGCCCTGCTCCCTGGCCCGCGCGCTGGAGGACGTGGGGGAGCGCTGGACGCTGCTGATCCTGCGCGACGTCCTGTTCGGCATCACCCGCTTCAGCGACCTGCGCGCGCACTTGGACATCCCGCGCGCCGTGCTCGCCGACCGCCTCGCCGCCATGGTCGCCGCCGACCTGCTCGACCGCCGCCCCTACGCGGCGGGCCGCGAGGAGTACCACCCCACGGCCAAGGCGCTGGACCTGTGGCCGGTGCTGCACGGCCTGCTGGAGTGGGGCGAGCGCCACCACCCCGCGGGGGCCGGGCGCCGCCGCGTCTTCCGCCACCTGCCGTGCCACACGCCCCTGGACGCCCGCGGCGGCTGCCCCGAGTGCGGCACCACACCGCCGCCGTCCGAAGTGGAACACCTGGCCGGGCCGGGCCACACCCCGCGCGCGGACCACGTCAGCGCCCGGTTGCGCGAACCGCGCCCGCTGCTGCGACCGGTCCGCGACGCCGGACCCGGTCACTGACGACGCCGGACCCGGTCACTGACAAGGCATCCACGAACCACCACAACTGTCCCCACACTGTCAGGTCGGCAACGGCCCACGCGCGCACCCGGTGCGGCATCGTTGACGGGCACGGCTTCACCGCCCCCGAGCCCGGCAGGAGTGCGATGCCCCCGACGCCCGCACCGCAGGTCTTCCTCAGCTCCACCCGGTCCGACGCGGACGGGGTGGAGCACCTGGTGCGGGCGCTGGACCACCGCGGCGTCACCGCGTTCCACGAGGACGACGCGGATGCGCGGGCGCTGGTCACCGAGCGGACCCTGCGCGCGCTGGACGGGTGCGCGCTGCTGGTCGCGGTGTACTCCCGCCACTACCCGGGCGGACACGCCCGCCAGTGGGAGCTGACCAGGGCCGTCCTGGCCGCCGCGCGCCTCGGTGAGGTGCGCGACCGCGTGCTGCTGGTCAACCCGGAACCCGACGACGAGCACGTGGTCCCGGCGGGGGTGGCCGACGTGCGGTCGGCCTCCTTGGCGACGAGCGCGGACGCCGGGCGGATCGCGGACGTGGTGGTGGAGAAGCTGCGCCGCACCGGCGGCATCCCGCTGGGCGCCCCGGGCGAGGTGGACGTGCACCCGCTGCTCACCCAACCCGCGCGGTTCACCGGGGAGTTCCGGCAGGTGTGGGAGTTGCACGACGCGTTGCGCGATCGGGGGAACCACGCCGCGGTCCGGGTGGTCGGACCTGCCGGAGCGGGGAAGACCGCGCTGGCGAGGCAGTACGCGTTCCTGTTCCGGGAGGCCTACCCGGGCGGGGTCGAGGTCGTCGACCTGGCGGGTGCCGCGGTTGATGACGCAGTGGAGGACGCGGTCACCCGGGTCGCCACGGCCGTCCGGCGCGCCGCGTTCGACCGGTTTGGCCTCGAACTGGCAGAACTCCCTCCCGCCCAAGCCATCGGCGCGTACGGGGACCGGCTCGCCAGCGACGGGGTGCGTGCGCTGTGGGTCCTCGACAACGTGCCTGCGGGCGTGGCGGACCTCGACGCGGTGCTCATCCCGTCGCCCTTGGCCGCCTCGATCGTCACGACCAGGGATTCCGCCGCGGGCGGCCTGCGACTGGAAGGCCCCGGTTCCGCCGACCCGTCGACTTCGATCCGCTCGTGCAGCGAGCACGCCACAGCCGTGCTCACCTTCGCCGCCGCGCTCGCCCCCGCCCCGATCAGCGGCGAGCTGCTGGCGGCGGGGGTCGCGCCCGAGTTCGGCGCCGCCACCGCGCTGCTCGTCGCCAAAGGACTGTCCGAACTGGAGGACAGAAACCTGTTGCACCGCGCGGAACGCACCAGAGGCGGACGGCAGACTTGGCGGCTGCCGACCCTCGTCGCCGACGCCGTCACACCCGACGCGGCCGTGCGGCGGCGGGCCGTCGTCGTGGTCGGTTCGGCCCTGGCCACACCGGACGAGTCCGTGCTGCGGCACGCCCGCCACGTCGCAGAGCACGCCGCCGCGCCCGCGGCACCGCGCCTGGCGCTGCTGCGCGCCATCGCCGGGCTGCGGGAGCGGCAGGGGGACCTCTGCGCCGCCCACGACGCGCGAGCCGCCGTGCTCGCGGTGCGCGGCGCGCAGACCCCGTCCCCCGACCTGCTGGCGGCGGCCCGCGCCGCGGTCGCCGCCGAGCGCACCACCGAGGCGCTGCTGCTCGCGGAACCGCTCATCGCCCGCGCGCGCGCCGAGCGCGACGTCCGCACCGAGTTCCGCGCCCGCCTGCTCGCCGCCACCAGCCACGACCGGCTCGGTGACCGCGCCAGGGCCGATGAGCTGTTCCACGACCACCCCGTCGTCGACCGCGAGGGCGCCTGCCCGATCTGGCTCCCGGCCGACGAGCGCGTCGACGTCCTGATCGCCCGGGTCACCGCGCTGCGGCTGCGCGGGGAGCACCGCCACGCCCTGTGCACCCTGAACGCGCACCTGCTCCCGATCGCCCGCAAACCCCCGCACCCGCGCGGCGCGTGGCCGCGGGTCACCGTCGAACGCGCCGCGCTGCAACTGCTCTGCGGCAGCGTCCTCGCCGCCCGCGACACCGCCCGGTCCGCGCTCGACGCCTTCACCGCCGCGGGCACGCCCCGGCACCGGCTGGCCAGGCAGGCCGCGCTCGTCCGGGCGGAAGCCGAACTGGCCCTGGCCTGGGCAGGGTCGCGGGTGCGCCAAGACCAGTGGCAGCAGGCCACCGGCCACGTCCGCGCCGCGCTCCAGGAGACCTCCGCCTGGTACGGCGACGAGCACCCGCTCACCCTCGAACTGCGCCTGCTGCACGCCCGCGCGCTGCACCTCAACGCCGACCCGCTCGGCGCCCGCCGCGTCCTGGACCCCACCGCCGACCGCGCCGCCACCGCCCTCGGCGCCGAGCACCCGCTGAGCCTGCGCGCCCACCTCTGGCAGGCGCTGACCTGGGTCGCCACCGAGCACTGGGACACCGCCACCGCCCTGCTGGCCGACCTGCTCCCCCGCCAGTCCCGGGCGGTCGGCCGCAACCACCCCGACGCCCAGCTCACCCGCTTCCACCTCGGCCTCTGCCTGCTGCGCACCGGCGACGGCGATCGCGCCCGACCCCTGCTCACCGAGTCCCGCAAGGTCCTGCTCGACCTGCGCGGCCCCGGCGAACCCTGGGCGGCGCTGGCCCGCACCACCCGCGTCCGCGTCCCCCGCGTCACCCGCTTGGTGCACGCCGTGGACGACGCCCTGCGCCGCAGGCGCGGATGAGCGCGGGCCCGCCACGGGTTTCCCGACCGGGAAACCGACAGGAACCGCCACGCACCACCGCGACCGTTGCCCGCCGCCACCGCCCTCTGCTCGGATGGGTGGGCCACGGCAGGAGCGCCAGGGGAGTGACATGAACGAGTTCGGCAGCGAGGTGTTGCGGCTGCGCAACGCACAGGGGCTTTCCCAGGACGCGTTGGCCAAGAAGGTGTTCCTCAGCAAGTCGCAGATCAGCAAGACCGAGAACGGCCGGTCCAAGCCCTCGCCGGAGACGGCGACCAGGCTCGACGAGGTGCTGGGCGCCGGGGGCGCGCTGCTCGCGCTCGTGCCGAAGGCGGCGGTGCGCCCGCGCCGGGGCGAGCACCGCCCGCACGGGCTGCCCGACCCGCCCGCCGACTTCACCGGCCGCGCCGCCCTGCTGGCCGAGGTCGCCGCCGTGCTGCACACCGACACCGGCGCCACCGCCAGGGTGTGCGCCCTGCACGGCCTGGCCGGGTCCGGCAAGACCGCGCTGGCGCTGGCCGCCGCGGCCGAGGCCTGCCACGGCGACTTCCCCGACGGCGCCTTCTTCTTCGACCTCGGCGGCCACACCCCAGGCGCGCGGCCGCAGACCGCCTTCGACGTCCTGGGCTCCCTGCTGCCCCGCTTCGGCATCACCGAGACCCTGCCCCCGGACCTCGACGGGCGGCTCAACACCTACCGCGACCTCATGCGCACCAGGGGCGTCCTGCTCGTGCTGGACAACGCGGCCTCGGCGGAGCAGGTGCGCCCGCTGGTGCCCCCGGGGCAGCTGTGCCGGGTGCTGGTCACCAGCCGCTCCGAGCTGGCGGCCCTCGACGGCGCCCACCACGTGCACGTCGACGTGCTCGACGAGCAGGAGGCCGTGCACCTGCTCGGCGCGCAGCTGCCCGACGACCGCCTGCCCGACCCCGGCACCGCCCGCGAGGTGGTCGAGCTGTGCGACCGGCTGCCGCTGGCCATCCGGATCGCCGCGGCGCAGCTGCGCGGCCCGTCCTGGGCGGTCGACCGGTTCCGCGCCCGGCTGGCCGACGAGCGCACCCGGCTGGCCCACCTCGACGACGGCGAGCGCGCCGTCGCCGCCGCCTTCGCCATCACCCTCGACACCCTGCCCGAGGACCAGCGCTGGTTCTTCGGCCTGCTCGCCTGCCACCCCGGCGGCCCGGTCGAGCCCGACGCCGCCGAGGCGATGGCGGGCCTGGACCCCGGCGAGTCCGACCGGCTGCTCGCCCGGCTGCGCGCGGCGAACCTGCTGCGCCGCGACCCCGCCGGGCACGCCACGCACGACCTGGTGCGGCTCTTCGCCGTCCGGCACGCGCTGCCGCTGGTGGCCGCCGACACCCGGCGCGCCGCGCTGGACCGGCTCATCGCCTTCACCCTCGACCGGGTCGCGGCCGCGGCGGCCCTGCTCGACCCCCACCGCTACCGGCCCGTCGCCGTCCAGCGCGAGCACCCGCTGGCCGACCGCGCGGCGGCGCTGGAGTGGTTCCGCGCGCAGGCGCCGACCCTGGAGCGGGTGGTGGAGCTGGCCCTGCGGCACGGGGCGCTGGTCGCCTGCTGGCAGCTGGCCTACCTGCTGCGCGCGTTCTACTTCCACGACAAGCGCACCGACCCGTGGCTGCTCACCCACGAGCACGGGCTCACCGCCGCCCGCGCCGCGCGCGACGACCGGGCCACCGGCATGATGCTCAACTCCCTGGGCATGGCCCACCTGCACGTCGGGTCGGTGGACCTGGCCCTGGCGATGCACCGGGAGGCCTACGCGGCCGCCACCGCCGCCGGGGACGAGCACGGCGCCCTCGACGCGCTCTCCAGCGGCGCCTGGGCGCGCGTCTACTGCGGGCAGGCCGAGGCCGCCGTGCCCGAGCTGCTGGACGTGCTGGCCGCCTACCGCGCCGCGGGCCGCGGCCGCAACGCGATGATCACCCTGCGCGGGCTGGCCCTGGCGCTGACCCGGTGCGGGCGGTCCGCCGAGGCGTTCGCCCCCGCCACCGAGGCGCTGGAGCTGGCCAGGACGATCTCCGACTCCGGCCCCGACTCCAGCGGGGTGGTGATGGGGTCGAACTGCCTGGCGTGGGTGCACTACCGGGCGGGCGAGCACGAGCGGGCCGCCGAGCTGTACGCCGAGGCCGCCGAGTGGGCGGACCTGGGCGGCGACGACGTGGAGTACGAGCACGCCCGCGCGCTCACCGGGCAGGGCAACGCGGCCGCGCGCCGGGGGGAGCCCAGCACCGCGCGGGCGCGCTGGGCCGAGGCCGCCGAGACCGGCATCGACCTGCACCCGGTGGTCGTGTTCGAGGAGGGGGAGCGGCTGGCGCTGCTCGACCGGGTCTGACCAGTCCCGGACCTGATCAGCGCAGGGTCGGAACAACGCAGGGTCAGGGCGTGATCAGGGCGGGCGGGTTGGGGCCGTAGGCGTTGCGGCGGGCGGCCCGGCCCCGCACACCGGGGATGGCGGTGATGAGCCGCAGGACGCGCGGCGGGGCGATGGAGCGGCCGCGCTCGCGGGCCTTGGCCGCCTGCCGCTCGATGCGCAGCTGCTGGGCCTGCACGGCGCGGATCGCCGGCTCCCGCTCGGCCTGGACCGCGGCCAGCACCTCCTCCGGCACCGGGCCCGCGCCCAGCGGCACGAGGTGGTTGGCCGCGGCGACGGCGTCCTGCACGGCCATGAGGATGCCGTTGCCGCCCACCGGGGAGATGACGTGCGCGGCGTCGCCGATGAGCAGCAGCCCGGGGCGGTGCCAGCGGTGCACCCGGCTGATGTCCACCGACAGCAGGGTCGTGTCGGAGAACTCCGCGAGCTGGTCCACCCGGTCGGCCAGCCACGGGACCAGCTCCCGCACCGCGGCCCGGATCGGCTCCACCCCCGCCTCGCGGGCCGCGGCGTACCCGCCCTTGGGCAGGCTGTACCCCACCTGCCAGGTGTCGGTCCCGCCGAGCAGCCCGAGGTAGTTGTCCCGGGCGAAGTACAGGTCGACGTCGGCGTCCGGCGGGTCGCCCGCGCGACGGGGCAGGGTGAACCACAGCAGGTCCGTCGCCGCGCCGAGGCTGGTGGCGGGCAGCTCGGCCAGCGCCCGCACCTTGGAGAACCGACCGTCGGCGGCCACCACCAACCGAGCCCGCACCTCCCCGTCCCGGTGGCGCACCCCGGTGACGACGCCGTCGTCGTCGCGCAGCAGGCCGGTCACCCGGGTGTTCATCCGCAGCTCGAACCCGGGCAGCTCGGCGGCCCGCGCGGCCAGGAAGTCCAGGAACCTCGCCTGCGGCATCAGCGCGACGTAGGGGAACCGGCTGCGCACCTTGGCGTAGTCCGCGACCGTCACCGGCCCGTGCGGGGTGTGGAAGCGGAAGTACCGCGCCGGGTGGTGGGCCACCCGCAGCAGCTCCTCGGCCAACCCGAGCTGGTCGAACAGCTCCAGGGTGTACGGGTGCAGCGAGTCGCCGCGGAAGCGGCGGGCGAAGTCGCCGTGCGACTCCAGCACCGTCGTCCGCACCCCCGCCCTGGCGAGCAGGTAGCCGAGCACCATCCCGCCGGGACCTCCCCCGACGACCACCACCGGCCGTGTGTCCATGGGCCCATCCTCGCCCAGCCGGGCGACCCCCGCCGGGTCGTCAGGCGGGGTCGTCCGGTGCCCCCGGGGCGGGGGAGGTGAGGTAGTAGCGGATCACCGGGGTCAGCCACGCCCCGAGCTCGTCGCGGTCCATCCGCACGAGCGGGGGCACGCGCAGCACGTAGCGCGACAGCACCATGCCCAGCACCTGCGAGCCCAGCAGCGCGGCGCGCTCACCCGGCCTGTCCACCGCGGCCCTGGCCAGGGCGGGCGCGACCTGCTCGACGAACAGGTCCAGCATCTTGTCCGCCGCCGACCGGTTCGTCGTGGCCGCCCGCAGCAGCGCGAGGAACCCCGCGTTGTTCTCCCACACCTCGAACAGGTGCGGCAGCAGCGCCGGGCCCAGCTCGTCGGGGGTGACACCGGACAGGTCCGGCAGCCGCAGGTCGAACCGCGCGGCCTCGTCGAACAGCCCGTCCTTGGAGCCGAAGTAGCGGATCACCATGGCCGGGTCCACACCCGCCTCGGCGGCGATGTCGCGCAGGGTCACCCGGTCCAGGCCCTCGGTGCTGAACAGGACGCGGGCGGCGTCGAGGATCGCCGCGCGGGTGGCGGGGGCGTCCCGGCGCCGGGACGCGCTCACCGCTGGGGTCCGTTCATCCCGCCATCCTCCCGCCTGGTGCGCCGGGCGAGTCCACCGTCATGCAGCGCAGTGTAGTCACCAGGCGTTGACTTGTCCCCCGAACGAGTTCTACGGTGCAAGTCACCGACTGTTGACCCGAGGAGGACCCGTGGACGGCACGAAGGTCAGCTGGGCGCCGGTGTGCACCCCCCAGGGGTGGCACCCGGCGTGTTGACGCAGGTCATCCGCTTCCACGTGCGGCCGGAGTGGGTCGAGCGCTGGCTGTCGGTGGTGGACGAGTTCACCCAGGCCGCGCGCGCCGAGGAGGCCAACGCCTGGTTCTGGTGGTCGCGCTGCGTCGACAACCCCGGCGTGTTCTTCCTGATGGAAGGTCACCGGGATGGGGGTTGCCCGGCTGGCGGCGCGGTCCGCCGGTTGGTGCCCGCGATCCAGCGGGAGTGGCCCCGGGCGCTGCTGGAGACCCCCCGAGTGCTCAAGACCACCGTCGAGGGGGAGGGGTGGACCGAATTGGACCTCCTCCCCGTCATCCCGGGGTAACACCGCGGGGGCACCATCAGCACCATGAACGTGCTCAACGGCGACACGTCGACAGCTCCGCTGCTGGACCACACCGCCCTCGACCTCGACGGCGCCGACCGCGTCGGCTACCGGCTCGAGCAGTCCTTCCGCTACGACTACCCGACCCCGGTCGGGTCGGTGCGCCAGCGGTTGGTGTTCGTCCCGGCCGCCCGGCACGGCGACCAGCACCTGCGCGAGCACGACGTGACCGTCCTCGGCGCCGCCTCCCGGCGCTGGACCACCTCGGACCTGTCGGGCAACACCATCGTCAAGGCGTTCGCGCCCGCGGTGGCCGACCACGTGGAGTTCCGGCTGCGCGCGGTGCTGGAGCGGGTCCGCGCCGACGGCCCCACCACGCTGCCCAGCCTGGCGCTCACCGACCGCAGGCTGCGCCGCACCACCCGGCTCACCGCGGCCGACGACGCCATCCGCGACGTGGCCGCGGGCTTCCGCGGCCACGGCCTCGACCTGGCCGAGCAGCTGTGCGCCTGGGTGCACTCGGCGCTGCGCTACGCCAACGGCACCACCACGGTCACCACCACCGCCGCGGAGGCGCTGGCGGGCGGGGTGGGCGTGTGCCAGGACTCCGCGCACCTGATGCTCGCCCTCTGCCACCAGGTCGGCCTGCCCGCCCGCTACGTCTCCGGCCACCTGCTCGGCCAGGGCGGCACGCACGCCTGGGTGGAGGTCATCCTCCCGCACCCGCACGGCGCCGTCGCCACCCCCTTCGACCCCTGCAACGGCCGCCGCGCCACCGCCGCCTACCTCACCGTCGCCACCGGCCGCGACTACGCCGACGTCGCCCCCACCTCCGGCTCCTACGTCGGCGCCCCCGGCGGAACCCTCACCGCGACCCGCACCGTCGGCGTCATCGCGGTGAGCTGACCCGGTGGGGCCGGGCGGCACCCGACCCCACCGGTGCGATCAGCCCGCCGCGGGCCGCATCACCGTCGCGGGCGCGATCACCGCGTTGTCCGCCACCACCGCGTCCCGCACCCCGGAGGGCTCGGCGACGGCCTTGAACACCACGCTGCCCTCAGCCAGGTCCTCGGCGGTGAACGCGTGGGTGAGGTCGAACCGCACGACTTTGCGCGGGCTCGCCGTCCCCGAAGTCCAGTGACACCACGCTGGTGCCCCAGCCCTCGGGGTCGTGGGAGTCGTTGTCGAACCGCACGTCGTCGTGCACCGAAGGCTGGGCGGGCCAGGTGGCGAGCACCGGTTGCAGCGGCTCGGCCTCCCGGAGACCCAGCGTCAGCTGGACGTACAGCGTCTTCCGACAGCGAGCTGCCGGCGTTGCCGCCGAGCAGCATCTCGGCCGTGCCCGGCACCGCGGTCAGCGGTTCCGCGTTCGCGTGCCATCAGCGCTGCTACCACCACAGCGGTGGCCGACGCGCGCGTCATCGCGCGAGGAAGTGCATGGCCCCAGCTCCCCAGAGAGAACGGCCGCGCTCCGATGGCGGGCCGTGGTGACGGGGGGTATCGGTCCGGCGGCGCCCGGTGTGGCAGCGCGCCTGCGCCACCCGGGGGCGAGACGTGCGTCCCACCGGGGATCCGGCGCCGGTGGCGGCGCCGATACGATCCGGCCGCAGACGATCTCAGCAGCCGGAGGTTTGGCGTGTCGCAGGTGAACTTGAAGGGCAACCCCGTCACCGTGGGCGGGCAGTTCCCCGAGGTCGGGGCCACCGCCCCGGCGTTCAAGCTGGTCGGGCAGGGGCTCGGCGACGTCGAGCTGGGCGCGTTCGCGGGCAAGAAGAAGATCCTGAACATCTTCCCCAGCGTCGACACCGGGGTGTGCGCGGCCTCCGTGCGCCGGTTCAACGAGGAGGCGTCCGCGCTGGAGAACACGGTCGTGCTGTGCATCTCGGCCGACCTGCCGTTCGCCCAGGGCCGCTTCTGCGGCGCCGAGGGCCTGGACAACGTGACGGCGCTGTCGACGATGCGCGGCACCGACTTCCGCACCGACTACGGCGTGGCCATCGAGGACGGCCCGATGGCCGGTCTCGCCGCGCGCGCCGTGGTGGTGCTCGACGAGTCGGACACGGTCGTGCACGCGCAGCTGGTGGACGAGATCACCACCGAGCCGGACTACGACGCCGCCCTCGCCGCGGTCAAGTGACCCCCGGTCCCCGGTCGGCCCCGCGCGGGTCGGCCGGGGGCGTCCCCACCGGGGTCAGCCGACCCCCGCGGGCCGCTGCTCGACAGCCGCCGCCACCAGCACCTCCGCCGCGCTGCGCGCCGCGGCCATCTTCGCCACGTCGTCGCACGAGGTCGACAGCGCCAGCGCTCCCTCGAACAGCACGGCCAGCTGCCGGCCCAGCTCCTCCGGGTCGCGCGCTCCCGCCTCCGCCGCGGTGTCCACGAGCCGCTGGGTGAACCGGTCCTTGTGCCTGCGCGCGATCTCGCGCACCTCCGGCAGCTCGCCCGCGCCCTCCACCACCGCGTTGTGGAACGGGCAGCCGCGCACGGTTTCCGGCTCCTGCCCCGGCGGGTCGAAGAGCGACACCAGCCGCTCGCGCGCGGAGAGCCCCGCCTCGTCCAGCCTGCGCTCCACGGGCGGGTCGATCCGCTCCAGGTACGCCGCCACCAGCGCGTTCTTGCTGGGGAAGTGCTGGTAGAAGGTGCGGCTCGACACCGACGCCGCCTCGGCGAGCCGCGCCACGCCGGTGACGTGGATGCCTTCCCGGTAGAACACGTCGACCGCCGCGGCGAGGATGCGCTCTCGCGCTCCGCGACCGCCACGACGGGGTGAATCCGCGTTGGACACGCCCCGATGGTACATCGATCGCTTTACTTCGCCGGTTCCCTTCGCTAGCTTGTGATGTACAGCGATCGCTTTACTTCGAGCGGTCGGACGCGCGACCCGGCACGGGTCGACCACAGGAGGGGGAGAGGTCGATGCGGCACACGACCTTCGGCAGGACCAGCGGGCTGCGGGTGTCCGCGCTGGCGCTGGGCACGGGCACGTTCGGCACCCGGTGGGGTCACGGCAGCACGCCGGAGGTGGCGGCCAGGGTCCTGGACCGCTTCGCCGACGCGGGCGGGACCTTCCTCGACACCGCCGACGGCTACCAGGTGGGCGAGTCCGAGGAGATCCTGGGCGAGCTGCTCGACGGCAGGCGCGAGCGGTTCACCCTGGCCACCAAGTTCAGCCTGGGGCAGGGCGAGTCGCACCCGCTCACCGCCGGGAACAGCAGGCAGCACATGGTGCGCGCGGTGGAGAACAGCCTGCGCAGGTTGCGCACCGACCGCGTCGACCTGCTGTGGGTGCACGCCCCGGACGGGCTGACGCCGATGGAGGAGGTCCTGCGCGGCCTCGACGACCTGGCCAGGGCGGGCAAGGTCCTGCACGCCGGGCTCTCCAACTTCCCCGCCTGGCGCACCGCCCGCGGCGTCGCGCTGGCGGAGGCGCGCGGGCAGCTGCCCCTGGCCGCCGTCCAGTTCGAGTACAGCCTCGTCGAGCGCACCGCCGATCGCGAGGTGCTGCCCATGGCCGAGGCCCTGGGCCTGGGCGCGGCCCTGTGGTCCCCGCTCGGCGGCGGCCTGCTCACCGGCAAGTACCGCAGCTCGGGGGAGGGCAGGCTCTCCGCCTGGGGCCGGGTCATCCACACCGAGGACGACCAGCGCAAGACCGCCGCGGTCGACGTGGTGCTGGCCGTGGCCGACGAGCTCGGCGCCGCTCCCGCCCAGGTCGCCGTCGCCTGGCTGCTGGCCAAGGCCGAGCGCTCGACCACCGCGCTCGTCCCGATCATCGGCCCGCGCACCGAGGACCACCTGGAGAGCTACCTCGGCGCCCTCGACGTGCACCTGTCCGCCGAACAGCTCGCCACCCTGGACAAGGCCAGTGCGGTACCCCTGGGCCAGCCGCACGACTTCTTCACCGCGGAGAGCGCCACGCTCCACGGCGGCGGCGACTTCCGCGCCCCGGTCATCCCGGTCGCCTGACCGCCGACCCCGACCAGTGAAAGGACACTATGGACACAGTGAACGCGAGCTGTCCGACGAGGTGGATCGCGGGACCGCTCCGCTGACCTCCCGGGCCCGCTGACCTGTCAGAGGGATTCGGCGACGGCCGCGAGGCGGGGGAGGACGGTGTCGCGCCAGCCGGGGGACATTCGGTCGTGGGCGTCGCGCTGGCGGTGGTCGTCGAGGTCGAAGCCGGAGTGGGTCAGGTGGAGGGTGGTGCCGCCCGCCACCGGGGTCAGGGTCCAGGTGATCGTCCAGTTCCCGTTGAACGAGTAGGACAAGCGCTTGTCCTGTTCGGACTCCAGGACGACGCACGGCACCTCGCCGAAACCGGGCATGGCGAGGTGGAAGCGGTGGCCCACCTCGGCGGAGATGTCGCCGGGGGCCCACCAGCGGGCGTGGTGCCCCGGGTCGGTCAGCAGGGTCCACACGACGTGCGGGGGTGCGGCGACGAACTGGTCCAGGTCGATGCTTCCGGACAACGCGATCTCCTCGGCGGCGTCGGCCAGCGAGCGCAGGCGCGCGCGCCAGAACTGCTCGAAGGGGCGGAGCCAGGTGTCCACCGCGGACAGCGGCTCGGCGGTCAGGTGGTAGTGGCGGTGCCTGCCCGAGGGTTCGTCGCGCACCAGGCCCGCCGCGCGGAGCACGCGCAGGTGCTCGGCGACGGCGGGGCGGCTCAGGTCGAACAGCCCCGCCAGGTCGCCCGCGCTCCGGGGGCCCTCAGCGAGGACTTCCAGGAGCTTGCGGCGGACCGGGTTGGACAGGGCCAGGAACACCTCGTCGGGCTGGGGCACCGGCACGGCCACCACGGTAGGTCGACCGGCGTCGACGTGTCAACTATTTCCGACACGTTCGTCGATGGCCTGGTAGGCGGCCAGGGCGCCGGTGGCCTTGTGGTCGCCGCGCCGGGTGAAGACCGCGGCGTCGACGGCCGAGGGCAGGTCGACCTCGGCGCTGTCGACCACCGCCGTGCCCGCGGTCTCCTCGCCCTTCCACGCCACCAGCACCCCGGCGGTCAGCCCGGTCACCGACGTGGGCGTCAGCTCGGCGCCGGTGCACCGGTCGCGCAGCAGGGCCAGGTACTCGCCTTGGTCGAGGCGGCAGCCGCGCGGCGGCGTGGTGTGCGGCCAGTCCGGCGCGGCCACCCCGCGGGAGCGGGCGGCCTGCCAGAGCCGGGGCACGTCCTCGTCGGTGTGCGGGGCCGGGGCCATCTGCTCGCACATCCACAGCAGCCGCCCCGCGCCGCGCCCCGGGCCCAGCCTGCGCCAGCGCACCCGGCGGGCCAGGTCGCCCGCGACGACGGCCACCCACGGGTGCGCGGTGCGGGTGTAGCCCTGCGCCGCCAACCACGCCAGGTAGCGCGGTGCCTGGTCCAGCACCGGGAACAGCGTCGACTGCGGCAGCCCGGCCACCACCCTGCCGCCGCGGGCGAACAGCTGCGGGGAGTGCGCGACCAGCAGCAGCGCCGCCTTCGCCAGGTCGCCGGGGGCGCAGGTCACCGACGACCCGAGGCCGGAGACGGCCGTGCTCGGGCGCAGCAGGTCGCGCCGCCCGCCCGCCTTGACGATCGTGGCGACCGCGGGGCGCAGCGGCTCCGCGACCGGGGCGTGCGCCAGCTCCGGGACCAGCAGCGCCACCAGGGCGATCAGCACGTCCTCCGCGACGTCCGGGTCGTGCGGGGGGTCCACCTTGGCCAGGGCGGCGCGCAGGGCGGCCCCGACCTGGGTGCCCACCATCAGCCGGGCGGTCAACAGGCCCAGTTCGGTGGCGACCACCTTCTGCTCCGCGACCGACAGGTAGCCGTTCTCCACCAGGAACAGCACCGCGGACACGACCGGTTCGGTGTCCTGGTCGCCCTGGTGGTGGCACAGCGTGCGCAGCCACCACGCCTCGGCCTCGGCCACGGTGGTCACCCGGCCCTGCACCACCTCGGCGAGGACGTGGTCGGGCAGGCTCTCGTGGATCTGCGAGTGCACCGCGTAGCCGTCGACCAGCGCGGCCTGCCAGTTCGCCCGCTCCAGCTCGGAGGTCACCAGGTAGGCCCACCCGGCGCGCTCGCCCGCGCCGACCCGCCCGGCGCGGCCGAACATCTGCAGCACCGTGGCCACGTCCACGTCGTCGAGGCCGACCCGGGTGTCGCGCACGACCACCGCCCGCGCGGGCAGGTTGACCCCGGCGGCGACGGTCGTGGTGGCGACGAGGACGTCCCAGTCGCGGGCGCGGAAGCGCTCCTCGGCCTCGCGCTTGTGGTCCCAGTCCTTGTAGTGCAGCCCCACGCCCACCGACGCGCACACCCGGTGCAGCCGGTCGGTGTCGTCGATGTGCACGCCTGCGGTCGGCGCGCCGCGGGAGGCCGCGATGGCCAGGGCCGTGGTGCGCACGTTGGGCTTGGTGCCGCAGAAGACCAGGACGCTGCCGCCGTCGGCGGTCACCTGCCGGGTGAGGTCGACGGCGACCCTGGTGCGCATCTGGGAGTCGGTGGTGCGGTCGGAGGTGGCCGGGATCTGCGGCAGCTGCCAGGTCAGCGTGGTGGGGCGCCACGTGGTCGCCACCAGCTCCCCGCCCAGCCAGGAGGCGATCTCCTCGGCGTTGGACACCGTCGCCGACAGCCCCACGATCCGCACCGGGGAGCCCGCGCCGCGCACCCTGGCCAGCAGCGCCTCCAGCAGCGGGCCGCGCTCGGGCGCGCCGAGCAGGTGGACCTCGTCGACGACCAGGCAGCCGACCTCGGCCAGCGCCGCCTGCAGCGAGCTGGCCCGGCAGATGGCCTCGAACTTCTCCGTGGTGGCCACCCACAGGTCGGCCGCGCGCACCCGCTCGGCGTCGGTCAGGTGCTCACCGGAGAGCCGCTCCACCCGCAGGCCGCGCCCGCGCCAGCTCGCCAGCTCCCGGTCCAGCTCGTCGGTCAGCGACCGCTGCGGCACCAGCCAGGCGGCCTTGCGCCCCTCGCCCAGGATGGCCTTGAGCACCGCCAGCATGCCCACCACGGTCTTGCCCGCCCCGGTCGGCGCGGTGATCACCAGGTGCCCGGTGGAGCCGAGCACCGCGGGCGCGGCGTGCGCCTGGGCCGGGTTGAGCACCGGGAACGGCAGGTGGTCCAGCCACTCGGCGGGCACCAGGTCGGCGGCGGGGACGCTGTCGACCTGCTCGACCGGCCCGTGGGCGTCCCAGACCGCCGCGAAGGCGTCCCGGGCGTCGAGGGCGCGCCCGTCGGCGGTGGGCCCACCCCAGTCCCGGCGGTTCTTCGAGGTCAGGGCCGTGGTGACGGTGAGGGCGTCGACGCCGACGGTGGTGATGACCTCGTCCTCGATCCAGTGCCGCACCGAGCGGTGGGCCACCCCGGACTCGGTGAGCCGGGCGCGCAGGTCGTCGAAGGCGTCGCCGTCGGGGAGCAGGACGCGGGCGTCGGTGCCCGCGGGCAGCTCCGGCAGCCGCAGGTCGGGGTCGGTGGTCTTGCACCAGTGCAGCGACCGCGGCTCGGGCGGGCGGGCCACCGGCACCGCCCGCACCGGGCCCTGCCCCGAGCGCCGGGCCGGGGTCGCCGCCGCGGCGGGTGGGGTCAGCCTGGCCACCGGTCGCGCCCGCCTGCCACCGTCATCCGCCGCACCGGACTACCCTACGTGATCAACAGCGGTGCGGCGGGAGGTGCGCGGTGGCGGACGGCACGCGGGCCCCGGGCGAGCACGACGAGGCCGGGACCCCCGAGCGGGGGCCCGGTGGCGCGGACGGGCTGGTCGAGGTCGAGGGCGTGGTCGACCGGGTGATCCACGTCGGCTCCGACGGGCACACGGTGGCGGTGCTGGCCACCGGGGAGACCGGCGCCCCGGTGACCGTCGCGGGCACCGTCCTCACCGGCCTGCGCCCCGGCGAGACGCTGCGGGTGAGCGGTCGGCGCCCCACCAGCGGGCGGCACACCGACACCGTGCGGGCGCTGACCTGCGAGCGGGTGCTGCCCGCCACGGTCCGCGCCATCCGCGCCTACCTGGGCTCGGGCCTGATCAAGGGCATCGGCCCGACCATCGCGCAGGCCATCGTGGACCGGTTCGGCGCGGACACCCTCACCGTCGTCGACACCACCCCCGACCTGCTGCTCCAGGTGCCGCTGATCGGCCGCAAGCGGTTGGCGACGATCGTCGAGGGCTGGGCCGAGCAGCGCGCCATCCGCGAGGTGATGGTCTTCCTGCAGGGCGTCGGGGTGACCCCCGGCCTGGCCGTGCGCATCCACCGGCACCTGGGCGCCGAGGCCCAGCAGATCGTCGAGCAGCACCCCTACCAGCTGATCGAGCGCGTGCACGGCATCGGCTTCCACATCGCGGACAAGATCGCGCTGGCGGTGGGCATCCCCGAGCGCAGCGGGGCCAGGGTGCGCGCCGCGCTGCTGCACGTGCTCGACGAGGCGCGCGGGGGCGGCGGGCACTGCTTCCTGCCCCGCTCCGCCCTGCTCACCTCCGCCACCCAGCTGGTGCGCCAGGACGGGCAGTTGGTCGAGGACGCGCTGGAGGAGCTGCGCGAGATGGGGTCGGTGGTGCTGGAGCGCACCCCGGCGCTGTTCGAGGACGACCTGGTCTTCCCCTCCTGGCTGCACCGCAGGGAGGTGGCGGTGGCGGAGAACGTGCGCCGGTTGATGGCCGCCCCCTCGCAGCTGCCGACCAGGGCGGGCGCCGCGCCCGCGGAGGACCCGCCGCTGGGGGAGCGCCAGCTCGCCGCCGTGGAGATGGCGCTGACCGAGACCCTGTCGATCCTCACCGGCGGCCCGGGCAGCGGCAAGAGCCACACCGTCGCCGCGCTGGTGCGCCGGGCCAGGGCGCGCGGGGCCACCGTCGCGCTGGCGGCGCCGACCGGGCGCGCGGCCAAGCGGCTGTCCGAGCTGACCGGGCTGCGCGCCACCACCGTGCACCGGTTGGTGCACCGCAGGGACAACCCGGTCGACGACGGCGGCCTGTTCGACCCCGACGACGGGTTGTCCTCGGACCTGGTGGTGGTCGACGAGGCGTCCATGCTGGACGTGCTCATCGCGGACCGGCTGCTGCGCGCCATCCCCGACGGCAGCCACCTGCTGCTCGTGGGCGACGTCGACCAGCTGCCCAGCGTCGGGCCCGGCGCGGTGCTGCACGACCTGCTCTCGGTCGCGGACGTGCCCTCCACCCGGTTGGACACGGTGTACCGGCAGGCGGCGGACAGCGGCATCGTGCACAACGCCAACCGGGTCGTGGCGGGCAGGCCGCCGGTCAACGGCCCGCAGTTCTGGTTCCACGACCTCGACCAGGACCCGGTGCCCGACGTCGCGGAGCTGGTCGTCGACATCGCCACCCGCAGGCTGCCCGCCAAGCAGGACTGCCCGCCCGCGCAGGTGCAGATCCTCTGCCCCGGCAAGGCCCGCGCCACCGGGGCCACCGCGCTGAGCAGGCTCGCCCAGGAGCGGCGCAACCCGCCGCGCGACGGCGACGGCACCGACGAGCACTGGTTCGACGACCGGCCGTTCCGCGTGGGGGACAAGGTGATGCCCACGCGCAACGACCCCACCAAGGGCGAGTTCGGGGTGTTCAACGGCGCCACCGGGACGATCACCGCCGTGGACAAGGACGAACAGCGGCTGGAGGTGGCCCTCGACGACGGGCAGGTGGTCACCTACGACTTCGACGAGCTGGAGACCCTGGCCCACGCCTACGCGATCACCGTGCACCGCTCGCAGGGCAGCGAGTACCCGTACGTGGTCATCCCCCTGACCAACGACACCCCGCACCCGCTGTTGCAGCGCAACCTGCTCTACACCGCGATCACCCGCGCGAAGAAGCTCGTGGTGGTCGTCGGCCACCGGGGCGCGCTGTTCCGCGCCATCGACAACCGCCCGCGCAGGCGCAACACCCTGCTGACCCACCGGTTGTCGGCCATCGGCCCGTCCGAGGCCCCACCCGCGCGGACCCCGGACGGGCAGCAGTTCGCGTTCTGACCCGGGTCAGCCGTGGCCGCGCCGCGGGGCGCCGGGGTAGGTGCCGAAGTACCAGTGGTTGCCCTCGGGGTCGCGCAGCGCGAAGTCGCGCGAGCCGTAGTCGGTGTCGAAGGGCGCCGTCACGATGTCCGCGCCCGCCGCGGCGAGCTTGTCGTGCAGGGCGTCGGGGGTGGCGGTCACGACGTAGGCGCTGAACGACCCCGCCGGGGTGACGTGACTGGCGCCCGGCCGCTCCTGGCCGAACATCACCCCACCGCCCTCGGGCCACACCAGCTCGGCGTGGTGCACCACCCCGTCGTCGCCGCGGTAGGCGGCGGTCTCCTCGAAGCCGACCTGGTCGACCAGGAAGCGGATCAGCGCGTCGGCGTCCTTCGCGGTGAAGGTGGGCCAGACCTGCGGTGCCGGGGTGGTCCCGGGCTCGTCCTCTGTGCTCATGCCGGTGATCCTGCCGCCTGCTGGGCCAGCGGGGCTTGGACGATTCGGAACTCCTCGGCCAGCCAGGTCGTCGGGGTGCAGCCCGCGAACGCCCGGAAGTCGCGCACCAGGTGGGACTGGTCGTAGTAGCCGTGCGCGGCCGCGGCCTCGGCGATCGTGCCCCGGCGCAGCACCAGCGAGCGGCGCGCCCGGTCGAAGCGGACCACCCGCGCGGCCACCTTCGGCGACAGGCCCAGCTCGGTGGTGAACCGCCCGGTCAGGTGACGCGCGCTCCACCCCACCTCCTCGGCGAGGGTGGCCACCGGCAGGTCCCCGCCCGCCCCCAGGATGCGCCGCCAGGCGTGGCGCACCTCGGGGGCGGGGGCGGTGCGCTCGTCCAGCCTGGCCAGGAACACCTCGTCGAGGACGGCGAAGCGCTGCGCCCAGGTGCCCGCGAGCAGCAGGCGCTCGCGCACCCGGCCGACCAGCGGGCCCAGCAGGGCCTCGGCGTCGAAGTCCAAGCCCGCCAGCTCCCCCGCGGGGAGCCCGAGCAGCGCCCGGGCGCCCAGCGGGTGCAGCGAGACCTGCACCCCCGACTGCCACCCGTCGTGGGTGATCAGCGCCGGGCTGGTGTGCAGCCCGCCGATCATCGACAGGTAGCCGGTGGGGGCGGTGGTCTGGTCGACGTGCTGGAGCACCAGCAGCGGGTCGTCCAGGGTGAAGATCAGCGTCAGGTGCGGTGAGGGCAGGCCGCGGTGCAGCTGCGGGGCCTCCCCCGCGCTGCGGTAGCCGCCGTAGTGGGAGATGTGCGCGCGCAGGGGCGCGGCGGGTCGTCCCAACCGGTACTCGCTCACCACGGCCCCAGTATGGGGCTCACCAGGCCAGCGGCGCGCCGTCCCGGAAGAACCCGCCGGATCCGCCCTCCGCGCGCACGGCGGCCACGACGCTCGCGGCGCCCTCGGGGACCGGCCGCCCGCCCTCGCCGCCCATCTCCGTGGCCGTCCACCCCGGGCACGCGGCCAGCACCGAGACCCCGTCTTCGGCGAGCTCCGCGGCGAAGAGCCTGGTCAGGGTGTTGAGCGCGGTCTTGGTGACCCGGTAGGCGGGCACGCCGGGGCTGAAGGCGGCGACCGACCCCGCCTCGCTGGAGACGTTGACGACCCGGCCGCGGCCCTGGCGCAGGGCGGGCAGGAACGCCTGGGTCACCCGCCACGGCCCGAGCAGGTTCGTCTCCAGCGCCTCGACGACCACACCCAGGTCGGCGTCGACGGCGCCCTGCCAGGTGTCGTAGTGCACGGCGGCGTTGTTGACCAGGACGTCGAGCCGGTCGACCCGGGCCGCCGCGGCGGCGATCGACCCCGGGGAGGTCACGTCGAGCACCAGCGGGGTGACCTCGACCCCGCGCCCGGCCAGCGCGGCGGCGGCCTGCTCGGCCTTGCGCGCGTCGCGGGCGGCGAGCAGGACTGCGTGGTCGGTGGCCAGCTGCGCGGCGACCTCCAGGCCGATGCCGCGGTTCGCGCCGGTGACCAGTGCGATCGGTGTGCTGTTCATGGGCCCATCCGACACCCGGCGGCGGCCGCGGTGAAGGACCGGCTCGGCCTGGCACCGATACCCTGGCGGCATGAGCCACCTGGAGGTGCGGGACCTGCGCTACTTCGTCGCCGTGGCCGAGGACCTGAACTTCACCAGGGCCGCGCGGCGGCTCAACCTGGCCCAGCCCGCCCTGTCGCGGGCCATCCGGCAGCTGGAGGACCGGCTCGGGGTGACCCTGCTGGAGCGCACGACGCGCGCGGTCGCCCTCACCCCGGCGGGCGCGGTGTTCCTGGCCGACGCGCGGGCCGCGTTGGCGGCGGTGCGGGTGGCGGAGACGCGGGTCGCCGCCGCCGCGGCGCCCACCCGGCCGCTGCGGGTGGTGGTGAAGCCGGGCAGCGACGGCGCCCTGCTGCGCGCGGTGCACGCCGCCTACGCCGGGTTCCCGCCGCCGGAGGTCTCGGTGGTCGGGTGCGGGGAGCAGGCGCAGCGGCTGCGCGCCGGGGACGCCGACGTGGCGTTCCTGCGCCGCCCGGTCGACGACGACGCCGAGTTCGAGTTCGAGGACCTGCTGACCGAGCCGAGGGTGGCCGCCCTGCCCGCCGACCACCGGCTCGCCGCGCGGGTGCGGCTGGTCCGCGCCGACCTCGACGGTGAGCCGATCGCCCGGTGGGCCGCGGGCGACGCGACCAGCCTGCGGCACACCCTCGGCCTCGACGGCACCACCCGGCCGCTGCCGACCGGGCCCGAGGCCGCCGACCTGTCCCAGCTGCTCGAACTGGTGGCGCTGACCCGGGCGGTGGCGTTCGTGCCCGCCTCCACCGCCGTGCACACCCCGCGCCCCGACATCGCCTACCGGCCCGTCGACGGTCTGCTGCCCAGCACGGTCTCGCTGGCCTACCCGGTGGGCACCAAGAACCCCGCCGTCGCCGCCTACGTCCGCGCGGCCTGGTCCGTGGTGGACGACCGCGCGGCGCTGCTCGCCTGACCGCGGCCGTCGGTCCCCAGGGCTGCTGTCCACCCTGAGCGGTGGCGAGGGGAGGGGTGCTCGCGCGAGCGCCTGCCGCGCCGAAGCCGCGCGCCCCGCGGTTGTCGTTGTTGGACAAGGTGGCCAACCCGCACGCGGTGTCCGCAGTGGTCGCCTGGGACCACCACCTCGACCCGGCCGGGATCGCAGGCCGCGACCGCCCGGCCGTGCGCGGGGTCGGCCGAGCTTGTGCCGAGCAAGATCGACCGACCGGTTCCGGAACTGTCGGTGGGCGCCGCTAGTGTCCGCACCACCAACCCCGCAACACCAACACCCGCAACACCAACACCCGCAGGAGGAACCGTGGGCTGGCTCGACGCCGGGACCGGGTACCAGGTGCGGCTCGGGGAGAACCGGAAGGTCCAGTGCCGCAACGGCAAGGGCAAGCAGCTCTCCTCGGTCCCCGCGTCGCTCAAGGACGACCCGCAGGTGGTGCGGTTGCGCCAGTTGGCGGAGTGGCTCGACCGCCACGACGCCGAGTGCCTGTCCGCCGTGGACGGTTGGATGGTGCGCTCGCTGCCGGTGCCCACCGCGCTGCTCGTGCGGGTGTGGCCGGACCCGGCGTGGTCGGGCGCGCTGCGCGACCTCGTCGTCACCGCGGGCGGTGAGGTCGGGTTCCTGCGCGCGGCCGACGAGGACCGGGGCGTCGGCGTGGTCACCCTCGACGGCGACACCGCGCGGTTGACGGCGGACGTGGTGACGATCCCGCACCCGGTCCTGCTCGACGACCTCGACGAGCTGCGCGAGTTCGGCGCCGAGCTGGGCGTGGAGCAGCGGGTGCAGCAGCTGTTCCGGCGCACGTTCGCCAAGCCCGCCTCGTTCCCGGCGGGCACCAGCGCGGTCAAGGACTTCGCGGGCGGCAAGTTCGCCCAGCTGACCCACGCGCTCAGCCGGTGCCGCAGCCTGGGCTACCCGGTGCGCGGGGGCGACGCGGTGCACACCGCGTTCGAGGGCGGGCGCGAGGTCGAGGCGCGCTTCTGGTTGGGCGGGGACTACCCGGAGGCGGAGACCTGGACCGGCGACCTGCGCTGGTCGCTCACCGACGGCACCGCGCTGCCCCTGGCCGAGGTGGGCCCGGTGGCGTGGTCGGAGGGCATGCGCATGGCGGCCGCGGTGCACGACGGCCGGGAGATCGAGGACAAGGCGGCGGAGCAGTGAGCAGGACGACGCGCGACCACCAGGACGACTCCGCGGCCCTCATCGCCGCGGGCGCGGTGCTGCCGGGGGCGGCTGCCGCGGCCGACGACCGCGACACCATCACCGCCCGCCGCTACCGCCACCCGGCCCTCGACGACCGCGTCGTGGTGCGGCTGGTGCCCGAGGTGCTCGGCGCCGCGGAGGACCTCACCTGCGAGTACCTGGGGTTCGCCGCGCCGGAGAGCGCCGAGCCGGTCGGCACCGGGCGGCGCAGCGCGCTGGGCTTCCCGGCCTGGGCGCTGATCCACGACCCGGCCAACGCCCACCACGCGCTCGCCCTGGTCAAGGAGGTCGAGCGGCTGGCCAGGACGGCCCGCTCCCGCGCGGGCGCGGCCAAGGACGGGTTCACCGCCCTCGGCGAGATGCTGGGCCGCTCGGCGCCGCACTTCCTGCCGACCTTCTACGAGCAGGCCGGGCGCGCGTTCCTCGACCACGGCAACACCACCTTCGCCGCGACGATGTTCGGCAAGGCCCGCGAGGCCGAGGAGGTGCACGACCTGCGGGTCGACCCGGACCGCACCCGCGAGGTGTTCCTGGAGTTCGCCTTCGCGGGCGCGCTGACGGCCAAGGCGCTGTCCGCGCACGCGAAGGGGTTGGCGCGCAAGCACGACCCGGTCGCCGCCCACGAGCTGTTCCGCACCCTGTGCGTCGAGCGCACCCGCGGCGGGCTGGCCCCCTACACCGGCATGCCGGAGGACCTGCGCAGGCTGGCCAAGGCCGCGGGGCTCGACCTGGGCGCCGAGGACGAGCGGCTGCTGCGCGCGATCCTCGACAGCACCGCGGTCAACCGCGCGGGCGCGGCGTTCTGGAAGGCCTACCGGGCGTCCCTGGTGCGCCTGGCCACCGCGGACGAGCAGGTCCGGGCGCACCTGCTCACCTTCGTCCCGGACTCGGCCGCGGCGGTCGAGACGTGGCTGGGGATCCTTGAGGAGTGCGGCGCCACCGACGCCCTCACCGCGCCGGTGCCGCGCGAGGGCGACACCGTCCTGCCCGCCGAGTGGCTGTCGCAGGTGGTGGAGTCGCGGGCCAACGGCTGGCGCGCGGTGGCCCGGTCTGAGCGGCTGCTCACCCTGGTCGAGTGGATGGGCCCGCGGCTGGCCGCCGACGGCCGCGAGGTGCGGGTGCTGCGCGGGTGGCGGCAGAGCGAGGTCGACCTGCTGGACCTGCTGCTGGCGCTGGGCGTGCCCGTGCGCCGCGACAGCGGGCAGCGGCTCAACCTCGACATCCGCGCCTGGCTGGCCGACGAGGAACCGGGTCGGCGCGACCTGGTGGCGCTGGCCGCCACCCCGGACGTGGTCGGCGGCCTGGCGGCGGGCTTCATCTCCTACGCCAACGGCACCGCCGGGGACGCGGGCATGGGCCCGGAGGCGGTGCGGGCGGCGATGTCCGTGCCGGGGCTGCGCACCGCGCTGCGCCACTGGATCACCGCGCGGGCGGCCTCGGTCACCAGCACCGGGCTGCCGGTGCTGGACACCCAGCTCGACGAGCTGTCGGTGGTGCGCAACGCGGAGTCCTTCGTCGACGCCCCCGAGGCGGCGGCCACCATCGCCGCCACCGACGTGGCGGGCGCGCTGCGCGCCACGCTGCGCACCGGCCTGGTCGACGAGCTGGGCTGGCCCGCGCTCGACGAGGCGGTGGCCCGGTTGCGCGCGGGCGCGGGGCCGAGGGACGAGGACGTGTCCTTCTGCGGCGAGGGCTGGCCCGCGGTCGTGCTGCGCCGCGGTGAGCAGTTCGTCGTGGTCGGGCCGGACGGCGTGCTCGCCGAGCACACCGCCCGCATCCCCGCCGACGACCGCAGGGGGTGGGGCTTCTCGCCCAGCGCCCACTGGTACGACGGCGTTCTGCTGGTGCGCTGGCCCGGCCGCGAGGGCGAGCGCGCCTACTGGAGCAACGCCCCGGAGGACGTCTTCACCACGAGCACGTCCGGGTACGGGTACCACCGCGACATCGATGAGCCCTCCCTCGCGCTGCCGGGCGGCGCGCGGTGGTCGGGCGGGCGCGCGGTGCACCCGGGCGACACCGCGTTCACCAGCGGCGGGGAGGCGCACAGCGACGGCACGACCCTGTGGACCCGCGCCTACACCGGCGAGCAGTGGCGGTGGGTGGAGGTCGACCCGGCCACCGGTGAGCGGGGTCGGGCCAGCTTGCCGCGGTTCCTGGAGGACTTCGCCGCCGACGGCGCCCGCTTGGACCACTCCGGCTGCTACCTGCACCCGGCCACCCCGGCGACGGCCGCGAGCCCGCTCGGCGCCGCCGACGGCCTGCACGGCTGGCGGGTGCGGGTGGAGCCGGACGAGTCCTGGTTGGGCGAGGGCGTCGACGGCAGGCGGGCGCGGCTGCCCAAGGGCAGCGACGAGCCCATCGGGGTGCTCGCCCTGCCCGGTGACGCGCGGCTGGTGCTGACCCGGCGCTACCGGGGCCTCAACCTGCTCGACGCGGAGGGCACCCGGCACGGCACCATCAGCGCGGGCGACGCGCACCCGGAGTTCGCCGCGGGCACCCCGCTCGTGCCACCGCTGGCCTGGTGGCACGTGCTGCGCCCGCGCGACGAGGCCGGGTCCGCCGCCCTGCGCGCGGTGTCTGACGACGCCGTGCGCGCCCTGCTCGCCGCGGCGGCCGCGGAACCGGCGGAGGAGGCCAACCGCGGGCACCGCGCCGAGCACGAGTCGCTGGTGCGCGGCGAGCCGGGGGTGCTGGCCGCCGCGGTCACCGCCGCGCTGCCGGGGCTCACCCACTCCGCGCTCGTCGCCGGTGTCGTCGAGGTGGTCCGCCGGGCGCAGCGGCTGGTCGCGGGCTACGCCGCGTTCGGGCCGATCGCGGCGGCCGCCCGGTCCGTCGACGCCGCCACCCTGCTCGACGCGGGCCCGGTCGTCACCGAGGGCGCCGTCGAGGTCGCGCTGGGCTGGTTCGGCGGCTACCGCTCGCACAACTCCCGAGCGGGCGCCCGGACAACGCTGCCGGAGGTGACCGCTGCCCTGGTCGCGGCGACGCAGGACCCGCAGCGCGCCACGCGCCTGCCGGAGTCGGGGGTGCGCGACTGGTTCCGGTTCCTGGGCCGCTTCGGCGCCGTGGCGTACCGGGCCGCGTCGCCGCTCACCCCGGACGACGAGCGCGACGCCCTCGTCGCCGTGCTCCGGGCCGTGGCCGACAGCGGGCTGCTGGACACCTCCGCGCACTGGCGCACCGTCGCGGTGACCGCCCCGGACCGGTCGGGCGCGGACATCGACCGGGTCTTCCCGGTGCCCGGCGGGTTCGTGGCCGTGTTCGAGCAGCACTGGCGGCGTGACCACTACGCCCTGCACGGCGTGCAGTACGCGGTGACCCCTGGCGAGTTCCGGCTGCCCGAGGGGTGGGTGCTGGTGGACTCCGCCGAACCCGGCGAGCGCCTGGACGCCGCCGGCGTGCACCGCTTCCTCGCCGCGCTGGCCGAGCACGGCCCGGTGCCGTGGGTGCCCGGCGCCCCCGCGGAGCTGGCGGAGGCCACCGGCCTGGGCACCGCCGACGCCGCCGTGCTGCTGGCGGGCATGCCCGAGGTGGACAGCTGGGGCGCGAACTACCTCACCGCGGCCGAGCGCAAGGTGATCGGGCTGTCCAGCGGCGCGGCCAAGGCCGCCCGGCAGCTGTTCAAGGCGATGGGCGGCGACGACCGGCGCGCGCTGCTCGCCGCGGCCGTGCCGACCGACCCGGCCGCGCTGTGGACGACGGGGGTGGACCTGGCCGCGGTGGCCGAGGTGTGGGTGGCCCGGCACGGCCGCCGCGTCCCGGTGCCCGAGGACGTGCTGGTCGACGGCGCGAAGCTGCTGGCCACCGACCGCTCCGGGCAGTACCTGGCGGGCATCGCCAACCCGGCCGCGACACCGTGGCTGACCCGCGACTCCCGCGCCCACCTCGACGGCGGCGAGCTGAAGGTCCGCGACCAGGAGGGGTTCGGCCACCGGGAGTTCCTCGACCTGCCCCGGGTGCTGCTGTGGCTGGCCCAGCGGTTGCCCGCCGGGTCGCCGCTGCGCGAGCGGTTGCCGGAGGCGCTGGAGCTGCTGCGCGCCCGCACCGCGTCGCCGGAGTTCGGGATCGACCTCGGGCACTGGAACGGCGCCGCGGAGGTGTGCGGCGTCCTCGGGATCGACGCGCCCGCCGCCGGGGACGTGCTGCGGGTGCGGCCGTGGTTGCACGTCATCGGCTACAGCGACGTCTACTGCCGGGTCGTGGTGCACCCCGGGCTCGTGGGCGAGGCGGACCTGCCGCTGCTGACCGCGCTGATGGAGGTCACCTACGACCGGGAGGTCGTGCGGGCGCTGGAGCTGATCCGCTCCGACGGGCTCACCCGGGCCTGCGCGGCGGCCCCGGCGCCGGACGGGGACCCGACCGCGTTCCACCAGGACCCGTCGGTGTCCGTGCCGCACCTGGTCACCGAGGTCGCCCAGCGCTGCGGCCTCGACGACGACGCGGCCGTGCTCTACCTGCAACTGCTGGCCCTGGCCGACCCCACCGACGCCAACACCGCGCGGTGGACCGGGTGGAAGCCCGCCCGCCTGCGCGCGGCGCGGGCGGCGCTGGCGGCCACCGACCTGGTGCTCTCGGCCAAGCGCGCCCGCGCGGGCCGGTCGCTGTTCCTGCCCGGCGGGTGGCTGGCGCTGGGCGCCCCGCACCTGCCGCTGGAGCGGTGGAAGGCGCCGCTGTTCGGCTTCACCGACACCCCTGACGGGGTCATCGCCCCGCTCGGCACCGTCGCCGAGCTGTTCACCCGCGCCTGGCAGCGGGTGCTCGACGGCGACGCCCCCGCCTACGAGGAGCTCACGACCGGAGGACGCCGGTGACCGCCACCGCCACCCCCGCCCGGCAGGTCGACCCCGCCGAGGACGCCCACGCCCGGGAACTGGCCTTCCTGGCCGCCTTCGACCCCGGCCGCCGCCCGCCCGGCTGGCGGCTGACCCCGCGCGCGGTGGTCACCTTCGTCATGGGCAGCGGCGGCGACGCCCTGCCCCTGCCCGAGGGTGCGGCCGCGGCGGACCTCCCGTCGCGGTTGGCGATCACCCCGAAGTTCGTCGGTGACCGCGCCCTGGTCGAGCGGGCCGTGGTGACCCTGGCCGGGGAGCGCGGGCTGCTGCTCGTCGGTGAGCCGGGCACGGCGAAGTCGATGCTGTCGGAGCTGCTGGCCGCCGCGGTGTCCGGCAGCAGCCAGCTCACCGTGCAGGGCACCGCGGGCACCACCGAGGACCAGTTGCGCTACGGCTGGAACTACGCGCTGCTGCTGGCCGAGGGGCCGAGCCCGCGCGCGCTGGTGCCCTCGCCGGTGCTCCAGGCCATGCGCACCGGTGCCGTGGTGCGGGTCGAGGAGGTCACCCGCTGCCTGCCGGAGGTGCAGGACGCGCTGGTGTCGATCCTGTCCGACCGGCGGATCTCGGTGCCGGAGCTGGCCGGGACGCCGGAGGCCACCGTGCACGCCGCCCCCGGCTTCACCGTCATCGCCACCGCGAACCTGCGCGACCGGGGCGTGTCGGAGATGTCCGCGGCGCTCAAGCGCCGGTTCAACTTCGAGGCGGTCGGCCCGATCGGTGACCTGGCCGCCGAGACCGAGCTGGTGCGCAGGCAGGCCACGGCGGCGCTGGAGCGGGTCGAGGCCCCGTTCGCCGTCGACGACGTGGTGCTGGAGGCGCTGGTGACCGCCTTCCGCGACCTGCGCAACGGGGTGTCGGAGGAGGGCTGGGCGGTCGAGCGACCCTCCACGGTGATGAGCACCGCCGAGGCGGTCGCGGTGGCGACCGCGATCGGGCTGGCCGACGCGTACTTCCCCGGCGACCGCGACCCGCTGTCGCTGCTGCCCGGGCACCTGCTCGGCGTGGTGCGCAAGGACGACCCCGCCGACGCGGCCCGGCTGCTGGGGTACTGGGACGGGGCGGTGCGCAGGCGCGCCGAGGGCGGCGCCCGCGCCTGGCGGCGGCTGTGGGAACTGCGCGATGTCCTCGACGCGTGAGACCGGCACCGGTGTGGTGGACGACCTCGTCCACCACACCACCCCGCACCTGATCGGGGTGCGGCACCACTCGCCCGCCCTGGCGGCGGTGGTGCCCGCCCTGCTCGACGCCGCCGCCCCCGAGGTGCTGCTCGTGGAGCTGCCCGAGGAACTGGGTCGGTGGCTGCCGCACCTGGCCGACCCGGCGCTCACCGCGCCCGTCGCGCTCTCCGGTGCCCACCGCGACGGTGGCGGGGTGGCGTTCTACCCGTTCGCCGACTTCTCCCCGGAGCTGGCGGCGGTGCGCTGGGCGGCGCGCAACGGTGTCGAGGTGCTGCCGTGCGACCTGCCGATGGCGATGCGCGGCGGGGAGCGCGGGGGCGGGCGCGAGCACGGGTCGCCGCTGGCGGACGCCTTGCGCGCCACGGTGTCCGGGCGCGCGGGCGACGACCTGTGGGACCGCCTCGTGGAGGCGGCCGCGCCGGGGCAGGCGCCGGAGGCCGTGCGCCGGGCGGCGCTGTACGTCGGGTGGGCGCTGCGGACCGACGCGGCGGGCCCGGACGGCGCCGGGGTCGACGCGCACGACCTGCGGCGCGAGGAGTGGATGCGGCACGCCGTGGCCGCGGTCGGCGGCCGCCGGTGCGCCGCGGTCGTCGGCGCGTTCCACGCCGCGGCGCTGCTGCGCGGACCGGACGCGCCGCGCGAGCAGGTGCCCGCCGCGCAGGTGGTGACGTCGTTGGTGCCCTACGGGTTCGCGCTGCTCGACGAGCGGTCCGGGTACCCGGCGGGCATCCGCGACCCCGAGTGGCAGCAGGCGGTGCTCGGTGCCGGCGGGGACCCGGCGGCGGTGGAGGCCGCCGCCGCTCGGGTCATCGTCGCCCTGTCCGCCCGGTTGCGCGCCCTCGGCCACCCGGCCGGGCCCGCCGAGGCGCTCGAAGCGCTGCGGCTGGCGGTGGACCTGGCCCGGTTGCGCGGCATCCCCGCCCCGGGGCGCAGCGAGGTCGTCGAGGCGGTGCAGACCGTGCTCACCCACGCTGAGCCGCTGGGCCGCGGCCGGGTCGTGGCGCGGGCGGCGCAGGAGGTGCTGGTGGGCCACCGCACGGGCGTGCTCGCCCCGGGCACCCCGCGCTCCGGGCTCGCCCCCGCGGTGGAGGACCTGCTCGACGACCTGCGCCTGCCGGGCCCGACCTCGCGGGAGAGGGCGCAGCTGCGGTTGGACCCGCTGCGCTCGCCGCTCGACCAGCGGCGGGAGGTCGCGCTGCGCAGGCTGGACGCCCTCGGCGTCCCCTACGGCGAGGACACCGGCACCACCGGCATCGGCGGCGGCGACACCCTCAGCACCCGGTGGACGGTGGGGTGGACACCGGCCACCGCCGCCACCCTGCCGGTGGCCGGGATGTGGGGCACGACGCTGGAGGCGGCCGCGCGCGGGCGGTTGCTCTCCCGCCGCTCCGAGCGCGCCACCGGCGCCGGGCACACCCCCGCCGACGTGCTGGCCGACCTGCACGTCGCCGCGGCGTGCGCGCTGCCCGACGTGGTGGGGCACCTGCTCGACGACGCGGCGGTCGTGCTGCCGTCGGCCGCCACCCTGCCGCAGCTGCTCACCGGGCTCGACCTGCTCGACCGGCTGCGTGCCGGGCACCTGCCCGGCACGGGCGCGGACGTGCTGGCGGCGCACCCCGTGCTGGTCGAGGAGCTGGAGGCCGCCGCGGTCGCGCAGGTCGACGGGCTCGCGGGCTCGACCGACCCGGCCGACGCCCGCGCGATCGTCGAACTGGGCCTGCGCCACGACAGCCGCGGCACCGGCGTCCGGCTCGCCGCCGCCCTGCGGGCGCTGGTCGAGGGCGGCGGCCCGCTGGTCGCCGGTGCCGCGGGCGCGGCCAGGGTGCTGCTCGGCCTCACCCCGCCCGCCGAGCTGGGTGGGCGGGTGGCGTCCTGGGTGGACTCCGCGAGCACGCCCGAGCGCCGCGACGCCCTCCGGCTCGGCCTCACCGGCGTGCTGGCCGCGGCGTCGTCGCTGCTGGAGGCCCCGGACGCGCTCGGCCCGCTGCTCGAACGCGTGGAAGCGCTGCCGGACGGGGACTTCCTGGAACGGCTGCCCGCCCTGCGCGGCGCGTTCACCACCATCGGCCCGGCGGCGCGCGCCCGCGTGCTCGACGTGGTCGAGCAGCGCACCGGCGGCAAGGTCGACGTGGCGGGCGCGCCCGATCCCGTCGACCTGGCGGGGTGGCTGGCCGCCGAGCAGGACGCGCTCGCCGTCGCCGCCGAGCACGGACTCGGCGCGCCCCGCGCGTGGACGGCGGGCGGTGGCGGTGCCGCGGCCCTGCCCGCTGCGGCGGGGAACCCGGGCGGGTTGCCTGCGGGGGTCCGGTGGCGGCTGGTGCTCGGCACCCGGGGCGACCGCCCGTCCGGCGGCGCCCGGTACGCGGCCGCGCTGGACGAGCTCTACGGCCGCGAGCGCGGGGAAGGCGCCGCGCGCGGCGACCTCGGCGCCGACCGGTCGAGCCCGTTCCCGGACGTGCGCGAGTGGTCCGACGAGCTGCGCGAGCTGTTCGGCGACGGGGTCCGCGAGGAAGTCCTCGCCGCCGCGGTCGAGGGCGGGCGGGTCGAGGCGGCGCTGGAGATCGACCCGGACAGCGTCCGCCCGTCGGTGGAGCTGCTGCGGACGGTGCTGTCGTTGGCCGGTGGGCTCTCCGAGACCGCGCTGGCCCGGCTGCGGCCGCTGGTGGCGCGCCTGGTGCGGGAGCTGACCGCGCAGTTGGCCACCCGGGTGCGCCCCGCGCTGTCCGGGCTGCTGCTGCCCACGCCCACGCGGCGTCCGGGCGGGCGGCTCGACCTGCCCAGGACCCTGCGCGCCAACCTGGCCACCGCCCGCCGCGGCGCGGACGGCCGGGTGGTCGTCGTCCCGGAGCGCCCGGTGTTCCGGACCCGCGGGCGCGCGGCGAGCGACTGGCGGCTGGTGCTGGTGGTCGACGTGTCCGGGTCGATGGAGGCCTCGACGGTGTGGTCGGCGCTCACCGCGGCGGTCTTCGCCGCGGTGCCGTCGCTCTCGACGCACTTCCTGGCCTTCTCCACCGAGGTCGTCGACCTGTCCGACCACGTCGGGGACCCGCTGTCGCTGCTGCTGGAGGTGCGCGTGGGCGGCGGCACGCACATCGCGGGCGCGCTGCGGCACGCCCGCTCGCTGGTCACCGTGCCCGAGCGGACGATGGTCGTGCTGGTCAGCGACTTCGAGGAGGGCGGCCCGGTCGCCGCGCTCACCGCGCAGGTCCGCGAGCTGGTCACCGCCGGGGTGACGGTGCTCGGGTGCGCGAGCCTCGACGACACCGGTGCCGCCCGGTACTCCGCGGCGGTGGCGGGCGCGCTGGTCGCGGCGGGGATGCCGGTCGCGGCGCTCAGCCCGACCGAGCTCGCCCGGTGGGTGGGGGAGAAGGTGCGCGGGTGACCGGTGTGGCGACAGGGCTCGTGCTGGTGGGATGGGAGGTGGCGCAGTGACCGTGCCCCCGGTGGCACCCGCGGTGGTCGCGGACGTGCTGGACGCCCTGCCGCCCCGGTTGCGCAAGCGGGTCGACTCCGCGGTCGACCGCGCGGCGACCTGGGCGGTGCGGGTCGACGGCGAGGCGGCGACCGCGACCCTCGACGAGGACACCACCCTGCGCTGGGTGTTGCACGACGGCGTGCTGACCTCGGCCGACGACCTGGAGTGCGGGTGCCTGCTCGCGCCGAAGTGCCTGCACCGCGGCATCGCCGTCGCCGCGGCCGAGATCGGGCAGCCACCCGAGGCAGGGCAGGCACCCGAGGCCGGGGAGCCCGCGGACGGGGTGGCGGACACGGCCCCGGCCGAGACACCGCCCGAGGCGCCGGTCGTCGAGGTGCGCGCCGACGAACGGGCCGCCGCGGCGGGGCTGTGGGCCGCCTGCGCGACCGTGCTGCGCGCGGGCGCCGCGGGCAGCGGTGCCGTGGTGCGGGCCGAGCTGCTGCGCGCGGTGCACACGGCCCGCGTGGCCGGGCTGCACCGCGCGTCGGCGGGCGGGCTGCGGGTGGCGTCCGCGCTGGCCGACGCCCGCGCGGGCGCGGCGACGTTCGACCGCGAGGTCCTGGCCGCCGACCTGCTGGAGCTGATGCTGCTCTGCCACGACCTGCGCACCGGCACCGGCGACCCGGCGCTGCTGCGCGGCACGGCCCGCAGGGAGTACCTGCCCATCGGCTCGCTGCGCCTCTACGGCCTGTGCACGGAGGCGGTGGTGGCGTCCTCCGGGTACGCGGGCGTCGTCACGCACGTGGTCACTGAGGACGGTGTCCTGTGGACGGTGCAGGCCGTGGTGCCCGGAGGTCCGGCCCGCGTCGCGGCTGCCGCGGACGGCGCGGTCGCCTTGGGCGAGTCGGGGTTGAGCCAGCGGGAACTGGGCCGCGGTGGGCTGCTGCTCTCCGGTGGCACCGCGTCCCCGGACCGCAGGCTGGGGGCGGGGAAGTCGGTGCGGGCGGTCGCGGCGAGCGGGGTGGACTGGACGGCGCCGCCCCTGACCGCGCTGTGGGAGCGGCCGCTGCCGGAGCAGGTGGAGCGCGCGGCGCGCAACGCCGAACTGCCGGACGGGCTGCGCCCGAGCGGCGACGACCTGCTGTTCCTCGACGCGGTGGTCGTCGGCCCCGCGGGTCCCGCCCTGCGCGTGACCGTCGACGGTGCCGACGTGGACCTGATCGCCTTCGGTGAGCGCGCCCGCGCCAACCTGCGCGTGCTGGCCGGTGCCCCCGGGCTGCGCACCCGGTTCATCGCCCGGCTGCGCCCCGACCAGCCCGGCACCGCTGTCGCGATCGCCGCGTCCGGTGGGCTGGCCCTCCCCGCGGCGCTGGCCGGGCGCGTCGACCTCGGCCTGGACCAGGTGCAGCGCGGTCACCTGGGCACCGAGGACGCGCGGCAGGAGGTGTCGGCACCGCGGCAGGCGGGAGAGCGCGACCGGGTGCCCGCGCCGCTGCGCCCGGTGGCCAACGCCGTGCACCGGGTGGCCTTCGGCGGGCGCTCCGTCGCGGCGATCACCGGCTCGGCCCGCGACACCGCACGGCTCGACGCCCTCGGGATGTCGGCCACGGCGGCGGTCCTCGCGGACCTCGCCGCGACCGCGCGCGACCGGGAGCGCGACGCCTTCGGCCGGGTCCGCGAGGACACCACCGACGCGTTCCCGCTGGCGTGGCTGCGGGCCGCGCTGCACGTCCGGGAGATGACCCGGGCGGTCACCCGGCGGGAGTGGGTCGCCGCCGCCCAACCCCAGGAGGTGCCCACCGGCGTGCTCTAGGGACGACGCGCCGCGCGCTGGGACGAAAGAGGGGTGTGGGCGGCCACGAACGTCCGCCCACACCCCTCGATTCCGCCTTCCCCGTCAGCGTATCCACTCGTGCGCAGCGCGTCAGGGCGTTCACCGGGCTGACAATTGCCAGTCAGGCGTCGATGCGCTCCTGCTCCGGCGCCTCCTGCCGCGGCGAACGCAGCTTGCGCAGCAGCGGCCACGCGAGCAGAGCGGCGATGACCAGGTACACCACCACCGCCATCGGGGAGTTCACCAGCCCGGTGAGCGAACCGTCGGACAGCTGCAACGCCCGGCGCATCTGCTGCTCGGCGCTCGGCCCGAGGATGACGCCCAGCACCGCGGGCAGCACTGGCAGCCCGTAGCGGCGCATGGCGAACCCGATCAGCCCGATGATGAACAGCAGGACCAGGTCCACGACCTCGCCGCCCACCGCGTAGGCGCCGACGCTGGCGAAGAACAGGATGCCCGCGTACAGGTAGGGGCGGGGGATGCGCAGCAGCTTCGCCCAGACCGGCGCCATCGGCAGGTTGATCACCAGCAGCAGCACGGTGCCGACGAACAGCGACGCGATCAGCCCCCACACCAGCGCCGACTCGCGCTCGAACAGCAGCGGGCCGGGCTGGATGCCGTACTGCTGGAACGCCGCGAGCATCACCGCCGCGACCGCCGTGGTGGGCAGGCCCAGGGTCAGCATCGACACCAGGGTGCCCGCCGCCGACGCGCTCGCGGTCGCCTCCGGCCCCGCCACGCCCTCGATGGCGCCCTTGCCGAACTCGTCCTTGTGCCGGGACAGCCGTCGCTCGGTGGCGTAGGACAGGAAGGTCGGGATCTCCGCGCCACCGGCGGGGATCGCGCCGAACGGGAACCCGATCAGCGGGCCGCGCAGCCACGGCTTCCAGGTGCGGCGCAGGTCCTCGCGGGACAGCCACGGCCGCCCGACCGGGATCGGGGTGGACTGCTTCTGGCGCAGGTGCGCGGCCACCCACAGCGACTCGCCGACGGCGAACAGGCCCACCGCCACGACCACCACGTCGATGCCGTCGGACAGGTGCAGCGAGCCGAAGGTGAGCCGCTGCTGCCCGGTCATCTCGTCGAGGCCCACCAGGCCGATGGTCAGGCCGATGAGCAGCGAGGCGAAGCCGCGCACGCGGGAGGAGCCGAGCACCGAGGTCACCGCGACGAAGGCCAGCACCATGATGGCGAAGTAGTCCGGGGCGCCGATGTCGACCGCCAGCGACGCCACCACCGGGGCCAGCAGCACCAGCAGCGAGGTGCCGATGATGCCGCCGACGAAGTGCCCGATGGCCGCCGCGGCCAGCGCCTGCGAGCCCCGGCCGCGCCGGGCCATCGGGTTGCCCTCGATGGCCGCCACCACCGCCGCGCTCTCGCCGGGGGTGTTGAGCAGGATGGAGGTGGTCGAGCCGCCGAACATGCCGCCGTAGTAGATGCCCGCGAACATGATGAACGCGGCGGTGGGCTCCAGCCCGTAGGTCACCGGCAGCAGCAGCGCCACCGCCATCGCCGGGCCGATGCCGGGCAGCACGCCGATGGCGGTGCCGAGCAGGACGCCGATCGCGGCGAAGAGCAGGTGCTCGGGGGTCAGCGCGGTGCCGAAGCCCGCCACCAGGTTGTTCAGCGCGTCCATCACAGCACCCCCATCAGCGGGCCGCCGGGCAGCGGGACCCCGAGCAGTTCGTTGAACGCCACCCACGTCAGCACCGACACCCCCGCGGCGATGAGCGGGTCGCGCACCGGGTTGCGGCTGCCCAGCGCGTAGGCCGCGCCCCAGAACATCAGCGCCGAGGAGAGCGGGAAGCCGACGGTGTCGATCAGCGCCGCGTTGAGCAGGAAGGCGCCCGCGAGCAGGAGCACGGTGCGCCAGTCGGTCGGGGCGTCGAGGTCGACGTCCTCGCCCGCCTCGGCCTCGCCCCGGCCGCCGCGCAGCACGTCCAGCGCCAGCAGCCCCGCCACCAGCACCAGCGCGCCGCCCACCAGCACGGGGACGGCCTTGGGCCCGACCGGGCCGCGCTGGGTGAAGTCGGTGGGGATGCCCAGCGCGTCGACGAGCACCAGGACCCCGGTGGCCAGCAGCAGGACGCACACGCCCAGCTCGGAGTGCTGCCGCCACCAGCTCCGCCGCTGCTGCGGCTGGTCGATCGCCGTCTCGGTCCGCGCGCTCATGCCAGCCCCAACTCCCCCAGCACCGAGGCCACCCGCTCGCTCTCCGCCCGGAGGAACGCGCCGAACTCCGCGCCCGAGCTGAACGCGTTCGTCCAGCCGTTGAGCCGCAACGCCTCCTGCCACTGCCGGGTGTCCTGCAACCGGGTGAACAGGTCGACGAGCTTGCGCTCGTCGGTCTCCGAGATCCCCGGCGGGGCGACGATCCCCCGCCAGTTGGTGAAGCTGACGTCCACCCCGGACTCGCGCAGCGTGGGGGCGTCGATGCCGGGGACCCGCTCCGGGGCGGTGACCGCCAGCGCCCGCAGCTCGCCCGCCTCGATCTGGTCGCGGGTCTCCCCGATGCCCGACACGCCGAAGCCGACCTTGCCGCCGAGCACCGACGCCATCAGCTCGCCGCCGCCGTCGAACGGCACGTAGTTCACCGTCCGCGGCGCGATGCCCGCCGCCTTGGCCATGAGCATCGGCGCCAGGTGGTCCGGGCCGCCCGGGGCGGACCCGCCGCCGACCGGCACCCCGCCGGGGTCGGCCCGCCACGCGGCGATCAGCTCGCCGACGGTGCGGTAGGGGGAGTCCTTGCCGACGACCACCACGTCGGACTCCTCGGTGAGCTTGGCGATCGGGGTGGTGTCGGTGAGCGAGGACGGCGACTTGTTGGTGTAGACCGCGCCGACCACGCCCAGGCCCATCGACATCGCCAGCCTGCCGTTGCCGCGCTCGCTGACCAGCCTGCCCAGGCCCACCGTGCCCCCGGCGCCGGGGAGGTTGAACACCTCGGTGGCGCCGTTGAGGTCGGCGTCCTCGATCGCCTTGACCGCCGTGCGCGCGGTGATGTCGTAGCCGCCGCCGGGCGAGTTGGGCACCATCAGCCGGAAGTTGCGGATGCGGTCGCCGGTGTCGTCCTCGCCGGAGGACACCAGCGGGGGTATCAGCAGGACCAGGGCGGCGGCCAGGAGCACCGACAGCCAGGTCTTCGGGTTCTTCATCGGGCACTCCATCGGGCCGGACGGCGGGTGGGGCGGGGGTGACCCCGGTCACGGGGCCGTCCCGCAGGTCATGGTGCCGTGGCGGTCGGGCGCTGTCTCGCCTGCGGACCTATCGGTACTTGTGTTCGTTGTGCTCACGGCCGGTCCGGGCCCCGCGGGTGCGATAGTGGGCGCATGGTCGGGCACAGGCGCGGGGCCACCACCGGCGGTGGCACCGGTGGGCGCGCGGGGTGGCGGGGGTCGCTCGCGCGCGGCCTGCTCGGCTGGCAGTTGGTGGTGGTGTTCGCCCTGCTGGCCTGCGTGGCGCTGTTCTCGGTGGTCCAGTCCCGCAAGTCGTTCGCCGACGTCGAGGGGCGCAGGCTGCTGTCGGTGGCGGAGAACGTGGCCGCGACCCCGGGGGTGCGGGAGAACGTCGCGGACCCGCTGCGCCGCGACCCGCTGCCGGTGTTCGCCGAGGGCGCCCGCAGCCTGTCCGGCGCCGATTTCGTCCTCATCACCGACAGCGCGCGCCGGGTGCTCACCTCGCCCGACCCGGGGCAGGTCGGCACGACCCTGGACGTGGGCGCCAGCACCATCGGCGCGGGCCGCTCCTGGGTGGGCGAGGTGGGCGGGTCGCTGGTGGCGCACGTCCCCGTGATCGCCGACGACGGCGCGGTCGTGGGCCTGGTGGCCGCGGGCAAGGCGACCCCGGGCTTCTTCGCGGGCATCGGGGACTCCGCCCAGGACGCCCTGGCGCTGCTGGGCATCGCGACGGCCCTGGGCATCGCCGGGTCGGTGCTGCTGGCCTGGCGGGTCAAGCGGCAGACCCTGGGCCTGGAGCCGTGGGAGATCGCGGGCCTGGCCGAGCACCGCGAGGCGCTGCTGCACGGCATCCGCGAGGGTGTGCTGGGCCTGGACCAGCAGCACCGGATCACCCTGGTCAACGCCCGCGCCCGCGACCTGCTGGCGCTGCCGGGGGAGTGCGTGGGCGCGGACGTGGGCGCCTTCGGGCTCAACGAGCGCATCATCGACGTGCTCACCGGCCGCGCGCCGGGGCAGGACCAGATCGTGCTGCGCGCGGGCCGGGTGCTGGTGATCAACCGGCTGCCCATCGCCGGGCTCGGCGCGGTGGCGACCCTGCGCGACCGCACCGAGCTGGTGGAGCTGCGCGAGGAGCTGGCCGCCAGCTCGCGCGCCACCGACACCCTGCGGGCGCAGGCGCACGAGTTCAGCAACCGCCTGCACACCATCGCGGGCCTGATCGAGCTGGGCGAGTACGACGAGGTGCGCGACTACGTCGACCTGGTGGCCCGCGAACAGGGCGAGTGGCAGGAGCAGGTGACCAGCCGGGTGTCGGACATCGCGGTCTCGGCGCTGCTCATCGCCAAGGCCAGCCTCGCCGCCGAGCAAGGCGCGGGCCTGCGCCTCACCGACGACAGCGGGTTGCGCCCGGTCGACGAGCGCCTGACCGGCGACCTGGTGACGGTCGTGGGCAACCTGGTCGACAACGCGCTCGACGCGCTGCGCGCCGCGGGCCCCACCCCGGGCGACTGGGTGGAGATCGCCCTGCGCCAGGACGACACCCGCGTCGAGGTCGTCGTGCGCGACTCCGGCCCCGGGGTGGCCCCGGCGATCGCCACCGAGGTCTTCACCCACGGCTTCACCACCAAGGCCGCCGAGCACGGCAACCGCGGCCTGGGCCTGGCCCTGACCCGCCAGACCTGCGTGCGCCGGGGCGGGTCGGTGGACGTGCACAACGCCGGTGGCGCGGTGTTCACCGCCGTGCTGCCCTTCGCCGCGGAGGTGGCCCGGTGATCCGCGTCCTGGTGGTCGACGACGACTTCATGGTCGCCAAGGTCCACAGCGGCTACGTCGCCCGCGTCGAGGGCTTCGAGGTCGTCGGCGTCGCCCACACCGGTGCCGACGCCCTGGCGGCCGTGCGCACCCTGCGCCCCGACCTCGTGCTGCTCGACATCTACCTGCCCGACGCGGACGGCATCACCGTGCTGCGCGCGCTGCGCGCCGACCCGACCACGGTGGACACCGACGTCATCGTCATCAGCGCCGCCCGCGACGTCGACACCGTCCGCAACGCCATGCGCGGCGGCGTCCTGCACTACCTCATCAAACCCTTCTCCGCCGCGGCGCTGCGCGACCAGCTCCTGCACTTCGCCGCCCTCCAGGCCAAGCTCGCCCGCCTGTCCGCCCGCGAGGTGTCCAACCAGGAGGACGTGGACGAGGTCTTCGCCGCCCGCCCGCGCGGTTCCGTGGTGCTGCCCAAGGGGTTGTCCCAGCAGACCGCGGACCTGGTGGAGCAGGCCCTGCGCGCCCACCCCGACGGCCTGTCGGCGACCGAGTGCGCCCAGACGACCAACCTGTCCCGCCCGAGCGCGCGCCGCTACCTGGAGCACTTCGCCGAGATCGGCAAGTCCGAGGTCCGCCTCCGCTACGGCGCGGGCAGGCCCGAGCGCCAGTACCACTGGATTGGTTAGAGGGTGTCTTGCATCGCGAGACACCCCTCAGGCAAACACCACAGGATCACCAAGCGCGATGTTGCCCGGGATGAGGACACGGGCCAGCGCGTCAAGACGGTTGTCGTGCGCGGCGGAGATCGTCTTGAGCACCAGGGAGGACTGCGGCAAGTCGGCCTGCGCCTCGTTGACCATCACACAGCGTTCGCTGGAGCGGACGAACTCGATCCGCGTTCCCTCCCCGATCACAGCGGTCCTGCCGAGCCAGTTGTCCTCGACGAAAGGCGCGGTACCCGGCGGGGTGCGCACCACGATGTTCGGCCGGAATCGACGCTCATCGACAGGCACGCCGGGGAGCGACTGCTGGACCCAGTCGAGGGTCGCCGTGGTCAGCACGCTCACGGGCAGTTGGTCGAAGTGCGACACCTCACCCTCAGGGACCAACTCCACGTCGTCACGGCGGAGGTGCGCCCGGAGATAGGCATCGCTGTCGGCCACCGGCCACCCGTCCGGGGCAAGCAGTTGCGGCTGGCCAAGCCCGTGGGGATAACGCGAACCAAGTCGCAGCAGTCCGGGCATGAGACGGAACCGGCGGGTGTTCTTACCAGAACCGAACTTGCCCGCCGCGTCCCGCACGGCCCACAACCGATCACCCGCCAGACCTCTTGATCTTTGGTTCCTCAGGGGGCTCGTAGCCAGTGGTCGAGGGTTGCGAGGTCGTCGTTGTTGAGGCCTCGTGCTGGTGCGATGTGGTGGAGGAGGGCTGGTCCGGGGTGGTGGGCGGCCACCCAGTCCCGGTCGGCGTCGGTGATCTCGTCGTCGACCCAGGCGAACGGGCGTCCATCGGCCCACGCCACGAGGGTTCGGGTCTTCCAGCACAGCCCGAACCACCGGTCTTGGTGCGCATCCTCGTCGGAGGGGTCAGGCCAGGTCACGACCGGGAGCGGTGGCAGCCCGAGCCGGGGCGCGATCTCGGTGTTGGCTTCGTCTTCCCAGGTCGTGGCCCAGACCAGGTCGCACGGGAGTGCTGCCAGCCGAGGCCCGAGTTGCGGGTCGAGCCGCGCCAGGTGCGCGCTGGCGGCCGTGCCCGCCTGCTCGCGCCGGGTGCCGTCACCGAACGGCAGGAGCGGGCCGTCGACATCGAGGAAGAGCAGGGGGCGTTCCCTGGTCCCGTCACCGTGGCCCGTCATGCTGTGGCGCCCTGCTCGCGCTCGATGCCCCGCTCGACCAGATGGCCGCGTTCGAAGCGGGCCGCCTTGGGGTACGTGGCGCCGTAGGCGGCCTCGAACGCCTTCACCGCCTGAAGGGCGTGGGTCTCGTCCTCGGCGTTCCCCATCTCGGCCAGGTGCTCCTTCGCGCCGAGCGCGGGCATCAACCTCAGCCCATCACCGTCGGACGGATCGGGGACCACGGTAGGCATGGATGTGTACCTTTCCCGACTGACGGTGGCGCGTCGGCCATGCGTGAGACCTACAGACAATCACAGGGAAGGTATACCCCACCCCGGCCGATCCACAGGTCTCAAGCATTGCTCGTGAGGGGATGCGTCCTATCCGCTGCGCAGCACCGCCTCGACGAGCGCAACGCCCTCGTCGGCCGGCAAGCACGCTCGCTCAAGTTCTTGGGCCAGCTCCAGGTAGCGGGTGGTCGTGCCGCGGTCCTCCAGGATGACCTGCCTCCCCAGGAGTTCGATGTGGACTATGGGGTGGAAGTGCTCGACTTCCAGCACCGTGAAGCCTGGCGAGGTGGGGTGGCTCGCGGGCACCACCCGCCACGCGCCCGGGTTGTCCAGCAGCCGTGCCAGTTGCTCCCCCGCGACCTCGACCGGTATGTCGGGCCGCGTCAGACAGTGCTCCGGGATCAGGGCGAGCTGGTTCCCCGTGAGGTCACGCACCGAACCGGAGACAGCGGCCGCGTAGGCCTCGGTTCTCAGGGCAGCCGGAACCGCATGTGGGTCGTAGACGACGACCCGCCCGGCCGCCGCCACCACCTCGTCGACCACCGCCCGCTCGGCCCCGTCCAGCACCCACGTGGGCTCTCGCACGGTCCGCGCGCGCCCGTCCCCATCAGTAGCCGCTTTGCTCATGGTCGATCCCCAGGATTTCTTGCGCCCGCCCGTCATAGGGGGCTTGCTGTCCTCGGGATCAACGCTACTCGGGGAGTTTTCGAGGACGGTTCACAGAGTGTAAACGTTCCGTCAGGCTTCCACGCCGAGGCGGCGGCGCAGGCTGTCGAGCTCCCAGGAGGGCTTGGGGGAGCGGCGGTGCAGCTGTCGGACGAGGTCGCGGGCCAGGGGGTCGTTGCGGAGGCGCTGGGGTGCGATGCGGTCGGCCGTGTCCAAGTGATGGATGGCCCGGAGGTCCCTCTCCCCGCCGGACTGGCCGTTCGCGCGGGCGAGGTCGAAGTGCAGCGCGCCGCGCCTGTCCGCAGTGGACAGACCGCGGTCGTAGTCCGGGCGGGAGGTCACGCGGTCGGCCATGCCCGGCCCTTCGCCCAGTTCGACCGCGATGCTCAGCGACCAGGCGCGGACGTTCGCGGGGCCGAAGGAGAACTGCAGGGTGTTGCGCTCGCCGGTGCGCCCCGCCAGGTCCCGCGCGGCGTCGAGGTGGGCGAACGCCTCGTCGCGGCGGCCGTCCTTGGCCGCCATCTGGGCGCTGGTGAGGTGGAGCATCCCCGCCGCCTCCAGTCGAACCGTGTCCCCGGAGCCCGACTCCACCTCCCGCAACGCCGCAGCGGCCACGCGCGCCGCGCGGTTGCGCGCGCCCAAGCGGCTCAGCGCGGAGGTTGACGCCATCGCGGCGAGGCCGCCCACCCCGGGATCGCCGAGCCGCAGCGCGGCCTCCTGGGCCCGCACCGAAGCGATCACGGCGAGATCCGCGTTGCCCAGGTTGCGCGCCAGGCAGGAAGCGACGACGCAGGCCTCCACCAGCGCGGCGAGAGCTGCGCGGCGCTCGGCACCGGGCGCCGCCACCGCGTGCACGTGCAACTCCGTGATCAACTGACCCAGTCCGGTCCCTGCGGAGGAATACCGCGACTCCGCTGCCTGCTCGTTGGCCCGTTTCGCCGCTGCGGCCAGTTCAGCGACCGCCCGCACCGGTCCGTCCGGCACGTCGTCGAACCCCACGTCGAACAAGGCCACTGAGATCTCCGGGAGCGCCGCCAAAGCCAACGCGCTCGCGCGGTCCCCTGGGAGGTAGGGCTGTCCGGTCAGGTCGACCACCGAAGCGCCGAGCGCGGCAGCCAGGTCCTCCAGCAACCCGCGCCTGCTGAACGCCCTCTCCCCGCGTTCCAACATGGACAGATAGCCCTTGGAAACCCCCACCAGTCCGGCGGCGACCTCCAGGCTCAGGCCGCGACGAACCCGGATCCTGCGGGCCCGTGCCCCGATCTCCCGCGCGTCGTCCTTCAGGTCGCCCATCCCGCTCACCTTCCGTGCCGACTTGATCCCAGGATAGGGCCCGGCTTCCGCACGTCGCCTGCGCTGGGCGCGGCCGAAGGATTCCCTGCCGCGCGGTATCTGCTCCGGAACTGCCTGGTAGAGAGCCCGTGTGTCCAGGGTGTTCACCCGCACGGGTTAGCCCGAAAGGTCGATTGACGGCACATCGTGCGAATCGGATGATTCTGCGTCATACCGCGCGGTATGTAGTCTCCCAAAATGTGGGATCAGCGCGGTGGACGATGCGGTCCGACGGGAGCTGGTATGCGGGAATCCCCTGGTCAACCTGTGCTTGAGGCGTCCGGTGTCACGGTCCGGTTCGGGGGGCTGACGGCTCTCGACGGGGTGCGGCTGGCCGTGATGCCCGGATCGGTGCACGGGGTCATCGGGCCCAACGGGGCAGGCAAGACGACGTTGTTCAACGTGCTCTGCGGGTTCGTCGCACCGCGCGAGGGAACTGTGCGCGTGCACGGGAAACCGTTGCGGCGCCACAGACCGCACGACCTGGCGGCGCTGGGGATCGCGCGGACGGTGCAGGGGCTCGGGCTGTTCGCCGGGTGCACGGTCATCGACAACGTCCTGGTGGGAGCGCACCGGCACCGCAAGGCATCCGCGTTCAGCTCCCTGCTGGGGCTGGGCGGGGCCGCTCGGGACGAGGGCCGGTTGCGCGACAAGGCCGAGGAACTGCTCGCGCTGCTGCGCATCGACAACTGGCGCGACGCCTACCCCGCCACCCTGCCCTACGGCGTGCGCAAGCGCGTCGCCCTGGCGCGGGCGCTGGTGGCCGAGCCCGCGCTGCTCATGCTCGACGAACCCGCCTCGGGGCTGTCCGAACTGGAGCGCGAGGAGCTGGTGGACCTGCTGCGCGGGCTCACCGGGCGGACGGCGGTGCTGCTCGTCGAGCACCACATGGACCTGGTCATGCGGGTGTGCGACCGGATCACCGTCCTGGACTTCGGCAGGGTCATCGCGGCGGGCACACCCGACGAGGTGCGCGACGACCCCCAGGTCACCGAGGCCTACCTGGGAGTGGGCTGAGGTGCTGACCGTGGAGGACCTCTCGGCCGCGCACGGGCCGGTCCGCGCGCTCGACGGCGTGCACCTGACCGTCGAGGCGGGCGCCATCACCGCCGTGCTCGGCGCCAACGGGGCGGGCAAGACCACCCTGCTGCGCACCATCAGCGGCCTAGTGCCCCCGCGCGGCGGCACCGTCCACTTCGACGGCGACGACATCACCGGCTGGCCGCCGGACCGGGTGGTGCGCCGAGGCTTGGCGCACGTGCCGGAGAACGGCGGCGTCATCACCGAGCTGACCGTGGCCGAGAACCTGCGCCTGGGCGGGCTGTGGCGCTCGTCGGCGCAGCGGCGCGCGGCCCACGAGCACGTGCTGGCGCTGTTCCCGCCGCTGGCGAGCAGGCTCAGGCGCCGCGCGGACACGCTCTCCGGCGGCGAGCGGCAGATGCTCGCCATCGGCCGGGCGCTGATGTCCGGGCCGCGCGCCCTGGTGCTCGACGAACCGTCGCTCGGGCTGGCCCCGCTGGTCACCCGGCGCATCCTCGACCTGCTGCGCGAGCTGCGGATGACCGTGCTGCTGGTCGAGCAGAACGCCCGCGGCGCGCTGTCGGTCGCCACCCGCGGCTACGTGCTCGAACTGGGCCGGGTCGTGGCGGACGCGCCCGCCGCCGACCTGCTGGCCGACGACCGACTCCGACACGCCTACCTGGGGTTCTGATGTCCGACCTGTTCGCCTTGGCGCTCGGCGGCCTGACCAACGGGGCCGTCTACGCCGCGCTGGGGCTGGCCCTGGTGGTGATCTACCGCGCCACCCGCGTCGTCAACTTCGCCCAACCCGCCCTCGCGCTGGTCTGCGCCTACCTGGCCTACTCGGTCAACCGCGCCACCGGCGGCTACTGGCTCGGCCTCGTGGTCGCCCTCGTCGCGGGGGCGGTGCTGGGGGCGCTCACCGAACGGGTGCTCATGCGCAGGCTCAGCCGCGCGGGCGAGCTCGCCCCGGTGATCGCCACCCTGGGGCTGCTCATGGTGCTCCAGGCCGTGTGCGGGATGATCTGGACCGCCGAGCCGCGCTCGTTCCCCTACGCGCTGGACTTCCGCGGCGCCTTCTCCGCCAACTCCGCGTTCGTCATCGCCGTGGTGCTCGTCGTCGCGGGCGGGTTGCTGCTGCTGTTCGGCACCACCTCGCTCGGGCTGCGGATGCGCGCCGCCGCCTTCCACCCCGAGGTCGCGAGCCTGGTCGGGGTCAAGGTGGGGCTGATGCTCACCGCGGGCTGGGCGCTGGCCACCTCGGTCGGCGCGCTGGCCGGGGTGCTGGCCGCGCCGCCGTTCCTGCACCCCGGCGTGCTCGACACCGTCTTCGTCTACGCGCTGACCGCCGCGGTGCTGGGCGGGCTGGACAACCCGCTGGGCACGGTCGTCGGCGGGTTCGGCCTCGGCGTGGTGCTGTCCTGCGTCTCCGGGTACCTCGGGCCGGAGCTGGTGACCCTGGCGTCGCTGGCGATCCTGGTCGTGGTGCTCACCTTCCGCCCCAACGGGTTGTTCGGGCGCACCGCGGCGAGGAGGGTCTGATGCCCCCGCTGCTGCGCCACCTCGGGTGGGCGCTGCTCGGCCTGGCCGTCGTCGTGGCCGTGTCGCTGGTGGTGGACCCGTTCACCAACGTCCGGCTGGCCACCCTCGGCTACCTGCTGCTGGCCACCGCGGGGCTGAGCGTGCTCACCGGCCTGACCGGGCAGGTGTCGCTCGGCCACGGCGCGTTCCTGCTGGTCGGGGCGTACACCGTGGGCCTGCTCGTGGTCAACGCGCCGGGGCTGCCGTTCTGGCTGGACCTCGCCATCGCCGCCGCCGTCAGCGGGGGCGCCGGGCTGCTCACCGGGGCGGCTGCGGCCCGCCTGCACGGGCCCTACCTGGCCGGGGCCACCCTGGCCCTGGCGGTCGGGCTGCCCGCGCTGACCCAGCGGTTCCCGGACCTGCTCGGCGGCAGCAACGGCCTGAGCTTCACCGTGAACAGCCTGCCGCCCGCGCTGGCGGGCGTCGTGCCGAGCACCCGCTGGCAGGCGTGGGTGGTGTGGGCGACGGTGCTGCTGGCGCTGGTCGTGCTGGCCAACATCACCACCGGCCGCATCGGCAGGCAGATGCGCGCCGTGCGCGACGACGAGGTCTCCGCCGCCCTGGCGGGCATCCGCGTCGGGCGCACCAAGGTGCTCGCGTTCCTGGTCAGCGCCGTCTGCGGCGGGCTGGCGGGCGGGTTGCAAGCCTTCCTGCTGGGCACCGCCGCACCCGGGTCGTTCACCCCCGCGCTGTCGCTGACCCTGTTGGCCGCCGTCGTGCTCGGCGGGGTCGGCAGCCTGTGGGGCGCGCTCTGGGGGGCGCTCGCCCTCGTGCTCGTGCAAGCGGGCACCGAGGACCTCGCGCACGGCCTGGGCCTGCCCACCGACGTCGCCAACAACCTGCCGCACGCCGTGCTGGGCCTGGTGCTCGTCCTCGTCGTGCTCGTGCTCCCGCAGGGGGTCCACGGGCTGATCAGCAAGCTCCCCCTGCCCGGGCGCCGCACGCCCACCCCCGCCCAGAAGTCCCCCACCCCCGTTCCCGCGTCGGAAGGCACACCGTGAAACGCAGAGCACTCGCACTCACCCTCCTCCTGGTCGTCTCCGCCTGCGGGGGCGCGGGGGAGACCCCGACCGGGGGGCCCGCGGTCAAGGACGAGCGGGCCGGGGTCACCGACACCACCGTCCTGATCGGAACCCACCAGCCCCTCACCGGGCCCGCCGCCCCCGGCTACTCGACCATCTCGGCGGGTGCCCGCGCGGTGTACTCCTACGTCAACGACAACGGTGGCATCAACGGCCGCACCATCGAGTACCGTGTGGAGGACGACGGGTACAACCCGACGCGCACGGTCGAGGTGGTGAAGAAGCTGGTGCTCCAGGACAAGGTGTTCGCCGTGGTCGGCGGCCTGGGCACCCCCACCCACACGAAGGTGACCGACTTCCTCACCACCGAGGGCGTGCCGGACCTGCTGGTGGCCTCCGGCGCGCTGGCCTGGGACGAGCCCGCGACGAGCCCGATGACCTTCGGCTTCCAGGTCGACTACACCCGCGAGTCGAAGATCCTGGGCAAGTACATCGCCGAGGAGCTGGCGGGCAAGAAGGTCGGCGTGCTCTACCAGAACGACGACGTGGGCCGCGACGCGCAGGCGGGCCTCGACCAGTTCGTCAAGGACGCCATCGTCTCCCGCCAGCCCTACGACCCGGCCAACACCGACGTGCTGCCGCAGGTGACCGCGCTCAAGGCCGCGGGCGCGGAGGTCGTGGTGTGCGAGTGCGTGCCCGCCTTCACCGCGCTGACCATCCTGACCTCGGCGCGCGTGGGCTACAAGCCGAAGTTCGTGGCCAACAGCATCGGCGCCGACGTGCGCACCCTCAGCGGCCTGTTGTCGGAGTTCGGCAAGCGCGCGGGCGCCCAGGTGTCCGTCCCGGCCCTGCTGGAGGGCTTCACCGGCGCGGGGTACCTGCCGAACATGGACTCCGACGACCCCTGGATCGCCCTGTTCAAGCAGATCCACGCCAAGTACATCCCGGAGGTCCCGCTGACCGACACCGTCATCTCCGGCATGGCCACGGCCTTCACCTTCGCCCAGGCGCTGAAGGAGGCGGGCCGCGACCTGACCAGGTCCGGGCTGATCAAGGCCATGGAGTCGGGCCGCATCTCCGGGCCGGGCCTGACCCCCTTCGCCTTCTCGGCGGACTCGCACGCGGGCCTCACCGGCGCCTACGTCTTCACCGTCGACGCCCAAGCCAAGGTTCAGCAGGTGTGGGCGCCGATGGTGACCGACCGGGGCACCGGCCCGGTGACCCCCGCCCCCACCGAGCGGCGCACCCCCGCCGACGTAGCCCTGGTCGGGTGACGTGCCGGAAGTCCGGGACCGGGTGGTGCGCGCCGCGGTCACCCTCTTCGCCCGCAAGGGGTTCGAGGCCACGACCGTCCGCGAGGTCGTCGCCGAGGCCGGGGTGACCAAGGGCGCGCTCTACCACTACTTCGACTCCAAGGAAGACCTCCTGGTCGAGGTGTACCGCACGATGCAGACGGCCCAGCGCAGGCGCATGGAGGCCATCGCCGACAGCGACCTGGACCTGCCCACCCGGCTGCACACGATCATCGCCGACGTCGTCGAGACCACCATCGCCGACCTCGACGAGGCGGTGGTCTTCTTCCAGTCCTTCCACCTGCTCGACCCCACCCACCAGAACCTGGTCCGGGCCGAGCGCCGCGCCTACCACGACCGGGTGAAGGCCCTGGTGGAGGAAGGCCAGCGGGCAGGCGTCTTCCGCGCCGACATCCCCGCCACCGTGGTGGTCAACTACCACTTCGGCGCCGTCCACCGCCTCGGCCTCTGGTACCGCCCGGACGGACCGCTGAGCCCGGAGGAGCTCGGCCTCCACTTCGCCGACATGACGCTGGCGAGCCTGGCACCACCCACCTGACGCAGCCGGGGACCGGCGCCCCGGACCGCCGGTCCCCGCGCTGCGCAGCAGACGAGCACCACAAGGAGGTCAGGCGCAGCGCCAGGAACCCCTCAGCGGGATCGCGGGTCAGCCGAGGGTGGAGGACCAGTCGGTCCAGTCGGGGTTGCGGGCGATCTCCGGGGTCGGGCCGGTGAAGGCCGCGGCCGCGCGGGGGTCGCCGCGGAGGGTGTGCAGGAACCAGGCCGTCGCGTAGCCGGTGGCGGTGGCGGGGACGTGTTCGTGGTCGGCGCCGACCCGGGCCGCTTTGGCCGCCGGGACGCGCAGTTGCTTGAGGTAGGCGGCCTGTTGGCTGGTGAGGGGGTCGGACTTGCCGCTGAGGAGCAGGACGGGGGTGGTGACGCGGGTGAGGTCGGGCAGCTGGTCCTGGGGCTTGTGCCAGAACGGGTCGACGAAGGCCAGGGCGAGGGTCGAGGTGATGGTGCCTTCGCCGAGCACGGTGGCGTTGAGGGCGCCGGTGGCGCCCTGGGAGTGGCCAGCGGCGCCGATGTGGTCCGTGTCGAGCTGGTCGTGCAGGGGGTCGGCGGGGTTGGCGTTGGCGGCGATCATGGTCAGGGCGCCTTCCCACAGCTCGAAGCCGTAGCCCACCTGGTTGCTGTCGGCGCACACCACCGCGAAGCCCCAGGACGCCAGGTGCCCGAGCAGGCCGGAGTAGGTCGCGCAGCTGGTCTCGCTGCCGTTGCCCCAGGTGATGACGGGGTTGCGGAAGCCGTCGGTGGTCAGGTCGGCGGGCAGGAACAGGGTGTAGGACAGCCCGGCGCCGGAGGTCACGCGCCGCTGGGTGACCCCGGCGGGACCCGGGGCGCTGAACGCCGACTCGACGGACGGCGCCGCGGCCGCGTGCGCGCTCGGCGCGACCGCGAGCCCTGCCACCACGAGCGCGACCCCGAGCACGCCCTTGCGCTTGCCCCGCATCCGACCCTCCTCCGGGACGGGTCGACCCCGTCCCCCGCCCTGCGCCGACACCCCGTCTTACCCCGCGCCCGCGGTGCCGCGCACCTGTTCCTGGCAAAGGGATGAACCTTCGTCCGCGCTTTGGCGGTGGATGACAAGGACCACTGTGGACGGTACCCGGTGTGGGCGCTGGCACGTCGTGACCACTCGCCCGCGCGGGTCTTGTCGATAGTTCACTGAATTTGCTACATCTGATGTGAATTGTTGACAAGTTCGGGTGGGGGCGCGGCGCGTGTGCGTGGTTCCGGTGCTTGCGGTGGCCGCGTTGACGGCGGGAGGCGGGCAAACGCGACCGCCTGCGACGGGCCGCTCCGCAAGCCCTTCTGCGCCACCGACCCAGCCTGGTCCGCGCGGGTCTTCCGCAGTAGCGCAATGGTCTGGACAAGTGCTGGGAACGCTCCCAACCCGTGTGTACGATCGGTGCGAGCGGTCGCGCCGCGGACCCCCGCGGCGCGACCGTTGCCGTGCCCGGACGTCCCTGGAGTGCGCGATGGACCACGACCTGCCCTTCCGCGACCCCGCCCTGCCGATCGGGCACCGCGTGGCCGACCTGCTCGGGCGCATGACCCTGCCGGAGAAGGTCGGGCAGCTGCTCCAGCTCGACGCCCGCGACGACCTCGACGACCACGTGCTGCGCCGCAACACCGGGTCGATCCTGCACACCTCGCCGGAGCGGGTGGTGCGCGCGCACGCGCTGACCGCCCGCACCCGGCTGCGCATCCCGCTGCTGGTGGCCGAGGACTGCATCCACGGCCACTCCTTCCACGTCGGTGCCACGATCTTCCCGACGCAGCTGGGCATGGCCGCCTCCTGGGACGCCGAGCTGCTCGCCGCGGTCGCCAGGGCCACCGCCGTGGAGGCCGCGGCGACCGGCGTGCACTGGACCTTCTCCCCGGTGCTGTGCATCGCCCGGGACCTGCGGTGGGGGCGGGTCGACGAGACCTTCGGCGAGGACCCGGTGCTCATCGGGGAACTGGCCTCGGCGATGGTGCGCGGCTACCAGGGCGGCGGGCTCACCGACACCACCGCGGTGCTGGCCACCGCCAAGCACTTCGCCGGGTACTCCGAAACCCAGGGCGGCCGCGACGCCAGCGAGGCCGACCTGTCCCGGCGCAAGCTGCGGTCGTGGTTCCTGCCGCCGTTCGAGCGCGTCGCCCGCGAGGGGTGCCGCACGTTCATGCTCGGCTACCAGACCACCGACGGCGTGCCGATCACGGTGAACTCCTGGCTGCTGGACGAGGTGCTGCGCGGCGAGTGGGGCTACACCGGCACGCTGGTCACCGACTGGGACAACGTCGGGCGCATGGTGTGGGAGCAGCGCGTGCAGCCCGACCACGCCCACGCCGCCGCGGCCGCCGTGCGCGCGGGCAACGACATGGTGATGGCGACCCCGCTGTTCTTCGAGGGCGCGCTGGAGGCGGTGGCCGACGGCCTGCTCGCCGAGGGCGACCTCGACCGCGCGGTGGCCAGGGTGCTCACCCTGAAGTTCGAGCTGGGCCTGTTCGAGGACCCCCGGCTGCCCGACGCCGCGCGGCAGGCCGCGGTGATCGGCAGCGCCGAGCACGCCGCGCTCAACCTGCGGGTCGCCCGCCGCTCGCTGGTGCTGCTGCGCAACGACGGCACCCTGCCCCTCGACGGCGACCGGGCCACCGGGCGGATCGCGGTCGTCGGGCCGCTGGCCGACGACGCCCAGACCCAGCTCGGGGACTGGGCGGGCTCCTCGGGGCAGGCCGACTGGCTGCCCGACGGCCAACCCCGCGAGATGATCACCACCGTGCTCGACGGCCTGCGCGCGCTGGTGCCCGCCGGGTGGGAGGTCGTGCACGAGCGCGGCGCCGACATCCTCGACCTCGTGCCCGACCCGGAGGGCGCGACCTTCCCCGACGGCCAGCCCCGCCCACCGGTCGTGCTGCCGTGCGAGCCCGACCCCGAGCTGATCGCCGCGGCGGTGGCGGCCGCCCGGGCCGCGGACTGGGTGGTCGCGGTGGTGGGCGACCGCATCGAGCTGGTGGGGGAGGGTCGGTCCACGGCCACCCTGGAACTGGTCGGCGGGCAGAACGCCCTGCTGGACGCGCTGGTGGCCACCGGGACGCCGGTCGTGGTGGTGCTGCTGGCGTCCAAGCCGCTGGTGCTGCCCCGCTCGGCCGGGGACGCCGCCGCCCTGCTGTGGGTGGCCAACCCCGGGATGCGCGGCGGGCAGGCGATCGCGGAGGTGCTGCTCGGCGCGGTCGAGCCCACCGGGCGGCTGCCGATCTCCTTCGCCCGGCACGCCGGCCAGCAGCCCACCTACTACAACCAGGTGCGCGGCCAGCACGGCAACCGCTACGCCGACCTCACCCAGGAGCCCGCCTTCGCCTTCGGCGAGGGCCTGTCCTACACGACCGTCGAGTACGCCGACCTGGCCGTGGACGCGCCGGTCGTCGGCCAGGACGACCGGGTCGAGGCCAGGGTGACCGTCCGCAACACCGGCGCCCGGCCGACCAGGGAGACCGTGCAGGCCTACGTCAGCGACAACGTAACGTCGGTGAGCTGGGCGGACAAGGAGCTCAAGGCGTTCACCCAGGTCGACTTGGCGCCGGGGGAGTCGGCGGTGGTGCGCTTGGCCATCCCCGTGGGCGACTGCGCGATCGTCGACGCGGCGGGGCGGCGGGTGGTCGAGCCGGGCGAGTTCACCCTGCTGGTGGGCCCGTCCTCGCGCGACGCCGACCTGCTGCGCGCGGGCTTCACCGTCAAGCAGGCCTGACCGGGTCGGTCAGCCTCCCGTCGCGCAGGTCCGTGGCGCAGCGGACGAGCGCGGCCAGGGCCGGGGAGCGGCGGCCGGGCTGCCAGGCCAGCACGGTGGTGACCTCGGCGGCGTCGACGACCGGCACCGCCACGTGGTCCGGCCACTGCCAGGCGCGGCTGGAGGCCGGGATCACCAGCAGGGTCCGGCCGAGCGCGACGAGGTGGGCCAGCTGCGACTGGGTGCGCACCTGGGGCCCGGGGCCGTCGGGGTAGGTGCCGTCGAGCCGGGGCCAGCGGGCGATCGGCAGGTCGGGCACCGCGGAGGCCTCGGCCAGGGTGAGCGAGCGGCGCGCGGACAGCGGGTGCCGGGCGGGCAGCAGCGCCACCTGGCCCTCGGTGAGCAGGTCCTCGACGTCGAAGCCCACGAGGTCGTCGAACGGCTTGTGCATGAACGCCAGGTCGGCCCGCCCGTCGCGCAGCAGCTTGGCCTGCTCGCCGATCTCGCAGGGCAGCACCTCCACCGGGACCGCGCCGGGCTCGCGGGCGTAGGCGTCGAGCAGCGCCCGCAGCAGGTCGTGCGCCGCCCCGGCCTTGGTGGTCAGCACCAGCGACCGCTGGGGCACCGCGGCCCGGCGGGTGCGGCGGGCCGCGGCGGCGACGGCGTCGAGCGCGGGCCCGGCCTCGCGCAGCAGCACCTTGCCCGCGTCGGTCAGCGCGACGCCGCGGCGGTCGCGGTCGAGTAGTTGGACCCCGAGCCGCTTCTCCAGCTGGCGGATCGCCCGCGACAGCGGCGGCTGGGCGATCCCCAGCCGCACCGCCGCCCGCCCGAAGTGCAGCTCCTCGGCCACGGCGACGAAGTAGCGCAGTTCGCGGGTCTCCAGGTCGGGCACGGGGCCACGCTACTCCTGATACCCCGCGGGTATCACAGCGTGCCGAGGCGGTCTTGGACAACCCCGGGCCCGCGCGCCGAGCATGGGTGGCGTGGAACAGCAGAAGACCGCGCTGGTGACCGGCGCGAACAAGGGGATCGGTTTCGCCATCGCCCAGGCGTTGGGCGCTGAGGGTTTCCGGGTGGCGGTGGGCGCGCGCGACGACGCGCGGCGGGAGGAGGCGGTGGGGCGGCTGCGCGCCGAGGGGGTCGAGGCGTTCGGGGTCGCGCTGGACGTGACCTCCGACGACAGCGCCACCGCCGCGGCGGCGGCCGTCGAGCGGGAAGCCGGGGGGCTGGACGTGCTCGTCAACAACGCGGGCATCTCCGGCCCGCTCGACGGGGGAGCGCAGGACCCCACGACGCTCGACCTCGACGTGGTGCGCACCGTGCTCGACACCAACGTCTTCGGTGTCGTGCGGGTGACCAACGCCTTCCTGCCGCTGCTGCGCGCGGCGCGGGCACCCCGGGTGGTGAACGTGTCGAGCAGCATGGGCTCGCTGGCACTGCGGCGGGGTCCGGTGATGGCCGCCTACGCGCCCTCGAAGACGATGCTCAACGCCATCACCGTGCAGTACGCCCGAGTGCTGGAGGGCACGCCCGTCATCATCAACGCCTGCTGCCCGGGGTGGGTCGCCACCGACTTCAACCGCCACGCCGCCCCGCGCACGCCCGAGCAGGGCGCCGCCATCGCCGTCCGGCTCGCCACCCTGCCCGACGACGGGCCCCGCGGCGGCTACTTCGACGACGAGGGCACCCTCGCCTGGTGAGCCGGCTCAGCCGACCCGGTAGGGGGCCAGCCGCCGCAGCTGCGTGACGTGCCGCGGGCCCAGCTCGGCCACCTCCGACACCTGGAGCAGCTGCATCGTGCGGACCACCTGGTCGGCCAGGATCGCGATGGCCCGGTCGACGCCCGCGCGCCCGCCCGCCATGAGCCCGTAGAGGTAGGCGCGGCCGACGAGGGTGAACCGGGCGCCGAGGGCGAGCGCGGCGACGACGTCGGCGCCGTTCATGATGCCGGTGTCGATCGCGACCTCGGTGTGCGCGCCCACCTCGCGCACCACCTCGGGAAGCAGGTGGAAGGGCACCGGGGCGCGGTCGAGCTGGCGGCCGCCGTGGTTGGACAGCACGATGCCGTCCACGCCCAGGTCGGTCAGCTCCTTGGCGTCCGCGGTGGTCTGCACGCCCTTGACCACGAGCTTGCCCGGCCACAGCCCGCGCACGGTGGCGAGGTCGGCCCAGGACAGGGTGGGGTCGAACGCGGAGTTGATCAACTCGCCGACCGTGCCGCCGGTGGCGGTCAGCGACGCGAACTCCAGCTTGGGCGTGGTCAGGAAGTCCCACCACCACCAGGGGCGGGGCAGCGCGTCGAGGACGGTGCGCGCGGTCAGCTGCGGCGGGATGGAGAACCCGTTGCGCTGGTCGCGCAGCCGCGCCCCGGCGACGGGGGTGTCGACGGTGAACAGCAGCGTGTCGAACCCCGCGCGGGCGGCGCGCTCGACGAGGTCGTAGGACACCTCGCGCTCGCGCAGCACGTAGAGCTGGAACCAGTTGCGCCCGTGCGGGTTGGCCGCGCGCACGTCCTCGATCGAGGTGGTGCCCAGCGTGGAGAGGCTGAACGGGATGCCCGCCGCGCCCGCCGCCCCGGCCCCGGCGACCTCGCCCTCGGTCTGCATGAGGCGGGTGAAGCCGGTGGGGGCGATGCCGAACGGCAGCGCGGAGGGGCCGCCGAAGACGGTGGTGGACGGGTCCACCCTGGACACGTCGGTGAGGATCGACGGGTGGAACTCCACGTCCTGGAAGGCCTGGCGGGCGCGGGCGAGGGAGACCTCCCCCTCCGCGGCGCCGTCGGTGTAGTCGAAGGCGGCGGCCGGGGTGCGCCGCCGGGCGATCGCGCGCAGGTCCTCGATCGTCAACGCCCGCCGGAGCCTGCGCGCGCGGGCGTCGGGTTCCGGTTTCCGGAACCGCACCAGCTCGCGGAGCTCGGCGGGCCTGGGGAGGTGCCGCTTGACCATGGGGTGACCTGCCGGGGTGCGCGGGACGGGGACACCCGACCCTGCCACGCGGGGGTGGGGTGGGCCACCGGCGGGAGGCCGCCGGTGGCCCACCCGCCTGGTCAGCCCAGGTGCGGGCAGTTGCCCCGGAAGGCGGAGATGGACAGGTTGGTGCTGGGTAGCGGGCAGAGGAACTGCTCGTAGCGGGTGTCGTCGTCGATGAACCGCTTGAGCCACGACAGGGTGTACTTGGCGATGGTGGTGTTGGCGGTGTTCGGCGCGAAGTGGCTCGCGCCGCGCAGCTCCAGGTACGCCCGGTCCAGGCTGGTGGGCAGGCTGTTGTAGAACGGGATGGAGTGCTGGGCCACCGGGGCGATGGTGTCGGACTGCGCGCCGACGACCAGGGTGGGCACCCGCAGCGACGACCAGTTGGTCGTCAGGTTCCAGCCGGTCAGCGGCACCGCGGCCTGCAGGGTGGGGCGGGAGCGGGCCGCCTCCAGGGTGCCGCCGCCGCCCATCGAGTGCCCGATGACGCCCAGGCGGCCGCTGTCGATGCGCGAGCGCACCGAGCTGCTGGTGGTGAGGTAGTCCAGCGCCGCGAGCAGCTGCCTGCCGCGGCTGTCGGGCTGGTCGTAGGTGGTCAGGGTGTCGATGGTGAACACCACGAAGCCCTGCGAGGCCAGGCGCGGGCCGAGCCACTGGATGCTCGACTGCAGGGCGGTGAACCCGGGGGAGATCGCGACGGCGCCGAAGGTGCCCTCCGCGGTGCTGGTCGGGTAGTAGATCGTGCCGCCGCCGAAGCCGCTCACCGCGACCCGCGACACCGTGGTGCTGGCGATGGCGAAGCTGCCGGTGCTGGCCTCGATGCTGGACGCGGTCGGGTTCGGGCCGCGCTGGTACGGGTTGTCCGCCGCCTGCGCCGCGGGCGCCGCGTTCGCTGTGGTGACCCCGGCGACCACCGCCAGCGCGACGGCCAGCGGCGCGCCGAACCGCGCCAGGCGGCGCGGTCGGCGGGTCGGGGTTGGGGCAGTGCCGAGTGCGGTCATCGTCGACCTCTCCCTCGTCGGGACGGGGCGGCGGCCGTGGCCTGCCGCAGGGGGCAGGCGGCGGGTGTGACCCGCGCCACCGAGGACCCAATGAAACACTTCGTCCAAGTGTTTCACCAGCGGCCGAACGGGTGAGCGGTCCCCGGGCACCCGTCCCACTTCGTTGCTCGGCAACCGGGCCGATCAGCGGCCGAGCGCCCCCACGACCAGCGCGTCCAGCAGCGTGGTCGCCACGTCGAGGTCCACGGTGCGGGCGGCCAGCGCGTCGGCGTAGAGGAACGACTCGCCCAACCGGACCACCGCGAAGCTCAGGTCCTCGACCCCCACCAGCGGCCGCAGCCCGGCGGCCTCGACGTCGGCGCGGAACAGCTCCGCGTGCGCCCGCACCACCACCGGCTGCACCTGCCCGACCGGGTCGGTGAGCACCCGCAGCGCCACCACCGGCTCGTTGTCCATGAGCTTGCGCAGCCCCGCGTCCGCGGCCACCTCGCGCCGGTAGGTCTCCATGACCCCCAGGCAGCGCAGCCGCCCCTGCGCGTCGCGCGGGCCCGTGCCGTGCTCGCGCCGCCAGTCGAGGTTGGCCTCCACCAACGTGCGCTCGGACATCAGCGACAGGGCGGCCCCCATCAGCTCCTCGCGGTTGCCGACCCGCCGGAACAGGGTCGCGCGGGACACCCCGAGCTCCCCGCACAACCGGGTCATGTCCAGGCGCGCCCCGCGGTGCAGAGTCCTGGCCGCGTGCCGGACGATGTCCTGGGCTGACGGGTTCACGGCGGACACCTTAGGGGGTGCCCGCCCGCCGCGTGGGCGTTCCGGGCGCTACGCCGGGTTGAGCGGTGTGCGCTCCAACGCCTCGTCCACGCTCGCCACCGCGGGCAGGGACGACCCCAGCACCCCGGCGACCTGCAAGTTGCGGCGCACGGGCTGGTCGGGGTCGAGGCACAGCACCACGTCGACGCCGCGCAGCTTGCCCGCGGCGCTGGTCATCAGCAGCGCCGACACCCCCACCGAGGCGAGGAAGCCGACCTGGCGCAGGTCGACCACGAGGACGTCGGCGCCTGCCCGCTCGGCCGCCGCCGCCGCCTCGTCCAACGCCGCCTTCGCGTCGTCGGCGGTGTTCATGTCCACGTCGCCGGTGAGGGCCACGACCACCGCGCGGCCCTGCGCCACCACGTCGACGGCGTGACCCACCCGCTCCTGCCCGTCGCTCATGACCCCAGTGAACCACCGGTGCCCGGATCCCACCGGGCGCGGCGGCCCCGGCGTGGCGCACCGGTCCACAGTGGACATGTCCGCCGATCGGCGGTGTTGCCGCGCGGGTGGGATTACCCGGGCGGGTTGTGGGTACCAGGTCCGGGACGGAGCGACGCGGAGGTGGTCATGGGCGCGGAGAAGGCGGAGAAGACGGAGAAGGCGGTGGGCGACGGGCGGGTGGCGGACGAGGGCGCGGACTCGCCCACGGACCTGCCCAAGCGGTCCTGGTTGGAGATCGCCAAGAGCACGGTCCGGCAGTTCAACCGCGACGGCCTCACCGACTGGGCCGCGGCGCTGACCTACTACGGGGTGCTGTCGCTGTTCCCGGCGATCATCGTCATCACGTCGCTGCTGGCCATGCTCGGACCGTCCGCGACGCGGACCCTGGTCGACAACGTCAACCAGATCCTGCCGGAGGACTCCGCGCGCATCGTCACCGACGCCATCGGCGGCTTGCAGCAGAGCTCCGGCGTCGCCGGGCCGCTGGCCGTCATCGGCCTGCTCGGCGCGCTGTGGACGGCCAGCGGGTACATCGGGGCGTTCATGCGCGCGTCCAACTCCATCTACGAGATGCCCGAGGGGCGCCCGGTGTGGAAGACGATCCCGCTGCGCGTGGGCCTCACCGCCGCGGTCGTGGTGCTGCTGTCGCTGTGCGCGCTGGGCATCGCGGTGTCGGGCACCATCGCCGACCGGGTCGGCTCGGCGCTGGGCATCGGCTCGGTGGGCGTGACGGTGTGGGAGATCGCCAAGTGGCCGGTGATCGCGCTGATCGTCAGCCTGGTCTTCGCGGTGCTGTACTGGGCCTCGCCGAACGTGCGCCACCCGAGCTTCCGGTGGCTGAGCCCCGGCGGCGTCCTGGCCGTGCTGCTCTGGGTCGTTGCCTCGGCGGCCTTCGGCTTCTACGTCGCGAACTTCGGCTCCTACAACAAGACCTACGGGTCGCTGGGCGGCATCATCGCCTTCCTGGTCTGGCTGTGGATCTCCAACACCGCGGTGCTGCTCGGCGCCGAGCTGGACGCCGAGCTGGCCAGGGGCAAGGCCGTCGCGGAGGGCGACGGTTCGCTCAAGCCCGCCCACGACGACGACCCGGTGCTGCCCCCGCGCGACACCAGGGCGTTCGACGACGCCGACCGCGCGGACCTGGAGCACGCCCGCGCGCAGCACTCCTCGCGCTGACGCCGTTGGTCCTGCCGCCCCGGGTGCCGCTCACCCGGGGCGGCGGCGTGCCAGCACTGACGCGGCACCCGCCGCGAGGGCGAACACCACGGCCTCGTAGACCATCGCGTGCCACAGCGCGGTGCCGGGCCCGCCCGTCGCGCCGTAGTACACGCTCCCCGCCAGCGCGACGCTGAAGGTGCCGCCGAGCTGCTGCGCCGTGGGCAACAGCCCGGACAGGGCACTGGCGGCAGACGGCTCCGCCCGGGCGAGCACCCGCGTGAACACCGCCGCGGTGAAGGCGCCGAAGCCGAAGCCGCCCCCCGCGAGCACCAACCACAGCGCCCAGCGCGGTTCAGGCATCCCGATCGTCACCGCGACCAGCAGGGACGCGCCGACCAGTGCCGAGGCGGACCCCGTCAGCACGGACCGGCCCAGGTGCTCGGACACCGAACTGCCGACCAGGGCCCCGATCGCGTACGGCGCGACGGTGAACGCGGTCGCCAACGGCCCCACCCCCTGCGCCTGCTGCGAGTGCAGCGACAGCAGCAGCGTGAACGAGGGCACCCCGGTGTTGAACAGGAACACCAACCCGATGCCCCACCGCGTGCCCGCGTCCGCGAGGACCTGGGGCGGCACCAGCGGGTGCGCGACGCGGCGCTGCACGGCGGCGAACGCGCCGAGCAGCATCACGGCGGCCACGAGGCTCGCCACGCTCCACGCGGGCCTGCCCGCCTCGCGCCCGACCGTCAGGGGCAGCACCAGCAGCGCCACCCCGGCCAGGCTCAGCACCGCCCCGGCCGGGTCCACGCGGGCGTCGCGGCCCGGCTCGTCCGGCGGCAGCGCCGGGACCAGCAGCAGCACCAGGCCCACGGGGACCGTCACCAGCACCGCCGCCCGCCACCCCAGGCCGAACGGGTCGAGCTGGAGCAGTGCGCCCGCCAGCAGCGGACCCGCGATGGACGCCAGCGCCATCGTCGCCCCGTACGCGCCCAGCGCCCGCGGCCTGCGCTCGGCGGGCACGACGCGCTGGATGAGGGTGAGGACCTGCGGGGCCATCAGACCGCTGCCGAGCCCCTGGGCGAGCCTGCCCGCGACGAGCACGCCCACCCCCGGCGCGGCACCCGCCACGACCGTCGCGAGGGTGAACACGGCCATGCCCGCGGCGAAGGTCCGGCGCGGCCCCCAGCGGTCGCCCACGCGCGCGGACGTGATCAGCGTGCAGGCGTAGGTGAGGGTGTACCCGGCGAGGACGAGCTGCGCCGCCGCGGGCCCGGCGTGCAGGTCGCGCTGCACGTCGGGGATCGCCACCTGGAGCACGGTCACGCTCGTGAGCTGCACGAACGTCCCGGACAGCAGCACGGCGAGCACCAGCCTCCCCGTGCCGGTGCCCCTGGTGCGCACCGCCGTCACAGCTGCGCCAGCAGCGCGGCGAGCGCGCGCGGGCGCACCGCGAACGGGGAGTGCCCGCCGGGCAGGGTCCGCACCTCGAACGGGTCGTCCGGCGTGCGCGCGTCGCTCTCGGCGATCATCAGGTCCTGGGTGACCAGGGGCAGGGCGAGGTCGTCGAGCAGGCGGACGTAGGTGCGCCGCACCCGGCCCCACCGCTGCGGGGTGACCTCCACCGGCGTGCTCGGGATGGCCAGCGGCAGGTCGGGGTGCAGCAGCGCCCGCCAGCCGTCGGGGGCGTCCGCGGGCAGGTCGTCCAGCAGGGCGCGGCGGATGGTGGCGACGTGGTCGGGGTCGGGCGACAGCGGGTTGATCCGGACGGCGCCCAGGACCTCGGGGTCGCCCGCGCTCGGGATGATGATCGCGTCGGCGTTCTCGGGGGCGGTGATGTAGTCGAGGAAGCGGGGGCGCCCGGCGGGGACGAAGGCCGAGAGGTAGACGAGGTGGTCGACCAGCTCCGGCGCCCGCTCCACCGCCGCGGAGGCCGTGGCGCCGCCCGCGCTGTGCGCGACCAGGACCACGCGGGGGAAGCGGGGTCGGGCGGCGGCCAGCAGGTCCAGCACGGTGTCGGCGGCCTCGCCCAGGGTGAGGTCGGCCAGCGCCGACTTCTCCGAGTCCAGGCCGGGCTGGCCCGGGGCGAAGTAGCCGCTCGGGACGGGCGCGTCGACACCGTGGCCGGGGAGGTCGACGGCCGCGCTCGCCACGCCCAACGCCGCCAGTTCGCGCTGCGTCGCCGCCCAGTGGGCCGAGGAGTGCCACGCACCGTGCAGCAGGACGACCAGGGTGTTCTCCATGGCCGCGAGTGAAGCCGGGTCCACGACCCGCTATCCACCGCTATGTCTGAGAAAGGGTGGCGTGATACATCCTGTGTATCGTGGACCGGCGTGGAAGCCCGTCACCTGCGGTACGCGCTGGCCCTGCACGAGCACCAGCACTTCGGCCGGGCCGCCGCCTCGCTCGGCATCGCCCAACCACCGCTGTCCGCCCAGATCGGCGCGCTGGAGCGGGAAGTCGGTGAGCGGCTGTTCGACCGCACCCCGCGCGGCGTCTTCCCCACCGCGGCGGGGGAGGCGTTCCTGGCCCGCGCCCGCTGCGCCCTGCGGGAGATGGAGCTCGCCGCGATCGACGCCGCCCGCGCCGGGCGCGGGCAGACCGGTCGCCTGCGCATCGGGTTCATCGGCTCCGCCCTGCTCGAACCCCTGCCCGTGGTGCTCGGCCGGTTCCGCCGCGACCGCCCGCAGGTGCGCCTGGACCTGCGGGAGAGCAGCACCCCGGCCGGGACGGCGGCGCTGCTCGCCGGGGAGCTCGACGTCGCCGTCGGCCGCGGCGCGCCCCGCGGCCCCCGGGTCGCCGACCTCACCACCGTCGCCATCGGCACCGACCACCTCATCGCCGCCGTGGCCACCAGCCACCCGTTCGCGGGCCGCGCCACCGTCGAGGTCGCCCAGCTCGCCCAGCAGCGGTTGATCATCAGCCCACCGGAGGAGGAACCCGCGACGGCGGCCATGCTGGGCGCGGTGTTCGAGCACCACCGCGCGGCCCTCGACGGCGCCACCTACGCCAGGGACGTGCACACCATCACCGGCTTGGCGGCGTGCGGCCTGGGCGTCGGGCTGCTCCCCGACAGCGCCCGCCGCGCGGCCCGCCCGGACGTGTGGTTCTGCGACGTCGCGCCCCGGGTGGCGCTGCCGGACCTGCGGATGTCCTTCCGCGCCGACGACCGCTCCCCGGTGCTGGCGGCGTTCCTCGGGTCGGTGCGCCACGAGTGCGCCGAGGTCGGCGCCCGCCTCGACGCCGCCATCGCCAGGTCTGGATAGGGTTGCCCGCACCCCACGGCGGCCCGCGCGGGCCCGGAGGCAGGAGGACCCATGAGCACCCGTCCGCACGCGGTGATCGGAGCGACCGGCCAGCAGGGGGGTGCCACCGCCCGCGCCCTGCTCGCCGCGGGCGCGCCCGTGCGGGCGCTGGTCCGCGACCCGCAGGCGGCGAAGGCGCGCGCACTGGCCGAGGCCGGTGCGAGCCTCGTCCGCGCCGACCTCACCGACCGCGCGTCGCTGCGGGAGGCGTTCGAGGACGTGGCGGGCGTCTTCGCGATGACGACCTTCGCCACCGCGCGCGGCCCCGAGGGCGAGGTCCACGACGGCGTCACCATCGCCGAGGTGGCGGCCGAGGCGGGCGTGCCGCACGTCGTGCACAGCTCGGTCGGCGGCGCCGAGCGCGCCACCGGCATCCCGCACTTCGAGAGCAAGCGCCGCATCGAGGAGGCGTTCCTGCGCGAGGGCGTGCCGACGACGTTCGTGCGGCCGGTGTTCTTCATGGAGAACCTGTCGCCCTCGCGCGAGGACGGCGGCGTGGTGCTGCGGCTGCCGATGCCCGCCGACGTGCCGCTCCAGGTCATCGCGGTGGCCGACATCGGCACCGCGTGCGCGGCCGTGGCGCTCGACCCCGCCCGCGTCCCCGGGGGCGCGGTCGAGGTCGGCGGCGACGAGCTGACCCCGGCGCGGATGGCCCAGCTGCTCGGCGAGCGCGACGGCGTGCCGGGCCGGTTCGAGGAGGTCCCGGTGGACGGGCTGGACGAGGACATGCGCGCGATGTTCACCTGGTTCCGGCGGCTCCCGGCCTACCGCGCGGACTTCGACCTGACCCGGGACCTGGTGCCGGACGTGGCGGACTTCGCCACGTGGGCCCGCCGCTGACAGACCGCGCCGGCAGAACCGGCCGGCGGTGGTGTGCGCTGGGCAACAGCGGCACCCGGCGTAACCTGGGACGACGTGACCGCGACGTTGAGCAGGGAGTTGGTGGGGGTCGGCCCGCACGACGGGGCGCACCGGCCCGCGTTGCGGTGCGCGGTGTCGGTGGGGGTGCCGCTGCTGGTCGTCCTGGTGCTGGGGCGCGATGACCTGCTCGGGGCGGTGACCTTCGGCGCGTTCACCGCCATCTACGGGCGCGACGTCACGGTGCCGGCGCGGACGCGGGTGCAGGGTGCCGCCGCCGTGGCCTTGGTGGTCGGTGCCGCCGCTGGGTTGCTCGCCGCGCACCTGCCGGGCGCGCCGTGGTCGGTGCTCGGGGTGCTGGTGGTGATCGCCGTGGCGGCCACCGCGTTGGGTGAGGTGGTGCGGTGGCGGCCGAGTGGGCCGCTGTTCCCGCTGATGACGGCGGGTGCGTTGTCCGCGTCACCGCCGTTGGCCTGGAGCGCCGCGCTCGGGGTGCTCGTGGCGGTCGGCGTCACGGCCGTGTTCGCGATCGCCGTGGGCAGTGCGGGGGTGGTGCGCCGTGACCACCCGTGGGCGCCGCTCACGCCGCTGACCCCGGTGGCGGCGGCGCTGCGCGCCCGGTTGGTGGGGCAGGTGCTGCTGGCGTGCGTGGTGGCGGCGCCGTTCGCTGAGCTGGTGGATGTGGAGCACCTGTACTGGGCGCTGCTGTCGGCCGTGATCCCGTTGTCGGTGGCGACGTTGCGCAAGCAGGTGGTGCGGGGGGTGCACCGGGTCGCGGGCACGACGGCGGGGCTGGGGCTCGCCGCGCTGCTGCTGTGGGCGCACCTGCCGGTGTGGGCGGTGGCGCTGGCGGTCGTGGTGCTGCAAGGCCTGATCGAGCTGCTGGTCCTGCGGCACTACGCCGTCGCGGTCGTGCTCATCACGCCGATGTCGCTGCTGGTGGGCGCTGCGGCGCACCCGACGCCCGTGGGCCCGCTGCTGGTCGACCGGCTCGTGGCCACCGCGGTCGGTGTCGCGGTGGCCGTCGTCGTCCTGGCCGTGCCGCCGCTGCTGGGCGGGCTCAGAGCGAGAACGCGACCGAGCGCAGGACGAGGGCCAGCACGAACACCACGGTGAACGCCAGGTCGATGCCGATGGCGCCCGCGCGCAGCGGGGGCAGCAGGCGTCGCACCGGCGCGATCACCGGTTCGGTCAGCGTGTGGCTGACCCCGCGGGCGCGCACCACCCAGTACGGGCCGCGCCCCACCGCGGTGACCCAGTCGAACACCATGCGGGCCACCATCACCAGGATGAACGCCGTGATCGCGTAGCCGAGCAGGACGCCGAGCACTCCCATCGCCACTCCTCCCGAGTCGTGCTGCACCCGGTCCAACGCCCGGGCCGCCCGGAAAGTGGCCGGGTGACCGGTTTCCTCATCCGATCCTCAGGAAACCGGTCACCCGGGTGCGGGCCCGCTGCCGGTCAGGAGTTGTCGAGCGGCAGCCCCGGCGGGTTGACCTCGGAGGTGGGCACGGCCTCGTCCGCGAGGTTGTAGGCGGCCAGCCACTGGGCGTACTGACCGTTCTGGATCAGGTAGTTGATCGCCTCCGACAGCGGCTTGACCAGTCCGTTGTCCTTCTTGGTCGTGGCCGCGATGAGGCCCTGCAGGGTCTCACCCGCGCCCGAGTACGACCCCGCGCTGCGGGTCGGGTGGGGGGTCTTGGCCGTCTGCTGCACGTGGTGGGCGATGCCGGGGTTCGGGGCGAAGTAGGCGTCGATGCGGCCCGATTGCAGCGCCAGGAAGGTGCTGTTCTTGTCGCCGAAGGTGCGCACGTCCAGCGTCTTGCCCTCGGCCTGGAGCTTGGCCTGCCACTCCTTGAGGATCTTCTCCTGGTTGGTGCCGGTGTCCACCGCGACGGCCTTGCCCGCGAGCACGTGGTAGTCGCCGTCGAACTTCCAGTCGGCGGAGGCCAGCGTCTCCAAGCCCAGGTTGTCCTTGCGGTAGGCCGCGAAGTCGAAGCCCTGCTGCTTGCGCTGCTCGGTGTCGGTGATGTTGGAGAAGCCCGCGTCGAACTGCCCGCTCTGCAGGCGCACGAACAGGTTCTGCCACGAGGCGTTCTGCACGTCCGGCTCCAGGCCGAGCACGGCGGCCACCAGGCGGCCGAGGTCGGGCTCGGCGCCGGTGAGGGTGCGCTGGTCGGTGCCGACGAAGGCCAGCGGCGGGAAGCCGTCCGGCAGCGCGCCGACGCCGATGACCAGCGTGCCGCGGTCGCGCACCGACTGCGGCAGCGACGCGCGGATGGATTCCACGGTCGGCACGGTCAGCCGCACCGGCGCCAGGTCGGTGTTCGCCGCGATGGTGACCACGGTGTTGCCCGCGGCGTCCTTGGTCGACGTCGCCGCGCTGGGCTCACCGCCGCAGGCGGTCAGCGCCGTCGACGCGGTGGCGGCGAGGGTGAGGGTCGCGGCCGCGCGGCGCAGCCGGGTTCTCCAGGGGGACATGCTTCTCCTCAGGGATGGGGTGGTGAGGGGGATCGGGATGGGACGGGAAGCTGAGCCGGTCTGGCGTCAGGACGAGACGCGGCGCAGGAACTCCCTGGTGCGCTCGTGCTCGGGGTGGTCGATGACCTGCCAGGCGGGGCCCTGCTCGACGACGCGGCCCCGGTCGAGGAACACCACGGCGTCGGCGACCTCGCGGGCGAAGGCGATCTCGTGGGTGACCACGACCATCGTGGTGCCGGCGGCGGCGAGGTCGCGGATCACCCCCAGCACCTCCCCGACCAGTTCGGGGTCCAGCGCGGAGGTGGGTTCGTCGAAGAGCACGACCTCGGGGCGCAGGGCGAGCGCGCGGGCGATGGCCACCCGCTGCTGCTGCCCGCCGGACAGCTGCCGCGGGTACGCCGCCGCCTTGTCGGCCAGGCCGACCCTGGCCAGCAGCTCGCGCGCTTCCTCCCGGGCCCTGGCCTTGGGCCTGCGCTGGGTCACCACCGGTGCCTCGGTGATGTTGTCCAGCACGGTCAGGTGCGGGAACAGGTTGAAGCCCTGGAACACGAAGCCGATGCGGGACCGCTGCCGCAGGATCTCCCGCTCGCCCAGCTCCTTGAGCCGGTCGCCGTGGGCGCGCACCCCGATCAGCTCGCCGTGCACGCTCACGACCCCGGTGTCCAACCGCTCCAGGTGGTTGATGGCGCGCAGCAGCGTGGACTTGCCGGAGCCGGACGGCCCGATCAGCGCGACGACCTGTCCGGGGTGGACGGTCAAGTCGACCTCGTCGAGCACGCGCACGCCGTCGAAGGACTTCACCGCGCGCCGCACCTGCACCGCCGGGGTCATCGCGCCACCCCCAGGGCGCGCAGCTTCCCGCGGAAGCGCTGGATGGGCGTGGGCGGCACCGTGCGCAGCGCGCCCCGGGAGAAGTGGCGCTCGACGTAGAACTGCGCCACCGACAGCACGCTGGTGAGGATCACGTACCAGACGGTGCCCACCACGAGCAGCGGGATGATCTGCCCGCTGTTGGTGCTCGCCTGCGTCTGCACGACGCCGAACAGCTCCAGCAGGGAGGTGATGTAGACGACCGACGTCCCCTTCAGCAGGCCGATCAGCTGGTTGACGTAGGACGGGATGATGGAGCGGGTGGCCTGCGGCAGGATCACCCGCCGGTACTGCCGCGACTTGGGCAGCCCCAGCGCCGCGGCCGCCTCCAGTTGCCCCTGGTCGACCGAGATGATCCCGGCGCGCACGATCTCCGCGGCGTACGCGGCCTCGTTGAGGCTCAGCCCCAGCACGGCGACGACGAAGAAGCTCAGCAGGTCCGTGGCGCGGAACTCCACGAACGACGGCCCGAACGGCACGCCGAGGCTCAGCGTGCTGTACAGCGCGGTGACGTTGGCCAGGAACAGCAGCAGCACGATGAGCGGGATGGACCGGAACACCCAGACGTAGGCCCACGACACCGCTTGCAGCAGCGGGCTGCGCGACAACCGCATGAGCGCCAGCACGATCCCGCCGAGCAGGCCGAACAGCGCGCTCAACCCGGTCAGCTCCAGGGTGAGCAGCAGCCCCTCCAGCACGACGGGCCGGAAGAACCAGTAGGCGAAGGCGTCCCACTGGAACACCGGGTTGGTGATGAGCGCGTGCGCGAGCTGCGCCAGCAGCACCAGCACGACCGCGCTGGCGAACCAGCGCCAGGGGTGGCGCAGTGGCACGACCTTCTTCGACGCCAACGCGTCGAGCTCGTCCGGCGGGCCCGGCGCGGGCTCGGTGGACGGCGACAGCTGTGGTGGGTGCACGGGGGACGCTCCGGGAGGGCGGGGATCTCGGCCGGAAGCGTTCCCCGGCGCACGGCCGCGTGTCGAGGGGTGCGACCGCCCTCCCACGATCCGGACGCGTCCCACCATCTGGCGGCCGTGGACCACCCGCCACCCCGGCTGGTACTCCTGGACGCGCTTGAGTGGAGGGTGTGCAGCAGATGACGACAGACACCGCGCGGCCGGTCGTCCCGCCGGTCAAGGCTGGGGAAGCCGTGCTGGACAACGCCATCTGGGCCTCGCTCACCGGTGCGCACGCCCGCTTCGCCGAGGGCACCGCGCGGGCGCTGCGCTACCGGGCCGACGTGGCGGGGTTCGTCGGCATTCCCGACGAGCCGGACGAGCGGGTGTGGCCGGAGCTGGCCGCGCTGGTCGGGCCGGGCAACGACGTCGTGCTCACCGACCCGCCCACCCCGCCGCCCGCGGACTGGCCGGTGCTGGCCACGCTCGGCGGGGTGCAGCTCGAAGGCGCGGGCCTGGCGGGCGAGCGGTGTCCCGAGGCCGTGGTGCTCACCCGCGCGGACGTGCCGGAGGTGCTGGACCTGGTGGCGCGCACCAAACCCGGGCCGTTCCTGCCCGGCACGATCGAGATGGGCACCTACCTCGGCATCCGGCGCGGTGGGTGGCTCGTGGCGATGGCGGGGGAGCGGTTGCACCCGCCGGGGTGGACCGAGGTCAGCGCGGTGTGCACCGACCAGGAGCACCGGGGGCGTGGCCTCGCGGGGGCGCTGGTCCTGGCCGTGGTGCACGGCATCCGGGCGCGCGGGGAGCAACCGGTGATCCACGCCGTCGAGGAGAACGCGCCCGCGATCCGGCTCTACCAGCAGCTCGGGTTCCGCTTGCGCAGGCGGCGCAGGTTCCTGCGCGTCGCGATCCCCACCACGCCGGGGATCGCGACTCCTAGGGTGTGACCTCCGCTTCGAGGCCGCGCAGGTGGTCGGAGAACCCGGCGTGGCAGCGGCCGGTGCGGCGAGCGCTGGTGACCACCGGCGCTGTCGCGGGGTGCGTTACCGTGAAACCCCGCGCCCGCAAGCGGTCCACCAGGTCGACGTCCTCGCCGTCGGTGAGCGCGGTGAAGCCGCCGACGGTCCGGTAGGCCCAGGAGGACACCCCGAGGTTGGCGCCGTGCACGTGCCCTTCCTCGCGGGAGTACAGCGCGCGGTAGTGGTGCGGCAGGTGCGGCGGCCACTCCGACCAGTCCAGCACGTCGACCGCGCCCGCCACGGCGTCCGCGTCCGCGGCGAGCTGGTCGGCGAACCAGGACGCGGGGACCCGGCTGTCGGCGTCGGTGGTGGCGAACCACAGGTCTGCGCGGTCCACACCCGCGAATCCCACGGCGCGGGCGGCTCCCACGTTGCGGACGTCGACCTCCAGCACCCGCGCGCCCGCCGAGCGCGCGATCCGCGCGGTGGCGTCGGTGCAGGCGTCGGCCACCACGGTGACGCGCACCGGCAGCGGGCTGCGTCCGGCCGCGACCGCCAACGCGGCCAGGCAGGTCGGCAGCTCGGCGGCTTCGTCGTGCGCGGGCACCACGACCTCGATCCCGTTCAGCACAGGCCCTCCCTGGCCGCCACCGACTCGACCCGCTTGCTGAGCACGTCCAAGCGGAAGTCCGGTTCGACGTGCGACACCTGGCCGTGCAGGCCGGTGCGCCCGGTGAAGGCGGCGTGCACGTCGTCGCCGGTGAGGGGGCAGTCCGGGGTGCGGTGGCGCCAGTGCGCCAGCACCAGGTCGCCGTCGTCGGCCAGGCACCCCACCGCCCGGTCGATCAGCGCGTCGAGGTCGTCGCGGTCGAGGTAGTAGGCGACCTCCGAGACCACCAGCAGGTCGAACTCCCCCTCCGGCCACTGGCCGGGCACCGCGCCCGCCGCCACCCGCACGTGCGGGGGGCACTCCGCCGCCGCGGCCGCGCGGGCCGTGGGGTCGACGTCCCAGGCGACGACCTCGTCGCAGCGGGCCGCGAGGGCGGCGGTGAGCACGCCCACCGAGCAGCCCGGCTCGAACGCCCGGCGGTAGCGGGGGCGGGTGAGGGCCGCGAGGGTCGCGGCGTACTTGCGCTGCTCGTACCACCGCGTGCGGAAGCCCCACGGGTCCGGGTCGGTGGCGTAGAGCGCGTGGAAGTGGTCGGCGCCCAGGCTCACCCGAACACCACCTCGAACCCGCGGGTGAGCCGGGCCAGCACCGGGGGCGGCAGGATCGCCGCGTCGGCGGCGTCCGGACCCAGCGGCTCGACCTGGGTGGCGAACTCGCGGACCGCCCGCCGCTTGGCCTCGGCCACCGCGGGCGGCAGGTCCACGCGCAGGCCCGCCGACCACGGCACCCGGTGGTCGTCGGGGCGTGACCAGTGCCAGGCCCACACCGGGAACTCCAGCAGCCGCGCGCCCACCTCGGCGCAGGCGCGGGCCGCCGCCCGGCCCACGGCCTCGTGGTCGGGGTGGCCGTCCCCGCGCCAGGTCGCCGCGCACCAGCCGCCCGCGGGCAGCCGCTCGACCAGGGCCGCCGCCAGCGCGTCCTCGTCGATGCCGCCATCGGGCATCCCCAGGCGGTCGACCCGCGCGTCCACGCCCAGCACGTCCAGCGCCGCCTCGGATTCCCGCGCCCGCACGGCCGCCAACTCCCGCGGCGCGAGCACGGTGGAACCGGGGTGGGACGCCTCGCCGTCGGTGACGGCCACGAGGTGCACCGACCCCGCGAGCGCCATGAGGCCACCGGCGCCCAGTACCTCGTCGTCCGGGTGCGGGGCGACCACCACCAGCGGACCGCCGGGGAAGGTGAAGCGGGGCAGCGCGTCCAGCGCGGGCCAGGCCCGCCACAGCTCCTCGCTGGTGCCCAGGCCCTCGATCGCGGTCACGACCGCACCGCCAGCTGCCCGAGCCGGGCCAGGTCGCGCTCGGCGTGGCTCTGCCGCAGGTACACGGTCAGGTCGGCCACCCGCCGCCCGTGCGCCTCGTCGGCGCACAGCGGACCGGCGCCGAGCGCGCGGCCCACGTGGTCGAGCACCCCGGTCGCGATCCGCTCGACGGCGGCGCGCACCCGCAGGGCGAGCCGCTCGGCGTCGGCGGCCGGGTCGGCGTCGACGACGCGCGCGGCGTCGCAGAACAGGGCCTCGCCGGTGCCCAGCAGTTCCTCGACGGCCCCGAGGTGCGCCAGCGCGTGCGGGTCCGGGTCGCGTTTGTCGTAGAGGGGTTGGGCCACCGCGCAGGCGGCGCCGAACCACACCGCCGCCACACCGATCCCGCCGTGCCAGAAGCCGGGGCGGGAGGTGTAGGCCCCCGGCTCGCCCACCGGTTCCGCCGGGGTCTCGGCGAAGCGGACCGCGCCGCTGTCGCTGTCGGCCATCCCGGTCGCGGGCCACGTGCCCTCCACCGGGGTCGCGTCGGCCACCCGCACGCGGAACAGAGCGCTGCCGCCCGGGGTTTCGGCGGTCACGAGCGCGTGGGTCAGCGTGTGCGCGCCGGAGCACCACGGGCGTTCGCCGGACACGCGCCAGGCGCCGTCCACCTCCGCTGCCGTGAGGGATTTCGGAACAGCCGCCCACACCCCCCACAGTTCCCCGGGCGCAGGGGGAGGGGCGTGCAGCTCAGCGAGGATCGCGGCGGCGTCGGCGTGGCCCTCGGCCAGCCGGGCCGCGGCGAGGTCGGCGGAACCGAGCTGGGCCAGGCCCGCCCACCGCTTGCCCGTGTCCCCGCTTCCCGGCAGTGGCAGGTCCACCCGGCCCGAGTCCACCCAGTGCCGGAACCGCTCGGCAGCGCCCATCCGCCCCATCTGCACAGTCCTCTCGCGACAGCGGGGCCCGCCGCCCACGCCGTCACCGAGTTCCCTGTCCGGGATGGTTCCAATCCACTGAAACGGAATGGTTCCGGACTGCGCGTGCGCCGATCAGCGCAGGCCGTGCTCCGCGGCCGCGCGCGGGCCGGTGGTGCTGTCGGGCAGGGCGTCCAGGACCGGGAACACCTCGTGCAGCCTGGTCAGCTCGACGACCCGCCGCGGCGCGCTGCGGGGCGGGGCGACGACCTGGAACACCACCCCGTCCGCCGCGCAGCGGTTCGCCCCGGAGACGAGCGCCGCCAAGCCCGCCGAGGCGAAGTAGGTGGTGCTGGAGAGGTCCACCACCACGGTTCTCGCGGGCGGACCGGCATCCTGGGCGGCGGCGCCCTGGGCGGCGGCATCGTGCACGGCGGCGGTGAACTGGTCGCCGTTGGACATGTCGATCTCCCCCCGCACGCGGACCACGGCGCGGTCGCCGTCACGGGACGTGGTGATCTCGGCCAGGGGTGCGCGCACGGTGGTGCCTCCAGCGGCGGGGGTGGGGGAGCGTCGGCGTCTGCTGCCACCGACCGGGTGCTGATCAGGCTAGTGATCGTTCACGCGCCGCGCACCTCCGCTGCCCCTCCCGCCGCCCTTTTCGCCGCTGGGGTTTGCCACCGCGCACCGAGGGTAACCAGCTGTGCGCGCAACGGGGGCTCAGAGCAGAGGGGCGTTCAGCTCGCACGGCGGCTGCGGCGCGGCCGGGTCCAGCGCCTTGCGCACGATGCCGATGGCGCGCGGGGAGTACGTCATCGACAGGTGGTCGGACAGGTCGATCGCGCACCCGTCCTGGAGCGTCACGTTCCGCACGGTGGCACCGGGTCCAGCGCTGAGGTAGGTGGACTTGTAGGGCGTGGTCACCTCGTCGAACACCGTCGCGATCACCGTGTAGGCCACACCGGGCACGGTGTCGCCGCCGGAGTTGAGCTCCTGCAGGAACTCCGAGCCCACCACCTGCTGCTGGGCGGCGACCCCGATCGCGGGCGGGGTGAACCCGAGCAGCCCCAGCGCGTCGACGAGGGAGGCGATGCCGATCAACGACGTGCCGTGGTGGGTCGCGCCCAGCGTCACCAGGTTCGCCACCTTGTCCGCCCCGCCCTCGGCCTTGAGGTACTGGCGCGGCATGAGACCGCCCTGCGAGTGCCCCACGACGTCCACCTCCTCGGCGCCGGTGCGCTCCAGCACCCGGTCGACGAACACCGCCAGTTCCTTCGCCGAGTAGCGGATGTCGCCCGTGCCCTTGATCGCCTCCGGGACGGCGGCGAGGTTGTCCTCGGCGTCGCCGTAGTTGAGCGCGAACACGCAGAACCCGGCGCGGACCAGGGCGGGTGCCATGCGCCCGAAGTCGTTGAAGCGGTTCTCGTAGGTGCCGTGCACCAGCACCACCGGGCGCGGGTGGGCGACCGTCGGCTCGCACGACCAGTCGTTCGCCCCGGCGGGGCTGGCCTCGGGGACGAGTTGGCTGTGCAGGAACGTCACGGCGAAGCCGGGGGTGAGCGGCTGGGTGGGCTGGGCCTCGGCGGTGGCGGGCAGCAGCAGGGCCGCAGCGACGCTGACCGCGGCGGTGAGGCAGGCAAGGCGGATGCGCACGGGGGACCTCTCGGGGGAGGGGGGTTGGTGACGCAGGTCTCCCCCGAACGGGCGCACCCAAACGCGTGATCGTGGCTTCCGGGGAAGTTGGGCACCCCGCGTGACCTGCGTTGTCGGGACGCGCGCGATCCGAGGGCGCGGGCTGTGGCGAGGTGTCAAGAAGCGTCGGGCACCAGCAGGTCGCGGTCGTGCACCGCCGCCAGCGACAGCGTCCGGTACCCCTCGTCCTCGAACAGCACCGTCACCCGGTCGTCCTCCACCGACATCACCTCGCCCCGGCCCCACTCCGCGTGCCGCACCCCCTCGTGCACGTCGAAGCCGCCACTGCTGGTGCGCCGCTCGCCCGCCCGCCCGGCGTCGCACCCGTCGCAGTTGCCGCACGGCTCGGGCAGCTCCTCCCCGAAGTAGGCCAGCAGCTCCTGCCTGCGGCACCCCGGGGCCTCGGCGTAGGCGCGCACCATCTCGACCCGCGACCGCACCGCCCGCTTGTGCACCTCGGCCAGCCGCACCGCCTCGGCGACGGCCTCGTCGAGGTCGCGCCCCACCCAGGTCAGGTCGCCGTCGACCGCCCCCGCCCCGACCAGGAGGTTCACCGCCCGCGTCCGCCGCGCCCTGGGCAGGTCGACGTCCTGGGGCCCGCGCCCGGCGCGCACCGCCTTCGCCACGGCGCGGATGGCGTCCTCCGGCACGCCGGTGGCGGTGAGGAACCGCTGCTTGGCCAGGTCCTCGGGCCGGTGGTGCAGCTCGGCGGTGGCCGGGTCGCCGTCGCGGCCCGCCCGCCCGACCTGCTGGTGGTAGGAGTCCAGCGAGTCCGGGCAGCCCGCGTGCAGGACGAACCGGACATCCGGCTTGTCGATGCCCATGCCGAACGCCGAGGTCGCGACCACCACCTCCACCTCGCCCGCGGTGAACGCCTCGTGCACCCGCTCCTTCTCGCCCGCGGGCATCCCGGCGTGGAAGCACCGGGCCCGCGCGCCCAGCTCGGCGGCGATCTCCTCGGTGGCGGCGCGGGTGGGCGCGTACACCAGCCCGGTCCCCCGCAGCTCGCGCACCCGCTCCAGCACGGCGGCGCGGCGGTCGCGCTCGGAGGGGTGGCGGTGCGCGGCGAGGTGGATGTTGGGGCGGTCGAACCCGGTGCACACCCGCAGCGGGTCGCGCATCCCCAACCGCTCCACCACGTCGTCGCGCACCGGGGGAGCCGCGGTGGCCGTCAGCGCCAGCACCGGCGGGCGGCCCAGCCGCTCGACGGCGGCGGCCAACCGCAGGTAGTCGGGGCGGAAGTCGTGCCCCCACGCCGACACGCAGTGCGCCTCGTCCACGGCGAACAGCACCACCCCGGCGCCGCGCAGCCGCTCCACCACCTCGGGCTTGGCCAGCTGCTCCGGGGCGAGCAGCAGGAACCGGGCCTCGCCAGACTCGACCGCCTCCCACGCCGCCGCGGCGGAGCGGTCGGCGTTCACCACGACCGCGCACACCCCCGCCTCGCCCAATGCCGCCGCCTGGTCGTGCTGCAGGGCCACCAGCGGTGACACCACCACCGTCAACCCGTCCAGCGCCAGGCCCGGCACCTGGTAGATCGCGGACTTGCCCGCCCCCGTGGGCAGCACCGCCAGCACGTCCCGCCCGTCGAGCACCGCCCCGGCGGCGCGCTGCTGCTCGTCGGTCAACTCCCAGCCGAAGCGCTCGCGCGCGATCCCGCTCAACCGTCCAGAGTGGTCTGCCACCCGGCGGGACTACCACCGGCCCGCTGCGCCAAACGGCGGCATTCCCCCGAAAAGGATGTTTGAAGCCGCATGGCCGGGGAACACGGCGGCAGCTTTCGGGTCTCGACGAGGAGGTAGCACATGGGGTCTGGGCTCCGCGCGGTGGTGGCCGCGCTGGTGCTGCTGGGGAGCACGGCGTGCGGGGGCCTCGGGGACTCGCCGGAGGACGCGCCCAACGCGCTGAGCACCATGGGCTTCGGCCTGCCCGACGAGCACGCCACCGCGCGGGTCGCGGTGTTCCGCGAGCGCTTCCCGGACACCGACCTGCACGTCAACGAGGGCGCCTTCGACGAGCAGCAGTTCCTCTCCGCCGTCGTCTCCGGCGAACCACCGGACGTGGTGTACGCCGACCGCGCCAAGCTCGGCGCCTACGCCGCGCGCGGCGCCGTCCAACCCATCACCGACTGCCTGCGCGCCCGCGGCGTCGACCTGTCCGACTTCCGGCCTGCCGCCGTCCGGCAGATCACCTACGACGGCGTGCCCTACGGCATCCCCGACTTCGCCACCGTCCGCGTGCTCATCATCAACAACCCCCTGCTGCGCGCGGCGGGCGTCGACCCGGCCCAGCTGACCACGACCGACTGGGGCGCCCTGGCGCGGCTGGCCCCGCGGCTGGCCGACACCGCCGACGGCGTGCGGCGCATCGGGTTCGACCCCAAGGTCCCCGACTTCCTGCCGCTGTGGGCCAAGCTCAACGGCGTCGAGCTGGTGGACCCGGACGGGCGGCACGCGCGCCTGGACGACCCGCGGGTGGTCGAGGCGCTGACCTTCACCACCGACCTGGTGCGCGCCCAGGGCGGCTGGGCCGCGTTCAAGGCGTTCAAGGACGGCTTCAACGAGTTCGGCGCCGACAACGAGTACGCCGCGGGCCAGCTCGCGGCGATGCCGATGGACTCGTTCTACCTCAACACCCTGGCCACCAACTCACCCGACGTCGACGTCACCGTCGTCCCCGTCACCGACCGCGCGGGCACCCCGACCAGCGAGCTCGGCGGCCAGGCGTGGGCCATCCCGACCGGCGCCCGCCACCCCGACCGGGCCTGCGACTTCATCACCACCATGACCGCCGCGGACACCTGGGTCACCGCCGCGACCGCCCGCCGCGACGCGCTCGCGGCCAAGGGCCGCCCCTACGGCGGCACCTTCACCGCCAACCGCGCCGCCGACGAGCTGATCTTCAGCCGGGTCTACCGGCCCGGCGGCAATCGCATCCTCGAACAGGGGGTACCTGTGGTCCGATCCCTCCAGGACACCGCATTCGCCCTGCCGCCCAGCCCGGCGGGGCCCGACCTGATCCGGGCCTGGCAGTCCGCGGCGACGCGGGCGCTGACCGGTGCGCAAACCCCGGCCGAGGCGCTCGGCCAGGCGCAGCGCGAGGCGGACGCCGCCCTGGCCCGGGTGATGGGGGACTAGATGGCGCTCACGGACAACCCCGCCGCCACCGCCCCCGCGGTCACCGCCCCGACGCCCAGGAGGAACAAGCCCGGCAAGGAGAACCGGGCCGCGTGGTGGTTCCTGTCGCCGTGGCTTGTCGGCGTCGTCGTGTTCACCATCGCCCCCATGGCGATCAGCCTGTGGTTGTCGTTCACCCGCTACGACATGCTCACCTCCCCCGAGTACGTGGGCGCCGACAACTACGCTGAGCTGCTGGGCGACCCCAAGGTCGCCACCGCGCTGTGGAACACGGCGTTCTTCACCGTGCTGCACGTGCCCGCCCAGATCGTGCTCGCGCTCGGGCTGGCGGGCCTGGTGCGCAAGGCGGGGCGCGCGGCCGGGTTCTTCCGCACCGTGCTCTACCTGCCGGTGATGACCCCGCCCGTGGCGCTGGCGGCGATGTTCCTGCTGCTGCTCAACGGGCAGACCGGCGCCATCAACGACGTGCTCGGCTGGTTCGGGTTCACCGGCCCGAACTGGACCACCGACCCGGACTGGGTCAAGCCCGGGCTGGTGCTGATGAGCCTGTGGACGGTCGGCAGCACCGCCGTCATCCTGCTCGCCGCGCTGAGCCGGGTGCCACCGGAGCTGCTGGAGGCCGCGGCGCTCGACGGCGCGGGCCCGTGGCGGCGGTTCTGGCACGTGACCCTGCCGCAGATCAGCGGCACGCTGTACTTCGTCGTCCTGGTGAACACGATCGCCTCGTTGCAGGTCTTCACCGAGGCGTACGTGATGTTCTACGGCAACGCCCAGACCGAGGCCGCGCGCGACGACTCCGCGCTGTTCTACGTCGTCTACCTGTTCCAGCAGGCGTTCGGCTCGCTGCGGATGGGCTACGCCTCGGCGCTGGCGTGGGTGCTGTTCCTGGTCATCGCCGTCATCACCGCCGTGCAGGTGCGGGTGAGCAGGCGGCTCGTGCACTACGAGGGGGAACCGCGGTGAACGCGCGTCGGATCGGGGCACTGGCCGGGCTGGTGGTGCTGGCGGGGGCCTTCGGCTACCCGTTCGCCTGGTTGCTGAGCGCGGCCTTCAAGGACCGCTCGCACGTCTTCGACAACAACCTGTGGCCCACGCCGTTCTCCCCGCAGAACCTCGTCGAGGTGTGGCGGGCCGTGCCCCTGCTCACCTGGATCGGCAACAGCGTAGCGGTCGGGGTGGCCGCGGCGGCCGCCGCCACCATCTCCAGCTCCCTGGTGGCCTACGGCTTCGCCAGGTACCGCTTCCGCGGGCGCAACCTGCTGTTCGGGCTCGTGCTGGCCACGATGATGCTGCCGGGCGCGGTGACGATGGTGCCGGTGTACCTGGAGTGGCACGCCGCGGGGCTAGCCACCACCCAGGTCCCCCTGTGGGCGCAGAACCTGTTCGGGTCGGCGTTCTACATCTTCCTGCTGCGCCAGTTCTTCCTCGGCCTGCCCTCGGAGGTGTTCGACGCGGCCAGGGTGGACGGCGCGAGCGCGCTGCGCGCGTTCACCTCGATCGCGCTCCCGCTGGCCCGGCCCGCGCTGGTCGTGGTGTTCGTCTTCGAGCTGCGCGCCGCGTGGACGGACCTGGTGAAGCCGCTGATCTACCTGCGCGAACCGCAGTTCTACACCCTGCCGCGCGGCCTCAAGGTGGTGCTGGACCGGTTCGGCCAGGCGGGGGAGTCGCAGTGGGAGCTCGTCCTCGCCGCCAGCCTCATCGCCACCGTGCCCATGGTCGTGCTGTTCCTGCTCGCCCAGCGCCACTTCGTCGGCGGCCTGGTCACCTCCACCCCCGGCGACCGCTGATCGGTCGCCCGTGGCGCGACGAGGCCCCGGCGGTCGACCGCCGGGGCCTCGTGCCGGTGCGTCAGGCGCGGTCGGGGCCGCCCGGTCGGTCGCTGAGGAACACGACCGCCCCGGCGACCACCAGGCACGCCACGTGCAGGATGAGGGCGGGCCAGTGGGTGCCCAGCGGGTCGCCCACGGCGCCGTTGATGAGCGAGACCACGTCGTAGGCCGTCAGCGCCAGGAAGGCGAGCGAGCCCACCAGGCCGAACAGCCGCACGCGGCCCGCCCCGCTCGCGCACAGCAGCGCGAAGGCGCCCAGCACGACGTGGGCGAGGTTGAGCAGGGTGGAGCCGCCCAGGCCCGCCACCACGGTGGCGTCGGAGGACGCCGGGGTGCTGCCGAAGTCGGAGAAACCGGTGTCGACCAGGCCCAGCACCCCGATCACCAGCAGGACGACCCCCACCGCCGCGGCCGCGACCTGGGCGGGTGTGCGCCGGGTGGCCTGCCGTTGCCTGGCACGATCGATCATGGTTGTACCCCTTTCCTCTGCGGCGCGGTTTCCCGGTGACCGGCCGGGAAAACGTCAGCCCAGGCACGTCCTGGCCGCGCGGGCCAGCGCCAGCTCCTCCCGGGGTTCGACGACCAGCACCGGAACGCCGCCGCCCGGCGGGGTCAGCACGGCGTCGGTGGGGGAGTTGGGCGCGGCGGTGGCGGCCACGCCCAGCAGGCGCAGCCCCCCGGTCACCGCCGCGCGCACCTCGGGCTGGTCCCAGCCGATCTCGCCGGTGAAGACCAGGGCGTCGAGCCGGTCGAGGTTCGTCGCGCACGCGGCGACCTCGCGGCGGACCCGGTGGGCGAACACCCCCAGCGCCAGCGCGGCGCCGGGGGAGCCGGAGGCCACCAGGTCGCGGGTGTCGTCCGACTCGCCGCCGGAGAGCCCCAGCAGCCCGGAGGCGTGGTTGAGCCCGTCCTCGACCTCCGCCAGCGACAGCCCCGCCTCGCGCTGCAACCACAGCAGCATCCCGGGGTCGACCGCGCCCGAGCGCTTGGCCATCGGCACGCCGTCGAGCGGGGTGAAGCCCATCGACGTGTCCACGCTGCGCCCGTCGCGCACCGCGCACACCGACGAACCGCCGCCCAGGTGCGCCATCACCACGCTCAACTCCCCTTCCGGTGTGCCGAGCAGTTCCGCCGCGCGGGGCAGCGCCCACGAGTACGACAGGCCGTGGAAGCCGTACCGGCGCAAGCCGAAGCGCTCGCGCCACTGCTGCGGCAGGGCGTAGGTGGCGGCGTGCTCGGGCAGGTCCCGGTGGAAGGCGGTGTCCGGGCAGAGCACCTGCGGGACGCCCGGGAGCCTGTCCCGAAGCTGCTCCAGGAACTCCAGCGCGGGCGGGACGTGCAGCGGCGCCAGGCTCGCCGCCGAGCGCGCGGCCGCCAGCGCCTCGTCGTCGGCCACCGCGGGCCCGGTGAGGCGGGAGCCGCCGTGCACGAGCCGGTGCGCCACGGCGTCGACCCGCCGGTCGTCGAGCAGCCCCCGCAGCGCCGCCCACGCCTCGTCCGCGTCGGTGGTCTCCAGGTGGGCGCTGTCGACCACCCGGTCGTCGTCGACCAGGTCGGCCTTGACGCTGCCCGAGCCGGTGTTGACGGTGAGGATCACGCCGACCACGTCCACCCGGTGATCTCCGCCGGGTCCTCGCCGTCGCGGTGGGCCAGCGCCCGGATCCGGTCGCGCTCGCCCAGCAGCCGGTCGACGACCCCCGGCGGCCCGCCCGCCCGGCGCACGGCGTCGGCGGCGAGGTCGTGGCGGGACATGCCGTTGTCGACCAGCAGGTCGTACGGGGTCGTCGTGGTGCCCTCCTCGTGGTAGCCGTGCACGTGGAAGCGCTGGGTGTCGGCCCGCCCGTGCAGCACCTCGTGCACGGCCGAGGGGTAGCCGTGGAACCCCATCACCACGGGCACCTCCGGCGGGAACAGCCGGTCGAAGTCGGCCGCGGCCATCCCGTGCGGGTGGCGGTCGGCGGGGGCCAGCGCCAGCAGGTCCACCACGTTGACCACCTGCACCCGCAGGTCGGGCGCGTGCTCGCGCAGCAGGTGCGCGGCGGCCAGGGTCTCCACGGTCGGGATGCCGCCCGCGCAGCCCAGCACCACCTGCGGCGGGCCACCGGTGCCCGCCCACTCCCAGGTCCCGGCGCCCGCGGCGCAGTGCGCCCGCGCGGTGTCGAGGTCCATCCAGCACGGGGCCTCGTTCTTGCCCGCGACCACCACGTTGATGCGCCCGGTGGAGGCCAGGCAGTGCTCCAGGACCACGAGCAGGGAGTTGGCGTCCGGCGGCAGGTACACGCGCGCGACCGACGCCTTCTTGGTCAGCACGTTGTTGATGAAGCCGGGGCCCTGGTGGCTGTAGCCGTTGTGCTCCTGGCGCCACCCCTCGCTGGAGAGCAGGTAGTTCAGCGAGGCGACGGGCTCGCGCCAGGGCACCTCCGCGGACACCTTGAGGAACTTGGCGTGCTGGTTGACCATGCTGTCCACGATGGACGCGAACGCCTCGTAGCAGGGGAACAGCCCGTGCCGCCCGGTCAGCAGGTAGCCCTGCAACCACCCCTGGCACAGGTGCTCCGACAGCACCTCCATGACCCGCCCGCCGGGGGAGACGTGCTCGGAGTAGCCGGGGACGTGCGGGGTGAAGGCCCGGTCGGTCGCCTCCAGGACCGCGCCCAGCTTGTTCGACTCCAGCTCGTCCGGGCACACCACGCGGAAGTCGCGCTCGTCCTCGGTGTCGCGCATGAGCTGCGCTAGCCACCCGCCCGCGGTGCCGGTGGGGCTCGCGGGGCCCTCGGCGGCGAAGGGCGCGAGGTCGGGCAGCGGCAGGTCGCGGCGCAGCGCACCACCGTTGGCCTCCGGGAGCATGCCGAGACCGGGCAGGTCCTCCAGCAGGTCCGGGGCGGGGTTGCCGTCCTGGTCGAACAGGTCGTCGGGTTCGTAGGAGCGCAACCAGCGCTCCAGCAGCCGCAGCTCGGCCGGGTCGTCGTGCACGTTGGCCAGCGGCACCTGGTGGGCGCGGAAGGTGCCCGCCAGCGGTGCCCCCGCCGCGTCGTGCGCGGGGGCGCCCCAGCCCTTCTGGGTGCGCATGACGATCATCGGCTTGGCCAGCGGCGTGTCCCAGGCCAGGCGCAGGGTCTGCGCCAGCAGCTCGTCGGGGTCGGCGGCGGTGGTGGCGTCCACGACCTTCGGCGACCACCCGCACCCGCGGAAGTAGTCCAGCAGCTCGTGGTCGGTCATGCACCCGAACACCGTCGGCGCGGCGATCCGGTAGCCGTTGAGGTGCAGCACCGGCAGCACGGTGCCGTCGCGCGCCGGGTCGAGGAACTTGTGCCCGTGCCAGGACCCCGCGGTCGGCCCCGTCTCGGCCTCCCCGTCGCCCACCAGGCACACCGCCCGCAGGTCGGGCTTGTCCAGCACGGCGCCGAAGGCGGTGGCGAGCGCGTAGCCCAGCTCACCGCCCTCGTGCACCACCCCGGGCACCTCCGGGGACAGGTGGCTGGGGAACCCGCCCGGCCAGGAGAACCGCCGCACCAGCTCCCGCAGCCCGGCCCCGTCGCGCGACAGCGCGGGGTCGAACCGCTCGTGCGTGCCCTCCAGCCACAGGTTCGCGTGGATGGCGGGCGCGCCGTGGCCCGGTCCGGTGACCAGCAGCGTGCGCGGGTCGCGCAGCCGGTTGAGCCCCGCGTAGAGGTAGGTGATCCCCGGGCACGTCCCCCAGTGCCCCAGCAGCCGCGGCTTGAGGTGCCGCACTTCCAGCGGTTCCCGCAGCAGCTCGTTGTCCCGCAGGTAGATCATCGCCGCGGCCAGGTAGTCACAGGCACGCCGGTAACGCTGGGGGGAAGCCGCCATGTGCGGGGGCTACCCCGAACCGGACAGGGAACACATTTCGCGTTTGCCCGGTGCGGCCCCGGGAACAGCGTGGGGCATGTCCCAGAGGGTGCAGGTGGCGGTCGTGGCCGACCCCGGTCTCGCCGCCGACGTGGTGACGGGGATCGCGGACGGTCTGGTGGACCGGTTGCGGGCGGAGGTCGACGACGAGGTGGACTGGCAGGTCGAGGTGGTGTCCGACCGGTTCGCCGCGGACGCGCGCGGCACCGTCCGCGACGCCGAGGCCGTGGTGCGCGGCAGGCTCGGCGACGAGGACGCGGGCGACCTGTGGGTGTGCCTGACCGACCTCCCGCGCCGGGACCGGGGTGCCGCCGTGGTCGGTGAGACCGACCAGGACAGCCGCATCGGGGTGGCCTCCCTGCCCGCCCTCGGCGCGCACGACCTCGCGGCCCGGGTGTCCGCCGCGCTGACGACGCTGGTGGCGGAACTGCGCGGCGCCGAAGCCCCGCCGCTGCCCTCGACCCGGCGGGTGGAGGACCCCGCACGCGCGGGGGTCAAGTACCTGTCCAGGGGTCCGCGCGGGCGGTTGCGGCTGGTCGCGGGCATGGTGCGGGCGAACCGGCCGTGGCGGTTGGCGCTGGACCTGACGGGGGTGCTGGTGGCGGCCGTCGGCACCGGTTCGTACTGCCTGCTGATCGCGACGGTGTGGCAGCTCGGCTCACGCCTGTCCCCGCTGCGGCTGGCGGTGGCGACCGCGCTGTCGGTGGTGGGCCTGGTGGGGTGGTTGATCCTCAGCCACCGGTTGTGGGAGAGGCCGTCGGAGCGGGTGCACCCCCAGCAGGCGCGGCTGTACAACGCTGTGACGGTCCTGACGCTCGCGTTCGGCGTGCTGACCCTCTACTCAGCCCTCTTCCTGCTGGTCTTCTCCGCCGAACTGCTGGTGCTGAACCCCTCGGTGTTCCAGGCGCAGGTGGGGCACCCGCCCTCGACCGGGGACCGCGTGGGGGTGGCGTGGTTCGCCTCGTCGGTGGCGACGGTTGCGGGGGCGTTGGGGTCGAAGCTGGAGAGCGACGAGTCCGTGCGCGCCGCGGCGTACGGCAACCGGCAGCGCGGGCACCCCGAGCCGGGTACCGAGAGCGGGTGAGCCGCGCGGGCCAGTTTGTCGCGAGCCTGCTCGGGTAGCGCTAACGCCATGCGCATCGTCATCGTGGGTGGGAGCGGCAACGTCGGCACAGCGGTCCTGCGGGCCGCCATCGCGGCGGGGCACACCGTGCACGCGGTGTCCCGGCGCGGTCCCGCCACGGGGGGTGAGTACGACGCCGCCACGTGGCACTCCATCGACCTCACCACCCCCGCGGCCCCGGACTCCCTGCGCGAGGTGTTCGCCGGGGCCGACGCGGTGGTGCACGCGGGGTGGGCGATCCAGCCCTCGCACGACCGGGAGCGCCTGCGGGCGGTCAACGTCCTGGGGAGCCGGGCGGTGCTCGAAGGCGTGCAGGGCGCAGGCGTGCCGCACCTGGTCTACCTGTCCTCAGTGGGCGCGTACGCGCCTCGCACGTCGTTGGACCCCGTCGACGAGTCGTGGCCCGCGACCGGGTTGCGCACCAGTTCCTACAGCGAGGACAAGGCCGCGGTGGAGGCGATGTTGGACCGCTTCGAGGCGGCGAACGGGGCGACCGGCGTCACCCGGCTGCGCCCCGCGCTGATCCTCCAGCGCGACGCGGCCGCGGAGATCCAGCGGTACTTCATCGGGGCGTTCGTGCCCCGGGCGTTGTGGGGGTTGGCGCGCGGCGGGAAGCTGCCCGTGCTGCCGGTCCCGCGCGGGCTCGTCCTTCAGTTCGTGCACGCCTCCGACGTGGCGGACGCGGTCCTGGCGGCGGCGGAGCGCGGCGTGCGGGGCGCGGTGAACCTCGCTTCCGCCCCCGTCCTGGACGCCCAAGGGCTGTCGCGGATCACCGGGGGCAGGGTCGTGCCGGTGCCCGCCGCGGTGGTGCGGGGCGCGGTCGACCTGGCGTGGCGGGCCAAGGTGCTGCCGACCTCGCCGGGGTGGATCGACCTGGCGCTGTCCGTGCCGGTGATGGACACCGAGAGGGCCGCGGACGTGCTCGGGTGGCGCCCGGCCCACGCGGCGCCGAGCGCGGTGGCCGACCTGCTCGACGGGCTGGCCGAGGGTGCGGGCGTGCCGTCCAGCCCGGCCCTGCGACCGTGACCGCTCCGCGCGCGGGGGGCGGTGCGGTGCGGCCGCTGCCATGATGACCACGAGCCCGAGCCAGGGGGTGTCGCGATCGATTTCCGGGTGGAGCGCGCGGGACCGCGCGCCGCGGGGCCGTTGCGGCTGTTGGGCGCACTCGACGCCCGCTCGGCGCCGGGCGTGGCGCGGGTGCTCGCCGAGCACCCGGTGGGCGAGGTCGAACTGGACCTGCGCGGTCTGACGCTGCTCTCGGCGGCGGGCGTGCGCACCCTGGCCCAGGCGGTCGTGTCGGGGCGGGAGCGGGGCTTGGCCGTCACCCTCGTCGTCGCCCCCGGCTCGGTGGCGGCCCGGGTGCTGCGGGTGGCCGACCCGCGCGGCGAACTCCCGGTGGTGCGGCGGTGACCCCGCCTTCAGTCCCCGACCGCTTCGGCCACCGACGCGAAGACCGGCAGGTGCTCGTCCGGCCAGGTCAGCCGGAGCACCCTGGCCTGCACGCGGTCCGGCTCCACCACCAGCGCGCAGCGCACCCCGCCGCCGCGCAGGCCCGTGGTCAGCTCGTGCAGCACGCGCACCCCGGCCGAGGACAGCACCGACACCCCGCGCAGGTCCAGCACCAGGACCGACCCCGGCGCCAGGTCGCGCGCCGAGGCGGACAGCTCCACCCCCGCAGCGGGCGCGCCGTCGCGGTCGAGCGGCCCGGTGACCCGCAGTGCCAGCACCCCCGCGGCCTGGTCAGCGCCCCGCTCCATCGGCTCCCTCGCTCGTGCCCGCGGCCGGTCGCCGCCGGTCCAGTATGGTCCACGCGCCCGACCGGTGGGGTGCGCGCCCCGCGCGCGGCGCGGGCATACTGGCCGGTGCCGAGGTCCACAGGAGGGGACGGTCCCTGATGTCGCAGCACGGTCCGGCCCCCCGGGCAGCCGTGGCCGTCGAGCTGGCGGGCGGGCACCGCGCGGTGTTCCGCGGCCCCGAGGTCGCGGCGCGGACCCTCCTGGCCGCGGCGGCGGCGGGCGCGGCGGGGCCCGTGCTCGACGTGGCCGAGGCCGTGCTGCGCTCCGGTGAGCCGCAGCGGCGCACCGGGTGGGTGCTGGACCTGCGCGACGCCGCGGGCGAGGCGGTCCGGTTCACCCTCGACGTCGACCTCACCCCGGTCCTGGACCAGGCGGGCCGGGCCGCGGGGGTGCTGCTCGACGCCGTCGACCCCGACGAGCCCGCGCCGACCCCCGTCGCGGCCGTGCAGCGGGCGCTGCTGCCCACCGACGTCCCCGTCCTGCCCGCGGTGGACCTGGGCGCCACCTACCTGCTCGCGGGCGTCGACACCGCCGCGGGCGGCGACTGGTTCGACACCGTCCTGCGCCCGGACACCACCCTCGCCCTCGTCGTCGGCGACGTGGTGGGCCACGGCGTGCACGCCTCGGCGGCGATGGCGGCGCTGCGCGCGGTGCTGCGCCAGCGGCTCGGGGCGGGCCTGGACCCGGACGCCGCGCTGGTGGACCTGGAGGCCTTCGCCGCCGACCTGCCCGGGGCCGCCCTGGCCACCGCCTGCGTCGCCGTGCTCGACCCGGCGACCGGGGCCCTGGACTACGCGACCGCGGGCCACCCGCCGCCCGTCGTGGTCGGCCCGGCAGGCGTCCGGCGCACCGACCCCACCGGCGGCGGCCCGCTGGGCGGTCGCTCGCGGCACCGCGCCCGGCGCGTCCACCTGGGACCCGACGACGCCGTGCTGCTCTACACCGACGGCGCCCTGGAGCGCCCCGGCCGCTCGCTGGTCAGCGGCGCCGACGAGCTGGTGTCGCAGCTGGCGCGCGCGTACGCCGACCGCGGCAGCGCGCAGGCCACCTGCGAGCGGGTGGTGTCCGCGTTGGACGCCGCCACCGGGCACGCCGACGACCTCACCCTGCTCCTGGCGCGCCGCAGGCCCGCCGTCCCGGAGCTGCGGATCACCCTGTCCACCGCGCGCGACTCGCCCGCCACCGCCCGCAACCCGCTGACGCACTGGCTGACCGGGATCGGCGCCGGGGGCGACGCGGTGGTGGAGCTGGTGCACGCCAGCGGCGAGGTCGTCACCAACGCCCTGGAGCACGCCCACCCGGACCGGGCCGACGGCGAGGTCGGCTTCGCCGCGCGGCTCACCGAGCGCGGCGAGGTGGAGGTGGTGGTGGCAGACGGCGGCCAGTGGCGCCCGGCGCGCCCGGACGACGAGCACCGCCGCCTCGGCCTGGTGATGGCCGCCGACCTGGTGCGCAGCCTGACCATCGACCGCTCGCACGGCGGCACGACGGTGCGGCTGCGCCACCCGGTCACCCGACCGGTCCCGGTGCTGCGCACGGCGGACTCGCCGCTGCCGCCCACCGAGCCGTTCCTCGCGTCGCTGACCAGCTCGACCTCGGACGGGGTGCTGGTGGTGCGCGGGGCGGTCGACAGCGACACCGCGCCGGGCCTGCGCCGCGAGCTGCTCAACGCCACCATGGCGGGCACGGTGTCCCGGTCGGTGGACCTCAGCGCGGTGACGGTGCTGGGCAGCGTGGGTGTGCAGGTGCTGTTCGAGGCCCGCGACCGCTGCGCCGACCAGGACGAGGAGCTGCGCCTGCTGGCCCCGCCCGGCACCGCCGCGCACCAGGTGCTGGCGCTGGTCGGGCTGGACCAGGACCCCGACGCCTGACGCGGGTCCCACCCGTCCCCGGGACCACCCGTGGACCAGGCCGACCCGTGAACCAAGACGAAGTGGCGGGCGCGCGGCCTACTTGGGGAGCGCGATGTCCGCGGTGGCGTGGTCGCCCCGGTAGACCAGCTCCGCCTCCGCGGCCACCCGCGCGGAGTCGTAGCGGTGCACGGCGCGGTCGCGGCCCGCGACGCCCAGCTGCTCGCGCATCCCGGGGTTGCCCAGCAGCGGGCGCAGCACCATCGCCAGCTCGCGCGGGGTGTGCTGGCTCAGGTGGACGCCGGTGACCTGGTCGACGACGGTGTCCGCCAACCCGCCCACCGGCGCGGCCACCACCGGGACGCCGCAGGACATGGCCTCGATGGCCGGGATGCAGAAGCCGTCGTGCTGCTGCGGGCACACCACCACGTCGGCCGAGCGCAGCAGCGCCGCGCGCTCCTCGGGCGTGCCGGGACCGGTCAGGTGGACGCGGCCGGTGAGCCCGAGGTCGTGGACGAGGGCGCGCAGCGCGGTGCCGTCCTGGCTGTGCAGGCCCGCGCCGATCATGACCACCTCGGTCTCCGGCAGGGTCGACGCCGCGCGCAGGGCCGTGGCGAACCCGGAGCGGGCGACCGGCTCGCCCGGCACCACCAGCCGGTGCGGCAGGCCCCGCTCGGCGCGCGGGCCGTCGGGGCGGAACGTGGTGGTGTCCACCCCGCTCGGCACGACGGTGATCGAGGGGCGCGGCACCCCCATCCGCACGACGTGCGCCAGCCGCGACGACGTGGGCGTGATGACGTGGTCGACCGCGAGGGCGACCATCCGCTCCACCTTCGCCCGCTGCGCCGCCCCGGGCGCGCTGCCCCTGGCGAACTCGTGGAAGGTCTGCACGACGCGCACGCCGGTCTCCCGGGCGGCGAGCACCGCGGCCAGCCCGGAGAGCCAGAAGTGCGCGTGCACCACGTCCGGCGGCGAGTGCGTCCAGTGCGCGCGCATCCGGTCGGTGAACTCGCCGACGTAGGGGTGGCTGTCCTCCGGCGACAGCGGGCGGGCGGGCCCGGCGTCGAGGTTGACGACGCGGAAACCGGTCCCGGAGAGCTGTTCGGCCGGGGAGTCGGGGTCGCTGCGGCGGGTGTACACGACGACGTCGTGGCCCAGCCCCACCAGCCCCGCCGCCAGGTGGGCGACGTGCTGGCTCACCTCCTGGGCCGTCGCGGAGCCCGCTGCCAGCGGGTTCGCGTGGAGGCTGACCATCGCGATGGCGAGCGGGCCTTCGGGTGGCTCGGTGACCGGGTCGTGTCGCATCCAGCACGGTTTTGCCCACCTCGGGTCGAATCAAACCTCCTGCGGTGGGTCTCCCCGATCGGTGCTGCGGCGTTTGCCGGGGGGAGCACCGGGTAGCGCAGCCCCCGTGATCGTGGTCCTGCGCTCCCTCAACCTCGGTGACCTGCTGGTCGCCGTGCCCGCGCTGCGCGCGCTCCGGCGGCAGTTCCCGGACGAGCGGGTGGTGCTCGCCTGCGGGCTGCGGCCCGCGCCGCTGATGGCGGCCACCGGCTGCGTCGACGAGGTGCTGGCGCTCGACGGGCTCGTGGACCTGCCCGAGCGGCTGCGCGGGGCCGGCGCCGTGGTCAACCTGCACGGCACCGGTCCGCGCAGCAACCAGGTCCTCGACGCCCTGGACCCGGTGCGCCGGATCGGGCACGCGGGCCACGGGTGGTCGGGGCCGAGCTGGCTCGACGGCATCCACGAGCGGGAGCGGTGGTGCAGGCTGCTCGACGCCCACGGCATCCCCGCCGACCCCGCCGAGCTGGACCTGCCGGTGCCCGACTGGCCACCCGCCGCCCCCGGCGCCGTGCTGGTGCACCCGGGTGCCGGGTACGGCAGCAAGCGCTGGCCCGCCGACCGGTTCGCCGCCGTGGCCCGCGTCCTGCGCGACCGCGGCCACCGGGTCGCCATCACCGGCTCGCCCGGGGAGCGCGCGCTGACCGCGCGGGTCGCCGCCGCGTCCGGTGCCGACGACCTCGGCGGGGCGCTGGAACTGCCCGCGCTGGCCGCCACCGTCGCCGCCGCCGAGCTGGTGATCTGCGGGGACACCGGCGTGGCCCACCTCGCCTCGGCCTACCGCACGCCCTCGGTGGTGCTGTTCGGGCCGGTCAGCACCAGGGAGTGGGGCCCGCCGCCCGGCCCGCACATCGCCCTGAGCGCCGACCACGCCCGCCGCGGCGACCCGTTCGCCGACGACCCGGACCCCGCGCTGCTCGGGGTCGGCGCCGCGGACGTGCTGGCCGCGGCACGCGACCTGTTGCCCTGAGCCGCTCGAACCCGCCGACTTCTCCCCCCACCTCCCCGAGAGATTTCCGCCGAGAGATTTCCGCCGACACCCCGAGGAGGCCGCTGTGGCAGTCCGCGCGATCCTGTTCGACCGCGACGGGACCCTGGTCCACGACGTGCCCTACAACGGCGATCCCCGGCGGGTGCGCCTCGTCCCGGGCGCCCGTCAAGCCCTCGACGAGGTGCGCCTGCACGGCGTGCGGACGGGCGTGGTGTCCAACCAGTCGGGCATCGGCCGCGGGCTGCTCACCCACGACGCCGTGCGCGCGGTCAACGCCAGGGTCGACCAGCTGCTGGGCCGGTTCGGCACGTGGCGCTACTGCCCGCACGTGGCCGAGGCCGGGTGCGCCTGCCGCAAGCCGGAACCGGGCCTGGTCCTGTCCGCGTGCGCGGACCTCGGGGTGCCCGCCCGCGACGCCGTCGTCATCGGGGACATCGCCGCGGACGTCGGCGCCGCCGAGGCCGCAGGCGCGCAGGCGATCCTGGTGCCGACCCCCGTGACCCTGCCCGAGGAGGTGGAGCGGGCGCCGCGGGTCGCGGGCTCGCTGCTCGACGCGGTGCGGTTGGCCCTCTCCTGACTCGCGCCCGGAACCCGCCTCAGGACTCGGTGACGCGCAGGCGGGTGCCCGTGCCCGCCGCCCGCAGCACCCGCGCGGCCACCGTGCCGGTGCTGACCAGGACCTCCATCCGGGTGCCCTGGTCCGCGCAGCGCTCCGCGGCGCCGATCAGCGTGTGCACCCCGCGCGCGGACACCAACCCGGTGTCGCACAGGTCCACCACCAGCCGGGGCACCGGCGCCCGCCGTTCCAAGTGGACGTAGAACTCCTCGTCCAACCGGGCCGCGGCGGTGGCCTCCAGGTCGCCGCGCACGCGGACGACGAGTGCGTCGCCGCGCGCGGTCGTGGTGATCGTCAGGATGGCGCACCCCCCACCGTCCGCTGCCCCCGAGGGTACGCCACCACCGGGCGCGGGGGAACCGCGCGCGCAGGTGTGGACGCCTGCGCAGGGGGTACAACCCCGGTCCGCGCAACCCGGAGGAGGGGATCCCGTGCACGCGATACCGACGCCGTTCGCCGTCGTGACCGGTGCGTCCAGCGGCATCGGCCTGGCGCTGGCCCGACGCTTCGACGCCGAGGGCGTCGAGGTGGTCATGGCGGCCGACGAGGAAGCGGTGGAGGCGGAGGCGGCGGCGCTGACCTGCGGTCGCGCCGTCCGCGCGGACCTGGCCACCGAGGAGGGCGTCGACCACCTGGTCGCCGCGGTCCGCGAGATCGGGGAGCCGACCTCGCTGGTGCTCAACGCGGGCACCGCCGTGGGCGGGGAGTTCGCGGGCGGCACGGCGCTGTCCGACCAGCTGCGCGCGGTGGACCTCGACGTGCGGGCCGTGGTGCACCTGGCGAAGGTGTTCCTGCCCGCCATGGTCCGCCGCGGCCACGGCCGGGTCCTGGTCACCTCGTCCATCGTGGACGCCGCGCCCGGCCCGTACCAGGTCGTCTACAACGCGTCCAAGGCGTTCCTGAGCAACTTCACCGCGGGCCTGCGCGCGGAGCTGCGCGGCACCGGCGTCACCGTGACGACCCTGCGGCCCGGCCCCACCGCCACCGCGTTCTTCGCCCGCTCCGGCCAGCTCGACACCCCGCTGGCCGCGCGCGTGCCCAAGGACGACCCGGAGGAGGTCGCCGCCCAGGCGTACGAGGCGATGATGGCGGGCCGCCCCACCGTCTACGGCGGTTCACCCCTCACCCGCGTCGCGCACGTCCTCACCCGGCTGACCCCCGAACGCCTCGCCGCCACCGCCCTCGGCTGGGTCACCAAGCCCCGCGGGGCCCTGCGATGACCCTCTCCACACCCCCTACGCCGGAGAACAGCCTGCGCGCGGCGGGGCTGCGCGTGACCAAGCAGCGCGTCGCGGTCCTGCGCAGCCTGGACGGCAGGCCGCACCAGACCGCCGCCGACATCGCCCTGGGCGTGCGCTCGCAGATGGGCAAGGTCGCCACCCAGACCGTCTACGACGTGCTGGAGGCCCTGGTGGCGGCGGGGTTGCTGCGCCGCATCCAGCCCGCCGGGCACGCGATGTCCTACGAGTCGCGGGTGGGCGACAACCACCACCACGCGATCTGCCGCCGGTGCGGCTCGATCTCCGACATCGACTGCCTGCCCGCGACCGCGCCCTGCCTGGCCCCGCCCGAGCTGCCCCAGTTCATCCCCGACGAGGCCGAGATCACCTTCTGGGGCCTGTGCGCGCGCTGCCTGACCGCGGCGTGAGCACCCCGGCCGACGGGGTGGTGGCGGTGGGTGCCACCACCCCGCGGTCACGTCAGCTGAACAGCTTGCCTCCGGTGACCGCCAGCACCTCGCCGGTCACGTAGCTCGACTCCTGGGAGGCGAAGAAGACGTAGGCGGGGGCGAGTTCCGCGGGCTGGCCCGCGCGCCCCAGCGGGGTCTGCTTGCCGAAGTCGGCGACGCTGTCCTCGTTCATCGTCGCCGGGATCAGCGGTGTCCAGATCGGACCGGGGGCCACGGAGTTGACCCGGATGCCCTTCTCCGCCAAGTCCTGCGACAGGCCCTTGGTGAAGTTGACGATGCCCGCCTTGGTGGTGGCGTAGTCGAGCAGGTGCGGCGAGGGGTCCTGCGCCTGGATGGACGAGGTGTTGATGATCGCGGACCCGGGCCGCATCAGCGGCACGGCGGCCTTGCACAGCCAGAACATCGCGTACAGGTTGGTCTTGAGCACCCGGTCGAACTGCTCGGTGCTGATGCCGAGCAGGCCCTCGGGCTGCGACATCTGGTAGGCGGCGTTGTTGACCAGGACGTCGACGCCGCCGAGTTCCTGCACGGCCTTGTCCACCACGAGCTTGCAGTGGTCCTCGTCGCGCAGGTCGCCGGGGACCAGGACCGCGGTGCGACCCGCCTCCCGGACCCAGCGGGCGGTGTCCTCGGCGTCCTGCTGCTCCTCGGGCAGGTAGGCCAGCACCACGTCCGCGCCCTCCCTGGCGAAGGCGATGGCGACGGCCCGGCCGATGCCGGAGTCACCGCCGGTGATGACCGCGCGGGTGTCGCGCAGGCGCCCGGAGCCCCGGTAGGTGTGCTCGCCGTGGTCGGGCTCGGGGCTGACCTCGCCGGTGCCGCCGGGGTGCTCCTGCTCCTGCCCGGGCAGGTCGGCGGGGTGCTGGGTGGTCGGGTCCTGCCGGGTGTGCTGGTCGGTCATGCGTCTCCCTTCCTCGACCCCCGAATGCCCGAATCGACGCCGGTCAACCACCGGCCGCGGCGAACGCCGCGTTTTCCCGTCCCCCGACCGGGTAGCCGCGCGCCATGGACGAGTCCCTTTCGGTACTGACCCGGGGTTACGCCTGGCTGCCCGACCGGCTGCGGGCCGAAGGCGCCCCGGTGCTGCGCACGCGGCTGATGGGCAAGCGGGCCACCTGCATCCACGGCGTCGAGGCGGCCCGGTTCTTCTACGACGAGGCCAACGTCCACCGGCACGGCGCCCTGCCCGGGCCGGTCAAGAGCACGCTGTTCGGCCACGGCGCCGTGCACACCCTCGACGGGGCCGCCCACCGCGGGCGCAAGCACCTGTTCACGTCCCTGCTGATGAACCACCACGGCATCGCGGACCTGGTGGCGCGGGTGGAGCGGACCTGGGACGGGGTCGCCGGGGTGTGGACGCCGGGGCAGCCGGTGACCCTGTTCGACGAGGCCGCCCGCATCCTCACCGCCGCGGTCTTCGGCTGGATCGGCCTGCCGCTGCGCCCGGAGGACATCGCCCCCACCGCCCACGACCTCGCCGCGATGGTGGACGGGTTCGCCACCCCGTCGCCGCGCCACTTCCAGGCCCGCGCGGCGCGCGCCCGGCAGGAGAAGCGGCTCGGCGGGGTCGTCAAGGCCATCCGCGACGGCAGCACGCAGGTGCCCGCCGACTCCGCGGTGCACGCCATCGCCCACCACCGCGACGCCGACGGCGCGCTGCTGAGCCCGCGCGTGGCGGCGGTGGAGATCCTGAACGTCGTGCGGCCGACCGTGGCCATCGCCTACTTCGCCACCTTCGCCGCGCACGCCCTGCACCAGTGACCGCAGCACCGCGGGCGGGTGGAGCGCGACCGGGCGTACGCGGTGGCCTTCGCCCACGAGGTGCGCCGGTTCTACCCGTTCGCCCCGTTCCTGGGCGGGTTGGCCAGCCGCGACGCGGAGTTCCACGGGGTGCGCATCCCCGAGGGGACGATGGTCATCCTCGACCTCTACGGGCACAACCACGACCCGGAGATCTTCCCCGAGCCGTACTCGTTCGACCCGACCCGCTTCCTCGACCGGCACATCGGCGCCTACGAGCTGATCCCGCAGGGGGCGGGCGACCCGCGCACCGGGCACCGCTGCCCCGGGGAGGACGTGGTGGTCGCGGTGCTGTCCGCGATCGCGCAGAAGCTGGCCGCGGCCCGCTACGAGGTGCCGGAGCAAGACCTGGAGATCCCGCTCGACCGCATCCCGACCACCCCGCGCAGCCGCTTCACCCTCGTCGCGGGGGAGGCCGCGTCCTCGGTGCCCGATCAGCGGGTCGCGACGCGCTGACCCCGGCGCCATCGGCCCCCACCCCGTTTCCCCGGGGCGGGGGCCGATCGTCGTCCGGGGGTGGTCAGGCGGGGTGCGCGGCGGTGATGCGGTCGAGGACGACGGAGGTGGACACGTCCGCCAACCGGTTGACGATGCGCACCTGCCCTCCCGCGGCCCGCACCGCCGCGGCCTCGGGCAGGTCCGCGGCGCTGTGGTCGCCGCCCTTGGCGTAGACGTCCGGGCGCAGCGCCGACACCAGGGCGCGGGCGTCGGTGCCGGAGAAGGCGACGAGGTGGTCGACGCAGCTCAGCGCGGACAGCACCGCCACCCGGTCGGCCAGCGGGTTCACCGGTCGGCCGCCGCCCTTGAGCGCCCGCACCGACGCGTCGTCGTTGACCCCCACCACCAGCAGGTCGCCCATGGCCCTGGCCTCGGTGAGGCAGGCGATGTGGCCGCGGTGCAGCACGTCGAAGCAGCCGTTGGTCAGCACCACCCGCGCCCCGCCCGCCCGCGCCCGCGCCACCACCGGCACCAGTGCCTCCAGCGGCACGGCCCGGTTCCCGCCGAGCGCGGCGACCAGTTCGGCGGTGCCGCACACCGAGGTGCCCGGCCGGTGCACCACCACGTCCGCGGCCGCCTGGGCCAGCTCCGCGGCCAGCGGCAGCGGGACGTCGCAGGCGAGCGCGGCGGTGAGGGCGGCGCAGAACGTGTCGCCCGCCCCGGACGCCTGCGTCTCCGGCGCCGGGTCGGCCCACGTGCGGTGCGGGCGGGCGCCGGGGGTGAGCACCAGCGCGCCCTCCCGGTCCAGCGTCGCCACCACGGCGCCCGCGCCCGCGGCGGCCAGCACGTCGCCGCCGCGGGCGGTCAGGTGCGCCACCCGGTCGGCGGGCAGGTCGGTGCCCAGCAGCCGGGCGACCTCGCCCGCGTTGGGCGTGACCACGTCCGCCCGGGCGCCGCGCCAGCGGGCCGGGTCGTGGGCGTCGACCACCAGCAGCGGCAGGCTCGTGCGCCACGTGGGCAGCCGGTCGACCAGGTCGTCGCAGGCGCCCAGGCCGTAGTCGCAGACGACCAGCGCGTCCGCGCCGACGAGGGCGTCGGTGACGGCGACGGGCGGGCACGCCCAGCGCTCCGCCTCGCCCTCGTCGTAGCGGACCATCAGGTGGTCGTCGGCCAGCACCCGGTGCTTGACGACCGTGCGCGCCCCCCGCGCGCACCCGCGCACCCGGACCCCGGCGGCGGTCAGCAGCCCGCGCAGCTCCGCGCCCGCCGCGTCGTCCCCGATGGGGGTCACCAGGGTCGTGTCGGCGCCGAGCGCGGCCAGGTTCACGGCCGTGTTGGCCGCGCCGCCGGGGCTGGCGGTCCGGTGCCGCACCGAGACGACGGGGGCGGGCGCCTCCCGGCACAGCCGGTCGGCGTCGCCGTGCAGCCACACGTCCAGGATGGCGTCGCCGACCACCACGACCCGGGGCGCGCGGGCCGCCAGCACCGAGGGCAGCTCGGGCAGCCGGCCGCCGCGCCTGCCGGTCACGTCCCGCTCCGGCCCGGCGCGCGCAGGTGCACGACCTTGGTCGTGGTCAGCTCGTCGAGCAGTTCCGGGCCGTAGCCGAAGCCGGTGCCGCTGGCCCCGCGGGGTTGCGCGGCCCCGCCCGGGGCGCCGCCGAAGACCGCGTTGACCTTCACCGTGCCCACCGGCAGGGACCGCCACGCCAGCTGCGCGTGCGCCATCGACCCGGTGAGCACGGTGGCGGCCAGGCCGTGGCGGTCGGCGCGGGCCAGCCCGAGCGCGCTGCCGAAGTCGGGCGCGACCAGCACGGGCGCCACCGGCCCGAACACCTCCTCGGCCACCACGGGCATCGTCGGGGTGCACCCGGTCAGGACGGTCGCCGGGTACCAGGGCAGGTCGCTGTCGGGCACCCAGCCGCCCGCGGCCGCCGTCGCGCCCGCCGACACCGCCTCGCGCACCCGCTGGTGCACGGCGGCGCGCGCCCGCTCGTCGACCAGCGGGCACAGCGCGCGCTGCCCGTCGCGGGGCTCGACCGCCCAGCGCTCGGCCTCGGCCACGAGGGCGGGCAGGAACTCCGGCGCCAGGTCGGCGTGCACGATGACGCGCTCGACGGAGGTGCAGATCTGGCCCGCGTTGGCGAACGCGCCCAGCGCGGTCTGCTCGGCCGCCCACACCGGGTCGACGTCGGCGTCGATGATGATGGCGTCGTTGCCGCCGTTCTCCAGCAGGGCCTTCGCGCCGGTGGCCGCGGTGGCGGCGGCGATCGAGCGACCTGCGGCGGTGGAGCCCACGTGCGCGACCACGTCCACCCCGGGGTCGGCGGCCAGCGCCGCACCGGTCTCCTGCGCGCCGAACAGGGTTTGCAGCACGTCCTCCGGCAGCACCTGCTCGGCCAGGGCGCCCAGCAGCGCGCCCGTGCGCTCGGCGCGCTCGCTCGGCTTGTGCACCACCGCGTTCCCGGTGACGAGCGCGGCGCCGATCAACCCGCACGCGGTGGGCACCGGGTCGTTCCACGGCGTCAGGGCCACCACCACGCCGCGCGGCTCGTGCACCATCAGGTCGGCGGCCTCGCGGGTGCCCTGCAGGGCGCGGCCGCGGTGCACCGGCCCCAGCTCGGCGTACTGGCGCAGTGTGCCGATCCCGGCCCGCACCGACGCCTCGGCCTCGCCCAGCGGGCGGTGTGTGTCGGCGTGGTTGCACCGCGCCAGCTCCGGCGCGCGCCGCTCCAGGGCGTCGGCGAGGCGGTGCAGCAGCTGCCCGCGCTCGGCCGGGTCGGTCGCCGCCCAGCCCGCCTGCGCGCGGCGGGCCCGGCGCACCGCGGCACCGGTCTGCGCCGCGTCCGCGGTGGCGAAGGGCGGGTCGACGCGCAGGCCGTCGCTCAGGTCCTCGCTCAGTTCGTCGTTCAGGTCGTCGCGGGTGTCGGTCACGGCCATGAGGGCTCCAGGTCGGTGCAGACGAGCAGTTCCCTGACCTCGCAGCCGGGGGGCGAGGCCAGCGCGTGCAGGACGCTGTCGGCCACCAGCAGCGGGTCGTTGAGCGCGCTGTCGTCGCGCGGTTTGTACTGGTCGGGCCGGTCGTCGAAGAAGTGTGTGCGCATGCCGCCGGGCACCAGCAGCGTGACCCCGACCCGGCCCGCGGTCTCCATCGCCAGCGCCCGGGTGAACCCGACGACGCCGAACTTCGAGGCGCAGTAGGCGGTCGCGTCGCCCGCCGGGCGCAGCCCGAGCGTGGAGGCGACGGTGACGACCCGGCCGTGCGAGCGCTCCAAGGCGGGCAGCGCGGCCCGCACGACGGCGGCGGTGCCGAACAGGTTCACCCGCACGACCCGTTCCCAGTCCGCCGCGGAGATCCCGCCGAGCGGGCCGCAGGCGTCGGTGCCCGCGGCGGTGACCACCGCGTCGAGCCCGTCGGCGGCCAGTTCCCGCACCGCGGCGGTGACCTCGTCGGTGTCGGTGACGTCGACGGTGCGGAACCCCGCGACCGGCGCGGCGGGCGCCTGCTTGTCGAGCACGAGCGCCTGCCCGCCCGCCTCGGTGACCCTGGTGGCCACCGCCGCGCCGAGGCCGGAGGCCCCGCCGCTGATGAGGACCCGTCCCGGCCCGGTGCGCGTGCTGTCCTGTCCTGCCATCTCAACTCCCGTGTCCGGTGGCGGCCAGCGCCTCGGCCAGCCGCGTGGTGGAGCGGTCGGGCAGCAGCGGGGTCGTCACGACCCGCCCGCCCCAACCGGTGATGAGCTCGGTCTCGGCCAGGTCGGCGGGGGAGTAGTCGCCCCCCTTGACCCAGATGTCGGGGCGCAGCGCGGCGAGCGCGGCGCGCGGGTCGTCCTCGTCGAAGACCACGACCGCGTCGACCGCGTCGAGCGCGCGCAGCAGTTCCGCCCGGTCGCGCTCGGGCACCAGCGGCCTGCTGGGGCCCTTGAGCCTGCGCACCGACGCGTCGGAGTTCAGGCACACCACCAGGCAGTCGCCCATGGCCCTGGCGGTGGCCAGGGTGCGCACGTGCCCGGCGTGCACGAGGTCGAAGCAGCCGCCGGTGGCCACGACGGTGCCGCCGCGCGCCCGCACGGCGGCCACGACCGCCTCGGCGGTGCCCGCGGCCTCGGCCCGGTCGCCGGACGCCGCGCCCGCGGCGACGAACCGGGTGGCGGCGTCGACGGCCGCGCGCACCGCCTCGTCCACGCCGTCGCCGCGCAGCAGCGCCGCGGCCGCCGCGACGGCGAACCGGTCGCCCGCGCCGCAGGTGTCGCCCGCGGTGATGGCGGGGGCGGTGACGGGCACCGGGCCCTCGCCGGAGTCGAGCACGGCACCGCGCGACCCGGTGGTCACCGCGACCGCACCCGCCGCCCAGCGCTCGCGCAGCAGGCCCGCGGCCCGGGGCGCGGGCTCGCCGGTGGCCGCCCGCGCCTCGTCGGCGTTGGGGGTCACCAGGGCGCACCCGGGCACCGGCTCGGGGCCGCGCGGGTGCGGGTCCCATACCACGGGCACGCGCCGGGCCAGGTCGGCCAGCAGCGCCCGCAGCCGGGGGTCGGCGGCCAGCCCGCGCCCGTAGTCGGACACCAGCACCGCGCCCGCGCCCGCCACGGCGTCGAGCATGTCGTCCGCGACCAGCGGGGCGGCGCCGTCGCAGCCCCGGTCCAGGCGCAGGACGACCTGCCCCTGCACCAACACCCGGGACTTCACCGGGGTGCGCTCGGCCCGCCCCAGCACGGTGTCCACATCGGACAACGCGGCGCGCAGGCGGTCGCCGTCGGCGTCGGCGGACACCGCCGACACCAGCCGCACCGGGATGCCCGCGCGCCGGGCCAGCACGGCGGCCAGCCCGGCCCCGCCCGCCCTGGTGGTCTCGCCGCGCACGTCCACCACCGGCGCCGGGGCCTCCGGGCACAGCCGCGAGCTCTCCCCGTCGACGTCGACGTCGAGCAGACCGTCACCCACCACGACCAGGCTCACCGCGCCACCGCCCCGGGCACCCGCTGCGCGGGCAGCCGCGCGTCCCGCTCGGCCTGGGCCTCCGCGTCCCGCTCGGCCAGCGCGTGCTCGAACGACGCGCACAGCAGGTGCACGAGCACCAGGTGGGCCTCCTGGACGGTGGTGGTGCCGCCGGAGACGCACACCGCCTCGTCGGCCGCCGCGGCCAGCGGGTTCGGGCCGGGGCCGGTCAGCGCCCAGGTCACCGCGCCGACCTGGCGGGCTGTGTCGGCCGCGCGCAACAGGTTCTCGCTGCGGCCGCTGGTCGACAGCAGCACCAGCACGTCGCCGGGGCGGGCGTGGGCGCGCACCTGCCTGGCGAACACCTCGGCGTAGCCGTAGTCGTTGCCGATCGCGGTGAGGCTGGAGGTGTCGCCGTGCAGCGCGATGGCCGAGAACGGCCTGCGGTCGTGGTCGAAGCGCCCCACCAGCTCGGCGGTCAGGTGCTGGGCCTCGGCGGCCGAGCCGCCGTTGCCTGCCGCCAGCAACCGCCCGCCGGAGTCCAGCCGGGCGGCCAGGTGGGCGCCCCACCGGGTCAGCGTGCCCGCGCTGCCGCGCAGGCCGTTGAGCGCCGTCACCACTTCGGACAACCTGTTCACCGGGGCACCGGTCACCGGACACCTCCCACCACGCTCGCCGCGGACGTGCGCGCGCACGCCCGGTACTGCTCCTCGGTCCCGGCCGCCACCCGGTCCCAGCCGTACTGGGCGGCCCTGGCCGCGCCCGCGCGGCCCATCGCGGCGCGCCGCCGCGGGTCGGCGAGCAGCCCGCCCACCGCCGCCGCCAGCGCCGCGGGTGCCCTGGGCGCCACCAGCACCCCGGTCACGCCGTCGACCACGGTGTCGTTGAGGCCGCCGACCGCCGCGCCCACCACGGGCACGCCGCAGGCCATCGCCTCCAGCGGCACCAGCCCGAACGGCTCGTACCAGGGCGCGTGCACCACGACGTCGGCCGAGCGCAGCAGCGCGGGCACCTCGTGGCGGTCGACCGCCCCCAGCAGCCGGACCCGGTCGGCCACGCCCAGCGCCGCCGCGACCGCGCGCAGCCGCTCGCCCTCGGGCTCGCCGCCGGCACCCCCCGCGATCACCAGCTCGGTGTCGTCTGGGAGCAGGGCCATCGCCTCCACCGCGGTGTCGAACCCCTTGCGCGGCACCAGCCTGCCCGCGCACACCACCCGGTGCCGCAGCGGCTTGGGCGCCCGCGGCCCGTCCGGGGTGAACCGGCGCAGGTCGATGCCGCACGGCACCACGGCCGTCGCGGCGCGCGGCACGCCCATCGCGGCCAGCTCGTCGACCTCGTCGGAGCAGGTGGCCAGCACGCGGTCGACCCCGGTGGCCACGACCCGCTCCACCTCGACGCGCTGCGGTGGGCTGGTGTCGGCGCGGCCCTGGTGGCGGCGCTTGACCGACCCGAGCGCGTGGAAGGTCTGCACCGTCGCGACGGGCAGGCCGCGCGCGGCCACCACCACCGCCAGCCCGGACATCCAGAAGTGCCCGTGGGCCACGTCGGGGGGTTCACCGCGCCAGTGCTCGGCCAACCGGGCGGCGAACTCGCCCATGTGCGGCAGCAGGTCGTCCTTGGGCAGCGGCGCCGCGGGCCCGGCGGGCACGTGCACCACCCGGTACCCGGCGCCGGTGTCGACGACCGCGGGCAGGTCCGGGGAATCCCGCCGGGTGTGCACGGTGACCTCGTGCCCGCGGCGGGCCAGCGCCGCCGCCAACTCGGCCACGTGGACGTTCTGCCCACCGGCGTCGACACCGCCGAGCGCGGCCAAGGGGCTCGCGTGCTCGCTGACGAGCGCGACGGTGAGCGGGTTGGAGCCCCCGCGCCTGCTGGCGGGCACGACCTGGTCGGTGATCACGGTGCACCTCCGGTTCCCGTGGTGGCGTGCCGCAGCACCCCGTCCCACGTCGTGAGGAAGGACGCCAGCCCGTGCCGGGCGAGCGCGTGGGCGCGGGCGGCGGCGCCGAGGTCGGCCGCCCTGGCCGGGTCGGCCACCAGGTCCGCGGTGGCCGCCACCAGCTCCGCCACCCGGGTGGAGGTGATGCCCGCGCCGGGCGGCACCGCCCGCCACGCCTCGGTGCTGCCCAGCACGACCGGCGGCAGCCCCAGGTGCATGGCTTCCAGCAGCGAGAGCCCGAGCGAGGTCCAGCGCGCGGTGTGCACGTACACCCGGCGCCGGGCCAGTTCGGCGTGCAGCTTGGCTGTGGGCAGGTCGCCGCACAGGCGCAGCCGGTCCTGGCCGAGCCCGGTGGCCTCGGCCAGCCCCTCCTGGCCCATGCCGAACACGTCGAGGGGCGCCGCCCGCGCGAAGCGGGGGAACAGGTCGGTGCCCACCACGCGGTGCCTGCGCACCGGCTCGTTGACGACCACCGCGGCGGCGTCGAGCTCACCGGTGTAGAGGTGGCCGGGGTCGACCACGCCGTGCTCGACGACGGTGGTCGGCGTCGAGCCGCAGTCCCACAGCACGTCGTTGTAGTGCGTCACGTGCACCACCAGCAGGTCCGGCCGGTCGGCCAGCGGGTGCCGCGACCAGGGGACGTCCTGCTTGGGGGTGTTGTGCTCGACGAACACGGCGGGCACGTCGACGCCCGGGGTGCGGCCGGTGAGCGCCTGCACCAGCGGCAGTTCCTCGGGCCGCTGGCACACCACCACGTCGAACGGGTGGTCGGCCAGCCCGGTGATCGGGACCTCCCGGGTGCTACCGGGCCAGTCGCGACCGGCGCGCCCGAGCCCGTAGGCGCCGCCGCCGGGGGCGGTGGGCAGCAGGTACTCGTGCTCGCCGCGGACGAAGGCGTCCGTCCAGCCGCCGTGGACGTGCCAGAGCAGGACCCTCACACCGCCACCCCCGCCAGCAGCCGCACGGCGTCGGCCACGACCTCCGGGGTCACCCCGTCGAGGCAGGGGTGGCCGGGGATCGGGCACTCCCGCGAGCGCGTGTCCCGGCACCGCTCCTCCTGGTCGCCGAGCACGACGGTTGCCACCCCGTGCGGCGCCCACCGGCTCGCCGGGACGACGGGGGAGAACAGCGACACCACCGGCGTCCCCACGGCGGCCGACAGGTGCGCCGGACCGGTGTTGCCGACCACCACGACCTCCGCGCCCGCCAGCACCCCGGCGAGTTCGGCGTAGGTGGTGCGGCCGCCCAGGTCGAGCGCGTGCCCCGCCGACACCTCCCGGGTCAGCGCGCGTTCGGCCGGGGACCCGGTCACGACGACGCGGTGCCCCGCACGGGCCAGGTGCGCCACGAACGACGCCCAGTGACCCGGGGAGCAGGTGCGCGACGGCGCGAGCGACCCGGGGTGCACCACGACGTAGGGCCCCGCGATGTCCGCGGGGACGACCCCCCGCACGCGCAGCGCGGTGTCGTCCGCTGTGGACGGTGCGTACCCGGCCGCGGAGGCGATGGCCAGCGAGCGCAGCGGCTCGGCGCACCCCTCGTCGAAGTCGACGCCCGGCCGTACCCGAACGTCCAACAAGGACCCGGGGTAGTCCACCGAGGCGCCGGTGATCCGCTGGACGCCCGCCATCCTGAGCAGCAGCGCGGTCGGCAGCGGGGACTGGTGGAACGACGTCAGCACGACGGCCTCCCCGCACCCCGCGCGCCGGATCCGCGCCACCAGGTCGTCGAGGTCGTCCTGGGCGACCGGGGGAGGGGTGGCCACCACCCACGGGCACTCCCACACCACCACGTCGTCCACGCCGGGCAGCATCCGCGCCGCCTGCGCCCCGCCCGGGCCGCACAGCAGGACGACCTCCGCGTGCGCGGCGATGGCGCGCACGGCAGGCCCGGCGGTGAGCACGTCACCGTCGCTGTCGAGTCGGACCACGAGCACGCGGCCGGTCGGGGTTCGCATGGCGCAGTTCTTGCCGCTGGGGAGGAGACCAAACATGGAGTAGCAACTACTACTCACCGTCACCAGCGTTGACCGACGGTCCTGTTTGGGCACCGCGTGGCCGGGTAGCAGGAGCGGGTGCTGGCAGAGTGCGCGCTCGGCCCGGTGGCCGAGCCCTTCCCCGACATCGCCCACATCGCCGTGCTGCGCGGCGGCGGACTCGGCGACCTGCTGTTCGCCATGCCCGCCGTGCACGCCCTGGCGCGTGCCTACCCGGGCGCGCGAATCACCCTGATGGGTACAGAAATGCACCGCGAACTCCTCGACAGACCGTCACCGGTCCGCGAAGTCCTGCCCCTGCCCCGGGTGCACGGCGTCCACGACCCGCGGGGCGAGGGCACCGACCACGAGGCCGCGCGCCAGTACCTGCGCCGCGTGGGGCAGGTCGACCTGGCCGTGCAGCTGCACGGCGGCGGGCGCTGGTCCAACCCGTTCATCAACGCCTTGCGGCCGCGGCACTCCGCGGGCGGCCGGACCCCGGACGCCGAACCGCTGGAGCGCAACCTCCCGTTCCGCTACTTCCAGCACGAGGTGATGCGCTGGCTGGAGGTGGCGGGCCTCGCGGGCGCTCCGCCCGTGCAACTGGTTCCGCAGCTGGCGATCACCCCCGGCGACCTGGCGGCGGCGCGGCGCGTGATCGGTGAACCGGAGCTGCCCGTGGTGGTCATCCACCCCGGGGCCAGCGACCCGCGCAGGCGTTGGCCCGCCGGGAGGTTCGCCCGCGTCGCCGCGGAGTGCGCGGCGCGGGCGTGCGTCCTGGTCGTCGGTGACGCGTCGGAGGCGGCGCTGGCCGACGACGTGGTGCGGTTGGCCACCGCAGGCGGGCAGGCGGACCGGATCCGCTCGCTGGCGGGCCGGTTGAGCATGTCCGCGCTCGTGGGCGTGCTCGCGCGCGCGGACGTGGTGCTGGCCAACGACAGCGGGCCCCGGCACCTGGCCGAGGCCGTGGGGACGCCCACCGTCTCCGTCTACTGGATGGGCAACGTCATCAACGCCGGGTCGCCCGGTCGGCTGCGCAACCGCGTCCACATCTCCTGGACCTCCCGCTGCCCGGTGTGCGGTGTGGACTGCACGCGACCGGACGTCGACCGCTGCCCGCACGACGTGTCGTTCGTGGCCGACGTCGAGGTGCGGGACGTGCTGCCCGACGTCCTGGAGTTCGCGACCGGGTGAGGCCGGGGGCGGCGCGCGACCGCCCCCGGCCCCCGGGTCACGCCGTGGCGGGGGTGCTGCCCGCGAGGTCCTTGATGAACTCGTGGCACTGCTTGGCGCGCGCGGAGTCCTCCGCCATGACCTGCTCGAAGAACGACGCGATGTCGTCGCGGCCCGCGTTGCGGGCGTCGCGGACGTACTGGCCGTAGTCGTGGCCCGCCTTCAGCGAGTGGTACTGCACCGACACCAGGTCGAAGGTGACGTCGTCGAAACCGGTTTCCCCGGTGGCCATCGGGTTCTCCTCTCGGTTCGGCGCGCCCACCGCGGCGGGCGCCCCTGTTCGTCGATCACGCCCCGTCTACCCGGATCGCCGCGAGCCATGCGCCGGGAAGCCGCCGCGGCTGCGGCGAATGCCGGGGCCCGGCCGGGGTATGCCACCGGCACCCGACGACTGGAGGAGCAGTGACCACCACGCACGAGACCAACCTCGTCGACGTCATCGTGGCCGACCACCGCGCGGTGGAGGCGGCGTTCCAGGAGCTGGAGGCGGGCATCGGCGGCGAGGCGCACCGCCGGGACCTGGTGGACCACGTCATCACCGAGCTGGTGCGCCACTCCGTGGCCGAGGAGCAGCACATGTACCCGGCCGCGCGCCGGGTGCTGCCCGGCGGCGACGAGCTGGCCGACCACGAGATCGCCGAGCACGCCGAGGCCGAGCGCGTGATGAAGGAGCTGGAGCGGCTGTCCCCGGGGGAGGCGGAGTTCGAGCGGCTGCTGACCGAGCTGATCCGCGACATCCGACACCACGTCGAGGACGAGGAGCGCGACCTGCTGCCCCGCCTGGCCGCGGCGTGCTCGCCCGAGGAGCTGCGCGACCTCGGGGACAAGGTGGTCAAGGCCAAGCGGATCGCGCCGACTCGCCCGCACCCGGCCGCGCCGGACACCCCGCCCGCGAACCTGCTGCTGGACGCGGGCACCGGCATGATCGACCGGCTGCGCGACGCGCTCAGCGGCCGCAAGCACTGACGCCGTCCCCCGCCGGGGAACGGCGAGGTGCGCCGCCACGCGGCGGGAGGACGAACCCCCGGGGAGGGTCCGTGCACGGCCGAGACGACCTCACCACCGGTGCCGACCGCACCGCGGGCGCGGCGCTGCGCCTGCGGCTGCTGCCGACCGGGCTGCCGGTGCTGCCCGCCGTGCGGGTCGCGGCGGGCCACCGGCCCGCCGCGGGCGCGGGCGGGGACTGGTTCGACGCGGTGCCGCTGCCCGACGGCTCGGTCGCGCTGGTGGTGGGCGACGTCGCGGGCCGGGGTGTGGCGGTGTCGGCGGCGACCGGCCAGCTGCGCGCGGTGCTCCAGGACCGCTTGGACGAGACCGGCGACGTGCTCGGCGCCCTCACCGCCGCCGACCGGGTGGCCCACCGGGTGCCCGAGGCGGCCGGTGCCGCGGTGTGCGTGGCCGTGGTCGACCCCGCCGGGTCCGTGCGCTACTGCACCGCCGGGCACTCCCCGCCGCTGCTGGTGCGCGACGGCGCGACCCGCGAGCTCCCGCTGACCGGGGACGGCCCGCTGGGCACCGGCACGGGGCGGCGCGCGACCCGCTCGCAGGAGCTGGGCCCGGCCGACGTGCTGCTGCTCTACAGCGACGGCCTGGTCGAGCGGACCGGCCTCACCCCGGTGGAGGCCACCGCGGACCTCGCCGCCACCGCGGAGGTCGTCGTCGTGGACCCGCTGCTGCGCACCCCCGGCCTGTGCGCCGTCGAGCGCGCCACCGCCACCGCCCTGGAGCTGCTGGCCGGGCACGCGGGGCGCACCAAGGACCTGACGGTGCTCGCCGCGCAGCTGGTGGACCCCGTGGACCCGTGGGACGCGGTTGTGGCCGCCGGGCCGACCGCGGCCAAGGCCGCCAGGGCCGGGCTGGTGCCCTGGCTCGACGCCGTGGGCGTGGGCGCCGCGGACACCCTGGCGGTGCTGCACGCGGTCACCGAGCTGGTCACCAACGCGGTGGAGCACAGCCACCCCGACGGCCCACCGGGCCGCGTCACCCTGCACGCCGAGCTGGGACCCGACGGGGTGGTGGAGGCGCGGGTGCGCGACGAGGGCCGCTGGCGGTACCGGGCGGGCCCGCCCGCCGAGCCCGGCACCGGTCTCGGCCTGGCCACCACCGCAGAGTTCGTCGACGACGTGGCGGTGCGGCGCACACCTGAGGGCACCACCGCGGTCATCCGCCACCGGGTCACCCGGCCCACCCACGTGCTCGGTGCCGCCCCCGCGCCCGATCCCCCCGACGCCCGGGACTGGCTGCTCGTGCTCGACGAGGGCGACGACCTGGTCGCCGTGGACGGGCCGCTCGACATCGACACGGTCCGCGAGTTCGAGCTGGAGCTGCACCGCCGCACCCTGGGCGGGACCCGCCCGCTGACCCTCGACCTCACCGGCGCCACCGCGCTCGCGGGACCCGCCGTCGCCGCGCTGCACCGGCTCACCCGGCGGTGCGCCCGCAACGGCTCGCCACTGCGGCTGCGGGCCGCCGCGGGCAGCGCCGCGGACCACGCGCTCACCCTCGCCTCGCTCCCGCACGACCGCTGTTGACCCCTTTCCCGGCGACCGTCGTGAGTAAGGACCGCTGTGGGTGAGGACCGCTGTGGGTGAGGACCGCCGACGGGGTAGCCCGTGGGCGGGAGGAGAGCACATGCGCACCGACGACCTGCACGACCGCGACCCCCGGGGCGGCGCGAGCGCCGACCGGGTCCCCTTCGCCTTCGACGCCCGGTTCCGCGTCCCGCTGGCCCTGGCCGGGGTCACCCCGTCGACGGCGTGGGTGGAGCTGGGGGACGACTGGTTCACCGCGCGGTTCGGCCCCTGGGTGGTGCGCACGCCCACCACGAACCTCGCGGGAGCCCGGCTCAGCGGCCCGTTCGCCGCGTGGAAGGCCGTGGGTGCCCGGCTCTCGCTCGCCGACCGGGGGCTGACCTTCGGCTCGTCCACCGACCAGGCGGTGTGCGTCCGCTTCCACGTGCCGGTCACCGGCATCGAGCCGCTGGGGCTCATCGCGCACCCGGCGCTGACCGCCACCGTCGCGGACCCGGAGCACCTGCTGCGCCGGATCGCCGCGCTGACCGGGTGACCCCGGCCGGTCAGGGGCAGCTCTCCTCCGCCGCGGGCTCGGCGGTGGTGCCGGTGCCGAGCGCGGCCTCGGTGGGGTGCTCGGCGGGGCCGCGGTAGGCGCGGCTGACCTCGGCGGCGACCCTGGCCCAGCTGTAGCGGCTCGCGGCCCGGTCGGCCCCGGCCAGGCCCATGCCCGCCAGCCGGTGCGGGTCGGCCAGCAGGTCGCGCAGCGCCGCGTGCAGGGCGGCGGCCGAGCCGGGGCGCACGTGCCTGCCGGTGATGCCGTCGACGACGACGTCGGCCAGGGCGCCCACCGGGCTCGCCAGCACCGGGGCGCCGCACGCGGAGGCCTGCAGGGCCAGCGCGCCGTGCGGGTCCTGCGCCGGGCCGCGCAGCACGAGGTCGGCGGCCCGGAACAGCTCGGCCAGCTCCGCGCGGGTGACCGCCCCGGTGAACCGCACCCGGTCGAGCACGCCCAGCCGCGCGGCCGCCGCCCGCAGCCGCGTCTCGTCCGGGCCGTGGCCCGCCACGACGAGCCGGACGTCGGGCAACCGGGGCAGCACGGCGATGGCGGTGTCCACGCCCTGCCCGCGCACCAGCGGCGCGGGCGCCACCAGCAGCTGCCCGGTCTTGGCGTGCGGCTGCCCGTCCGGGATGGTGAACACGCCGATGTCCACCCCGCCGGGCACCACCGAGACCGACGTGCGCGGCACGCCGAGGCCGACCAGGTGGTCGACCTCCGCGGCGCTGGTGGCCAGGACCCGGTCGGCGGTGAGCGCCACCCGCCGCTCCAGCGGCGCGTGCTCGCCCCGCCCGGCCCCGGCGAAGGCGTGGTGGGTGACCAGCACGCGGGTGGGCAGCGACCGCGCGGCCAGGGCAGCGGCCACCCCGGAGGTCCAGTGGTGGGCGTGCGCGGCCGCGAACCCCCCGGAGCGCAGGTGGGTCGTGAGCCGGTCGGTGAACTCCCCCAGGTGGGTGAGCAGCTCGGCCGTGTTCAGCGGCCGGACGGGGCCCGCGGTGAGGCGGACCACCGTGCCGCCCCCCGGGCTCGTCGAGCGCTCCGGCTCGCGCCGAGACGCCCGGCGGGTGAAGGTGGTCACCGCGAACCCGAGGGCGGACAGGCCCGCCGCCAGCTCCGCGACGTGCCGGGCCTGCTCGTCCCCCACGGCGGTGTCGCTGCCGCGGTCGGGCGTGGCGTTGTAGCTGACCATCGCGATGGCGGGCGCGCCTGGCGCAGTCGGCACTGGGTCCTCCTGGAGGTGATTCGGCCTCGCGTTCCCCGCCAGTACCCGCTCCCGGTCGACCTACACGTCCGGATGGGCGGACTTGGCCGGAGGGGTGGAGGAATCGCGACCTCGGGCGATTGGCGTGGGTCTCGCTGGGGTATCTGCTCCCCTCGGACCCTGGGAGGTGCCGTGGACGTGGACATCCAGTGCCGGGTGTCGCACCAGCGGGGGTGCGTGGTGGTCACCGTGTCGGGCACGCTGGACGTGCCCGGTTACGCCCCGCTGCGCGACCGGCTGCTGAAGCTGGTCGCCGAGGACCCCGCGGCGCTGGTGGTCGACCTGGCCGGGCTGCGGGTGGCCGCCGAGTCGCAGCTGAGCGTGTTCGTCGCGGTGTGGATGCGCACCTGCCATTGGCCCGGTGTGCCCATCCTGCTGGTCGACCCGGCCGGGGTGGTGCCCAGGGGGACGGCGCTGCGCCGCTACCTGCCGGTGCACCCCGACCCGGGCAGCGCGCTCGCCGCGGTCGAGCGGGCCCCGCAGCGCAGGCGCGCGGAGCGGGTGCTGCCCAACGCCGGGGGCAGCGTGGCCGCCGCCGTGGCCCAGGTGCGCGCGGTGTGCCGGGAGTGGGGTGTGCCCCCGGAGCGGGCCGAACCGGCCGCGCAGATCGCCTGCGAGCTGGTCACCAACACCCTCGTGCACACCACCTCCGAGGCCCGGCTGCGCCTGGAGCTGCACCGGGGCCTGTTCACCGTCGCGGTGGGCGACGACGACCCGCGCCGGGCCGTGCTGCGCGACCCCGCCGCCGCGGCGGGCGGCGACCCGGGGCTCGGCCTGCTGGTCGTCGCCCAGCTGGCGAAGGCCTGGGGCTGCTCGTCGGGCCCCACCGCGCCGGGCAAGGTGGTGTGGGCGACGCTGGCCGTGGCCTGACCGCGCCTGCCCGGCCGTGTCCCGCGGGCGGGGGTCACCCCTCGCCGACCGCCTCCATCACGATGATGGCGCCGTTGGTGCCGCCCGCCGGGGCGCGCAGCGGGCTCACCACGACCCGCACGGTGGTCCCCCGGCCGCGGCGGTTGATGGCCTCGATGCGCAGCGTCCCGCCCTCGACCTCGCCGGACAGCGCGGTGCGCACGGCCGAGCGCAGCTCACCCACCGGCAGGCCGATGTCGAGGTTGAGCAGGTGGGCGCCGACGGCCTCGTCCTGGCGCAGCCCCCACAGGTCCTCGATGCCCCGGTTCCACACCAGCACCCGCAGGTCGGCGTCGACCACCACGATCCCGGCCTGCACCGAGGACAGGATCGCCGCCATGAAGTCGTTGACCTCGTCGAGCTCGGCGCTGCGCTCGCGCAGGGTGTCGTTGATCGCCTGGAGCTCGTCGTTGGTGGACTGGAGCTCCTCGTTCATGGTCTCCAGCTCCTCGTTGGTCGACTGGAGCTCCTCGTTGGTGGTCTCCAGCTCCTCGACCGTCGACTGGAGCTCCTCGTTCGTGGTCTCCAGCTCCTCGTTGGTGGACTGGAGCTCCTCGTAGGCCGATTCCAGCTGGCGGTTGGCGTGCTCGAGGTCGTCGAGCAGCTTGCGCGCGGCGGTGACGTCGTGGAAGACGATCGTCACGCCCAGCAGGCCGTTGTCGGTGTGCACCAGCGGGTTGACGTGGATCTCGAACCACACCGGGTCGCCGGGCGCGCGGGTCCACTGCACGTCCTTGATGCGGATGGCGCGCCGGTCGACCTTCGCCTGCTCGACGTAGCCGCGCAGCTCCACCGGCCGGTAGGAGACCTCCAGGTCGCGCAGCGGCTTGCCGATGTCGCGCGGGGACAGCCCGAACAGCGCCTCGGCCTGCTGGTTGACCAGGGCGACGATGTCCTCACCGGTGACGACCACCTGGGCGACCGGCGAGGCGGAGAAGGCGTGCTCGCGCAACTCGCCCAGCCCGCCGACCTCCCCGACCCGCTCCACCGGCACCGGCTGGGCGCCGATGCCGCCCAGGCCCGCGGCGTTGCCCGGGGTCCGGCGGAACACCCGGCGCTTGAGGTCCACCGGGTCGAAGATCCGGCTGTGCGAGAGCAGCATCTCCGCCTTGCCCAGGAACAGCAGGCCGCGCGGGGCCAGCGCGAAGTGGAACCGGTTGAGCACCATCGACTGGGTCTCGGCGTTGAAGTACATCAGCGTGTTGCGGCACACCAACAGGTCGATCCGCGAGATCGGCGCGTCCTGCACCAGGTCGTTGCGGCCGAAGATCACCGACCGGCGCAGGTCCTTGCGGAAGACGTGCCGCTGGCCCTGCTGCTCGAAGTAGCGGTGCAGCCGGTCCTCGTCCACCCCCTCGACCTCGGCCGCGGCGTAGGAGGCCTGCCGGGCCTGGGCCAGCGCCTCCTCGTCGACGTCGGTGGCGTAGATCTTCACCCGCTGCCGGAACCGGTCCGGGCCCAGCGCGTCGGCCAGCAGCATGGCCAGGCTGTAGGCCTCCTGCCCGGAGGCGCACCCCGCGCTCCACACCCGCACCGGGTCCTCGGGCCCGCGCTCGGCCAGCAGCGCGGGCACCACCTCCTCGGCCAGGTACGCCCAGGCGTCGGGATCGCGGAAGAACCCGGTGACGTTGATCAGGATGGTGTTGAACAGCGCGTCGAACTCGTCGGAGCTGACCTGGAGCAGGTCGACGTAGTCGGGGAAGTCCGCCACCCCGACCTGGCCCATCCGCCTGCGCACCCGCCGGGCCAGGCTCGTGCGCTTGTACCCGGTGAAGTCGAACCCCCTGGCTTCCTTCAGGTACTGCAGCACGGCCTCGAACTGCTCGCTCTCCCGCTCGCCCATCCCACCGTCCACGGCCGAACGCTACCGCTGCGGGGGTGCGCCGGGGTGCTCCGGTGCCCGCGGATCCCCGGGCGGGTCGGGGTTGAGCAGGGTGCGCAGCACGCGGGCGGCGTCGCTGGCCTCCGCGCGCCGCTCGCGGTAGTGCGACACCCGCCGCTCGTCGCCGCGCTCGGTGGCCGCGTCGGCCATCCGCACGGCCAGGGCGGTGCGCTCCTCCAGGCTGCGCACGGCCGTCCACAGCGCCCGCTGCACGGCCTCGTCCTGCGCGTCGCCCAGCGCCGCGGCCGTCCAGGCGTGCCCGACCTGGCAGCGGAACCGGGTGGGCTCCACCTGGTTGAGCACGCCGCGGCAGTCCGGGCAGGAGAACTCGCTCGGGGTGCCGACCACGCCGACCTCCTCACCTTCGCGCACGATGGCGTCCTCCAGCAGCACGTGGTCGGGCAGCGCTCGCCCCCGCCCCTCCGCGGAGCGCCTGGTCAGAGCGGCGATCGCGGGTCCCATGGCGGCGGCGGGCAGCACCGCGGCGGGCACCACCGCGCGGACGGCCTCCGGCATCCCGGGGTAGAGCGCGTCCACGGGGTCCTGCACGATGACCGCGCCGCCGCGCCTGCGGATCGCCGCGCACCCCGCGGCGCCGTCGTCGAGGGTGCCCGAGAGCACCACCCCGATCGTTCGCGCCCCGCGGACCACGGCGGCGGAGCGGAACAGCGCGTCCACCGCGGGCCGGTGCCCGTTCTCGGTGGGGCCGCGGGTGAGCGCGAACCGCCCGTCGACCACGACGAGGTGGTGGTCCGGCGGGGCCACGACGATGCGGCCCGGGGTCACCGGCTCGCCCTGGCGGGCGGTCGTGGCGGGCAGCGGGCCCGCGCGGTCGAGGATCCGCGCCAGCGCGCTGGTGCCGGTCCTGGGCACGTGCAGCACCACCGCCACGGCCGCGGGCAGGTCCTCGGGAAGACCTGCGACCAGCGCCCGCAAGGCCTCGACACCCCCCGCGGACGCCCCGACGACCACCAAGTCCCGGTGGGTTGCCTGCACCAGAACACCTCCGCTTCCCATCGGGGGCGGTGGATACCTCGACCCGATCGGGCGAAACCCCGGGATCACCACCTGGGGAGCGGGTGGTTGACCCGCCGCGAACGGGGTAGTCGCGCAGGCATGAACTGCGACCACCCTCGGTGGAGGTGGCATGCCGGTCCACGACGGTGATGTGCGTGGCGGTGACGTGCGCGACGCGCTCCTGCCCGGGAGCGCGCCCCCCGGTGACGGGCACGGGGACGGAGACGGGGGCCGGGGTCCGGTCGTGCCGGGCAGCGGCTCGCTCCTGCTCGTGGTCCCCGCCCGCGACGAGCAGCCGGGGGTGGTGCGCCGGACGCTGCTGGCCTGGCTCGCGGCGCAGGGCGTGGCACCCGCCCTCGGTGAGGACATCGTCCTGGCCGTCGACGAGGGGATGGCGAACTCGATCGAGCACGGCTACCGGGACCTGCCGCCGGGCGCGGTCCGGGTGTCGGCGGAGCTGCTGCCCGGGAGCGTGCGGGTCGAGGTCCGCGACGACGGCCGGTGGCACGAACCGGGGGCGGTCGCCGGTGCGCACCGCGGCCGCGGGCTGGGGATGATGCGCGCGCTCAGCTCCGCGATGAGCGTGGGCACCGGTGCGGGCACCACCGTCTCCTTGGCGTTCACCCTGCGGGGGTGAGACCGGTGGGGCGGGGACGCGTCCCCGCCCCACCGGCGCTCAGACCTGCGACACGGCCTGGCTGACCGCGTTCGGGCCGTCGTAGGTGCGGTCCGGGATGGACTCCAGGGTGGACAGCACGTCGTCGTCGGCGCCGTGCGAGCGGGCGTGCTCGACCAGGTCGGCCCGGCCCGCCGGGTAGTCGATGCCGCCGAGGTGCTTCTGCAGCTGGATCGGGTTGGGCTTGTCGCTCATCGGTCCTCCTCGCTCGTCGGTCCCCGCGGGCCGTCGGCCCGCTGTCGGTGGACGGTGCGCTGGCTACCCCCGCCGCCGCCGTCCACACGCGCCCGACCCGCGGAACCCGGGTGGTTCAGCGGGTTCCGCGCGGGTAGTCGGCCGGGGTGCGGGCCCCGCGGCACCCGGGGCCCGCGTCCACCCGAGACCACGGACCAGGAGGAGACCCATGACCGCGTTGCGCGAACTCATGGCGCACGACCCGGTGGCGCTGCCGGGCAGTACGACGCTGCGGCAGGCCGCCCAGCGGATGCGCGACCGCGACATCGGCGCGGTGCTGGTGCTCGACGGCGACGAGGTCGTCGGCATCGCCACCGACCGCGACATCGTGGTGCGCGGGGTGGCCGACCACGACGACGTCGCCGCGGTGCGCGTCGACGAGGTCTGCACCCGCCTGCTCATCACCGCGGGCCCGGACGACGACGTCGACACCGCGGTCACCCGGATGCGCGAGGCGGCGGTGCGCCGGATCGCCGTGCTGGAGGACGGCAGGCCCGTGGGGGTGTTCTCCCTCGGCGACGCGGCGCTGGAGCAGGACCCGGGGTCCGCGCTCGCCGACATCAGCGCCGCGCCCGCGGACTCCTGACCCCTTCCCCACCGGACCCCGGGAGCCCCCCGTGCCCACCACCCGCCCACCGGCGGGCCTGCGCATCGCCACCGGCCTGCTCGGCCGCGCCACGGTGCCGCTGCTGCCCGCGCTCCAGCACGACGTCGCCACCAACGCCGTCGCGCTCACCCTCGCGATGTGCTTCCTCGGCTGGCTCTGGCGCACCGGCTAGCGCACCGGGGGGTGTCCGGGGGAGAGAGAGGGTTATCCGGAGGAAAAGGGGAAATCCCGGCCCCAACACACCGCCGAGGAGGAAGACATGACCACTCACAGCACGCACGGCCCCGTCACCCCCACCGCCCGCCGACCGGTGCAGTTGGCCGCGCTCGTCGTCTCGGCCGTCTTCGCGCTGGTCGGCGTCCTGGGCTTCGTCCCGGGCATCACCACCGACTACGACCAGCTCAGCTTCGCCGGGCACCACTCCGGCGCGCTGCTGCTGGGCCTGTTCATGGTCTCGGTCCTGCACAACCTGGTCCACCTGGCCTTCGGCGTCGTCGGGTTCCTCATGGCCCGCACCGCCGTGGGCGCCCGCGCCTTCCTCATCGGCGGCGGTGTCGTCTACCTGGTCCTGTGGATCTACGGCCTGGTCATCGACCAGGGAAGCGGCGCCAACTTCGTGCCGGTGAACAACGCCGACAACTGGCTGCACCTCGTCCTGGGCGTCGGCATGATCGGCCTGGGCCTGGTGCTGCTGCCCAAGGAGCGCGACGTGATCAACCCCCAGGACCGCTGAGCGGCGGCGCGCACCCCCGGCGGCAGGCCGGTCCACATCGGACCGGCCTGCCGCTTCACCGTGCCCCCGGCCCGGGTCAGGTCAGCAGCGCCACGACGCCGTGCACGGCGGCCGCCGCACCCACGCTACCTCCCGGTCGTCGCGATCAGTGCCCGGGTGCGGGGATGGGGATGGTCTGCCCCCGGCCCACGCACGTGATCTCGCTGGGCGGGCGCCTGCGCCGCGCGGCGCCGGTGAAGTCCGACAGGGGCGACTTCATCAGCCCGTAGTCGTCGAAGTGCACCGGGACGGTGAGCCGGGGCCGCACCACCTCCAGCAGGTCGACGCCCTGCTCGCCGTCCATGGTCAGCAGCACGCCCAGCACCTTCGTCCCGCCCAGGTGCACCACGCCGAGGTCGACCCGGTCGTAGCGCTCGCGGATCTCGTCGAGGTCGCGGTGCACGAGGGTGTCGCCGCTGAGGTAGACCCGCACCGGCTCGGCGGTGCCGCCTGGCCAGAACTCGACCATGCTGCCCATGACCGGCGGCAGCAGGCGGGCGACCGCGCCGAGGGCGTGCCGCCCCGGCAGCGAGGTCACCGACAGCCGCGCCGGGCCGCGGGTCAGCGTCGTGCTCGCCCACGTCGCCATCCCCTCGGTGGCGCGGAAGCCGCGCCTGCCGAGCCTGCGGGCCGCGTGCGGGGTGGTGAGCAGCGGGACGTCCTTGTCCAGCCCGCGCGCGGCCACCCGGTCGAAGTGGTCGCCGTGCAGGTGCGAGAGCACCACGGCGTCGAGCTCGGGCAGCTCGTCGACCCGCAGGGCGGGGTCGTGCCGCCGCCGGGACACCAGACCCTGCCCGAAGTAGCTCCACTGGCCGCGCCGCAGGAAGTTGGGGTCGGTGAGCACGGTGAAGGGGCCCAGCCGGAGCAGGACCGTCGCGTTGCCGATGAAGGTGAGCGTGCCCGCTGGGTCATCCATGCCCCTTGGTAGCCGGTGGCCTGCCCGCCAAACCTCCGGCTGTGTCAACCGGGCCCGCGGCGGGTACGTCCCCCGGTGCCGGGCGCCGCGCGCCCGCCATCGGCCCACGGGCCCGCGCGCACCGTGCCCGCCCCCGCCCAGTGCGGGGTGGCTCACAGAACCCCACCGCTCAACTTGACTGATTCAAGAAAAGGCGTAGAACGGTAGGGGCCACGGCACGAAGGAGGACGTCAGACATGACCGCCGACACCACCACGACCACGACCCAGGACGGCTTCGTCGCCTCGACCACGCTGGTCGAGTCCCTGCAGCAGGTGCTGGTCAACCTGCTGGCGGTCCAGCTGGAGGGCAAGAACGCGCACTGGAACGTCACCGGCTCGGGCTTCCGCAGCGTGCACCTGCTGCTCGACGAGGTCGTCGACGTGGCCCGCGAGCACGCCGACACCGTCGCCGAGCGGCTGCGCGCCCTGCACGCCACCCCGGACGGCAGGCCGCGCACCGTCGCCGCGGGCAACACCCTCACCGAGCAGGCCCCCGGCGAGCAGCGCGTCCCCGCGGTGCTGACCGGGGTCGCCACCCTGCTCACCGAGACCGTCGAGCACATCCGCTCGGTGCACGACGCGGTCGACGAGGAGGACCCGACCACCGCGGACCTGCTGCACGAGGTCATCCACGACCTCGAGGAGAAGGCCTGGATGCTGCGCTCGGAGAACGAGGACCGGTAAGCGCCCCACCTCACCCGGCTCCGCTGGGGTTGCCCGCCCAGCGGTGGGTACCCGCAGCGGAGCCGATGCGAGGAGGGACCGTGGCAGACAAGGTTGCCGACCACCTGTTGAGCAGGCTCCGGGAGTGGGGCGTCGAGCAGGTCTTCGCCTACCCGGGCGACGGGATCAACGGGATAGTCGCGGCGTTCGGGCGGGCGGGTGACTCGCCGCGGTTCGTCCAGACCCGCCACGAGGAGATGGCCGCCTTCGCCGCGGTGGGCTACGCCAAGCTGAGCGGGCAGGTCGGGGTGTGCATGGCGACCTCGGGCCCCGGCGCCATCCACCTGCTCAACGGCCTCTACGACGCCAAGCTCGACCACGTCCCGGTGGTCGCGGTCGTGGGGCAGACCGAGCGCAGCGCCATGGGTGGGTCCTACCAGCAGGAGGTCGACCTGCAGGCGCTGTTCAAGGACGTGGCCTCGGAGTACCTCGTCGAGGTCAACGTGCCGCAGCAGCTGCCCAACGCGATCGACCGGGCCATCCGCATCGCCCAGGCCACCAGGTCGCCCACGGCGGTGATCATCCCCTCCGACGTGCAGGAGGAGGACTACACCCCGCCCGCGCACGCGTTCAAGCAGGTGCCCTCCAGCCCGCCCAGCCCGGCGTGGACCTCCTCGGTCGCGCCGGAGGCGGAGATCACCCGCGCCGCCGAGCTGATCAACGAGGGCGAGCGCGTGGCCGTCCTCATCGGACAGGGCGCGCGCGGCGCCGCGGACCGGGTGCGCGCGCTGGCCGACATCACCGGCGCGGGCGTGGCGAAGGCGCTGCTGGGCAAGGACGTCCTGCCCGACGACCTGCCCTACGTCACCGGGTCCATCGGCCTGCTGGGCACCCGGCCCAGCTACGAGCTGATGCGCGACTGCGACACCCTGGTGATCATCGGGTCGAACTTCCCCTACTCGCAGTTCCTGCCCGAGTTCGGCACGGCGCGCGCGGTGCAGATCGATCTCGACGGCCGCAACATCGGCCTGCGCTACCCGACCGAGGTCAACCTCGTCGGCGACGCCGCCCGCACCCTCGACGCCCTGCTCACCCGCCTCACCCGCAAGCAGGACAGGTCGTGGCAGGAGAAGGTCGTCGACAACGTGGCCCGGTGGTGGCGCACCGTCGAGCGGCAGGCCGGGGTGGACGCCAAGCCGGTCAACCCCATGCGGATCGTCTCCGAGCTGTCCGAGCGGTTGCCCCACGACGCCATCGTCACCGGCGACTCGGGCTCCTCGACCAACTGGTACGCCCGCAACCTGCGCATCCGCGGCGCCGCGCGCTGCACCCTGTCGGGCACGCTGGCGACCATGGGCCCGGCCGTCCCGTACGCCATCGGAGCCAAGTTCGCCCACCCCGACCGGCCCGCCATCGCCCTCGTCGGGGACGGCGCGATGCAGATGAACGGCATGGCCGAGCTCATCACCATCGCCCGCTACCGCGAGCTGTGGTCCGACCCGCGCCTGGTCGTCTGCGTCTTCCACAACAACGACCTGAACCAGGTCACCTGGGAGCTGCGGGCGATGGGCGGCTCCCCGAAGTTCGAGCAGTCGCAGTCGCTGCCCGATGTGGACTACGCCGCGTTCGCCCGCTCCCTGGGCCTCGGTGGCGAGGTGGTGGACGACCCGGACCAGCTGGGCCCGGCGTGGGAGCGCGCGCTGGCCGCCGACGGCCCGGTGGTGCTCGACGTGCACTGCGACCCGGAGGTGCCGCCGATCCCGCCGCACGCCACCGCCGACCAGATGTGGTCGGTCACCCAGGCGGTGCTCAAGGGCGACCCGGCCGCGGTGCACCTCATCGCCCAGGGCGCCAAGACGAAGGTGCAGGAGTTCCTGCCGGGCAAGCGCTGAGCGCACCCCGGTCGGGTGGTGGCCCCACCCGACCGGGTGGTGCCCGGCCGCACCCCCGTGGAGCAGCGGCGACGTCCTGTCGGTGGGTGGCGGTAGGTTCTGCCGCGTGGACGCTCGGGAACGGATCCAGGAACTCGCCGATCAGGTCGTCGTGCTGCGCGACGCCTACTACCGCGGCTCGCCGCTGGTGGCCGACGCGGAGTACGACCAGGTCGAGGACGAGCTGCGCGGGCTCATCGCCGCCCACCCCGACCTCGCGCCCGACCCGAACCCGCTGGAGCAGGTCGGCGCCCCGGCGGTGCTGCACGCCCCGATCCGCCACTCCCGGCCCATGCTGTCGCTGGAGAAGGCGACCAAGGCCGAGCAGGTGGCCGCCTTCCTCGACCGCTTCCCCGGGCAGCCGGTGGTCGTCATGCCCAAGCTCGACGGGCTCTCGCTGGCCCTGGTGTACGAGGAGGGCCGCCTCGCCAGGGCGGTCACCCGCGGCGACGGCACCACCGGCGACGACGTGACGGTGCTGGTCAAGGCCCTGGTCGACGGCGTGCCCGCGCGGGTGCCCGCGCCCGGGGTGGTGGAGGTGCGCGGCGAGGCGGTGATGCTGCGCTCCACCTTCGCCGCCTACAACGCCGCCCACCCGGACAAGCCGCTGATCAACCCGCGCAACGCCGCCGCGGGCACGCTGCGCGCCAAGGACCCGGCCACCGTCGCCGAGCGGCGGTTGCAGTTCCTCGCCTTCGACCTGTTCACCTCCGCCGACACCGCGGAGTCGGACCTGGAGGCGGGCCTGCGCGCGCTCGGGTTCACCGTGGCCGACATGCGCCACTGCACCGACGCGGCCGCCGCGCAGGAGGTCATCGCCGGGATCGAGGCCCGGCGCAACGACCTCGACTACGACCTCGACGGCGCCGTGCTGCGGCTGGCCGACCGGGCCGCCTACGCCGCGGCGGGCACCCGCTCGAACTCCCCGCGCGGGGCGATCGCGTTCAAGTTCGCCGCCGAGGAGAAGACGACCGTGCTCTCCGACGTGGTCTGGGACGTGGGCAAGACCGGCAAGATCGCCCCGGTCGCGCACCTGGAGCCGGTGTTCGTCGGCGGCACCACCGTCACCAGGGCCACCCTGGCCAACCAGGAGGTCATCCGCGCCCGCGGCATCCGCATCGGGGACACCGTCCTGGTGCGCCGGGCGGGCGACGTGATCCCGTTCGTCGCCGGCGTGCTGGACGAGTCCAAGCGCACCGGCGCCGAGCGGGAGATCGTCCCGCCCGCGACCTGCCCCTCCTGCGGTCAGGCCGTGGTCGAGCAGGGCAACAGCCGGGAGCTGTTCTGCGTCAACGTCGCCTGCCCGGCCCAGACCGTGCGCAGGCTCATCCACTGGGCCTCGCGCGCCGCCGCCGACATCGAGGCCGTGGGCGGGGTGTGGATCGAGCGGCTGGCCGAGGCGGGCATCCTCGAGCACCCGTCGGACTTCTACCGGATCACCGCCGAGCAGCTGCTGGAGTTCGACCGGATCGGGGAGGTCTCGGCCAAGCGGATGGTCGACTCCATCGACGCCAGCCGCGCGGTGGGCCTGCGCCGGGCGCTGATCGGGCTGGCCATCCCGATGGCCTCGGAGGGCACCGCCACCCGGCTGTGCCGGGCGGGCTTCGGCTCGCTGGAGGAGGTCGCGGACGCGGGGGAGCAGCGGCTGGTCGAGGTCGAGGACATCGGCCCGAAGGTCGCCGCCTCGCTCACCGAGCACCTGGGCAGGCTGCGCCCGGAACTGCGGCGGCTGCGCGAGCTGGGCGTCTCGCTGGACGTGCGCGCGGAGGACCTGCCCCCGGTCGTCGCCTCGGACGCCCCGCTGGCGGGCAAGACCGTCGTCATCACCGGCGCGCTGAGCGACCCGCGCTCCGGGGAGAAGGTGCCCCGCCCGGCCTTCCAGCGGATGTGCGAGAAGGCGGGCGCGACCACCGCCTCGTCGGTGTCGGCCAGCACGGACCTGCTCATCACCGGCGCGGACGTGGGCGCCGCGAAGCTCACCAAGGCCGAGAAGCACGAGGTGGAGGTGGTCGACCAGGCGCAGGTGTGGGCGATGCTCATCGCCGCGGGCATCGCCTGAGGCGGCCGCGGGCCGCCGCCCGACCCGGGCGCGAACCGGCGGTGGCGCCGGGGCCGCGCGCCGGTGCCCCGGCGGTGAACTGGTGAAATCTGGCAACGGGACAGGGGTGGTGCCCTCTTCTCGTCGGGGTGTTTCCCACTCGACGATGGTCAGGTCGGGAAACCCTGCACCCCCGGAGGCAACAGTGAGGTTCTTCCGCCCAGCCCAGCGCTTCGCCGTGGTGGCCGCCGCCGCCGCGGCCGCGCTCGCCGGTGCCGTCCTGCCCGCGTCCGCCGCCGTCGGCAAGTACGTCGCCCTCGGTGACTCCTACTCCTCGGGCACCGGCGCGGGCAGCTACGGCAGCAGCGGTGGCTGCAAGCGCAGCGCCAACGCCTACGCCCAGCTGTGGGCCAACGCCAACAAGCCCTCGTCGTTCTCCTTCGCCGCCTGCTCCGGCGCGGTCACCTCGGACGTGCTCAACTCCCAGGTCTCCGCCGTCACCTCGGACACCGCGCTGGTCACCCTGTCCATCGGCGGCAACGACGCGGGCTTCGCCAACGTCATGATCACCTGCAACACCAGCTCGGACGCCACCTGCGTCAGCCGCAACACCGAGGCGCAGAACTTCGCCCGCACCACCCTGCCCGGGCGGCTGGACAACGTCTACAACGCCATCCGCACCCGCGCCCCCGGCGCCCGCGTGGTGGTGGTCGGCTACCCGCACATCTACCAGCTCGGCGGGTCCTGCTCGATCGGCCTGAGCGAGACCAAGCGGGCCGCGGTGAACACCTCCTCCGACGTGCTCGCCAACGTCATCGCCGCCCGCGCCGCCGCGCACGGCTTCACCTTCGTCGACGGCCGCACCGCGTTCGCGGGCCACGAGATCTGCGCCTCCGGCGCCCGCTGGCTCAACAGCGTCACCTTCCCGGTTGACGAGTCCTACCACCCCAACGCCGCGGGCCAGTCCGGCGGCTACTACGCCGCCCTGGAGCGCGTGGCCTGAGGTCCGGGCGGGCCGCGTCGGGGCACCCCGGCGCGGCCCACCCGCCTCACCCGCCCGGACTCATCGGGTGGCCCGGCCCGCTCGCAGTCCTGCCTGCCGGGGTCACCCGTCCGCCACGACCTGCCGCAGCGCCTCCCGGAAGGCCTGGACCGCCGGGTGCGCGCCCCGCCCCCGCCGCACCACCGTGAACAGCCGCCGCCGGTCCTGCCCGCGCGGCAGCGGGTGCAGGCGCGCCGCCGGGCGCACCCCGCCCCAGGTCAGCTCCGGCAGGAACCCCACCGCGTGCCCCTGCTCGACCAGCCGAAGGTGCAGCAGCAGGTCCGTGGTCTCGAACCGCACGTCGGGCTCGAACCCGGCGGTGCGGCACAGCGCCGTGGCCCAGTGCCGCGCCGGGGTGCCCGCGGGCTCCATCACCCACGCCCGCCCGGACAGCGACCGCAGCGCCGCCCCCGGGTCGGCCGGGGTGCGCAGCCCGGTGGGCACGGCCAGGTGCATCGGGTCCTCCAGCAGGTCCTCCTGCTCCAGCTCCGCCGGGCGCGGGCCGGGGTTGCCCGGGTACTCCTCGGCCAGCGCGAGGTCGAAGTCCCTGGCGAGCAGGGCGGGCAGCGCCTCCTCCGGCTCCATGTGCCGCACGTGCACCCGCAGCCCCGGGTGCGCCGTGCGCAGCCGGTCGAGCGCGGTGGGCACCAGTGCCAGCGCGGCGGTCTGGAACGAGGCGATCCGCAGCGTCCCGGCCACCTCGTGCTGCGAGGCGGCGATCTCCGCCCCGGCGCGCTCCAGCCGTTCCAGCACGGCCTCGGTGTGCGCCACCAGGATCTCCGCCTGCGGGGTCAGCCGCACCCGCCGCCCCACCCTCTCCAGCAGCGGCACGCCCACCTCCGCCTCCAGTTGCGACAACTGCTGCGACACCGACGACGGGGCGTAGGACAGGGCGGCGGCCACCGCCGACAGCGTGCCCCGGTGCTTGAGCTCGCGCAGCAGGCGCAGGCGGTGCAGGTCGTACACGGGTGGCGTCCAATGTCCGGGGTTCCGGTGGCTGGCCCATTGTTCGGGTTTCCCGATGACTATAGGTCGAAGAGTTCCGCTGGACCGATGCGACGACGCCGTCCACGCTGGTCGGGTGACCACGACCGCCGCCGCCCCGCTCGTCCGCGCCGCCGCCCGCTCGTGGCGGTGCGCCCCCGCGCCCGGCGCCGTCCGCGCCTTCCACGCCGGGCTGCCCGGCTACGCCCCGACCCCGCTGGTGGAGGTGCCCGGCCTCGCCAGCGAGCTGGGGGTGGGCCGGGTCCTGGTCAAGGACGAGTCGAGCCGCCTGGGCCTGCCCGCCTTCAAGGCCCTCGGCGCGTCCTGGGCCGTGCACCGCGTCATCGCCGCGGCCGGCGGCGCCTCGCTCACGCTCGTCACCGCCACCGACGGCAACCACGGCCGGGCCGTGGCGCGCATGGCGCGGCTGCGCGGGCAGCGGGCGCACGTGTTCGTCCCGCGCGGCGTGCACGCCCGAGCGGTCGCGGCCATCGCGGACGAGCAGGCGGAGGTGACCGCCGTCGACGGCTCCTACGACGACGCGGTGCGCGCCGCGGCCGCTGCCGCCGAGGCGCCTGGTCGCGTGCTGGTGCAGGACACCGCCTGGCCGGGGTACGAGGAGATCCCCGGGTGGATCGTCGAGGGCTACTCCACGCTGTGCCACGAGGTCGACGAGCAGTTGGCCGCCCTCGGCGTGGTCGGGCCCGACCTCGTGGGCGTCCCCGTGGGCGTGGGGTCGCTGGCCCAAGCGGTGATCACCCACTACCGCAGCCGCCCGGACGGGCACGCCCCGGCGCTGCTGGGGGTGGAGACAGCCGCCGCGGCGTGCGTGCTGGAGAGCCTGCGGGCGGGGGCGCCCACCAGCGTCCCCACCACGCCGACGATCATGGCCGGGCTCAACGCGGGCACCCCGTCGAGCACCGCGTGGCCCTACCTGCGCGACGGCCTCGACGCCGCGGTCGCCGTCACCGACGCCGACAGCGCCCGCGCCGCCGAAGACCTCGCCGCCGCCGGGCTGTCCTCCGGGCCGTGCGGCGCCGCCACCCTCGCGGGCCTGCGCGCGGTGCTGCCCACGGGGGGCCTGGGCCTGGGCCCCGGCTCGGTCGTGGTGCTGCTGAGCACCGAGGGCCGCGACGCCAACCCGCACCCCACCCGCTGACCGCCGTGCTGTCCGAACCGGCCGCCCTGCTGGCCCAGCTCGTCGCCCTCGACTCGGTGAACCCCGACCTGGTGCCCGGCGGGGCGGGGGAGTCGGCCACCGCCGACTTCTGCGCCGCGTGGTTCGCCGCCCGCGGCTTCGAGGTGCACCGCCTCGAACGGCGCCCCGGCCGCCCCTCCGTGGTCGCCGTCGCCCGCGGCACCGGCGGCGGTCGCTCGCTGATGTTCAACGGCCACCTCGACACCGTCGCCACCGCCTCCTTCGACGGCGACGCCCTGGACCCGGTGGTCCGGGACGGGCGCATGCACGGCCGCGGCACCTTCGACATGAAGGGCGGCGTCGCCGCCATGATGGTCGCCGCCGCCCGCGCGAGCGCCGCGCCCCTGCGCGGGGACGTGCTGGTCGCCTGCGTGGCCGACGAGGAGCACGCCAGCGCGGGCACCGAGGAGGTGCTGGCCTCGTTCACCGCCGACGCCGCGGTCGTCACCGAGCCCAGCCACCTGGAGGTGACCGTCGCGCACAAGGGGTTCGCCTGGTTCGAGGTCGACGTGCTCGGCCGCGCCGCGCACGGATCCCGACCCGACCTGGGCGTCGACGCCATCGCCAAGGCCGGGCACTTCCTCGTGGCGCTGGAGGGGCTGGGCCGCGCGCTCGCCGCCGGACCCGCCCACCCGCTGCTGGGCACCGGCACCGTCCACGCCTCGCTGATCAGCGGGGGAGAGGAGGCGTCGAGCTACCCGGCGCGGTGCCGGGTCGTGGTGGAGCGGCGCACGGTCCCCGGCGAGACCCGGGAGGTCGTCACCGCCGAGCTGACCGCCCTGCTGGACGCGCTGGCCGCCACCGTCCCCGACTTCCGCGCCGAGCTGCGCCCCGGCCTGCACCGGGCGCCCTTCCAGGCCGACGAGGGCTCCCCGGTGGTGCGCGCCCTGCTCCACCACGCCGAGCAGGTGCTCGGGCACCCGCCCGCCGTGCGCGGCGAGCCGTTCTGGACCGACTGCGCCCTGCTCGACGGCGCGGGCATCCCGTGCGCGCTGTTCGGCGTCGACGGCGGTGGCGCGCACGCCGCGGACGAGCACGTCGACCTGGCCTCGCTGGACCGGCTCACCGACGTGCTCGCCCGCACCGCGGCGGACTTCTGCGCCTGACCGGTGTCGTCCTAACCCCGCCGCAGGACCCGGCGGGCCAAGCGGTTGCCGGTGAACTGCGCCAGCTGCACCAGCACCACGATGATCGCCACCGCCACCCCGGTCACCGCCCAGTCGAAGCGCTGGTAGCCGTAGACGATGGCGAAGTCGCCCAGCCCGCCGCCGCCGACCGCGCCCGCGACCGCGGACATGTCCACCACCGCCACGAACACGAAGGTGTAGCCCAGGATCAGCGGCCCCAGCGCCTCGGGCACCAGCAGCGTGCTGATGATCCGCCACGGCGAGGCGCCCATCGCCCGCGCCGCCTCGATGACGCCCTCGTCGATGGTGACCAGGTTCTGCTCCACGATCCGCGAGATGCCGAACGTGGCCGCGGCGATGAGCGCGAACGTCGCGGCCCCGGTGCCCAGCTGGGTGCCCACCACGGCGATCGTCACCGGCCCGATGGCGGTGATGAAGATGATGAACGGGATCGGCCGCACCACGTTGACGACCACGTTCAGCACCACGTGCACCACCCGGTTGGGCAGGATGCCGCCCGGCCGGGTCACGTACAGCGCGGTGCCCAGCAGCAGGCCGAGGAACCCGCCCGCGACGAGCGTGGCGGCCACCATCCACAGCGTCTGCCCGACCGAGTCCAGCAGCACCGGCCCCAATGTGCCCCAGTCGGTGCTCACCGGCCCACCTCCTCGACCTCGGTGACCGCGCGCAGCCCGGCCACCACCTCGGCCACGCCGTCGTCCGGCCCGACCAGCTCCAGGGTGAGGCTGCCGAACGACGCCGCGCCCAGCTCCCGCACCGCCCCGTGCACGACCTCGAACCGCACGCCGCGGCTGCCCGCCGCGGACAGCACCGCGCCGATCCGCTGGTCGTCGCGCAGCCGCGCGGTCACCAGCCGACCGGGGTGGCGCTCGCGCAACCGGGCCAGCGCCTCGGCGTCGGGCCGGTCGCGCAGCACGGTCTGCACGAACCGCTGGGTGATGCGCTGCCGGGGGTCGGCGAACACCTCGTGCAGCGGGCCCACCTCGACCACCCGGCCGCCCTCCAGCACCGCGACCCGGTCGGCGATCTCGCGGACGACCTCCATCTCGTGGGTGATCACCACGATCGTCACCCCGAACTCGGTGTTGACCCGCTTGAGCAGCCGCAGCACCTCCCCGGTGGTCTCCGGGTCCAGCGCGGAGGTGGCCTCGTCGGCCAGCAGGATGCGCGGGTTGGTCGCCAGCGCCCTGGCGATGCCGACCCGCTGCTTCTGCCCGCCGGAGAGCTGGTCGGGGTACTGCCAGGCCTTGTCGACCAGGCCGACGAAGTTCAGCAGCTCGGTGACCCGCTCCGCCCGGTCCGCCTTCGCCCAGCCCGCGACCTTGAGCGGGTAGGCGACGTTGGCGAACACCGTGCGGGAGCGGAACAGGTTGAACTGCTGGAACACCATGCCGATGCCCAGCCGCACCTCCCGCAGCCGCCGCTCGGGCAGGGTGGTGATGTCCACCCCGTCAACGAGCAGCGACCCCGAGGTCACCTTCTCCAGGGCGTTCACCAGGCGCACCAGGGTGCTCTTGCCCGCGCCCGAGTGCCCGATGACGGCGAACACCTCGCCCGCCTCCACCGCCAGGTCCACGTCCGAGAGCGCCGCGGTGCCACCGAAGGACTTGGTGACACCGCGGAACTCGATCAGCGGGCTCACCTGGCCGCGCGGATGGTCTCGGTCAGCCGCGCCAGGATGTCGCGCAGCTCACCGGCGGGGCGGTCGACGAGCACCGAGGTGCCCTTGGACTCGGCCTGCACCTTCTCCGCGACCCGCTGGTCCTTGTAGATCTGCACGACCTTGGCGTAGGTGGGGTTGTCCTTGTCGGCCGACCGGGCCACGATCGCGTTGATGTACGGCTCCGCGGTGGGGTCCTTCGGGTCGTCGCCGAACAGCGCCTTGGACGGGTCGAGCCCGCCGTTGAGCGCGAAGTTGTTGTTGACGATCGCACCATCCACACTGGACAGCGCATTGACGGTCTGCGCGGCGTCGACCGGGGTGACGGTGACCTTGGAGGCGGCGGCGTCGATCTCGGCGGGGGTGGACAGCACGGTGCCGCCGCCCTTGAGCGCGACCAGCCCGGCCTTCTGCAGCACGAGCAGCGCGCGCGCCTGGTTGGTCGGGTCGTTGGGGATCGCCACGGTACCGCCCCGCGGGATCTCCGCGACGGTGCCGTGCTTCTGCGAGTACAGCGACAGCGGCACCACGTAGGTCGACGCGATCGGCGTCAGGTCCTGGCCCGCGGAGACGTCGTAGTTCGCCAGGAACAGCAGGTGCTGGAACAGGTTGAGGTCGATCTGCCCCTGCGCCAGCGCAGGGTTCGCCTGCGTGTAGTCGCTGAAGTTCACCACCTGCAGGTCGATGCCCTGCTCGCCCGCCAACTGCTTGAACACCGTCCAGTACGGCGCCGCCGCCTCGGTCGTCCCGATCTTCACCGTGGTCCTGCCCGCACCGGCGTCGTCGCCGCCGCGGGTGAGCCACACCACCAACCCCACGACGACGAGCACCACCACCACGACGGCACCGATCACCGGACCCCGCCCGCGCTTGGGCTTCTCCGGCAGCGCCTGCACCGTCCCGCTCTCCTCGGCCATGACTCCCTCTCACCTCGACCAGCGGTGATCTACCGCTGCCGTCCACAGTCGACCGAGGGGGCCGCGCCCTCCAAATCGTCCCGCACCGTGAGCGGGTTGGGATTCGGGGCCCGGCTGTGCTAGCGCCCCTCCGCGGTCCCGGTCCCGTAGGCTGGGGTCAGCGGCCGAGCGAGGGGTGGTAATGGGCGGGTACTGGTCCGATGTGATCCTGGTGGCGGTGCTGGTCCTGTTCAACGCCCTGTTCGCGGGCAGCGAGATGGCGCTGATCTCGCTGCGGGAGGGCCAGCTGCGCGCGCTCGAGCGGGAGGGCCGCTCCGGGGTGCGCACCCTGGTGCGGCTGGCCCGCGACCCGAACCGGTTCCTGGCCACCATCCAGATCGGCATCACCCTCGCGGGCTTCCTCGCCTCGGCCACCGCAGCGGTGTCGCTGGCCGAGCCGGTGACCCCGCTGCTGGGCTTCCTGGGCGGCGCGGCGAACGCGGTCGCGGTGGCGCTGGTCACGATCGTGCTGACCTTCCTCACCCTGGTGTTCGGCGAGCTCGCCCCGAAGCGGCTGGCGATGCAGTACTCGCTGCGCTGGGCCCTGCTGGTCGCCAAGCCGCTCGACGTGCTCTCCACCATCTCCCGGCCGGTGGTGTGGTTGCTGAGCAGGTCCACCGACGCCGTGGTCCGGCTCCTGGGCGGCAAGCCCGAGGTCGACGGCGACCAGATGTCGCCGGACGAGCTGCGCGAGCTGGTCACCGCCCAGCGCGGCCTCAACGCCGAGCAGCGCATGATCATCACCGGCGCCCTGGAGATCCACGAGCGGCTGCTGCGCGAGGTCCTGGTGCCCCGCCGCGCGGTGCTGACCCTCGACACCACCGAGCCGGTGCCCACCGCCCGCGCCCGCCTGGCCTCCTCCGGCCACTCCCGCGCCCCCATCGCCCGCGGCGGCCACCTCGACGACCTCGTCGGTGTCGTCCACCTGCGCGACCTGCTCGACGACACCGCCGACCTCGCCCAGGTCGCCCGCGAGGCCCTCGTCTTCCCCGACTCCGTCCGCGTCTCCGACGCCCTGCGCCGCTTCAAGGCCGAGCGCGAGCAGCTCGCCGTCGTCGTCGACGAGCACGGCGCCGTCGCGGGCATCGTGACCCTCGAAGACCTCCTGGAGGAGATCGTCGGCGAGATCTACGACGAAGCCGACGACGACCTCACCACCGTCCAGCGCCCCGCCCCGGGCACCTACGTCCTCCCCGGCACCTTCCCCGCCCACGACCTCCCCGACCTCGGCGTCGACCTCGCCACCGCCCCCCAGGGCGACTACACCACCATCGCGGGCCTCATCCTCATCCTCCTCGGCCGCATCCCCACCGCCCCCGGCGACAAGGTCGACGTCTCCGGCTGGACCTTCGAGGTCGTCGAGGTGGCCCACCACGCCATCACCTCGGTCCGCCTCACCAGAACCAAGGCCTGACCCCACCCCGCTGGGGCACGCAAAATCCCTCGCTCTTCAGCTTTGCGCAAGCCAAAACCCCAAGCACCGCCCCGAGGTCCCCCGCTCCGAACGCGGTCTCCGGCTTCCCGGTCGAGGCTCACGAACGGCCTGAACCGATCGGCCCCAGGCCCTGCTCGGTGAAGACGCGGTCGGGGGCGTCGTCGGCGAACGTGCGGCCCACGGCGGCGGACCGGTTCGGCACGAGGTCGTCGATGCCCGCCAGGTGCGGCTCGGTCAGGCCGCGCAGCACCGTCGTGCGCCCCTTGCGGTCGACGACCCGCGACCGGCAGCTCAGCCAGGTGGTGTCGGTGCACGCCCGGAAGCCGACGTCGCCGCGGTCGTTGATGCCCGCGATGACCGCGTACCCGCCCGCGGCCACGTCCGGGCTGAGGTCGGTCACCACGCCCGCGCGCCACCGGATGACGTGGTTCGGCCCGCTGGGCCCGAGTCCCGCCACCGCGCCGACCTCGCCGTCGTCGTTGATCGCCCGGGTGCCCTCGTAGCCGCCTAGGTGGGTGTCGCCGCCCGAGCCGGGGAAGCCGACGACCTCGACCCACGCGCGGCCGTCCCACAGCGCGACCACCGCGCGAGCGGAACCCGGCGAGAACGTGTCGAACACGGCCTGCCCCCGGCTGTTGATGCTGTGCGGCCGCAGGTACCCGAACCGCTCGTCCTGCGGCAGTTCCGCCACCAGGCGCCCGCGCGCGTCCCAGATCCGGTAGGTCACCCCGCCGTCGGCCGCCATGGTGCCGATCAAGGTGTGCCCCGCCGGGCCGAACACCGGGTCGCCCGCGAGGTAGGCGGTGCCGTTGGCAAGGACGTGCTCCCGACCCTTGTGCCACACCGACACCACCCCGTACGCCTCCTCGGTGTAGGAGGTCACCAGCACGTCTCCGTCCCGGTCTACCCGCGCCACGCTCGGCCGCGATCCCCGCAGCCCCAGGTCGACGCGGCGCTCCCCGACCCACACCGCGGCTCGCGGGACGCCATCCCCGTGCGTCGAGTAGGACCCGGCCACCACCCCGTCCTCGCTCACCGACTCGATCCGGCTGTCCGCCGCCGACGCCTCGATGACCCGCGCCCGCCCCCGCTCCCACACGACCCCGTACGTCCCGCCCGCCCCCGAGACATCCCCGTACACGATCCCGGAACCGGTGGAGTGCAACCCGCTCACCCAGGTCTTCCCGTTGGGCAGCGGCAACTCCCGCACCCCGCCGTGCCCGCCGCCCGGCGCCGCCGCCACCGGGGCCGCTGCCCCGACCAGGGCCACCCCCGCCACCACGGCGACCACGAGTGTCCTGCGCATGTGACCGTCCTCCGCTCCTCGCCGAATCGGATCGTCACACTATCGGGATAACGGTGCTATCCGCATTCCGCCATTCTGCCCATCTCGGCCGCCCGCTCCGGTACCGTGGTGATCTCCCGACCCCACCGGAGCCCCACCGTGTCGATCACCTGGGAGGGCGTCCTCATCGCCCTGCTCGTCCTGGCCGCCGTCGTGGTCCTGGTCCTGCTGTTCCTCCTGTGGCGCAAGTACAAGGTGATCCGCAGCCCGGACACCCCCTTCCCCGCCAAGTTCGCCTTCTGGGCCTCCACCGCCTACGCCGTGTTCCCCGTCGACGCCCTCCCCGACCCCATCCTCATCGACGACATCGGCGTCCTGCTCGCGGGCTTGGGCGTCGTCACGGCCACCCTGCGCAAGCAGCGCAAGTCCGGCGACCGCCCCCCGGCCACGAGCTGAGCCTCCCGCTCACACAGCCCCCAAGGCTGAGTTCCCGCGCTGTCGGGCCCTCGTCGCGAGGGGTTTTCGGGGTGTCGGGGTTTCCTGTCGGTGGGGGGTTGTAGGCTCCCGGCGAGGTCCTTGGGGAGGGGCCGTGCACGGGGGGATGGACCACGGTGAAGAGCCCGGATGAGTGGCTGCGCGACTTCGAGGTGCGTGTGGCCGATGCCAAGGAACGCTCGGAGCGGTTGCGGGACGAGCTGTCGCGGGCAGGCGGGGCCGCGTCCTCCGCGGACGGCGCGGTGTCGGTGCGCGTGTCGCCGAACGGTGCCCTGGAGGGGCTGCGGCTCGGGCCGGAGGCGGCGCGGCGGTCGCCGGAGCGGTTGGCCGCCGAGATCATGGCGACCGCGCGGGCGGCGCAGCGGGCCGCGGCCGCGAAGGTCGTCGAGGCCTTCGAGGGCGTGGGCGAGGGGGGTTCCGAGACGCTGCGGGTGATCACCGACTACCTGCCCGCGCCGGGGGAGGACGACGTGCCGCCGCCGCCGCGCCCGGCCGGTGACGACGGGGATTTCAGCGACGACCCGATCCTGCGGCGGGGCCGCTGAGGAGAACGGCCTGGGGGGCTGACCGATGAGCGAGGAGCAGGGCACCACCACGTGGTCCACGGGGGCCGGGGTGGTGGACAGCGTCGCGGGGTTCGTCGACTCGCTGACCAGCGACGCCGAGGGGGAGGGGCCCGACGTCGTCGACGTGGCGCTCGGCGGCGCCGGGGTGGTCATCGACTCGGTGGCCACGCTGGCCAACCCGCTCGCGGCCGTGGCCTCGGCCGGGGTCGGCTGGCTGCTGGAGCACGTGGACTTCCTGCGCGAGCCGCTGGACGCGCTGCTGGGCAACCCCGACGAGATCAACGCGAATGTCGACCAGCTCAAGCAGGCCGCGCTGGAGATGCGTCAGGTCGCCGAGGAGCACCGCCAGGACGTCGGGGCGGCCGCGGACTGGGGTGGTGAGTCCGGCGCGGCCTTCCACGGCGGGATGGACGAGCTCGCGGGCCAGTTCGAGGCGCTGGGCAAGACGATGGACGGCACGGCGTCGGTCTACGCGCTGTCCGGGATGCTGGTGTGCGAGCTGCGCTCGATGGTGTTCGGCTGGATCTCCGACCTCGTCGGTGAGCTGGTCGCGGGGGCCCTGATCGCCGCGGCCTCCGCCGTCCCGACCGCGGGTGGCTCCATCGCCGCCTACGCCGGGTACGCGGGCGTCCGCGCCGCCTCCCTAGCCACCAAGATCGCGGGCAGGCTCGGCAAGCTGGCCCAGGCCATGAGCCGGATGGGCGGGCGCATCACCAAGCTCGCCACCAAGATGGACGAGCTGTCGAAGGGGATGGAGAAGTTCTCCACCGCCGTCGACGCCGCGGGCATGGCCAAGGGCGCCTACGACGCCGTGCAGCCCTCCGACCCGCCGCCCCAGCGCTGATGCCCGGCCGCTCCCGGCACCCTGGCTCCGCCGGGCCGGGCACCCACCACACCGGCGGCACCGCCACCCCCGGCGGCGCGGGCCGGTCCGCGGGTCCCGGCACCACCGGGATGGACCCGGACAGCGTCGAGTCCCTGGGCGGCCGCATCACCGACCGCGCCGCCCGCCTCCGCGGTGGCGTCCTCGGCAAGCTCAACATCGGCGCCAGCGCCGACAGCGCGGGCGTCTTCGGCCAAGCCGCCATGGGCCCCGCCGACGCCGCCATCGCCCGAGCCCGCACCTCGGTCGAAGGCGCCGCCTCCGCTGCCGAGGGCGCGGGCGACAAGACCAAGTCCAGCGCACAAGCCGCCCGAGCGACCGACAGCACTTCCGCGTCCACTATGGACAAGCTGGGCCGGGACGCCAGGCAACCCACCCAGGCCACCGCGGCCACCACCCGGCCCACTGCGTCCCCCGCACCGACAGCGGCCGCTCCCTCCCGCGCTCCCGCCCCCGCTGGATCCCAAGCCCCAGCAACCACGAACGCGGGCGCCCGCCCCGGAACCCCTAGCACCATCACAACGCCTCCGGGCGGCGCCCAACCCCCACGAACAACCACCCCCCACGCCTCGGCTCGATCCACCAGCCCACCCACCGGAACCACCAGCTCCACCCGCCCGGGTGCGACCCCGGCCGCCCAGCCCGCACACGCCCAGGGCGCCACCCCCGGGACACCGGGCGGCGCCACCGCAGCGGGTCGTCCGGGAACCGGCGCACCCATCGCAGCGAGTAATCCCGGTGGCGCTGCGCGACCCGCCGCCGGAGGCCCCGGCAGCGGTACTGGTGGGTCGAGTTCACGTCCTCCTGCGGGAGGGGTTGGTGCTGGCGCTGGTGCCCCTCGCCCGGGAGGCGGGACCGCGGGTGCGCCCGGTTCGGGTGCGTCTGCCGCGCGTTCCGCTGGAAGCCCCGGCGGTGCCGGCGGCTCGGGTTCGCGTGGAGCCTCCGCGAGTGGTGCCCCCGGTGCGGGAGGTGGCGCTGCGGGTGGTTCGCACTCGGCGGGTGGCGTCGCGCGCCCCGCTGCTGGAGGGGCTGGCCTCAGTGGGCCGGTGCCCGGTGGATCGGGCCCGCGGGGTGGCGGGACACCGTTCGGCAGTCCCGGGGCTCAGGGCGGTGCACCTGTTCCTGGTGGACCCGGCATGGGCCATTCCCCAGGGCCGCAGGCGGCTCGACCCACCGGGTTCGGCCCCGGTGCGCAGGGAGCGGGTGGCGCGCCTGGGCAGGCCGGGGCGGGCCACGGCCTCGGGCAGCGGATGGGCGGCCCACAGCCCGGTCCTGGGCAGCAGCCTGGCCGTGGGGCGCAGGTCGACCCTGGACGGCAACCGGGTTCTGGTCCGCACCTCGGCCCTGGGCGACAGTCAGGTGTGGCACCACAGTTCGGTGCAGGCCAGCATCCTGCTGCTGGGCAGCAGTTCGGACCTGGACAGCGATCTGGTGCGGCGCAGCCCGCGGGTTCAGCGCAGCACACGGGTTCCAGGCAGCAGCCGGGCGCCGGGCAGCACGGTGGTCGGCAGGACTCGGGTGCGGTGCGCCCACCGGTTCCTGGGCAGCACTTCGATCCTGACCGGCGTTCCGGGCCTGCCCCACACCCGGGTGCGGGGCACCGGTCCGGCCGTGAGCAGCAGTTCGGCCCGGGACAGCATCCAGGACCCGGGCAGCACCCTGGTCTCGGGCGGCCCTCCGGTTCCGGGCACTTCCCGGTTCCCGGGCAGCACACCGGACCTGACCAGCACGTCGGACCTGCCCAGCACGCCGGTCCGGCGCAGCACCCGGGCCCCGGTCAGCACCGCGGTGGTCAGGACTTCGCCGGTGATCCCCGGGCGACTGGGCAGCGGCCGTTCCCCGATCCCCGGGAGCAGGGGCCTCGGCCGCATCAGGCCTGGGCCGGGCAGCAAGACCCCGGGCAGCGGCACGGGCCCTCCCACCCCGGTGGCGCGTTCCCCGATCCCGCCCACCGGTCCTTCGACGCACCAGGAGACTCGCGGCCAGGGCACCCCGGGGCTGGTCCCGTCGACCCTCCGCCGGGTCAGGGTCAAGCCAGCGGTCACCAGCAAGGTCCTGGGCCGGACCGCGCGGGAGGTGCGGACCCTCGCCAGGGGCATCCGCCTCGGCAACCGCAGAACGAGTGGGACTACGAGCAGATCCGCCCGCCCGGGTACCACCCGTCGCAGGACTACGTGGGGCGCCACGACGTCAGCGGGTATGACCCGGGCGCGAACCCCGGCCGGGTCGCGGTGCACGACGTGGGCGCGGACTCGTCCGGGGTGGAACCGGTGTACAGGCACGCGCCGGACTGGCGGGACGACTCGCAGACGTTGTGGCGGGGGGATTCCCGGACGCCCACGCAGATCGCCGAGGCGGGCGGTTTCGCCCCCGTGGACCCGCACGGGCCGGTCGACCTCAAGGCGCACATCGGCGGGCAGACCAACGGGTACGTCAGCACGTCGACCTCGCCCACCATCGCGCTGGGGTTCGGGGCGAAGTCCGAGGGGTTCGTCTACCGGGTCAAGGCGCCGGGCGGCATCCACACCGACCACACCCAGCAGCGGGCCGGGCTCACCGCCGGGACCCAGTGGCGGGAGAAGGAGGTCATCTTCCCCGGCGGCGTCGACTTCCGGCACGTCGAGGGGTGGCACAAGATCTGGACGGACGCCAGCGGCAAGCGCTGGCTGGGGGAGTTCGAACCGAACCCGCACTACCTGGGTGGGGAGCGGGCGAACGCCCCCGCCCACCCCGAGGGGCTGGAGAACCCCAGCCCGGTCGAACAACCCCAGGTCGACCTGCGACCCACCCACGTCAGGGAACGCGAGGAAGCCGCAGCCGCCGCGGCCAGTGCTCAGGGCCCACCCACCGACAGCACTCCCCACCACGAGGACGACGACAGCACCGCCCCGCACACCGATACCGCCCGCCGGAGTGACGACAGCACGCGCGAGGACGCTCCCAGCAGCGGCCTGCACGGCGACGCGGCTCACGACAACGCCGCCCATCCCGACGACGCCGCCCCTGACCGCGATGCCGCCCACGACGGCCGCGAGGACGCAGCGGGCGACAGCGCGGACGAGCCGAAGCGGGAGGCGGTGCCCGCCGACCGGTTCCGCGGTATCCAGGACACCCTCAGCGGCCACGACGCCCCGGCGGACCTCGCCCGCCCCGGTGACCCGCTGACCGAGCCTGCGGTGCACGCGGGGACCGGGTCGGAGCCGGCGTGGCAGGAGTTCCTGGACAAGCACTTCCCCGGGTACGGCGACATCAACGCCCACAACGCCGACCGGCCCGTCGAGGACGGGTACCGCACCAACTGCGTCGAGGCCCTGATCGCCGAGGAGCGCGGGCGCGCCGGGGAGCCGGTGCAGGCCCGGCCGACGCGCCCGGAGGACGTGGCCGCCGAGGGCAGGCTCAGCCGGGTGCGGGACGCATTGGGCGGCACGTGGACCAGCCACCACGACCTCGACGGCGTCACCGCGGCGATGCGCAGCACCCCCGAGGGGGCGCGCGGGGCCGTGGCGTTCCGGTACACCGACGCCGACGGCCACACCACCGGGCACGTCGTGCGGGTCGTGCACACCGAGGACGGGGTGGCCTTCGCCGACCCGCAGACCGGGCAGCTCGCCCGGTTGCCCGCCGACGCCCGCGACGTGCGGTTGCTGTCGGAGGACTACACCGACGACACCGCCCACACCGAGGTCGAGGACGACGGCGGCTACGGCCGGGCGCCCCAGGAGCAGCGCGACCAGCCCGTCGAGGACACGGCGGGCGAGCACGCCGCGCCGATCGTCGACGCCCACATGCACGACGACCTCGCCGCGGACCCCGGCCACCGGGTCGTGCGGAGCGGGTACGAGGGGCGGATGAGGGAGGAGCGCGGGTGAGCGAGGAGTTGAACCGCGAACGCCGGGAGCTGGTGGACCTGGCGCGGTTCGGCCTGCCGCAGACCGTGTCCGGCACGCCGTTCCCGCCGTCGCAGCGCGGGGCGCCGCTGGTCGTCGACACCGACGCGGGGGCGGACCCGGCGGCCGCCGTGGCGCTCGTGCTGGCCGCCGCCGAGCCCGCGCTCGCGCTGGTCGTGGCCATGCCGGGGGAGCGCGCCCGGTTCGTGCGGCACCTGCTGGACGTGCTGGGCCGCGGTGAGGTCCCGGTCGTGACCGGCGGGATCACGGCCGCCGGGTCCGACGTGGCCGGTCTGGTGCCCGAGGGGGTCGAGGAGCCGGGCGCCGACCTGCCCGCGGCCGTCGCGGCGGCGTGCGCGGGGGAGGGGCCGGTGCGGTGGGTGGTGCTCGGCCCGGCCACCAACCTCGCGCGGGCGCTCACCGAACTGCCCGACCTGCGCGCCCGCGTCGTCGCCACGCTGTCCGGCGGGGCGCACGACATCAACCCCCTGGCCGACCCCGAGGCCTTCGCTGACGTCCTGGCCACCGCCGAGTTGCCCAAGCTCGTCCTCGCGGCCGCCGCGGCGGGCACCCCGACGACCGGTGAGCTGATCGACCCCGGGTGGGCGCGCGTGCTCGCCCCCAACCCCGAACGCCTGTCCTCTGCGCAGGGGCCCGCCCTGGCCATGGCCGCCGCGCTGCAACTGCCGTTCGTCGACCTGCTCCGCGACCGCGTGTCGCTCGTGGACGGTCGACTGGCGCGCGACCCGGCCGGGCACCTGGTGCGCACCTGCGAAGACGTCGACCTGCCCGCTTTCCGCCGGTGGCTCACCACCGGCCTGCGCCACCCCGCGGAGGGAACCCGATGACCCGCGACGACGCCGTCCAGCGCGCCCGAGCCTGGATCGCCGAGCAGCACGGCGAGCTGTCCCTGCACGTCCGCCTCGACGACGTCGCGCTCATCGGCGGCGACTGGTACGTGCCCTACGACGACCCGGCGGACCCGATCTTCCCCACCCCCGCCGTCGAGGTGCCCGACGACGGCGGCCCGCTGCGCCGGTACGCGCCGCGCGACCCGCAGTGGCGCACCGGCATCCCCGCCGACTGGCCCGCGCCCACCGCGGACGGCGTGTTCTTCGACCCGGAGTGGGACCACGAGCGGTTCGGGCACTTGGGCGTGCCGACGCGGGCGGTGCTCGGCTGGCTGCGCGAGGGCACCACCGACCAGTACCGGCGCAACCCCGACCACACCCCGGGCCCGATGTGGCTGGGCGGGCCGCTGCCGCTGACCCCGGCGGACCGCGTGCTCGACTACTACGGCAGCGGGTGGCTCGACACGCCCCAGCTGGTCGCCGGGGTCCTCGACGTCGAGGTGTGGCTGCCGATCGACCACGAGACCGGCATGCGGTCGCGGCCAGGACCCGACGGCGACTCCTGGCTGCCCGCGTTCTCCTCGGTGCTGCGCTGCCCCTGGCCGGTGGACGAGTGGCGGACGATGGCCCTCCGCGAGGCGCTGGAGATGGTGGCCGAGCACCCCGCGGGCGCGGTGGGCGTGCGGGTCAACTGGGGCGACCGGCAGCCCGCGGAGCTGCGGACCAGCCTCATCGAGAAGTTCGCCCAGTACCCCGAGCGCGGCCCGCGCCCGCCGGTCACCCGGTGGCCGCGGCCCGAGGGGCTGTTCGCGGAGGTCCGCAACGCCGAGGCGGCGGGCGTGGTGGTGCGCGAGGAGGACATGGTCGCCCTGCGCGAGGCGAAGGCGTGGGTGGCGGGCGGGCGCAGCGGCCCCCGGCCCGCGGGTGCCCAGGCGTACTGGGACAGCGAGGGCGGCCGCTACTGGGACGTCCCGACCCGGGGCATCATCGGCCCCACCACCCCGGAGTTGCACCGGTGGCAGAGCGTCGTCGGCGCCTACGTCGGGTTCGCGATCGGGGAGGTCTTCCTGGTCAAGCACGACGGGTCGCTGACCGGCGCGCTCCTGCACAGCACCGACCGGCTGGTGCGCGAGGCGCACGACTGGTCGTCGGCGGTCACCGCGGCGGGCCTGCCCCGGCGCCCGGCGGGCTGGCTGGACCGGTGGGTCACCGGCGGACCGCGCATCGCAGAGACGGTGGGCCTGCTCGGCGCCGTCGCGTCCCCGGCGCGGGCGCTGATCGGCACGTTCTGGGTCGACGGCGTCAGCCCCGTGTTCGACGCCCTGCTCCGCCGCGGGGCGGGCGGCACCGCGCAGGCCCTGGCGGCCTCCGGCGCGCACCCGGAGATCCTGGCGCTGCGCGACCAGGACGAGGTCGCCCTGGCCGACCAGGTCGCCGCCCTCGGCACGCCGTGGGAGCAGGCGCTGCTGATCACCAGCAAGCTCGCCCACGACCCGGGCCGCGCCATCTCCGCCGCCAAGGACCCGGTGGCCATCATGGGGGTGTGCGCGCTGATCGGCGCCCGCTTCGGCCTGGCCGGGTTCCCGGTTCCGTGGATCGAGGCGGTGCCCAACCGGGACCTGATCGAGTGCCTGGCCACCACCGCCTTCCACACCTTCGACCCGGACCTCATCCCGCGCCCGGACCGCCCCTTGCCCCACCCCGGCTTGCCCCCGGTCACCGACGGCATGCGCGCCGCGGCCCGGCAGAACCCCGGCGGCTGGATCTACTGCGCCGACCCCGACGTCGACCCCCGCTACATCGACGGCATGCCCCTGCCCGTCCTGCTCGGCGGCTACGCCGTCGCCCCCGACGGCACCCTCAGCGGTGAGACCTGGGTCAACGACGCCTACAAGCCCAGCCCCCGCCGCCGGGGCCTGCCCGGTCCCCAGAACGAGTTCGAGGCGGTCCTCAACCTGGTGGCCGCGGAATGGCTCCCCTACGAGGCCGCCCTGCGCGCTGCCCTCGACACCGACTTCCTCGTCGGCACCGCCCCCGGCGGCGGCATCGCCATCCTCCAAGCCCCCGACGGCCGCAACGTCCTCCCCGTCTACTCGTCGCCGAAGTACGTCCCCGCAGGCCCCGAACCCCAGCGCACCCCCCTGCGAGCCCTCCTGCCCCTCCTGCGCGATGTCACCGTCGTGGTCAACCCCGGCGGCATCATCGGCATCGACCTCCCCGGCGACGCCCTGCTCGCCACCACCACCTGACCCGCCACCGACCCGCGCCGCCTAGGACGTGGGCGCGTTCCCCGGTGTGCCCGAGGTCTCCAGAGGGCGGACCAGGTACAGGGCGTCGCCGGAGCGGGAGTGGGGGGTGAAGCCGAGGTGGGCGTAGAAGGCGTGGGCGCGGGTGTTGTGGCGGCTGGCCCCCAGGTGAACTCCGGGGGCGCCTGCCTCCGCCAGGGCGGCGAGGAGGGTCGTCAGGAGGCGGCGGCCCCAGCCGTTGCCCTGGGCCCGGGGCAGCAGATCGATGTGGAAGTGGGCCGGGTAGTCGGCCAGGAGTGACCTGTCCGCGGTCGGGGGGTTGTGGAAGAGGCGGACCAGGCCCGCGTCGGGTGTGTCCTCTGTGGTCAGGGGATGCCGTTCGCGCAGGGCGGGCCACCACGATTCCGCGCACCACGCCTCGAAGGCGGCTGTGTCCGGCGTGCCGACCACGTACCCCGCCACGCCCTCGGCGTCCTCCACCACGAACCCCAGGGCCATCGGGGCGTGCAGGTACGGGGCCGCGTACGCCGCGCCGAGCAGGCGGGGGTCGGAGTACATCCCGGACGCGTCCGTGCCGGTCGGGCTCCCCGTGAGCAGGCAGATCGAGTGGAGGTCCGCCTCATCGGCCGCGGTGGCGCGGCGGATCACGGCCGGGGGGCGGGGAAGCAGGACTGGCGGGTGACCAGTTCGGGGGCGAACACCACCGATACCACCTCCCTCTCGGGGTCGTTGATCAGGGAGACCAGTAGGCGGGCCATGGTGGAACCCATGTCCTCGACCGGTTGGCGCACGGTCGTCAGCTGCGGGTCCGCCGAGGACGCCGCCGCGCTGTCGTCGAAGCCGACGACGCGGACGTCGTGGGGCACGCGGCGGCCGTGCTTGCGCAGCACCGTCAGGGCGCCCACCGCCATCAGGTCCGAGGCCACGAACAGGCCGTCGAAGTGGCGACCCGCCAGGTCCTCGGCCGCCCGCGCGCCGCCGACGTGGGTGAAGTCGCCCTCGGCCACGAGCGGTTCGGGCAGGCCGTGGCGGGCCGCCGCGGCCTGGAAACCCGCCAACCGCTCGCGCCCGGCGGGGGAGCGCAGCGGGCCGGTGATCGTGGCGAGCCGGGTCGACCCGGCGGCGACCAGCGCCTCGACCGCCAGCGCCGCGCCCGCCTCGTGGTCGACGTCGACGTGGGTGATGCGGGCCCCCAGCGGTGGCCTGCCGCCCAGGACGGCCGGGACGTGGTCGCGGGCCAGCGCGCCGGGGAAGGGGTCGTCGTCGTGGGTGTGCAGGACGACGAGGCCGTCGAGGCGGTTGTGGCGGATGTCCTCCACGGCCCGGTGCTGGTAGCCGGGGTGCGCGCCGGTGAGGACCAGGTGGATGCCCAGGGGGTTGAGCACCGGCATCAGCCCGCGGATCACCCGGGCGAAGTGCGGGTCGTCGAAGGTGTCGTCGTCCTCGGGCAGCAGCAGCCCCACCGCGTCCGCGCGCCGGGTGACCAGGGAGCGGGCCGCGCGGTTGGGGACGTAGCCGGTGGTGCTGATCGCCGCCTCCACCTGCTCGCGCAGCGACCGGTCGACCGAGGCCACGCCGTTGACCACCCGGGACACCGTCGCGCGGGAGACCCCGGCCGCCTTCGCCACTTCCTCCAGGGTGACCGCTCTGCGCGCCATGCCGCCGTTTATACCGGGTGCGGGCCCGGCCCGGACCGGGCCCGCACGACCGGCTACTGGTAGACCCGCACGTAGTCGACGAGCATGCGCTGCGGGAACGCCGTGCCCGCGTCCGGCGGACCCGGCCAGTCGCCGCCCACGGCGTTGTTGAGCAGGATGAAGAACGGCTTGTCGAACACCCACGGCCCGCGGGTCGCCTCCACCGTCGCCTTGTCGATCGCGAGCACCTGGGTGCCGTCGATGCTGAAGGTGATGCCGCGGCTGGTCCAGTCGGCGCGGAAGACGTGGAACTCGCCCGCGACGTCGCGGCCGATGTCCAGCGGCTTGCCGATGCCGCCGCCGCCGAAGTAGGCCGGGCCGTGGATGGTCTGGTAGGCGGTGTTGGGCTCGCGGCCCAGGTGCTCCATGATGTCGATCTCACCGCTGCCCGGCCACGGCGTGCCGCGGAAGATGTCGTCGCCGAGCATCCAGAACGCGGGCCACAGGCCCTTGCCGCCGGAGACCTTGATCCGCGCCTCCACCCGCCCGTAGGTCCACGACGCCTTGCCCTCGGTGATCAGCCGCGCCGAGGTGTACTGGCAGGTGCCGCTGCCGCTGACCGGGTCCACCGGGCACGCCGAGCCGGGGGTGACCTCCCGGCGGGCCTCCAGGACGAGGTTGCCGCCGCCGTCGGTGAAGGCGTTGTTGTTGTTCGTGTAGAACTGGAGCTCGGCGTTCTGGCCGGTGCCGACCTCCGGGCGCCACTTGGCGCTGTCGGGCTTGGTGCCCGCGGTCGTGTTGAACTCGTCGCTCCACACCAGGCGCAGCGGGTTGCCCGGGTCGGGGGCGGGTGCCGGTGGCGCGGTGGGGTTGCCGCCGGTGCCGTACACCTGGAACTCCCACAGCGAGTAGCCGTAGGGGCCGCTGCGCTTGAGCAGGTTCACCCGCACGTAGCGGCCGGACCCGCTGACGGGGATGGTCTGCTTGAACCCGGTCCCGGTGGTGGTCTCGTAGACCGTCGTCCACTGCTGCGCGGTGGCCGAGGTCTGCACCTGGAAGGCGGTGGCGTAGGCCGGGTCCCATTGCAGCACGACGCTGCTGAGCTGGGCGGTCGCGCCGAGGTCGACGGAGATCCACCCCGGGTCGACCCAGCCGGTGCCCTCGGCCGTCGCCCACCGCGTCGCGGGGTTGAGGTCGGTGACCTTGGCAGGTGTGCAGCCGCCGCAGCCCGCGTTGTCCTGGTAGGTGGAGGCGAAGGCGGGCTTGCCGTACGAAAGCAGCTTGGGGGAGTCGGTGCCGCTCGCGGTGCGGATGGCGAACTCCCACAGCGACACGCCGTACTGGGTGGCGCGGGCGGTGCTGGTCAGCCGCACGTACCGGCCGGTCGCGTCCAGCGCCAGCTCCTGCTGCCCGCCGCGCCCGTCGGTGGTGGAGTAGGCGGTGGTCCAGCTCGTGCCGTCGGTGGAGACCTCCAGCCGGAACGCCGTGGAGTAGGCGGCCTCCCACGCCAGGGTCACCCCGCAGACCCGCTTGCTGGAGCCGAGGTCGACCCGCAGCCACTGCGCGGTGTTCTGGTGGTCGCTCGACCAGCGGGTCCCCGGGTCGCCGTCGACGGCGGCGTCGGCGGTGAACGGGGTGCCCGGTTCCACCGACGAGGCCGTCACCGGGGCCCGGAGCGCGGCGTTGGCGGTGCCGCACTCGACGGCCTGGGCGGTGGTGGCCGGGAGGACCAAGGTGGTCAGCAGCAGGGCCGCGATGCCGGTCGCGGCGCCGAGCGCGCGCCTCACGACGGGGTCCCGTTCGCGCCGCACTTGACGATCGGGTTGATGCAGTCGCGCACCCGGCGGGCCAGTTCGTCCTCGGGCCAGGCGTTGAAGAAGTCGCCGTGCATCGTGTACCCGCGCCCGGAGGCCAGCCGCAGCGTCGCCGGGTCGCCGGTCACCGGGTAGCGCAGCACCTGGCGCAGCTTCGGCACCGGCACCGGGTGGGTGGCCGGGCAGGTGCCCGCCACCGGGTAGGCCATGTGCGAGCGGTGGTCGGCGGCGTCGAGGTCGCGGCCGTTCCAGCACTGCGGGAAGTCCAAGTAGGACTCCAGCATGGACCCGCTGGGACAGGTGACGAAGTCCTTGCCCGGGTTGACCTGCCCCGCGTGCAGGCACGACCAGCGCGAGCGCACCGACGGGTCGTCGACGCCGGTCGCCATGGCGTTGCCCGCCACGACGCGCAGGCCGGGCGGGAAGGGCTTGATCCGGGCGATCGTGGCGTCGTCGACGCCCTCGCCCAGGTAGTAGAACGTCGTGCCGGTCGGCTCGACCACCTGGTCGCCCCGGTACAGCGTCGGCACCCAGTATGAGGACAGGTCGATGCCGGGGGAGCAGGTGCTGGTGCCGCGCTGGAGCGACTCCAGGGTGGAGGCGGCGTTGGTGGTGCGGTTGCCGAAGAAGCTGTGCATGTGCGAGGCGCCGGGCTGGTTCGGGAAGACGATCGGGTCGTCGGGCAACCGGTGGCTCGCGGGGCACTCGGCCAGGAATTCCGCGACCCGCACGACGTCGGCGCGCGGCTCGGGCAGGGGGGCGGCGGAACCGGGGCCCGCGGTGGCGGTCAGGGCGGCGAAGGCCGCCACGACCAGCGCGGGGGTGGTCACGGCTCGGCGCCATCGACGAAGTGTGCTCACAGCCCACCTCTCGGGACAGGATTCGAGAGAGCGCTCTCTCGAATGGCGGGAGAATGCGAGGGTGATTGCGTGGAATGGTGTTCGGCAGTGCAGGGGTATTTCAGTGAAGCGTGCACCGGGCACTTCGTCAAGCGGCATCATCACGATGGCCGAGCGGGTTGCCCTCCCACCGCGGCGGGGTGCCCGCCCTGTCCGCGGGACCCCGCCCGCTCCGCCCCCGCGCCGGTCGGGTGGGGGCGGAGCGGCGGCGGTCAGGTGGTGGTGCAGGTGGTGGCCGCGGAGCGCTCCTCGGCCAGGAAGATCGTCTGCGCCATCATCCGGTAGCCGGACATGCCCTCGCGCAGCGTCTCGATCGACTCCTCCGGGTGCACCGAGTCGATCACCGCGTTCGGCCCCACCGCGTTGAACTGGTGCGACACGCCCCGGGGGATCTGCATGTCCACCCAGGCGTTGGGCGGGACGATGAAGTTGTACCGGTCGCGGCGGTCCGGCGCGGGCACCTCGGGCAGGTCGTCGACGAACATCCGCAGCTCACCCTCCCAGCGCGGGGACGGCGCGACCACCAGCGGGGACATGCTCGACACGCGGATCGTGGTGTCCGGGCCGGTCATCATGCGGACGAACCGCAGCCCGGTGTGCAGGTGCATGCGGGAGCAGATGTCGCGCTCGCGCACGTCGTAGAAGTCCATGATGTACCGGTCGGCGAAGTAGCCCTCGAAGGGCGGCTCCGCCATGTACACGTCGCCCTCCTCGAAGACCTGGGCCCGCCTGAGCTGACCGGGTGGGGTGGGGTCGGTGCTCTCCAGCTTGTGGGCGTGGCGCACCAGGCCCGCCAGCGCCTCCACCACCGCCATCGCGGCGCCCGCGGGCAGCCGCAGCAGCGGCGTCACGCGGTTCTGGTCGGCGTCGGTGTGCGCGAGGACGTCGAACGACTCGTTCTCGTCGTCCGGCGTCCGCTTCATCTTCGTCACCAGGGGGTTCCTCCGGTCGCGTGCGCAATCGGGACAGTTATTAATGTACAGGTAAAGAACGGGTACAGCACTCGTAAGGTGACCACGTCGACACGGCGCGCCATCGGACCAGGTGGGGGGCGGTGCGGGCGGCCGCCTACAGTGGCCCGGCAGCGCGGGACACGAGAGGGTGAGGCCGGTGGCAGGGCAGGTGCGGGTGGACGTGGTCGGGATCGGGGCGGGCGACCCCGGCGACATGACCGTCAACGCCGTGGCCGCGCTGCGCGCCGCCGACGTGGTGTTCTTCCTCGACAAGCCCGGCGAGGCCCGCGAGCTCTCCGACCTGCGCGAGGCCATCCTCGCCGCGCACGTGCCCGACGGCGGCCCCCGCGTCGTCCGGGCCGAGGACCCCCCGCGCGACCGCACCACCCCCGCCTACGCGGGCGCCGTGCACGACTGGCGCGCCCGCCGCGCCGACGTGCTGGAGGGCATGGTCCGCGACAACCTGGCGCCGGGCGAGCGCGGCGCGGTCCTGGTTTGGGGCGACCCCGCCCTCTACGACAGCATCATCGCCGTCTTCGACGACCTGCGCGGTCGCGGCACCCTCGACCTCGACGTGCGCGTGCTGCCCGGCATCAGCAGCATCTCCGCCCTCGCCGCGCGCCACGGCGTGACGTTCAACCAGGTCGCGGGCGCGGTGCAGATCACCACCGGGCGCAGGCTGGCGGCGGGCTGGCCCGAGGGCGTCGACGACGTCATCGTCATGCTCGACGCGCAGAACGCCTTCACCCGCTACGTCGACGAGCCCGACCTGGTGATCCACTGGGGCGCCTACGTCGGCACCGCGGACGAGCTGCTGATCTCGGGCCCGCTGGCGCAGGTGGCCGACCGGATCGTCGAGACCAGGACCAGGGCCCGCGCGGCGAAGGGCTGGATCATGGACAGCTACCTGCTGCGCCGCCCCGCCCGCGGCTGACACCCCGCCCCACCGGTGCGATCATAGACGGCGTGGACATCCTCGTCGTCGGTGGCAGCGGGCTCCTCGGGCACTTCGTGGTCGAACGGCTCCGGGAGCGCGGGCACACCGCCACCTCGGTCGGCCGCTCCGCCCGCCCGGGCGTCGACCACACCGTCGACGCCGAAGAGGCCACCGTCGAGACGTGGCTGCCGCTGCTGGAGGGCCACGACGGCGTCGTGTTCGCCGCGGGCCTCGACGACCGCCAGGTGCCCCGGCGCCCCGCCTACCCCACCTTCCACGCCGCCAACGTCACCACCGCCGTCACGCTGCTGACCGCCGCCCGGCAGGCGGGCCTGACCCGGGCCGCGATCCTGGGCTCCTACTTCACCCACTTCCACCGCGAACACCCCGAGTGGCGGCTCGCGGACACCCACCCCTACATCCGCAGCCGGGTCGAACAGGCCGCCCAAGCCCGCGCGGCGGCGGGCCCCGACCTCCCCGTCGCGGTCGTCGAGGTGCCCTTCGTCTTCGGCCGGGCGGGCGCCGACCGCTACCCGGACTGGGCCGCGCCCCTGGTCAAGTGGGTCAGCTCACCCGCACCCCTGCTCGCCCCGGCAGGCGGCACCGCCGCCACCACCGCCGCGGGCGTCGGCGACGTCACCGTCTCAGCCCTGGAGGCGGCCTCCGGCGCGGACGTGCCCGCCGTCGACGAGAACCTCTCGTGGTCGGAGATGATCGGCAGGCTCGCCGCCGCGGCAGGCCGCCCCCGCCGCGTCCACACCCTGCCGAGCCCCCTCTTCCGCGCCGCCCTGCGCGCGGGCGAACCCGCCCTCCGCCTCTCCGGCAAGGAGTCCGGCCTCACCCCCGGGGCCCTGGCCACCCTCCTGCTCCACGACCTCCACCTCCCCACCCCCGCCCACGGCGACCTCGACACCGCCATGGTCGACACCGTCCGAGCGGTCCGCGACAACACCTGACCCCCCGCCGCGCCTCAGCGGCGGCGCTCACGCGTGAGTGGCTGGTGGTCCGCGCCGCAGGGGCAGGTCACTTGCGAGTCGGCTTCTCGTCGGGGTTTCCTCCGGAACGCGGAGCCGATGGTGGTGGTCGCCCACCTGAGCTGCGCCAGGATCTGCTTGACCGGGTTGCCCTCGGCGCCCGCGAGCTCGGTGCGGATGAACAGGTCCAGACAGCGGAGCGCCAGCAGCAGCACGTCGCGCCACCGGCCCTGCTTGATGCGCAGGGTCAGCAACTCCGCGCGCAGCATCAACTCGGCCCGCGGGCCGCCGTGCCTTCTGCTGATCGACAACCCGGTCAACAGGACGCGCTCGGCGTCGTCGTACCGCTCGGTCCGGACGAACAGCCTCGCCCACGTCCCGTTGAGGATGGCGAGCGGGATGCTGACCTGCCCCACGCGCGCGAACGTCGCCTCGGCCTGGACCAGGTGGTGTTCGGCCTCGTCCACCTGCCCGCACCGCAGCAGGACCTCGGCCAGCCGCTGGTGGAAGTAGCCCTTGCCGCTCAGTTGGCCTTCCGCCAGGTTGTTGCCCGCTACGTAGTGGTCCAGCGCTGCTTGGTGCTGCCCCTTGTCCGAGGCTATGCGCCCGAGGTAGTGCAGCGCGGTCGCCATCGGCTGACACGGGTCGCCGCGCTCCGCCAGCGGTCCCCCCATCGCCACGGCGTCGCTGAAGTGTCTGTGCGCGAGATCGACATCGGTGTAGTAGTAGCAAACGCCGGTCGTGGTCTCGATGTCGACAGCGGCTTCGGTCAGGGGGTTGTCCGAGAGTCGACGGCACTCGGAGAGCACGGCGAGGGCCTTGCGGTACTCGCTGATGTCCGTGTGGAACTTGGCCACCGTCAACAGGGCGGTGAGCCGTTCACCGGGGTCCTTGGCCGCGCTCAGCGCGCGCTCGATGAACTGGCGCCGACGAGCACCACCGTTGTCGATCCGCGCCTCGAAGCGGGCGGCCGACAGCAGCAGCATCGTGGTGGCGTGGCCCCGGTGCTCCAGCAGGTCGATCAACTGGAGGGCGCTGTCGAAGAACTGCCGGTGCCCGTCGAAGCCCTCGTTGACCCCCGCCAGCAGCAGCGTGTTGAACGACAGGGCGACGAGGTCGTGGATCGTGCTCGCGTCCAACCGGTGCGAGGTGATCACCGCGGCGTCCAGCAGCATCGCGAGGGTGGGCATGGCGTCGGGCTCGCCGTAGCGATGAGGTTCAGCGATCACCCGGGTGATCTCGGCCGGGAACCGCTCGTCGGCGCGCTTGGTGAACAGCGCCTGCCACCCCGACACCACTGCCTCAGCCCGCCGTCGCGCTCGACCAGGCGAGCGGGCACGTGTACTGGTACAGCAGGCTGTGGATGGAGTAGCGGCGGTTGTGGTCCGAGGGCCGGATGATGCCGAGCCTGCACCCGACTTCCAGGATGTGGTCGAACCGGTCGTCGTCCGCAGCGGCGGTCTCCGAGCGCAGGTCGTCGTAGCGCAGCGAACCGCCCCGGCCGCCGATGCAGAACGAGAACAGCAGGTTCACCGCCTCCTGCTCCGAGGTGCTCTCGCGCAGCTGGTCCAGCGACCGGTCGAACAGCCAGGTGCGGACCCTGCCGCCGAGTTCGTGCTCGCCAGCGGCGCCCACCTCCGCGAGGATCCGGTCCAGCGACCGACCGGTCACCACGAAGCGCCGCGTGATCAGCTTGACGAGGAACGGGTTGCCCTCGGTGATGTCGAAGATGGGCGCGAGGTCGTCGTCGCCCGCCGACTGCAGGTCCGAGGTCGACCCCGCCGCGAGCAGCCGGACCAGGTCGTAGGTGCCCGCGCGGGCCAACGGGCGGATGCCGAAGTCCCGCACGTCGAACTCCTCGGTGACCCGCCACCGCGTCGTCGCCACGACCTTGTGCGGCTGCCTGACCCCCAGGTCGCGCAACCGCGCGATCACCCGCTGGGCGGAGTGGACGAACTCGAGGTTGTCCACCACGACGAGCACGCGCGCGCCGCGCAGCTCGTCGGCGAACCAGCGGCGCAGTTCCCCCTCCCACAGGCTCTGGCTCGGCGGGAGGGGGCAGCCGAGCTGCTCGCACACCATCCGCAGCAGGTCGTGCCAGTAGATCGAGTCGACCGCGGCCTGCCCGACGTCGCCGGAGGAGAAGCGCACGTTCTTCGCCGAGGCCCAGACGACGTGGGTGAACCGCCCGCCCGCCACCACCCGCTTGACCGCCGCGTGGGTCACCGCCGTCTTGCCGACGCCCCCCGCGCCCGACACCGTGATGGCGGGCGTTGTGGGGGACTCGATCGCCGATGCGAGACCGCCGACGATCTCCTCGACGTGGATGAGGTCCTGCGGGTCGACCAGGACCTGCGACTCCCAGTCGACCGGTCCCGCGTCCGAGCTCCGCTGGGGCGCCTCACCGCCCGCAGGCCGGCTGTAGTGCAGGTGGACCTGGTTAATTCGCCCGGCCTGCACGGCGTTTCCCTGGTTCAGGTCCGCCGCGTTGCTGGTCTGAGTGGTCGGCCCCTGGTCATCCCGCTGACCCCTCGACCCCCACCGCCGCCACCTGGCACCCATGGGGTTCATCGTCCAACACGACGCCCCCTCGCGTCGATGTGATTGACCGCGGCGCAAGGTGATCTTCGCGGGCATTACCCTCGTGCAAGTGGACCTCAACCTGCTGATCGCGCTGGACGCGTTGTTGGCCGAGAACAGCGTGACGGCCGCGGCGGAGCGGTTGCACCTGACGGCGCCCGCGATGAGCCGCGCGCTGGGGCGCATCCGGCGGGCGGTGGGGGACGACGTCCTGGTGCGGACCGGGAGGCACATGACGCCGACTCCCCGGGCGCTGGCGCTGCGGGACGAGGTGCGGGAGCTGGTGCTGCGGGCGGAGGCCCTGCTGGCGCCGGTGGGGGAGGTGGACCTGGCGGGGCTGGAGCGCACGTTCGCCATCCAGGGGCACGACGCGCTGCTGACCGCGCTCGCCGCGCCGCTGCTCGCGCGGGTCGGGGCGGCGGCCCCGGGGGTGCGGCTGCGGCTGCTGGCCGAGGCGCCCGCCGACACGCCTGACCTGAACCGGGGGCACGTGGACCTGGAGGTCGGCACCGGGCCCGCCAACCGGGCCGAGCTGACCACCCGGACCGTGGCCCACGACCGCCTGACCACCATCGTCCGCGACGGCCACCCCCTGCTGGGCGACCCCGACCGGTACGCCACCGCCGACCACGTGATCATCTCCCGCCGCGGCAGGCTGCACGACCCGGTGGACACCCTGCTCGCGGACGCGGGCATCCGGCGGCGCGTGGTGGCGTCGCTGCCCACCGCCGCGGCGGCCTTGCAACTCGTGGCGGCGAGCGACGTGGTGGTCACCGGCGCGGAACTGGGGTGCGCCCCGCTGGTGGCCCAGCTCGGCCTGCGCACGCTGCCGCTGCCGGTGCCCTCACCCGAGGTGCCGGTGGTCCTGGCCTGGCACCGCAGCCACGACAGCGACCCCGCGCACCGCTGGCTGCGCACGCAGGTGGTCGAGATCCTGACCGCGCTGACCTGACTCAGGTGATCAACCGGTACCGCCCCCGGCCCGTGCGCTCCAGGTCGTCGTACGTGGTCCCCGCGTTGCAATGCAGGTGCGGCACGGCGCTGTCCCGTTCCAGTTGCGACCTCACCTCCGCCACCACCTGCGGGTGGCTCACCACCAAGTCCACCTAGGCCCCTGGTCGCCGAATTCGCCGCCCCAGCCTCAGATGGGCTGTCAGCTCTTCAGGGCAGGTCGATGGCTGGTCTGACGTGCAGGGTGTGGTGGGGGAGGTTTGTGCCGTCGTGCGTTGCCGGGGATCGGTGGGAGGGGGCCAGGGGGAGCCAGCCCAGGAAGAAGCCCATGCCGCCGCAGATGGACAGGCCGTGGTCGCCGCCGCAATCCACGGTGGGGTCGGCGGTGCGTTCGGCGTGGTACGGGGTGGGGGAGGGGTGCAGGGCCCAGCGGTTGCGGTCGGTGTGGGCGCCGGTGGGGAAGTCGGTGGGGTAGCCGTGTGGCGGGGTGTCGTTGCCCCAGCGGAAGAGGGTGGGGGTGCCCGCGCCGCAGGCGTACTCCCACTCGTTCGGGGTGAGCAGGCGGGTGCCTACCGCGGCGAGGCGGGTTGTGGCGTCGTGGTGGGTGAGGGGGTCTCGGATGAAGGCGCCGGTGGCGGTGCAGGAGCCGTCGTAGCGGACTTCCAGGGTGACGTCCGGGCTGGAGAGGCCCGCTGTGGTGAGCCCGGGGTAGGGCTGGTGATCGGCCAGGTAGGTCGCGATGGCCGGATGATCCAAGGGGACGGGCCTCAGGCACAGGTCCACCGCCTCGACGGCGACGACGACCGCGGGCAGTTCGACGTGCCGGACGGGCGACGTGCACGCCGCCAGGTGGTCGGCCAACGGCGGGAGGTCCCACTCCTCGGCGCTGTCGGCGTAGCTCGCGGCTTGGTGCGGTGTGGGGACGAAGGCGTCGGGGTCGTGGCCCAGGCGGACCCGGCCGCCAGGGACCAGGGCGTAGCGGGTGTCCCCGTCGCCGAAGACGGCCACCCGGCAGGGGTCGCCTTGGTGGTCGCGGTAGCCGAGGCCCACCAGGGTGAGGCCGGTTTCGCGGGCGATGGCGGTGCCGACTCGGACAGCGGCTGTGTCGGACAGGTCGTACCAGTCTTCGGCCGTCAGGTCCGCGTGCGGCATGGGGACATCGTGGCAGTCCCCTGCTGCGGACACGGGCCAGGGTCTGATCCCGGTATTCCGCCGACGGGGCTAGAGTTGTTGTCCTTCAACACAAAGTTTTGCAGGGGGTGAAACGCCGCTCAGGGGGTGGTGGCGTAGTACGCGCGGAGGACCGCCACGTCTTCCGGTGGGGGGAAGTCCTGGTCCGGCTCTCCGAGTTCGCCGTACTTGACCGTCCACAAGGGAGAGGACGTGTCGAGGAGGGGTTGGTCCCGGGCGAGGACGAAGTGGGTGTCGGAGCCGCAGTGGTAGGCGCCTGCCCAGTCGTCCGCTCGGCCGGGCCAGGAGCCGCCGTTGCGGAGGCGGCACTTCTGGCCGTTGGCGAGTTCGAGGCCCCAGGGGGCGGGGGTGTAGTCGGCGCCTGGTGGGGTGGTGATGGGGGTGTCGGAGCGGAGGCGGCGAAGGTCTTTCGTCCACGGGTTTCCGCCGCAGAGCAGGGTGACGCGGTCGGGGGTGACCCAGCAGACGTCCGCGCCTGCGGCGCTGGGGGAGCAGGCGACGAGCCCGGGGGAGTGGGACGTGGGGCTGGAGGTGCAGCCCTCGACGACCTCGTCGGTGTCGGTGACGGTCCAGCCCGGGGCGGGGGTGCCGGACTTGGTGGTGCCACTCAGGTTGACCACGACGGTCTTCTTGCCGGTGGAGGGCTTCGGGAAGAGGCTGATGGTGAAGGCGGAGCGCGGGAGGGACAGGGTGCCGAGGACGTCGCCCAGGGTGTAGGTGGCTTGGGCGAGGGCCAGGTAGCGGGTGAGGACGAGCTTGCCGACGTTGGCCGCCCTGTACAGCTGGCGGGACACCTTCTCCCAGGCCGCTTGGCCCATCGTCGCGCGGAGGGTGCGCAGCACGGTCTCCGGTTGTTCCAGCACGCAGCGGCCCAGGCCCACCACCACGTCCACCACGTCGCCTGCGGAGGTGCCTGCTTTGGTGGCGGTGCCCTCCAGGCAAGCGCCCATCAGGGCGAACGACGCCCACGTGCCCGTGTCGTCCAGCAGTTCGGCGGCGGCGCCCGCGGCGAGGCCGAAGGCGATCGACGACGTGGTGTACAGGCCGGTGATCTCGACCGGGGTGCCCTGGTCCTGCAACGACTCCTTGGTGAACCCCAGGTGCGCGGCGTGCCCGGGTGGCAGCACCCACGTGCGCTGGGACTGCGCGGCGGGGACGCCCAGGTGCTCGGAGATGGTGGTCAGCAGGTCGGGCACCCAGGACTGGACGTCGGCCGGGATGCCGGACTGCCAGGCCCACGTGGGCACGACCGGTGCTGTCACCAGCAGGGCGCCGCCTCGGTTGTTGACCACCTTGACCACGGCGGTGTCCGCGTGGGCGGGGTCGGCGCCCACGCAGGTCCGCATGGGGGAGTTGCGGTCGTCGAAGTAGGTGGGCTCGTCCATCCAGCCGGGGCGCTCGCCCTCGCACTGCGGAGGGTCGGAGCGCTGGCCGAAGACCTTGCCCAGCGCGTTGTCGGCCCAGTCGACCGCGTCGGCCAGCCATTGCAGGAACGACAGGTGCTCGACGGTGGCGGTGGCTGTCCGCCGGTCGGCGCTCAGCTCCGCGGTGGCGACGGTGGCCGGGAGTGGTTCGGCGGTGGTGTCGCCCAGCCCGTAGGCGGCGCCGTCGCCGGAGTCGTCGAGCAGGTAGAGCAGCTGGTCGTCGGGCACCGGCTGCTCTTGGCGCCAGGTGAACGTCCACGGCGCGGTGGGCTGCCCGGACGACAGCGTGAACAGCGCCCCCGCCAGCTTCCGGCTCCCCGCGGGCCCGACGTCCCCGGAAACAGTCCGGATGCGCAGGGTGGAGGCCTCCCGCACGCCCCCGGCCGGGATGTGCACCGACCACTGGTCGTCCACCCGCACGTCGACGGCCTCGTCCGCTGGCACGTCCACCACCCGCTCGTCGGACAGGCCCGCGGCGGGCGAGGGCGACCGCCACAGCAGGTACGCGCCGACCCCGATCGCGGCCAGGACGACCACGGCCGCCACCACGACCCCCACCCACCGCGCCGATCGGCCCACCGCGCCCCTCCCGAGGTCACCGAGCCCATCGGCGGCCTGGCAGCGGCTGTTACCCGCGGGCCCGCGGGTTGACGATTTCGTCAGGCTTGGCGGTAGGGTGGAGCGAGATGACGAAGTCGTCAACTCCACGGCCGGACGCCGGGACAGGAGCACCGGATGACCCCGCTGAACGGCGCGATCGACGTGCACGCGCACTACCTCACCCCGCGCCTGCGGGCGGCGATGGAGGCGGCCGGGCACAGCAGGCCGGACGGCATGCCCGCGATCCCCGAGTGGACGCCGCAGCTCGCGCTGTCCACCATGGACGGCACCGGCGTCGCCACCGCGCTGCTGTCGGTGTCCTCGCCGGGCGTGCACTTCGGGGACGACGCCCAGGCCAGGGAGCTGGCCAGGGCCGTCAACGACGAAGGCGCGGAGGTCGTCGCCGCCCACCCCGGGCGGTTCGGGCTGCTGGCGTCGCTGCCCCTGCCCGACCTCGACGGCGCGCTCACCGAACTGGCCCGCGCCTGCGACGCCCTGGGCGCCGACGGCATCACCCTGCACACCCACCACGCGGGCAAGCGCCTCGACCACCCCGACCACGAGCCGCTGCTGGCCGAGCTGGACCGGCGCGGCACCGCGGTGTTCCTGCACCCCACGTCCCCGCCGTGCTGGGAGGCGGTGAGCGGCGGGCTGCCGCGGCCGGTGGTGGAGTTCCCGTTCGAGACGACCCGGGCCGTGACCGGCCTGGTGCTCTCGGGCACCCTCCAGCGGTACCCCGGCATCCGGTTCATCGTCCCGCACGCCGGGGCCACCCTGCCCGCGCTGGCCGACCGCATCGCCGCGATGTCGCTGATCGCGGGCGGCCCGCCGGTGGACGTGCTGGGCGCGCTGCGGGGACTGCACTACGACGTGGCGGGCTTCCCGCTGCCGCGCCTGCTGCCCGCGCTGCTGACCCTCACCGAGAACCTGCTCTACGGGAGCGACTTCCCGTTCACGCCCGACCCGGTGGTGCGCGGCCTCGCGCAGCTGCTCGCCGACACCGACGCGCTCACCCCGCGGCAGCGGAGCGCCATGCAGCGCGAGCGGGCGCTCGGGCTGTTCCCCCGCCTGGGGTAGCCCCCGGCGCCGCGGGCGCCGGGGGCGGTGCTCATGCGCCCACGTACTCCGCGAGGTGCTGCCCGGTGAGGGTGGAGCGGTCGGCCACCAGCTCCCGCGGGGTGCCCTCGAACACCACCCGACCGCCGTCGTGCCCGGCGCCGGGGCCGATGTCGATGATCCAGTCGGCGTGCGCCATCACGGCCTGGTGGTGCTCGACGACGATCACCGACTTGCCCGAGTCCACCAGCCGGTCGAGCAGGCCCAGCAGCTGGTCGACGTCGGCCAGGTGCAGGCCGGTGGTGGGCTCGTCGAGGACGTAGACCCCGCCCTTGTCGCCCATGCGGGTCGCCAGCTTGAGGCGCTGGCGCTCGCCGCCGGACAGCGTCGTCAGCGGCTGGCCGATGGTGAGGTAGCCCAGGCCCACGTCCACCATCCGGCTGAGGATGGCGTGCACGGCGGGGATGCGCGCCTCGCCCTCGGCGAAGAACCGCTCCGCGGTGGCCACCGACATCGCCAGCACCTCGCTGATGTCCTTGCCGCCGAGCTTGTGCACGAGCACCTCGGCCTGGAACCGCTTGCCCTCGCACACCTCGCAGGTGGTGGCCATGCCCGCCATCATGCCCAGGTCGGTGTAGACGACCCCGGCGCCGTTGCAGGTGGGGCACGCGCCCTCGGAGTTGGCGCTGAACAGGGCGGGCTTGACGCCGTTGGCCTTGGCGAAGGCCTTGCGGACGGGTTCGAGCAGGCCGGTGTAGGTGGCCGGGTTGCTGCGCCGCGAGCCGCGGATCGGGGTCTGGTCGATCGACACCACCCCCGCGCCCCTGGGGATCGACCCGTGCACCAGCGAGCTCTTGCCCGAGCCCGCGACGCCGGTGACGACGGTGAGCACCCCCAGCGGGATGTCCACGTCGACGTCCTGGAGGTTGTGGGTGTTCGCGCCGCGGACCTCCAGCGCCTCGCTGGACCCGCGCACCTCGTCCTTGAGCGCCACCCGGTCGTCGAAGTGGCGGCCGGTGACGGTGCCGCTGGTGCGCAGCCCGTCCACGGTGCCCTCGAAGCACACGGTGCCGCCGTCGGCGCCCGCGCCCGGACCCAGGTCGACGACGTGGTCGGCGATGACGATGGTCTCCGGCTTGTGCTCGACCACCAGCACCGTGTTGCCCTTGTCCCGCAGGCGCAGCAGCAGCTTGTTCATCCGCTGGATGTCGTGCGGGTGCATGCCGGTGGTGGGCTCGTCGAAGACGTAGGTGACGTCGGTGAGCGCGGAGTCGAGGTGGCCGATCATCTTCACCCGCTGCGCCTCGCCGCCCGACAGCGTGCCCGAGGCGCGGTCCAGCGACAGGTAGCCCAGGCCGATCTCGACGAACGCGTCCAGGGTGGCCTGCAACGCGGTGAGCAGCGGCGCCACCGCGGGCTCGCGCAGCGCGCGCACCCACCCGGCCAGCTCGCTGATCTGCATCGCGCAGGCGTCGGCGATGCTGATCCCGGCGACCTTCGACGAGCGGGCCAGCGCGCTGAGCCGGGTGCCGCCGCACTCCGGGCAGGTGGAGAAGGTGACCGCGCGGTCGACGAAGGCGCGGATGTGCGGCTGCATCGACTCGCGGTCCTTCGACAGCATCGACCGCTGGAGCTTGGGGATCAGGCCCTCGTAGGTCAGGTTGACGTCGTTGATCTTGACCTTGGTGGGTTCCTTGTGCAGGAAGTCGGCCATCTCCCGCTTGCTGAACTCCCGGATGGGCTTGTCCGGGTCGAAGAACCCCGAGTCGCGGATGACCCGCACCACCCAGCCGTCGCCGGTGTAGGTGGGGATGGTGAACGGGTCCTGGTTCAGCGACTTGCTGTCGTCGTAGAGCTCGGTGAGGTCGATGTCGGACACCGAGCCCCGGCCCTCGCAGCGCGGGCACATGCCGCCGGTGACGCTGAACTCGCGCCGCTCCTTGACCTGCTGGCCGCCGCGCTCGAAGGTCACCGCGCCCGCCCCGGACACCGAGGCCACGTTGAACGAGAACGCCTGCGGCGAGCCGACGCGCGGGGTGCCCAGCCTGCTGAACAGGATGCGCAGCATGGCGTGGGTGTCGCTGGCGGTGCCCACGGTGGACCGCGGGTCGGACCCCATCCGCTGCTGGTCGACGATGATGGCCGTGGTCAGCCCGTCGAGCACGTCCACGTCCGGCCGGGACAGCGAGGGCATGAACCCCTGCACGAACGCGCTGTAGGTGGCGTTGATCAGCCGCTGGGACTCCGCGGCGATGGTGCCGAAGGCCAGCGAGCTCTTGCCGGACCCGGACACGCCGGTGAACACCGTCAGCCTGCGCTTGGGGATCTCGACGCTGACGTCGCGCAGGTTGTTCTCCCGCGCGCCGTGCACGCGGATCATGTCGTGGCTGTCGGCGGCGTGCTGGGTGGGCGCCGCGGGCGCCGTCGTCCTGGTGGCCATGCTGCTGGTGCTCTCCGTGGCGGGTCGGGCCGGGCTGCCGGCCGGGTGCTGCTCGGGGTCGGGGGCGGGCGGGACCAGTGTCCACCCCGCCCCGGGGGAGGGGCGTCCCCCATCGGGTGATCGCCGCCGGGGTCAGGGGCGTTGCTGGATGCGGATGAGGTTGCCCGCCGGGTCGCGCACGGCGCAGTCGCGCACCCCGTAGGGCTGGTCGGTGGGCTCCTGCACGACGTCGGTGTCCCCCGCCTGCAACTGCTCGAAGGTGGCGTCGACGTCGGCGGTGGCCAGCAGCAGGCTGCCGTAGGTGCCCTTGGCCATCATCGCGGTGATGACCTCGCGCTCGGCGTCGGTGATCCCGGGGCCGACCGCGGGCGGGTGCAGCACGATCGAGGTGCCCGGCTGCCCCGCGGGCCCCACGGTGAGCCACCGCAGGCCGTTGTACCCGACGTCGTTGCGCACCTCGAACCCGAGCTTGTCCCGGTAGAAGGCCAGCGCGGCCTCCGGGTCGTCCTGCGGGAGGAAGCTGGCGTGGATGGTGATGTCCATGCCGCGAACGCTATCGGCGCCCCGGACCTGGTGCTTCTCGATTCCTGACCGGTCGGGTGACCTGGCTGACCACGCAGCTGGGCATCCCCTCGGTCGCCCGCGCGGCCTCCCGCCGGTACGCGCTGGGCGGCATCCCGACCAGCTCGGTGAACCGGGTGCTGAAGGTGCCCAGCGAGGAGCACCCCACCGCGAAGCACACCTCGGTGACGCTGAGGTCCCCCCGCCGCAGCAGCGCCATCGCCCGCTCGATGCGCCGCGTCATCAGGTAGCTGTAGGGCGACTCCCCGTAAGCGCCCTTGAACGCCCGGCTCAGGTGCCCGGCGGACATGTGCGCGCCCCGCGCCAGCGCCTCGACGTCGAGCGGCCGGGCGAACTCCCGGTCGATCCGGTCCTTGACGCGCCGCAGCCTGGCCAGCTCGCGCAGGTGGTGGGCGGGGTCGGCGGTGCTCACGACCGGATCGTACGGGGGCCGGGCGTGTCGGCGCCGATGCCTGTACCGTCGAGGTGCAGGCCACGAACAGGTCGGGTCAGGGACCCGGCCCGCGGCGGACCACCCCGCTGCCCGCGCTGACCCCCTCGCTCGTGCGAGCTGGGTGCACCGCCGCTCGACGACGCAGCGCACCCCACCCGCCTGCCCACCAGACCCGCGCCCACGTGCGCACCCGTGCCGCGCCCCGGCAGCACCACGCCCGGGCGCGGGCGTTCCCCGAACACCGAGAGGTTCCCGCATGACCGCAGCCACACCCACCCGTCCATCCCCCGGTCCCAAACCGATGTTCGCCCAGCCCGCGGGCCGGGCGGAGCTGGTAACGATCCGGGCCTTCCTGCTCATCCCGTTCGCCGCGCTGGTCGCGGCGGTGCCGCTGGCCTGGGGGTGGGGCATCGGCTGGGTGGAGCTGACCGTGGCCGGGGTGTTCTTCACCATCTCCACCCTCGGCGTCACCGTCGGCTACCACCGCTACTTCACCCACGGTGCCTTCCGCGCCGCCCGGCCGCTGCGCATCGCGCTGGCCATCGCCGGGGCGCTGGCCGCGCAGGGCTCGGTGATCACCTGGGTGGCCGACCACCGCCGCCACCACGCCTTCTCCGACCGCGAGGGCGACCCGCACTCGCCGTGGCTGTTCGGCACCTCCGCCCGCGCGCTGGTCAAGGGGTTCTGGCACGCGCACATGGGCTGGCTGTTCGAGCGCGACCGCACCAACGTCGACCGGTTCGCCCCCGACCTGGCCGCCGACCCCGACATGCGCGCGGTCGACCGGCTGTTCCCCCTCTGGGTGTCGCTGAGCGTGCTGCTGCCCGCCGCCATCTGCGGGCTGGCCACGATGTCCTGGTGGGGCGTGCTGACCGGGTTCCTGTGGGCGGGGCTGGCCCGCGTGGCCTTCCAGCACCACGTCACCTGGTCGGTGAACTCGATCTGCCACATGGTCGGTGACCGGCCCTTCGCCAGCCGGGACCGCTCGGCCAACTTCTGGCCGCTGGCCGTGCTGTCGATGGGCGAGTCCTGGCACAACTCCCACCACGCCGACCCCACCTGCGCCCGCCACGGCGTGCGCCGCGGGCAGGTCGACATCTCCGCCCGGGTCATCTGGGCCTTCGAGAAGCTGGGTTGGGCGACGAAGGTCCGCTGGCCGGTCCCCGAGCGCCTGGCGCGGCTCGCCACCCGCTGATACCGGCGCCGCCCTGTCCGAAGTGGACAGGGCGGTGGGTGGTGTTCTCCCCAGAGCGCGGCGGAACCCGGGTCGGCGCTGCGACCCGGGTTCGTCCTGCGGGGACGGTGCCGTCCCGCAGGTTGCTGTCAGAGCAGTGGTGTGAGAGCGGTGCTGTCAGAGCAGTGGTGTCAGAAGTGCTCGGGGACGGGCGCCTGGGGCGCAGAACCGGGGTTCGTGCCCGGCACGATCCCGTTGCCCGCCAGGATGTCCTGCACGGTGGCGGCCCGGTCGCAGGTCGCGGTCGCGCGCAGCACGGCGTTCGCCAGCCCCGCCGGCGTGGGCGGCGGCACCACGAGCAGCCGCAACCGGTGGTGGTCGTCGAGCAGGACGGTCACCGTGTCGGGTTGGGTGTTGTGGTAGCCGTTCAAGGTCACCGCGCCGGAGTCGAGCAGCAGCACGCGCTCGGTGCGGTCCCAGGTGCGCAGGTGGTAGGAGATGGCGCGCACCCCGCCCTCCACGTCGAGCGCGGCGACCAGGCCGGGGAACTCCGCGGCGGGGTCGGTCGAGCGCGGCCACCAGGCACCGTCGACGGACCCGCCGCGCTCGCTCACTGGTTTCACCACCAGGCGGGCCCGCGTGCCCGCGGGATCGGCTGTGGTCATCACGGCGTCCTTCCCCCGGCGGGGATCGGCGCCGGAACCGTCGTCGGTGGGGCGGCGGCGCACCTGCGCTCCAGGTGCGCCGCTGTGGAGCTTGTGGAGCGTCGTCAGAGCAATCGCACCGAGAACGCCTGCGGGCCCTTGCGCCCCTCACCGACCTCGTACTCGACCGGGCGGCCGTCGGGGATCCCCGACGGGTCGTAGCCCTCGATGGCGGTGTGGTGCACGAACAGCTCCGCACCCCCGTCGGTGGGGGAGATGAAGCCGAAGCCCTTGCTGCCGCTGAACCACTTCACCGTGCCGTGCGTCATCGCCGTGCTCCTTCGGTCGACCGGTCGCGCACCGGCGCGGTCCAGTGGGAGTTGTGCTCCGGGCCCGCGGTCCGGTCGGCGCGCGGGGTCGGTGGCCCCTCGACGGCGGCGACCGGTGACCCCGCGGACAGGCCCAGCATCGACAGCAGCTCGCGGCAGTCGTCGTTGCCCGAGGCGTGGGCGGCCACCGTCCGGGCGGCCCTGCGCTGCTGCTGCGCCTCGGCGCGCAGGGCGGCCTGGCGGACACCCGAGTAGTCGTCCATGAGCCCCTGCCTGCGCTGGGGTGCTACTGGGTCGTCGTGGCCGCGCCCGTGCTCACCGGGCAGGTGGGGGAGGAGAACCAGGACATCGCGATCCGGCGGCAAGCCGGTGCTCCCATCTCCGGCCGAATCGCCATCGGCTCGGGGTGGCTCCGGGAAGCGGCAGGGGCTGGTTGCCCCTGTCTGAGTTCCCAACCCGGTTGACTGTACAGCACCGGGGGGCGCGGTGGGGCTTTCGCGCGGCGCACCCGTCCCGGCTGACCGACCAGTGTGGACAATCGGGGGTTCAGCAGATGCGGTTCGGCAGGACCGCGGGGGGCCAGGAGTCGACCAGGAGTAGACCCGCCGCGTAGGCCTTGGCGATCAGCGCGGGCCGGTTGTGCACGTGGAACTTCCGCTGGAGGTTGGACAGGTGGTAGATCACCCCGCCGCGGCTGAGGTGCAGGCGGGTGCCGAGGGCGACGGTGGACAGGCCCGCGGCCAGGCCCTCCAGCACCTGGGCCTCCACCGGGGTGACCCGGGTCGGGTCGGTGGCGGGCGGCGCCGGGTCGTGGGCGTCGAGCACGACCAGGGCGCCGTCGGGCAGGTGCAGGGCGGTGAGGCGGGCGGCGCGGGTGCGGCCGTCGGGGCGCTGGACGTGCACCGGCAGCGTGAAGCCGGAGCGCTCGCGCAGCGCGGTGAAGGCGCGCAGCAGGGCCGGGTGGTCGTCGGGGTGCAGCAGGGCGGGCAGCGGTCGGCCCGCCGCGGCGTCGCGGGCGAGTCCGAAGTGGTCGGTGAAGTCGGCCGTCGCGGCGGACACCCGCAGCGCGCGGTCGAGGTGGGCCGCGGCCAGGCCGGGCCGGTCGAACAGCGGGCGCAGCGGTGCGGGGACGGCGGGGCCGGGGGCCACCCGTGGTGGCGGCACCCGGCCCGCGGTGGTGGCGCGCATTTCCTCACGCTCCGGTTCTGCGGACGGGGAATGTCTGGCGGGAATCGCGTCTGTCCGAACGCTAACCGCCGCCAGAACGGCGCGTCAACGCATTCACCTCATTGCAGGAATTGCTCGCTGAGAACCTTTTGACAATCGGTTCTGGAACACAAACGGGTTTATCGGGGAATGGACTCGACGGGCGGTGCGGTCGGCGGTTCGAGGGTGAAGCCGACGCCCCGCACGGTGTGCAGGTAGCGCGGCGCCCTGGCCGATTCCCCGAGCTTGCGGCGCAGCCAGGACACGTGGACGTCCACCGTCCGGCTGCTCCCGGACCTGCCCCAGACCCGGGCCAGCAGTTCCTCCCGCCCCACCACCTGCCCGCGCCGGTGGACGAGGTGGGCGAGCAGGTCGAACTCGCGCCGCGTCAGGCCGAGTTCGCGGTCGCCCAAGCGGGCCGTGCGGGCGCCGAGGTCCAGCGCCAGTTCGCCCGCCACCACCTCGCGGCCGACCCCCGGGTCGCCGCGCAGCAGCGCCCGCGCCCACGCCCCCAGCAGCCGCGGGCCGACCGGGTGCGGGGTGAACGCGTCGGCACCGGAGTCCAGCAGCAGCGCGGTCCCCCGGTCGTCACCCGGTTCGGTGACCACCAGGGTGCGGGCGCGGCCGCGCACGGCCCGAACCGTGGCCACCGCGGTGGGGGAGCGGCCGTCGACGACGACGAGGTCCACCCGGTCCAGGTCGAGCGCCGCGGGCCCGCCCGGGGGCGGCGGGCTCCACACGACCTCGAAGCCGTGCGCGGCCAGGGCACCGGCGATGGCGGCGCCGGACCCGGTGGTGCCTGCCAGCAGCACCCGCCGCACCACGCCGGGCGAGGCTGTGCGGAGATGCCCTAACGGGGGGAATCCGTGGTCGGCGCGGCGCGGTCGGCGCCGGGGACGAGGTCCACCCCGACCGGTCCGCTCGGCAGGCCGGACAGCGCCAGCACGCGCGCGGGGGCGCTGCCGGTGGTGGTGCGCAGCGTGACGGGCACCCGCGCACCCAGGTCGAGGAACAGCGCCACACCGGAGCTGCTGAGGTGGGTGACGCCGGTCAGGTCGACCACCAGGGGTGCGCCGTCGGCGCGGCGCAGCAGGCCCTCGCGCACGGCGGCGGTGCCCGCCAGGTCCAGGGCGCCGGAGATGACCACGGTGCCGCCCGCGACGACCAGCGCGGCGACCCCGGGCTCGGCGGCGGGCCCGGCGGGCCCCGCGCCGTCCGGCTCGACCAGGTGCGCGTCGACGTGGGTGCCGGTGGGCCCGTGGGTCACCACCGCGGTCGACATCTCGTGGATCATCTCCAGGCCGCGGCCGCGGTGGCCGCGGTCGAGCGGGGGCGGGCGCCAGGCGCCGCGGTCGCGGACCTGGGCGCGCAGGCCGCCCCGGGGCGTCCGCTCCACCGAGTAGTCGAAGTGGCCCGGCTCGTCGGGGTAGGCGTGCTCGATGGCGTTGGCCGCAGCCTCGCCCAGGACGAGGTTCAGCTCGATGAGCGCGTCGCGCGAGAGCCCGGCCAGCGCCGCCCACCGCCCGGTGCGCACGCGGATGTCGGCCAGCGCCGCCGCGGTGGCGGGGACGTCCTCGACGACCAGCGGCGGCGGGGTGATCCGGCCGACGACCAGCGCCACGTCGTCGTCGTGGCCGGTGGCCAGCAGCGCCGCGATGATCGAGTCGGCCAGGTCCGCCGGCCCGGTGGCGGCCAGCGGGCGCAGGTGGTCGGCCAGCGCGGTGATGCCGTCGTCGATGACCGCGCCGCGGCGCTCGATGAGCCCGTCGGTGTAGAGCACCAGGGTGGTGCCCGGGTGCACCACGACGGCGTTGTCGGCGAAGGTGCCGCCCGCGCACAGCACCGTGCCCGCCTCGCCGAGCAGCGCGCGCACCCCGTTCGCGTCGAGCAGCAGCGGCGGCGGGTGGCCCGCGGTCGCCCAGAGCAGCACGCCGGAGGCGCAGTCGTAGAGCAGGCACGCGCACGTGCTGCCCAGCGCCCCCGGTGTGCGGTCGGCGAAGCGCTCCAACCTGCGCAGCGCGGCGGCGGGGGTGTTCCCGTCGAGCAGGGCCCCCGCGAGCGCGCTGCGCAGCTGGCCCATCACCGCCGCGGCGTCCGGGCCCTTGCCCACCACGTCCCCGACGACGAGGGCCACGGTGCCGTCCCCGACCTGGAGCACGTCGTACCAGTCGCCGCCGGTCTGGGCGTGCCGGGACGCCGGGAGGTAGTGCGCGGCCAGGGCGAGGCCGTCGAGGTCGGGCAGCTCCCTGGGCAGCAGGCTGCGCTGGAGGGTGTCGGCGATCTCGTGCTCGCGGCGCAGCTGCGCCTCCCGCTCGACCTCCACCCGGCGGCGGTCGGTGACGTCGCGGCCGATGGATTGCAGGCCCGCGGGGGTGGCGAGCATGCTCAGCTCGACCGGGATGGTGGTGCCGTCGGCGCGCAGCAGGTCCCACACCTCGGTCACCGGCGCGCCCGTGGCCAGCCGCGCGAGCAGGTCCTCCAGCGCGACCTCGACCCCGGGCGGCAGCAGGTCGGGCACCGACAGCCGGAGGAACTCCTCCTGGGTGTAGCCCATCAGCGCGCACCCCGCCGGGTTGACCGCGACGTAGCGCAGCTGCGCGTCGGCCACCCACACCCCGTCGGCGGCCTGCTCGAACAGCATCCGGTAGCGCCGCTCGCTCTCGCGCAGCTCGCGGGCGGCGTGCGCGCGCTCCAGCGACTCCCAGCACCGGGTGGCCACGTCGGTGACGAGGGCCACCTCGTCGGGCGACCACCGCCGCGGCGACCCGTGGTGCACGGCGAACGCGCCCGCGTACCGGCCCGCCTTGTGCACCGGGACGGCGATGGCCGCGAGCATCCCCTGCGCCAGGTAGTTCTCCCGCTGCGCGCGCACCCGCGGGTCGGTCGCGCTGTCGGTGATCACCCACGGCTCGCCCGCGCGCATCGCCTCCAGGCACCCCTCACCGAAGTCGCGGGTGCTGAACCGGCCGGTCAGGTGCGGCAGCCCGACCGCGTGGTCGCCGACCATCACCACGTGGTCCTCGTCCTCCTCGGCCCTGGCGTAGGTGCACCGGTCCACCCCGAGGTGCTCGACGAGCGCCTGCGCGGCCGCGGCGATGATCTGCTCGGCGTCCACCAGCGGCTGCAACCGCAGCTCCAGCGCGTCGAGGAAGCGCTCGCGGCGCTCCTCGGCGCGCCGGGTGGAGACGTCGACGAGCACGCCGTGCAGCGCGCGGGCGGTGCCGTCGGCGTCGCGGGCGACCCGCACCACGTCGTGCACCCAGTGGACCCGGCCGTCGGCGGCGAGCACCCGGTAGTCGTCCTCGTGGTCGACCGGGTCGCGCCGGGCGGCCAGCACCCGCTCACGGTCGTCGGGGTGCAGCACCGAGGCCCAGAAGCCCGGGTCGGCCAGCCACGCCCGGACCGGGTGGCCCAGCAGCGCCGCGCCGTGCTCGGAGACGAAGGTGAACCGGCCCGAGGCCGCGTCGGCCTCCCACACCACCAGCGGCACCCCCGCGGGCAGCTCGGCTCCGCTCACCCGTCCTCCAGCCCGCGTCGCGCTCGTCACCGCACACTAGCCCAGCCGCGCGCGCGACCACCGGCCGAACCGGGCGGGGCGCACCGCGGGGCGGGGTCGTCGGTTCGGCCGATCCGGGGGTGGGTCATCCGCTCGGGCCGGTTCGCCCGCCCCCATCGCGCTCGGTGACGGCCGGGGTGATCACCAGCGCAAACGCGGAACGCGGAGAGTAATCGCATCACGAGAGGGTAACGGCCGTAACCGAGCCCGGTCCGGTGGCGACACAAGCGACCGGAAGACGCGACACCCGTTCAGCACACGACCGTCCACTTCAGAAGCGCAGGTGGACGCGGTCGGTTTCCCTTGGCCCGCCGGGTCTTCCGGCGCCCCGGGCCAACCCCACCACACCGCCTCGGCCTCGCCCTGCGCGGAAACGGTCGACCGCGATGGAAGGGACCACCCGTGCCGCCACTGCCCCCACTGGACCCGGCGACCCTGCCGCTGGTGCTCGCCGGACCGGTCGTGCGCAGGGTGGACCGCACGTCCGCGACGGTCTGGTTCGCACTGCGCTCCGCGCGCCGGGCCACCCTGGAGGTGCTGGCGGAGGCCACCGAGCAGACCGGTGAGACCCCGGTCGCGTCGGGCACCTCCGTCACCACCAGCCTGGGCGCGAACCTGCACGTGGTGGCCATCACCGCCACCACGGCGGGGACGACCCAGCTCAGGCCCGGCACGATCCACCGCTACCGCGTGCGCTTCGCCGAGGGCGCGGCGGCCGACCCGGTGCCGCCCACCGCCGCCGAGCACCTGCTGGCCCCCGGCGTGGTGGCCTCGACCACGCAGAAGGCCAGGGACCGCTTGGTCTACGGCACCGCGGACAAGGCGCTGCCCTCGTTCGCCACCCCACCGGACGCGGTGGCGCGGCTGCGCCTGTTCCACACCTCCGGGCGCAAGCCGCACGGCCAGGGCGCCGACGCGCTGTCGCTGCTCGACGACGTGCTCAAGGTGGACCACGCCGACGCCGCCCGCCGCCCGCAGCAGCTCTTCCTGACCGGCGACCAGGTCTACGCCGACGATGTGGCCGACGTCCTGCTGCACCTGTGCGCCACGCGCGGGACCGCGCTGCTGGGCCGCACCGAGGCGCTGCCCGGTGCCACCGACGCGGACCTGCGCCCGGGGCACCGCCAGGACCTCGTGCGGGACAAGGCCCGCGCCCGCACGCGCCAGGGCGCGAGCCACCTGCTGCGGTTCTCCGAGTTCGCCGCCATGCACCTGCTGACGTGGTCCGACGCGCTATGGCCCGAGGGCAAGTGCACCGAGTGGCTCGCCGACGTCCACCCCGAGGTCGCCGCCGCGCTCGGGGTCACCGCGGGCCAGGAGGTGCCCGCGACGCCCGCGGGCACCACCACCCCGAGCGCCGCGCAGGCGACCGCCGCGCGCTTCCGCGAGGACGCCCTGCGGGTCGAGGAGTTCCGCAAGGGGTTGGTGGCCGTGCGCCGGGCGCTGGCCAACACCGCCACCTACACCGCGCTGGGCGACCACGAGGTCACCGACGACTGGTTCCACGACGGCGAGGTGCTCACCGAGCAGGTCGCCGCCCCGCTGGGCAAGCGATTGCTGGCCAACTCCCTCGCCGCGCACGCGGTGTTCCAGGCCTGGGGCAACACCCCCGCGCAGTTCGCCGCGGGCCAGCCGGGCCGCAAGCTGCTCGACGCGCTGGCCACACCGGACCCGACCGCCGCCGCGCCCGCCGCGGAGATCGCGCTGCGCACCGGGGTCCCCACCCGGGTCTTCGCCGGGTCGATCGAGCGCGCCGACGGTGCGCTGAACTGGCACTACCGCATCGAGTGGCCGGTGCACCAGGCCGTCGTGCTCGACACCCACACCCGCCGGTTCTTCCCCTCCGGCCCCACCTCCCCGCCCGCCCTGGTCTACGGCGACCTGCCCTTCCGGGACATGGTCGACGCCGCCGCGGACACCGGTCTGGAGAAGGTGACGCTGCTGGTGTCGGCCGAACCCGTGGTGGGGCACCCGTTCCTGGGCGGGTTCGCGCGCCCGGAGCTGCGGAACATGCCCGCCGAGGCCACCGCGCTGATCGCCGACTCCTCGGGCTGGGGCAACTTCCGCACGGGGTTCGAGTCGCTGGTGGCCCGGCTGCTGGCGCTGCCCGAACCGGCGGGCGCGGGCACCGACGCCGACCCCAAGGTGCGCCGCCGCCGGGTCATCGCGCTCTCCGGTGAGGTCGGCTACGGCTTCGCCGCCCGGCTGTCCTACGAGGCGTCCTCGGCCTTCCAGCGACCCGGAACCGGTGCGGTGCGCGGGGTCCTGGCCCAGCTGACCGCGGGCAGCGCGCGCGGGGAGAGCAGCGCGACGGTCTACCTGCACCAGAACGGGACCATCGAGCGCTCCAAGGCGATCCCCGCCGTGGAGCGGGTGGGGTGGGCCAACGACCGGTCCGAACCGCTCGACATCGGGTTCGCGCCGGACCCCTCGCAGGAGGGCCGCACGATCCAGTGGCGGGTGCCGTCCACCCCCGCCGTCGCCGACGTCACCGCCAAGCACACGCTGACCAAGAACCCGGAGTGGCGCTACCGGGTGGACTTCTACCGCCACGAGGACCCCGACCGGCTCAACCCCCGCACCGGCGCGCCCGCCGCGGTCACCTTCCCGCCCGAGGACGCCAAGCAGCGCGCCAAGGCGCTGGGCTGGTACATCGACGCCGCGACCAACCACCTCGGCTTCGCGACCCGCTGGGGCGACGGCAAGCAGTTGGTGGGCCGCAACAACCTCGCGGAGCTGACCTTCGCCTGGGGCGACGGCGACGCCAAGTCCGTGGTGCAGAGCCTGTGGTGGCGCCCGCCCAACCAGGCGGGCGGCGCGCCGCTGACCCGCCTCGCCGTCCCGCTCGACGTCGGCCAGGCCCCGTCGCTGCCGGTGGAGACCCTGCCGAAGCTCTACCACGACCGGCTCCTGGTCGAGGGCACCGTGGACGCGGGCGACGCGGAGAACCGCAAGGACGTGCTCGCCCTGCAGCGCGACCTGTTCGAGCTCGGCTTCACCTTCGTCGACCGCAACGGCCGCTACGACCGCAAGACCCGGTGGGCGGTGCGGGAGTTCCAGACCTACGCCAAGTACGGCAAGGTCGCCCGGGTCGGGTCGGCGTTCACCCGGGTGCGCGTCGCGCTGGACGTCGCGGGCCTGGTGCTCAAGGTGGACTCCGCCGCGGGCTTCCCGGCCGCGCCGTTCATGGTGCGGGTGGGCTACGAGACGCTGAAGGTCACCGAGGTCGCCGGTACCGACTGGACCGTCGAGCGCGGCCAGGTGGGCACCGGTGCCGCGGCGCACGAGGTCACCGACGCGGTGACCTGGCTGCCGGTGGACACCAGCGTCGCGGGCGACCAGCAGTGGTACGGCTGGGCCTCGGCGCTGGAGTCGACCTCGGTGCACGAGACCCGGCGGTTCACCGGCCACGTCAGCGGCGAGGTCGACACCGGCACCCGCACCGCGCTGGCCCGCTGGAAGGTCAACCTGTGGCGCTGCCCGGTCGTGGTGGAGGGCTGGGACCTGGTGCAGTCCACCGGGGCCAAGAAGCAGTTGCAGCGCCTGGCCGCCGCCGACGGCAGGCCCGCGCGGGTGGCCGACAACCTCTGGATCTGGGACGAGACCAAGGGCGAGGTGCCCGACGGCATCCGCAGGCGCGCCTACGCCAGGGACTTCGGCGACCACTGGGTGCGCCCGGCGGGCCGGGAGGCCGACACCACCGAGCGCGAGAAGTGCACCGTCATCGGCCACCTCACCACCATCACCCTGCCCGTCCGCTCCGCGGACCCGGCGGCCAAGCTGTACGGACCGGTGACCGAGCCGGGGCGCAAGGAGTGCTGGGCCGAGGCGGAGATGCTGCCGCAGCGGTTCACCGGGCAGGCGATCACCGAGCTGGGCCCGGGCAGGCTGCCCACGTTCAAGGTGATCCGCGCGGTGGCCGAGGTGGAGGCGCTGGCCTTCTTCGACGGGGTCAACTGCTACGACAACGCCTTCGCCTCGATGGGCGTGTGCCACTGGACGCTCGGTGCCCGGCAGTGGCAGTCCGCGTCCGCGACCCGCCCGGCCCGGGAGCTGTGGGACGTCGCCGACGGCGAGCTGTGGGCCTACTTCGCCCTGCTGCGCGCCCGCTACCCGCAGGCCTACGACAAGGTCATCGGGCACGCCGGGATCGTCCCCGACCGGGTGTGGCAGGGCGACGGCAAGACCGCGGCGGCGGGCTCGACCCGGCCCTGGGACCCCGGGCAGCGCAAGTACGCCGCCCGCGGCGCCCGGCTCGACCGCACCGGCACCGCGCGGCCGCTCAACGGGTTCACCGCCGCGAACGGCAGCGGGATCAGCAGCTACGGCCAGTACGGCGAGCTGGAGTTCTTCCGCATGTGGCACTGGCACTACCGGTTCGTCATGGCCGCGCGCACGGTGGACGACTTCACCCGCGCGCAGTGGGACATGACCAGGGTGCGGTTGCGCGACGTGCGCGGCACCCGCTGGGAGTCCGCCACCGGCACCGCGGCGACCCTGGTCGACGGGGCCACCATCGGGGACGTCTTCCGCTCCGAGGCCACCGCGGCGATGATCCACCGCCTGCACGTCAACGGCCCCGGCTTCGTCCTCGACGGCCACTCCGAGCTGGGTGCGGTGGCCAGCTCGGAGATGCGCTCGGTGCTGTCCAAGGCCAAGGCGTCCACGCCGCTGCTCACCTGGGGCAAGGACCCGGCGACGTGGCGGGCGCAGCTGCCCCCGGACCCGGCCGACCCCGCCGGTGAGCCGCGCTTCGACCAGGGCCAGGAGCACGAGAAGCGGTTGATCGACGCGCTCAACGCCGTCTTCATCGACCCCGGCCCCGCGCTGCCCCCCGTCCCGCCCACCGCCGACGACCCGAACCCCGAGCAGCCCGCCGACCCCGCGCCGCACCCGGCCAACCACGGCACGCACGGGCAGTGGAAGGACCCCGGGCACTCCATGCGCATCGCCCGCGCCTGGCCCGCCTGGTACGCCGCGAGCGGCACCCCCGCCATGTCCAACGGGTCCGGCTGGAAGCTGCCCGTGGGGGACCTGCCCGCCGAGCAGCGCACCCTGCTGCTCACCCGCACCTTCGCCCTCGACACCGAGGGGCTGCCCGCGTGAGCGGGCACCGACCCGAGCAGGGGGGAACCCGATGAGCGCACCCGTTCCCGGCAACGCGCAGGCCGCGCTGGTCCGCGAGGTCGAGGCGCTGCTGCGCCCGCTGGTGCTGGCCGCGGGCGACCAGTGGCACCTCGACGCGCTGCTGGAGGCGCTGGGCTGGGACCCCACCGCGCTGCCCGGCACGGGCGCGGACCTGTCCGGCTGGCTCACCGACGTCACCACCGCCGTCGGCGGGATCACCGACCTGGTCGAGCACCCGCCGCAGTCGCTCGACGACCTCGGCCGGGCGCTGGCCACGGCCGCGGCGGCCTTCCGCGCGGTGCGGCAGCTGCCGCGGTCGCTGGCCGCCCTCGACGCGCAGGCGCTCGCCCAGGACGTGCTGGACCACCTGGTGATCTCCTACCTGGTGCGCCACCACGTCGTGCTGCACAACGTCCTGGTGCTGCTCGGCGTGGTCGTGCCCGCCGCGGACCTGCCCGCCACGCCGGGCATCGTCGTCGACGGTGCCGCGGTGCGGCTGCCGCGGGCCCGCTCGACCATCCGCCCCGAGCGGCTGGTGCAGCTGCTCACCGACCCGGTGGGCGCGATCAAGGCCGAGTACGGCGGCCTCGACCTGTCCACCGAGGCCACCGCCGACGCCGTGGCGGCCAAGCTGCTGCCCAGGCTCGGCGCGCTGCTGCGCTCGCTGGGCGTGGACGTCCTCGTCGGCCTGGGCGACACCACCGACAGCGGGCTCGACGCCACGAGCGTCCGCCTGGGCAACCGCATGCTGACCCTGGCCAAGCACCTCGACGCCGGTGAGGTGCAGGCCGACCTCCAGCTCACCGCCGCGCTGGGGTCGGGGCAGACCGGCGGGCTCGGCGTCGTGCTGGTGCCCAGCGGCGCGGTGCGCGTCGACCAGGTGCTCGGCGACTGGGCGCTGACCGCCGACCTCGGCGCCGCGGGCCCCGGCGTGGCGATCGGCGCGGGCGGGGTCACCCTCGCCACCGACGACTCCGGGCACGTCACCCTGCGCGTGGAGCTGCACCGCGCCGAGGGCGCCGCCCCGCTGCGGCTGGGCAGCGCCACCGGCACCCGGCTGGAGGTGGCCGACCCGCGGGTGTGGGTGGGCGCCGAGCTGGACCCGCCCGACGGGGCAGAACCCGACCCGGCGAAGCAGGTCGACGTCGAGGTCGGCGCGGTGGCCCGCAAGGCCGCCATCGTCATCGCGGCGGGCGACGGCGACGGGTTCCTCAAGCAGGTGCTGCCCGCCGAGGGGCTGCGCGCCGAGTTCGCGCTCGGGCTCATCTGGTCGCGCCGCTCCGGGCTGCGGTTCGAGGGCTCGGCCGGGCTCGACGCCACGCTGCCCGTGCACGTGCGGCTCGGGCCGCTGGAGGTCCGCGACATCGGGTTGGCCCTGGTCGCGGACACCACCGGCGCCCGGCTCGCCGTGACCGGCACCGCCGCCGTCGCGCTCGGCCCGGTCAAGGCCACCGTGGAGAAGGTGGGCCTGGCGGGCACCCTCAAGCCCGCGGCGAACCGCGACGGCAACCTCGGGCCCATCGACGCGGGCGTCGCCTTCGAGCCGCCCAAGGGCGTCGCGATCGCCGTGGACGCCGGGGTCGTCACCGGGGGCGGTTACCTGTTCGCCGACCGCGGGGCCGGGCAGTACGCGGGCGCGGTGGCGTTGCAGTTCAAGGCGTTGGCCCTGCAGGCGGTCGGCATCCTCAGCACGAGGATGCCCGACGGTTCCGACGGGTTCTCGCTGCTGCTCATCGTCTCGGCGAAGTTCACCCCGGTGCAGCTGGGGTTCGGCTTCACCCTCAACGGCGTGGGCGGGCTCATCGGCGTCAACCGGTCGATCGACACCGAGGCGCTGCGCTCCGGGCTGCGCACCGGGTCGCTGGACTCGGTGCTGTTCCCCGAGGACCCGGTGGGCCGGGCCAAGGAGCTGGTCACCACCCTCGGCGGGGTGTTCCCGGCCGTGCGCGGCAGGCACGTCGTCGGGCCGATGGCCCGCATCGGCTGGGGCACGCCCACCCTGGTGACCCTCGACGTCGCGGTGCTGCTGGAGCTGCCGTCGCCGGTGCGCCTGGCGCTGCTGGGCAAGCTGCACATGGCGCTGCCGACGGAGAAGCAGGCCGTGGTGGTGGTCAACGTCGACGTGCTCGGCACGATCGACTTCGACCGGGGCGAGGCCGCCGTGGACGCCTCGCTGCGCGACTCGCGGATCGCGGCATTCCCGCTCACCGGCGACATCGCCCTGCGCGCGAAGTGGTCGGGCACCCCGTCGTTCGCGCTGTCGGCCGGTGGCTTCCACCCGCGCTTCCAGCCGCCCGCGGGCTTCCCCGCGCTGCGCCGCCTGGGCATCTCGCTGCTCACCGGCGACAACCCGCGGCTGCGCCTGGAGGCCTACCTGGCGCTGACGTCCAACACCGCCCAGTTCGGCGCGAAGCTGGAGCTGTACGCGGCGGCGCTGGGCTTCAGCGTCGAGGGCGTGCTCGGCTTCGACGCCCTGGTGCGCTTCGACCCGTTCGGGTTCGAGGTGGACGTGGCGGGCATGCTCGCGGTCAAGCGCGGCACCAGGTCGCTGATGTCCGTGCGCGCCGAGCTGGCCCTGTCCGGGCCCCGGCCGTGGCACGCCCGCGGCCTGGCGAAGTTCGAGGTGCTGTTCTTCGACGTCGAGATCTCCTTCGACCGCACCTTCGGCCCCTCCGCCCCGCCCCGGCAGCTGCCGCCCGCGGTGGTGGTGGTCGAGCGGGTCGAGGCGGCGCTGGCCGACCCGCGCAACTGGACCGCGCAGCTGCCGCGCACCGGCCGCTCGCCGGTCACCGTCCGGCAGATCCCGGTGCCCGCCGGTGTGCTGCTGGTGCACCCGCTGGGCACCGTGTCGGTCACCCAGCGGGTCGCGCCGCTGGGCATCACCCTGGACAAGTTCGGGCAGGCCCCGGTCTCCGGGCCGCGGCGGGTGGACATCACCTCGGTGCGCTACCGCACCACCCCCACCTCCGCCACCCGCACGCTGTCCACAGTGGAGACACGCGACCACTTCGCGCCCGCGGAGTTCCGCGACCTCACCGACGACGAGCGGCTGTCGCGGCCGTCGTTCGAGTCGTTGCAGGCCGGGCGCACCACCCAGGGCGCCACCGCCATCGCCCGCGACCGCGGCGCGCTGGTGGAGGCCCCGGTGGACGACTTCGACGAGACGATCGTGGACGCCCCCGCCGCGAGCACCCCCGCCACCCTGCGCGCGGCCACCCGGCGGGTGCCGGGCGCGCAGGCGGCGCCGTCGCTGCTCGCCCGCGCCGCCGTCGGGCCCGCCGCGCTGGCCGCCACCCGGCGCACCGGCAGCGGCCGCTTCGCCACCGCCGCCCGCCCGCTCGACCTGCTCGACACCGCCTACGCCCTGGACACCGAGCCCGCCCAGCCCGCCCAGCCCGCCCAGGGCGCCGGGTTCACCGCGGCCCGGGCCACCGGGCGGCGGCTGACCTTCACCGAGGCCGACGACCTGCGCCGCGCCGCCGAGGCCGCCGCGCCGCCCGCCCCGTTCACCACCCAGGCCCGCCCCCCGGCGGGTGCCAGCCAGACGACCGGGCTGCGCGCCGCCGCCGCCCCCGCCGCCGCACCCGCGCGGCGGGCCAGGATCGTCGCCGTCCCCGCAGGAGCCACCCGATGAGCGGCCTGACCTTCCTGTCCTGGGTCCGCGAGGGCCTCGCCGCCGACGGCGGCGCGGTCGACCAGCTCACCGGACCGCTGCCCGGCCGGTCGGTGGTGACCCTGCTGCCCAGGGTCAACGACCGCGCCGAGGTGCCCGTCACCGCCCAGGTCTACGGCGCGGGCGACGTCACCGGCATCGACCCGGCCCAGGTGCTGCGGGTGTCCCCGGCGCCGGGCGCCGCCGACGCCGAGCCCAGCCGGTTCGCCTGCGTGGAGTTCGACCAGCCCGACCTGCCGTGGGCGTTCACCCCGGCCGCCGCCGACGCCCAGGGCAGGCTGCGGCCGTGGGTGGTGCTCGTGGTGGTGCCCGCCGCGGGCGCCACCGTCACCGGCGCCCCGGACGGCGGCCTGCCCCGGCTGCGCTGCGACCCCGCCGAGCTGCCGGACCTGGCCGAGTCGTGGGCGTGGGCGCACGCCCAGGTCATCACCGACGGCGACCTGGCCGACGTCGACGACCTCATCGCCCACGCGCCCGACCGGACCCTGTCGCGGCTGCTGTGCCCGCGCAGGCTGCTGCCCGCGACCCGCTACCTCGCCGCCGTGGTGCCCGCGTTCGAGGCGGGCAGGCTCACCGGCCTGGGGCGCGAGCTGCCCGCCGAGGACCGCGACGTGCTGCGCCCGGCGTGGCCGCCGGTGCGCGCGGAGTCGCCCTGGGAGCTGCCCGCCTACCACCACTGGTCGTTCGCCACCGGCGTCGACGGCGACTTCGAGTCCCTGGTGCACCGGCTGACGCCGCGGGCGCTGCCCGCCGCCGTGGGCACCCGCCCGATGGACGTCGGCGCGGCGGGGGAGGGGATGCCCGTCCTGCCCGCCGACAGCCGGGTCGTGGGCTTCCCCGGCGCGCTGCGCCCGGCCACCGGGGACGCCGGGCACTGGGACCCGCAGGCCGAGGCGAAGGTCGGTGACGCGCTGGAGGAAGTGCTGCGCGGCACCGGCGACGACCCCGCCGACCCGCCCCTCACCCCGCCCGTGCACGGCGCCGAGGCCGCCGTGGCCCCCGGGACCCGCGGGCTGCCGTCGGCGCAGGACGGGCCCGCGTGGCTGCGCGGGCTCAACCGCGACCCCCGCCACCGCGCGGCGGCGGGCCTGGGCGCCGAGGTCGTGCGGCGCCACCAGGAGGAGCTGGTCGCCGCCGCCTGGGACCAGGCCGCCGAGGTGCGCCGGATCAACGAGGCGCTGCGGCAGGGCCAGCTGGCCCGCTCGGTGGCCGACAGCCTGCACCGCAGGCTCGACGCGCTCAGCGGCCGGATGGACTCCGGCCCGCGGGCCGACACCGCCCGCGCGGGCCTGCTCCAGCTCACCCAGGCCGCCCTCGGCTCGGTGCCCGCCGCGGGCGGCACCGCCGCCGACGCGGTGGCCGCCAACCGGGAGGCCGAGGCCGCGCTGGACCCGGGGTTCCGCAAGCTGCTGCGCCCCGGCGGTCCGCTCTCGGCCGCCACCGGCCACGGCGCGGGCACCACCAGCGCGCAGCTGGCCGCGGCGCTGAGCACCCGCCAGGCCACCGCCACCCCCGAGCTGGGCGCGGCCGCGGGCGCGGCGGGCCTGGAGCGGCTCTCCCACGGCGCGCTCACCTTCGGCGAGCTGGACTCCGACGTGCTCACGAGCAAGTGGTGGGAGTCCGACACCGGTCCGCGCGACCGACCGCAGCCCGTCACCCCGCAGATCAACTGGATCGGCGCGGCGATGGCCAACCGCGTCTTCATCGTCACCACCGACGGCCGCGTGATGTCCGCCGTGCACAACGGGTCCAACGCGGTGTCCTGGGTGGACCACGGCACACCGCCGGGCACCACGGCCACCCGCGCGCCCGCCGCCATCGGCAACGAGCACGCGGTGGTCCTCGGTCTCGACCGCAACCTCTACCGCCTGTACTGGGACGGCGACCGGTGGGCGTGGGCCTCGCACGGCAAGCCGTCGTTCGCCAACCTGCTCAACTACAACGGCGTCGTCGCGGTCAAGCGCACCTCCCGGCCCAACTCCGACGACACCGCCACCACCGGGACCTTCTACAGCGCCTACCTCATCTCCGAGGCGGGCACGCTGGTGGAACTGGTGGGCAGCCCCGGCGGGCTGTGGGGCTGGGCCGACCACGGCAAGCCCGCCGACGGCGCCACGCTGGTGGGCGTGCCCACGGTGGTCAAGCCGTGGCAGGTCACCGTCGTCAGCATCACCGGCAACGTCTACACCCGCACCTACAAGGGCGGCTGGAGCTGGCAGGGCTACGGGCAGCCCAGCGGCATCGGGTTCCTCCCCGACGAGCCCACCGTCCCCGGCCCCGGCCTGGCGGGCTTCCTGGCCAAGGCGGGCAACGGGAAGCTGTACTCGATGGGGTTGTCCGGGGGCATGTTCCCCCGGCCCACCTGGAACGAGTTCTACGACAGCACCAACGGCCACACCCTCGGCGGCGTCGGCAACCGGGCCGTCGTCACCAGCCGCGCCTCCAGCGTGCGCTGCCACGACAACGGCTGGTGGGAGCCCGGCGGCAAGGCGCCGGTGTCCCGGCAGGACCTGTGGCTGGTCGGCTGCCAGGTCAACGGCGTGGTGTGGGTGTTCGCCGACAACAAGCTGCTGCGCCTGGACACCAACGCCTCGTCCCCGGTCTGGCAGGACTTCGGCCAGCCGGTGCTCGGCGGCGAGGGCATGACCGACGCGCTGCCCGCGGCCCACGTGCGGTGGCGCTCGCAGGTCGGGTTCCGCTCGGCGCTGCTGGTCGGCACCGCCGAGAGCAACGGCGGTGCCGCGGCGCAGGTGCGCGTGGGGCAGAACACCGACTGGGACGGCAGCGTGCGCGGCGGCTGGCAGCGCGCGGCGCTGCCGGTCACCCCGCCGCTGAACAGCCCGCAGGGCTTCGCGCTGTGCGTGGCGGACCTGGCGCCGCCGCAGACCGGGGTGGCGAGCGTGCCCGACGTCGTCGCGTTCTGGATCGAGGCCTCGAACACCGGCGGCAACCTCGGCAAGTACTGCGTGGGCCGCAACCTCTCCGCCGCCGGGACCACCGGTGACTGGGGCCCGGTGCAGACACTGCCGACGGCGATGTGCACCCAGTACAACCCCGACGGCGCGCTGTCGCAGTACTGGGGCGTGCAGAACGCCACCGCCACCCTGGCCGACCTCGACGGCGACGGCTACCAGGAGCTCATCGTCGCCTACGTCGGCGGGCCGACCACCGCGCGCAGGCTGTTCCTGCGCATCGGCTGGAAGCTCGACCCGGGCACCGGCGCGGTGCAGCGCGGCTGGGGCGAGTCGGTGGAGGTCCCCTGGCCGGGCAGGCCCGCCAACGGCGCGCCCACCATCACCGGGATCGCCGTCGCGGTCGCGGACCTCAACGTCGACCTGCGCCCGGAGATCGTCATCGCGATCGCGGAGCAGACCGGCACGAGCACCACGGTGTCCTACCGGATCGGCTGGAACGTCAACGGCCGCGGCCGGTGCGTGCTGGAGAACCGCGCCGCCGACCCGTGGAGCGCGGTGCGCACGGTGCCCGGGCCGTTCCCGACCACCACCCGCGGCCTCGGGCTCGCCGTCGCCGACTTCACCGGCACCGAGAAGCCGGACCTGCTGCTGCTGGCGGTCGACGCCACCGCGGGCCCGACCCGGGCGACCTACCGGCTCGGCCGCGACGTCGTCGGCGACGCCCCGCAGTCGTGGTCGGCGCCGATGGTCGTCGACGGAGCGGGTGCCTGGGGCAACCCGGTGGCCGCGTCGCTGGCCGTGGTGGACCTGCCCGGCAGCACGCTGGCGGACAAGCGGGCCATGATCACGAGGTTCCGCGCCGCCGCCACCCGCCACCAGGGCGCCCTGCTCGCCGCGCAGGCGCGGGCGGTGCAGGCCGACGAGGAGGCGCTGGGACTGCGGGCGATCGCGGACGCGGTGCGCTCGGGCCTGGACCCGGAGACCGCCGTCACCGGCCGGGTGCTCGGCCGGGTCGGGGGCCTGGACCTCGGGGGCGCCGGGCTCACGGACCCGCTGGGCCCGCTGCTGGCCCCGCCCTCGTTCGCCCAGCCGCTCGCGGAGCTGCTGGCCGAGCTGGGCCAGGACCAGCTGCTGCCGGGGGTGGGCGAGGTCGAGCCGGAGACCCTGGCGCTGCTGGCGACCAACCCGGCGTTCGTCGAGTCGTTCCTGGTGGGCGCCAACGGCGAGCTGGGCCGGGAGCTGGTCTGGCGCGGGTTCCCCACCGACCGCGCCGCCACCGCCTTCCAGCACTTCTGGGACGCGCGCGGCACCGTCGAGCCCGGCCACGAACCCGCGGACGTCCCGCCCGTCGCGCAGTGGCCGCGCACCGCGGCACTGGGCACGATCGCGGGCGGCGGCGGGGAGCAGGTCGTGCTGCTGCTGCGCGGGGAGCTGGTGCGCCGGTTCCCCACGCTGGGCCTGCACGCCCGCCGCGCGGTGGCGCCCGCGACCCCGGGCGGCCCCCGCGGGCTGGGCGCCCAGCGCCTGGAACCGCTGTTCAGCGGCACCCTCGGCCAGGACGTCAAGTACGTCGGGTTCGCGCTGGGCGTGCGCCAGGCGCTCGGCGACCTCGACAGCGGCGGCACCGACCCCGGGTGGTTCTTCGTGTTCGAGGAGAACCCCACCGCCCCCGGCTTCGGCCTCGACGTGCCGCAGGCGGCGGCGAAGTACGGCACCGCCCCGGCGACCTGGCGCGAGCTGAGCTGGGCGTCGATCGCCCCGGACGCGGGCACCCTGGGCGCGCTCAAGCACGTGCGCACCACGACCCCGTTCGGCACCCCGGAGCTGCCGCTGCGGCCCGCCCGCGCGCCCGGCGAGGTCGTCGACAAGGCCACCTGGGCGCGCAACAGCGCGCACATGGCGCACGTGACCCTCCAGCAGCCCGCCAGGGTCGCCTTCCACGCCACCGACCTGCTGCCACCGGAGCCCGCCCCCACCCCGCGCCTGGGCGCGGCCGGGGCCGCCCGCGCGACCGAAAGCACGGAAACCCATGCCTGACAACACCTGGACGCTCCCGGCGCAGTACCCGGTGGTGCTGCTGCCCGTGCGGCTGGAGACCCGGTTCACCGCCACCCAGCTGCTCGTGCGGGTCTACCCGGACGAGGTGCACCTCGACAGCCACGAGGCGCCGCTGACCGACGACGAGGCCACCTGGGGCAAGCGCTACTGGTCGGGGGTGTGGGCCGCCGCGGGCGACGACGCCAAGGAGCGCGCCGCCTGGGAGGAGCTGGCCACCCGCTACGGCGCCGAGCGCGCCTCCTGGGTCGCCCGCGTCCTGGAGCCCACCAACCCCGAGGCGCGCCCCGGCGGCACCCCCGCCTTCCCCGTGCTGGGCGCCGCGCGCGCCTCGTCGTGGACCCAGCGGACCGTCGCCAGGGCCATGCCGACCCGCTGGCGGGTCATCGGCTACCCGAACGCGACCGGCGTCGCCCGCCAGGAGGTCGTCGGCCTGCCCGTGCCGCGGCCGCTGCCGGTCGGCCCGGCGCCCACCGCCGACCTGGACTCCCTGGCCGCCGACCAGCCCCCGGTCGACGACGCGACCCGCTGGCTGGTCGACTTCACCGCCGCCGAGGCCATCGGCATGGGCGTGCGGCTGCCGCGCGCCCCGGGCGGGTCCGACCTGGGCTACCAGCGCGTCGTCGTGCACGGCGTGGTGGAGGCCCCCGCCGCGGGCAGCACCGAGCCGGTGGCGGAGGTGACCGGCCGCGAGCTGGCGGCGCTGCTGGACTCGCACTTCCACACCCGCGGCGTCGGGTTCATCGCCCCCGGCTCGGCCACGAACAACACCGCCACCGCGACCTCCACGCACAGCCGCCGCGACCCGGAGTCGCGCGCCGCGCTGCGCGTGCGCCACGGCGACGCCGCGCCCGCCGCGGCGAACTCCGCCGCCAAGCGGCTCGCGGGGGCGCTCGGCATCCCGCTCACCGCCACCGGCGGCACCGGCGCGCCCAAGGCGGGCACCCCGACGGCGCTGGGCCGCGCGCGCGGCGCCGCCCGCGACGACGAGTCCACCGCCCGGGCCATGGCCACCGCGCTGTGGGCGGCCACCGGCGGCTACACCCTGCACCAGCTCGCCGCGGGCCGGTTCACCGACGCCGACGTCCGCGGCGTGCGCGAGCACCTGCGCAGCCACGTCCGCCCCGGCGGCCCGCTGCCCGCGCTGCGCATCGGCAAGCAGCCCTACGGCGTGCTGCCGGTACTGCCGCTCAACGCCTGGACCGAGGTCGAGACCGCGACCGGGCCCCGGCTCAACCCCGCCGTGGCGGGCTTCCTGCGCACGCTGCGCGACCAGGTGTGGCGCCCGGCGGCGCAGAACCCCGCCGCCGTGCCGCGGGTCGTGCGCGGCGCCCAGGACGCCGAGCGGGTCGTCGCCCGCGTGCTGGCCATGTCGCCCACCGCGCGGCGCGTCTTCGCCCGCAGCTCGCTGGGCCAGGAGTACGTCACCGCGCTGTGGCGGCTGGGCACGGTGGCCCTGTCCGAGCAGTGGCGCGCCGAGCTGGGCGCCGCCGGTGCCGCGCTGGCCCAGCGGTTCGGGCTCGGCGCCTTCGACGTGCGGCTGACCAAGCTGGTGCACGCCCGCGAGTCCTTCCCGCTCGACGCGCCGTGGACGCTGGCCGCCCCCGGCACCCCCGGCGGCACCCCCGCGCAGTACCTGGCGCTGCTGGGCGACCTCAGCCGCGGCCCGGAGTCGCTGCGCGACGCCCCGGACCTCGGCCCCGCCGCGGCCACCCCGCTGCTCTACCGGCTCATCCGGCACTCGCTGCTGGCCGAGGTCGGCATCACCACCGGCAGGCTGCTCGGCGACGCCACCGGCGCGGGCCTGGAGCCCGAGCTGATCGACCTCGACGGCGACGGCACCACCAGCACCGCGAGCAGGCGGCTGTCGCAGTTCGTCCCCGGCAGCTACACCACCATCAGCGCGTGGCTGCGCACCCCCGCGGTGTCGGTCGACGCCCGCTCCACCGACCTGGCCGAGGCCGCCGCCGCGGTCCGCCAGCTGGCGGGCACCGCCCCGGCCGACCTGGAGCGGGCGCTGGCCGGGCAGCTCGACGCCACCTCCCACCGGCTCGACGCGTGGATCACCTCGCTGGCCACCCGCAGGCTGGGCTGGCTGCGCCGGGCCTCGGGCGGCAAGCCCACCGGCGCGCACCTCGGCGGCTACGGCTGGGTCACCGACGTGCGCCCGCGCGGCACCCAGCCCACCCCCGTCACGGCGCTGCCGCCGGGGGAGGCGGGGCCGCTCGTGCAGGCGCCCGGCGACACCGCGGGCCCGATCCACGCCCCGTCGCAGACCCACGCCGTGACCGCGGCGGTGCTGCGGTCGGCGCAGCGCGCCCACGGCGACACCCCGGGCACGCCGCTGGCCATCGACCTGACCTCCGAGCGGGCGCGCGCCGCGCTGTGGGTGCTCGACGGGGTGCGCCAGGGCGTGCCGCTGGGCGCGCTGCTCGGCGCCCGGGTGGAGCGCTGGATCCGCGACAGCGCCGAGCCCACGCTGTCCTCCTGCATCGACGCGCTGCGCGGGCTGGCCCCGGTGCTCGCCACGTCCGTCGACGCGGACGGCGCGATCACCGAGTCGCGGGTGCCCGAGTCCGTCGTGGACGGCCTCGCCCTGCACCGCCGCTACCTCGACGGCAGGCTCGACCCGCTGCGCGACGTCGGCGCGGCGGGCAACCAGGTCGCGGAGCTGGCGAAGGTCTTCGAGCGCTTGGACGACCTGGTCGACGCCGTGGCCGACGCGCTGCTGGTCGAGGGCGTGCACCAGGCCGTGCAGGGCAACCCGCTGCGCGCGGGCGCCACCCTGGACGCGATGTCCAGCGGCGAGGCCCCGCCGCCGGAGCTGGAGTCGCTGCGCACCCCGCGCACCGGCGACGCCGTCACCCACCGGGTCGCGGTGCTGGTCGGCGGGTCCGGCCCCAGCCCGGCGGACTGGCCCACCGACACCGCCACGCAGGTCCGCGCCCTGGCCGAACCGGCGCTGGCCGGGTGGGTCGCCCGGCTGCTGCCGCGGCCCGGCTCGATCACCGCCACCGCGGCGCTGCCCGACCACACGCTCGTGCCGTTCACCCTCGCCGAGCTGCGCCTGTCGCCGCTGGACTGGCTGGCGCTGGCCCCGGCCGACCCGCTGGCCCCGCTGGCGGGCACCGACCTGGAAGCGCACCTGCTGCTGCGCGCCGCCGCGCTGCCCGCGGTGGCGGGGCGCCGGGTCACCGGGGTCTCCAGCCCCGGCCTGCCCGCGCTGCTGGAGGCCGCCCGCGCCGCCCGCGACCTGGTGCGCTCGGCGCGCGCGGTGCGCCCGGCCGACCTGACCCTGCCGGAGAACGCCGACGACGCCCCGCTGGACCTGCTGGTCGACTACCCGCCGGTGGCGCAGCAACCGCCGGTCGAGCAGCCGCCGGAGGACAAGCCCCCGGCCGACCAGACGCCGCCGGTGGGGGACAAGACCCCGTCCGACGAGACCCCGCCGATCGTGGAGCTGCCGACCAGCCTGGCGGCCATGCCGCTGCCGAGCCCCACCCCCACCCCGGGGCCGGGCAAGCCCCTGCCCGGGCCGGGCAAGCCGCTGCCCACCCCGACCCCGGACCCCGTGCCGTACGTGTCGCCCACGGAGATGCAGGACCGGCTCGCCGCCGTCCAGACCGTCGTCAACCGCACCGCCGAGCAGCTGGGCAGCACCGCGCTGGACACCCTGCGCGCCGGGCTGCTGGGCGCGAGCCTGCTGGGCGTGCCCGGCGTCGTGCCGCCCCCGCCCGCCGCGGGCGACACCGACCGCGGGGTGCTGAGCGCCCTGGCGGCGGCCGCGCTGGCGGAGCTGCGCAGGCGCGCCCAGGCCGCCGCCAAGATCACCGAGGGCCTGGGGGAGGAGGTGGCCACCGGCCGGTTGGGCGCCCTGGTGCCGGACGTCCCGGCGCTGCCGCCGTTCACGCTGCGCCGGTTCACCCCCACCACCGCCGACGCGTTCCGGTCGTCCTACTACGACTCCACCGGCTTGCAGGCGGGTGACCCCACCACGGCGGCGACCCGGCTGCTGGGGGTGGCCAAGGTGCGCCCCGGCGTCGACCGGTTGGTCACCTCGCTCGGCTACGCCGAGGCGCTGGGCACCGGCGACGGGCTGACCGCCTCGGTCGCGCAGCTGCCCTACAAGGCGGGCGACCGCTGGGCCGGGCTGCCCGCCGCCACCGGGGGCAGCCCCGGCAACCGGCTCGCGTTCACCCTCCACGCGCCCGACGGCCTCCCGGACAACCAGGGCGTGCGCGGGCTCGTGGTGGAGGAGTGGACGGAGGTCGTGCCGCGCACCCGCGAGACCACCGGCCTGGCCGTGCACGCCGACAGCCCGGACTCCGCGCCGCCGCAGGCGATCCTGCTCGCCGTGCCCCCGGACGGGCGCGCCGACTGGGACCCGCAGCTGCTCACCGACACCGTCGACGAGGCGCTGTCGCTGGCCCAGCTGCGCGCGGTCGACCTGGAGGCGCTGCACCCGGTCGACCCGGACGCGCTGACCGACATCGGCCAGCTGCTCCCGGCCACGGTGCTGGCCGCCAACACCGCCGTCGCCGACGCGTTCTCCACCGACTTCACCCGCGGACTCCCGAGGTAGCCGACATGCCCTCCATCACCAGCTGGACCCGACTGGAACCGCGGGCGCGCGCGGGGGACCTGCGCCCCGCCCTGGAAGCCCAGGTGCACGACCCGCTGTGGGCGTTGGCCCGGCAGTGGCAGTTCGGGGAGTTCCTCGGCGACGACGCCGGGTCCCCGATCTGGGTGCGCGTGCGCGGGTACGCCGACCGCGCCACCCGCTACCGGCCCGGCGCCGCCACCGCCGAGGACTACGACCCCGCGGTGCCGCTGGAGGCCGTCGTCGAGCGCGAACCGGAGGTCGGCACCGACCTGCGCGCCTCGGCCGAGGCGGGCCAGCAGCTGCTGCGGATGCTCACCGCGGGCGGCTTCAGCGACGCCGGGACCGCCATCCGGCAGGCCTACCCGCTGCCCGCCCCCACCCCCGACCCGGCGGGCCCCGGCGGCACCGACGCGGTGCGCCGCTACCTCGCGGTGGTGGGCGGGCGCGTGCCGCACGCGGCCGAGTTCGCCGCCGAGGCCCGCGCGACCGTCCCGGGTGGACAGCTGCCCGCCCGCGTCCAGCTCGCCGCCGCCCGCGTGGCGGGCACCGTCGCCGTGGTGCAGCGCTGGCTGACCTGGCTCGGGGGCAGGCAGCTGGCGGTGGAGCCGGGCCGCGAGGCGTGGGACGCGCAGCGCATGGAGCACCGCTTCGCCGTGGGCGTGGACGTCGGCGGCACCGAGGTCACCCTCACCGCGCCGGAGTACCGCGGCGGGCGGCTGGACTGGACCGACTTCACCGCGGGCCCGGCGGGCGGCTTGGGCGCCAAGGCGGCCCGCACGCCGCTGACCGCGACCACCTTCCCCGCGCCCGCCTCGTTCCCGGGCATGCCCGCGCGGCGGTACTGGGAGTTCGAGGACGCGCGGGCAAGCCTCGGCGGGGTCGAGGCCGGGCCGGAGGAGCTGGCCAGGATGCTGCTGGCCGAGTTCGCCACGGTGTTCAGCAACGACTGGTACGTCGTGCCGCTCGACGTGCCCGTCGGCACGCTCACCACGATCACCTCGGTGGTCGTGGCGGACACGTTCAGCTCCGTCGTCGGCGGCCCCACGCTGCTGCCCGCCGTCGGCGCGGGCGCGGGGGACGGGCACTGGTCGCTGTTCCGCCCGTCCACCACCACCGGTGGCCGCCACCCCGGCCTGTTCCTGGCGCCCGCCACCGCGCCCGGCCTGGACGGGGAGGTCCTGGAGGAGGTGCTGTTCGCCCGCGACGAGGACGCCAACCTGGCGTGGGCCGTCGAACGCCGGGTGCCCGACCTGGTCGGCGCCCCGCTCGACCGCGCGGGCACCGGCGCCGCCGGGGTCGGCGGGTCCGCGTCCGCGCCGGAGGTCGACCCCGTCGAGGGCGCCCTGCACTACCGGGTCGCCACCACCGTGCCCGAGCACTGGGTGCCGATGGTGCCGGTGGAGGTGCGGCCCGGCTCGGTGGTGCTGCGCCGCGGGCACCTGTCCCGGCGCGGCCCGGACGGCGCGCTGCGCCCCGCGCCCGCCCTCGGCAGGCTGCTGCGCCCCGGCGCCGCCCTGGACGTGCGCGAGGAGGAGGTGCCCCGCGAGGGGGCCGAGGTCAGCCGGGCGTGGCAGTACGCCCGCGGCGCCGACGGGCGGACCTACCTGTGGATCGGCAAGCGCAGGCGCGCCGGTCGCGGGGAGTCCGCCAGCGGCCTGCGCTTCGACGTGGCGGAGTAGGCCGTGCCGTTCCTGACCGACCTGTCCACCGCCGCCCGCCGCTCCGGGCTGCGGGTGGTGGAGGTGGCCTCCTGGGCCGGGCGCGGGCACGGCCCGATGTCGGCGGTGAAGGGCGTGGTGTGCCACTGGACGGCCACCGGCCCGGCCACCCGCCCCGGCGACGACTACCCGTCGATGGGCATCGTCCGCGACGGCCGCACCGGCCTGCCCGGCCCGCTGGCCAACCTGGGCCTGGGCCGCGACGGCACCGTCTACGTCATCGCCGCGGGCCTGGCCTACCACGCGGGCCAGGGCTACCTGGCCGGCGTGGGCGGCAACGGCAACGCCAACCTGCTCGGCATCGAGTGCGAGGGCTCGGGCACCTGGACCGCGGCCCAGCTCAGCGCCTACCCGCGGCTGTGCGGCGCGCTCGCGGCGCACTACCGCTTCCCCGTCTCGCGGGTCGTCGCCCACTTCGAGTGGACCAGCCGCAAGATCGACATCAACACCTGGCCGGGCGGCATGGACCGCTTCCGCGCCCAGGCCGCCCCGGGGGCGTCGCCCGCGACCTCGACCCCGCCGATCCCGAAGGAGGACGGATTCTTGTCCGCCCTGTCCGACTCCGAGCAGCGCGACCTGTACAACCGGGTCTTCGGCTTCCTGCGCCAGCGGTGGTTCACCACCGGCCCCCAGGGTGTGCTGGAGGTGGCCCAGGGCACCAAGGGCGCCCGCGCCGCCACCGCGCTCGACACCCTCGACGGCAACTACCTCGTGGCCCGCATCGCCGCCGCCGAGGCAGCCGCCAACGCCCCCATCGACTACGCCAGGCTGGCCGCGGAACTGGCGGCCCGCGGCGCGCTCAAGGTCGAGATCGACTACGCCAAGCTCGCCAGGGCCATCAAGGACGCCGACAAGCCCGGCCTGGTCCCGCCCCACCCCGACCCCGACCCCGACCCCGACCCCGACCCCGAACCGGAGCCGGAACCGGAGGACCCCACCGGGGGCCACCGCTCCCTCCGGCCGCCCCGGCCAGAACCCCGGGAGCCGGTCACCCTGGACCCGCCCGGCCCGGTGCCGGTGGACCCGCACTTCATCCCCGACGAGGACCCCGACCACGGGGCGGAGGGGAAGTGACCGTGCCCGACCTCCGCAGGACGGCCGCGACCCTCCTGGCCACCGAACCCGCCAGGGTCGCCGAGGCCACCCGCCTCGCCCTCGCCGCCGCCACCGCCGCGGCGTGGGTCGCCATCCCCCACCGGGGCGCCCGCGCGGCCCTGGCCGCCGCCACCCTGGTCGCCTCCGCACTCGCCACGTCGAAGGTGCGGGCCGCCGTGACCCCGGTGGCCACCCTGGACGGGTGCGCGGTCGTCCACGACCACACCCCCTGACCCGGGTTCATCGAGGCGATCACCGTCGCCCCGCGGGTCGGCGCGACGCGCAGGTCGACGGTGATCGCCTCGCCCGATCGGACGGGCTCAGCGCCGCAGCGCGCGGTAGGCCTCGGCGGCGCCGGGGTGCAGCGGGACGTCACCGGTCTCGATGAGCGAACGCAGGTCGAGGTACTGGGTGCCCAACGCCGACGGCGGGATCAGCCGGGGCGCCTCGCGGACCAGCGTGGTGGCCACGGCGGCGGCGACCTCGTCCGGCAGGCCGGGGCGTGCCACGAGCAGGTTCGACACCCCGATGGTCGCGACCGGCGGCGAGGCGGCGTAGCTGCCCGCGGGCACCACCACCGACTGGTAGGCGGGACCGTGCGCGGCGCGCAACGCGGGCAGCGCGCCGGTGAGGTCGATGAGCCGGATGGGGTGGCGCCCGGCGAGCGCGGTGAGCGCGGGCGTGGGCACGCCGCCGGACCACAGCAGCGCGTCGACCGCGCCTGCGTCGAGCCGCTCCACGGCCTCGGTGAGCCCGTGGTGCTCCACCCGCGCGGTGATCCCGGCCGCCGCGAGCAGCCGCTCCCCGAACACCGCCGCGCCCGAACGCTGCGCCCCCAGCGACACCCGCCGCCCCCCGATCCCCGCCACCGCCGTGATCGGGCTGTCGTCGAGCACGACGAGCTGCATGTAGTTCTCGTAGACCCGGCCGAGGGCGGCCAGTGGGCGGCGCTCGGCCGCGGCGACGTCGGCCAGGGTGAGCGCCAGGTCGGCGGCGCCGCCGTCGAGCAGGTCCAGGTTGTCGACCGACCCGCTGGTCTCGACCACCACCGCGCCCAGGCGCTCGGCGAGCAGCTGCGCGAACTCCACGTAGAACCCGCCCCGCTCGCCCGCGGCGATCCGCAGCCCGGCGGTCGTCCCGCCCGGCGCGCACCCGGTGAGCAGCGCCAGAGCCGCCAGTTGCAGCACCCGGCGGCGCCTCACCGCCGCGCCCTCGGCAGCTCGGCGGTCACCACGAGGCCGGACGGCACGCCCCGCTGGACGCGCAGCGCCCCGCCCCGTGCGGTGAGCAGGCGCTCCGCGATGGCGAGGCCGAGCCCCGACCCCGGGACCCCGCTGCGGCGCCAGAACCGCTCGGTCAGCCGGGGCAGGTCCGCCTCCGCCACGCCCGGCCCGTCGTCGGCCACCCGCACGCGGACGGTGCCCTCGTCGCCGGTGACCGACCACCGCACGCGCGCACCGCGACCCGCGTGCTTGACGGCGTTGTCGAGCAGGACGTCGACCACCTGGGCCAGCTCGGACTCCGCGCACGCGACGTCGAGCGGGACCGCCTCCTGGCGCTCGACGGTGACCCCGGCCCGGGTGGCCGCCTCGTGGTGGGCGTCGAGGCGGTCGACCACCACCGCGGCGGCGTCGCAGCGCGCCACCGCGCCGGAGGCGGCCAGGTCGGTGGCGGCGCTGTCGGCTGAGGCGAGGGCGAGCATCCCGTCGAGCAGGGCTTCGAGGCGGTCGAACTCATCCTGCATGGAGTGCTGCTGGGCGGCGGTGATCCACAGGCCCCGGGTGCCGCCCCCGTGCTCCGCGGTCGTCGCGGGGTGCTGGGGGGCGGTGAGGCCGTCCAGGCGGAGGCGGAGGGCGGCCATGGGGTTGCGCAGCTGGTGGGCGATGTCCGCCACCAGGGCGCGCTGGCGCTCGGCGGATTCGGCGAGGGCGTCGGACATGTGGTTGAACTCCTCCGCGAGGACGCGCAGTTCCGGGGGACCGGTGGCGACGTCGGCGTGGGTGCGCTCGCGGCCTTCGGAGATGCGGTGCATCGCGGTGGCGAGGTGGTCGACGGGGAGCAGGAGCCAGCGGGTGAGGCGGACGGCGAGGACGACGACGGCGGTGGCGGCGACCAGGGTGGCGAGCAGGACGACGGCCCAGCGGACGGCGATGTCGGCGGCGGCGGGGCGCACCGAGGTGCGCAGGACGACGGCGCCGGAGACGCGGACGCCGGTGCCGACGGCCTGGGCGATGATGGCGTCGCCGCCGGACCAGGGCCGCAGGTCGGCCAGCGGGGCGCGGGGTTGGTTGCGCAGGGCGGCGTCGACGGCCGCGGCGACGTCGGGGTCCGCGGCGGAGGCGCCCTCGGCGGCGACGACGGCGCGGCGGGCGTCGACGATGACGACGCCGTCGCCGAAGACGGCGGCGTGCGCGTGGACCTCCGCGCGCAGCTGGTCGGCCGGGCCGCCCGCCAGGACCGGCTGGGCGAGGGCGGCGAAGCGGGCGGCGTCGGCGGTGCGGGCGGCGGTGAACTCGTAGGTGCGGTTCGCCGCCGTGCTGCCCAGCAGCGGGATCGCGAACCCGGCCACGGCGAGCACGGAGAACGCGAGCAGCACGAGCAGCAGGCGGCGGCGCACCCCGGGTCAGCCGAACCGCTCGACGAGGTCGGTGACCAGCAGCACCAGGAACAGCGCCGAGGAGGCGCCGAGCACCAGGTTGGACAGCCAGCCGGAGCGGCCGTCGGCGGCGACGCGGCGGGAGTTGAGCAGCAGCATCAGGGTGATGGCCAGGAACGGCATGAACACCGAGCCGAGCACGCCGTAGACCAGGGTCAGGGCGAACGGGCGGTCGAGGAACAGCAGCGCCATCGGCGGCAGCGTCAGCCACAGCAGGTAGCCGCGGAAGGGCAGCGACTTCTCGGCGGTGGTCGCCTGGTAGCCGCGTTCCACCGCGGACCTCCGCTCCGCCGGGCCCCCGGTGGGTTCGCCCGCCACGACGGCCTCGGTGTCCCCGATCCCGGCCCTGCTGCCGTGCGGCAGGCGGATGGTGCGGGTCCAGTCGGTGAACAGCAGGCTGACGCCGTTCCACACGCCCAGCAGCGACGTCGAGGTGACCGCGAGGAACCCGACGAGGAACAGCACCCGCGCCCAGTCCCCGTACCGCTCGCCCAGTTCGGTGCCCAGCACCAGCAGGCCGCGGTCGGACTGCGTCAGGTTCTGCCCCAGCAGGACGGTGGAGCCGACGATGAGCATGCTGACCACGAAGACACCGGTCATGACGTAGCCGACGGCGTTGTCCAGCCGCATCATCGACAGCCAGCCGGTGCCCTTCCACCCCTTGGCGAACATCCAGTAGCCGTAGGCGGCCATGGTGATCGTGCCGCCGACGCCGCCGATGAGGCCGAGCACGTACACCGTCGAGCCCTCGGGGAGGCGGAAGGTCAAGCCCGCCGCGAGGTCACCGAGGTCCGGGGTGACGAGCACGGCGATCGACACCACCGAGACGAACTTGATGAGCACCAGGACGGTCATGAACTTCTCGAACACGTGGTAGCGCTGCAACCACACCAGCGCGAGCCCGACCACCCCGGCGATCATCGCCCAGTAGCGGACGCTGAGCCCGCCGAAGAGCGCGTTGAGCGGCAACCCGACCGCGGACATCGCGGTGGCGCCGTAGACGAAGCCCCAGACCACGATGTACGCGCCGAAGAACCCGGTGGCCCAGCGGCCGAGCCGCCGCCAGCCGTCGAGCAGCGTCGTGCCGGTGGCCAGGTGCCAGCGCCCGACGCCCTCACCGAGGCCCAGCTTGAGCACCGTGCCCAGCAGCGCCGCCCACAGCAGCGCCGTCCCGTACTGCGCGCCCGCCACCATCGTCGCCACGAGGTCGCCCGCGCCGACACCGGTGGCCGCGGCGAGCAGCCCGGGTCCGAGGCCGCGGAGCTTCGCCTTGCCGGTGGGTGGGAGGAACTCCCCGGTCGTGGTCGTGCCGGTCGTGGTCGTGCCGCTCGTGGTCATGTCTCCCGCTCCTCGTCGCGCCGGAGGTGTGTGTGCGGGGACTGTAGATCGCTGTGCACCACGTCACAGCCGTCCTTAACGCTGCCTTAAGTCACGTGCCGAGCCGGTAGCCGAACCCGCGCACGGTGGCCAGCAGCCCCGGGCGGCCGAGCTTGCCACGCAGGGAGGTCAGGTGCACGTCGAGCGCGCGCGAACCCGCTGTGGTCGGCGCCCCCCACACCTCGTCGAGCACCTGCTCCCGGCTGACGGCGACCCCGGCGCGGCGGGCGAGCACGGCCAGGATGTCGAACTCGCGCCCGGTGAGCGCCACCTCGACCCCGCCGACGTCGACCCGCCGCGCGTCCAGCTCGACGCGCAGGTCACCGACCTCGACCACCCCGGGCTCCGCCGTGCTCCCCGCCCGCCGCACGACCGCGTCGATGCGGGCCAGCAGCTCGCCCAGGCGCACCGGTTTGACCAGGTAGTCATCGGCGCCCAGGCGCAGCCCCCGGACGACGTCGCGCTCGGCGTCGCGCGCGGTGAGCACGAGCACCGGGATGGCGGAGGCGCGGCGCAGGTCCCGCAACACCTCGAAGCCGTCGCCGTCGGGCAGCCCCAGGTCCAGCAGCACCAGCTCGACCTCCGGCCGCAACTCCCGCGCCTGCGCGGCCGTGCCGACGTGCAGCACACCGTGCCCACGCGCCCGCAACGCGTCGACGATGGCCCCCGCCACGCCCGGGTCGTCCTCGACCACCAGGATCCGCACGGGCCCATCATGCCCCCAGCCCGACGCCGCCGCCCTGATCCCCACGCGGCGCACCAGCCCGCCCCCGAGGTCAGGGGCCGCGGGCGCCACGCGGGGGACGTCAGGCGAAGGCCGGCTCCAGCGCCCGCCCCTGCGCCAACCCCGCCTCAGCGGCAGGCCGCCTGCACGCCGGGTCGAGCGGGTTGACCCCCACCGCCTCGACGGACGCGCTGTCCGGCACCACCACCGCGACCCGCGCCCCCGCCGCCCGCAACTCCTCGACCGCCACGGCCAACGGCTTCTCCCCGGGCAACGGCGACTCCACCCCCATCGGCGCGAGCACCACCACCTGCTCACACCCCAACGCCAAGTCAGCGTTCTCGTTCGACCGCACCCCACCGTCGATGTAGTGCCGCCCCTCGATCTCCACCGGCGGCCACACCCCCGGCACCGCGCAACTGGCAGCCACCGCGTCCACCAACCGCACCCCCGAATCCCGGTCGAACACCCTCATGTCCCCCGATTCGGCGTCCACGGCCACCACCCGCACATCCCGCTCCGGCCACCCCTGCACAGGCAACCGCGACTGGATCACCGCCAACCGCTGCGCCGCGGGCACCGTCTCGGCCGCCAACGCCATCGCCCCGATCACCCGCCGCAACTCCACCGGCGACCGACCCTGGGCCGCGGCCGTCAACCGCTGCACGAACCCCTCCAGGTCCCACTCCACCACCAGCTCCGCGGCCTGCAACCCCGGCTCGGTCTGCCGCGCGTACAGCTCGTGGAGCCCCAACCCGCTCCCCACCTGCGCCGCCACAGTGGACCCCGCGGACGTCCCCACGAGCACCCCGGCCCCGGAGACATCCCGCCCCACCTCAGCCAACCCGGCCAACACCCCCGTCATCCACGCGATCCCACCAACACCACCACCACCGAGAACCAGGGCCTCTGCCATGCGTGCAGGCTAGCGCCTCACGCCCACACCAGCCCGAGGAGCGACCACCCCCGCACCGCCACCCTCTTCCCCCACCGTCCCCCATTCGATTCCTTCTCCTTCTCTTTCCCCACAACGCCACCACCCACCCCACCGCCAGCCCGGCTACGGGGGTGCT
>NZ_MKQR01000012.1 GCF_001940455.1 Actinokineospora bangkokensis | reverse complement strand
CCCCCGAGGACAGGCCCCACTAGGCCCAGCAACCCCGCCCACACCGCGCCCCAAGAACCCCGTCCCCACCGAGCCAAGATCAACTCCACGCGCCCCACGCGTCACCATCCGCAGCCCCCACCCACCCAAGGGGCTCTGGTCCCTTGCGGCCATTCTACCCGCTGACCAGCGCAAACAAGGCCGCAATGATCTTGCCTGTGGACAACCTGGTCCGAAAAGCCCGATTCCCGCCACCTCCAACGGGTGAATCTCAACCCGCAAGGGGCGGGCCCCACAGGAGCCCGCCCCAAGCAGCAGCAGCATCCAGCGTCACCCGGCGGCAGGCGCCCCCACAGGCCCGAACCACCCCGCCACGTCCACCAGCACGTGCACGTACCCGAACTGGTTGTAGACCCCCAGCTTCACCGCCTCGTCCAGCGACACCACGGCCAGGTTCGCCGCCGTCTCGCGGGGTGCCAGGTTCACGTTCGACGCGATCGGCAGGTCAGCGGAGAAGGGCCACGCGGTCAGGTACGTCCCCGCGGTCGGCGCGGTGCCGGTCAGGTTGAACACGAGCGCGGTCGCGTCCGGCAGGGTGCCCGAGAGGTCCACCGGGAAGTAGCGCTTGGGGCCCAGCGGGGTGTTGGTCTCCCGGGTGTCGACCAGGCGGTACGGGTCGCCCGCGTGGAACTGGGCGCCGAAGGTGGGGTCGTAGTAGCCGGCGAGGTCGACGACGAGGTTGACGGTGCCGGTGTTGTTGTAGAAGCGGACGGTGCCGTCGGTGCCGATCTGGACGACGGCGAGGTTGGGCGCCACCTGGCCGGGGGCGAGGTTGAGGGTGGAGGCGGTGGGGCGAGCGGCGCCGCCGGGGTAGGCGGTGACGTAGGTGCCCACGGAGCCGCCGATGCCGGTCACGTTGACCACGACGGCGGTGGCGGTGTCGGGGAGCTGCTCGCGCATGTTGACCGTGAGCACGCCGCCGGGGCCGAGGGGGCCGCCCGCTTCGCGGGTGTCGGCGAGGCGGTACGGGGTGACCGGGTTGTACAGGGCGCCGGGGCCGGTCTGGTAGTAGCCGGCCAGGTCGGCGACGAGGTGGGTGGAGCCGCCGAAGTTGTAGAGGTCCACCGAGCGGTTGGTGCCGAGCTTGACCGTCACCGCGTTGGGGCGCACGGCGCCCGCGTCGAGGTTGAGGTTGGACACGACCGGCCGGGTGCCGCCGGTGGGGTAGGCGGTGACGTACGTGCCCGCCGCGCCCGCGATGCCGGTCACGTTGAGCACGACCGAGGTGGCGGTGGCCGGGACCTGGGCGGACAGGTCGAGGGTGATGGTGGCGCCTGCGCCCAGTGGCTTGGCCGGGGCGCCGACGCCCTCGCGGGTGTCGAGGACGCGCTTGGGCGCGGTCGGGGTGTACTGCGAGGCGGGCGCGTCGGCCGCCGGGGCGGCCTGCGCCGCGGGCGCGGGCGTCGCGATGGCCAGTGCGGTGGCGGTCAGGGCCGCGACGGCGCGGCCCACCGCCTTCGTCTTCGTGCGCAAGGGGTTCCCCAGTTCTCGTCAGCCGGTGTGACCGGCGGTCATTATCGGCCCGCCGGGCAGTCCCCGGGAAGGGCCGAGGGCCCGCGACCGGGTGGTCGCGGGCCCTCGGGCGGGGCAGGTCGGTCAGACCAGGACGGGGCCGAAGAAGCCCGCGAAGTCCCAGATCTGGTGGACGTAGCCGAACCGGTTCAGCACGCCGAACCGCGCCTCGGGGTCGCTCCCCAGGCCGACGAACACCAGGTTGGCCGCGGTCTCCGCGGGCGCCAGGTTGAGGTTCGAGGTGAACGGCGGGTCCTGGTGCGCCGGGTCCGGGTAGGCGGTGAGGTAGGTGCCGGACGTGGGCTCGGTGCCGGTCAGGTTGAGCACCGCGCCGGAGAAGCCCTCGAAGTCGCCGTAGGGGTCGTAGAAGTTGACGTACTCCAACGGGCCGACGGGGCTGTAGTCCCGGGTGTCGATGTAGCGGATCGGGTCCACCGGGAAGAACTGCGCGCCCGCGGTGGGGTCGAAGTAGCCGGCCAGGTCGGCCACGACGTCGACCGAGCCCGCCAGGTTGTACAGGTTGACGGTGCGGCCGGTGCCGATCGGCACGACCACCAGGTTCGGCGCGACCTGGTTGGGCACCAGGTTCAGGCTGGAGGCGGTGGGCCGGGTGGCGCCGTTGGGCCACGCGGTGACGAAGCTGCCCTGGGTGGCGTTGAGGCCGGTCAGGTTCATCACGACGGCGGTGGCGGAGGCGGGCACGGCGCCGCCGACGGGCAGCGCGCGGGTGGCCCCGGCGCCGATCTTGCCGCCGCCGCTCGGCTCGCGGGTGTCGAGCAGGCGCACGGGGGTGCCCAGCGAGTTGTACAGCGCGCCGGACCCGGCGACGTAGTAGCCGGCCAGGTCGGCGATGAGGTGGGTGGGGCCGTTCTGGGCGAACAGGCTCACCGAGCGGTTGGTGCCCAGGGTCACCGTGGCGGCGTTGGGGCGCACCGAGTTGGGGTAGACGTTGAGGTTCGAGGCGGTCGGGCGGTCGGCACCGGTCGGGAACACGGTGACGAAGGAGCCCTTGGCCGCGGTCACCACGGTCACGTTGAGCACGACCGAGACGGCCTCGGCGGGCACCGAGGAGGACAGGTTCACCGAGATGGTGCCGCCGGTGCCGACCGGCGTGGTGCCGGGCACGCCGATGGCCGAGCGGGTGTCGAGCACGCGCTTGGGCGTGACGGGCACGAACTCGGTGCCCGTGGCGTCGGCGCCGAGGGCGGCCCGGACGCGGCCCGCGCCGTCGGCCTGCTGCCCGCTGCGGGTGGCCGTGGCGGCCTCGGCCGCCTGCGGGGCCGCGGCGGCGGCCGTCGGCACCGCGAGCGCGGCGCCGAGGGCGGCGGCCAGCACGACGGCCGCGGTGGATGCGTTGCGCAAGGAGATCCCCAGGTTCGATCGGTTTTCGGGTCCGGCGGAGGCCGGTCCTGCTACCTCATCGGCGCGCACCGGGGAAGCGCTACCCAACCGCGGGGGAATTCTGGGGGTCAGCCCTGCGCGGTGGCGGGGCCGAAGAACCCGGCCAGGTCGACGATGGCGTGCGTGGAGCCCGCGAAGTTGTAGATGTCCAGCTCGCGGTAGGGGTTGAGGGCGACGACGGCCAGGTTCGCCGCGGTCTCCCCCGGGGCCAGGTTGAGGTTGGAGGCGAGCGGCCGGGCGGCGCCGGTGGGCGCGGCGGTGAGGTAGGTGCCCGCGGTGGGGGCGGTGCCGGTCAGGGTGAACGCCACAGCGGTCGTCCCCTCCGGCAGGAAGTCGTAGAACGGCAGGTAGGCGGTGGTGTCGCGGGCGAGGGCGGCGCTGCCGGCGTCCCGCGTGTCGCCGACGCGGAAGGGCGCCAGCGGGGTGAACTCGGAGCCGCCGCCGGGGGTGTAGAAGCCGGCGACGTCGACGACGAGGTGCGTGCTGCCCGCCAGGTTGAACAGGTCGACCCGGCCGCCGGGGCCGACCGGGACGGTGACCAGGTTCGCCGCGACCTGCCCCGGCGCGAGGTTGAGGTTCGACGCCTCGGGCCGGGCGGACCCGCCGGGGTAGGCGGTGACGTAGGTGCCCGCCGCGCCGCCGATGCCGGTCACGGTGAGGGTGACGGCGGTGGCGCCCGCGGGCACCCCGGTGGCGACGGCCACGACCTCGCGCGGGCCGACGGCGGCGGACTGCCGGGTGTCGAGCACGCGGGTGGGGGTGGTGGCGGTGTAGTACGAGCCGGTGGCGGGCTTGTAGTAGCCGGCCAGGTCGACGACGAGGTGGGTGTTCCCGGCCTGGTTGTACAGGGTCACCGCGCGGGTGGCGCCGAGCGCGACGGTGACGGCGTTCGGGCGGACCGAGCCCGCGGGGGCGTTGAGGTTCGACACCTGCGGCCTGCCGGTGCCCGCGGGGTAGGCGGTGACGAACCCGCCCTCCGCCCCGGTGAGCGCGGTCAGGTTGAGCACCACGGCGCTCGCGCCCGCCGGGACCCGCGCGGACAGGTCGAGCGTGGTGGTGCCCCCCGGGCCCACCGGTCCGCCCGCGGTCCGGGTGTCGAGCACCCGCTGCGGCACCAGCGGCGTGAAGCGGGCGGGGAGCGCGGTCTGGAGCTGGGCGGCGACCTCGGCGGCGACGTAGCCGCGGACGGGGAACTGCACGGGCTTGGCGGCGGCCAGCCCCGGGGCGAGCAGCAGCGCGGCGGTGGTCGCGGTGAGCGCGGCCAGCGCGCGCCGGGTCGACGTGCGCACGGTTCCCCCAGTCGGGTTCGGTGCCCGGGCGGGCAGCGGTGGGTCGGCGCCGGTGGGGACCGGGGCGCCGTCGCGGGGGAACCCCCGGTCAGGCCTCGGGGACGGTGGCGACCAGGACGAACTCGTTGTAGGGGAAGACCTTGCCCGCCGGGCGGGGCAGCGGGAAGGAGATCCGCCGGTCCACCACGAGGCCCAGCTGACCGGCGACATCGGCCAGGCCGTCGAAGTCGGTGAAGGCCACGTGCGTGGCGTCGGTGGTGTAGCCCTTCTCCTGCGGGCAGATGAGCACCACCTTGGCGCCGGGCGCCAGGTAGGGGGTGTACCCGGCCAGCACCTCGACCGCCTGCTCGCGCGGCATGTGCTCGACCAGGTGCGCGGCCAGCATGCCGCCGTAGCGGCCCTTGGTCGCGTACTCGGTGTCGAAGAACTCGGCCGTGCTGAACGCGGTCAGCCCGCGCTCGCGGCACAGCTGCACCGAGTGCTCGTTGTGGTCGACGCCGACCCCGCGCGGCGCGAGGTGCGCGAGGTTGCGGCCGATCCCGCAGCCGACGTCGAGCACCTCCCGGTCGCCGAAGAGCCTGCGCACGTTCCACCGGTAGGGGGCTTGGACGTCGAGGACCTGCTTCCACCGCGGGCCCTCGAGGCGGGCCAGCCGGTCGGTGTAGTCCTGACCGTCTGTCGAATGCGGAGATGCCACCTCGGGAACGGTAATCGATGGTGAGGGGACGGTCACAGCGGACCCCCGGGCGATTACCGCGCGCGACCGGAGCCGAAGACGTGCCTGGTGAGCGGGCCGACGCCGGAGCGGCCCTTGAGCGCCTGCGGCAGCAGGGTCAGCGCGAAGACCCGCGAGGACAGGTGCAGCCGGGCCACCCGGGCGGCGCGGTGCCAGCCGTGCGCGGCCATCCGGTCGGCGGTGTCGGTGAAGTACCGGCCCGCCTCGGTGAACCGCGACCCGTCGACCGCGGCGCCGGAGGACTCGCTGCCCGCGTGCCTGCGGTAGCAGAAGGCGGTGGTGTCGTCGACGACCAGGCTCTCGCCGCGGCGCACCAGCTCGATGAGCACGGCGAGGTCCTGGATGACGCGTAGCTCCGCCGGGAACGGCACGGCCTGGATGGCCTCGGTGCGCCAGCACAGCGCGGGGAAGTACAGCCAGTCGCCGCGCAGCAGGCTGACCGCGAGGTCCTCGCCGCTGAGCACCAGCCGCCCGTCGACCTTGGGCGCGTAGACGCGGCGCTTGGCCTCGTCGACCAGGGTGCGCACCTCCTGGCCGGACCCGTCGATCACCCGCACGCCGGGCTGGATGATGCCCGCGCCGGGGTGGTCGGCGTGCACGGCGCGCACCACGCCGACGTAGTTGGGCAGCAGCAGGTCGTCGCAGCCCATGATCACGACGCGCTCGTGCTCGGCCAGCGACAGGCTCTTGTTGAAGTTGCCGGTGACCCCGAGGTTGACCTCGTTGCGCTGGTAGCGCACCCGCTCGTCGCCCAGGCCTGCGAACCACTCCGGCACGCCCTCGGCGGTGCCGTCGTCGACGACGGTGAGCCGCCAGTTCGGGTCGTCCTGGGCCTGCACGCTGCGGACGGCGGCCTGCATCAGCGCGACATCGCCGTAGTAGGGCATGACGATGTCGATGGTGGGGGCGCTCACGAGTCGGTGCGGTCCTTCTTCTGCTGCTCCTCGAACTCCAGCCGCAGGATGGCCAGGTCCTCGGCGAGCTTGCGGGTCTCGTCCTCCATCCGGGACAGCTCCCAGGACAGGTGCAGCGCGACCCCGGTGAGGAAGATCAGCCCGACGAAGAAGAGCAGGTTGGTCGGGATCGCCACGCCGATGAGCCCGGCGATGCCGGTGAGGGTGTTCGGGAAGATCGTGAACACCAGCAGCAGCAGGCCGACGACCAGCCACAGCACCGCGTACTTCTCGCTGAGCTGGCGGCGGCGCAGCATCTCGCCGATGGCCAGCAGCACCAGCACGCTGCCGATCATGCCGATGATGTAGGTGTGCATCAGGCGACCCGCCCCTCGCTCGCGACCGGGGTGGGCACCGGCTCCGCCTTCACCTTGATGTCCCAGCGCCGGATGAGCGCCAGCAGCAGCGCGAAGAAGGCGCGGAAGAGGTAGACCATCGCCTTGAACGGGCGGTGGCTGGGCGCCCCGCCGCGGCGGGGGCGCATCCGCACCGGCACCTGGGCGACCTTGCAGCCCGAGCGCAGCGCGATGACCATCGACTCGATCGTGTCGCCGAGGTACTCCACCGGGTAGTGCTCGGCGAAGACCGGCAGCGCGCGGCCGCCGGTGGCCTTGAACCCGGAGGTGGCGTCGGTGAGCTTGGTGCGGGCCAGCCGGGACAGCACCTTGGCCAGCACGACCATCGCCCACCGGCGCGGGCCGCGCACCTTGTACTCGTCGTCCTGGGCGAAGCGGGCGCCGATGACGATGTCGGCGTCGGCCAGCCCGGCCAGCAGCGCGGGCACCTCGCTGGGGTTGTGCTGGCCGTCGGCGTCGACCTGCACCGCGGCGGTGAAGCCGTGGCGGACCGCGTAGCGGAAGCCCGCGCGCATGGCGCCGCCGACGCCGAGGTTGTAGGGCAGCTCCAGCACCATCGCCCCGGCCTCGCGGGCCCGGTCCGCGGTCCGGTCGCCGGACCCGTCGTCGACCACGAGCACGGGGATGTGCGGGACGGCCGCGCGGATCTCCCGCACGGTCGCGCCGACGGCCTCCTCCTCGTTCCAGGCGGGGACGACGATCAACGCGCGCACGGACTCGGGCACTGCGGTCTCGGACACGCAGTGCAGGGTAGTGGGCGCCTCGACACCGGCGGCGCCCGGCCGGGGTGTCAGCCGGGGGCGCCCGCCGGGACCGGTGCCGATGCCACCCGGCCGCGCAACCGGCGCAGTAGGCCCACCGACATGGTCGCCACCACCACCGCCGAGGCGACGAGCTGGGCGAGCACCGCGGCGCGCAGCGGGTCCCCGGGCAGGAACAGCAGCCCGACCAGCACCACCGAGCCCAGCACCCAGGCCGCGGTGACGAACCGGTGCTGGTCGAGCGCGACCAGGCCGGGCTGGAGCACCTGGGCCACCATCAGCGCGATGGTGCTCACCCCGAGCAGGCCGACGACCAGGCCGGGCAGGTCGACCTCGGCGTCGAAGAACACCCGCACCACCCACGGGCCCAGCAGCAGCGACAGCAGCGCGCCCGGCACGCCGATGGCGGCCACGGCCAGCAGCACCACCCGCAGCCTGCGCCAGACGGTCGCGGTGTCGCCCGCGGCGGCGGCCCGGGTGATCGAGGGCAGCAGCATCGCCTGCACCGGGGCGAACAGGAACAGCGGCACCCGGACCAGCACGAACGCGGCGGCGAACGCGGCGGCGGTGGCCTTGTCCCAGGTCATCCGGGAGGTCACCACGATCGGCGCGAGGTTGGCCACCAGCTGCATCAGCAGGGTGCCCAGGACCAGCAGGACCAGCGCCCGGCCCATCGCGGCGAAGGTGGTCGGCACCTCCGCCTCGTGGGCGGCGGGCGCCAGGGGGTCGACCGGCGCCGCGGGCGCGGCCGGTGCCGCCGAGGAGCGCAGCGCGGGCAGCCCGGCGAGGGCGCCGAACGCCGACCCCGCGGCGAAGAACAGGGCGTAGAGCACGCCGTTCGCCGACCCGCTCAGCGCCAGCGCCACCGAGGGCAGCAGCCGGGCCAGCCCCTCCACGCCGAGCGTGGCCGCGTAGCCGGTGAACCGCTGCCGACCGCCGAGCAGCCCGCGGACCAGGTAGACCGCCGCGGAGGTCACCACGCTGAGCACCACCGCGGCGAACAGCCCCCACTGCCCGCTCAGCGCCTTCGCGGTGAGCACCGGGGAGATCGCCAGCAGCACCACCAGCACCAGGGCGAGCATCAGCAGGGCGTGCAGCACCGCGTTGCGCACGATCGGCCGCAGCTCGCCGCCGCGGGCCGTGGTGGCGCTGGTCGCCCGGCTGGTCTCCTGCTCCAGGGCCACGAACAGGCCAGGGCCGATGATGTTCACCAGCAGGTAGAGGCTGGCGACGGCCGCGGTGTCGGCCACCGGCAGGGCGTGCCCGGTCAGGCCGAGGAAGCCGTACCCGGCGACACCGACGATGCCCAACCCGCCCGCCATGAGGACGGCGGGGCCGACGAGCTTCCGGGTTCCAGCCACCGCACAACCGTAGAGAAGGCGGCGGGAGCCTAAGCTGCCCGGGTGCGAGAAGTGCTGGTGGTCGGTGGCGGGGTCCTCGGCCTGGCGACGGCCCGTGAGCTGGTCAGGCGGGGTCGCGGCGTGGTCGTGCTGGAGAAGGAGCCGACCTGGGCGGCCCACCAGACCGGGCACAACTCCAACGTCGTGCACGCCGGGCTGTACTACGCCCCCGGCTCGGCCAAGGCCCGCATGTCGGTCGCGGGCAACCGCTCGATCGCCGCGTACGCCCGCGAGCGCGGCGTGCCGTTCGAGCAGTGCGGCAAGCTGGTCGTGGCGACCTCCGAGGCGGAGCTGCCCGCCCTGCGCGTGCTGGCCGAGCGGGCCGAGGCCAACGGCGTGCCCGCCCGCACCATCACCCCCGCCGAAGCCCGCGAGTACGAACCCGAGGTCTCCTGCGTGGCCGCCCTGCGGGTGGAGAGCACGGGCGTCATCGACTTCCCGGCCGTGTGCGCGGCCCTGGTCGAGGACCTGCGCGAAGCGGGCGCCGACCTGCGCCTGTCCACCCCCGCCCTGGGCATCCGCCCCGGCGCGGACGGCGGCGTGGAGGTCGCCACCGGCACCGAGGTCCTGCGCGGCTCGGCCCTGGTCAACTGCGCAGGCCTGCACAGCGACCGCGTCGCCAGGATGGCGGGCCTGACCCCCAGCGCCCGCATCGTGCCCTTCCGCGGCGAGTACTACGAGCTCGCCCCGTCCCGCGCCCACCTCGTGCGCGGCCTCGTCTACCCCGTCCCGGACCCCTCCCTGCCCTTCCTCGGCGTCCACCTCACCCGCATGCTCGACGGCACCGTCCACGCGGGCCCCAACGCCGTCCTCGCCCTGCACCGCGAGGGCTACCGCTGGCGCGACGTCTCCCCCCGCGACCTCGCCGAGGTCCTCCGCTTCCCCGGCACCTGGGCCCTGGCCCGCACCCACGCCTACCCCACCGGCCTCGACGAGGTCCGCCGCTCCCTCTCCCGCACCCGCTTCGCCGCCAGCCTCGCCCGCCTCGTCCCCGCCATCACCGAGCACGACATCGTCCGGGCGGGCGCGGGCGTGCGCGCCCAGGCCCTGCTCCCCGACGGCTCCCTGGTCCAGGACTTCCTCATCGAGACCGCCCCGAACCAGGTCCACGTCCTCAACGCCCCGTCCCCGGCCGCCACCTGCGCCCTGGAGATCGGCGCCCACCTGGCCTCCCTGCTGCCCTAGCGCAGGTCCACTGTGCGCAGTGCCAGGGCCATGGGTGCGCGCGGTGGCGCCGGTGAGGGCGGTGGGCAGATCGAGTCAGTGGGTCGTGAGGTCTGCATCGCCGGTCTCGGGAGTGGCGGTCGGTTCGGCGGTACCTCAGCCCCAGCCCAGCTCGTGCAGCTTCTCGTCGTCGATGCCGAAGTGGTGGGCGATCTCGTGCACGACGGTGATGGCGACCTCGTCGACGACGTCCTGCTCGGTCTCGCAGATGTCGAGGATGGCCGAGCGGTAGATGAAGATCCGGTCGGGCAGGTACCCGCCGTAGTCCGACAGCCGCTCGGTGAGCGCGATGCCGTGGTAGAGGCCGAGCAGGGTGGGGTCCTCGGCGTCGCGGTCCTCGACGAGGACGACGACGTTGTCCATCGCGGCGGCGAAGTTGTCCGGGATCAGGTCGAGCGCGTCGGCCACCAGTTCCTCGAACCGCAGCCGGGTCATCTCGATCGGCACCTCAGCCGCCCGGGGTGCTCGGCACCGGGGCGCTCGACGGCACCGGGGTGCTGCTCACGGGGGGTGGGGTGGCGCGCACGCTGTTGGTGATCGGGGCCAGGCCGTCGCCGGAGGGCAGCTTCGCGCCGACCTTGCAGTCCACCTTGCGCGAGCCCGCGGCCCAGCTCTCCGGCTTGAGGGTGTCGGAGTAGAGGGTCAGCTTCTTCGCCGCCAGGTCGACCCCGCCGGTGTAGGCGTTGGCGACCTGGGCGCACAGCTCCACAGCGGACTCGGTCTGCTGGTCCTCGGTGGGGTAGTCGCCGGGGAAGGCCGGGCCCAGGTCGGCGGCGCCGACGATCTCGAACGCGTGCGGCTCCGAGCAGTTGATCGGGTCCCCGATCTTCTGCCCCTCCAGGGCCAGGCACGTGCCGGGTTCGTGCACGTTGGACTGGTCGGCGCGGGCGGCGGTGCCGGTGCTGGGCACCAGCGTCCCGGAGGGCGCGGCGGTCTGCAGGCCGCAGCGCAGCTTGCGGTCGCCGTCGGCCCACTGCGCGTCGTTGGGCTTGAGCGCGTTGACGGTGTACTTGCCGAACGGGTCGAGCACGCCGCCGAGGTAGGTGGTGGCGCCCGGCGTGCACTTGTCTTCGGCGATCTTCTGCCAGGCGGCCGTGTCCGGGGCCGGGGCGTTCTCCGGGTGCTCTGCGCTGATGTCGACCGTGCTGGTGACCTCGAACAGGTGGCTGCCCGCGCAGTCGGTGATCCGGATGTCGTCGCCGTTGGGCGGGGTCCAGGTCAGGCAGCTGCCGGTGGGCGCCTCGAAGGCCGCCTCCCGCTGCTCCTCGGCCGTCATCGCCCCGCCCGCGCCGCCGGTGGCCACCGGCCAGGAGAACACCATGCTGGTGATCAGGAGCAGCAGCGAACCGGCCAGGGCGCCGGCCATCAGCAGCCGGGTCCTCGCCGTGTTGTCGTCCGACCGAAACCAGTCGCCGCTCGCGAGCATCAGAACCCATGATGCCGTGTCCGGGCCCCGGGCGCGGCCACCGACCCCGACGAGAGGCGGACCAAGGTTGCGATCGGGACAATCATGCGACGTCGGGGGCTGTCCGTGGGTAGTGTGCGCGCCGGGAGTGGTTCATGACTGACAACGACAAGCCGGACAACGCGGGTCCCTCGCCTGAGCAGGCGCGACCCGGTTTCGGCGAGCAGCCGACCGAGCAGCCGACGACCGAGCTGCCCGCGGGCGGCCCGGACCGCAGGCGCGGCACCATCAGCTTCCAGGACCCGGCGTCCACCGCGCCGCGGGAGCCCACGGTGGCCGAGCAGCGCGCCCGCCGCGACGCCGTGCGCCGCGAGCGGGAGGCCGAGCTGGCCGCGCAGGCGGAGGCCGAGCGCAAGCGGACGCTGCGCAAGCGCATCCTCATCGGCGCGGGCGTGACCGTGGGCGTGGTGGCGGTCGTCGCCGTGATCTACGCCGCGGCCACCCCCGACGAGGTCACCGCCCAGTGCACCGACTCCAACGGCGTGATCGTCGACGACGACTACTGCGACAGCAGCTACGCCACGTCGCACGGCGGCTACTCCTCGGGCGGGTTCATCTACATCGGCGGCAGCTCCTACCGCTACAACTACGGCGGCACGGGCACCATCGGCCAGCGGGTCAGCGGCGGCTCCTACGACGCGCCCTCCTCCGGCACCTCGGTCAAGACCAGCTCCGGCAAGTCCGTGCAGCGCGGCGGCCTCGGGGTCGGCGGCAGCGGGAAGAGCTCCGGTAGCTGACGTGCGGCGAGAACACTCCACCCCGCGCCCCGACTGGCGCCAGAAGATCGAGTCCCAGGGCCTGGTGTTCGGCTCCCCCGCCCGCTACGGCGGGGGCGGCCAGCGCCCCTACTGGGACGAGTCGGTCCACTACGCGTTCGACATGGACGAGGTGCTGTCCATCGAGGCCGACGTCGAACTGCTGCACTCGATGTGCCTGGAGGCCGTGGACAACGTGGTGCTCACCGAGCGCTACCGCGACTTCGGCATCCCGGAGAAGGTCTGGCCGCGCATCGCCGAGTCGTGGAAGCGCTCCGACCCGCACGTCTACGGCCGCTTCGACCTGCGCTACGACGGCTCCGGCCCGGCCAAGCTGCTGGAGTACAACGCCGACACCCCGACCTCCCTGCTGGAGGCGGCGATCGTGCAGTGGTACTGGAAGACCGAGGTCTTCCCCGACGACGACCAGTGGAACTCCCTGCACGAGAAGCTGGTGGAGCGCTGGGGCGAGGTCGCCGAGAAGCTGCCCTCCGGCGAGGTGCACTTCACCTGGTCGGGCGCCGACGCCAGCGGCGAGGACCACATCACCACCGCCTACCTGCAGGAGACCGCGGCCGAGGCGGGCCTGGACACCGTCGGCCTGGCCATCGAGGAGATCGGCTGGGACCCGGTGCTCACCCGCTTCGTCGACCTGCGCGAGGCGCCGATGCACGCGGTCTGCAAGCTCTACCCGTGGGAGTGGATCGTCGACGAGGAGTTCGGCGAGCACGTCGTGGCCTCCCAGCCCGGCACCCTGTGGGTCGAGCCGCTGTGGAAGATGCTGCTGTCGAACAAGGCGATCCTGGCGGTGCTGTGGGAGATGTACCCCGGCCACCCCAACCTGCTGCCCGCCTTCCTCGACCAGCCCGGCCTGCTCACCGAGTACGTGCGCAAGCCCCGGCTCGGCCGCGAGGGCGCGAACATCCAGATCGTCGCCCCCGGCTACGAGACCCAGACCGGCGGCGTCTACGGCCAGGAGGGCTTCGTCTACCAGGCCTTCGACCCGCTGCCCGAGTTCGACGGCTACCGCCCCGCCCTCGGCGCCTGGATCGTCGGCGACCACGCCGCGGGCCTGGGCATCCGGGAGACCGCGGGCCTGGTCACCGACGACGGTGCGGCGTTCGTGCCGCACCGGATCCCGGGGGCCTGACCCCCGTGCAGGCCCCAGTTCGACAGCCCCCAGAACGACGACAGCCCCCAGTTCGACGACAGCTCAGCCAGCAGGAGGACGTGTGACCATCCAACTCGCCACCGCGTCGACGGTGGTGGCCCTGCCCGAGGGCTTCGGCTCCAGCCTCGGCCGCGGGATCGGGGCGATCGTCCTCTACGCGATCGTCGGCCTCGTGCTGATGCTGCTCGGCTTCTACGCCATCGACTGGACCACCCCGGGCAAGCTCTCCGCCCTGGTCCGCGACGGCAAGCCCAACGCCGTCGTCGTCACCGCCTCCGGCATGCTCTCGATGGCCTTCATCATCGTCGTCGCCATCCTCTTCTCCTCCAGCGACCTCGCCGCGGGCCTCATCACCTCCGTCGTCTACGGCCTCGTCGGCATCGTCGCCCAGGTCCTCGCCGTCCGGACCCTGGAGTGGGTCACCAAGCTCGACGTCGGCGCCACCATCACCGACGACCGCTTCGCCCCCGCCTCGGTCGTGGTGGCGGCGGTGCACCTCGCCCTGGGCATGATCGTGGCCGTGGCGATCTCGGACTTCTCGACGCTGTTCGCGACCGCTTCCTGAGCGGTGGTGCTCTCCCGGGGGCCCGGGGTGCCTGTGGGCACCTCGGGCCTTTGCGGTTGTGGGGGAAGTTTCGCTCGTGTGGGTGATGGGGAATCGGGCGTTTCGGGCGTGGTTATCCACAGGCAAGATCGTTCGGGGCTTGTTTGTGCTGGTCAGCGGGTAGAATGGCCGCAAGGGACCAGAGCCCCTTGGGTGGGCGGGGGCTGCGGATGGTGACGCGTGGGGGCGCGCGGAGTTGATCTTGCCTCGGTGTGGACGGGGTTGCTGGGCTTAGTGGGGGCCTGTCCTCGGGGGCCGCGAGTGTGTAACTCGGGAGGTGGCGAGTCAAGGGCGCCCTGCGGGCGTCGCTTCGCGATGGGCTTCGCCCACCCTTGACACACCACCTCCCGAGCTACGAGCGGCCAGGACTGGGTCAGGCCGGGGTCTGAGCAAAGCCCATGACCAATTGCTCAGCTGAGCGGTGTCGGGGTGCCGGGGGGTGTGGGGGCTGGGCGCCATGGTTTGCGGGGTGGGGGGTGCGTTGGCCAGACGACGGCTTTTAGGGATGGGCTTCGCCACGGGGCATGAGGTTGCGAGGGGGGTGAGGACTGGGCGCGATGGGGTGGGGGTGGCGCTGGCCGAACGATGGGGCTTGGGGATGAGGGCTTGCCTTCGGCGTCGGGCGGGGTGGGCGTGGTCGGACGACGCTTTGGGGGGGTGGGGTTCGGCTGGTGGGGGTGGGGGCGCGGGATAGGCTCGCGGGGTGATTGACCTCAAGGTTCTGCGCGAAGACCCGGAGATCGCGCGCGCTTCGCAGCGGGCGCGTGGGGAGGATCCGGGGGTGGTGGACGCGCTGGTGGCGGCGGATGAGCGGCGGCGGGCCGCGATCTCGCGGGCGGATGGGTTGCGGGCGGAGCAGAAGGCGTTCGGGAAGCAGGTGGGGCGGGCCAAGGGGGAGGAGCGGGAGGCGCTCATCGCCCGGGGCAAGGAGTTGGCCGCGGGGGTGAAGGCGGCGGAGGCGGAGCAGGCGGAGGCTGAGGGGGCGTTCGAGGCGGCGCACCGGGCGGTGCCGAACCTGGTGGACCCGGGGGCGCCGGTCGGGGGGGAGGACGACTTCGCGGTCCTGGAGCACGTGGGGACGCCGCGGGAGTTCGACTTCGAGCCCGCCGACCACCTGGACCTGGGGTTGCGGCTCGGGGCGATCGACATGGAGCGGGGGGCGAAGGTCGCCGGGTCGCGGTTCTACTTCCTCACCGGGGTGGGGGCGCAGTTGCAGCTGGCGCTGCTGAACATGGCCGCCGCGCAGGCCACCGCCGCCGGGTTCCAGCTGGTGGTGCCGCCGGTGCTGGTGCGTCCGGAGATCATGGCGGGGACCGGGTTCCTCGGGGCGCACGCGGCCGAGGTGTACCGGCTGGAGGCCGACGACCTGTACCTGGTGGGCACCTCCGAGGTGGCGCTGGCCGGCTACCACGCCGACGAGATCGTGGACCTGGGTGCCGGGCCCAAGCGGTACGCGGGGTGGTCGACCTGCTTCCGGCGCGAGGCCGGGTCCTACGGCAAGGACACCCGGGGCATCATCCGGGTGCACCAGTTCGACAAGATCGAGATGTTCTCCTACTGCAGGCCCGAGGACGCCGCCGCCGAGCACCAGCGGCTGCTGGGCTGGGAGAAGGAGATGCTGGCCAAGATCGAGGTGCCCTACCGGGTCATCGACACCGCCACCGGCGACCTGGGCTCCAGCGCCGCCCGCAAGTTCGACTGCGAGGCCTGGGTGCCCACCCAGCAGGCCTACCGGGAGCTCACCTCCACCTCGAACTGCACCACCTTCCAGGCCCGCCGCCTCTCGGTCCGCTACCGGGACGAGAACGGCAAGCCGCAGACCGCCGCCACCCTCAACGGCACCCTCGCCACGACCCGCTGGATCGTGGCCATCCTGGAGAACCACCAGAACGCCGACGGGTCGGTCACGGTGCCGCAGGCCCTGCGCCCGTTCCTCGGCCTGGACGTCCTCAAGCCCGTGTAGACGGTCCACAGCAGACACCGGGGGCGCCACCCGCGATCGCGGGTGGCGCCCCCGGTGCGTCAGCCCTTCACGCAGACGACCTGCTTGAGCTTGGCGACGACCTCGACGAGGTCGGACTGGGCGGCGATGACGTCGTCGATGTCCTTGTAGGCGGCGGGGATCTCGTCGACGACGCCGGGGTCCTTGCGGCACTCGACGCCCGCGGTCTGGGTGGCGAGGTCGGCGGGGGTGAAGGTCTTGCGGGCCTTGGTGCGGGACATGGTGCGGCCCGCGCCGTGGGAGGCCGACTGGAAGGAGTCCGGGTTGCCCAGGCCGCGGACGATGTAGGAGCCGGTGCCCATGGAGCCGGGGATGATGCCGAGGTCGCCCGCGGCGGCGCGGATGGCGCCCTTGCGGGTGACCAGGACGTCCTCGCCGAAGTGGGTCTCCTCGGCGACGTAGTTGTGGTGCACCGAGATCGCGTCGTCGAAGCGGGCGGTGGGGAACTCGCGGCGGACGACGTCGCGGACCAGGCGGAGCATGACCTGGCGGTTGCGGCGGGCGTAGTCCTGGGCCCAGTACAGGTCGTGGCGGTAGGCGGCCATCTGCGGGGTGCCCGCGAGGAACACCGCCAGGTCGCGGTCGGGCAGCGGCTGGTTGTGCGCCAGGCCGCGGGCGACCTCGATGTGGTGCTGGGCGAGCAGGTTGCCGATGCCGCGCGACCCCGAGTGCAGCATCAGCCACACGCGGCCGTCCTCGTCGAGGCACACCTCGATGAAGTGGTTTCCCCCGCCGAGGGTGCCCAGCTGCCGGGCGGCGCGGTCGCCCTGCCCGCGCACCACCGGGGTGAGGTCGTCGAACCGCTTCCAGAACGCCGCCCAGTCGCCGCTGTCGCGGTCGGTGAAGGCGGCCTCGGCGTGCAGGCCGAACCCGACCGGCACCGCGGCCTCGATGCGCGAGCGCAGGCGGGACAGGTCGGCGGGCAGGTCCTCGGCGGTCAGCGAGGTGCGGACCGCGGACATGCCGCAGCCGATGTCGACGCCGACCGCGGCGGGCGAGACGGCGCCGCGCATGGCGATCACCGAGCCGACCGTGGCGCCCTTGCCGTAGTGGACGTCGGGCATGACGGCCACGTGCTTGAACACCCAGGGCAGCGCGGCGATGTTGTGCAGCTGCCGCATCGCCTGCTCCTCGACGGCCTCGGGGCGGGCCCAGAGGCGGATGTCGACGCCGTGCGCGGGGATGGTGGTCGCTGCCATGCCCCCAGGGTAGGAGCGCGGAACCGGTGGCGGCGAACCATTTCCGCGACTGTCGCCGTCGAGCGGGCACGGCGGCGCGGCGCTAGCGTCGGGGCATGGTCAGCGCCACCGACATCCTCGACACCGTGCTCGACCGCGCCGTCGTGCCCGGCTACAGCAAGATCGGGTACGCCGTGCGCAGCCGGTTCTGGCCCGCCGACCCCGAACCCGGGTCGCTGGAGGGCTGCACCGCGCTGGTGACCGGCGCCGCGTCCGGGCTGGGCAAGGCGACCACCGCGGGCCTCGCGGCGCTGGGCGCCACCGTGCACATGCTCGTGCGCAACCCGGAGAAGGGCGAGCAGGCGCGGCTGGAGGTGGCCGAGCAGGTCCCCGGCGCGCACCTGGAGCTGCAGGAGTGCGACGTGTCGAGCCTGGCGTCGGTGCGCGGGTTCGCCGAGCGGTTCTCCGCCGCGCACGGCAGCCTCGACGTGCTCGTGCACAACGCGGGCACGCTGCCGCCCGAGCGGCGGGTGACCGACGAGGGCAACGAGGTCACCCTCGCCACGCACGTGCTGGGCCCGCACCTGCTGACGGCCCTGCTGCGGCCCGCGCTCGCCGCCGCCAAGGGCCGGGTGGTGTTCGTGACCTCCGGCGGCATGTACACCGCGACCCTGCACCCGGAGGACCCGCAGTACGAGGCGGGCGAGTACTCCGGCGCCAAGGCCTACGCCCGCACCAAGCGGATGCAGGTGGTGCTGGCCGAGCAGTGGGCGGGCGAGCTCAAGCCGGATGGCGTGGCGGTGCACAGCGCGCACCCCGGCTGGGCGGACACCCCCGGGGTCACCGCGTCGCTGCCGGGGTTCAACAGGGTGATGGGCCCGCTGCTGCGCACGCCGGAGCAGGGGGCGGACACGATCGTGTGGCTGTGCGCGGCGCCGCAGGGCCGGGAGGGCAGCGGGGGCTTCTGGCACGACCGGCGCCGCAGGCCCACCCACTACCTCCCGTGGCAGGGCGACGACCCCGTGGCCCGGCACGCGCTGTGGGCCTACTGCGTGGCCGAGACCCACCTCCCCTGATCGGGTTACCCCCGGTTGCGGGCCCGCTGACCTGCGCCGACGCTCGGGGCACGACCCCGAGCGGGAGGAGCGGGCGGTGCGGGCAGCTGGGCGGGCGGCGGTGCTGGCGGGCGCGGTCGGTGCCCTCGTGACGGCCCTGGCGGGGGTGGCCGCCGCGGACCCGGCCGCCGACCCGGCGTTCCTCACCGCGGCCGAGCCGATGGCCAGGGCGGTCGCGGCGGAGTTCCGGGTGCCCGCCTCGGTGGCGCTGGCGCAGGCGGCGCTGGAGTCCGGGTGGGGGCACAGCGACCTGGCGGTGCAGGACCACAACCTGTTCGGGTTCAAGTGCTCGGCGGCGGGCCCCGGGCCGGTCGCGGTCGGGTGCCGCGACCACCCGACGACCGAGTGCACGCCCGAGTGCCACCCGGCGTCGGCGAGCTTCCGGGTGTACGACGCGCCCCTCTCTTCCTTCCGCGATTACGGCCGGGTGCTCACCACGAGCCCCTATTACGCGTCGGCGCTGCCGCTCAGGTCGGATCCCAACGCGTTCATCACCGAAGTCGCCAAGAAGTACGCGACCGACCCGGGGTACGCGGACAAGGTGATCCGGCTGATGCGCGAGCACGACCTGTACCGGGTGGACGCACCGCTGCCGTGAGTAGTGGGGTCGGCGCGATCGGCTTCGGAATCGAGGAAGATGCGTTAGCGGCCGCCGGAAAATAGGGCCGTACGTCCTGTATCCCCGGCCCGGTCCCGCGCTCTCTACCCGGTGAACGACACCACCGGCCGGGAGGAACGCGATGCTGGCGACGATGGACCTGGACGAGGAACTGGCGGCCCTGGCGGCGTCGCTGACCACCGCGCCGACCGCGACCGCGCCCCGCAGGCCCGCCCGCGGCCAGGACGACGTGCGCGACAACCTCGACGAGGTGGTCGGCGCCGCCATCCGCGGCGACCACCGGGCGCTCGACGAGCTGCTGCGGTTCCTGCGGCCGCTGGTGCTGCGCTACTGCCGGGCCAAGCTGGGCCGGGTGCCGCGCTCGGTGAGCACCGCCGACGACGTGGCCCAGGAGGTGTGCCTGGCGGTGTTCAAGGCGCTGCCGACCTACCAGCAGCTGGGCAGGCCGTTCCTGTCGTTCGTCTACGGCATCGCCGCGCACAAGGTGGCCGACGTGCACCGGGCGAACACCCGGGACAAGTCGGACCCGACGCCCGAGGCCCCCGAGGTGCCCACCACCGAGGACGGCCCGGAGCAGCTGGCGCTGCGCCACGAGCTCGTCGAGCGCACCGGCGCGCTGCTGCGGGTGCTCACCGACCGGCAGCGGGAGATCATCGTCATGCGGGTGGTGCTGGGCATGTCGGCGCAGGAGACGGCGACGGCGATCGGCACGACCGCGGAGGCGATCCGCGTGGCCCAGCACCGGGCGCTCAACCGCCTGCGCAAGAGCCTGGCCGCCTGCCGGGCCGCCGCCGCCTGAGCGGCTACCGCTCCAGGGCGGTGCGCCCCACCCCGGGCGGGAACCGCCCCTCGTTGCGCCCGATCTTCGCGTCCGCCGCGGCGATGGGGTCGACGCCGAGCACGTCGGCCAGCCGCACCAGGTAGAGCAGGACGTCGGCGATCTCGTCCTCCACCTTCGCCCGGGCGGCGGGCTCCGCGCACGCGGCCCCGGCCTCCTGCGGGGTGAGCCACTGGAACAGCTCGGTGAGCTCCCCCACCTCCGCCGACAGCGCCATGACCAGGTTCTTGGGCGTGTGCCAGCGCTCCCAGTCCCGCGCCCGCGCGAACTCCCGCTGCTTCACCATCAGCTCTTCGAGTGTCATGCGGTGATTGTCCCGGGGCGCGCGACGGCGCCGGCACCCCGGCGGGGTCCCGGCGCCGCACCACGCTTCCCGGTCTGTCCTACCAGGACTTCAGTTCGTCCACTGTGGTCAGCCGGTGACGGTTTTCACCGTCAGCTGGTTGCTGGGCGGGGTGGCCGCGCACCCCGTTCCCTGCAACGGCAGGAACATCGCCGCCGTGTCGTGCGGCGGGTAGATGCGCAGGCCCCGAACCTCGGTCGGCTGGCAGGCCGACGGGTCGAAGTTCTGCACGTTGACGAACCCGATGTCGGTGCTCGCCTTCCCGCCCGGCGCCAGGGTCACCGGCGCGCCCTTGGTGCCGACCCGGAACGCCGCCGGGCCGACCTGGTGGCCGTCGTCGCCCGCGACGTAGGACACGCCCGGGAAGCCCTGGATGGTGCAGGTGCGGCTGCCGGAGTTGGTGAACACCAGGGTCCGGTACACCGTCCCCGCCGCCCCCTCGCCGCCGGTGATCGACAGCGCCAGGTCGGCGGCCTTGCAGTCCGAAGAGGACGCCGCGCCGTCGGCGGCCTCCACGTCGGCGATGCCGCGCGGCGGCTGGGCGGGTGCCGCAGCCGAGGTTCCCGCCGCCGCCGAGGTGGCGGGCGGGGAGGGCAGCTCCGCGCTGGTCGTCACCGGCTGGGCCGCGGAGGTCACCGAGGGCGTGGTGGCGGTGGCGCCGCCCGCGCTGGTCCCCGCGGCGCCGCAGCCCGCGGTGGCCGCCGCGACCAGGATTCCGGTCGCGATCAGTGTCTTTCGCCCGATCGTGTGAGTGAACACGGTGGATCTCGCCTCCAGACGTACCCCGATCCTTGCTGGATGGTCCACTCAGTGGACGTGCGGGCCACCCGGAAGGTTGTCTCTTCACGCGGGATACCCACATCGAGCGAGGAACCAACCACCCCGGGGCAGCGCCGGGGTGTGCCCCCGGTCGCCCCGCGCGCCGCCCTGTGCCAGCCTCCACCGGGTCCCACCAGCCCTGATGCCGTCCCGGGAGCCCGCCGTGAAGAGAACCTGGATCGGCCTCGCCCTCGCCGCGTCCGCCGTGGCCGCCTTCGCCGTGGCGGGCACCACACCGGTCGCCGAGGCCCACCACGGCGACGTCGTCGGCGGCATCGCCGCGGCGGTGCGCGACGCGAACTCCCGGGGCACCGCCGCGGCGGTCTCCTTCTTCGACCGGGTCTCCGGCCAGTACGCCGACAACGGCGACCTGGCCAAGGCGCACTTCGGCTCGGCGTCGGTGGTGAAGGTGTTCATCGCCGACGACCTGTTCTACCGCTCGTGGCGCGGCGAGGTCGGGATGAGCGACTTCGACTGGCAGCAGGTGGACGTGATGCTGCGCTCCTCCGACGACGCGGCGGCGAGCCGGTTCTGGTCGCGGCTGGGCGGCCCGGCGATCGTCGACCGGATCAAGGCCCGGTACCGGTTGAACCAGATCATGCCGCCCATCAGCGCTCGCTGGTGGGGGCTGACCAGGCTGACCAGCTTCGACATGTCGCTCTACTACGCGCGCATGATCAACGGTGAGGGCGGGCTGCCCGGCTGGCTGGCCAACGGGCTGCTGGAGCGGATGGCGGCGTTCACCGACCGCGGCACCGACGGCTTCTACCAGCGCCACGGCATCCCCGACGGCCTGCCAGGGGAGTCGCCCAAGGCGGTCAAGCAGGGCTGGATGTGCTGCCAGTACGGGCTGCGCACGATCAACACCACCGGCGTGGTGGGCCCCGAGCGGCGCTTCATCATCGTCGTGTTCGCCCACGACCAGGCCACCGGCTCCACCTACCAGCACACCCAGGAGTCGGTCACCCGGATCGTGCAGAGGATGTTCCCCGGCGGCCGGGTGCCCCGGCCCGCCGAGCACAACCCGTTCGGCGCGGTGGACGCGGTGGCCGTGGACCCCACCCGGATGCGGTTCCAGGTCTCCGGCTGGGCGATCGACCCCGACACCGCCGCCCCGATCACCGCGCACATGTCCGTCGGCGGGATGCGGTTCAACCTCGGCCCCGCGGCAGGCTCCCGACCCGACCTCGTGCGGTTCTGGCCGTGGGCGGGGCCCAACCACGGGTTCACCGGCGGCGGGCCGATGCCCGGCGGCACCTGGGACGTCTGCGGCTTCGCGATCAACGCGGGCCCCGGCGAGGGCGACCCGCAGGTCGGCTGCAAGCGGGTGACCGCGCCGCAGCGGCCGTTCGGTTCCCTCGACGGCATCACCCCGGTCGCGGGCGGCGTGCGGGTGTGGGGCTGGGTGACCGAGTCGGAGCTGGCGGGTGGGCCGTCCCCGGCGCACCTCTACGTCGACGGCCGCGCCTACGACCTGGGCTGGGCCCTGGTGAACCGCCCCGACCTGGCCTGGACCTACGGCGCCTGGGGCACCGCGCACGGCTTCGACAAGGTGATGCCGGTGGCGGCGGGCACCCACCAGGTGTGCGTGCGCGGGGTCGACCTGCGCACGGTCGTCGGGGACAACGAGCTGGGCTGCCGCACGGTGGTCGTCCCGTGACCGGCGGACCCGCGGCGCGCGCGGTGCTGCTCGCCGCCGCGACCGCCGGGCTGCTGGCGGGGTGCTCGGGCACCGACGAGGCCCGGCTCCCGCCGCCGCCCGCCACCCCCGCCTACACCGCGATCCCCACCTTCACCAGCGCCATCCCCGGCAGCACCCCGCCGCCGATCACCGGCAGCGCCGAGCCGCGCGCCCTGCCCGAGCTGGCCAGGCTCGACGGCAGCGCCACCGGCACGCTCACCCTGGCGATCTCCGGCACCGGGGAGCTGACCTCCGCCGTCACCGGCCGCTGCTCCCCCTCGGGCACCGGCACCGAGATCGCGCTCAGCTCCGCCGACGGCGCGCGGGTCCGGGTGCTGCTCGGTGACCGGCCCAGCGTGTCGGTCTCCGACGGCGGCTTCGACTACGGCGCCGACCTGCTGCCCGGCGACTACGCCGTGCAGGTGCCCCGGCTGACCATGGCCACCGGGTTCACCGGCCCCGGCACGTCCGAGGCGGCCGGGCGGCTGGACCTCGACGTGACCTGCGGCTGAGGGGGCCTTCCCAGTTGGCCGTGGGAACAAGACCGCCCGCCCGGGGCTGGTTCCGGGTGGCGACGGGCCAGTAGCGTCGGGACATGGCGGCGAGGGGCGAGCGACGCGGGGGCCTGCGGGGCCTGCTGCTGTCCAGCGCGGCGTCCAACCTCGGCGACGGCATCGGCAAGGTCGCCTTCCCGCTGCTGGGCGCCAGCGTCACCCGGGACCCGGTGCTGATCGCGGGCCTGTCCGCCACCTCCTTCCTGCCCTGGCTGCTGTTCGCGCTGCTCAGCGGCGCGCTGATCGACCGGGTGGACCGGCGCAAGGCGATGCTGGTCGCCAACGCCACCCGCGCGGTCGTCATCGGCGGGCTGTCCGTGCTGGTGCTGGCGGGCTCCGCGAGCATCTGGCTGCTCTACGCCGTCGCCCTGGTCCTGGGGGTCGTGGAGACCGTCGCGGACAGCGCGGCGCAGGCGCTGGTGCCCGCCGTGGTCGACAAGGACGGCCTGGAGTCGGCCAACGGCAAGCTGCAATCGGTGGAGATCGTCGGGCAGACGTTCCTCGGCGGGCCCCTGGGCAGCATCACCTTCGCCCTGTTCGCGGCCCTGCCGTTCCTGCTCAACACGGTCGGGTTCGTGGTCGCGGCGGTGTGCCTGGTGGCCCTGCGCGGCAGCTTCCGCCCGGCCGCGGCGGCGGGCCCGCCCGCCCGGCTGCGCGCGCAGCTCGGGGAGGGCCTGCGCTGGGTGCGCGCCCGCCCGCTGATGCTGCGCCTGGTGTTCATCGCGCTGGCGCTGGCGCTGTTCTCCGAGCTGGCGCAGGCGCTGCTGGTGCTCTACGCGCTCCAGGACCTGGGGCTCAGCGAGGCGGCGTTCGGCCTGTTCGCCCTCGTCGGCGGGGTGGGCGGGCTGCTCGGCGCCGCCGCGGCGCCCCGGCTGTCCGCGGCGCTGCCCCGGCGGGCGGTGCTGGTCGGCGCGGTGGCCGCCTGCGGGGCGGGGTTCCTGGGCATGGGCCTGGTGCGCGACCCGGTGTCGGCCAGCCTGCTGTTCGGCCTGTTCGCCGCCGCGGTGGTGGTGGTCAACGTCATCCTGGGCACGCTGCGGCACGCGCTGGTGCCCGAGCACCTGTTCGGCCGGGTCCTGGGCGTGTGGCGGACGGCGGTGTGGGGCGGCATCCCGCTGGGCGCCCTGCTCGGCGGCCTGCTCGCCAAGGGGATCGGCACACCGGGGGTGTTCGTGGTGTCCGGCGCGTTGCAGCTGGCGCTGGCGGCGGTGGTGTGGGTGGTCGTCAGCGGCCACGGCGCCGACGTCGACAGCCTCGGTGCCGACGAGCCCGACGAGCCCGACGAGCCGGAGCTGGACCCCGCCGAGCTGGACACCCTCGGCAAGAGCTGAGTCGATTCCTCCCGCCACCCGCCCCCTCGGCCCCGCCCGGCATCGTTCCCGGCCTGGCACCGCCCGCGTCCGGCATCGTTCCTGACCTGGCACCGTTCTCGGCCCGGCACCGTCGTGTGCGCCGCGATCGTGGGCTGGGTGGGTCGGCGGTGCTCTCAGAACTCGATGCCGGTCCACTCCAGGCAGTGCCAGCCCTTGTCGGTGTCGCGGGCCTCCAGCAGGATGTGCCCGGTGTTGGCGAGCAGCTGCGTGCCCGCGACGCTCGCGCTGACGTTGTCCGACAGCCACTCCGCCGCCAGCCGCACCACCCCGCCGTGGCTGACCAGCACGACCAGGCCGTCGTCGAGGCCCGCGTGCCGGTCGAGGATGCCGCGCACGGCGGCCACGTACCGGGTGCGGATGTCCTCGCCGGTCTCCCCGCCGGGCATCCGCAGGTCCAACTGGCCGTCCGCCCAGCGCAGGTAGACGTCGCTGAACGCCTGGTGCGCGGCGGCGTCGGTGCGGCCCTCCAGGTCGCCGCACTGCACCTCGTGCAGGTCCTCGACCACCTCGACGGCCAGCCCGTGCGACCGCGCGACCGGCTCGGCGGTCTCCTGCGCGCGCACGGCGACCGAGGCGTAGACGGCCACCACCGGCTCGTCGGCCAGCCGCTCGGCCAGCGCGGCGGCCTGCCGCCTGCCCAGCTCGGTGAGCCCCGGCCCCGGCGGGCGCGAGTCCAGGACGTGCTTGACGTTGGACGGGGTCTCCCCGTGCCGGACCATCATCAACCGCAGGCTCACGCGTGCTCCCCCTGGCGCAGGCCCGCGAGCCACCGCGCGGACTCGGCGAAGTCGGTGTCGGTGCCCGCCTGCGGGGCGGCGGTGCCCACCCGGTCGGCGCGCGGGTAGGAGCCGAGGAACCGCACGAGCTGGCTGCGCCGGTGCAGCGCGGCCAGCGCGTCGCCCACCCTGGCCTCGGCGACGTGCCCGTCGAGGTCGAGGTAGAAGCGGTACTCCCCGAACCGGTCGCGCAGCGGGCGCGACTCGATCCGGGACAGGTTCACCCCGCGCAGGGCGAACTCGGTGAGCAGGGCGGCCAGCTCGCCCGGCCGGTGCGCGACCACGGCGAACACCGAGGTCCGGTCGGCCCCGGTCGGCGCGGGCAGCGCGCCCGGCTTGGCCAGCAGCAGGAACCGGGTGAGCGCGTCGCCCTCGTCGGCCACCCCGGTGGCCAGCTCCGCCAGCGGGTAGTGGCGGGCGGCGACGGGGGCGGTGACGGCGGCGTCGTGGGCGCCCTCGGCCACCCCGACCGCGGCGGCGGCCGTGGAGCCGGCGGTCACCTGCTGGGCGCCCGGCAGGTGCTCGGCCAGCCACCGCTGCACCTGCGCGAGCGCGTGCGGGTGGCTGGCGACGGTGCGCACGTCCGCCGCGGCGGTGCCGGGGCGGACCAGCACGGAGAACCGGATGGGCAGCACGTGCTCGGCGACGGCCACCACCGGCTCCCCCGCGGCCAGGGCGTCCATGGTCGCCGACACCGACCCCTCGACCGAGTTCTCCACCGGCACGCAGGCGAAGTCGGCCTCCCCCGCGCGCAGCGCCGCGACGGCCAGCGGGATCGTCGGGTACGCCACGAGCTCGGCGGCGTCGTCGAACCCCCGGGCCGCCTGCTCGGTGAAGGTCCCGCGGGGTCCGAAGTAGGCGATGGTCGGCACGGGGGGACACACTACTTGCGGCCCGGCGATCACCACGCGCAACCACCGGTTGCGCTCCTGGTTACCGAACGGCGGTTCCGCGCGGGCCGCGCGGGGTGCCATGCTGGGGGCGTGACCGCGGATCCGGAGACCGGGACGGCGTCGCCGCGCGGGCGGCTGGCGGGCCTGCCCCGGCTGGTCCTGTGCGCGGTGCACACCGACCTGGCCGAGGCGTGGGACGGCGCGGCGGCGGGCAGGCCGGGCATCCGGGTGCACCGCGGGTCGCTGCTGGAGGTCGACGCGGACGCGGTGGTCTCGCCCGCGAACTCCTTCGGCTGGATGCGCGGCGGCATCGACGCCGTCTACTCCGCGGCCTTCCCGGCGGTCGAGCAGTCCGTGCGCAGCGCGGTGCTGGCCCTGCACGGCGGTGAGCTGCCGGTCGGCGAGGCGCTGGTGGTGGCGACCGGCGCGGCCCGCCCGGCGTGGCTGATCACCGCCCCCACGATGCGCGAGCCCGGGGTGCTGCTCCCGCCCGACACCGTGCACCCGTTCCTGGCCGCCCGGGCGGTGTTCCGGCTGTGGCGCGACGGGGTGCTGGAGGACGGGACGCCGGTGCGCGAGGCCGTCGGCACCATCGCCGTGCCGGGGCTGGGCACGGGGGTCGGCAACGTCCCGGTCGAGGTCTGCGCGCGCCAGCTCGCGGCGGCCTGGGACGAGGTCTTCGGCGGCCGGTAGCGCCGGTCCCGCCCCTGACCTGGCACCACGGCGGTACGCCGGGTCGACCCGCACGGCCGCGGGCGCGGCGCCACGTCTCGTTCGCCACAGCAAACGTCCCCCGTTCGGTGCCATCGGTCACAGCGGAAACGCCCGGTGAACACTTACGTTGGCGGCGTACACGCCCGAGGTGGGGTCCGGCCCCCGCGGGCACGCACCGCCCCAACTCGGCGAGGAGTTCGGCCATGACCAAGGTGCGCGAGCTGAGCCCGTACGTCGAGCTGCGCCGCGAGCAGTGGCGGGAGCTGCGCGAGGCGACCCCGCTGCCGCTGACCCTCGACGAGCTGCTCGCCCTGCGCGGGCTCGGGGACCCGGTCGACCTCGACGAGGTGGCCGACGTCTACCTGCCGCTGTCCCGGCTGATCTCGCTGCAGGTCGCCGCCCGCCAGCGGCTGCACGAGTCGACCTCGCAGTTCCTGGGCGAGGAGCTGCGCAAGGTGCCGTTCGTCATCGGCATCGCGGGCAGCGTCGCGGTCGGCAAGTCGACCACCGCCCGCCTGCTGCGCACCCTGCTGGCCCGCTGGCCCGACCACCCGCACGTCGACCTGGTCACCACCGACGGGTTCCTGTTCCCCAAGGCCGAGCTGCTGCGCCGGGACCTGATGAGCCGCAAGGGCTTCCCGGAGAGCTACGACCGCCGCGCCCTGCTCCGCTTCGTCTCCGAGGTCAAGGCGGGTGCCGCGGAGGTCCGCGCCCCGGTCTACTCGCACCTGGCCTACGACATCCTCCCCGGCGAGGAGCAGGTCGTCCGCCGCCCGGACATCCTCGTCGTCGAGGGCCTCAACGTCCTGCAGCCCGGCGGCAGGCTCGCCGTGTCGGACCTGTTCGACTTCTCCATCTACGTCGACGCCCACCCCGAGGACATCGAGCGCTGGTACGTCGACCGCTTCCTGGCCCTGCGCTCCACCGCCTTCGCCGACCCCGCCTCGCACTTCCACCACTACGCCGCCCTCACCGACGACGAGGCCCGGCTGACCGCCGTCGGCCTCTGGCAGCAGACCAACGAGCCCAACCTGATCAACAACATCCTGCCCACCCGCCCCCGGGCCACCCTCGTCCTGCGCAAGGGCCCCGACCACCGCATCAGCCGGGTCCGCCTCCGCAAGCTCTGACCGGACCCCGGCGAGCGCGGCGCCGCCGGGGCCGCGCTGGGTAGAGTCGGGGGGTGATCCGGGTGCTGCTGGTCGACGACCACGAGGTCGTCCGCCGCGGCCTGCGCGACCTGCTCGACGGCGAACCCGACATCGAGGTGGTGGCCGAGGCGGGCGGGGTCGCCGAGGCCGTGGCCCGCGCGGGCGCCGCCCACCCGGACGTCGCCGTGGTCGACGTCCGCCTCCCCGACGGCGACGGCGTGGCCCTGTGCCGCTCCCTGGCGGCGCTCGACCCGGCCCCGCACTGCCTCGTCCTCACCGCCTTCGACGACGAGAAGGCCCTCGTCGACGCGATCATGGCGGGCGCGGCGGGCTACCTGCTCAAGCAGGTCCGCGGCCACGACCTCGTGCACGCCGTCCGCGAGGTCGCCGCGGGCCGCTCCCTGCTCGACCCCGTGACCACCGCCCGCGTCCTCGACCGCATGCGCCGCTCCGCCACCGACGACCTCGACGCCCTCACCGACCGCGAGCGCGCCGTCCTCGACCTCATCGGCGAGGGCCTGTCCAACCGCGAGATCGCCGAACGCCTCTTCCTGGCGGAGAAGACCGTGAAGAACTACGTCACCTCGGTCCTGTCCAAGCTCGGCATGCAACGCCGCACGCAGGCGGTCGCGTGGGTGGCCCGCCGCAAACCCTGACCGGGGAACTCCGGGTTGACCGCGGGCGGGGTGTCCGAGCTGACCGTCGTCACGCTTCCGCGGTGACCTGCCGGACGACCGGGACGACGTCGGTTTCCAGGACTCCGCCTACGAAGAAGGCCGCAACCCGGTGCTGCCGGTCGAGCACGAGGGTCGTCGGCACCGCCACACCGCGGTACTTCTTGAGCTGCAGCAGGTTCCGGCCCGGGGGGTCGTAGATCGATCCGTAGGTGACGCCGCGATCGCGGGCGAAGTCCTCGGCGAACCCGCGGTCGTTGTCCCGGATATCGATGCCGAGGAATGCGACGGGCAGGCTGGCTGTCGCAGCCTGCGCCGACATCAACTCCGACGCCTCCGCCCGGCAGGGGCCGCACCACGCGCCCCAGATGTTGAGCACGACGACCTTGCCCGCGAAGTCCGAGAGGGCGAGGGTGTTCCCGGGCGAGAGCAGGTCGTCGCCGCTGATCCCCTCGACCGCCACCCGGTCGGCGGCCGCGATCACCGAGCCGCTGGGGTTCCCCGGACTCCCGGGAGCGGCGTCCGGGGACGCGCACCCGGATGCCAAGAGAGCGAGAGAAGCCATCCACGCCGATGCGCGCATTCAACACCCCCAGGGTTGACGGCCACTGCATCGAGGCCTGGTCATCAGTCGATCATGCTCTCAGGTGGCGCACCAGCCCTGGTCGACCAGGTTCGCGTCCTTCCCCGAGGGTGGCTGCCCGGGGGGAGGTCAGGTGGGGAGGGGGACTTCCCAGGTGACGGTGGTGCCGGAGCGGGGGGAGGAGCGGATGTCGCAGCGGCCGCCCGCGGTCTCGGCTCGTTCGCGGAGGTTCTTGAGGCCGCGGGTGGTGACGCCCTGGGGGATGCCGCAGCCGTCGTCGGCGATGGTGAGGCGGAGGTGGGTCGCGTCGCGGCGGAGGTGGACGGCGACGCGGAGGGCGCCCGCGTGGCGGACGACGTTGGAAAGGGCTTCGCGGAGGGCGGCCCTGGTGTTGTCAGCGACGGGGGCGGGGATGTCGCGGACGTCGCCGGAGATGTCGAAGGAGGGGGTGAAGCCGAGCAGCTCGCGGGCGGTGGCGACCTCGGCGCGGGCGGACTCGGCGAGGTCGGCGGCGGGTTCCTCGGGGTCGGGGTTGCGCAGGGTGCGGACGACGGCGCGGACGTCGGCGATGGCGGTGTCGAGCTGGTCGATGGCGTCGGAGAGGCGGGTGGCGTCGGTGCGCGGCAGCTTGCGGGTGGGCCTGCGGGCGAGCAGGTCGAGCTGCATGCCCGCGGCGTAGAGGCGCTGGACGATCACGTCGTGCAGGTCGCGGGCGATGCGCTCGCGCTCGACGTAGAGGTCGACACGGTTGCGCGCGGTGGCGCCCTCGGCCAGCACGAGCATGACCCCGGCCTGGGCGGCGAAGGCGGTGAGCACGTCGACGGTGCCCTGCTGGAACGGCTCGGCCCGGCGCCTGCGGTAGACCGTCAGCGCGCCGAGCCTGCTCTCCCGGGTGCCGAAGGGCGCGGCGGCGAACGGGCCGTAGGCGTTCAGCTCGCGCGGCACGTACGGGGCGGTGCGCGGGTCGGTGGTGACGTCGTCGGCCACGATCGGCACCCCGCCGCGGGCGACCCGGGCGGCCGAGGAGCGCGGGGACAGCACCAGGCCCACCGGGTCGGGGTCGACGCCCCCCGCGGCGGCCTCCACGGTGAGCGAGCCGTCGGGGTTGGCCGCCATGACCAGGCCCAGGTCGGCCTCGGCCAGGTCGGCGGCGGCCCGCACGACGCGCGCCAGCACCGCGGCGGGGTCGTCGCCCGCGAGCGCCGCGGTGGCGATCTCGGTGGACGCGGTGAGCGTCCGCGCGGCCAGTGTCGGGTCCATGAGCTGCATCATCAGCCTAGGCCGTCCGCACCGGTGGGGCCGGGTCCAGCCGCGCGGTGCGGCCCAGGACGCGCACCACCCGCCCGGCCCGCCGCTGGTGGGAGATGTGCACGACCGACCCCGGGTAGCGGTCCAGGGCCCGCTCGACCCGCGCGGCGCTGGTCGCGTCGAGGTGCGCGGTCGGCTCGTCGGCCAGCAGCAGGTCGGCGTCGGCCAGCAGCGCGCGCGCCAGCCCGACCCGCTGCGCCTCGCCGCCGGAGAGGGTGGTGGCGGTGGCGTCGAGGGGGAGGTGCGCGAGGCCGAGGTCGTCGAGCGCGCGGCGTAGCGCCGCGTCGGGCAGGTGCGGGTCGGCGAGCTTGAGGTTTTCCCGCACGCTGGTGGACACGAGCATCGGCTCCTGCGGGCTCCACGCCGTCCGCACCAGCCGCGCCCGGCCGCGCTCCGGTTCGAGGAACCCGAGCAGCACCGCCCCCAGCGTCGACTTGCCCGCGCCCGACGGCCCGACCACGGTGACCCGCTCCCCCGGCGCGACCCGCAGGTCCACGTCCCGCAGCGCCGCCTCCTGCGCCCCCGGCCAGCGCGCGGTGACGTCCTCCAGCAGCACCCCGCTGCCACAGTCCCCGCGATCCGTCAAACCGTTGTCCACAGCCCCCGGGGTACCCCCGTTTTCCATTGTGGTCGATGTGGTCTGGTTGTGGGGGTGGGCATCCACAGGGGCGGGGAGGGCGGCTCGGAGGGCGGGGAGGTGGGTGGCGGCGGTGGTGAGGGGGGTGAGGGCTTCGGCCAAGGCCAGGGGGATGAGGGCGAGGATGGGGACCAGGACGGGGTTGAGGGCGGGTTGTGCTGCGGCGAGGGCGATCGCGGCGGTGGTGGCCAGCCCCAGGGCGAGGGTGATGAGGGCGGTGCCGAGGCCTGCGGAGAGGGCCTGGCGGCGGGCGGTGCGGGTGAGCTTCTCGTCCAATGCGGACAGTTGTGCCCGGTAGGCGGGGGTTTCGTTGCGGGCCAGGAGGTCCGGGGCCGCCTCGAAGAGGGTGAGGGTGGTGGTGGCGAGGGACTGGCGGGTGGCGGCGAGGGTCGTCGTGGCGTTGCGTTCTGTGTGGACGGTGAGCCAGGGCGCGGCGAACCCCGCGACGAGGACCGCCGCGGCGAGGGCGGCGCCCGCTCCGGGGAGGACGAGGGTCTGGACGGTGATGGCCGCCGCGGCGACGAGCAGGGCGACGAGGGGTGGGGTGAGGACGCGGGGGGTGAGGTCGCGGGTGGTGTCGACGTCGGTGACGAGGTCCTGGAGGGCTTGGCCGCGGCGGAGGGCGAGGGCGTGGGCCGGGCCGCGGCGGACGAGGTCGGCCCAGAGGCGGGTGCGCAGGGTGGTGGCGGTGCGGAAGGCGGCGTCGTGGGTGGCGAGGCGTTCGAGGTAGCGCAGGCAGGCGCGGGCGAGGCCGAAGAAGCGGACGCCGACGACGGCGAGGGACAGGGTGAGGATCGGGGGTTGCTGCGACGCGCGGGCGATGAGCCAGCCGGAGAGGGCGGTGAGGGCGACGCCGCAGGTCAGGGCGGCGGCGCCGAGCAGGGCACCCCAGACGAGGCGGCCGGTCACCAGGGTGCGCAGGCGCGCGCGGGGGCGGTCCCGCGGGGTGTGCGCGACGGCGGTGACCGCGGTGTCGGCCGGGCCCGCCTCGGCGCGGACGCCGTGGGTGGCCAGGACGACCGCGGCGCCCCGGGCGGCGGCGCGCTCGACGGCGGTCATGACCTGGGCGGCCGCGGCGGCGTCGAGGTGCGCGGTGGGTTCGTCGAGCAGCAGCAGGCGCAGGCCGGGCCGGGCGAGGGCGCGCGCGACGGCGACCCGCTGGCGCTCCCCCGTGGACAGCTCGGCGACGCGGCGGCCGACCAGGTGGGCGACGCCGACCTCGGCGGCCCACCGGCGCGGCACCGCCACCCTGTCCTCGGCGAAGACCGGCCGCTGCGGCACCCACCCGACGACATCGCGCCAAGTCGACATGTCCACTGTCGACAAGGGCACCCCGTCCACCGCCACCGACCCGCTCTCCGGGCGGGCGAACCCCAGCAGCACCGCCAGCAGGGTCGACTTGCCGCTGCCGCTGGGCGAGTCGAGGCGGACGACCTCGCCGGGGCGCACCACCAGGCAGGCGCCGTCCGGGGCGAACCCGCCGCGGCGGCGCACCCGCAGGTCGGTGACGCGCAGCTCGGTGAACGAGCGCACCACCCGGTCGCCGCCCGCCGGGGCGGCGGGGATCGCGGCGACGCGGCGGACGGCTTCGAGGCCGTCCTCGCTGGCGTGGTGGGCGGCCCCGGCCGCGCGCAGGGGCAGGTAGCACTCGGGCACCACCACCAGGACGAACAGGCCGACCGCCAGCGGCAGGTCGCCCGCGACCAGGCGCAGGCCGATGACGACGGCGACGAGGGCGACGGACAGGGTGGCGATCAGCTCCAGGGCGAACGCGGAGGCGAAGGCCACCCGCAGGACGCCGAGGGTGCGGGTGCGGTGGGCCTCCGACACCGCCCGCACGACCTCGCCCTGGGCGCGGGCGCGGCGGAAGGCGGCGAGCACCGGCAGCGCGCGCACCAGCTCCAGGACGTACCCGGAGAGCCGTTCGACGGCCGCGGCGGCCGGGCCCACCCGGTCCTCGGTGTAGCGGCCGATGACGACGGCGAACAGCGGGATCAGCGGCACCGTCAGCGCCACCACCAGCGCCGAGGGCCAGTCCACGGCCAGCAGGACCGCGCCGACGCCCAGCGGGGCGGCCACGGCGGTGACCAGCGCGGGCAGGTACACGGCGAAGTAGTCGTCGAGGGCGTCGAGGCCGCGGGTGGCCAGCGCGGTCAGCTCCCCCGCGCCGCGGGCGGCGACCCACTCCGGGCCCAGGGCCAGCGCCCGGTCGACCAGCAGGGCGCGCAGCTCGGCCTTGGCGCCCGCGGCGGCGCGGGCCGCGACCACCGCCGAGGCCCAGGCCAGCGCGGACCTGGCGACGACGGCGCCCGCCAGCACCGGCAGGCACCAGCCCGCGAGCCCGCGGCCGCCGACGACGCCCGCCACGCCCGCGGCCAGCGCCCAGGCCTGGGCGACCACGGCCACCGCCGCCAGCACGGACAGGGCGCCGCACCCCTGGAGCGCCCGTCGTGCCGACGGCGACAGCCGCGGCAGGGCCCCGAGGGGCCCCCGGCGGGCGGCCGGGGTCGCCCCCGACCGCCCGCTTCCCCCGGCGTGCCGACTGGCGGGAAGGCCGTCGCCGGGGTGCTCTGCCCGGTGCGCGCTCACGGCACGTGCACCGGGGGGATGTGGGCGGTGCTCACGCGCTTGCGGAACACCCAGTACGTCCACGCCTGGTAGATGAGCACGGCGGGGGTGCCGAACAGCGCCACCCAGCTCATCACCCCCAGCGCGTAGGGCGAGGACGCGGCGCCCTCGACGGTCAGCGACCACGCCGGGTCGAGCGTGGAGGGCAGCACGTTCGGGTAGAGCGAGCCGAACAGCGCCACCACCGACGCGGCGATCACCACGCCCAGGGCGGCGAACGCCTGCCCCTCGCGCCCCCGGAGCAGGCGGGCGAAGGAGACCAGCGCGGCGGCGCCCGCGACCCCGGCGGCCAGCCACGTCCAGCCCGAGCCGGAGCGCAGCTGGGCCAGCACCACCAGCGCGCCCAGCGGCACCAGCGCGAGCGGGCCGAGGCGCAGGGCCAGCTCGCGGGCCCGGTGGCGGATGTCGCCGTCGGTCTTGAGCGAGGTGAACACGGCGCCGTGCACCAGGGCGAAGCCGACGACCGCGGCGGCGCCCAGCAGCGTCTCCGGGCGCACGGCGGCGAGCACCGGGCCCACCCGGTTGCCCTCGGCGTCGAGCGGGAGGCCGAAGACGGTGGTGGCGATGAGCAGGCCGATGCCCAGCGCGGGCACCAGCGAGCCGGTGAAGATGACCTTGTCCCAGGCCGCGCGCCACCGGTCGGAGTCGACCTTGCCGCGGTACTCGAAGGCCACCCCGCGGCCGATGAGCCCGAGCAGCACGCACAGCACGGGCAGGTAGGCGGCCGAGAGCAGGGAGGCGTACCAGCCGGGGAACGCGGCGAAGGTGGCGCCGATGGCCACGATCACCCAGACCTCGTTGCCGTCCCACACCGGCCCGATGGTGTTGACCATGACGCGCCGCTCGGTGTTGTCCTTGGCCAGGAACGGCATCAACATGCCGACGCCGAAGTCGAACCCCTCCAGGAACAGGTAGCCCAGCCACAGCAGGGCGATGACGCAGAACCAGACGATCGAGAGCTCCATGCCTGCCCCTCAGTACGCGAACGCGAGCTTGTCGTCATCGGACTTGTCGGGCCGGTCCGGTGGCATGACGCCCGCGACCCCGGCCCTGGCGTAGCGGCGCAGGAGGGAGAACTCCACGACCGCGAGCACCGCGTAGACGGTGGTGAGCGCGATGAGCGAGGTCAGCACCTCCCCCGCGGTCAGCCCGGACACCCCGCGCGCGGTGAACAGCCACACCCCGTCGACGCCGGTGGGGTTGGGCGCCACGACGAAGGGCTGGCGGCCCATCTCGGTGAACACCCAGCCCGCGGTGTTGGCCAGGAACGGCGTGGCGATCCCGGCGAGCGCCAAGCGGGGGAACCACTTGGTGCTCGGCAGCCTGCCCTTGCGGGTGAACCACAGCACGGCCACCGAGGCGAGCGCCGACAGCGCCCCGAACCCGATCATGAACCGGAAGCCCCAGTAGGTGACCGGCAGGTTCGGCACGTAGTCGATCGGCTGCCCCGACAGCTCCCCCAGCGCCGGGTCGACCGGGTAGTTCGCGCCGTACTTGGCCTGGTACTCCTGCACCAGCTGCTCGACGCCGCGCACCTCGGTGCTGAAGTCGCTGTGCGCCAGGAAGGACAGCAGCGCGGGCACGGTGATGGACTTGACCGACTCGCAGTCCTGCCGGGACACGTCGCCGATGGCGAAGACCGAGAAGCTGGCGGGCGCCTCGGTGTGGCACAGCGCCTCCGCGGCGGCCATCTTCATCGGCTGCTGCTCGAACATCAGCTTGCCCTGCACGTCACCGGTGATGGCCAGCGCGCTGAACGCCACCACGCCCACCCAGCCGCCGAGCTTCACCGACGCCCGCCACACCGGCTCGTCACCGTCGGCGCGCCGCTTGGCCAGGTGCCAGGCGCCGATGCCCACCAGGACCGCCGCGGCGACGGCGAAGCAGCCCGCGACGGTGTGCGGGACGGCGGCCAGCGCGGTGTTGTTGCCCAGCACGGCCCAGATCGAGGTGAGCCGGGGGCGGCCGTCGACCAGCTCCACGCCCACCGGGTGCTGCATCCACGAGTTCGCCGCCAGGATGAAGTACGCCGAGGCGATCGTCGCCAGGCTGAACGCCCACGCGCAGGCCAGGTGCACCCGCTTGGGCAGCCGGTCCCAGCCGAAGATCCACAGGCCGAGGAAGGTGGACTCGACGAAGAAGGCGACCAGGCCCTCCATCGCCAGCGGCGCGCCGAACACGTCCCCGACGAACCGGGAGTAGGCGCTCCAGGACATCCCGAACTGGAACTCCTGCACGATGCCGGTCACCACGCCCATGGCGAAGTTGACCAGCATGAGCTTGCCCCAGAACTTCGTCATCCGCAGGTACTTCACGTCCCCGGTGCGCACCCACGCGGTCTGCATCCCCGCGACCAGCACCGCCAGGCCGATGGTCAGCGGCACCATCAGGAAGTGGTAGACGGTGGTGATGCCGAACTGCCACCGCGCCAGGTCGAGTACGTCCACACCTGACAGCGTCCGCCGCCGCCCGCGGCCGGGGCAGGTGCCCGGGTCCCGCCCGGCCGGGACGTAGGTCCCGCCCGGTCCCGTGAGCGGTCCCACCTTGGACGTCGTGGCGCCGTCAACTATGCTCGGGGGCGAATGCGAAGGGGAGTAGCCCCCAACGCCCCGATCGACACACTGGTCCGGTTCGCCGGACCCGGTCGGGCGGCCCCGGGACCCGGGGCGGGCGAGACCTTCGATCCAGGCATGCACGCGTGCCGGGTCGAGGTCGCGCGCGTCCGAGGTCCGGCCTGAACAGGGTCAGGGGTCAGCAGCACCGATGGACGCCGTGGTCGTCAGCACTCTCATCTCCTTCTGGGTGATCTTCGTCGCCGAACTGGGCGACAAGTCCCAGCTCATGGCGCTCACCTTCGCCACCCGCTACAAGGTCTGGCCGGTCCTGGTCGGCATCACCGGCGCGACCGCCCTGGTGCACCTGGCCTCGGTGGGCATCGGCGCGGGCCTCGGCGCGGCCCTGCCGACCGGGTGGATCAACCTCGCCGCCGCCCTGGCGTTCCTCGCCTTCGGCGTCTGGACCCTGCGCGGCGACACCCTCACCGACGCCGAGAAGGACAAGGCGGCCCAGGTCACCAAGTCGGTGGTGATCGCGGTCGGCACCGCGTTCTTCCTCGCCGAGCTGGGCGACAAGACGATGCTCGCCACGATCACCCTGGCCACCGACTACGGGTGGTTCGGGGTGTGGGTCGGCTCGACGCTGGGCATGGTCGCCGCCGACGCGCTGGCGATCGTGGTGGGGCGGGCGCTGGGGCGCAACCTGCCGGAGCGGGTGATCCGGTACGGGGCGGCGGCGCTGTTCTTCCTGTTCGGCGCGTGGCTGCTGGTGGAGGCCGTGGTGGAGCTGGTGTGAGGGTGGGGGTGGGCTCGCCTTCGGCTTCGCGGGGGGGGAGCTGCTGGGGGCAGCTGCTGCGCAGCTGCGTCAAAGAACGCGGATTGCTTTGCGAG
>NZ_MKQR01000011.1:378968-411225 GCF_001940455.1 Actinokineospora bangkokensis | reverse complement strand
AAACAAACGACCGGGCTTTTCCAAGAGCCGAAGCCGAAGGCGAGGCGACACACCCCCAAGCCCCCTGATGCCCAAGGCGACGGCGGCCGAGCACCCCCCGGCGACTTGCGTTAGAGCGCACTCCAGCACCTACCGTCGTCCCCATGGCAGACAAGCAACGCCCCGTCGGCTCCCCGTTCACCGCCAGCAGCACCGCCACCGAGGTCCTCGCAGGCATCGACCTGACCGGCAAGCTGGTCCTCATGACCGGCGGCTACTCCGGCATCGGCCTGCCCGCGACCCAGGCGCTCGTCGCCGCCGGGGCGCGCGTGGTCGTGCCCGCGCGCAGGCCGGAGGTCGCGGCCGAGGCGCTGGCGGGCGTCGAGGGGGTCGAGGTCGCGGCGATGGACCTGGCCGACCAGGGGTCGATCGCGGCGTTCGCGGACGGGTTCCTGGACTCCGGGCGCGACCTGCACCTGGTCATCACCAGCGCCGGCATCATGGCCACGCCGTTCAGCACCGTCGGCCACGGTTGGGAGTCGCAGTTCGGGGTCAACCACCTGGGGCACTTCGCCCTGGTGAACCGGCTGTGGCCCGCCATCGCGCGGGGCGGGGGCCGGGTGGTGGCGCTGTCGTCGGCCGGGCACCGGCGCGGTGGCATCCGCTGGGACGACGTGGACTTCGCGACCGGCTACGACCGGTGGGTGGCCTACGGGCAGGCCAAGACGGCCAACGCGCTGTTCGCCGTGCACCTCGACGCCCTCGGCCGCGAGCAGGGGGTGCGGGCGTTCTCCGTGCACCCCGGCGGCATCAACACCCCGTTGCAGCGCCACCTCAGCCACGAGGACATGATGGCCGCCGGGTGGGTGGACGAGTCGGGGGAGTGGATCGTCGACTGGTTGAAGACCCCCGAGCAGGGCGCGGCGACCCAGGTGTGGGCCGCGACCTCCCCGCTGCTCGACGGCCTGGGCGGGCTCTACTGCGAGGACTGCGAGGTCGCCGAGGTCGCACCGGACGACGACCCCGACCGCGGCGGGGTCCGCTCCTGGGCCACCGACCCCGAGCAGGCCGCCCGGCTGTGGGCGCTGTCCGCGGACCGCACCGGCGTCGACGCCTTCGCCTGAACGGCGCCGCCGGTGGTGGGGTGAGCGCCCACCACCGGCGGGTGGTCATTGCTCCGTCGTCGTCCTGCGGCGCTTCGGGCCCGGCTCCCGCACGTCCTGGGAGTCCTCGTCGTCGGACATGGCGCTCTCGCCTTCGCCTTCCTCCTCTTCTTCTTCCTCCTCGCCGCGCCCGACGACCTCCTCCAGTTCCTCTTCCTCTTCTTCCTCGTCCGCCGCGCGCCCGACGGGCTCCGGTTGCTTGCGCTTCCTGGTGCTGCGCGGTGGGCGCTTGGCCGCCCGCTCGGCGGTGGTCTCGTCCTCGGCGTCGGACTCGGAGTCGCTGGAGGTGCCGCGGGTGTAGTTGGTCTTGCTCAGCGCGGCGCTGCGGAACCACTGGTTGAAGACCAGGTCGCCCTTCTCGCCCCGCGTGCGGGTGATCCGCTGGAACCCGGCCTGGGCCATGATGGCGACCAGCGGTCGGCCGATCGACTCGTCGTCGAAGCCCAGGGCCCTGGCCACCGCCTCCAGCCCGCCCGTCGCGGACTTCTCCCACGACCCGCCGCGGTGCGGGTTGAACACGATGTCGAAGCCCTGGCGCCTGGCCAGTTCCATGGTGACCCAGCAGCTGGTGCACGGCCGCTTGCCGCCCGCGATGTAGGTCTTGTCGCGGTGGTCGGCCCGCACCAGGGCGTAGACCAGGTTCTGCTCGGCGTGGGAGTTGGTCGCCGCCGCGCCCACGACCAGCACCCGGTGCCGGTGGGCGTCGTCGGCCATCCAGGTCCCGGCCTCGGCCGCCGAGACCCGCAGCGGCGCGGTCTGGCGCAGCAGCTCGGCGCGCAGGGTCGCCAGCATCCCCTCGACGGCCTCGCGCTGCGAGGGGAACTCGCCCAGGTCCAGCTCCAGCCTGCCCAGCCGCTCGGCGCCGTTGGCCGCGGACCGGCCCGCGGACGTGTCGGCGGTGGGGTCCTGGGTGAGCGCGTTGCCCAGGTCGACCATCTTGCCGCGCCTGCGCGCCTGGTGGTCCTCGAAGTTCTGGTAGTCGGCCTCCAGCAGCGGCTTGGAGGCGGCCAGCACCTGTGCCAGCGACCGGGTCACCAGCTCCGTGACCTTCCTCGCCTCGTTGGCGCTGACGACCACCCTGTCGTTCACCCACATCGCCTCGACCTCGGCGGACTTGACGCCCTGGAGCAGCAGTTCCGAGAGGTGGGCGAGCATCTGCTGGGCGCGTTCGGCCCCCTTGTAGCGGGCGCCCGAGGCGGTGCCCCGGTCCTCCCACCACCCCGCCTGGTTGCCGCCCTTGCTCATGTTCCGCGGGCGCCTGGCCCGGTCGAACGCGGCCTGCACGCCGCCGCGGGTGGTCTCGCCGGGCTCGTCGGGGGTGTCGAAGGGGGTGGGCGCCGGGCCGGGTGCGCCCGGGGGGTGGTCCTTGAGCTGCTTGAGCAGCCGCAGCAGGCCGTCCGGGGTGACGTCGTCGCGGGTCGCCCGCTCCAGCTGCGCCCGCAGCTCGGCGCTGCGCCGGGCGATGATCTCGACGACCGCGGGGTTCACCCCCTGGGGCGCGATCGTCCTCGGGGGTGTCCCCTCCGTCCGCGGTGCGCTCATCGCACTCGCCTCCTCCGTGCCGTGTACGGCGAGCATCGCCCGGCGGGCACCCCGGGGGACACGTCTGACCAGGCAGGATCGTGGGCAGTCCGGTCTTGCCCGATGGGGCGGCGGGGTGTGCGCTGGTGCACGCGCGTGTGTAAGACCCCCCGTTCGGGGTAACTAGCAGTCACCGGGACGTGAGGAGGCGGTGGCGGTGCGGCGCGAGGTCGAGGTCGAGGAGCACGAGATCGTCCTGCACGGTCAGCGGTACACCTACCTGGCAGCGGGCACGCGCGGCCCGGTGGTCGTCCTGCTGCACGGGCTCGCGGGCGATTCCGACACCTGGCGCCCGGTCATCCCCGTCCTGGCCCAGCACGCCAGGGTGATCGCACCGGACATGCTGGGGTGCGGGCGGTCGGCCAAGCCGCGCAGCGGCGACTACTCGGTGGCCGCCTACGCCTCCAGCCTGCGCGACCTGCTGGTCGCCCTGGGGCACCGGAGCGCCACTGTGGTCGGGCACTCGCTCGGCGGGGGCGTGGCGATGCAGTTCTCCTACCAGTTCCCCGAGATGACCCAGCGGCTCGTGCTGGTGGCCAGCGGCGGGCTCGGGCACGAGGTCACCCCGGCGCTGCGCGCCACCACGATCCCCGGCAGCATCCTCGCGCTGCGGCTGGCCACGACGCTCACCCCCAAGTGGGTGGGCTCGCTGCTGCACCGCGTGGCCAGGGCGCTGCCCTCGGTCACCGCCAGCGACCTGGACGAACTGGCCCGCTCGCTCGCCGCGCTGGCCGACCACGACGCCCGCGCCGCGTTCATGCACACCGCGCGCGGAGCGCTGGACATCACCGGTCAGCGGCTCGACGCCACCGGCAAGCTCTACCTCACCGCCAAGGTGCCGCTGCTGTTCATCGCGGGCGACGCCGACGCGGTCATCCCCGCGCGGCACAGCGTCGACGCGCACGAGGCCGTCCCGCACAGCAGGCTGGAACTGTTCGAGGGCGCGGGGCACTTCCCGCACCTGGACGACCCGCACCGCTTCAGCGAGGCGGTGACGCGCTTCCTGCGCGCGACCACCCCAGCCCGCTCCACCACGACGGACCTGCGGGACTCGCTGCTGGCCGGGGCGAGCTGACCGGCGCGGGCCGCCCGGGCAGGGGCAGCACGCCCACCAGCGGGACGTGGACCAGGTTCGTGCGCGCCACTGCCAACACCTCTCATCGGGGACCGTGCGTCCACGATCGCCGGACCGGCGTTGCGGGGCAACGGGTGCGGGGCGGGGCTGGGGAACCGCTCAGGGCACACCGGTGATCGACCCAGTGGCGAGCACCGTCAGCAGAGGCGCTTCTGGGCGGCGGCGACCATCGCCTCGGCGCCCTGCGGGGTGATGCCGCCGCCGATGGAGGCCACGTTCTGCACGACGGTGGCGCGCGCGGTGCCCCTGGACAGCTCGTTGCACACGGCCTCCCCGATGAGCACTTCCGCGTCCCCGGTCGCGCTCACCGGCACCCCGGCGGCGGTGATGTCCGCGAGGTAGCCGTCGCGAGCGGGGTTGCCGGTCACGCGGGTCACGGGGGGTTGGCCCGGTTGCTGGCCGGGCTGCTGCGGGGTCTTGGTGGCGGCCGGGGGAGCGGCCGTCGTCACCACCGGCTTGCCCGGCTTCGACGTGCCCGTCGTCGTGGTGGTGGGGGCGGCACTCGCCTGCTCGGACGGGGCGGAGCTGGACGACGGGGCCGCGGTCGACGCCGTGGTCGACGTGGTTTGCGGGGGCGCGGTCTGCGCGGTGGGGGAGTCCTCGCCGGACCCGCACGCGGTCACCGCGCACAGCAGCGCCGCCGCGACAACACCAGACCAGCCCGCACGTCCGACCCGCACCGCGCACCCCTCCTCCGGCTCCGCCAACAGCCTCGCACCGTACAGGGGGTCGGATCCGGGATCCACCCACCACTCAGGATCCGTGCGCCGCCAGCAAGGCCGCCGCGATGTAGAGGTCCTGCAAGGCGATCCCGGAGCTGTCGAACACCGTGATGTCGTCCTCGGACCGCCGCCCGGACGCCTGACCGGTGAGGACGTCCCCGATCGCGGTCAGGGTGAGGCGACCGGCTTCGATGTCCCCGGACACGTGCTGGAACTCCCCGATTGCGCGCGATTGCGCAGGCAGGTCGCAGAAAAGCCGCGCGCGGTGAGCAATTTCGACGGGCATCTCCTGCTTGCCCGGGGAGTCGGATCCCATGCTGGCGAGGTGCGTGCCGGGGCGCACCCAGTCCGCGTCGAACAGAGGTTCCCGCGCTGTCGTGGCGGTAACGACGATGTCACTGCCGCACGCCTGCTGAGCCGAAGCGGGTTCGGCGTCGATGCCGTGCGCGGCAAGCCTGTCCACGAACACCTCGGTGCGCTCGGCTGAGCGCCCCACCACCCGCACGGTCGACAGTGGACGGATGCGGGCCAGCGCCAGGCACTCGTGCAAGGCCTGGTTGCCCGTCCCGAACACCCCCAGCGTGGTCGCGTCCGGCCGGGCCAGCGCGTCGGCGGCCACCGCGTCGGCCGCGGCGGTGCGCAGGGCGTTGACCCGCGCGGCCTCCACCACGGCCTCGATGCGCCCGACCGACTGGTCGAACAGCAGGATCGTCGAGCTGTGCCGGGCCAGGCCCAGCGCGTCGTTCCCGGGCCAGAAGCTGCCCACCTTGACCCCGGCGAGCTCCGCCGAGGCCCCGGACTTCACCGTGAACCGGTTCGCCGGGTCCGAGCCGTGCCCGTGCACGCTGGGGAAGCTCGTCCCGCTCGTCGCCGCGACCAGCGCCGCCCTGGCGGCCGAGTAGGCCATCTCCTCGGTGATCAGCGCCGCGGTGGTCGTCTCGTCCAGGAACCGCACGGTCACCACCCCCGCACGCGCGGCCACACGGCCTCGACGGTCCGCGAGCCCGCGACGACCTGGTACGCCTCGTGCTGCGCGGCGGTGGCGCAGGCGTGGTTCGGCAGGATCCGCAACCGGGTGCCCACCGGCAGGTCGGGCAGGTCGGCGCCGCTGCCCGCCCGCGTGGTCAGCGTGCCGTGCTCCTGGCTGGCGCCGCTCATCAGCAGGTCGGGGATCAGGGTGCCGTCCAGGTCGGCCACCAACCCGTACCCCTGGTCGACGGGCTGGGCCGCCGTGCCGCGGTCGCGCGAGGTCGCCATCCACCCGGCGTCGGTGAGCACCCAGCCCTTCTCCGGGCGGTGCCCGATCACGGTGGTGACGACGCTGAGCGCGATGTCGCGCGGGGAGCAGACGCCGATGCCCGCCATCACCAGGTCGAAGAAGACGAAGTTGCCCGCCCGCACCTCGGTGACCCCGCTGAGGTCGGTGGCCGCGTGCGCGGTGGGCGTGGACCCGACGCTGACGACGGGAGCGGCGAAACCGGCCTCCCGCAAGCGTTCCGCGGCGCGCACGGCCACCCGGCGCTCCTCCTCCGCCGCTGCCGCGAGGGCTTCCGGGGTGTAGGCGTAGTAGGACTCGCCCGCGTGCGTGAGCACACCCCGCACGTCCCCGAGAGTTTGCGCGATCGCCAGCAGCTCGGCTGACTCGGGCAGCACGCCACCGCGGTGGCCGTCGCAGTCGACCTCGATCAGCGCCGGGATTCCCGCTGCCGCAACCGCTCGCGCCTGGGCCGCGCTGTCGAGCAGCACCACCAGGTCCACGCCGCGCTCGCGCAGCGCGGTGACGCGGCCGAGCTTGTCCGGCGCGATGCCGACGGCGTAGAGGACGTCGCGGAAACCCGCGTCGGCGAAGGCCTCCGCCTCGGCCAGCGTGGACACCGTGACGGGCCCGGTGCCGCCGTCGAACAGCAGCCGCGCCACGTCGAGCGACTTGGCCGTCTTGACGTGCGGTCGCAGCGCCACGCCCAACCCGGCCACGTGCGCGCGCAGCCGCGCCGCGTTCGCCGCCACGATGTCGCGGTCGACCACCGCGCACGGCGTCGGCACCGCGTCCAGCGTCACCTCCGCCCGTGCCACCGCTGTTGCGGTTCCTGTTGTCATGTCAGCCGTCTCCCGTCGTCTTGCGGCACTCGGCCAGGTCGGCGTAGAGGCCGGAGCGGGACATGCCGAGCCGGGCCGCGACCCGTGTCGCCGCGCCCCGCACGGCGAAGGCGCCGCGCGCGTCCAACGCCCGCACCAGGTCCAGCCGCTCGCCCCGGGACAGCACGTCCACGGACTTGCCCCGCGCCTGCTCCTCCGCGCGCACCACCGCGTCCACGACCTCCTCGAAGTCGTCGGTGAACGTCGTGGTGGGCAGGGGCGCGCGCGTCGTCCCGGCCAGTGCCGCCAGCACGTCCCCCGCTTGGCGCAGGGCGGTCACGTCGAGGTTGACGCACAGGGCGCCGATCACCGCGCCGCTGCTGTCGCGCAGCGGCATGGTGGAGGACTTCACGACCCGGCCGGTGGGTGTGTGGGTGACGTAGTTGAGGTCGTTCTCGGCGGCGTCGCCCCGCGCGAGCACGGCCAGGCCGATCTCGCTGAGCGCCCCGCCGACCCGCCGTCCCGTCACGTCCCCGGCGACGGCCACCACGGACCGCTCGCCGCGCCGGTAGTCGTGCAGCACCACCTCGCAGGCGGGCCCGAACGTCGCCGCCAGCCCCTCGACCACCGGCACCAGCGCGGCCAAGACCGCGTCCCCGTCATCCACGGGACTTAGACTAGACGTCCTGATCGTGGACGTACAGTCCAGAACGCGTCACACCCCCAACTGCGCCCGGAGCGCGCGGCGGTCGAGCTTGCCGATCGTCGTCTTGGGGATCGCGTCGCGGAAGTGCACCACCCTCGGCTTCTTGTACGAGGCGATCCGCTCGGCCACGTGCGCCACCAGTTCCGCCCGCAGGTCGTCGTCGGCGGCGACCCCGGGTGCCACCACCACGACGGCCGTCACCGCCTCCACCCAGTGCTCGTCCGGCGTGCCGACCACGGCCGCCTCCCGGACCGCGGGGTGGTCGAGCAGGGCGTCCTCCACCTCGCGCGGGTAGACGTTGTAGCCGCCGGAGATGATCATGTCCGAGGTGCGGTCGCGCAGGTGCAGGAAGCCGTCCTCGTCGAGCACCCCCACGTCGCGGGTGTGCACCCACCCGTCGCGGAACCCCGCCGCGGTCAGCTCGGGGGCGTCGAGGTACCCGATCGCGGCGGACGGGCCGCGCACCACGACCTCACCCGGCTCGCCCGGCGCCACGTCGTCGCCGTCGGCATCCACCAGCCGCAGGTCGACGTCCGCGGCCACCTGCCCGCACGAGCCCAGCCTGCCCTCGACGTGGTCCTCCGGCCGCAGCACCGCGATGCACAGCGGCACCTCGGTCTGGCCGTAGAACTGCCAGAACCGCTCGCGCCCCCACGCCGCCACCGCCCGCTGGATCGTCCGGCGCGGCATGGGCGAGGCCCCGTAGATCACCCGCCGCAGCGAGGACACGTCGGCGGTCGCGAAGTCCGGGTGGTCGAGCAGCGCCTGGAGCATCGTCGGCACCACGTTCACCGCCGTGGGCCGGTACCGGGCGATCGCCGCCAGGAACTCCCCGGGGACGAAGCCCGGCAGCACGATCGACCGCGCGCCCCGCAGCCACAGCGGCAGCAGGTACGCCCCGCTCGCGTGGTTGAGGCTGGCGGCGTGCAGCATCCCGTCCTCCGGCGTCGCCGGGAACAGGTTCAGCAGCACGTTGCGCGCGACCGCGGCGAAGCTGGCCTGGGTGTGCTGGGCGGCCTTGAGGGTGCCGGTGGTGCCCGAGGTGAACAGGCTCAGGATCACGTCGTCCGGCGCGACCCGCACCTCGGGCAGCGTCGCGGGCGCGCCCTGGGCCAGCGCCACCAGCTCGGTCGCCACGGGCACGAACCGCACCCCCGGCAGCCGCCGCGCGAGCGCGGCGGTGTGCTCGTCCAGGCCGGGGCCGTGCAGCAGCAGGTCGCACCCGGTCTCGGTGACCATGCGGACGTGCTCGGCCACCGACAGCCGGGGGTTGAGCGGCACCCGGTTGACGCTGGTCTTCATGCAGGCGAAGTCGAGCGGGGCGCTGAGCAGGCCGTTGCCCGCCAGCAGCGCGACCCGGCTGCCGCGCCCGGCGCCCAGCCCGAGCAGGGCGTGCGCGAGCCGGTTGCCCAGCTCGTCGACCTCCCGGAAGGTCAGCTGCTCGTCGCCGAACACCACCGCCACCCGGTCGCCGTGCTGGCGAGCGCCGCGGACGAGGAGGTCCCTGGTGGTCGGGCTCACGCCTGCCCCTCGAAGCTGCCGTGCCTGCCCGCGCCCGCCGCGAACCGGGCCGCGCCCGCCGCGCCCTCCGCCGCCACGACCGGCACGCCTGCGACGCCCTCGGCCCGCAGCGCCTCGGCCAGCGGCAGGTCGAGCCCGGCGTAGGTGCTGGCGCGGTCGGCGAGCAGGCACTCGAACGGGAACGCCGCCAGCTGCGCGGCCAACTTCTGCGCCGCCGCGACGGCCGTGCCCGGCTCCACCACCCGGTTCGCCAGGCCCATCGCCAGCGCCTCCTCGGCGCCGACCGGCCTGCCCGTCATGATCAGGTCGAGCGCCCGCCCGAGGCCCACCACCCGCGGCAGCCGCGCGGTGCCGCCGTCGATCAGCGGCACGCCCCAGCGCCTGCAGAACACCCCCAGCACCGCGTCGCGCTCGACCACCCGCAGGTCGGCCAGCAGCGCCAGCTCCAACCCGCCCGCCACCGCGTGCCCGGCCACGGCCGCGATCAACGGCTTGGACAGCGCCATCCGCGTGGGCCCCATCGGCCCCGCGCCACCCCCGGTGGGGTCGAGCTCGTTGCGCCGCTCGGGGTCGGCCACCGCGGTGAGGTCGGCGCCCGCGCAGAACGTGCCGCCCGCCCCGGCCAGCACGGCGACCTTCTGCCCAGGGTCGGCCTCGAACGCCTCGAAGGCCTCCCGCAACCGCCCCGCCACCACCCGGTCCACGGCGTTGCGCCGCTCCGGCCGGTCCAACCAGATCGTCGTGGTCGTCCCGTCGACCTCGACCCGAACGTCGCCCACCGGGCACCTCCTGCTGCGGCTCAGCCCCCGTTTATAGCCCGGTGGGCGCCACGGCGACAGGGAGCGGGCGCACAGGCGTCACCTCCGGGAGGAACACGACCGCGTCGAAGGCCGCCCGCAGCGACGGCAGGCGGTGGTAGGCCCCCGCGTCCTTGGCGGGTTCGTAGACCCCGGCGATCAGGCGCGTGCGCAGCGGCCCGTCCGGGGTGTCGGCGGCGGGGACGAGGGTGCGTGGGCCGCCCGCGCGCAGCAGCACGTCCTCCAGCGACCCGGCCGCGGGCGCGGGGACGTCGAAGCCGCGCAGGTGCCCGGTGCCGAAGGTGATGTGCACGGCGGCGTACCCGGTCGACAGCGCGCGCCGCAGGTGCCCCCCGGCCATGTGCCCGGTCGCCGCGACGTGCGCGCTGCCCTCCCAGAGGACCACGCCCTGGTCGGCGGCGGTGAGGAGCCGGTTCGCCGCCGCGCGCTCCTCGGCCTCGGCGTCGTAGCCGACCCCGATGGCGTTCGCGTGGTGCTCGACGATGCCCGCCACCAGCGCGTCGGTGGTCGGGTCGAGCGGGCCCAGCAGCCGCTGCGCCTCCCGCGCCAGCTCGACGAAAGGCGTCCCCGGGTGGGTGCCGCTGGCCCGCAGGACGTGCTCGCCTGCGTCGTGGGCCGTGCGGATCACCCCGAACAGCTCCACGACCCGCGGCGGCGCGCCCGCCGCGTCCAGCACCCGGTCGTAGTCACCGGGCAGCGCCCGGGACGGGCCCACCCCGATCACGCGCACGCGGTCGCCGGGGTGCCGGGCGTTCCACCCGCGCACCCAGGCCAGCGCCTCGACGACCTCACGCGTGCGCCACGGCCCCCACGCCTGCCCCAGCGCGGCCATGAGGTCGACGTCCTCCCCGGCGGCGTACCGGTCGTACCGGTCGACGACGCGGGGGTTGTCCAGGAACGCGAGCACGCGGAAGCCCCGCTCCACCAGGCCGCGCGTGATGTCCACGGCTACCTGGAACGGTTCGCGGGCCTCCCGCGTGCTCACCCCCAGCCCCACCACCGACGCCTCGGCGACGACCTCGGCCACCGCGTCCGGGTCAATCCGCGCCAACTGCTCCGTCACCCACGTGTGGTCCATGCCGACCACCGTCGTACCTCCAGTGGGCTGGAGGTCAAGCCCCGGGTCGGGACGGCGTGCCCGGCAGCCGCCTGCGCCCGCGGGGCAGCGCCCCGAGGACCAGCAGCACGGCCAACGGGAGCGCGACCGGGATGGCGACCTGCAACACCTCGGGGATGCGCCCGATGAAGTGCATGAGCACCCAGGTCAGCAGACCGACCAGCACGGGGACGACCACCACCAGCGCCGCCCGCCGCCCCACCCGCGACCGCACCCCGCACGCCAGGAACGCGCCCAGGGCGAGGACACCCAGCTCCGCGAACGCCACCCACCGCGGGCCGGAGGTGAGGACCTCGATCGACACGGCCACGCCCACGGCGGCGGTGAACAGCGGCACCGCCGCCCCGCCCACGAGTTCCCGACCGCGCCGGGGCCCGGCCGACCACGTGAGCGCGGCGGCCGCGAAGAGTCCCAAGAGGACGATCCCGCCGTTGATCGCGATGGGCCAGGTGGGGCTCACGGTGGGCAGCCAGGCGTAGGCGGCGCAGGCAACCCAGGCGCCGACAGCCGCCGAGCGCCGGAGCCCGCAGAGCGCGAGCACCGCGGTGATCGCCCAGATCGCCCACACCGGCGCGTCCGGGACCTGCTCGGACCACGGCATCTGCCAGAACGAGCCCACCTTGACCCACCACGCGACCTCGCGCAGCGCGCTGGTGGCGCCCACCAGCACCGCGATCGGCCCCAGCAGGCTCACCACCGCCAGCACGTCCCGCGGGTCGACACCCCCGTCGAGCGCGAAGACCCGCCGCAGGTGCAACCGCAGCGCGCCCGCCACCAGGTCGGCGTAGTCCCGCCACCCCGGCTCCCCGCCCTCCAGGAGGACGCCCAGCATCTCCTCCCCCCGGTGCTCGCGGTGGTCCCTCGGGTAGAGGGCCAACAACCGCCGGTAACGCCGCTCCGCGCCGCTCATGCGAAGCCCCCCGCCTGTCGCAACCGCAACCTGCTTTCCGCGGCGCGCGTGTGCGCCCGCATCCTGTCCACCTCGGCCTGCAACCGGGTGGCCCCGTCATCGGTCAACCGGTAGTAGCGGCGCAACCGCCCCTCCACCACCTCCTCCCGCGCGACAGCCACCCACCCGCTGCCCGCCAATCGCTCCAGCGCGGCGTAGAGCGTCCCGGCCCGCAACGCCACCTGCCCCCCGGAGATGGCCTCCACCTCGCGCAGGATCCCGTACCCGTGCTGCTCCCCATCGGCCAACGCCGTCAGGATCAGGAAGGTCGGTTCCCGCATGGCCCCGTCGCTCACATCATATGTATATACCGATCAACTGACTATGACAAGGGGTCTGGGACGGGTGTGCGTTCGCGGTGGTCCGGCAAGGTGAAGATGGCTTGTTCGCGGCGATGATGTTTAAGGCGTGGTGGGGTGCTGCTCCACCAGGCCGAGTGGAGGGTGGTCGCGCTTGTTGGCGTTGTCCTGGGCGCGGCCGAGGACAACGAGGGTCGTGAGGGCGACCGCGGCGGCGAGGGCGGTGGGCAGTGCCCAGCCGGGGCGGAGGGTGTCGCCCAGGAGGGCCATGCCGAGCAGGCCGGGGGCCAGGACCTCGATGCCGACGACGACGGCGGCCACGGAGCCGGGACTGCCGCGGCGCAGGGCCAGGGCGAACATCACCGCGCCCAAGCCCGCCAGGACGGGGATGGCGTACGCGGCGGGTTGGTGGAGCAGGTCCGCGATGCCCGCGGGCCGTTCGTGGAGGGCGCGGACGGCGACGGGGACGCCGCCGAAGGCGAGGCCCGCGATGGTGGCGCGGGCCAGGGCGCCTCGGGGGCGCAGGGCGAAGGGGGTGGCCACGAGCAGGGCGGCACCGCCGACGACGATGACGTAGTCGACCACGTCCGGGGCAGCGGCGGAGCCCCCGGTCTGCCCGCCCGCGGCGAGCACGCCCAGGGCGGCGGCGCTGAGCAGGGCGGCGACGAGGTGCCCCGGGCGGGCGCGGGTGGTGCCGAGCAGGTGGGCGCCCACGACGGTCAGCGCGACCTGGCTCGCGGTGATGGACTGGACGGCGAAGACGGGCAGGTAGCGCAGGGCGACCGCCGACATCACCCAGCCGAGCAGGTCGAGGGTCAGCCCGGCCGCGTACACCAGCGCGCCCGCCGCCCGCCCACCCCGGGCGCCCCGCGCTTGGACGAGGGTGGCGGCGCTGGAGAGCGCGGCGGACACCACCGCCGCGAGGAAGCCGAGCCCACCCACCGATGTCCCCCCTGGCTGCGCCCGCGCCGAGCCCGCTCGGGCCGTCGACGCCCGCCCCATCACAGCAGCAGCTGCCCACCCCGGCCAGTCGAGTGCCAGGCGCCGTCCACGAACGGGGGTGGCAGGGTGGTGGCGTGGACCAACCGACGCTGACCGAGCAGACGATCTCCGCCGGGCTCGTGCGAGGAGCCCTCGATCTGGAGTGGACGGAGCGCGGGCTGCTGCCGCACCGCCTGCCCGCCCGGGCGCGCGAGCAGGTCGACGACGAGCAGTTGCGCATGGCGGAGTCGCAGCCCTCCGGTGTGCGGTTGGTCTTCGACACCGAGGCCACCGCCCTGGAACTGGAGGCGTTGCGCACGGTCATGGCCTACGTCGGTGCGCCGCCGCGGCCGGACGGCGTCTACGACCTCGTCGTCGACGGCCAGTTGGTCGCGCAGCGATCCGTCTCGGGCGGCAACGTCCTGTCGATCGACATGGTGACCGGTGAGCGCCGCACCATCCCCGGCGAGGCAGGCACCATCCGGTTCGACGGGCTGCCCGCGGGGCGCAAGCGGGTCGAACTGTGGTTGCCGCACAACGAAACCACCGTCATCGTCGCCCTGCGCGCGGATGCCCCCGTGCGCGAAGCCCCCCGCGAGCGGCGGACGTGGTTGCACCACGGCAGTTCGATCAGCCACGGCACCAACGCCACCAGCCCCACCCGCACCTGGCCCGCGCTGGCCGCCGCGCGCGCGGGCCTCGACCTGGTCAACCTGGGGTTCAGCGGCAGCGCCCTGCTCGACCCGTTCACCGCGCGGGCCATGCGCGACACCCCCGCCGACCTGATCACCCTCAAGCTCGGCATCAACATCGCCAACGCCGACCTCATGCGCCGCCGGGCGTTCGCCCCTGCGGTGCACGGCTTCCTCGACACCCTGCGCGAGGGGCACCCGACGACCCCGGTCGTGGTGGTCTCCGCCCTGCACTGCCCGATCCACGAGGACACCCCCGGGCCCGGCGTGCCGGAGTTCGTCGACGGCGCCGTGCTGTTCCGCGCGACCGGCGACCCCGCCGAGGTGCGCGCCGGTCGCCTCACCCTGCGGGTGATGAGGGAGGACCTGGCCGCCGTCGTGCGGCAGCGGTCAGCGGCGGACCCGAACCTGTCCTACGTCGACGGCCTGCTGCTCTACGGCCCGGACGACGCCGAGGCGCACCCCCTGCCCGACCGGCTGCACCCCGACGCCGAGACCCACCACCTGATCGCGGCGCGCTTCGTCGAGCACGTGCTGGCCGGTTGATCAGCCCAGCGCCGCTCGCAGGTGCCCCGCCGCCGCCTCGTCGAAGGCGACGAGCAGCACCCGCTCGACCCGCGTGGCGGTGGACCTGATAGTGTCGACGGCGATCCGGGCGGCCTGGTCGGCCGGGTAGCCGTAGACGCCCGTCGCGATGGCGGGGATGGCCACCGAGCGGGCCCCGAGGTCGTCCGCGACCGCCAGGGTGCGCCGTTAGCAGGAGGCGAGCAGGTCGGCCTCGCCGTGCCCGCCGCCCTGCCAGACCGGCCCGACGGTGTGGATGACGTGCCCCACCGGCAGGTCGAACGCGGGGGTGGCCACGGCCTCCCCGGGCGGGCAGGGCGCCAGCTGGGCCCCGGCCCTGGCCAACCGGGGCCCGGCGGCGCGGTGCACGGCGCCGTCCACCCCGCCACCGCCCATCAGGGACTCGTTGGCCGCCGTCGCGAGGGCGTCCACGTCCTGCTCGGTGATGTCGCCCAGCACGACCTCGATGTCGACCACCCCTGGATGCTCCCACGCGGACCCGCTCCCGGCTGGGCGCTCGACACCTGGGCCTGCGCTGGAACAGGACTCACGCCGGGGGCAGGAAGCGCACGTGCGGGTGCCCGTCGACCGCCGCCACCACGGCCCGCACCCCGTAGACGTCCGCGATCAGCTCCTCGGTCAACACCTCCGGCGGCGGCCCCGCGGCCACCACGGCACCGCCGCGCAGGACGACCAGGTGGTCGCAGAACACCGCGGCCAGGTTGAGGTCGTGCAGGGCGAGCACCGCGGTCAGCGGGAGCGCGGCGACCAGGGCGAGCAGGTCGAGCTGGTGGGCGATGTCGAGGTGGTTGGTGGGTTCGTCGAGCAGCAGCTCGCGCGGCCGCTGGGCCAGGGCGCGGGCCAGCTGCACCCGCTGGCGCTCGCCGCCGGAGAGGGTGTGCCAGGACTGGTGCACCCGGTCGGCCAGGCCGGTCGCCTCGACTGCGGAGCGGACGGCGGCCTCGTCGTCGGCAGTGGGGGCGGCCCAGGCGCGCCGGTGCGGGATGCGGCCCAGGCGCACCACGTCCAGCACGGACAGGTCGACCTGGGTGTCGGCGTGCTGCTCGACGACGGCGACGCGGCGGGCCACCTCGCGGCGGGGCACGTCGGCCACGGGCGCCCCGTCGAGGGTGACCACGCCGGAGCTGGCGGGCAGGATGCCCGCGAGCACGCGCAGCAGGGTCGACTTGCCCGCGCCGTTGGGCCCGAGCAGGCCCGTGGTGGACCCGGGGGCGCAGACGAGGGTGACCCCGTCGAGCAGGAGGTGGCCGCCCGCGGTGCGGGAGACCCGGTCGGCGGCCAGGGTCATCGCCTGCTCCGGGTGCGGTAGAGGACCAGCACGAACGCGGGGACGCCGATCAGCGAGGTCAGCACGCCCACCGGCACCTCCTGGGGGTCGAGCACCGTGCGGGCCAGGGTGTCCACCCACACCAGGAACACCGCCCCCGCCAGCGCCGCGGCGGGCAGCAGCCGGGAGTGCCCGGAACCGACGAGGGCGCGCGCGGCGTGCGGGAGCACCAGGCCGACGAACCCGATGGCCCCCGACGAGCTGACCAGCACCGCGGTGAGCAGCGCCGTCACGCACAGCAGCACGACCCGGGTGCGGGCGACCCGCACGCCCAGCGCGGCGGCGGCGTCCTCCCCGAAGGCGAACGCGTCCAGGGTGCGCCCGTGGCCCAGGCACACCACCAGCGCCACGACCAGCGCGACCGCGCCGACGCCGACCTGCGACCACGAGGCGCCGGAGAGCGACCCGAGCAGCCAGAACAGCACGCCCCTGGTGGTCTCCGCGTCGGCGGCGGTGAGCACGATGAACGAGGTCAGCGCGGAGAACAGCTGCATCGCCGCCACCCCGCACAGCACCACCCGGTCGAGCTGGCCGCCGAGCAGGTGGCTGAGCGCGAGCACCAGCCCGAAGGCCACCACGGCCCCGGCGAAGGCCCCGGCGGGCAGCGAGACCGCCCCGCCGCCGATGCCCAGCACCACCACCAGCACCGCCCCGGTGGACGCGCCGCTGGAGACGCCGAGCACGAACGGGTCCGCCAGCGGGTTGCGCAGCAGCGATTGCAAGACGACCCCGCACACGGCCAGCCCCGCCCCGCACACCGCGGCGAGCAGCGTGCGGGGCAGGCGCAGGTGCCAGACGATGCCGTCGCGGATCGGGGACAGCACCGCCTCGCCGCGGCCCAGGTGCGCCAGGACGGTGCGCCAGACGTCCCCGACGCCGATGGTGGCCGGGCCGAGGGTGATCGCCACGGCGATCGAGGCGACCAGCAGCACCAGCCCGGCGAGGTGGACCAGCGCGCGCCGCGGCGCCGTCCGTGCCGTCCACGTCGTCCGCGCCGACTGTGCCGTCGGTGAAGTCTGTGCCGTCGGTGTCGTCGGAGCCGTCCTCACCCGAGCGGCCCGAAGCCCCGCAGAGCCCGCGCGACCTGCTCGACCCCGTCCGCGGTGCGGATGGTGGGGTTGAGCGCCTGCCCGCTGAGGCGCACGTACCGCTTCTGCCGCACCGCCCGCAGCTGCGCGGTGACGGGGTTGCCCTCCAGGAACGCGATCTTGGCGTCGCCGGTCTCGGCGGTCTGCGACCTGCGGGTCAGGTCGCCGAGCACGATGACGTCCGGGTCGCGCTCGGCGACGGTCTCCCAGGTGATCTGCGGCCACTCCGCCCGGGTGTCGTCGAAGGCGTTGCGCGCGCCCAGCGCCCGGGTGATCACGCCGGGGGAGCCGCAGCAGCCCGCGAGGTAGGGCGACTCGGAGTTGGCGAACCAGTAGAGGAGGTCGGTGCCCGAGGCGTCCAGGCCCGCGGTGGCGGCGGTGATCCGCTGCTGGAGGCCGCGCACCAACTCCTCGCCGCGCTCGCGCACGGCGAACAGCGCCGCGAGGTCGCGCACCTCCCGGTACACGTCGTCCATCGTCAGCGGGGTGGAGCGCACGCCGTCGCCGTCGCCGCTGTTGTCCTTGCCGCCGCAGTCGGTGGGGGACAGGTAGGTCGGCACGCCCAGCCGCTCGAACTGGTCGCGGCTCGCCACGCCGCCGGTGCCGAGGGTCGACTCGAACGAGGCCGCCACGAAGTCGGGTTCGGCGGCGAGCACGCGCTCGAACGAGGGGTTGTCGTCGGCCAGCCTGGGCACCCGGGCGTTGGCCTCGGCCAGCTCCGGCAGCACGGGGTCGGTCCAGGTGGCGGTGCCGACCATGCGGTCGGCGAGGCCCAGCGAGAGCAGGATCTCCGCGCTGCCCTGGTTCAGCGCGACCGCGCGGCGCGGTGGTTCGGCCACGGTGACGGTGCGGCCGCAATTGGCCAGGGACGTGCCCGAGCCGGACGGCGCGGGGGCGGCGCCGCTGCACGCGGCGAGGGAGAGCAGGAGGGCGGCGCCGAGCGCGGCCCCCGGACGTGCTGTGCGCACACGAGGTCCTTCACCTCAGGGGCTCGAAGCGCGGAGCCCGACTGCCGGGTGGTGTGCCCGCAGGCATTCGGACTCGGAACGCCCCGAGGGGCGGTCCACACCGCTGCGCGTCAGTCCCGGCTTCGCACCGGGTTCCCCTGTGGGCCCGGTGAAGCTAGCACAGGCCCTGGCTGGTTCCCGACACGCGCCCGGGAGGGCGGGGGGCGGGAACGCGCGAGGCGGGCCGCACCGGGGGTGCGGCCCGCCTCGCGGGGTGTCCTGCTCCAGGACGGGGGACCTGCGTCAGACCAGCTGGCCGAGCAGCAGGGCCAGGTTCGCGAGGAGGTGGCTCAGCATGGTGGTGTCCTTTCGTCGGAATCCACAGCGGTGTGGAAACGCTTTCTCGAATGCGGGAGAAGTCTTGCAGTCGACTGATCACCAGGACAAGTGCCCGGAGGTGTGAATGTTTCCAGCGGGACCGCGTACCACTTTGTCACCCCTGATCACGGTGCATTTGCGGGCGCCTGCGGGAATTGTTGGCACAACCAAAGTAGAACGCGTTTCACCTTTGGTATTGGGCTGAACGGGTGGCCGCATGGGGCTGTTCGGACGACAGTGGATCACCCTGGGTGGCCGAATGGCGGATGAGCTGGGGCGGAAAGGCTGTGGTGCACTTCACAGGTGTCCCGTGATTTTCCGGGTCTTTCGCGCACGCACCCGGGAACGGGCACGGCTTCGCCGCCGGAGTTGCCTGGTCGCAATTCCGGCGGCGAAGTCCCCTGGTATCGGCGTACCCGCCGTCAGGGTCGGTGCATGCGGTTCCACAGTTCCGGCCACGGGGCGACCGGGTCGTTGAGCACGTAGATCGGCACGCCCTGGTTCGCGGTCTTGGCGGTGGTCTGCGGCAGCGTCACCGCGCCCACCCGCTCGACCCGCCCGAAGAACTGGGTGAGCCACTTCTCGTCGCCGCCGACGTAGACGACCTGGCGGGTGCTGTCGGCGGGCCTGCCGGTGAACCAGTAGCCGCGCTCGGGCCCGTATGCCGCGGGCAGCCCGCGCTCGCGCCCGTAGTAGTCCAGGGCGCTGGCCTGCCAGTAGCTGTCGCCCATGACCACGGTGTCCGCCCGCGACGGCAGCCCCCGGTAGACCTCGGCGGTCTGGTCGGCCAGGTCCGGCCAGCCCAGGCTACCGCTGGCCTGGAAGTCCACCAGGTCCACCCCGGTGAACCCGTCCGCGGGCCGCACCGGCAGCGTCAGGTAGACCGCGATCGGCACCGACAGGGCGAACACCGGCCACGTCGGCACCCACCGCCACCACCGCGCGATCGCGCCCTGCTCGACCTTCACCGCCGAGGCGGCGAACACCAGCGGGTACATCCCGGCCACGTAGTAGTACCGGTTGGCCGCGACCAGGATGACCACCGTGACGACCACGACGGCGACGCCGAGGAACCGGTACGGCCGCAGGTCCGGCGCCCGCAGCAGCTGGTAGAGCCCGTGGCAGAGCAGGAAGGCGCCGATGGGCAGCCCCGCCATCACCACCGCCAGCGGGATCGTGCCCAGCGTGCCGCCCAGCAGCCGGTCGTTCTGCTCCTTGATGACCTGCTGCATGAGCAGGTACGGCCAGTCGTTGTCGACCTGCCAGACCAGCGTGGGGATGGTCACCGCCACCGTGATGACCCCGGCCACCCACAGCGCGGGCCGCCGCAGCAGCCCGCGCGGCCCGACGGCCAGGGCCCCCACGACGATCCCGATCCAGAAGAACGCGATGAGGAACTTGCCCTGCATCGCGATCGCGGTGACGACCCCGGCCCACACCAGCGCCCAGTCCGAGCGGGTGCGCGCCCAGCGCACCACCAGCCAGCCCACCACGACCCACAGGAACGGGTCCACGGTGGACGTGGCGAGCACGTGCCCGGAGGCCAGGATCTGCCACGACAGCGCGTACGCCGCTGCGGTGATCACCTGCGCCTTGCGCCCGCCGCCGAACTCGCGGGCGATGAGCCCGGCCACCACGACGCCCGCCGAGGTCATCAGCAGCGGGATGACCCGCAGCGCGAACCAGGAGCCGGGGAACAGCGCGTCCACCCTGGCCGCCAGCCACGGCAGCAGCCACGGGTTGTCGGCGTAGCCCCAGGCCCACTGGTACTTGCCGGTGGCGACGAAGTACAGCTCGTCGCCGAAGTAGCCGAACTGCCCCGCCACGGCGAGCAGCACGAGGCCGACGGCGACCGCGACGCCGCACACCGGCCCCGCGGCGAACGCGGGCACGGCCCGCGGCCCACCGGGCGCCTGCGCGGCGACCGCGGGGCGGTCGTCCTGGTAGGACCCGGGGTCGACCACCCCGGTGTCGCGGTCGCTGTCGGCCACGGCGGTCAGGCCCCCGACCCGAGGGTGCCCTCGGCGTAGCGGGCCCGGCACGCCGAGCGCTGGATCTTGCCGCTGGAGGTGCGCGGCACCTCGCCCGGCCCGAGGACGATCACCTCGTGCACGGCCAGCGCGTGCTCGCCGGACACCGCCGACTTCACCGCGGCGGCGACCTCGGCGATGTCGAGCTCCTCGGCCGAGACGTGCTTGGCCCGCTCGGCCACGACCACGGCCAGCTCACCGGTCTCGCCCGGCACCGAGAACGCGGCCACGGTGTGCCTGCGGATCGCCGGGTGCGCGTGCTCGACGGTGTGCTCGATGTCCTGCGGGTAGTGGTTGGTGCCGTCGACGATGATCAGGTCCTTGATCCGGCCCGCGATGAACAGGTCGCCGTCGAGCTGCACGCCGAGGTCGCCGGTGCGCAGCCAGCCCTTGCGGCCGAAGCCGGGGTCGACGGTGCTGCCGTCGGGGTTGACCAGCTGGGCCTCGAAGACCTCGTAGGAGTCCTCCTTGCCCCAGTAGCCCTGGCCGACGTTCGGCCCGCTGGCCCAGATCTCGCCCACCCGGCCGTCGGGCAGCGCCGCGCCCGTGGTCGGGTCCGCGATGCGCACGTGCTGCCCGCCCGCGCCGCGGCCCGCCGAGACCAGCACGGTGCCGTCCTCGACCAGCACCGCCTCGCCCTCGGCCAGCCGGGCGCGGTCCACGGTGACCTCGCGCGGGGCGACGCCCAGCGGCGACACCGACACCATCACCACCGCCTCGGCCAGGCCGTAGGTGTGCCGGTGCGCGCTGCGGTCGAGGCCGTTGGGGGCGAACTTGGCGTAGAAGGTGTCCAGCGTCTTCGACAGCACCGGCTCCGACCCGTCGCCCAGCGACACCACGTGGTCCAGGCGCAGCGCGGCGCGCTCCTCCTCGCTGGTGCGCGAGGCCACGTAGCCGTAGGCGAAGTTCGGCGCCGCCGACACCGCCGGTCCCGGGGTGGAGGAGATGGCCTCCAGCCAGCGCTGCGGGCGCACCACGAACGCGATCGGGTCCAGCAGCAGCGCCGGGAAGCCGCCCAGCACCGGGGTGGCCAGGCCGACCACCAGGCCCATGTCGTGGAACAGCGGCAGCCAGCACACCGAGGTGGTGCTGCCCTGCTCGCAGCCGTAGGCCTCGTAGCCCTGCGCGGCGTTGGCCACCACGTTGCCGTGGGTGATCACCACGCCCGCCGGGGTGCGGGTGGACCCGGAGGTGTACTGCAGGTAGGCCACGTCGTCGGGGGCCAGCTCGACCGGGTCGGGGCCGTCCTCGGCGGGCGGCACCACGTCGACGGCGATGAGCAGCGGCCCGGCCAGGTCGCGCTCGTCGAGGAACGCCTCCACCGCGTCGGCGTGCGCCCGGGTGGTCAGCACCAGCTCCGGGTCGCAGTCGGCGAGCACGGCGGCCAGCCGGTCGGCGTGGCCGGGCAGCGGGTTGGGCTCGAACAGCGGCACCGCGACCAGCCCGGCGCGCAGCGCGCCGAGGAAGGCCACCACGTAGTCGGTGCCCTGCTCCACCAGCACCGCCGCCCGGTCACCCCGGTCGGCCCGCTTCTGGCACCACGCCGCCACCGCGTCCACCCGCGCGTCGAGCTCGCGCCAGGTCAGCGCGGTCAGCTCGCCGTCGGGGTTGACCCGGTAGTCGAGGTAGGCGACCGCGCGCTCGTCGCCCTGGGTGCGCGCCCACCTGGCCAGCGCGGCGGGCAGGGAGGTGTCCCCACCCGCCACGGAGTCCGGAACCCGGCTCAACTGCCCGTGGGTCGATGTCATGGCGTGCCTTCTTCCTGCTGTGCTGTCGGTTGTGCTGTCCGGTCGTCGGCCCGCGGCCCACCCGACGCGGGCTGGCGCGCGTGTCGGGTGAGCCGCGGTGCCGGGTCGGGACGGTGCCGTGGGACGAGGGGGTGGGTGGCGGCGGAGGGGTGGCTCAGAGCCCCATGCCGCTGGCCAGCATGGGCCAGGACTTCTTGAGCTCCTGCTGCCAGTACGGCCAGGAGTGCGTGCCGGGGGCGTAGAAGTCGGTGGTGACCGGGATGCCCGCCTTGTTCAGCTTGTCCACGAAGGACTTGGAGTTGTTCAGCGACTGGCTCTCCAGCAGCCCGCCGACGATGCCGGAGCCGTCCGGGTCCAGCGGGCCGAGGTCGCCGTTGCCGGAGGAGATGAACAGCTTGATCCCGCGCAGCTTCTCCACCTTGGCGGCCGGGTTGTGGTCGGTCCAGCGGGCCCGCTGGCTCCACGGGTCGCCCCAGAGCACGCCCCAGATGGGGAAGCCCTGCAGGACCATGTTCGCCTGGGTGACCTCGGGCAGGCCGGGGGCCTGCACGTCCGGGGCGCCGCTGTAGGCCGCGATCGCGCCGAACTCGGTGGGGTAGCGGGTGCCGTACTCCAGCGCGCCGTAGGCGCCCATGGACAGCCCCGCCATCGACTTGCGGCCGGTGGCGCCGTAGCCGCGCTCGAGGATCTGCTTGACCTCCTCCATGTGGAACTTGCGCCAGTTGGGCTTGGTCGACAGGCCGTAGTTCCACCAGTCGCTGTACATGCCGATCTTGCCTGCGCTGGGCATGACGACGATGGCCGGCTTGTCGGCCATGAACTGCTCGACGTCGGTGAACTTGGTCCAGGCGAGGTAGTCCGCGGAGTCGCAGCAGCCGTGCAGCAGCCACAGCACGGGCCAGGACCTGCCGTCACCCTGCACCCACCCGTTGGGGGTGATGACCCGCACCTTGGCCTGCTCGCCGAGCGCGGGGGACTGGATGGTCAGGTCGATCATCCTGCTGTCGACCTGGACCTGGGAGACGACCTTGGCCCCGTCGTCGGCCACCGGTGGGGTGGGTGCGGCCTGGGCGGAGTTGGTGGAGACCACCGCGGTGGCGGTGAGCGCCGCCGCCAAGGCGGTCAGGGACAGGGCTTTGCGGGCGCGCCGCATCGGGTTCCTCATTTCGTCGGGCCGGTCGTGCCCGTCCCGCGCAGCATCGCCGCGATCCGATCGGCGACGACCTCCACGTGCGGCGGGTCGATGATGGTGATGTGGTCCCCGCTGACCTTGACGACCTCCAGGTCAGCGCAGAACTCGTCCCAGCCCAGCGCGTCGTCGGTGCGCAGGTACCGGGGGTCGAGGGTGGTGGTGAGCGGGTGCGGGTCCTTGGCGCGGAACAGCACCACGCGGTCGGGGTAGGGGCGGGGGGTGTAGCGCTCGGCGATGCGCGCGTCCAGGTAGGACGTGCGCTGGTGCTCCAGCACCGCGTCGCCCATCGCCGAGACCCGGTCGCGCAGCCTGCTCATCACCAGTGCCTGCTGGGCGTCCTCGTCCAGGTGCGACCACTCGGACTCCGGCAGCCCCAGGTCCACCTGGTAGGTCTGCTCGATGTGCTCGATGAACAGCGTGAGCCTGGTCCGCAGGAACTCCTCGTCGGGCGCCTCGGTCTTGCGCAGCGGGATGATGGTGTCGACCAGGAACAGCACCTCCACCCGCTCGCCCGCGGCGGTCAGCTGGCGCGCGGCCTCGAAGGCCTGCAACCCCCCGAAGGACCACCCGCCGAGGCGGTACGGGCCGTGCGGCTGGCGCTGCCTGATCAGCTCGACGTAGTGCGCGACCTTCTCCTCGACGGTGAGGTGGTCGTCGGTGCGCTCCATGCCGTAGCAGGCGACCTCGGCGTCGATCAGGCGCACCATGGGCCGGTACACCGCGGTCGGGCTGCCCGCGGCGTGGAACAGGAACAGCGGCGGCGCGCCCTCGGTGCCGCCGAGGAACAGCACCGGGCCGCCGCCCGCGCCCTCCAGCTCGGCGCGCACCACGTCGGCCATGCCCGCGATCGTCGGCACGGCGAACAGCTCCTCGGCCGCCACCGCCCGGCCCAGCTCCTCGGACACGGCCGCGAGCACCGCGGCCGCCGCGGCGGCGTCCCCGCCCGCGGCCTCGAACGGCACGTCCACCGGGACCTGCTTGGCGCCGAGCACCCGCTTCCACACCAGCGCGACCCACCGCTCGGCCAGGTCGCGGGTGCCGGGCCCGGTGGCGACCTCGGCGCCGGTGGCGGGGGCGGCGCCCAGCTCCCCGGCGAGGTGGTCGGCCAGCTCGGCCAGGCTCGCCCCGCGCAGCAGCAGCGGCAGCGGCAGGGTGAGCCCGAAGTCGCGCTCGATGGCGCCGCGGGCGCGCATGGCCAGCAGCGAGTCCAGGCCCAGCGAGGTCAGCGGGGCGTCGTGCGGGAGCAGGTCCGGGTCCATGCCCATCATCTCCGCGACCACCGCCACCACGTGCTCGCGCACCACCGCGCGGGCCCGCGCCGGGTCGTCGGCGGCCAGCGTGCGAAGGTCGTCGGCCCCCGCCCAGGGCGCCTCCGCCGAGCCGGGGCGCTGCGCGGCCACCAGCGCGAAGAACGGCCGCTCGGCCAGCCGCGGGAACAGCTCCAGCACCGCGGCGGCGTCCATCCTGGTCACCCCGGTGGCGCCGCGGCCCGCGGCCAGCACCGCCTCCAGCGCGGCCATGGCCTCGTCGGTCGGCATCGGCTCCAGCACCGGGTTGCGCGTCCCGGACGCGCCGCCGGTCTCGGCCCACGCGCCCCACTGCACGGTGGCGGCGGGCAGGCCCTGCCCGCGCCGCCAGGCGGTGAACGCGTCCAGCCAGGCGTTCGCGGTGGCGTAGGCGGCCTGGCCGGGCGAGCCCAGCAGGCCCGCGGCCGAGGAGTAGGCCAGCCACCAGTCGAGCTCGTGGCCCGCGCACGCCTCGTGCAGCCGCAGCGCGCCCTCGGCCTTGGCCCGCCACGCCGCGGCCACGTCCTCGGCGGCCAGCGACAGCACGGCGCCGTCGGCGAGCACACCGGCGGCGTGCAGGACCCCGCGCAGCACCTCCCCGCCCTCGACGCCGCGGCGCACGACCTCAGCGGCGACCCCCGGGTCGGCGACGTCGCCGCTGACGACCTCGACGTCGACCCCGGTGCCGCGCAGGGCGGTGATCACCGCCAGCGCCTCGGGGTTGGGCGCGCGGCGGCCGGTGAGCACGAGCCGGGTGGCGCCGCGCTCGGCCAGCCAGCGGGCGGCCACCAGGCCGAGCCCGCCGAGACCACCGGTGATCAGGTAGGCGCCCTCGCGCACCACCGGCGCCGCGGTGGCCGAGGGGGTCAGGTCGGCCCTGGCCAGCGCCCGGGTGTGCCTGCGCCCGGAGCGCCAGGCGACCTCGTCGGCGTCGTCGTCGGCCACCAGCTCGCGCACCAGGTCGTCGACCTCGGCGTCGTGGTCGACCCAGGTCGCCCGCAGCTCGGGGTGCTCGAAGGCGAGCACCCGGGCGATGCCGCGCAGCGCCGCCGGTCCGGGCTGCCCGGCCTCGTCGGGCCCGACCGAGGCGGCCCGGTCGGTGGCCAGCCACAGGCGGGGGGAGCGCCCGGCCGCGGCGGCGGCGCGCACGGTGTCGGCCACGGCGATGACGAGCGCCTGGGCCTCGGCGGGGGTGTCGGCGGCACCGGCGAGCAGCACGACGCCGTCCACCCCGTCGACCCCACCGCGCTCGGCCAGTGCCGCGGCGAAGCTCTCGTGCGGCGGCAGGGGCAGCACTCCGCCCTCCTCGCCGTGCGCGGCAAGCCCGTCGGCGACGTGCTGCGCGGTGGTCACGGCGTCCGCGGTGTGCAGCACGAGCCAGCGGCGACCGGGCCGCGCCTCGGCCGCGGGCAGGTCGGTGGGCACCCAGCGCGCCTCGTAGGCCAAGCGCTCGGGCGGGAAGGGGACCTCGGCGCGGGAGAACGGGGCGAACTCCACCCCGTGCACCTCCGCGAGCACACCGCCGTCCGCGTCGAGCGCGCTGACCCGGCCGTCCGCGGCGACCACCGACGCGGCCCGGCGCAGGTCGCCGCAGGGGCGGACGCGGGCGATGCGCACCGCGCGGGTGGCCTTGTCCCCCAGGCCCGCGGCGGTGGCGAGCACGTGCAGCATCGCCTCGCCGAGCACCGGGTGCAGGGCGAAGCCGGACTTGGGCACGCCGTCGAGCGGGTCGACCTCGGCCCGGGCGGTGTCGGCGCCCGCCCGCACGTCGCGCAGCACGCGGAACGCCTGCCCGTGCGCCTGCCCCAGCGACTCCAGCGCCGCGTACAGGTCCAGCGCCTCGCCCCCCGCCTCCGGCAGCGGCGAGGGCGCCTCGTCACCCGCGGGCGAAGCCGTGGCCTCGGCGTAGAGCGTCCACTCGGCACCGCGGCGGGCGTGCACGCTCAGCCGCGCCCCGCCCCAGCGTTCCGGGGTGGCGCTGACCGAGACCTCGGTGCCGTCGGTGATCGGCAGCAACCGGTGCAGCACCACGTCGCGCAGTTCCGGCGCCGACCGCGGGTCCTGCCCGCGCGCGGCGGCCAGCATCAGGTCCACGAACGCGGCCGCGGGCAGCACCGGCACGCCGTGCGCGGTGTGGTCGGCCAGCCACGGCTGCGCGGCCGCGCCCACCGCGCCGCGCCACAGGCCCTGCTCGCCGCCCGGGACGGCGACCCGCTCGCCCAGCAGCGGGTGGCCCGCGCGGGACGCGCCCGCGGGGCTGGTGCGCACCCAGTGCCTGCGGTGCTGCCAGGTGTGCGGGGGCAGGTCGGTGACGACGCGGTCGGGGTAGCGGCGGCGCAGCGCGGTCGGGTGCCCGAGCACGTGCACGGCGGCCAGCGCGGCGGCGAACCCGTCCGAGCGGCCGTCGCGGTCGCGGCGCAGCGACGCCACCACGGTGGTGTCGCCCAGCCCGAGCGCGGTCGCGGTCTGCTCCACCGCGACCCCGGCGACCGGGTGCGGGGAGACCTCGACGAAGGTGCGGTGCCCGTCGCGCAGCGCGGCGGCGAGCGCCTGGGTGAACCGCACCGGCCTGCGCAGGTTCGCCACCCAGTACTCGGTGTCGAAGGCGGGGACGGCGCGCGGGTCGTCGAGCACGCTGGAGTACCAGGCGGTGGTGGGCTCGCCGGGGCTCAGCTCGCCCAGCGCGGCGCGGAACCGGTCGAGCACCGGGTCCACCGCCGCGGAGTGGCCCGCGCCGGTCACCGCCAGCGCGCGCGCCAGCCCGCCGCGGCCCTCCACGTGCGCCACCAGGGCGGCCACCTGGTCCGCGGGACCGCTGACGGTGCACTGGGTGGGCGAGGCGTACACCGCGACCTCGACGCCGGGGAAGCGCTCTCCCAGGTCGTCGACCTCACCGGCGGTCAGCTCGACCACCGCCATCGCGCCGGTGCCCTGGGCGTTGACCTCGTCGAGCAGCGCCGAGCGGCGGGCCATCACCCGCAGCCCGTCGGCCACCCCGAGCGCGCCGACCGCCACCGCGGCGGCGACCTCGCCCATCGAGTGCCCGACGACCGCGGCGGGCCGCACGCCGTGCGCGCGCCACAGCTCGGCCAGCGCCACCTGGGCGCCGAAGAGGGCCAGCTGCTGGTGCACCAGCACGGCCGGGTCGGCGGTGCCGTCGAGCAGGTGGGTCAGCGAGACCCCCGCGACCTCGGTGAAGGTCGGGTCCACCGCGGCGACGACCTCGGCGAACACCGGCTCCTCGGTCAGCAGCCTGGCGCCCATCGCGGGCCACTGCGACCCGTGCCCGGAGAAAACGAACACCGGGTCGGCCGGGGTGGCGGTGGCGGTGCCGACGTGCACGGACCGGTCGGTGTGCCCGGCGGCCAGCGCGGCCAGCCGCTCGCGCAGCTCGGCGTGGTCGCGGGCGGGGACCGCCGCGCGCGCGGTGTCCTGCTCGTCGCCGTGCACCAGCGCCGCGGCGAGGTCGGTGAGGTCGTGCCGCTCGTCGAGCCACCCGGCCAGCGCCGCGGCCCTGGCCCGCAGCCGCGCGGGGGAGCGGGCCGACAGCGCCACGACCTCGGGCCTGCCGCCGGGCTGCCAGGACCCGGCGTAGCGGGTGTGCGGCGACTCCTCCAGCACCACGTGGGCGTTGGTGCCGCCGAAGCCGAACGCCGAGACCCCCGCCCGCGCGACACCGCCGTAGCGGGGCCAGTCGGTGCTGCCGGTGACCACCGACAGCGGGCCCGCGGCGAAGTCGATGTGCGGGTTGGGGGTGTGGAAGTGCAGGCTGCGCGGGATGCGCGAGTGCCGCATCGCCAGCACCACCTTGATCAGCCCGGCGATGCCCGCCGCGCCCTCCAGGTGGCCGAGGTTGCTCTTGACCGACCCGAGCAGCAGCGGCCGCTTGGGCCTGCGCTTGTCCCCGAGCACGGCGCTGAGCGCGCCCGCCTCGATGGGGTCGCCCAGCAGCGTGCCGGTGCCGTGCGCCTCGACGTAGTCCACCGTGCGGGGGGCCACCCCGGCGTCGGCGTAGGCGCGGGCGAGCAGCTGCTCCTGGGCCAGCGGGTTCGGGGCCATGATGCCGTTGGAGCGGCCGTCGGAGTTGACCGCGCTGCCGCGCAGCACCGCCAGCACCCGGTCGCCGTCGGCCTGGGCGTCGGCCAGCCGCTTGAGCACGACCACGCCGCAGCCCTCGCCGCGCACGATGCCGTCGGCGGCGGCGTCGAACGGCTTGCACCGGCCGTCGGCGGCCAGCGCGCCCGCGAGGTGGAAGTTGGCGGTGATGCCCGGAGAGAGCAGCAGGTTGACCCCACCGGCCAGCGCCGTGGACGCCTCGCCCGCGCGCAGCGCCCGCATCGCCAGGTGCACCGCGACCAGCGAGGACGAGCAGGCGGTGTCGACGGTCATGCTCGGCCCGTGCACGCCCAGGGCGTAGGAGAGCCGGTTGGCCGCCAGCGACGCCGCGGCGCCGGTGCTCGACCAGGCGTCGATCCGGTCGAGGTCGGTCATGGTGAGCTGGGCGTACTCGGTGGCCGACAGGCCGACGAACACCCCGGCCTCGGTGTCGCGCAGGTCCCTGGCGGGGATGCCCGCGTGCTCCAGGGCCTCCCAGGCCACCTCCAGCAGCAGCCGCTGCTGCGGGTCCATGACCTCGGCCTCGCGCGGGCTGATGCCGAAGTGCTCGGCGTCGAAGGCGGCCACGTCGTCGAGGAACCCGCCCGCGGTGGGCAGGGCGTGCTGGTCGGCGTCCTCGGCGAACTGCGCCCAGCGGCCCTCGGGCACCTGGCCGATGGCGGTCGCGCCGCCGGTCAGCAGCTCCCAGTAGGCCTCGGCGTCGGGCGCGCCGGGGAAGCGGCAGGCCAGGCCGACCACGGCGATCGGGGCGCCCGGGTCGATCGGGGCGCCCGGGCCGGCGGCGGTGCCGGGGGCGCGGCGGCGGGCGCCGGAGGCCAGCGTGCGCGCCAGGTCGGCGATGGTGGGGGCGGTCCAGACCAGGGTGCTCGGCTGCTCGGCGCCGACCACCTCGCTGATCTTCGCGGCGAGCATGGTCGCGGACCGGGAGGACACCCCGAAGTCGCGCAGCGGCCGGTCGAACTCGGCGGCCTCGACCGGGCGCGCGAGCAGGTCGGCCAACCAGGCGCCCAGCCAGCCGCGCCACTGCTCCTCGGTGCGCGGGGCCCCGGCCGCGTCGGCCATGTCGTCGGCCATCAGGCGGTCCGCTCGCCGCTGCGGGCGCCGCGGTGCGCCTCGGGGAGCGGGGTCCTGCCGGACGTGGTCGCCATCGTTGTTCGCCGTTCCCTCTCGGTCCCTGCCCGGTGGGGCCCACCGGGGCCGCCGACCGGTCGCCCGACTCCGAATCGTGATTCGCCTGAATCGGCTTCCCGGCCGCCGCTCGCGCCATTACCACCGCGCGGGCTCGGTCAGGATGGTTCAGCGCCGACAGAACTGTCAATGGCGAGGCGATGCCCCGGTGAAATGCGTGGTCGGCCTCGCGCGCGCTTGTCACCGGGGTGCGGTGTGCACCCGGGTTTTTCATCACCGGGCCAGCACTTGCCCTGGTAGCCCGGTGTTGCCTGGGCCGGATGTGCTGACGGTGTCACAGTCGAGGGGGTCGTGGTTTCGCGCGCAGGATCAAGCGGCCACTTTTGTGCACTGCCAATAATGGCGTTATTCAACTGTTCGCAGATCCGGCGCGAGGTTGATCGGAAGAACCTTCACGTTTGTTTTGTGACGCCGTTTCAGGTGCCGCAGAACGTGCGGTACCCGGTGCCGAATCCCTCCGGCGCCGCCTCGGCGAACCGGTCCAGACCAGGCCGCTCGGTGAACGGGTCGGCGCACGCGGCCACCAGCTCGCCCACCGGGCGCAGGTCGCCGTCCACGGCGGCGGCGAGCGCGGCCTCGACGAGGTGGTTGCGCGGGACGTACACCGGGTTCACCCGGTCCATCGCGGCCGCGTCCGGGTCCAGCGCCAGCCACCGGTCCAACCACGCGTCCGCCGCCGCGAGGTCGAGCACCAGTGAACGGGCGGGCTCGCGGTCACCGCGCGCGGCGGCCGAGAGCGACCGGTGGAAGGAGGTGTGGTCGACGTGGTTGTCCTGCTTGAGCGCCACCAGGTCGTCGACGAGCCCGCGGTGCTCCTCGGCGGCGGGCAGCCCCAGCTTGGCGCACATGCCCGCGGCCCACGCCGCGTCGTACCGCGGGGCGAACCCCTCCAGTTCGGCGACCGCCGCCGCGATCGCGGTGTCCTGGTCGTCGTCGAACAGCGGCAGCATGGCCTCGGCCAGGCGGGCCAGGTTCCACTGCGCCACCGCGGGCTGGTTGCCGTAGGCGTAGCGCCCGCCGTGGTCGATCGAGCTGTACACCGTGGCCGGGTCGTAGGCCTCCAGGAACGCGCACGGGCCGTAGTCGATCGTCTCACCCGAGATGGTCATGTTGTCGGTGTTCATGACCCCGTGGATGAACCCCAGCAGCATCCACCGCGCCACCAGCCGGGCCTGCGCGGACACGACCTCCCGGTACAGCCCCAGGTAGCGGTCGTCCTGATCGGACAGGTGCGGGTGGTGCCTGGCGATGGCGTGGTCGGCCAACCGCCGCAGCAGGTCGAGGTCGTCGGTGGCGCGCGCGAACTGGAAGCTGCCCACCCGCAGGTGGCTGCGCGCGACCCGGACGAGCACCGCGCCCGGCAGCGCGGTCTCCCGCACGACCTCGCGCCCGGTGGCCACGACCGCCAGCGACCGGGTGGTGGGCACGCCGAGCGCGTGCATCGCCTCGCTGACCACGTGCTCGCGCAGCATCGGCCCCACCGCGGCGAAGCCGTCGCCGCCGCGGGAGAAGGGGGTGCGCCCGGAGCCCTTGAGGTGCAGGTCGCGCAGGTCGCCGTCGCGGTGGCGCAGCTCCCCGAGCAGCAGCGCCCGACCGTCGCCGAGCCTGGGGGAGTAGTTGCCGAACTGGTGCCCGGCGTAGGCCTGGGCCACCGGCTTCGCGCCGTCGGGGACGTCGAGGCCCAGCAGGAACCGGACGCCCCCGGGGGTGCGCAGCCAGGTGGGGTCGAGGCCGAGGTCACCGGCCAGGGCGTCGTCGAGCACCAGCAGCCGCGGGTCCGGTGCGTCCGCTGCCTGCCAGGGCAGGGCCAACTCCGGGAGGTCGCGGGCGAACTGGTCACCCGGTGTCACGACGGCGGTGGGTGCGGTGCTCACCGGACCAACAGTACGCACCGCGCCTCGACCCGGCCGGGGGCCGCCTGGAGCAGGTTCCCCAGCAGGGCCCTGCCTGCTCGTGCGTCGTCGCACCGGGCGCCGTGCTCGCGGCAGGCCGTCGTGGTGCCGGGGCGGCGCCGGGTGGGGACGAGGGTGCGGGTCGCCGAACGCGACCTAGAAGGCGTCGGCCTTGGTGAGTTCGCGCTCGAAGGCGTCGGCGCTGGCCACGAGGAGGAGCAGGGGGCGCTCGAACTCCTCGCGCACGCTCAGGTCCGCCACCGGCACGGTGTGCTTGAGCAGGGCCACGCCGTCCGCGATCGCCGCGCCGCCGACCAGGGTGGTGCCCGCCAGCTCCAGCAGCCGGGCGTGGTCGACCGCGTCCGCGCGGCCCACCGCGGAGGAGATCTCCAGCCACTCGCGGCCGTCGGCCTCGGCCACGTGGTGCACGGCGACCTGCTGGGTGCGCCCGTCCTCGGCGTCCAGGCGGAAGCGCAGCCAGCTGTCCGTCTCCTGCAGCACCTCGTACCGCGTGCGGACATAGGCGATCACGTCAGTCCAACTGCTCACCTGCACACCCTCCCACGTCAACCGCCGCACATCGTAGTACGGCGCGCACCCGCGCCGGGTCGCCGCGGTCGATCTTGCCCGCGACCGGGGTCTGCGCAGCTCAGGCGGCGGTGAGGGCGGGTGCGGTGTCGCGGAGGGTGCGCAGGGCGTTGTGGACGCGGCTTTTGACGGTGCCGACGGGGATCTGCAGGG
>NZ_MKQR01000011.1:297605-378680 GCF_001940455.1 Actinokineospora bangkokensis | reverse complement strand
CGTCCAGAACGCGGCCGGGGTCGGTGGGCTGAGCCCTCCGACCCCGGGGGGACGCCCCGCCGATCGTCAGCGGGAGTTCCCCGCCGCCGGAGTAGGGGAATCCCCACCCCGGCGGCGGCCCAGCGCCACCACGCCCACCACCGAACCCAGCACCAGCGCCACCAGCAGCAGCCCGCCGCTGAACCACAGCGCCCGCTCGGCGGGCAGCGGGTCGGCCACCGGCGCCCTCGGCACCACGACCGGCACCGCCGCGGCGGCCCTGTCCCGCTCCTCGGCACCGAACACCGAGGTCACGGCCGCGGTCGGGTCCACGACCCCGTACCCCACCAGCGGGTTCGGCAACGGCCCTGACGGGCTGTCCGCCGTGGCCAGCAGCCGCTGGGCGACCTCCGCGGCGCTCAGCTGGGGCCGGTAGTCGCGCACCAGCGCCGCCGCCCCCGCCACGAACCCCACCGCCAGCTCCGGTCCCGACGCCGACCGGTGCCCGCCGCCGGAGGGGGCGAGCCCCACCAGCTTCTCGGCGGGCGCCGCCAGCGCGGGGGCCGCCCCCATGGCACCGTTCTTCGGCGGCCCGTCGGGGCCGACCGGTGCGACGGCCAGCACGCCGGGCAGGGAGGCGGGGAACGCCCGCTGCCCCGACTCCTGCACCGACACCGAGGCGACCACCAGCACGTCGCGCGCCACGGCGTCGGCCACGGCGGCCTCCAGGGCGGGCGTGCTCACCGTCGTCACCACCCCCACCGCGATCACCCGCGCCCCGCCGTCGACCGCGGCGGTGATGCCCGCCGCCACCCGGTCGGGCTCGACCCGGTTGAACTCGTCGACCACCCGCACCGGCAGCAGCGTCGCCCCCGGGGCCACCCCGGCGAACGCGCTGCGCCCGTCCGGGCGGGCCGCCAGCAGCCCCGCCAGGAACGTCCCGTGCCCGGAGCAGTCGGCGTCGGCCCGCCCCCCGGCCAGGTCGGTGCCGGGCAGCACCGCCCCGGCCAGCGCGGGCGCCGCGGCGCTCACACCGGTGTCCAGGACGCCGACCACCACGTTCCCGTCCGCGACGGCCCAGGCGCGGTCGGCGGCGAGCCTGCGCTGCGCCCACGGCTCGGCGTCGACGACCTGCTGCTCCGCGGGGGCGCACCGCCCGTCGTCCTGGGCCGCGGCGCCGGGGACGGGCCCGACCAGCAGGAAGGTGGCAGCAGCGGTGGTAGCGGCGGCGGTGGCGGCGAGGCGCCGCGGGAGCCCGGCACGGTCGTCCCCGCTCACCCGGACACCTCCTCGGTCCAGCCGACCTGCAGGCCCAGCGCGTCGCGGCGGGTGATCAGCTGCGCCCGGCCGGGCGGCAGCTGGCGGCCGCGGGCGCCGTTGAGCAGCGGCATCTCGTTCGGCGGGATCGACAGCGCCAGGTCCGGGGTGTTCGACTCCTGCAACCGGCGCACCACCGAGTCCATCCCGGTGCGGCTCGACCCGGCCGCCGCGCGCGCCAGCACCACGTGCAGGCCGATGTCGCCCGCCTGCGGCAGCAGCTCCACCAGCGGGTCGAGCGGGCCGCCCATGCCGCCCAGCAGCAGGTCGTAGTCGTCGACCAGGATGAACACCTCCGGGCCGGTCCACCAGTCGCGCAGCTTCAGCCGCGCCGGGGAGATGTCCGGGCCGGGCACGCGCTGGCGCAGCTCGGCGGCGATCGGCTGGATCACCTGGCCCGCCACCGCGGCCGACACCGCGACCCCGCGCCGGTACTCCTCCGGCACGCTCTCCACCAGCCCGCGCCGCGGGTCGACCACGACCACCTGCGCCTGCTCGGGGGTGTAGAGCCGCGGCACGGCGGCGGCGATCAGCCGCAGCGCCGCGGTCTTGCCGCTGCCGCTGTCGCCGATGATCGTCAGGTGCGGGCGGTCGGCGAAGTCGTGCCACACCGGCAGCAGGTCCAGTTCACCGGCGCCGAGGGCCACCCGCGGCCCGGGGCGCGGGGCGGGCAGCTCGGCGGCGGGCAGCACCGCGGGCAGCATCCGCACCGCGGGGGCCACCGGCCCGGTCCAGCTCTCGGCCACCGACTGCACCAGCTCGCGGGTGGCCTCGGGCAGCCCGGCGACCCCGCCGCGGCCGTCCGAGCGCGGCACCGCGCCGAGGAAGTGCAGCTTGTCCAGGGTGATGCCGCGGCCGGGGGAGTCGGGCACCTGCTTGGCCGTGCGCATGTCGATCATCGAGTCGATCGCGTCGCCCAGCCGCAGCTCCAGCCGGGTGCCGAGCTGGTCGCGCAGCGCGCTGTGGATGTCCGACCAGCGGTTGGTGGTCAGCACCACGTGCACCCCGTAGGCCAGCCCGCGGGCGGCCAGCAGCCGCACCGCCTGGTCGTGCTGCTCGAAGTCCGAGCGCAGCATGCCCCAGCCGTCGACCACCAGGAACACGTCGCCGTGCGGGTCGTCGGCGAACTCCCCGGCGGCCTTGCGCTGCCGGTAGACCCCCATGCTGTCGATGCCGTGGTCGGCGAACAGCGCCTCGCGCCGGGCCACGATGCCCTGCACCTCGGCCACCGTGCGGCCCACCCGCTCGGCCTGCATCCGCGTCGCCACCCCGCCCACGTGCGGCAGGCCCTCCAGCGCCGCCAGCGTGCCGCCGCCGAAGTCCAGGCAGTAGAACTGCGCCTCCCGCGGGGTGTGGGTCAGCGCGATCGCGGTGATCAGCGTGCGCAGCAGGGTGCTCTTGCCCGACTGCGACGACCCGGCGATGCCCACGTGCCCACCGGCACCGGACAGGTCCACCAGGTGCAGGTCGCGCATCTGCTCGAACGGCTTGTCCACCACGCCCACCGGCACCGCCAGCCCACCGCGGGCGGGCCAGCTCGCCGCGCACAACCCCAGCTCCGGGTCGTCCTCCAGCGGCGGCAGCACCTGGTCCAGCGACGGCGGCTCGCCCAGCGGGGGCAGCCACACCTGGTGCGCCGGGGCGCCGTGGCCCATCAGCCGCTCCACCGCGACCTCCAGCACCGACTGGTTCGTGCCGGTCGTCTCGACCTCCGCGCTCACCGCCTGCTCCACCGCCAGCGGGGCGCGCCCGGCGCCGAACGCCACGACCTGCCTGCGCACGTCCTCCTGGCGCTGCTCGCGGGTGCGGCGGCGGTGCTCGCCGGAGACGTAGGCGGCCTTGAACCGCACCAGGGTCGCCACGTCGCTGCGCAGGTAGCCGTTGCCGGGGGCGCTGGGCAGCTGGTAGGCGTCGGGCACGCCGATCACCGAGCGGCTCTCCATCGCCGAGAAGGTGCGCAGGCCGATCCGGTAGGACAGGTGGCTCTCCAGCTTGTGCATCCGGCCGTCCTCGATGCGCTGCGAGGCCAGCAGCAGGTGCACCCCCAGCGACCGGCCCAGCCGCCCGATCATGACGAACAGCTCGGAGAAGTCCGGGTTGGACGCCAGCAGCTCGGAGAACTCGTCGACGATGACCACCAGCGAGGGCAGCGGGTCCAGCGGGGTGCCGGACTGGCGGGCCTTCTCGTAGTCCAGCAGCGAGGCGTAGTTGCCCGCCGCCCGCAGCAGCTCCTGCCTGCGCACCATCTCCCCGTGCAGCGCGTCCTGCATGCGGGTCACCAGCGGCGCCTCGTCGGCGAGGTTGGTGATGACCGCGGAGACGTGCGGCAGCCGGTCCAGGCCGAGGAAGGTCGCCCCGCCCTTGAAGTCCACCAGGACGAAGTTCAGCATCTCCGGCGAGTGCGTCATCGCCAGCCCCAGCACCATCGTGCGCAGCAGCTCGCTCTTGCCCGAACCGGTGGCGCCGATGAGCAGCCCGTGCGGGCCCATGCCGCCCTGCGCCGACTCCTTGAGGTCCAGCTCGATGGTCGAGCCGTCCTCGGCGATGCCCAGCGGGATGCGCAGCCGGTGCGCGCTGAGCCCCGGCCGCCACAGCCGCGCCGGGTCCAGCTCGTCGAGGTCGGCCACGCCCAGCAGCCGGGGCAGGTCGAAGTCGGCCACCATCGGCTCGGCCACGTCGGTGGTGCCGCCCAGCCGGTAGGGCGAGATCACCCTGGCCAGCGCGCCCGCCCGGGTGACGCTGAGCCGGTCGGGGACGCCGAGCGGGGTGCGCACCTGCTTGCCTGTGCGGTCCGTGCGCAGCATCGACACCTGCTCGGCGGTCACCTCCAGGCGCAGCTTGCCCTTGCCGCCGGAGGAACCCAGGTCACCGCAGACGTCGAGCACGACGCTGTTGCGGTACCCGGCCCCGGCCAACCGCGACTCCGCGGGCACCCCGATCCCGTCCAGCACCACGACGACGTAGGGCTCCTCCCGGCTCGGCGCCACCCCTGGCTCGAACCGCGCCCGGTCGTCCAGCTCGGCGGCCAGCAGCTCCACCAGCCCGTCCACCCCGTCCACCAGCAGCCGCGCCTGCCCGGCGCCGTCCTGCTCCACCGGGTGCTGGGCGTGCGGCAGCCACTTCACCCAGTCCCAGTGCCCCACCCGGTCCTGCGCCGCGCACACGACGACCCGCAGGTCCTCGGGGGAGTGGAACGCCACCAGCTGCGCCAGCAGCGCCCGCACCATCCCCCGCGCCGCGTCGGCGTCCCCGCTGCACCGCACCTGGGCGAACCCGCGCAGGAACAGCGCCGTCGGCTGGTCGGCCACCGTGGTGTAGGCGTTGGTGAACCGCCGCAGCGCCCGCGCCGACAACGGCTCCAGGTCCGACACCGGCTTCGTGCTCAGCGGCGTCATCGCCATCGCCAACCGCTGCGGCCCCAACCCCACCCGCACCTCGGCGAAGTCCGCGTGCCCCGCCCGCCGCTCCCACAACCGGTTCGTCATCGCCACCGACCACAACCCCGCTGGGTCCGGGTGCCGCCACGCCAACGCCGTCCGCTGCCGGTCGGCCACCGACCGCACCTGCGCCCGCGTCTGCCCCAGGTACCGCAGGTAGTCCCGCCGCTCCCCCCGCATCCGCTGCCTGCGCTCACCCCCACCGCGCCCGGCCTGCCCGAACACCATCATCAACGTGCTCAGCGCCATCATCCCGCCCATGCCCATCCCCATCGCGGGGTTGGACTGCCCCATGAACACCACCATCATCACGGCGCTGCCCAGGGCCATCGGGACCATGACCACCATCCCGCCCATGCCCCCACCCACGGTCTCCGGCAGCACCGGGGGCTCCTGCAACGTCAGCTCACCCCCCGGCATCTCCGGCGGCTGCTCACGCCCCTGCCTGCGGAACAACGTCGTGGTCATGGTGGTGGGCTCCTCTCGGCGGTGACCGCTCCCTGCCCACACGTGCCTGCGCCGCCGAGCGGTTCACTCCCACCGGGCCTCACCGCTGCCCCAGAGGTGATCACCTCGATGGGGCGGGTCGAGCCGCAGGCACGTGGTCGATCAGGTGGCGGACGGCCAGCGCACGGTGAGGACCACCGAGTGCTCCGCGGCCTCCCACGAGTGGCCGACCCCGGGCCCCCACATGACGTAGTCGCCTTGGCGGGTCATGGTGGCCGAACCACCGGTCACGTCCACGCGGAAGTGGCCGCTGATGAGGATGACCAGCGTGGTGCGCTGGTCATCGGCGGTCCACTCGGCGCGCTTGTCGCCAGGCGGGTGGACGCCCCACTTGACCTCCACGCCGTCCTGGTGGCGCACGCCCTTGTCGTGGTCGATGAAATGACCGACAAGCCAGCCGCGGGTGTCGGTGCCGTCCTCGTTGGCGTTGCCGGTGGTCCAGCTCGTCACGTGCCCATCTCCCAATCAATGCGGGGCACGGTCGCTCGTTCGCCGCCGAGGGGGTGCAGCCGCCGGAGGGCTTCGAGGGTACCGAGTAGGCCCGCACGGGCTGGGACAGCAGGTCCGCGGACCTTCTGAACCGAACGGCCGGGGGTGGCCGTGGGTGGGGCATGGCCACCACTTCCCCCGCGGCGACCGCGGGCTCCGGCGAGATGTGCAGGCTCACCATCTGTGGGCCCACGTCGCGGGTGGAGCTCGCCGTCCCCGCCCACGTCCCCGTCGCCGACCTCATGCCCACGGTGCTCGGGCACCTGGACCCCGCGCTGGCGACCAGCGGCCTGGCCCACGGCGGCTGGGTGTTGCAGCGGTTGGGTGAACCGCCCGTCGACGAGGACCTGGGGCCCGCCGCGGCCGGGTTGTTCGACGGGGACCTGCTGCACCTGCGCCCGCGCGACGACCTGTTGCCGCTGGTGGACTTCGACGACCTGGTCGACGGGGTGCACACGGGGTTGTCGAGGCGGGAGGACCGGTGGCGGCCCGCGCTCACGCGGCGGGTGTGCGTGGTGGTGCTGGCCGTGTGCTCCGTGCTCGCCGTGCTGGTGGCGGCGGGGGCGGCGAGCGGGTACGCCGTGGCGCTCGGGGCCGGTGGTCTCGGGCTCGCGCTGCTGGCGGGGGCGGCGACCGCGGGGCGGGTGCTGGGGGACCGGGTGTCCGCGCTGGTGCTGGCCGCGACGGGTGTCGGGGCCGGGGCGATCGCCGGGGCCGCGGTGCCGATCGGGGCCGCGCCGCCGGTGGACTGGCTGACCGGGCCGGGGGTGCTGGCCGCCGGGGTGGCCGTGGCCGTGCTGGCCGTCGCGGCGCGGTTCGCCGCTGGTCAAGCGGTTGAGGCGTGCTCGGCGGTGGCGGCGGGCGGGGTGCTCGTCGCCGCGGGTGGGGCGTTGAGCACCACCGGGCTCACCGGCACGGGGGCGGCGGCGGTCGTGGTCTGCACCGCGCTGCTGCTGACGCGGTTGGCGCCGACGGTCTCGGCGCGGTTGGCCGGGTTGGCCGTGGAGCCGGTGCCGACGAGCACGACGGAGTTCCAGCAGAACCTCGACCCGCACCCCAGCGGGTCGGTGATCGAGCGCGCCACCAGGGCGGACGCCTACCTGACGGCGTTCCTGGCCGTGCTGGGGGGCGTCATCGCGGGCGGGCTGGTCGTCGTGGCCGCCGCGCCGCGGTGGGACGCGGCCGCGTTCAGCGCCGCGGTGGGGTTCCTGCTGCTGCTGCACGCCCGGGAGCTGCCCGGCACGTGGCACCGCGCGGCGGCGATGGTGCCCGCGGCGGTGGGGTTGGCCGAACTGGCCTTCGTGTGGGCCGACCACCTCGACGGGCCGTGGCGGTGGGCGGGGGCCGTCCTGCTGGTGCTGTGCGCCGCGGGCGCGCTGGCGGGGGCGCACAGCCTCCCGGACCGCAAGCTCATCCCGCGCTGGGGGCGGTTGGGCGACATCGCGCACTGGGTGTGCGCGCTGGCCGTCGTCCCGCTGGCGCTCGCCGTCACCGGTGCCTACGGCGCCGTCACCGCCCTGTTCGGCTGATGAACCGCACGACCACCGCCGCCCGTGGACAGGGCAGGGAAGGAGGACACCATGTACGGCAGGCGTGAACAGGTCCAGGCGCACTCGTTCCTGGCGGGCAGGCTCGTCTCGGCGGTGCTGCGCACCGACCCGGACGCCGCGGAGCGGCCGCTGCGCCGCACCACGGTGGGGCTGGCGGGCGGGGTGGGCGTCGGGGTGCTCGTCGCCGCCGGGGTCCTCGTCGCCGGGCTGGTCTCGGGCCGCTCGGCCGGGGACTGGCGGGAGCCGGGGGCGCTGATCGTCGACGAGGACACCGGCAACCGGTACCTGCTCATCGACGGCGCGCTGCGGCCCGTGCTCAACTACGCCTCGGCGCGGCTGCTCGTCGGCGGGGACCCGGTGGTCGCCACCGTCGGCTCGGCCGACCTGGCCGGGGTGCCGCAGGGCGCGCCGGTCGGCATCCTCGGCGCCCCCGACGCGCTGCCCACCGGGGCCGCGCGGCCGCCGTGGACGGTGTGCGCGGGCACGGCCCCCGACGGGCCGCTGCTCACCCTGGCCATCGGCGCGGTGGGCGGGCTGCGCGTCGCGGGCGACGACCAGGCGCTGCTCGTGCGCTCCGGCACCGAGCTGCACCTGGCCTGGCGCGACCGCCGGTTCCGGGTGGCCGAGCCGTGGGTGCCCCGGGCGCTGGGGCTCGACCCCGACGCCGCCGCGGTCGTCGACCCCGCCTGGCTCAACGCCCTGCCCGCCGGACCCGACCTGGGCGCCCCCGGCGTGCTGCGCGGCGGCGCCGGGCCGGTGGTCGCGGGCAGGCCGACCACGCTGGGCCAACTCGTCTCGGTGCCCGAGGCCGTCGGCGCGCGCACCTTCGTCGCCGTGCCCGGCGGCCTGGCCCCGGTCACCGCGACGGTGGCCGCGCTGCTCACCGCCGACCCCGCGGGCCAGGCCCTGCCGACGCTGCGCATCACCCCCGCCGAGCTGGCCGGGCAGCCCGTGCTGCCCGCGCCCGCCTGGCAGGCCGAGCTGCCCGCGAACCCGCCGACCGCGCTGCGAACCGCCGGGGCCGCCCCGTGCGTGCAGTGGTCGGGGGACGGCGCGGTGCTCGCCTCGGCCCCGCTGCCCACCGGCCCCGCCCGCGAGGCGGGCCCGGCCGGGGTCACCCGGGACGCCCGGGTGGCCGACCGGGTGCGGGTCGCCCCCGGCGCGGGCGTGCTCGCCCGCACCCGCCCGGCCCCCGGCGTGCCCGGGGCCGGGGTCTACCTGGTCACCGAGACCGGGGCGAAGTACCCGGTGGCGGGCCCCGCCGCCGCCGACGCGCTCGGCCTGCCGGTCGGCACCGCGCAGCCGGTCCCCGCGGACCTGCTCGCGCTGCTGCCCACCGGGCCCGCGCTCGACAAGCTCGGCTGACGGTCCACACCGGACCCCGGCCCGACAGCGCACGACGACCCACGACCGACGAACCGGAAAACCAGGAGGACACCATGTCGAACAACGGGCGCAACGCCTACAGCGACCAGGCCCTGATCTCGGTGATCAACGGCACCGACACCGCCATCTCCAGCATGAACCAGGTCAGCGGCCAGGTCGGCTCGGTGGCCGCGGTGATGCCGATGGTGAACAACTCCGAGTCCGGCATCAAGCTGCGCAACGCCTTCACCACCTGGACCAGCGACTTCAACCGCGTGGTGCAGATGATGACCGACCTGAACTACAAGGCCAAGGACCTGCTGCGGGTCAACCGCAGCACCAACACCGACGCCTCCACCACCGCCAACGGCCCCTCCAGCGGCCAGCACTGACCCCCACCAGCCCACCCCCGCGCGCCACCCCCGAGAGGACGAGACCATGACCAGCTTCGACATCAACAACAACGGCTACCTCGACGTCAACGAGCAGCTGGCGATGCACGTCAAGACCGTCGGCCAGATCCTGCAGGACCTCAACGGCGTGCTCAAGCACACCGCCGAGGCCATCGACAGCAAGGCCACCCCGCTGTGGCTGGAGCAGCAGACCCAGTGGAACCAGGCCTACCAGGACATGATGACCCAGATCAACCTGGGCACGATGAGCTCGATCAACGTGCACGAGATCTTCCAGAACGGCGACAACCTGGGCGCCAAGATCATGTACAGCTGACCCCCGCCCCGCGCCGCGGTCCACACCGGACCGCGGCGCGGGCGTGGGGACCCACCCCTACCACCCGCGGCAGCGGGCACCGCACGAGGAGGACGCAGTGGGCACCAACATCACCTTCGACGAGACCAAGTACAACCAGCTGATCAAGGTCATGGACGACCTGGAGTACTCGCTGCTGCACAACGCGACGACCTCCGACACCGTCTGGCTCGACGACAGCTTCACCCTCCAGCCGGGCAAGCAGCACTGGCAGCCCGCGGTCGACCTGGTCACCAAGGGCCAGAAGTTCGGCGCCTCGGTCGCCGCGCAGAACGAGACCCTGCGCCAGGCCATCGTCAAGTTCCGCAACGCCCTGGTCGAGGCCAAGAGCGTGTTCAAGGACCACAGCGACCTGGCCAACTACGAGATCGGCAAGTTCGTCGCAGAGTTCCCCGACTTCAACGCCGGGGGCGGCCTGACCGGCGGCGGCACCGGACCCAAGTAGCACGGCCGACACGGGAACCAGGAGGACCCAGCCATGGCACAACCCACGCTGCCCGGCACCGGCGACCTGTCCGGCGCCAACTTCGCCCAGATCCTGTTCGCGGTGACGGGCCAGGGGCCGGACCTGCACGGCTTCGTCGACGAGGCCGGGGGAGCCGGGTCGAAGAACCCCTGGTTCCGCTTCACCCCCGAGGGCGCCGAGGCCGCGAAGGCCTCCTACCACTACCGCGCCTGGGACAAGCACTACTTCGGCGTCGACCTCAACCAGGCGGCGTGGACGAGCTACGGCAACCAGCTCACCGAGATCGACGGCCTGGCCACCCCGCTGTCGCAGGGCAAGACCGGCATCATGGACGCCCAGCGCCTGTTCGACTCCTACGAGGTGGCCAACAAGTACGTCAACTGGCTGCGCACGAACAAGGAGACCCTCGACGGCTGGGTCAAGGGCCTCGACAGCTCCGACTCGGCGTTCAAGGGCAAGGCCGCCTACGCGATCCAGGTCAACCTCAAGCGGCTGGCGTTCACCCTCGGCGACCTGCGCGAGCAGCTGATGCTCGACCGCAAGCCGGACATGCCGACCGCGCTGTACTGGGACTACCACTACCTCAAGTCCTACGGGACCGCGATGGCCAAGACCTGGTGGGACAACGTGTCCTGGCTCAAGACCGAGCCGCAGAAGATCCACAGCATGCTCATCAACAACATCGTCGTCTACCTCAAGCGCCAGGGCCTGCTGGTGATGACGAAGGGCATGTACCCCGAGGGCATGGCCAACCACTACATGCTCGACGACTTCGACTCCCGGGAGAAGTCCGAGGAGTACATCCGCAAGGTGATGTCGGAGTACCGCAGCAACTACGACGCGACCCGCCAGACCTGGATCAAGGACCTGCCGCACATCTCGGGCAACCTCACCACGCAGGCGTTCTGGGACAGCGCGAACCTCGCCGTCAGCACCTACATCAAGAACAAGCTCAAGACCCTCGACGAGTCGGCGCGCACCGCCCTGTCCCCGCTGACCAACGAGTACACCAAGTCGCTGCGCTCGCTGGGCGACCTCAAGAACAACCCGCCGCCCACCCTGGGCTCACCCGGCGGCGGCGGTCTCGGCGGCGGCGGCGCGACACCCCCGCCGCCTCCTCCGCCCCCGCCCCCGCCGCCCCCGCCGCCCGCTGGCGGTGGCGGAGGCGCGGTCCCGCCGCCGCCCGGCACCGGGCAGGTCCCGCCGCCTCCCGGCAGCACGGGCGGGGAAGGCGGTGGCGGCGCGGTCCCGCCGCCCCCCGGCACAGGTGGTACGGACGGCCTGGGCGGCCTCGGGGGCAACGGCGCGGTGCCGCCGCCCCCGGGTACCGGTGGCACGGACGGCCTCGGGGGCAACGGCGCCGTCCCGCCGCCTCCCGGCACCGGTGGAGTCGACGGTCTGGGCGGCCTCGGTGGCGACGGCGCGGTTCCGCCGCCTCCCGGCACCGGTGGGGTGGACGGCCTGGGCGGCCTCGGTGCTGACGGCAGCACGAGCGGTCTCGGGCCCGATGGTCTCGGACCCGACGGGCTTGGCGCCGATGGCAGCAGCGGCTCGGGCGTCGTCCTGCCCCCGCCCGGCACCGGCCTCGGCCTCGGCGCGGGCGGCACGGGTCCCGGCGGCACCGGCGGGGGCCGCGACCGCGGCGCCGCGGACGGCCTGCTCCCCGGCACCGGCGCCGATGGCGGCCTCGGGGGCGGCCTCGACCGCGACGGCGACGGCATCCCCGACGACGAGGGCTGGGCGCCCGACGCGCCGCTGGCCCCCGGCGACCTGCTGCCCAGCGACGGGCTGCTGCCCGGCGGCGACACCGGCGGCGGCAAGGGCGGCGTGCAGCTGCCCCCCGCGGGCGACTTCGGCGTCGGCCCCGGCGCCACCCCCGGTGCCGCGCCGGGCGAGCTGCCCGCCGCGCTCACCGAGGGCCTGGACGGTTCCGCGGGCGGCCTCGGCGGCGCGGGCGGTGGGTTCGGCGGCGCGGGCGGCTTCGGCGACGGCCTCGGCGCGCTCGGCGGCGGTGCGGGCGGCGGTGCCGGTGGCCTCGGTGCCGACGGGCTCGGCGCAGGCGGCTTCGGGGCAGGCGGCGGCGGTGCGGGCACCGGTGCGGGCGACCCGTTCGGCGTCGGGTCCACCGACGGCTGGTCCGACTGGTCCGGCGGTTCGGGCGGCGGCGACGGCGCGGTGAACCCCCAGGGGGGTGCGGGCCGTGATGACCGCAGAGGGGCGATGCCGCCCTTCATGCCCCCGATGATGCCCCCCATGACCGGTGGTCAGGGCGGCAACAAGGAGCAGGAGCGCGAACGCCAGACCTGGCTCTCGGAGGACGAGGAGGTCTGGGGCACCGAGGCCCACTGCGGCGTCGGCGTGATCGGCAGGCCCGACCTGGACGCGGTCGAGGCCGACGAGCCCCTGGCCCCCACCCACGTCCACGTGCGCTCGGCCGCCCCCCGCGGCCGGACCGCGACCGGGACCCCGGCCGCCGAGGAGACCGCCTCGGCGCACTGAGACCGAGGAGGAGCACCATGTCCACCCCGCTGCACAACGAGATGGCCGCCGCCGTGGCCCAGCTGCGCGAGCAGCAGGCCAGGCTGGAGCGGACGATGGCCGACCTGCGGGCCGTGCGGGCCAGCGCCACCAGCGAGGACCGCCTGGTCGAGGCCACCGTGGACAGCCAGGGCAAGCTCGTGGGCCTGGTGCTCTCCGGCAGGCGGTGGCGGGACCTGGCCCCCAAGGAGCTCGCCGCGCGCATCACCGACGTGGTGAACCGGGCCCAGACCAGGGCGGCGGAGAACACCGCCGCCCTGGTCGGCGGGCTGCTGCCGCAGGGCATGGACCTCGACGCCCTGCGCGGCGCGGGCCCCGACCTCGACGCGATGTTCGCCGCCGCCGTCGACGACGCGACCGCGGGGCGGTGGGCCCGGTGAGCGAGCGCGTCCGGGTCGACGTCGACGCCCTGGCCAAGGGCGGGGTCGACATCCAGGGGCTGATGGCGCTCACCCGGCGCATCTGCGCCGAGCTGGGCGGGGCCGTCGCGCAGTACCAGTACGCGGGCGGCACCGGGGAGATGGGCAAGCGGTTCGACCAGGGCTACAAGCCCGGGGCCGAGCAGGGCGTGAAGTTCCTCGCCCTGCTCAGCGAGGTGGTCGGGGACGCCGGTGGGCGCACCCTCGACACCGCCAAGTCCTTCCGCACCACCGACGACGAGGCCACCTCGTCCGTCCCGGGGAACCAGGGGTAGTCGCCATGGGCATGATGGTCTCCGACGAAGTGCGCACCATGTTCCACGTCCTGACCGGCGAGGAGTGGCCGGACGCCGACGAGAGCGCCCTGCGCGCCCTAGCCGACGCGTGGGACCGGGCCGCCGCCCAGCTCAGCGGCGAGCTGACCCCGGAGCTGCTGCGCGCCATCGCGACCATCAGGTCCACCTTCACCGGCGACGCCGAGCAGGCCTTCGCCGACCGGATGGCCCCGTTCGCCGAGGGCGGCTCCGGCAGCCACCTGGCCAACGCCGAGGCGCAGTTCCGCCAGCTGGCCAAGTTCCTGCGCGAACTGGCCCTCGACGTGGAGTACGTCAAGCTCGTCTCGATCATCACGCTCATCACCCTGATCGCGGAGATGGCGTGGGCCATCGCCATGGCGTTCTGGACCTCCGGCGCCAGCATGGTGTGGCTGGCCGCCCGGGTGGCGATCGTGCGGTTCCTGCTGCAATCGCTGCTCGGGCGCCTGCTCATCAAGGCGGTGCAGGCCCAGGTCTTCGGCATCCTGTTCCAGGTCGCCATCGACGCACTCGCCCAGACCATCCAGTTCGGCATGGGCACCCGCACCACCTGGAACACCAAGTCCACCCTCGGCGCGATCGCCGTTGGCTCGCTCGGCGGCGCCCTGTCGCTGCCCATGGCGGTGGTGGGCAAGGCGGCGGGCTCGGTGGTCGGCAAGACCATCGCCGAGATCGGCGTGGAGTCGCTGCACGAGACCCTGACGGAGGCGATCTACAAGTACGCCACCGAGGGCACCTTCGAGATGAACCCGTTCGCCGCGTCCTCGGGCGCGGTCTCCGGCTCGGCGGGCGCCGCGGGCGCGGCCATCGGCGGCTTCCTGGCCCCACCCGCCACCCCGCCCGCGGGCGGCGGCAAGCCGGGTGGCGAGAAGGGCAACCCCGGCCCCGGCACCACGACGACGGGGTCCACCACCGGTTCCACGGGCAGCGGCACCACCCCGCCCCCGACCACCAGCACGACGACCAGCACCCCGATCGTCGTCACCCCCGGCACCGGCACCACGGTCGCGGGCACCTCCGGCACGCAGACCCCGCCGACCTCCAGCCCGCAGACCCAGCCGACGGTCAGCACCACCCAGGCGCCCGCGCCGACCCCCACTCCCGCGCCGCCCACCACCCAGCCCACCACGGCCCAGCCCCCCACGGCCACCACCTCAACGCCGACGCCGTCCACCACCACCGCGGGCACCACCACGACCTCCGGTTCCACCCACCCGAACACCACCAACCCCACGACCAGCCCGTCCACCAACCCCACCCCGGCGCCCGTCACCCCGGCACCGGTGGGCTCCGGCCAGTCGTCCACCCCCACGCAGTCCACCCCGACCACGACCCCCATCACGCCGTCGACCTCGACCCCGGCCACCACGGTGCCGGTGGGTACCGGGCAGTCGGCCACCCCTCCCCAGACCACCCCGGCAGGCAACAACCAGTCCAGCGCCCCCGCGAACTCGACGCCCAGCGGCACGGCGCCGGTGGGCACCGGTCAGTCCGGCACGCCGGCGGTCTCGACGCCGAACGGCACGGCGCCGGTGGGCACCAACCAGCCCGGCACGGCGCCGGCGGCGACGTCCACCGCCACCTCCGCGCCCGCCGGCAACGGCCAGTCGGCCCCGGCTGCCACGGCCCCCGGCAACGGCCAGTCCACGTCGGCGCCGCAGACGACCCCCGCAGGCACGGCCCCCCTGGGCAACAACCAGTCGACCGCCCCGGCAACCTCGACCGCACCCGCCGCCACGCCCGCGGGCAGCACCCAGACCACGCCCGCCGCGACCTCCCCGGCGGCGGTCAACCAGCCCAACACCGCCTCCGAGCTGGTCAACACCACGCCGTCGACGACCACTTCGGCGGCCGTCAACCAGACCACCACCCCAGGCGCGGCGACGACGAGCACCACCCCCACGGCGTCCTCGGTGAGCAACGGGCAGTCCACCTCCACCGAGTCCACTTCAGACAAGCCTGCCGCTCCCGTGACCCTCTCCCAAGCCCCGACGAACACCGCCCCGGCACCGTCCACCACCCCCGCGAACGCCACCACCACAACGACAACCACGGCCACCACGGCCACCGCCCAGTCCACCACGACCCAGTCGAGCACCACCCAGTCCAGCACCACCCAGACCGCGACCCCTTCGACCCCCGCCACCACCCCGTCCGCCAAGGCCCCCACCGCGCCCACAGTCAACACCACGACCACGACCACGCCGGCCAACGCGACCGCCGCGGCGTCCACCGCACAGCCCGCCCCGATCGCAGCCCGTCCCAAGAAGACCCCGAAGTCCCAGATCGCCAGGGCAGCCCGCGCCGCAGCGGCCACCACGCCCACCCAGACCCCGGCCGCGACCCAGACCCCGGCCACGACCCCCGCCACCCAGGCCCCGGCCACGCCGACCCGCACCGCGCCTGCGACCGCGACCGCCACGGCGTCGTCCGCAGTGTCGTCCTCCGCAGCGCCCACCCGTCCCGACGTGGTGGCGGGCCACGCGGGCTCCACCCTGCGCACGACCCCCGCCCCGACCGCCCTGCCCTCGATCGCCACTTTCACCGCCAGGGCGCGCCGGGCCGAGGCAGCGGTCACCGCCGCGTCGACCGCCCAGACGCACTCCGCGCCGATGCCGGGGCGCTCGTCCTGGGCCGTGCGGCAGGCCCAGTTGGCGCACTACAACGCCCAGGAGCACAACCGGACCGCGCAGGGTGCGCTGCTCGGCACGCAGGCCGCCGCGGCGCCGTTCACCGCCGCGGTGAACACCGCCCAGGGGCAGCTGTCCTCCGCCCGCACCGCCTTGGTTTTCGCCGCCGTGCGCGACAACCTGGCCCGGCGCCAGGTCAACAACACCACCGCGGCGGTCAACACCGCTCTCGTCGGCGCCAACGCCGCGGTGGCCAACGCCCAGGCGGCCGTCACCGCGAACCCGGGTGACGTGGCGGCGCTGTCGGAGCTGACCGACGCCCAGCGGGTCGTGGCCGCGTTGCAGCAGCGGATCACGGACGCGACCGCGAGGGCCCGGCAGACCACGGCCACGCGGACGATCGCGCGCAACAACTACCACACCGCGCGGGCCGCCCTCGACACCGCGCGCACCGCCGCCCGCCCGTTCGAGGCGTCGCTCGCCGCCGCCCAGACCGCCGCGACCACCGCGCAGACCGAGGTGGGCAACGCCCGCACCGCCCTCGACACCGCCCGCGCCCAGCACGCCGCCACGATGCTGGAGACCGCCAACGCCGCCGCCGAGGCGGGCCGGGCCGCCACCGCGGTCACCGCCGTGCGCACCGCCATCCAGAACGCCAGGGACGCCATCGCCGCCGTGGACACCGCCCAGGCCCAGGCCGACCACGACGCGGCCGTGCTGCGCCGGTGGACGACCCGGTCCCAGGGCGCGAACCGGGGGCTGAACGAGGCCACCCGGACCGCCGCCGACCTCACCGCGCAGATCGCCGCACTCGACGCGTCGTCGACCCCGGACCCGACCCGGCGCGCCGAGCTGGCCCAGTCCCTCGCCGACACCAACGCCGAGATCGTCGACCTGCGCAAGGACGTCGCCTACACCGGCGGCAAGCTCCAGGAGGCGGGCACCAACGCGGTCGCGGGCCAGGGCCAGGTGATCGCCGCGACGACCGCCGCGAGGGCGGCCGTGGCAGCCCTCGACGCCCCCACCCAGGCCCTGCAGGACGCCCACGACGCCGCCGTCGCCGCCGACTTGGCCGCCACTACCGCCGCGGAGACCGCCGAGCAGGGCGCCACCGACGCCAAGGCCGCCGAGGACGCGGCGAAGGAGGCGGCCAAGCAGGGCGAGGTCGAGCGGTCCCTGACCCTGGTGTCGTCGCTGCCGCCGAGCGGGCGGATCGAGGTGGAGTCGATCGGGTCGCGCGCCGCCCTGGTCACCGCTGTCGCCACCCTGCTCGGCACCACCGCCACCCGGGCCGACGTGCAGACCGCCGTCGACGGCCTCAGCGCCGACGACCTGGCCGCGGTCGCCAACGGCAACGGCCAGGTCACCGTCACCACCACCGGCGGGCCGGTGCGGGTCCAGCTCACCGGCACCGTGCTGCGCCCCGGCGACACCCGCACGAAGGACGCCGTCAGTGGCAGGCCGGACGCCACCCCCGGTTCGTCGCGCTCCACCGGCCAGGACGCGCAGACCCCGCTGTCGGAGTCGGTGTCCAGCTCGCTGCCGCTGCGCATCCCGCTGTTCTCGGCCATCCCGATCCCCGGCGTGGACCTGGTGCTGCGGCCGACCGTCTACGTCGGCGCCACCGGCAAGCGCTCGCAGACGATGGGCTCGACCGCCACCGCCAAGGAAGGCGCGTCCACCGGCGACCGCGCGCTGGTGCAGACCGCGCTGGAGATCACCGCGGCGCTGCCCGGTGGCGCGCGGTCGGCCCCGGTGTCGCTGCGGATGGACCTGCGCGTCCCGGACGTCACCCGCACCGCGCCGCAGACGGTCGCCCTGCCCGCCAGCACCCAGACGGCGATCAGCCTGGACGGCACCATCACCGTCGAGGCCGCCCAGGCGCCCGTCGCGCTCACCGACTCGGTCACCGCCGCGCTCAACAACGGCACCCACGCCGCCCCGGTGGACCGCGACACCGTGTTCACCCTGCTCAGCTCCCAGGCCAACACCAACCTCGACCGCATGGTCAACGTCGACGGCCGCGACGTCACCGTGCGCGGCAACGGCCAGCCGCAGGTGACCCTCATCGGCACCACCACGATCGCCACCTCCGCCAACGCCAAGCACGCGGGCAGCAGCGGCACCAGCCGGGGTGCGGAGGCCAACGCGGGCGCGGGCCTGTTCGTCGGCAAGTCCTTCAGCCGCTGGGGCTTCTTCGTCGGCGCGTTCGTCGACTTCGCCAGCGGGCTGACCGCGGGCCACACCAAGACCACCGAGCAGGCCGTCGACCGCGGCGTCGGCGACACCGAGCTGGTCTACCAGGTGCAGCGGCCGGTGACGGTCACCGCCGACAGCCACACCGCCACCGGGACCCTGGAGAGCACCATCCGCGTGCCGGTCGAGCTGGCCAGGGCCCAGGGCCTGCCGCTGCCCGCGCACCTGGCGAACTCGGCCAAGCCCACCACCGGCGCGGGCACCGGCCCGTACCTGCTGGGCACCGACGACATCAAGTCCGTGCCGGGCGCCCAGGCGATCGCCGACCACATCACCACCGGGTTCACCCTCGGCGCCGAGGGCACCAAGGCCGTCGAGGCGCGCTTCACGGGCAAGAACGCCGTGCAGGCGGTGTACAACTCGATGTACGGCGGCGAGCCGGTCACCTGGGTCGAGGGCAACCAGGTGCACCAGGTCGAGGTGCACACCTCGATCCGCCCGCCCACGACCACCGTGCTCAGCTCGCAGACCAAGTCCACCGTGCAGGACCAGAACAACGCCCAGCACCGCAGGGCGCTGGCCGCCACCCGCTCGGCCAAGATCGGCGTCGCGTTCGAGTCCCGGCCGGTCGGCAAGGACTCCCCGGGGGCGGACCTGCCCAAGCCGCGGCCGCAGGACGGCGACCCGCGCCCGTTCCAGGGCGGGCCCACCACCTCCGCGGGCGCCCCCCGCGTTGCCGTGGCCGCGGGCTACGAGAACTCCCGGTCCACCAACGCGGGCACCACCGCCCGCGACGCGCGCGCCACCAGCTACACCGGCGAGTTCCGCGGCTTCGACGGCACCGTCGACGTGGTGGTGGTGCACCGCACCGTGGCCACCCCGAACTGGTTCCAGCGGGTGTTCATGGGCGGCATGATGACCGGCGGCCCCCGCGTCGACCAGCGGCTCACCGAGCCCTCGACCGCCGACGTCGCCACCGCCATCGCCACCGGCACCACCACGGCGCCCGCCGCGCAGATCCAGGCGTTCACCGTGCCGGGCGCGGTGCGCGTGGCCGCCCCGGCGGACAAGCTCGACTGGGCCGTGCGCGCCCTGCCCGCCAGCCCGATGCGCGAGGGCATCTACCTCGGCGCCGCCCCCGCGCTGCCCGCGGGCGCCCGGCCGATCACCCCCGGCACGCTGGGCGAGTTCGCCACCGTCGAGCACGTGCGGGTCACCACCAACACCACCGAGGGCGCCAACATCGCCCTCGCCAAGAGCGTCGAGGCGCTGTCGCCCGCCCCCGGCGGCAGGCCGACCACCGTGCGCGAATCGCCCTTCGGCGGCGGCAGCTGGGCCTCGTGGGGCAGGCGCGAGATCACCGAGACCCGCGGCGGGGTCAACACCACCTTCCGCTACAAGCTGTCCCCGATGACCAAGCCGGGCAGCACCCCCGGCGAGACGATCCGGTACTTCCTCGGTGAGGTCGGCAGCCGCGGCCGGGCCGCGCTCGGCCTCGGCGGGCAGCAGGCCAAGACCGCCGACATGGTCCAGCCGGGCCGCGCCACCGACTTCAACGGCGCCCTGGTCGCGACCACCACCTACTCCTCGCCCCGGCTCATCGACATCCGCACCAACGGCACCCTCCAGCGCAACCAGAGCGGCGACCTGGCCGTCAGCAACACCCGGGGCAAGGCCAAGGGCGTCGAAGCCGAGCTCAACCTCGACGTCACCCCCAAGCGCGCGACCGGCTGGGGCGCGCGCCTGCGGCTCAACCTGGGCCTGGGCAAGAAGTGGGGCGGCACGCTCGCCCGCGACTTCGCCTCCGGCGGCAAGCAGGCCTACGAGTACAAGGGCCCGACGGCGTGGATCGCGCTGGACACCCGCTACGAGTTCGCCGCGGACATGAACATCCGCAACGCCGTCAAGACCAACAGGTTCGGCGCGCTGCCGGTGGTCGTCGACCAGCCCGACGGCGCGCTGGTCCAGCTGCCGGTGGCCTCGGCCATCGCGCTGTTCCAGCAGCAGGGCCTCGACGTGCCCGCCGAGCTGACCGCCGCCCTGCCCGAGGCCCCCGCCACCCCCAACACCCCGGCGACGACGCTGCTCACCGCCCCGGGCACCTACACCTCGCAGAGCCAGACCACCGTCATCAGCAGCACCCTGCACACCCCGCCCGCCACCGCCCTCGCGCCGAACCCGGACGCGCTCGACCCGGTGCGGACCCAGCTCACCGGGCTCGGCGTCACCGGCAAGTGGCAGAACCTCGTGCTGGAGCAGGTGCGCGACCTGCTGAGCACCCCGCGCGGGCACGTGTTCCTGCGCGACCCGCTCGCAGGCGACGAGGCGCTGATCTCGGTGTCCGACACCGACGTGCTGTTCGAGGACGTCGTCGACATCCGGATCACCTCCGCCCCCTCGACCCGCGCCGCCACCCCCAGCGGCGGCGTCGTCCCCAACAGCCAGGCCACCACCGGCTACGCCTCCCCGTCCACCACCCGCACCACCACCGACACCACCTCCGGCAGCGCGAACCTCCTGGTCGGCGGCAGCCACAGCACCACACCGCCGGTGCCCGCGGCCCCGCTGGGCCCGGACGGCAAGCCGGAGAAGGTCACCCCCAGCGCCGGTGCCGCCAGCGGTGCTTTCGGCGTGCAGCCGGGTCTCAGCGGCAGCAAGGCGAACTCCACCACCGACCCGACCAGCGGCGGGGTGAAGACCAGCCAGCAGGTCAAGGTGGACAAGGTCGGCCGCTCCACCCACGAGGTCGACCACACCCTGGTCATCACCCGCTACCGCAGGCCAACCCCCGCGCTCGACGCGTTCGCCGGGCCGGTGGTGCGCCACATCGACTTCACCAGGACCAGCGCGGCGCCGGTCGTGCTGCCCGGCGCGGTCGACCTCGTCGCCCCGGACACCACCGTCTCGCCCGCCCTCACCCAGCCCACCACCGCGCCGACCACCCAGGTGGTCGCCGCGACCCCCGCCCGCAACGGCGTGCTGGGCGCCGGGTCGATGTGGGCGCTGGAGTCGCTGGGCCAGGACACCACCCGCGCGATCCGCGACACCGCCTACGCCCTGCTCGGCGGCAGGCCGCCGCGGCTGGGCGCCGTCACCGCCCCCGCGCTGCAAGCGGCCAAGGCCGTGCCCTCCGACTTCACCCGCCCGGGCGGGCAGGGCGAGCACGTGCTGCACGGCTTCACCCGCGGCAGTTCGCTGCACAACGGCGGGTTCACCATGTTCACCAGCGACGACTACCGCACCGAGCGGGTGGAGAGCCGCAAGCACACCACCTACGACAACCTCTACGACGCCAAGGTCACCGCGCAGTTCCGCCCCGGCTCGTTCCGGTTCGTCGCGGCCAGCCCGGACGGGGTCAAGGTCGACCTCGAGCGCGAGACCGAGGACTCCCGCTCGCACGGCTCGTCCACCGCCGTCACCTGGACGCGCGGGGTCAACGACCCGGGCCTGGGCGGCACCACGCTGCCCGCGGGCCAGGGCACCCCGGTCGGCTTCGGCGTGGCCCCCACCCCGGGCGCCGACAACGGCTCCACCGCCACCGACGCCCAGGCGGGCAGCGGGTCGGCGTCCGGGAGCCGGTCGCAGAGCGGCCGGTCGTACCTGTTCACCGCCGACGCCGACTTCTTCGTCGAGACCCGCGCGCACCACTCCAACAAGGTGGCCGCCGCCGTCGGCGCCGTGCGCGACCGGCTCACCGGGCGCCCGGACGGCGAGCGGCCCAAGGTCGCCCAGGTGCACTCCCAGCAGGACCTCACCGTCCGGGTGTGGGAGGCCGACGCCCTGCGCGAGGGCCTGATCACCCTGCACGACGTGTGGACCCACGGCGGCAAGGCCCCCGCGGCGAGCACCGGCCTGCAGGTCACCAAGACCGGCGACGGGGCCGTCCTGCACGCCGCGGGCCCCGCGCCCGCGCACACCCCCACCGTCCCGGCGACCCGCGACGACACCGGCCGCACCCTCCACATCGGACCCGGTGTCACGCAGCAGCAGGTCACCGACTTCGTCGAGTCCTTGCCGGTGGAGATGCGCCCGGTCGACTTCGCCATCACGACCCCGGCCACCACCACGTTCACCGCCGCGGACCTGCGCCAGGCCGTCGGCGGGATCGGTGCCCCCACCACGCCGTCGCCGTGGAGCGCCACCGAGGTCAGGGCCGAGGCGCGCGCCGCCGACCACGGCTTCGGCCCGCTGACCCCCACGCAGCGGCACGGGCTGCGCACCCAGGCCGACGCGATCATCGCCCAGACCCACGACCTGACCCGGCTCGACAACACCGGTCTCACCGACGACGTCACCACCATCGTCGCGCTGCACCTGCACCGCGGCGGCACCCCCCAGCAGGCCACCACCCTGTCCACCGACATCGCCGGCGGCCTGGGCACGCAGGTCCCGACCACCCCGGCCGCGACCACCGGCACCACGACCGGGACCGGCACCACCACGACGACCACCTCCGGCCCGACCACCACGACGACCGGCACCGGGCTCGGGACCTCCAGCGGCGCCGTGCCGCTGGGCGGCACCACCGACACCGTCGCGGGCCACTGGCCCACCCCCGCCCCGACGACCCAGGCCCCGGCCCCGGTGCCCGCGCCGTTCCCGGCCCCGGCCGAGTACCAGGAGTTCACCGCGCTGCCCACCACCGCCCAGGCCACGGACGGTCGCTGGGAGGTGCGCGGCGACCAGGGTGAGCCCAGCGTCGCCTGGCACAGCGGGGCGGGCCTGATCGGCCTCTACGAGCCGGACGGCCCCTCGGACGGGACATTCGTGTCCGACCGCGGCGGCAGGCTGCGCAACAACACCGGCGTCTTCCAGTGGTTCCGCGGCACCGTGGCGGGCGACCCCATCGGCTACAGCCTCGACCGCGGCAGCAGCCACCCGGAGGTCGGCACCACCACCTCGACCCGCCCGGTGGCGCCCGACGCGGTGGCCATCCCCGGCTTCGAGACCACCTTCGCCGACCAGTACGCGCAGTGGCGCACCAGCGGCGAGGACCTCTACCACTTCAGCCGCAAGCCCCCGACGCAGGTCCTCGCCGAGGGCGGCCTGGCGCCCAAGGGCCACGGCACGACCCGCCACCTGCTCGACTACGTCAACAACGGCCACCGCGACACCGCGTTCCTCAGCGCCACCACCGACCCCGGCGCGATGGCGCTGACCCAGCAGGCCAACCCGGACCGGGTCATCCCCAGCAACTACGACTACGTCTACGTCTTCCGCGCCCCGGGCGGCATCGACGTCAACGCCACCCTCGACCTGGCCAGCCCCTTCCCGGACCAGAAGGAGATCACCTTCCCGGGCGGGGTCCGCTCGGAGTTCATCGTCGGCTACCGCGCGGTCCTCGGTGACCAGCCGGTCGGCCCGATCCACCCGATGCCGCAGCTGTCCCCGGACACCGTCGGCAGCCTGCCCGCCACCCAGCCCGCTCCCGACGCGGGCACCCCGGTCGAGGCGCCCACCCCGGCGGCGCAGGACTCGCCCGTGAGCGCGGGCACCAAGCGCTCCCGGGACGACTTCGAGGCCGACGAGGGCCCGGTCACCGAGGTGGAGCCGCCCGCGAGCAAGCCGATCACCGAGCGCCTGGTGCCGCCGAGCGCGGCCGAGACCGCGGCGCTGACCGCCGTGGTGGCCCCCGGCACCCGCTTCACCGACCCGTCGCTGTGGGTCGGCCTGGTCAACGGCGACCGGTCGGCGGCGGGCCGCGACGTCAACTGCCTGGACTCCGCGCTGGCCTTCCACGCCACCTACCGCGGCGAGCCGCGGGTGGCCGGGGCGAGCGCGACGGGTGCGGCGCCCGGGGGAGTGGGGGCCGCCACCGGCGCCGCCACCTCCTACGCCCCGGAGCTGATCGGCAAGGGCCCGCTGGCGCTGGCCGAGGTCATCGACCGCGTCACCCGTGGCGGCCACGGCTCCGACGCCGTCCTGATCGCCTTCCCCGCCACCGGCGGCCCCGGCCACGCCTGGAACGTGGTCAACCACCACGGCACCGTGTCCCTGGCCGACCCCCAGGCGGGCACCCTCACCCCGGCGACCCCGGAGGCCATCACCGGCCTCGGCCGCGTCTACGCCATCCCGGTCGACCCGGACGGCGGGTTCATCGGCACCACCCCCGCCCCCGTCCCGCGCCCGCAGTCCACCACCCCGGCCATCGCCGCCGAGTTCGACCGCGTGTCCACCGCCCCCGACCCCGACTGGTCGGCTTACCAGGACTTCCTCGACGACCAGCGCCCCCTGCTCGACCCGCGGCAGCAGGCCGAACTCGACCTGCACGCCCGCGACGTCGACATGCGCCGCATCCGCGAGGGCGTCCTCGCGGGCACCCCGGTCCGGCTGCGCGACTCCCTGGCCACCCTGGTCCCCACCGCGGACGGCCTGCGCGTGGTGGGCGCCGCGATCACCGCGGAACTGGCCGCCGACCTCGCCGCCATCACCAGCCGCGACGTCATCGCCCTGGTGGTCGGCAGCGATGGCGAGGAGCCCTGGGGCCTGCGCTTCCCGCCCCGCGGCAGGCCGCTCCCGGTCACCGAGGACGAGGTCTGACCCGCCCGCCGCGGCGTCACACCCGGGAGGCCTCCTCGGCGATGATCTTCAACGCCTCGGTGACCCGGTCGTGGTGGGTCCGGTGGGAGACGACGCAGACGCGCAGGGTGAAGCGGCCGTCGAGGGCGGTGCTGGAGAGGGCGACGCGCTGGTGGGCGTTGATCCGCTCCAGCAGCAGGCGGCCCGCCCCGTCGGCCTCCCGGGCGGCGGCGGGGGTGTCGTCGCGCGGGCGCACCCGGAACACCACGGTGGACAGGTCGGGGCGCAGGGGGACCTCCAGGCCCGCGACCGCCGACAGCGAGTCGTGGACGTGCTCGGCCAGGTCCAGCTTCTCGTCCAGGGCCGCCCGGAAGGCGTCCACGCCGTGCAGGTGCAGGGGGAGCCAGGCGCGCAGGCCGCGGATCTCGTGGGTGAGCTCGGGACCCAGGCGGGCGGGGTCGGGCACGCCGCCCGCGCCGATGTCCTGCAGGTAGCTGCCGGTGCCGTCGTGCGCGGCCCGCAGGGTGGCGGGGTCGCGGACGACGAGGGCGCCGGTGCCGAAGGGCAGGAACAGCGTCTTGTGCGGGTCCAGGGTGATCGAGTCCGCCGCCGCCAGGCCGTCGAGGCGGCGCCTGCCGCGGTCGGTGAGGGCGAAGAAGCCGCCGTAGGCGGCGTCGACGTGGAACCACAGGTCCTCGGCGCGGGCCAGCTCGGCCAGGGCGGGCAGCGGGTCGACGGTGCCGGTGTCGGTGGTGCCCGCGGTGGCCACCAGCAGGAACGGGCGCAACCCCGCCGCCCGGTCGGCGCGGATCATCGCGGCGGTCGCCTCGGGGTCCATGCGCTGGTCGGCGGTGTGCGGCACCGTCCGCACGTTGGCCGCGCGGATGCCCGCGAGGCGGGCGGCCTTGGCGACCGAGTGGTGGGCGGACGCGCAGGTGTAGACCGTGCCGGTGGCCAGGTCCTCGCCCAGCCGGTCGTGGCGGGCGGCCACCGTCGCGGAGAAGGTCGCCATCGAGCCGCCGCTGGTCATCAGCCCGCCGCTGCCCGCGGGCAGCCCGCACACCCCTTGGGCGAACCAGCGCAGCACGCTCTCCTCCAGCGCGGCCAGCGCGGGGGCCACCAGGGCGAAACCGCCGTAGCGGTTGGTGGCGCGGGTGTAGAACTCCGCGAGCGCGGCCGTGTACAGGCCCCCGCCGGGGACGTAGGACAGGTGGCCGGGGCCTGCCGTCTCCAGGGCGCAGTCGGCGGCCTCGTCCAGGCGGGACAGCAGGTCGCCCAGGTCGCCGCCCCGCGCGGGCGGGGGTTCCAGGAACGACTCGACCAGGTCCGCCACGGCCGCCGGGGGGTGGGCGTTGGTCGCGGGCCGCGACGGCAGGCGCTCGGTGCGCGCGATGACGTGCTGGAGGACCAGGTCGCCCATCTCGCGCATCGCGCGGCTGTCGGGTTCGAGGGAGGAAGGGTGCACGGTGCGGTTCCCGTCGTCCGGAGGTGGTGTGCGACGCGGGTCAGGGTGCACCGCGGAACGCGGCACGCGATGGCGAGATCACGCGCCTGGGCGCCGCCACGCGCACGAATCTGCGATGAAAGCGCCCTTACGCTGCACCCCATGCCACAACCCCTCTACGACCGGGTCGACCGGGCGATCATGGAGCACCTCCAGCGCCACGGGCGCACCCCCAACGTCGAACTGGCCGAGGCCGTGCACCTGTCCCCGACGTCCTGCCTGCGGCGCACGAAGGCGCTGGAGGCCGACGGCGTCATCGCCGGCTACCGCGCCGACCTCGACCGCGAGCGCCTGGGCCTCGGGCTGACGGTGTTCCTCTCGCTCAAGGTCGAGCACTCCCGCACCAGCGCCGCCGAGGTCGGGCAGGCGCTGGCGGCGATCGAGCACGTCGTGGCCTGCCACGTCGTCTCCGGCGACGCCGACTTCCTCGTCGAGCTGGCCGTGCCCGACCTGCGGACCTTCGAGGCCGTGCTCTACGACCGGGTGCTGGCCATCGCCCCGATCCTCGACGTGCGCAGCACCGTCGTCATCCGCACGATCGTCGACCGGGGCCCGCTGCCGCTCACCTCCTGGGCCGCCCGGCCCGCGCGCCAAGACGATCGCGAGGCCCGGTGAACCGCGGGCCCCCCGCCGCCCGTGGGAGCGGTGACGCAGCGGGAAGGAGGGCACGTGGACCAGGAGATCACCGTCGAGCGGGTCGGGGGCGCCGTGCTCGTGCACGACGGGCGGGGTGACGCCGCGGCGGCCGAGCTGGCCGCGGCGCTGCCGGTGGAGCGCCACCGGACCGCCGTCGTCGTGGGCGCGGCCGCCGCGGCCGCCGTCGCCCGGCTCGACCCGTGGGTCGTGGCCGACCTCGACGAGCACGTCCAGGGCGGGGTGCGGCTGCTCGCGGCCGGGGCGGGGGCCGCGGCGCCCGGCGCGCTGCCCCCCGCCCGGCTGCTCGCCGACCGCCTCGGGGTGGAGGTCATCGCCCCGGACGGGCCGCTGACCGCGGTGCCGGGCGGGGTGTTCGTCCCGCCGCCGGGCACCGGTTGGGTCGCCTACCGGCCCGACGGCGGGCACCGGCGCGGCGGCCCCCGCCACCCCGCGCCCTGGTGGCAGGACGACCTGCCCGCCGACCTGCCGCCCGGTGCCACGCAGGTCCCGCTGGGCGTGTGGGTCCGCCACCCCGATGCCCCCGCGCGCGACGACGAGATCACCACCTGCCCCCAGGACCCCGCCCGCCCGGTCGTGGTGGTGGGCGCCCCGGGGGAGCAGCCGCCGGAGCCGTCCTCGGTCCGCATCGTCCTCAAGGGGCTGTCCGACGCCGCCCGGGACTGCGTGGTGCTCCTCGACCGCACCGCCGCGGGCCTGGCCCAGCCCGTCGCCGACGAACTCGGCGCCCCCGTCCGCGTCCTGCACGGCCTGCCCACCGGCGACGGCACCCGGCTGGTGCACGTCGCCCCGGACGGCACCCGCACCTGGCAGCCGTTCGCCCTGGAGAGCGTCTACCGCCCCACGGCCCCGCCGGTGGTGGACCGCTGGGTCGCCCCGCTGCCCCGCCTGCCGCTGATCGCCCCCGCCGCGTACCGCCTGGCGCCCGGCTGGCGGGTCGACGTGGTCGCCCGCGGCCTGCTCGTCCGCCCCGACGCGGTGGAGCCCGACCCGGCGTGGCACGCGCCGACCGGCTCGACGGCGGACGTGCTGCTGGCGGCGGGCCCGGAGGTGCCCGCGCAGGTCGTGGCCGCCCTGGACTCGCTGATCGCGGCACTGCCCGCGGACGCCAAGGCGCACCTGCGGGTCGTCCCGCTGTCGTCCCTGGCCGCCGAGGCCGCCACCCGGCTGAGCACGGCGCGCGGGAAGGTCGCCCCGGTGCCCACCCGGTCCGCCACGCGGACGTTCGAGCACGTCATCGCGGACGTGGTGGTGACCGCCGACGGGCGCGTGCTGCCCGCGACCCTCGTCGTGGCCAACCCGCGCACGTCGTGGGTGCGCGCCACGGCGGAGCCGACCACTCTCAAATCGACCGCTGTGGAACCGACCACTCCGAAGCTCGCCGCTGAAGAGCAGGCTGCTGAGGAGCAGGCCGCTGAGGAATCCGGCCGCATCTGCGGCGAGCTGGACGTCGAGGCCGTGGCGCAGGTGCGGGTCCCCGCGCAGGCCGTCGCGCCCCCGCACCCGGTCGAGCGCGCGCTGCCGCTGCCGCCGCTGTCCACCGCGGTGCCCGCCATGGCCCCGCCGCCGATGGCGTCGCTGGCCCAGGCGACCACCGCCCCGCCCCTGGGGGTGCCCAGCGTGGCCGCCCCGTCCGTCAGCGCCCCCACGCCGCGCAAGCCCGCGGCGCCTGCTGTGGACGAGCCCGAGCCTGCGGACACGCCCGAGGCACCGGCGATCGAGTTGGCCCCGCGCCCGCTCCCGTCCGTGCCGGTCGCGCCCGAGGATGTCCCCGCAGCCGCCGAGCTTCCTCCCCTGACCGCCCTCACCACCGCTGTCGCGCCGCCCGTGCTGCCCCAGGCCGCCCCGGAGCCCGCCGCAGTTCCCCCCGCGGCACCCGCACCGGCGCTCGCCACGGAGGTGCCCCCGGACGCGCGCAGTACGCCGGAACAACGCCACGAGGTCCGCCAACACCTCGCCAACCGCTACGACGTCGCCGTGCGCGCCGTGGCCCGGCTCCTGGCCGAGCGCCCCGGCATGCGTACAGCGGGCACCGACCACTCCGCGCTCGTGGCCGAGCTGGCGGTGGTGCGGGTGTTCGCCCTCAACCCGTCCGAGGACTTCGACACCGCCTTCCACACCTGCCTGGCGGCGGGCCTGCGGCTCCTGCCGACCCTGCGCGGCGTCGTCGTCCGCGGGCTCAGCGACCTCCCCGCCGTGGGGGACGTGCTGCGCACCCCCGCGCCCGTGCTCGCCGTGACCGCCGCCTCCGACTGCGCGCTCCCCGGCGTGGAGCTGTTGATCTGGACCACCGCGGCGCGCCGGTTGTCGGGGCTGGTGGACGACGACCAGGCCGACGACGTGGTCCTGCCCGCCCAGACCCGGTTGCGGGTGCTGGCCGTGGAGGACGGCCGGGTGCTCGCCGTGGAGGACGGGCTGCCCGTCGACCCCGCCCTGACCCGCCTGCGGGCCGCGGCGACCCGCCGCGCGGACGCCTCGCTGGACCCCGTGGAGGGCTCGGCCCGTTGGTGCGGCGCGCTTCCCGTGGGCTGATCAGAACCGCGGGCGCGGGGGCGAGGGCGGGTGCATCCGCCCTCGCCCCCGCGCGTTTTCGGGGGTGCGCGAGCCCGGTGAACCGCGCGCCGCCCCCCACCCGTGTTGTGGCTGAAGGCACCAGCCCCCGCTGACCGAAGGAGTCCCGATGCCCACCCAGCACACGCGGTTGCTCGCCCTGGCCGGGGCGGTCTCCGACGGTTGGCTGGTCGTTGCCCGCGAGGCGTTGGCCGCGGGTGACGCCGAGCGGTTGACCAGCCTGTTCGACGCGCTGGCGGCGGCCACCCCGGCCGCGGCCGCGGTGCCGGACTTCGCGGCCGGGGCGGCCGAGCACTCCGCCGCCGACCGGGCCGTGGTCGCGCTGGCGGCGGAGCTGCCGATCACCGCGTGCTGGCGGGTCCTGCGCGGCGGGACCGACGCCGTGCACCTGGTGCAGGCCGACGAGGCCGCCGACCTGCCCGCCGTCACCGCCGCGGTGCAGGCCGCGCTGGAGGCGGCCGGGGAGGCCGCGCCGCGGGCGGAGGTGTTCGGGCCCACCACCGCCCTGCCCGCCTACCACGAGGCCGCGCTGCTGGCCGCGACCCTGCTGTGGTCCGCCGAGCCCGCCGTCGGGGTGCGCATCGCCAGGACCTTCGACGGCGCCACCCCCGACGGCGGGCCGTTCTTCGCCGCCACCCGCGAGCTGGTGGTCGACGTGGACGAGCGGCAGCGGCTGCTGGACTTCCTCGGCGGCGGCGAGGTCGTGGCCCCCCTGCCGGGCACGCTGCGGGACCTGATCGCGCCGGTGAGCGGTGCGGTGCCGGTGGACCTGCGCTCGGACGGGGAGTGGGTGTGGTCGGACGCCGCCCGCTACTACCTCGACCGGCACATGGTGGCGCCGGACCCGGAGCTGGCCAGGCACGCCGCCGAGCGGCCCGGCCCGGCGCGGCTGAGCCACCTGGACCGCCACCGCGTGCGCGCCGCGCTGGCGCCCGCCGCCGAAGGGGGTCCGCTGTGGCGGGCAAGCTGACCGGTGTGCGGTCGGTGCTGAGCGTGTCGCCCGGTGAGGCGGACTGCTTCCGCACCATCAGCGACGCGATCGCGGCCGCGGCCGACGGGGACGTGATCTCGGTGCGGCCCGGCACCTACGCCGAGTCCGTCGTGCTGGACAAGGAGGTGACCCTCTCCGGGGCGGGCTCGGCGGGGGAGGTGCGGGTGGAGGCCTCGGGCGACCCCGCGCTGCGCTTGGCCGCCGAGCACGCCACCGCCTCCGGCATCGTCTTCGCCCACAGCGGCGGGGAGAGCGCCGTGGAGGTCCGGGGCGGCACCCTGCACCTGGAGGAGTGCGAGGTCGTCGCGGACTCCTCGGTGGCGGTGGTCGTGCGCTCCGGGGGCGACCTGCGGGCGCGCGGCAGCGTCGTCACCAACCCCGGCGGGGCCGGGGTGCTGGTGTTCGAGGACGGCCGCGGCGACCTGCGCGGCTGCGCGCTGCGCGGCATCCAGACCACGGCGGTCGTGGCCCGCGGCGGCGCGGCGCCCCGGCTGCTCGACTGCACCATCGAGGACGCCCAGGGCGCCGTCCTGGTCGCCGACCGCTCCGGCGGCACCGTCACCGGCACCGCGGTGCGGCGCATCGGCGGGTCCGCGATCGTGCTGGAGGACCACAGCTCCCTCACCGTCAACGGAACCGCCGTGTCCGATGTGGAGGGTGTGGCGCTGCTGGCCGCGGGCGGGTCGGAACCCGTCCTGCGCGACTGCCGGGTCGAGCGCACCACCGCCCAGGCCATCGTGCTCGTGCAGGCGTCGACGATCCGGCTCGACCGGGTGCACGTCGACGCCGCGGGCGGGCACGCGCTGCACGTGGTCGAGTCCTCCAGCGCCGAACTGGCCGACTGCACCGCGACCGGCACCGGCCACGACGCCGTGCTGGTGCACGGCGGGTCGGCCGTGCTGACCCGCTGCGAGCTGACCGGCGGGGCGGGCGCGGGCGTGGTGGCCGACGGCGACGCCGACGTCCGGCTCTCCGGCACCACCGTCACCGGCGCGTCCGGGCCCGCGCTGCTGGCCAAGGGCACCGCCCGGGTCACCGTCGACGGCGGCGCGCTGCGCGAGTCCGCCACGGGCGTGCTCGTCGAGCAGTCCGCCCGCGGCGAGGTCGTCGGCTGCGACATCAGCGACAACCGCGGCGACGGCGTGGTCACCACCTCCGCCGAACCCCTCGACGTGCGCGGCTGCCGCGTCGAGCGCAACCGCGGCCGGGACCTGCGCACCGAGGACGGCAACGCCAGGGTCGTCGACGACGGCGCCCGGCGCGGGCGCGAGCAGCGCCCCGCCACCGACGCGCCCCGAGCCCAGCGCCCCGAGCCCGCCGCCGACCCGGCGGAGGACGACGACCGACCGGCCGACAAGGACGAGCGGCTGGCGCAACTGCTGGAGCAGCTGAACTCCCTGACCGGGCTGGCGGGCGTCAAGCGCGAGGTGGAGACCCTGGTGCGCCTGCACCAGATGGCCGAGCGCCGCGCGGCGGCGGGCCTGCCCTCACCGCCGCTGGGCAGCCACCTGGTGTTCGCCGGGTCCCCCGGCACCGGCAAGACGACCGTCGCCCGGCTCTACGGGCGCATCCTCGCCGCGCTCGGGGTGATCCGCACCGGGCAGCTGGTCGAGGTCGCCCGCGCCGACCTGGTCGCCTCGATCATCGGCGGCACCGCGCTCAAGACCACCGAGAAGTTCGAGGAGGCCCTCGGCGGGGTGCTGTTCATCGACGAGGCCTACACCCTGGCCGCCGGGGCGGGCGCGGGCGGCGGGCACGACTTCGGCCGGGAGGCCATCGACACCCTGGTCAAGCTCATGGAGGACCACCGCGACGACGTGGTGGTGATCGTGGCGGGCTACACCAACGACATGCGCCAGTTCCTCGCCACCAACCCCGGCCTGGCCTCCCGCTTCGCCCGCACCATCGAGTTCACCGACTACTCCAGCGCCGAGCTGGTCACCATCGTCGAGGGCCTGTGCTCCAGCCACCACTACCGGCTGGAGTTCGAGACCCGCGACGCCCTGCACGGCTACTTCACCGACTTCCCGCGCGACGCCAACTTCGGCAACGGGCGCACCGCGCGCAAGGTGTTCGAGGAGATGGTGGGCCGCCAGGCCTACCGGCTGGCCGAGGACACCGACGCCGACGCCGTGGCGCTGACCCGGCTGCTGCCCGACGACCTGGGCCCGCTGCCCGGGGCGGCGGTCGGCGCGGGCGCGGGACGCTTCGACGAGGAGCGGGTGGAGGAGCTGCTGGGCAAGCTGCGCAACCTGGTGGGCCTGGCCGACGTCAAGCAGGAGGTCGCCGCCATGGTCGACCTGCTGGCCTCGGCCCGCCAGCGGCAGGCCGCCGGGCTGCCGGTGCCGTCGCTGAGCAGGCACCTGATCTTCGCGGGCCCGCCGGGCACCGGCAAGACCACCGTCGCCCGCCTCTACGGCTCGATCCTCACCGCCATGGGCGTCCTCGCCCAGGGCCAGGTCACCGAGGTCAGCCGCGCCGACCTGGTGGGCGAGTACGTCGGGCACACCGCCCGGCGCACCACCGAGGCCTTCGACCGCGCCCGCGGCGGGGTGCTGTTCATCGACGAGGCCTACACCCTGTCCACCAAGCCCGGCGGCGGGCACGACTTCGGCCGGGAGGCCATCGACACCCTGGTCAAGCTCATGGAGGACCACCGCGACGAGGTGGTGGTGATCGCCGCGGGCTACGAGCGGGAGATGGCCGGGTTCCTCGACATGAACCCGGGGCTGTCCTCGCGCTTCTCCCACCGGGTGCGCTTCGCCAACTACACCGCCGACGAGCTGGTCACGATCGTCAACCAGCACGCCACGACCTCCGGCTACGAGTGCACCGGCCCGACCGTGGCCGCGCTGCGCGGGCACTTCACCGCCGTGGTGCGGGGGGAGTCCTTCGGCAACGGCCGCTACGCCCGCCAGGTGCTCGACGAGGCGATCACCCGGCACGCCCGCCGGATGCGCTCGATCGAGGCGCCGACGGTCAACGAGCTGTGCCTGCTGCTGCCCGAGGACGTCCCCCCACCGCTGCACCAGGGGTGAGCGGGTGCCCGGGTCAGGTCAGGTCGCCGCAGCGCGACGCCCCGGCCTCCTTCGCCGCGCCCGGCACCCAGCGCACGTTGGCCAGCGACACGTCGAAGGCGCCCTCGGTGTAGACCAGGAAGAACGTGTTCACCTTCTTCGGGTCCAGGCCCGCGTCGGTGAAGCAGGACAGCGGGATGCGCACCGTGGACTTCTTGCCCACCGGCAGCTTGCTGAACAGCGACTTCGCCTCCACCTGCGCCGCGCACGGGTACTCGCAGTGCACCGCGATGGTCGTGCGCACCGCGGGCGCCTTGGTGACCACGGCGTCGAACACCAGGGCCGTGTCGTTGGTGGTGTAGCGGGTCATGTCCCGGCCGCCGCGGGTGTCCTGGAAATAGAGCTGGCCCGCGCCTTTGCCGCTCCACACCGCGTGCAGCCCGTTCTCGTCGCCCACCTTGCCCGGGGTGACGCCGATGGCGGTGTGCTTGGCGGTCTCGCCGTCGCCGAGGAACGTGCCCGCCCAGTTGTCCGCGGAGCCGATGATGCTCTTGAACGGGCCCACGTCCGCCTTGTCGAAGACGGTGAACTCCTTGCCGTCGCTGCCGTCCCCGAGCGGGGCGGCCGGGGCGGCGTCCCCGCCCCGCGCCGCCGGGGCGTCCTCGTCGCCGGTGGTCAGGAACGCGGTGGCCAGCGCGACCACCAGCACCACGACCGCGGCCGCGGCGGCGGGCACCAACCACTTCGGCCTGCGGGCCGGGGTGCGCGCGGCGACCGGCTCCGGCGCGGCCGGGGGCAGCTGCGGCAGCGGCTCGCCCGACGGCGGGGTGCCGGGGGGAGCGGGCGGCGCGGCGGCCGGGGTGCGGGAGACCGCCGCGGCGCCCAGCGCCACGGTGTACTTGGGGTGCAGGCCCACCCGCACCGGCCTGCCGAACGCCTCCGACACCATCTGCGGCACCAGCGGGATCCGCGACGACCCGCCCGCCAGCAGCACCGCGGCCAGGTCGTCGGGGCGCAGCCCGGCCGAGGCGATGGTGCGGTGCAGCGCCTCGGTGGTCAGCTCCACCGACGGCTTGATCATCTCGTTGAACTCCAGCCGGGTGACCAGCAGCTCGCGCTCCCCGGCGGGCAGCGGCACGCGCAGGGTCACGTCCGGCTCGGTGGACAGCTCCTCCTTGGCCCGCACGCACAGCGCCCGGATGGCCGCCAGCGCCCGCGCCGAGTCCGGGTCGCCGGGGTCCAGCGCGCTGATCGCGCCATCGAGGCTGCGGTCGACGTGGGCCACCAGCGCCTCGTCGAAGTCCATCCCGCCCAGCCGCTCGACGCCCTCGGGGGTGCCCAGGATCTCCATCCCGCCCGCCCGCGCCCGCAGGATCGTGGTGTCGAAGGTGCCGCCGCCCAGGTCGTAGACCGCGACCAGCTCCCCCTCGCCGAGCCTGCGCTCCATCGAGTAGTGCGTGGCCGCGGCCTCGGGCTCGGTGACGATCCGCGCCCCGGGCAGCCCGGCCAGCCGGGGCACCTCGTCGAAGTGCTCGCGCCGGTAGGGCCCCCACACCGCCGGGCAGGTCAGCACCACCTGCTCCGGCGGGGCGCCCTCCTGGGCGGTGACGTAGGTGACGACCTCGCGCAGCTGCGCGGCCAGCAGCGCCGCGGGCGAGTAGGCCACACCCCCGATGACCAGCGGCGTCGGGTCGCCCAGCCGCCGCTTGTGCCCCCGCGACAGCCGCACCGGGTCCTTCGCGCCGACGACCTCGGCCGCCACGCCGGTCAGCAGCGCGCCCTCCACCGTGGAGTACACCACCGACGGGACGACCACGTCCTGCCCCAGGGGCACCATCCGCGTGCCCGACTCCCCGGCCACTGCGGCCGCGGTGAAGGTCGTGCCGAGATCAATGCCGAGCCCGTAACCCACTGCCGCACTCCCTGCGTCCCGTGCCCCGGTGTCCTTGCCGTCCCGCTCCACCGGGGAGATCACCACGGATGGTAGTGCGGCGACCGCGCAAGTAGGGAGATCCCTACTCGGTGCTGGGGTGCTCCTCCTTGTCGGACCGACCCGCGCGGGGGAGGCTGGCCCCGTGAACGGACGGCCGGGCCCCCTGCTGCGCCGGGTGGGCGGGTGGCCCACCCGGCTGCGACCGCCGTCCCCGCGCACCGCCCGCCTGCGCCACGACCTCGAACAGGCCGTGCACGACGGCCCGGCGCTGCGCACCTCCGCGCTGGCGCTGGAGCTAGGCTTGCTCGCCGTGACCGTCACCGACCCCTGCCTGCGCGACCGCGTCGAAGCGGTCCAGGACACCGTCCGGGAGGTGATCGACGACCTGCGCGCGGTCGGGGAGGCGCTCTACCCGCCGGTGCTGACCGGCGCGGGCGTCGAGCCCGCCCTGCGCTCGGTGGCCGAGCGCCGCGACATCACCCTGGACCTGCGCGGACCGACCGAGCACCTCGACCGGCGCGCCAGGGTGCGCACCTGCCTGCTGATCGCCGACCACCTGCGCACCCTCGCCCCGGGCAGCGCCGCGCGGGTGCGGGTCGCGGTCGGGCGCCGGTTCGCGCGGGTGCGCATCACCTCCGACGAGCCGGGGCAAGCGCGCCGCAGGCACTGGGCGGTGGTCCGGTGCGGGTAGCCATCGCCGAGGACGGCGCCCTGTTCCGCGAGGGCCTGGTCCTGCTGCTGGAGGCCGCGGGCCACGAGGTCGTCGGCTGCGTGCCCGACGGCGACCGGCTGCTGGCGCTGGTCGCCACCGAGCCGGTGGACGTGGCCATCCTCGACATCCGGATGCCGCCCGAGCCCGACGGCGGGCTGGTGACCGCCGAGCGGGTGCGGGCGATGAAGCCCGACACCGGCATCCTGCTGCTGTCGCACTACGCCGAGACGCACTACCTGATGCGCGTGCTGGAGATCGGCACCGAGCGCATCGGCTACCGGCTCAAGGAGCGGGTGGCCGGGGTGCAGGTGCTCGACGACACCCTCAACCGGATCACCGACGGCGAGATCGTCATCGAACCGGTGCTGGCCAAGCGGTTGGTGCAGAACCCGGCGGGCCGCGACGGCGGCGCGCTCGACGCCCTCACCGAGCGCGAGCTGGACGTGCTGCGGCTGATGGCCGAGGGGCGCACCAACAACGCCATCGCCGCGGAGCTGTTCATCTCGGTCAAGGCGGTGGAGAAGAACATCGCCGCGATCTTCACCAAGCTCGACCTGTCCGGCGACCCCTCGGTGCACCACCGCCGGGTGCTGGCGGTGCTGGCGTACCTGCAGGCCCGCCGGATCGACGGGTAGCCCGTGCTCCCGTGGCGCTCCCGCGGCCGGGCCCCGCACGAGGTGGCGGCCCAGGCGCCCGCCGCCCTGCTCGTGTCGGCCCTGGTGCACAACCTGGCCGACCTGGTGGCGGGCGACGCCGCGTTCGCCCAGCCCGGCCCGCGCGGGTTGGCGACCACCGCGAGCTGGCCCGCGCGACCGCCGGGGGCGGTGCTGGGGTCCGACGCCGCCGAGGTGGCCGCCCGGCAGGAGGTCTCGGCGGTGGAGGACGTGCCCGGGGGAGGGGTGCTGCTCATCGCGAAACCGGGGCGGGTCAGCGCCGCGGACTCCGCGGCCCTGCGCGAGACGGCGTCCTGGTTGGGCTTGGCCGTGCGCCTGGACCAGGCCAGGGCCGCCCGCGACCAGGCGGCGCGCCGGGCCGCGGGCCTGGAGTCCGACCTGTCGGCGGCGCGCGAGCGGCTGGCGCAGGTGCGCGACTTGGAGCGGCGGCGCCTGGTCGGGTCGATCACGGCCGTGACCACCCGCGACTTCGCCGACGTCCGGGCCAGGGCGACCGGCCTGCGCGCCGCGTTCGCCACCGGCGGCGAGGCGGGCGCCCACGACGCGGCGCGCGCCGTGGCGGGCCTGCGCGACGCGCTGGACGAGCTGATCGACACCTTCCGCGCGGTGGTGCGCGACGTGCACCCGGCCATGCTGCCCGAGCGGGGCCCGCAGGCGGCGCTGGAGGAGTTGGCCGCGACCCTGCCGCGCCCGGTGCGCTTCACCGGGTCGTTCGGCCGCCGGGTGGGCTGGGAGGTCGAATCCGGGCTGTACCACGCGGCTTCCGCCGTGCTGGCGCTGCTCGCCGGCACCCGCACCGCCGAGCCGGTCGCGGTGGACCTGGCGCGCACCGACGGCGTGCTGCGCATGGTCGCCACGGCCACAGAACCCGCGCGCGGCACGGCGGACCTGGCCGCCGCGCTGGCCGATGACACCGAACGCCTCGCCGTCCTGGGCGGCGCGCTGACCTGCGCCGTCACCGAGGGCACCGCGGTCGTGACGGTGCTGCTGCCCGAGCGCCTGGGACCGCCGCCGGTCGTGGCCGACACCCGGGCCGGGTTGCTCGACGACCTGCGCGACCTGCTGGCCCAGGGGTGGCAGGGCGCGCCGGACGAGCCCACGCGCGCCCGCTGGGCCACCATCGCTGACCGGCTCGGCCGCCCGGTGCGGCTGGCCGTGGTGGGCCTGGCCAGGACGTCGGTGGTGGGCGCCCTGCTGGGCGTCGAGGTGCGGTCGGCGGACCGGCCGGTCTGGTACGCCCACGGGGAACCGGGCGCCACCACCGACGCGGAGGGACGCGCGGTGGTGCGCCTGTCCGGCGACTTCGTCAACGGGATGACGGTGGTGGACGTGCCCGGCCTGGTGGGCCCCGCCCTGGCGGAGAGGCTGGTCGCGCCGGTGCAGGGCTCGGCACCCGCCGTCGACGCCGTGCTGTGCACGTCCCGGCCCGAGCCGGGTTTCCGCTCGACCCTGCGCGCGAGCGAGCACCGGGTGGCCGTGCTGGAGACGGGCCCCGCCCTGCGCCCCGGCCTCGCCCTCGTCGCCGCCACCCTGCACGAGGACGAGTACCGCGCCCTGCGCCTGGCCGACCCGATGGGCCTGGGCCGCATCCCCGTCGCGGACCGCCCCACCGCCACCGAGGCCGCGGCGGGCGTGGCCGAGCAGGACCCCGCCGCCCTCGCCGCCGCCCTGGCCGACCACAGCGGCCTGAGCGCCCTGCGCCGGACCATCGCCGACGAGGTCACCGCCCGCGCCGAGGTCATCGCCGCCCGCCGCGCCCTGCACGCCATCGCCGACCTGGTCCGCGCCCTGCCCCCCGAGGACCCCGTCCGCTGGCACGCCGAACGCGTCCGCGTCGAAGCCCACGACGTCGCCGAACTCGACCTCCTCGACGACCTCGACCGCGGCGCCTTCCCCAACCCCGCCCACCGGGCCGAAGCCCTCCGCCTCCTCGGCACCCGCGGCACCGACCCCCGCACCCGCCTCGGCCTGCCCCCCAGCACCCCCGACGCCCAGGTCCGCGCCGCCGCCGCCGAAGCCGCGGGCCGCTGGCGGACCCTGGCCGAGCACCCCGCCTCCACCGCCCGCACCCGCCGCGCGTGCGAGACCCTCATCCGCACCTGCGAAGGCATCGCCGCACCACCGACCTGAGAAACCCTGTGCAGGATGGTCCTTCGGCCCTGCGGCGCTGCTTGACCACTTTCTGGCAGGCGTGTCGCATTATTGTCTAGAAATGTCAGCAACAAATGCTTCGCCGCAGGTGGTCGGACTTCCGTCGGCGTCCTACACTCTGAAGTCGTCAACGATGGCCAATGAACATGCGCGGCACCGTGGTTAATCGACCCGGCTCGGTCCCTGGGATGTAGTCGCGACAACGCTCTCGACGGGGTGGTGATGATGGCGAACTGGCGCGGCGCGGGACGTACGATCGTGACCTTGCAGGTCGTGATCGTGAGCTTGGTGTCGTTCGGGGTTGGGGTCGGGATCCTCGTCACGGCCGCGACCTGGGAGTGGGTGACGTCGAAGGCGGGCTTGCAGAACGTCCTGAACAACCTCGGTGGCACGGTGGTGACCTCGGTCGCGCTGTTCCTGGTGTGGGATCTGGTCGGTCGGAGGTCTTTCAAGAGGGAGATGCTGGACACGGTGCAGTACGCCGCCGACCTGGAGGACTCCGGAGTCGTGCGAGTGGGCACCGACTACCTGCGGGAGCCTGACTGGAACGATCTTTTCCGCTCGGTCACGGAGATCGACATCTTCTTCGCCTACGGCAGTACCTGGCGCAACAACCACCACTCCAAGCTGGTTGACTTTCTGGGAGGCAAGAACAGTCGCCTTCGTGTCGTCCTGCCCGATCCCGAGGACGAGGCCACGGTGCGAGTGCTGTCGCAGCGGTTTTCCATGACCTCCGACAAGCTGGCCGATTCGATCCGTGAGGCCGTCACGTTGTTCACTGACTTGAGCGTGACGGCGGCAGGAGAAGTGCAGGTCTACGCGCGCTCCGGTGATTCGTTGTTCAGCTACTACCGGTTCGACGGCAAGGCTGTCGTCACGATGTATGCGCACGAGAAGAAGCGCAAGAATGTCCCTGTGGTCGTGTGTCAGAAGGGCGGGTCTCTGCACTCCTTCTTCACAGCGGATTTTGATGCCCTTCTGAAAGAAGGAAAGAGGATCGCGCCGAAGGAGCAGCCCAAGGGCGAGTAGATCGGCCCTGCCTGCGGGGTTCCCCCGTCGAAGCTGCGTTCCGCTGGTCGCCGGTCAGGTGTCGGTGGGGTGGAGGGGGACGAAGCCGGTGACGGTGGTGCCCTTGCCGGGGGTGGAGGTGACACGGGTGGTGCCGCCGACGGCGGCGGTGCGGGTGTTGAGGTTGTGCAGGCCCGAGTCCGGGGGCAGGCGGGCGGGGTCGAAGCCGGGGCCGGTGTCGCGGACGGAGAAGTCCAGGCCGCGGGGGGTGTCGCGGAGGCGGACGGTGATGTGGGCGCCGGGGGCGTGCTTGTGGGCGTTGTTGACGCCTTCCATGCACACGAAGTACACCGCCGACTCCACCGCCGCCGGGTAGCGGCGCAGGGCGTCGTCGATGTCGAGGGTGACGTCGGCGTGCTCGGCCAGTTCGGTGACCAGGGCGGCGGCGAGGCCGTGGGCGACCAGGGCCAGGGGGAGGATGCCCGAGGCGGTGCGGACCACCAGGTCCTCGGCGGCGTCGAGGCGGGAGACCAGGTCGTCGAGGCGGGCCAGGGCCGCGGCGCCGCCCCGGGCGGTGAGGGTGTGCTCGACGAGGCCGACGGCCATGCGCAGCGCGACGAGGTGGTGCTGGGCGCCGTCGTGCAGGTCGCGCTCCAGGCCGCGCCGCTCGCGGTCCATGTCCGCGGCCGCCCGCCAGCGGCCGTCGGCGAGTTCGCGCGCGGCGGCGTCGCCCGCGCGGCGCAGCTCGTCGGCCTCGGACTCCAGCCGCGCGACGGTGAACACCGGGCCGAGCGCGGTCGCCAGCGCGGGCAGCGGCACGTCCGGCACCACCGCGACCGACCCCTGCTCCTCGGCGCCGTGCTCGACCGCGGCGACCCACCCCGGGCCGTCCTCGCCCCACCCGGACCGCGCGCCCCCGACGGTGAACCAGCAGCCCCGCAGCTCGGCGGCGGCGCACACGGCCTCGGCGAGCGCGGTCAGGTCGGGCCACGGGGTGCCGGGGGTGCGCGGGACCGCGAGGCAGCCGGACACCGCCGCCACCGCCCGACCTTCCCGTTCCCGCAGGCGCACCCCCCGACCGTACCTCCCGCATCACCCAGCGTCACGGCGGACCCCGCCGCACGTTTCGCGAAGGTGGTCCGGTTCGACGTGCGGGGCCGCGGTGGCACCGGTTAGCTGGTGGCGATCCCGTGTGAGAGGCAGGCGCGATGAGCACCCCCACCCCCGCGACCACCGAGGTCCACCGCTTGGCCGAGGGGCCGTTCTGGGACGCGGCGCGCGAGCGCCTGCTGTGGGTGGACATCGAGGCCGGTGCGGTGCTCATGGGCGCGCTCGACGGCGGTGCGCTGCGGGTCCTGGAGCGGCACGGGTTCGACGGGATGGTCGGGGCGGTGGTGGCCGCCGAGGACGGGACGCTGCTCGTGGCCGGGCAGGAATCCCTTGTGGTGCAGCACCTCGACGGCAGCAGGGAGGTCGGGCCGCGGATCGTCCCCAGTGGAGCGCGGCGGCGGCTCAACGACGGCAGCACCGACCCGGCGGGTCGCTTCCTCGTCGGCACGCTGCCGCTGGGGGACCCCTCGGAGTCGGAGGTGCTGGTGCGGGTCGACGGTGCGGGCGTCACCGAGATCGACGCGGACCTGACGCTGTCGAACGGGTTGGCGTGGTCGCCCGACGGCAGCCGGATGTACAGCGTCGACACCGAGAGGCAGCTGGTCTACGTGCGCGAGTACGACGCCGCCACGGGGGAGACCGGCGAGCGCCGGGTGCACCTGCGCCTGGAGCGGGGGCACCCCGACGGCATCGCGATGGACGCCGAGGAACACCTGTGGGTGGCGGTGTGGGGTGAGGGTGAGGTGCGGCGGTACTCCCCCACCGGGGAGGTGGTCGAGCGGCTGCGCGTGCCCGCCCCGCACAGCTCCTGCGTCGCGTTCGCCGGGCCTGACCTGCGCACCCTCGTCATCACCACGGGCACCTCCCAGCTCGACGACGAGCAGTTGGCGGCGCACCCGGACTCCGGGCGGCTGTTCACCGCGCGGGTCGACGTGCCGGGCGTCCCCGTGCCGTACTGGGCGGGCTTCTGATGGGCGCGACCATGCGGGCCTTCGTGCTCACCGGTCCGGAGCAGGGCGCTGTGCAGGAGGTACCCGTCCCCTCGGCGGTGGCGGGTGAGGCCGTGGTGGACGTGGAACGCGCCGGCGTGTGCGGCACCGACGTCGAGCTGTTCACCGGGGAGATGGCGTACCTGCACGAGGGCCACTCCTCCTACCCGCTGCGCATCGGGCACGAGTGGTGCGGCACGGTGTCGGCGGTGGGGGAGGGCGTCGACCCGGGCTGGGTGGGCAAGCGCGTCATGGGCGACACGATGCTCGGTGACGGCACGTGCCGCCGGTGCGAGCGCGGACGGCAGCACGTGTGCGAGCGGCGGCAGGAGGTCGGCATCCGCGACGGCAGGCCGGGGGCGTTGGCGGAGAAGCTGGCGGTGCCGGTGTCGTCGTTGCACGTGCTGCCGGACTCCGTCGACCCGGTGCTGGGCGCGCTCGTCGAGCCCGGCGGCAACGCCCTGCGCGCGGCTCGGGCGGCCGCGGTGGGGGAGGGTGACCGGGTCTTGGTGATGGGGCCGGGGACGATCGGGCTGCTGACGGCGATGTTCCTGCGCGCGGGCGGTGCCGAGGTGCACCTGATGGGCGCGACGGAGGGGTCGCTGGAGTTCGCGCGCTCTTTGGGTTTCGGCCACGCGTGCACGCAGGACTCGTTGCCGGGTCTGCCGTTCGACGCCGTCGTGGACGCGTCGAACGCGGAACACCTGCCTGCTCTGGCGGTGGACGTCGTGGAACCAGGCGGGCGTGTCGTCTACATCGGACTGTCCGGGGGCCCGAGCCGGGTCGACACCCGCTCGCTGGTGCTGAAGGACATCACGGCCGTGGGTGTGCTGTCGGCGTCGCCCGGTCTGGGTGCCACGATCGAGGCCTACGCCTCCGGTGCGGTGGACCCGCGTCCGCTCGTGGGCGCGACCGTCGGGCTGGACGCCGTCGGCGCCGTGCTGGCGGGGCAGCGGCCCGAGGGTGCGGGGTCGGCTCCGAAGATCCACATTGACCCCTCCCTGAGGCAGTGAGGTTTTTGTCGGTGGGGTCGGGCACAGTGTGAGGCAGAGGAACGAGGAGGGACCGGGATGACGGATGCACGGATGACTGGTGCACGGAAGACCGAGGCACGCCCCGCTGTCGTCGACCGCGCTGACTGGGAGGCCGACCGCGCCGCGCTGCTCGCCCGGGAGAAGGAGTTGACCAGGCTCTCCGACGCCGTGGCGGCCGAACGCAGGCGGCTGCCCATGACCCCCGTGCCGGAGTACACCTTCGACGGTCCGGACGGGCCGGTGACGCTGCGGGAGCTGTTCGGGGACCGCGAGCAGTTGGTGGTGCAGAACTTCATGTTCGACCCGACGTGGGACGAGGGCTGCCCGTCCTGCTCGAACCTCGCCGACAACGTCCCGCACCTGGCCCACTTCGGCCCGTACGGGATCGCCTTCGCCCGCGTCTCGGAGGCCCCGGTGGACAAGCTGAGCGCCTACCAGCGCCGGATGGGCTGGCAGGGCGCCTGGGTGTCGTCGCTGAACAGCCCGTACAACCGCGAGTGGGGGTGGACGACCGACGAGGGCCAGGTCCCCGGGGTCAGCTTCTACGTCCGCACCGGCGACGACGTCTTCCTCACCTACACCGCCACGGCCCGCGGTGTCGAACCGCTCAGCGGCTTCGTCGGCTACCTCGACCGCACGGTGTTCGGCCGCCAGGAGGACTGGGAGGATTCGCCCGAGGGCTGGCCCCAGGGCGCGGCGCACGAGGCCAACAAGCGCCACGACGAGTACGAGGTGTGAGGCGGTGGTCTGGACCCGTGACCCGCCGGGCGGCGGGAAACCCGGCCGACGCGCGGGCCGGGGGCGGGTAGGCTCGGCCGCGTGGAGTCGACGCGTCTGGACCGCTGGCTGTGGGCGGTGCGGCTGACCAAGACCCGCCCCGACGCCGCGGCGGCGTGCCGGGGCGGGCACGTGCGGGTCAACGACCGGGCCGCCAAGCCCGCCACGGTCGTGTGCCCGGGTGACGAGGTGCGCGCCCACCTCAACGGGCGCACCCGCGTGATCGAGGTCGTCCGCGTCATCCAGAAGCGCGTCGGCGCCCCCGACGCCGTCACCTGCTACATCGACCACACCCCGCCGCCCCCGAAGGAGACCGAGGGCGCCCTGCCCATCGCCCGCCGCGAGCGCGGCGCGGGCAGGCCCACCAAGCGCGACCGGCGCCTGATGGACCGCCTGCGCGGCAGCGGCTTCTGACGCGAGCACCCCGGCGGTGACGGCCGCCCCCTGCCGGGGATGGCCGTCACCGCCGGGTGGACACCACCGCGGACGACCCGAGCGGTCAGCGGGTCGGTCGTGCACCGCTGGAGCGGTGGACGCCGTGGCCGACCTGCCTCGGCTCGTCCAGGCAGGTGCGGGCGGGATCAGGCGGGCGCGGGGCGGGGACCGAGGTCGAGCAGCAGTTGCGCGCCCACGTCGGCGCCGTCCGTGCGCATCGCGCCCGCGACCGCCTTCGCCCGGTCCGCCGTCGCGGGGCTGAGGGCGATGGCCAGGGCCGCGGTCAGGGACTCGACGGTGGGGGTCGGGCCCTCGTGGGCCGCGCCGATGCCCAGTTCGGCGACCCGGGCCGCCCAGTGGGGCTGGTCGACCAGTTGGGGGACGAGCACCTGGGGCGCCCCGGCACTGGCCGCCCGGGTGGTGGTGCCCGCGCCGCCGTGGTGGACCGTGGCGGCGACCCGGGTGAACAGGGCCTGGTGGTTGACCTCGCCCACCACGAAGCAGTCGTCCTGGTCGGTGATGTCCAGGCCCGCCCAGCCGCGGGCCAGCAGGGTGCGCCTGCCGTGGGCGCGGGCGGCCTCGACGGCGGTGCGGGCCAGGTCGGGCGAGGTGCGCATGGTCATGCTGCCGAACCCCACGTGCACCGGCGGCGGGCCTGCGGCCAGGAAGTCCTCCAGGTCGGCGGGCAGGGGGCGGTCGTCGTCGAGCATCCAGGCGCCCGTCTGCACCAGGTCGAGGTCGGTCAGGTCCGCCCACGGGCCCAGGACCGGGTCGACCGCCAGCAGCGCGCGCTCCCCGAAGACGTGGTCGCGGACGTTGTCCAGCGGTGGCAGGCCCAGGGCCGCGCGGTGGGTGTTCTCGGCCTCCCCGTAGAGCGCCTGCACCCGCTGCGCGTCCTCCGCCCAGAGCACGTCCAGGTCGGTCTCGTCCGCGGCGGACGGCGTCCCCGGCCGGGCCTGCGGCGGGAAGTGGTGCGAGGGCAACCCGTACGGGTGGAGGGAGGCGTAGACGTAGTGCGCGCCCAGCTTCTCCGCGACCGACCGCACCCCCGCGGGCAGCAGGCCGGTGGCCAGCAGCACGTCGGCGTCCCGCGCCACCTCGGTGAGCACCGCGTAGCGCGCCGCGACCAACTCCGGTGCCAGCTGGAACGCGGCGGCGTGCGACGGCGGGCGCTCTCCCGCCACGATCGACCGCACCGACGGGCCCATGGGTGCCAGCGGCACCCCGGCCCGCTCCAGCAGGAGGGCGAACTCCTCGTCCGGCGGCGCGCACACCAGCACCCCCGCGCCCCGCTCCCGCAGCCGCACCGCCAGCGCCACCAGCGGCTCGACATCCCCACGCGAACCCCACGTGGACAGCACCACACGCATGTGGTTTCCCCCGATTCAGTGCTCATCGACCAACGACGGGCGCCAATGCTGGAGCACGACCGGGGTCTTGCCGCAAGCCCCCCGGTGCGCTATACGTTGGAGTGGGAGGAAGAGACTCCTTCCCATTCCCCGGCTCCAGTGGACGCGGCGCGCGCTGGGCACCGGCATCTCCCCACCCCACCCGAGACGTCCCCGGGATCAGAAGCACCACCGCTGGATCGCCTCGTCGAGCCCGGTGGCATCCGTGCCCGCCCACGCGACGTGACCGTCCGGGCGCACCAGCATGTCCGGCGCCTCGACAGCCGCTTTCCCGCTCACCACGCGGACCCGGCCACCGGCCGCCGCGCGCACCGCCGCGGAGTCGTTCAGGTCGAACAAGACCGCGCCGCCCTCGCGCAGGTGGTCCGCCGTCGTGCTGCCGTCGGCCAGGTCCAGCAGCGGGAGCAGCTTGCCGACCGCGGGGTGGGTGCCGCCGAGGTCGTAGCCGTTGAGCAGACCGCCCATCAGCTTGACGAAGTGCGCGTTGCCGTCGTCGGTGCGCATCAGGTCGGTGACGACCTCGCGCAGCGCGTCGCCCTCGGGGCCCGGCCGCAGCACGGCGATCTGCGCCCTGGTCACCCGCAGCACCCGGGCCCCGACCGGGTGGCGCTCGGCGGTGTAGGTGTCCAGCAGCGCCTCCTCGGCCCGGCCGGTCGCCACCGCCGCCAGCTTCCACCCCAGGTTCGCCGCGTCCCCCAGCCCCAGGTTCAGCCCCTGCCCGCCGAACGGCGAATGCACGTGCGCGGCGTCGCCCGCCAGCAGGACCCGACCGCGCCGGTAGGTGGTGACCTGGCGGGCGTTGTCGGTGGAGCGGGTCGCGCTGTGCAGGGCGGTGACCCGCACGTCCGCCCCGCTGACCCGGCGCAGGCTGGCCTCCACCTCCGCGGCGGTGACCGGGGCGGCGCGGTCGGCGGGCGGGCCATCGAACTCCACGGTGAGCACCCGCCGCGGCTGCGGGCCGTGCACGACGAGCCCGGCGGGGGTGCGCACCCAGCCGACCGCCAACCGCTCCGGGTGGTCGAGGTCGACGATCGCCTGCCGCAGCGTCAGCGTCGGGTCGGTGCCGGGGAAGTCGAACCCGGCCCAGCGCCGCACCGCGCTGCGCCCGCCGTCGCACCCGACGAGGTAGCGGGTCCGCACCAACCCCCAGGCGGTGCGGACCGCCACCCCGTCGTCACCGGCGCTGAAACCGGTGACCCCCACCCCGCGGCGGACCTCCGCGCCGCGGGCCTCGGCGAAGCGCTCCAGCACGCGCTCCAGGTCGACCTGGGCCAGCGGGACGAGCGTGCTGCCGTCGGTGGCCGCCAGGTCCGGGTCGTCGGCGGGCAGGCGGGAAGGGTCGATCAGGAACAGCCCGGCGAAGTGGCCCGCGCGCCTGCGCATGCCTGCCCGCACCTGCTGGGGGGTGTGCCCGTGCAGCGCGGCGATCTGCGCCAGCATGGCCTCCTGCACCTGGTCGACCTCGGCGAACAGGCCGCGCTGGCGCAGCCAGGCCGCCGTGGCCGCGTTGACCGACCCGGCCTTGACCGTGTCGTCCGGCTCGTCCTGCCGTTCGAGCACCACCGCGCGGGCGCCGTGCAGGGCCAGTTCCCCGGCCAGGGCCAGACCCGTCGGCCCACCGCCGACGACCGCCACGTCGTAGTCCATGAGATCCCCCCGGTGCCGTCCTCGCCATGAACTTATACCGAGTCAAACTTTATGTCGAGTACAGTGAGCGGGTGACCGGGCTGCGCGAGCGCAAGAAGTGGGAGACCCGGCGGCGCATCTCCGACGCCGCCACCGCGCTGTTCATGGCGCGCGGCTTCGACGGGGTCACCGTCGCGGAGGTCGCGCAGACCGCGGGTGTGTCGAAGATGACGGTCTTCAACTACTTCCCGCGCAAGGAGGACCTGGTCCTCGACCGCTCCGCGGAGATCCGGGCCGCCATCACCACCGCCCTGCGCACGCTCGCCCCCGCGGCGGGCGTGGCACCCGTGCTGCACGACCTGCACCGGACGTGGCTGGCGCAGCGGCACCCGATCTCGGGGGTCGTCCTGCACAGCAAGCCGTTCTGGGAACTCGTCATGCACACCCCCGCCCTGCGCTCCCGGTGGGCCGAGCAGCGCGAGGAACTGGCCGACGCGGTGGCCGAGGTGTGCCGGGAGCTCGGCGCCCCCGCCGCCGAGTCGGTCCTGGTCGCGGGTTTCGTCGTCACCGCCCACCGCGCCACCTTCACCGCCGCCACCGAGCGCATCCTCGCCGGTGACCCGGCGGACGACGTCGAGCGCGACCAGGTCGCCTTCGTGGACACGACCTTCGCCGCCCTGTCCCGCGCGGTGTCGGGGTTCGCCTGGGCCGCGGGCAGGGCGTGACGGGCCTGCGGACCGCCTCCCTGACGGCACAGGATCTCCGGCTGGCACAAGCCCCTGGGAAAGCCGCAAGTTCTTTGAAAAAGCAGGGCCGCAGCGCCTCATGCGCTGCGGCCCTGTGCGGCGGGGGAGTGTCAGACAGGCCGGTAGGAACCGGTTTCGATGCGGCCGTCCGGCACCGGGCCCAGCGGCCAGTCGCCGTGCACGACCTGGCGGTCGGTGCCGGTCACCAGGGTGAACTGGGCCGGGGTGAAGCCCGACTGCGGGTCGTCGGCCTCGGTGACGGCGGTCCAGCGCAGTTCCTTGGCCACGGACGCGCCCGGTTGCAGCACCACGTCGGGGGCCTGCGGGTCGCCGTAGCGGGCGGCGGCGGGCCGGGCAGTGCCGTCGGCCGCTTCGAGGGTGAAGGCCTCGTCCTCGGTGAGCACGTGGGGCTCGGCCCCGGTGTTGGTGACCGTGAGCGTGGCGAACCGCTGCCCGGCGCCCGCCTCCGGGTCGCCCACCACCACCGCCAGCCCCTTGGCTGCCAAGGCCCTCGTCATCCCTCGCTCCTCTCGTCCGGCTCCCCGGTTGAGTACCACCCCCGGCGGGGTCGACACATCCGACCTGTCCGGTTTGTCGGCGGGTGACAATTCCGACCCGGTCGGTCCAGGAGTTTGTCCTGAACTGGTCGGACCGAACGTGAATCCTTTCCCGGTCCGCCCGCCGCCAGTAACGTCCTGCGGGATCTCGGTGCGGAGAGGAGTCGGGCATGCGCTCACGGGCGAGGTACCTGCTGGGGGCGGTGGTCGTCGCGGTGGCCACCGCGGGGGCCGTCGTCGGGACGGCCGAGGGGGCGCAGGTGGCGCTGCCGCCCCGGGCGGCCGGGTTCGCCCAGGGCGACTACTGCCAGGGCCAGTGCTCCGACATCGTGCCGCCGGGGCAGAACGGCAGCGCCACGCTCACCGACATCCTCGCCCACAAGGCCTTCGGCGTGCGGCCCAAGCACTTCGACGACCAGATCGGCAAGTACGACGCCCTCGCCCAGGGCGCGCGCGGGCTGACCACCGACACGATCAACTCCTTCTTCAACGACTCGTCCTTCGGCGTGGCCCCTGACCAGGTGGAGAGCACCGTCAAGCCGCGCGCGGACGTCACCATCATCCGCGACAAGGCCGCGGGCATCCCGCACGTCTACGGCACCACCCGGTCGGGCACCACCTTCGGCGCGGGCTACGCCGCCGCGCAGGACCGGCTGTTCCTCATGGACGTGCTCCGCCGCGTCGGCCGGGGCCAGCTGACCCCGTTCGCGGGCGGGGCGGCCTCGAACCAGGACCTCGAACAGGGCTTCTTCGCCGCGGCCCCGTACACCGAGGAGGAGTTGCAGCGCCAGGTCGACGAGGCCGCCGCGTCGGGCCCGCGCGGGCAGGTCGCGATCGCCGACGCCCGCTCCTACCTCGACGGGGTCAACACCTACATCACCCAGGCCTACCGGGGCCGGTACTTCCCCGGCGAGTACGTGCTGCTCGGGCACGTCGACGCGATCACCAACCAGGGCCGGATCGCGCCCTTCACGCTGACCGACCTGGCCGTGATCGCCTCGGTGATCGGCTCCCAGTTCGGTGGGGGCGGCGGGGGCGAGGTACAGGCCGCCATCGCCAAGCTGGCTATCCAGGAGCGCTACGGCGTCGTCGAGGGTGAGCGGGTGTGGCGCAGCATGCGCACCGAGGACGACCCCGAGCACATCCAGACCGTGCACGACGGGCAGCGCTTCCCCTACGCCCTGTCCCCGGACAACCCCCAGGGCCAGGCCCTGCCGGACAAGGGCTCGGTGACCCGCCAGCAGCTCGTGTTCGACCGCTCGGGCGGCGGCGCGCCCACCGCCGCGAGCGCACCCGCGACCGGTTCGCCCACCACCCGCGACGGCAAGCCCAACCTCGACCTCGCGCGCGGCGCGCTCGACGGCGGCGTGCTCCCGGGCAACCTGCTGTCGGACAAGCACGGCATGTCCAACGCGCTGCTGGTCTCCGGCGCGCACACCAAGAGCGGCAACCCGGTGGCCGTGTTCGGCCCGCAGACCGGCTACTTCGCGCCGCAGATGCTCATGCTCCAGGAGCTCCAGGGCCCCGGCATCAGCGCGCGCGGCGCGTCGTTCGCAGGCATCAGCTTCTACATCCTGCTCGGCCGCGGCCAGGACTACTCCTGGAGCGCCACCAGCTCGGGGCAGGACATCACCGACACCTACGCCGTCGACCTGTGCAGCACCGACGGCGGCCCGGTGACCAAGGACAGCAACGCCTACCTGCTGCGCGGGGTCTGCACGCCGATGGAGGTCGTCGAGCGCAAGAACGCCTGGACGACCTCGATCGGCAGCACCGCGCCCGCGGGCTCCTACACCCTGCGCTCCTACCGCACCAAGTACGGCCCGGTGACCCACCGCGCGACCATCGGCGGCAAGCCCGTCGCCTACACCTCGCTGCGCTCGACCTACCAGCACGAACTCGACACGGTGATCGGCTTCCAGGAGTTCAACGACCCGGACGCGATCACGTCCGCGGCGGACTTCCAGCGCGCCGCCTCGCACGTGTCCTACACGTTCAACTGGTTCTACGCCGACTCGAAGGACATCGCCTACTACAACTCGGGCCTCAACCCGGTCCGCAACCCCGCGGTCGACCCCGGGCTGCCGGTGCTGGCCAACAGCGGCTACGACTGGCGCGGCTGGGACCCGGCCACCAACCGCGCCGACTACACCCCCTACGAGCAGCACGCGCAGGTGGTCAACCAGGACTACCTCATCTCGTGGAACAACGGGCAGGCGCCCGGCACCGCCGCCTCCGGTCTGGAGCGCGGGTCCGTGCACCGCGGCGACCTCCTCGACGCGCGCGTCAAGGACCTCGTGCGGCAGGGCAAGGTCGTCGACCGGGTGAACCTCACCCAGGCCATGTCCGAGGCCGCGCACGCCGATCTGCGCGCCGAGCGGGTGCTGCCGCTGCTGTTCCGGGTCATCGGTGACGGCGACGCCGCCACGGCCGGGGTGGTGGCCCAGCTCAAGCAGTGGGTCGCCGCGGGCGGGCTGCGGCAGGAGACGGCGAAGGGCAGCAAGGCCTACGCCAACGCCGACGCCATCCGCGTGCTCGACGCGTGGTGGCCGCTGCTGGTGCGCGCGCAGTTCCAGCCCGGCCTGGGCGACACCGCGTTCACCGAGCTCACCCGGGCGCAGAAGGTCGACGAGGCGCCGTGGCAGGTCAGCCACCGCGGGTCGGCGTTCCAGTCCGGCTGGTGGGGCTTCGTGCACAAGGACCTGCGCTCGGTGCTCGGCGACGCCGTTCAGGCGCCGCTGGGCAAGCGCTTCTGCGGCGACGGCGACCTGGGCAGGTGCAAGCAGGTCGTCCTCGACACGCTCAAGCAGGCGGCGGCGGTCCCGGCCACGCAGGTCTACCCCGGCGACGGCAGCTGCGCGGCGGGCGACCAGTGGTGCGCCGACGCGATCATCCACAACGCCCTCGGCGGGGTGACCCAGGACCCGATCGCCTGGCAGAACCGCCCCACCTTCCAGCAGGTCGTGGAGTTCCCCGCGCACCGCGGCGACGACGTGTCCAACCTCGCCAAGGGCGCCGCGGTCTCCGCGTCGAGCCAGGAGCGGGGCCTGTTCCCCAATCCGCCGAAGAACGCCGTGGACAGCAACACCACGACCCGGTGGGCGAGCGACTGGTCGGACAACCAGTCCATCACCGTCGACCTCGGCGCACCCCGCTCTGTGTCCCGGGTGGTGCTGACGTGGGAATCCTCCTACGGCAAGGCCTACCGCATCCAGACCTCCACCGACGGCACGACGTGGAAGGACGCCTGGAGCACGAGCGCGGGCGACGGCGGCACCGACATCGCGGCGTTCCCGGCCACCACCGCACGGTACGTGCGCATGCAGGGCACCACCCGCGCGACCCGGTTCGGCTACTCCCTCTACGAGTTCGCGGTCTACGCCAAGTAGCCGCGGGTGCGGGAGCCCCTGCGCTACGGTGGATCGGTGTCGTCTGAGCACCGTCCGCCGTACCTGCTCCTCGCACTCGTGGCGCTCACCATCACCGCCGCCGTCGTCATCGCGTTCCTGTTCTCGGACGCGGTGGCGACGGCGGTGCTGTTCGTCCTGCTGACCCCCGCGGCCCTCGCCGCGAGCGTCCACATCGGAATGTTCATGCTGATGCTCGGCGACGGCTCCCCGAAGTCGAGGGTGTCGCACACCGCGATCATGGTGGCCGTCATCGCGCCGACCGTCGGGACACTGGTCGTGCAGGTGGTCGCGGTCGTGCTCGCGATCGGGTGGAGCGGGCGGGCGTTCCCCCTGCCACTGCTGGCGGCGGTGGCCTCCGCCCTGTGGTGCTGGTCGATCACGGCGGCCGCGGCGGCGGTGGTCAAGGCGTACCGGTAGCAGCCGCTGTCGAGCGGGTCGGGTGTCAGGCGGCGCGGAGCGCGGGGGCACCGAGGGAGGCGGAGACGCGGGCGACGAACTCCGCATTGGAGCGCGTGGTGCGGACCTGCTCCAGGAACTGCTCGGCGGCGCGGCGCGGGTCCTGGTTCGCCAGCGCGCGGCGCACATCGGTCATCACGGCCAGTTCGGCGGCGGGGACGATGAGGTCGTCGCGGCGGGTGCCGGAGGCGATCACGTCGATGGCCGGGAACACCCGGTGGTCGGCCAGGGTGCGGTCCAGGCGCAGCTCGGCGTTGCCGGTGCCCTTGAGCTCCTCGAAGAACACGGTGTCGGCCAGCGAGCCGGTGCCGACGAGGGCGGTGGCGACGATGGTGAGCGAGCCGCCGTCCTCGGTGTTGCGCGCGGCGCCGAGGATCCGCTTCATCGGGTGCAGGGCGGCGGCGTCGACCCCGCCGGACAGCACGCGCCCGGAGTTGCGGGCGGCCAGGTTGTACGCCCGGCCCAGGCGGGTGAGCGAGTCCAGCAGCAGCACCACGTCCTGACCGGCCTCCACCAGGCGCTTCGCTCGCTCGATGGCCAGTTCCGCCAGCGCGGTGTGCTCGGCGGGGGAGCGGTCGAAGGTCGAGGCCAGCACCTCCCCGCGCACGGAGCGGCGCATGTCGGTGACCTCCTCGGGGCGCTCGTCGGTGAGCAGCACCATCAGGTGCGCCTCGGGGTGGTTGGTGGCCACGGAGTGCGCGACCGCCTGGAGCACGGAGGTCTTGCCGGTGCGCGGCGGGGCGACGACGAGGGCGCGCTGGCCCTTGCCCAGCGGCATCACCAGGTCGAGCACGCGGGTGGTGAGCTGGAGGCGCCCGGTCTCCAGCACCAGGCGCTCGTCGGGGTGCAGCGGGGTGAGCCGGTCGAACTCGGGGCGCTCCCCGCTGGGCGGCGCGCCGTTGAGCAGCACCAGCTCACCGCGTTCGACGACGAGGTCGTCGCCGCGGCGCAGGCCGTGCGCCCTGATGAGTCCGGGGGGGACGGTCGGGCCGCCCGCGCCGTAGCCCGCTGTCGCGGTGCGGCCGCTGGTGTTGAGCACGCCCCGGTACGAGGCGGTGCTGGGGGTGGTTGTCATGGTGGAACTCCAAAGGGGAAGTCGAGTGCGGCAGGCGGCGCCTGGCGCGGAGACCCGGTGCGGGTCCGGGAGGGATTCCTCGTCGGGGAGGTCTCCTAGGTCTGGATGGTCCCCGGGCGGCTGGGCCGACATCCGGAGGACTGAGGCGGACGCTACACCCGTCGTGTCGATCAGCGCAAGCCCCTTGCCGATCACCCGGTGCGCAGCGCCAGCGCCCCGGGCACCGCCTCGATCCCGGCGACCGCGACGACGTGCCGCTGCTGCTGCGCACCCGAAGCGCGGTCGAGCAGCCCTTCGACCTGCGCGAGGTCACCGGTGTCGACCAGCGCGTCGCGGACGTGGTCGAGCAGGTCGCCCACCAGCTGCCTGGCAGGCACCTGACGACCGGCCACCAGGTCGATGCCCGGTCCCGTGGTGCCGTAGCGGGCCGCCGACCACACCGCGGCCGGGGCGAGGTCCCGGGGCAGGACCGGGGCCTCCCGCCCACTGTCCACTTCGGCCAGTGCGGTGCGCGTCAATGCCCGGCACAGCAACGCTTGCAGAACGGCATCATCCACGTCGACCGCGGTGTCGGCGGCGCGGAACTCCACCGTCGGCACGTGCGGCGAGGGGCGGGCGAACCAGAACGTCTGGCCCTCGTCGGCGAGCACGCCGCAGTCCACCAGCCGCGCCACCCCGGCCTTCCAGGCGGCGTGGTCGGCCGCGTGCGGGGCCAGGCCCGACCCGGGGAACAGCGACTGCTGCACGACCCGCCAGCTGCCGTACCCGGTGTCGCGGCCCGCGTGCAGGGGCGAGTTCACCGCCAGGGCGAGCAGCGTGGGCAGCCAGCGGTTGACGTGGTTCACGACCGCCACCGCGGTGTCCCCGTCGGGCACCCCGACGTGCACGTGCAGGCCGCACGCCTCGTAGTCCCTGGTCACCTCGCCGTACAGCTCGTCGATGCGGGCGTACCGGTCACCTGGTCCAAGGACGGGGACGCCCCCGGTATTCCCCGCCAGCGGCGGTGTGCCCACCGGCACGGCCAGCACCCCGGCGGCGCGCGCGGCCTCCGCGACCGCCCGGCGCCCGGCCGCCAGCTGCCCCCGCAGCTCGGCGGCGGTGGTGCAGACCCCGGTGGTGACCTCCACCTGCGAGGCCCGCAGCTCCCGGTGCACCGCCCCACCCGGCGGCAGCGCGCCCACGCGGGCCAGCACGTCGTCCACCGCCGCCGCGGGCCGACCGGTGTCCGGGTCGACGAGCAGGAACTCCTCTTCGACCCCCATGGTCATCCCCTGCTCCGGCACAGCCCGGGACTACCACGAACAGATGGTCCTAATCGGCCGTGGTTCAACCGCCCGGCCCCGGGTAGTCAGCGGCTCGTGGTTGACGGAGAAGCACTTCCGGTGGTGGACAGCCTGGACGCGTTGGTGGACCTCGTCGTCCGGGCGGGCGGCGGGCACGACCTGTACGTGCGGTGGTCGCGCGGCTACGACCTCGACCACCACGGGACCAGCAGCGACGAGCTGACCGGGGTGGCGCTGCCGGGGTTGTCCGCGAACCCGCTGCGCGTCGAGGACTGGTGGGACGACCGGCCGCTGCGGCTGTGGGTGGCCCGCCGCCTGCACGACTACCGCCACCTGCGCCAGGTCCGGGGGCCGGGGGTGCGCCCGTGGGTGGCGCGCGGCCGGGAGGTGGCCCGCGGCCCGGACAACGAGCCGCTGATCGAGGTGTGCGAGCCGGTCGCCTGGATCCACCCGGACGTGCTGGACGAGGTCGACGCGACCCTCGCCGAGCACCGGCCGGACTGGGGCCCGCTGAACCGGATGCCCTCCACCGGGGGATGAGTGGCACCGCCGCATCCCGGCGCGAGCGCACCCCCTACCCGGCGGACGGGCAGTGGCCGCGGCGGTGAGCGGTGCCACCCGCGGGTGCTGCGCGCGCGGCCTGGCTCAACGGCACGCACGCAGCGCACGCCCCGCAAGTGCTCTCCGGGTGGGCGGGGGCGGGCGTCGGCGCTGGTGGGCCGTCGTGGATGCTGTCCGGCAGGACTGCTCGCGGCGGAGGACCGCTCCGGGGGACCCCGGAGGGAGGCGACGTGCAGGACGACCAGGTGCAGGACGACGACGAGCAGCGGGCGGGCGCGGCCGGCGTCGTCCTCGGCGTGTTCGAGCAGGTTCCCCTGCCGGTGGTCGCGACCGCGGGCGCGCGGCACCGGGTGATCGCCGCCAACGCCGCCTACCGGGCCTCGGCGGGCCGGGAGCGGGTGCTCGGCCTGCCCATCGAGGAGCTGTTCCCGGAGCTGCGCGGCCAGCAGGTGCTGGAGATGTTCGACCGGGTGCTCACCACCGGCCAGGCCCAGGTCGGCCGCGAGTGGCGGTTGCAGCTCGACCTCGACGGGTCCGGGGTGCCGGTCGACCACTTCTACGACTTTGTCGTCACCCCGCACCGGGTGGGCGGGACCGTCACCGGCACGCTGCTGCACTTCCTCGACGTGACCGGTGCGGTGCGCGACCGCCAGCTCGCCCGCGGCGAAGTGGCGGCGGCCGAGCAGCGCTACGGCGACGCGCGCGAGGCCATGGCCGCCCTCCAGCGCCAGCTGCTGCCGCGCGGGCTGCCGGTGCTGCCCTCGGTGCTGGTGTCGGCCAGCTACCTCGCCGCCGACGCCGAGGAGTCCGCGGGCGGCGACTGGTTCGACGTGGTGCCCCTACCGGACGGGCGGGTGGGGCTGGCCGTGGGCGACGTCGTGGGCCACGGGGTCGCCGCCTCCGCCGCCATGGCCCAGCTGCGGGCGGTGGTCCACGACCGCCTGGACGAGACCGGCGACCCGGGGCTGGCGGTGGCCGCCGCGCACCGGGTGGCGCGGCGCTCGACCGGCGTGTTCGGCGCGACGCTGTGCGTGGTGGCCCTCGACCCCGGCGGGGACGTCGAGCTGGTCAGCGCCGGGCACCCGCTGCCGCTGGTCGTCTCCGGCGACGGCGCCAGGGACACCACCGCGGTGGTGGGGCCGCCGCTGGGGACCGGGGCCGGGGCGTGGACGCGCCGCACCGACCGCCTCGAACCCGGCGAGGTGCTGCTGCTCTACACCGACGGCATCATCGAGCGGCCCGGCCGCGAGCCCGGGACCGCCACCGCCGAGCTGGTCAGCGCCGCCGCCGCGGCCGTGGCCGACCGGGGCCTGCGCACCCCCGGGCTCAGCGCGGCCGAGCGCGCCACCACCCTGGTGCCCGAGCTGGTCATCCGCGCCACCGGGCACACCGACGACGTCACCCTGCTCGCCGCCCAGCTCATCGCGCCCGCCCCGGTGTGGCGGACCAGGGTCCCCGCGGGCCCGGCGGCGGCGGGCGCGGTCCGCGGCGGGTTCACCGACTGGCTGGCGGCCATCGGCTGCGGCGCGGAGGACGCGCTGGCCCTCCAGCACGCCATCACCGAGCTGGTCACCAACGCGGGCGAGCACGGCGACCCGGGCGGCGAGGTCGGCGTGCGGGCCGAGCTGCACGCCGACGGGGTGGCCGAGGTCGCCGTCACCGACGCGGGCCAGTGGCGCCCGCGCGCCGCCCGGGACCTGTCCGCCCCCGCCGACGACGGCCTGGGCCTGGCCATGACCAGCCACTTCGTCGACGACCTGCGCGTCGCGCGCGGTCCGGGCGGCACCACGGTCACCGTGCGCCACCAGCTCACCCGGCCCGCCCGGCACCTGCTCGCCGCCGACGTCGGGTCGGCCGCCCCGGCCGCGGGCCTGGTCCGCCACGGCCTCGTGCTCGACAGCCCGGAGCCCGCGCGGGTGCTGCTGCTCGGCGACTTCGACGGCACCAGCGCCCCGGCGCTGACCGCGGAGCTGGAGCGGCGCACCTTCGGCGGCACCGTGAGCATCACCCTCGACCTGTCCGGGGTCTCCCTGCTGGCCAGCGCCGCGGTGGCGCTGCTGCACCGGGCGGTGGCCAGGAGCACCCGCAACGGCGCCGAGCTGCTGCTGTTCGCCCCGGAGGGCTCGGTGGCCCAGCACGTGCTCGGCCTGGCGTCGCTGCCGCACACCACCCGGTAGGGCCGCTCAGGCCTCGACTCGCCCGCGTTCGCGGAACTCCGCCCACGCGCGCTCCCGCAGCCCGTCGTCGAGCAGGACGTCCGCGGCGGTGTGCGCGAGCGCCTCGGCGGCGGCCAGGACCACCTCGCGAGCCCGGGGACCCGCCGCCGCCCGGGCGAACTCAGGGGTGTGGTCGGAGCCGCCGGGCCCGGTGATGGCCAGGAACGGGTGGATCGCGGGCACCTCGACGCTGACGTTGCCCATGTCCGACGACCCGAGCTGCACCCCCGGGGTCGGCAGCGCCAGCGCGAAGGGCAGGTGCTCGGCGAACCGGTCGGCCAGCGCCTCGTTGCGCCGGAAGTGCGCGTACGGCTCGCGCAGCGCGTGGACCTCCACCGTGGTCTCGGTGACCCAGGCCATCGACCGGGCCGCCTCCTCCACCCGGTCGACCAGCCCGCGCAGGGCCGTGGTGGTCGCCGCGCGCAGCCCGAACCGGCCCACCGCGCGGTCGGGGACGACGTTGGTGGCCACCCCGCCCTCGGTGATGATCCCCTGGACGTGCGCGCCGGGCGGCAGGTGCGGGCGCAGCGCGCCGAGGGTGGTGTAGAGCTGCACGAGCGCGGCGAGCGCGTCCCGCCCCTCGGCGGGGTTGCCCGTGGGGTGCGCGGCCCGCCCGTGGAACACCACCTCCAACTCCACCTGCGCGGTCAGCGGCGCCCACGACCAGCTGTGCACCCCCGGGTGGACCATCAGCGCCGCGTCCACCCCGTCGAACACCCCGGCCCGCACCTCGGCGACCTTGCCCCCGCCGCCCTCCTCCGCGGGCGAGCCGACCGCGAGCACCCGGCCGGGCACCCGGTCCAGCAGCGGCCGCACGGCCAGCGCCGCACCCAACCCCGCCGCCGCGATGAGGTTGTGCCCGCACGCGTGCCCCATCCCGGGCAGCGCGTCGTACTCCATCAGCAGCGCCACCGACGGCCCGCCCGACCCCGCCTCCCCGGTGAACGCCGTCGGCATCCCGGCCACCCCGCGCCGCACCCCGTAGCCGCCGCGCTCCAGCGCCGTGGACAGCAGTGCGGCGGCCCGGTGCTCGTCGAAGGCGCACTCCGGGTCCGCGTGCAGGGCGCACGCCGTCGCCCACACCTCGTCGGCCAGGTCCGCCACGCGCCGGGTGATCGACTGGTGCGGGTCATCGGGGGTCGGCATGCCCCCGCGTGTACCCCGATCGCGGCGCTCGAACCGCCGGGCCCACCGCGCTTGCGGCCGGGACGGGCAGCGCGGGCCGCGCATGAATGGCAGCCGCGCATGAATGGCACCTGTGCGGGCAACCGGGGCGCATGACGCAACCAGCTCCCCGGGCCGACCGCAGCGCGCCACCCCGCCGGGCCGTGGTGACCGGGTCCGACTCCGGCATCGGCCGGGCCGTGGTCGCGGCCCTGGCCGGGGCCGGGGTGGACGTGGGCATCACCTTCCACGAGGACGAGGCGGGGGCGCGCGCCACCGCCGAGGAGGCCAGGGGGCACGGGGTGGCGGCCCACGTGCGCAGGCTGGACCTCACCGACCTGCCCGGCGCCGCCGACGTGGTCGACGCGCTGGTGGACGACCTCGGCGGCGTGGACGTCCTGGTCAACTGCGCGGGCACCGGCAGCGCCGAACCCGCGCTGGACATGGACTTCGCGACCTGGCGGCGGGTGATCTCGGTCGACCTCGACGGCGCGTTCCTGTGCGCCCAGCGCGCCGCGCGGCACATGGTGCGGGCGGGGCGCGGCGGGCGGATCGTCACCATCACCAGCGTCCACGAGCACGCCCCGCGCGTCGGGGCGGCGCCCTACTGCGCGGCCAAGGCCGGGGCGGGCGCGCTGACGAAGGTGCTCGCCCTGGAGCTGGCCGAGCACGGCATCACCGTCAACTCCGTGGCCCCAGGGGAGATCTCCACCCCGATGACGGGGCAGGAGGACACCGACCCGGAGACCGAGCCGCGGCCCGGGGTGCCGCTGGGCAGGCCGGGGCACGCGGGTGAGGTCGCCGCCGTGGTGGCGTTCCTGTGCTCGCCCGCCGCCGCGTACGTCACCGGGGCGTCCTACGTCGTCGACGGCGGCATGCTGCTCATGGGTCCGCAGGCCGGGTCGCACCTGGGCTCGGACTCCTGGCGCAGCGTCGGGTGAGCGCCCGCGCGACACCGCCGCCCTGGCCGCCGCTGCCGCCGCTGTCGGAGTTCCGGTTGGACCGCGGCGGCCGGACGCTGTGGTGCGCCGCAGGCGGCGGCGACGGCCCGGTCGCGGTGTTCACCCACGGCGCCGGGCTGGACGGTCGGTGCTTCGGCCCGCAGCTGCGGCTGCTCGCCGCCCGGGTCGCCACGTGGGACTTGCCCAGGCACGGCCGGTCCGACTCCGCGCGCCCGGGGTCGACGCTGCTGCGCAGGATGCCCGCCGTGGCGTGCCTTTGGCACGGCAGGCACCGCGACGAGCTGGCCACCCCGGTGCGCCGCCACCACAAGGCGGCGAACCGGTGGGCGCTGGCGACGCTGTGGACGTCCACGGCCGCCGACGTCGGCGTCGCGGGGCTGCGGCGCGCGCACCGGGTACTGCTGGACTTCCTGGGCGAGCACGCCGCGCAGTAGTGCTGGCGGGTTTCACCGCTGCTCCCGGGGTTATCCGGTCGCGTGCCCGAGACCCCTGACGCCCCCCGGCTGGACGTGCTGATCCCCACCCGCAACCGCCCGGTGGAACTGGCCACCACCCTGTCCGGGCTCGCCGCCCAGGACCACCCGTCGTTCCGCGTCGTCGTCAGCGACCAGTCCGACGACACCCCTTCCTACGACACCCCCGCCGCCCGCTCGGTGGCCCGGGTGCTGGGGCTGCGCGGGGTGCCGGTGCTCTTCGCCCGCAACCTGCCCCGGCGCGGCATGGCCCAGCAGCGCGCCCACCTGCTCTCCCGCGCCCGCGCGGCGCACGTGCTGTTCCTCGACGACGACGTGTGGCTGGAACCGGGCACCCTGTCCCGACTGCACGCCGCCATCACCCGGCTCGGCTGCGGGTTCGTCGGCGCCGCGCTCACCGGTCTGTCCTACGTGGACGACCACCGCCCGCACCAGCTGGAGCCGTTCGAGGAGTGGGCGGGCCCCGTGCTGCCCGAGGTCGTCACCCGCGACAGCGCCGCGTGGCAGCGCTGGACCCTGCACAACGCGGCCAACCCGCTGCACCTGGCGCAGCGGCTCGCTTTGGCGCCGGGGGAGTGGCGGGCGTACAAGGTCGCCTGGGTCGGCGGCTGCGTGCTGTTCGACCGGGCGGCCCTGCTCGACTGCGGCGGCTTCGACTTCTGGCCCGACCTGCCCGCCGCGCACGCGGGCGAGGACGTGCGCGCCCAGCTCGCGGTGATGTCCCGCTACGGCGGCGCGGGCATCCTCCCCAGCGGTGCCGTCCACCTGGAGTCCCCCACCACGGTCACCGACCGCTCGGTCGAGGCCATGGACGTCCGAGCGTCCCCCTAACCGATCACCTCTCGACCGCGGGGGACCGGCTGCTCGGCCACCAGGGCGCGCACCAGGGCGGTGGTGTCCGGGGACGGGCGCACGCCCAGTTCCGCGCGCAGCAGGCTGGAGCAGTAGCGGTACTGGCGCATGGCGTCGGCGTGGTTGCCGCCCGCGAGGTGCACGCGGATCAGCTCGCGGTGGGCGCTCTCGCGCAACGGGTCCGTGCGCACGGCGGCGTCGGCGGCTTGCAGCGCCAGCAGGTGCTCGCCGCGGTCGCGGTAGGCGGCGCTCAGGCGCTCCAGGGCGCGCAACCTGGTGTGGTGCAACCGGTCCCGCTCCTCCTGCACCCACCGGTCCTCCCACCCGGGCAGCAGTTCACCCAGCGGCAGCGGCGCGGGCGTCGCCCCGACCGCCACCGTGCGCACCAGGTGCACGTCCACCTGCACGGCCGGGTTCACCGCCAGGCGGTCCCCCTCGGCGCTCAGCACGTCGCGGCACGCCCTGGCCACCCGGTACAGCGTCGAGCGCAGGCACGACGCCGCGCGCGCGGGGCTGGCCGCGGGCCACAGCAGCGCGGCGGCCCGCGACCGCCGCAGCGGCCCGTCCGCCAGGGCCACCAGCGCCACCAACCGCTGCGCGCCGGGCAGCACCGGCACCGCCGCGCCGTCGACCGCCAGGGCGAACCCGCCCAGCAGCCGAACCACTACTCCCATGTCGACCTCCGAAGCGGAATGGGCCACGAGCCCCCGAGTGCCCACCCGCGAGCGGTTGAACCATGGAACAAGCCGGTTCCGGCGCCCCGACCGGTGTGGACGATGCCGCTGTCACGCGCGCGTGCCGGTGCGGTCGCGCCCGGTCCCTAGCGTCGCCAGTGGAATCGGCAGCACCGTCGGATGGAGGACCCCGATGTTCACCCACACCAGCAGGTTGCAGTTCGAGGCCAAGCCGGAGAAGCCCGACCCGGTGTACGCGCGCAAGCTCCAGGAGCTGATCGGCGGCGCGTGGGGCGAGATGACCGTGACCATGCAGTACCTGTTCCAGGGCTGGAACTGCCGGATGCCCGGCAAGTACAAGGACCTCATCATGGACGTGGCCACCGAGGAGATCGGCCACGTGGAGATGCTCAGCGTCATGGTCGCCCGGCTGCTCGAAGGCGCCCCGGCCGAGACCACCGCCGCCATGGTCGGCGCCGACCCGGTGCTGGCCGCGGTCGTCGGCGGCATGGACCCGCAGCAGGCCATCGTCAGCGGCGGCGGGGCCACCCTGTCCGACTCCAACGGGGTGCCGTGGAACGGCCGCTACATCGTCGCCAGCGGCAACCTGATGGCCGACTTTCGCACCAACGTCGCCGCGGAGGCCCAGGGCAGGCTCCAGACCGCTCGGCTCTACAACATGACCGACGACCCGGGCGTGCGCGACATGCTCCGGTTCAACCTCGCCCGCGACACCGTCCACCAGAACATGTGGCTGGCCGCGATCGAGGAGCTCCAGGAGGACGGGCTGGAGGGCCCGGTCACCCCGAGCGCGCTGTTCGACGAGGAGCACGTGGAGCACGCGGGCACCATCTGGCACCTGTCCGACGGCACCCACGGCGCCGAGGGCCGCTGGGCGTCGGGCCCGGCCCCCGACGGCACCCACGAGTTCAGCTACCTGCAGGACCCGCAGCCCCTCGGTGACGTGGCCTCGGCGCCCAAGCCGGACCCGCTGCTCTACGCGACCAGCCCGGCGAACCTCGGGCTGATCGAGAAGGCCATCAAGAAGCTCACCTGATCCCCGGTGGCCGGGGGCGCGCGCCCCCGGCCACCGCGGTGCACCCGCAACGAGAGGAGACAGGCCGGTGGTGGACTCCGCCCTGCCCGCGGCCCTGCCCGTGCGCCCCCTGGCCCGGCTGCGGTCGACCGCCGCGCTGCTGGGCCCGGCGTTCGTGGTCGCGGTCGCCTACGTCGACCCGGGCAACTTCGCCACCAACACCGCGGGCGGCGCCCGCTACGGCTACCTGCTCCTGTGGGTGGTGGTGGCCGCGAGCGCCACCGCCGTGTTCGTGCAGTACCTCGCGGCCAAGCTGGGCACCGCCACCGGGCGCACGCTGCCCGAGCTGTGCCGGGAGAACTACCCGCGGCCGGTGACGCTGCTGCTGTGGGGCCAGGCGGAGGTCGTCACCGCCGCCACCGACCTCGCGGAGTTCGTCGGCGCCGCCATCGCGCTCAACCTGCTCTTCGGCATCCCGACCGTGCCCGCCGCGCTGATCACCGCCCTGGTGTCGCTGGTGGTGCTGGCCGTCGCCCCGGCGGGCAGGCGCCGCTTCGAGGTGGTCGTGGTGACCCTGCTGGCCGTGGTGCTGGCGGGGTTCCTCTACCAGACCACCCGGCTGGGCCCGCTCGACGGCGTGGGGGCGGGCCTCGTCCCCACCTTCGACGGCGCGGACAGCGTCCTGCTCGCCACCGGCATGCTCGGCGCCACCGTCATGCCGCACGCCATCTACCTGCACAGCGCGCTCGCCCGCCGCGACAACGGCGCCGCCCCCCGCACCCGGTTGCGCGCCTGCCTGGTCGACCTGCTCATCGCCTTGGGCGTCGCGGGTCTGGTCAACGTCAGCATGCTGCTCGTGGCCGCGGCCAGCCTGCACGGCACCGACCTGCCCGCCGAGTCGCTGGCCGACGTGCACGCGGGCCTGGGCGCCACCCTGGGCACCGGCGCCGGGGTCGCCTTCGGCCTGGCGCTGCTGGCCTCGGGCCTGGCCGCCTCCAGCGTCGGCACCTACGCGGGCGAGGTCGTCATGGCGGGGTTCCTGCGCCGCAGGCTCACCCCGCTGGTGCGCCGCGCCGCGACCATGGCGCCCGCGCTCGTCGTCCTGGTCCTCGGGGTGGACCCGACCCAGGCGCTCGTGCTCAGCCAGGTGGTGCTCTCCTTCGGCATCCCGTTCGCGCTGGTGCCCGTGGTGCTGCTGGGCCGCAGGCGCGACGTCATGGGCGCGCTGGTGAACCGGCGCGCCACCACCGCCGCCGGGTGGGTGGTGGCCCTGGTGATCTCCGGGCTGAACGTGTTCCTCATCGGTCAGACGCTCTTCGGCTGAGCGGCCGGGTGTACGCCACCTGGGGGAGTTTCCGCCCGGGGGCTCGGGGTATCCCACAGTGCGTGGATGAACCGTCTCTGCTGAGGACGCTGACCAAGGTGGTGACCACCCTGGACGCTGCGGGCATCGAGTTCGCGGTGGCGGGCGGGTGCGCCGTCTACGCCCGGGGCGGGCCGCCGTCCGACCACGACGTCGACGTGTTCGTCCGGGAGGACGAGGTGCGCGCCGCGCAGGCCGCGCTGGTCGAGGCGGGCATGCGCCCGGTGGAGCCGCCGGAGGACTGGCTGACCAAGGTCTACGACGGCGACGTGCTCGTCGACCTCGTGTTCCGGCCCAACCACCGCGGGGTGGACGCGCTGCTGGAGCGGGCCGAGGTGATGCGCATCGGGTCGACCAGGGCCAAGGTGCTCGACGGCACCGACGTGCTCGTCGACAAGCTGCTCGTGCTCGGCCCGCACCGCTGCGACTTCGCGCCGCTGCTGGTGATCGCCCGCGACCTGCGCGAGCAGGTCGACTGGGAGCGGGTCGCGGTGGAGGTCGCGGAGTCGGCGTACGCCAAGGCCTTCCTCGTCCTGCTGGAAGAGCTGTCCGTGATCGAGAGGGAAGGGAGCCCGGTGTGAGCGAGCAGGTCCCCCGGGACGACAGCCCGCAGTACCTGGTCGCGCGGCTGCGGCGCGCGCTGGCCGAGGACCCGCGCACCGCCGAGATGGGCGTGCGCGTGCACGTCAACGCCGACCGGGTGCACCTGTCCGGGGAGGTGGCGACCGCGCAGCGGCGCTCCGACCTCGACGCCGTGCTCGCCGACGAGGCGCCCGGCCTGCAGGTGCACAACGACGTGCGGGTGTCCGACACCCGCGAACCCGCCCACCGGGAGGAGCTGCGATGATCCGCATCGCCGCGGTCGGTGACGTGCACCTGGGTGAGGACGCCCGCGGCACGCTGCGGCCCGCGCTGGACAACCTGGCCGAGCACGCCGACGTGCTGCTGCTGGCCGGCGACCTGACGAGGCACGGCGCGCTGGACGAGGCCCGCGTGGTCGCCGACGAGTTCCGCGACCTGCCGGTGCCGGTGGTGTCGGTGCTGGGCAACCACGACCACCACAGCGACCAAGGCGACGACATCGCCAAGCTGCTGGAGGACAACGGCATCCGGGTGCTGGAGGGCGAGTCGACGACCCTGGAGGTCGGTGGGCACACCCTGGGCGTCGCCGGGGTCAAGGGCTTCGGCGGCGGGTTCGCAGGCAAGTGCGCCAGCAACTTCGGTGAGCGGGAGATGAAGGCGTTCGTCGCCCACACCATCGAGCGGGCCGACCGGCTGCGCGCCGCGCTGTCCGAACTGGACACCGACGTGCGGGTGGCGCTGACCCACTACTCGCCCACGGTCGACACCCTGCGGGGTGAACCGCCGGAGATCTACGCCTTCCTGGGCTGCTACCAGCTCGGGGAGGTCGTCGACGAGTGCGGTGTCGACCTGGCCGTCCACGGCCACGCCCACTTCGGCTGCGAGCAGGGCACGACGCCCGGCGGCACCCGCGTGCGCAACGTCGCCATGCCGGTGATCCGCAGCGCGTTCGCCACCTACGGCATGCCCGTCCCCGAGCACGCGTCCTGACACCCCGGCACGAGGCCCGGTCGGACTTCCCGACCGGGCCTCGCCGCGTGTGCGGGGCGCTGCTCGGACTGGAGGTGTCGAGCGGGGAAGTCGGGGTACCCGGCCGCACATGGCTGAGGTGGAAGCGATCGTGCACGTCCCCGCGGACCGGGTCTGGGCCGTGCTGAGCGACGGGTGGTTGTACTCCGGGTGGGTGGTGGGTGCCACGCACATCCGGGAGGTCGACAGCGGGTGGCCCGGGGTGGGGTCGAAGATCCACCACAGCGTCGGGTCGTGGCCGCTGACGATCGAGGACACCACCGAGGTCACCGAGGTGGAGCCCGGTCGGGTGCTGCAACTGCTCGCGCGCGCGTGGCCCGCCGGGGACGCCGTGGTGCGCGTCGAGCTGACCGCGCTGGGCCCGGACCGGACCCGGGTGGTGATGAAAGAGCAGGCGCGCAGCGGTCCGGGGAAGTTGGTGCCGCAACCCCTCCGCGACCTGCTGCTCGTCCGCCGCAACCGGGAGAGCCTGGCGCGGCTGACCGCTCTGGCCACCGGCCGGGAGGGGTAGCCGCGAGGTCCTGCGGGCCTGCCGCGACACGGCAGGTCCGCAGGACCGAGTTGGCTCGGAGTCAGCTGGTGATGGCGCGGAGCGCGGCCCGCACGCCCGCCCGGTAGGCGGGGCCGTACCAGGAACGCGACGCCAGGGCGGCGCGGGCCGCGTTCGCGCCCGCCGCGCCGTGCACGCCGCCGCCCGGGTGCGCGGAGGCGCCTGCCAGGAACAGGCCGGGGACGACCGTGTCGGCCCTGCCCAGGCCCGGGGTGGGCCGGAAGACGAGCTGCTGGTGGATGCCGGACGTGCCCTGGTTGATCGACCCGCCCACCAGGCTCGGGTTCACCGACTCCAGGTGCGGGGGCCCGGCGACGAACCGGCCCACCACGAGGTCCTTGAACCCCGGGGCGTGCCGCTCGACCACGGCCTCCACCCGGTCCGCGACGCGGACCAGCTCCTCGGCCGTCCAGTCCTGGTCGTGCGGAAGGTGGGTGTAGGCCCAGGCCGTCTCGGTGCCCGCCGGGGAGCGGGTGGGGTCCGCGGTGGTCATCTGGCCCATGAGCAGGAAGGGGTGCTCGGGCACCCGGCCGCAGCGCAGGTCGTTGGTGGCGGTGGCCAGCCCGTTGAGGTCGACGCCGAGGTGCACCGTGCCCGCGCCCGCCGCGTCCCGGTTGCGCCACGGGATGGGCCCGCGCAGCGCCCAGTCCACCTTCAGCGTGGCGTCGTCCCACTGGAAGCGGCGCAGGTCGCGCACCACGGTGGGCGGCAGGTGCTCGGCGCCGACCAGGTCGAGCAGCAGCGTCGGGGCGGGGACGTCCGCGAGCACGACCTTGGCGCGGACGGTGGCGCCACCGGCGGTGCGCACCCCCACCGCGGCCCCGTGCTCCACCAGCACCCGCTCGACCCGCTGCGAGCAGCGCACCTGCCCGCCCGCGGACTCCACCCGCCGCACCAGGGCCGCCGCGAGCGAGCCTGCGCCGCCCTCGGGGACGGGGAAACCGATGTCCTGGCCGAGCATGCACAGCAACCAGCCGAACACCGCGCTCGCGGACTGGTCCGGCCCGAGGTCGGTGTGCTGGGCGTTGCCCGCGATGAGCAGCTTCGCGCCCTCACCGTCGAACATCTCGTCAACGAACCGCCGGGCGGGCATCGTCAGGGTCCTGGCAGAGCGCAGGGCACCGCCAACGCCCAGCGAGCGCAGCAGCCGCGTCCCCGCCCGCACCGGGGGGAACGGCGTCAGCAGGGCTTGGAGCAGGTCGTCGCGGATCTCGCGGAACTGGCGGTGCAGCGCCTGCCAGCGGTGGCCGTCGCCGCGGGCGAACCCGTCGAGGGAGTCCGCCGTGCGCTCCGGGTCCCGCGACAGCACGGCCACCCGGTCGTCGGGCAGCACGTGCGCGAGCACCTGGGGGGCGTGCCGCCAGCGCAGGCCGTGGCGCTCCAGCTCCAGGGCGCGCAGCGGGGGCGAGGCCGCCCCGAGCGGGTGGAAGGCGCTGAACAGGTCGTGCCGGAAACCCGGTTCGGTGAGCTCGGCGGTGCGCACGGCCCCGCCCGGCTCGTCGGCGGCTTCGAGCACCAGCACGTCCCACCCGGCGTCGGCCAGCACCGCCGCCGCGGTCAGGCCGTTGGGGCCCGAGCCCACCACCACGGCGTCCACCGACTCCGCACCGCTCACCGCGCCCACGACCTCCACCCCGTCACCATCCTCACGGCCATCCTCCCGCACCGGCACTACCCCGCGCCACGCGCGCGAAACCACGGGTGGGACGAGCGGATGTGGGTAGTCCGAAGTCGACGAAGAGGAGGACGCCCCACCATGACCGCAGCCGCCCCGACCGGGACCACCACCGCAGACGCTTCACCGGCGCTGCCCTGCGCCCGCGGCGAGCTGTCCGCCGCCGTGCTCGCCGCGCTGCGCGAACCACCCGGCGCGCCGCTGCCCGCCACCGGCGAGGTCGTCAACCCGCTGGGCGAGGACGCGCAGCTGGCCCTGCACGTCTGCTACGAGCTGCACTACCGGGGGTGGGCGGGGGTCGACCCCGCGTGGGAGTGGGACCCGGGCCTGCTGGCCGTGCGCGCCCGACTGGAGGCCGCGTTCCTGGAGGCCCTGCGCGCGGGTGTGCGCGGCGGCGCGGACGTGGCGGACGAACTGGGGGCGCTGCTCGTCGAGCCGGTGCCGGGCAACGGCGTGAGCCACTTCCTGCGGGACGAGGGGGAGTGGTGGCACGTGCGCGAGTACTTCGCCCACCGGTCGGTCTACCACCTCAAGGAGGCCGACCCGCACGCCTGGGCGATCCCAAGGCTGCACGGCAGGCCCAAGGCGGCGCTGGTGGCGGTGGAGTTCGACGAGTACGGCGGTGGCCGCGCCGAGCGGGTGCACGCCCAGCTCTACGCCGACCTGCTCGTCGGCGCCGGGCTCGACCCGGGGTACCTGCACTACCTCGACCACGCCCCCGCGCAGTCCATCGCGACGGTGAACATGATGTCGCTGTTCGGGCTCCACCGGCGCTGGCGGGCGGCCCTGGTGGGCCACTTCGCCGCCGCGGAGATCAGCACCGGCCCCAGCGCGCAGCGGATGGCCGCCGCGCTGCGGCGCCTGGGCGCGGACCCGGCCTGCACGCACTTCTACACCGAGCACATCGAGGCCGACGCCGTGCACGAGCAGGTGATGCGCACGGAGGTCGTCGGTGGCCTGCTCGACCAGCAGCCGGACCTGGCGGCCGACGTGGTCTTCGGGGCGCAGGCCACCGACTTCCTGGAGGCCCGGCTCGCCGAGCACCTGATGGGTCAGTGGTCGGCGGGGCGCTCGTCGCTGCTGCTGCCGCTCTGACCGCCGTCCCGGCCACCGGCGGGGGTGCGCTCCTGCGGGGTGCGCACCTTGCGCCGGTGGCTGGTGTCGCAGAAGGGGTAGGTCTTCGAGCGCCTGCACGCGCAGATCGCGACCTGGAAGCGGTCGGAGCGGGCGGTGGTGCCGTCCGGCAACCGCACCTCGACGGGCCCCTCCACCAGGACGGGCCCGCCGGGGTCGACCGCGACGCGGACGGCGTCCGGGCGCTGGGGTCGGGGGTCAGCGGGTGGCACGGACGACCACCAGGTCCTCGGTGGACTGACCGGGCTCGATGAGCCCCACGGCGGCGAGGAAGTCGGCGCGCTCGCGCATCACGGGTCCGAAGGGGATGGTCGTGCGCGCGGCGACCTCGGCCGTGAGGCCGTGCGCCCGCAGGCGGTCCAGTGTCGCGTCCACGCCGGTGACCTCCGAGTGCACCATCATCATCACACCGCGGTCGCTGAGCAGCGCGGGCATCGCGTCGCACAGCGGGTCCACCAGGTCGCGGCCGAGCGGACCCGCGTCCCACGCCCGGTCGCACCCCGACGGCACGCCCGGCTCGGCGCAGGGCACGTACGGCGGGTTGGCCAGCACGAGGTCGAAACCGCGCTCCGGCACCAGGTCCAGCGCCGAGACGCGCCGCGCGGTCACCGGGACGCGGTGGCGCCGGGCGTTGAGCCTGGTCGTCCACACCGCGCGCCTGCCGATGTCCACGGCCAGCACGTGCTCGGCCCCTGCCCGCGCGGCGGCGACGGCCAGCGCGCCCGTGCCGGTGCACACGTCGAGCACGCGCGTCCCGGCGGGCAGCGGCTCGGCCAGCGCGACCGAGGCCAGGAAAGCGGTGTCCTCCTGCGTGCGGTACACCCCCGGGAGCCGCACCACCCGCGGCAGCGGTGCGCCGGTCCCCAGCACCGGCACCCTCGCCAGCTCCGTCATGAACGCCTCCATCCGCAGTGGACGGTACCCCCGTCCGCTGAGGCGGATTACCCGAATCCGGCGGGAGAAACCTGCCGTTCCAACGAGCGGGAGGGTGAGCGCGCTCAGGCGGGCGACGGGTCGGAGGTCGCGCGGGCCCAGTCGGTGCGGGCGGCGATGGCGGCCCGCCAGCGGTGCAGCGCCTTGGGGGGCATGCTGATGGACAGCGCGCCGGTGACGGTGTCGCCGGTGCGGTAGGCCACGAGCACGCCGCCCCCGTCGAACCCGCCCGCGACCACGCGGGCCTCGTCGTGGCCGCGGAGGGCGCCGAAGGCGCGCACCTTCAGGTCGTACTGGTCGGACCAGAAGTACGGGATGGGCGCGAAGGGCTTGGGCGCCCCGGGGTGCAGGAGGTTGCGCGCGGCGGCCACCGCCTGCTCGGCGGCGTTGGTGCGGTGCTCGACGCGCATGTCGGTGCCGAACAACGGGTTGTGCCAGCGGGCGACGTCACCCGCGGCGTGGACGCCCGGTGCCGCGGCGGTGAACTCGTCGCACACCACGCCGTCGGTGACGGTGAGGCCGCTGTCCGCCAGCCACTCGGTGTTCGGGTGCGAGCCGATCGCCACGAGGACGTCGTCCGCGGGCACGTGCGAGCCGTCGGTGAGCCGCACACCGCTGATCGCGTCGCCGCGGCGCAGGAACTCGGCAACACCGACCCCCAGGCGGAGGTCGACGCCCCTCTCCTGGTGCATGTGCGCCAGGAACGCGCCCACCTGCTCGCCCACCACCGGCGCCAACGGGACCGGAGTGGGTTCGACGAGCGTGACCTCCGCGCCGAGCACGCGGGCCGCGGCGGCGACCTCCGTGCCGAGGAAACCGGCGCCCACCACCACGAGCCGGGCCCCGGGGGTGAGCCGGGCGCGCAGGGCCAGCGCGTCGTCGAGGGTGCGCAGCACGTGCGCGCCACCGCCGCCGGGCAGCCCGCGCGGGCGCACGCCGGTGGCGATGACGAGCCCGTCGAAGCCGAGTTCGGTGCCGTCGTCGAGCGCCAGCACCCGGTTCGCCACGTCCAGGCCCGCCGCGGCGGTGCCCAGGCGCAGGTCCAGGCCGAGGTCGACGAGGCGGTCGGGGCCGCGCAGGGCGATCCGCTCCACCGGCCAGGTGCCGTCGAGCACCTGCTTGGACAGCGGCGGCCGGTCGTAGGGCTGGTGGCGCTCGGGGTCGACGAGGGTGATCGTGCCGTCGAAGCCCTCCCGGCGCAGGGTCTCCGCCGCGGAGATCCCGGCCGCGGCGGCCCCGGCGATGGCGATGGCCCTCACCGCCGCTCCCTCCCCGCCGCCGTCACCAGGTGACGGGCAGCTCGTAGACCCCGTAGACGAGGCCGTCGTGCTTGAACCGCAGCTCGTCGACGTCGACCGCCATGGCCAGCGTCGGGACGCGCGAGTACAGCGACTTGTAGGCGATCTGGAGCTCCACCCTGGCCAGCGGCTGCCCGAGGCACTGGTGCACGCCGTAGCCGAAGGCGACGTGGTGGCGCGCGCGGCGGGTGAGGTCGAGCCGGTCGGGGTCGGGGAACGCCTCGGGGTCCCGGTTGGCGATGTCGCCCGCCAGGATGATGCCCTCGCCCGCGCGGATGGTCTGCCCGCCCACCTCGATGTCGGCCAGGGCGACGCGCCTGCGCCCGGAGTGAGTGATGTTGAGGTAGCGCAGCAGCTCCTCGACCGCGCCCGCGAGCACGGCCGGGTCGTCGGTGTCGCGGATGAGCGCCAGCTGCTCGGGGTTGCGCAGCAGGGCGACCGTGCCCAGGGAGATCATGTTGGCGGTGGTCTCGTGCCCCGCGGCGAGCAGCAGCACGCCCATCCGCGCGGCCTCCCGCCGCGTCATCCGCCCGGTGGCGACCTGTTCGGTGGCCAGGGTCGACAGCAGGTCGTCACCCGGGTCGGCGATCTTGTCGCCCATCAGCCCGTCCAGGTACCCGGTGAGCGCGACGAGCGCGTCGCGCACCTGCGCCGGGGTGGACCCCGCCCGCACGAGCACCTGGGTGTTGCGCTGGAACAGGTCGTGGTCGGCGTAGGGGACGCCGAGCAGCGCGCAGATCACCAGGCTGGGCACCGGCAGCGCGAACGCCTCCACCAGGTCGGTGGGGTTGGGCCCGGCCAGCATGGCGTCGATCCGCTCGTCGACGAACCGCTGCACCTGCGGCCGCAGCGCCTCGACCCGCTTGATGGCGAAGGGCGCGGTCACCATCCGCCGGTGGGTGGCGTGCTCCGGGTCGTCCATGGTGAGGAACGTGCGCTCCTCGACGTCCCGCGCGGCGGCGCCCACGGCGTTGCGGTGCGGGTAGCCGGGGCGGCGCGGGTCCGCGCTCACCCTGGGGTCCCCGAGCAGGGCGCGCACGTGGTCGTGGCGGGTGATGAACCAGGGCGTGCTGCCGTCCCAGATCCGCACCCGCGACACCGGGGACTCCGCCTGCAGGGCGTGCAGGGCGGGCGGCGGGTCGAACGGGCACCCGGCCGCGCGCGGGGCGGGGTGCCGCGGCAGGTGCTCGGCGGACGGCTCGCTCGCGCTCGCCAGCGTCTCGGTCATGCGGGCTGCCTCCGGAGGGGGTGGGCGACCCCTCTTTCCTAACAGCGTTAGTGGAGTATTGCAACCAAATTGCCGCGGGACGACCCCGGTGGAGCATCCACCCGCAGCCGGGATGCCCCGCGCGGAGGACCGGTCAGACGTCGCCTTCCAGCACGCTCCAGACGAGGCAGAACGTGTGGCCCGCCGGGTCGCGGTAGACGCGGAAGCGCTCCTCGGGGTCGGGTTCGTGGACCTTGGTGGCGCCCAGCACCAGCACCGCGCGCTCGGCCTCGTCCACGTCGTCCACCCGGATGTCGAGGTGGAACTGCTGGGAGCCGCGCGGGTCGGGGAACTCCGGGGCCGCGTGCTCCGGGGCCAGCTGGAAGGCCAGCCGCCTGCCCGCCGGGTCGGTGAGCACCACCCAGGTGTCGTCGTCCGCCTCGACCCGGCCCCCCAGGACCTCGGCGTAGAAGGCGGCCAGCGCCCTCGGCTCCTTGCAGTCCAGCACCACGCTGCGCAGCTTCCCGATCATGGGCCCAGGATGCCCGGGCGGGGTGCGCGGAAACCACCGGATATAGGTTGGGCCGGTGCTCGGGCTCCCGGTGACCTCGGACGACGCCGTGCTCGACGACCCGGTGGGGGCGTCGCTGCGCGGCCACCACGCGCACCTCGGGCGCCACCACGGCCGGGCCGCCACCTACCTGCCCGGGGTTGCCACCTTCTCCGCCCTGCCCGCGGGCGCGGGCCAGCGGGACTGGGCCGACCTGGCCGAGCTGCTGGGGCCCGGTGCCTTCGCGGACATGTTCAGCTGCCCGGCACGCCCGCCCGCCGGGTGGGACCCCGTCTTCGTCCTGGAAGGCCGCCAACTCGTCTGGCCGGAGGGGGCGCCGCCGCGCCCGGTCGGGGGCGGGGTCGTCGAACTCGGCGCCCGCGACGTGCCCGAGATGCTGCGCCTGGTCGCCGAGACCCACCCCGGGCCCTTCTGGGAGCGCACCGTCGAGATGGGCACCTACCTGGGCGTCCGCGACGGCGGGCGGCTGGTGGCGATGGCAGGCGAACGGCTGCGCCCGCCGGGGTGGACCGAGATCAGCGCTGTCTGCACCGCGCCGGGCGCGCGCGGGCGGGGGCACGCCGCGCGCCTGGTCGACGCCCTCGTCGCCCGCATCACCGAGCGGGGTGAACGTCCCTTCCTGCACGTCGCGGACGCCAACGCCGCGGCGCTCGCGCTCTACGACAAGCTCGGGTTCCACACCCGGAGGGCTGTCACCTTCACGGGCTACCGGACCCCCGGCGGCGACCGCCCGTAGCGGCGGCGAGCCCCGCCCGGCCGGGGTTGTCGGTGGGCGGGGGGAGACTCGCTGGTGTGGACCGAGCACTGCTGGAACCCTCGCGCATCTACTACGAGCCCGCCGCGGCCGCGCTGCCGCGCGGGCAGGCGGTGCTCGACCGGTTCCCCGCCGCCGAGCGGGTGGCGGTCGCGAGCCACTGGAACATCCCGGAGCTGCACGGGGACGAGACCAACGTGCGGCGCTGGGTGCGCATCAAGCGCGAGGCGCTGGTGCTGGGGGTCAAGAAGTCGCTGACGGCCAGGGTGAACGGCCGCTCGGCCGACTTCATCGCGCCGTCCACCGCGAACGGCTGCGCGATGGCCTGCGCCTACTGCTACGTCCCCCGGCACAAGGGCTACTCCAACCCCATCACCGTCTTCGCCAACATCGAGCAGATCACCGGCTACCTCACCCGGCACATCCGCAGGCAGGGGACCAAGCCCGAGCCCAACCAGTGCGACCGCGACGCCTGGGTCTACGACATCGGGGAGAACTCCGACTGCTCGGCCGACGCGCTGGTCAGCGACAACGTCCGCGACCTGGTGGCGCTCTTCCGCGGGCAGCCGACGGCCAAGGCGTCGTTCGCGACGAAGTTCGTCAACCGCGACCTGCTCGACTGGGACCCCCGCGGCCGCACCCGCGTCCGCTTCTCGCTGATGCCGGGGGAGACCGCGAAGCTGCTCGACGTCCGCACGACCCCGGTGGCGCAGCGGCTCGCCGCCCTCGACGACTTCGCCGCGGCGGGCTACGAGGTGCACGTCAACCTCAGCCCGGTGGTGGTCGAGGACGGCTGGCTGGGGCGCTGGGCCGAGCTGTTCGACGCCCTCGGCGACGCCACCGCCCCGGCCACCCGCGACCAGCTCGCCGCCGAGGTCATCATGCTCACCCACAACGAGGGCCTGCACCGGGTGAACCTGGGCTGGCACCCGCGGGCGGAACAGCTGCTGTGGCGCCCCGCGGTGCAGGAGACCAAGCGCAGCGGCAACGGCGGGGTGAACGTGCGCTACCGCCACGACCTCAAGCGCCGGTACCTGGAGCAGTTCCTCGAACTCCTGGCGGCGAAGGCGCCGTACCTGCGCGTCCGCTACGCCTTCTGACCCGCGGCGCCCGCTTCGAGGTGTGGACCGCGCGCGGGTGGGCGATGCTTGCGGGGTCGTGCGCCTGGTGGGAGGACCTTCCGTGACCGTGAACAGCATCGTGATCGTCGGCGCGGGCCTGGCGGGTGCCAAGACCGCCGAGGCCTTGCGGGACAAGGGCTACCGGGGCTCGATCACGTTGGTGGGCGACGAGCGCCGCCGTCCCTACGAGCGGCCCCCGCTGTCGAAGGACTACCTGGCGGGCAAGGCCGGGTTCGACGACGCCTACGTCCATCCCGAGGAGTGGTACGCCGAGCACGACGTCGACCTGCGCCTGGGCACCGCCGCCACCGCCATCCGGCGCGCCGAGCACCAGGTGGAGCTGGCGGACGGGTCCACCCTGGACTACGACAAGCTCGTCCTGGCCACGGGCGCGAGCCCCCGGCCGCTCGCGGGCGCCGAGCCGGGGGCCGAGGGCGTGCACTACCTGCGCCGGGCCGAGGACGCCGACGGCATCAAGGCGCTGCTGGAGCCGGACAAGCACGTCGTCGTGGTGGGCGCGGGCTGGATCGGCTTGGAGGTCGCCGCCGCGGCGCGCCAGGCGGGCGCGCGCGTCACCGTCGTGGAGTCCGCCGAGCTGCCGCTGCTGGCGGTCCTGGGCCGCGAGATCGCCCAGGTGTTCGCGGACCTGCACACCGAGCACGGCGTCGACCTGCGGCTGGGCACGAAGATCGAGCAGATCACCCCCGGCCGCAAGCCCTCGGTGGTCATCGGTGGCGAGCGCGTCGAGGCCGACGCGGTGGTCGTCGGCATCGGCGCCGCGCCCAACACCCGGCTGGCTGAGGAGGCGGGCTTGGCGGTTGACAACGGCGTGCTCGTCGACGCCGCGCTGCGCACCAGCGACCCGGACGTCCTCGCCGTCGGGGACATCGCCAACGCCGAGCACCCGACCCTGGGCGGGCGGGTGCGCGTGGAGCACTGGGCCAACGCGCTCAACCAGCCCACGACGGCCGCGGCGACCCTGCTGGGCGAGGACGACGCCTACGACGAGCTGCCCTACTTCTTCACCGACCAGTACGACCTGGGCATGGAGTACACCGGGCACGCCGGGCCGGACAACCGGGTGGTGGTGCGCGGCGACCTGGGCAAGCGGGAGTTCATCGCGTTCTGGACCAGCGGCGGCCGCGTCATCGCCGCGATGAACGTCAACGTCTGGGACGTCACCGAGGTCTTCAAGGCGCTGATCAGCCAGGGCACGCCCGTCGACGCGGACCGGCTGGCCGACCAGGGCAGGCCGCTGGAGGACCTCGTCTGAGACGTGGGTCACGTGATCGGGTGAACCCGGCGCCGATATTTGAACTGCTCCAAAAAACGTCCTAGGGTGGGGGCGTGACCGACTACGAGACCCAGCTGCGGGCGGTCTCGTTGCGGGTGACCCGGCCCAGGGTGGCGGTGCTCGCGGCGCTGCACGACCACCCGCACGTCGACACCGACACCGTCATCTCGCTGGTGCGCGTGGACCACCCCACGGTCTCCCACCAGGCGGTCTACGACGTCCTGCGCGCGCTCACCGACGCGGGGCTGGTGCGCCGCATCCAGCCCGCGGGCGCCATCGCGCGCTACGAGACGCGGGTGGGGGACAACCACCACCACGTCGTCTGCCGCTCCTGCGGCGCGATCGAGGACGTCGACTGCGTGACCGGGCACGCCCCTTGCCTCACCGCCGCCGACGACCACGGCTACCAGCTCGACGAGGCCGAGGTCGTGTTCTGGGGCACCTGCCCCGCCTGCGCGGCCGGGTGACCCCTCGTCCATGATCCACCCGGCACCGGACCACACCGCACCGACAGAACACCCGCACCACCAGCACCACCAGGCCGACACCCGGCACAGATCAAGCACCAGCTCGGAAGGACGCAGATGAGCGACGCCACGAACACGCCCTCCAGCGCTCAGGGCGTGGACCAGAAGGCGGCGGAGGGCTGCCCGGTCGCGCACGACTCGGTGACCTCGCACGGCAGCGAGAGCGAGAACCCGGCGATCAGCGCCCCGACCCCGCGCGGCGGCGGCCGCCCGCGCACCAACCGCGACTGGTGGCCCAACCAGCTCGACCTGTCGGTGCTGCACGCCCACTCGTCGAAGGGCAACCCGCTCGGCGGCGGCTTCAGCTACGCCAAGGCGTTCGCGGGCCTCGACGTCGACGCCCTCAAGCGCGACATCACCGACGTGCTGACCACCTCGCAGGACTGGTGGCCCGCCGACTTCGGCCACTACGGCGGCCTGATGATCCGCATGAGCTGGCACGCCGCGGGCACCTACCGCATCCACGACGGCCGCGGTGGCGCGGGCGACGGCGGTCAGCGCTTCGCCCCGCTCAACAGCTGGCCGGACAACGCCAACCTGGACAAGGCCCGCAGGCTGCTGTGGCCGGTCAAGCAGAAGTACGGCCAGCAGGTCTCCTGGGCCGACCTGCTCGTGCTCGCCGGCAACGTCGCGCTGGAGTCCATGGGCTTCACGACCTTCGGCTTCGGCTTCGGCCGCGAGGACGTGTGGGAGCCCGAGGAGATCTTCTGGGGCCCCGAGGACGCCTGGCTGGGCGACGAGCGCTACGTCAGCGACAACGAGATGGCCCCCGAGGTGGGCGCCACCGAGATGGGCCTGATCTACGTCAACCCCGAGGGCCCGCGCGGCAACGCCGACCCGGCCGCCGCGGCGCACTTCATCCGCGAGACCTTCGGCCGGATGGCGATGAACGACGAGGAGACCGTCGCCCTCATCGCCGGTGGCCACACCTTCGGCAAGACCCACGGCGCGGGCATCGCCGACAACCACGTCGGCCCGGAGCCCGAGGGCGCCCCGCTGGAGTCGCAGGGCCTGGGCTGGCTGAGCACGCACGGCAGCGGCAAGGGCGCCGACGCGATCACCAGCGGCCTGGAGGTCACCTGGACCGACAAGCCGACCCAGTGGAGCAACCGCTTCTTCGAGATCCTCTTCGGCTACGAGTGGGAGCTGACCACCAGCCCCGGCGGCGCCAAGCAGTACGTGGCCAAGGACGCCGAGGAGATCATCCCGGACCCGTTCGACCCGGCCAAGAAGCACAAGCCGACCATGCTCACCACCGACCTGTCGCTGCGCGTCGACCCGGCCTACGAGAAGATCTCGCGCCGCTTCCTGGAGCACCCCGACGAGTTCGCGCTGGCCTTCGCCAAGGCCTGGTACAAGCTGCTGCACCGCGACATGGGCCCGGTCAGCCGCTTCCTGGGCCCGTGGGTGGCCGAGCCGCAGCTGTGGCAGGACCCGGTGCCCGCGGTCGACCACGAGCTCGTGGGCGAGGCCGACATCGCCGCGCTCAAGGCCAAGGTCCTCGACTCCGGCCTGACCACCTCGCAGCTGGTCAGCACCGCGTGGGCCTCGGCGGCGAGCTTCCGCTCCACCGACAAGCGCGGTGGCGCCAACGGCGCCCGCATCCGGCTGGAGCCCCAGCGCGGCTGGGAGGTCAACCAGCCCGAGAAGCTGGCGCCGGTGCTGGAGAAGCTGGAGTCCATCCAGCAGGAGTTCAACGCGGCGGGCGGGGCGAAGATCTCCCTGGCCGACCTGATCGTGCTGGCGGGCTCGGCCGCGGTCGAGAAGGCCGCGCGCGACGCGGGCTCCGAGGTCACCGTGCCGTTCCACCCGGGCCGCACCGACGCCGCCCAGGAGGACACCGACGTCGAGTCCTTCGCCGTCCTGGAGCCGCGCGCCGACGGCTTCCGCAACTACCTGCGGGCGGGCGAGAAGCTCCAGCCCGAGGTGCTGCTGGTCGACCGCGCGTACATGCTCAGCCTGTCCGCGCCGGAGATGACCGTCCTGGTGGGCGGCCTGCGCGCCCTCGGTGCCGACTTCGGCACCACCCAGCACGGTGTGTTCACCGACCGCCCGGGCGTGCTGACCAACGACTTCTTCACCAACCTGCTCTCCCCGGGCACCCGGTGGAAGGCCTCGGAGACGGAGGAGAACGTCTACGAGATCCGCGACGTCGCCACCGACGAGGTGAAGTGGACCGCCACCGCGGTCGACCTCATCTTCGGCTCCAACTCCCAGCTGCGCGCCCTCGCCGAGGTCTACGCCAGCGAGGACGGCCGCGAGCGCTTCACCGACGCCTTCGTCGCCGCCTGGACGAAGGTCATGGAGCTGGACCGCTTCGACCTGGCCTGATCCCCAGGCCCGGCACCGGCACCGCGCGACGAGCCCGGTCGATCCCCGTGATCGACCGGGCTCGTCCCGTGTGCGGGCGGTGTCCCTGGGTGCTCGGCCGCGCCGCCCGGGGGCTCAGCCCCGGCGGCGGAACCGCGCGAGCACGGCGAGCAGGGCCAGCACGGCCAGGGTGGGGTGCACGACGCGGTCGCGGGCGTCGACGGGGATGACGCCGAGGATGTCACCGCCGTCGAGGTTGCCGATCACCGCCTCCGCCGCGTAGAGGCACCCCACCGCGAGCACCGCGCGCCACGCCACCGCCGGGCGGGGCAGCGCCGCGAGCAGCAGGAGCGCGACGAGGACCTGCGGCACCGCCCGCCACCCGCTGCCGGGCAGCGAGAAGTCCGCACCGGCGATGAGCGTCGTGGTGCCCCTGATGAGCAGGAAGGCGCCCACGACCAGCGCGTACCACTGCGGCGCCGACAGCGCGCGCAGGGCGGCGACCCGGCTGTTGATGATCTCCACGACAAGCTCCTGACCTCGTAATGCCACAGTGGCAGTAAGCCTGCCGGCTATACTGCCACCGTGGCAACAACGGCGGTGGGGGCGGGCGGCGGCGCGCCCCGGCGCAGGCGGGCGCCCGCGCAGGCGCGGGCGGAGATCCTGGACGCGGCCGCGGCGTTGCTGGCCGAGCGGCCCGCGCACGAGGCCACGGTGAGCGCGGTCATGGAGCGCACCACCCTGTCCCGCAAGTCCTTCTACGTGTACTTCCGCGACCGGGCGGACCTGCTCGCCGCCCTGCTCGCGCCCCTGCGCGCCGACGCAGACCGGGCGCTCACCCGCTGGCGCGACGCCGCGGACCCGATCGCCTCCGGGCGCGCCGCCCTGCGCGAGGCGGCCGCGCTGTACCGGCGGCACGGCATGACCCTGCGGGCCCTGGCCACCGCGTCCGCCCACGACCCGGATGCCGCGCGGGTCTGGGCGGGCATGGTCGAGCCCCTGGTGGCGGTGGCGGCGGAGAAGGTCGCCGCGGCGGCACCGGAGCTGGACGCGCCCGCCACCGCCAGGGCGCTGATGACGATGAACGTCCACCACATGCTCGCGAACCTCCCCGGCGCGCCGGAGCCCGCCGAGGCGGCGGTGGTCGCCACCCTGGGGGCGGTGTGGGAGCGCACGCTGTTCCCGTGGGTGCGCGAGGACGGCTGAGGAGTCTCATTTCGTGAAATGACTCCCGGGCATTGTTCGAGGTCGCGGAGTTCGGTCCCGGGAATTGCGTTTCAGAGGTGGATAGGGTGCTTTCCCGCTTTCCGCACCGGGTTGCGCGGGGCGTTAGGGTGGCTCCCATGGGAGAGCGGACAGTGGCCGAATGGCTGGGAGAACTGCTCGTCAACGGCGGCTGGGTGCGGTTCCTGCCCCCGGGGGTGCACGCCGTTCTCCACCCTTTCTGCAGGGCGCGGGAGGTCACCGCGGACGAGGTGGCCGCGGCGGTGCTGGCCACCGGGGAACCGTGGGGCGAGGTCGATCTGTTCACCGCCGAGGACTTCGACGAGATGTGCGCGCGCTCCCCGCTCGACGAGTCCGGGGGCAGGACGGTCGAGCAGGTCAACGCGGGCATCCTGGCCGACCACGAGCAGCGGTTGGCGGAGGTCGACGGGTACGCCGCGCAGCTGGGGGTCGCGGCACCCTGCACGGTCGGCCGGGCGCTGGACTACCTGGTGGCGTGCGGGTTGTTGCAGCGGCGGGGGGAGCGCTACCGGCTGAACCTGGACCCGCCCGACCCGAGTGAGGTGTTCGAGCTGGGGGAGGAGGCGCGCGCGTGGCTGCGGGACTGCGCGTGCAGGCAGCGGTGGCAGGTCGCCTCGGCGGTCATGCGGTTGGCGGAGGACCCGGCCGGGCCGCTGGGGCGGGGGTGGACGACGCTGCGCGGGTTGGGGGCGCACCTCGCCACGGACATCCGGACGGTGCGGGGGGCGTTGGTGGTGCTGCTGGACGACCCGGACGCGGTGTTCGACGTGGATCCGGACCGGGTGGGGGAGGACCAGCGGTTCTCGTTCCGGCGTACGTCTTCTGGGTGACGTGGGGGCTGTGCTGGCTCTGGGTGGGGGGCGCCTCGCCTCGCCTTCGGCTTCGGGCTCCAGGGAAGAGCAAAAGATCCGGGATTTTCTTTGCTGGC
>NZ_MKQR01000011.1:0-297261 GCF_001940455.1 Actinokineospora bangkokensis | reverse complement strand
GGGTTGGGGTTAAAGGAGTGGGGTGGGGTGGGGTCAGGCGACCAGGGTGCGGAGCAGGGTCTCCAGGTCGTGTTCGCCGTCGCGGGTTTGGGCGCCGTGGGTCAGGCCTGCTCGGATGAGGTGTTCGGCTGCGGGGCGGGCGATCTGGCCTGCCCAGGCGTCGTGTTCGCGGAGGTAGCCCGCGGTGAGGTCGGTGGGGGTGATGGCGCGCTTGGCGGCGGCGATGACGCCGTCGGGCAGGGCGGCGATGTTGTGGGCGAGGCGGTCGACGAAGGCGTCGAGGTGGTCGGCGGGGATGGCGCGGTTGACCCAGCCGTAGCGCTCGGCGGTGCGGGCGTCGTGCAGGTCGGCGCCGAGCACGACCTCCAGGGCGCGGTTGCGGCCGATCCGGTCGGCGAGGTACTGGGTGCCGCCGCCCCCGGGGACGATGCCCATGAGGGCCTCGACCTGGCCGAGCCCGGCGCGGTCGACCGCGGCGAAGGCCATGTCGGCCGCGGTGACGAACTCCGCGCCGCCGCCGCGGGCCACACCGGCGAGCTTGACGATGGTGACCTGGGGTTGGTGGCGGAGCAGTTCGCCCAGGGACTGGAAGACGTTGACGCCCTCGGGGGTGTCCGCCGCGAGGTCGTCGAAGGCGTCCGGGGCGTCGACGAGGGTCATGTCGACGTGGGCGATGAAGAAGTCCGGGTCAGCGCTGTCGAAGACGATCACCCGGGCCGAGTCGTCGTCGCGGAGCCCGGTCAGCAGCCGTCGGAGGTCGGCCATGAGGGCGACGTCGAGGACGTTGACGGGCGGGTTGTCGAGGGTGACGCGGACGATGCCCGCCTCGTGGCCCACTCGCAGGGTCGCATAGGCGTCGTGGTGCACGGGGTCTCCAGTCGGTACCTGTCAGGCGGCTAAGTTCCTGATGCATACCTAGACTGGGACGGTCGCTGCGCGGCGTCAAGAACGCACTCTCGGGATCGCAAGGATCGTGGAGGATACCGACATGGCCACCGCACGCCCCGCCCCGGACACCGACGTCGTGTTCCGGGTCGACTGCCCCAGCCGCCCGATCCTGGACCAGATCGCGGACAAGTGGTCGATGATGGTGATGGCCGTCCTGGAGGAGCCCCACCGGTTCAACCACATCAAGCGCCGCCTGGAAGGCGTGACCCAGCGCGTGCTGACCCAGACCCTGCGCCGCCTGGAGCGCAACGGGATGATCGAGCGGCGCGTGCTGCCGACCTCACCCGTCGGGGTGGAGTACTCCCTCACCCCGCTCGGCGCGTCCCTGCGAGAACCCTTCGGCCACCTCTACGACTGGACGACAGCCCACGCGGAGGAGATCCAGGACTGCCAGCGGGGCTACGACCAGCGCCACGGCACCGGGTGACGTGGTCCGCAGGCCGACCCTGCGCGGGTGTGGGCGGGGTGGGAGGGTGAGCGAGGCGTTGGGCGAGGTTGGGAGTCGGGATGTCCTCTGTGATCGCGGTGACGGGTGCCACGGGGCAGTTGGGTGGGCGCGTTGCCCGGCGGTTGGCGCAGAGGGGGGTGGCGCAGCGGTTGGTGGTCCGGGACCGGAGCCGGGCGCCTCGATTGGACCTGGCCGAGGTCGTCGAGGCCTCTTACGCCGACTTCGACGCGGTGCGGGGTGGGCTGGAGGGGGCGGGGACGGTGTTGATGGTGTCCGCTTCGGAGGCGCCGGATCGGGTGGAGCAGCACCGGATCTTCGTGGACGCGGCTGTGCGGGCGGGGGTGCGGCACATCGTGTACATCTCGTTCTACGGCGCTGCTCCGGATGCGACCTTCACGCTCGCCAGGGACCACTGGGGGACCGAGCAGCACATCCGGGACAGCGGGGTGGGGTTCACCTTCCTGCGGGACAACCTCTACGCCGACTTCACGCCGCAGCTGGTGGGGGAGGACGGGGTGATCCGGGGGCCCGCGGGCAGTGGCCGGGCGGCTGTCGTGGCCCAGGACGACATCGCTGACGCGGCGGTGGTGGTGCTGGGCGACCCCGCCGCGCACGAGGGGGCGACGTACTCCCTCACGGGGCCGGAATCGCTCAGCCTCACCGACCTGGCCGCGACGATCACCTCGGCCACGGGGCGGCCCGCGTCTTACTCGCCGGAGACGGTGGAGGAGGCCTATGCGTCGCGGGCGGGGTACGGCGCGCCGGACTGGCAGCTCGACGCGTGGGTGTCCACCTACACCGCCATCGCCGCCGGGGAGTTGGCTGGGGTGACCTCGCACGTCTCGGACCTCACGGGCCGCCCTGCCACCAGTTTGGCGCAGTTGCTCGCTTCCTAGGGCACCAACGCGGCCGTCAGCGGTACGTCGAGCCGGGCGGCCAGTTCGTCGGTGGTGGTGCCGAAGACCTCGCGGACGACGACGCCGTCCTGGCCGAGGTCGAACACGGCGAGGTCGGTGTAGACCCGGGACACGCAGCCGACGCCGGTCAGCGGGTAGGTGCAGGACGGCACCAGCTTGGGTGAGCCGTCCTTGGCGAACAGCTCCATCACCACGAACACGCGCTTGGCGCCGATCGCGAGGTCCATCGCCCCGCCGACGGCCGGGGTGGCGTCCGGGGCGCCGGTGTGCCAGTTGGCCAGGTCGCCGCCCGCCGACACCTGGAACGCGCCGAGCACGCACACGTCGAGGTGGCCGCCGCGCACCATGGCGAACGAGTCCGCCTGGTGGAAGTAGGCGGCGCCGGGCAGCTCGGTCACCGGCACCTTGCCCGCGTTGGTCAGGTCGGGGTCGACCTGGTCGCCGTGGGCCGCGGGGCCCATGCCGAGCATGCCGTTCTCGGTGTGCAGCACCACGCCCGAGCCGGGCGGCAGGTGGTCGGCGACCAGGGTGGGCAGCCCGATGCCCAGGTTGACGTAGGCGCCCGCCGGGATGTCGCGGGCCACCAGCGCGGCCAGGTCGTGCTTGTCCAGCGGTCCGCTCCCGGTGCTCACGCGACCACCACCCTGTCCACGTAGATGCCCGGGGTCACGACCGACTCCGGGTCCAGCTCACCGACCTCGACGACCTGGGACACCTGCACCACCGTCGTGGTGGCCGCGGTGGCCATGACGGGGCCGAAGTTGCGCGCGGTCTTGCGGTAGACGAGGTTGCCCACCCGGTCGGCCTTGTGCGCCCCGATCAGGGCCACGTCGCCGCGTAGGGCGTACTCCAGCACGTGCGTGCGCCCGTCGATCTCGCGGGTCTCGCGGCCCTCGGCCAACGGCGTGCCGACGCCGGTGGGGCAGAAGAACGCGCCGATGCCCGCGCCCGCCGCGCGCATCCGCTCCGCCAGCGTGCCCTGCGGCACCAGGTCCAGCTTGACCTCGCCCGCCCGGTGGAGCCCCTCGAACACCCACGAGTCGGCCTGGCGGGGGAACGAGCACACCACCTTGCGCACCCGGCGGGCGGCCAGCAGCGCGGCCAGCCCGGTGTCGCCGTTGCCCGCGTTGTTCGACACCACCGTCAGCTCGCGGGCGCCCTGGTCGATCAACGCCTCGATGAGCGCCACGGGCATACCGGCCATGCCGAACCCGCCGATGAGGACGGTGCTGCCGTCCTGGACGCCTGCGACCGCGGCCGCGGGGGACGCGCAGACGGTGACCGCCATCAGCGGGCCGCGTTCTCCAGCACGACGGCGAGCCCCTGGCCGACGCCGATGCAGATGGCCGCGACGCCCCACCGCTCGCCGCTCTCGCGCAGGCGGTGGGCCAGCGTGCCCAGGACCCGGGCGCCCGAGGCGCCCAGCGGGTGCCCGATGGCGATGGCGCCGCCCTTGGCGTTGACCAGCTCGGCGTCGGCCAGGCCCTGCTTGAGCCAGGCGTCGACGCACACCACCGACTGCACGGCGAACGCCTCGTTCAGCTCCACCGCGCCGACCTGGTCCCAGGTGACGCCCGCCCGCTCCAGCGCGCGGTTGGCCGCCTCCACCGGGGCGTAGCCGAAGCGCTGCGGCTCCAGCGCGAACGCGCCCCGGCCCGCGACCCGGGCCAGCGGGTCGATGCCCAGACCCGCGTCCGCGCTGCCGAGCAGCAGCGCCGCCGCCCCGTCGTTGAGCGGCGAGGCGTTGCCCGCGGTGATGGTGCCGTCCTGGCGGAAGGAGGGCTTGAGCTTGGCCAGCTTCTCGGCCGAGGAGCCGGGGCGGATGCCCTCGTCGCGCGCGAGGTCGTCCAGCGGGACCACCAGGTCGTCGTAGAAGCCCGCCTCCCAGGCCGCGTGCGCGGCGTTGTGCGAGCGCGCGGCGAACTCGTCCTGCCGGTCGCGGCCCACGCCGAACTCCGCCGCCAGTTCCTCGTTGCACTCACCGAGGCTCGCGGTCCACTCCACCGGCATCCGCTCGTTGGTGAACCGCCAGCCCAGCGCGGTCGACACGGCGGTGACGTTGCCCGCCGGGAACGCCCGCGACGGCTTGGGCAGCACCCACGGCGCCCGGGTCATCGACTCGACCCCACCCGCGACCACCACGTCGGCGTCGCCGGTCTCCACGGTGCGCGCGGCCGCCATCGCCGCGTCCAGCGACGACCCGCACAGCCGGTTCACCGTCGTGGCGGGCACCGACGTCGGCAGCCCCGACAGCAGCACCGCCATCCGGCCCACGTTGCGGTTGTCCTCGCCCGCCTGGTTCGCGCACCCCCACACCACGTCCCCGATCCGGGCCGGGTCGAGGTCGGGGGCCTTGGCGAGGACCCCGGTGAGCGCGGTGGCGGCCAGGTCGTCCGGCCGGTGCTCGGCGAGCGCGCCTCTGAAGCGGCCGAAGGGCGTCCGGGCGGCGGCGTAGAGGTAGGCGTCGGTCACGACCTCGACGGTAGGGAGCTGGACCGATCATGTCCAAGTCTCAGTGCGTATCGACTGATAAGCCACACCGATAAGCTGTGCTCGTGGAGCTGCGCACGGTCCGGTACTTCCTGGCGCTGGCGGAGGAACGCCACTTCGGCCGGGCGGCCGAGCGCGCCCACGTGGCCCAGCCCGCGCTGTCCCAGCAGATCAAGCAGCTGGAGGCCGAGCTGGGCGCCCGGCTCTTCGAGCGCTCCACCCGCCGGGTCGAGGTCACCGAGGCGGGGCAGCGGTTCCTGCGCCACGCCCGGCGCGTCGTCGACGCCGTGGACCGGGCGGTCGACGACATGGCGGCGCTCGCGGCGGGGTCGGTGGGCCGGGTGTCGGTGGGGTTCGTCGGCACCGCCACCTACGACGTGCTGCCCCGCCTGTCCCACCTGGTGCGCACCGAGCTGCCCGGGGTCGACCTGCGGGTGCGCGGCGAGCTGCTGACCCCCGACCTGCTCGACGGGCTCGTGGCGGGCGAGTACGACCTGGTGCTGGTGCGCCCGTCGCCGCGCGCGCTGCCCGCGGTGCGGCAGGAGCCGCTGCGGTCGGAGCGGCTGGTGGCCGTCCTGCCCGCGGCGCACCCGCTGGCCGGGGACGACGACCTGGACCTGGCGCGCCTGGCGGGGGAGGCGTTCGTCGTGCACCCCTCCGGCGACCGCTCGTCGATGCACCGGCGCGTGCTCGACGCCTGCGCCGCGGCGGGCTTCCAGCCGCAGGTGCACGAGGTCGGGGAGACCGCGACGCTGGCCGTGCTGGTGGCGGCGGGGCTGGGCGTGGCGCTGGTGCCGGAACCGGTGCGCAGCCTCGGCCTGCACGGGGTCCGCTACGTGCCGCTGCGCGACCCGCTCTCGATCGATCTGCTGCTGGCCCGCTCCACCGAGCGCACCTCCGCCGCCGTCGACCGCGTGGCCCGGCTGATCCGCGCCGCCACCGCGGGCGGGACCCGGGATAGCGTCGGGGGCCCGACGCCGCCGACGGAAGAGCAGCCGTGACCCACCCCGCGCAACGACGGATCGTCACCGTCCTGTTCTTCTCCCAGGTGCTCAGCGGCGCGGGGCTGGCCGCGGGCATCACCGTCGGCGCGCTGCTCGCCCAGGACCTGCTGGGTTCCACCAGCCTCTCCGGCGTGCCCTCCGCGCTGTTCACCGGCGGGTCGGCGCTCACCGCCGTGCTGGTGGGGCGCCTGTCGCAGGCCCGGGGCAGGCGGGCGGGGCTGACGGCGGGCTACCTGGCGGGCGCCGCGGGCAGCGCCGGGGTCATCACGGCCGCCGCCGTGGACAACCCGGTGCTGCTGTTCGCCTCGCTGTTCGTCTACGGCGCGGGCACCGCCACCAACCTGCAAGCCCGCTACGCCGGGGCCGACCTCGCCACACCGGGTGAGCGGGCGCGGGCGGTCTCGACGGTGCTGGTGGCCACCACGCTCGGCGGCGTCGTGGGTCCCAACCTGGCCGCGCCCACCGGTCGGGTCGCCCGCGGGCTGGGGTTGCCCGACCTCGCCGGGCCCTTCCTGCTGGCGGGCACCGCCTACGTGCTGGCTGCGGTCGTCCTCGCGGTGTTCCTGCGGCCCGACCCGCTGCTGCTGGCGCTGAGCGAGCACCGCGCCGCCGCCATGGCGAACCCCGAACCCGAGCCCGCGGCCCAGACGGGGCCGGGGGTGCTCGCGGGCGCGGTCACGATGGTCGTCACCCAGCTGGTGATGGTCGCGATCATGACGATGACCCCGGTGCACATCCACGACCACGGCCACGGGACCGCGGCGGCGGGGGTGGTCATCGCCGTGCACATCGCCGCCATGTACCTGCCCTCGCCGCTGACCGGGATCCTGGTCGACCGGGTCGGGCGCACCGCGCTCGCCACCGCCTCCGGGGTGACGCTGCTGCTGGCCGGGGTGGTGGCGGCCGCGGCACCCGCGGACTCCGTCGTCGTGCTGGCCACCGCCCTGGCGCTGCTGGGGCTGGGGTGGAACTTCGGGCTGGTGGCGGGCACCGCCATGATCACCGACGCCGTCCCGCTGGCGACCCGGGCCAGGACCCAGGGCGCGGTCGACGTGGCCATCGCCGTCTCCGGCGCGACCGGGGGCGTCGCCTCCGGCCTGGTGATGTCGGCCGCGGGCTACGCCACCCTGGGGCTCGTCGGCGGCGCGCTCGCCCTGGCCCTGCTGCCGGTGCTGGCGGCCTCCCGGGCGCGCACGCCGTGAGGCCGGGTGGCCGCGCCCCGCGCGCGGCCACCCGGTCGGCTCACAGCAGGCCCAGCGACTTCAGGTCGTCGGCGTACTTGGTGATCAGCTCCGCCGACAGGTGCGGGATCTCCCCGCCGCGGGCGCGCACCGCCTCGTGGAAGTGCGGCGCGGGCACCACCGAGCCGTCCACCGCGGGCGACGGCGCGGCGAAGGCGTGCAGCAGCGGCAGCAGCGAGTGCTGGCGCCGGTGCTCGGGCAGCGCGCGCAGCGCGGTCTCCAGGCGCGACACCCACTCCTGGTAGTCCTCGACGCGGTGCAGGGTGTGCCCCGCCTCGACGAGCCAGTCGACGAACGTGTCCAGCGACAGCCCGTCGGCGTGCGGGTTGAGCACGTTGTAGGTCTCGTGCCCGGCCACCGCGCCCCAGGCCAGGTCGGTGATCACCTCGGCGGTGAAGTCCACCGGCAGGCCGTCGTAGTGCGCGGGCCCGCCGCCCGCGTAGAACGACGCCGGGGCCAGGCCGGTGACCAGGACGCTGAACAGCAGGCGGGTGAACATGTCCGGCACGTTGAGCTGCCCGGTGTAGCGGGTGTGGGCGAGGATCATGTCCGACCGGAAGGTCCGCACGGGCAGGCCGAAGGCCTCGTGCGCCTCGCGCAGCAGCACCTCGCCCGCCCACTTGCTGGTCGAGTACCCGTTGGCGTACCCGCCGTCCACCCGGCGCACCGGGCTGGTGGTGCGGATGTCGTCGACCTCGGTGATGGCCGGGTCGTCCAGCACGCCGACCGTGGACAGGTAGGTGATCGGCTTGACCCGGTGGGTCAGCGCGAGGCGGATCAGCTCGGCGGTGCCGACGACGTTCGGGCCGAACAGCTGGTCGTAGGGCAGCACGTGGTTGACCAGCGCGGCCGGGTGCACCACCAGGTCGACGGTCTCGGCCAGCCGCTTCCAGTCCTGTTCGGACAGTCCGAGGTCGGCGTCGCCGATGTCGCCCGCCAGCACCTCCAGGTGCTCGTCGGCGAGCCGGTGGTAGGTGGCCAGCAGGTCGGGGTCGCCGGTGTCGAACGCCTCGTCCAGGCGGGCGCGGGCGGCGGCGTCGTCGGCGCCGCGCACCACGCAGACCAGCGTGCCGCCACTGGCGTCGAGCCTGCGCAGCCACTCCAGGCACAGGAACCGGCCCAGGTAGCCGTTGGCCCCCGTCAGCAGGACGGTGCGCGGGGTCGCGGTCGCGCGCGGTAGGGACGCGGCCGCGGCGAGGGTGTCGGCGTCGAGGAACTTCTCCAGCGTCAGGTCCGCGGCGCGGACCTGCTCGGCGCCCGCGCCGTGCACGGTGGCGGCGGTGGGCCGCGTGCCGCCGTGCGAGCGCTCGGCCTCCACGTGCGCGGCGATCTTGCGCAGGGTGTTGGCCGGGCTGACCACCACGCCGACGGGCACCTCGACCCCGAACAGCTCGCGCAGCAGGTTCGAGAAGGTCAGCGCCGAGAGCGAGTCGCCGCCCAGGTCGGTGAAGCGGGCGTCGGGGGAGATGTCGGTGCTCGCCCGGCCCAGCAGCGCCTGCGCGGCCTTGCCGACCGTCTCCAGCACCGGCGCGTCGGCGGCGCCCTCGCGCAGCGCCCGCAGGTCGTCGACCTCGTTGCGCGCCAGGGTCTCGTACAGCTCCTCCAGCCGCGCGCCGTAGTGCTCCTTGAGCCGGGGCCGCAGCAGCTTGCGCACGTCGGAGAGCAGGCCGTTCTCGGTGCTGAACGGCTCGGTCTCCACGATGAGGTCGCGCGGCACCTCGTACGGGTTCAGCTCCGCCTCGGCCGCCACCCGCTGCAACGACTCCAGCAGCCGCGGCCGGAGCTGGTCTGCGGGGGTCGAGGCCAGCGCCTCCGGGGTGGGGACGACGACGGCGAGCAGGTACGAGCGCTCGCTGCTGCCGTGCACGTAGACCTGGCGCACCATAGGGCTGCTCGCGAACACCGCCTCCAACCGCGACACCGCCACGAACTCGCCCTGCGACAGCTTGAGCACGTTCTTGCGGCGGTCGACGTAGACCAGGGTGTCCGGCGCGGTCTCGGCCATGATGTCGCCGGTGCGGTAGAAGCCGTCCTCGTCGAAGAACTCGGCGTTGAGCTCGGGCCGCTTGTAGTAGCCGGGGATGATCGTCCGCGTCCGCACCAGCAGCTCGCCGCGGGGGTGCGGGCTGTCGGTGGTGAAGTAGCCCAGCTCGGGGACGTCGACGAGCTTGTAGTCGATCACCGGCGGCCGCGACACCTTGTGGTCGATGGTCAGCGCGCCCGCCTCGGTGGAGCCGTACCCGTCGTGCAGCTCCACGCCCAGGCTGTTCTCCACGAACGCGGCCATCTCCGCCGACAGCGGCGCGGTGCCCACGGTGACCCGCCGCACGCGCCCGCCGACCCACTGCTCGCGCAGCTCGCGGCGCACCACCGCCGGGTCGACCCCGCGCCGGTCCACCTCGGAGCGGAACCGCTGGTGCAGCATGTCGCAGATGCGCGGGACCAGGATCAGCTCGGTGGGGGCGGCCAGCGCCATGTCCTCGAACAGCGTGGAGTGGTCGCTGCGCGCGGCGAACTGGGCGGTGCCGCCGCGGGCGAAGGTGCTCAGCAGCGTGACCCGGCCCGCGAGGTGGCTCATCGGCATGTAGTTGAAGCTGACCAGGTCGTCGTCCTCGTCCTGGGTCCAGCGCCAGGTCCACAGGCCCGCGACCATGCTGTCGGTGTAGATCGCGCCCTTGGGCGTCCCGGTGCTGCCGGAGGTGTACACCAGCATCGCCAGCGCGTCCGGGGCCACGTCCGGCTCGGCGGCGCGCGGCAGCCCCGCGCCGCGCTCGCGCACCTCGTCGAGGGTGGTCAGCTCCACGCCCGCCGCGGCCAGGCGCGCGCGGGCGTCGTCCACCACGGCCCGCTGGGCGTCGACGGCGGGGTTGTGGTCGAACACCACGACGCGCCGCACGCAGCCGGTGGCCAGCACCACCTCGACCGCCACGGGCAGCCGCTCGGTGCTGCTGGCGAGCACCACGGCCTCGACCTCGGCCACGATGGGCGCGAGGTTCGCTGCGGTGGCGCTGGCCTGCAGGGGCACCTCCACCGCGCCGACCCGCGCGCCCGCCAGCGCCAGGGCCGCGTAGTCGCCGCTGATGAACCCGACCGTGGCGAGGAACCCGCCCGCGCGCAGCGCCCCGTGGTCGGCCCACTCGGCGGCGATGTCCTCGGCGTCGGCCCACAGCTCGCGGTAGGTGCGCGTGCGGTGGGTGTCCAGCAGCCGCTCGGTGGTCTCCCCGGTGGCCGGGTCGGTCACCGCCTCCCGCTCCCGCTCGGCGATCGCGGTCCGGTCGGCGAAGCGCTCCACCGCCGCCCGTGCGGTCTCCAGCAGTCGCGGCGCCGGGTCACCCGCCCGGTGATCCTGTGCACCCGTCTGCGGAACCGTCGTCATCGCGCACCCCTTCCTCGGTGGTCAGCCCCAGATGGTTGTCTGTGCTAACTAAAAAGTACGCCCGGTGATGGGGTGATCACGCGCCCAACCGCTGTGACCCTGCTGACACGCTGCGTGATTGCCGCGTTCCGGACAATCCGGCGAAACCGCAGATCAGCAGCGTGCGCCCGGAAAACCGGTGGACGACGAGCACTGCGGGTGACGAGGGTGAGACGCATGCGACAGGAAGACGTCTGGGACGTCGAGACCGCGCGGCGCTACGACACCCCCGGGGAGGGGATGTTCGCGCCCGAGCTGCTCCACGCCACTGTGGACAGGCTGGCCGAGCTCGCCGGGGGTGGGCGGGTGCTGGAGTTCGCCATCGGCACCGGCCGGGTCGCGGTGCCGCTGGCCGCGCGCGGGGTCGACGTCACCGGGATCGAGCTGTCCCGGCCGATGGTCGACCAACTGCGGACCAAAGTGGACGAATCGGCGGTGCCGGTCGTGCTGGGGGACATGGCCACCGCCCGCGCGCCGGGGCAGTACGCGCTGGTGTACCTGGTGTTCAACACCATCTCGAACCTGCTGGAGCAGGACGAGCAGGTGCGCTGCTTCCGCAACGCCGCCCGCCACCTGCTGCCGGGCGGGCGGTTCGTGGTGGAGCTGGGCGTGCCGGACCTGCGGTCGCTGCCGCCGGGGCAGGACGCGGTGGTGTTCCACAACGCCGACGGCTACCTCGGCGTCGACACCTACGACGTGCTCCACCAGCGCTTGGTCTCGCACCACTTCACCTTCGGCGAGGGCAGGCAGGCGCGCGTGGGGCGCAGCCCGCACCGCTACGCCTGGCCCGCCGAGCTCGACCTCATGGCCCAGCTCGCCGGGATGGCCCTGGAGAGCAGGCACGCCGACTGGACCGGCGGCGCGTTCACCGCCGAGTCCGGGTCGCACATCTCGGTGTACCGCCTGCTCGCGTGAGGCCACCCGTTTGCGAACAAGCCTCGACAAAAGTCTTCACGGCGGTACCCTGATCTTCTGGTTCCGCTGACGCGACTCGAACGGTGGGGGTATCGCGATGGTTCGGCGTAGCGCAGTCGTGCTGCTGGTCGCCCTTCTGGGTGGTCTGGGGTTGGCCCTCCCAGCAGGTGCCGTGCCCGCTGCGGGAAGTGGGGCGCGTGCCACGGCGGCGGGGCAAGTGGTCGTGACCGCCACCCCGCGCTATGCCCTGGATGTGAGCCTGTCCGCAGCGCTCAGCGACAGCACCGGGGTGTTGCAGCGGGTGCGTGTCGACTACGGCGACGGTTCGGGGCCTGTTGTGGTGCAAGGGGATCCGGAGAACCCAAGCAACGTGTTGACCGCCGCGCACACGTATCCGGCGCTGGGCAGCTACCGCATCACGGTGGTCGTGGACGCCACCGGCGAGGTGGTCACGACCCCCTTCGTCACCGCGGGTCTGGGGTTCGTCCCCGTCGGGCCGACGCGCGTGTTCGACACGCGGTCCGGGGCGCCGATGGCGCCGTCGAGCACAACGCGCGTTCGGGTGGCGGGCATCAACGGGATCCCCGCCGACGTGGCGGCCGTCGCGGTCAACCTCACCGCGACCGACACCGCGGCGGGCGGGTTCCTGACCGCTTACGTCCCGGGCACCGTTCGCCCGCCCACCTCCAACGTGAACTTCGTGCGGGGGCAGACCGCGCCCAACTTCACCGTGGTCGCGGTCAGCGGTGGCCAGATCGAGGTCTTCAACGGCAGCCCCGGCACCACCGCCCTGGTCGTCGACGTCCTCGGGGTCTTCACCCACGCACCCGGCACCGCCCCGAACCATGGTGGCCTCAATCGCGTCCTTGACACCCGCAACACCGGCGGGCCCATCGCAGCGGGCACCAGCCGTTCGGTGAAACTGGCCGACAGGGGCGACGTCCAAGCCGTGGTCAACCTGACCGTCACCGCCGGCTCCGGCAGCGGCTACCTCGTCGCCCACGCGGGCGACGCCCCCCGCCCCGCCACGTCGAACCTCAACTTCGGCGTCAACACCACCCGCAGCAACCTCGCCATCGTCCGCCTCGCCCCCGACGGCACCATGCGCCTGCACGCCTCAGCCACCACCCACGTCCTTGTCGACGTCGTCAGTCTGCTCGAACCGAGCAGCAGCAAAGGCTACGTCCCCATCACCCCGGTCCGGACCCTCGACACCCGCACCGACAAAGCCATCCCGCCAGGCGGCGAGATCCAGGCATATACCTTCACCGACGAGATGCTCGAGGATCCCCTCAGCCGGCACTCGATCCCCCTGGTCACCTACACCGTGACCGGACCGACCAGCGACGGATGGCTCCGCCACCGTTCTGACGTCGGCGGCTCCGGGCAGTGGTACAACGGCGCCCACCTGAACTTCAGCCCTGGCGAGACCATCGCCAACACCGTCCTGCCCCCACACTCCCACGGGTCCCACCCACCGTTCGTCCTCAACTCGGGCTTGATCACCAACGCCAGCGGCGGAACCACACACCTGGTCACCGACGTGCTGGGCTACTTCGCCTGACCCCCCCAACCATGGCTTTCAAGGCAGTCCCTAGGCGGGGACGGCGGGGGTGGCCAGCGCGCCGCGCAGCCGCTCCAAGTGCTCCGGCGGCGACTCCAGCAGGGGCAGCCGCACGGCGGGGTGGTCGATCACGCCGAGTTCGGCCAGCGCTGCCTTCGCCATGATCGCCCCGGACGAGGTGCGCATCAGCGCCGCCACGAGCGGGATCAGGTCGTTGTGCAGCGAGCGGGCGGCGGTGAGGTCGTGCGCGCGCACCGCGGCGATCAGCGCGGCCGTCCGCTCGGCGGACACGTTGCCGACCACGCTGACGACCCCGGTGGCGCCGCAGGCCAGGTACGGCAGGTTCAGCTCGTCGATGCCGCAGTAGTACGCCAGGCCCGTCTCCGCCATCACCGACGTCGCCTCGAACAGGTCGCCCTTGGCGTCCTTGACGGCCAGCACGCGCGGGTGCCCGGCCAGCTCGACCAGCGTCGCCCGCGCCATGGCCAGGCCGGTCCTGGCGGGCACGTCGTAGAGCATCACCGGCAGCGCCGTGGCGTCCGCGACCGCCAGGCAGTGCGCGACGACACCCGCCTGGGTCGGCCGGGAGTAGTACGGGCACACCAGCAGCACCGCGTCCGCGCCCGCCGCCTCGGCCGCCCGGGCCCGCCGGACGCTCGTCGCCGTGTCGTAGCTGCCGACGCCCGCGGTGACCCGCGCCCGCCCGGCCACCCCGGTCACGACCGCGCGCAGAAGGCGGGTCGTCTCCTCGTCGGTCAGCGTGGGCGCCTCGCCGGTCGTGCCCGCGACGACGACGCCGTCGCAGCCGGTGGCCAGCAGGTGCTCGACCAGGGCGTCGATCCCGGCCTCGTCCAGCGCGCCGTCGGGGAGCATGGGCGTCACCATGGCCACGAGGTTGGTGCCGAAGAGCTGCGCAGCGGTCATGCACCCGATCTTCGAGGCCGCGACTGCCCCGGTCCAGCGATGCTTTCTTCGCGATACCGGACAGCGCTGCTTCACGGTCGGGCGGTTACCCTGCCCTGGTGATCGAGGTGGGCGCGCTGCGGGCGCTGCGAGCGGTGGCCGCGCTGGGCACGCTGGCCCGCGCCGCCGATGAGCTGGGGTTCACCGCCTCGGCGGTCTCCCAGCAGATCAAGCGGTTGGAGCGGCAGGTGGGCGTGCCCGTGCTCGCCCCTGCCGGGCGCGGCGTGGTGCTCACCCCCGCGGGCCGGGCCATCGTCGACGCGGCCCCCGAGGTGTTCCAGGCGCTGGAGCGCTGCGCGGAGGCCGCGCAGTCGGCGTCCACCGGGCTGCCGCGCGGGGTGCTGCGCGTCGTCGCCTTCTCCACCGGCATCCGCGGGCTGCTCGCCCCGGCGGTGGCGCGGCTGGCCGAGCGCCACCCCGACCTGCGCGTGGACATCACCGAGCAGGACCCCGACCAGGCGCTGCACAGCGTCGACGCGGGCACCGCCGACCTCGCCCTGGTGCACGACGCCGACGGCCTCCCGGTCGCCGTGGCGCCCACCTCGACCCGGCGCCACGTGCACACCGACACCGGCGACGTGGTGGTGCGCCACGACCACCCCCTCGCCCACCTCGACCGCCCGCTCACCGGCGCCGACCTGGCGGGCCACGCGTGGGTCACCAGCCCGCCGGGCACCGTGTGCCACCAGTGGTTCCGCCGGTTGTTCGCCGACGCGCCGCAGGCCCCGGACGTGCGCCACCTGATCGACGACTTCGCCACCCAGCTGTCCCTGGTGGACTCCGGCCAGGTCATCGCGCTCATCCCGCGCCTGGCCCGCCCGCCGCTGCACGACGGCCTGCGCGCGCGCCCGCTGAGCCGCCCGCCCCGGCGCGAGGTGCACGCCGCCTGGCGCCGCAGTGCCGACGCCAGCCCCGCCATCCGTGCCGTCCTGGCCGCCCTCGCCGAAGCTTGAGGACTGCTGGGCCACCCATCGTGGCTGGTCACGCCCAGCGGTGAGCCGCGATGGCAGCGAAATGGCACCACGTGTGCCACCAAGGCTTGTTGTGGTGCCACGTGTGTGCCATAGTGGTGCCATGGACCTGACGACGTACGTGAGCACCCTCGGCCGCGAGTTCGCCACCCTCGCCGAGGCCGGTGGCGACGAGGCCCGCGAGCTGGTCGAGCGCCTCACCGGGTCGCTCGAGTCCGCGATCCGGATGACCCTGCTGGAGGCGCTGTCGGCCGCGGCGGACGAGATCACCCGGGACCTGGCGCCGGGGTCGGTGGAGCTGCGCCTGCGCGGGCGCGACCCCGGCTTCGTCGTCACCCCGGCCGCGCCCGCGCCGTTCGACGCGGCGGAGGAGCACCCCTGGCCCGCCGTCGAGGCGGACGAGGTCGCGCCGATCCCCGAGGACGGGCCCGCCGCGCGCATCAACGTGCGGCTGCCCGAGCAGCTCAAGGCCGCCGTCGAGGAGGCGGCGGCCAAGGAGGGCCGCTCGGTCAACGCCTGGTTGGTGCGGGCCGCGGTCACCGCCCTGCAACGCCCCGAACCGCGCCCTGAGCCGCGCGCCGCCAAGCGCTCCCGCCAGCGCCTCACCGGCTGGGTCCGCTAGGCCGTGTTCCACACATCCCGCCACCGGCCCCCGCGTCCCCACCCGGCACCGTCCCCCACCTGACGCCACGGCCGCCTGTCCCGCCCGAGGCAAGCAGGCACAACGACGAACAACCTGACGCCGCGCCTCCGGGGGAAACAGGCCCCAGCAGGGACCGCGTCCGGCCGCACAGGCGGCCACCACACCACACCGCACCGCGCGCCCGCCGCGCGGCTCCCACCCGTGCCCGCGACCAGCGGCGACGGGGGTCCACCACCAGAGGGGAACAGCCATGCCCACGTTCGACACACCCGACCCGATCACCCTCGACCTCGAACTGGGGGTCGGTGACGTGCTCATCACCGCGGGCGACCGCGCCGACACCACCGTCGAGGTCCGCCCGAGCGACGCCGCCGAGGAGTCCGACGTGGACGCCGCGCGCCGCGTCCGGGTCGACCTCGCGGGCGGGGTGCTGCGGGTCAGCGGCCCCAAGATCCGCGCGTTCGACTTCTCCCGCAAGAGCCGCTCGGTGGAGGTGGTGGTGGAGCTGCCCAGCGGGTCCACCGTCGCCGCCGAGGCGCAGATGGCCAACATCCGCGCCACCGGGCGCCTCGGGCAGTGCCGGGTCAAGACGTCCATGGGCAACGTCGCGCTGGAGCGCACCGGCGCCCTGCGCCTGGACACGTCCACCGGGCACGTCACCGTCGGCGCCGTCGCGGGCGACGCCGAGGTCGCCACCGGTTCCGGCGCGGTCCGCATCGGCTCGGTCGACGGCGCGGTCGTGGTGCGCAACTCCAACGGCGGCACCGAGATCGGCACCGCGGCGGGCGACGTGCGGGTGCGCTCGGCCAACGGCGACATCCGCGTCGAGCGGGCGCGCGCCGCCGTGGACGCCAAGTCCTCCAACGGCTCGGTGCGCGTGGCGGAGGTCGCCCGCGGCTCGGTGGTGCTGGAGACGGCGATGGGCGACCTGGAGGTCGGCATCGCCGCGGGCACCGCCGCCTGGCTCCAGGTCGACACCGGGTTCGGCCAGGTGCGCAACCTCATGGACGACGCGGACCGGCCCGCGGCGTCCGACGAGACCGTCGAGGTGCGCGGGCGCACCTCCTACGGCGACATCACCATCCGCCGCGCCTGACCCCACCCGGACCCGAGGAGGGCCCCGTGACCACCAGCCAGACCCCCGCCGCCATCGCCGTGAGCGGGTTGCGCAAGTCCTACGGCGAGCAGGTCGTGCTCGACGGCGTCGACCTGACCGTCCCCCAGGGCACGGTGTTCTCCCTGCTCGGCGCCAACGGCGCGGGCAAGACCACCACCGTGCGCATCCTGTCCACGCTCGCCCGCGCCGACGGCGGCACCGCCCGCGTCGCCGGGCACGACGTGGCCGCCGAGCCCGACGCGGTGCGCGGCGCCATCGGCGTCACCGGCCAGTTCTCCGCGGTGGACACCCTGCTCACCGGCGAGGAGAACCTGTTGCTCGTGGCCGACCTGCTGCACTTGCCGAAGGCGCGCGGGCGGGCCAAGGCGGCCGAGCTGCTGCGCCGGTTCGACCTCACCGACGCCGCGGCCAAGCCCGCCGCCACCTACTCCGGCGGCATGCGCCGCAGGCTCGACCTCGCCATGACCCTCGTCGGGGACCCGCAGGTGATCTTCCTCGACGAGCCGACGACCGGCCTGGACCCGCGCAGCAGGCGCACCGCGTGGGCCACCGTCCGCGAACTCGTCGCCGACGGCGTGACCGTCTTCCTCACCACGCAGTACCTCGACGAGGCCGACGAGCTGGCCGACCGCATCGCCGTCCTCGACCGCGGCCGGGTGGTGGCCGAGGGCACCGCCGCCGAGCTCAAGCGCCGCATCCCCGGCGGGCACGTCCGGCTGCGCCTGGCCGACCAGGCCGCGGTGGACGCCGCGCTGGCCGCGCTGGGCGACGCCGCGCCCGACCGCGACGCGCTCACCCTGCGCGTGCCCAGCGACGGCGGCCTGCGCTCGCTCAAGGCCCTCGTCGACCGCCTCGACGACCGCGCCATCGCGGTGGCGGAGCTGTCCGTGCACACCCCCGACCTCGACGACGTCTTCCTGGCCCTCACCGACACCGAAGGGGTGGCCTCCCGATGAGCACCCTCGCCCCCGCGGCGCCGCTCGCCCGGCAGCCGCGCCCCCGCCCGCTGCGCGACTCCGCCACGATGCTGCGCCGCAACCTCAAGCGCATGCTGCGCTACCCGTCCATGACGATCACGCTGGTCGCGATGCCGGTGGTGTTCCTGCTGCTGTTCGTCTACGTCTTCGGCGGCGCGCTGGGCGCGGGCATCGCCGGTCAGGCGGGTGGTCGCGCCGAGTACGCCAACTACGTCGCGCCCGCGATCATCCTCATGACGATCACCTCCACCGTCCAGGGCACCGCCATCTCGGTCGCGATGGACATGGCCGAGGGCATCATCACCCGGTTCCGCACCATGCGCATCGCCCGCGCGTCGGTGCTCACCGGGCACGTGCTGGGCAGCGTCGTGCAGGCGGTGATCAGCCTGGCGTTCGTCATCGGCGTCGCGCTGCTGGTCGGCTTCCGGCCCGCCGCGGGACCCCTCGGGTGGCTGGCGGTGGTCGGCTTCCTGCTCGCGGTGACCTTCGCGCTGGTGTGGCTGGCGGTCGCGCTGGGGCAGGTCAGCGACAGCGTCGAGACGGCGAGCAACCTGCCGATGCCGCTGGTGCTGCTGCCGTTCCTGGGCAGCGGGTTCGTCCCCACCGACTCCATGCCCACCGCCCTGCGCTGGTTCGCCGAGAACCAGCCGTTCACCCCGATCATCGAGACCCTGCGCGCGCTGCTCGCGGGCACGCCCGCGGGCCCGCGGGGCTGGGTCGCCCTGGGGTGGTGCGCCGTGATCGCCCTCGGCGGCTACCTGTGGTCCAAGCGCCTCTACGCCCGCGAGTCCACCCGATGACGGCCCGGCGCTGACCGGACCGACCGACGCTGACCAGACCGAGGGGGAACCACACCATGCCGAACACGGGGACGACCGTCCTCCCAGGACTGCCGCTGGCCCGGCCCGCGGCCACCCGTTCGACCCGCCCGCCGAGCTGGCCGCAATCCGCGAGCGGCACCCGCTGGTGCGCATGGCCTACCCGGACGGGCACGTGGGCTGGCTGGTCACCGGCCATGCCCAGGCCCGCGCCGTGCTGGCCGACCCGCGCTTCAGCTCCCGCTACGAACTGCTGCACTTCCCGCTGCCCGGCTTCGAGGAGCTGGGCGCGCTGCCCCCCGCCCCGGTGGGGGACATGAGCGGGGTGGACGCGCCCGAGCACACCCGGTACCGCAGGCTGCTGGCGGGCAAGTTCACCGTCCGGCGGATGCGCCTGCTCACCGAGCGCACCGAGCGGATCGCCGCCGACCACCTCGACGCCCTGCGCCGCGGCGGCCCGACCGCCGACCTGGTCCGCGACTACGCCCAGCCCGTGCCCGCGGTCGTCATCTGCGAACTGCTCGGCGTCCCCTACGCCGACCGCGACTCCTTCGCGGGCCACGCGGTGACGGTCACCGACGTGGAGGCCCCGCTGGCCGACCGGGGCGCGGCGTACACGGCCCTGCAGGAGTACGTGGCGGGGCTCGTGCGGACCAAGCGCGCCGCGCCCACCGACGACGTGCTCAGCGACCTCACCGGCACCGACCTCACCGACGAGGAGTTGGCGGGCGTCGGCACCTTCCTGCTCGGGGCCGGGCTCGACACCACGGCGAACATGATCGCCCTGGGCACCTTCGCCCTGCTGCGCCACCCCGACCAGCTCGACGTCCTGCGCACCGACCCGTCCTCGGTGGACAGCGCGGTCGAGGAGTTGATGCGGTACCTGAGCATCCCGCACACCGGCGTCCGCTCGGCGCTGGTGGACGTCGAACTGGACGGGCGGCTCATCGCGGCGGGGGAGACGGTCACCCTCTCGCTCCAGGCCGCCAACCGCGACCCGCTGCGCTTCCCCGACCCCGACGCGCTCGACCTGCGCCGCAACGCCGCCGGGCACCTGTCGTTCGGCCACGGCGCGCACCAGTGCCTCGGCCAGCAGCTCGCCAGGGTGGAGATGCGGGTCGCCTTCCCCGCCCTGCTGCGCGGCTTGCCGTCCCTGCGCCTGGCCGTCCCCGCCGAGGACGTCCCGCTGCGCCCGGACCACCAGGGCATCCACGGCGTGCGGCGGCTCCCGGTCTCCTGGGACGAGCCGTGATCGGACCGCCGCCGCGCCCACCCGCGGACTCGGGCGGCGGGATCGCGAAGCACCACCTACTGTGACTGAGGTCACGGTTGGGGGCGCGTGACGAAGGCTCCGCCCGGGGGTCCTAACGGGGTCACAGGACGACCGATCAACGAGGAGACCGGGCATGGTGGCCGGCGCGGTGGGTCTGGACGACGCGCAGGAGGCCGGTGGGACCGGCGAGCTGGACGACGTGACGCTCGTCAGCCGGGCCCGCGACGGCGACGCGCACGCCTACGAGCAGCTGGTGCTGCGCCACCAGGGGCCGATCTTCCGGCTGGCCGTGCGGATGCTGGGCTCGCGCGCCGACGCCGAGGACGTCACCCAGGAGGTGTTCGTGGGCGTGTGGCAGCGGCTGGGGCAGCTGCGCGACGACGCCGCGTTCACCGGGTGGCTCTACCGGGCCGCCACCAACCGGTGCCTCAACACCCTGCGCTCCCGCAGGCCCGTCGCCGACGACGAGGCCGACCAGCTGCCCGACCGCGGACCGGTGGGCAAGCCGGAGCGGGAGGCCGAGACCAGCGCGCAACTGGCCGCGCTGCGCTCGGCGCTGCGGGGGCTCACCCCGCAGCAGCGGGCCTGCTGGCTGCTGCGGGAGGTGCACGGTCGCTCCTACGAGGAGATCGCGCGCGCGTTGGGCGTCACCAGCGCCACCGTGCGCGGACGGATCGCGCGGGCACGCGCACAACTGGCTGAGGTGATGTCGCCATGGCGATGAACGCGAGCACGCGGGGCCACCCCCTGCCCTGCGGTCGGGACCTGGAGGGGGTGTGGGAGCACCTCGACGCCCCCGACGGGCACGAGCGGGGCTGCCCGGACTGCCGGGCGGCGCGGGCGGACCTGCTGGTCCTGCGCACCGCCACCGCCGAACTGGTCGAGGAGGACCTGCGCCCACCGCCCGGGCTCACCGGGCGGATCATGGGCGCGGTGCGCGCCGACCTGCGTCGCCGGGACCTGGTGGCGCTGCCCGCCACCGCCCCGGACACCGCTCGGATCAGCACCCGGGCCGCAGCGGCGGTGCTGCGCTCGGCGGTCGACGCCGTCGACGGCGTCCGCGCCCGGCACTGCGGGGTGGCCGAGCGCGCGGACGGCGTCGTCGAGGTCGACCTGCACGTGGCGGTGTCGCCCGGGCACCTCTCACCCGCCGCGCTCGACGCGGCGCGCGACCGGGTGGTGGCCGCCGCCGGCGCGCGCATCGGCTGGGCAGCGGTCAAGCTTGACCTGACCGTGGTGGACCTGCTCGACCCCTGAGCGGGAGCGGGGCCGCCACCGCGACCCCTGTGGAGGAGAACGCGTGTTGACCGTGCGAGTTCCGCGGCGGGGCGCCGCTGACCCCCGGTGCTCCTGGTCGGTGGCGACCCCCGTGGTGGCCGCGGTGGCCGCCGACGCGGCCGCCGGGGTCGCGGGGGTGGCCCGGCTGGAGACCGGCGTGGTGGGCCTGATCGGGTCGGCGGTGCACCAGACCCGGCAGCGGCTGGCGGGCACCACGCCCGCCGACGTCGACGGCGTGCGGGTGCGCGTCGAGCCCGGGGCCGCTGGCGCCCCAGTGAACCCCGCAGACCCCGCGGACCCCGAGGACGCCGTGGGCGCTGGGGATGCTGAAGACCGCGAGGACGTCGTGGACGTGGAGGTCGACATCGCCCTCGACGGGTTCGACCAGGCGGCCGCGGTGACGAGCGCGGTGCGGCGCGCGGTGCGCGACCGGGTGGCCGCGGCCACCGGTATCCGGCTCCGCAGCGTGTGCGTCACCGTCCTCGACGTCTCCGTCGACGACGCGGTCGCCGGGGGCCGGGCGTGACCCCGCGGACGGAGGCCGTCGACGCCGTCCTGGCCGCCCTCGACCTCGTCGACGGCGTGCGCCCCGCCGCCCCGGTGGCTCCCGGCCTGCTGCCGTGGGACGTCAACGCCCTCGCCGTCGACCTGCTCGACGACACCGCCGTGGTGCACCTGGTCGCGCTCAGCTTCCCCCTCGCCCCCGTGCTCGACTCCGCCTCGGCGGCGGTCCGCGCGGCCCTGGCGGGCACCCGGTGGGGTGCCGCGGAGGTCCGGCTCGTCGTGACCGGTGTGGACGCCGCGGCGTTCACGGGCACCGCGCCCCGTCGAGACCTGGATCACCCGATCGGGTCGTGACATCCCCCCTCCCGCCGTGTCTTACCGGTGTGGGCGCAGCGGCGCCCGGAACCGAGGACGGACCGGAGGACGAGATGACCACCGCCACCAAGCAGTCCACTGAGGACAAGGCCGGGCAGGCCGGGGGCACCGGCGCGCTGGTGACCGAGCACGGCACCACCACCGTTGCCGACACCGTCGTGCAGAAGATCGCGGGCCTGGCCGCCCGCGAGGTGGCGGGCGTGCACGCGCTCGGCGGCGGCGCGGCCCGCGCGTTCAACGCGCTGCGCGAGCGCATCCCCGGCGCGACGGCCTCGGCCGGGCAGGGCGTGTCGGTGGAGGTCGGGGAGAAGCAGGCCGCGGTGGACCTGCAGCTGCTGGTCGAGTACGGCGTCTCCATCGCCGACCTCGCCCGCTCGGTGCGCCGCAACGTCATCACCGCCATCGAGCGGATGACCGGCCTGGAGGTCGTCGAGGTGAACATCAACGTCACCGACATCCACCTGCCCGAGGACGACTCCGACGAGCAGCCCCAGCCCGCCCGCGTCCAGTAGCACCCCCACCCACTGACCCCCATCCACCACGCCCCCGTGGTGCGCCGCGACCCGCCCGCCCCGCGCGGCGGGCGCGGCGGCACCGCCCGAGGAGGACACCGCCATGACCACAACCCAAACCGGTCTGCTGACCGGGCTGCTGCTCGGCCTGGCCGCCGCGTTCGGCGGCTTCGGCGCCTTCGTCGTCGTGCTCGTGCTGGGTGCGCTCGGCCTGCTCGCGGGCCGCGTGCTCGACGGCAAGCTCGACCTGGCCCAGCTCGTCGGCCGCGACCGGGGGTAGGGCCGTGGGCACCGCACCCGCGGCGGCGCGCCAGGCGCCGGAGGACCGCGGCCGCACCACCATCTCCGACCGCGTGGCCGAGCGCGTCGCCGCCGCGGCGCTGACCGAGGTCGACGGCGTCGGCGGGGTCGCCAAGCGCGTGCTCGGTGTCGCCCTCTCCGGCGACACCGCTGACCGGGCCGCCCGCGTCGACGCCACCGTCAGCGGCGACCGCACCACCCTGGAGGTGCACCTGTCCGTGGACTACCCGACCCCGGTGGCCACCACCACCCGCAAGGCGCGCGAACACCTCGTCGAGCGGGTGGGGGAGCTGACCGGGCTGGCCGTGGACCGCGTGGACATCACCGTGACCGCCCTGCGCCCCGACGCCTCGGAGCGGAAGAGGAGAGTGCGATGAAGCGCCGCCCCCGCCGCAGCACCCCGGCCGTCCTGGTCGCCCTTGTGCTGCTGGCCGCCAGCGTGCTGGTGGGCGTGAGCGCCGTGCAGCAGCTGCTGGGCGAGCCCACCTGGATCAGCTACGACAGCGCCGCCCGCGCGCTGAACGGCCTGCGGTGGAACGACACCGCCGTGCTGATCGCCGCGGGGGCGGTCGGCCTGGTCGGCGCGGTGCTGCTGCTCAGCGCCGTCACGCCCGGCCGCCCCACCGTGCTGCCCCTCGCGGAGGGCGCGGGCGGCATCGACTCGGGGGTGTCGCGGCGCAGCTACCGCAGCACCCTGCGCCGGGCCGCGGCGTCCGTGGACGGCGTCACCGGCGCCGCGGTGTCGGTGACGGCGCGCGCGGTCAAGGCCGTCGTGACCACCAACCGCGTCGACACCACCGGCCTGTCCGAGGCCGTCCGCGCGGCCGTGCAGGACCGGGTCGACGCGATCGGCCCGCAGCGGCCGCCGACGGTGAAGATCAAGGTCAAGGCACCGAGGAGCACCCCATGACCAGCCTCAACCGGCCCGCCCGGCTCAACCGCGTGCTGCTGCTCATGACCGGCCTGGTGATGCTGGCCGCGACCGCGTTCGTCACCGGCGTGTGCCTGCAGATCGTCACCGCGGTGGCCCCGGGCTCGGCGCTCGTGCCCGGCACGCAGCTGCCGCCGCCCTGGGTGCTCTACGTCGTGGCGGGTGCCGCCGTCGTCGTGGCCGGGCTGGCCGCCCGTTGGCTGCTGGCCCAGCTCGCCCGTGCCCCCAAGTCGACCACCTGGCACTTCGGGGACGACACCGGGCAGACCTCGCTGGACCCGGGCGCGGCCGTGGCGCCGCTGCTCGACGAGGTGAAGGACCTGCCCGGCGTCGCCGACGCCCGGGGAACCCTCGCGGGCAAGCAGGGCAGCCCGACCCTGGCCCTGGTGATCACCGCGGACCAGGAGGGCAACCCCACCGAGATCCGCAGGCACCTCGCGGAGACGGCCCTGCCGCGGTTGCGCCAGGCCCTCGACATCGCGGACCTGCCCACCACCGTCGAGTTCCGCTTCGCCGCCCGCGCGCCGGAGCGGGTGCGCTGACCCCGAGGCGCTCGGCGTGCCTCAGTGGTAGTCGGCGTAGAGGGCGGGCAGGAACGAGGCCAGGTGGTTCATCTCCCGGCCGCAGTGCTCCATCAGGCTGCGCCCGAACTCGGCGGTGAACGGCAGCGGCTGGGCCAAGGCGGGGCCCTCGCCCCGGTTGTGCGCGGCGAGGGCCGCCAGGGCGTCCACCGAGGTCAGGCCCGGGATGTTGAGGTAGAACCGCGAGCGCATCTCCGCCCCGCCCGCCACCGGGCGCACCTGGTGGGCGAGGTAGCCCAGGGCGATCGGCAGCTGCGCGCTGGCGACCCGCCCGTAGACGACGGTGGTGGTGTCCGAGGTGCGCAGCCCGGCGCCCGCGGGGTCGAGGAAGCTGATCGCGAGCTGTTCGAGCTGACCGCCGATGAACTCGTCGACGTAGCTGGTGTTGCCGATGTAGCGCTGCCGGTCGGTGAGCCCGGGTGCGGTGGTGGTGTCGCGCAGCAGCCCGGCGTAGGCGTGGGCGTCGGGGTGCCACAGGCGGTAGCGGGCGGACTCGCCGGAGTGCCAGCCGAACCACCAGTCCCACATCGCCGCGGTCACCCCCGGCATCCGCGTCAGCGCCGCCGCCCACACCGTCCGCCCGTCCGGCAGGGTCCCGTACCCGGTCTCCACCGGCGAGTGGTCGGCGCGGTTGAGGTCGGCGGCCAGCCGGTCGAAGGTGGGGATGCGGTCGCTCGGGACGGGGTCGCCGAAGTAGGCGTCAACCACCTGCTGCTGGGCGGGCAGGGTCGAGGACCGCATGTACTTGGCGTAGGGCTTCGCCAGGTCGGCGGGCTTGTACCCCAGGTACCGCGGCTCGTCGAGGTCGATGGTCGAGGGCAACCCGCCCGCCCGGGCCGTGGGCGCCGCCTCGGCGCCGCCCACCGCGGAGGTCACCCCCACCGCCGTCCCCGCCCCCGCGGCCAGCGCCCCCGCGGAGGAGGCGCGCAGCAGGGTCCGTCGGGAGATCGCCATGCCGACCCCATTCCTCTACATCTGTAGTGACGTGGGTGGTCAGCGTCGCTCGGACCGCTGCCGATGTCAAGCAGGCCCTAGGATCGGCGGGTGGCCGGACGACCCAATGCCGAGCGCCGGGCGGCGATCGGGGACGCGACGCTGCGGGTGCTGGCCCGCGGTGGCGGGCGGGCGCTCACCCACCGGGCGGTGGACGCCGAGGCGGGCCTGGCCGCCGGGTCGGTGTCCTACTACGCGCGCAGCAGGCAGGCGCTCGTGGGCATCGCGGTGGAGGCGCTGTTCGCGCAGGACGCGGCGGTGGCGGAGTCCGCGCTGCGGCGGGCCGTGGTGCCCGACGCGCCCGCGACCGCGCGGCGGGTCGCGGCGGACCTGGCCGAGTTCGTGGGCGTCATGACCGCGCCGGAGCACCGCTACCGCGTCGTCGCGCGGTACGAGCTGCTCGCGGAGGCGGCGCGTGAGGACGGTTTGGCGGCGCAGTTCCGCGTGCAGCGCAACGCCTTCGTCGAGTTCGCGCGGCAGGTCCTCGCGCGCTTGGGCGCGCCGGACGACGACACGGCGTGTGACGTGCTGGTCACGACCCTCGACGGCCTGCTCCACCGGCAGGTGCTCGCCGCCGCGGAACCCCTGCCGCCGCGGGCGGTCGAGGAGGCGCTGCGGCGGGCGCTGGCTGCTTGGTCCTGAGTGTCCGGCCGGTCCTCAAGGGACACAGCGTGGGCCGGGTCCGTGCGGACCCGGCCCACGCGTGCGCGTCGACCGCTACTTCTTGATGGTCAGGTCGATGTCGATGGTGTTGCCGGAGCTGGCGACGAAGGGCCCGATGAAGGCGCCCAGCGGGCCGCAGTCGGCGGTCTGGGCGAGGTTGTAGGTGCCCGCGACCTTGCCGCCCTTGAGCACGTCGAAGGTGCCGGTGGACTTGAGCTTGATCGCGGTGGGGGTGGGCGACTTGCAGGTGTCGCCCTGGTAGATCGGGATGCCGAAGAGCTTGATGCTGGTCAGCACCACGTCCAGCTTGCCGTCGAAGGTGATCGAGCCGGTGGTCACCGTGCCGGAGGCCTGGCCGACGGGCTTGAAGGCGATGCTCGACTCGACCGGCAGGAAGCCCAGGACCTTGAACTGGCCGCTGGTGTCGTCCAGCGCGAGGTCACCGGTGTAGGTGCCCTTGGCCAGGTCGGCCACGGCGTTGAACGAGCCGCCGAGGGCCACCGTGCCGTTGAGCGACTTGAGCACCGAGGTGCCCTTGATCGCGTAGTTCACCTTCACCCCGTTGCTCGGCGGGGTCGTGGGCGGCGTGGTGGGCGGGGTCGTCGGGGGAGTCGTGGGCGGCGTGGTCGGGGGAGTGGTCGGCGGGGTGGTGGGGGGAGTCGTGGGCGGGGTGGTGGGGGGCGTGCTGCCACCGCCGCTGGTGATGGTGAAGGTGTGCAGGGTGGTGTTCTGCCCCGGCGCCAGGGTGCAGGCGGAGTCGAAGGTGCCCAGGCCGGTCTCGGCGCCGTCGGCCGTGCGCGGGGTCAGCGCGAGCGTCAGGTTGCCCACGTCGATCTTGGCCTGGCCGGGCTGGGAGAAGGTCAGCGACGGCGCCGAGCCCTCGGCGGGCACGTCGAACGCGCCGGAGGCGGGCACCGGCGTCTTGGCCACGGTGATCGGCACGTTCACCGGCAGCGTCAGGCCGGGCGCGGTGACGGTGGAGGCCGCCTTCGCGGTGCCCTCCACGGTGGTCGCGCCCACCAGGGTCAGGCCCTGGGTGGCGGTCTCCGGCACGGTGGTGATCGCCTTGATCTTGATGGCGCCACTGGCCTGGCCCACCGCGATGGACTTCGGCAGGTCGGTGGAGATCACCGTCTTGATCTGCTGGTTGCCGATCAGGGGGAACGGGCAGCTGTAGTCCAGGGTGAGCGAGACCGGCTCGGCCGAGCTGCTGCCGCCGCCCGCCAGCAGGCCCGCGGCCACCAGGCCCGCCGCGGCGGCCGCGGTGATGCCCGCGACGACTGTGTTGCGAGGTTTCACGGTATTCCCTTTCAGGGCACAATGCGCAGAGGAATTGTCGACAACCTGGCTCGAACTGCTCGCCACCGCTTGTCGGCTCGGCCAGTCAACACTTTTCCGGCACCCCGCACAACAGCACTACCTGCGGTTTCCTGAATTTGTCAGCATCCGATACCGGGATTTTCCGGCGTTCCTCACGGGTCAACGAGCGCGGCCGCGCTCACCCGCCCGCGGCGACCCACGCGGCCACCTGGGCGCGGGTGCGCACGCCGAGCTTCGCGCGCACGTTCGCCACGTGCGCCTCGGCCGTGCGCGGCGCGATGACCAGCCGCGCGGCGATCTCCCGGTCGGTCAGCCCCTGCGCGACCAGCCCCGCGACCTCCGCCTCGCGCGCGGTGAGCCCCACCGCCGGACCGCGCGCCGGGGCCTGGGCGGACTCGCCCAGCGCGAACGCCACCGCGGCGTCGATGCCCGTGGCCAGCCCCGCGGCGAACTCCTCACCCGCGGCCTGCGCGCCGATGGCCTCGATCACCGCGGCGGTGTCGCGCTGCTTGTGCCCGGCGAAGGCGGTGTTGTCGGTGAGCGCCGTGCCCAGCGCGCGGGCCGCCGCGGTGGCGGCGCCGAGCAGGCGCGCGGCCCGCCGGTGCTCGCCCAGGTGGGTCGCGGCGCCCGCGAGCGTGGTCAGCGTCAGGGTGACCACGGTGCGCCCGTCGACCCGGCGTTGCAGGCGCATGACCTCAAGCCCGGCCTCCCGCGCCGCCGCGGGCTCGCCCGCCAGGTACTCCAGCGCGCTGAGCGCCCACAGCGCCCACGCCCGCCAGCACACCTCGCCGATGGCCTGGCACTGGGCGATCGCCCCCACCAGCACCTGTCTGCCCGCCGCCGGGTCGCCCGCGCGCGCCAGGGCGAGCCCGAGGGTGCAGGTCGCCCAGACCTGCCCGCCGCGGTCGCCCGCCGCTCCCAGCGCGTCCACCGCCTCCTGGAACAGCAGGGCGGCGCGCTCGTCGTCGGCGTCGACCAGCGCCAGGTAGCCGCGGGTCAGCGTGCGGTACGCCGAGGCCAGCGGGTCGGTGTCGGGGACGGCGTCGAGGGCCGCGCGGCAGGCGTCCCGGTCGCCCTGCATGAACGCCAGGAACCCCAGCAGCCACAGCGCCCGGCCCCGGGCCGGGGCGTCCGGCGGGGCGGCCGCGAGCAGCCTGCCCAGCCACAGCCTGCCCTCGGCGGTGAGGCCGTGGGCCATCCAGAACTCCTTGGCCGCCGCCGCCACCCGCAGCCCCTCGGCGGCCTCGGCCGGGTCGCCCGCGCAGAAGTCCAGCGCCCGCCGCAGGTCGGCGTGCGCGCGGCGCACCCGGCGGATCCAGTCGACCTGCCCGGGGCCGAACCACCCGGCGGCGAAGCCGTCCACCAGCGCCGCCACCCGGTCGCGGTGGCGGGCGCGCACCGCGGCCTCGCCGCCGGAGCCGCGCAGCCGCTGCTCGCCGTGCTGGCGCACCATCTCCAGCATCCGGTAGCGCACCAGGCCGCGGTGCTCCTCGCGCTGGAGCACCGACTTGTCGATCAGCCCGGTGACCGCGTCGAGCACGTCGGCCGCGGCCAGCCCGCCGCCCGCGCACACCTGCTCGGCGGCGTCGAGGTCGAACGCGCCGGGGAACACCGACGCGCGCGCCCACAGCAGCCGCTCGCCGGGGGTGCACAGGTCGTGGCTCCACTCGATGAGCGCGTGGATGGTCGAGTGCCGCGCGGGCCCCACCGCCCGACCCCGGTCGAGCAGGCTGAACCGGTCCGCGAGCCGGTCGGCCAGCTGCCCCACCGACAGCGACCGCAACCGCACCGCCGCCAGCTCCACCGCCAGCGGCAGCCCGTCGAGCGCCGCGCACAGCCGCACCACGTCCTCGGCGTTGCGCTCGGTGACGGCGAAACCGGGCACCACCGCGGTGGCCCGGTCCACCAGCAGCCGCACCACCGGGGCCGCCGCCAGCTCCGCGAGCGGGGTGCCCGGGGCGGGAACCGGCAGTGGGGCCAGCGGCACCAGCCACTCACCGGGGACACCCAGCGACTGCCTGCTCGTGGCCAGCACCCGCACGCCGGGGCAGCCCGCGATGAGCGCCGAGACCAGCTCGGCGCACGCGTCGACGAGGTGCTCGCAGTTGTCCAGGACGATCAGCGCGGTCCGCTGCCCGAGGTGGTCGACCAGCATGTCCACCGGGGTGCGCGTGGTCTGGTCGCCCAGCCCCAGCCGCTCCGCCAGCGCGGCGGCGACCAGCTCCGGCTCGCGCAGCTCGGCCAGCGCCACGGCCACCGCGTCCGGGGCCACCGCGGCCGCCAACCGGGTCTTGCCGACCCCGCCGGGGCCGGTGATCGTGACCAGCGGGTGCGCGCCCAGCAGCGCGACCACCTCCGCCGCCTGCGCGGAGCGGCCGACGAAGCTGGTCACGCTGACCGGGATCGACGCACCCACACGGGGGATTATGGTCCCCCGGGCCGCCGAGCGCGGGTGCGGCCGGTCAGCGGCGGTGCCGAAGCCGCGCGCGCACGGCCAGCTCCAGCTCGAACCGGCGACGGGGATCCTCCAGCCGGTCGCCGAACAGCTCGGTGAGCCGGGTGAGCCGGTAGCGCACGGTCTGCTGGTGCACCCCCAACCGGTCGGCCATCTCCGCGACCCGCCCCCGGGTGGCGAACCACTGGTCGAGCGTGGCCAGGTACCGGTTGCGCTGGTAGGCGCGCAGCGGTGCGAGCGGGGCCAGCAGGTCCTCGGCCAGCGCCTCGATCAGGAACTCGTCGGTGAACAGCGCCAGCGGCAGCAGGTGGTCCTCGCAGTCGAGCACCGGGTCCTGCGGCAACCTGCCCCGCGCGACCAGGTCCAGGGCCCGCACCGCGGTCCGCAGGCCCCGGGCGGCGTGCCCGGTCGCCACCGCGGGGCTGATGGCCGCCCGCCAGCCCGGCAGCGCCGCGGCGAGCGCGGCCCGGTGGCAGCGGGTCGCGGGCACGACCGCGCACGGGTGCGGGCCGTCGAGGTCGAGCAGCGCCTCGGGCCCGAGGTCGGCGTGCCCGCGCCGGTCCTCGTCCGGGACCCGGCGCAGCGCCACCACCCGGACCTGCTCGGGCACCTCCCACCCCGCCTCCGCCGCGACCTCGGCCACCTGGGCCCGGCCCGCGGGTGGGTCGGCGAGCAGCAGGCCCATCAGCCGCTGCCTGGCCACGGCCCGCGACACCGCGGGCGACCCGCACTCACCCGCCGCGGCCAGGTAGGTGAACAGCACCTCGGTGGCGCGCAGGACGTCCTCGGCCGGGGCGCCCCCGCGCTGGGCGACCTCGGTCGCCACCCGCCACGCCACCCGGGCCCCCACCCGGTAGGCGCGGGCGGTGTCGTCGCCGTCCGGCAGCGTGGCCCAGCGGGCCCGGAACAGGGCGGACCACTCCTCGGCGTCCCACTCGTCGGGGTGCGCGATGGCCTGCACGCACCCGGCGACGGCCGTGCGCACGACCTCCACGAGCGGGTCGAGCAGCGCCGGGGCGGGGGTCCCCGGCCGCAGCGCCTCGACCACCTCCGCCCGCAGCGCCGCCTGCCGGTCGAGGATGGCGGTCATCGGCGGCTCCGTCCGTCGCGGGGTGTTTTCCGCAACGGTGCTGCACGAATGCCGGAATGCCCATCCGGGGAATTACGGATATCGCCGCGGGAACGGGTACCTACGTAGTCCGTGTAGTCCGTGTAGTCCGCGCATCAGCGCCCGAGGGTCGAGAAGAAGTGCTCCAGGGAATGCCCGTCCGACGGCACGGCGTCGACGGTGACGCGTGCCCGGCCGAATGCGGAGATGACGTCGTCCGGGGTGAACCGGTGCCGCCACCGCTCGACTCGCCCCAGGCACCGGCTGCTCGTCAGGGTCGCCACCACGTCCCCGTCCGCCACCAGGTCGACCGCGCCCAGGTCGTCGCGGACCAGGACCGCCATCGCGGCCTCCACCGCGCCGCGCGCCAGCGGTGCGGACACGACGAGCCGGGCCCGGCAGCGCCGCCGCTGGTCGTCGCTCCACCCCCGCGTCCACACCGCCGCCCCGTACAGCTCCCGGACCGCGGGGTCGACGTCCGCGGGCAGGCGCACCCGCAGGTCGCCGGAGGTCTGGGCGAGCAGGGAGTGGGTGGTGCGGACGACGTCGGCGCCGGGGGCCAGGTCGACCAGCACGTCGGGCAGGTCGGCGGGCAACGGGGCGCCCCTGGTCAGCGGCTCGGGGATCAGCGCGGCCAACCGCAGGGTCTGCGCGTCGAGCGAGTCGCCCGCCGCGCTGCGCCCGGCCCAGTCCGGGCCGTCGTGCCAGGCCACCGCCGCGCTCTCCCGCACCAGCACGGCCCCGCGGTTCCACGCGCGGTAGGCCAGGTCCCAGTCCTCGCCGCCGTAGCCGACGAACCGCTCGTCGAACCCGCCCAGCTCGGTGAACAGCGCGGCCCGGCAGGCCAGCACGGCGCTGATCACGAACCGGAAGCTGCGCCCGTCGGCGTCGAGCAGGTCGCGCGAGCCCGCGTACGCCTCGGCCAACCACCGCGGCGGCGGCAGGCGGCGGGCCGTGCGCGGGTCGGCGTCCACGGCGACACCGGAGAAGTCGGCGTGCTCGCGCCTGCCGACCGCCAGCGCGTCCGGGCAGCGGGCGACCGTGCGCACCAGCGCGGCGAGGAAACCCGGTTCCGGCACGGTGTCCGCGTCCAGGAACACCAGCACCTCGCCGGTGGTGTGCCGGGCCCCGAGGTTGCGCGCCGCCGCCGCGCGGAAGCCCAGGTCCTCCTGGCGCACGACGCGGATGTCGAGCCCGCAGCGCGGGGGCCGCGGGGGAGTGGCCGAGCCGTCGTCGGCGATCACCACCTCCAGCGGTGCCAGCGTCTGCCGGGCCAAGGCGGAACACGTCCGCTCCAGTTCGGCTTGCTGTTCGTAGTGGACGATCACCACGCTGACCGTCGGCACCGGTTCGGGGTAGGGCTCCAGCAGGTCCCAGCGGTTGTGCGGGACGAAGACGTCGGTCAGCACCCGTCGACCACCGACTGGTACAGCTCCACGTGCCGCTTGCCCACGTCCTCCCAGCGGGGCGGAGACGCCGTCCGAGTGTGCGCGCCGTCCCGCAGCGCCCGCGAGAGCAGGTGGTCCAGCGCGTCCCGGTCGTCGGCCTCGTAGAGGTGCACCGCCCGGGGGTTGCGCTCGACGACCTCGCGGGAGAACTCGTTGGCCGCCACCAAGGGCCTGCGGCTGCCCGCCAACCAGCTCATCAGCGACCCGCTCGCGCTCACCTGCCGGGCGGGGACGAGCGGGGCCGTCACCGCGGCCAGCGCCGTGGACATCTCCGCCTCGCCCAGCGGACCCGTCACGGTGAACCGGACACCCAGGCTGCCCGCCAGCCCGTGCAGCTTGACCACCAGGTCGCGGTGGTCGCGCGTGGCCGAGCCCAGCGCGACCACCCGCGGCCGCGTCGGTTGCCGCGCCGCGGCCCTGATCGCCTCCTCGTGCCCCTTGCCCGGGTAGATGAACCCGGCGACACCCACCGACGGCTCCGCGAACAGCGCGGGCGGCGGGCTCGGCGGAGCGGACCTGGGCAGCGGCAACGGGATCACGTGCGGGCGCTCACCCGTCAGCGCCTCGACCTTGTCCGCCTCGTGCCGCGCCGACACCACCACGGTGACACCGCTGGTCAGCACCCGGCGGTACGCCGCGGAGCGACGCGAGTCCCTGGCCGGGTCGGGATCGTTGCCGGGGAGGTCGTGCACGGTGAGCACGACGGGCTCGGGCACGTCGGCCAACCACTGCGTGAACGCGTCCGCCGCGGCGGAGGCATCCCCCGGGTAGAGGCTGTCGGAGAACTGGACGTGCACCACGTCCGGGTCCGAGGCCGCGATGCGCACGCCCTCGTCGGCCAGCAGCCGGGCCAGGTGCCGCGCGTGCCGGGCGACCCCGTGGTGGGCAGGCCCGGGGCAGTGCATGCGGACCCTCATCCGGCACGGCCCGCCAGTCCGAGCACCGCGCCCGTCGAGGCGATCACGTCCCGGTACACCCGCTCGTGCGTCGCGGCGACGATGTCGCGCTGCCGCAGTCGATCCGCCGCCGTCGCCCGCCAGCGGGGTGGGCTCTCCCACGCCGAGCGCAGCGCCGAGCGGACCGAGTCCGCGTCACCGGGTGCCGCGTCCCACCGGTAGACGAGGCAGGGCGCCTGCTGCGCGTAGTGGCCGCACGAAGGCACGAGCGCTGTCGTCCCCAGGTCGTAGCACGCCTCCAACCAGCCCGAGTGCGTGCCGAACCGGTACGGCAGCACCGACACGTCCAGCGCCGACAGGTACTCCCACAGCTCGTCGTCGCTGAACCTCGGGTGCACGCGCAGGTCGACGTCCTGGCCCGCCAGCGCGCGGGCCACGGCACGACCTTGCGGGTCGTCGTGCGCGTCGACGCGGATCGTCACGCCGGGCAGGTCGCGGGCCGCGCCCCGCAGCTGCTCGACCACGCCCAGCGGATCGGAGTTGGCGCGCAAGCTCTTGGCGTGCACGCCGACGACGAAGCCCGAGTGCGCGCGCCTGGGCTTGTCCAGCCACGGCACCGGCACCACGTGCGGGTGCGGGACGACGACCGCCGCGCGCCCCCAACGCGACGCGATCTCCGCCGCCGCCCCGGGGGTCAGGGTCATCACCGCGGCCGCGGCCGGGACGAGCACGTCCAGCGCCGCCGAGTGGGCGCGCTGGTCGGTGAAGTGCGGGTTGTGCAGGTCGTGCACGGTCATCACCAGCGGACGGCGCACCGAGCGCAGCGCGGCCACCAGCGCCGCCAACCCCTCCGGCGAGCTGTCGTCGAAGCCGAAGTGGACGTGCAGCACGTCGAAGTCGTCCGCGTGGGCCAGCACCCACTCCGGGCGCAGCATCCCCGGCGGCCACCACTGCCCCGGCGCGGCGCCCGGCACCGGCACGTCGGCCAGCCTGCGCACCGAACCGCCCCCTGTGGCGGGCGACAGGTGGTGCACGTACGGGTGGTCGCCGGGCACGGAGGCGACGCGCAGCGGTCGGGCACTGGTGGGCACGAGCCGCGAGTCCCCCGAGCGCGCCCCCGGCAAACCCGAACCCGGCGAAGTGACCGGACAGGGTGGACGATGGCCCCGTGGACCCGGGACGACGAGCGCACTACGGCGACTTCTACCAGTATGGCGACTTCTACCAGCACGAGCGCACCGGCGAACCGGTCGGCGTCGTCTACGGCAACTGCCAGGCGGAGTCGGTGCGCGTCGCGCTGTCGACCTCACCGACGTTCCCGGTGCGGCTGGTGCGGATCCCCCCGGTGCACGAGCTGACCGCGGACGACCTGCCGCACCTGACCTCCCTGCTGCGCGACGCGGTGGTGCTCGCGGCCCAACCGGTGCGCGACGACTACCGCGACCTGCCGCTGGGCACCGCCCAGGTCAGCGCCCTGCTGCCGCCGGGAGCACGGGTCGTGCGCTGGCCGGTCGTCCGCCACCACGGCCTGCACCCGTTCAACGCCATCGTCCGCCACCCCTCCGACCGCTCGCTGGACCCGCCCTTGGTGCCATACCACGACGTGCGCACCCTCGCCGAGGCCGCGGGGCTGGACTGGAAACCGGACCTGAGCCCCCGCAACCTGCGGCGGGTCGCCCGGCAGTCGGTGGACGACCTGGCCGCGCGGGAAACCGCCGCCGGGGTGGACGTGCGCGTGTCCGACCTGCTGCTGCCCGCCGGTGCGGCGGCCGCGCACACGATCAACCACCCGGGAAACGAGATCCTCGTCGCACTCGCGCTGCGCCTGCAGGAAGCCCTCGGCGTGCCAACGGATGCGCGCGATCCCGGTCGCACGCTGCTCGACAGCGTGCACGCACCGCTGCTGCCCGAGGTGGTCGACGCGCTCGACCTCGACGCGCCGCCGCGCGCGCACTGGCTTGTCGGGGGCCGGGAACTCGACGACGAGGTGGTCCGGCGCGCCCAGCTCGACTGGTACCGCGAGCACCCGCTGTGGGTCGAGGCGGGCACGGCCCGGCTGGCGCAGCGGTTGCGCCTGCTCGCCGCGGTGCGCTGAAGATCAATTTGTGGGGGCGCCCCCGCGGGCAGAAGATGGGCCGGGATCGTCAAGAAGCGGCGGTACCACCCTGTCGCCGCCGCGCGCCCCGGGTCCCGCAGCTCCAGCGCGGAGGGGAGCGCAGGCAGTCGGCACAGGGCCATCACCTTCCCCTCACCGGAGAGCGATGATCCCCCTTGCCCCTGCGCCGAACCAGGACCGCGACGACCAGCGCCACCGCACCGGCGAGCGCGCCCGCAGACCGCTGCGGTTGGCGCTGATCGCCTCACTGCGCTACGCCATCCGCCAACCCTTCGCGGGCGGGTTGGAGGCGCACACCTGGCAACTGGCAACGGGATTGGCCGCGCGGGGGCACGAGGTGCACGTGTACGCGGGCGCGGGGTCCGACCCCCGGCTGGACGTGCGCGGGGTGCGCCCGCTCCCACCGCTGTCGGAGTCGGCCCGCCAGGACGTCAGCATGCCCGCCGACCACTTCCTCGCCGAGCACCACTCCTACCTCCAGCTCATGCTCGGCCTGGCCGCTGACACCACCTACGACCTGGTGCACAACAACTCCTTGCACTACTTGCCCGTCGCGATGGCGGACGCGTTGCCCGCCCCCGTGCTCACGACCCTGCACACCCCGCCGACGCCCTGGCTGGAGTCCGCTCTGGACATCAACCGCACCAGTGGGCAGCACTTCGCCGCCGTCAGCGACCACACCGCGCGCATGTGGGAGCACTGCGTGCCCGCCCCGCACGTCATCCGCAACGGCGTCGACCTCTCGCTGTGGCGCCCGGGACCCGGCGGCGGGCCACCGGTGTGGTCGGGCCGGGTCGTTCCGGAGAAGGGCCCGGTGCCCGCGATCCTGGCGGCGCGGGCGGCGGGCACCGGCCTGCGGCTGGTGGGCCCCTGCCCCGACCGCGACTACTTCCGCACCGAGGTCGAACCGCTGCTCGGCGGCGCCGTCGAGTACGTCGGCCACCTCGACCACACCGCGCTCGCCGCCCTCGTCGGCTCGGCGTCGGTGGCCGTGGTGACCCCGTGCTGGGACGAGCCCTACGGGCTGGTCGTGGCCGAGGCGCTGGCCTGCGGCACCCCCGTCGCCGGGTTCGCCCGCGGCGCGCTGCCCGAGATCGTCGACGACACCTGCGGCGTGCTCGTCGAACCCGGCGACGTCAGCGGGCTCGCGGACGCGATCCGCGCCGCCGCCCGCCTCGACCGCGGCGCCGTGCGCCTGCGCGCGGAGACGACCTGCGCCGTGGAGCGCATGGTCGACGGCTACGAGGGGCTGTACCGGTCGGTGGTGTCGTGATCGCCTACTACGCCCACCACCACGGCAGCGGGCACCGGCACCGCGCGACCGCCATCGCCCGCTGCGCAGGCGTGCCCGTCATCGGGCTCTCCAGCGGCCCCGAGCCGCAGGACTGGCCGGGCGCGTGGGTCGCGCTGCCCGACGACGCGGCGGACGTCGACCCCGCGCGCGACGACGTCACCGCCCGCGGGCACCTGCACTGGGTACCGGTGGACAACCCGGGGCACCGCGCCCGCATGCACGCCATCGGCTCCGTGCTGGCCTCCGGCGAGGTGGCGCTGCTCGTCAGCGACGTCTCGGTCGAGGTGTCGCTGCTGGCCCGGTTGCACGGCGTCCCGGTCGTCGCCGTGGCGCAGCCGGGCGACCGCCGCGACCCGGCGCACCTGCTCGGCTACGGGATCGCCTCGGCGCTGCTGGCGCCCTGGCCGCGCAGGTCCGCGCCGGGCTGGCCGCGCGACTGGCAGGACAAGGCCCTGCACGTCGGCGGGTTCTCCCGGTTCGACGGCCGGCCGCGCACGGCCCCGTCGGGTGGGCGCAGCGTGCTGCTGCTGTGGGGGTCCGGCGGCATCGACGTCGACCCGGACGGCATCCGTGCGGCGGCCGCTGCCACGCCCGGGTGGCGGTGGCGGGTCGCGGGCCCGCGGGTGCCCGCCACCGAGGGCGACCCGGCGAACCTGACGTGGCTCGGGTGGGTGGCCGACCCGTGGCGCGAACTGGTCGACGCCGCCGTGGTCGTGACCCACGCGGGTCAGAACGCGGTCGCGGAGGTCGCCGCGGCCCGGCGCCCCGCCGTCGTCATCCCCCAGCGCAGGCCGTTCGACGAGCAGCACGCCACCGCGGGCGCGCTGGCCGCCGCCCGCCTGTGCGCCGTCGCGCCCGCGTGGCCCGCCGCCGCGGACTGGGCGGGCGCGCTCGACGAGGCCGAGCGCGTGGGCGGCGACGGCTGGTCGGCCTGGTCGGACGGGCAGGGCGCCCAGCGCGCCGCCGCCGAGCTCACCGCCCTGGCCCGCCGGTGACGCCGCGCACCGCCGTCGTGACCATCACCCACGGGCGCCACGACCACCTGCGCAACCAGTGCCTCGGCCTGGCGCTCGACCCGCCCGACCAGCACGTCGTCGTGCTGATGGGCGACGACCCCGAACCCGACCTGCCGCGGTCGGGACCGCGCACCCTGGTGCGGGTGCCCGCGGTCCCCGACACCGGGCTGCCGCTGGCGGCCGCGCGCAACCTCGGCGCGCGCACGGCCCTCGACGCGGGCGCCGACGTGCTCGTCTTCCTCGACGTCGACTGCGTCCCGGGCGCCGACCTCACCACCCGCTACCGCACCGCCGTCGCCGGGCTGGCCGAACCGGCGCTGGTGTGCGGACCCGTCACCTACCTGCCGCCGCCCCCGCCGGGCGGCTACCCCGTGACCCGGCTCGCCGGGTGGACCGACCCGCACCCCGCCCGCCCCGCGCCCCCGGACGGGCAGGTGGTGGCGGAGCAGCGGTGGGAGTTGTTCTGGTCGCTGTCCTTCGCGCTCAGCGCGGACACCTGGTGGCGCGTGGGCGGGTTCAGCGAGCTGTACACCGGCTACGGCGCCGAGGACACCGACTTCGCGCTCTCCGCGCACGCCGTGGACGTCCGCCTGCTGTGGTTGGGCGGCGCCCACGCCTACCACCAGCACCACCCGCCCACGCGGCACCGACCCGGCGTGGTCGAGCAGATGGTGCGCAACGCCCACACCTTCCACAGCCGCTGGCACCGGTGGCCGATGGTCGGCTGGTTCGAGGACCTGGCCGCCCGCCGGGTCGTCGACTTCGACCCGGCGGCGGGCACGCTGCGCGTCCGCCGCTGACCCCGCCGGGATTCACTGGATCGTGCGATACCGCCCCGGGCCTGTCGCGACCGGCCCGGCGTCGTGTTCGCGCCCGCCCCTCACTCGGGCACATCCCATGACGGCGAAGCAGTCATCTGGCGAATCCGCTGCGCCCTGTGGTTCCCTTGTCCGCAGTGGGTGCTGGTGGTGGTTCCGGTTGGGGCGCAACCACCACCCTCCGATGATCACAGTGGACGGTTAACGGCCCGCCCTCGGGCACCGATGCCCGCAGTGCTCGCACGAGGCCGACGCGAAGGGACCCGCGTGACGACCAACCAGGACGACCCCGCGGCGGACCCGGACCCCGCCGCGGTCGAGCGGGCCGCCGCCGTCGCCGTCCTCTACGCCGAGCACCGCCGCAGCGTCCACCGCTACCTGCGCTCCCGCGTCCGCGACGACGGCCTGGCCGACGACCTGGCCAGCGAGGTGTTCGTGCGCGCCCTGCGCCGCCGGACCGCGGTCCCGCCCGCGGACGAGGCCCTGCCGTGGCTGTTCACCATCGCCAAGAACCTCGTCGTCGACCACTACCGGTCCGCCAGGCACCGCCGCGAGGTCACCACCGCCGCCTTCGACGACGTGGTGGGCGATGCCGCGGGCCCGGAGCAGCAGCTGCTGCGCCGCGATGCCCGGGACTCCCTGCTGCGCTGGGTCGCGGGCCTGGGGGCCGAGCAGCGCCGGTGCGTGGAGATGCGGTTCCTGCTGGGCATGTCCGTCGACGAGACCGCCGCCGCGATGTGCCGCGGCACCGGGGCGGTGAAGTCGTTGCAGAGCCGAGCGCTGGTCAGCCTGGCGCGGTTGTCCAGGCTGGACGAACGCGGTTGAGCGCCGCGCGGGCGGGGCACCCCGACCCCATGGCCCATAGCGCAGACACCCGCAAGGCAGACACCCAGAAGATCGACGACCTGCTCTCCGACGTGCGGATCGGCATGCTCGCCACCACCGGGCCGGACGGGGCCGTGGTCAGCAGGCCCATGGCCCACCAGGAGTCCGACGGGGCGACCGTGTGGTTCTTCGCCCACCGCGCCTCGCGCAAGGTCGAGCACGTGCTGCGCGAGCCGTCGGTGCTGCTCACCTACTCCGCCACCGGCACCTGGCTGTCGCTGCGCGGGCGCGCCTCGGTGGTCTCCGACGCCGACCGCCTGCGCGAGCTGTGGACCACCGCGGCGGAGGCGTGGCTGCCCGAGGGCCCGGACTCCCCGGAGTCGGTGCTGCTGCGCGTCGACCTGGAGAGCGCGGAGTACTGGGACACCCCGGGCAGCAAGATCGCCACCACGATCGCCTACGCCAAGTCCAAGCTCACCGGCGAGCGCCCCGACCTCGGCGAGCACGACAAGGTCGACCTGACCTGACCCGGGTGGGGTGGGGGCCAGGCCCCCACCCCACCACCGGTCAGACCGCTGGGCCGACGGGCGTCAGCGGGTTGCCCGCCGGGATGGAACCGCAGGTCGACGGCGCCTGCTTGCCCGCGAACCGGTCGTTGAGCCAGGGCAGCGAATCCAGCACCCACGGCGCGACCCCGCCGACGTGGCTCAGCAGGTCGAATTGCTTGTACTGCACCCGCGTGCCCGCCGCGCAGTACTGCCGGGCCAGGGTGCGCACGTCACCGGTCACCATCACGCCGTCGCCGGCGCCGATGCCCGGCTTCAGCCCCGAGGTGCCCTCCAGGAAGCCCGCCGCGCCCTGCGCGATGTAGAGCGGCACGGTGGGGGAGGGGCGCTGGCCGAGGTTCAGCTTGTTCACCAGGTCCACGTAGACCGGGACGCTGGTGGGGTCGGCGTACTCGGGCTTGACCAGGTCGCGCCACGTCAGACCCGGGTAGGCCAGCAGGATGTTCGCCAACGACTGGTCCGCCATCTTCGCGAACACCGCGCGCCCGCGGTCGTTGAGGTAGGGGTCGATGTCCACCCCGTACCCGCGCGCCGCCCCGATGACCGCCGCCGCGAGCACCCCGGCCCACACCGTCGAGCCGCTGACGTAGTCGAGGTTGCGCGCCGGGTTCACCAGCAGACCGCCCTCGGCGACACCGACGAGGCGCTGGTTCACCTCCGGGGCGTAGGACGGGGCGAGCGCGGCGGCCCAGTTGCTGCCGATCGCGCCACCGGAGTAGCCGAGCAGGCCCACCCGGGTGGTGGCGTCGAGCCCGGTGCCGGGGGCGGTGGCCGACGCGCGGATCGAGTCCAGCGTGGTGGTGCCGTACACCGGGCCCGTGGCGAAGTCCGCCGTCGGACCCTCGGTGTCGGGCACCAGGACGGTGTAGCCCTGGGCCAGCAGCGGCACCAGCAGCGCGGTCTCGACGTTGACCAGCACCCCGCCGGGGAAGCGCTGGTCGCCCGCGATCACCCGCGACGGGCTGTCCGCCGGGCTGAGCGAGTCGTAGGCCGACTGGTAGGAGACGGCCTTGGCCTTCGCGGGCCGCTGGGGCGGCAGCACGATGGAGGTGGCGTTGGCGATCGCCCGCCCGCGCGCGTCGGTGGTCCGGTAGAGCACCTGCACGACCTTGACCGGCAGCGCGAGCCCGAACAGGTGGTAGTCGATGGTCCGCGACTTGAGCACCGTGCCCGGGGCCAGGTCGCCCAGCGGTCGCGGACCGGAGTAGGAGAAGAAGGAATCCGCGGCGTGCGCGGCCGGGGCCACCACCCCGCCCAGCAGCACCAGGGAGAGGACCGCCGCCAGGGCTGCCCGCAACTGCCTGCGTTTCATGGTTCACCTCGTTGTGAAAGGACGCGGGGTGTTCCCGTGCGAGCAGTCTGCTACCGCGGTCGGGGTTGCGTTAGGCACCAGGACAACACGCGGGCCCGGGATTTGGTCCCGGGAGGACAAACCTCAGCTCCGGCTCAACCGCGACCGCAGCGCGGCCTCCAGCTCCCACCGCAGTTCGGGGTCGTCGAGGTCGTCGCCGAACAGCTCCTCCAGCCTGCGCATGCGATAGCGGATCGTCTGCGGGTGCACGTTGAGCAACCGCCCAGCGGCCGCGGTGTTGCCCCCGCACTGCAACCACGCCAGCAGCGTCTGGGCCAGGCGCAGGCCCGCCGCGTCGTCCACCGCGTCCAGCGGGGTCAGCCGGACGCGCTCGATCGCTTCGGACAGCTCGGGATCGCGCAGCACCATCAGCGCGGCCAGGTTGTCCTCCACCCGCGCGCAGTCCGCGTCAGCGACGCCCGCGCGCATCAACCGCGCCAGGTCGCGGGCTTGGCGCAGCGAGGCCGACGCCCGCTCCGGCGCCACGGCCGACCCCACGGCCACCCGCCACGACGGCACCAGGTGGCGGGTCAACCGCTCCAGGCGGGCGCCCGGGTCCGGCACCACGAGGAGCGCCTCGGACCGCAGCGCCCGCACCAGCACGTCGTCGGGCAACCCCACCGGGGCGTCCCCGGCGCTCGGGCCGCGCGGGGTCAGGTGCACCGCGACGAGGGCGGTCGGCACCCGCCACCCGGCCTCGGCCGCCGCCTCCGCCAGCTCCACCGGGGTCGGCGCGCGGTGCAGCAGCAGGTCCACCAGCCGGTCGCGCGCGGGGTTGCCCACCGGGCCCGCCGTCGCGCTGTGGAAGCCCTCGGCCAGGGCGTCGGTGATGTCGCCGTGGCTCATCAGCAGGGCCTCGGCCAACCGGCCCAGGTCGTCGCCGTCGGCGCCGGTGCGCGCGGCCACCGCGCGCAGCGCCGCCCGCGCGGAGCGGCGCATGGTCAACCGCAGGGTGCGCAGGTCCCACGACTCCAGCGCCGCCCGGCGCCCCGACTCGCGCAGCGCCGCCAGCGCCCGCTGCCGGGCCGCGCGGTCGCCCGCCGTGGCGAGCAGCAGCTCGACCCGCTGGCTCAGCTCGGTCTGCAACCGCCCGTCCGGCCGCTCGCGGGGGGAGTGCACCGGCGTCACCACCTCGGTCTCGGTGGCAGCGCGGGGCCCGGGACCGCTGCCGACCACTTGTAAGGTAGCGGCGGCCCGGTCAAGTGACAATGCTGTTTTCAGATCAGGCGGCTGTGGTCGGGGCAAGCGCGAGGAGGAGCCGTGGGCGGATCGACCGGTGGCGCGACCGGGCGCACCTACCGCAGCCGGTCCGCCGCCGAGCGCAGCGCCGACCGCAGGGAGCGGCTGCTCGCCGCCGCGCTGGAGCTGTTCGGCACCCGCGGCCGCGCCGCGACCTCCGTCAGCGACCTGTGCGAGCACGCGGGCCTGTCCAGCAGGCAGCTCTACCAGGAGTTCGCCAACCGCGAGGCCCTGCTGTTCGCCCTCTACGACCGCATCAACGACGAGGCCGCCCGCGCGGTGGCCGCCGAGCTGGCCGGGTCCGCCGCCGACCCCGCCCCGCAGCGCATCAGGGCCGCCATCACCGCCTACCTGCGCAGCACCGCCGCCGACACCCGCCGGGCCCGCGTGGCGTTCCTGGAGGTCGTCGGCGTCAGCGACGAGGTCGAGCGGGAGCGGCGGGAGCGGCGGTTGCGCTGGGCCAGGATGCTCTCGGTGGAGGTCGCCGCCGTCATCGAGTCGGGCGCGCTGCCGCCGCAGGACCCGATGCCGATGCTGGTCGCGTTCATCGGCGCGCTCAACGGCCTGGCGCACGAGTGGTGCCTGGACGACCACCGGCAACCGGTCGAGGACGTGGCCGAGACCCTGGTGCGGCTGCTCGTCGGCGGGCTCACCGCGCCGCCGGTTCCGCGTGGACCGGCTCCCGTGCGGCCGCCACAGTGAGCTTGGTCTGCCTGTCCAAGGCGGGATCGCCGAAGGAATCCAGACGGCGAACGTCGCCATCGACCCCAGCACCAGCATTGCCAATCACCCCAACAGCATTACTCCCCCTGACCGCGCTGGAAACACGACGGTAACGCGTGTCGCGCTGACCACTTCGGACCGCGCTCGGCTCGCCTTTTCCTGGCCCGGTCGAGACCTGGTCGAGCGGGGGTCGTTGCCCGGTGGTGATCGACTCGAAGGATTCCCCCCGGGGTGGTGGGTGTGGACAGTCGCGTGACGCGGTTGCCGGTGATCGCGGCGCCCGGCACACGACGGTGGCGTTGTCCACTGGGTGATGCCCCTGTGGATGGGCGTTTGCAGGGATTCGGGCGTGCGGCTTTACTCGGTCCCGTCAGGCGCCACCTGGGCGCGAACCGTTGCGGGAGTGGGAAGAATGGTCACCAGCATGCTGCGCCGCGCCACCGCGGTCGTGTGCCTCGTCCTCGCCGCGGCCGCGGTGGTCGCCGGGTCGTCCGCCGCGCAGACGACCGGGCCACCCGTCCTCGCGTGGGCGGCCTGCCCGGGTGACGCCGCGCCCGAGGCCCAGTGCGCCACCCTCACCGTGCCACTGGACCACGCCCACCCCGGCGGGGCCACGATCGACCTCGCGCTGGCGCGGATCCCGGCCACCGATCCGAGCAGGCGCATCGGGTCGGTGGTGCTGAACTTCGGCGGACCGGGTGCCTCCGGCGTCGACGGGATCGCCTACGGGCCCTCGCTGTCGGACAGCCCCGAGCTGGGCGTGCTGCACGAGCGGTTCGACCTGGTGAGCTTCGACCCGCGCGGCATCGGGCGCAGCGCGCCCGTCCGCTGCCCCTCGCCGCTGCGCGACCCGGCGGTCAGCACCTTCCCCTCGACCCCGGCCGAGTACGCCGCGCTGACGCGGGTCAACACCGCGGCGGGGGAGCGGTGCCGGGCCGCGACCGGGCCGGTCATCGACCACGTCGACACCGCCTCCGTCGTCGCCGACGTCGAGCGGATCCGGGCCGCGCTCGGGGAGCGGCGCATCTCCTGGGTCGGCATGTCCTACGGCACCGAGATCGGCCAGCGCTACGCCGAGGCCTACCCCCACCGGGTGCGGGCGATGGTGCTCGACGGCCTGTTCGACCACAGCCGCTCCACCCACCAGGCCGCCCTCGACGAGGCCCGCGCCACCGAGGACGCCCTGCACCGCTTCGCGTCCTGGTGCACCGCCGACCCCGGCTGCGCCCTGCACGGCCAGGACGTCGTCGCCCGCTACGACGCCGTCCTGGCCGCCGCCGAGCGCGGCGAACTCGTCGCCCCCGAACTCGGCAGGCCCCTCACCGCCGTCGAGGCCGCGGAAGGCGTCTTCGGCCACCTCATCGCCCGCTACGCCTGGACCGACCTGGGCACCGCGCTGGCCACCGCCGACGCCTCAGCCCTGGCCACCCACGCCGCCTCCCTCGACCAGGGCTACCCCGCCTACCGCACCGTCGGCTGCCACGACTTTCCCCCGGACCTGCGCGGCTGGACCGACCTCGCCGCCCGGGCCGCGGAAGTCCGCCTGGCCGCCCCCCACACCTGGCGCCACACCGAGTTCTGGGACTGGACCAGCGGCTGCGCGGGCTGGCCCATCCCACCCCAGAACCCGCCCCACCCCCTGCGCGTCACCGGCGCCCCGCCCATCCTCCTGCTGAGCACCACCCACGACGCCTCCACGCCCCTGGTGTGGGCCCAGTCGGTCCAGCGCGCGATCGAGGGCAGCCGGTTGCTCGTCGCGGACCAGGACGGCCACACCACCGTCCTCCACTCCTCCTGCGCCCGCACCGCCATCGCCGCCTACCTCACCGAAGGAGCCCTCCCCGCCCCAGGCGCCACCTGCCCCTCGGAAGGCTGACCAACCCCACGCCCACCGCCCTGCCCCCGGGTGCGCGTCGACGACGCGCGCTCGGGTTCAGTGGTCGTCGTAGTGGTCGTCGTGGGTGGCGTGGCGGTGGCCGTCGTGGATGTAGTCCACGTGGTCGCCGTGCGGGACCGCGACGTGGCCGCACCCCTCGCCGTGCGTGTGGTCGGCGTGCTCGTGCGGGGTGTGCTCGGCCGCCTCGCACTCGTCCCAGTGACCGTCGTGCCCGCGGTGCAGGTGCCCGTCGTGGGAGTAGTCCACGTGGTCGCCGTGCGGGACCGCGACGTGGCCGCACCCCTCGCCGTGGTGGTGGGCGTGGGCCGGGTGCTCGGTGTGGGCGGTGGTCATCGCCGTGCTCCTTCGCTGTGATCAGTCAACGCATAAAAACATGGCGATGTATTCATCGCAAACCGAGGAGGCGATGTCACCGCAGGTCACGGCGGGTGTGCAATGGGTGGGCGAAGGGTGCTCGGTGGGTGCGCGCAGGCCGTTTGAGGTCAGTCCGCGACCTGCTGGCGCACCAACTCGGCAAGCGATCTGGCCAACGGGCCATCGGCGATCCGATAGGTGACCACCCGCCCCGAACGACTGGCCGTCACCAACCCCGCAGAGCGCAGCACTCCGAGGTGGTGCGACGTCAACGGCTGGGAGATGCCCAAGTCCGCGACCAACTCCGACACCGTGGCAGCCCCCCGGGCCAAACGCCGCAACACCTCGATCCGCACCGGCGACCCCGCGGCCCGCAACGCCTCGGCCACGTCCTGCGCCGCGGAGTTGATCATGACTTACCAAAGCATCGCGATGTGCGCATGTCAACGGCTGGAGGTGTTCGCCGCCAACCCCGAGGGGATCTTCCACCGCTGGCAGACCAGCGGCACACCTGCTCCGCCTGGACGCCGACGGGTGGGGCGGGATGGGCGACCCCGCTGGCGACCCGTTCCCGACGTGGAACCTCCTGCCCCCGCCCGCCCGGGTGGTCTTCCGGGACGCTCGGTGCCGACGACGCCCTGTAGTTGCGCGGCAGGTCCCGGACGCTTTCGCAGGCGTTGATCGCCCAGCCGTGCTACCGAACCAGCAAGCCGGCGAGGGCGACCAACGCCCGCCACGTGATCCGCGCCGTCCTTGACGAGACCTGCGGTCAGCGGCCCTGCGCAGCGTCCGGGCCGTGAGCAGGCTCAGAGGATCCGGTGGTGGACCTCACCGATGCCGTCCAGGGTGAGGGTGAGGTCGTCGCCCGGGGAGAGCCAGTGGCCGGTCTCCATGCCGCTGCCGCCGGGGAGGGTGCCGGTGGCGATCAGCTCGCCGGGGTGGAGGTGTTCGTCGCGGGACAGGTGGGCGAGGACTTCCCCCGGTGACCACCGCATGCCCGCGCTCGACACCCGGCTGACGGTCTCGCCGTTGATCCGGACCGAGCCGGTGAGGCCGTCGACGCGGGGCAGCACCTCCTCGGCGGTGACGGCGGTCTCGGACATCGAGTTGGCGAAGTGCTTGGCCTTCTGCGGGCCGAACAGGCTCGTCATCTCCGCCCGCTGGACGTCGCGCGCGGAGAAGTCGTTGACCAGGACGAACGCGCCGATGGCCGCCTCGGCCTCCGCCGCGGTGGCGTTGTGCAGGGGCCGGGCGAGCACGAAGCCGAGCTCCAGCTCGAAGTCCAGCGCCGTCGAGTAGGACGGGGTGGCCACCGGGGTCCCGGAAGGCACGAACGCCAGGTGGTTGGCCATGTAGTACACCGGCTGCCGGTAGAACAGCGGGCGCGGCTTGAAGGCGGGGAAGGGCCTGCGCGTGACCTTCTCCACCACCGAGGTGAGCCGGTGCACGCCGGGGTGGAAGCGGCGCAGGAGCCCGCGCGAGGCGTCGATGTTGTGCTGCTCGTAGAGCATCGCGTCGCGGAAGGACAGCGGCTGGAACGGCAGCAGCGCCGTGCCCTGCGACTCCGCGCGGCTCATCCAGCCGGGGGCGAAGGGTTCGCCGCCGAGCGGTGTGGCGTCGTCGTGCGGCACCCACTCGCCGTCGTCGAACCGGTGCAGCGCGGGCCCCTGGGGCGTGGGGAGCCTGCGCAGCTTCACGGCGCTGTCCGCGGGGGGACGTGGGTGGTGAGGAACCGGAGCTGGTCCGCCACGACCGCCTCGAAGGGCTCGCCGGTGTAGATGTCGAAGTGCCCGGCGGGGTAGCGGATCACCTCACCCCGCGGTGCCTTGGCCGCGTGGCGGAGGGTGGCGCGGGGCGGGGCGACGGTGTCGCCGTCGCACACCGAGAACAGGATCGGGCAGCGGACGCGGCTCGCGGCGCGGCCCGGCCTGTGCAGGGGGATCTCCAGGGCGACCCGGGCGGGCACCTCGTCGGGGTACTCGTCCTCGGTGAGGTCGGAGGCCTTGAGCAGCTCGTGGATGCCGTCGAGCGCGTCGGGCGCGTTCATCAGCGCGACCTCGCCGGGGCGCCCGGCCACCTTGACCCGCACCGGCGGGCGGCGCAGCAGCCGCGCGAGGTGGTCCGCGAAGGCCGCGAACCCCACGCGCACCGTGGCCAGCGGCGAGATGGTGCGCGCCGAGGCGAAGCCGTCGGTGAACGGGCACTGGGCGATCGCCGCCACCACGTCGGCGTCCTCGGCGGCGGTGGTGATCGCGTGCCCACCCGCGAACGAGGTCCCCCACACCACCACCCGGTCGCCGTCGACCTCGGGCAGCGAGCGGGCGAAGGCGACCGCGGCGTGCCAGTCCTCGCGCTGGCGGCGGATGCTCAACAGCTCGCGCGGCTGGCCCTCGCTGTCGCCGAAGTGCCGGTAGTCGAAGACGAGGCAGGCGTAGCCCGCGGCCTGGAACCGCTCGGCGAACGCCGCGAGCCGCAGCGCCTTGACGCCCCCGAGCCCGTGCGCCATCACCACCACCGGCGGCGCGCCCGCGTCGGGGGCGGGGGTGGGGGTGGGCAGGTAGAGCCAGGCGTGGCAGCGGTCGGCGCCGGAGGTGAAGCGCACGTCGCTGCGCGGGGGAGCGTCGCTCATCGGTGACCCTTCTTGATTGCTGTTCAAGAGGAGGTTGGCGGCATCCGGAACACCTGTCAAGATGGGGTGTGCCCCGAAACCGCGTGCTTGTGCCGAAGGAACAAAAACGGGATGAGCTGCTGGTGGCAGCCGCACTGTTGTTGGTGCGCGACGGCTACGAGGCGACCTCGATGAGCAAGCTGGCACAGCACGCCGGTGTGGCCCCGAACACCCTCTACTGGTACTTCCAGGACAAGGACGACCTGCTCGTCGCGGTGGCCGACCGCTACCTGCACACCCTGCTGGCGGAGCTGGGGACGGTCACGGCCGAGCCGCTGGCCGAGCAGTTCCACTGGCTCGTCGACCGCCTGCGCCCGGTCAAGCACCTCGTCGCCACGGTGCACAACCGCCTCGCCGTCTCCCCGGTCATCGACGAGTGGCACACCGGCTTCCACCGCACCCTGGAGCAGGTCTTCGCCGCCAACCTGCCGCACCCCATCCCCGCCGACCGCCGCGTCGCCGAGGTCGCCGCCGCCACCTTCACCCTTGAGGGCGCCATCACCCACGCCGTCGACGCCGACACCACCCGCGGCCTCTGCGCCATCGCCGCGGACCGCCTCATGACCGCCGCCACCGCGCACGGGTAGGCCGTGACCGGTCCGAGGGGCCTGCCCGGCGCCTCACTCCGGCAGGCTCGCGCGCGCCCAGTCGGCGAAGCTGGTGAGCGGGATGCCGAGCGCCCGCGCGAACTCCGGCAGGGCCGGTTGCCCCTGCCGGTTCATCCACTCGTGCGAGGCCCCCATGCCGGGCATCCCGGCCGCCAACGCCTCCGCCTCGGTCATCTCCGGCGCGCGCAGCGGGGTGCCCAGCGCCTCCGACAGCACCTCCGCGATCCGGGACATGGGCAGCCGGTCCGACGCCAGTTCCAGTTCGACGCCGTGGAAGCGGTCCGGGTCGAGCAGCGCCGCGGCCGCGGCGGCCCCGATGTCCGCGGTGGCCACGAGGGCGACCTGGGTCGAGGGCTTCAGCACGCTCACGATCCCGCCCTCGACCCCGCGCGGGAACAGGAAGCCCATGGCGGGGCGGAAGTTGTCCATGAAGAACGCGGGCTTGATGATCGTCCAGCGGTCGAAGCCCGCGGCGCGCACGCGGTCCTGGATCTCGGCCTTGGCGTTCAGCGACGGCGCGACCGGGGACGTGCGCCCCCAGTCCCAGGCGGGGGAGTCGGCGTGCTGGCCCGCCCCGGACACCGACGTGTGCACGAACCGGGTGACGCCCGCGGCCCCGGCGCCCGCGATGAGGGTGCTCGCCTGCGCCACCTCGGCGTCGAAGTCGAACCGGCCGTCGGCGAAGGGCGCCATCTGCACCGAGAACACCGCCGCGGCGCCGCGCGCGGCCCTGGTCACCGAGTCGAGGTCGAGCAGGTCGCCGGGCACGACCTCGACGCCGAGGTCGCGCAGCGGCCCGGCCTTGGCCTGGTCGCGGACGAGGGCGCGCACGGGGGCGCCCGCGGCCAGCAGGGCGCGGGCGACCGCGCCGCCCTGCCTGCCGGTGGCGCCGGTGACGAGCACGGGAGCGGGGGGCATGGTTCCTCCGGGGAGCTAAGTGGCGGGGTCCGCCGTTTTGCTGTCCGGTACGATATGGCGGACCCCGCCACTTGGCAAGGAGGGAGGTCCGGCCATCGCCGACCGCCTGCGCGCCGACGCCCGGCGCAACCACGCGCTGATCCTCGCCGTCGCGGAGGACGAGGTCGCCCGGCGCGGCGCCGAGGCCTCCCTGGAGCAGATCGCCCGCACCGCGGGCGTCGGCTCCGCGACCGTGCGCCGCCACTTCCCGACCCGCCACGCCCTGCTGGAAGCCGTGTCGGGCAAGCGCATCGCGGCCCTGTGCGCCCGCGCGGCGGACCTCGCCGCCCACGACGACAGCCGGGCCGCCCTGATGGAGTGGCTGTCGGAGGTCGTCACCTACTGCGTCACCGCCCGCGGCCTCGCCGTCGCCCTCGCGTACCGGGAGTCCGACCCGCTGGGAGACAACACCTGCGCGGCCACGCTCGCCCAAGCGGGCACGCCGTTGCTGGAGCGCGCGGTGGCCGACGGGGGAGTGGCTGGCGGCGTGAGCGTGCTCGACCTGATCGCCTTGGCCGTCGGGGTGACGCTGGCGACCGAGCACGGGCCCGACCCGCTGCCGCGCGCGCATCGGCTGTTCGAGATCGCCATGGCGGGCGTGGGTGGACCTGCCCCCGTCTGAGCTGCCCCCGCCTGACCTGGTCGAGATCGCGTCCCGCCACGGCTGCTCGGGGCTCGTGCCCGTGGGCAGCGGCTTGGAGTTCGCTGTCTTCCGCGCCACGGCCGCCGACGGGTCGGGGGTCGTCCTGCGCACCCCGGTCGGCGGGCGTTTCCAGGGCAACGCCAACGATCCCGTCGTCGACACCCGCGCCCTGCTGCGGTGGGAAAACGCGGTCACGAAGCACGTCGCGGGTTTCGGGATCCCGGTGGCGACCCCGCGCGCGCTCGTGCTGGGTGACCGCGACGTGCTGATCAGCGACTACCTCCCGGACGACGGCACCGGCGCCGGCCAGGCCGGGCTGGGCGCGCTCCTGCGCCGCTTGCACGACATCCCGCCGCCCACCGCGGCACCGCCGCACCCGGCGAAGATGTCTACAGTGGACTTCCTGGTGCGGCGGATCACGCAGCGCTGGGCCGGGCTGCGCGCCATCGTGCCCGACCTGCCCGCCGCGCCCGCCGTTCCGGCGCTGCGCGCGACCCTCGCCGGTGCCCGTGTGACCAGCCTCGTCCACCTCGACGTCCGCGCCGCCAACCTCCGCTGCGTCGGCGGCACCGTCCGCGGTCTGCTGGACTGGTCGAACGCCCTCATCTCCGAACCGCTGCTGGAACTGGCGAGGGTGGCCGAGTTCGCCCTCCTGCCCGCCAACGGCATCGACTTCCACCGCGTCCTCGCCGCCTACGGCACCCCTGAACCGACCGGCGCTCGTTACTGGCTCTACCGGTTGGACGCCGCGCTGATGCTCGCCCTCGTCTTCACGTCCGAGGCCCCCGACCCCGTCGCGGGCGCCCGCGCCGTCGACCGCCTCGTGGACGTCCGGGCGCGCTTGCTCCGCCACTGGGACAGGTGACCGACCGGGCGGCGGTCACCGCTCGCGCAGGCGTCGGCGGACGTCGAGGCCGGCCAGGACCGCGGCGGCCTTGTCCGGGGAGAGCAGGCGCAGACCCATGAAGTTGTCGCCCGGGTTGAAGCCCGGCAGCGCCCACACCTGCTCGTAGGGGATCCGGGTGTGCCGCAGGGCGCGGAAGCTGTAGACGTTGCTCCACAGGCACCGCGTCGGGTCGGGGCGCCACAGGCGGCGGGCGAACTCGTGGTTGCGGAAGCAGTGCCCGACCTCCCCGATGGCCAGGACGTGCTTCTGCCCGGTGAGCAGCACGACGTCCCCGGCGGTCAACAGGTCCGCCCGCTTGTCGTGCTTGTCCGAGGCTCCCCAGAACCACGCCGACCCCGCGGGGTGCTGCTCGTCGAGCGCCGCGCGCTGCTGCTCGGTCAGCGCGCCCGCGAGGCGTGGCGCGTGGAAGTCCACGCAGGTGTCGAGGGTGTCCGCCCAGTGCCTGCGTGCGTGCCGGTTCCCGAACGACGGCTGGATGACCACCCGAGCCCCGTCCACACCCGCTGCCGAGATCGGCACACCCACTCCTCCCCGAACCAGGCAAGCCTAGTCCGGCCGCGCGCCCTTCCTCTCGCCTGATCCCTTGAAGGGAGACCACCCCTTCGCCACGACGACCCCGACGGACACGGCGGTCACCAACCCCGCGACGACGGGCGACAGCGCCCTGCTGAACCCCAGCAACCCCAGGGTGACGTTGATCGCCACCCCGACCAACGCGACGACGACGAGCACCCACCAACCGGTTCGACGGGACATCGTGGTGACCCCCAGTAGTCAACCGCGCTGACATCCCGTCCATCATGCCCGCGCCTGCCGCCTCACGCAGTCCCGGCAGGGGCCTCACGTTCGCGGGGTCGGGGCCGATGAGGTTCACGACGGCTGCCCGCGACGGGTGGCGCTGAGCACGGAGAGGGACACCGGTGGAACCCGACTTCTGGTTCGACTCCTGGCGCGAGGGCGGCACCAAGACCAGCTTCCACCTGCCCAAGGTGCACCCGCACGCGCGGTGGCTGGCCGAGACCGGCCTGCTCCGCGACGCGCGGGTGCTGGTGCCGCTGTGCGGCAAGAGCGTCGACCTGCTGTTCTTCGCCGAGCACGCCCGCGAGGTGGTCGGGGTGGAGCTGGTGGCGGACGCCGTCGACCAGTTCTTCAGCGAGAACGGGCTGGACCCCGTGCGGGAGGCGCCCGGGGTGCTGCGCGCGGGCAACGTCGTGATGCGCAACCAGGACCTGTTCGAGCTGACCGCCGAGGAGGTCGGGCAGGCGGACGTGGTGTTCGACCGGGCGTCGCTGATCGCGTTCCCCGCGGACATGCGGGAGCGCTACGTCGAGTCCGTCGCGCGCCTGCTGCGGCCGGGGGCGGCGTGGTTCCTCAACACCCTGGAGTACGCGCCGCTGCTGCCCACGCCGCCGTTCTCCGTGGGGCTGGCCGAGGTGCGCGAGCGGTTCGGCGCGTCCTTCGCCGTCGAGCAGGTGTTCGCCGAGCCGAAGCCGGAGCACCGGATGGTGGAGAAGTTCGGGCTGACCTCCTTCCAGGAGAACGGCTACCTGCTGCGCCACCAACCCCAGGACGCCTGGGTCGTGCCCGAGTTGGACCGCGTCAGCGCATAGGGCGTGGTCACCCGGTGTTGCGGGCGCGGGCCTGCTCGGTGACCGGGGTGAAGAGGTTGACCAGTGCGCCGTCGGGGTCGCGGAAGAGCAGGGAGCGGTTGCCCCACGGCATCGTCGTGGGGTGCTGCACCACGTCGGTCAGCAGGCCCTGGGCGCTGAGGCGGGCGTGCTCCCTGTCGACGTCGTCGACGAGGAATTCGAGGATGGCGCTGCGGTTGCTCGCGGGGGTCGCGGCGCCCGCGCCGAACAGGGCGACGGTGGCGGTGGCGCCGATGGCCAGGGTGCAGGAGGGCAGCAGCAGCTCGGCGAACTGGTCGGTGAGCCAGCGGGCGCCGGTGCCGGTGACCTGCTCGTAGAAGGTGACGAGCCGGGTGGGGTCGTCGGTGATGACGCGGATCGAGGCGAAGCGCACGGTGGGGCCTTCCCGGGTGGTCGTACGGGGTCACCGGAGACGCTAGGGGCGATACCGGGCAGGTTCCGCCCGGTATGGGAGCGTGCACCCGTGACCCGACCCACCGCCCGGGTGCTGGCCCTGCTGGCGATCCTGCAGAACGGCGGCACCCGCACCGTCGCCGACCTCGCCCGGCGCCTGGAGGTCGACGAGCGCACGGTGCGCCGCTACGTCGAGCACCTGGTGGACCTCGACGTCCCGGTCCGGTCGGTGCGCGGGCGCCACGGCGGGTACCGGTTGGCGCCGGGGTACCGGATGCCCCCGCTGATGCTGACCGACGACGAGGCCCTGGCCGTGCTGCTCGGGCTGGTCGCGAGCCGTCGCGCCGGGCTGCTCAGCACGTCGGCGTCGGCGGCCGAGGGGGCGGCGGCCAAGGTGCGGCGGGTGCTGCCCGAAGCGCTCGGTGCCCGGCTCGACGCGCTGCTGGAGGTCGCCGCCTTCACCGCGCCCGCCCGCCCGGGCCTCACCGCCGAGACCGAGGTGCTGCTCACCCTGGCCCGGGCCGCGCGCGACCGGCACCCCGTGGCGCTGACCTACACCGCGGGGCACGGTCGCACCAGCGAACGGGTGGTGCACCCCTACGGCGTGGTCGCCCACTCCGGGCGCTGGTACGTCACCGGCCACGACTCCGCCAGCTCCGACCTGCGCACCTTCCGCGTCGACCGGATCAGCGCGGTCCAGGTGCGCGCCGGGGCCTTCACCGCGCCCGAGGACTTCGACGCCGGTGAGCACCTGGTCTCCGCCCTCGCCGCCGCGCCCCACCGGCACCGCGTGGTCGTGCGCGTCAACGCGACCCCGGAGCGGGTCCGGGCGGTGTTCCCGCCCACCGTCGCCACCCTGGAGCCCGTGACAGGCGAGGGGTCGTGGCTGCGCGCCCGGTTCCAGGTGGAGAGCCTGGACTGGGTGCCCGCCGCCCTGGCCGCGCTCGACCGCCCGTTCGCCGTCGAGGAGCCCGCCGAGCTGCGCGACCGCGTGCGCGGGTTCGCCGCCCGGCTCACCGCGTGGGCGGGGGAGGGTTAGTCGGGCGGGAATCAAACGGCGGGCCCGGGCGCTTGCACGGGTGTGAAGAAGATTGGTTTCCTCTCGTTCGGGCACTGGTCGCCGGAAGGGCACTCCGGGACCCGGTCGGCCGCCGACTTCCTGCACCAGTCGATCGACCTCGCGGTCGCGGCCGAGGAGCTGGGCGTCGACGGGGCCTACTTCCGGGTGCACCACTTCGCCCGCCAGGCCGGGAGCCCGTTCCCGCTGCTGTCGGCGATCGGGGCGCGCACCTCGACCATCGAGCTGGGCACCGGCGTGATCGACATGCGCTACGAGAACCCGCTGTACATGGCCGAGGAGGCCGGGGCGGCGGACCTCATCTCCGGCGGCCGGTTGCAGCTGGGCATCAGCCGGGGGTCACCCGAGCAGGTCATCGACGGGTGGCGCTACTTCGGCTACGCCCCCGCCGAGGGCCAGACCGACGCCGACATGGCCCGCGCGCACGCCGAGGTGTTCCTCAAGGTGATCGAGGGCGAGGGGTTCGCCGAGCCCAACCCGCGCCCGATGTTCGCCAACCCGCCCGGCCTGCTGCGCGTCGAGCCGCACTCCGAGGGCCTGCGCGAGCGGATCTGGTGGGGGTCGAGCTCCAACGCCACCGGGGTGTGGGCGGCCGAGCTGGGCATGAACCTGCAGAGCTCCACGCTGAAGACCGACGAGTCCGGCGAGCCGCTGCACGTCCAGCAGCGCAAGCAGATCGAGGCCTACCGCGAGGCGTGGAAGGCGGCCGGGCACGCCCGCGAGCCGCGCGTGTCGGTCAGCCGGAGCATCTTCCCGATCACCACCGACCTCGACCGCGCCTACTTCGGCCGCGACCGCCACTCCCGCGACCAGGTCGGCATGATCGACGAGAGCACCCGGGCCATCTTCGGCCGCTCCTACGCGGGCGAGCCGGAGGAGCTGGTGCGCGCGCTCAAGGAGGACGAGGCGGTCGAGGCCGCGGACACGCTGCTGCTGACCATCCCCAACCAGCTCGGCGTGGAGTACAACGCGCACGTGCTGGCCGACGTCCTCACCCACGTCGCCCCGGCCCTCGGCTGGCGCTGACGACCACGACGCCGTGGCGGACCTCGCCACGGCGTCGCCGCGCCCGGGTCCGCCGAAATGCGGTGGCCCGCGCCTGCCCCGGTGGCTACGGTCGGCTCCTGACCGCCGGAGGGGAGGTGCGCGGGATGGCTTGCGTGCTGCGCGCGCTGTGCGTCGACGCCCATGACCCCGCGGGTCTTGCCCGGTTCTGGGCAGCGCTGCTCGGGTGGGAGACCACCGGGCGCGGTGAGCTGACCCCCACCGACGACACCGGGTTCGGCCTGCGGTTCACCCGGGCGCGTGACCCCAAGGCCACCAAGAACCGCATGCACTTCGACCTCACCAGCGCCACCCCGGACGACCAGCGGGCCACGGTCGAGAAGGCGATCGCGCTCGGCGGTGGGCACGTCGACATCGGCCAGCGCCCGGACGAGCAGCACGTGGTGCTCGCGGACCCCGAGGGCAACGAGTTCTGCGTCATCGAGGCGGGCAACCAGTTCCTCGCCGACTGCGGCCCCGTGGGCGCGCTCGCCTGCGACGGCACCCGCGCGGTCGGCCTGTTCTGGCAGGCCGCGCTGGACTGGCCGCTGGTGTGGGACCAGGGCGAGGAGACCGCCATCCGCTCCCCGCGCGGCGGCACCAAGATCACCTGGGGTGGCCCGCCGCTGGACCCCCGGGTGGGCCGCGACCGGGTCCGCTTCGACCTCGCCCCGCTCGACACCGACCTCCCCACCGAACTCGCCCGGCTCGTCGCCCTCGGCGCCACCGCCCGCACCGAGGAGGCGGGCGCCGCCACCCTGGTGGACCCGGACGGCAACGAGTTCCACCTGCGCTGAGCCCGGCGACCGCCGGGAGCGGTCAGAGGAACTGGGCGGCCAGGCGCGGGTAGCGGCGGCGCATCTCGGGCTCGTCGTCGAAGTCCCACTCCTCGCCCAGGTCCGGGTCCGGCAGGGGTTCGGTGAAGGTGATGTGGTCGCCGGTGCGATCCTCGTGGACGGTGTCGGCGGCGCCCAGGAGTGCTTCGTCCTCCATCCAGTCCTCGGGATCTCCGGCGTCCCCCGAGCCCGCGACGAGGTCGGCCAGGGAATCGGGGTCGGCCACGACGCGGTGGAAGGCGTCCTCGCCGCGGCCGACCAGCCAGGCGCGGAAGTAGTCGAAGCTGTCGTCCGAGCAGCCGCCCATCGCCACGTACGCCGCGCCCCAGACCTCCCAGGTGTAGGCGCGGGCGGCGACGCGGTGGTAGGTCTGCTCGAAGGAGACCAGGTCCGCGGTGCCCACGTCCCGCAGCACCACTTCCAAGGCCTCCCCGACCTCGTCGGGATCGGACTGCCGGGCGCGGTCGACCAGCGACCAGAAGGTGTTCTCGTCCACACCGGAACCGTAGCGGCGCCCACCGACAGGAACCGCTGTCATGGCTCGGGCAGCAGGCGCGCCTGCCCGGTGGTCGTCCACTCCAGCATCAGCAGGGTCGCGTCGTCCTGGAGTTTGCCGTGCTGGTGGTCGAGGACGGCGCGCATGACGCGGCGCAGTGTCTCCGGCGCGGGCAGGCCCGCGCGCTCGTGGTGCTCGATCAGCTCCGCGAGCCGGTCGAGGCCGAACTCGACGCCGTGCGGGTCGCGGGCCTCGGTGACGCCGTCGGTGTAGAACAGCACCCGGTCGCCGGGTTCGAGCCGGGTGGTGCTCGTGCTGGTCGGGGGACCCGAGGGCGGGCCCATCCCGAGCGGGGTCCGGCCGCCGCCCTCCAGCATGCGCACCACCCGGCCGTCGCGCACCACCGCGGGCGGCGGGTGCCCGGCGCTGAGGTGTTCCAGCTCCCCGGTCTCCAGGTCCAACCGGGCCAGGAACGCGGTGGCGAACGGCATCAGCGCGCCCTGGCGGTGCCCGGCGATGTTCCTGTCGGCCAGGTCCGCCGCGGCGAGCAGGCCCGCCCCCGAGCGGCGGGCGTTGCGGGTGGCGGCCAGCGCGATCGAGGTGGTCAGCCCGGCGGGCAGGTCGTGGCCCATCGCGTCGAACACCGCGACGTAGGCGTGGTCGTCGTCGACGGCGTAGTCGTAGCCGTCACCGCCCACCTGGTCGTAGGGCTCCATCAGCGCGGCGACCACGGCCCGGTCGCAGGCGAACACCGCGGGCGGCAGCAACTGCCACAGCAGCTCGGAGGCCACCGACAGCGGCTTCGCGCGCCGCACCCGGTGGAACCGGTCGCCGTAGTGCTGCTTGCTCACCACCAGGTGCGCGATGAGGCTGGCCAGCGTCCAGCCGTGCCTGCGCACGTCCGGGTCCGCCGGGTCGGTCCCCGCGGGCAGGGCCACCCGCGCCACCCCCAGCCGCTCGGTGCCGTCGAGCACGGGCACCCACAGCGCGGCCCGGTCGCCGTCGCGCACCGCGGTGATCTCGACCCGGGTGAAGGCGTGCCCGCCGGGGGAGCCCTCCGCGTCCAGCGGTGCCCCGCCCAGGTCGCGCACCGGTCGCAGTTCGCGCTGCCCCAGGTCGGTCAGGTAGACCTCGACGGCCACCCCCAGCGACGCTGCGGCGTCGTCGACCAGCGCGACCACCTGCTCCGGGGTCGCCAGGTGCGCGCGGTCCAGCGCCTCGGAGAAGACCGCCTGCCACGAGGGCCGCTCAGCGCTCATCCCTGGAGCCTAGAGGCACCCGGCGCACCCGCGCGCCGGCGACGCGCGCCCGCGCGGGTGCGGGCCCGATCCCCCTTCCGGGCGGGGGATCGGGCCCGCGCCTGCCGCTGCCCGGGGTGGTCCGGACCGGCTAGCGGTTGTCGCCCTTGAGGTCGATGGAGATGGTGTTGTCCTTGCCGACGACGAGCAGGTTGATGATCTCGGTGTCGACGAAGCAGTCCGCGAAGCGGGGCAGCTTGTAGGTGCCGGTCAGGGTGCCGCCGGTGCTGGGGTTGAAGCCCGCCCCGGACTTGAGCGCGATGGTGACCGGCTCGGTGGTCTTGCAGTTCTGCAGGGGGATGCCGATGTCGAAGTGGCCGACCTCGGTGATCTGCACCTGGAACTGACCGCTGACGTCCACGACACCGGCCTTGATGGTGCCGGTGAGCGGGGTGGTGGGGGTGACCTTCACCTTCGCGTGGGTGTCGAGGAAGCCGCCGAGCAGGAACTTCGTCCTGCTCTCGGGCAGGTCCACCGACCCGGTGATGGCGCCCTGCTGCAGGTCGCCCTCGACCGTGGCGGTGCCCGGCCCGAGCGGCAGCGTGGCCCCCAGGCCGGTCAGGGCGGTGGACCCCGTGGCGGCGTAGCTCAGCCGCACGGTCGCCGCGGTGGACGGGGCGGCGGTGGCGAACAGCGCCCCGACGGCGGCCGCTCCGGCGACGGCGACGACGGCCGCCCGCTTGTTCCGAGCACGCATTCGTGAAACTCCTTCTCCTTGGGAACATCGGTGTTCCTAGAGCTGGAGCGAAGCACGCGCGGGGCGTTCCGGGCAATTGTCCGGCGCGAACTTGTCCGAACGGGAAATGTGCGTGAGGGGCGGCTGTCGAAGGGTGACAACGGGCTGATCGCCCCTCGCCCGCGCGGTCGGCACCTGACGGGAGGCGGCGTGACCGGTCCCTGCGGCACCTCGTCCCGGGGGGTGTCCGTCCTCACACCTGGTGCGGCTGTGGTGGAGGATTCCCCGTCTGGTCGGCGGATCCGCGCCCGGTCGGCGCGGGTGATCGCCAACAGGGTGATGTCGAATCTTCAACTGTTCTGCCGGTCGTCCGTCCAGTGGGGATTCGCCGCGGGACCGCCCGTCCCGCAGGCACCCACCACGCAGGCGGTTCTCGCCGTCCGCCCTCGGGAACCGCGGTCTGGGAACGCTTGCACCCGGGGTCGTGCACCGCGCAGAATTGTCACCGACAACTCGGATACCGGTGGTAGGTGCGCCATGCGTGATGAAGTCGTGGCAGTGGGTACCAGGCTCGTGGTGGGCGTCACCGGTGATGTGGACATGGCGACCGCACCCCGCTGGCGGGCCGTGCTGCTCGGGGCGGTGGACCGGATCGGGGAGCCGATCGGCGCCCCCGCGGTGTCGCTGACCCGCGGCCGCGACCCCCTGCGCGCCGACCCCGCCGACGGCGTGCTGTGGCCGTGGCGGCGGATCACCTCCCTGGTGGTGGACCTGACCGGGGCGGGCTTCTTCGGCGTCGCCGGGGTGAACCTGCTGCTGGCGGTGCGCTCGGCGGCGGTGGAGGCGGGCGGCTGGGCGCTGGTGGTGGCGCCCGCGGGCGGGTCGGCGCGGCGGGCCATCGACGCCTGCGGTGCCGTCGAGCGCGTGCTCGCCCTGCCCGACCTCGACGCCGCGCTGGACCAGTTCGACCGCGCGCGCTGACCGGGCCTAGGACAGGCCCCGGGGCGGGCGCGCGGGTCAGGACGGGCGCAGCATCCGCACGGCCAGGTTGGCGTAGCTGTCGGCCAGGTCGGCGGGGCCGTAGTCGTCGGTCGGCACGAACCAGTAGGGCGCCCGGACCCCCATGCTGGCGATCGCCGCGGCGGTGACCACCGCGTCGGTCGGGGCGAACAGGCCCGCCGCCACCCCCCTGGCCCCGGCCCCGGTGGCCATGACCTCCGAGCGCCGCCGCAGCTCCAGCGCCTCCGCCGCCAGTTCGGGGGACAGGTGGTGCATCTCGTCGTTGGTGACGATCGCCAGCAGCGGGTGCGTCACGTGCGTCAGCACGTGCGTCCTGGTCAGCTCGCGCACCTGCGCCACCGGGTCGTCCGGGTCGCACGCGGACAGGGTCCGCTCGAACGCGGCGTGCAGGTCGCGGTGCCCGATCAGCACGAGCCGGGCGAGGATGTGCTCCTTGGACGGGAAGTGCTCGTAGATGCTCGGGGCCCGGATGCCCACCGCCGCCGCGATCTGCCGGGTGCTGGTGGCCGGGTAGCCCTGGTGGGCGAACAGCCGCAGCGACTCCAGCAGGATGCGCAGCTCGGTGCCGGTGCCGTTGCCCGGGGGCAGCACGGGCTCCACCGCGCGGACCCTGGCCAGCGCGGTGAAGTCCCGCGAGCGCCCGTCAGCCCCCGGCGAGGGCGTTGCGGTCGACCTCGGTCCACCCCGGGGAGGTGCAGAGCCCGCACGGGGTGGTGAACTCGGCCGCGGCTTGCTGGTCACCCGACAAGTTGTACCGGAACCACGCCGTGATGACGCCGCGGAAGCCCCCGCCGTCGGGCAGCGGGGTGAAGTGGTCGGCCCCGGCCAGTTCCGCGTAGACCGCCGGGACCTGCGTCGTCCGCGCGTAGAGGGGCTTCACCAGCAGGTCCGGGTTGACGATGGTGTCCTCCGAGCCCGCCAGGTACAGCGCGGGCCCGTGCAGCTTCGCCGGGTCGGCCAGCGGGCCCGGCTCCAGCGCCACGGTGGTGTCCACCAGCGGGTCGGCGCCCGCGACGATGGCCCCGGCGCCGCCCTGGGAGTGCCCCGCCGCGCCCACGTGCTCGATGTCGACGTGGCCGTAGTAGGCGCTGCCGCGCCGGGAGTCCTCCGCGCGCAGCCACGCCGCGCCCGCCAGCATCTCGAGCCCGGAGTTCGACATCGGGGTGTTGGCCGCGGCGACGATGAACCCGTGCGAGGCCAGGTGCCGCAGCAGGCCGGTGTAGACGCCGGGGATCCCGCCGGTGCCGTTGCCCCAGATGATGACCGGGTGCCTGCCCTGCATGCGCGCGGGCCGGTAGACGGTGGTGACCAGGCCGATCTCGACGGTCACGGCGTAGGGGCCGGGGGCCGACCACGACGGGGCGACCGCCTGGGCCGGGGGTGTGGTGGCGACCAGGGCCGCGGCCATCGTCGCGGTGGCCAGCAGCAGGGCGCGGAGTTTCATCGGTGAAATCCTCCCTAACACTCGTTAGGCTGACGAGCATGGGGGCTGGTGGGGCGGATGTCAACCGATCGGGAGGCCATGTGGGCACCATCGACCAGGAGCGGGTCGCCGCGGAGCTGGAGCTGCTGCGGCGGCTGGGGCCGCGGCTGAGCGGGTCGGCCGAGCACGCCGCGCTCGTCGAGCACATCGCCGCCGACCTGCGCGGCGCCGGGCTGGTGGTGGCCGAGGACCGGCACCGGTTCACCCGCTGGGACCCGCCCGCCGCGCCGCGGCTCACCGCTGGCGGGCGCGCCGTGCCCATCGCCTCGGTGTTCCCGTACTCGGGCGCGGGCCGGGTGCGCGGGCCGCTCGTGCGGGTGCGGCGCGGGCGCTGGTCGGCGGCGCGCGACGCGATCGCCGTGGTGCACGTGCGCAACCGCGAGCTGCCCTTGGACGCCATCGTGCCGGTGTGGAAGGGCAGCGCCCCCTGGGGCGCGCTGGCCCACCCGCTCATCGCCGCGACCCTGGCCGGGTTGGGCCTGGGCCGCGCCAAGCGCGCGGGCGTGCGGGGGGTGGTGTTCGTGTGGAAGGGGCTCACAGAGGACGCGGCGCGTGGCCAGTACGTGCCGTTCACCCTGCCCTACCAGGACATCCCCGCCGTGTTCGTCACCGAGGACGTCGCCGGTGACGGCGAGCTGGACGTGCCCGCCGACCTGGTGGACGCGGAGATGAAGACGGTGTGGACGGTCGTCGAGGGCACCAGCGCGCCGCGGGAGACCGTGCTCGTGGTGACGCACACCGACGGCACGAACGAGGTGGAGGAGAACGGGCACATCGCGATGCTGGCCATGGCGCGCGACCTGGTGCGCACCCCGCCCCGCCGCACCGTCGTGCTCGCCTTCGTCGCCGGGCACCTGCGCATCCCGGCGGTGAGCGACCACGGCCAGGCCGCGAGCCGGTGGCTGGCCGACCACCCCGAGCTGTGGCGCGGCCGCGCGGTCGCCGGGCTCGGCGTCGAGCACCTCGGCGCGGTGGCCCCCGACCTGCTCTACGCCTCCACCGCCGCGATGCGCGACCTGGTCGCCGCGCACTGGAGCGGCACGACCCCGCTGCGGGTGTCCAAGCCGGGCCCGCTCATCCAGTTCGGCGAGGGCGAACCCCTGCACCAGGCGGGGATCCCGACCATCTCCCTGGTCAGCTCCCCGGTGGGGCTGCTGTCCACCGAGCCGCAACCGGTCGACCTCGACCTGCTGCACCGCCACGTCGACAGCTTCCGCGCCCTGCTGCGCCGCTGCGACGAGGCCGACGACCTCGGCGTCGTCGAACCGGCCGGTGCGTGGGACAAGGCCAAGGCGGTGGGCCGCATCGCGGTGAAGCTCCCGGGAGCCCTGCGGTGATCGCCGCGTTGTCAGCGCGCGGCGGGCTGTCCGGCGAGCGGTCCTGAATGGACGACGGTGTCCTGGTGCGGGCGGGCGGGCGCTCACGGGGGTGAGTGCCCCCGCCCGCTCGACGCGAACGCGGGTGCGCGTCGGCGCCACGACGCCTTCCCGGTGCCGCGCGGCCCGCATACCGTCCCGATCACCGATCCCGCTTGGCCTAGTCGAGGGAGTTCACGTGCGCAGTGTTGCGAAGAGAACCGGGATGGCGCTCGCCGCCGTGGCCACCGCGGGGGCGGTCGCGTTCCTGGGGCCCCAGGCGATCGCGGGGCAGACCGCCACCCCCGCCGCGGTCCAGGTCAGCTCGACGGTCAAGGGCCCGGACCCCACCGAGGAGTCGGTGCGCGCCCAACGCGGCCCCTTCGCCGTCAAGCAGGTCGCCGTGGCGGCCAAGGCGGGGCGCGGGTTCAACAAGGGCACGATCTACTACCCCGACGACACCTCCCAGGGCACCTTCGGCGCCGTCGCGGTGATCCCCGGCTTCCTGGAGAACCAGAGCGCGATCTCCTGGTACGGCCCCACCCTGGCCTCGCACGGGTTCGTCGTGATCACCCTGCAGCCCAACGCCGTGACCGACTTCCCCGAGCCCCGGTCCGACCAGCTGCTCGCCGCGGTGCGGTGGGTCGCGACGCAGTCCCCGGTCAAGGACCGCGTCGACCCCGCGCGCCTGGCGGTGATGGGGCACTCCATGGGTGGTGGCGGCACGCTGATCGCCGCGTCGAAGGACCCCTCGCTCAAGGCGGCGATCCCGCTCGCGCCGTGGAGCCTCTACGCCGACTTCTCCGACGTCACCGTGCCGACGATGATCATCGGTGCGGACCGGGACGCGATCGCGCCGGTGGCCAACCACGCCGACCCGATGTACGCCTCGCTCAAGGCCAAGCCGGACGAGGCCTACCTCAAGCTCAAGGGCGCCGACCACTTCACCACCAACCGCTACACCGCCACCACCACCCGGTTCACCGTGTCGTGGCTCAAGCGCTACGTCGACGGCGACAGCCGCTACAGCGCGTTCCTGTGCCCGACCCCGCAGCCGGACGGCACCTTCGTCCGCTTCCAGCTGACCTGCCCGGTGTGAACGCGCCGCTGAGCGCCGCGCGGGCCGAGGTGGTCCGCGCGGCGCTCGACGCGGTGGGGCCGCTGCCCAGGGCGGCGGCCACGACCGCGGCCGTGCTCGCCGAGGCGGGGTTCGCCGCGGTCGTGCAGCCGGGCGCGGCGCAGGACTCCGGGTGGCGGCGGCTCGCGGCGGGCTTCGGCATGGCCGAGCGCCGGGCGGGGCGCCCCGTCGACGACGTGCACGTGGTGGTGGGCCGGGCCGCGCGCGCCGGGTGGCACCGCCTCACCGCGCTGGCGGCGGCGTCCGGGACCCCACCCGAGGACCTGCTGCCGATGGCCGACCGGGTGTTCGAGTTCACCGAGGCCCTGCTGCGGGCGATCACCGCGGGCCACGTCCTGAGCGCCGACCGGGTCAGCGAGCGCGCCGCACTGCTGCGCGACTTGGCGCACGGCGTGCCCGCCGGCGACATGCCGCGGCGCGCCGCCGCCGCGGGCTGGTCGCTGCCGGACCGGGTCGTCGCCGTCGTCCCGGCGCACCCGGTCTACGTCGACGCCGGGGACCTCGACGAGCGCGTGCTGGTGGACACGACGCGCCCCTGCTCCTGCGCGCTGCTCCCGCCGGAGGCCGTCGCGGCGGCGGTCACCGCGCTCGCGGCCGGCGCGCCGGTTGGCGTCGGCCTGCCCGTGCCCGTCCACCTGGCGCACCGCTCGGCGCACTACGCCAGGCAGGTGGTCGAGCTCGCGCGCGCCGCGGGCAGCCCGCCGCCGGTCGTGCACGCCGCTGACCACCTGGGCGCGCTCGTGGCCAGGTCCGACCGCGACCTGGCGCGGCTGGTGCTCCGCGAGGACCTGGGGCCGCTCGCGGCGCAGTCGCCCGCGCGCAGGGACCGGCTGGTGCGGACCCTCGCGGCGTGGCTGGACCTGCACGGTGACGTCCGCGCGGTCGCCGACCACCTCGACCTGCACACCGAGACCGTCCGCAGCAGGCTCCGCCACCTCGACGGGCTCGTCGGCCCCGCCGCCCGCTCCCCGGACACCGCACTGGTCTGGCGCCTGGCCCTCAACAGCGGGCTGGTCGACGGGCGCTGAGTCACCGGCCCCCGGCGTCCCCGCGCGAGAGGGCGCGCAGCCGCAGGGCCATCTCCACCGCCAGGCGGGAGTCCGGGTCCTTGAGCTGGTCGCCCAGCACCTCGTCGAGCCTGCGCAGCCGGGTGCGCGCGGTCTGCGGGTGGATGCCCAGCCGCTCGGCCACCTCCGGCGCCGTCCGCCCCCACGAGCCCAGCAGCGCGTCCAGCGTCTCCACCATGCGCAGCGCGCTCGACCCGCCCAGGGCGTCCACGCGCGCGAGCACCGACCCCGCCAGCAGCCCGCCCAGCGCCGGGGCCGTGACCAGCAGGACGTCGGCCAGGTGCTCCTCGGCCAGCACGACCTCGTGGCCGCGCGCCTCGATCGCGCCCTCGCGCACCAGGCGGGCCACCGACCGCGCGCACGCCAGCGACAACCACCCCTGGTCGAGCGGCACCGCGGGCCCGACCACGGCCGAGCGGTCGCGGACCGCGTCGACGAGCACGTCCGGGGCGGCGATCAGCACGTGGTCGTGCCCCTGGGCCACCACCAGCACGCCGGGGTGGTCCACCGCCCGGGCGACGACGGCGCAGGCGAGCCTGCGCGGCAGCGGCCAGCGGGCGGCGGCCGCCGCGGCCGGGCTCGGGGCGGGGGCGTGCCGGTCGAGCAGCTGCTCGCCCAGGGCCCGGCGCGCGGCCGCCTGCCGGTCCGGCTCGTCGCGGTCGCGCTCCTGGGCGTAGCCCTCCGCCGACGCCCCGGCCAGCGCGTCGATGTGCACCAGCACGGCCTCGCCCAGCACGACCACGGCGTCGGCGGGCAGGTCGGACTCCCGCGCCAGGGTGGTGTAGGCCCGGCACGCCACCCGCGCGCCCACCCGGTAGGCGGCCTGCAGGCTGTCGAGGACGCGGCCGTTGCGGTACTCGGCGCGCCCGAGCCCGGCGAAGAACGGGTCCGGTGGCACCAGGGCCGGGTGCGGGCTCGACACCAGGTCGGCGAACTGGTGCAGCGCCCGGGTGCACGCGACGACCAGGTCGCGGCCCAGGGGCGAGCCCAGCGGCTGGCGGTAGTCGGGGACCTCGCGGCGCACCGCGTCCACCATCTCGGCGGCGATCCGGTCGACGCGCCCGCGCAGCTCCACCGCGAACCGGACGGGGATGCTGTCCCAGATCGTCCGGCCGGCCTGCACGTCCACCCGCACGGCGGCACCTCCCTAACGGTCGTTAGGTGACGGTCGCAGCCGCCGCCCCGGGTGTCAAGCCGCCCGCGGGCCGGGCAGGATGGTGGCCCCGAGGGGGAGTGCGACGCCGGAGGAGGTCGACGTGGAGGGTGAGGCCCTGCACCGGTGCGCGCGGTCCCGCGCAGAGCAGTTGCCCGCGGCGGTGGCCGAGCAGCCGTTCGGCCCCGGCTCGCAGGTCTACAAGGTCAAAGGCAAGGTGTTCGTCCTGCTGACCGAGCTGGCGGGCAGGCCGATCGTCAACGTCAAGTGCGCTCCCGAGGACGGCGTGGCCCTGCGCGGCGCCCACGCGGACATCGTCCCGGGCTACCACATGAACAAGCGCCACTGGATCACCCTCAACCCGGGCGGCACGCTCACGGAGGACCTAGTGGAAGACCTGGTGACCGACTCCTACCTGCTGGTGGTCCGCACGTTGCCGAAGGCCCAGCGCCCGATCGACCCCGACGCCGAGCAGTCCTACTCCCGCTGACGGGTCCGCGAGGGAAATTTGCACTGCGTCTAAACTTGCACGGAGTCCAAGTTCGACCTACGCTTGTGCCGTGGTCGACGGCGAACGGGACGGGCTGCGCGAGCGGAAGAAGAGGCGGACCTGGCACGCCATCAGGGACGCCGCCATCCGCCTGATCGACGAACGCGGGTTCGACGCGGTGAGCGTGGACGAGATCGCCGCGGCGGCCGGGGTCTCGCGCAGCACGCTGTTCAACTACTTCGCGAGCAAGGAAGCGGTCGTCCTCGACCCGGACCCGGACGAGCCCGAGGTGTGGCGCGCCCTCATGCGCGCCCGACCCGCGGGCGAACCGCTGTGGGACGCGCTGCGCGCCGTGCAGCTCGGGTACCTGGAAGCCGTGGGCGACCGGCTCCCGGTGCAGAAGCGGCTCAAGGCGTCCTCGCCCAAGCTCGCGGAGTCCACCCGGGAGCTGAGCGAGCAGTTCGCCGGGGAGCTGCTCGACTTCGCCGTCAGCCGCGTCCCCGACGGCGTGGAAGCCCTGCTGACGTACAACGTCGTCCGCGCGACCGTCGGCACGGCGTACTCGACGTGGTCGATCGACGACGGCATCGACCGGCTGCTGGAGATCGCCCGGGACTGCTTCGACCGCGCCGGGCGCGGTTTCGCCCCCGACTGACCACAACGGACACCGACCACAACGGACACATCAGCACACCACCCAGCGCCGCGAATCCGCGGCGCGGTAAGGACACGCCCCCATGAGCAAGACGTGGTTCATCACCGGCACCTCCCGGGGCTTCGGCCGCAGCTGGACCAAGGCCGCGCTGGAGCGCGGCGACAAGGTGGCCGCCACCGCGCGCGACACCGACTCCCTCAAGGATCTCGCGGAGCAGTTCGGCGACGCCCTGCTGCCGATCGCCCTCGACGTCACCGACCGCGACGCCGCCTTCGCCGCCGTGCAGCGGGCGCACGAGCACTTCGGCCGCCTCGACGTGGTGGTCAACAACGCGGGCTACGGGCACTTCGGCTTCATCGAGGAGCTGACCGAGGCCGAGGTCCGCGCGCAGCTGGAGACCAACGTCCTGGGCGCGCTGTGGGTGACCCAGGCCGCCATCCCGCTGTTGCGCGAGCAGGGCTCGGGGCACGTCGTGCAGATCTCCAGCATCGGCGGGGTCGGCGCCTTCGCGGGCCTGGGCGCCTACCACGCCTCGAAGTGGGCGCTGGAGGGCTTCTCCGAGGCGTTGTCGCACGAGGTCGCGCCGTTCGGCGTCAAGGTCACCCTGGTCGAGCCGGGCGGCTACGCGACCGACTGGAGCACCGACTCCGCCGTGCACTCCGAGCCGAACCCGGCGTACCAGCAGCTGCGCGAAGCCCGCGCCGCCCAGCGCGGGTCCTACGTGACGCCGGGTCCCGACGCCACGGTCGCCGCCGTGTTCGCCGCCGTCGACGCGGAGAACCCGCCGCTGCGGCTGCTGCTGTCCGGTCGCGCCTACGACATCGCCCAGAACCTCTATGCCGAGCGCTTGAAGACCTGGGCCGAGTGGGAGGACGCCACCCGCTCCGCCGACCACGGCTGAACGACCCCCTCCGGGCGGTCGGGGGTGCGCCCCCGGCCGCCCGAACCCGTCTTCTACCAGCGCAGTTGCACGTAGAACGTAATTACGTAATAGTGGACTCGTGGACGACGACGTGCAGCGGCGGCTCGACGACCTCGCCGAGCGCATCGCCCGGTTGGAGGGCGGTGGGCAAGCCCGTCCCGCCGCCCCCGCGCTGGACCCCGAGGTGTTTTGGGCGCTCAACGGCCTGCGGGAGCGGGTCACCGACCCCGCGGGTGCCGTGCTGTTCACGGGCGCGGTGCGGCTGCCCACCGGGGAGCACTACGAGTGGCAGCAGGGCGCCTCGACCGGTGGGCTCCTCGGCCTGGACTGGGCGTCGGCCGCCGAGGTCTTCGGCGCGCTGGGGCACCCGGTCCGGCTGCGCCTGCTCCGCGCGGTGCTGGGCGGCACCGGGACCACCGCCGCCCTACAGGAACTGGACGACGTGGGCACCACCGGGCAGCTGTACCACCACCTGAAACCGCTGGTGGCGGCTGGGTGGTTGCAGAACGCCGGGCGCGGGCGCTACCGCGTGCCGGGCGACCGGGTCGTCCCGCTGCTGGCCGTGCTCGCCGCCGCGCTCCCGCCGTCCGCGGACTGAGGTCGACACCATGGGCACCCACGCCAAAGGGATCGCCACCGAGGGAATCAACACCGAGGGAATCCACACCGAGGGAGGGGCACGATGACCAGCCGACGAACCGTCCTCAAGACCGCCCTGGGCGGTGCCGCACTGGCACTGCTGCCGACACCGGCCGCGGCCCAGGGCAGCAAGCTTCCCGCGATCGTCGCAGACCACCTGCGGCGGTTGGCCGACGCGGGCGCGCCCGGGGCCGTCATCGGCGCCATCGGCCGCGGCGGGCAGCACATCGCCGGTATCGGCAGCCTCGGGCCGCAGGACAAGCGCACGCCCGACGCGCGGACGGTGTTCCAGATCGGTTCCGTCACCAAGACCTTCACCGCGCTGCTGCTCGCCCGTGCCGTGCAGGGGGGTCGGGTGGCGCTCGACGCGCCGCTCCAGCGCTACCTCCCGCCCGACCTCGTCCTGCCGCGCGCGGACATCACGGTCGAGCAGGCGGCGACGCACAGTTCCGGCCTGCCCGCCCTGCCCCCCAACCTCGCCACCGCGCCGGGGTTCGACCCGGCCAACCCGTACGCCCACTACACGCGGCAGGACCTCGCCGCGGGCCTGCCCGCCACCGTGCCGGTTTCCGAGCCCGGAACGTCTTACCTGTACTCCAACCTGGCCATGGGCCTGCTGGGGCAAGCGCTGTCCAACGTGTACCGCGCGGACTACCCGACCGCCGTGCAGCGCCACATCACCCACCCGCTCGGCCTCCGGGACATCACGACCACGCTCACCCGCGACCAGTCCGGGCGCAAGGCCACCGGCCACGACGGGACGGGCAAGCCCGTTCCCGACTGGGAGATCCCCACCCTCGCCGGAGCGGGCGCGCTCTACGGCACAGCTCAGGACGTGCTGCGCTACCTGCGCGACCACCTCGACGCCACCCCGGGTTCGCTGCGCCCGGCCCTGCGCCTGGTGCAGCAGCCCCGGTTCAGCCCGCCCGAGATCCCCGGCCTGCGGCTCGGGCTCGCCTGGCACCTGCTGCCGCTGCCCACCACCGGCAACACGATGGTGTGGCACAACGGCGAGACCGGCGGGTTCCGCAGCTTCGCCGGGTTCAGCCCGTCCACGCGCACCGCTGTGGTCGTCCTGGCGAGCGGGACCGGGGTCGACACCGACAGCGCGGGCTCGGGTCTGCTGGACACCCTCGACCGCGCGTAGCCGGACCCCGCTCGCCTCGACGAACACCCTCCACAATGGCCGGTCGGGTCGATCGCGCCGCGCGAATAGTCGGTATTGTCCAGAAGTCGGGCAGGCAACAGGGGTGTGAGCGCGCTCGCGGTCCAGTGGGTGGGACGGCGAGGTGAATCGTGGGAGGCGCGCTGGTGGCCGGATAGCATCCCTCGTCGCGGGGCGTCGGGTGGAGCGGGCCGCGGCCGGGGCAGGGCCGTGGTCCGCGCTTCGGTGAGGGGGGAGCGATGCGCTTGCTGCTGGTGGACGCCGATCCCACCGCCGCGGGGGCCGTGGCGGGCGGCCTGCGCGACCGGGGTTTCGCCGTCGAGCTGGCAGGCACCGGCGCCGCGCTGCTCGACGGCCCGGTGCGCGCCGACCTGGTGCTGCTCGGGTTGGACCTGCCCGACCTCGACGGCCTGGAGGTGTGCCGCAGGCTGCGGGCCCGCAGCCGGGTGCCGGTGATCGCGCTGTCCGCGCGGGACTCCGAGCTCGACCGGGTGCTGGGCTTCCAGGCCGGGCTCGACGACTACGTGGGCACGCCGGTGCCGGTGGCCGAGCTGGTCGCGCGCATCCACGCGGTGATGCGGCGGGTGCGCGGCGCGCCCGCCGAGGAGCCCGCGCCCCCGGCCGAGGTCGTCGTGCGCGGCGACCTGCGGGTCAACACCCGGGCCAGGGAGGTGCACCTCGGCGATCGGCGGATAGCGCTTACGCCGAAGGAATTCGACCTGCTCGCCCTCTTGGCGGCCGAACCGGGAACGGTGTTCACCCGGGGCCGGATCATGGCCGAGGTCTGGGACGATTCCAGCGGCCAGTCCACCAGGACAATCGACACCCACGTCGGTGCGCTGCGCGCGAAATTGGGTGCCCGGTCATGGGTCGTCACCGTCCACGGAACCGGTTTCAAGCTGGGCCGCGCTTAGGTTTTGCACCAATTTCGGACTTGTCTGCAATCATTTTGGGAGCGGTTGATGCCCGCGCGCCCGTCCGCCACGATCGACCCGATCGCGGCGCTGCGGTCACCCCCTTGTTCGACGGTGGCTGGAGGACGGATGGCGAGGGTGCTGGTGGCCGACGGCGACGCGGTCGAGGCGCTGGTGGTGGCGGGCGCGCTGCGCAGGCACGGCTACGAGGTCGAGGTGGTCTCCTGCGCCGTCGACGCCGTCGCCCGCGGCACCGAGGCCGACCTGGTGGTGCTCGACCTGCGCTTACCCGGGGCGCCCGGGCTGGACGTGTGCGCGGCGCTGCACGCGGTGGGGCCGGTGCCGGTGATCGGCACCGCGCCCCGCGACTGCGGCATCGACCTGGTCACCGGTCTGCGCGCGGGCCTGGACGCCTACCTGGTGCGACCGGTGGGGGTGCGCGAGCTGGTGGCGCGCGCCGACGCCATCCTGCGCCGCACCCTCGACGGCGGGCAGGGCTGGGACGTGATCTCCTGCGGCCCGCTGCGCATCGACCCGCGCACCCGCGAGGTCTTCCGCTGCACCGAGCTGGTGCCGCTGACCCGCAAGGAGTTCGACCTGCTGCGGCTGCTGGCCGCCGAGCCCGGCGAGGTCTTCGCCCGCCGCGACATCATGGCCAGGGTGTGGGGCGATGAGTGGGCGCGCTCCGACCGCACCATCGACACGCACGTCAGCAGCATCCGCGGCAAGGTCGGCGACCCCGCGGTGATCGCCACCGTGCGCGGCGTCGGATTCCGCCTGGGATACCCGGCCGGGGTCGGCGCGCGCGCCTCCGCAGGCTCTTGAAGTTCTCTGACACAGACTTGCCGCAATCTTGGAATGGGCGCCGTTGACCCCGGGTGGGTGCCTCGGTTGAATAGATAGCAGAGCGCGCCGCGGTAATCGGTCCGGCATTTGGAGCCGGGAATCGACCGATCCGCGTGGAATGCGCGGCGAACACCCCACCGAGCACGCCGGAGGAAACATGGCGTTCATTTCCGCGGCCGACGACCGCCTGACGGTGCTGAACCTGTTCGGCGCCACGTCGCAGGCGGCCCAGCAGCGGCTGCTGACCACGATGACCGGGATCATCGACTCCGCCGACTTCCCCGGCTGGATCTCCTCGACGCTGTTCGGCGGGGTCGGCGGCCCCGGCACCGCGAACTACATCCAGTGGCGCAGCGCCGAGGACCTGCAGAACCGCTACCACGGCGAGAAGTTCCAGAAGGAGATCGTCCCGCTGTTCGACGAGCTGGCCACCCAGGTCCGGCTCATCCAGACGGAGGTGGTCTACACCAGGACGCACCCGTCGGTGGGCGCCATCGAGATCGGCCCGCAGAACGACACCCTGACCGTCATCGCGGTGATGGGCGTGCAGCAGCAGGACCAGGCCGAGCTGGTGGACCTGTTCTCCCAGGACGACGAGTGGCTGGAGGGGTTCCCGGGGTTCCGCTCCAACAGCATCCTGCGCGCCACCGACGGCTCCGCGGTCGTCAACTTCGCGCAGTGGGAGAGCGAGGCCGCCTACGACCACTTCCACACCCTGCCCGAGGTCGAGCGCCCCGAGGGCGTGCGCCGGATGCGCGAGCGCGCCCGCTCCCTGCTGACCTCGCACGACTACAACACCTACCGGCCCGTGCACACGCGGTCGGCCGAGCCCGCACCCGCGCAGCCGTGAGCCGCCCGGTCATCGTGGTGGGCGCGGGCCCGGTGGGCCTGCTGCTCGCGGGCGAGCTGCGCCTCGGCGGCGCCGACGTGCTCGTGCTGGAGCGCGCGCCGCGACCCAGCGGCGAGTCGCGCGGGCTGGGCTTCACCGCCCGCGCCGCGGAGGTGTTCGCCCAGCGCGGGCTGCTGCGCCGCTTCGGCGACGTGGAGACCAGCCCGCAGGGGCACTTCGGCGGCATCCCCATGGACTACAGCGTCCTGGAGGGGTCGCACTTCGGCGTGCGCGGCATCCCGCAGGACCGCACGGAACGGCTGCTGGAGCGGTGGGCGGTCGAGCTGGGCGCCCGGGTGCTGCGCGGGCACGAGGTCGTCGGCCTGCACCAGGACGCCGACGGCGTGGTCGCCGCCGTGGCCGGGCCGGACGGCCGGGTGGAGTTCGAGGGCTCCCACCTCGTCGCCGCCGACGGCGGTCGCAGCACCGTGCGCGGCCTCGCCGGGTTCGACTTCCCCGGCACCCCGGCCAGCCGGGAGATGTACCTGGCCGACGTCGTGGGCCGGGGCATCAAGCCCCGGTTCATCGGGGAGCGGGTGCCCGGCGGCATGGTCATGTCCGCGCCGCTGGGCGGGGGAGTGGACCGCATCATCGTCTGCGAGCGCGGCACCCCGCACCGGGAGCGGCGCACCGCCCCCGGGTGGTCGGAGGTCGCCGACGCCTGGCAGCGGCTGACCGGGGAGAGCCTGCACGACGCCGAGGTCCGCTGGGTCAGCGCCTTCACCGACGCCACCCGGCAGGTCACCGAGTACCGGCGCGGGCGCGTGCTCATCGCGGGCGACGCCGCGCACACCCACCTGCCCGCGGGCGGGCAGGGCCTGAGCCTGGGCGTGCAGGACGCGGCCAACCTGGGCTGGAAGCTCGCCGCGGTGGTGCGCGGCTGGGCCCCGCCGGACCTGCTCGACACCTACCACGCCGAGCGGCACCCGGTGGGCGCGCGCGTGCTGCGCAACACCCGGGCCCAGGGCCACCTCTACCTCAGCGGTGAGGAGGTCGAGCCGCTGCGGTCGGTGGTGGCCGAGCTGATCGAGATCCCCGAGGTCGGCAGGCACCTGTCCGGCATGGTCAGTGGCCTGGACGTGCGCTACGACGTCGGCCCCGGCGACCACCCGCTGCTGGGCCGCCGGTTGCCCGGGGCCGACCTGCCCACCGCCCGCGGCCTGGCCACCGGGGTGCCCGCGGGCGCCGTCGCGGGCTGGGCGGACCGGGTCGACCACCGCCCCGGCGGCCCGCCGCTGCTGGTGCGCCCCGACGGCTACGTGGCCTGGGCCGGGGACGGCGCCGCCGACGGCCTGGACACCGCGTTGCGCCGCTGGTTCGGCGCGCCCGCCCCCACCCCCGCCGCCGCACCCACCGAGACCGAGAGGCAACCAGCGTGAGCTACAGCACCCTGATCGTGGCCAGGATGGACCCCGGCTCGCACGCCGAGGTGGCCGAGCTGTTCGACGAGTTCGACCGCAGCGAGCTGCCGCAGCTGATGGGCACCCGCAGGCGCGAGCTGTTCCACTACCGCGGCCTGTACTTCCACCTCCAGGACTTCGACGGCGAGCACGGCAGCGACGCCATCCAGCAGACCCGCGAGCACCCGCGGTTCGTGCGGATCTCCGACGACCTCAAGCCGTTCATCGAGGCCTACGACCCGGTCACCTGGCGCTCGCCCAAGGACGCCATGGCGACCCGCTTCTACCACTGGGAGGACAAGTGAGCCGCCGGGTGGTGATCACCGGGGTCGGCGTCATCGCCCCCGGCGGCAACGGCACCAAGGCGTTCTGGGACCTGCTCACGGCCGGGCGCACCGCCACCCGGGGCATCAGCTTCTTCGACCCGGCGCCGTTCCGCTCCCGGGTGGCGGCCGAGGCCGACTTCGACCCCGAACTGGCCGGGCTGACCCCGCAGGAGATCCGGCGGATGGACCGGGCCGCGCAGTTCGCCGTGGTCGCCGCCCGCGAGGCCGTCGCCGACAGCGGCCTGGCCTTCGACGACCTCGACCCGGGCAGGCTGGGCGTCACCATCGGCACCGCCGTGGGCGCCACCACCGGCCTGGAGCAGGAGTACCGGGTCGTCAGCGACGACGGGCGCCTGCACGAGGTCGACCACCGCTACGGCGCCCCGCACCTGTACAACTTCCTGGTCCCCAGCTCCTTCGCCACCGAGGTGGCGTGGGCGGTGGGCGCCGAGGGCCCGGCCTCGGTGGTCTCGGCCGGGTGCACGTCCGGGTTGGACTCCCTCGGCTACGCCGCCGAACTGGTGCGCGAGGGCGCGGTCGACGTCGTGGTCGCCGGGGCCACCGACGCGCCGATCTCCCCGATCACCCTGGCCTGCTTCGACGCGATCAAGGCCACCACCCCGCGCAACGACGACCCCGAGCACGCCTCCCGGCCCTTCGACGCCACCCGCAACGGGTTCGTCCTGGGTGAGGGCGCCGCGGTGTTCGTCCTGGAGGACCTGGAGCGGGCCCGCGCCCGCGGTGCGCGCGTCTACGCCGAGGTCGCCGGGTTCGCCTCGCGCTGCAACGCCTACCACATGACCGGGCTGCGCCCCGACGGCGCCGAGATGGCCGAGGCCATCACCCGCGCGCTCGACGAGGCCCGGCTCGACCCCACCGAGGTCGACTACGTCAACGCGCACGGCTCGGGCACCAAGCAGAACGACCGGCACGAGACCGCCGCCTTCAAGCTCTCGCTCGGGCACCACGCCCACGACGTACCGGTCAGCTCCATCAAATCGATGATCGGCCACTCCCTCGGCGCCATCGGCTCGCTGGAGGTCGCCGCGTCGGTCCTGGCCATCCAGCACGACGTGGTGCCGCCCACGGCGAACCTGCACACCCCCGACCCCGAGTGCGACCTGGACTACGTGCCGCTGACCGCCCGGGAGTGGCCGGTGCGCACGGTGCTCAGCGTCGGCAGCGGCTTCGGCGGCTTCCAGAGCGCGATCGTGCTGCGGGACCCGTCGTGAGCGCGCGCGCCGTCATCACCGGCATCGGGGTCGTGGCGCCCACCGGGCTGGGCACCGAGGCGGTCTGGCAGGCCGCGCTCGCGGGCAAGGACGCCATCGGCCCGGTGCGCCGGTTCGACGCGGGCGGCTACCCGGCCACCCTCGCCGGGGAGGTGCCCGACTTCGTCGCCGAGGACCACCTGGAGAACCGGCTGCTCCCGCAGACCGACTACATGACCCGCTTCGCCCTCGTCGCCGCCGACTGGGCGCTGGCCGACGCGGGCATCACCCCGCGGCAGCTGCCCGCCTTCGACATGGGAGTGGTCACCGCGAGCTCCGCGGGCGGGTTCGAGTTCGGCCAGCGCGAGCTGCAGAACCTGTGGAGCCGGGGCAGCCAGTACGTCAGCGCCTACCAGTCCTTCGCCTGGTTCTACGCCGTCAACACCGGGCAGATCTCCATCCGCAACGGGCTCAAGGGCCCCAGCGGGGTCGTCGTCACCGACCAGGCGGGCGGCCTCGACGCCCTCGGCCAGGCCCGCCGCCACCTGCGCAGGGGCAGCAAGCTCATCGTTTCCGGCGGGGTCGACGGCTCGATCTGCCCCTGGGGCTGGGTGGCGCAGCTGGCAGGCGGGCGGCTCACCACCGCCGAGGACCCCGCCACCGCGTACCTGCCCTTCGACGCCCGCGCCGACGGGCACGTGGCGGGCGAGGGCGGGGCGATCCTCATCGTCGAGGACGCCGCCACCGAGCGCAGGCCCTACGGCGAGCTGGCGGGCTACGCCGCGACCTTCGACCCCCGCCCGGGCAGCGACCGCGGCCCCGCGCTCGGCCGGGCGATCACCGGCGCCCTCGACGACGCGGGCGTGCGCCCCGACCAGGTCGACGTCGTGTTCGCCGACGCCGCCGGGGTCCCCGAGCTCGACCGGGTGGAGTCCGACGCGCTCGCCGCGGTGTTCGGCCCCGCCGGGGTGCCGGTCACCGCGCCCAAGACCACCACCGGCCGGTTGTACGCCGGTGCCGCGCCGGTGGACGTGGCCTACGCGCTGCTGTCCATCCGCGACGGCCTGATCCCGCCCACCACCCGGGTCGAGCCCGACCCGGCGCACCGGCTCGACCTCGTCACCGACCAACCCCGCGAGGCCGCGGTCCGCACCGCCCTCGTCCTCGCCCGCGGCCACGGCGGCTTCAACTCCGCCGTCGTCGTGCGGGCACCGTCCCACTAGGAGGAACCCGTGACCACCACCGAGACCACCGCCCAGCCGACCACCGGCGCGCTCTCGCTCGACGACCTCAAGCGCGTGCTCGTCGAGAGCGCGGGCGTGCAGGCGGGCGTCGACCTCGACGCCGACATCCTCGACACCCCCTTCGACGACCTGGGCTACGACTCGCTGGCCCTGCTGGAGGCGGTGGCCCGCATCACCCGCGAGCACCGCATCACCTTCGACGACGACGCCGCCGCCACCTCCCGGACCCCGCGGGAGTTCCTGGCGCTGGTCAACGCGGGCTGACCGGGACAGGAGGAGCACACGTGACCGGCACGCAGGACACCGCCAAGACCGCCATCGTCACCGGTGCCACCAGCGGCATCGGCCTGGCCACCGCCGAGCTGCTGGCGGCCAGGGGCCACCGCGTCTTCATCAACGCGCGCAACGCCGACAACGTCGCGCTGACCGTCAAGCAGCTGCGCGACAAGGGCTACGAGGTCGACGGCACCACCGCCGACGTCGGCTCGCCCGAGCAGGTGCGCTCGCTGGTCACCAGCGCGGTCGACCGCTACGGCACCATCGACATCCTGGTCAACAACGCGGGCCGCAGCGGTGGCGGGGTCACCGCCGACATCGCCGACGACCTGTGGTTCGACGTGATCAACACCAACCTCAACAGCGTCTTCCTCACCACCCGCGACGTGCTCTCGGTCGGCGGGATGCGGGACAAGGGCTGGGGGCGGATCATCAACGTCGCCTCGACCGCGGGCAAGCAGGGCGTGGTGCTCGGCGCGCCCTACTCCGCGTCCAAGCACGGCGTCGTGGGCTTCACCAAGGCGCTGGGCAACGAGCTGGCCAAGACCGGCATCACCGTCAACGCCGTGTGCCCCGGCTACGTCGAGACGCCGATGGCGCAGCGGGTCCGCCAGGGCTACGCCGCGGCGTGGGACACCACCGAGGGCGACATCCTCACCCGCTTCGAGGCCAAGATCCCGCTGGGCCGCTACGCCACCGCCGAGGAGGTCGCGGGCCTCATCGGCTACCTGGCCAGCGACGTCGCGGGCTCCATCGCCGCGCAGGCGCTCAACGTCTGCGGCGGGCTCGGCAACTTCTGACCCACCCACCCCGCACCCCCGCCCCGAGGAGAGCCATGCCCACCGAGCGCGCCGTCGAGCACGAGATCACCGTCGCCGCCCCCGCCAAGGCGGTCTACCAGCTCGTCGCCGACGTGCAGAACTGGCCGCAGCTGTTCACCCCCACCGTGCACGTCGAGCACCTGGCCCGCGACGAGCGCTCCGAGCGCATCCGGCTCTGGGCCACCGCCAACGGCACCGCCAAGACCTGGACCTCGCGCCGCGAGCTCGACCCCGCCGGGCTGCGCGTCGACTTCCGCCAGGAGGTGTCCCAGCCGCCGGTGGGCGGCATGGGCGGGGCGTGGGTGGTGGAGCCGCTGACCGAGGAGACCTCCCGGGTGCGGCTGCTGCACGACTACCGCGCCGCCACCGACGACCCCGCCGACCTGGAGTGGATCGACGAGGCCGTCGACCGCAACAGCCGGGTCGAGCTGGCCGCGCTGAAGGAGAACGCCGAGGCCGCGGGTGACCTGGTGTTCAGCTTCGAGGACGCCGTCGACGTCGACGGCCGCGCCGAGGACGTGTTCGACTTCATCAACCAGGCGCAGCTGTGGCAGGAGCGGCTGCCGCACGTGGCGCGGGTGCGGTTCACCGAGGACACCCCGGGGTTGCAGGTGCTGGCGATGGACACCCTGACCAAGGACGGCTCCACCCACACCACCGAGTCCATCCGGGTGGCGCTGCCCCCGCGCAAGATCGTCTACAAGCAGACGGCGCTGCCCGCCCTGCTGTCCCTGCACACCGGGCACTGGCTGTTCGAGGACCGCCCCGGTGGGGGCGTCACCGCCACCTCCCGGCACACCGTGCGCATCAACGAGGACAACATCACCGCCGTGCTGGGTGAGGGCAAGGGCGTCGACGAGGCCAGGGCGTTCATCCGCAACGCCCTGGGCACCAACAGCCTGGCCACCCTGGGCCACGCCAAGAAGCACGCCGAGGGCCGCTGAGGTGACCGACGTCCTGGTGGTGGGCGCGGGCCCGGTCGGGCTGCTGCTGGCGGGGGAGCTGGCCGGTGCCGGGGTGGGGGCGACCGTGGTCGACCGGCTCACCGAGCCCATGACCGAGTCCCGCGCCTCCCAGCTGTCCACCCGCTCCGCCGAGCTGCTGGCCGAGCGCGGCCTGCGCGACCTGCTCGCCGAGGCGGTGCCCGAGCCGCGGTCGCACTTCGCCGGGCTCGGGTTCGACCTGTCCGGTGTGGACAGCCCGCTGGCCGGGAACTGGAAGGTCGCCCAGCACCGCACCGAGGCCGCGCTCACCCGCTGGGCGCTCGACCGCGGCGCCCGGCTGCTGCGCGGGCACCAGCTGGTCGGCCTCACCCAGCACGACGACCACGTGCTCGCGCGGTTCGCGGGCCGGGACCCGCTGCGCGCGGAGTACCTGGTCGGCGCCGACGGGCAGGACAGCGCGGTGCGCGGGCTGGCGGGGTTCGACTACGACCTGGTCCCCGCCACCCGCGAGCTGCTGCGCGCCGACGTCACCGGGATCACCGTGCCCGACCGCCGGTTCGAGCGGCTGCCCGGCGGCCTCGCCGTGGCCGCCACCCGCGGCGGGGTGACCCGGGTGATGGTGCACGCCCACGACCGCGGGGTCACCGGCGGTCGACCCGACTTCGCGGAGGTGGCGCGCACCTGGGCTCGGGTCACCGGGGAGGACATCTCCGGCGGCACCCCGCTGTGGGTCGACGCCTTCGACAACGCCCGCGGGCACGCCCGCCGGTACCGGCGCGGGCGGGTGTTCCTGGCGGGCGACGCCGCCCACCGGCACCTGCCCATCGGCGGCCAGGCGCTCAACACCGGCCTGGCCGACGCGGTCAGCCTGGGCCGCGCGCTGGGCCCCGGCGGCTCGCTCGACGGCTACCACGACGAACGCCACCCCGCCGGGGCCGAGGTCCTGCGCTGGGTGGCGGCGCAGGAGGACCTGCTGCTCGGCGGGCCCGAGGTCGAGCCGGTGCGCTCGGTGCTGGCCGAGCTGGTCGCCCTCCCGCAGGTCCAAACCCACCTCGCCACCCGATTCAGCGGTGTTAGGAGCAGCGCATGACCACCCCTCCGCAGATCCCGATCCCCGCCCGCATCCTCCAGCTGGCCACGGCCGGCTGGATGTCCGCGGCGGTGAGCGCCGCGGCCTCGCTGGGCGTCGCCGACGCCCTCGCGGCGGGCCCGCGCCGGGTCGACGACCTCGCCGAGGAGATCGGCGCGCACGCCCCCACCCTGTACCGGCTGCTGCGGGCGTGCGCGGACTTCGACCTGTTCACCGAGCACGACGACCAGGTCTTCGCCCTCACCGAGCTCGGGGACGCCCTGCGCGCCGACAGCCCGCTGTCGATGCGCGGGTTCGCCCAGTGGGTCGGGGACCCGGCCGACCGCTACAGCTGGTCCGGGCTGGCCGACTCGGTGCGCACCGGCCGCTCGGCGTTCGAGGCGGTGCACGGCCAGGACGTGTGGGAGTACATGGCCACCCACACCGACACCGCCGCGGTGTTCAACAACGCCATGACCGGCGCGTCCAACCAGATGATCAAGCCGGTCGTCGCCGCCTACGACTTCAGCGCCTTCGGCACGGTGGTCGACGTCGGCGGCGGGCACGGCGCGCTGCTGGCCGAGGTGCTGCGCCGCAACCCCGGCGTGCGCGGGGTGCTCTACGACCAGCCCGAGGTCGTCGCGGGGGTGTCGCACCCGGACGTGGCCGACCGGTTCACCACCGCGGGCGGGTCCTTCTTCGACAGCGTGCCCGGCGGCGGCGACGCCTACCTGCTGTCCAACGTCATCCACGACTGGGACGACGAGAAGTCCACCAGGATCCTGTCCAACGTGCGCGCCGCGATGAACCCCGGCGCCCGGGTGCTGCTGGCCGAGGTCATCATGCCGGGCAAGGCCGAGCCTGCCCCCACGGTGAAGCTGATGGACCTGAACATGCTGGTGCTCTGCGACGGCAAGCAGCGCACCGAGGCGGAGTTCGCGGACCTGTTCGCGGCCTCGGGGCTGGCGCTCTCGCGCATCGTGCCCACCGGGTTCTGCAGCGTGGTGGAGGCGGTGCGGGCATGAGCTCCCTGGAGGGCAAGGTCGCGATCGTCACCGGCGGCGCCGGGGGCATCGGCGCCGCCACCGTCGCGGCGCTGGCGGAGGCGGGTGCGCGCGTCGTCGTCGCCGACGTCGCCGAGGACGCGGTGGGGGAGGTGGTCGACACCCTGACCGCGCAGGGGCACAAGGTGGCCGGGCGCGTGGTGGACGTGTCCTCCGAGGACAGCGTCCGCTCGCTGGTCCGGTTCACCGTGGACACCTTCGGCGGCGTCGACGTGGTGGACAACAACGCCGCGCTCGTCTCGGCCATCAAGAAGGACCGCGACGTGGTGGCCATGCCCGTCGAGCTGTGGGACGAGGTCATGGCGGTGAACCTGCGCGGGCCGATGCTGCTGGCCAAGCACACCGTGCCCGTCCTCATCGAGCGCGGTGGCGGCTCCATCATCAACATCGCCAGCGGGCAGGGCCTGTCCGGCGACCGGACGATGGTGGCCTACGGCAGCTCCAAGGGCGGGCTGATCGCGCTCACCCGGTTCATCGCCGCCGCCTACGGCGAGCACGGCATCCGGTGCAACACCCTGGCGCCCGGCCTCGTCAAGACCCCGGCGCTGGACGCGGACATGCCCCCGTTCGTGCAGGACAAGATCAAGGAGCACAACCTCATCCCGCGCCTGGGCACCCCCGCCGACGTGGCGGCGTTCGTGGTGTTCCTGGCCTCGGACGCGGCGGGCTTCGTCACCGGGCAGACCATCTCGGTCGACGGCGGGTTCCTGTCCCACCTGCCCACGCTGGCCAAGCTCGCGCCCCCCGGCGCGGACGCGGGCAACGTCGCGGACCGCACCTGAGGACCGTCCACACGGGCCGCTGGGGCCTGCCCGGGGGTCTCGCCCCGGGCAGGCCCCAGCGGTGCCCCCCGGGGCGGTCAGCGGCGCGGCAGGTAGCCGTGCAGGAAGGTGTGCACCCCGGCGCGGGCGATGCGGTCGATCTCCGACTCCAGCGCGGTCGCGCTGAACTCCGCCCGGCTGATCGTGGTGTCGGTCACCAGCGCCATGAACTGCTGCGCGGCCAGTTCCGGGTCCGCCACCGCGATCGCCCCGCGCTCGGCCAGCGTCGCCATCCTGGCCGCCAGCGCCCGCCGCGCCCGGTGCGGGCCCGCCTCCTGCCAGCTGCGCACGACCTCCGGGGGGAACCGGTCGGCCTCCCCGCGCAACCTGCGCACGATGCGGAAGTGGTCGTCGAAGTCCTGGCTGGGCCGCACCCACTCCTTCGCCAGCGCCACCAGCGCGGCCTCCAGGTCCTCGACCGGGCCGCCGAGGTGCCGCTCGATCAGCGCCTCCCTGGTCACCGCCACCCGCGTCGAGCTCTCCATGAGCACCGTGATGAACAGCTGCTCCTTGTTCTCGAAGTGGTTGTAGATGGTGCGGGTGGACGCGCCCGCCTCCGCGGCGATCATCTCGATGCTCGCGCTGAGGTAGCCCACCCGGCCGAACACGGTCAGCGCGCCCGCCAGGATCGAGCGGCGCTTGCGGGCCACGCGCGGTTCGACGACCTTCTGCGCTGTCAAGTCCGCTCCCATCCTCCGAGAACCCGGCCCGGTGGTGGCCGCTGAGTGCAATGCACGTTGTACTTTACCCTCAGAACCGGCCCCGTGCCGAGATCCCCACCCCGCACCCCCCACGTGAGGTCCGCCATGTCCACCCCCCGAACGCTCGGGACCGCAGTAGCCCTCCTCGCCGTCACCGCCACCGCCGCCTGCGCCTCCGGTGCCGCGACGACCGGGGGCGGCGCGCTGACCATCGCGACCCCCGCGGACCCGACCTGCCTCGACCCGCAGCAGACCGGCCAACTGGTGTCGCTGGACATCTCCCGGTCCCTGGTGGACACCCTGACCGACCAGGACCCCAAGACCGGCAAGGTCGTGCCCTGGCTGGCCGAGTCGTTCACCGCCCTCGACGGCGGCAAGCGCTTCCAGTTCACCCTGCGCGCGGGCGCCACCTTCTCCGACGGGTCCCCGGTGGACTCCGAGTCGGTCAAGGCCACCTACGACAACCTGGTGAAGCTGCCCGCCAACGGCGCCCCCGCCTACATCCGCGGCTACACCGGCACCACCATCACCGACGCGCGCACGTTCACCATCGGCTTCGACAAGCCCAACGCGCAGTTCCTGCAGGCCACCTCCGGCGCGGGCCTGGGCATCCTGTCCAAGGCCACCGCCGCCAAGCCGCTGGCCGACCGCTGCCGCGGTGACTTTGTCGGCTCCGGGCCGTTCGTACTCGACCACTACACCGCCAACCAGGAAGTCGTCATCAAGAAGCGGCCCGACTACGCCTGGCCGTCCTCGCTGGCGACCACGAAGGGCGCGGCCCACCTCGACCAGGTGAAGTTCGTCTTCGTCCCGGAGAACGGCGCCCGCTCCACCGCGCTGCGCTCGGGGCAGGTGCAGGTCGCCACGCAGGTCCAGCCCACCGACCAGGACTCCTTCTCCAGCGGCGGCTTCCGGCTGCTGTCCGCGCCGTCGCCGGGTGTGGTCGCCCCGCTGTCGCTCAACCACAAGGGCGCCTTGGCCGACGAGCGGGTCCGCAAGGCGCTGCTGATCGGCATCAACCGCGAGGAACTGGTCTCCACGGTCCTCGGCTCCCGCGCCAAGCCCGCCACGAGCGTGCTGTCCTCGTCCACCCCGTTCTACCAGCCGACGACCCAGATCAAGTTCGACCAGGCGGGCGCGGAGCGGCTGCTCGACGAGGCCGGGTGGGTCAAGGGCGCCGACGGCGTCCGCGTCAAGGACGGGGCGCGGTTGACCCTGAACTGGCTCATCCCCGCGCCCATGCCCGCGGCCAACGAGCAGGTGCAGGCCCAGCTGAAGAAGATCGGCGTGGAGCTCCAGCTCAACGCGGTGCCGCCCGCCAAGTACGTCGAGCAGCAGAGCGCGGGCAACTTCGACATCACCGCCGTCGCGGTCTCCCGGGCCGACCCGGACGTGCTGCGCAACCTGTTCTACAGCAAGGGTCAGAACCTCTGGCACCTGCCCGCCAGCCAGCTCGACACCTACCTGGAGCAGCAGCTGTCCGCCGCCACCGCCGCCGAGCGGCAGACCGCAGTCACCAACGCCGTGAATTGGATCCTCGACCACGCCGACACGGTGCCGCTCTACGAGGGCTCGCTCGTCAGCGCGGTCTCGGACAAGGTCACCGACCTCGCGTTCGACGCCTCGCTGCGGCTGAACCTGCACGAGGCGGAACTGGGGTGACGACGTGCTGACCTACCTCGCCGGACGGGTGGCCCAGGCGCTGTTCGTGGTGTGGGCCGCGTTCACCACCACCTTCATCGCCGTCCGCCTGCTGCCGGGCGACCCGGTGGCGCTCATGCTCAACGGCCGCGGTGACGGCGAGTCCGCCTCCCCGGCGGAGGTCGCCAGGGTGAGCGCGGAGCTGGGCTTCGACCGCCCGGTCCTGGACCAGTACCTCGGCGCGCTGGTCGAGGCGCTGCACGGCGACTTCGGCCGCTCCATCCAGACCGGGCAGCCGGTGTCGGCGATGATCTCCGCCGCGCTGCCCGGAACCCTGCGCCTGGGCGCCGCCGCGCTCGTGCTGGCCCTGCTGGCCGGGACGGCGCTGGCGGTGGCGGCCAACCACGTGCGCAGCCCGCTGGGGCGCCAGGTGCTGCGCTCGGTGCCCTCGATCGCGGTGTCGATGCCCTCGTTCTGGGTGGGGCTGATGCTGATCCAGGTGTTCTCGCTCGACCTGGGCCTGCTGCCCTCGCTGGGCGACGACGGGTTCGCGAGCCTGGTGCTGCCCGCGTGCACCCTGGCCATCCCGGGCACGGCGCTGGTGGGGCAGGTGCTCAGCAAGAGCCTGCACGCCACCCTGCACGAGCCGTACGCCGACACCGCCCGCGCCGTCGGCGCGAGCCGGTTGCGGGTGCTGCTCGGGCACGGGCTGCGCAACGCCGCCATCCCGGCGGTGACGGTGTTCGGGCTGCTCACCGGGTCGGTGATCGGCGGGTCGGTGCTGGTGGAGACGGTGTTCGCCCGCCCGGGCATGGGCCGCGACATCTTCTTCGCCGTCAGCACCCAGGACCTGCCGGTGGTGCAGGGGGTGGTCGTGGTCGCCTCGCTGGCCTTCGTGGTGGTCAACCTCGCGGTCGACCTGCTCTACCCCGTGCTCGACCCGCGCATCAGGTCCACCGGCCGGGCGGCGGTGGCGCGGTGAGGCGACCCGGTTCCCTGCTCTCGGCCGCGGTGCTGCTGCTTGTGCTGGGCTGGGCGCTGGCCCCCGGCCTGTTCAGCGGGCAGGACCCGGTGGCCGGGGTGGCCGCGCAGAAGTTCCTCCCGCCCAGCTGGGAGCACCTGTTCGGCACCGACCACCTCGGCCGCGACGTCTACGCCAGGGTGGTGGCGGGCGCGGCGCTCTCGCTCAAGGCCGCCGTGCTCGCCATCGCCCTGGCCGTGGTCGTCGGTGCCCTGCTCGGCCTGGTGGCCGGGTACTTCGGCGGCTGGCTCGACGCGGTGGTCATGCGCGTGCTGGAGGTGGCGCTGGCCATCCCGCCGGTGCTGCTGTCGCTGCTGGTGATCAGCGCGCTGGGGTTCGGCACGGTCAACGTGGCGGTGGCGGTCGGCATCACCAGCGTCGCCGCCTTCGCCAGGGTCATGCGCTCGGAGGTGGTCCGCGTGCGCACCGCGGTCTACGTCGAGGCGGCGGTGATGTGCGGTGCGCGCTGGTGGCAGGTGCTGCCCCGGTACGTGCTGCCCGCGGCCGCGGGCCCGGTGCTGGCGCTGGCGGCGCTGGACTTCGGCATCGTCGTGCTCGGCGTGTCCTCGCTGAGCTTCCTCGGCTACGGCCAGCCCCCGCCCGCCCCGGAGTGGGGCGCGCTCGTCTCCGACGGGCGCGACTACCTGGGCCTGGCCTGGTGGCTGACCGCCCTGCCCGGCATCACGGTGATGGTCGTGGTGCTGGCCGCCAACCGGATCTCCCGGGTCCTCGAACGCGAACGGAGCCGCGCGTGACCCTGCTGCGGATCGAGGGGCTGAGCGTCGCCTACGGCGACCACGTGGCCGTGGAGGGGCTGGACCTGGAGTTGGAGCGCGGCCGGGTGACGGCCGTGGTCGGGGAGTCCGGGTCGGGCAAGTCGACGATGGCGCACGCGGTGATCGGGCTGCTGCCCGGCACCGGGCGGGTGCTCGGCGGCAGCATCCGGCTCGACGGCGAGGAGCTGGTCGGGCTGCCGGAGAAGGCGTGGCGGTCGGTGCGCGGGCGCCGGATCGGGTTCGTGCCGCAGGACCCGGGTGTCGCCCTGGACCCCACGAAGCCGGTCGGCCGCCAGGTCGGCGAGGTGCTCAGGGTGCACGGGCTGCCCGGCGGGCCCGCCAGGGTGGTCGAGCTGCTGGAGGCGGCGGGCCTGCCGGAGGCGGGCTCGCGGGCCAAGCAGTACCCGCACGAGCTCTCCGGCGGCATGCGCCAGCGGGTGCTCATCGCCATGGCCACCGCGGCGCGCCCCGCCCTGCTCGTGGCCGACGAGCCGACCTCGGCGCTCGACGTCACCGTGCAGCGGCGCATCCTCGACCACCTGGAGCACCTGGCCGACACCACCGGCACCGCGATCCTGCTGGTCACCCACGACCTCGCCGTCGCGGGCGACCGCGCCCACGACACGGTGGTGATGTCGCGGGGCAGGGTCGTGGAGTCCGGTCCGACGGAGCGGGTGCTGCGCGACCCGGCCGACGCCTACACCCGGCAGCTGCTGGCCGACAACCTGTCCACGTCCCGGCCCGCGCCGCGCCCGCCGGTGGAGGACGGCCGGGAGGTGCTGCTGGAGGTCCGGGAGCTGACCAAGGTGTTCCCCGTGCGCGGCAGCGGCCTGCGCAAGCGGCACCGCACCGCCGTGGACTCGGTGAGCTTCCACGTCCGCCGCGGCGAGACCTTGGGCGTGGTGGGGGAGTCGGGGTCGGGCAAGACCACCACCGCCCGGCTCGTGCTCGGCCTGGAGCGGGCGACCTCGGGCAGCGTGCGCCTGGGCGGCACCGAGATCACCACCGCGGGCCGCGCCGAGCTGCGCCAGCTGCACCGGCGGGTGCAGCTGGTCTACCAGAACCCGTACGCGTCGCTGAACCCGCGCTTCACCGTCCGGCAGATCCTCACCGAGCCGCTGCGCAACTTCGGCGTCACCGACGGGCCCACCGTCGCGCACCTGCTCGACAGCGTCGCCCTGCCCGCGGGCACCGCCGACCGCAAGGCGGGCGAGCTGTCGGGCGGGCAGCGGCAGCGCGTGGCGATCGCCCGCGCGCTGTCGCTGGACCCGGAGCTGGTGGTGTGCGACGAGCCGGTGTCCGCGCTCGACGTCACGGTGCAGGCGCAGATCCTCGACCTGCTCGTGCGGTTGCAGCGCGAGCGCGGTCTGTCCTACCTGTTCATCTCCCACGACCTCGCGGTGGTGCGCCACGTCAGCGACCGCGTCGCGGTGATGCGCCGCGGCGAGGTCGTCGAGACCGGGCCCACCGAGGACGTGTTCACCGCCGCCCGGCACCCCTACACCCGCAGCCTGCTGGACGCCATTCCCGGCCTCACGGAGGAAGAAGCATCATGGACCTAGGGCTGATCACCTTCGGCAGCCTGCTGCCGGACCCGCGCACCGGCGCCACCCCCACCCAGCGCGACCGCCTGCGCGAGGTGGTGGACGCCGCCAAGGAGGCCGAGGACCTCGGCTTCGCCTGGTACACCGTGGGCGAGCACCACTTCCGCGACCGCGACACCATCCCGCACCCGGCGGTGGTGCTGGCCGCGATCGCCGAGACCACCACCACGATCCGGCTCGCCACCGGCACCACCCTGGTCGCCAACCGCGACCCGGTGCTGCTGGCCGAGGACTACGCGCTGGTCGACCAGCTCTCCGGCGGGCGCCTGGAGGTCATCGCGGGCGGGTCGTTCTTCCCGGAGCCGTGGGTGGTGTTCGACCAGGCCCAGGAGACCAAGGGCGCGCGCAAGCGGGAGAACCTGGAGCTGCTGATCCGGCTCTGGACCGAGGAGAGCGTCACCTGGCGCGGGCAGTTCCGCCCGCCGCTGCACGAGGTGCTCGTGCAGCCCCGGCTGCTGCAACCGCGCCCACCGCTGTGGATCAGCGGCGGCACCAACCCCGACTCCATCGCGCTCGCGGTCGACCACGGCCTGCCGATGGTGTTCGGCACCACCGCGCGCGAGCCCGCGGCGTTCGTGCCGTACTTCGACGCCTACCGCACCCAGTGGCGCGAGCGGCGCCCCGACGAACCGGGCACCCTCGGCGGGGCCAGCCACGCGTTCGTCGCCGAGACCTCCCAGCGGGCGCGCGAGCTGTGGTCGACCTACATCGCCAGCTACCTCAGCGCCCGGCCCGGCGGCGCACCGGACATCGAGGAGCACATCGGCCCCAACGGGCCCGCCCTGTGCGGCAGCCCGGCCGAGGTCGTCGACAAGCTCGGCCACCTCCAGCAGCTGTGGGGCCACGAGCTGCACCTGCTGTCGGTGGACATCGGCGGCGTGCCCGCGGCCGAGGTGCGCGCGGCCACCGAGCTGATCGCGGACCAGGTGCTCCCGCAGGTGCGCCGCAGCGAGGTGACCACCGTTGCCTGAGGCGGCCACCGGCGACCCGCTCGCGGACGTGCTGGCCGAGGACGTCCGGGTCCTGGCGGCGGGCCGCACCCTGGGCATCTTCACCACGCTCATGCCCGGCGGCCAGCCGCAGACCAGCGCGGTGTGGCCGCACGCCGACGAGCGCCACATCCTCGTCGGCACCAACGACTCCCGGCAGAAGTACCGCAACGTCGCCCGCGACCCGCGGGTGAACATCCTGCTGCTCGACCCGGACAACAGCCGCCGCTACATCGAGGTCCGCGGCCGGGTGGTGCAGGTGGTGCGCGGCGAGGAGGCCCTCGCCCTGGCCCGCACCACCTTCACCAAGTGGACCGGCAGCCCGCAGGTCCGCCAGGCCGAGGGCGAGCGCGTGCTGCTGCGCGTGCGCGCCGAGCACATCCACCGCAAGGAGTGACATGACCGGACCACTGGTCGACGCCGACTGGCTCGGCGCGCACCTTGACGAGGTCGTGGTGGTCGACGTGCGCTGGTACCTCGACGGCCGCAGCGGCCGCGCGGCGCACGAGTCCGGCCACCTGCCCGGCGCGGTCTGGGCCGATGTCGACACCGACCTGTCCGCCCCGCCGACCCCCGGGGGTGGGCGGCACCCGCTGCCCACCCCGGAGGGCTTCGCGGACCGGCTCGGGCGGCTCGGCATCGCCGACGACGCCGTCGTGGTGGCCTACGACGACAGCGGCGGCGCCTACGCCGCCCGGCTGGTCTGGCTGCTGCGCCTGCTGGGGCAGCGGGCGCACCTGCTCGACGGCGGCATCCAGGCCTGGCCGGGCGAGCTGGAGACGGGCGCCACCACCAGGGAACCGGTGACCCGCACCGCCGTCGAGTGGCCTGCGGGAGCCTTCCGCACGGCAGACACCGTGCGGGACAGCGAGGTGCTGCTGGACGCGCGCGCCCACGACCGCTACACCGGCCAGAACGTGCTGCCCAGCGACGTGCGCTCCGGGCACATCCCCGGCGCGCGCAGCGCCTTCTGGGGCGACAACCTCAACGGCGACGGCACCTTAGCCCCCGTCGAGCGGCTGCGCGCGCACTACGCGGCACTCGGGGTGGTGCCGGGCGCGGACGTGGCCGTGTACTGCGGCAGCGGGGTGACCGCGTGCCACGACCTGCTGGCCCTGGAGCGGATCGGCGTGCGCGCGTCGCTGTACCCGGGCAGCTGGTCGGCGTGGTCGGCCGACACCACCCGCCCGATCGCCACCGGCGACGGGCACTCCGAGGAAGAGCAGGCACGGGCATGACCGACCGCACGACGGGGGACCAGGCATGAGCGACAACGACGACCAGAACGACGACCAGAACGACGAGCAGGGCGTGCGCTTCGGCGCGGGCGGGGTGCTGCGCGGCGCCGACCCGGCGCGGCTGCTGGACCTGGCGCAGAGCGCGGACGAGCTGGGCTTCGACCTGTTCAGCCTCAGCGACCACCTGCACACCGAGCAGCCGACGCTGGAGCCGTGGACGGCACTGAGCTGGCTGGCGGCCAAGACCACCCGCATCCGCCTGGGCACCAACGTGCTCGGGCTGCCCTACCGGGCGCCCGCGGTGCTGGCCAAGTCGGCGGAGACCTTCGACCGCCTCTCCGGGGGCAGGTTGGTGATCGGCCTGGGCGCGGGCGGCTACGACCACGAGTTCGAGGCGTTCGGGCTCACCGTGCGCACGCCCGGGGCGAAGATCACCGCCCAGCGCGAGGCGATCCGGATCCTGCGCGAGCTGTGGGCGGGCGGACCGGTGGACTTCACCGGCGAGCAGTTCCAGGTGTCCGGGGCGCGCATCGACCCGCTGCCGGAGCACCGGATCCCGATCTGGCTGGGCTCCTACGGGCCGCGCGCGCTGAAGCTGACCGGGCAGGTCGCCGACGGCTGGCTGCCCTCGTTCGGGCGGATCGACCTGGCGCAGGCGGTGGCCATGCGCGAGGTCGTGCGCGCCGCCGCGGTCGAGGCGGGCCGCGACCCGGACTCGATCACCTGCGCGGCCAACTTCACCACCCGGGTCGACCCGGGGCAGGTCTCCCGGCCGGGGTTGGTGACCGGCAGCGTGGACGAGGTGGTGCGCCAGGTCGTGGAGGTCGTGCGCGCCGGGTTCACCTTCCTCCAGCTCGCACCGCAGAGCGTGGCCGAGCAGGAGGTGCTGGCGCGCGAGGTCTTCCCGGCGGTGCGCGCCGAGGTCGGCTAGGGCCTGTCCTCAAAGCCTGCTCTGTGAGAGTCGTGATCAGATCGGACGCAGGCGGTGCCCGGACGAGGGACCTCGTACTGGATGTACTCGGTCCCTCGGCCGGTGCCGCCTGCGTTCGATCTGGCGCGGCTATCGCTGGGCGAGGCTTTGAGGGCAGGCCCTAGGGCAGGCCCTGGTCCGGAGAACGGGGTGCGGCGGTCGTGCCGCCGCGCCCCGGCACCGGGGCCGCGGGGGCCGGGTCAGACCGCGTGCCCGGCCCGTTCGGCGTCGTCGGCGGTGACCACGCGCAGCATCAGCGCCAGCAGGGTGTCCCGCTCCTGCTCGCTGAGCACCGCCAGGCACTCCTCCTGCGACCGCCGCGCCCGCACCGCCAGCTCCCGGCACAGCGCCCGGCCCCGCTCGGTGAGGGTGACCCGCTGCCTGCGCCGGTCGGCCGGGTCGCGCTCGCGCTCGACCAGCCCGCGCGCCTCCACCAGGTCGAGGTAGCCGACGAGGTGGCTGCGGTTGAGGTCGAGGCGGTCGGCCAGGTCGTGCTGGGCCAGCGGGCCGAAGTCGGCCAACCCGGAGAGCACCGCGAAGTGCGGCAGCCGCAGGTCGTGCTCGGCCAGGGCGTCCACCAGCGCGCGGCGGGCGATGCGGGCCAGGTGCCCGGCCACGTAGGAGGGCAGGGCCAGCAGCGACGGCGGTCGGGTCCCGGGGTGGTCCATGCGGCGATCCTACGCGGTGGACGACATGGTGTCGTCATGTAATGATATCGGTGCGACACGATTTCTGGACCCACCCCCGAGGAGCGGACCCATGACCACCCAGGAGCGCGCGGTGGCGGCACCGTTCGCCGCCCTGCTCATCGCCGTGCTGTCGTTCTCCCTGCTCCAGACCATGCCCGTGCCCGCGCTGCCGACGTTGCAGCAGGCGTTCGGCGCGTCCACGACCTCGGTGTCCTGGGTGCTCAGCGCCTTCCTGCTCACCGCGTCGGTGGCGACGGGGCTGCTCGGGCGGCTGGGCGACATGTTCGGCAAGCGGCGGGTGCTGATCGCCAGCCTCACCGTCACCGCGCTGGGCACCCTGCTGGCCGCGCTGGCGCCCTCGCTGGGCGTGCTCATCGCCGCCCGGGCGGTGCAGGGCGTCGGCGCGGCCACCTTCCCGCTGGCCTTCGGGCTGGCCAGGGAGCAGTTCCCGCGCGAGCGGGTGCCGGTGGCGATCGGCTGGATCAGCTCCACCTTCGGCATCGGCTTCGGCGTGGGGCTGGTGGTGCCCGGGCTCATCGTCGACGCCCTGGACTGGCGCTGGGTCTTCTGGCTCATGCTGCTGGTCACGGTCGTCGGCATCGCCGCGGTGGCGCTGTTCATCCGCGAGTCGCCGGTGACCTCGCCCGCCCGGGTCGACTGGGTGGGGGCGCTGCTGCTCTCCGCCGGGCTGGTCGCGCTGTTGCTGGCGATCAGCAACGGCCGGGTGTGGGGCTGGGCGTCGCCGCCGGTGCTGGGCCTGTTCGCCGCGGCCGTGGCGCTGCTGGTGGTGTTCGGGGTGGTCGAGCGGCGCACCGCCGCCCCGCTGGTGGACATCGGGCTGCTGCGCATCCCCGCGGTGCTGACCTCCAACGCCACCGCGCTGATCATCGGCCTGGGCATGTACGGCGCCTTCACCCTGGTGCCGCTGCTGGTGCAGACCCCGCCCTCGGCCGGGTACGGCTTCGGCGCCTCGGTCACCGGCGCGGGGCTGTTCATCATCCCGATGGCGGTCGCCATGCTCGTCGCCAGCCCACTGGCCGGGCGGCTGGGCGCGGCCGTGGGCTTCAAGCTGCCGCTGGTGCTGGCCTGCGTGATCGGCGGGCTCGGGTTCCTGCTGTTCGCCACCGCCCACGACACCCCGTGGACGATCTACCTGGCCAACGGGGTGCTCGGCATCGGTGTGGGGTTCGCCTTCGCGTCCCTGGCCAACCTCGTCGTCAGCGCCGTCGACCCGCGCCAGACCGGGGAGGCCACCGGGATCAACACGATCATGCGGACGATCGGCGGCACCTTCGGCGCCCAGATCGCCTCGACGATCGTCACCGCGAACACCATCCCGGGCACCCGGACCCCCGCCGAGTCCGGCTACACCACCGCGTTCACCCTCTCCACGATCGCCATGGGCGTCGCCGTCCTGGCCGCCCTCGCCGGACCCGGCACCCTGCGCAGGCCCGCGCCCGCGCCGCTGGAACGGGTGGCCGGATGACCCTGGGTGAGCTGGCCGCGGTGCCCACCCCCGACCCGGGGGTGCGGCTGAGCCGGGAGCGGCTGTGGGACGAGGGCACCCGCCCCCGCGCGCCCCACGACCCCGGCGGCCGCGGCTACACCCCCCGCCAGCAGGCCGCGGGGCGGCGGCTGATCGAGGTGCACGACCTCATCCGGGCCGAGCTGGCGCAGCTGCGCGGGCTGCTGGCCGACCTGGAGTCCGGGGTCCTCGGCGCCGCCGCGGCCCGCGACCGCCTGCACACCCTGGTGCTGCGCCGGGCGGGCACGCCCACCGGCGGGTACTGCCAGGCGTTCTGCAGGCTCGTCGTGCTGCACCACCACCGCGAGGACACCGACGTCTTCCCGGGCCTGCGCCGGTTCGACCCCCGCCTCGGCGCGGTGGTCGACCGGCTGGAGGCCGAGCACACCGCGCTGCACGGCCTGGTCGACCGCATCGACCGGGTGCTCGTCGAGCAGCCGCTGGACCCGGCCCGGCTGCGCGCCGCGGTCGACCTGCTGACCGACGCGCTGCTGTCCCACCTGTCCTACGAAGAACACGAACTGGTCGAGCCGCTGGCTCGCCTGTGGGGTTGAGGAGACCATGACCAAGATCGTTGTCGTCGGTGGCGGCTACGGCGGGGCGACCGCCGCGAAGGCCCTGGACGAGTTCGCCGACGTCGTGCTCGTCGAGCCGCGCGAGGCGTTCGTGCACAACGTCGCCATCCTGCGGGTGCTGGTGGACCCGGACTGGCCCGGCAGGCTGTTCTTCCCCTACGACCGGCTGCTCACCCGCGGCGAGGTCGTGCGCGACCGGGCCGCGCACGTCGACGCGGGCGGGGTCACCCTGGCCTCGGGCGGGCGGGTCGACGCCGACTACGTCGTGCTGGCCACCGGCTCGGGCTACCCGTTCCCGGCCAAGGTCGACGAGCACGACACCGCCGCTGCCGAGGCCCGCCTGCGGGCGGCGCACACCGCCCTGGCGGGCGCCACCGAGGTCGTGCTGCTGGGCGCGGGCCCGGCCGGGCTGGAGCTGGCGGGCGAGATCAAGCACGTGTGGCCGGACAAGGGCGTCACCCTGGTCGACCCCGCCGCCGACGTGCTGGGCGCCACCGACCTGCCCGACGAGCTGCGCGCCGAGATCCGCAAGCAGCTCGACGCGCTGGGCGTGCGGCTGGTGCTCGGCTCCGCCTTGGCCGAGGAGCCGCCCACCGAGCCGGGGGAGCCCGGCGCCTTCACCGCGCGCACCACCTCGGGCGAGGAGGTCACCGGCGACCTCTGGTACCGCCTCTACGGCGTGGTGCCCACCACGGGCTACCTCGACGGCGACCTCGCCGCCGCCCGCGACGCCCGCGGCCACCTCAGCGTGGACCCGCACCTGCGCGTCACCGGGCAGTCGACGGTGTTCGCCATCGGTGACGTCACCGACATCCCCGAGGCGAAGATGGCCAAGTCCGCGGAGCAGCACGCGGGCGTCGTCGCCCGCAACATCCGGGCGCTGGCGACCGGGGAGGGCGAGCTGGTCGAGTACACCGCGGCCCCGCCCGGCATCGCGCTGCCGCTGGGCCCGACCGGCGGCGCCTCCTACGCCGCGTCGGTGGGCGTGCTCGGCGCCGAGCAGACCGCGCAGATCAAGGGCGCGGGCCTGCGCGTCGACGCGTACGTCGAGCTGCTGAACCTGGACCGGTGAGCGCGCTCGTCGTGGGCGCGGGCCCGACCGGGCTGCTGCTGGCGGGCGACCTCGCCGCCGCGGGCGTCCCGGTCACCGTGCTCGACAAGCGGCCCGAGGGCCTGAGCAACCTCTCCCGCGCCTTCGGCGTCCACGCCCGCACCCTGGAGCTGCTCGACGCGCGCGGCCTCGCCGACGAGCTGGTCGCCCGCGGCCAGGTCATCGGTGAGCTGCGGCTGTTCGGCTCGCTGCCGTTCGACATCACCTCGCTGGACTCCCGCTACGCCTTCCTGCTGGTCACCCCGCAGTACGAGGTGGAGCGGCTGCTGCTGCGCCGCGCCCGGGACCTCGGTGTCGAGTTGCACCACGGCACCGAGGTCACCGCGGTCGAGCAGGACGGCGCCGGGGTCACCGCGGTGACCCCGGCGGGGGAGTTCCGCGCGGACTACCTGGTGGGCGCGGACGGCGTGCGCAGCGCCGTCCGCGCCGCGGTGGGGGTGCCGTTCCCCGGGCACGCGGTCATCAAGTCGGTGGTGCTGGCCGACGTGCGCCTGCGCGCGGAACCGGACGTCGTCGTCCGCGTGCACGGCATCGGGGACGCCTTCGGCTTCATCGCCCCGTTCGGCGACGGCTGGTGGCGCATCGGCGGCTGGGACCGGCGCAACCGCGACGTCCCCGACGACGCCCCGGTGGAGTTCGAGGAGCTGCGCTCGATCACCGAGCGGGCCTTCGGCTCGGACTACGGCATGCACTCGCCCCGCTGGCTCGGCCGCTTCCACAGCGACGAGCGCCAAGCCCCCCGCTACCGCGTCGACCGCGTCCTGCTCGCGGGCGACGCCGCCCACCAGCACTCGCCCGCGGGCGGGCAGGGCATGAACACCGGCCTGCAGGACGCGGCCAACCTCAGCTGGAAGCTGGCCGCGGTGGTCAAGGGCTGGTCACCCCCGTCGCTGCTCGACACCTACCACGCCGAACGCCACCCGGTCGGCGCGAAGGTGCTGCGCAGCAGCGGGTTGAACCTGCGCCTGGCCATGGCCAAGAACCCCGCCGAGGTCGCCCTGCGCGCGGTGCGCTCGTTCGTCGTCAAGCACGTGCGCCCGGTCAGCCGCGCGGCGATCGGGGAGATCACCGGCGTCGGCTACGCGTACCCGGCGCCGCGCGGGTCGCACAAGCTCGTGGGCAGGAGGGTCCCCGACCAGGACCTGTCCACGGGCAGGCTCTACGAACTGCTGCGCGCGGGCAAGCACGTGCTCGTGCTGCCCGCCGGGGTGGAGGTGGCGGTGCCGCAGGACCGCGTGGTCACCGCGCACTGGCGCGACCCGCGCCCCGATGCGCTGCTCGTCCGCCCGGACGGCTACGCCGCGTGGGCAGCCGATGCGGCGGGGGCATCGGCGGTCGGCGCAGCGGTGGTCGACGCGGTCGGCACGTGACGCGGGGGCCGTTCCGACCTGCGTCGGAACGGCCCCCGTGCGGGCGCCCCTCCCCGGTGCGATCATGGAACCGCTACCGGCAGCCGGTCGACTACTGGGGGTCCACCTTGCCTTCTGCTCGTGCGCGCACCGCGTTCTCCGTCGGCGCCGTGGTGCTCGCGGCCGCGCTCGGAGCCGCGACCGGCGTGCTGGACCTACCCGTGATCTGGGCGTACGCGGTGATGGGCGTGATCATCGTCGTGGGCGTCGGAGTGGGGCTGCGCAAGGGGTGGTACAAGCCGCAGGAACAGGTGAGCCTGCGCTTGACCCAGGCGTTCCGGCACCCCCGCGACCCCGGCCGCATGTCGATCGCCATCGTGGGTGCCCTCGCCTTCCTGAGCCTCACCGCGCACGTGGTCCTGCGCCTGTTCGGCATGTCGGTGTTCTGGTTGAGCGCCGCGGGCATCCTGCTGTTCCTGGTCTTCCTCGTCGCCTACTTCGGCGAGGTCCGGCGGGTTTCCAAGGCCGCCCGCGCCCGTGAGGGCACCAACCCCACAGCGCCGGAGTAGCGGCCCGCCGTCACGGGTGCGGTGGGGGTCCCGCGAGAGCGGCCAACCGCTCGACCACGGCCGACAGCGGCTCACGGGTGTCGATCACCACGCTCGCCGAGGCGCGCAGCAGCGGCTCGACCTCCGCCGTGTCCGCCGCGATGCGCGCTCGTTCGCCGTCGCCCTTCCCGAACCCGTTGTCGGTGCGCCGGGCGACGCGGTCCAGCAGCACCGGCAGGGGAGCGGTCAGCAGGACGACGTGGTCGAACCGGGGGTAGAACCGCCCTTGGTTGCGCACGGTGCCCGCGACGATCAGCGGTTCCCCCGACTGTTCGTGAGCACGCAGCAGCGCCTCCATCTCCTCTTCCCGCCACACCCGCTCGCGTCCGGGGACGTCCTCGATCCACTCGCCGTAGTCGGTGTCCACCACGCGGTACCCCCGTGCGCCCAAAGCGTTGAGGGCGCTCGACTTCCCTGCGCCTGACATGCCGGTGACCAGGATCCGCGCCATCCGCGCAGGGTAGTCCGACCGCGAGCTGGTTCCGAGTTGTCGACGAACGGGGAAATGAGTGCCAATAGGATCCGCGGCGCCTGGCGGGGGTCGGTGGGACTCCTGCCGAGACCTGACCTGGATGGCGCCGTGAGCTACTACCCGCCCTACCCGCCCGGCGGGTTCGCACCCCCAGCTCGCCCGAGGCCGAGTGGGGCGACCGCGTACACGACAGCCGCGTTGGCACTGCTCCTGTCCCTGGGAGCGGCGTGGGGTTCGTACACCACCTTCGCCGCGTCGGCGGCGTGCTATGGGTCGTGCAGGCGGAACGTGGCCCTGCTGCACACCCTGCCGTTGGCCTGCGGGGTGCTGCTGGCGGTGTCGGCGCTGCTGCTGGTGCTCGGCGCCGTGCTGATCTTCGTCCAGAAGGTGCCGGGAGCCGTGCTGACCGGGCTCGGGGCGCTGCTGCCGCTGGTGCCGGTCGTGCTGTTCTTCGCGATCGCGGACATCCGCGACTACGTCATCGAGTTCGGCTTGGACCTGCCGATCATCGTCATCGGGGCGTTCGCCTTGGCGACGTTCACCCTGTCGGTGCTCTCGCCCACCCTCGCCTTCCTGCGCTACCGGCCCCCCGCTTTCCCACCCCCGCCGGGGTACGGGCCGCGGTAGGCGCGTCGGCCGAAAGGACGCGGACGCGGAGTCCACGCGGCGAGATCGGAACATTTCCAGGTAAACCCCGCACGGCGGCAAAGATTGTTCGGGAAAAGGACGCATAAGAATCCGGAGCACGGGCACCCGATCCGCAGAACCCACTCCGCGCACGCACACCGAGAAGGCGACCGCAGGGCCTCCGGGCACTGACCACGCACTTGTCGGTGGTGGGTGGCGCGCGACAGGTGCTATCGAGGAGGAGCCAGTGAACCACCCAACGCACACCGTCACCGGCCAGGACGGCCGCTCGACCGACGGGGCGGGCGGGGTGACCGACCGGGCCGCCGACGCGGCGTCCTCGGTCGCGGAGTCCGGTGCCCAGGTCGCGAGCACGGCCAAGGACAAGGCCGCCGACGTCCTGGCCGAGACCAAGGGGCAGGCGGCGAACCTCGCGGGTGACGTGCAGCAGCGGTTGGCCGAGGAGGCCAGGACGCAGACCGGCCGCGCGGGTGAGCTGCTGCGCGGGTGGGCCGACGACCTCAGCGCGATGGCGGAGCGGTCCGAACAGGACTCCCCGGCGCGCACCGCGGTGCTCCAGCTGTCGCAGCACGGCAAGCAGTTCGCCGACCGGCTCAGCGGTGACCACCCCGAGGAAGTGCTGCAGGACGTGCGGGCCTTCGCCCGGCGCAGGCCCGCGGCGTTCCTGCTCGGGTCGGCCCTCGCCGGGTTCGCCGTCGGCAGGCTCGCCAAGGGCCTGAGCGCGGCGGGCACCGGCAGCTCCAACGGCGACGGCCCCGCGGGCGGGTCCACCCCGGCCGGTGGCCAGTGGACGTCCACCGCCCCGGAGGTCCCGGCGCCCGCGCCGCCCGCGGGCCAGGTGACCCCGGCGCCCCAGCCCCCGGTGACGGCGCCGGTGTACGAGCCCGCCGCGGTCCCCGGTGGCGTGCCGCAGCCGGGCCTGCCCCACACCGAGGGCGAGCGGAGGCTGCCGTGACCGACCCGCGCACCGATGCCCACGAGCGGGCGCCCGGCGCCGAGCCCAGCCTCGGCGAGATCGTCACCCAGATCACCTCGGACCTCAACCGGTTGCTGCGCCAGGAGATCGAGCTGGCGCGGGTGGAGCTGACCGCCGAGGCGCGCAAGGCGGGCAAGGCCGCCGGGATGCTCGGCGGCGCCGGGTTCGCCGGGTACATGGTGGCGGTGCTGGCCAGCCTGGCCGTGGCCTACGGCCTGTCCAACGTGATCGACCTGGGCTGGGCGACGGCGCTGGTGGCCCTGGTCTGGGCCATCGCCGGGGCGGTGCTGTTCCTGAGGGGCCGCACGGCCATGCGCCAGGTCTCGCCCAAGCCGGAGAAGACGATCGAGACGCTCAAGGAGGACGCGGAATGGGCGCGACACCCGACCAGCTGAGGCACGAGATCGAGCGGACCAGGGCCGACCTGACCGGTGACGTCGACCGCCTGGTCGACCGCACCAGCCCCAGCCGCATCGTCGACCGGCGCGTCGAGCGCGCTCGCGGCGGACTGCGCAAGGTGAAGGACAAGGTGATGGGTGTGGCCGACGACCTGACCCCCAGCGGCGGGGGATCCGGCGCCGTGGACGCGGTGCGCGAGCAGTCCCGCTCGGTGGCCGAGTCCACCCAGCAGGTCGCCCACCAGACCACCGACGCGGTGCGGCGCCAGACCCAGGGCAGCCCCCTGGCCGCGGGCCTCATCGCCTTCGGCGCAGGCCTGCTCACCGCGTCGCTCATCCCGACCTCCCAGGCCGAGAAGCGCGTCGCCGCCCAGGTCCGCGACCAGGCCGGGGACCTCGTCGAGCCGGTGCGCCACGCCGCGACCGAGGCCGCCGCGAACGTCGGCGGCGACCTGCGCGAGTCGGCCCAGCACGCGGCCGAGCAGGTCAAGCAGACCGCGGTGGACGCGGCCCAGGAGGTCAAGGACAGCGCCCAATCCGGCGCGCAGGACGCCAAGGAAGGCGTCCGGCACGCGGCCAGCGGCAGCTGACCACCGGGAAGCCCCGGCTGCGCGGAACCCCCGGTTCGCACAGCCGGGGCTTCCGCGCGCCCGCCGCTGGGTGGGCGCAGCGCGGCCACGCTCCACCTCGCCTACGTCGTCCCGCGACGTGTAGTCCAGGGTGGAGGGTCGTCCCACAACCAGGTGACATGGCCGTGTCGCAGGGGAATCCTGTCGTGGGGTGCTCCTAGCGTTGCCTTGACTTCGTTGTCGAGGAGGAGGATTCCCGATGGTTTCTGTTCTGCGCTGGGTCGGTACCGCTGTCTCCGCGGTCGCGGTACCGCTGCTGGCGGCGAGCCCGGCGCTGGCCGACGTCACCCCACCGGTCTCGGTCGACGCCGACCACCACGTCAACTTCGGCGGTGGCATCAACGCGGCCAACAACTGGAACTTCACCGCCGCGTCGGTCTGCTTCCAGGAACTCGCCGTGGTCCCCGTCGGCGGCGCCTGGAACGGCGTCCAGACCAACCACTGCGTCAACGGCAACGTCCTCGACCACAGCGGCCAGTAGCGCCCCACCGTCTTTGGTGCCCCCACGCACCGACGACGGTGTGGTCGCACCCGCAGTTCAGCGCGTGATGGTCCGCACGAACTCCGCCGGGTCGCCGGTGCGGGGGCGGTCGCTGACCTGGCCGTCGCCCAGTTCGACCACCCGCCACGCGCCGTCCTCGCGCTGGGCGAGGTCGACGGTGGCGAAGGGCAGGGCGAGACCGGCCACCAGGGGGGTGAGCGCGGCCAGGTCCGGGCCCGGCTCGTGCCGGTCGTCGGGGGTGTCGGGGTGGGGGCCGACCAGGCGGCACTCGCCGCCCACCCACCAGGTGCGCACCTCGGCGGAGGTGAACCGCTCGAAGCGGCGCAGCACGAAGCCGCCGGTGAAGTCGTCGTCGCGCAGTTCGCGGAAGCGGGTTGCCACCGCCCACGCGCCCTCCACATCGGTCACGTCGGGGACGTAGGCGGCTTCGTGCCAGTAGTGCTTCATCGACTTGGTGTAGTCCCGCAGCACCGCTGCTCCGGAGCCCAACGCCGCCAGGGCGCGCTCGAACGCCTCCCGCGCGTCCCCCTCGGTCCATACCGACTCCGGCGTGACCTCCTCCAGCGCCGAGTACCACCCAGGCAGCTCATGCGCCTGCTTGTACTGCTCCGCGGTCGTGCGCAGGATGACACCGCGGTGCCGCAGCGCCTCGTCGAACGCCGCGTACCGCTCGCTGCGCAGCATCCACCCCCGGTAGACGGCCTCGCCCTCCCCGCGGACCCGCCGCACACCGTCGTCGGCGCCACCGCCGCGCTGCAACGCGTCGTGGTCGACGTGGGCGACCTCCAGCCCGGCGTCGCGAGCGGCCTCGGCCTCGGCGGCGAAGTGCTCGTCGACCCGGCGGGGGTTCAGGACGTCGCAGGGCAGCAGGATCATCACCCCGGCATGGTGCCCGACCCGCGCCCACCAGCGGCGCAGGCCCGGCCGTGTCACCCGGGGAAATTGAGCACGATGTACTCGTACTCCCCGCCGTCGACCACGTCGTCGTGGTCGTTGTCGCGCCAGGCCACGACGTAGAGGTCCCTGTGCAGTTCGGTCAGCGGCACGAGGGATGCCTCCGACACCTCGTACACCCCGGTGGGGAACTGGGTCAGCGTGGTGTCCTGGGGCAGGTCGATCCGCGAGTAGTAGACGCTCGCCTTGCGGTTGCCGATGTCGCCCGCGCGCTGGCCCCCGATGGCGTTGAAGAGCCCGTCGTGGGAGACGTAGAGCGTCGCGCTGCCCTGCTCGCTGTCGACGTGCCCCTTCCCGGGCAGGAACGCCGCCCCGTCGACCGGCGCGTTCGTGTCGGCGCCCTCGACGACGTGGAACCCGCTGTCGTCCTCCCGCACGTCCAGCGCGAGCAGGTCCTCCTCGGCCAGTTCCGGGAACCGCACCTCGAACGGCCCGGAGCCCAGGTCCACCGTCACCCGCGGCACCAGCCCCTCCGCGCCCACGCTGGTGTCGTGCAACACCGCCGCCTTGTCGCCCTGCCAGAACGACAACCCCAAGTCCGGCGTGCGGCGCAGGTCCGAGACGGCCGCCTCGTCCGGCGACGCGGGGATCGCGACGATCGCCACCACCAGCGCCGCCACCGCCACCGCGGCGCTGAACGCGGCCACGACCCCGTTCATCGACAACCACCACGCCGCGCTCACCCACGGCCGCGGCCCAGGAGGCCCTTTGCGCTGCTTCACCACACCGCCTCGCACATCTGCCGAGTCCCCGAACCGCCGCACATCCCACCAGCCCGCCCACACCCGCACGGACGGTTCCGCGATCATCACCCGATCAGCGCAACTGGCCCCGGTGACGTGACCGGGGAACCCGCGTGCGGAGCCTCAGCGCCACCGCAAGCAGCGGACCCACCGCCAGCAGGACGGCCAGGGCGGCGTAGCCGAAGGCCAGCGCGGAGACGGTCGCGACGCCGGCCACGAGCAGGGGCCCGCCCGCGTCCCCCAGTTCCCGGCCCAGCTCAGCGGACCCCATCGTCTGCCCCATGCGCTCCTCGGGGGTCGCGGCGGCCAGCGCGGCGAAGCCCAGCGGCGTGATCAACCCCGTGCCCACCCCGATGAGCGCGGCAGCCACCAGGACGCCCACCACCCCGGGCACCACCGCGGCACCCACCCCGGCGGCGGTGACCCCCAACCCCACCAGCAACCCGGTGCGCGTGGACAGCCTGCCCGCGTCCAGCGCGCGGCCCGCCCGCGGTTGCACGGCCGCGGCCGCGGCGGCCAGGACCGAGACCGCCGCGCCGGTGGCGATCGTGCCGAGACCGGCCGCGGCCCCCGAGACGGGGAGGAAACCCACGCCCACGGACAGCGCGGCCGTCGCCGCGGCGAGCGCCGCCGTTGGCACGAGGAACGAGCGGTCAGCCAACCGACGCGCGAGGTCCGCCACCGTCTGCCGCTTGCGCGGCAACGGCGGCACCCCCGGGACAGCGGCAGCGGCCCACACCGCGACGCCCGCCGCGCACAACGCCATCACGGTGAACAACAACCGCAACCCGCCCGCCCACACCAACACGCCCCCGAGCAACGGCCCCAACGTGTAGCCGATCGACTTGTGGAACCCGTACCCGCCGAAGGCGCTCCCGCGCTGGGCCGCCGGGCTGAGCCGCGCGACCATCGCCGAAGCGGACGGCGAGAAGGCCGACGCCGCCGCACCTTGCCCCAACCGCGCCGCCCACAGCCACCCGGGGCTGTCCGCGACGGCGTACAACGCGGACGCCGCGGCGAAGGCGGCGAGCCCACCCAGCAGCACCGGCTTGGCCCCCACCCGGTCGGCCAGGCTGCCGAACACCGGTTTGAGCAGCACCTCGGCGCCGTCGTACAGGGCGAGCAGCCCGCCGAGCACCAGCAGCGAGGTCACCGCCCCCTCGGCGGACCCGCCCAGGTTCGCCGCGATCCCGTGCGCCCCGAACGCGGTCGTGAACCCCGCCGCGTACAGCGGCCACATGCCCCGCCCCGCCCCACCCGCCACGACCCGCCCTCCCCGCTCGACCGCCCCGACCATCCCACCAACGATCGGCCGCCCGCACCAGGGAGCGCGTGGCCCGGCACCGCGCCGGGCCACGCGCTCAGGCGCTCAGAGGCGGGTGACGGTCAGGGTGAACGTCGCCGTGCCGGTCTTGCCGTCGCTGGACGTGGCCTTGACGGTGATGGGGTAGGTGCCCGTCGGGGTCTGGCCGCTGGTGATGACGGTGATGTTGCTCGACGCGCCCTGGGCGATGGTGGTGGGCTGGAACCACACCTGGGTGCCGGTGGGGGCGCCGGTCTGCGACAGGGTGAGGGAGCCGGTGCCCCCGGTGGCGGTCAGGGTGGTGGTGAGGATCCCGCCCTGCCAGGTCGAGCCGGAGGCGGGGCTCAGGGTGACCCGGACGTCCGGGGTGGGGGTGCTGCCCTCGACGGTGAGGGAGACCGTGGTGGTGGCCGTCTTGCCGCTCTGGTCGGTGCCGACGACGGTGACGGTGGAGGTGCCGGAGGGGGCCGACGCGCTCGCCGTGAAGGTCAGCTTGGCGTTGGCGCCCGCGGTGATGCTGGCGGGCTGGAACGCGGCCTGCACACCGGTCGGCAGGCCGGTGGCCGAGAGCGCCAGGGTGCCGGACCCGGTGCTGGTGATGGTCGTGGACGTGGACGCGCCCGCGGCCACCTTGGCCGTGGCGGGGGAGGCGCCGAGGGTGAAGTCACCGGGCTGCGGGGTGCCGCCGCCGGTGGTGGTGAGGGTGAACCTGCCCGTGGCGGTGGCGCCGGAGGCGGTCTTGGCGGTGACGGTGATCTCCGAGGTGCCGTTGGTGGCGGTGGTGGCCACGTCGAAGGTCAGCTTCGCGGAGCCGCCGGTGGTGACGGACGTGGGTTGCAGCACCGCCTTGACCCCCGCGGGCAGGCCCGAGGCGGTCAGCGTCGCGGACTCGGGGCCACCGGGGCCCGCGGTGGTGTTCACCGCCACCGACAGCGAGCGGCCCGCGGCCACCGACCCGCTGGCGGGGGCGACGGCGACGCCGAGCTCACCCGCGGGCGGCTCCTGGCTGCCGACCTCCTGGCGCACCCAGTCGCCCATGTCGTTGGTGAGCCTGCCGTAGATGCTGTACCAGCGGAAGTCCGAGCGGCTCCAGGACGCGACCCCCACGATCGTGCCGCCGATGACCAGCGGGCCGCCGGAGTCGCCGGGCAGGATCGTGGTGCTGCCGTCGCCGTAGCCCGCGCAGATCATGGTCGCGGGGGAGAAGCCCGCGCCCACCCCGGTGCAGCGGCTCGCGCCGTCCACGATGGGCAGGGTCGCCTTGTCCAGGGTGACGTCCTTGGCCGCGTCGTCGACGTCCTTCTTGCCGTAGCCGTAGCCCACGCCGCTCTTGCCCGGGGTGGCCAGGCCGCTGTCGGCGGAGGTGGCGACCTTGGGGTAGGCGGCGCCGCCCTTGAGCCGGATGTCGCGGTCGACGGTCACCACCGCCACGTCGTAGCCCTGGTCGAAGTTGACGTACTTCGGGTGCTTCTTGTACTCCACCACGGACGCGGCGAACCCGGACCCGGCGCCGCCCTGGTAGGCGGCGAGGTCGTCGAGGCCGTAGACGAACTTCTTCTCCCCGGCGATGTCGGCGCAGTGCGCGGCGATGAGGATCTTGCGGGGGGCGACGACGGTGCCGGTGCAGGTCTGGCCCTCCGGGCGGGTGCCGCCTGCCCGGATCCCCGCGATGATGCCGGGGAACTCGTCGACGGTGGCGTTCTGGCCGTTGTAGAACGACGGCCGCGCGTCGCCGCTGCGGGTGGGGGTGGTGTCACCCTCGAAGGTGGCGGCGCGGGCGTTGGGCGCCGCGGTGGCCGCGGGGGCGAGGGGGACGCTCACCGCCGCCGAGGCCAGCAGGAGGGCGAGGACGCCCCCGGCGCGTGCGAGGTGTCTCATGGTGGTTCCTCTCGGGTGGTGCTGTCGGGGGCTGGTCAGAAGGTGAGGGACCAGGCGTCGATGACGCCGGTGTCGAAGCGGTAGACGTCGGTGGCGCGCAGCCGCCAGGTGCCCGCGCGGGTCTCGGCGGAGGCGTCCACGGTGAAGGTCTGGTGGATGCCGGTGGCCGCGCCGATGCCGCCGGGCTGGTGCAGCGCGAAGGCGCGCCCGGACGGTCCGACGAGCTCGACCCGCAGGTCGGCGGTGTAGGTGTGGGCGATGTCGACCTGCACCTTCGTGGTCGCGGTGGCGTTGCCGGTGCAGCCGGACAGCGGGATGTCGGAGGTGACCGCGGTCCCGGCGTCGGGGATGGCGACGTCGGCGGTGGTGCTGCCGCCGTCGCAGCCGGGGGTGGGCGACCCGGTGGCGAAGGCGGTGTTGAGCAGCTTGTTCGGCGAGCCGGAGCCGGGGTTGGTGACCTTGCCGGAGCTCGCCCCGCCGACGAGGGCGTCGCGCACCTGCTGCGGGCCCGCACCGGTGTTGGCGGAGAGGTAGAGGGCGGCGGTGCCGGTGACGTGCGGGGCCGCCATGGACGTGCCGGACATGGTCACCCCGCCGGTGCCGGACAGCCCCACCGAGGTGATGCCGTCGCCGGGGGCGAACAGGTCCGAGCACGTGCCGTAGTTGGAGAAGGAGGCGCGGGCGTCGTTGCGGCTGGTGGCGTTGACGGTGATGACGTCGGCGATGTTCGCCGGGCCGGTGGCGCACGCGTCGGCGGAGCTGTTGCCCGACGCCGCGACGAACTGCACGCCCGAGCGCAGCAGGCCCGCGATGGCGTCGTCACCGATGTCGGCGTTGTCGAAGGTCCACGAGGCGTTGACCACCGCGGGCTTCACCGCGTTGCGGGTGACCCACTCGACCGCCTGCACGCCCGCGGAGTCGGGGCCGTTCTGCGTGCAGTTCGTGCCGAGCATGCGCACCGAGACCAGCTTGGCCTTCTTCGCCACGCCCCAGGTCTTCGACCCGATCGTGCCCGCGACGTGGGTGCCGTGCCCGGTGCAGTCGCTGCCGTTCTGGCCGTCGCCGATGAAGTCCGCGCCGACGGTGGCGCGGTCCTCGAACTCCGCCTGGGTGGTCTTGACGCCGGTGTCGGTGACGTAGACGGTGACGTTGCCCGCCGCGCCGGAGGGGTAGCTGTAGCGGGAGTCCAGCGGCAGGTCCGCCTGGTCGACGCGGTCCAGGCCCCACGTGGCCCCGGTCTGCACGTCGGCGGCGCGGGCGGTGCCGTCCTGGTACACCCGCTTGACGAACGGGTCGGCCGCCAGGGCGCGGGCCTCCCCGTCGGTGAGGTCCTTGGCGATGAAGCCCTGCATGGACGCGGTGAGCACCGCGCTCGCGGTACCCCCGTACTTCGCGGCCAGCGACGTCGCCTGCGACTGCACGGCGGACGCCGTCGCGAGCGGCTTGAGGGTGACGACGAAGCTGCCCGGCACCGGGTGGCGCGCGGGGACGAAGTCGGCGGCCGGTGCTGCGGCGGCCTGCGGCGCCGTCACCAGCGCGGCGGCGAGGGCGACCAGGGTCACCAGGGGCGGCAGGGATTTCACGGTTCGTCCTCCCGGGACGGTGGCGGGCGGCCCCGCCCCGGCGAGGTCAGCGGGGCGGGGCCGGTCGGGGTGGGGGCTGCTCGCGAATACGATTGGCCTTGCGGCGGGGGCGTTCAATCCGGGTATCGTTAGGTAGCCGTACGCAGAAAACGTTCCGCCCGCGCATTCCCATTTTCCCAGTGCTTTCCCGGTTCCCGGTGGGGAAGCGGATCGAGGAGGGCTGGTGGCCGTGCCCCCGACCGACCAGCGCGGGCGCGCGGGCAGGCTCGTCGGCCGGGCGGGGGAGCGGGCCGCGCTGCTGGCCGCGCTGGACCCCAGCCCCGCGGTGGTGCTGCTGGAGGGCGAGGCCGGGATCGGCAAGAGCAGGCTGGTCGCGGAGGTGCTGGCCGCGGGCTCGCCCGCCGCGCTGCCCCTGGTGGGCGTGTGCGCGCAGGTGGGGGAGCCGTTCCCGTACGGCGCGGTGCTGGAGTCGTTGCGCGACACCGGGCCCGCGCTCGCGCGGTGCGGGCCGCTCAACCCGGTGACGGGGGCGCTCGCCCCGCTGCTGCCGGAGATCGCCGCGCACCTGCCCCCGCCGCCACCGCCCACCGGGGACGCCCGCGCCGACCGGCACCGGGTGTTCCGCGGGGTGCGCGCACTGCTCGCCGCGCTGGGCGAGGTGCTCCTGGTGATCGAGGACCTGCAGTGGGCCGACGACGGAACCCGCGCCCTGGTGCGGTTCCTCCTCGGCGACCCGCCACCGGGCCTGCGCGTGCTGCTGTCGTACCGGCGCGAGCACGCGCGCTCCTGCCCGCCGCTGGGAACCGGTTTCCGCCCTGCTCCAGGGATGGCGAGCGCGCACATCCCCGTGCCCCCGCTCGACGTGGACGACACGCGCGCGCTCACCGAGTCGGTGCTCGGCGGTGCCGCGGTGTCGGCCGCGTTCGCCGCGAAGCTGCACGAGCGCACGGCCGGGATCCCGTTCGTCATCGAGGAGACCCTGCGCGCGCTGCGCGACCCGCACGGCGCCGTGCACGCCGACAGCGACGCCGCCCACCGGTTGCTCGACGCCGCCGGGGTGCCCCTGCTGCTGCGCGACGGGATGGCCGAGCGGCTGGCCCGACTGCCGGTCACCGCGGCCCGCCTGGCGCACGCCGCCGCCGTCCTGGGCGTGCCCGCGCCTGCCGAGCTGCTGGGCACGCTCGCGGGCGTGCCGGACCCCCGGCTGGGCGAGGCGGTGTCGCACGCCCTCGACGGCGGTGTCCTGTGCGAGGTGGGCGCGGGCCGCTACGGCTTCCGGCACGCCCTGGCGCGCGCCGCCGCCTACGACACCCTCCCCGCACCGGACCGCGTCCACCTGCACACCCGGGCGATCACGATGCTCTCCGCCGTCGACCCGCCCCCGCTGGTGCAGCTGGCCGAGCACAGCGAGCGGGCGGGCCTCGACGAGCAGTGGCTGCACTACGCCGAGGCCGCCGCCGACCGGGCCATCGAGCTCAGCGACGCCCCCGTCGCCACCGCCCTGCTCCAGCGCCTGCTGCGCGCCCCCGCGCTGCCCGCCGAGCACGTCGACCGGCTCGCGCTCAAGCTCGGCACCGTCGCCTTCCTCGGCCTCGACCAGCGCGCGCCCGTCGAGCTGCTGGAGCGGCTGCTCGACAACGCGCGGCTGTCCGCCGCCGCCCGCGGCGAGGTGCGGCTGTACCTGGGGCTGCTCCTGCTGCGCGCCGACGGCGGCCTGCCCGCCGCGCGCGCCCAGACCGAGCGCGCCGTGGCCGAGGTGGCCGCGACCCGGCCCGACCTGGCCGCGCGCGGCATCGCCGTGCTCGCCCAGCCCTACCACGGCACCGTGCCGCTGGCCCAGGTGCGGCCGTGGATCGACCGGACCGAGCGGATCCGGGCGGCCACCACCGACCGCGAGCAGTGGCTGTGGCTCACCGCCAACCAGCTCGGGGCCAGGGCGCACCTGGGCGAGGTGGCGGTGCTGGCCGAGCTCGACCGGCTGCCCGACTCCGGCGCCACCACCGGCGAGCAGCGCCAGATCGCCCGCTGCCGGTGCAACGCCGCCGACGCCGCCGCCTACACCGGGCACCTGCGCGTCGCCGACGACCTGCTGCGCCCCGGGCTGTCCTCGGCCACCGACGCGGGCGCGGCGTTCGTGGCCTCGACCGCCCTGGCCACCCGGGCCCGCCTGGACTGGCTCACCGGCGCCTGGGCGGGGCTGGCCGAGCGCACCGCCGACCAGTTCGACGAGTACGCCGACCTGTTCCCGGTGGCCAGCGAGTTCGCCCTCGTCCTGGGCTGCCTCGCCGCCGCCCGGGGCGCGTGGGCCGAGGCCGCCGGGTGGTTCGACCGCACCGGCGCGCACACCCCGCGCACGGCGATCGCGCAGGTCGCGGTGGCGGGCTGCGCGGGGTTGGCCAGGGTGGCCCTGCACCAGGCCGACCCGGTCCGGGCCGCGGCCATCGCCGGGGCCGGGGTCGCCGTGCTGCGCACCAAGGGCATCTGGTCGTGGTCGGGGGAGATCGCCACCACCGCCGTCGCGGCGCTGCTGGAGACCGGCGGCCCGGCCGCCGACCTGGTGGCCGAGATCGGCGACGGCCTGGCGGGCCGCGACACCCCGCTGGCCGACGCCGCCCTGGCCGAGTGCCGGGGGCGCCTCGCCGAGCACGACGGCGACGTGGGCGGCGCCGTGGCGCACTACCGCGAGGCCGAGCGGCGCTACGCCGAACTGCCCGCCCCCTACCTCGCCGCCCTGGCCGCCGAACGGGCCGCCCTGTGCCTGCTCCCCACCGACCACGACGCCGCCACCGCCCTGCTGCGCGAGCGGGCCGGGGTCCTCGACGCGCTCGGCGCCACCCACGACGCCGCCCGCTTCCGCCACCACCTGCGCGTCACCGGGACCGGCGCCCTCCCCGGCCGGGGCAGGCGCGGCTACGGCAACGAGCTGTCCCCGCGCGAACTGGACGTGGCGGGCCTGCTGGCCGCCGGGCGCACCAACCGGGAGATCGCGGAGGTGCTGTTCCTCTCGCCCCGCACCGTCGAGCAGCATGTGGCCCGGGTGCTGCGCAAACTCGGGCTGCGCTCGCGCTGGGAAGTGTCCGAAGTCGACCTCGCGGGGGGCGGTCCGGCGCACCGGTGACCCCGGGGAGTGGTTTCCAGCCCCCCGGGCACGGGTACCAGGGGGCATGGGCGCACCGACGGCAGCTGTCAGCCCGTCGACCGCCGAAGCGGCGCGGCGAGGATCGCACCCGCCACCCGCGGGGCACCGCCGCGGCCACCACCCGACACCCGCGACCGAGGAGTCGACATCAAAGCACTGACCTGGCAGGGCAACGCGAACGTCGAGGTCACCGAGGTCCCCGACCCGCGGATCGAGCATCCCACCGACGCCGTCATCAAGGTGACCTCCACCGCCATCTGCGGCTCCGACCTGCACCTCTACGGGGTGCTGGGCCCGTACCTGTCCCCGGGCGACGTGCTCGGCCACGAGGCGATGGGCATCGTCGAGGAGGTCGGGCCCGAGGCCGCGGGCCACCTGTCGGTGGGGGACCGCGTGGTGGTGCCGTTCAACATCTCCTGCGGGCACTGCTGGATGTGCGGCCGCGGGCTGTTCGCCCAGTGCGAGACCACCCAGGTGCGCGCGGAGGGCAAGGGCGCCACCCTGTTCGGCTACACGTCCCTGTACGGGTCCGTCCCAGGTGGACAGGCGGAGTACCTGCGCGTCCCGCAGGCGCAGTTCGGGCCGATCAAGATCCCCGACGGCACCCCGGACGAGCAGTTCCTGTTCCTGTCGGACATCCTGCCGACGGCGTGGCAGGCGGTCCGCTACGCCGACGTCCCGCCTGGTGGTTCGGTCGCCGTGCTGGGCCTCGGACCGGTCGGGCAGTTCGCCGTCCGCATCGCCAAGCACCTCGGCGCGGGCCGGGTCATCGGTGTCGACCGCGTCCCCGAGCGCTTGGCCCTCGCCGCCCGCTACGGCGCCGAGACGGTGAACCTCGACGAGGTCGACGACGTCGCCGCCACCCTGATCGACCTGGTGGACGGTCGCGGCCCGGACGCCACGATCGATGCGGTCGGCATGGAGGCGCACGGTGGTCGGCTGGTGGCCTTGGCGCAGCGCGCGACCGGGCTGCTCCCGGACGCGATCGCGCAGAAGGTGACCGACAAGCTCGCCGTTGACCGGCTCGACGCCCTGCACGCCGCGATCAAGGGCGTGCGGCGCGGCGGCACCGTGTCGGTGTCCGGTGTGTACGGTGGCGAGGTCGACGCGATGCCGATGATGGAGATGTTCGACCGCGGCATCCAGCTGCGCATGGGCCAAGCGCACGTGCGCCGGTGGACCGACGAGATCCTGCCGCTGGTGCTCGACCCCGCCGACCCGCTCGGCACCCTCGACCTGACCACCCACCACCTGCCGCTCAGCGACGCGGCGTGGGGCTACGAGATGTTCCGCGAGAAGCGTGACGGCTGCGTCAAGGTGGTGCTGAACCCGTGACCGGCCGGGTCGTGCTCGTCGTCGGGGCCAGCAGCGGCATCGGGCTGGCCTCCGCGACGGCCTTCGCCGCCCGCGGCGACCACCTCGTCCTCGTCTCCCGCAGCGCCGACGCCCTCGCCGCGGCGGCGACGGCGTGCCGGGCTGCCGGTCCGGGTGAGGTGGACGTCATCGCGGACGACATCGCGGACCCGGCCGCGGCCAAGCGCATCGTCTCGCGCGTCCTCGACCGCCACCACCGCGTGGACGTCGTCGTGCACACCGCCACCGTGATGGGTTACGGCACGGTGGAGGAGATGCCCGCCGACGTGTTCACCACGATCGTGGACACGGCCGTGCACGGGACCCTGCACCTCGCCAGGGCGGTGCTCCCGGTCATGCGCCGCAACCGCAAGGGCACGTTCATCGGCGTGAACTCCCTGCTCGGCTCCGTCACCGTCCCCCGGATGGGCGCCTACGCCACCGCCAAGTGGGGCCAGCGCGCCGTGCTGCGCACCCTCCAGCAGGAGACCCGCGACGCCCCCGGCGTCAACGTCTGCATCGTCAGCCCCGGCAGCATCAACACCCCGATCTACTACCAGGCCGCGAACTACACCGGTCGCGGCGCACGCCCCCCGTGGCCCGTCCTCGCCCCGGAACGCGTCGCCGCCGCCGTCGTCCGACTGGCCGACCACCCGCGCGGCAACGTCTCGGTGCCGGTCGGCCCGGGCAACCCGCTGATCATCACCGGTTTCCGGCTGCTGCCGTTCCTCTACGACCGCATCGTGGCACCGCTGTTCCGCCTGGCCGCGCTGACCAGCGACCGGGAGCAGCCCTCCACGGGCAACGTGAACAAGCCCGTCCCCGCCGAGGAACGCGTCCACGGCCGCTGGCCCGAACCCGCCCCCGGCTCCGACCCCGCGCGCCAAGGCACGCGAGGGGAGCAGGGGCTCCAGGACTAGCCGGGGCGCTGTCAGCGCTCGCGGCGAGCCGGGGTGACCTCACCCGGCAGGGCGAGCTGGAAGGCCGCGTACACCAGGACCATGCCCGCGACCACGGCGACGCCCGCCTGGCTCAGCACCAGCCCGAGCACCACCAGCAGCGCGCCGAGACCGACCATGACCAGAACGCTCTTCTGCACGTCGAAACACCCCTCGTGACCCAGACCCCGACGGTCTGCCCGTGGTGTATCGCCGCAGACCCACCCGGCGTCACACCCCGGCCCCCGGGAGCCGCCTGCGCCACCTCCACCGCACGTCACGCAGCGTGCGAGGCAAAGCCCACCGCAACCCGATCGAGGCGACACGTTCACCGGTCCGCCCGCGATCTACCGCAGACGAGAGCCGCTGAGCGGCCCACGTCCGGGTACGAGGAGGGCTTGTCATGGCGGGCTTCGGGCGCAAGCTGTGGGTGTCGGTCCGGGAGTGGTTCGACAAGCAGGCCGAGCACTGCACCAGCGTCTTCCTGCCCGACCCGGGCGGGCAGCCGGTCCGGCCCAACGAGGGCTACCTGCGGGTCTTCTTCGCGGAGGGGTTCCTGGAGAAGGCCCGGTCATGGGGCTCGGACCGGTACCCGGCGTTGCACGGGGGAGTGTCGCTGACGCTGCTCGGCGGCACCCCCGCGTTCACCACCCTGGCCCGGCCGCCGGAGAAGTGGGACGTCCCCGGCGCGCAGCTGGACTTCCCGATGACCACCCTGCTGCCCTACACCGGGGGCGTCGTGGAGGTCGAGGCCGCGCTGTACGAGGCCGCGAGCGGCGGCCCGCTCTCCACCGCTGTCGGCCTGGTCGGCAGCCTGTCCTCGCTGATGGGCCCACCCCTGTCGGTCGCCGCGTCCATCGCGGACAAGGTGTCCGACGGCCTGGACGCGGTGATGGCGGCGACGGGCGACGAACCGGTGCTGGGCCTGCACGCCTCGTTCACCTCCGAGGGGACCAACGTGCTGCGCCCCGGCCACCACGTGCTGATCGCCGCACCCCAGCACGAGCTGCGGGGCACACCCGCCATCGAGTCCGGCAGGCTCGTCCTGCGCCGCGGCGACCACACCGACCGGCTCACCGGCACCGACTACCTCGTCATCCGCGTGGAGTGCCAGGTCGAACGCGACGACTGGCGCTTCCCCGCCCTCGACGACCTCATCCGCGACGCCGGTGAGGCCTACCTGCGCGGCCAGGCCGACGTCTTCGCCGAGCGCCGCACCCAAGCCCTCGTGGCCGCCTGGACCAGCGCCGACCTGGTGGCCGCCGACCGCAAGCGGGTCGCCCTCCTGATCAAGGACGAACTCGACTCCCTCGACGTGCTCCGCCCCGCCGCCCGCCGTGTCCCCACCCTCGCCGACGCCACCCTCCCCGCCCGCGACGACACCCGCGTCCGCGACCTCTCCCTGGCAGACCTGCTGAGCTGAGCCACCGACCGTTCGGACGCCGGAGCACACGCCGGCGACCCATCGACCGAGATCAGGTCCGGGCTGCGGCGCCGCTGAACCCCGCGGGCCGCTGCTCGCCGCGGTGGGGCACGGAGACCACCACCTTCCCCACACCCGTCCGCGCCCGGAAGTGCGCCACCGCGTCGTTCGCCTGGTCGAAGGGGAAGACCCGGTCGATCACCGGGCGGAGCCGGTGCGCGCTGATCGCCCGGTTCATCCGCTCGAAGTCCGCCCGGTTGCCGACGGTGGTGGTCCGCAGGGTGGCGGCGCGGGCCAGGAACGCCGTCAGGTCCATCCCGCCGCCCGCCGCGAGGTTGCCCACCAGCGCGATGCGACCGCCCATGGCCAGCGCCGCGATCGATTGGGCGATGGACCGCCCCCCGCCGCCCATCTCCACCACGAGGTCGACGCCGCCGGTGAGGTCGCGCGCCTGGGCAGGGGTGTCGACGACCTCCGCGCCGAGCGCGAGCAGCTGGTCGGCCTTGTGCGGGCTCGACGTCGTGATCAGCACCCGCGCACCCGCGAGCCGGGCGAACTGGCAGGCGAACAGGGACACCCCGCCCGACCCCTGCAGCAGCACCGTGTCGCCCGGGCCCGTCCCCGCCAGCGCCGACCACGCTGTCAACGCGGCGCACGGCAGGGTCGCGGCCTCCTCGAAGCTCAAGTGCTCGGGCACGGCGACGAGGTCGTGTTCCCCGACGACCACCTGCTCCGCGAGCCAGCCGTCGAGCTGCACGCCGTAGAGGGTGTCCCAGCCGGGCAAGGCGCCGTAGAGCCAACCCGGGTGGAACACGCCGACCACCCGATCGCCCACCTGCCACCTCGTCACCCCGGCGCCCACGGCCTCGACGACCCCGGCGCCGTCGGAGAGCGGCACCCGCCCCCGCGGCACCGGACGTGCGTACCTGCCCTCGACGATCGGCAGGTCACGGGCGTTGAGCGAGACGGCCCGGACGCGGACCAGGACGTCACCGGGCCCGGGTGCGGCCACCGGTCGCCGCGCCTCGACGAGCGGTCCGCCCCCGCCGCTGACCTGGAACACCCGGGTGTGCGCGATCGTTTCCACGGGCTCGACGGTAGGGCGCGTGGTGTGGACGTGCGGTACCTTCGCGTCCTGGATCTGCTGCCGATCGTCCAGGAGAGCAGCCGTGGTGGCACCGGTCGACGACCTGCTCGCGACGATGCGGATCGAGGACACCCGCTACACCCGCCTCGTCGCCGCGGCCCCGTGGGGCATCGCCTTCCCCGCCCGCGACGTCGCCCGCCTCGTGCTCGTGACCGGCGCCCCGTGCTGGCTGACCGGGCCCGCGGAGCCCCGGCGGGTGGCGGACGGTGACTGCTTGCTGGTGCGCGCGGGCGTCGGCTTCGCCCTGCGCGACGAGCACGACCGCCCACTGGTCGACTGCGACGACCTCCGCGGCCGCGTCGAGGTCGGCGGGGACGGGCCGCGCACCGAGGTCGCCTCGGCCCGCTTCACCTTCGACGCCGTGGCCGCGCGGACCCTGTTCGCGCTCCTGCCCCCGCTGGTCCGGCTCGACCTCGGCGCGGGCGAGGGCGCGCTGCTGCGCGCCACCTTCGACCTGCTCGCCAGGGAGACCCGGGCGGACGGGCTCGGCGCGGGCTTCGTCGCGGCCAGGCTGTCGGACGTGCTGTTCGTCCAGGCCCTGCGCGCGTGCTGCGCCGACGTGGGCAGCGGCACGATCGGCTGGCTCGCCGCCCTGCGCGATCCCCGGCTCGCCGCCGCCATCCGAGCTCTGCACGCCGACCTGGACCACCCCTGGACCGTGGAGTCGCTGGCCCGCGCCGCCGGGATGTCCCGCTCCGCCTTCGCCGCGGCGTTCCGCGAGAAGACCGGCGACACCCCGCTGGGCTATCTCACGACGTGGCGCACCTACCGGGCGAAGGTCCTGCTGCGCGACACTGCGCTGAGCGTGCAGGAGATCGCCGTGCGCGTCGGCTACCAGACCGGCACCGCCCTCACCCGGGCGTTCCTGCGCCGCGAGGGGATCGCGCCCGGTCAGTGGCGCGCCCGGTACCGGCGTCCGCGTGCCGTGGTGTGATGCCGCAGCGGCACCACGGGGGACGGGGGGAGTGGCCGTGGAACTCGATGCGGACCTCGCTGCGGTCGCGCGGGCGCACCAGGGCGTGATCGAGGCGGAGCTGAGGGCCAGCCGCCGCACGATCCTGCACCTGTTCCGGACCCGGCTGCGCGCCGACCCGACCACCCTGGGCGCACCGGAGTTCCTGGCGCTCGCGGACGCGCCGACCGTGCACGCCGCCATCGTCCTCGCCGCCCGGGCCGCTACCGGCGCCGCGTGCGCGCTGTTCCTGGTGGACGGGGACACGCAGGTGCCGCGCGTGGTGCGGACGCACGGCGTACTCCGCGCCGCCCGCCCGGCGCTCATCGCACTGGTGGCTGCCGAGGTCCCACGCCGGTGGGCCGACCTGCGCGACGGCGATCCTGTCCCGATCGGCGCTCCCGCCCCGGGCGACGACCCGGCAGGCGCGCGCTCGCGCCGGGCGCTCGGCGAGGCCGGGCTCGTGGACGGCCACCTCTACCCCCTGCGCGCCGCCGGCGACGTGTTGGGCGTGCTGACCACGCACTACCGCCGCCCCGGCCCGCACCCCCCGCAGGGCCTCTTGGTCCTGAGCGCCGAACGGGCCCTGGCCCGCTCCACCCCGGCCTCCCGCAGCGCAACCCCCACCACCGTCACCGTGCTCGGCCCGCTGGAGACGTCCCCGGCGGCAGCGCGTTCCGGCCGGTGGAAGCCCGCGGCCACCCGTTCGTGAGCGCCATCACCCATCAGAGCCCGTGACGAACCGCCGCCCCCCGGTGTCCTAGCTGGTGCACGGGGCTCGACCACGAGCGCCGCCGAGCAGGAGGAGACCGTCATGTCGTTGGGCGACAAGATCAGCAACAAGGCCGAGGACCTCGGCGGCAAGGCCAAGGAGGCCACCGGCAAGGTCACCGGCGACGAGAAGCTCCAGGCCGAGGGCAAGTCCGACCAGGCCAAGGCCGGCCTCAAGGACGCCATCGAGGACGTCAAGGACGCCGTGGGCGACGCCGTCGACAAGGTCAAGGACGTCCTGAAGAAGAAGTAGGCCACCGCGGGCCCGCGCGCCGTCCCCGGCGCGCGGGCCCGGTGCTTCACCGGTCGAGCGCGGTGCGGCCCAGGATGGCCGTCAGGTCGGCCGAGGCGGGCAGCGTGCCGTAGGCGTTGCCCCAGTCCCCGCCGAGGCGGGTGGCGCAGAAGGCGTCGGCCACGGGGGCGGGGGAGTAGCGCACCAGCAGCGACGCCTGGAGCGCCAGTGCCATCAGCTCCACCACCCGTCGCGCCCGGGTCTGGATGGCGTCGAGGTCGGACAGTTCGCGACCGATGCGGGCAACCGCCGCGTCCAGGTGGCGGTCGGCGCCCTGGGTGGTGGCGAGTTCGGTGAACAGCGCCTGCGCCGTCTCCGGCTCCTTGGCCAGGGCGCGCAGCACGTCGAGCGCGGCGACGTTGCCCGAGCCCTCCCAGATGGAGTTCAGCGGTGCCTCCCGGTAGAGGCGGGGCATGCCGGAGTCCTCGACATAACCGTTGCCGCCCAAGCACTCCAGGGCCTCGGCGGTGAAGCCGGGCGCGCGCTTGGTGACCCAGTACTTTCCGACCGCCACGCCGATGCGGCGCAGGGCGCGCTCACCCTCGTCACCGCGCACCGCGCGGTCGGCGGCGCCCGCCAGCCGCATCGTCAGGGTGGTCGCCGCCTCGGACTCCAGCGCCAGGTCGGCCAGCACGTTGCGCATGAGCGGCTGGTCGATGAGCAGCGCGCCGAACGCCTCGCGGTGGCGGGTGTGGTGCGCGGCCTCCACGAGCGCCTTGCGCATGAGGGTGGTCGAGCCCGCGATGCAGTCCAGGCGCGTGCAGTTGACCATCTCGATGATCGTGCGCACCCCGCGACCCTCGGGGCCGACCAGCCACGCCACGGTGCCGTCGAACTCCGGCTCCGAGGAGGCGTTGGACCGGTTGCCCAGCTTGTCCTTCAGCCGCTGCACCCGGAAGGTGTTGCGCGTGCCGTCGGGCAGCACCCGCGGCACCAGGAAGCACGACAGCCCGCCCGGCGCCTGGGCCAGCACCAGGAACACGTCGCACATCGGTGCCGAGGTGAACCACTTGTGCCCGCGCAGGGTGAACACGCCGTCCTCGCCGGTCGGCGTGGCGGTGGTCGAGTTGGCGCGCACGTCCGAGCCGCCCTGCTTCTCGGTCATGCCCATCCCCGCCAGCAGGCCGCGCTTGCCCGCGGGCGTGCGCAGCCCCGGGTCGTACACCCGGCTGGTCAGCCCCGGCTCGTACACCGCGGCCAGGTCGGGGGAGTGGCGCAGGGCGGGCACCGCCGCGTACGTCATCGCCGCGGGGCACCCGTGGCCGGCCTCGGTGTGCCCCCACACCTGCAGGGCCGCGTACCGGACCACGTGCGCGCCGGGTCGCTCGTCCGCCCAGGCCGACCCGAAGGTGCCCTCCGCGACCGCGACCCGCATGAGGTTGTGCCAGGCCGGGTGGAACTCCACCTCGTCGACCCGGTGGCCGTAGCGGTCGTGGGTGCGCAGCACGGGGTCGTTGACGTTGGCCTGCTCGGCCCACTCCTGCGCCTCCGGGGCCCCGGCCAGCGCGCCCAGCCGGTGCAGGTCGTCCTCGGCCCAGCCCGCGCCCTCGCGCCGCAGCCCGTCCAGCAGGGCGGGGTTGTCGGCGGCGTCGTAGGGGGCCAGCGGCGGCGGCTGGTTGACCACCTCGTGCGTCGCGTGCTGGGTCGGCGAGGGCAGCGTGGAGGTCATGCCCGCGATGTTACGTCCGCGCTGCGGCTGTGCCAAGAGTGTAATGTCGCTGGTGATGGAACCCGAGATCGCGCTGCGCCCGCTGACCGCCCGCTCGGTGGTGCTCAGCCTCCTGCTCGGCGCCGACCCGCCCGAGCTGCCCGGCCGCGACCTCGTGCGGATGGCGGGCCTGCTCGGCGTGGGCGAGTCGGCCCTGCGCGTGGCCCTCACCCGCATGGTCACCGCGGGCGACCTGCTCCGCGAGGACGGCCGCCACCGCCTCTCCGACCGCCTCGTGCGCCGCCAGCGCAGGCAGAACGACGCCCTGCACCCCGCCACCACCGCCTGGGACGACACCTGGCACTGCGTCGTCATCACCGCCACCGGTCGCACCCCCGCCGACCGCGCCGCCCTGCGCGCCCACCTCACCACCAGCCGCCTGGCCGAGCTCCGCGAGGGAGTCTGGCTGCGCCCCGCCAACCTCCCCCTCGACCTGCCCCCGAACCTCGCCCAGACCTTCCGCGCCCACCCGGACGCCGACCCGCACGCCCTCACCGCGACCCTCTGGGACCTGCCAGCCTGGTCAGCGACGGCCACCGCCCTCCACGACCTCCACAGCGCCGCCCCGACCGCCGCCGACCGCTTCACCACCGCCGCGGCCATCGTCCGCCACCTTGCCGCGGACCCGGTCCTCCCACCACCCCTGCGCCCCGCCGACTGGCCCGCCGACGACCTCCGCGCCGCATACGCGGCGTACCGCGACGAGCTGATCGCCCTGCGCAGTGCGGGCCAGGTCTCGACCGAAAAGGTGTAACTGTCCGAAGTGGTGCGCCGATACAGTGCCGAAAGCTTTCTGAGCTGGGGAGACGCTGTGCGGTTGAAGGTCCTCGCGGTGCTGGTCGGGCTGGTGGGCGCCCTGGCGACGGCTGTTCCGGTGGCCGCGGCGACCGTGCTGCCCACGGTGCAGGTGGGTGGAGTCGACTGCGCGGGCAACTACGCGGTCACCTTCAGCGGCAGCGGCACCGACCGCGCGTACGGGATCACCTTGGACTGGTCGAACGGCGTGGGCTTCGAGGGCGCCACCGTCCAACCCGGCAAGACGACCGTCCTGGGCACCTTCCCCGACGACCTCGAACCTGTGGCGCCAGGCACGACGCTCACCCTCTCCGTGGCCTTCACCGCGCCCGACGGCACGCGAACGGCGGCGGGCTCGTACCCGTTGACCCGCACGTGCGGCTACCAGGCGCTCACCCCGGCGCGCATCCTCGACACCCGTGCGGCGGGCGGCGCCATGGGCGCGGGCGCGACCAGGCGGCTGACCGTCACCGGGGTCGGCGGGGTTCCGGCGGCAGGCGTGGGTGCGGTGGTGGTGAACCTGACGGGCACGCAACCGACGGCAGGCACGTACGTCACCGCCTACCCGGCAGGGTCGGCGCGACCGGGGACCAGCAACCTCAACCTGGCACCCGGGCAGACCGCCCCGAACCTGGCGGTCGTCCGGGTGGGCGCCGGGGGTGCGCTCGACCTGTACAACAACGGCGGCTCGGTGCACCTCGTCGTCGACGTCGTGGGCTGGTTCCCCGAGGGCTCCGACTACACCGCCCTCACGCCCGCCCGCATCCTCGACACCCGCACGACCGGCGCTGTCCCCGCCGGGTCCTCAGTGGACGTCCAGGCCGTGGGGCGCGGTGGCGTGCCCGCCTCGGGTGTGGGCGCGGTCGTGGTGAACCTGACGGGCACCGAGCCGACCGCAGGCACGTACGTCACGGCCTACCCGACAGGGTCCATCCCACCCCTCGCGAGCAACCTCAACCTCGCGCCCGGGCAGACCGCGCCGAACCTCGCCGTGGTGAAGGTCGGTTCGGGCGGCCGGTTCTCGCTGTTCAACAACGCGGGCCGCACGCACGTCATCGCGGACGTGGTCGGCTGGTTCCCGATCGGCGCCGACTTCACCGGCATGACCCCCACCCGGCTGCTCGACACGCGCAGCAGCACGGGTGCGCTCGCCGGTGGGTCCACACTCGACTTCCAGGTGACCGGGCGCGGCGGTGTGCCCGCCTCGGGGGTGGGCGCGGTGGTGGTGAACCTGACCGGCACCGAACCCACCACAGGCACCTACGTCACCGCCTACCCGACGGGTGCCACGCGGCCCGTCGCCAGCAACCTGAACCTGGGCAGGGGAGAGGTCCGGCCCAACCTCGCCGTCGTCAAGGTCGGCGCCGGAGGCCGCATCACCCTGTTCAACAACGCGGGCTCGGTGCAGCTCGTCGCCGACGTGGTGGGCTGGTTCCCCGACCGCGTGCAGCCCCGCGGGTACGCCTGGGGCGCCAACGCCGCGGCCCAGGCGGGCACCGGCGAACGCTGCGTGACAGGACCGGACTGCGGCTCGACCTCCCCCACCCGCTCCGCCGTCCTCGCCGGTGCGACCCAGGTGGCCGCCGGTTCCGGGTCCACCTACGCCTTGGCATCGGACGGCACGGTGTGGGCCTGGGGCCGCAACTACAACGGCCAACTGGGCACCGGCTCCACCTGCGCGCAACCGGGATGCCGCGTCGACACCCCGACGCGGGTCACGGGCCTGACCGACGTCACCCAGATCGCCGCGGGCCACAGCACCGCTTTCGCCCTGCGCGCCGACGGCACGGTGTGGGCGTGGGGCTACAGCGGCGAGGGAGAACTGGGCAACGGCACCCTCTGCCCGTCCACCCGCGACTGCCGCTCCGCCCTCCCCGTCCAGGTGACCGGGCTCAGCGGCATCGCCCAGATCGTCTCCGGCTCCACCGAGGACGTGTCCGACGCGGGCCGCAGCACCAGCTTCGCCCTCACCGACGAGGGCGAGGTGTGGGCGTGGGGCGACAACGGCAGCGTCTGCAAGGGCTGCGACGCCACCCTGGGCACAGGCGCCCAGTGCGTCGAGTGGGACCCCAGCGCCTGCTACGCGCCCGTCCCCGTCAAGATCCCCGATTTCACCGCCACCACCCTGTCCACCCGCGGCGCCGCGACCCTGGCGCTGCGCGAGGACGGCACGGTGTGGGCCTGGGGCGTCGAGCACCCCGTCACCCCCCGCCGGTACCAGGGCCTGGGCAACATCGTCGACATCGCGCTCGGCCCGTCCAACGCCTACGCCATCAGCGCCGACGGCTCCCTGTGGGCCTGGGGCGACAACAGCTCCGGCGCCCTGGGCAACGGCACCAAGTGCAACGTCAGCTCCTTCATCGTCCAATGCTTCGACACCGCCCCTGCCAAGGTCCGCGGCCTCACCGACGTCACCGCGGTCTCCACCGGCGGCCTCTTCGGCTGGCAAACCCCCGGCGGCGGCCACACCTTCGCCACCCTCTCCGACGGCACCGTCTGGGCCTGGGGCGACAACCGACAGGGCCGTCTGGGCCTCGGCCTCACCCCCGCCGACTGCATCACCACCTACACCCTTGAGAACGCCTGCTACGTCCCCACTCCCACCCAGGTCCCGGGTCTTGCCCGCGTCACGAGCACCACAGCGGGCCTCACGACCGGCTACGCGCTCACAGAACACTCCTTCACCACGTTCTGATGCAGGACAACGCAAACGGACACCGCCGAGCCGCGCCGGTGCTCTCACAGGATCCCGGATTCGGTGCGAGCCGGTCAGAACCGGCGAAGAATTGGTGATGGCGAGCAACGACTGTTCGCTCATCGGCTTGCCACCAAAACGATCTAGGAAATGCGGACGGCCTGGGGTGAGGGCGGCGGTTCACCCGCTTCCGCATCGTCACACAGCGTTGTTGAGTGCTCATCGAGTGCTATATTCCGAGGGCGGCGGTCGGGGTGGTGGCTCTGTGGAGAGGGGGCGCTCCGATTGGCGACGTTCCGGCTGCTCGGTCCGCTGGAGGTGTGGCACGGTGGGCAGGTCGTGCCGGTGCGGGGGACCCGTCAGCAGATCGTCTTGTCGGTCCTGCTGCTCGGCGTGGGGCGGGTGGTGCCGAGCGATCGGCTGGCTACAGCGGTGTGGGACGACGACCCGCCGGTGACGGCGCGGTCCCAGATCCAGATCAGCATCTCCAAGCTGCGGCCGTTCCTCAGCGGGCTGGGTTTCCCGAACGCGATCGCGACCCGCGAGCCCGGGTACGCCTTGACGGTTCCCGGGGAGAGCATCGACGCGGTGGTGTTCAGCGAGTTGGTCGCGCAGGGGCGGGAGGCGGCTCGCTCACAAGACCCGGAGCGGGCGGTGCGCACGCTGCGGCAGGCGCTGGACCTGTGGCGGGGGGATGCGCTGGCCGGGTCGCGCAGCCGCGTGGTGCACGCGGCGGCGCTGCGGCTGGACGAGGACCGGTTATCGGTCATCGACGACTGCGTGGGGCTGGAACTGCGGCTGGGCAGGCATCGCCAGGTGGTCAGCGAGCTGCGCGACCTCATCGCCGCGCACCCGCTGCGGGAGTGCTTCTACACCCGGCTGATGGCGGCGCTCTACCTCGACGGCAGGCAAGCCGACGCACTGGAGGTGTACCGGCGGGCTCGGTACGTCCTGGTCGAGGAGAACGGGTTGACGCCCGGGGACTCGCTGCGCGCCATGGAGCACGCGGTGCTCACCGGCACCGTGGAGGTCGCGCCGCTACCTGTGGTCGCGCCCCAACCGGCGCCGGTCGAACCCGAACCCGACGTCGAAGCCAGGGAAGTGCCGAGGCAGCTCCCGCTGCGCAGCAGGGGTTTCGTGGGGCGGGAGGAGGCGCGGGAGCGGCTGCGCTCCGCGCTGCTCGGGCCGGGGGCCGGTGACGAACCCCTGGTGGTGACCGGGGCGGCGGGGGTGGGCAAGTCGGCGTTGGCGGTGGAGATGGCGCACGAGGTCACAGACCGCTTCCCGGACGGGCAGCTGTTCGCGCGGTTGCGCAGCGGCGACGCCCGCCCGGTGCCACCGGAGCAGGTGCTGGGGTACTTCCTGCGCGCGCTGGGCGTGCCCCCCGCGACCCTGCCCACCGACCGCGACTCGTTGGAGGGCCTCTACCGCAGCAAGCTGGCGGGAAAGCGGGTGCTGGTGCTCCTCGACGACGCCGCGAGCGCCGGGCAGGTGGAGCCGCTGCTGCCCGCGGCGGTCGGGGTGGCCACCGTGATCACCAGCCGGTACGCGCTGACCGGGCTGCCCAACGCGCGGCGGGTGGACCTGCTGCCGTTCGGCCCGGAGACCAGCGCCCTGCTGCTGGCGGAGATGGTGGGCGCCGAGCGCGTGGCGGCCGAGCCGGAGGCCGCGGCGGCGATCGCCGCGTCGTGCGCCCACCTGCCCTTGGCCCTGCAGATCGCCGCGGCGAAGCTGGCCACCCGCGGACACTGGCGTTTGGTGGACATGGCCACCCGGCTCGGTGACGAGCGCTGGCGGCTGGACGAGCTCTCGCTGCACGGCACCGGGGTGCGCGCCAGCATCTCCGTGTCGATCGAGGCGCTGGGGGCGCGGGAGCGGCGGTTGCTGCTGTTGCTGAGCGCGCTGGGTGCGGGGGACTTCGGTTCCTGGGTGTGCGGGCCGCTGCTCGACGAGGACGCCACGCACGCCGCCGGTGTGCTTGATGAGCTGGTGGACGCGCGGTTGGCGGAGGTGCACGCGGGGTCGGGGAGCAACACCCGCTACCGGCTGCACGACTTGGTCGGCGTCTTCGCCAGGGAGTTGCTGGCCGCCGAGCTCACCCCCGAGGAGCGGCGGGCCGCCCTGCACCGGCTGCTGCGCTGCTGGTGCTACCTGGCGGGGGAGGCGCACCGGCGCGAGTACGGCGGCGACTTCACCGCGCCGCGCACCGACGCCGAACCGTGGCCGCTGCCCGGTTGGCTGCTCGACGACCTGCTGGCCGAACCGGTGTCGTGGTTCGAGTCCGAGCACATCAACGCCCTCACCGCGGTGCGGTTGGCTGCGGACCTGGGCCACGTGGCGTTGTGCTGCGACCTGGCGGTCAGCCTGGTGACCCTGTTCGAGGCACGCGCGCTCCGCGAGGACTGGCGCGCCACGCACGAGGTGGCGCTGGAGAGCGCCCTTGCGCACGGCGATCGTCGGGCGGAGGCCAGGATCCGCTACTCGCGGGCAGCTCTGGCGCTGGTCGAGCAGCGCTTCGACGCCGCGGGCGCGGACCTGGCCGCGGCGCTGGCGTGGTTCACCGATGCCGATGACGCGCACGGCCGCGGCCTGGCTCGACGCGGCCTGGGCACCATCGACCGCATCCAGGGCAGGCGGGAGTCGGCCCGCGACCACTACGAGCGGGCCATCGCGGACCTGCGCCGCAGCGGCGACGAGGTGGGCGAGGCCCACGTGCTGACCAACCTCGCGCAGATCGAGCTGGACTCCGGTGACCCGGCCGCGGCCGAGGACCTGCTGGGCGCGGCGCTGTCGATCTGCACCCGGCTGGGCGTGCGCCGGGTCGCGGCCCAGGCCCGGTACCGGTTGGGGCTGCTGCACCTGGACCGGGGCGCGCTCGACCGCGCCGAGGCCGAGTTCGAGGCGGTGCTGTCGTCGGTGACCGCCGCGGAGGACCCGGCGGGCAAGGGGTACGCGCTGCTCGGGGTCGGCACCGTGCACCTGGCCCGCGCCGACCTCCCCGCCGCGACGACCGCCCTGACCGAGGCGCTGGACTTGATGCGGACGGCGGGCAGCCGGGTCGGTGAGGGGCGGGTCCTGCTCGCCCGGGCGGAGGTGGCCTTGGCCTCGGGGGCCGAGGACGTGGCCGCAGACGGCCTCACCGCCGCGGAGAGCGCGTTCGCCGAGATCGGGGCGGGGGACTGGCTCCGGCGCGTGTCGGAGCTTCGCCTCGAACTCGGATAGGTTCTTATTTTCCTGCTATTGGAAAACATTGTTGGTCGCTGACACGCCTGGATAGCGGGGTGCTCGCGCGAATAGCGGGCGGATAGTCCTCGGATCGCCTGCGGAATCCCGACGGTCGCACTCTTTTCCCATGGCGGCCGACAGGGAGCGAAACCCCAGGCCACCAGCCCCGAACCGGAAGCGATGGGAGTCAGCGATGCTGGTCTGGAAATTGCGTTTGGCCCTCACCGCCGCGATGGCCGCACTCGCCATCGGAGCCGCGACGGCGTCCGTCACCGCGATCGAGCCGGTGGCCGCGCCCGTGCAGGCGGTCCAGCAGTCGGACACCCCCTGGGACTGACTCCCGGCACCTTCCGGAAACCAACTCCGCGAAAGGAAGACCCATGAGCGACGAGCGCGACCCCAAGACCGTCGAGGACCTGGCCGAGCTGGGCTACGAGGCGGACAGCTTCGAGGGGGAGGACCCCTCGCTGTGCAGCGTGTGCAGCTGGACCGTCTCGCACGCCGAGGCCTGATACCCGCCTCACGGATGGAGAGGAACACCGTGAGCGACGAGCGCGACCCGAAGACCGTCGAGGACCTGGCCGAGCTGGGCTACGAGGCGGACAGCTTCGCGTGGGACGACCCCTCGCTGTGCACCGTGTGCAGCCTGACCCCTGCGCCGCCCGAGCAGTTCTGACTCCCACACCCACCACGAACCGAGAGGAAGACCCATGAGCGACGAGCGCGACCCCAAGACGGTCGAGGACCTGGCCGAGCTGGGCTACGAGGCGGACAGCTTCGAGGGGGAGGACCCCTCGCTGTGCACCGTGTGCAGCTGGACCGTCACGGAGAACGAGTCCCTCGGTTAGGACTCACCGCTCGTGGGGTCCCGGACCAGGTCCGGGGCCCCACGGTCCACCTCGGGAAGGGGAAGCCCGATGTCCGAGTCCGAGCCGATGACCGCAGCCGACCTGCTCGCACTGGGCTACGAGGACGACTCGTTCCAGTTCGAGGACCCGTCCCTGTGCGTCGTCTGCACCTGGACCAGCCAACCCACCTACCAGGAGTAGCCGTGACCGTCCCCGTGCTCGACCCGGTGTCGCAGGTGGCCCACCGGTTGGCCGCCGAGTGGAGCCGCACGCACCGCGTCCGCCCCGACGGCGGCTGGTGGCACTTCGAGCCCACCGGTGGTGGCCCGCTGGCCCAGCAGGGGTGGAAGCTGCACGTCAGCACGGTCCCCACCACCGCCGCCGAGGCGCTGCGCCGGGTCGCGCCGATCCTGCTGCGCCGCGGGGTGCGGTGGAAGTCCGCGCGCACCGTCGAGCACCTGGCGCGGCTGTGCTCGCCGCCGAGCCCCGTGTCCCAGGCGGGGAAGTTCGTCACGGCCTACCTGGAGGACAGCGCCGACGTCGCTGACCTGGCCGAGGAGTTGCACTCCGCCACCCGGGACCTGCCCGGACCAGCGGTGCCCAGCGACCGCCGCTACCGGCGCGGCAGCAACGTGCACCTGCGCTACGGCGCCTTCGTCGGCAAGATCACCTACGCCGGGCCCGATCAGGTCCGGTCGCTGGTCGTGCTCTCCCCGGACGGCACCGCGGTCCCGGACAGCCGCAAACCGGGCGGCTACCGCCCCGAATGGGTGCCGGACCCGCTGCCGCCCGTGGCCGCACCGGCGCCGCCGGTGGGAACCGGGCTGTTCGGCCGGGGCGTGCGGATCTCCGGGTTGGTGCAGCGCTCGGTCAAGGGCGGTGTGTTCCGCGGTGAGCTCGCGGGCCGCCCGGTCGTCGTGAAGGAAGGGCGCTCGGGCACCTGCGCCGACGTCCTCGGCCGCGACGCCGTCGACCGGCTGCGCAACGAGTGGCGGCTGCTGCGCCACCTGCGCGGCACCGGCTTGGCGCCCGAGCCGCTGGACTTCTTCGTCGAGGACGACAACGCCTACCTGGTCGCGGAGTTCCTGCCCGGGGTCACCCTGCGGCGGTTCGTGGAGCGGGCCAACTACACCGGCGGCGTGGCCGCGGCGGACCTGCGGGTGCTCTGCCGCGAGGTCGCCGCGCTGGCCGACGGGCTGCGCGCGCACGGCGTCGAGCCGCGCGACTTCACCCCGAACAACATCATGGTCGACGACGGGCGCCTGACCGCCATCGACCTGGAGCTGTGCGCGTTCGCCGAGTCGCCGGAGCCGCTGTTCGAGGGGTGCACCCCCGGTTACGGCAAGCCCGGCCGCGACTCCGACCCGGACTTCGCCGTGGCCGCCACCACCCACTTCGTGCTGACCGGCGTCGACCCCTTCGTCGGCATCGGCCACGACCCCGCCCCCCACGTCGACGCGATGCTCACCGCGTTCGCCCCCGCCGGGGTCGAGGTCGAGGCAGACCTCGTGCGCGACCGCATCGGCGCACCCCCGGGCACCACGCGCTGCGACACCGACCAGGTCGTCGAAGACGCGGTGACCGCCGGGGAGGAATTGGTCGACCGCGCCGAGTGGGACCGCGGGGCGTGGCCGTGGCCGAGCGCGTGGGCGTCGGAGGCGTTCCACCCCGCGTGCTTTCACACCGGCACCACCGGGGTCGCCCAGTTCTACCTGGACCTGTTCCGCGCCACCGGTGACCGCCGCTGGGTCCGGCACGCCGCCGACCTGCTCGACCGGGTGGTCTCCGGCACCCCGTTCGTCCCCGGCACGACCCCGCCGGGACTGCACTTCGGGGTGGGCGCGCTGCCCTGGCTGCTGGCGGACCTGTCGACCCTGGTCGACGGCCGCCGCGCCCCCCTGCTGCGCGCCCGGTCGCACGCCCTCGCCGACGCGCTGGTGGCGCACGACCCCGGCGCTTGGGACATCACCCACGGGTGGGCGGGCATCGGTCTGGCCCAGCTGGGCACCCTGCTGGCCACCGGTGACCTCGATCGGCGCGGCCACGTGCTCGGCGTGGTCGAGCGGCTGCTCGACGGCGCGCAGGACCGTTCCGGTCTACCGGTGTGGCTCAAGGGCTCCGACCACAGCTACGGCTACGCCCACGGCAGCGCGGGCATCGGCTACTTCCTGCTGGTCGCCGGCACCGCCCTCGGGCACGACGCGGCCGTGGGCACGGCGGTGCGAGCCGCCCGCGCGCTGGTCGCGCTGGCCGAGCCCACCGCCCTCGGCCACAGCTGGCGCGGTGGTCCCGACCCCGGGTCGGCCCTGTGGACGCACTGGTGCAACGGTGCCGCCGGGGTCGGGGCCTTCCTGCTGGCGACCGGCCGGGCCACCGGCGACGACGACCTGGTCGAGGCGGCCAGGGGCGCCGGGCGGGCCATCACCGGCGGCCGCGCCTTCGGCAGCGCCAACCGCTGCCACGGGCTCGCGGGCGACGGGGACTTCCTGCTCGACCTGGCCGAGCCGGAGTTCCTCGACGGCGCCGAGCGCGTCGGCCGCAAGCTCGACGCCCTGCGCGTGCGCTCCGGGCGCGGCCACGCCTGGGCGCACGAGGGCGGCAGCGCCCCGCGCCCCTCCTACATGCGCGGCCACCTCGGCGTGCACGCCTTCCGCCTGCGTCTGGCAGGTCTGCTGCCGCACGCGCCCCTCACCATCCCCGGGAGCACACCATGACCGCCACCGGCGTCCCCACCACCCGGATCGACCTGTTCGCACCCGACGAGGACCACCGCCTGGTCCGGGCGAGCGCACCCGGGGTGCCCGAGTTCTCCTGCACCGCCGCCCGAGGCCTGGGCGGCCAGGTCGCGCTGCACGACTTCCGCCCGCACCGCCGTGACCCGGGCGCGGCCGCGCTGCTGCTGGCCGCGGCGGCCCGGGTGGGTGCGGAGTTCGGCGTGGCCGAGGTGGTCGCCATCCACCCGGACTGCTGGGACGCGGACCTGGTGGGCACCCGCAGGCTGCACCGCATGGTCCACATGGGTCTGCTGCTGGACGGTGACCTGCTCGCCGAGCGCGTGCGGCCACTGCCCGACGGCCACGCCGTGCGCCCGCTGGCCCCGGTGCCCGACGACGTCCTGGCGGATCTGAGCCCGCAGGGCGTCCGGCCCCTGGACCTGTCGGTCTGGCGGGAGGTCCGAGCGGGCGCGCACGGTCCGCTGATCGACCAGGCCAGCGTGGTGGTCGAGGTGGACGGGGCGGTGGTGGCGGCGGTCGCGGTCACCGAGCACCACGGGGTCCCGCTCATCGGGCACTGCGTGGCGTCCGCCGAGCACCGGGGCTCCGGGTTCGGCAAGGCGGTGCTGCTGGCCGCGCTGACCCGGTTGATCGACGTCGGGTACGCCGAGTGCCACCTGCACGTCGTCGAGGGCAACTGGGTCGCCCGCAGGCTCTACCGCTCGCTGGGCTTCACCGCGGTCCGGCCGCCGCTGCGGGTGAGCCTGATCCCCGTGGGGGGCGGAGATGCCTGACCTCGTGAAGGAGATGCTGGACCCGGACGGGGCCCGGGTGCTGGTCGCCGCTCCCGCCGAGATCGCCTCGGCGCTCGCCCGGCTGGACCCCGCGCACACCTCCCACCACCTCGGTGCGGGAGAGGTCCCGCTGTGGGCGTTGCGCTCGCCGCACCGAGCACCCGCCTCGGAGTTGGTGTCCGTCCACAACCTGCTGCACGCCAGGGAGAACCGGCAGGCGCTGCGCGAGTCGGCGTTGCGCGAGGTGGCCGAGGCCGCTCCGCGCTTGCTGGTCGCCGAGTTCTCCGGCCGGGTGCGTGCGGCGGACGTGTCGTTCCTGCGCGCCTGCGCGCAGCGGGTGCGCGCAGGCGGCAGGCTGCTGCGCGTCGTCGTGCTGCGCCACCGGGCCACCCCGTCCACTGGCGACTCTGAGGCCATCGCCGCGGTGCGGACCGCCGGGGGGATCGTGGCAACCGCGGACCTGCACCGCTGGGCGGTGGAGCGGGGGTGGGATCGCTCGCGCGTCGATGAGCTCGTCGATCGCCGCGGTGACCTCGTCACCTGCGTCGGCCGAGGTGGGGCCACCCGAGAACTGGCCGAACTCGTGGTCGGTGGTGCGGTGGTGCCGTCGCTGTCCGCTCTGCTGCTGGCGGGTGACGCCAGCGCACTGAGCGCGGTGGCTTGCGCGGTGTCGGCCGACCGACCGCTGGCCCTGGCCCGCGTCGCGCGCACGGGCGGGATCGGGGTGCGGTTGGCAGCGTTCGTCGCAGCCCACCGCGCTCACCTCGGCCCGGCCGCGGCCGACCGGGTGCTGGCGTTGGCCGAGCGGGGTGGGGTCGACCCGTCCACGCGATCGCTGCTGGCCTACCACCTCGGCCAAGCGCTCGCCAAAGGTGCGGCACCGGCGGAGAGCCTGCGGCACTTCGACTACGCCAGCACCCACGTGCCCGTCCAGGGCGGCGCGGGTGCCAGCCGGGTGGCGGCCAGCCACAACGGCGCGGCGCTGGCCCACTTGCGCACCGGCAACCGGGCAGGTGCCGCCGCGGCCGAGCGCGCCGGATTGGCCGCCCTGGCCGGGAACCCCGACCCGGCGCTGGTCGAGCAGCGGTGCCTGCTGCTGACGAACCTGGCCGACGTCCAGAGCCGAGACCCGGCCACCGCCGCCCAGGCGCTGGGCACCCGGCTGGAGTCCGCGCGCGCCGCAGCGGCGGCGCGTTCGTTGGCGGGCCTCACCTATGCGGTGCCCAAGTTGGTCGACGCCCTGCTGGCCACCGGCGACCAACCACGGGCGGAGGAGTTCGCGGAGGAGTTGCTGCGCGTCCACGACGCGTGCCCCGCACCACGCCGCGCCGACGAACTGGCAGTGGTCAAGGTCTGCTCGGCGCTGGCCGCGAGGTGCCTGGCCCACGGCGCGCCGGTGACGGCCGCGAGCTGGTACGCCGAGGCGTCGCGGCGGATGCGGCAGGCCGCCCCAGCGGCCTTCGCCGCGATGGTGCGCGCGTTGGAGGCCACCGGGGAACCCCGGGTCGACCGGCCCCTGGGCGAGATCCGGGCTGACCTCGCCCTCAGCGCGCAGGTCCGCGCCGGGCTCGACGCGCTCGCCGCGCTGGGGGCCAGGCCATGACCCCCCACGTGGACCTGCGCACCACCCGAGGGCCCGCCGTGGGCGTGCCGAGGGCGTGGTCCGTCTCCCCGGACCGCGCACAGGTCGTGGTCGCCGACAACGACAGCGTGTTGTGCTTTGCCCTGCGAGACAACGGTTCCCTAATCCCCGGTGCACCACAGTGGACGATGCCGCTAACCGAACCGGACTGGCGGGTGCTGGGGTGGGCGGGTGACCACCACGTCGTGCTCTGGTTGCCCACCAAGCCCGCGCTGCTGTGGGTGCTTGACACCACCCACCGCGGCGCCGTGGCCCGGCGGCTGCGGGTGCTGGGGCGGCCCGTGCGATGCCGGGTCACCCCCGGCGGCGGGTTGGAGGTGCTGGTGGTGCTGACCAGCCGCGGCGCGGCGGAGCTGTGTCTCTACCGCGCCGACGACGACACCTACGCGCCCATCCCCGGCACCCGGGGCGTGCGCGGGGTCGGCGGCTGGTTCGACGACACGATCATCGTCGAAGGCGACCGGCTGAGCCTGCTGCGCTTGAGCGGCGGCATCCCCACGGAGGTACCGGTGTCCTGGCCGGACGGCGTGCGCGCGGTGCGGTCGGTCGGCCGCGCCGGGTTGACCGGCATCGACGGGCTGGGCCGCTCGGTGCCCGGGATCCTCGACCCCGCGACCGGTGGGGTCCGGTGGTTCCACGACCAGGCCGGGCAGGACGCCGTCGACCTGGCCCCGTCCGGTAGCAGGTTGCTGACGATGGCCTCCGCCGACCACCGCTTCGTCTACCGGGTGCTCGACCGGCGCGGTGCCCTGGTCGGCGACCTGGTGCCGCCCCCGGGCCTGGCCACCGAGGTGACCTTCGCGCGCGACGAGCACCACCTGGTCGGGCTGCACCAGTCGCCCGCGGCGCCGCCCAGACCCGCCCACTGGGCGCTCCCCGCTGCGAGCGGACCGGCCGAGGGCGGCCCGCTGCGCTGGTTCCACCGTCTGGTCGACGACGTGCCGGAGTGGGTCTTCACCCCGCGCGACCGCGAACCGCGGGGCACGGTGGTGTTCCTGCACGGTGGTCCGCGTGGGCAGCTGCGCCAGCTCTACGACCCGGTCGTCGAGGCGCTCGTGCTCGCCGGGTGGGCCGTCGTCGGGCCGAACTACCCGGGGAGCTCGGGCTACGGTGCTGCCTACCGCGAGCGCGGCCGGGGCGACTGGGGCGGGGAAGACGCCGAGGCGGTCGCGCGCAGGCTGCGGTCCCTGGCCGCCGACGGTCGCCCCGTGCACCTCTACGGCCAGAGCTACGGCGGCTATCTCGCGCTCCTGGTCGCCACGACGACCCCGGTCGCGGCGGTCGCGGTCTGGGCGCCGGTCACCGATCTGCCCGACCTCAGCGCGGGCATGTCCGGGGTTCGCCGCCGCTGGCTCGACGACGAGCTGGGCGAGCTGCTGGGCGATCGGGCGCGGCTGTGGGAGCGCAGCCCGCTGAGCCGCGCGCCCGCCCTCGCCGCGGTGCCGCTGCTGATCGGCCACGGCACTCGGGACGACCGGAGCCCGGTCGCGCAGTCCCACCGGTTGCTGGAGGCCGTGCGCGCGGTCGACCCGCGCGCGCCGGTCCGGTTCTTCGACCACCCCGGCGGTCACTCCATCCCGGACTGGTCCGACTGGAACCGCGCCCTGGTCGACCACTACACCGAGGCTGAGGAGCGGACATGGACCTGACGGTGGCGCGGGCACTGGCCCGCGCGGGCGGGTGGCGGGCCGGGTTGGCCGCGTTGCTGGCCGTGCTGCAGGGGGTGGCCCCCACCGCGGCGGTCGTGGCCACCGGCCAGTTGATCGACGCGGTCGTCTCCAGCGACAGCGTGGGTGCGGTGCGGGGGCTGGTCCTCTTCGGGGTCGCGTCCGTGGGCGGGGTGGTGGCCTCGGCGGTCCTCGACCACCTGGTGCCCGCCCTCGACGGACGGCACGCCGCAGCCACGCACGAAGCCATCGCCGACATCACCCTGGGTACCCCGGGCATCGCGGCGCTGGAGGCACCCACCACCGCCGCGGAGCTGGCAGCCCTCGCTGAAGCCGAGCGGGCGGACGGGTTCACCCGGGCCGCCGCGAGCGCGCGCGAGGTCATCACCCGGCGCACCACCGGGCTCGCGGCCCTGGTCCTGCTGCTGTCCCTGGCCTGGTGGGCGCCACTGGTGATGGTGGCAGGCTGGCGCGGCATGGCCGTGGCCGTGCGCCGCTGGATCGACCACAGCGCGGCGGTCAGCGCCGGGGCGGGCGCGTCCACCCTGCGCAGGCCCCGCTACCTGCGGGAGCTGGCAACCGGAACGGAGGCCGCCAAGGAGGTGCGGCTCTACGGGCTCGCGGGATGGCTGGTGCGCGGATACGCCGACACCTACCACGCCGCGCTCACCGCCCTCTGGCGCGACCGTGCCACCGACCTGCGGGGGATCGGCGCCGCCGTGGCCGGGCTCGGCGTGGCACACCTGGCCGTGCTCGGGTACGCGGGCTGGGCCGCGGGCACCGGGGCGGTGTCGGTCGCCGGGCTGGCGGTGGCCGTGCAAGCCGTCCTCGGGTCCTCGGCGCTGGGATTCCTCGGAGAGCCGGAGTACGCGCTGGGACGCGCCCGCGAGGTGGCCCGGCGGATCCAGCGGCTCGCCGCGGGCACACCACCCCCGCGCACCCCGGTCATCCACGAGGGGCGGAAGGGCGCGGGCGCGATACGTCTGCGCGGTGTCCGCTTCACCTACCCCGGACGGGGTGAACCCACCCTCGACGGCATCGACCTCGACGTCCCCGCGGGGCAGTCGATCGCGGTGGTGGGCGTCAACGGTGCGGGCAAGTCGACGCTGGTCAAGCTCTTGTGCGGGCTGTACGACCCGGACAGCGGAAGCGTCGAGGTCGACACCGGTCTCGGCGTGATCTTCCAGAACTTCACCCGCTACGAGCTCCCGCTGCGCGACAACGTCTCGCTCACCCCGCGCGACGAGGACACCCTCGTCCGGGCGCTCACCTCGGCGGGCGGGGCCGACCTCGTCGACCTCGGCTGGGACACCCCCCTCTGCGCCGCCCAGGCGGGCGGCCGCGACGTCTCCGGGGGGCAGTGGCAGAAGGTGGCCCTGGCCAGGGCCTTGGCCGCGGTCGACGACGGAGCGGGTGTGCTCGTCCTCGACGAACCCACCGCCGCGCTCGACGTGCGCGCCGAGGTGGAGCTGTTCGACCGGTTCCGCGCCGTCGCGGGCTCGGTCACCACCGTGCTGGTCTCGCACCGGATGGCCTCGGTGTGCCGGGCCGACCGGATCGTCGTGCTCGACGGCGGCCGGATCGCCGAGGACGGCGCGCACGCCGAGCTGATGGCGCTCGGTGGCAGGTACGCCGCGATGTTCACCGTGCAGGCCGCGCGGTTCGCCGAGGTAGAGGAGCACTCCCGTGGTTGAGCGGTGGCGGTCGGTCGTCCTGCTGCTGGGCACCGCGTGGCGGGTCGACCGCCGCGGCTGCCTGGTCGCCCTGGTCGAACCGCTCGCGAACGTGCTGGGCCTGCTGGCCGGGCTGTGGCTGTCGCTGCTGACCACCGGCGTCTTGGACCGCGATCCCAGGCTCATCGCCCTGTCGGTCGCGGGCCTGGTCGTCGGTGTCACCGCGAGCTGGTGGGTGGACCTGTCCACCAGTGAACGCCGCCAGGTCCTCGCCGACCGGGTCGCGCACGCCTTCGACGTCGAGGTCGCCCGGCTCTGCGCCCACCTCCCCGGCCTGGACCAGCACGAGGACCCGGTGGTGCGGGACAAGGTGGAACTGCTGCGCCAGCGGCAGGGCGCGCTCGGCCGCGGCGTGGTCGCCATGGCGATGGTCGCCAAGTCGCTGCTGGGCGCGGTGACCGTGCTCGTGCTGCTGGTCGTGGTCCACCCGGTGCTGATCGCGCTGGTGCTGCTGGCGCTGCCCGCGGTCGAGGTGGCCCGCCGCCAGCAGCGGCACCGGGCCGCCGCGGAGGAGGTCTCCGCCGCACCCGGCAGGCTCGCCCGCCACCTGCGCGGGCTCGCCCACGACCGGGACGCGGGCATGGAGATCCGGGTCTTCGGCGTGGCCGGGGAGGTGCGGCGGCGCACCGCCGAAGCCTGGCGCGTCCACCGGGCTCCGCTGGACCGGGCCGAGACCCGCGCCGCACTGCTGGCGGGCGTCCGCGACACCTGCTACGCCGTCGGCGTGATCGGGGCGGTGGGCCTCGTGCTGTGGCGGGTGCTGCGCGGGCAAGCCCCCGCAGGCGATGTCGTGCTTGTGGTCTACCTCGCCGCCCAGGTGCAGACAGCGGTGGTGTGGCCGGTGGTGTCGCTGTCCGCGCTCGGCGGCACGCTGCGCTCGGCAGCGCGGGTGCAGTGGTTGCGCGAGTACGCCGACGCAGCAACCCGACCCGGCGTCACCACCGCACCGACACGGCTGACCGACGGCATCGTGCTCGACCGCGTGTCGTTCCGCTACCCGGGCTCGGGCCAGTGGGTGCTGCGCGACGTGTCGCTGACGATCGGCGCGGGGTCGGTGCTGGCGGTGGTGGGGGAGAACGGCGCGGGGAAGACCACCCTGGTCAAGCTCCTGGCGGGCCTCTACCTCCCCACCGAGGGCCGCATCCTCGTCGACGGCGTGGACCTGGCGACCCTGGACCCGGACTCCTGGCGGTCCCGGCTCGCTGCCGCGTTCCAGGACTTCGCCCGCCCGGAACTCACCGCCGCCCGCGCCGTCGGCATCGGGGACCTGCCCGCACTGGACGACACCGGCCGGATCGCCGACGCCATGACCCGCGCCGACGCCACCGGCGCCGTCCCCGACCCCGGCGTCCAGCTCGGCACGCGCTGGCACGGCGTCGACCTGTCCACTGGGCAGTGGCAGCGCCTCGCGCTGGCCAGGGCCCTGATGCGCAGGCACACCCTGCTGCGCTTCCTCGACGAGCCCACCGCCTCCCTGGACCCGGAGAGCGAGCACGCCCTGTTCGAGCGCTTCACCGCCGCTGCGGCGGAAGGTCGCGACCGCGGCATGGTCACCGTCCTGGTCTCGCACCGCTTCTCCACCGTGCGCACCGCCGACCACATCATCGTCCTGGCCGACGCCGGTGTCCGCGAGCAGGGGACGCACGCTGAACTGATTGCGGCCCAGAGCCTCTACGCTGATCTCTACCTCTCCCAGGCGCGCTCGTACCAACCGACCCGCTGACCCGCGGCCACCACGCCCCCTCGCCCCCAGGCGAGGGGGCGTCGTGCTGCGTCCCGGCATGTGGAAGGAAGGGAAGCGGATGCCCGGCGGATAGCGGTTCCTGGTGCACTGTCACCGTGGCAGTCTTCGTGGCAGTAACCGACGCGACCTTCGGCAGGCCCGCCGAAGGTGTGCTGATCACGCTCGCCCACCGCACCGAGGCCCGGTGGACCGCGCAGGACACCGCCAAGACCGATGAGGCAGGTCGGGTGCGGTTCGACGTCGGGGGCCCGTGCCGACTGCGGCTCACCCTCGACCTCGACGGCTACTTCGCGGCCTTGGGCATGTCGGTCTTCCAGTCCCGCACCGACATCTCCTTCCGCCTCGCCACCGCCGCAGAGCCGGTCTGCCTGGCGATCAGCGTCACCCCGTCGTCGCTGGTCGTGGTTCGCACGACCTGATCTTGCCCATCAGGATCGTCCAGGGACCGGTGGCAGCTCCCAGCCGCACTGCTTCGACCCCTCACTCCACACTGTGTACTGAGCTGCTGCGCGCGGCCCGCATTTCCTCTCCCCGAAACCCCAGCCGGGTGAGGGCTCGGCCGGTGCGATGACGCTTTGCTGTGGGCGTCGCCTTATCGGGCGTAGCGCAATCCCGATCGGTGTCCACAGAGGGCGTTTTGTCGGTGGGCTTTCTTAAGCTGAGGCTCATCTGACTGGGGTGGAGGGCGCCGTCATGAGGACGAGGCGTGGTGGGGCCGGGAGACGGTCGCTTGTCATCGGCGTGGTCGTGGCGCTGGTGGCCGTCCTGGCGCCGGTGCTGGGGGCTCGGGTGGCGGAGGCGTCGGTCCGGGACAGCTTCGACGTGGTGTTCGGGGCGGAGGACAACGGGGCGATCGCGTTGATCGGGTCCACGTCGATGGACTGCCCGTCCACGGCGTCGGGGTGCGCCGCGGCGCGGACCGGGTCGGCGGCTGGGGCGGCGAACAACAACAACGCCTACAACATGGTGTTCGTCGACGTCGACGGGGACAGCTCCACGTCGAACTCGTCGACGGCGACGTTGGCGATGCCCAGCGGGTCGACGGTGCTCTACGCGCGGTTGGTGTGGGGTGGGCGGACGGTCGCCGGGTCCAACGGCGTGGCGCCGACGAAACCGGTCGGCACGGCCAAGTTCCGCGCGCCCGGCGGCGCCTACACCACGTTGGACGCGCAGACCCTCATCCAGCCCAGCGCCCTGGCGGGCGCCGACGGCGGGCCCTACCAGGCTGCGGTCGACGTGACCGCCCAGGTCAAGGCGGCGGGCAACGGCGTGTACGCCGTGGCCGACATCGGGGCCGCGACGGGTGTGGACCGGTATGCGGGCTGGTCGCTGGTCGTGGCCTACCGCAACGCGGCGCTGCCCACCCGCAGCTTGCGGGTGTTCGAGGGGTTCGCCGACGTCAGCACCAGTTCGGCGAGCAACAGCAACGTCGACCTCCCGGTCGCCGGGTTCCTCACCCCACCGGTCGGGCAGGTCAACGCCTCGGTCGGCGTCGTGGCCTGGGAAGGCGACCTGGGCACCACCGGCGACGCGCTCAAGCTGGGCAGCACGACGTTGTCCGACGCCACCCGGCCCGCGGCGAACTTCTTCGACTCGCGGGTCAGCGACGGCGGGGTCGACCAGGCCGGGCGGACGCCCAACCAGCTGAACAACTTCGGCGTCGACGTGGGGCGGATCGGCACCGTCAACGTGCTCCCCAACGGCAGCACGGCCACCACGATCAACCTCACCTCCACCGGCGACGCCTACTACCCGGGCATCGTCACCAGCCAGATCGACCTGTTCACCCCGCAGTTCAACTCGGTCAGCAAGACCGTGGTCAACCTCAACGGCAACGACCCGGCCCAACCCGGCGACGTGCTGGAATACCGGCTCGCCTTCACCAACTCCGGCAGCGACTTCGCCGACAGCTCGACCATCCGCGACGCCCTGCCCGCCGGGGTGGACTACGTGCCGGGCAGCCTGGTCGTCGACACCGACTCCGGCGGTTCCACCGGGCCGAAGACCGATGCCGCGGGCGATGACAGCAGCGACTACACGGCCGCGGACAGGACCGTCCGGTTCCGCGTCGGGTCCGGGGCGACGGCGACAGCGGGCGGCACCGTGGCCCCCAGCGCCTCGATCGCCGCCCGCTTCCGCGCGACCGTCACCCGGGCCGCGTCCGGGACCACGATCACCAACACCCCCGCGCTCGACTACCGCGCCAGGACGATCAACCGCACGTTCACCTTCACCGGCAACGACGTCACCACCCCGGTGCGCGCCCTGGCCGACCTCGCCGCCACCAAGACGGCCTCCACGCCCTCGCAGAACGCGGGCCAGACGCTGACCTACACCATCTCGGCGGTCAACCAGGGGCCGAACGCCGCCACGGGCGTCACGCTCACCGACACCCTGCCCGCGGGCCTGTCCTTCGAGTCGGCCACCACCCCCGCCGGGGTCACCTGCACACCCTCCGGGCAGGTCGTCACCTGTCAGCTCGGGTCCGTGCCGAACGGCGCCACAGTGTCCGTGCCGATCGTGGCCAGGATCGGCGCCGACTCCGGCGACGGGGTGGTCACCAACTCCGTGCGGGTCGCCGCGAGCACCGCCGACGACGTCGCCGCGAACAACACCGCGACGGCGTCGACCACCGTCACCCGGACTTCGGACCTCAAGGTCAGCAGCGCCTTCACCACCAGCCCGGTCGTGCCGGGCGGGCAGGCGACGATGACGGCCACGGTGACCAACGCTGGCCCCTCGCTGGCCCGAGACGTCGCCCTGAGCACCACGCTGCCCGCGGGGACGACCCTCGTCTCCGCCACCGGGTGCACCGGGGCGTCGGGCACGGTCAGCTGCGAGGTGGGCTCGCTCGCCCCCGGCGCGTCCTTCACCACGACCATCGTGCTCGCCGTCGCGTCCTCCTACACGGGCGCCACCCTCGCTGCGACGTCCTCGACCGTGTCGAGCACACCCGAGGGAAACCCCGCCGACAACACCGCCACCGCGAGCGCCCCGGCGTCCCCGCTCGCAGACCTCCGGGCGGCCATCACCGCGGCCGACCAGGCCCCTGCGGCGGGCAACCGCACCAACTTCACCGTCACGATCAGCAACCCCGGCCCCTCGGACGCGCGGGACGTCGTCGCCGCTCTCCCCGCCGTCGTCGGGGTCCGGGTCGTGTCCGCCGCGCCCACCACCGGCACGTGCGCGGTCACCGCCGACGCCGTGAGCTGCCCGCTCGGCACCATCCCGGCGGGCAGCTCGACGGTGGTGGCGCTGCGCGTGGAGCTGGCCCAGGACCGGCCCGCGGGGGCCCTCGTCGAGACGGTCAACGCCACCACGTCCACCCGCCAGGACGACACCACCAACGACACCGCGTCCGTGTCGGTCTCCAGCACCAGGGTCAGCGACCTCAACGTCACCACCACGGCCGAGCCGGGCACCGTCATCGCCGGGCAGCCGCTGGTGTACACGCTCGTCGTCACGAACCGGGGACCGTCGACCGCGGACGGCACCACCCTGTCCGACGTCTTCCCCGCAGGCCTGACCCCGACCTCGGTCGTGACCGGCCAGGGCAGCTGCACCCTCGGGCAGACGGTGTCCTGCTCCCTGGGCACCCTCGCGCCCGGAGCGAGCACCACGGTGACCATCCGGGCGAACACCCCCGGCACGGTGCCCAGCGGCGGGTTCACCACGACCGCCACGGCGACCTCGGCCAGCACCGACCCCGTCCCGGCCGACAACACCGCCACCCACGTCGCGAACGTCACCGCCCAGGCGGACCTGAGCGTGACCAAGACCGCCAGCGCCGCCGAGGTCGTCGCGGGCCGGGCGGTCACCTACGACATCGCCGTCACCAACAACGGCCCGTCGACCGCCCTGGGCGCCTCCCTGGTCGAAACCCTCGCGGACGGCCTCGTCGCAGGGACCGTCACCACCTCCGCGGGCTCGTGCGCGGTGTTCGGCGGCGAAGTGCGCTGCACCCTGGGCGACCTCGCCGGCGGCGCCACCGCGCGCGTCTCCATCGAGGTGCGAGTGCCGTCCGGTCGCGCGAGCACCCCCGCTACCAGTTCGACCTCGGTCACCTCGCCCACCCCGGACCCCAGCGCCGCCAACAACACCACCAGCGTCACCACCGCCGTCCGGGCCATCGCCGACGCGCGGATCACCGGTGTCGACGACCCCGGGCCGTTCGTCGCGGGTGAGCGGTTCACCCGCTCGGTGACGGTGGACAACGCGGGGCCGTCCGACGCCCGGGACGTCGTCGTCACCGCCGACCTGCCGGACGGGGTGCTGGACCTGGCCGCGTCCGTCGGCGGCACCGCGTGCGCGGTCTCGGGCGGCCGGGTGTCCTGCCCGGTCGGCACGCTCGCCAGCGGCCAGTCGGTGCGGATCGACGCCACCGGGCGGATCTCCTCCGCCAGCCCACCGGGGCCGCGCTCGTTCTCGCTCACCCTGGGCTCGTCCACCCCCGACCCGGACACCTCCAACAACTCGGCCACCCGCACCACGTCCGTCACCGCCCGAGCGGGCATCGTCGCGGAGTCCAGTGTCGACACCTCCCCGCTCGTGGCGGGTGCGCGGGCCACCTACCGCGTGAAGACGACCAACAACGGGCCGTCCGACGCCGTCGACGTCGTGATCACCGACGTCGTCCCGGACACCCTCGCGATCATCTCCGCGGCCGGGTCGCTGGCCTCGTGCACCGTCACCAACGGGCGGGACCTGCGCTGCACCATCGCGCGCCTGCCCGCCGGGGCCAGCGACGAGGTCACCCTGGTCGTGGTGGTCTCCCCGACCGCCTCGGGCACGGTGGAGAACACCGCGCGGGTCACCTCCGCCACCCCGACACCGGGCGGCGAGGTGGTCACCACCACCAGCACCGCGGTCGTGCAGAGCGCGGACCTGCGGCTGACGGGCACCGCCACCCCGGAACCGGTGCGCGCGGGCGCGGCGGTCGTGCTGACCTTCACCGCCACCAACGTGGGCCCGTCCTCGGCCTCGGCCGCCCGGTTCTCCGCCACCCTGCCCGACGGCCTGACCCTGCTGCCCGGTGGTGTGGAGACGCAACTGGGTACGTGCACCCCGACCCCGAGCGGCAAGGGCGTGCAGTGCGACTTCGGCACGCTCGAACCCGGGCGCGCGGTCTCGGTGGTGCTGACCGCGTCGGTGCCCGCCGACACCCCCGCGGGCACCGAGCTGATCACCTCGGCGGCCGTCGGCTCGTCCACACCGGACCCGACACCCGAGCCGCCCACCACCGTCCGCTCCACGGTGACCACAGAGGCGGACGTGGCGGCGGAGGCCCACTTCTCGACCGGCACCGCCGTGGCGGGCGGCCCGAGCCAGCACACGATCACGATCACCAACAACGGCACCTCCGTCGCGCGCGACGTGGTGGTCGTCGAGTCGCTGCCGCCCGGTGTCCTCGTGCTGGAGGCCCCGCCCGCCTGCATCCCCGCCGACGGCCAGCTGACGTGCACGCTCGGAGACCTCGACCGGGGCGAGATCGTCACGCTGACCATCGTGCTGCAACTGCCGCCGGACTACGACGGCCCCACCTTCGGCGCCTCGGCCGTCGTCACCACCAGCACCAGCGACCCCAACGCCGACAACAACACCGCCACCGCCAGCCAAGGCGTCACCGCCAACGCCGACCTGCGCGCCACCGCCGTGATCGTCTCCGGCCCCGTCGTCGCGGGCACCCCCACGACCTTCCGGCTCGGCGCGGTCAACGATGGCCCGTCGCAGGCCCGCGACGTCATCCTCACCATCCCCGCGCCCGCCGACAGCACCTACGCCTTTGCCACGCCCAGCGCGGACGGGACGTGCGTGTTCGAGGGTGGCAGCGCGCGGTGCACCTGGCCGGTCGTGGCCGCGGGCGCGACCGTGACCGCCGACGTGGTGTTCGTCCCCGCCTCCGGGCTGCCCGCGGGCTCGACGTTCGCCGCGACGGTCACCGCCTCGGCCTCCGTGGCCGACCCCGACGGCTCCGACAACACCGCCACCGCCTCGGGCCAGGTCGGCGCCACCGCCGACGTCTCGGCCCAGACCCTGCTCACCTCGGGCGCCCCGGTCGCGGGCGGCAGCGCGACCTGGCAGGTCGTGGTGGGCAACGACGGGCCGTCCTCGGCCTACGGGGTGGTCGTCGACGACCCGGCCCCCGCCGGCCTGCGCTGGCAGTCCGCCCAGGGCAGCCTCGGCACCTGCACCGTCGCGCCCGACCGGGTGCGCTGCGCGGTCGGCACCATCCCGGCGGGCGGCTCGGCGATCGTCACGGTCACCGGCGTGCTCGCCGACGACTACGCGGGCACCAGCGTCACCAACACCGCGACGGTCACCACCGACTCCACCGACCCCGACCTGTCCGACAACACCTCCTCGGCCGTCTCCGACACCACCAGCAGCGCCGACCTGCGGCTCGACGTCGTGGCCGCGCCCGACCTCGTGGTGCCCGGCGCGCCGGTGACCTGGACGTTCACCGCCACCAACGGCGGGCCGTCGCTGTCCCGGGAGGTCGTCGTCACCGCCGACCTGCCCGCCGGGACGACCCCGCGACCCACGCCCGGGTGCGTGATCACCGGGCAGCGGGTGCGGTGCGTGGTCGGTGACCTGGCACCCGGCGCGTCGGCAGCGGTGGCCGTCAGCGGCCTGCTCGCCGCGGGCTTCGGCGACACGCGGCTGGTCCTCACCGGCTCGGTGGCCGCGGGCACGTCCGACCCGACGACGGTGAACAACACGGCCACCAGCTCCACGGCCGTCCAGCCTTCGGCCGACCTGTCCGTCGACGTCATCGCCCCGCCCCCGGTCACCTCGGGCGGTCCCGCCAGCTGGACCGTGCGCGTTCGTGACGGCGGTCCGTCCGACGCCGGCGGCGTGCAGGTGACCCTGGCGATCCCCGCTTACCTGGCGGGTGCCCGGGCCACCTGGCCCGGCGGCACCTGCTCCACCACCGTCGCCACCGCCACCTGCGCCCTCGGCGGCATCCCGGCGGGGGAGACGGTGGAGATCACCCTCACCGGCACCGTCGAACCCGGCTACGCGGGCGACCTGACGGTCGGTGCCGAGGTCACGGCCCAGACCGCGGACCCGGTGACCACCGACAACACCGACTCCGCCACGACGCCCGCGACCCGCTCCGCCGATCTGGCGACCACCCTCTCGGGCCCGGCGACCGCTGTCCCCGGCAGGCGGCTGACGTGGACGGCGACCACGGTCAACGGCGGCCTGTCCATCGCGTCCGCCGCAGTCCTGACCCAGGAACTGCCCGAGGGCCTCAGCGAGGTCACCGCCACCACCCCGGCGGGTACCTGCGGGGTGAACGGCCGCACCGTCACCTGCCAGCTGGGCGACCTCGCGCCCAGCGCCTCGGCCGTCGTCACCACCACCGCCGTGCTGGCCGCGAGCACGACCGCGCCGAACGTGATCAGCTCGGCCACCGCCACCTCACCCACCTTCGACCCCAACCCGGGCAACAACACCGCGGACACCACCGCCACCGTCGCCCCAGCGGCCAACCTCCAGGTGTCCAAGGCCATCACCTCCGGACCGCCGATCGCAGGCGCCCCGGTGACCTTCGTCGTCGACGTGTCCAACGCGGGCCCGTCCGACGCGCAGTCCGTCGTGCTCACCGACACCATCCCCACCACGATCGGCGCGATCGCGGCCTCCACCCCGCGCGGCACCTGCGCGGTGACCGGCGCGACCGTGCGCTGCGAGCTGGGCACCGTCGCCGCAGGCGCCGCACCGGTCGAGGTGACCGTCACCGGCGTCATCGCGGACGGGGTCACCGACCCGATCACCAACACCGCGTCCGCGACCAGCCCGACCACCGAACTGGACCCCGTCGACAACAGCGGGTCCGTCACCGCCTCGGCCACCGAGTCCGCCGACCTCTCGCTCACCGTCGACTCGCCCGCCACCGTCACCGCGGGCCAAGGCGTCGCGTACACGATCACCGTCGCCAACGACGGCCCCTCCACCGCCAGGGCGGTCCAGCTCACCGGCGCGCTGCCGGACGGCCTCGTCGACCTCACCGCCGACAACCCCGGCTGCACCTCGCCCACGGTCTGCGACCTCGGGGACATCGCCCCCGGCGCGAGCGTCGTGCTGCGCATCAGCGGCACCGTCCGCCCCGACTTCGCGGGCTCCGCCCTCGACGCCCGCGCCTCCGCGGCCTCGGCGGCCCCGGACCCGGACGGCCGGGACAACTCCGTCGTCTCCCGGGTCGAGGTCACGACGTCCGCCGCCGTGGCCGTGGCCCTGGTGGTCGACCCCGACCCGGCGGTGCCGGGCCGCACGGCCCTGCACACCGCCACCGCGACCAACACCGGCCCGTCGACCGCCCGGCAGGTGGTCGTGTCGCTGCCGCTGCCCACTGGCACCGAGGTGCTCGGGGACATCACGGCCGACCAGGGCACCTGCCGGGTCGTCGGGCGCACGGTCGTGTGCGAACTGGGTGACGTCGCCCCGGGCGCCGCGCCCGCGGTCCGGGTGCCGGTCGGGCTGAGCCCGTCGTTCCTCGGCGACTCGCTGGTGTCCACCGCCTCGGTGCAGTCGGCTACCGCTGACCCGGACGCCGCCGACAACACCGCGACCACGACGACCGGGGTGGGCAGGCTCGCGGACTTGTTCGCCGACCTGACCGGTCCCGCCACGGTCGTCCCGGGCACCCGGGTCACGTGGGAGACGGTGGTGCGCGACTTCGGGCCCTCCGACGCACCGGCCGAGCTGGTCCAAGACCTGCCCGAGGGTGTCGGTGAGGTGTCCGCGCAGACCACGCAGGGCAGTTGCACCGTCGAGGACCGCCGCGTCCGCTGCTCCCTGGCGACCCTCGGCAGCGGCGCCACCGCCACCGTCCGCGTCTCCGGCGTGCTCGCCGCGGACTCCACCGCCACAACCCTGACCAGCACGGTCACCCTCAACTCCCCGGTCGCGGAGCCGGACCCCGCGCAGCAGCCCGATGGCCGCTCCGACAGCGCCACCAGCGAGGTCACCCCGGTGGCGGGCGTGGCGGTGGAGATCATCCCGGACGCCGCGAGCGTCACCCCGGGCCTGCCCGCGTCCTGGACGGTGGTCGCGCTCAACCGCGGGCCGTCGACCGCGCGCGGTGTCGTCGTCACCGCCACAGCACCGACCGGCACCACGGGGGCGACCCTCACCGGGCCCACCGGGGTCACCTGCGGGGCGGACTTGCGCTGCACCATCGGAGACCTCGCCCCCGGGGCGGGCGGTGCGGTCCGGCTGACCCTGCGGGCCACCATCGACCCCGGGTTCACCGGGCCGGTCGTGTCCGCGGTCGTGATCACCGCCGCCGACACCCAGGACCCGAACCCCGGCGACAACACCGCCACCGCCAGCACCGTTGTCAGGCCCTCGGCCGACCTCGGCGTGCAGCTCGCGACGAGCCCGGACCCGGTGCTCGCGGGCGGCCCCGTCACCTTCACCGCCACCGTGCGCAACGCCGGTCCGTCGAACGCCGCCGACGTGCGGTTCACCCTGCCCATCCCCGCCGGGGTCGAGGACGTCCAGGTCGAGGTCCCGCCGTCGTTCACCTGCGACGCCACGGCCGCGTGCACCGCCGCCGCCCTGCCGGTCGGTGAGGTGCGGATCGTGGTGCGCGGCAGGCTCACGCCCGCCTACACCGACGCCGACCTGACGGCCACCGCGTCGATCGGCGCAGCCACCCCGGACCCCGACCCCACCAACAACTCCGCCACGGACACCACCGCCGCCGGCGTCTCGGCCGATGTCAGCGCCGCGATCGCGCTCGACCCGACCGCCCCGGTCGCCGGGTCCCCGATCACGATCACCGCCACGGTCGCCAACAACGGTCCGTCCACGGCCACCGGCGTCCGGTTGTCGGCACCCGTTCCGTCCGGTGTGGAGGGCGTGACCGTCACCGGCCCGCCCGGGGTGACCTGCGACGCCTCAGCCGCCTGCGACGTCGGGACGTTGCTGCCCGGCGCCGAGGCCGTGCTGGTGGTGCGCGGCACTGTCTCCGCTGGCTTCACGGGCACCCTGACCGCCACGGCAGTGGTCAGCGCGACCAGCCCGGACGACCTGCCCGACAACAACTCCGCCTCTGCGTCCGCGCCAGTGGGCAGGTCTGCCGACCTGTCGGCGGTGACGAAGGTCGAACCCACCCCCTTGGTCGCGGGTGGCGCGTTCGCGGCCACGACCACGATCCGCAACGACGGCCCCTCGACCGCTGCCGGGGCGACCTTCGCCCTGCCTGTCCCCGATGGCGTGGTCGACGTCGCGGTCACCGCACCTGCCGGGATCACGTGCGACACCACCGTGTCCTGCGCCCTCGGGGACATCGCGCCCGGCGCATCCTTCGACGTGGTGGTGCGCGGCACCGTCGCCCCCTCCTTCACCGGGGCCGAGATCGCCGTGACCAGCACGGTCTCGTCCCCGGTCACGGACCCTGATCCCGCCGACAACACCAGTTCCCCCACCACACCCGCGGTCGTGGCCGCGGACGTCCGGGTCGGGTTGGCGGTGGATCCCGGCCAGTTGGTCGCCGGGTCGCCGTTCACCGCCAGCGCGACGGTCCGCAACGACGGCCCGTCCACCGCGACCGGGGTCGCGCTCTCGCTCCCGGTACCGGCAGGAGTGGAGGGCGTCGAGGTCACCGCCCCCGGCGGCACCACCTGCGACCAGACCATCGCCTGCACCATCGGCACCCTCTACCCGACCGCGGAGGTCGTCGTGGTGCTGCGGGGCCGGGTCGCCGCCGACTACACCGGTCCAGCCATCGCCTTCACCGCCTCGACGACCGCGACGAGCCCGGACCCGCTGCCGGACAACAACTCGACGACGGTCACGACTCCCGTTGGCGCGGACGCCGGACTGGGGATCGGCGTGGAGGTCGAGCAGCCGACGCTCACGCCGGGTACCCCGGTCACGGTCAAGGTCACCGCTCGCAACAGCGGCCCCTCCACGGCCGCGGGCACCACCGCGGGCATCCCCGTGCCCGCTGGCCTGCTCGACCCGGTGTTCACCGCTCCGCCCGGCGTGACCTGCGCCTTGGACGGCAGTTGCACGATCGGTGCCGTCGCCCCCGGAGCCGAGGTCGTGATCACCCTGACCGGGCGTCTCGACCCGTCCTACAGCGGGCCCAACCTCACCGTCACCGCGACGGTCGCCTCCGGCACACCCGACGCCGACCCGGCCGACAACACCGCCAGCGCGACGCGCCCGGTCGTGCCCGTGGCCGACCTGGGGGTGCGGGTCACGCTGGCCCCGGATGCGCCGGTGGCGGGCTCACCGGTGGAGATCACCGCCGTCGTGGTCAACCGCGGCCCATCCACAGCCACCGGGGTCGCGGTCGACGTGCCGGTGCCCGCCGGGGTGCGCGACGTGACCGTCACCGCGCCCGTCGGGGTCACCTGCACCGACGCGGTGCGCTGCACTGTCGACTCGCTGCTGCCGGACGGCGAACTCGTCGTCGTGCTGCGCGGTGTCCTCGCCCCGGACGCCAGCGATCAACTCCGCGCCACCGCCACCGTCTCGGCCACCACCACGGACCCGGTCCCCGGCGACAACACCGCCGAGGACGTGGCCGGGATCGGGGCATCGGCCGCGCTGGCCGTGACCGCCGAGGCCGTGCCGAACCCCGCCGTGGCAGGCACCGAGCTGGCCACGACCGTCACGGTCCGCAACAACGGGCCTTCCACGGCCGCAGGCACCCGCTTGTCAGTCCCGGTGCCTACTGGGCTGCTGGACGTGCGGATCGAGGCGCCCGCCGGGGTCACCTGCGACCAGGCCGTCGAGTGCACCATTGACTCCCTCGCGCCGACGGGCGAGGTCGTGGTGGTCGTGCGGGGTACCGTCGACCCGGCGTTCACCGGCTCGCTGACACTGCGACCGGCCGTCACCGCCCCGGTGCCCGACCCGGATCCCACTGACAACGCCGTCGAGATCACCGTGCCCGTCCAGACCCGCGCCGACCTGCGCGTGGGGGTGGTGATCGGTCCGACTGACCTCGTCGCGGGGTCCTCGGCCACGATCAGGGCCACCGTGGCGAACCTGGGTCCGTCGACGGCGACCGGCGGCACCCTGGACCTGCCCATCCCGACCGGGCTCACCCAAGTCACCGTGATCGCCCCGCCCGGAGTGGTGTGCGACCCCGGGTTCCGCTGCACGCTCGGCACGCTCCAGCCGAACCAGGAGGTCGTGGTCGAGGTGCGCGGCACCGTCGCCGCCGACCTCACCGGCGAGCTGACCGCGAACGCCACCGCAGCGAGCCCGAACGACCCCGTTGCGGGCAACGACACCGCAACGACCACTGCGGCTGTCCGCGCTGAGGCCGACGTGCGGGTCACCGCCGCGCTGAACTCGACCGACCTGGTCGCGGGCGCGCCGTTCACCGCGACCACGACCATCGACAACGCGGGTCCCTCCACCGCCGCGGGCTTGACCGTCATGGTCGCGATCCCGGCGGGTGCGGAGGGCATCGAGGTCATCGCGCCACCGGGGTCCACCTGCGACTCGTCAGTGCGCTGCACGCTGCCCCCGCTGGCACCGGGCACCAACGCGACCGTGACAGTGCGCGGTGTGGTGTCCGCGGGCTTCACCGGCACCTCGCTGCAATTCCCGATCACCGCGACGGCCGCCACCGCAGATCCGGACACGGCCGACAACGCCACCACCCTGAACGCGACTGTCCGATCGTCCGCAGACCTGACGGTCGCCGCTGTGGTGGATCCGGTCAACGTCAACGCGGGTACACCGGTGACGATCACTGCGACCGTGCGGAACACCGGCCCGTCGAACGCCGCAGACGCCACTCTGACGCTGCCCGCGCCCACTGGCGTCGGTCAACTCACCTACACCGGCCCGGCCGGGGTCACCTGCGGCTCTGACGGGTCCTGCACCCTGGGCACCCTCGCGCCCGGGGCCGAGCTCGTCATCACCCTGCGGGCCGTCGTCGCCCCCGACTTCACCGGCGATCGGCTCGACTTCACCGCTACCTCCGCATCTCCCACCGCGGACCCGTTGCCGGACAACAACTCCGCCACCGCCTCTGCGCAGGTCGATGCATCCGCCGACGTCGCGATCACCCTGGCTGTGGACCCGACCGCGCTGTCCGCGGGGACGCCGTTCACCGCGACCGCGACCATCCGCAACGGGGGAACGTCCACCGCGCTCGGCACCCGCTTCACCCTGCCGATCCCGGCTGGCGTGGTGGGAGTGGCCGTCACCGGCCCACCGGGCAGTAGCTGCGACGCCACCGCGGCCTGCACCCTGCCCGCCCTCGACCCCGGTGCCGAGGTGGTCGCCACGGTGCGCGGCACGGTGTCACCGGACTTCACCGGCGGCTCGCTGGCGTTCACCGCCGCCGCGCAGGCGACCACCCCCGACCCGGACACCGCGAACAACACCGCGGCCGTCCTCGCCGGGGTCAACGCCGCCGCCGACCTGTCCACCAGCACCACCGTCGACCCGGGCACGCTCACAGCAGGGGCGCCGTTCACCGCCACCACCGTCATCCGCAACTCCGGTCCGGCCACCGCAGCGGGCATCTCCTTCACGTTGCCGGTCCCGGCAGGCGCGCGGGACGTGGTCGTCGAAGCGCCCCCGGGCGTCACCTGCGACTCGACCATCTCCTGCACCGCTGGCCTGCTCGCGCCCGGCACGGAACTCCGCATCGTCGTGCGGGCCGCGCTCGCCGCGGAGGTCACCGCGCCCACTGTGGCGTTCACCGCCACGGCGACCTCAACCACCGCCGATCCGACGCCGAACAACAACACGAGCACCCTCAGCGCGCCGGTCGCTGTAGCCGCCGACCTCACCGCCGCGGTCGCGGTCGAGCCCGCGCAACTGACCGCCGGATCGCCCGCCGAGGTGCGGGTGACCGTCCGCAACACCGGGCCGTCCACTGCGGTCGGCGCTACCCTCACCGTGCCGGTCCCGGCCGGGTTCACCGGCGTCGAGGTAACGGCTCCGGCTGGTGTCACCTGCGACAACAGCGTCTCCTGCGCGTTGGGCACCACACAGCCCGGCGCTGAGCTGGTGTTCGTCGTGCGGGGCACCGTGGCACCCGACGCGGCCGCCGCCTCGCTGACCTTCACCGCGACCGCCACGTCGCCGTCGAACGACCCGGATCCGGCGGACAACACCGCCACCATCATCGCACCGCTCGCTTCCTCCGCCGATCTCGTCGTGGCCCTCGACGTCCCGGCGCTCACCGCGGGCGCGCCGTTCACCGCCACCGCGTCGGTCCGCAACACCGGCCCGTCGACGGCCAGGCAGGTGCGCTTGGACATCCCGGTGCCCGCCGGTGCCACGGACGTGGAGGTCGTCGCGCCCCCGGGCGTCACCTGCGATAACACCGTGTCCTGCGCGATCGGCGCGGTACCGCCCGACGGGGTGGTGACGATCGTCGTGCGTGGTCGCGTCGCGCCGTCCACCGTGGGCGGGCTCGCGTTCAGCGCCGCCGCCTCGTCCCCGGTCACCGACCCCGATCCGACGGACAACGCGGTGTCCGCCCTCGTGCCGGTCGCGACCAGCGCCGACCTGGTGGCGAGCGGTGCGATCACCCCGAGTGCGCCGACCGCCGGGTCTCCGGTGACGGTGGTCGCCCGGCTCCGCAACGATGGGCCGTCCACGGCAGTGGGCACCACGCTGACAGCGACGCTGCCGCCGGGCTTGATCGGCGTGGTCGTCGTGCCGCCGATCGGCGCGCTCTGCGACACCAACGGCGACAACACCACCGCTTCCTGCACCATCGGTTCACTCGACCCAGGCGGTGAAGCCGTGTTCGAGGTGCGGGCGACCGTGCCCCCGACCTTCACCGGGCCCTTCACCGCCACGATCACTGCGGAAGCGGCGACCACCGATCCCGACCCCGCCGACAACACCGACACCCTCAGCTCGCCGGTCGGCGCCACCGCGGACCTGTCCCTTGCGCTCGCCGCCGACCCGGCCACCGCAGCGGCGGGCCGCCCGCTGGCGATCACCGCCACCATTCGGTCCGCGGGCCCGTCCACGGCGACGGGAGCGCGGGTGTCGTTGCCGGTGCCCGCCGGGCTGCGCGACGTCGAGGTCGTGGCCCCCGCAGGGGTCACCTGCTCGACCGCCGTCGTGTGCGAACTCGGTGACCTGGCCCCCGGCAGCACCGTGGTGGTCGTCCTGCGGGGCACGGTGGACCCGGCTTACACCGGCACCCTGGCCACCGCCGCCGAGCTGACCTCCGCCACCGGTGACCCGAACCCGGCCGACAACAGCGCGGCGCTGTCGACCCCCGTCGATGTCCGGGCCGAGCTGTCGGTGACCGGCGTCGTCGACCCGGTGCCGCCTGTTGCAGGCAGTGAAACCGCAGTCAACCTGGAGGTCCGCAACACCGGGCCCGCCACCGCCGCCCGCGCGCGGCTGCTGCTCGCCCACGGCCTGCGCGACGTCACGGTCGTGGCCCCACCCGGGGTGACCTGCGACGACACAGTTGCCTGCGACCTGGGAGACCTGCCGCCTGACGCCGTGGTGCGGATCGTCGTGCGCGGCACGGTGCCCGCCGACCTCACCGGCGCCTTGACCGCCCGAGCCGGCGTCGAGTCCGCCACCGCCGACCCGGTGCCCGCCAACGACGTGGTCGACCTGACCACGGCCGTCGCCACTGCGGCGGACATCGCCGTGGCGGTGGGCGGCCCAGCGTCGGCCTCGGCGGGGGAGCAGGTCACCTGGCAGCTCACCGCCCGCAACGACGGCCCGTCGCAGGCACGGGACGTCGTGCTGCTCGACGCGCTGCCCGCCGGCGTCGAGTTCGTCTCGGCCGACCAGCCCTGCGCCCTGACCGGGACGACCGTGCGGTGCGCACTGGGCACCCTGGAGCCCGGCGCGAGTCGGGTGCTGTCGGTGGTGGGGCGGATCGCGCCGAGCTTCGCAGGGGCGCAACTGGTCAACACCGCGACGACCAGCTCCTCGGTGACCGATCCCGACCAGGCCGACAACACAGCCCAGGCGACCACGGCGGTCGGCCGCTCCGCCGACGTCTCCGTGACCAACTCCCTCGCCCCTGACCCGGTCGTCCCCGGTGGGGAGGCCGTGTTCACGCTCGTGGCCGCCAACGCGGGCCCGTCCTCGGCGGCGGTCACCCTCACCGACGTGATCGGCGCGGGTCAGCGCGTCCTGGCCGTGGTAAGCACGACCGGCACGTGCACGACCTCCGGGCAGCTGGTGACCTGCGACCTGGGCGTCCTGGCACCGGGAGCGTCGGCAACCGTGACCATCCGCGTCGGGATCGCCGCGGACTTCGTGCCCGACACCCTCTCCAACACGGCGACGGTGGCCGCCGACGCCGCCGACCCGGACCCCGCGGACAACACGGCCTCGGTGGCGGGCACCGCCGCGGCGCGCTCGGACCTGGTCATCACCAACGTCCCCGACCGCACCTCGGCCCGTCCGGGGGAGACGATCACCTGGCAGGTGACCGCGGACAACCGCGGCCCGTCAACGGCTCGCGATGCCGTGGTCACCCTGGCCGCCAGCGCGGGGGTCACCCTGGGCGCGCTGCCCAGCGGGTGCCAAGCCGTTGACGGGAGGGTGGTGTGCCGACTCGGTGACCTGGCCCCGGGCGGCTCCACCCCGCTGGTGTTCACCGGCGTGGTGAACCCGGACGCGACGGCGGCAGCGGCGACCACCACGGCGACGGTCGTCTCCACCTCGGCCGAGGTCACCCCCGCGGACAACACCGCAACGGCCTCGACGACGCTCGCCGCGGCAGCCGCGCTGTCGATCACCAAGACCGCGGACGGACCGGTGGTCCCCGGCCGCGACACCACCTGGACCCTCGACGTGGCGAACGCGGGCCCCTCGCTGGCGCGCGGGGTGGTCGTCACCGACGCCCTGCCCACCGGCACCCGCCTCACCGCCTCCACCGGCGGCACCTGCGCCGTTGTCGACAGCACGGTCCGCTGCACCCTCGCTGACCTGCCGCCTGCCGGGTCCGCCCGGGTCACCCTCATCACCGCGGTCGACCCGGCCCTGCAAGGCGACACCCTCGCCAACACCGCCGCCGTCGCCTCCGGGACCCCGGACACCAACCCGGCGGACAACGCGGCCACCGCCACCCCGGCGGTGACCCGCCGGTCCGCCTTGGCCGTGGCCAAGACTGCCGACACCCCGAACCCGACCGTGGGCGACACCCTGACCTGGACCATCACCACCACCAACGAGGGACCCTCGCAGGCCCCCGACGCGACTGTCACCGACCGGATCCCGGCAGGGGTGACCCTCCTGTCGGCCGAACCCAGCCAGGGCACGTTCACGGCGACCACCGGTGCGTGGACCCTCGGCCCCGTCGCCCCCGGCACCGCACCCACGCTGACGCTCAAGGCCCGCCTCGACACCCCCGGCGCGCTGACGAACCAAGCGACCCTGAGTGCGGCCACCGACAGCACGGGGGACGACAACACGGCCGCTGTGACCGTCACCGTCGCGGACCAGGACGCGCCGCCGACGACAACCCCGCCCACGACAACACCGCCGTCGTCGACTCAACCGACATCAACTCCGCCGACGTCCGGCGCGCCTGGTTCCGACCCGGGCACATCGGCTCCTGAGCCGGAGAACCCACCGGCTGCTCAGCCGCCGCTGAGCCACACGGGTTTCGCCGTCGTCCCGTGGCTCTCCGCAGCCGCCCTCCTGCTGCTCGTCGGCGCTGCCCTGATTCGCCTGAGTGGGCGTCGCCGCTCCTGACGCCGATGTCGATGCCCTGACTCCGGGGCAGTGCAGGCGCTAGGTTAACGGGCGTGCGCTCGGGTGAGGTGATCACGACGATCCGCAGGCGGGGTGAGTTCGCTCTCGCGTGCGGGACCGCGGTGGCGATGTTGGTGGGGATGCTGTGGTTCGCCGCGTTCCAGCCCGGGGCTGCGGACTACCCCACGACCGCCGCAGCGCTCGCCGTCCTCTGGGCTGGCCTGTGGCCCGGGCTGCTGCCCGCGCTGAACGCGCGGTTGGTGGTGACCACGCGAGGGCTGGAGGTCACGAACTACTACACCCGCCATTGGGTGCCCTTCGCGGCGGTCAGCTGGGTCCAGCGCACCGATGAGGTCGTGCTGCACCTGGTCGGCGGGCCGCGCCTGAAGGTTGCGGCGGGCGCGTGGTCGGTGGCGTCAAGGCTGCGAGGTGATTCGGTGCAGCGCGAGATCGCTGACCGCATTGAGCGTGCCAGGGATGCGGCCCGAGCTGAACCGGATGCTGACACCGCGGTGCGTCGTGAATTCGTCCTCCAGCCTTATCCCGCTCTGGCGATCCTGGTTGTCGTGGAGGGGGTCGCGCTCGCGCGACACCTCATCGCGGGCTGAAACCGTCTCCGGGAGGGCATTCCCGGCTGTGCCAGCCGCGGTGGGACGCAGATGACGTACGTGCAGGTCGGCGGGTTGGTGGGTTCACGACACGCCGACGATCGACGTCCCACGGACGTGTGGTGTCCGTTTGTCCACTGTGCAGGGAGTGCAATGCCTTGAAGGCACACCAGCGAAGGAGGAGACATGTTGTCCAGTGCACTCCTGTCCGCGGTGATGACCTTCGCCGCGGCCACCGCACCTGTCAGCCCGGCCGCCGAGGCGCCGTCGCTCGACCTGAAGCAGGAAGCGCTCACCGCCCACAACGAGGCCCGGGCGCGGTACGGGGCCGCGCCGCTGAGCTGGAACGACGCGCTCTACAGCGATGCCCTCGCGTGGGCGCGGTCGTGCAAGTTCCAGCACTCCGTCAGCGGGGGTGCCTACGGCGAGAACCTGGCTGCCGGTGCCCCGGCCCTGAGCGTGCGCGATGCCGTGCGGCTGTGGGTGGACGAGGCCAAGAAGTACGACTACGACAACCCCGGGTTCTCCGCGGCGACCGGCCACTTCACCCAGGTCGTGTGGAAGTCCACGAGACAGGTGGCGGTCGCGGTGGCCAACTGCCCGGCCGGGACGATCTTCTCGGTCCCGTCGGTGTTCGTGGTGGCCCGCTACACCCCGCCCGGCAACTACCTCGGCCAGTTCGCGGTGAACGTGGGCCGCCCGGTCTGAGCCGGACGGTTCACCTGGACGGGTTTGGATCCCGCTGGTTCGGGCATCCCCAGGGCATGAGCGCAGACAACAAGATCGACGCCAAGGCCGACGACCTCAAGGGGAAGGCCAAGGAGGCGATCGGCAACGCCACCGATGACAAGGACCTGGAGGCCGAGGGCAAGGGCGACCAGGCCAAGGGTGACCTCAAGCAGGGTGTGGAGAAGCTGAAGGACGCCTTCAAGCACTGACCTGCTGTGCGGCCGTGGTGCAGGGGACACACCCCCTGGGCCACGGCTTTCGCACGTTCAAAACCAGGTGCGCCCTGGCGTGCGGTGGTGTGGGATCGTGGCCATGGGGATCGAACTGGGCACACCCGACGTCAACGGGCTCGCAGTGGTCGTGGGCGCGCTGCGGGACTGGCAGTACGACGGGCCGTCGGTGCACCTGCACCCCGGCGACCTAGGTTGGTTCTGGCGCTTCGGCCGGCAGAAGACTGCCGAAGCGGTGCGGATCTGGACCCGTGGCGGCACCGTGCTGGCGATGGGGATGCTCGACGCCCCCGACCTGCTGCGCCTGACCATCGCCCCGGACGCCAGGCAGGACCAGGAGTTGGCCGATCAACTGGTCGCGGACCTGACCTCGCCGGAGCGCGGCGTGCTGCCCGGGGGAGCGGTCGACGTGGAAGCCCCCATGGACGCCCTGCTCCAGGAGGCCTTGCTCGCGCGGGGATGGCTCCCCGGCGAGCCGTGGACACCGCTGCGCCGCGACCTCGCGACCGCGCCGGAACGGGTCGACCTGCGCATCGAAACGGTCGGACCGGATCTGGCGCCCACACGGCTCGCAGTGCACGCGGCGTCCTTCGCCCGTTCCACCCTCACCCTTGACGGCTGGAACGCGATGCGGGCCGCGCCGACGTACGACGACGCCCGGTGCCTCGTCGCCTTCAACGGTGATGACGCCGTGGCCGCGGTGACGGTCTGGTCCGCTGGACCGGGAAAACCCGGGCTGCTCGAACCGCTGGGCGTGCACCGCGACCACCGCGGCCACGGGTACGGCAAGGCGATCGGCATCGCCGCCGCGTCCGCGCTCCGGGAGATGGGGTCGTCGAGCGCCGTGGTCTGCACCCCGACCTCGAACACCGCCGCCGTGGCCACGTACCGGGCAGCGGGGTACGACCAGCTGCCCGGCGTGCGCGACCTGCACCGGGAGGCCTAGGCCGCGCGGGATCAGCAGGTGACGCTGCCCTTGCGAAGCGCGTGGTTGTCGTCGTTGCTGTCGTCGGACCACGTCACGGAGCGGGTGCCGTTCGCGCAGGTGGGGGAGAGGGCGAAGCCCTCGTTGTTGTAGTCGGGCATCTGCGCGGGCTTGGCGAAGGCGGCAGTGGTGGTGAAGTAGCCGTTCTGGATCCGCAGGGTGCGGTGCTGGCCGTGGCAGGTGTCGTCGCAGACGGCCCAGAGGCGGGCGGCCTGCGGCTCCCACTGGAGTTCCATGACCCCCGCCAGGCCGGTGCCGAACGAGGCGACACGGGTGAAGGCGCCCGAGTCCTGGAGGACGAAGCCGTGCACCATGGCGGTGCCCTCGACCCCGACGAAGAAGACGCCGCCGGTGTGGGGGCCGTAGCCGGAGGGGGCGTAGGCCGCGCCGGTGGACGCATCGACGAAGCCCGCGGCGGTGAGGGTGCTGTCCGGGACCCAGGTGATCGCCTCGAACCCGAGGTTGGACCCGACCGGCGGCAGGGCCGGGGTCAGGTTCCACTCGCGGGTGGCGGTCAGCGTGGTGGCCGTGCCGCTGACGTCGTAGCGCAGCACCGACGTGCGGCTGGTGCCGGAGGAGGCGTCGCTGCGCTCGCTGGAGACGTACACGCCGCCCGCGGCGCCCGCGCTGGTGACGGTGACGCCCTCGCTGTCGGCGTAGCCGCTGATCGTGGGGAACTTCAGGCGCTTGCCCGAGCCCCAGCCGCTGCTCGTGTCGGGCGTCCAGCCCGTCGAGGTGGGCAGCAGCCGCCACAGCTTGCCGGAGTTCTGCGCGGCCCAGAGCACGCTGCCGTCCTGGTACAGCCCGCTCAGGTCGGGGCCGAACACGTTGCTGCCGTCGGCGGTGGAGACCGCGCCGCTGCCCGGCCACGCCGAGCTGGGCAGGGAGGACGGGCAGCTGTTCGGGCCGCCCAGGGTCATGCCCGCCGCGGTCAGCGGGCCGGTGCCGTCGGTGCAGCGCGACCAGGACGAGTCGCCGTGCGTGGACCAGCTGACGCTGTCGATCTGGGTGCCGCCGGGCAGGAACAGCCGCGCCTTGTCCGCTGAGCCGAGGCCGAAGGCGTTGTGCACGTCGAACGCGCGGTACCGGCGGGGACCGAGGGTGGTGCCGGACGGGATGGTGAACGCCGAGGCGTCCTGCTCGTCCTTGATGACCCACCCGGAGATGTCGACGGTGCCGGTCCCGGTGTTGACCAGCTCCACGGAGTCGTCGACGACGCCGGTGGTGACGACCTCGTTGATCCGGATGTCGGTGTTCGCGGCCGCCGCGGGGGCGGTGAGCAGGCCCGCAGCCAGCAGCGGGAGTGCGGTGGCGGCGAGCCACGCGCGGGGGGTGCTGTTCACTGGTCTGTCCTCGGGGTCGGCGGGGCGACGCGATCACGTTTCCGGGTGCGGCGCAACGCGCGCCACCACGGCGGTGGGCGCGCGGTTGAACGGTGGTCGAACTCTCCGGGCGCCCGCGCCGGGGTGCCCGGGGCTGGGGCTCAGACCGCGTGCAGGACGGGGGTGCGGGCGAGCAGGTGACCCGACTGCGGTTGGTGGTGCGGGTCGTACGGGCCGGGGGCCACGTCGACCTCCGACCCGGAGTAGAAGCCGACGCTGTAGTCGTGCTGGATGGTGATGGTGGAGGGCAGGCCCGCCTTCCACAGCACCCAGCTGGGGTCGAGGCCGCGGTAGCAGTGGCCGCCGTACCAGTCGTCGTTCATCGTCAGCAGCACCCCGGACAGGGTGGCCTGGTAGGTGACGCGGAACTGCGCGGTGCCCAGGTTGGAGAACAGGTAGGCGGTCTCGGTGGAGTGCGGCGGCACGTCGCTGGAGGCGCCCGCGTCGACCCCCACCTGGATCGACTGGGTGCGCGTCGTGGTGTCCGACCAGTCGGTCTCGAAGCTGAACGACTGCTCGCCGGAGATGTCCCCGAAGCCCTCGATGCCCACCTTGACCCCGATCTTGGTGGAGCTGGTGAACGACCCGCCCTGGGTCTGCGACCGGGCCACCGTCTCGGTCTTGGACGTCGACATCCCCGCCGAGTAGTGCACGGGGTGGTCGGCCTCGTTGTCCCACTGCACGTGGTAGGCGATGACCGGCGCCGCGTCGATGCCCAGGAACTCCGCCCGCGTGGACTGCAACGTGGTGGTGACCGGCGCCCAGCCGAAGACGTCGTAGGAGTTGTCGTAGCGGTGGTCGCCGGGGTTCGGGTGCGGAGTGGTGGGGTTGTGCAGGAACCACCGGTCGGGGTTCTCCCCGATCGCGGCCCCGCACGCGCCCCGGATCCGCTGCCAGTCCCCGAAGCCGAACGCCGCCGCCTCCTGGTCGGTGATGGTGTGGATCAGGGTTCCCCACGCGTTCGCCTGGCACTGCGCCGGGTCCACCGCGGCCGTCAGCGCGACGTTGAGGTCAGCCATCGTTCACTCCGATCTCCAGAGGGACGTGACCACCGCGGCCGGGTGCGGCCAGGTGGCACGTGCCCTGCCTATCGGGCCCGCCGAAGACGCTGTTTCCTTTTCCCCGCAACGTTCCCACTCGTGAGGGACGACGCGCCCGCGTTCGTGACCGGCAGTCAGCGCAGCCACCCGGTCGGGTGGCGTGCCCGCATCCGGCCTCTGTCGAAAGTCGTAGGCGGTCACCCCTTTCGACAGAGGAACTGCCCGCGCCCCGTCCGTAGCGTTCGGGACGAGATCACCACGGAGGACGACTTGATCACGTTGAACGGGTTGACGAAGCGCTACGGGGAGACCGTGGCGGTGGACGGCGTGGACCTGGCGATCGCGCCGGGGCGGGTGACCGGGTTCCTCGGGCCCAACGGGTCGGGCAAGTCCACCACGATGCGGCTCATCCTCGGGCTCGACAGCCCCACCCGGGGGACGGCGCTCATCGACGGCAAGCCCTACGCGGCTTTGCGGCACCCGCTGCGGAGGGTGGGGGCCCTGCTGGACGCGAGATCGCTGCACCCGGGGCGTCGGGCGCGCAGCCACCTGGTCGCCATGGCGCGCAGCAACGGGATCCCGGTGTCGCGGGTCGACGAGGTGCTGGGGATCGTGGGCTTGGAGGGAGTGGCGCGCAAGCGGGCGGGCTCGTTCTCCCTGGGCATGGGGCAGCGGTTGGGGGTCGCGGGGGCGCTGCTGGGCGACCCGGACACCCTCATCCTGGACGAACCGGTCAACGGGCTCGACCCCGACGGGGTGCGGTGGGTGCGCGAGCTGCTCCGCGGGCAGGCCGCGCAGGGGCGCACGGTGTTCCTCTCCAGCCACCTCATGAGCGAGATGCAGCTGACCGCCGACCACCTGGTCGTCATCGGCCGCGGCCGGGTCATCGCGGACGGGCCGGTCGAGGCGATCCTCGGGGCCAGTTCGACCACGGCCGTGCGGGTGCGGGTGCCCGACCCCGACGACCACCGGCGGCTGGTCGCCCGGTTGCGCGAGCGCTCGTTGACCGTGTCCGGCACGAGCGCCGACACCATCACCGTCGCCGGGAACGCGGTGGCGGAGGTGGGGGACCTGGCCTTCGCCGAGCGGGTGCGGCTGCACGAGCTGCGCGTGGTCGAGGCGTCCCTGGAGGAGGCCTACCTCGAGATCACCGCGGCCAGCGTCGAGTACGGGGCGGAGGCCGGGCGATGACGGGCGGGCGGACGCCGCGCGGCGGCGGGTTCACCGGGGCGGTCGCCTCCGAGTGGACGAAGTTCTGGTCGCTGCGGTCGACCTGGTGGTGCTTGGTGTCGGCCACAGCGCTGCTCGCCGCGTTCACGGCGGTGATCTCGTTGGCGGCCAGGGTGCAGGCCGAGGCGGAGGGCGGTGCGGCCGGGTCGGTGCCCGTGGGGTCGGTGGGGCTCGCGGGGTTGCAGTTGGTGCAGTTCGCCGTCATCGCGTTGGCGGTCCTGGCCGTGTGCTCGGAGTACCAGACGGGCAGCATCCGCTCGACGTTGCAGTGGGTGCCCCAGCGGGGGCGCGTGATCGCCGCCAAGACCGCTGTTGTCGGGGTGGTGTGCCTGTCGAGCGGGATCCTGTTCGGCGTGGTGGGGGACGGCATCGGGTGGGTCGCGCTCGGCCCGTTCCGCGCCGGGGGCGTGGGCGAGGTCGTGCGCGATGTCGTCGCCGTGACCGCCTACCTGACCCCGCTCGGCGTGCTGAGCATGGGGCTCGGGTTCGTCGTCCGCAGCACGGCGGGCACGTTCGCGGTGGTGCTGCTGCTGGTGTTCGGCCTGCCCGCCGCGGTCCAAGCGGTCGACAGCGCCGTGCTCAACGCGATGGGGCACTACCTGCCGCTCTCGGCGGGTGGGTACCTCGTCGACCACGCGGTCGAGCCGTACGGCCCGGTCACCGCTGTGGTCGTCCTCCTCGCCTGGGCCGCCGCCGCGGTCGTCGCGGGCGGCGTGCTGCTCCGGCGCCGAGATGCGTGAGGCGGGTCAGGCCCCGTCGACCAGGTGCGCCTCGTGGCCGACGATCGCCGCCTCGACCCGGTTGCGCACCCCGAGCCGGTTCAGGATGGAGCTGACGTGCGTCTTCACCGTGCCCTCCACCAGGGACAGCTCCTTGGCGATCTCGGCGTTGGAACGGCCCCTCGCCAGTCGCACCAGCACGTCGCGCTCCCGGGCGGTCAGCTGCTCGGTCAGCTTGCGGGCCGCGGCCGAGCGGGCGAGCCGATCGCCGCTCAGCCCGGAGATGACCCGGCGGGCGACGCGCGGGGACAGGTACGCGGCCCCGTCCGACACCGCGCGCACCGCGGCCAGCAACTCCCGCGGGTCGCCTGCTTTGAGCAGGAACCCGCTGGCGCCAACGCCCAGGGCGCGGGCGATGTGCTCGTCGTCGCCGAAGGTGGTCAGGATGACCACGGCCGTCGCCGGGGCGCCGCGGTGCAGTTCCGCCGCCGCGGCCAGGCCGTCGAGCCCGGGCATCCGCACGTCGAGCAGCACCACGTCGGGGCGGTGGCGCAGGACCGCGTCCACCGCGGCGCGGCCGTCCGCTGCTTCGGCGACGACCTCCAGGCCCGGGTCGGTCTCCAGGACCGCCCGGACCGCCGCGCGGACACCGGCCTCGTCGTCGGCCAGCACCACCGTGATCATCGGGACCCCCTGTGCACCCTGAGCGGTCCCATGCTCGCACAGCGGACCCGGGGGTAGGGTCGGGCCCCGTGGTCGCACTCGCCCGGTCGCGGGACCGCCGCGCGCTGCTCGCCGCCGCCGCGTCGTGGGTGTCGGCGTCCGCTCTCGTGCTGGCGGGTGCGCCGATCGGACCGCTGCCGCTGCCGTGGTGGTGGCGGGTCACCTTGATCGTCCCGCTCGCGGCGGCGATCCTGCTGGTGCGGGTCCTGCCGGTCGCCTCGCTGGTCGCCGTCGCGGCGCTGAGCCTGCTCGACGCCTGGTTCCTGGCGCCGCTGCTCGTCTTGTCCTATGTGGTCGGTCGGGGCGACGCGCGGGAGCGTCGGGTGGTGACGGCGTTCGGCGCGGTCCTGCTCTCCGGGGTGGTCGCGTTGCGCCTGCTGCCGGGCGTGGTTCCGCAGGTCGTCGTGCTGCTCGCGGTGCCGGTCGTGCCATGGCTGCTGGGCAGGCACCAGCGCGTGCAGCGGGACTTGGCCGCGGCGGGGTGGTTGCGCGCCAGGGAGGTCGAGCGCAGGCAGCGCGAGGTGGCGGAACGGGCTCGGGTGCGCGAGCGGTGGCGCATCGCGCGGGACATGCACGACCGGTTGGGCCACGACCTGAGCCTGCTGGCCCTGCGCGTCGGTGTGCTCGAAGTCGCGGGGGAGGGCGACGAGAGGGTCCGGCGACTGGCCGGTGAGCTGCGGGAGGTCGCCCAGGGGGCGGTGGAGCGCCTGCACGAGGTCATCGGCGTGCTGCGGGCGCCCGCGGACGAGCCCGATGCCACGCCCGAGGACGTCCCCGCCATGGTCGACGCGGTGCGAGCGGCGGGGATGGACGTGGTGTTCGCCGTCGACGGGCGTGTCGACCTGCCGGAGGACGGGGAACGGGCGCTGCGGCTCGTGGTGCGCGAGGCGTTGACGAACGCGGCGAAACACGCGCCCGGGTCCTCGGTCCACGTCCAGTTGCGCGGCACCGCGGGCGCTGTCGAGGTCGCAGTGCGCACCAGCGCGCCTCCTGTGCCGGTGACGAGCGCGCCGGGGAACGGCAGCGGGCTGGTCGCCCTCACCGACCAGGTGGCCGACTTCGGTGGCGAAGTCGAGTTCGGACCGAGTGGGGGCGGGTTCGAGGTGCGCGCTGTCGTGCCCCGCGGGCTGCCGACGCCTGAGCCGTTGCCGACAGGGCGCCGGCTCGTCTCGCCGTTGTTCGTCCCGGTGGCGGGTACAGCGGTGCTGTTGGGCGCGATGATGGTGTACTTCGCCGACGCCACCGAGGACGCCGTGATGGCGCCGGACGTCTACCAGGGCCTGCGTCTCGGTCAGACGCGTGACGAGATCGCCGGACTGCTCCCGGAGCAGCAGGTCGCCGTGACCGTCGGCTCACCGCCCGCGGGCGTGGTCTGCGAGCACTACCGCACGCGCAACGGCGACTTGTTCGAGTCGGACATCCCGGTCTACCAGCTGTGCTTCACCCAGGGGCGGCTGACCGCCAAGGACGACGTCCAGGCCCGCTCGGGGTGACCGGCGGGGGCGCGCCCCCGCCGGTCACCCCGAGCGGTCAGCCGACCACCTGCACCTTGTCGGCTTGCGGGCCCTTCTGCCCCTGCACGACCTCGAAGGACACGTGCTGGCCCTCCTTGAGCGACTTGAACCCGTTGCTCTCGATGGCGCGGAAGTGCACGAACAGGTCAGCACCCGATTCGGGGGTGACGAACCCGTACCCCTTCTCGTCGTTGAACCACTTCACCGTGCCGTTCTGGCGCTCGGCCACATCTCCTCCTGGGGATGTCTCATCAGGACCGGGGAGGAGTCTGGCGGTCGGGCACCCCGCCGGTCAGCGCCCCGGGGCGAGGTTCACCCGAAGATGTCACTGCTCGGTGGACTGCCTGCGGCCGCGGTCGGGGGAGCGGGCGGGCAGCGCGGCGGAGGCGAGCAGCGCGAGCTTGTCGGCGTCGTCGGTCCCCGGGTCGGGGTGGCACACCACCAGCATGACGTTGTCGGTGCCGGTGACGACGAGCTTCTCCATGTTGAGCGTCAGCGGGCCCACCTGCGGGTGGTCGTAGCGCATCAGACCGCCCCGCAGCGGGGTCACGTCGTGGCGCGCCCACAGCTGGCGGAAGCGGGGGCTGGCCAGCGACAGCTCACCGACGAGCTCGATCGAGCGGGCGTCGTCGACGTCGGTGCCGATCGACTGGCGGAAGCCCGCGACGAGCACCTGGGTGGCGACCTCCCAGTCGGGGAACAGCGCCCGCTCGGCCGGGTCGAGGAACACGTCCCGCAGCCGGTTGCCACCGACCGCCAGGCGCGGGGACAGGGCCGTCGCCAGCGGGTTCGCGGCGAGGACGTCGAGGTGGCGGCCCTCGACGAAGGCGGGGAACGGCAGGCCCGCGACCAGCTTGGCCAGGCCGGGCGGCACGGTCTCCTTCCGCGGGCGGCGCGGGCGCCGGGGCTTGTCGGCGGCCAGCCCGTGCAGGTAGCGGGTCATGCCCTCGTCGAGGCGCAGCACCCGGGCCAGCGCGTCGAGGACCTGCGTGGATGGGTTGCGGTCGCGGCCCTGTTCCAGGCGCAGGTAGTAGTCGGCGCTGATGCCCGCCAGCATCGCCACCTCCTCCCGGCGCAGGCCCGGCACCCGGCGCAGGCCCAGGACCGGGAGCCCGACCTGCTCGGGGGTGACGAGTTCGCGGCGGGCGCGCAGGTAGTCGCCCAGCAGGTTCTGCTCGTCGGTCATGACCCCAGCGTAGGTCGGTCGCGCCGCCGGTGACTGGTCCCGCCACTACCAGGAACGCAGGGGCACTGGCTGCGCGGGCGGGCGCGTCGAAGCATGGTCGGCATGACCCGACTGCGCGTGCTCGTCACCGGTGGGTCCGGCTTCATCGCCGGGCACTGCCTCCGCCAACTCCTCGACCAGGGCCACCTCGTCCGCACCACCGTCCGGTCGCCGGACCGCGAGGCCGCCGTGCGCTTGGTGCTCGCGGGCGTCGCGCCGTTCGACGCGGACGCGCTGAGCTTCGCGACCGCCGACCTCACCTCCGACGCGGGCTGGGCGGAGGCGGTCGCGGGCGTCGACGTCGTGCTGCACGTCGCCTCCCCGGTCCAGCCCGGCCACGTCGACGACGACGACGACCTGGTCGTCCCCGCCCGCGAGGGGACGCTGCGCGTCCTGCGCGCCGCCCGCGCCGCCGGGGTGCGCCGGGTGGTGCTCACCTCCGCCTTCCACGCCGTCGGCTGGGGCCACCCGCACACAGACCACGTCTTCACCGAGGACGACTGGACCGTCCTCGACGGACCCGGCGTGGACGCCTACGGCCGGAGCAAGACCCTCGCCGAGCGCGCCGCGTGGGACTTCGCCGCCGAGGGCGGCCCCGAGTTGGTCACCCTGCTGCCCGTCGCCGTCATGGGCCCCGCCATGGGCGAGGCCGTCTCGGGCGCGAACCACATCGTCCAGTCGATGCTCAGCGGCGCCTTCCCGGCGTTGCCGAACCTGTTCATCCCCGTCGTCGACGTCCGCGACGTCGCGGCCGCCCACCTGCTCGCGATGACCGCCCCCGAGGCCGCCGGGCAGCGGTTCCTGCTCTCCACCGGCCCCGCCCTCGCGATGGGGGACATCGGCGCCCTGCTGCGCGCCCGCCTCGGCGACGCGGCCGCGAAGGTCCCGACCCGCACCCTCCCCGACTTCGCCGTCCGCCTCGGCGCCCGGTTCTCCCCGCGCCTCCGCCAAGCCGTCCCCGACCTCGGCTACGCCAGGAGAACCAGCAACGACAAGGCCCGCCGCCTCCTCGGCTGGCACCCCGGCGACCCGGGCGACGCGATCATCGCCGCCGCAGAAAGCCTGGTGCACAAGGGGTTGGTGCACAGCTGACCTGCGGCCGGTCATGGCGTGGCGGCTCGGCGACCGCGGGCGACAGCTCCCGGCTGGCTGCTCGCGAGCGTGGTTGTTCGCGTTTGTCCTCGGCCTGATGGGGGAATCCACCTACCGCGCCTCCCGCCCCGCGGTTCTCGGCGCTACCTGGCCACAGGTGATCTTGCACCTCCCCACCAGCAGAGAGGAACACCATGGCCGACACCACTGCGGTCGCCCAGAGCGTGGTCCGCCCCCTCGTCGCGCCCGGTTGCACGCGGGTGACGTCATGACCGGCCCGCGGCCGGGTGACGGCCACCTGGACACCCGCCGGGGCGTGGCCGAGCCGCCGCCGGAGCAGACCACCCAGCAGATCGACCGGACCGGTGCCGGGTACCGGCAGGGCACCCTCGGGGAGAACCACGGCGTCCCCGGGGACAACCACGGTGCCTACGGGGACAACCACGGTGCTTACGGGGACAACCGCGGCACCGTCGGTCCGGACACCGGGGCGGAGGTGCACCGCGGGGACCCGGACACCGGCAGGCACGGGACGGGGGAGCGCCCCCGCCCGACCCACCGCGACGTCGTCGCCGGGCAGCAAGAGCGGTTCGGCGGCACGAAGTGGGGGTCGGCGTTCTTCGGCTGGCTGACCGCCGTGGGCACCGCGGTGCTGCTGACCGCCCTCGTCGTGGCGATCGGGGCGGTGTTCGACCTGGACTGGGCCGCGCAGGCCGACGAGGCCGCGCGGACCCCGGGCTCGTTCACCCCCGCCAGCATCACCGGCGCCGTCATCACCGCCGTCGTCCTGCTGCTCGCCTACTACAGCGGCGGGTACGTGGCCGGGCGCATGGCCCGGTTCTCCGGTGCCCGCCAGGGTGTCGCGGTGTGGGTGTGGACGATCGTCATCGGCGTGGTGGCCGCCATCGTCGTGGCCGCTTCCGACGTCGACCTGCGGGTGCCCGCGGGCGTCCCGGCGCTGCCGGTCGACCAGGACGCGCTCACCCTCGGCGGGGTGGTCGCCGGGGTCGCCGCCCTGGTGATCGCGCTGGTCGGCGCCGTCCTCGGCGGGCTGGCGGGCATGCGGTTCCACCGCAAGGTCGACGCCCTCACCGTGGAGGAGCCCATCGCCTGAGGTACCCGGGGATGGGAACACCGGACAGCGGATCGCCGCCGCGCAGACCTCGGTCGTGCGGCGGCGGTCCGCTGTCCGGGGCTGGACAGGGGGACTTCCGGTGCAGATAGTGGTACTCCCGCCGCCCCGGAGGAGGACCCAGATGGCACCGCCGCGGCGTTCCGGGGGTGGGCGGGAGGTCGCGTGGGTCCTGCGGAACGGCTCGTTCGCTGAGGCGTTGGACGCGGCGATCCGGGCTCGGGGGTTGACGCTCGACCGGTTGCGCTACCACCTCGCCGAGCAGGGGATGGACGTCAGTGCGGCGACGCTGAGCTACTGGCGGCACAACCGTCGGCGGCCGGAGAAGCCGGAGTCGTTGCGGGCCGTGCGGGCGTTGGAGGGCCTGCTCGGGGTGCCCGCGGACTCGTTGATCACGCTGTTGGGCCCGCCTCGGCCTCGCGGGCGGTGGGTGAACCGGGGGGTGGGCGCGGCCGGGGCGTTGATGGCGCAGTTCGACGACCCCGACGAGGGCGTGCACGAGGTGGTGTCGGCGCACGACGTGTTCACCGTGGCGGGGGATCGGTCGGAGCGCGGGGTGCGGTCGCGGTTGGTGCTGCGGGGGACGCGGGGGCTGGTGACGCGGCGGTTGGTCAAGTACCAGGCCGACGACCCGGAGTTCCCGCCCGAGCTGATCGACGTGCGGTTCTGCCGCACCGGCCGGGTGCGGTCGGATCCCGCGGCGGGGTTGATCGTGGTGGAGCTGCTGCTCGACCGCGCGCTCGGGGCGGGGGAGCACGCGGTGGTGGAATACGAGGTGGCGGCCAAGCCGGGACCGCCGGTCGAGCACTACTACCGGCAGCTCACCCACCCCATGGCCGAATACAGCCAGCAAATCCAGTTCGAGGGGCCTCCGCCCGCGTGGTGCCACGGCTTCCGGCAGCGGGCGCTGAGCGGCCCCGAGGAACGCACGGAGCCGCTGCCGGTCGGGCCGTCGGGCTCCAGCTGCTTGGTCGGGATCAACCTGCCGCCGGGGGTCGTGGGAACCCGCTGGGCGTGGTGACGCGAATTCTGTGAACGCCGGTTCTTCACAGTTTCCACATCCTGAACGACAGCTGCGGCACAGTCGCTGGCCTGCGCGTCGACGATCGTTAACAGAATGGTGGCCCACCGGTTTAACAGCACGGCCATGATTGCTCAACCGCGCGGACGGCGGTCATTCTTCTGCTCGTCACCCTGCACGTGACGGCAGTTCAGTCGTCCGAAAGGCGCCCTGCATGAGATCCCTGTCCCCGTTCGCCGTGCCCGCCGCACTGGTCGCGGCGTCCGCGGCGGCGTTGCTCGCCCCGGGCAGCGCGACCGCGGCCCCCGCGGCGCGGTGCTCGCTGACCCCGCCCGCCCACGAGCTGTCCGAGTCCCCGGCCAGCTGCGTGGCCGCCGCCGTGTCCCTCGACCGCCTGCCCGCGGTGGGGGAGTCGGCCACCGTGACCGTCACCGTCCGCTCCCAGGTCGACCTCGACCGGGCGACGCTGGCGGTGCGGCTGCCCGACACCCTGCGGCTCGACACCCGCGCCAGCGGGCTGCCGCAGCCGCGCGCCGTCGGCCTGTCCCAGGTCGCCGAGCAGCAGTTCGCCCTCTCCACCCGGGGCCGGACGATCACCTTCGGCGTCACCGCGCTGGCCGCGGGCCCCGCGCACATCGAGGCCGACGTCAGCAGCGCGGTCAACCCCACCGCCGACCGGTCCGCGCACTCCTCGGCCACCATCACCGTGGGGGACAAGCCGGGCACGTCCCGCACCGGCACCTCGGAGACGGTGTCGCGCGGCACCACCCGACCCGGCACGTCCGCGGGCATCTCCGCGGCCGCTGCCCCTGGGCAGATCTGCGCCAAGGGGTCGTTCACCTACGCGGACAAGGCTGGCGCGTGGAAGCCGGGTCGATCGATCACCGCGCGGGTGGCGGGCAAGGCGACCTCCTCGTCGGCCGCCCAGTACTACGGCACGGGCGCGACCGCCGCGGACGGCTCGTACGCGGTGTGCTTCGCCTCGAACTCCGCGCTCTACCAGGTGTGGGTGGAGTTCAGCACCGACTCCGCCCTGTGGCGGGTGACCAACAACGCGGGCACAGCCGTCTACACGGTGAGCACCGCCGCCAAGACCAACGTCGCCAGCGGCAGTGACGCCACCTTCGGCTCGACCGCGCCCACCAGCACCACCATGCGCGCCTGGCACGCCTACGACGCGGTGAACAAGCTGTGGGCCATCCACGGCAGCAGCCCGTGCTGGACGAGCCTGCAAACCACCAACTGCCGCAAGCTGACCCTGCACTGGCAGCCCGGCAGCACCGACGGCACCTACTTCAACAACCAGGTGCCGGTCGCCTCCCGCTACGTCGCCCTGGCCGACGCCGACCCCGACTCCGAGCACCTGGTGCTGCACGAGTCCGGCCACGGCCTGATGGACATGCTCTACGCGGGCTGGTGGCCCACCAGCGACTGCCCGAGCCCGCACTACCTGCGCGCCAAGACCGGCGTCAGCTGCGCGTGGACCGAGGGCTTCGCCAACGCCCTCGCGGGCTACGCCATGGGCGACGGCATGTTCTTCTGGCCCAACGGCGCTTCCATCAACCTGATGACCACCACGCCGTACAACCCGAACGGGCCTGCGGACAACACCAACGTCGAGGACGGCGACCAAGTGGAGTGCCGCGTCGCCGGGGCGCTGATCGACCTGTGGCGCAAGGTCGACGGCGGGCCGACCCCGACCTTCGCCAACATGGTCGCCAACCGGTCCAGCACGTTCAAGGAGTGGTTCACCGCCGACCGCCCGGCCACCGGCCTCGACGTGTCCGCCGCGACCCGCGACCTCGTCCACACCCACACCATCGACTACCGCACCGGCACCCCGCCGACCGGCATCGTCACCAACGGCGGTTTCGAGAGCGGCACCACCGGGTGGACGGTCACCGGCGGCTCGGTGGGCAACTGGACGACCTACCCGGCCCAGGCGGGCAGCTGGTACGCCTGGCTCGGCGGCAACGGCGTCGCCAACACCGACACCGTCAGCCAGGACATCACCATCCCGTCCACCGCGACCACCGCCACCCTCGGCTACTACCTGCGCGTGGCGACCCAGGAGTCCGGCGCGACCCCGTACGACTACCTGCGCGTGCAGGTCGTCGACGGCGGCACCACGACCACGCTCAAGACGTGGAGCAACGCCGACGCGACCACCGGGTACGCCTACCGGACCGCGGACCTGAGCAGCCTGCGCGGCAGGACGGTCACGCTGAGGTTCCTGGGCACGGAGGACTCCAACCTCCAGACCGACTTCCTCGTGGACTCGGTGTCGGTCACGACGTCCTGACCCGGCGGCCTGCGAACGCGGAGGGGGAGGCACCCGGTCGGCACCTCCCTCTCCGCCGCCGCGCGGTCAGGCGCGGGGGTCGCCCATCCACCAGTTGCCCGGGGCGTCCGGGTCGGAGCTGGTCCAGTAGTCGACCGTGGCGTTGACGAACTCGTCGGGGGACAGGTGGCCATCACCGTCGACGTCGAGGTGGCTGAACGCCGTGGCGGCGTCGGCCTCGGTGAGCCCGGGGAAGTGGCCCCGCTGGTAGGCCAGGAACTCCTGCGGCGAGATCCGCCCGTCCTGGTCGACGTCGGCCACCTCCAGGAACGCCAGCGCCAAGCCGCCGAGCGCGGCCCGCGCCGTCCCCGGGTCGTCCGCCAGCGAGGCGGTGGCCTCGACGAACGCCTCCTTCGCGATCCCGCTGCTGCCCTCCGGCACGTGCGGCAGGTGCACCTCCCGCCAGATCCGCAGGTAGCCGTCGACGATCCGCCCCTCCTGCGCCGACCCCTCCGCGTGACCGAGCGCCCGCGCCACCCGCTGCCCCATCAGCACGTGGTCCTGCTCCCCGAGCACCCCGTCCCCATCGGCGTCCAGGTGGTCGAACCCCCGGTTGATCTTCCTGGTGAGCAGTTCCGCGCGTCCCATGCTCGTGATCTTGGATCGGGCGGTGCCGCCGTGCAACCGGAGATCACCCGAGGGGTGGGGGGCGTCCGCGGCGGCTCGGTCCGGGGGCTCGGGTGGAGGTTTTGCGGACATCGCGGGGGCGGGATGTCCGAATGACCCGGAGATGGCTCGACGACCGTGACAGCGGTACCGGGCCAAGGGTTCCGCTATTGGTCTGGACCACTTAACCTTCGGTGTGGCGGCGCTCACCCTGCGCGCCGCCACCCTGCGTCGAGGGAGAGCAATGTCCAGGAAGAAGTGGCAACTCCTCGGTCTCCTCACCGCGGCGGGTGCGGTGGTGGTCGGGCTGGTGACCGCGCCCGCCAGTGCCGCGGGCGGTGTCAGCGCCGTGTTCGCGAAGGGGTCGGACTGGGGCAGCGGGTACGAGGGCAAGTACACGGTGGCCAACGGGTCGGGGTCGGCGCTCGCGTCCTGGACCGTGGAGTTCGACCTGCCGTCGGGGGCCAAGGTGGCCTCGCTGTGGGACGGCAGCTACACCACCTCCGGGCAGCACGTCACGGTGAAGGGCACCTGGAACGGCACCATCGCCGCCGGGGCGAGCGCGAGCTTCGGGTTCAACGTCACCTACTCCGGCTCCTACACCGCCCCGGCGAACTGCAAGCTCAACGGCGGTTCGTGCGCGGCGGGCGGCACCCCGCCCACCTCCACCACCACCCCGCCGACCACGACGACCCCGCCCACCACCACCCCGCCGACCACGACGACCCCGCCCACCACGACCCCGCCGCCCGCCACCGGGGGCAAGGGCGCGCCTTACCTGTACCTGGGCTGGGGCAACCCGCCCAACCCGCAGACGGTGATGAACGCGACCGGCGTCAGGTGGTTCACCATGGCGTTCATCAACGCCAGCGGCGGGTGCAACCCCGCGTGGGACAGCAGCCGCCCGCTCACCGGTAGCCCGGACGCCGCGGCGATCGCGCAGATCAAGGCGGCGGGCGGGCAGGTCGTGCCGTCGTTCGGCGGGTGGAGCGGCAGCAAGCTCGGCCCGGCCTGCTCGACCCCGGAGGCGCTGGCCGGTGCCTACCAGAAGGTGATCGACACCTACGGGCTGACCGCGATCGACATCGACATCGAGAACTCCGACGAGTTCGAGAACGCCGTGGTGCAGGACCGCGTCCTGGGCGCGCTGAAGATCGTCAAGCAGCGCAACCCGGGCGTGCAGACGATCCTGACCTTCGGCACCGCCACGACCGGCCCGAACTACTGGGGCACCCGGCTCATCGAGCAGTCCAAGGCCCTCGGCGCCGGGGTCGACACCTACACGATCATGCCGTTCGACTTCGGCGGCGGCGCCGACATGTACCAGAGCACCGTCAACGCCACCAACGGCCTGCGCGACAAGCTCAAGGCGACCTTCGGCTGGAGCGACGCGACGGCCTACACCCACATCGGCATCTCCGGCATGAACGGCCTCTCCGACCAGCAGGAGCTGACCGACCTCACCACCTGGTCCCGCATCACCAGCTGGGCCAAGGGCAACAAGCTCGCCCGCCTCGCCTTCTGGTCGGTCAACCGCGACCGCGGCTGCGCCGGTGGCGGCGTCCAGGAAGCGTGTAGCGGCATCGCCCAGGACGACTGGGCGTTCACCAGGATCACCGCGGGCTTCTGACGCCTGCGCAGGGAGGGGCCCGGGGTGCGCGCACCCCGGGCCCCTCGCGTTGAGGAAGGGTTGTCCGACGCCGAGAGCACGCCGTCCGTGCTGCGGGCCGCACTCACGCACTCAGGGCGGTCGGCGGACCGGGCCCGCCCCGGGGCGCTAGGTTGCCCGGGTGAGCCTCCTCGATGACGTCGCCGAGCGCGACGGTTGGCGCTGCTGGGTCTGCGACGCCCCCGTTGACCCGGACATGTCGGTCAACGACCCCCGCGGCCCGAGCGTGGACAGCCGCACCGCGGACCGCAAGGCCAAGCTCCCCGAGCGGTTGGCCCACCGCGGCTGCAACACCCGCAAGGGCGCGGTCAAGGTGGTCATCCCGTGGGCGGAGCACCTGCACGTGGTCGAGCCCGCGCCCCTGATCTCCGTCGCCCAGCGGCTCGAACGCAAGGGCGGGCGCGAGCTGGTGGCCCGCTGCCCCACCGAGCGGGACGCGCAGGACGCCGCGGACTGGCTGGTCGACCGCTTCTCCCGCCTGGTGCCCGACCTCCCGGTGGCCGCGCACGCCGAGCCGGGCGGTGGCCAGTTCCTCGTCGTCGTCACCGCGGGGGGCCGCTGAGCGAGACGGTGCTCAGCCGAGGCGGGAGAGGAACGCGGCGGAGCGCTCGATCACGAGGGCCGTGGCGTCGGCGTCGTAGGCGGGCAGCGAGCTGTCGGTGAAGAGGTGGCCGCCGGCCGGGTAGACGAACAGCTCCGCCACGTCCGCCCCCGCGATCTCGACGAGCTCCTGGGCGGCGGGCAGGTCCTCACCGAAGAACTCGTCGTGCTCGGCGCCGTGGATCTGCACCGGGAGCCCCTGGGGCCACTCCCCGAAGGCCCACTCGCCGGTGACCGGGATGCAGGACTCGTACAGCAGCGCCCCCCGCGCGCCCGCACGCGTCTGCGCGAAGCGCTGGGCGATCGACTCACCGACGGAGAACCCGGCGTAGACGAGGTCGGCGGGCAGCTCCGCCACGGCCTTGTCCGCCCGCTGACCCAGCTCGTCCCCCAGTTCGCGGATCAGGGCGAGGCCCGCCTCGATGCTCTCCGGCAGCACCCCGTCGAACAGGTCGGGAGTGTGGACGGTGTGCCCCGCGCCGCGCAGCCCCTCGGCGAACGCGCGGACGCCCTCGGTGAGCCCTTGGGCGTGGTGGAACAGGACGACCTCGGCCATCGCTTCACTCCTGACTCTCGGATTGGTGTGGACACCGTAGCGGGGACCCACGACAAATCCGCTCCGCGGGAGCTGTGCGTCCGCATTCCAGCGGGCTGGTGGTGCCTGCGACTCCGCGACTGGGTCTTCGTCCTGGACGCGGTCCACCTCTTCGACCGAGGGATGTCGACCGTCCTCAATGGAGCAAAGGGCCGTCGGCGGGAGGGTTGCCGAGCAGGAGGCGTTCCCGGCGCCCGTGCCGGTCCAGCCGACGGTCGAGCGGGCCCGATCCGCCCCGCGCTGACCCGGCTGGGCGCCCATTGAGATAACGTCATTGTCTAGATAGTGATGCTATTGCTACGGTGGGTGCCGACATGGTCGCCCTCTGAGAGGTTGCTGATGCGCTCCTCCGCTCTCGCGCCCGCGCTGGTGTTCGCCGCCGTGGTCGCCGCTGTGCTGCCTGGTACGGCCGTGGCCGCCCCGGTGCTGCGCCCGTTGCCGACCCCCGCGCCCGCCTACACCAGTTGGGCCCAGGGGGTCACCCCCTCGGGCCTGGTGGTCGGCACGATCCGCCCGGCCGGGTCGCTCGACCAGCAGGCGGTCACCTGGCGCGGGGGTGTGCTGCGGCCGCTGGACACCCACCCCAGCCAGGCCATCGAGTTCAACGACCGGGACCAGGTCGTCGGCACGCGGACCGTCGACGGGGTGCGGACGGGGGTGCTGTGGTCCGGGGGCGCGGCCGTCGACCTGCTGCCGCCCGGGACGACGACCTCGGTCGCGCTGGGGATCGCCAACACGGGTGAGGTGCTGGTGCGCGGCACGACCCCTGCCTTCACCAACGTGGTCGCGACCTGGCGCGCAGGCACGTGGCGCACCCTGTCCGAGGACGCCTTCACCGCTGCGATCGGCCCGCTCGGGGACGTCGCCGTGTGGACGGGCCAGGGCACCCGCGTGTTCCCCCGCGGCCAGTCCCGGGGCATCGAGGTGCCCAACCCGTTCGGCGGCACCTTCCCGCCGAACCCCCTGGAGGTCAACGCCCGCGGCGACGTGCTGTTCGACCTCTGGCCCGACTCCGGTGGCACCCGGGTCGGGCTGTGGCGCCGGGGTGCCCTCACCGAGCTCGGCACCCTCGGCGGGGACCAGACCATCGCCGCGGTGCCGGGTTTCGGCCGCGGCCGCTACCTCAACGACGCGGGTGAGGTCACCGGCTCATCGGAGACCGCGAGCGGGGCCTACCACGCCTTCCGCTGGCGGGACGGGCGCATGACCGACCTGACCCCCACCAGCGCCACCTCCACCCGCGGCTTCAGCATCAACCAGCTCGGGGACGTGGCGGGCACCAGCGCCATCCCGGGCACCGGCCGCTACGAGGGCCGCGTCTGGACCCGCACCGGCCGGACCACCGCGCTCGCCCCCACCGCGGCCGACCGCAAGATCGACTGGCTCGCCCTCTCCCCGTTCGGCACTTCCGTCGTGGGCGCCGAGAGCGATGGGGCGTTCAACCGCCACGCCATCAGCTCGGCGGGGTGGTGACCGGGACGGGCTCGACAGGGTGACCGGGACGGCGCGCTGTGGGAGGATGGGCCGGTGGGGGAGCGCGCGGTGCAGGACGAACAGCGGGAGCGGCTGAGTGCCCTCAACCGGATGACCCGGCGGAACGTCCTGGTCGGCGCGGCGTTCCTGGGGTTCGCGATCGTCATGGGGATCGTGCTGGGGGATGGCTGGACGGCGTACCTGTTCGGCGGGGTGCTGCTGCTCGGCCAGGCCGTCGTCATCTTCGTCGCCCATCGCCGCTACATCCTGCGCGAACCCTTCCCCCGGCTGCCCCCAGGCCTGCGCGCGGACGCTCCTGAGCCGCCGCAGCGGTGAGTGCGGACCCGGTGCCCACCGCGCTCCCCGCGGCGCGGTGGGCCGGGGGCGTCAGGTGTTGAGGATCCACTCGGCGCCGGTGAACAGCGCGGTGATGCTGGTGACGCCCGGCGGGTAGGTCAGCGGGGTGTGCACCTCCACACCCATCTGGCTCATGATCTGCCCCTGCTCGAAAGTGCCCGTCGCCAGCCACAGCTGGGGGGTCAGGCCGTAGGTGGGCCGGGCGCCGGGGGAGAGGGTGGTGACGAACAGCGGGTAGCCGCCGATGCCGACGCCGACCGCCTGGGTCTCGTCCGCGGGCAGCGTGCCGGCCTCGTTGATCAGCAGCGTCCCGGGCGGGCCAGGCTGCTGGCCGGTGAACTGGGTGCCGCCGCCCGCCGCGGGTTCGAGGGTGATCTGGTTCGACTGGCCGGGGATGGCGTCGACGACCTGCTGCGCGGTGAAGGGCACGCACGGCCCGGGCGGGGCCGCGAGGGTGCCGCGCACGAAGTTGGGGGTGGCCGACCAGCTGAACCCGGCCGACGCCCCCGCCGCGAGCTGGGCCGAGCGCCACACCAGCGACAGGCACTGCTGCTGCGGCACCGCGTAGACCATCGCGGTGACCGCGTGGCCGCTCTGGTTGACCACCTGCAACTCGTAGGCGGTGCCGAGCGCGGGTGCCGGGTTCTGCTCTACTGTGGACATGGGTGTCTTCCCTTCCCTGTTCTGGTGCGGGGATCCCTCGGCCGTGCGCCGAGCGTAGGACCGGGTGGACGGTCGCTGAAACAAGCGCCACCCGTCCGGGAAGTCCGCTCAGGCCAATGGGAAGATCAGGCCACGCCCCGCACCCCACCACGTCCGGCAGTGGCGGACGCGCCCTGCGCCGAAGGAGTACCGGACGCTGTCAGGTCACCACGCGTGTTCACGCGAGTGCTAACCACGGAAGTGCTTGTGCGCTAGGGGAAAGAGTCACCACTCGCACCGGTCCAACGTACGTTGTTGTGACCGGCTGCGCTTGGCGGGCGGGTGTGGGGGACCCTGGCTAGGCTCCCTGCGGAGCACAGGACAAGAGGGGGATGGCATGCGAGGCGGGGCAGAGGTCGAAGGTCGCCCGACCACCGGGGTGCGGATGCCGGACGGGCGGGTCGTCGAGACCTACGACAACCGCTTCTCGGTGGGCGAGTTGCGGTACCTCTACGACGAGGTGTTCGTCCACGACGAGTACGGCCACGCGATCGACCTGCTGCCCGAGGCGCCGGTCGTGGTCGACCTGGGCGCGAACCTCGGACTGTTCACCCTCCGGGTCCTGCGCGACCGCCCCCGCGCGCGGGTCGTGGCCGTCGAACCGGTGCCCGGGACCGCCGGGCTGCTCCGCCGCAACGTCGCCGGCGCCGGGGACGTGCACGTCATCGCCGCGGCCGCGGGCGCCGAACCGGGCGAGATCACCATGACCGCCTTCCGCAACGTGCTGGCCAACTCCACCTCCCGCCCGCAGGAGAAGCCCGACGAGTGGTTCGCCCGCATGCGCGCCTCGCAGCCCGAGAACGCCGACGAACTGCTGGCCACCGAGGAGGTGACCGTCCCCGTCGTGGCGTTCGAGGCCGTGTGGCCCGCGGGGGCGCAGCGGGTGGACCTGCTCAAGGTCGACGTGGAGGGCGCCGAGTTGGAGGTGCTGCGCGGGGTCGACGAGTCCCTGTGGCCCAGGATCGACCGGCTGGTCATCGAGGTGCAGAACGCGAGCACCCGCCTGCCGGAGGTCCTCGACCTGCTCGCCCCCCACGGCTACCGGTTCACCATCAGCTTCCCCGCGATGATGCCCGACGACGAGGACTGCCGCGTGGTCCTCGCGACCCGGTAGTCCTGTGTCGCGCAGACCCGAGCCGGCGCCACCCTCCTGGGAAGTACGCCCTAGCCGACCGTCGAGCGGGTGAGCAGCCGCGCCAGGCGGGCGGCGTCCTCTGTGTCCGGTTCGGGCGAGTAGACGACGACGCGGACGTCCGAGTCCGGGACCTGGAGGACGTCGCCGTCGAGGTGGATCGGGCCGACGTCGAACCAGACGACGTTGCGCGCAGACCCGCCGAGTCGCTCAGCAGCGCCGACCACGCGGGGTTCCAGCGCAGCAGCCACCAGTCCGCGAAGTAGGCCGCGGCGGGCCACTGGTGCAGCCGGGCGATGACCCGGTCGACGTTCTCGGGCACGTGCCTGGCCACGGCCCCGGTCGGGGGCGCCAGCCCCGCGGTGCGGTGCAGCAGGGCCGCGTCGTGATCGTCGAACCGCAGCGCGCGGGACAGCGCCGCGACCACGGGGGCGGACGGCCGGGTGGCGCGTCCCTGTTCGAGCGATGCCGTGCCAGCCTGGTCAAGCCTCGGACGTGCCTTCGGCGTCGGCTTCCGAGGTCTCGACCGGCTCAGCGGGGCGGGTGTTCCCGGAGTCGGTGGTGGGTTGCTCCGCGCGGTCCGGCACAGGCGGGGCGTCCGCAGCGCGGGGTTCGGGCAGCGGCGCCGGGTCGGTCCACGCGACCTGCATCAACTCCTCCTCCGACCGGCGGCTGACCAGGGTGCCCCGGCCGGGGGGCAGGGGGGCGGGCCGGACCCGGCCGAGCAGGATGCCCTCGTCGCGGCTTCCGCTCATCACCAGGCCCGGGGTGCCGATCTCGCGCAGCTTGCCCACCACGGGGTCGAACAGGGCGCGGCCCGACCCGCCGGTCCGGCGCACCACCACCAGGTGCAGGCCGACGTCCTTGGCCTGGCCCAGGAACTCCGCGAGGGGGTGCAGCGGGTTGTTGCCGGTGGTGGCCACCAGGTCGTAGTCGTCGACGACGACGAACAGCTCCGGGCCCTTCCACCACGACCGGTCGCGCAACTGCTCCTGGGTGACGTCCGGGCCGGGCAGCCGCTTGCGCATGGAGGCGCGGATGTCCTCCACCATGTTGGTGAGCTGGGTGGAGGAGACCGCGTAGCCGAGGAGGTGGGCGTCGTCGACGAAGCCGAGCAGCGTCCGGCGGTAGTCGACGAGGATGATCAGGGCTTCCTCCGGCGTGTACCGCTCGGTGATGCCCGCGAGGATGGTGCGCAGCAGGTTCGTCTTGCCGGTCTCGCCATCGGCGAAGGCGAGGAAGTGCGGCTCCGCGTCGAGGTCGAGGTGGACCGTGCGGAGCCGGATGTTCTGGCCGAGGGGGATCAGCCTGCCGGTCTCCCCGCCCCGGTCGAGCGCCGTCCGGTCGATGGTCGTCGGCAGCAGCCTGGCCCGCGGCGCCCGCTCGCCCGACCAGGCCGCGTCGACCGCCGCCACGGCCCTGCGCAGGCCCGCGCCCAGGTCGTCGACCTCGCGGGAGCCGTCGACCCTGGGCAGCAGGGCGCGGAAGTGGTGGCGCTCGGCGGTGATGCCGCGCCCCGGGGTGTGCGGCGGGACGGTGAGCGCCGTCCGCCGGTCGATCTCGGACTCCGACGGGTCACCGAGCCGCAGCTCCAGCCGGGTGCCGAACAGTTCCTTGAGACCGGCGCGCACCTCGACCGCACGGTTCGCCGTCACCACCAGGTGCACGCCGTGGTTCAGGCCGCGGTTGGCCAGCGCGGTGATCGCGGGCTCCAGGTCCTCGAACTCCTGGCGCAGGCTGTACCACCCGTCCACCACCAGGAAGACGTCCGGTCCCGGCGCGCGGCGGGCCTCCCTGGCCGGGTCGGGGGCCGCCGTCGACGACTGCTGTTCGCGCTCGACGAGCAGGTCGGTGAACTCCGCGACGACCCGGCGCACCCGGTCCGGGTCGGTGCGCCCGACGACGTCACCGACGTGCGGCAGCCCGGCCAGCGGGCCCAGGGTGCCGCCGCCGAGGTCGAGGCAGGAGAACCGGACCTGGTCGGGGGTGTGGGTCAGCGCCGCGGCCAGCACCAGGGTGCGCAGCAGGGTCGACTTCCCCGACTGCGGCCCCCCGGTGACCAGGGCGTGCCCCGCGGTGCCGGAGAGGTCGACGACCAGCACCTCCCGCCGCTGCTCGAACGGCCGGTCGACCAGCCCGATCGGGACGCCCAGCGTGCCGTGCGGGGCGCGGTCGGAGCTCAGGCCGCGGTCCGGGTGCGGGGCCAGGTCCGCCAGCACGCTGTCCAGCGGGTCGGCGGCGCCCAGCGGCGGCAGCCAGATCGGCGGCACCGGCGGGCCCAGGGCGGGCAGCACACCCATCACCTGGTCCAGCGGTGACCGCCCGAAGGGCCCGCCGGAGACGTAGGCGGCCTTGAACCGCACCAGGCCGGTCGCGTCGTGGTGCAGCAGGCCCGACCCGGGGACCGGCGGCAGCTCGTAGGCGTCGGGCACCCCCAGCACCGCGCGGGACTCGGCCGCCGAGAACATCTTGAGCCCGATCCGGTACGACAGGTGCGAGTCGAGGCCCCGCAGCTTGCCCTCCTCCAGCAGCTGCGCCGCCAGCAGCAGGTGCACCCGCAGCGACCGGCCCAGCCTGCCGATGGTGGTGAGCACCTCCAGGAAGCCCGGGCGGGCGGTCAGCAGCTCGGCGAACTCGTCGACGACGATGAACAGCGCGGGCAGCGGGGGCAGCGGCGCACCGTCGGCGCGCGCCCGCTCGTGGTCCGCGACCTTGCTGAAGCCCCGGCGCGCGAGCACTTCCTGCCTGCGGAAGAGCTCGCCTCGCAGCGCGGCCTCCAGCCGGTCGATCAGCGCCTCGTCCCGGCCGAGGTTGGTGACCGAGGCGGCGACGTGCGGGGCCCCGCCCAGGCCGAGGAACGTCGCGCCGCCCTTGAAGTCGATGAGCACGAAGCCCAGCTCGGTGGGCAGGTGGGTGGCCATCATGCCCAGCACCAGCGTGCGCAGGAACTCCGACTTGCCCGACCCGGTGGCGCCCACGCAGATCCCGTGCGGGCCCATGCCGCCCTCGGCGGCCTCCTTGATGTCGAGCACCACCGGGGCGCCGTCCGCCCCGACGCCGAACGCCGTGCGGAGGCGCTGCTCGGGCGGGGTGGCCCGCCGGTCGGCGATGGCCAGCGCGTTCGGCAGGCCCAGCAGGTCGAGCAGGTCGGGGGACGACAGCAGCGGGTCCGGGCGCTCGGCCTCCGCCGCCACCGGCTCGACGACCGCGGCGGGGTCGGGTTCGGCCATCCTGGCCAACCGGGCCGCGACGGCGTTGATCTCGTCCTCGGCCTGCTCGTGCTCCTGCACCGCGGTGAGGAACGGCCTGCCGTCGAACAGGCCCCAGCCCGCCGACTTGGGCAGGCTGGCCGACAGCTGCGGGTGGTGGGACTCGGCGGGGTCGTCGAGGCCGAGTTCGATGCGCCCGCGCAGCAGGCTCTTGATGTCCGGCGGCACTTCCGACCAGGTGCGGGCGGTCAGCACCACGTGCACGCCCTTGCCGAGGCCGGTGCCCGCGATCAGCCGAACGTCGTCGGCCACGCCGCGGGTGTGGAAGCTGTCCCACCCGTCGATGACCAGGAACAGGTCGGCGTGGTCGCCGGGCGGCAGCGCGTCGCGCCTGCGCAGCTCCCGGAAGTGGTGCACCAGCCGGATCGAGGCGGAGCGGAAGAGCCGGTCGCGGGACTCGATCACCGCGAGCACGTCCGCCAGCGCCGCCCGCACGCCCTCCCGGTCCGAGGGCGCGACGACCCGGTCGACGAACGGGGTGTCCGCGAGGTCCGCGAGCTGGCCGCCCGCGTCCAGGCAGAGGAACCGCACCTCGGCGGGCGAGCGGCCCGCCTGCAGGCTGGCGATGAGGGTGCGCAGCAGGGTCGACTTGCCCGACCAGATCCGCCCCACCACGCACAGGTGCCCGTCCTGCCCGCCCAGGTCCAGGCGCACCAGGTCGTCGCCGCGGGCGGTGGCCCGGTGCGCCTGGCCGATGGGCACGCGCAGCGCGCGGGCCGCGGCCGGGTCGTCCCGGTCGATCAGCTCCGCGAGCCGGGGCGAGTTCGTGCTCTCGTCCACCGCCAGCCGCCGGGTGCGGGCGTCGGCGATCTTGAACTCGCCCAGGCCGTGGTTGAGCCGGTGCGGGCGCTGCACCCGGCCGTCGGCGCGCGGCTTGCGCAGCTCGCGGTCGAGGAAGTCGTAGAGGTCGTCGGCGGTGATCTCGTCCGAGCCGGGCCGGGCGGCCGCCCCGGTCGCCAGCCCGGCGATGAGGACGTCGGTGAACACCGAGTACGGGGTGCTGTTGCCGAAGACCATCCGCTCGTCCTCGAACGCCGGGTCCAGCGCGTTCGTGGCGGTGATGACGAAGGTGCCCTCCCCGAGCGCGCTCACGTCCACCGCCATCCCCGACTTGGTGACCGCGCCCGGGGCGAACGACCCGCTGTAGCAGCAGTCGAGAATGACCGCCTTGAACCGCGCCTGGCACTCCCGCAGCAGCTGCTGGACAAGCACGGCGGGGATGGCGGTGGAGTACGGCCGGTCCTGGCGGGTGTCGGTGGTGGCGAAGAAGAGCTGGTTGTCGGCGTTCTTGATGCCGTGGCCGGAGACGTAGAGCAGCACGTGGTCGTCGACGCCGCGGTCGGCGAACAGCTCCTCGACCTCCCGCTCGACGACCGCCTTGCGCTCGTCGATGAGCGCGGTGGCGGCGAACCCGCCGATGTCGGGGTCGTTGAGCAGCTCCGAGAGCTGCCGGGTCTCCTTGACCGGCGCGTTCAGCGTCGGCAGCGCCGGGTCCTCGTACCGCGACGTCCCGACCAGCAGCGCCCTGCGCTCGGCCACCGCTACTCCCCGGCGCCGTCCCCGGCCGCGATCCGCAGGGCCGCGGCGGTCTCCTCGGCGGTGGCCGCGGTGATGGTGACCTTCTTGCCGTCCACCTCCACCGTGACCGACCGGGCCTTCGAGCGCTCCAGGAACTTCACGATCGTCCGGTGCACCACCAGCAGGCTGCCGGGCACGGTCCCGCCGACCAGCAGCTCCCCGAGGGTCTGCCCGATCCCCGACTTGCTCCCCGCCGCACCGGCCGTCCCCACCCGGCTCACCACGCCCACCCGCGCGGCCCGCAGGTCGTCGAACAACACCCCCGTCAACCGGTCGACGGTGGCAGGGGTGCCCTCGGCGTCGAGGCGAAGGGTGAGGTCGTTCATCGTGGCCGCTCCTAGTCCGTCTTGATCACAGGTATACCGCGTCCCACCCTCGCCCAGAGCCGATACCGCGCGGAAACCCCCCGGCGGGCGCGGCAGACCGGATGGGGCGGTTCAGGGTGTGAGGAGGTCGATCGCTGTGCGCATGCGGTCGAGGTAGGTGTCGCGGGTCTGGACCTGGTGCTTGAGGCCGACCGAGACGCTGGTGAGGGTGGCGGCGATGTCGTGTGCTCGTGGGGATTCCTGCGCGAGCGCGTGGTGCAGCAGGGTGGCGAACCGGTCCGGGGCGGAGGTCGCCACCTCGTCGAGCAGGTCGGGGTTGTCGGCGATGACGGCGGGGATGTCCTGGGCCATCGGGCCCACGTAGCGGCCTGCCCAGCGGTCGAAGGCCGCGAGCAGGCGGTCCGCCAGGGGGGTCGCGGGGTCCGCGAGCACCGCTTCGATGGCGGTCAGGTCCTCGGTGAGCGTGCGGGTGACGGCCTCGCGGAACAGGGATTCCTTGGTGCTGAACAGGAAGTACAGGCCGGGGCGGGAGATCTTGGCGTCGCGGGCGATCGCGTCCATGGAGGTCGCCCGGTACCCGTTGCGGGCGAAGGTGCGCATCGCGGAGTCGAGCACGGCCGTCCGGCGGTCCGGCTCGGGGGTGCTGTCGGGTGCGCTCACGCCGTCACCGTACCTCGACTGAACGAACTAAACAGATCATGTCTAGTCTGTATAGTGGGTGGCATGACCACCTCGTTGATCACCACCCCGTTCACCGCGGAGAGCACCGCCGATGACGTGCTCGCAGGCGTCGACCTCGCCGGCCTGCGGGCCGTCGTGACCGGGGCTTCGTCCGGTCTGGGGGCGGAGACCGCCCGCGCGTTGTGCGGGGCGGGGGCGGAGGTGGTGTTGGCGGTCCGCAACGGCGCCGCCGGCCGCGACACCGCTGACGGCATCGAGCGCTCCACCGGGCGCAGGCCCGCCGTCGCCCCGCTCGACCTGGCAGACCCGGCCTCGGTCGCGGCGTTCGTCGCGGACTGGAGCGGGCCGCTGCACCTGCTGGTCAACAACGCGGGGGTCGTCACCGCCGGGCTGGAGCGCACTCCGAGCGGGCGGGAACTGCAATTCGCCACCAACCACCTCGGCCACCACGCGCTCGCCTGCGGCCTCCGCCGGGCCCTCGCCGAGGGTGCGGCTCAGCGGGGCGGCGCGCGCGTGGTGGTCCTCAGTTCGACCGCGCACATGCGGGCGGGCGTGGACTTCGACGACATCGACTTCCATGCGCGCGAGTACGACCCCCAGATCGCCTACGCCCAGTCCAAGACCGCCAACGCCCTGTTCGCCGTGGCGGCCACCCGGCGCTGGGCCGATGACGGCATCGTCGCCAACGCCGTCAACCCAGGCGGCATCGTGACCGGGTTGCAGCGCCACTTCTCCGCCGCGCAGAAGGCCTCCCTCGACGCCGCCCACGCCGCGGGCTACTTCACCTACAAGACCGTCGGGCAGGGCGCCGCGACCACGGTGGTCGCCGCGGTCCGCCCCGAGTTCGCCCGCACCGGCGGCCACTACCTCGACGACTGCCAGGAGGCGTACACCGTCCCGGACGAGGCCGCCCTCGCTGACCACCCGCACGGGGTCAAGGCCTGGGCGCTCGACCCCGCCGCCGCCGAACGCCTGTGGCACCTCTCGGACGACCTGCTGGCCGATCGGACGCGCTGACGCCTCGACCGGGTCCCCGTGGCCGGATCACCTGGTTCGGGGACTCTGCGTGATCCGTTGACCCGGTTCGGTGATGGTGGCCTGTTCGCGAACCCCTAGTGTCCGGTGCAGGGGTGTCCCGCACGCGGGGCCACGAGTACCTTCGCTCGGGTTCATGGGGTCTTGGGAGGCCTGCTGTGGGTCGTCACTTCGCGTTCATGTGCGTTCCGGCCCACGGGCACGTGAACCCCGGGCTGCCGATCGCCGCGGAACTGGTGCGGCGCGGCCACCGGGTCACCTACGCCACCAACGACGAGTTCGCCGGGGTGGTCGCGCGCACCGGGGCGGAGGTCGTGCGGTACCGCTCGACGGTGCCCTCCGAGGCCGACCCGGCGCAGCGGTGGCCGGAGGAGGAGCTGTCCGCGCACCGGATGTTCCTCGACGAGCTGATCTCGGTTACCCCGCAGGTCGAGGCCGCCTACGCCGGTGACGTGCCGGACGCGGTGGTGCACGACGTGTGCGCCTGGCACGGGCCGGTGCTCGCGCACGCCTGGGGCGTGCCCGCGGTGCAGGTGTCGCCCACCTTCGTGCCCTACGACGGCATCGCCGAGGACTTCGGGGTCGACCCCGCGGCCCCGAAGGACCCCGTGATGGCGCGAATGGTCGAGGAGATGGCGGCGTTCCTGGTCGGCCGCGGCGTGCCGCTGACCCCCGACGAGGTCAAGTTCGCCTCGCGGCGGGGTCTGGTGATGATGCCCCGGGAGTGGCAGGTGCGCGGCGAGCGGGTCGGCCCGCAGTACACCTTCGTCGGCTCCGGCGTGCGGCCGGTCGACGACGCCGACGCGTGGCGCCCGCCGGACGACCGCAAGGTCCTGCTGGTCTCGCTCGGCTCGGCCTACAACGACAAGCTCGACTTCTACCGGCGGTGCGTGTCGGCCTTCGCCCCGCTCGACTGGCACGTGCTGCTCTCGGTCGGCCGGTTCACCGACCCGGCGGCGCTGGGCCGGGTGCCCGCGCACATCGAGGTGGTGCGGTGGGCCCCGCAGCAGCAGGTGCTCGCGCACGCCTCGGCCTTCGTCACCCACGCGGGCATGGGCTCGACGATGGAGGCGCTCTACCACGGCGTGCCGATGGTGGCCGTGCCGCAGGCGTGGGACCAGTACCTCAACGGCTACCGCATCGCCAAGACCGGGGTCGGTGCCCACCTGCCCACCTCGCAGGCCACGCCGGCGCGGCTGCGCGAGGCCGTGCTGCGGGTGTCCAGCGACCCGACCGTGCGGGCCTCGGTGGCGCGGATGCAGCAGGCGGTGCGGTCCGCAGGCGGGGCCGCCGCGGCCGCCGACGCGCTGGAGGCCGAGGTGGCCGCCGCTCAGGAGCGGGTGCCGTCCAAGTAGGCCAGCACGGCCAGCACCCGGCGGTTGTCGTCGGGGGAGTCGGTGATGCCCAGCTTCGCGAAGATGCTGGTGGTGTGCTTGCTGATCGCGCCGTCGCTCAGGTGCAGGCGCTGGGCGATGGCGGCGTTGGAGCGGCCCTCGGTCATCTGCTCCAGCACCTCGCGCTCGCGCGGGGTCAGCGCGGCCAGCGGCTCCTGGCGGCTGCTGCCCGCCAGCAGCGCGGAGATCACCTCGGGGTCGAGCGCGGTGCCGCCCGCGGCGACCCGGTGCAGCGCGTCGACGAACTGGTCGCCGCCGAGCACCCGGTCCTTGAGCAGGTAGCCGATCGCGCCGTCGCCGTCGGCCAGCAGCTCGCGGGCGTAGAGCTGCTCGACGTGCTGGGAGAGCACCAGCACCGGCAGGCCGGGGGTCTCCCGGCGGGCGGCCAGCGCCGCGCGCAGCCCCTCGTCGGTGAACGACGGCGGCAGCCGCACGTCGACGATGGCCAGGTCGGGCCGGTGCCTGCGCAGCGCCTCGGCCAGGTCCTCCCCGGTCGCCACCGCCTCCACCACCTCGAAGCCGCGCGCGGTGAGCATGTGGGTCAGGCCCTCGCGCAGCAGCGGCAGGTCCTCGGCGAGCACGACACGCACGGGCGCTCCGGTTCACAGGCGGGCGGGGTCGAGCGGGAGCTTACTGAACTGGTGCCCGGCTCAGCCGTCCTCCCAGCTCTCGCACGGCACGCGCAGCGCGACCAGCGTCGGGCCGCCCGGCGGGCTGTCGACCGACAGGTCGCCGTCGAAGGCGCCCAGCCGCCTGCGCATCCCGCGCAACCCGGTCCCGCGCACCGGGTCGACCCCGCCGCGGCCCTCGTCGCGGACCGAGGCGTGCAGCCAGCCGCCGTCGAAGCGCAGCTCCACCTGCGCGGCGCGCGCCCCCGAGTGCTTGGCCACGTTGGTCAGCAGCTCGCGCAGCGCGAAGTACACCGCCGACTCCACCGCCGCCTCGACCCGGCCGGGGAAGTCGACCGAGACCTCCACCTCCAGCGGGGAGTCCAGCGCCAGCGCGCGCACCGCGTCGGCCAGCCCGCGCTCGGCCAGCACCGGGGGGTGGATGGTGCGCACGACCGCCCGCAGGTCGACCAGCGTCCCGGCGAGCCGCCGCCGCGCGTCGGCGACGAGCTCCTTGGCCTTGCCCGGCGCGGTGTCGACCAGCGCCTCCACCGCGTCGAGCTGCATGCCGATCGCCACCAGCCCGGCCTGGACGCCGTCGTGCAGGTCCTGCTCGATCCGGCGCAGCTCGGCGACCTGCACCCGGTTGGCGTCGTCGCGGGAGTCCGAGAGCTGGCGCACCCGCCGCGCCAGCGAGGCCGCGCCGGTCGGGCTCAGCAGCGCCGCGCCCGCCAGGCCGTAGCCGCGCAGCGCGAGGGGGGCGGTGGCGACCCCGGCCGCAGTGACGACGACCCCGGCGACCAGCCCCCACCAGGGCGGGCCGGGCACGCCGAGCGCGGTCCACGCGAACGCCGGGTCGTAGTCGAGCCACCACCGCGTCGGCACCAGCCACAGCCACGGCCACACCAGGCCGAACGCCGCGTACCCGGTGGCGGCGACCAGCAGCGCCGCCAGCGGCCCGAGCACCGGCTGCACGGCCAGCCAGACCAGGTCGCGCCAGGTGGCCGGGTCGCGCAGCGCCCACTGGTGGCGCTGGGCCCTGGCCACCGGCGCGGGCGAGTCGAACAGGGTCCTGCCGAGCTGGTAGAGCCCGTCGCGGCGGGGCCGGGGCGGCTCGGGCGGCGGCAGGTAGGGGTCGGCCACCTCACGGCCCGACCACCGGGCGATCAGCGGGCGGTGCGCCGACACCGCGGGCCGCACCACCCGCTGCGCCAGCGGCAGCGCCCACGCCCCCGGCACCAGGGACAGCGCGACGAGCGCGGTCAGCACCAGCGCGGGCACGGCGAACAACGCCACGAGCACCAGTTCGGCCAGCGCCGCGACGCGGCGGCCCAGGGCGCGCACCACCCCCGCGCGCGTGCGCTCGGGCGCGGGCCCCAGCAACCGCGCCGCCCAGCGACCGTAGAGCCGCACCGCCGCCGGTCCACACGCGATCCCCGCGGGGACGGCGAGCAGCGCCCAGGGCGTCACCCAGGCCAGGGTGACCCCGCCCACCACCAGTTCCACGGGCAGCAGCGCGGTCACCGCGGCGACGAACGGGCCTCCCAGCAGGAACGCCGAATCCCGGTTGGTAGCCGGATCACCGCTCAGCCAAGCCAACCGCCGCTGCCAGGCCACCAGACCGGGGGAGTCGTGCAACCGGTTGCCGTACCGGTACTGGCCGCGCGCGTTGGGGCGCGGTGGTTCCGGGGGCTCGCGGTAGGGGGTGGGCACCGGGATGCCGCACCAGCGGCGAACCCCTTGTCGTGTCAGGGATGTGAACGCCCGTGACGCGCTGATTGCCGACAGGTAGCCGAACATCGCCGCCGCGGAGGACAGCAGCAGGACAACCGGCCCGAGCAGGGCCAACGCCCCCAGTGCGGCGCCCCGCAGCCACGCCGAGGCGTACGCGGTCAGGCCGCGGTCGGCGGTGGGCCCGTCCACATCGACCACCCCCTTATCGCCAACCCCTATCTTCGGACAACGCAGGCCCATGTGCGTTCCGGTGCCCCCGGGCAGAACGTACCTTGTCGGCGTGACCGAAGCCGTGGCAGTCGAGGACCTCCGCAAGAGCTACCCCCGCTCACCGGTCGCCGCGGTCGACGGGCTGAGCTTCTCCGTTCCGGAGGGCGAGGTCTTCGGGCTGCTCGGCCCCAACGGGGCGGGCAAGTCCACCACCGTCGGCGTGCTGACGACCCGCGTCACGCCCACCAGCGGCACCGCCAGGGTGGGCGGCGTCGACGTGCTCGCCGACCCCGCCCGCGCCCGCAAGGCGCTGGCCGTGGTGTCGCAGCGCAACAACCTCGACCGCGGCCTGACCGTGCGGCAGAACCTGCTGTTCCACGCCGCCTACCACGGGGTGGACCGGGCGAGCCGGACCGCGCTGGCCGACGAGGTGCTGGAGCGGATGGGGCTGACCGACTTCGCCTCCTCCCGGGTGGACTTCATGTCCGGCGGCCAGGCGCAGCGGGTCATGATCGCCCGCGCGCTGATGCACCGCCCGCACGTGCTGTTCCTCGACGAGCCCTCCACCGGCCTGGACCCGCAGTCGCGGCTGTTCGTCCACGACCGGGTCGTCGACCTGCGCTCCCAGGGCGTGACGGTCGTGCTGACCACGCACGACATGGACGAGGCCGAGAAGCTCTGCGACCGGATCGGCATCATCGACCACGGCAAGCTCATCGCCCTCGACACCGCCCCGGCGCTGACCAGGACCCTGCCGGGGCGCACCACCATCACCGTCTCGGTGGCCCTGCGCGGCTCCACCGGCGACGAGGTGCGCGCGGCGCTGTCCGGGGTCACCGACGTCGAGCGGGTCGAGGCGCTGGCCGAGGGCCAGTACCGGCTCTACGCGGGCGCCGACTCCGACGTCGTGCTGCCCTTCGCCCTCAAGGCGCTGGCCGACCTGAGCTGCCAGGTCACCGACCTGTCCATCGGCACGCCCAGCCTGGAGGACGTGTTCATCCACCTGACCGGCCGGGAGCTGCGATGACCCTGACCCACGACCGGCCCGCGGGCGTCGAGCCCGCCGTGCCCGCGCACACCGCGGGCGACACGCGCCGGGCGTTCCTGGCCGTGCTGAGCCGGGACGTGTTCGTCACCGGCCGCGAGCTGCCCTCGTTCCTGGCGCAGGTGGTGCTGCAACCCCTGTTCACCCTGTTCATCCTCGGCACCGTGCTCGGTGACCTGGGGTACGTCTCCGGGGAGTTCAGCCTGGTGCTGCTGCCCGGGGTGATCGCGCTGGCGGGCTTCGTCGGCGCGCTGCAGAACACCGCGCTGCCGCTGACGATCGACTTCTCCTACACCCGCGAGATCGAGGACCGGCTGCTGGCCCCGCTGCCGATGCGCTGGGTCGCGGTGGAGAAGATGGTCTTCGGCGCCTTCCGCGGCCTGATCTCGGCGCTGCTGATGATCCCGGCCGGTTACCTGCTGCTCGACCGGGTCCGGCTGCCGCTGGAGTCGGTGCCCGCGCTGCTGGGCGTGTGCGTGCTCGGCACGCTGCTCGGCGCGGCGGTGGGCATGACGCTGGGCACGTTCGTGCCCCCGCACCGCATCGACATCATGTTCGCGGTGATCCTCACCCCGATCATGTTCACCGGCGCCACCCAGTTCCCCTGGCCCGCCCTGGACTCGCTGCTGTGGTTCCAGGTGCTCAGCGCGCTCAACCCGCTGACCTACTTCAGCGAGGCGCTGCGCGGGCTGACCCTGGGCGGGGTCGTCCCGGCGATGCCGCTGTGGGTGTCGGTGCCGGTCCTCGTGGTCGCCATCGCCGGATTCGGCATCGCGGGTGTCCGCGGATTCCGCAACCGCGCCACGGATTAACCCGCTGGTCCAGCAGGACCAATTCCACCGTGCTAGTGTCAGCCGCACCGCACCACTGATGGAAAGGGTTCCCCGATGGGCGAGCGATGGTTGGGCCTGATCGGTTTGCTCGGATTCTTGGCATTGCTGGGCTTCAGCAACTCCTGGTTCTTCTTCTTCGCTTTCTTCTTCCTGTTCTTCCTGTTCTTCCGGCTCAAGCCGAAGGCGCGCGCCTGACGCCGTGACGAGCGCGACGGGCCCCGGCGGTGCACCGCCGGGGCCCGTCCGCGTCCGCGGGTGCCTGGGGTCCCGGGCGCGCTCAGACCGTGGCCAGCGCGCCCTCGACGACGTCGGCGGCCCTGGCGACCCCGCCCGCCTCGGCCATCTGGGTGGCCAGCCGCTCGATGCGGCCCGCCACGCCGGGGTCGCCCAGCACCGCCCTGGTCGCGGCCACCACGGCCGCCCCGGAGGCCTGCTCGTGGGTCAGCACCCGGGCGACGCCCTGCTCGGCGAGCAGTTCCGCGGCGTACTCGTTCTCCACGTTCTGCGGCACCACCACCAGCGGGGTGCGGTGGTGCAGGGCCATCAGCGAGGTGCCGAACCCGCCGTGGCAGACGCACGCGGCCGCCTGGGCCAGCACCGCGTCGAAGGGCAGCCAGGAGTGCGCCACCACGTTCGGCGGCAGCGGGCCCAGGTCGGCCTCGATCCCGCCGAGGGCCATCACGACCCGCTCCGGGCCGCCCGCGAAGGCCTCGGCGCAGGAGCGGAAGAAGTCCGGCTTGTCGTTGAACGCCGAGCCCAGCGACACCAGCACCAGCGGCCCGTCGCCCGGCGGCGCGGTGAACCCCTCGGTCCCGGCCGGGTCCAGGCAGGGGCCGACGAAGGTGAACCGCTCGTCGAAGGTCTCCCCGGCCAGCTGCGCCGACCTGGGCAGGAACACGATGTTGCGGTCCTCGACCTGGCCGAGGAAGGCGCCGAGGTCCGCGCCGGCGAGCCCGTTGTCGGCCAGCAGCTGCACCAGCCGCAGGTGGAACTCGACGAACGCGCGGTGGCGGGGGTCGACCCGGTAGCGCTGGGCGGCCAGCGCGTCCACCGAGAACCGCTCGTGCTGGGCGAAGGAGGGGAACGTGCGCACCCCCGCCACGCCGAGCTCGCGGGTCAGCAGCCTGCCCGCGGCGAACATCGTCTGGTCGTGCACCAGCAGGTCGGGGCGGTCGGCGCGGAGCACCGGGGCCAGGGCGGCGAACGCCGCCTCGTTCTCCCGCAGGTAGGTCAGCGGCACCTGGGCCAGCGCCTCCGGCGACATCTGCGCGGGCGGGGGCGTCCTGGCCACGTAGGAGTCGTAGGGCACCGGCGTCGCGCCCGCCGAGGTGACGAGGCCCGCCAGCTTCTCCCCGACGGCGTAGGTGACCCGGTGGCCGCGCGCGACCAGTTCCGCGACCACGGCCAGGGTGGGGCGGACGTGCCCGTGCCCGGTGATGTTGACGAAAGCGATGTGCGATCCCACAGCGTCACCTCGGTCGGGGGGATTTCCTCGGCGCTGACGACCCAACTTAACACCGCGCGGTCCACAGCGGCGGACTCGCCCGAATTCCGCAATGCGCAGGTGGCCCCGTCCGGCGCCCCTGAACCCATTAGGGGTGCTTAGGGGTGTGGGCTGGACAAACCGGATCGTAGATTCGCGCCAGAACTTCGGCGCAGTCTGCGGGCACAGGGCGGTGGTCGCGCGCCGACAATCCGGGGTCGTGCGGGAGGCGGGGCGGTGGCGTGACGAACAGCGGTTGCGCGGTCTCGCCCGTCGCCGTCGTGGGCCTGGCGTGCAGGCTGCCCGGCGCCGGCGGTCCCGCGCCGTTCTGGGACGCGCTGCGCGCGGGCGCCGACGCGGTGCGCCCGGTCCCCGCCGACCGCTGGCCCGACGCCGCCGAGGTCCTGGCCCGCTACCCGGCCGGGGTTCGGCTCGGCGGCTTCCTGGCCGAAGTGGACACCTTCGACGCGGGCTTCTTCGGGGTGTCCCCGCGCGAGGCCGCCGCGCTCGACCCGCAGCAGCGGCTGGTGCTGGAACTTGCCTGGGAGGCCCTGGAGGACGCCGGGACCCCGCCCGAGGTCGCCGCGCGCCGCGGCACCGGGGTCGTGCTCGGCGCGATGGCCGACGACTACGCCGCGCTCACCAGGGCGGGCGCGGGCGCCCACACGCTGACCGGGCTGTCCAGGGGGATGCTGGCGCACCGGGTCTCGCACGTGCTCGGGCTCACCGGCCCGAGCCTGACCGTGGACGCCGCGCAGGCCGGGTCGCTGGTCGCGGTGCACCAGGCGTGCGCGGCGCTGCACCGGGGCGAGGCGGACACGGTGCTCACCGGCGGCGTCCACCTCAACCTCGCCGCGCTGGGCAGCGCGGTGACCGCGGAGTTCGGCGCGCTCTCGCCCACCGGCCGCTGCCACGTCTTCGACGCCCGCGCCGACGGCTACGTCCGCGGCGAGGGCGGTGTGGTGTTCGCCCTGCGCAGGCTGGCCGACGCGCTGGCCGACGGCGACCGGGTGCACGCGGTGATCGCGGGCAGCGCGCTCAACCACGACGGCGGCGGCGACGGGCTGACCGTGCCCCGCGCCGCGGCCCAGGCCGAGGTCATCCGCCGGGCGCACGCCGCGGCGGGCATCACCCCGTCCGATGTGGACTTCGTCGAGCTGCACGGCACCGGCACGCGCGCGGGCGACCCGGTCGAGGCCGCGGGCCTGGGCGCGGTGTTCGCCGGGCGCGGCGCGGTGCTGCCGGTCGGGTCGGTCAAGACCAACATCGGCCACCTGGAGGGCGCCGCCGGGGCCGCCGGGCTGCTCAAGGCGGTGCTGGCGGTGCGCGCGGGTGAGCTGCCCGCCTCGCTGCACCACGTCGAGCCGAACCCGGCGATCGACCTCGACGCGCTCGGTCTGCGCGTGGTGACCGCCCTGGAGCCGCTGCCCGCGACCGCGGTCGGCGGCGTCAGCTCGTTCAGCATGGGCGGCGCCAACGCCCACGTCGTCGTGCGCGGGGCGGCTCCGACGGAGTCCGCGCACGATGTTCAGTCCACAGAGGATGACGGGGGTCCTGCCGCGCTGGTGCTCAGCGCCCGCACGGGCTCGGCGCTGAGGGCGTTGGCGGCGCGGCTGCGCGACGCGCCCGCGTCCCTCGCCGACACCGCCGCCACCCTGGCCCTGGGCCGGGCGAGGCTCGCCCACCGCGCGGTCGTCGTCGCCACCGACCGCGCTGGCGCCGATCGAGCCCTCGACGCCCTGGCGGAGGGCCGCCCTTCGCCGGCGGTCCTGCCCGTCGAGCCCGCCACGGGGCGCGTCGGCTTCCTGCTCCCCGGTCAGGGCGGGCAGCGCCTCGGCGCCGGTCGCGGCCTGCTGGCCGTGCCCGCCTTCGCCGAGGCGTTCGACGAGGCCACCGCCGCTGTCGACCGCCACCTGGGCGGGCCCCGGCTGCGCGAGGTCCTGCACGGCGACGACACGGCGGCGCTGGACAACACCGCCTTCGCCCAGCCCGCGCTGTTCGCCCTCCAGGTCGCCCTCGCCCGGCTGCTGGCCGAGTGGGGCGTGCGGCCGGACGTGCTCGTCGGGCACTCGGTGGGCGAGGTCGCGGCGGCGCAGATCGCCGGTGTGCTGACCCTCGACGAGGCGGCTGAGCTGGTCGTCGCGCGCGGCGCGCTCATGGCCGCGCTCCCGGCGGGCGGGGCGATGGGCGCGGTGGAGGCCGGTGCCGAGGAGATCACCGCCGACCTGGGGCCCGGCGTCGACCTCGCCGCGGTCAACGGCCCGCGCGCCGTGGTGGTCTCCGGCGCCGCCGGACCCGTCGCCGCCCTGCTGGACCGCTGGGCCGCGCGCGGGCGGCGCACCAGCGCGCTGCGCGTCAGCCACGCCTTCCACTCCCACCTGCTCGACCCGGTGCTGGACGACCTGCGCGCGGTCGCGGGCAGGCTCCGCCCGCGCGAGCCGCGGGTGGCGGTCGTGTCCACGCTGACCGGGCAGCGGTGGACGGCGTTCGAGCCCGAGCAGTGGGCGCGGTACTGGGCCGAGCACGCGCGCCAGCCAGTCCGCTTCCACGACGCCGCGTCCGCCGCCGTGGCGGACGGGACCGTGACCTTCCTCGAACTCGGCTCCGGCTCGACCCTCGGCGGCCTCGTGCGCGCGGACGGCGCTGACGGTGCGGACGGCGCGGACGTCATTGCCACCGCGCCGCTGCTGCGCGAGGGCCACGACGAACCGCTGACCGCCCGCGCCGCCGCCGCGCTCGCCACCGCCCGCGGCGAGGACTGGTCGGCGTTGGCCGGGTCCGGCCGCCGGGTCTCCCTGCCGACCTACCCGTTCGAGCGCACCCGGCACTGGGCGGGCGACGGCCGTGCCGCCCGCAAGCCCGCCGCCCCCGAAGCCGCCGTCCGCGAGCCCGCCACCGAGCCCGCAGCGGGCGTCCTCGACCACGTCGCCGCCGTGCTGGGCCACACCGACGCCGCCGCGTTCGACGCCGACCGCACCTTCCGCGACCTGGGGATGGACTCGGTCCTGCTGGAGGAGCTGCGCGAGCGGCTGTCCCGCCTGGGCCGCGCGGTCCCGTCCACGGTGGTCTTCGAGCACCCCACGCCCGCAGCGCTGGCGACGTGGTGGGACAACGGCGGCACCGACACCGCCGAGACCCCGGCGCGCGCCGCGGTCGACCCCGGCGAGCCGATCGCCGTGGTGGCCATGGCCTGCCGCGCGCCCGGCGGGGTCACCACCCCCGAGCAGCTGTGGGAGCTGGTCGTCGACCGCCGCGACGCCGTCGGCCCCGCCCCGACCGACCGCGGGTGGGCGCTGGCGGACGCGCGCGGCGGGTTCCTGCACGACGCCGCCGAGTTCGACGCGGACCTGTTCGGCATCTCCCCGCGCGAGGCCGCGGCGATGGAGCCGCAGCAGCGGGTGCTGCTGGAGCTGGCCTGGGAGGCCTTCGAGCGCGCGGGCGGGGTCCCCGCGGGCACCACGGGGGTGTTCGTCGGCGCCATCCCGCAGGACTACGGCCCCCGCGCGCACCGGGCGGGCGAGGCGGGCGGGCACGTCCTCACCGGCACCACGACCAGCGTCGCCTCCGGGCGCATCGCCTACCACTTCGGGCTCGACGGGCCCGCGCTGACCGTCGACACCGCCTGCTCCTCCTCGCTGGTGGCGCTGCACCTGGCCGTGCGGTCGCTGCGCCAGGGCGAGGTGGACACCGCCCTCGCGGGCGGGGTGACCGTGATGAGCAGCCCCGGCATGTTCGCGGAGTTCGCCAAGCAGGGCGGGCTCGCCGCCGACGGGCGCTGCAAGGCGTTCTCCGCCGACGCCGACGGCACCGGCTGGGCCGAGGGCGCGGGCCTGCTGGTGCTGCGCAGGCTCACCGACGCCCGCCGCGACGGCGACACCGTGCTGGCCGTGATCCGCGGCAGCGCGGTCAACCAGGACGGCACCTCCAACGGCCTGACCGCCCCCAACGGCGCCGCGCAGCGCCGGGTCATCCGCGCCGCGCTCGCCGACGCGGGCCTCACCGGCGCCGACGTCGACCTGGTCGAGGCGCACGGCACCGGCACCCGCCTGGGCGACCCGGTCGAGGCCGCCGCGCTCATCGCCACCTACGGCGCCGACCGGGCCGAGCCGGTGGCGCTCGGCTCGCTCAAGTCCAACATCGGCCACGCCCAGGCCGCCGCGGGCGTGCTCGGCGTGGTCAAGGCCGTTCAGGCCGTGCGCCACGGCGTGCGGCCCGCGACCCTGCACGCCGAGAACCCCACCGGGCACGTCGAGTGGACCGGGGTGCGCCTGCTCACCGAGGCCGACTCCTGGCCCGCCGGGCGCACCCGCCGCGCGGCCGTCTCGTCGTTCGGGATCAGCGGCACCAACGCCCACCTGGTGCTGGAGCAGTCGGTGGAGCAGGGCACCGAGGACAGGCCCGAGGTCGCGGGCGGTCCGGTGCTGTGGCCGGTCAGCGGGCACTCGCCCGAGGCCTTGGCCGCGCAGGTCGCCGCACTCGCGGACCAGGTCGACCCCGTGCCGGTCGCCCGCGCGCTGGCGTCGCGGACCGCTCTGCCGCACCGCGCTGTCGGCGTCGGCGCGACAGCGGGCGAACTGCTGGACTCGCTGGCCTCCGGCGCGGTGCGCGGGGTCGCGCGCCCCGGGCGGACGGCGTTCGCCTTCACCGGGCAGGGCTCGCAGCACGCGGCGATGGGGCGTGGGCTGGCGGCGGCGTTCCCGGTGTTCCGCGCTGCGTGGGACGAGGTCCTGGGCCTGTTCCCCGCCGAGGTGCGCGCCGCGATCACCGAGGGGTCGCGGATCGCGGAGACCCAGTTCGCCCAGCCCGCGATCTTCGCCTTCGAGGTCGCGGTGGTGCGGCTGTTCGCCTCGTGGGGCGTGCGGCCGGACGTCGTGATCGGGCACTCCGTGGGGGAGATCGCCGCGGCGTGGGCCGCCGGGGTGTTCTCCCTGGCGGACGCCGCCGCCCTGGTGGTCAAGCGCGGGGCGTTGATGGGGGCAGTGACCGCCCGCGGCGCGATGGGAGCCATCGGGCTCGGTGAGTCTGAAGTGGAGCTTCCGGCCGGGGTGGAGCTGGCGGCGGTCAACGCGCCCGGTTCCGTCGTGGTGTCCGGCGACGCCGACGCGGTGGCGGCGCTGGTGGCCGAGCACAAGGCGCGCGGGGTCAAGGCGTCGGTGCTGGCCGTGAGCCACGCCTTCCACTCCGCGCACATGGACCCCGTGCTGGACGAGTTCCGGTCCTTCGTGGACGGTGTCGAGCGGCGGGAGCCGTCGGTCCGGTTCGTGCGCGTCGCCCGCGACGTCGACCCGACCTCCACCGACTACTGGGTCGCCAACGTGCGGGACGCGGTCCGCTTCGCCGAGGGCGCCGCGGGCCTGGACGCCGTGCACGTGCTGGAGGTCGGGCCCACCCCGGCCCTGACCCCGGTGCTCGACGGCTGCGTCCCCGCGGTCAAGGGCGACGACGAGGCGCAGGCCGCGCTCACGGCCGCGGCCCGGCTGTTCGCGGGCGGGGTCGACCTCGACTGGGACGCGGTGCTCCCGGCGGGCCCGCGCGCCGACCTGCCCACCTACGCCTTCCAGCGCAGCCGCTTCTGGCTGCACGCCGATGAAGCGGCCGAGGACGCGCTGTTCCACGCGGTGCGCTGGCAGCCCGTTACCGTCCCCGCCGCGCAGGCCGGGCCGCTGGCCGTGATCGCCGCCGAGGGCGACAACCCGTTCACCGAGGCCGTCCGCATCGACGACCCGGCCGAAAGCGGCGACGCCATCCTGGTCAGCGCGCTCGACGCCGAGGGCACGCTCGCCCTTCTGAAGACCGCGCCCGAGCGCCTGTGGGTGCTCACCCGCGACGCCGAGACCGACCCCGACCAGGCCGCCGTGCGCGGGCTGGTGCACAGCGCCCGCACCGAGCGCCCCGACCTCGACCTGCGCCTGCTCGACCTGCCCCGCGAGGCCACCGCCGAGCAGGTCGACCGCGCCCGCCGCGTCCTGGCCGCCCCCGGCGACGAGGTCGACCTCGCCGTCACCGCTGAGGGCGTCGCGGTCCGCAGGCTGCACCGCGCCGCCCGCCCCGGCACGCCCTTCCAGCCGCGCGGCACCGCCCTGATCACCGGCGGCACCGGCGCGCTCGGCGCGGCCGTCGCCCGCGACCTCGCCGACCGCGGCGTCGAGCACCTGGTGCTGCTCAGCCGCACCGCCTCCCGCGCGACCGACCTCGCCGCCGACCTGGAGCGCCGCGGCGCCCGGGTCACCCTGGCCGACTGCGACGCCGCCGACCCCGACGCCCTCGCCGCCGTGCTCGCCGCGACCGGCCCGGTGGACACCGTCGTGCACGCCGCCGGGACCCTCGACGACGCCACGGTGGACAACACCACCGCCGCCGCGCTGGCCGCCACCCGCCGCGCCAAGCTCGACGCCGCCCGCGCCCTCGACCGGCTCGTCGGGGACGTGCGCGCGTTCGTGCTGTTCTCCTCCTTCGTCGGCGTCACCGGCAACCCCGGCCAGTCCGGGTACGGCTCGGCCAACGCCGCCCTCGACGCCCTGGCCCGCGACCGCCGCGCCCGCGGCCTGCCCGCCACCGCCGTGGCCTGGGGGCCCTGGGCGGGGGCGGGCATGGCCGAGGCCGCCGCCGACGGGTTCCGCCGCCGCGGCGCGCGCCCGCTCGACCCGGCCCGCGCCGTCGACGCGCTCTGGGCCGCGGTCGCCGGACCCGACCCGGTCGTGCTGGTCGCCGACGTCGACTGGGACCGCTTCGCCGCCACCGTCCCCGGCCCGCTGCTGCGCGACCTGGTCCAGGTCGCCCCCCGCACCGCCCCCGCGCCGGTGGGCGACGCCCTCGACCTGGTGCGCGCGCGGACCGCCGCCGCCCTGGGCCACCGCGACCCGGCCTCGATCGCGCTCGACCGGCCCTTCCGCGACCTCGGCTTCGACTCGCTGACCTCGGTGGAGCTGCGCAACGCCCTCGCCGCCGCCACCGGCCTGCGCCTGCCGGTGGGCGTCCTCTACGACCACCCCACGCCGCGCGCGCTCGCCCGCCACCTCGACCGGGCCCGCACCGGGACCGCCGCCGCCGCGCCGGTGGCCGCCGCGGCCGACGAGCCGATCGCGGTCATCGGCATGGCCTGCCGCTACCCCGGCGGCATCCGCACCCCCGACGACCTGTGGGACCTCGTCGCCGCGGGCCGCGAGGCGCTGGGCCCGCTGCCCACCGACCGCGGCTGGGACCTGCGCGCGCTGACCGCCGCGGGCGTGGTCGACCGGGGCGGCTTCCTGCTCGACGCCGACGAGTTCGACCCGGCGTTCTTCGGCATCTCCCCGCGCGAGGCGCTGGCTATGGACCCCCAGCAGCGCATCCTGCTCGAAACGGCGTGGGAGGCCGTGGAACGTGCGGGCCTGGACACCGACGCGCTGCACGGCACCGCGACCGGGGTGTTCGTCGGCGCCTCGCACCAGGAGTACGGGCCGCGCCTGGACGCCGTCGGGGACGACGTGGCGGGCAACGCGCTCACCGGTGGGCACCCCAGCGTGGCCTCGGGGCGGATCTCCTACGCCCTGGGGTTGCAGGGGCCGTCGCTGACCGTGGACACCGCGTGCTCGTCGTCGCTGGTCGCGCTGCACCTGGCGGCGCGGGCGCTGCGCGCGGGGGAGTGCGGGCTGGCCCTGGCCGCGGGCGCGACCGTGATGGCCTCGCCCGGCGTCTTCCTCGAGTTCGGCAAGCAGGGCGGCCTGGCCGCCGATGGCCGGTGCAAGGCCTTCGGCGCGGGCGCGGACGGCACCGGGTGGGCCGAGGGCGCGGGCGTGCTCGTGCTCGAACGGCTCTCCGACGCGCGCGCCAACGGCCACCCCGTGCTGGCGGTGGTGCGCGGCACGGCGGTGAACTCCGATGGCGCGTCCAACGGCCTGACCGCCCCGAACGGCCCGGCGCAGCAGCGGGTGATCGCCGCGGCGCTGGCCGACGCGGGCCTGGAGCCGTCCGATGTGGACGCCGTCGAGGCGCACGGCACCGGCACCGCCCTGGGCGACCCGATCGAGGCCGAGGCGCTGATCGCCGCCTACGGCCGCGACCGGTCCGCCCCGCTGGCCCTGGGCTCGCTCAAGTCCAACCTGGGCCACTCCCAGGCCGCCGCCGGTGTGGCCGGGGTGATCAAGCTGGTGCAGGCGCTGCGGCACGGCGTGCTGCCCAGGACCCTGCACGCCGACGAGCCCAGCCCGCACGTCGACTGGGCAGGCGGTGCGCTGCGGCTGCTCACCGAGCCCGCGCCGTGGGCACCGGGGGAGCGGACCCGCCGCGCGGCCGTGTCGTCCTTCGGCATCAGCGGCACCAACGCCCACGTCATCCTCGAAGAGGCGCCCGAGATCCCCGAGGCCGCGGAACCGGCCGAGACCACCGAGCCCGCGGCGGGTCTGGTCGCGTGGCCGCTGTCGGCCAAGGACGGCGACGGCCTGCGCCGCCGCGCCGCCGAACTCGCGGAGTGGGCCGAGCGGACCGAGGCCGACCCCGCCGCGGTCGCCCGCGCCCTGGCCGCCCGCACCACCCACGACCACCGCGCGGTCGTCGTCGGCCACGACCGCGCCGCCCTCGTCGACGGCCTGCGCGAGCTGACCCCCACCCGGGTGCGCGAGGGCGAGCTGGCGTTCGTGTTCCCCGGCCAGGGCAGCCAGCGCCTCGGCGCCGGGCGCGCCCTGCACGCCGCCGACCCGGTCTTCGCCGCCGCCCTGGACGAGGTGCTGGCCGCGCTCGACCCGGGGCTGCGCGCCGTGCTCTGGGGCGAGGACGCCGACGCCCTCAACCGCACCGAGCACGCCCAGCCCGCGCTGTTTGCCGTCGAGGTCGCCCTGCACCGGGCGCTGACCGCCCGCGGGGTGCGGCCCGGGGTGCTGCTCGGCCACTCCGTCGGCTCGATCGCCGCCGCCCACGTCGCCGGGGTGTTCTCCCTGGCCGACGCGGCCGCGCTGGTCACCGCGCGCGGCAAGCTCATGCAGGCGCTGCCCGAGGGCGGGGCGATGCTCGCTGTCGGCGCTGCGGAGGACGAGGTCGCGCCGCTGCTGACCGCCGGGGTCTCGATCGCCGCGGTCAACGGCCCCCGCGCCGTCGTGGTCTCCGGGGACGCCGACGCCGTCGACGCGCTGGCCGCCCACTGGGCCGAGCGCGGTGTGCGCACGGCGCGGCTCGCGGTCAGCCACGCCTTCCACTCCGCGCGCATGGACCCGGCGCTCGACGCCTTCCGCGCCGTGGCCGAGCGGGTCACCTACGCCGAGCCCACCCTCACCGTCGTCTCCGACGTCACCGGCGAGGTCGCCGGGCCGGAGCTGGCCACGGCCGAGCACTGGGTCCGCCACGCCCGCCAGGCGGTGCGCTTCCACGACGCCGTCACCACCGCCGCGGGCCTGGGCGCGGACGCCTTCCTCGAAGTCGGCCCCGGCGGCGCGCTCACCGCGATGATCGCCGACAGCGCCCCCACCGCCACCGCCGTGGCGCTGCTCGGCCGCGGCCTGCCCGAGCCGGACGGGGTCACCACGGCCCTCGCCCGCCTGCACGCCATCGGCCGGGCGCCCGCGCCCGTGCCGCCCGGCACCGCCCGCGCCGACGTGCCCACCTACCCGTTCCGCCGCGACTCGTTCTGGCTCGCCGCGCCCACGGGCAGGCCCGGCGCCCACCCCGTGCTCACCGACGAGGTGACCCTGGCCGACACCGGCGACCTCGTGCTCAGCGGCGCGGTCTCGACCGCGGCGCACCCCTGGCTGGCCGGGCACGTCGTCGGCGGCCAGGTGCTGCTGCCCGGCACCGCGCTGCTCGACCTCGTCGCGCACGCGGGCACCCGCGCGGGCGGCCTCGGCGTCATGGAGCTGACGCTGACCACCCCCGTCGTCGTCCCCGCGGGCGAGCAGGTCGACATCCAGGTCAAGGTCGACTCCGCGCGCGCGGTCACCGTCCACTCCCGGCGCGAGGGCGGTTCCTGGGTGGTCGCGGCCACCGGTGCGCTCGGGGAGGTCGTGCCCGCCGTGCGGCCCCGGCCCTCCGGTGCGCCCACCCCGCTGGACCGCGACGCGCTCTACGACCGCTTCGCCGCCAACGGCATCGACTACGGCCCCGCCTTCCGCGGCCTGACCGGCCTGTGGCGCCACGGCACCTCCTACACCGCCGAGGTCACCCCGCCCGCCGGGCTCACCGGCGGGCACGCGGTGCACCCCGCGCTGCTCGACACCGCCCTGCACGCGGTCGGCCTCGGTGAGCTCGACGGCGACCCGGGCACCGCGCTGCTGCCGTTCTCCTTCACCGGCGTGGTGGTCGACGGGCCCGCCACCGGCGCGCTGCGCGCCACGCTGACCCCGGTCGGGCCGCTCACCGCGGCCGTCGAGGTCGCCGACGACACCGGCCGCGTCGTCGTCGCGGTCGACGCGCTGGCGCTGCGCCCGGCCCGTCCCGCCGACCCGGCGGCCGACCTGCTCCACCGGGTCGAGTGGACCCGCGTCGAGCTGCCCGCCGCGCCCGCCCCCGCCGAGCGGTTCCTCGTCCACACCGGACATGAGCCCGCCGGGACCCTGCTGCGGATGCAGGAGTTCCTCGCCACCCCGGACGACCGCACCTTCGTCGTCGTCACCGATGGCCAGCTCGCGGGCGCGGGGGTCGTCGGCCTCGTCCGGTCCGCCCGCGCCGAGCACCCCGGCCGGTTCGCCCTGGTCGAGGCGGGACCCCAGGGCGCCGAGCACCCCGACCTGCTGGCCGCGCTGGCGATCGGTGAACCCGAGGTCGCCCTGCGCGACGGCGCCGCGTTCGTCCCGCGCCTGGTCCGCGTCCCCGCCACCGGCGGCACCGGTCAGGGGAGCGGGATCGACCCGGACGGCACCGTGCTCATCACCGGCGGCACCGGCGCGCTGGGCGCCCTGTTCGCCCGCCACCTCGCGGAAGCGGGCGCGAAGCACCTGCTGCTGGTCAGCAGGCGCGGGCCCGCCGCCCCCGGCGCCGACCGGCTCGCCGCCGACCTCGCCGCCCTCGGCGTCGACGTGCGCGTCGAGGCCGCCGACCTCGCCGACCCCGAGCAGTGCGCCGCCGTGCTGGCCGCGGCCGACCGGCGGATCAGCGCCGTCGTGCACGCCGCGGGCGTGCTCGACGACGGCGTCCTGGCCGCGATGACACCGCAGCGGCTCGCCGCCGTCGCCCGGCCCAAGGTCGACGCCGCGCGCAACCTCGACCGGCTCACCCGCGACCTCGACGCGTTCGTCGTGTTCACCGCCGCGGCCGGTGTCCTGGGCACCGCCGGGCAGGCCAACTACGCCGCCGCCAACACCGCCCTGGACGCCCTCGCCGCCGACCGCGCCGCCCGCGGCCTGCCCGCCACCGCCCTGGCCTGGGGCCTGTGGGAGGGCGGGATGGCCGAGCACCTGGACGAGGCGGGCCGCGCCCGGCTGGCCCGCCTGGGCATCCGCCCGCTCTCGGCCGCCGACGGCCGCGCGCTGTTCGACGCCGCGCTGCGCAGCGGGCACACCGCCCTGGTGCCCGCCCGCCTCGACCTCGCCGCGCTGCGCGCCGCCGACGAGGTCCCGCCGCTGCTGTCGGCCCTGGTGCCCAAGCCCGCGCGCGCGGCCCGCCCCGAGCCGGGCCCCGACCGGTGGGCGGCGATGGCCCCCGCCGAGCGCGGCCGGGCGCTGTTCGGCCTCGTGCGGGCCCGCGTCGCCGCCGTCCTGGGCCACGCCTCCCCGCTCGCGGTCGACCCCGACACCGCGTTCAAGACCCTCGGCTTCGACTCGCTGGCCTCGGTGGAGCTGCGCAACCAGCTCGCCGCCGCGACCGGGTTGGCGCTGACCACCACGCTGGTCTTCGAGCACCCCACGCCCGCCGCCCTCGCCGCGGGGCTGGCCAGCAGGCTGGCCGACGCGCCGCCGCCCGCCCCGGCCCCCGCCCCGGCGCTGGAGGCCGCCCTCGACGGGCTGCGGCTGGCCCTGGCCGACCCGGCCGAGCGGCAGGCGGTGGCGGCCCGCCTGCGCGAGCTGCTGGCGGGCAGCGGGGAGCCCGAGGTCGAGCCGGGGCTGGACGCCGATGTCGACACCGCCTCCGACGACGAGCTCTTCGACCTCATCGACAAGGAGTTCGGCGACTAGTGCGACCCGTGCGACCACCGCGACCGACGACCCGACCGGGGGGTGACACCGCGTGAGCACCGAGCAGAAGCTGCGGGACTACCTGAAGAAGGTGACGACCGACCTGCGCGCGGTCAAGCGGCGGCTGGCCGAGGCCGAGTCCGCCGCGACCGAGCCGGTCGCCATCATCGGCGCGGCCTGCCGCTACCCCGGTGGCGTGCGCTCCCCGGAGGACCTGTGGGAGCTCGTCGCCGCGGGCCGCGACGCCACCTCCGCCTTCCCCGCCGACCGCGGCTGGCCCGCGGACCTGCACGACCCCGAGGGCGGCCCGGGCACCTCCCGGACCGGGCGCGGCGGGTTCCTGCACGACGCCGCAGACTTCGACGCCGACCTGTTCGGGATCTCCCCGCGCGAGGCGCTGGCCACCGACCCGCAGCAGCGGCTGCTGCTGGAGGTCGCCTGGGAGGCCTTCGAGCGCGCCGGGCTCGACCCCAGGTCGGTGCGCGGCAGCCGGACCGGGGTGTTCGCCGGGCTGATGTACCACGACTACGGCTCCCGCCTCGACGCCATCCCCGAGCAGCTGGAGGGGTTCGTCGTCAACGGCAGCGCGGGCAGCATCGCCTCCGGCCGCGTCGCCTACACCTTCGGGCTGGAGGGCCCGGCCGTCACCGTCGACACCGCGTGCTCCTCGTCGCTGGTCGGCCTGCACTGGGCCGTGCGCTCGCTGCGCTCGGGGGAGTGCTCGATGGCGCTCGCGGGCGGGGTGACCGTGATGGCGAGCCCGCAGGTCTTCCTCGACTTCTCCCGCCAGCAGGGCCTGGCCGCCGACGGCCGGTGCAAGTCCTTCGGCGCGGGCGCGGACGGCACCGGCTGGGCCGAGGGCGCCGGTTTCCTGCTGCTGGAGAGGTTGTCCGACGCCCTCGCCAACGGCCACCCGGTGCTGGCGGTGGTGCGCGGCACGGCGGTGAACTCCGATGGCGCGTCCAACGGCCTCACCGCCCCGAGCGGCCCCGCCCAGCGCGCGGTCATCCGCGCCGCCCTGGCCGACGCCGGGCTCACCGCGTCCGATGTGGACGCGGTGGAGGCGCACGGCACCGGCACCGTCCTGGGCGACCCGATCGAGGCCCAGGCCCTGCTCGACACCTACGGCCAGGACCGGGACACCCCGCTGCGGCTCGGGTCGATCAAGTCCAACATCGGCCACACCCAGGCCGCCGCGGGCGTCGCCGGGATCATCAAGGTCGTCGAGGCCATGCGGCACGGCGTGCTGCCCAGGACGCTGCACGCGCGGACCCCCAGCCCGCACGTCGACTGGGCCGCCGGCGCGGTCTCCCTGCTCACCGAGCCCGTCGAGTGGCCCGCGGGCGACCGCGTCCGCCGGGCGGGGGTGTCCTCCTTCGGCGTCAGCGGCACGAACGCGCACGCGATCATCGAGGAACCGCCCGCGGTCGAGCAGCAGGCAGGCACGCACTCCGGCCCGGTGCTGTGGCCGCTGAGCGGTCACACTCAGCAGGCGCTGCGGCAGCAGGCCGCGCGGTTGGCCGAGGTTGCGGACGAGCACGCCGCCGCCGACGTCGCCTTCACGCTCGGCACCGCCCGCGCCGCGCTGGCCCAGCGGGCCGTCGTGCTGGACGCGCACCCCGCGGCGCTGCGCGCGCTGGCGGCCGGGGACACCTCGTCCGACGTGGTCACCGGGACCGTCGTCGGCGGCGGCACGGCGTTCGTGTTCACCGGGCAGGGCTCGCAGCGCGCGGGCATGGGCGCGGGCCTGGCCGCCGCGTTCCCCGCCTTCGCCGAAGCGTGGCGGGAGGTGCTGGCGCTGTTCCCCGCGCCAGTGCGCGAGGTGGTCGAGCAGGGCGGCCCGCGCCTGGGCGGCACCGAGTTCGCCCAGCCCGCGATCTTCGCCTTCGAGGTCGCGCTCACCCGGCTGTTCGCCTCGTGGGGCGTGGTCCCGGACGTGGTCATCGGCCACTCGGTCGGTGAGGTCGCCGCCGCGCACGTGGCCGGGATCTTCACCCTGGAGGACGCCGCCCGCCTCGTCGTCGACCGCGGCGCGCGGATGGGCGCGGTCGCCGCGCGCGGCGCGATGGCCGCCGTGGCCCTGCCCGAGTCCGAGGTGGACCTGCCCGCGGGCGTGGAGGTCGGCGCGGTCAACGCCGAGGGCTCCGTGGTCGTCTCCGGCGACGCCGACGCGGTGCGCGCCCTCGTCGAGCGCTACCGGTCGGAGGGGGTGCGGGCGACGCTGCTCGACGTCAGCCACGCCTTCCACTCCGCGCACATGGACGAGGTGCTGCCCGGCTTCGCCGCCTTCGTCGACACCATCGCGCGCCACCCCCGCACCATCGACTTCATCCCCGTCGCGGGCGAGCACGACCCCGAGGACGCCGCCTACTGGGTCGACAACGTGCGCAACCCGGTCCGCTTCGCCGAGGGCGTGCGCCGCCTCGGCGCGGTTCGCGCGCTGGAGGTCGGGCCCGACGCCGCGCTCACCCCGCTGGTCGACGGGTGCGTCCCCGCGCAGAAGAAGGACCGCGACGAGCAGCGCGCCGCCCTGGAGGCCCTGGCCCGCCTGCACGTCACCGGGCAGGCCGTCGACTGGGCCGCCTTCCACGCCGGGGCCCGCCCGGTCGCCCTGCCCACTTACGCCTTCCAGCGCACCCGCTTCTGGCTCGACGGCCCCGCCCCGGCCGCCGGGTCCGACCTCGACGCCCTGCGCTACCGGGTCACCTGGGCGCCCGCCGTCCTCGACCGCGCCGCGGCGTTCCCGCCCGGGGCGGTCGCCTGGGACACCGAGGTCGACGGCCTGGAGACCGTGGCGGACCTGCCGGACGGCGCGATCGCGGTGTTCCGGCCCGCCACCGCCGCCGAAGCGCTCGACCGCCTCCAGCGCGCCCTCGGTCGCGACGTGCGGCTGTGGTGCCTGGCCGAGGGGCCGGAGGCCGCCGCCATCGCCGCGCTCGGCCGCGTCGCCGCCCTGGAGCACCCGGGGCTGTGGGGCGGTTGCGTGGAGCAGGACGGCGACTCCGCCCACCTGCGCGCGGTCATCGGCGGCGCCGAGGACGCGATCCGCGTCGACGAGTCCGGCCCGCGGCTGCGCAGGCTGACCCCCGTGCCCGCGCGCCCCGGCGAGGACTGGACCCCCGCGGGCCCGGTGCTGATCACCGGCGGCACCGGCGGCCTGGGTGCCCGCGTCGCGCACTGGGCCGTCGACCGCGGCGCGACCGACCTCGTCCTGGTCAGCAGGCGCGGCCCCGACGCGCCGGGCGCGGACGAGCTGCGCGCCGCACTGGCGGGGCGCGGGGCGCGCGTCGCCGTCGTCGCCTGCGACGTGGCCGACCGGGACCAGGTCGCCGCCCTGCTCGCCGCTCACCCCGTGGACTCGGTGTTCCACACCGCGGGCGCCGTGCTCACCCGGCCGCTGGCCGAGACCACCGCCGAGGACCTGCGCGCCGTGCACGCCGCCAAGGTCGGCGGCGCGCTGCTGCTCGACGAGCTGACCGGCGGGCTCAGCGCGTTCGTGCTGTTCTCCTCCATCGCGGGCGTGTGGGGCAGCGGCGGGCTCGGCGCGTACGCCGCCGCCAACGCCGCGCTCGACGACCTCGCCGGGCGCAGGCGCGCCCGCGGTGAGACCGCGCTGTCGATCGCCTGGGGCCCGTGGGCCGAGGCGGGCATGGCCACCGGCGAGACCGGCGACGAACTCGTCCGCCGGGGCCTGCGCCCGCTGGCACCCGCCACCGCGCTCGACGCGCTGGGCGCTGCGCTGGCCGCGGGCGACACCTGCGTCACGGTGGCCGACGTCGACTGGGCCCGCTTCGCCCCGGCCTTCACCGCCCGCCGCCCCAGCCCGCTGCTGGCGGGCATCCCCGCCGCGCGCCCGGTCGAGACCGTGCGGGCCCCCGAGGTCGCCACCGCCGCCACCGTCGCCCCCGACCAGCTCGCGGGCGTGGTGCTCGACCGCGTCGCCGCCGTCCTCGGCCACACCGGCGCCGACGCCGTCGACCGCACCCGCCCGTTCCGCGACCTCGGGTTCGACTCGCTGACCGCCGTGGAGCTGCGCGACGCCCTGGCGGCGGCCACCGGCCTGCGCCTGCCCGCCACCGTCGTGTTCGACCACCCCACCCCGGACGCGCTGGTCGCGCACCTGCTCACCGAGCTGACCGGCGCCGGGACCGCCGCCGCCACCACCGCCGTCGCGGCGAGCGCCGACGACCCGATCGCCGTGGTCGGCATGGGCTGCCGCTTCCCCGGCGGCGTCGACAGCCCCGAGTCGCTGTGGGACCTGCTGCGCGCGGGCGGCGACGCCGTGGGCCCGTTCCCCGACGACCGGGGCTGGGACCTGGCCGCCCTGGTCGACCCGGACCCCGACAAGCCGGGCACCACCTACGCCGCCGAGGGCGCCTTCCTCGCCGACGCCGCGGCCTTCGACGCCGGGTTCTTCGGCATCTCCCCGCGCGAGGCCACCGCGATGGACCCGCAGCAGCGCGTGCTGCTGGAGGTCGTCTGGGAGGCCCTGGAACGCGCGGGCGTCGACCCGACCGGCCTGCGCGGCAGCGACACCGCCGTGTTCGCGGGCACCAACGGGCAGGACTACTCGGCGGTCGTGGCGGGCGCGGTCGACCGCCCCGACGGCTACCTGGGCACCGGCAGCGCGGCCAGCGTGCTCTCCGGCCGCGTCTCCTACGCGCTGGGCCTGGAGGGCCCGTCGCTGACCGTGGACACCGCGTGCTCGTCCTCGCTGGTCGCGCTGCACCTGGCGGTGCGGGCGCTGCGGGCGGGGGAGTGCTCGCTGGCGCTGGCGGGCGGTGTCACGGTGATGGCGACGCCCACGGCGTTCACCGAGTTCGCCCGCCAGCGCGGGCTGGCGGCCGACGGCCGCTGCAAGGCCTACGCCGAGGGCGCCGACGGCACCGGCTGGGGTGAGGGCGCGGGCGTGCTGGTGCTCGAACGCCTCTCCGACGCCCGCCGCCACGGCCACCCCGTCCTCGCCGTCGTGCGCGGCAGCGCGGTCAACTCCGACGGCGCCTCCAACGGCCTCACCGCCCCCAACGGGCCCGCGCAGCAGCGGGTCCTGCGCGCGGCGCTGGCCGACGCGGGCCTCACGCCGTCCGATGTGGACGCCGTGGAGGGCCACGGCACCGGGACCCGGCTCGGGGACCCGATCGAGGCGGGGGCGCTCGGCGCGGTCTACGGCGCCGACCGCGAGCGGCCCCTGCTGCTGGGCTCGGTCAAGTCCAACATCGGCCACACCCAGGCCGCGGCCGGGGTCGCCGGGGTGATCAAGTCCGTGCTGGCCCTGCGCCACGGCGTGCTGCCCGCGACCCTGCACGCCGCCACCCCGTCCGGCCACGTCGACTGGCGCGGCCTGGCCGTGCTCACCGAGGCCGAGCCGCTGCCGGAGCTGGCGCGGCCGTGGCGGATCGGCGTGTCCTCCTTCGGCTTCAGCGGCACCAACGCCCACGTGGTCGTCGAACAAGCCATCGAACAAGCCGCCGACCAGGCGGCGGATCCGACCGGGCCCGCTGAGCCGGGCCCGGTCGCCCTGGCCGTCTCCGGGCGCAGTGCCGCTGCCGCGCGGGCCCAGGCGGACAGGCTCGCGGACTTCCTCGCGGCGTACCCCGGGACCTCCCTCGCGGACGTCGCGCTGTCGCTGGGCACCGCCCGCGCCGCGTTCGACCACCGGATCGCCGTCGTGGCCGGGTCCACCGACCAGGCCGTCGAGCGGCTGCGCGCCGCGCGCGGCGTGACCACCGCCAAGCCGGGCCGCGTCGCGTTCGCGTTCACCGGGCAGGGCTCGCAGCGCGCGGGCATGGGCGCCGGGCTGGCCGCGCGCTTCCCCGCCTTCGCCGCCGCGTGGGACGAGGTGCTGGCGCTGTTCCCGGCCGAGGTCCGGGCCGCGGTGCTGGACGGGGAGCGGCTGGACGACACCCGCGTCGCCCAGCCCGCGATCTTCGCCTTCGAGGTCGCGGTGGTGCGGCTGCTCCAGTCCTGGGGCGTGCGACCCGACGTGGTGATCGGGCACTCGGTGGGCGAGTTCGCCGCCGCGTGGGCCGCGGGCGTGTTCGCGCTGGAGGACGCCGCGCGGCTCGTGGTCCGCCGCGGCGAGCTCATGGGCGCGGTCGAGCGGCCCGGCGCCATGGCGGCGATCGGCTCGGCCGAGCAGGACCTGCGCCTACCCGCGGGGGTGGAGGTGGCGGCCGTCAACGGCCCCGGCTCCGTCGTCGTCTCCGGGGACGCCGAAGCCGTGCGGGAGCTGGTCGAGGACTGCCGGGCCCGTGGCACCAAGGCTTCCCTGCTGCGGGTCAGCCACGCCTTCCACTCCGCGCACATGGACGAGGTGCTGGCCCCCTTCGCCGAGGCCGTCGCGGCGACCCCGCGCGCCACGAGGGGGACCAAGGCTGCGGGGATCGAGTTCGTCGGGGTCGCCGGCGAGCACGACCCCGCCGAGGCGACGTACTGGAGCGACAACGTGCGCGCCACCGTCCGCTTCGCGGAGGGGGCCGCCCGGCTCGACGCCGCGCACGTGGTCGAGGTCGGGCCCGAGGCGGCGCTGCTGCCGTTCATCGACGGCATGATCGCGTTGCAGCGCAAGGACACCGATGAGGTCGAGTCGCTGACCCGGGGTCTCGCGGCGCTGTGGGCAGGCGGCGTGGCCGTCGACTGGGCCGCTGTGCACCCCGGGGCGCGCGCGGTCGACCTGCCGACCTACGCCTTCCAGCGCGACCGCTACTGGCTCACCACCACCCAGACCCCCGGCAACCCCTGGCGGCACGTGCCCGTGTGGCAGGAGATCGCCGTCGACGCCGCGGCCGCCGAGCCGGGCGCGACCGTGCTCGACCTGGCGGGCAAGACCCCCGCTGACCTGCTCGCCGCCCTGCGCGAGGTCCCCGGGGGCAGCCGCGTGTGGTGCTTGACCCGGGGCGCTGTCGCGGTCGGCGACGAGACCCCGGACCCCGACCAGGCGGCCATCTGGGGCCTCGGCCGTGTCGTGGCCCTGGAGCACCCCGACCGCTGGGGTGGCTTGATCGACCTCCCGGCCACCGCGGGCGAGCCCGACCCCGAGCAGTTGCGCGCGGCGATGACCTCCGGTGAGGACCAGATCGCCCTGCGCGGGACGGTCCTCGCCCAGCGCCTCGTCGCCGCCCCGCGACCGCGCGGCCGGGCCGTCCTCGACGGCGCCACCGTCCTGATCACCGGCGGCACCGGCGGGCTCGGCCTCGCCGTCGCCCGGAACCTGCCCGGTGCGGCCAAGGTCGTGCTGCTGAGCCGCACCGGCGGCCCGGCACCGGAGGTCGACACCGCGGCCGAGGTCATCACGGTCGCCTGCGACGTGACCGACCGCGCCGCCCTCCAGGCCGTCGTGGCCGAGCACGCCCCGACCGTGGTCATCCACGCCGCGGGTGTGGGCGGTCCGCGCACCCCGGTCGACGCCCTCGACCCGGCAGAGCTGGCGGATGTGCTCGACGCCAAGGTCACCGGCGCGCGCCTGCTCGACGAACTGGTCGGTGACGTCGACGCGTTCGTCCTGTTCTCCTCCATCGCGGGGGTGTGGGGCAGCGGGCAGCAGGGCGCCTACTCCGCGGCGAACGCCGCCCTGCACGCCATCGCCCACGCCCGCCGCGCCCGCGGCCGCGCCGCCACCGCGATCGCCTGGGGGCCCTGGGCGGGGACGGGCATGGCGCACGCCGCCGGGGAGCTGGCCGGGCTCGGCCGCCTCGGCCTGCGCCCGCTCGACCCCGACCGCGCCGCGCGCGCCCTGCTGCGCGAACTCGGCGGGACTGACCCCGTCGTCGTGCTCGCCGACGTCGACTGGGCGGCCTTCCACCGCGCCTTCACCGCACGCCGCCCGTCGCCGCTGCTGTCCGGCCTGGTCAGCGCGCCGGAGCCGGTGGCGGCCGGCGCCCCGACCGACCTCACCCCGGCCCAGGCCGTCAAGCTCGTCCGCGCGCTGGCCGCGGAGGTGCTCGGCCACGCCGACGCCACGGCCGTGGGTGCCGACACCGCCTTCCGCGACCTCGGCTTCGACTCGCTGACCGCCGTCGAGCTGCGCGACCGCGTCGCCGCGGCCACCGGGGTGCGCCTGCCCGCGACCGTCGTGTTCGACGAGCCGACCCCGCACCGCCTCGCCGCGCTGCTCACCGGCGCCGACCGCGCCGGGGTCGCCCCGGCTCCCACCACGGCGGCCCCCGACGACGACCCGGTGGTCATCGTCGGCGGCGCCTGCCGCTACCCGGGCGGCGTCACCTCCCCGGACGAGCTGTGGCAGCTCGTGCTCGACGGCACCGACGCCATCGGCCCGCTGCCCACCGACCGCGGCTGGCCCGCCGACCTGCACCACCCCGACCCCGACCACCCCGGCACCTCGCTGGCCCGCCACGGCGGCTTCCTCGACGGTGCCGCCGGGTTCGACGCGGCGTTCTTCGGCATCAGCCCGCGCGAGGCGCTGGCGATGGACCCGCAGCAACGGCACCTGCTGGAGGTGTCCTGGGAAGCGCTGGAGCGCGCGGGCATCGACCCGCACGCGCTGCGCGGCAGCCGCACCGGCGTGTTCGCCGGGGCCAACCCCAACGACTACGCCGCCGTGCTGGCCGCGGCCAGCGAGGACGTCGGCGGGCACCTCGGCGTCGGCAACGCCCCCAGCGTGCTCTCCGGACGCATCGCCTACACCCTCGGGCTGGAGGGCCCGGCGCTCAGCGTCGACACCGCGTGCTCGTCGTCGCTGGTCGCCCTGCACCTGGCCACCCGGTCGCTGCGCGCGGGCGAGTGCGACCTCGCCCTGGCGGGCGCCGCGACGATCATGTCCACCCCCGGCGTGCTGGTGGAGTTCACCCGCCAGCGGGCGATGTCCCCGGACGGCCGGTGCCGGGCGTTCGGCGCGGGCGCCGACGGCACCGGCTGGTCCGAGGGCGTCGGGGTGCTCGTGCTCGCCCGCCGCTCGACCGCCGAGGCCAACGGCTACCCGGTGCTGGCCGTGGTCCGCGGCACCGCGGTCAACTCCGACGGCGCCTCCAACGGGCTCACCGCCCCCAGCGGCAGGTCCCAGCAGCGCGTCCTCCGCGCCGCCCTCGCCGACGCGGGCCTGTCACCGTCCGATGTGGACGCCGTGGAGGCGCACGGCACCGGCACCGCGCTGGGCGACCCGATCGAGGCGGAGGCGCTGCTCGCCGTCTACGGCCAGGACCGCGCCGAGCCGCTGCGCCTGGGCTCGCTCAAGTCCAACATCGGCCACGCCCAGGCCGCGGCGGGAGTCGGCGGCGTGCTCAAGACCGTGTGGGCGATGCGCCACGGGTTGCTCCCGCGCACCCTGCACGCCGAGCAGCCCAGCCCGCACGTGGACTGGAGCTCCGGGCGCGTCGAGCTGCTGACCGAGCCGGTGGCCTGGCCCGAGACCGGCCGCCCCCGCCGCGCGGGCGTGTCCTCGTTCGGGTTCAGCGGCACCAACGCCCACGTCATCCTGGAGCAGCCGCCTGCCCCCGCCGAGCGCGCCCCCGCTGCCGGGGAGGCGTTCCCGGTGCACGCGCTGCCGCTGTCGGCGGCCAGCCCGACCGCGCTGGCCGTGGTCGCCCAGCGGGCCGCCGGGCTGCTCGACGACCCTGCCGCGCTCGCCGCCGCGCTGGCCGACACCCGCGCCGACCTGTCCCACCGGGCCGTCGTCCTGGGTGCCGACCGCGCGGAGCTGTCCGCCGCCCTGGCCGCGTTCCCCGACCACCCCGACGTCGTCGCGGGCACCGCCACCGCGGGCGGCGGCGTGGCGTTCCTGTTCCCCGGGCAGGGGGCGCAGCACGCCGGTGTGGGCAAGCAGCTGGCCGAGGCTTCCCCGGTGTTCGCCGCCGCGCTCACCGAGGTCTGCTCCCACCTCGATCCCCACCTCGACCGCCCGCTCGCGGAGGTGTTGTTCGCCGAGCCCGGCACCGCCGAGGCCGAGCTGATCGACCAGACCGCCTACACCCAGCCCGCCCTGTTCGCGCTGGAGGTGGCCCTCTACCGGCTGGTCGAGGGCTGGGGCGTGCGACCGGTCGCGCTGCTCGGGCACTCCATCGGCGGGCTGGCCGCCGCGCACGTGGCCGGGGTGCTGACGCTGGCCGACGCCGCCGCGGTCGTCGCCGCGCGGGGCAGGCTGCTCCAGTCGCTGCCCGCGGGCGGGGCGATGCTCGCCGTCGACGCCGCCGAGGAGGACGTGCGCCCGCTGCTGACCCCCGGGCTCGACATCGCCGCGGTCAACGGCCCGGCCGCCGTGGTCGTCTCCGGCCGCGCCGAGGAGGTCGACGCGCTCGCCGCGGCGCTGACCGCCCGCTCGCGGCGGCTGCGGGTGAGCCACGCCTTCCACTCCGCGCTGGTGGAGCCGGTGCTGGCCGAGTTCCGCGCGGTGGTGTCCGGGGTGGCGCTGCGCGAGCCGCAGATCCCGGTCGTGTCCGACGTCTCCGGCAAGGTCGCTGAGCAGGGCGAGCTGACCGACCCTGAGCACTGGGTGCGCCACCTGCGCCACGAGGTGCGCTTCGCCGAGGGCCTGCGCGCCGCGGTCGCCGCGGGCGCGGACCGGTTCCTGGAGGTCGGCCCCGGCGCCACGCTCACCGCCCTGGCCCGCGCCACCCTCGACGACGGGTCCGCCGCCGCCCCCGCCGTCTTCGCCGCCCTGCTGCGCCCGCGCGCCGACGAGCCGCGCTCGATCGCCGCCGCGCTCGCCGCCCTGCACACCGCGGGCGAGCGCGTCGACTGGTCCGCGTTCGCCGGTCCGGTGGGTGCGCGCGTCGACCTGCCCACCTACCCGTTCGAGCACACGCGCTACTGGCCGACGCTGCCCACGGCCCCCGGCTCCGACGACTGGCACTACGCCGTGGACTGGCAGCCGCTGGCCCCCGGCGCGGGTCCGATCGGCCATTGGGCGGTCCTGGGTGACGCCGACGGCCTGCGCGCCGCCCTGGCGGACCTGGGCGTGCGCGTCAGCGACGACCTCACCGGCTCGCCCGACGGCGTCGTGGTCGTCGCCCCGGCCGACGAGGTCGCGCTGCTCGACCTGCTGCGCGCCGCGGACGCCCCGGTGTGGGTCGTCGGCGGCAGCGCCGGGGCGCACGCGCTGGGCCGGGTCGCCGCGCTGGAGCAGCCCCGCCGCTGGGGCGGGTCGATCGAGGTCGACCACCCCGACTGGGCGGTCGTGGCGGCCCTGCTCGGCGGCGAGGAGGACCAGGTCCGCGTGCGCGGTGCCGAGGCGTCGGCCCGCCGCGTCGTGCCCGCCGCCCCCGGCGCGGGCTCGTGGACCCCGAGGGGCACCATCCTGGTCACCGGTGGCACCGGCGCCCTGGGCGGGCACGTCGCCCGCGCCGTCCTCGCCGCGGGCGCCGACGAGGTGGTGCTCGCCAGCCGCGGCGGCCCCGACGCCCCGGCCGCCCGCGCCCTGCGGGAGGAGCTGGGGGAGCGGGCCGTCGTGGTGGCCTGCGACGTCACCGACCGCGCCCAGCTGACCGCCCTGCTCGCCGCCCACCCGGTGACCGCCGTCGTGCACGCCGCGGGCGTGGCGCGGCTCGCCCCGCTGGCCGAGCTGGACCCGGCCGAGCTGGCCGAGGTGCTCGACGCCAAGGTGACCGGCGCCCTGCTGCTCGACGAGCTGGTGGGCGAGGTCGACGCGTTCGTCCTGTTCTCCTCCATCGCCGGGGTGTGGGGCAGCGGCGACCACGGCGCCTACGCCGCGGCCAACGCCCGGCTCGACGCGCTGGCCCTCGACCGGCACCGCCGCGGCCTGCCCGCCACCGCGATCGCCTGGGGCCCCTGGGCGGGCGGCGGCATGGCGGACGGCGAGGTCGGGGACGGGCTGCGCCGCCGCGGCCTGCGCCCGCTGGACCCGGCCGCGGCCGTCGCCGCGCTGCTGCGCCTGGTCGGGGACCGGCCCACCGCGGTGGTCGCCGACGTCGACTGGGCGGTGTTCGCGCCGCTGTTCACCTCCGCCCGCCCCGCCCCGCTGCTGGCCGCCGTCACCCCCGCACCCGCCCCCGCGCCCGCTGCGGCCGAGGCGGGCGCGGAGGGGGCCGGGCTCGCCGCCGAGCTGGCCCGCCTCGACGACGCCGGGCGCAAGCGGCGGCTGCTCGACCTGGTCCGCGCCGAGGCCGCCCGCGTGCTGCGCACCGCCTCGGTCGACAGCAGGCGCGGCTTCCTGGAGATCGGGTTCGACTCGCTGACCGCGGTCGAGCTGCGCGCGGCGCTGTCGGCCAAGACCGGGTTGGCGCTGCCGACCACGCTCGTGTTCGACCACCCGACCCCCGACGCCCTCGCCGAGCACCTGGCCGCCGAGACCCGCCCGGACGCCGACCCGGGCGCGGACCTCGACCGGATCGAGGCGCTGGTGGCCGCGGGCGGGGTCGACGACCCGGGCGGCCTGGCGGCCCGGCTGCGCGCGCTGGCCGACCGGCTCGCGGGCCCGGCCGCGCCCGCGTTCGCGCCGGACCTGGCCGACGCCGGGGCCGACGAGCTGCTCGACCTGATCCAGTCGGAGTTCGGCAAGCCATGACGGGGACGGTGAAGATCGCGTGACCGAGCGCTCCGCGACCGAGCAGAAGCTGCTGGACAACCTCAAGTGGGTGACCGGCGAGCTGCGCGCGGCCAAGCGCCAGCTGCAGGAGGCCGACGACCGCGACCGCGAGCCGATCGCGATCGTCGGCGCCGGGCTGCGGCTGCCCGGCGGCGTCCGCACCCCCGAGGCGCTGTGGGCGCTGCTGGCCGAGGGGCGCGACGCGATCGGCCCCCTGCCCGACGACCGCGGCTGGGACCTGGCGACGCTGCTCAGCGACGACCCCGACCGCCCCGGCACCACCTACGCCCGCGGCGGCGGCTTCCTCGACGGCGTCGCGGACTTCGACGCCGACCTGTTCGGCATCAGCCCGCGCGAGGCCCTGGCGATGGACCCCCAGCAGCGGCTGCTGCTGGAGACCGCCCACGAGGCGATGGAGCGCGCCGGCCTGACCCGCGAGGCCGTGCGCGGCACCCGCACCGGGGTGTTCGTCGGCACCAGCGAGCAGCGCTACGGCGCCCTGCTCGGCGAGCGCGACGGGGTCGAGGGGCACGCGCTCACCGGCACAGCGCTCAGCGTCGCCTCCGGCCGCCTGGCCTACACCTTCGGCCTGCGCGGCCCGGCGCTCACCGTCGACACCGCCTGCTCGTCGTCGCTGGTCGCCCTGCACCTGGCGGTGCGCGCGCTGCGCCGGGGCGAGTGCGCGATGGCGCTGGTCGGCGGCGCCACGGCGATGCCGACGCCGGGGGTGTTCGTGGAGTTCGCCCGGCAGCGCGGGCTGTCCGCCGACGGCCGGTGCAAGGCCTTCGGCGCGGGCGCGGACGGCACCGGCTGGTCCGAGGGCGCCGGGGTGCTCGTGGTGGAGCGGCTGTCCGACGCGCTGGCCGCCGGGCGCACCGTGCTGGCCGTGCTGCGCGGGTCCGCGGTCAACTCCGACGGCGCCAGCAGCGGCCTGACCGCCCCCAACGGCACCGCCCAGCAGCAGGTCATCCGCGACGCCCTGGCCGACGCCGGGCTCTCGGCCGCCGAGGTCGACGCGGTGGAGGCGCACGGCACCGGCACCGCCCTGGGCGACCCCATCGAGGCCCGGGCCGTCCTCGCCGCCTACGGCGCCGAGCGCCCGCACCCGCTGCTGCTCGGCTCGCTCAAGTCCAACGTCGGCCACACCCAGGCCGCCGCGGGGGTCGCCGGGGTCATCAAGGCCGTGCTTTCGCTGCGCCACGGCGCGGTCCCGCGGACCCTGCACGCCGACGAGCCGACCCCGCACGTCGACTGGGCCGTGGGCGCGGTCCGGCTGGCCACCGAGCAGACCCCGTTCCCGGCCGTCGACCGGCCCGCCCGCATGGCGGTCTCGGCGTTCGGCATGAGCGGCACCAATGCCCACGTCATCCTCGAAGCCGCCGCCCCCGCCCCCGCCCCGACCCCGGTCGCGGCCCCGGCCGCCGATCTGCTGTGGACGGTGTCGGGCCGCAGCCCGCAGGCGCTGCGCGCTCAGGCCGCCGCGCTCGCTGGGCACGTCCGCACGCACGGGCAGGACCCCGCCTCGGTGGCGCGCACCCTCGTCGAGGCGCGCACCGCGTTCGACCACCGCGCCGTCGTCGTCGGCCGCACCGCCGCCGACCTGCTCGCCGGGCTGGACGAGGTCGCCGCGGGCGCCGAGCCCACCTCCGGCGCGCGCGGGAGCGCCGTGGACGGCAGGCGCGTCGCGCTGGTCTTCCCCGGGCAGGGCTCGCAGTGGGCGGGCATGGCCGTCGACCTGCTCGACGACCCGGTGTTCGGTGCGCGCTTCACCGAGTGCGCCGCCGCGCTCGCCCCGCACGCGGGCTTCGACGCCGTCGCGGTGCTGCGCTCGGGCGAGGGGCTGGACCGGGTCGAGGTCGTGCAGCCGGTGCTGTTCGCGGTCATGGTGTCCCTGGCGGGCCTCTGGCGCGCGCGGGGGCTGGAGCCGGCCGCCGTCGTCGGGCACTCGCAGGGCGAGATCGCCGCCGCCGTGGTGGCGGGCGCGCTGTCGCTGGCGGACGGCGCCCGGGTCGTGGCGCTGCGCTCGAAGGTGCTGCGCAGGCTGGCCGGGCGCGGCGGGATGGTGTCGCTGGCCCTCGACGAGGACGCCACGCGCGCCCGGATCGCCCCGTTAGGCGACCGCGTGTCGGTCGCGGCGGTCAACGGGCCCGCCGCCGTGGTCGTCTCCGGCGAGCCGGACGCGCTCGACGAGCTGGTCGCGGGCTGCGCCGCCGACGACGTGCGGGCCAAGCGCATCGCCGTCGACTACGCCTCGCACTCGGCCCAGGTCGACCAGCTGCGCGCCGAACTGCTCGACGTGCTCACCCCGATCACCCCGCGCGCGGGCGCGATCCCGCTGCGCTCCACGCTCACCGGCCGCACCGAGGACGGCTCGGCCCTCACCGCGCAGTACTGGTTCGACAACCTGCGCGGCACCGTCGCCTTCCACGACGCGGTGCGCGCGCTGCTGGACGAGGGCGTCGACACCTTCGTCGAGGTCAGCCCGCACCCGGTGCTCACCGTGGGGATCGAGGAGGCCGCGGGCGACGGCGTGCTGGCCACCGGAACCCTGCGCCGCGACGCCGACGGCCGCACCGAGCTGCTGCGCGCCGCCGCCCGCCTGCACGCCCACGGCGCCGAGCTGGACCTGGGCGCGCTGCTGCCGCCCGCCCCGCGCGTCGAGCTGCCCACCTACGCCCTGCGCCAGCGCCGCTACTGGCCCGCGGGAGGTGCCGCGGGCGACCCGGCCGCGCTCGGCCTGGCCCCCGGCGGGCACGCCCTGCTCGGCGCGGCCGTCGTCCTGGCCTCCGGCGACGGCGCGGTGCTCACCGGCCGCGTCAGCGCCGCCGAGCACCCCTGGCTGGCCGACCACGTGGTCGGCGGGCAGGTCGTCGTCCCCGGCACGGCGCTGCTCGACCTGGCGCTGCACGCCGCCGAGCAGGTCGGCGCGACCACCGTGCTCGACCTGGCCATGCAGGCCCCGCTGGTGCTGCCCGCGGGCGGCGTGCGCGTCCAGGTCGCGGTTGGCCGCGCCGCCGACGACGGCTCCCGCCCGGTCACCGTCCACTCGCGACCCGACGACGACGCGCCGTGGACCCGGCACGCCATCGGCGCAGTCGGCGCCACCGCCCCCGCGACCGCCCAGGTGGACCGGCCGGACGGCGACGACGTCCCGCTCGACGACCTGCACGCCGGGCTGTCCGCGCGGGGGGTCGACTACGGCCCCGCGTTCCAGGGCCTCGTCCGCGCCCAGCGCGACGGCGACACCGTCGTCGCTGAGGTCATCCTGCCCGAACCGTTGCAGCCCAGCGGTTTCGGCGTGCACCCCGCGCTGCTCGACGCCGCGCTGCACGCCACCGCCCTCGGCGGGTTCCTCACCGACACCACCACCGCGCACTTGCCGTTCTCCTGGCAGAACGCGCACCTGCTGGCCACGGGCGCCACCGCGCTGCGCGTCCGGCTCGCCCCGGCGGGCCAGGACACCGTCGCGGTCACCGCCGTCGACCCGGCGGGCGCGCCCGTGCTGTCCGCCGAGCTGGCCTTCCGGCCGCTGTCGGAGACCGCGCCCGGCGCCGCGCCGGTCAACGACCTCTACCGGATCGACTGGGTGCCCGTCGCCGCCGAGCCCGTCGACGGCGCCGTCCCCGACGCCGACGTGCTCGCCGCGCTCGACGCGGGCGGCGAGGTCGTCTGGCGCGTCGGTGACCCCGCCATGGCTTCCGTGCTGCCCGTCCTGCGCCACGCCGCCGCGGGCGAGGCCCGCCTGGTCGCCCTGCTCGACGGCGACGACCCCGACTTCGCCGCCGTGGGCGGCCTGCTGCGCTCCGCGGGCACCGAGCACCCCGGCCGCTTCGCCGTGGTCGACGGGCACGAGCCGGTGCGCTCGGCGGAGCCGTGGGTGCGCGTCCGCGACGGCGTCACCACCGCCCCGCGCCTGGCCCGCGCCACCGCCACGGCGGTGACGTCGGGGCCGTCGCCGTTCGGGCCCGACTCCACCGTGCTGGTCACCGGGGGCACCGGCACCCTCGGCGGCCTGCTCGCCCGCCACCTGGTCGAGGCGCACGGCGTGCGCGCGCTGGTGCTGGCCAGCCGCTCCGGCGGTGCCGCGCCCGAGCTGCCCGGCGCCGAGGTCACCGTCGTCGCCTGCGACGTCTCCGACCCCGACCAGGTGCGCGCGCTGCTCACCGAGCACGCCGTGACCGCCGTGGTGCACGCCGCGGGCGTCCTCGACGACGGGGTGCTGGAGTCGATCACCCCCGACCGCGCCGCCGCCGTCGCCGCGCCCAAGGCCGACGCCGCGCGCGTGCTCGACGCGGCCACCCGCGACCGGGACCTGACCGCGTTCGTCGCCTTCTCCGCCGCCGCCAACCTCTTCGGCAACCCCGGCCAGGGCGCCTACGCCGCCGCGAACGCCGCCGTCGACGCGGTCATCGCCGCCCGCCGCGCCGCGGGCCTGCCCGGTGTCGCCCTGGCCTGGGGCCTGTGGGAGCGCGCCAGCGGCATGACCGGCCACCTCGCCGACCGCGACCTGGCCAGGATGGACCGCGGCGGCGTCCGCGCCCTGTCCGACGCCCGCGGCCTGGAGCTGTTCGACGCCGCCCTCGCCGCGGGCGACCCGCTGCTCGTGCCCCTCGGCCTCGACCTGGCCGCCGCGCGCGCCGACGGCGACCCGCACCCGCTGCTGCGCGGCCTCGTGCGCCCCGCCCGCAAGCGCGCCGCCGCGGGCGGCGCTGCCCGATCCGAGTTCACTGCCCCGTCCGGGTTCGCCGCCCTGTCCGGCAGGCAGCGCCGCGCCGCCCTGATCGACGTGGTGCGCGCCCAGGTGGCCGCCGTGCTCGGGCACGACTCCGTCGACGGGATCGACCCCGGCCGCGCGTTCCGCGACCTGGGCTTCGACTCCCTGACCGCGGTGGAGCTGCGCAACCGCCTGGCCACCGCCACCGGCGAGCGCCTGCCCGCCACCGTGGTCTTCGACCACCCCACCCCGCAGGCGCTGGCCGACCTGCTCGCCGGTCGCCTCGAACCCGCCGCCGACCGCGCCCCGGTGACCGCGACCGCCACCGACGAGCCGATCGCGATCATCGGCATGGCCTGCCGCTTCCCCGGCGGCGTGCGCGGCCCCGACGACCTGTGGGAGCTGGTGACCTCCGGCGGCGACGCGGTCGGCGGCTTCCCCACCGACCGCGGCTGGGACCTCGACGGCGGCTTTGACCCCACCGGCGAGCGGCCCGGCTCCACCTCCGTGCGCGCGGGCGCGTTCCTGCACGACGCCCTGGAGTTCGACGCCGACCTGTTCGGGATCTCCCCGCGCGAGGCGCTGGCCACCGACCCGCAGCAGCGGCTGCTGCTGGAGACCGCCTGGGAGGCCTTCGAGGCCGCGGGCATCGACCCGCGCGGCGTGCGCGGCAGCCGCACCGGCGTGTTCGCCGGGCTCATGCACCACGACCACGCCGCGCGCCTGCACCGGGTCCCCGCCGAGCTGGAGGGCCTGGTCGGCACCGGTGCCTCGGCCAGCGTCGCCTCCGGCCGCGTCGCCTACGCCTTCGGCCTGGAGGGCCCGGCGATCACCGTCGACACCGCGTGCTCGTCGTCGCTGGTCGCCATCCACCTCGCCGCCCGCGCGCTGCGCTCCGGCGAGTGCGACCTGGCGCTGGCTGGCGGGGCGACGGTGCTGTCGACCCCCGGGCTGTTCGTCGAGTTCTCCCGCCAGCGGGGTCTGGCCCCCGACGGCCGGTGCAAGCCGTTCTCCGACTCCGCCGACGGCACCGGCTTCGGTGAGGGCGTCGGCCTGCTGCTGCTCGCCCCGCTGTCGGCCGCCCGCCGCCTGGGGCACCCCGTGCTGGCGGTGCTGCGCGGCTCGGCGGTCAACCAGGACGGCGCCTCCAACGGCCTCACCGCCCCCAACGGCCCGTCGCAGGAGCGCGTGATCCGCGCCGCGCTGGCCGACGCCGGGCTGCACCCGTCCGATGTGGACATGGTGGAGGCGCACGGCACCGGCACCACCCTGGGTGACCCGATCGAGGCCCAGGCCGTGCTGGCCACCTACGGGCAGGACCGGAGCAACCCGGTGTGGCTCGGCTCGGTGAAGTCGAACATCGGCCACACCCAGGCCGCAGCGGGCGTCGCGGGCGTGATCAAGGTCGTGCAGGCCGTGCGGCACGGCGTGCTGCCGGGCTCGCTGCACGCGGAGAACCCCTCCGCGCACGTCGACTGGAGCGCGGGCGCGGTCTCGCTGGCCGCGGGCAGCCGGGCCTGGGACGCCGAGGTGCGCCGCGCGGGCGTGTCGTCGTTCGGCGTGAGCGGCACCAACGCGCACGTGGTCATCGAGCAGGCCCCCGAGCCCGCCCCCGCCGCCGACGCGCCCGAGCGGGCCGTGCCGTGGGTCGTGTCCGGGCACACCGAGACCGCCGTGCGCGAGCAGGTCGCCAGGCTGCTGGCCGCCGACCCCGCCGGGCCGGTCGAGACGGCGGCGGCGCTGGCGACCGGCCGCGCCGCCCTGCCCTGGCGGGTCGCCGCCGCGGGGCGCACCCGCGCGGAGCTGGCCGCCGGGATCGAGGCGGCCGCGCCGGTCGAGGCCGTGCGCCGCCGGACCGCGTTCGTCTACACCGGCCAGGGCTCGCAGCGGGCCGGGATGGGGCGCGGGCTCGCCGCCGCCTTCCCGGTGTTCGCCGAGGCCTGGGACGAGGTCGTCGGCCTGTTCCCGATCGAGGTGCGGGCGGCCATCGCGGACGGGTCGCGGATCGGGGAGACCCGGTTCGCCCAGCCCGCGATCTTCGCCTTCGAGGTGGCGCTGACCCGGCTGCTGGGCTCGTGGGGCGTGGTCCCGGACGTGGTGGTCGGGCACTCGGTGGGTGAACTGGCCGCGGCGTGGGCGGCGGGGGTCTTCCCGCTGGCCGACGCGGCGCGGCTGGTGGTCGAGCGCGGCGCGCTGATGGGCGCGGTGACCGCCGAGGGCGCGATGGCCGCCATCGCCGTGCCGGAGGACGCGGTCGAGCTGCCCGCGGGCGTCGAGGTCGCCGCGGTCAACGCGGTCGACTCCGTGGTGGTCTCCGGCGACGCCGACGCCGTGCGCGCGCTCGTCGCCGCCTACCGCGAGCGCGGGGTCAAGGCCTCCCTGCTCAAGGTCAGCCACGCCTTCCACTGCGCGCACGTGGACGAGGTGCTGCCCGCCTTCCGCACCGCGGTCGAGCAGGTCGAGCGCGCGGAGCCGGTCATCGAGTTCATCGGCGTGGCGGGTGGCCACGACCCTGCGGGCGTGGACTACTGGGTGGACAACGTGCGCCGCGCGGTCCGCTTCGCCGACGGCGTCGCCCGCCTGGGCGCCGTGCACGCGATCGAGGTCGGGCCGGAGGCCGCGCTCGCCCCGTTCGTGCCCGGCTGCGTCCCCGCCCAGCGCCGCTCCGAGACCCCGGACGAGGAAGCCGACCTGGTGCGCGCCCTGGGCCGCCTGCACGCCGCGGGCGCCCCGGTCGACTGGGCCGCGTTCTTCGGCGCCGGGCTGCGCCGGGTCGCGCTGCCCACCTACGCCTTCCAGCGCCGCCGCTACTGGCTCGACGCCGCCACCCCCGCCCGGGGCGACGACCTGTGCCACCGCGTCGAGTGGACCCCCGTCCACGCGGGCACCGGCGCCGCGGGCGCCCGCTGGGGCGTGCTGCCCGGCGACCCCGCGCTCACCGCCGAACTCCTCGCCGCGGGTGCGGTCGAGGACGGTGCGACCGGGTGGCTGCTGCCCGCGACCTCCGTGGAGCACCTGCTCGCCACCCTGCGCGACCTCGACGACGAGCGGCCGGTCTGGGTCATCACCCGCGGCGCCGTCGCCGTCGCGCCCGGCACCGAGGTCGATCCCGGCCTCGCCGCGGTGTGGGGCGCGGGTCGCGTCGCCGCGCTGGAACTGCCCGGCACCTGGGGCGGGCTGCTCGACGTCGAGACCGGGGCGCAGGCCCTGGCGTTCGCGGGCGGCCGGGAGGACCAGGTCGCCGTCCGCTCCGACGGCGCCTGGGCGCGCAGGCTCGCCCCCGCGCCGGCCACGGCCGCGGGCTGGACGCCCTCGGGCACCGTGCTCATCACCGGTGGCACCGGTGCGCTCGGCCAGCACACCGCCCGGCGCCTGCTCGCCGACGGCGCTGAGCGCGTCGTGCTGGTGAGCCGCAGCGGCACCCCGGTCGACATCGACGGCGTCCACGTCGTCGCCGCCGACGCGACCGACGAGGACGCGATGCGCGCCGTCGTCGAGCAGTGGCGGCCCACGGCTGTCGTGCACGCCGCCGGGGTCGCGCTGACCAAGCCGTTGACCGGCACCACCGACGACGACCTGGCCGCCGTGGCCGCGGCCAAGGTCGCGGGCGCCGAGGTGCTGGACCGGGTCACCCGGGACCTGCCGCTGGACGCCTTCGTCGTCTTCTCCTCCATCGCGGGCACGTGGGGCAGCGGCGGCCAGGTCGCCTACGCCGCCGCCAACGCCCGCGTCGACGCCCTGGTGGCCAACCGCCGCGCCGCCGGGCTGCCCGGCACCGCCCTGGCCTGGGGCCCGTGGGACGGGGCGGGGATGGGCGGCGGCCGGGTCGGCGCCGACCTCGCCGCGCTCGGCCTGCGCCCGCTGCTGCCCGCCCGCGCCCTCGACGCCCTCTACCGCACCGGCGCCGCGCACCTGGTCGTCGCCGACGTCGACTGGCCGCGGTTCACCGAGACCTTCACCGCCCGGCGCCCCAGCCCGCTGCTGGAGCGCGTCGCCCCCGCGCCCGCCGCGCCGGTGGCCGTGCCCGCCGTGGTGGACCTGCCGTGCGAGGACGACCTGCTCGACCTCGTCCGGACCACCACCGCCGCGGTCCTCGGGCACGCCGACAAGGCCGCGGTCGGCGCCGACCGCACATTCCGCGACCTCGGCGTCGACTCGCTGACCGCGGTCGAGGTGCGCAACGCCCTCACCGCCGCCACCGGCCTGGCCCTGCCCGCCGCCGTGGTCTTCGACCACCCCACGCCGCGCGACCTCGTCGCGCGCATCACCGCCGACCTCGCGGGCCGCACCACCGCGCCCGCGCGCACCGCCGCGGCGACCGACGAGCCGATCGCCATCGTCGGCATGGCCTGCCGCTTCCCCGGCGGCGTCGACAGCCCCGAGCGGCTGTGGGAGGCCCTGGTCGGGGGCCGGGACCTGGTCGGGCCGTTCCCGGCCGACCGCGGCTGGACCGGCGAGGGCCAGGGCGGGTTCCTCGACGCCGCCGCGTTCGACGCCGGGTTCTTCGCGGTGAGCCCGCGCGAGGCCGTGGCCATGGACCCCCAGCAGCGCGTGCTGCTCCAGGTCGCCTGGGAGGCGCTGGAGCGCGCCGGGATCGACCCCACCGGCCTGCGCGGCGCCCCGACCGGGGTGTTCGCGGGCATCAGCGGCCAGGACTACGTCTCGCTGCTCGGTGCCGCCGCCGAGGACGTCAGCGGGCACGTGCTCACCGGCAACGCCGTCAGCGTCGCCTCCGGCCGCATCGCCTACGCCCTGGGCCTGGAGGGCCCGGCGGTCTCGGTCGACACCGCGTGCTCCTCGTCGCTGGTCGCCCTGCACTGGGCCGCGCGCTCGCTGCGCTCGGGCGAGTGCGACCTCGCCCTGGCGGGCGGGGTGACGGTCATGCCCACCCAGGGCACCTTCACCGAGTTCGCCAAGCAGGGCGGGCTGTCGGCCGACGGCCGCTGCAAGGCCTTCGCCGACGGCGCCGACGGCACCGGCTGGTCGGAGGGCGCGGGCGTGCTCGTCGTCGAACGCCTCTCCGACGCCCGCGCCCGCGGCCACCGCGTGCTGGCGGTGCTGCGCGGCTCGGCGGTCAACCAGGACGGTGCGTCGAACGGGCTCACCGCCCCGAACGGGCCCGCCCAGGAGCGGGTGATCCGCGCCGCGCTCGCCGCCGCCGACCTGGACCCGTCCGATGTGGACGTGGTTGAGGCGCACGGCACCGGTACCGCGCTCGGGGACCCGATCGAGGCCGAGGCGCTGCTGCGCACCTACGGCGCAGGTCGCGACCCCCGGTCGCCGCTGTGGCTGGGCTCGCTGAAGTCCAACACCGGCCACACCCAGGCCGCCGCCGGTGTCGCCGGGGTCATCAAGGTGGTGCTGGCCCTGCGCAACGGCACCCTGCCGCGCACCCTGCACGCCGAGCGGCCCACCGCGCACGTCGACTGGTCGGCCGGGTCCGTCCGGCTGCTGTCGCAGGCCCAGCCCTGGCCCGAGGGCGACCGGGTGCGGCGCGCGGGTGTCTCGTCGTTCGGCATGAGCGGCACCAACGCGCACGTCATCCTGGAGCAGGGCGACCCCGTCGAGCCCGCCGCCGAGGCGGGGGTGGACGCAGTCGTGCCGTTCCTGGTGTCGGCCCGCACCCCGGAGGCGCTGCGGGCGCAGGCCGCCCGGTTGGCCGCCGCGCTGCCCGCACTGCCCGCCCGGGACGCCGCGCACTCGCTGGCGACCACGCGGGCGCTGATGGAGCACCGGGCCGTGGCGGTCGGCGCGGACGCCGTGGCCGCGCTGGCCGCGGGCTCCGCGCACCCGCTGCTCGTCTCGGGCGCGGCCGGGGAGCCGGGCAAGGTGGCGTTCGTCTTCCCGGGTCAGGGGTCGCAGTGGGTGGGCATGGCCCGGGAGCTGGCTGCGGAGTCGCCGGTGTTCGCGGCGCGGCTTGCCGAGTGCGCTGCGGCGTTGTCGGAGTTCGTGGACTGGTCGTTGGACGAGGCGTTGGGCGATGCCGCGCTGCTGGAGCGCGTGGACGTCGTGCAGCCGGTGCTGTGGGCCGTGATGGTCTCCCTCGCTGAGGTGTGGCGGTCGTGGGGCGTCGAGCCCTCCGCCGTCGTGGGCCACTCGCAGGGTGAGATCGCCGCGGCGGTGGTGGCGGGCGCTCTGTCGCTTCAGGACGGTGCGCGCGTTGTCGCGCTGCGGTCGAAGGTGCTGCTGCGGCTGGCAGGCCGGGGCGGGATGGCCTCGGTCGCGCTCGGCGTCGACGACGTCCGCGCGCGGATCGCCCCCTTCGGGGAGCGGCTGTCGGTCGCCGCGGTGAACGGGTCGGCGGCCGTGGTGGTCTCCGGCGAGCCGTCCGCGCTGGACGAGCTGGTGGCGGGCTGCGCGGCCGACGACGTGCGGGCCAAGCGGATCGCGGTGGACTACGCCTCGCACTCCGCCCAGGTCGACGAGCTGGCCGACGAGCTGCTGGCGGCCCTCGCCCCCGTCCGACCGGTCGCGGGCACCGTCCCGGTCCGCTCGACCACCACCGGGCGCACCGAGGACGGCACGGCCTTCGACGCCGCCTACTGGGTGCGCAACCTGCGTTCGCCGGTCGAGTTCGCCGACGCGGTCGACGCGCTGGTCGCCGAGGGCTTCGGGACCTTCGTGGAGTGCTCGCCGCACCCGGTGCTGACCATGTCGCTGCCCGAGGGCGTGACCGCGGTCGGCTCGCTCAAGCGCGACGAGGGCGGCCTGGCGCGCGCCCTGCTCTCCCTCGGTGAGCTGGTCGTCGCGGGGGTCACGCCCGACTGGGCCGCCGTCGTGCCCGGCAGGACCGTCGACCTGCCGACCTACGCCTTCCAGGAACAGCGCTACTGGCCCACGCCGAGGCCGGTGACCGGCGACGTCACCGCCGCGGGCCTGGCCGCCACCGGCCACCCGCTGCTGGCCGCCGCCGTCGCCCTGCCCGCGGGCGGGCAGGTGCTCACCGGCCGGGTCAGCGTCGCCGCCCAGCCCTGGCTGGCCGACCACGTGGTCGCCGGGCGGGTCGTCGTCCCCGGCACCGCGCTGCTCGACATGGTGCTGCTGGCCGCGGGCGACGCCCTGGCCGACCTGACCTTCGCCGCCCCGCTCGTGCTCCCCGCCGACGGCGGCGTGGACGTGCGCGTCACGGTCGACGGCGCCGCGGGCGGCGCGGTCGAGGTGCACGCCCGCCCCGACGGCGGCGACTGGACCCGCCACGCCACCGCGACCCCCGGCACCTCCGCGCTCCCGGCGGTGCTCGGGGAGTGGCCGCCCGCGGAGGCGGTGGAGGTCGGCGCCGACGCCCTCGCGGACCTCTACGCCGACCTGGCCGTCGCCGGCCTCAGCTACGGCCCCGCCTTCCAGGGCCTGCGCCGCGCGTGGCAGCGCGGGGACGAGGTGTTCGCCGAGGTCGCCACCGACCCCGCCGCCGAGGGCTTCGGCCTGCACCCCGCCCTGCTCGACAGCGCGCTGCACGCCGCGTCCCTGGGCGCGGGCGGCGCCGCGGGCCTGCCGTTCTCCTGGACCGGCGTCACCCGCCACGCCGAGGGCGCGGAGACCCTGCGCGTGCGCTTGGCCCCTGCGGGCGACAACGCCTTCAGCGTCGCCGCGTTCGACGCCGAGGGCCGCCCGGTCCTGACCGCCGACGCGCTCGCCCTGCGCCCGGCACCAGACCTGGACGCCGCCGCCGAACCGCTGCACACCGTGGAGTGGACGGCCGTCGACGCGCCCGCGGCCGCGCCGTCCACCCGCGAGGTCGTCCGCGCGGACGGCACGTTCCCGCAGGTCGTCGCGCGCGTGCAGGAGTCGCTGCGCGGCGACGGCGACCTCGTCCTGCTGGTCGACCCGACCACCGAGACCGGCGCTGCCGCGGGCGGTCTCGGCCGCGCGGCCGCCGCCGAGCACCCCGGCCGCGTCGTCGTGGTCGAGGCCCGCGCCGACCAGGACGTCCCAGCGGCGCTGCTCGGGCAGGTCGTCGCGCTCGGGGAGCCCTGGGTCCGGGTGCGCACCGCCGCTGACAGCACTGACGCCGACAGCAACTCCGCCGACAGCACCGCGATCGAGGTGCCGCGCCTGGTCCGGGTCGAGCCCACCTCGACCGCGCCGCTGTTCGGCCCGGCCGACGCCGTCCTGGTCACCGGCGGCACCGGCGCGCTCGGCGCCGAGGTCGCCCGCCACCTCGCCCGCTGCGGCGTGCGGGAACTGGTGCTGGCCAGCCGCAGCGGCGGGGCGGACGACCTCGTCGCGGAGCTGGCCGGGTTGGGGGCCACCGCGCGCGTCGCCGCCTGCGACGTCAGCGACCGCGCCGCCGTGGCCGCCCTGCTCGCCGCGCACCGGGTGACCGGGGTCGTGCACGCCGCCGGGGTCATCGGCGACGGCGTGGTCACCGGGCTCACCGACGAGCAGGTCGCCGCCGTGTGGGCGCCCAAGGTCGACGCCGCGCGCCACCTCGACGAGCTGGTCGACGACCGCGCCGCCCTCGTCGTGTTCTCCGCCGCCGCGGGGCTGTTCGGCAACGCCGGGCAGGGCGCCTACGCCGCCGCCAACGCCGCGCTCGACGCCCTCGTCGCCCGCCGCCGCGCCGCGGGCAAGCCCGCTGTGTCGCTGGCGTGGGGGCTCTGGGCGCAGGACAGCGGCATGACCGGGCACCTCACCGGCACCGACCGCCGCAGGCTCGCCCGCGCGGGCGTCCGGCCGCTGACCACCCCCGCCGCCCTCGACCTGTTCGACCGGGCGTTGGCCGCCGACCGGGCGCTGCTGGTCCCGATCGGGCTCGACCTGCCCGCGGTGCGCGCCGCCGGGGACCCGCACCCGCTGCTGCGGGCGATGGTCCCCGCCGCCCCGCGCCGCGCCGCCACCCCCGCGGGCGACCTGCTCACCCTCGTCCGCGACACCGCCGCCGCCGTGCTCGGCCACGACTCCGCGACCGCGGTCGGCGCGGACCGGGCGTTCAAGGAACTCGGCTTCGACTCGCTGACCGCGGTGGAGCTGCGCAACCGGCTCAGCGCCGCCACCGGACTGCGCCTGCCCGCGACCCTGGTGTTCGACCACCCCACCCCGCGCGCGGCCGCCGACCTGCTCGCCGGCCTGCGCGAGCCCGCGCCCGCCCCTGCCACGCCGATCGCGCCCGTCCGCGCCACCGGGCACGACGACCCGATCGCCGTGGTGGCGATGGCCTGCCGGTTCCCCGGCGCGGACGACCCGGACGCGCTGTGGCGGCTGGTCGTCGACGGCGTCGACGCCATGGGCGGGTTCCCGGTCGACCGGGGCTGGGTCCTGCGCCCCGACTACGCCCCCGTGGGCGCGTTCCTCGACGGTGCCGCGGACTTCGACGCCGAGCTGTTCGGCATCTCCCCGCGCGAGGCGCTGGCGATGGACCCGCAGCAGCGCGTCCTGCTGGAGACCGCCTGGGAGGCCGTCGAGCGCGCCGAGCTCGACCCGCGCTCGCTGCGCGGCAGCCGCACCGGCGTGTTCACCGGCATCATGTACTCCGACTACGCCAGCAGGCTCCCCTCGATCCCCGAGGACCTGGCGCCGCTGCTGGCCACCGGCAGCTCGGCCAGCGTCGCCGCGGGCAGGCTCGCCTACGCCTTGGGCCTGGAAGGCCCGACGATGACCGTCGACACCGCGTGCTCGTCGTCGCTGGTGGCCCTGCACCTGGCCGCGCAGGCGCTGCGCGCGGGGGAGTGCGACCTGGCGCTGGCCGGTGGCGCGACCGTGCTGTCCACCCCCGCGGTGTTCGAGGACTTCGCCCGCCAGGGCGGGCTGGCCGCGGACGGCCGCTGCAAGCCGTTCTCCGCCGACGCCGACGGCACCGGCTTCGGCGAGGGCGTCGGCCTGCTCGTCCTCGCCCGCCTGTCCGACGCCCAGCGCCACGGCCACCCCGTGCTGGCGGTGCTGCGCGGGTCCGCGGTGAACTCCGACGGCGCCTCCAACGGGCTGACCGCCCCGAACGGCCCGGCCCAGCAGCGGGTCATCCGGGCCGCGCTCGCCACCGCGGGCCTGCGACCGTCCGATGTGGACATGGTGGAGGCGCACGGCACCGGCACCACCCTCGGTGACCCGATCGAGGCCCAGGCCCTGCTGGCCACCTACGGCCAGGACCGGGACACCCCGCTGCTGCTGGGGTCGATCAAGTCCAACATCGGCCACACCCAGGCCGCCGCGGGCGTCGCCGGGGTCATCAAGGCGATCCAGGCCATCCGGCACGGCGTGGCGCCGCGCTCGCTGCGCGCGGGCGAGCCCACCCCGCACGTGGACTGGTCGGCCGGGTCGGTCGAGGTGCTCGCCGAGCAGCGCGACTGGCCCGCCGTGGACCGCCCGCGCCGGGCGGCGGTGTCCTCCTTCGGCATCAGCGGCACCAACGCCCACGTCGTCCTGGAGCAGGCCCCGGCCGCCGCGGCGCCGCGCCCGGTCGAGCCGACCGCGCTGGTGTGGCCGGTGTCCGGGCGCTCGGTCGCGGCGCTGTGCGCCCAGGCCGGGCGGCTGGCGGAGTTCGCCGAGACCGCCGACCTCGCCGCGGCGGGCGTGGCGCTGGGGACGACCCGCGCCGCGCTGGAGTTCCGCGCCGCCGGGACCGGGTCCGACCGCGAGTCGCTGATCGCCTCGCTGCGGCGGGTGGCGACCGGTGACGCGGTCGAGGCCGTCGCGGGCCCGATGGCGTTCGTGTTCACCGGTCAGGGTTCGCAGCGCGCGGGCATGGGGCAGGAGTTGGCGGCGGCGTTCCCGGCCTTCCGTGCCGCGTGGGACGAGGTCGTGGGCTTGTTCCCGGCTGAGGTTCGCGATGCGATCGTTGAGGGTTCGCGGATCGATGAGACGCAGTTCGCCCAGCCTGCGATCTTCGCTTTCGAGGTCGCGATGGTGCGGCTGTTCGCGTCGTGGGGTGTGCGGCCGGATGTGGTGATCGGGCATTCGGTGGGGGAGATCGCTGCGGCGTGGGCTGCTGGTGTCTTCTCGCTGGAGGATGCTGCGGCGTTGGTGGTCAAGCGCGGCGCGCTGATGGGGGCGGTGACCGTCCGCGGTGCCATGGCCGCCATCGCGCTGCCGGAGGACCAGGTCGAACTGGTCGACGGCGTGGAGGTCGCCGCGGTCAACTCCGGGGACTCCGTGGTGGTCGCGGGCGACGCCGAGGCCGTCCGCCAGGTCGTCGAGTCGTGCAAGGCGCGCGGGGTCAGCTGCTCGCTGCTCAAGGTCAGCCACGCCTTCCACTCCGCGCACATGTACCCCGTGCTGGCCGAGTTCGCCTCCGTCGTCGCCGCGGTCGAGCGCCGCGAGCCGGTCGTCCGGTTCGTCCCCGTCGCGGGCGAGGAGGACCCGACGTCGGTGGAGTACTGGGTCGGCAACGTGCGCAACCCCGTCCGGTTCGCCGACGGCGCCGCCCGGCTCAACGCCGTGCACGCCCTGGAGGTCGGCCCGGACGCCGCGCTGACCCCGGTGGTCGAGGGCTGCGTCCCCGCCCAGTCCCGCAAGGACAGCGAACTCGGCGCCCTGCGCGCCGCCCTGGCCGACCTGCACGCCCGCGGCGTGGACATCGACTGGGCGGGGGTGTACCCGTGCGCGCGGCCCACCGCCGTGCCCACCTACGCCTTCCAGCGCAAGCGCTACTGGCTCGACGCCGAGGGCCCGGCCGCCACCGGCCTGGCCTACCAGGTCGGCTGGCACCCCGCCCCCGCCGGTGACGGCCCCACCCTGGCCGAGCAGATCGCCTCCGGCGCGGTCCGGCTCGTCACCGCGCGCTCGGCCGCCGACCTCGCCGCCGCCGTCCGCGACACCACCTCCGGCACCGTGTGGGTGCAGACCCGCGGCGCGGTCGCGGTCTCCGCCGCCGAGGCCCCCGACCCGGCGCAGGCCGCGGTGTGGGCCGCGGGCCGGGTCGCCGCCCTGGAGCACCCCGGCGTGTGGGGCGGGCTCATCGACGGCGACGTGCCTGCCGACTTCCGCCCCGGCCGCGAGGACCAGGTCGCCGTCCGCGACGGCCGGGTGCTCTGCCGCCGCCTGGAGCGCGCCGCCGAGGGCGCGCCGTGGACCCCGCGCGGCACCGTGCTGATCACCGGGGCCACCGGCGCCCTGGGGTCGGCCGTCGCCGCCTGGGCCGCCCGCTCCGGCGCCGAGCGCCTGGTGCTCACCAGCAGGCGCGGCTACGCGGCCGACAACGCCGCCCAGCTGCGCGCGCTGGAGCGCCACGGCGTCGAGGTGGTCATCGCCCAGGCCTCGACCACCGACGAGGACGCCATGAGCAGGCTGATCGTGGCCTACCCGCCCGACGCCGTCGTGCACGCCGCGGGCACCGCCACCCACCGGCCGCTGCTCGACACCGACCCGGCGCACTTCGCCGAGCTGCGGGCCAAGGCCGAGGGCGCGCTGCTGCTCGACCGGCTCACCCGCGACCTCGACCTGGACGCGTTCGTGCTGTTCTCCTCGGTGGCGAGCGCGTGGGGCAGCGGCGGGCAGGCGGGCTACGCCGCGGCCAACGCCGAGCTGGACGCGCTGGCCGAGCGCCGCCGCGCCGAGGGCCGCCCCGGCGTCGCCCTGGGCTGGGGCCCGTGGGCGGGCGGCGGCATGGCCGAGGGGGCGGGCCTGGAGCGCCACGGCCTGCGCCCGCTGCCGGTGCCGACCGCCATCGCCGCGCTGAGCCGCTCGGCCCGCGCGCAGGGCGTGGTCGTGCTCGCCGACGTCGACTGGCGCCGCTTCGCCGACACCTTCACCGCCGCCCGGCCCAGCCCGCTGCTCGGCGGCCTGCTGCCCGCGCCGGCGGCGGCCGCCGAGCAGCCCGAGCCCGACCTGCTCGCCCGGCTGCGCGCGCTGCCCGCCGCCGAGCGGCCCGCGCACCTGGTCCGGCTCGTGCGCGGGCACGCCGCCGAGGTGCTGGGGCACGACTCGCCCGCCGCCGTCGGGGCCACCCGGTCCTTCCGCGACCTCGGGTTCGACTCGCTCAGCGCGGTGAAGCTGCGCGACCGGCTGCGCGCGGCCACGGGGCTGGCGCTGCCCGCCACGTTCGTCTTCGACCACCCCACCCCGGCGGCGGCGGGCGCGGAGCTGCTGGCCTGCCTGGTCCCCGCCGAGGACGCCGACGCCGAGCTGCGCAGGCTCGTCGCCTCCGTCCCGGTCGAGCGGCTGCGCGCCGCGGGCCTGCTCGACGCCCTGCTGGAGCTGGCCCGCGACCCGGGCGAGCGCTCCGGCCCAGACGGATCCGACAGCCCCGACGCCCCCGCGGCCGCCGATGACCTCGGCGGCGGGGACCCGGTGGACGGCGGCACCGACCTCGGCGGCGCCGACCTCGACGACATCGACGAGATGGACGCCGACCGGCTGATCCAGCTCGCCCTCGACCACACAGACGCCTGACGGCCCGGGAGCGCACCATGACGACGTCGAACGACAAACTCCTCGAGGCCCTGCGCGCGTCGGTCAAGGAGGCCGAGCGGCTGCGCAGGCGCACCCGCGCCCTGCAGGACCGCCAAACCGAGCCCATCGCCGTCGTCGGCATGGCCTGCCGCTTCCCGGGCGGGGTCCGCTCCCCGGAGCAGCTGTGGGAGCTACTGGTCGCGGGCGGCGACGCCGTGGGCGACTTCCCCGCCGACCGCGGCTGGGACCTCGACGCCCTCTACGACCCCGACCCGGACAGCCCCGGCACCTCCTACACCCGCCGCGGCGCGTTCCTCGACGACGTCGCCGGGTTCGACGCCGACCTGTTCGGGGTCAACCCGCGCGAGGCGCTGGCGATGGACCCGCAGCAGCGGTTGCTGCTGGAGACCACCTGGGAGGTCTTCGAGCGCGCTGGGCTCGACGCCACCACCCTGCGCGGCAGCCGCACCGGCGTCTACGTCGGCGCCAACGTCCACGACTACCCCGAGGCCCTGCGCGGCGCGCCCGACGACCTCGGCGGCTACGTCGCCACCGGCAACGCCGCCTCGGTGGTGTCCGGGCGCATCGCCTACGCCTTCGGCCTGGAGGGCCCGGCGGTCACCGTCGACACCGCGTGCTCGGCGTCGCTGGTGTCGCTGCACCTGGCCGTGCAGGCGCTGCGGGCGGGGGAGTGCGACCTGGCCGTCACCGGCGGGGCCACCGTCATGGCCAGCCCGGCGGCGTTCACCGAGTTCTCCCGCCAGCGCGGCCTGGCCGCCGACGGCCGGTGCAAGCCGTTCGCCGCGGCGGCCGACGGCACCGGCTGGGGCGAGGGCGTCGGCGTGCTGCTGGTGGAGCGGCTGTCGGACGCCCAGCGCCTCGGGCACCGCGTCCTGGGCGTGGTGCGCGGCACCGCGGTCAACTCCGACGGCGCCTCCAACGGCCTGACCGCCCCCAACGGCCCCTCCCAGCGCCGGGTCATCCGCGCCGCCCTGGACAACGCCCAGCTCACCACCGCCGACGTCGACGCCGTCGAGGCGCACGGCACCGGCACCGCGCTCGGCGACCCGATCGAGGCCCAGGCCCTGCTGGCCACCTACGGCGCAGACCGGGACCGGCCCCTGCTGCTGGGCTCGCTGAAGTCCAACATCGGCCACACCCAGGCCGCCGCGGGCGTCGCCGGGGTGATCAAGATGCTGCTGGCCCTGCGCCACGGCACCCTCCCCGCGACGCTGCACGTCGACGCGCCGAGCCCGCGCGTGGACTGGTCGGCGGGCGCGGTGGAGGTCGTCACCGCCGCCCGCGAGTGGCCCGCCGTCGACCGCCCGCGCCGGGCGGGGGTGTCCTCGTTCGGCATGAGCGGCACCAACGCCCACGTCGTGCTGGAACAGGGCCCGGCCACCGAGCCCGCCGCTGATCCCGCTGCCGCTGAGCCGGCCTCGTCCGCCCCGGTGTCGTGGTTCCTCTCCGCCGGGTCGGACGCGGCGCTGCGCGCGCGGGCGGCCGAGCTGGCCGGGACGGGCGCCGACGCCGCCGATGTGGCGCGGTCACTGGTGTTCACCCGCACGGCGCTGCGGTCGCGGGCCGTGGTGGTCGGCTCCGGAGATGTGCTCGCGGACGGCGTCGCCGCGCTGGCGGCGGGGGTTCCGCACCCCGCCGTCGTCACCGGGACCGCGGGCGAGCCCGGGCGGACCGTGTTCGTGTTCCCGGGTCAGGGTTCGCAGTGGGTGGGGATGGCGCGGGGGTTGGCTGCGTCGTCGGAGGTGTTCGCGGCTCGCCTGGCCGAGTGCGATGCGGCATTGAGTGAGTTCAAGGACTGGTCGTTGGACGAGGCCTTGAGTGATGCCGCGCTGCTGGAGCGGGTCGATGTTGTGCAGCCGGTGTTGTGGGCTGTGATGGTGTCGCTCGCGGAGGTGTGGCGTTCGTGGGGGATTCAGCCTGCTGCCGTCGTGGGTCACTCGCAGGGTGAGATCGCGGCTGCTGTGGTTGCGGGTGCGTTGTCCTTGGAGGATGGCGCGCGGGTGGTGGCGTTGCGGTCGAGGGTGCTGCGCAGGTTGGCTGGGCGTGGTGGGATGGTGTCGGTTGCCGCTGGTGTGGAGGCTGTGCGGGGGCGGATCGCTGGTTTTGGGGAGCGGTTGTCGGTCGCTGCGATCAATGGTGAGACCGCTGTGGTGGTCTCCGGTGAGCCGTCCGCCTTGGACGAGCTGGTCGCCGGTTGCGAGGCCGATGGGGTGCGCGCCAAGCGGATTCCGGTGGACTACGCGTCGCATTCGGCTCAGGTGGATGAGCTGCGCGATGAGTTGGCTGAGGTGTTGGCGCCGGTGCGGCCCCGGGTCGGTTCGGTGCCGGTGTACTCGACGTTGACGGGTCGGGTGGAGGACGGCTCGGTGATGGGGGCCGGGTATTGGTTCGACAACCTGCGGTCCACTGTGGAGTTCGCGGGCGCCGTGCGGCGGTTGGTGGACGACGAGTTCGGCGTGTTCGTCGAGTGCTCCCCGCACCCGGTGCTCACCATGGCCCTGCCGGACGACGTCATCGCCGTCGGGTCGCTCAAGCGCGACCACGGCGGGCTCGACCGGATGCTGCTGTCCCTCGGTGAGGCCGTCGTCGCGGGCGCCGCGCCGGACTGGGCCGCGGTCCTGCCCGGCGACGGCCGCGCCGACCTGCCCACCTACCCCTTCCAGCACCAGCGCTTCTGGCCCGCGCGCGGTGCCGCCGACCTCACCTCCACCGGCCTGGTCGGCACCGGGCACCCCCTGCTCGGCGCCGCGCTGTCGCTGGCGGACAACGACGGCGTGGTGCTCACCGGCACGCTGTCCACCGCCACCGCGCCCTGGCTGGGCGACCACGTCGTCGGCGGCCGGGTCGTGGTGCCGGGCACGGCGCTGCTCGACCTGGTGCTCGCCGCGGGCCGCCAGGCCGGGGTGCCGCACGTGGACGGGCTGACCCTGCACGAGCCGCTGGCGCTGCCCGCCACCGTCCAGGTCTCCATCGGCGCGGGCGCGGACTCGCGCCCGGTCACCGTCTTCGCCCGCCAGGACCCCGCCGACGAGTGGGTCCGCCACGCCAGCGGCGCCCTGCGCGCCGAGCCGGTCGAGGTCGCGGTGGGGCAGTGGCCCGCCGACGCCGAGGAGGTCACCCTCGACGGCCTGCACGACCGGTTCGCCGAGGGCGGCATCGCCTACGGCCCCGCCTTCCGCGGCCTGGTCCGCGCCTGGCGCCACGGCGACGAGGTCCTGGCCGAGGCCGCGACCGACGCCGACACCGGCGGCTTCGGCGTGCACCCCGCCCTGCTCGACGCCGCCCTGCACGCCCTGGCCACCGCCGAGGGCGCGCCCGCGCTGCCCTTCGACTGGCAGGGCGTCACGGTGCACGCCGCCGGGGCCCGCGCCATCCGCGCCCGGATGACCCCCGCCGGACCCGACGCGGTCTCGCTCGTCGTCACCACCCCGGACGGCGAGCCGGTGCTCACCGCCGAGCGCCTGTCCTTCCGCCCCGCCGACCTGTCCGCCCCGACCACGCCGCTGCACCGGCTGGACTGGACCCCCACGCCCTCGACCGGCGCGGACCCGGTCGACCTCGCGGACGCGCACGCCGACCTGCCCGCCCCGCTGGTCGTCCGCTGCCCCGCCGGGACGACCGCCGCCGACGTCCTGCCGCTGCTGCAAGCCTGGTCCACCCGCGACGACGGCCTGCTGACCCTGGTCGTCGCCACCGACCCCGATGGCGCGGGCGCCGCGGGTCTGACCCGCAGCGCCGCCGCCGAGCACCCCGGCCGCTTCGCTGTCGTGGAGACCCCGGACGCCGTGTTGCTCCCGGCGGGCGACGAGCCTTGGACCCGGGTTCTCGACGGTGCCTTGCACGCCCCCCGCCTCGCCAGGGTCACCGACGAGGGCGCGGCCGACCCGTTCCCCGCCGACGGGCCCGTGCTCGTCATCGGCGGCACCGGCACCCTCGGCGCTGAGGTCGCCCTGCACCTGGCCCGGCGCGGCGTGCGCACGCTGGTGCTCACCAGCCGTCGCGGCCCGGCCGCGCCCGGCGCCGCGGACCTCGTCGCGCGGCTGGCGGAGCTGGGCGCAGAGGCCACCGTCCACGCCTGCGACGCCGCCGATGCCGACGCGCTGCGCGCCCTGCTCACCGAGCACCCCGTCACCGCCGTCGTGCACACCGCGGGCGTCCTCGACGACAGCGTGCTGGCCGCGGTGACCCCCGACCGGCTCGCCGCCGCCGCGACCCCCAAGGTCACCGCCGCCCGCGCGCTCGACGAGGCCACCGCCGGACTCGACCTCACCGCGTTCGTGGTGTTCTCCGCCGCCGCGGGCCTGTTCGGCAACCCCGGCCAGGGCGCCTACGCCGCCGCCAACGCCGCCCTCGACGCGCTCGTCGCGCGCAGGCGCGCCGAGGGCAAGCCCGGCACCGCCCTCGCCTGGGGCCTGTGGGACCAGGCCAGCGGCATGACCGGCCACCTCGACGCCGCCGCCGTGGCCCGGCTCGCCAGGGCCGGGGTCGCCCCGCTGCCCACCGCCACCGCCCTCGCCCTGTTCGACGCCGCCACCGCCCGCGACGAGGCGCTGCTGGTCCCGGTCGGGCTCGACCTCGCCGCCCTGCGCGCGCGCCCCGAGGTGCCGCACCTGCTGCGCGGCCTCGTCGGCCCGCGCCGGGCGCACCTGCGGTCGGTCGAGGCGGGCGGCGCCGACGCCCTCGCCGGGCTGACCGGCGCCGAGCGCGAGCGCAAGCTCCTCGACCTGGTGCGCACGCACGCCGCGGCTGTCCTCGGCCACGCCTCGGCCACCGCCGTCGAACCCGGCCGCGCGTTCAAGGAACTGGGCTTCGACTCGCTGACCGCCGTCGAGCTGCGCAACCGGCTCGCCGCGGCCACCGGCACCCGGCTGCCCGCCACCGCCGTGTTCGACCACCCCACCCCCCGGGCGCTGGCCGCCGCCATCGCGGGCAGCGCCCCCGCGCCCCAGGCCGCGGCGACCACGGTGGCGGCCGGCGAGCCGATCGCGATCGTCGCGATGGCCTGCCGCTACCCCGGCGGCGTCGACAGCCCCGAGCGGCTGTGGGAGCTGGTGCGCTCCGGCGGCGACGCCATCGCCCCCTTCCCCGCCGACCGCGGCTGGGACGTGACGGGCGGCTACGACCCCGCGGGCGAGCGGCCGGGGTCGTTCTCCGCGCGCGAGGGCGGGTTCCTCGACGGCGTCGCGGACTTCGACGCCGAGCTGTTCGGCATCAGCCCGCGCGAGGCGCTGGCGATGGACCCGCAGCAGCGGCTGCTGCTGGAGGTGGCCTGGGAGGCCTTCGAGCGGGCGGGGGTGCCCGCCGAGTCGCTGCGCGGCAGCCGCACCGGCGTGTTCGCGGGCCTGATGTACTCCGACTACGCCGCCCGGCTCGACACCGTCCCCGCCGACGTCGAGGGCCACCTGGGCACCGGCAACTCCGGCAGCGTCGCCTCCGGCCGGGTGGCCTACGCCTTCGGCCTGGAGGGCCCGGCGGTCACCGTCGACACCGCGTGCTCGTCGTCGCTGGTTGCCATGCACCTGGCCGCCCAGGCGCTGCGCAACGGCGAGTGCGACCTGGCGCTGGCGGGCGGGGTCACGGTCATGTCCACGCCCGGCCTGTTCGCCGAGTTCTCCCGCCAGCGCGGCCTGGCCCCCGACGGCCGCTGCAAGGCCTTCGGCGCCGGGGCGGACGGCACCGGCTTCGCCGAGGGCGCGGGCCTGCTGCTGGTGCAGCGGCTGTCCGACGCGCGCAAGGCCGGCCGCCGCGTGCTGGCCGTGCTGCGCGGCTCCGCGGTGAACTCCGACGGCGCCTCCAACGGCCTGACCGCCCCCAACGGGCCCTCGCAGGAGCGGGTCATCCGCGCCGCGCTGGCCGCCGCGGGCCTGCGCCCGTCCGATGTGGACGCCGTGGAGGCGCACGGCACCGGCACCGTCCTGGGCGACCCGATCGAGGCCCAGGCGCTGCTGGCCACCTACGGCCAGGACCGCGCCACCCCGCTGCGGCTGGGCTCGGTGAAGTCGAACATCGGCCACACCCAGGCCGCCGCGGGCGTCGCGGGCGTGATCAAGGTCGTCGAGGCGCTGCGGCACGAGGAGCTGCCCGCGACCCTGCACGCCGACCAGGCCAGCCCGCACGTGGACTGGTCGGCGGGCGCGGTGTCGCTGCTGACCGAGCCGGTCCCGTGGCCGCGCGCCGCGGTGCCGCGCCGGGCGGGCGTGTCGTCCTTCGGCGTCAGCGGCACCAACGCCCACGTCGTCATCGAGCAGGGCGACCCCGAGCCCGCGCCCGCCGCCGAGGCGCCCACCGAGGTGCCGCTGGTGCTCTCCGCCCGGTCCGAGGCCGCGCTGCGCGCCGCCGCGGCCCGGCTGGCCGAGGCGCTGCCCACCCTGCCCGTGGTCTCGGCCGCCTACTCCCTGGCCACCACCCGGGCCCGGCTCCCGCACACCGCGGTGGCGCTGAGCCCGCAGGCGCTCGACGCGCTCGCCGCGGGCGGGCAGGACCCGATGCTGGTGCGCGGGGTGGCCCGCGACCCCGGCGCGGTCGCGTTCGTCTTCCCCGGGCAGGGGTCGCAGTGGGTCGGCATGGCCCGCTGCCTGCTCGTCGACTCCCCGGTCTTCGCCGCGCGGATGGCCGAGTGCGCCGAGGCGCTGGCCCCGTTCACCGACTGGTCGCTGACCGACGCGCTCGGCGACGCCGACCTGCTCGACCGGGTCGACGTGGTGCAGCCGGCGCTGTGGGCGGTGATGGTGTCCCTCGCCGCCGTCTGGCGCTCCTGGGGCGTCGAGCCCGCTGCGGTGGTCGGCCACTCGCAGGGCGAGATCGCCGCCGCGGTGGTGGCAGGCGCGCTGTCGCTTGAGGACGGTGCCCGCGTGGTCGCGCTGCGCTCGCGGGCGCTGCGCGGGCTGGCCGGGCGCGGCGGCATGGTGTCGGTCGCGCTGGGCGAGGACGACGTGCGCGCCCGGATCGCCCCCTGGGGCGAGCGGATCTCGGTGGCCGCGGTCAACGGCGCCACCGCCGTGGTCGTCTCCGGCGAGCCCGACGCCCTCGCGGAGCTGATCGCCGCCTGCGAGGCCGACGACGTGCGCGCGCGCCGCGTCCCGGTCGACTACGCCTCGCACTCCGCCCAGGTCGACGACCTGCGCGCGGAGGTCATGGCCGCGCTGGAGCCGATCCGGCCCCGCGCGGGCGAGATCCCCGTCTACTCCACGCTCACCGGCCAGGTGGAGGACGGGTCGGGCATGGACGCGGGCTACTGGTTCGCCAACCTGCGCTCCACCGTGCAGTTCGCCGACGCCGTCGACCGGCTGCGCGCGGACGGGGTCGGGGTGTTCGTCGAGTGCTCCCCGCACCCGGTGCTCACCGTGGCCATGCCCGAGGACGTCGTGGCGGTCGGCTCGCTGCGCCGCGACGACGGCGCGCTGACCAGGATGCTGCTCTCGCTCGGGGAGGCCGTCGTCGGCGGCGTCGTCCCGGACTGGGCCGCGGTCATCCCCGGCGGGCGCCGCGTCGACCTGCCCACCTACCCCTTCCAGCGCACCCGCTACTGGTTGGAGCCCGGCCCGCAGGCCCCCGCGGGCGACACCGAGTTCTGGGCCGCCGTCGCCCGCGGCGACCTCGACGCCCTGGCCCCCGCGGGCCCCGAGCGCGACGCGCTGCGCACCGCCCTGCCCGCGCTGGCCGCCTGGCACGGCCGCAGGCAGGACCGCGAGGCCATCGACTCCTGGCGCTACCGCCTCGACTGGGAGCCCGTGCACGCCACGGGCGGGCTGCCCGCGGGCGACTGGCAGGTGCTCGTCCACGCCGAGCAGGCCGAGCACCCCTGGCCGCGCGCCGCCGCCGAGGCCCTGGGCGCCGAGGTCGTCACCGCCGACGACACCGACGACCGCGCGAGCCTGGCGGCCAGGCTGCGCGGCGACGGCGTGCTGTCCTTCCTCGCCCTCGCCGAGCACCCGCACGCCGAGCACCCCGACCTGCCCGCGGGCCTGGCCCTGACCCTGGCCGCGGTGCAAGCCCTGCACGACACCGGCGCCACCGCCCGGTTCTGGGCCGCCACCAGCGGCGCGGTCTCCACCGGCGCCGACGACCCGGTCCGCGCGCCCGCCCAGGCGCAGGTCTGGGGCCTGGGCAAGGTCGTCGCGCTGGAGCACCCCGCCCTCTGGGGCGGCCTGGTCGACCTGCCCGCCGACCCGGCCGACCCGGCCGCCGCACTGGCCGTCCTCACCGGCGAGGAAGACCAGGTCGCGGTGCGCGCTGACGGCGTGCGCGCCGCCCGGCTGCTGCGCTGCGCCCCCACCGCGGCCGACCCGTGGCGGCCCACGGGCACCGTGCTGCTCACCGGTGGCACCGGCGCGCTCGGCCCGCACGTCGCCCGCTGGCTGGTCGCCGCGGGCGCGCCCCGGGTCGTGCTCACCAGCAGGCTCGGCGCCGACGCCCCCGGCGCGGCCGAGCTGACCGCCGAGCTCGACGGCGCGGTGGAGTTCGCCCGCTGCGACGTCACCAGCGCCGCCGACGTGCGCGCGGTGGCCGACCGGCTCGCCGCCGAGGGAGCCCCGGTGCGCTCGGTGCTGCACGCCGCCGCGTTCATCAAGCTCGACCCGGTGGCGGCCACCACGCCCGCGGAGTTCGCCGCGGTCGTGCGCCCCAAGGTCGGCGGTGCCCTGGTGCTCGACGAGGTCTTCGGCGACACCGTCGAGGACTTCGTGCTGTTCTCCTCCATCGCCGCCACCTGGGGCAGCGGCGACCACGCCGCCTACGCCGCGGCCAACGCCCACCTCGACGCCCTCGCCGCCGCCCGCCGCGCCCGCGGCGCCGCGGGCACCTCGATCGCCTGGGGCGTGTGGGCCGCGGCCAACGAGTGGGACGACGGCCACGTCCACGAGGGCGTCGACCCCGAGCGCGTGCACCGGCAGGGCCTGCCCTTCCTCGACCCCGCCCGCGCGCTCACCGCGCTGGGCGAGGTCGCCGCCGGGCCCGACGCCGTGCCCGCCGTGGCGGACGTCGCCTGGGACCGGTTCGTGCCCGTGTTCACCTCGCTGCGCCCGAGCCCGCTGCTCTCGCGCCTGCCCGAGGTCGCCGCCCTCACCGAGGCCGACAGCGGCGCGGGCGGCGCGGCCGGGGGCGGGCTGCGGGCCGAGCTGGCCGGGGTCGCCCCCGCCGACCGGCTGCGCCGCCTGGTCGCCGTCGTGCGCGAGCACGCCGCCGCCGCGCTGGGCCACGGCGGTGCCGACGGGGTGGACCCGCGCACCGCCTTCCGCGACCTGGGCCTGGACTCGCTCACCGCCGTGGACCTGCGCAACCGGCTCACCGCCGCCACCGGCCTGCGCGTGCCCACCACGGTCGTGTTCGACCACCCCACCGCCACCGCGCTCGCCGAGCACCTCGACGCCGAGCTGTTCGGCCGCGCCGCGCCCGCCCAGGTCGTCGTCCGGGAGGCCGTCGACGAGCCCATCGCCATCGTCGGCATGGCCTGCCGCTTCCCCGGCGGGGTGGCCTCGCCCGCCGACCTGTGGCAGCTGCTCGACGCGGGCGGCGACGCCATCGGCCCGCTGCCCACCGACCGCGGCTGGCCCGCCGACCTGCACCACCCCGACCCCGACCACCCCGGCACCACCTACGCCGCCGCGGGCGGGTTCCTCGACCGGCTGGCCGACTTCGACCCCGCCTTCTTCGGCATCTCCCCGCGCGAGGCCGCCGCGATGGACCCGCACCAGCGGCTGCTGCTGGAGGTGTCCTGGGAGGCCCTGGAGCACGCGGGCGTCGACCCGACCACGCTGCGCGGCACCCGCGCGGGCGTGTTCGCGGGCGTCAACTACCAGGACTACGCCGCCCGCCTGACCGGCGCGGACGACCTGTCCGAGGGGCACCTGCTCGTCGGCAGCGCGGCCAGCGTCGTCACCGGCCGCGTCTCCTACACCCTGGGCCTGGAGGGGCCCGCGGTCACCGTCGACACCGCGTGCTCGTCGTCGCTGGTCGCCCTGCACCTGGCCGCACGCTCGCTGCGCTCCGGGGAGACCGACCTGGCGCTGGCGGGCGGGGTCGCGGTGATGTCCAGCCCCGGCGCGCTCATCGGCTTCTCCCGCCAGCGCGGCCTGGCCGCCGACGGCCGGTGCAAGGCCTTCGGCGCGGGCGCGGACGGCATGTCGCTGGCCGAGGGCGCGGGCATGCTGCTGGTCACCCGGCTCTCCGAGGCCCGCAGGCGCGGGCTGCCCGTGCTCGCCGTCGTGCGCGGCACCGCCACCAACCAGGACGGCGCGTCCAACGGCCTCACCGCCCCCAACGGGCGCTCGCAGCAGCGCGTCATCCGCGAGGCGCTGGCCGAGGCCGGGCTCGGCGCGGCCGAGGTCGACTACGTCGAGGCGCACGGCACCGGCACCGCCCTGGGCGACCCCATCGAGGCCGACGCCCTGCTGGCCGCGTACGGCCAGCGCCGCGACCAGCCGCTGCTGCTCGGCTCGGTGAAGTCCAACATCGGCCACACCCAGGCCGCCTCCGGCGTCGCCGGGGTGATCAAGGCGGTGCTGGCGCTGCGCCACGCCCACCTGCCGCGCACCCTGCACGCCGACGAGCCGACCCCGCACGTCGACTGGACTGCGGGCGCGGTGCGGCTGGTGCAGGAGCCGACGGCGTGGCCGCGGACCGGCCGCGCCCGCCGCGCCGCGGTGTCCTCCTTCGGCATGAGCGGCACCAACGCGCACGTGGTGCTGGAGCAGGGCGACCCGCTGCCCGAGCCCACCGCCACCCCGTCGGCGGCGCCGGTGCCGCTGCTGGTCTCGGCCCGCACCCCGGCCGCCCTGCGCGACCAGGCCGCCCGGGTCGCCGCCGCGCTGCCCGCGCTCCCGGCGGCCTCGGCCGCGTTCTCCCTGGCCACCACCCGCACCGCCTTCGACCACCGGGCCGTCGCGCTCACCCGGGACGCGCTCGCCGCGCTCGCGGGCGGCACCCCGCACCCGCTGCTGGTCGAGGGCGTCGCGGGTGACCCGGGCGGGATCGCGTTCGTCTTCCCCGGGCAGGGCTCGCAGTGGGTCGGCATGGCCCGCGCCCTGCTGGCGGGCTCGCCGGTGTTCGCCGAACGGATGGGCGAGTGCGCCGCCGCCCTGGCCGCGTTCGTCGACTGGTCGCCCGCGGCGGCCCTCGACGACGCGGAGCTGATGGGGCGCGTGGACGTCGTGCAGCCGCTGCTCTGGGCGGTCATGGTGTCGCTGGCCGAGGTGTGGCGGTCGTGGGGCGTCGAGCCCGCGGCCGTCGTCGGCCACTCCCAAGGGGAGATCGCCGCGGCCGTGGTGGCCGGTGCGTTGTCCCTGGAGGACGGTGCCCGCGTGGTCGCGCTGCGCTCGAAGGTGCTGCGCAGGCTGGCCGGGCGCGGCGGCATGGTGTCCGTCGCGCTGCCGCAAGACCAGGTCGCCGCGCGGATCGCCGCGTTCGGGGAGCGGCTGTCGATCGCGGCCATCAACGGCGCGTCGGCCGTGGTGGTCTCCGGCGAGCCGTCCGCCTTGGACGAGCTGGTCGCCGGCTGCGAGGCCGAGGGTGTGCGCGCCAAGCGGATCCCGGTGGATTACGCGTCGCATTCGGCTCAGGTGGATGAGCTGCGCGACGAGTTGATGGCGGTGCTGGAGCCGGTGCGCCCGCGTGTGGGCGAGGTTCCGGTGTACTCGACGTTGACGGGTCGGGTGGAGGACGGCTCGGTGATGGGGGCCGGGTACTGGTTCGACAACCTGCGGTCCACTGTGGAGTTCGCTGGTGCGGTGGAGCGGTTGGCGGCGGACGGGTTCGGCACGTTCGTCGAGTGCTCCCCGCACCCTGTGCTGACGATGGCCCTGCCCGAGGACGTCCTCGCGGTCGGGTCGCTCAAGCGCGACGACGGTGGGCTCTCGCGGATGCTGCTGTCCCTGGGAGAGCTGGTCGTGCGCGGTGTCCAGCCCGACTGGGCCGCCGTCGTCCCCGACGGCGAGCGCGTCGAGCTGCCCACCTACGCCTTCCAGCACGAGCGCTACTGGCTCGACGCCCCGCGCCGCACCGGCGCGACGGGCAGCCACCCGGTCCTGGGCGACGCGGTGGAGCTCGCCACCGGCGCCGGGCTCGTCCTCACCGGCCGCGTCGGTGTCGGCTCGCACCCCTGGACCGCCGACCACGCGCTCAGCGGACGCGTCCTGGTGCCCGGCACCGGCATGCTGGACCTGGCCCTGCACGCCGCCGACCAGGCCGGGTGCGCCCAGGTCGAGGAACTGCTGCTCACCGCACCGCTGGTGCTGCCCGCGCGCGGGGACCTGGACGTGCAGGCCACCGTGTCCGAGCCGGACGACGAGGGCCGCCGCGACCTGGCGATCCACTCCCGCCCCGCGGGCTCGACCGCGCCGTGGACCGAGCACGCGACCGGCGTGCTGAGCCCGCGGGCCCCGGCCGTGCCCGACGCCGACCCGGTCTGGCCGCCCGCCGGGGCCGAGCCGATCCCGGTCGACCCCGACCAGGTCTACGCCGCGTTCGCCGCCGCGGGCTTCGACTACGGGCCCGCCTTCCGCGGCCTGCGCGCCGCCTGGCGGGCGGGCGACGCGCTGTTCGCCGAGGTGGAGCTGCCGGAGGCGGCCCGCGACGGCGCGGCGGGCTTCGCCGCGCACCCCGCCCTGCTCGACGCCGGGCTGCACGCCGCGCTGCTCGACGCCCTCGACGGCCCCGGCGGCGGCCTGCCGTTCGCCTGGCGCGGCGCGGCCCTGCACGCCACCGGCGCCGTCGCCCTGCGCGTGGCCCTGCGCCCGGTCGGCCCGGACGCGATCTCGCTGGACTTCACCGACACCGCGGGCAGCCCCGTGCTGACCGTCGCGTCGCTGGTCTCGCGGAAGATGACCGCCCGGTCGCTGTCGTCCGCGCCCGACTCGCTCTACCTGACCCGGTGGACCCCGGTGCCCGCGGGCGACGACCAGACCGAGACGGTGGTCCTGCGCCGCACCGGTGCGAGGACCCAGCGCGACGCCGTCGTCGACACCATCACCGAGCTGCGCGCGCTGCTCTCCGGCGGCGACGCGCGCGTCGCCGTGGTCACCGAGCGGGCCGTGGCCGTCCGCGACGGCGAGGACGTGCTCGACCTGGCCCACGCCCCGCTGTGGGGCCTGGTCCGCTCGGTGCAGGCCGAGCAGCCGGGCCGGGTCGTGCTGGTCGACCTCGACCCGGCGGGCACCCCCGAGGCCGACCTGGCCGCCGCCCTCGCCGTGGTGGACGAGCCGCTGCTGGCCGTGCGCGACGGCGCGGTCCTGGCCCCGCGGCTGGCCAGGGTCGGCGCGAGCGCCTCGCTCGTCCCGCCCGGCCCGGTGTGGCGGGTCGAGGCCCCCGAGCCCGGCACGCTCGACGCGCTCGCCGCGGTCGACTGCGCCGAGGAGGTCGCCGAGCCCGGCCCGGGGCAGGTGCGGGTCGCGGTGCGCGCGTCCGGGCTGAACTTCCGCGACGTCATGATCGCCCTGGGCATGTACCCCGAGCGGGCGCAGCTCGGCGGCGAGGGCGCGGGCGTGGTCACCGCCGTCGGCGCGGGCGTCACCGGGTTCGCCCCCGGCGACCGCGTGCTCGGCATGTTCACCGGCGGCTTCGGCACGCACGCGCTGGCCGACGCCAGGATGCTCGCCCCGCTGCCCGCGGGCTGGGGCTTCGCGGAGGCCGCCGCCGTCCCCGTCGTGTTCCTCACCGCCTACTACGGCCTGCGCGACCTCGGTCGCCTCGCGGCGGGGGAGACCGTGCTCGTGCACGCCGCGGCGGGCGGGGTCGGCATGGCCGCCGCGCAGCTGGCCCGGCACTGGGGCGCGACCGTGCTGGCCACGGCGAGCCCGGCCAAGTGGGACGCCGTGCGCGCGCTGGGCGTCGAGCGGGTGGCGTCCTCGCGCGACCTGGCCTTCGCCGAGGAGTTCGGCGCGGGGTCGGTCGACGTGGTGCTCAACTCGCTGGCCGGGGAGTTCGTCGACGCCTCGGCGGGCCTGCTGCGCCCGGGCGGGCGGTTCGTCGAGATGGGCAAGACCGACGTCCGCGACGGCCTGCCGGGCGCCGAGTACCGGGCGTTCGACCTGCTCGCGGACGCGGGCCCGGACCGGGTCGGGGAGATCCTGCGCGAGGTGCTGGCGCTGTTCGACCAGGGCGCGCTGACCCACCTGCCGCGCACCGAGTTCGACGTGCGCCGCGCCCCCGACGCGTTCCGGTTCGTCAGCCACGCCAAGCACATCGGCAAGGTCGTGCTCACCACCCCCGCCCCGCTCGACCCCGACGGCGCGGTCCTGGTCACCGGCGGCACCGGCACGCTGGGCGCGCACGTGGCCCGCAGGCTGGTGGCCAGGCACGGCGTGCGGCACCTGGTGCTCGCCGCCCGCTCCGCGGGCACGGCCGTCGACCTCGCCGACGAGCTGCGCGCCGCCGGGGCCGAGGTCGTCCTCGCCGCCTGCGACGTCGCGGACCGGGCCGCGCTGGCCGACCTGCTGGCGGGGCTCGACCGCCCGCTGACCGCGGTGGTGCACGCGGCGGGCGCGCTCGACGACGGCACCCTCGACACGCTCACCCCCGAGCAGGTCGACGCCGTGCTGCGGGTCAAGGCGGACGCCGCCACGGCGCTGCACGAGCTGACCGGCGACCTCGCCGCGTTCGTCCTCTTCTCCGCCGCGGGCGCGACGCTGGGCAGCCCCGGGCAGGGCAACTACGCCGCCGCCAACGCCGCCCTCGACGCCCTGGCCGCCCACCGCCGCGCCCACGGCCTGCCCGCGGTGTCGCTGGCCTGGGGGCTCTGGGACGACGCCAGCGGGCTCACCGCGGGCGTCGACCGCGCCCGGCTCGGCCGCGGCGGCGTGCGCGCGCTGCCCACCGCCGAGGCGCTGGACCTGTTCGACGCCGCGCTGCTGGTCGACGAGCCCGTCCTGGTGCCCGTCGGCCTCGACCTCGCCCCGCGCGAGGTCGTGCCGCCGCTGCTGCGCGGCCTGGTCCGCACCACGGCGGCGCGGCGCGCGGCCGCCACCGCCGCGGGGGAGGTCCCGCTCGCGCAGCGGCTCGCCGCCACCGCGCCGCGGGCCCGCGCCGGGCTGGTGCTCGACGTGGTGTGCGACCACGTCGCGGCCGTCCTCGGGTTCACCCACCGGGCGTCGGTCGACCCCGAGCGGCCGTTCAAGGACGTGGGCTTCGACTCGCTGACCGCCGTCGAGCTGCGCAACCGGCTCACCGCGGCCACCGGGCTCAAGCTGCCCGCGACCCTGGTGTTCGACCACCCCACCCCCGCCGCGCTCGCCGCGCACCTCGTCGAGGGCCTGGGCGGCGAGGGCCTGGGCGCGCCTGCCCCCTCGGCACCGGCCGCCCGGGACACCGACGTCACCGCCGAGCTGGACCGGGTCGCGCTCGCGCTGGAGACCGCCGACGCGGGCGCCGCCGGGGCCCTCGCCGCCCGGTTGCGCGAGCTGCTCGACCGGGCGACCGCGGTGGCCGAGCCGTTCGACCCGTTCGAGCCCGAGGACCCCGCCTCGGCCACGGCGCTGGCCGACGTCGCCGACGAGGACATCTTCGACTTCATCGACCAGCGCTTCGGCCGCTCGGAAAGTGTGTGAGGCAGCGATGACCGACCAGCGAACGACCGACCAGCAGAAGACCGACCAGCAGAAGAAGCTGACGGACTACCTGCGCCGCGTCACCGCGGAGCTGGCGGAGACCGACGCCCGGCTGCGCGCCCACCAGGCCCGCGACGCCGAACCGATCGCCGTCGTCGCCGCCGCCTGCCGCTTCCCCGGCGGGATCGGCTCGCCCGAGCAGCTGTGGCAGTTGGTCGCCGACGGCGTCGACGCCGTCGAGCCGTTCCCCGAGGACCGGGGCTGGCCCGCCGACCTGCACCACCCCGACCCCGACCACCCCGGCACCTCCTACGCCCGGCACGGCGGCTTCCTGGCCGGGGCGGGCGAGTTCGACCCCGCCCTGTTCGGCATCTCCCCGCGCGAGGCGCTGGCCATGGACCCGCAGCAGCGCCAGCTGCTGGAGGTCACCTGGGAGCTGTTCGAGCGCGCCGGGCTCGACCCCGCCGCCCAGCGCGGCGCCGACACCGGTGTCCTGGTCGGCGCGGCGTACTCCGGCTACGGCTCGGCCGCGCACGAGGTGCCCGAGGGCGTCGAGGGGCACCTGCTCACCGGCAACGCGGGCAGCGTCATCTCCGGGCGCATCGCCTACGCCTTCGGCCTGGAGGGCCCCGCGCTCACCGTCGACACGGCCTGCTCGTCCTCGCTGGTGGCCCTGCACCTGGGGGTCAACGCGCTGCGCCGCGGCGACTGCTCGCTGGTCATCGCGGGCGGCGCGACCGTCATGCCCACCCCCGAGGTGTTCACCGCGTTCTCCCGCCAGCGCGGCCTGGCCCCGGACGGGCGCTGCAAGTCCTTCGCCGACGCCGCCGACGGCACCGGCATGGGCGAGGGGGTCGGCCTGGTCCTGCTCGAACGGCTCTCCGCCGCCCGCCGCAACGGCCACCGAGTGCTCGCCCTGGTGCGCGGCACCGCGGTCAACTCCGACGGCGCGTCCAACGGCCTGACCGCCCCCAACGGCCCGTCGCAGCGGCGGGTCATCCAGAAGGCCCTGGCCGCCGCCCGGCTCACCCCCGCCGAGGTCGACCTGGTCGAGGCGCACGGCACCGGCACCGTCCTCGGGGACCCGATCGAGGCCCAGGCGCTGCTGGCCACCTACGGCGCCGACCGCGCCGAACCGCTCTACCTGGGCTCGGTGAAGTCCAACCTGGGCCACACCCAGGCCGCCGCGGGCGTCGCCGGGGTGATCAAGCTCCTCGGCGCGCTCCAGCACGGCGTGCTGCCCAAGTCCCTGCACCTGGACCAGCCCTCCACGCACGTCGACTGGTCCGCGGGCTCGATCGAACTGCTCAGCGAGGCCCGCCCGTGGCCCGCCGTCGACCGGCCGCGGCGCGCGGCGGTGTCGTCGTTCGGCATCAGCGGCACCAACGCGCACGCGATCCTGGAGCAGGCCCCGGCCGTCGACGAGCCCGAGCGCGCCGCGGCCACCGGCGTGTTCGCCTGGCCGGTGTCCGGGCGCACGCCCGAAGCGCTGCGGGAGCAGGCTTCCCGGCTCGCGGCCCACCTGCGGGCCACCCCCGCCGACCCGCGCGACGTGGCCCGCACGCTCGTCGAGGGGCGCGCCGACCTGCCCGCGCGCGGGGTCGCCGTCGGCCGCACCGCCGAGCAGCTGATCGCGGGCCTGGACTCGCTGGCCATCCGGGGCACCGCCGCGCGCGGGCGGACCGCGTTCGTGTTCACCGGCCAGGGTTCGCAGCGCGCGGGCATGGGTGCCGGGCTCGCCGCCGAGTTCCCCGCGTTCGCCGAGGCGTGGGACGAGGTCCTGGGCCTGTTCCCCGCCGCGGTGCGGGAGGCGGTCGCGGACGGGTCGCGCATCGACGAGACCCAGTTCGCCCAGCCCGCGATCTTCGCGTTCGAGGTCGCGCTGGTGCGGCTGTTCGAGTCGTGGGGCGTGCGGCCGGACGTGGTCATCGGGCACTCGGTGGGCGAGATCGCCGCGGCGTGGGCCGCGGGCGTGTTCTCCCTGGCCGACGCCGCGCGGCTGGTCGTCGCGCGCGGCGCGCTCATGGGCTCGATCAGCGCGCGGGGTGCGATGGCCGCCCTCGACGTGCCGGAGTCGGGGTTCACCGCGCCCGCAGGTGTCGAGGTCGCCGCGGTGAACACCGCCGGGTCCGTCGTGGTGTCCGGTGACGCCGACGCCGTGGCGGCCGTGGTGGCCGAGCACAAGGCGCGCGGGGTCAAGGCGTCCCTGCTCAAGGTCAGCCACGCCTTCCACTCCGCGCACGTCGACGGGGTGCTGGCCGAGCTGCGGGCCGTGGTGGAGGGCATCGACCGCTCGCCCGCCCAGGTCGAGTTCATCGGCGTCGCAGGCGAGCAGGACCCCGCCGACGCCGGGTACTGGGTCGACAACGCCCGCCGCGCGGTCCGCTTCGCCGACGGCGCCGCCCGCCTCGACGCCGCGCACGTCCTGGAGGTCGGCCCCGACGCCGCCCTCACCCCGGCCGTCGCGGGCTGCGTCCCCGCCCAGGTCCGCGACCGCGACGAGGCCGAGACCGCCGTGCGCGCCCTCGCCGCCCTGCACGCGGGCGGGCGCGGCGTCGACTGGTCCGCCTTCACCGCCGGTGGCCGCGTGGTCGACCTGCCCACCTACGCCTTCCAGCACGAGCGCTTCTGGCTCGACCCGGCCCACCGCTCCGCCGACGACACCCCGGGCTGGCTCTACCGCACCACCTGGCAGCGCATCACCCCCGACCCCGCCGACCTGCCCGCGGACTGGGCCCCGCACAGCCCGGCCACCCCGGCCGAGGCGCTGGCCCTGCTGCAGGGCGCGACCGCGCCGCTGTGGTTCGTCCTGCCCGACGACGGCGAGCACACCGAGGCCATCGCCGCCCTCGGCCGCACCGCCGCGCTGGAGGTGCCCGAGCGCTGGGGCGGCCTGGTCCGGGTCACCGGCCCGGCCGACCTGGGGCCGGTGGTGGCCAGCGGCGAGCCCGAGACCGCGGTGCGCGACGGCGCGGTGTTCGCCCGCAGGCTCGTGCGCGTCTCCGGCCGCGAGCGCTGGCGCCCGCGCGGGACGGTGCTGATCACCGGCACCGGTGGCCTCGCCCGCGAGACCGCCCGCTGGTGCGCCGAGCAGGGCGCGGAGCGGGTCGTGCTGGTCAGCAGGCGCGGGCTCGACGCCGAGACCGCCGCCGCCCTGGGCGCCGAGGCGCGCGCCGCCGACGCCACCGACCGGGACGCCGTGGCCGCGCTCGTCAACGAGGTCCGCCCGACCGCGGTGGTGCACACCGCGGGCGTGCTCGACGACGGGGTGCTGGACCGGCTGACCCCGGACCGGCTCGCCACCGTCGCCGCGCCCAAGCTCGCCGCCGTGCGCGTGCTGGCCGAGGCCGTCGAGCGGGTCGGCGGGGTGGAGGCGTTCGTCGTCTTCTCCTCCGCCGCGGCGACCTTCGGCTCCGCCGGGCAGGGCAACTACGCCGCCGCCAACGCCGAGCTGGACGAGTTCGCCCGCCGCGCCCGCGCCGCCGGGACCCCGGTCACCTCGCTGGCCTGGGGCCCGTGGGCCGGGTCGGGCATGGCCGCCGACACCGCCGGGGCCGCCGACCGCACCGCCCGCGGCGGGTTCGCCGCGATGGACCCGGACCGCGCGCTCACCGCGCTGGCCGCCGCCGTGGGCACCGGGCTGCCCGCCGTCACCGTCGCGGACATCGACTGGGGCGTGCTCGGCGCCCGCCGGGCCCCGCTGTTCGCCGCGCTGCCCGAGGCCCGCCGCGCCGCCGCCCCCGCCCGCGAGACCTGGACCGACGAGGCGTCGGCGCTGCGCGTGGTCCGCGAGACCGCCGCCGCCGTCCTCGGCCACAGCGGGGTCGCCGCCGTGCCCGCCGACAGCGCCTTCCGCGACCTGGGCTTCGACTCGCTCACCGCCGTGGAGTTCCGCAACCTGCTCGCGGAGGTGGCGGGCAGTCCGCTGCCCGCCACGCTCGTGTTCGACCACCCGACCCCCGCCGACCTCGCCCGCCACCTCGCGGGCACCACCGCCGCCGCGGGCAGCACCGCCACCGCCGCCGGCGCCGACGAGCCGATCGCCGTCGTCGGCATGGCCTGCCGCTTCCCCGGCGGGGTCGGCAGCCCCGAGCAGCTGTGGCAGCTGCTCGTCGACGGCGGCGACGCGGTCGGCCCGTTCCCCCGCGACCGCGGCTGGGACCTCGACTCGCTGTTCCACGACGACCCCGACCACCCCGGCACGACCTACGTGCGCGAGGGCGGCTTCCTGGCCGACGCCACCGGGTTCGACGCCGACCTGTTCGGCGTGTCCCCGCGCGAGGCGCTGGCGATGGACCCGCAGCAGCGGTTGCTGCTGGAGACCTCGTGGGAGGCGCTGGAGCGCGCCGGGCTCGACCCGCGCGGGGTGCGCGGCAGCGCCACCGGGGTGTTCGTGGGCACCAACGGGCAGGACTACCTGTCGCTGATCACCAACTCCGGCGAGCCGGTCGACGGGCACATCGCCACCGGCAACGCGGCCAGCGTCGTCTCCGGTCGGGTGTCCTACGCCTTCGGCCTGCACGGCCCCTCGGTCACCGTCGACACCGCCTGCTCGGCCTCGCTGGTCGCCCTGCACCTGGCCGCCCAGGCGCTGCGCTCCGGCGAGTGCGACACCGCGCTGGCGGGCGGGGTCACCGTCATGTCGACCCCCGGCGCCTACGTGGAGTTCGCGCGCCAGCGCGGCCTGGCCGCCGACGGCCGGTGCAAGCCCTTCGCCGCCGCCGCGGACGGCACGGGCTGGGGCGAGGGCGTCGGCGTGCTGGTCGTGCGCAGGCTCTCCGACGCCCTGCGGCGCGGGGACGAGGTGCTGGCCGTGCTGCGCGGGTCGGCGGTGAACTCCGACGGCGCCTCCAACGGCCTGACCGCCCCGAACGGGCCCGCCCAGCAGCGGGTCATCCGGGCCGCGCTCGCCGCCGCGGGCCTCGACGGGTCCGATGTGGACCTGGTCGAGGCGCACGGCACCGGTACCGCGCTCGGGGACCCGATCGAGGCCCAGGCGCTGCTCGCGACCTACGGCGCAGACCGCGCCGAGCCGCTGTACCTGGGCTCGGTGAAGTCCAACCTGGGGCACACGCAGGCCGCCGCGGGCGTGGCCGGGGTGATCAAGGCGGTGCTGGCGATGCGGCACGGGGTGATGCCCGCCAGCCTGCACGTCGACGCCCCCACCCCGCACGTCGACTGGACCAGCGGGGCCGTGGAGGTGCTGGCCGAGGCCCGCCCGTGGCCCGAGCGGGACCGGCCGCGCCGGGCCGCGGTGTCCTCCTTCGGCGTCAGCGGCACCAACGCCCACGTCGTGCTGGAGCAGGGCCCCGCGCCCGAGCCCGTCGCCTCGGCGCAGCCGCCCGCGGTGCTGCTGCCGCTGTCCGCGGGGACGGCGGCGGGGGTGGCCGAGCAGGCCGCGCGGCTGCGCTCCGCCCTCGCGGGGGGCTTCTCGCCGGTCGACGTCGCCGCGACCCTGGCCGGGCGCGCCGCGCTCGCGCACCGGGCCGCCGTCGTCGGCCGCAGCGCCGAGGACCTGCTGGAGGGCTTGGCCGCGGTCAGCCGCGACGAGCCCGCCGCCGGGGTCGCGCGCGGCGAGGCGACCGAGGTCGACGGCGTCGTGTTCGTCTTCCCGGGGCAGGGTTCGCAGTGGGTGGGCATGGCCCGAGAGCTGGCTGCGGAGTCGCCGGTGTTCGCCGAGCGGCTTGCCGAGTGCGCCGCCGCGTTGTCGGAGTTCGTGGACTGGTCGTTGGACGAGGCGTTGGGCGATGCCGCGCTGTTGGAGCGCGTGGACGTCGTGCAGCCCGTCCTGTGGTCGGTGATGGTGTCGCTGGCCGAGGTGTGGCGGTCCTGGGGCATCCGGCCCGACGCGGTGGTCGGCCACTCGCAGGGGGAGATCGCGGCTGCTGTTGTGGCGGGCGCGCTGTCGCTCCAGGACGGTGCCCGGGTCGTCGCGCTGCGCTCGCAGGTGCTGCGGCGGCTGGCCGGGCGCGGCGGCATGGTGTCGGTCGCGCTGGGTGAGGCCGAGGTCCGCGAGCGGATCGCGCCGTTCGGGGAGCGGGTCTCGGTCGCCGCGGTCAACGGCGCGTCGGCGGTCGTCGTCTCCGGCGAGCCCGCCGCGCTCGACGAGCTGGTGGCCGCGTGCGAGGCCGACGACGTGCGCGCCAAGCGGGTGCCGGTCGACTACGCCTCGCACTCCGCCCAGGTCGACGAGCTGCGCGCGGAACTGCTCGACGTGCTCGCCCCGGTCCGCCCCCGCGCGGGCGCGGTCCCGGTGCGCTCCACCCTGACCGGCCGCTTCGAGGACGGCACGGCCCTCGACGCCGACTACTGGTTCGCCAACCTGCGCTCGACGGTCCAGTTCGCCGACGCCGTCACCGAGCTGGCGGGGCACGCGTTCATCGAGTGCTCCCCGCACCCGGTGCTCACCATGGCCCTGCCGGACGGGGTCGTCGCGGTGGGCTCGCTGCGCCGCGGCACCGGCGGCCTCGACCGGATGCTGCTGTCGCTCGGTGAGGGCGTCGTGCGCGGCCTGGCGCCGGACTTCGCCGCGGTGGCCCCCGGCAGGCGGGTCGACCTGCCCACCTACGCCTTCCAGCACGAGCGCTTCTGGCCGACCCCGGCCACCACCCCGGCCGCGGCGGGCTCGGCCGCCGACGCCGAGTTCTGGGCCGCGGTCGCGGGGCAGGACCCGGACGCGCTCGCCGCCACGCTGCGGGTCGACGCCGACGCCCGCCTCACCGACCTGCTGCCCGCGCTCGCCGCCTGGCGCGAGCGCGGCACCGTCCGCGACACCCTGGACTCCTGGCGCTACCGCGTCACCTGGGAGCAGCTGCCCGAGCCCACCGCCGCGCTCGGCGGCCGCTGGCTGCTCGTGGTCCCCGAGGGCGGCGCCGCCGACCCGTGGGTGGACCCGCTGACCCGCGCGCTGACCGCCCGGGGCGCGCAGGTCTCCCGGGTCGACCTCGCGGCGGGCCCGGCCGAGGTCGACCCGGCCGAGGTGGCGGGGGACTGGGACGGGGTGCTGTCGCTGCTGGCGCTCGACACCCGCCCGCTGCCCGACCACCCGGAGGTCAGCGCGGCCCTGGCCGGGACCACCGCCCTGCTGCGCGCCGGGATCGCCGCCCCGCTGTGGTGCCTGACCAGGGGCGCGGTCGCCACCCGCCCCGGCGAGGCCCCCGACGACCTCGCCGCCGCCCAGGTCTGGGGCCTGGGTCGGGTCGCCGCCCTGGAGCACCCCCGCCGCTGGGGCGGTCTGGTCGACGCCCCCGCCACGCCCACCGACCGGGCCGCCGAGCGCCTGGCGGGCGTCCTCGCGGGCACGGAGGACCAGGTGGCCGTCCGACCCTCGGGCGTCCACGCGCGCAGGCTCGTCCGCGCGCCGCTGGGCGGCGCGCCCGCCCCGGCTCAGTGGAAGCCGGAGGGCCGGGTGCTCGTCACCGGCGGCACCGGTGCGATCGGCGGCCACGTCGCCCGCTGGCTCGCCGCCCGCGGCGCGGACAGCCTGCTGCTGCTCAGCCGCCAGGGACCCGACGCCCCCGGCGCGGACGCCCTCGCCGCCGAGCTGCGGGCGACCGGTGCCGAGGTCGCGGTGGTGGCCTGCGACGCCGCCGACCGCGGCGCGCTCGCCGCCGTGCTCGCCGAGCACCCGGTCAGCGCCGTCTTCCACACCGCGGGCGTGCTCGACGACGGTGTCCTGGACGCGCTGACCCCCGCCAGCGCCGCCACCGTCCTGCGCCCCAAGACCACCGCGACGCAGAACCTGCACGACCTGGTGGGCGAGGTGTCCGCGTTCGTGCTGTTCTCCTCGCTGGCCTCGACCACCGGCGGCGCGGGTCAGGGCAACTACGCCGCGGCCAACGCCCACCTCGACGCCGTCGCCGAGCGCCGCCGCGCCACCGGGCTCCCCGCCACCTCGGTGGCCTGGGGCGCCTGGGGCGGCGGCGGGCTGGCCGAGCAGGGGACCCGGGCCGCCCGGATGCGCCAGGGCGGCCTCGCGCCGATGCCGCCCGAGCTGGCCGTCGCCGCGCTGGAGCAGGCCATCGACCACGGCGACACCGTCGTCACCGTGGCCGACGTCGACTGGGCGCGGTTCAGCGCCGGGTTCGCCGCCACCCGCCCCAGCCCGCTGATCGGCGCCATCCCCGAGGCCGCGGCCCCCGACCCGGCCGAGCGCCCGCAGGCCGCGACCGGGCTGCGCGCCCGCCTCGCCGGGCTCGACCAGCGGGCCGCCGCCGACGTGGTGCTCACCGAGGTGCGCGAGCAGATCGCCGCCGTGCTCGGCCGCTCCGGCGGCGGGGACGTCCCGGCGACCAAGCCGCTCAAGGAGCTCGGGTTCGACTCGCTGACCGCAGTGGACCTGCGCAACCGGCTCGCCGCCGCGTGCGGGCTGGACCTGCCCGCCACGCTGGTGTTCGACCACCCCACCGCCGAGGCCGTGGCCGCCCTGCTCACCGGGCGGCTGGTCGCCGGGGCCGATCCGGCCACCGACGCCCTGCGCGACCTGGCCGGGCTGGAGGCCGCGCTGGCCGCCGACGCCCTCGACGCCACCACCCGCACCCGGGTCCTGACCCGGCTGCGCGCCCTGCTCGACGACCCGGCCGAGGCCGGTCCCGGCGGTGACCCCGCCACCTTCGACGACGCGACCGACGACGAGATGTTCGACCTCCTCGGCACCAAGTTCGGCATCTCCTGAACCGGCCCAGGGCGACCGAAAGGACCACGCAGATGTCCCACCCCGGGCAGCAGCAGAGCACCGAGGCCAAGCTCCGGCACTTCCTCAAGCGCGCCACCGCGGAGCTGGAGACCGCGCACGAGCGGCTGCGCGCCGCCGAGGAGCGCGCCGGTGAGCCGATCGCGGTCGTCGGCATGGCCTGCCGCTTCCCCGGCGGCGTCGCCAGCCCCGAGGACCTGTGGGACCTGGTGGCCGCGGGCGGCGACGCCACCGGTGACCTGCCCACCGACCGCGGCTGGGACATCGACGCCCTCTACGACCCCGAGGGGGAGCGCGCGGGCACCTTCTACGCCGCGCGCGGCAGCTTCCTCGACGCCGCCGCCGAGTTCGACCCTGGCTTCTTCGGCATCTCCCCGCGCGAGGCCGTCGCCATGGACCCGCAGCAGCGGCTGCTGCTGGAGACCTCCTGGGAGGCCGTCGAGCGCGCCGGGCTGGACCCGGTGTCGCTGCGCGGCACCGAGACCGGCGTGTTCATCGGCACCAACGGGCAGGACTACACCAGCCTGGTCGTCGAGGCCGGGGACGCCGTGGACGGGCACCTGCTCACCGGCAACGCCGCCAGCGTCATCTCCGGCCGCGTCGCCTACACCCTGGGCCTGGAGGGCCCGACCGTCTCCGTCGACACCGCGTGCTCGGCGTCGCTGGTGTCGCTGCACCTGGCCGTGCAGGCGCTGCGCGCGGGGGAGTGCTCGCTGGCGCTGGCGGGCGGCGCCACCGTCATGGCCACGCCCGCGCTGTTCATCGAGTTCTCCCGCCAGCGCGGCATGTCCACCGACGGCCGCTGCCGGGCCTTCGCCGACGCCGCCGACGGCACCGGCTGGGGCGAGGGCGCGGGCATGCTGCTGCTCGAACGCCTCTCCGACGCCCAGCGCCACGGCCACCAGGTGCTCGCCGTCGTGCGCGGGTCGGCGGTCAACCAGGACGGCGCGTCCAACGGGCTCACCGCCCCCAACGGGCCCGCCCAGCAGCGCGTCGTGCTCAAGGCCCTGGACAACGCCCGCCTGGCCCCCGCCGACGTCGACGCCGTCGAGGCGCACGGCACCGGCACCCGCCTCGGCGACCCGATCGAGGCCCAGGCCCTGCTGGCCACCTACGGCCAGGACCGGCAGACCCCGCTGCTGCTGGGGTCGATCAAGTCCAACATCGGCCACACCCAGGCCGCCGCTGGCGTCGCCGGTGTGATCAAGATGGTGATGGCCCTGCGCCACGGCGTGCTGCCCGAGACGCTGCACGTCGACGCCCCGACGACGCAGGTGGACTGGTCGGCGGGCGCGGTGGAGCTGCTGACCGCTTCCCGCCCCTGGCCCGCGGTCGACCGCCCCCGCCGCGCGGGCGTGTCCGCCTTCGGCGTGAGCGGGACCAACGCGCACGTCGTGCTGGAGCAGGCCCCGCAGACCCCCGAGGTCGCCACGGCAGGCACCCCCTCGGCGCCCGCTGGCCTCGCGGTGTGGCCGTTGTCGGCGCGGTCGGAGAAGGCCCTGCGCGGGCAGGCCGCGGCGTTGGCCGAGCGCCTGGGCGCCGGGTTCTCGCCTGCCGACGTCGCCGTGTCGCTGGCGGGGCGCGCCGCGTTCGAGGAGCGGGCGGTCGTCGTCGGGTCGGCCGACGAGCTGGTGTCCGGGCTCGGGTCGCTGAGTGTGCGGGGAACCGCCACGTCCGGCCGGACGGCGTTCGTGTTCACCGGTCAGGGGTCGCAGCGCGCCGGTATGGGGCGTGAGCTGGCTGCCGCGTTCCCGGCTTTCCGTGCCGCGTGGGACGAGGTCGTGGGCTTGTTCCCGGCTGAGGTTCGCGATGCGATCGTTGAGGGTTCGCGGATTGATGAGACGCAGTTCGCCCAGCCTGCGATCTTCGCTTTCGAGGTCGCGATGGTGCGGCTGTTCGCGTCGTGGGGTGTGCGGCCGGATGTGGTGATCGGGCATTCGGTGGGGGAGATCGCCGCGGCGTGGGCTGCTGGGGTGTTCTCGTTGGAGGATGCTGCGGCGCTGGTGGTCAAGCGCGGCGCGCTGATGGGGGCGGTGAGTGCGCGCGGCGCGATGGCGGCCATCGGACTGCCGGAGTCGGCGGTCGAACTGCCGGAGGGCGTCGAGCTGGGCGCGGTCAACAGCTCGGATTCCGTTGTGGTGTCTGGTGACGCCGATGCGGTCGCGGCGATGGTGGACGAGCACAAGGCGCGCGGGGTGAAGGCATCGCTGCTGAAGGTGAGCCACGCCTTCCACTCCGCGCACATGGACGAGGTGCTGGCCGAGTTCGAGACCTTTGTGGACGGTGTGGAGCGCGGGCGGGCCCAGGTCGGGTTCATCGGCGTCGCAGGGGAGCAGGACCCGGGCGACACCGCCTACTGGGTCCGCAACGTCCGCCGCGCGGTCCGCTTCGCCGACGGCGCGGCCCGCCTGGACGCCGCGCACGTGCTGGAGGTCGGACCCGTCGCCGCGCTGACCCCGGTCGTCGAGGGCTGCGTCCCCGCCCAGCGCAAGGACACCGACGAGGTCCGCGCCGCCCTCCGGGCCGCGGGCGAGCTGTGGACGCGCGGGCGCACCGTGGACTGGGCCGCCCTCACCGGCCCCGGCACCCGCGTCGACCTGCCCACGTACGCCTTCCAGCGCAGCCGCTACTGGGTCAAGCAGACCCCCAAGGACATCACCGACAGCTGGCGCTACCGGGTCGACTGGACCCCCGTCGGCCTCTCCGCGGGTGACCCGGCGGGCGACTGGGCGGTCGTCGGTGACGACCCGATCGGCCTCGGCACCGTCGCGGTCGAGGACGCCACCGGCGTGCTCGCGGTCGACCCGACCCTGGACGAGCTGCTGGCCCTCGTGCAGCGGCTCGTCGCCGCGGGCAGCACCGCCCGGCTCTGGCTGGCCACCACCACCCCGGCCGCCGACGTGCACGGCTTCGGCCGCGCCGTCGCCCTGGAGCAGCCCGGCCTCTGGGGCGGCGGCATCGAGCTGCGCCCCGGCTACCGCGTCGCCGACCTGCGCGCCGCGCTCGCCCAGACCGCGGAGGACCAGCTCACCCTCGGCCCGGACGGCGCCAAGGCCCGCCGGGTCGTGCGCGCCGCCCCGCCCCGGTCCACGTGGAAGCCGCGCGGCACCGTCCTGATCACCGGCGGGCTCGGCGCCGCGGGCGCGGCCACCGCCCGGTGGTGCGCGGAGAACGGCGCGGACCACCTGCTGCTGCTCGGCAGGCGCGGCCTCGACACCCCCGGCGCCCCCGAGCTGCGCGACGAGCTGACCGCCCTGGGCACCCGCGTCACCGTCGCCGCCTGCGACGCCGCCGACCGCGCCGCCCTCACCGCCCTGTTCGACGAGCACGACGTGCGCGCGGTCATCCACACCGCGGGCGTGCTCGACGACGGGGTCGTCACCGCGCTCACGCCCGAGCGCGTCGCCGCCGTCCTGGCGCCCAAGGTCGACGCGGCCAGGCTGCTGGACGAGCTGGCGGGCGAGCTGGACGCGTTCATCCTGTTCACCTCGCTGTCCGGGGTCACCGGCAGCGCCGCGCAGGCGCACTACGCCGCCGCCAACGCCGCCCTCGACGCGCTCGCCGACGACCGCCGCGCCCGCGGCCTGCCCGCCACGGCGATCGCCTGGGGCGCCTGGGCCGGGGGCGGCATGGCCGCCGAGGGCCCCGCCGCGGGCCGGGTGGACCGGGGCGGGTTGACCCCGATGCCGCCCGCGCTGGCCGTCCGCGCGCTGGGCAAGGCCGTGGGCGACGGGCGGGTCATCCTCGCCGACCTCGACCTCGACCGGTTCGTGCCCGCGTTCACCGCGTCGCGCCCGAGCGCGCTGTTCTCCGAGCTGCACACCCCCGCCGCCGCGGACCCCGGCACCCCCGACGAGGTCGGGGACCTGGGCGAGCTGGTCCGCGCCTGCACCGCGGGCGTGCTGGCCTACCCCTCGGCCGCCGACGTCGCCCCCGGCAAGGCCTTCCGCGACCTGGGCATCGACTCGCTCACCGCGCTGGAGCTGCGCAACGCCCTGGCCCGCGCCACGGGGCTGGCGCTGCCCGCGACCCTCGTCTTCGACTTCCCCACCCCCGCCGCCCTGGCCGACCACCTCACCGGGCTCCTCGGCGGCACCGCGAAGACCGAGCGGACCAGGGCCGTCGCCGTGGCCGACGACCCCATCGCCATCGTATCGATGGCCTGCCGCTTCCCCGGCGGCGTCGCGTCCCCGGAGGACTTCTGGGCGCTGCTCACCGAGGGCCGCGACGCCCTGGGCGGCTTCCCCGCCGACCGCGGCTGGGACCTCGACGCCCTGTTCGACACCGACCCCGACCGCCCAGGCACCTCGCACACCGCCGAGGGCGGCTTCCTGGCGGACGTGGCCGGGTTCGACGCCGACCTGTTCGGCGTGTCCCCGCGCGAGGCGCTGGCGATGGACCCGCAGCAGCGGCTGCTGCTGCACACCGCCTGGGAGGCGTTCGAGCGCGCCGGGCTCGACCCGACCGCCGTGCGGGGGTCCGCGACCGGGGTGTTCGTCGGCACCAACGGGCAGGACTACGCGACCGCCCTGGGCGCCGACCTGTCCGAGCACGGCGGCTACCTCGCCACCGGCAACGCCGCCAGCGTCGTCTCCGGCAGGCTGTCCTACTCCTTCGGCCTGGAGGGCCCGGCGCTGACGGTCGACACCGCCTGCTCGGCGTCGCTGGTCGCGCTGCACCTGGCCGCCCAGTCGCTGCGCTCGGGGGAGTGCGACCTGGCGCTGGCGGGTGGGGTCACCGTCATGTCCACGCCCGCGGTGTTCATCGAGTTCTCCCGCCAGCGCGGCCTGGCGGGCGACGGCCGGTGCAAGGCGTTCTCCGCCGACGCCGACGGCACCGGCTGGGGTGAGGGCGTCGGCCTGCTGCTCGTGGAGCGGCTGTCCGACGCCGAGCGCAACGGCCACCCCGTGCTGGCCGTGCTGCGCGGGTCGGCGGTGAACCAGGACGGCGCGTCCAACGGCCTCACCGCCCCGAACGGGCCCGCCCAGCAGCGCGTCATCCGCTCCGCCCTCGCCTCCGGCGGGCTCGTCGCGTCCGATGTGGACGCCGTCGAGGCGCACGGCACCGGCACCGTCCTCGGTGACCCCATCGAGGCCCAGGCGTTGCTGGCCACCTACGGCCAGGACCGGGAGCGGCCGCTGTGGCTGGGGTCGGTGAAGTCCAACATCGGCCACACCCAGGCCGCCGCGGGCGCCGCCGGGGTCATCAAGTCCGTGCTGGCCCTGCGCCACGGCGTGCTGCCGCGCACCCTGCACGTCTCCGGCCCCAACGAGCACGTCGACTGGACCACCGGGTCGGTCTCCCTGCTCACCGAGCCGCAGCCCCTGCCCGCGGTCGAGCGGCCGTGGCGGATCGGCGTGTCCTCCTTCGGCGTCAGCGGCACCAACGCCCACCTGGTCGTCGAGCAGGTGCCCGCCCCGGCCCCCGCCGCCCCGCGCGAGCGGGCGCGGGTGGTGCCGCTGGTCGTGTCCGGGCACACCGCTGAGGCCGTCCGGGACCAGGCGGCGCGGCTTGCCCACGTCGAGGCCGACCCGGTCGACATCGCGTTCACGCTGCTCACGGCCCGCGCGGCGCTGGCGCACAGCGGGGTGGCCGTGGGCGACCGCACCTTCCTCCCCGTGGCCGCGGCGAGCGGTCGCGTGGCCTTCGCGTTCACCGGTCAGGGGTCGCAGCGCGCGGGCATGGGTCGTGAGCTGGCGGCGGTGTTCCCGGCGTTTGAGGCCGCGTGGGATGAGGTCATGGGCCTGTTCCCCGTCGAGGTGCGGGACGCGATCACCGAAGGCACGCGGATTGATGAGACGCAGTTCGCCCAGCCCGCGATCTTGGCTTTCGAGGTCGCGATGGTGCGGTTGCTCGCCTCCTGGGGCGTGCGCCCGGATGTGGTGATCGGGCATTCGGTGGGGGAGATCGCCGCTGCGTGGGCCGCTGGTGTCTTCTCGCTGGAGGATGCTGCGGCGTTGGTGGTCAAGCGTGGGGCGTTGATGGGGGCGGTGACTGCGCGCGGTGCCATGGCTGCCATCGCGCTGTCCGAGGACGAGGTGCAACTGCCCGCCGGGGTCGAGTTGGGCGCGGTCAACGGCCCGGATTCCGTTGTGGTGTCGGGTGACGCGGACGCGGTCGCGGCGATGGTGGACGAGCACAAGGCGCGCGGGGTGAAGGCGTCGTTGTTGAAGGTGAGCCACGCGTTCCACTCCGCGCACATGGACGAGGTGCTGGCCGAGTTCACCGCGTTCGTGGCGGGCATCGAGCGCGGCCCGGCCCGGGTCGAGTTCGTCGGCGCCGCCGGGGACGACGACCCGACCACCACCGCCTACTGGACGGCGAACCTGCGCGGCACCGTGCGCTTCGGCGCCGGGGCCGCCCGCCTCGCCGCCGGGCACGTGCTGGAGGTCGGGCCGGACGCCGCCCTCACCCCGTGGCTCGACGGCGCCGTCCCCGCCCAGCGCGGCGGCGACGAGGAGACCGCCGCCGTCCGCGCCCTGGCCACCCTGCACGCCCGCGGCGTGGCCGTGGACTGGGCCGAGTTCTTCGCCGGCCTCGACGCCCGCGTCATCGACCTGCCCACCTACCCCTTCCAGCAGCGCCGGTTCTGGCCCGCCGCCCGTGACACCGGCACGCGCGCGCTGCACTACGTCGAGGACTGGGCGCCGATCCCCGTCCCCGCCGCAACCGCAACCGACAGTGGGTGGCTGCTGGTGCACCCCGAGGGCGTCGAACCGCCGCTGCCGGGGATGCCCGCGCTCGCCGTACCCACCGGGACCGACCGCCACGGGCTCGCCGCCCTGCTGGCGGGCGCGGCCCAGCCGCTCGGCGCCCTGTCGGTCCTCGACGACGCCGCCGACGTCCTGGTCCTGTTGCAGGCCATGGGCGACGCCGACGTGCCCGGACGGCTGTGGGCCGTGGCCACCGACGCCGGGACCGCCGGGCTGGCCCGCACCGCCGCCCTGGAGCAGCCCGACCGGTGGGGTGGCGTCGTCCACCACGACGGCTCCGACTGGCACCTCGTCGCCCGCGCCCTCGGCGGTGCGGAGGACGAGGTCGCCGTGCGCGACGGCGTGCTGCTGGGCCGCCGCGTCACCCGCCCCGCCCCCACCGCGGGCGCGTGGCGGCCGACCGGCACCGTCCTGGTCACCGGCGGTACCGGGGCGCTCGGTGCGCACGTCGCCCGCTGGTTGCGCGACAACGGCGCCGACCGCATCGTCCTCGCCGGGCGCCGCGGCCTCGACGCCCCGGGCGCGGCCGCGCTGGCCGAGGAGACCGGCGCCGTCGTGCGCGCGGTCGACGTCACCGACCGCGCCGCGCTCGCCGCGCTGCTCACCGAGTTCCCGCCGAACGCCGTCGTGCACGCGGCCGGGCTGCTCGACGACGGCGTCGTCGACGGCCTGACCCCCGAGCGGATGCGCGCGGTCGACGGCCCCAAGGTCGACGCCGCCCGCCTGCTCGACGAGCTGACCGGCGACCTCGACGCGTTCGTGCTGTTCTCCTCGGCGGCGGCCACCTTCGGCGCCGCCGGGCAGGCCAACTACGCCGCCGCCAACGCCCGCCTCGACGCCCTCGCCCGCGCCCGGCACGCCGCGGGCAAGCCCGCCACCGCGCTGGCCTGGGGCCCCTGGGCCGAGGACGGCATGGCCGCCGACCTGGGCGAGCGCGCCGGGATGCGCAGGCTGCGCACCGGGCCCGCGCTGGCGGCGATGGCCACCGCCGTCGCCTCCGGCCACCCCGTCGTCACCATCGCCGACCTGGACTGGGCCACCTTCGCCCCGGCGCTGTCGGCGCTGCGGCCCAAGCCCGCCCTCGACGGCGTCGCGGAGGCCCGCGAGGCCCTGCGCGCCGCCGCCGAGCGGGCCCGCCCCGCCGACCTGGGCGGCAAGGAGCTGCTGGCGCTGGTCCGCGAGACCGCCGCCGCCGTGCTCGGCCACACCGGGGTGTCGGCGGTCCCCGCCGACAAGGCGTTCCGCGACCTCGGGGCCGACTCGCTGACCGCGGTGGAGATCCGCAACCTGCTCGGCGCGGCCACCGGCCTGCCGCTGCCCGCCGGGCTGGTCTTCGACCACCCGACCCCCGCCCGCCTGGCCGCCGAGCTGGCCCGCCTGCTCGGCCACGGCGAGGTCGAGCAGGCCTCGGGCCCGGCCAGGGCCACCGACGAGCCGATCGCCATCGTCGCCATGGCCTGCCGCTTCCCCGGCGGCGCCGACACCCCCGAACGCCTCTGGGACCTGCTGCGCGCGGGCGGCGACGCGGTCGGCCCGTTCCCGGCCGACCGCGGCTGGGACACCACCCTGCTGCACGGCGAGGGCGGCCTGTCGCACACCCGCGAGGGCGGGTTCCTGCACGACGTCCCCGACTTCGACGCCGACCTGTTCGGCATCTCCCCGCGCGAGGCGCTGGCGATGGACCCCCAGCAGCGGTTGCTGCTGGAGACCACGTGGGAGGCCTTCGAGCGGGCCGGGCTCGACCCCCGCTCGCTGCGCGGCTCGGCCACCGGGGTGTTCGTCGGCACCAACGGTCAGGACTACGCCTCGCTGCTGATGGACGCCGCCCACGACGTCGGCGGGCACATCGCCACCGGCAACGCCGCCAGCGTCGTCTCCGGGCGTCTGTCGTACGTGTTCGGGCTGGAGGGCCCGGCGGTCACCGTCGACACCGCGTGCTCGTCGTCGCTGGTCGCGCTGCACTGGGCCGTGCAGGCCCTGCGCTCGGGCGAGTGCGACCTGGCGGTGGCGGGCGGGGTGACCGTCATGTCCACCCCGGGCGCGTTCATCGAGTTCTCCCGGCAGGGCGGGCTCGCGGGCGACGGCCGGTGCAAGGCGTTCTCCGCCGAGGCCGACGGCACCGGCTGGGGCGAGGGCGCGGGCGTGCTGCTCGTCGAGCGGCTGTCCGACGCGCGGCGCCACGGCCACGAGGTGCTGGCCGTCGTGCGCGGGTCGGCGGTCAACCAGGACGGCGCGTCCAACGGGCTCACCGCCCCCAACGGGCCCGCCCAGCAGCGGGTGATCCGCGCCGCGCTGGCCGCCGCCGGGCTCGCCCCGTCCGATGTGGACGCCGTCGAGGCGCACGGCACCGGCACCGTCCTGGGCGACCCGATCGAGGCGGAGGCGCTGCTCGCCGCCTACGGGCAGGACCGGGAGCGGCCGCTGTGGCTGGGGTCGGTGAAGTCCAACATCGGCCACACCCAGGCCGCCGCGGGCGTCGCCGGGGTCATGAAGGTGGTGCTGGCCCTGCGCAACGGGCTGCTGCCCAAGACCCTGCACGCCGCCGAGGCGTCCCCGCACGTGGACTGGTCGCGCGGGCCGGTGCGGCTGCTGTCCGAGCCCGTCGAGTGGGACGGCGGCGACCGGCCCCGGCGCGCGGGCGTGTCCTCGTTCGGGTTCAGCGGCACCAACGCCCACGTCATCGTCGAGCAGGCCCCGCCCGCGCCGGAACCGCAGGAGGGCGCGGGGCTCGACGTCCCGGTGCCGTGGGTCGTCTCGGGCGCGTCCGCCGACGCCCTGCGCGCGCAGGTCGAGCGGCTGCGCGCGGTCGAGGCCGACCCCGCCGCCGTGGGCGCCGCGCTCGCGCTGCACCGCGCCGACCTCGACCACCGCGCCGTCGCCGTCGGGACCAGCGCCGAGGACCTGCGCGCCGCGCTGGACCGGGCCGCCGGGGTCGTCGCGGGCGCGGGTTCGACGGCGTTCCTGTTCTCCGGCCAGGGCGCCCAGCGCGCCGGGATGGGCCTGGACCTGGCCGCGGCGTTCCCCGCCTTCGCCCAGGCGTGGGAGGAGGTGCTCGCGCACTACCCCGACACCGTCCGCGAGGTCCTGACCAGCGGCGACGCCCGGGTCGACCGCACCGAGTACACCCAGCCCGGCCTGTTCGCCGTGGAGGTCGCGCTGGCCAGGCTGTTCGAGTCCTGGGACGTGCTGCCCGACGCCGTGGCCGGGCACTCGGTGGGCGAGATCGCCGCCGCGCACGTCGCGGGCGTGCTGTCGCTGGCCGACGCGTGCCGCATGGTCGTGGCCCGCGGCGCGCTCATGGGGGCGCTGCCCGAGGGCGGGGCGATGGTCGCCCTCGCGCTCGCGGAGGACGAGCTGGACCTGCCGCCGGGGGTCGACCTCGCCGCGGTCAACGGGCCCCGGTCGGTCGTGGTCTCCGGGCCCGCCGAGCCGGTGCTCGCCTTCGCCGAGCGGCACGCCGCCCAGGGCGTGCGGACCAAGCGCCTGACTGTCAGCCACGCCTTCCACTCGTCGCTGATGGACCCCGTGCTCGACGCCTTCGCCGAGGTCGTGCGCGGCCTCACCTTCGCCGAGCCCACCATCGCCGCCGTCAGCGCGGTGACCGGGGGACCCGCCGAGCAGGTGTGGACCGACCCCGAGCACTGGGTGCGGCAGGTGCGCGAGCCGGTCCGCTTCGGCGCGGCCGTGCGCGCCCTCGACGCCACCGCGCTCCTGGAGATCGGCCCCGACAGCGTGCTGCTCGCGATGGCCGAGGCCGCCGGGTCGAGCGCCGCGCTCGTCGCGGCCCAGCGGTCGGGGGTCGACCAGGCGCACGCCGCGGTGTCCGCCCTGGCGGCGCTGCACGCGCACGGCGTGGCGGTCGACTGGTCGGTCTTCTTCGCGGGCGTGCGGCCCGCGCAGCTGCCCACCTACGCCTTCCAGCGCCGCCGCTACTGGCCGCAGCAGGCCACCCCGGCCGTGGACCCGGTGCACTACGCCGACGCGTGGCAGCCGGTCACGCCCGGCGCGGGCGGCACCGACCCCGCCGACATCGCCGTCCTGGGGGAGGGCTGGCCCGTCGCGGACGCGCTGGCCGCCCGCGGCGCGGCCGTGGTGCCGCACCCGGCCGGGACGACCGCCCCCGTCCTGGTCGTGCGCGCCGACGACGCCGCCGACCTGCTGACCGCCCTGCACAACGCCCCGGCGGGCACCCGCGTGTGGGGAGTGACCACGCGCGCCGTCGCCGCCGGGTCCACCGACCCCGCCCCGGTCCCCGCGCACGCCGCGGCCTGGGGCCTGGGCCGGGTCGCCGCGCTGGAGCTGCCCGACCGCTGGGGTGGGCTGGTCGACCTGCCCGAGGACCCCGACTGGGACACCCTGCTCGGCGTCCTGGCTGGCCCGGACGACGAGGTGGCGCTGCGCCGGGGCGCGGTGCTGTCCCGCCGGGTCGTGCGCGCCGAGCCGACCGGCGACTGGCGCCCCGCGGGCACCGTGCTGATCACCGGCGGCACCGGCGCCCTCGGCGCGCGCGTCGCCCGCTGGGCCGCCGCGCACGGCGCCGACCGGCTCGTGCTGCTCAGCCGCGGCGGGCCGGACGCCCCCGGGGCCGCCGAGCTGGTCGCCGAGCTGCCGGTGCCCGCGCACGTGGTCGCCGCCGACGCCGCCGACCGCGACGCGGTGGCCGCGGTGCTCGACCGGTTCCCGGTGGACGCGGTGGTGCACGCCGCGGGCGTGCTCGACGACGGCGTGCTCGACGGGCTGACCGCCGACCGGCTCGCCGCCGTGGCCCGGCCCAAGTCCGGCGCCGCCGCGGTGCTCGACGAGCTGACCCGCGACCGCGAGCTGTCGGCGTTCGTGCTGTTCTCCTCGGCCTCGGCCACCTTCGGCGCGGCGGGCCAGGGCAACTACGCCGCGGCCAACGCCGAGCTCGACGCGCTGGCCCGCGCCCGCCGCCAGGCCGGGCTGCCCGCCACCTCGATCGCCTGGGGCCCGTGGGCCGAGGACGGCATGGCCGCGGGCCTCGACGGCCGCTTCGGCCGCGGCGGGCTGGCCGCGCTCGACCCCGACCGGGCCCTGGCCGCCCTGGCCCGCTGCGCCACCGGGGCGGACCCGGTGGTCACCGTGGCCGACGTGGACTGGCCGCGCTTCGCCGCGGCGTTCACCGCGGTGCGGCGGGGCAGGCTGCTCGACGCCCTGCCCGAGGCGCGCGCGACCCAGGCCGCCGCGCCCGCCCGGGTCCCCGACCTCGCCGCCCGGCTCGCCGGGGCCGCCGACCGCGAGCACGTGGCGCTGGAGGCCGTGCGCGAGGCCGCCGCCGCCGTGCTGGGCCACCCGTCGGTCGACGCCGTGCCCGCGGACAAGTCCTTCCGGGACCTCGGGTTCGACTCGCTGACCGCGGTGGAGTTCCGCAACGTGCTCGGCGCGGCCGGGCTGGCCCTGCCCGCCACGGCGGTGTTCGACCACCCCACCCCGCGCGCGCTCGCCGCCTTCGCGGTGGGGCAGCTCAGCTCCGCGGGCCTGCCCGCGCTGCTGGCCGAGCTGGACCGCATCGAGCGCGACCTCGGCGCCGCCGCCGCCGACGCCCTCGACCGGGCCAGGGTCGCGGTCCGGCTGCGCGGCCTGCTCGACGCGTGGACCGGGGCGGGCGCGACCGACGAGGGGGACGAGGACGAGGCCGTCCTGTCCCTGGACTCCGACGACGAGCTGTTCGCCCTCATCGAGCGCAACCTCGGCCAGGAGTGAGCGGGCGGACGAGGCGGACCCGCGGGCCCCGGCCCTGGCGCGAAGCACTGTGGACGCTCGCGCCAGGGCGTCGGGGCCCGTCCTGACGGGGTGGCGCCAGCCCGTCCGCCGTGGTGCCGGGGGTGGGTGTCGGGGTTCGCGGAACAGGGCCTAGGGGTGCCCTCGGGGCAGGTAGGGGTGGGTACCCCACAGGGGTCGGACAAGGGTGGGCGCCTAGGGGTTGTCGGTGCATGTCGCCGTCCATAGTGTTGGCGGCGGCTGGGATCCAACGATGTGGTCGTGTCGAGCCGTAGTGCGTGATCCGGCTGTTCCGCGGAGGTGTCGCCAGTCTTGTCGAGCGAGAACAAGCTCCGTGACTACTTGAAGTTGGTCACGGCAGACCTGCAGCGTGCGCGCAAGCAGTTGCGCGACCAGCGCGACGCGCTCACCGAGCCGATCGCCGTCGTCGCGGCGGCGTGCCGGTTCCCCGGCGGCGTGCGGTCCGCGGAGGACCTGTGGGACCTGGTCGCCGCGGGGTCGGACGCGCTGCGCCCGTTCCCGGCCGACCGCGGCTGGGACCTCGACGCGCTGCGCACCACCTCGCTCGCCCACGAGGGCGGTTTCCTCGACGCGGCAAGCGCCTTCGACGCCGACCTGTTCGGCATCTCCCCGCGCGAGGCCGTCGCGATGGACCCCCAGCAGCGGCTGATGCTGCAGGTCTGCTGGGAGGCCTTCGAGCGGGCCGGGCTCGACCCGCGCGGTCAGCGCGGCGAGCGCGTGGGCGTGTTCGCGGGCACCAACGGACAGGACTACGCGACGCTGGTGCTCGACTCGCCCGCGGAGTCCTCGGGCTACCTGGCCACCGGCAACGCCGCGAGCGTGCTCTCCGGGCGCATCTCCTACTCGTTCGGCCTCGAAGGCCCCGCGGTCACCGTGGACACCGCGTGCTCGTCGTCGCTGGTCACGCTGCACCTGGCGGTGCGCGCGCTGCGGGCGGGCGAGTGCTCCCTGGCGCTGGCGGGCGGCGTCACGGTCATGGCCACCCCCAACGGCTTCGTCGAGTTCTCCCGCCAGCGCGGGCTGGCGGCCGATGGCCGCTGCAAGGCCTTCGCCGAGGCCGCCGACGGCACCGGCTGGGGCGAGGGCGCGGGCGTCCTCCTGCTGGAGCGGCTGTCCGACGCCCGGCGCAACGGGCACCCCGTGCTGGCGCTCGTGCGGGGTTCGGCGGTCAACCAGGACGGCGCGTCCAACGGCCTCACCGCCCCGAATGGACCGTCCCAGCAGCGCGTCGTGCTCCAGGCGTTGGAGGACGCGCGACTCGGCGTGGCCGATGTGGACATGCTGGAGGCGCACGGCACGGGCACCTCGCTGGGTGACCCGATCGAGGCGCAGGCATTGCTGGCGACCTACGGCCAGGGCCGCACCGAGCCGCTGTACCTGGGGTCGGTGAAGTCGAACATCGGTCACACCCAGGCCGCCGCGGGTGTCGCCGGGTTGATCAAGGCGATCGGCGCGCTGCGCCACGGCGTCCTGCCCAAGACCCTGCACGTGGACGCGCCGTCGTCGCACGTGGACTGGTCCGCGGGCGCGGTCGAGCTGCTGACGGAGTCGCGGCCCTGGCCCGAGGTCGACCGGAGCAGGCGCGCCGCGGTGTCGTCCTTCGGCGTGAGCGGCACGAACGCGCACGTCATCCTCGAACAGGCCCCCGAAGCCGAGCCCGCCACGACCGCGGTGCCCGCCGGAGTCGTGCCGTGGGTGCTGTCGGGGCGCACCGAGGCCGCTCTCGTCGCCCAAGCCCAGCGGTTGCTCCCGCACACCGACCTAGGCGCCGCGGACATCGCGCACACACTCGCAGGCCGCGCGGCGCTCAACCAGCGGGCCGTCCTCGTCGGTGACCACGAACAGCTGACCGCCGCGCTGTCCGCGCTGGCCGAAGGTGGAACGCACCCCGCGCTCGTGCGCGGCGTGGCGGGCGACCCCGGTCGGACCGTGTTCGTCTTCCCCGGCCAGGGTTCGCAGTGGGTCGGCATGGCCCGCGATCTGGCCGAGCAATCTTCGGTGTTCGCCGACCGGCTCGCGGAGTGTGAGACCGCGCTGAGCGCCTTCGCCGACTGGACGCTGTCGGCTGCCCTGGGCGACCCGGAGCTGATGGCGCGGGTCGACGTGGTGCAGCCCGCGTTGTGGGCGGTCATGGTGTCGTTGGCGGAGGTGTGGCGCTCGTGGGGCGTCGAGCCGTCTGCTGTGGTGGGTCACTCGCAGGGTGAGATCGCGGCTGCGGTGGTGGCGGGTGCGCTGTCGTTGGAGGATGGCGCCCGGGTTGTGGCGCTGCGGTCGCAGGTGTTGCGCCGGTTGGCCGGTCGCGGCGGCATGGTGTCGGTGGCGCTGCCGCACGACCAGGTGGTCGAACGGATCGCGGCTTTCGGTGAGCGCGTCTCCGTCGCCGCCGTGAACGGGCACTCGGCCGTGGTCGTGTCGGGTGAGCCCGCGGCACTGGACGAGCTGGTCGCCGCGTGCGAGGCCGACGGCGTGCGGGCCAAGCGCGTGCCGGTCGATTACGCGTCGCACTCGGCGCAGGTCGACGAGTTGCGCGATGAGTTGCTGGCGGTGTTGGAGCCGGTTCGGCCGCAGGTCGGTTCTGTGCCGGTGTACTCGACGCTGACCGGTGCTGTCGAGGATGGCTCGGTGATGGGTGCCGGGTACTGGTTCGACAACCTTCGTTCCACTGTGGAATTCGCGGCCGCTGTCGATCGTCTGGTGGCGGATGGTTTCGGGACTTTCGTGGAATGTTCCCCGCACCCCGTGCTGACGATGGCGCTGCCCGAGGACGTCATTGCTGTCGGATCGCTGAAGCGGGATGACGGCGGCCTGGAGCGGATGCTGCTCTCGCTGAGTGAGGCCGTGGTGCGCGGGGTCAAGCCCGACTGGACCGCGGTGGCGCCCGGCAGGCTGGTCGACCTGCCCACCTACGCCTTCCAGGAGCGCAGCTTCTGGCTGCCCACCGGTAGGCGCGGCGCCGACGTCACCGCCGCGGGTCTGGCCGCCGCCGACCACCCCCTCCTCGGCGCCGCCCTGGCCCTCGCCCACGACGACGGGGCAGTGCTCACCGGCAGGCTCTCCGCGCACGCCCACCCCTGGCTCACCGACCACGTCGTGTCCGGGCGCGTCGTCGTCCCCGGCACCGCCCTGCTCGACCTCGCCCTGCGCGCCGCCCGCCAGGTCGGCTGCGACACCGTGGCGGACCTGGCGTTCGCCGCGCCGCTGGTGCTGCCCGACGGCGGCGTCGACATCCAGGTCTCGGTGGGCGCGCTGACCGGCGGCGACCGCCCCGTCCGCATCCACTCCCGCCCCACCGCCGACGACCCGTGGACCGAGCACGCCGAGGGCACCGTCACCACCGCGGCGGCCACCGCGCCGGACGCGCTGGGGGAGTGGCCGCCCGCCGGTGCCGAGGCCGTCGACGTCAGCGGCGCCTACGACGACTTCGCCGCCGCGGGCATCACCTACGGGCCCGCCTTCCAGGGCCTGCGCGCGGCCTGGCGGCGCGGCGACGAGGTGTTCGCGGAGGTCGCGCTGCCCGACGCGGCGGCGGACGGCTTCGGCGTCCACCCCGCCCTGCTCGACGCCGCCCTGCACGCCACCGCCTTCGGCGCGTTCGTCAGCGACGCGGGCACCAGCTGGCTCCCGTTCTCCTGCGCGGGCGCGCGCCTGTTCGCCGCGGGCGCCACGGCGCTGCGCGTCCGGCTCGCCCCGGCCGGGCAGGACGCGGTCAACATCCTCGCCGCCGACGGCACCGGCGCCCCCGTCGCGGAGGTCGCCGCCCTGGCGATGCGGCCGCTGCCTACCCTGGCCGACCCCGTCGACAACGCCCTGTTCCGCCTGGAGTGGGTCCCCGTCACCGGCACGCGGACCTTCCCGGCCCAGCGGGTCGACGACCCGCGTGACGCCCTCGACGCCCTGCACCGCGTCCTCGCGGACAGCGACCCGGACAGCGGGCCCGTCGCCCTGCTCGTCGGCGCCGACCCGGCCTCGGCCGCCGCGGGCGGGCTCATCCGCTCCGCCCAGGCCGAGAACCCCGGCCGGGTCGTGCTGGTCGAGACCACCGCGGACGACCCCGGCCCGCTGCCCGAGGACGAGCCGCACATCCGCGTCACCGCCGCGGGTCTGCTCGCCCCCCGCCTCGCCCGCGCCGACCAGACCACCAACACCGCCGAGACAGCCCCGGGCGCGGCGTTCGGGCCGGACAGCCGCGTGCTCATCACCGGTGGCACCGGCGTCCTCGGCACGGCGCTCGCCCGCCACCTCGTCGAGCGGCACGGCGTGCGGCACCTGGTGCTGGCCAGCCGCTCCGGCGGCCCGGCCCCCGACCTCGGCCCCGACGCCGACCCGGACATCGACGCGCGCGTGGTGGTCTGCGACGTGGCCGACCGCGCCGCCGTCGCCGCCCTGCTGGCCGAGCACCCCGTCACCGCCGTCGTGCACGCCGCGGGGGTCCTCGACGACGCCACCACCGCCACCCTCGACGGCGACCGCCTCGACGCCGTGCTCGCCCCCAAGCTCACCGCCGCCGAGCACCTGGACGAGCTGGCGGGCGAGCTGACCGCGTTCGTCGCCTTCTCCTCGGCCGCCGGGGTCTTCGGCGGCGCCGGGCAGGGCGCCTACGCCGCGGCCAACGCGGGCCTCGACGCCCTCGTCGCCCGCCGCCGGGCGGCGGGCAAGCCCGGGGTGTCGCTGGCCTGGGGGCTCTGGGAGCAGGCCAGCGGCATGACCGCCCACCTCGACGAGCAGCAGCACGACCGGCTGCGCCGGGGCGGGATGGCGCTGCTGACCACCGCCGACGGCCTGGCTCTGTTCGACCGCGCCCTGGGCTCGCCCGAGGCGCTGCTGCTGCCCATCCGGCTCGACCTCGCGGGCGTGCGCGCCCGCGCCGACCAGGGCGTGCCGCCGCTGCTGCGCGGCCTCGTGCGCGCCCCGCTGCCGCGCGCGGCGGCCGCCGCGCCCGCCGAGGGCTTGGCCGCCACCCTGGCCGCGCTGCCCGCGGCCGAGCGCGAGGCCCACCTGCTCGACCTCGTCCGCGCCCACGTCGGCGCCGTCCTCGGCCACGGCGGCGGCGACGGCGTCGAACCCGGCCGCGCCTTCTCCGAGCTGGGCTTCGACTCGCTGACCGCGGTGGAGCTGCGCAACCGGCTCGCCGCGGCCACCGGCCTGCGGCTGCCCGCGACCCTGGTCTTCGACCACCCCACCTCCGCCGCGGTCGCCCGCCACCTGCTCGCCGGGCTGTCCGGGGCCGAGCGCCCCGCGGCCGCCCGGGCCACCGCGACCGCCCGCGACGGCGAGCCGATCGCGATCGTGTCGATGGCCTGCCGCTTCCCCGGCGGCGTCCGCACCCCCGAGCAGCTCTGGCAGCTGGTGCTCGACGGCCGCGACGCCATCGGCGCGTTCCCCGCCGACCGCGGCTGGGACACCGCGCGGCTGTTCGCGGGCGAGGGCCCCGGCACCAGCGCCACCCGCGAAGGCGGCTTCCTCTACGACGCCGCCGACTTCGACGCGGCGTTCTTCGGCGTGTCCCCGCGCGAGGCCCTGGCCACCGACCCGCAGCAGCGGTTGCTGCTGGAGGTCGCCTGGGAGGCCCTGGAGCGCGCCGGGCTGGAGCCCTCCGGGCTGCGCGGCAGCCGCACCGGCGTCTTCGCCGGGCTCATGGGCCAGGACTACACCGCCCGCCTGCTCGGCAGCCCCGACACCCTCGCCGAGGTGGAGGGCCACCTGGGGGCGAGCGCGGGCAGCGTGGCCTCCGGCCGGGTCAACTACGTCTTCGGCTTCGAGGGCCCCGCCGTCACCGTCGACACCGCCTGCTCCTCCTCACTGGTGGCCCTGCACCTGGCGGCGCGGGCGCTGCGCGGCGGCGAGTGCGACCTGGCCCTGGCGGGCGGCGCGACCGTGCTGTCCACCCCGGGGCTGTTCATCGACTTCACCCGGCAGGGCGGCTTGGCCCCCGACGGCCGGGCCAAGGCCTTCTCCGCGGCCGCCGACGGCACCGGCTTCGGTGAGGGCGCGGGCGTGCTGCTGCTTGAACGCCTCTCCGACGCGCGCGCCAACGGCCACCCCGTGCTGGCGGTGCTGCGCGGCTCGGCGGTGAACTCCGACGGCGCGTCCAACGGCATGACCGCCCCCAACGGGCCCTCGCAGCAGCGGGTCATCCGCGCCGCCCTCGCCGACGCCCGCCTGGAGCCCACCGACGTCGACGTCATCGAGGCGCACGGCACCGGCACCGCCCTCGGTGACCCCATCGAGGCCCAGGCCCTGCTGGCCACCTACGGCCAGGACCGCGCCGAACCCGCCTGGCTCGGGTCGGTCAAGTCGAACATCGGCCACACCCAGGCCGCCGCGGGCGTCGCCGGGGTGATCAAGTCGGTGTTCGCGCTGCGCCACGGCGTGCTCCCGCCGACGCTGCACGCCGCCGAGCCGACCCCGCACGTCGACTGGGACAGCGGGCGGGTCCGCCTGCTCACCGAGGCCCGCGAGTGGGCGGCCGACCGGCCGCGGCGCGCGGCGGTGTCCTCGTTCGGCATCAGCGGCACCAACGCCCACGTCGTCCTGGAGCAGGCTGAGCAGCTCCCGACAGATCAGCTCCCGACAGAGCAGCCCCACGGCGAGCCCACCGCGCTCGCTGGGCCGGTGGCGCTGCCGCTGAGCGCGTCCAGCCCGGCCGCGCTGCGCGCCCAGGCCGCCCAGCTCGCCGCGCACCTGCGCGCGGTCCCCACCGCCGACCTGGCCGACGTCGCCTGGACCCTGGCCACCACCCGCGCCCGCCTCGACCACCGGGCGGTCCCCGTCGTCGCGGACCGGGACGAGGCCCTGACCGCGCTGGACGAGGTCGCGCTGGGGGAGGTCGCGCAGTCCGCCGCAACCGCGACCGGCACCGGCGGCGCGGTGTTCCTGTTCACCGGGCAGGGCAGCCAGCGCGCGGGCGCGGGCCGCGACCTGCACGCGACCCTGCCCGTCTTCGCCGCCGCCTACGACGAGGTTTGCGCCCGGTTCGACCTGCCCCTGCGCGAGGTCGCCCTGGGCGATGACCCCGAGGGGCTGCTGGACGGCACCGGTTACGCGCAGCCCGCCCTGTTCGCCCTGGAGGTCGCGCTCGCCCGCCAGCTCCAGCACTGGGGCGTGCGACCCGCCGCCCTGCTCGGCCACTCCATCGGGGAACTGGCCGCCGCCCACGTCGCCGGGGTGTTCGACCTCGACGACGCCTGCCGCCTGGTCGCCGCCCGCGCCCGGCTCATGGCCGCGCTGCCAGTGGGCGGCGCGATGCTCGCCGTCGAGGCCACCGAGGAGCGGGTGCGGGCCGCGCTCGTGCCGGGGGCGGACGTCGCCGCGGTCAACGGCCCCACCGCCGTGGTCGTCTCCGGCGACGAGGACGCCGTGCTGGCGGTCGGCGCCGCGCTCGACGGCTGCCGCACCAAGCGGCTCGCGGTCAGCCACGCCTTCCACTCCGCGCACATGGACCCGGTGCTCGACGAGTTCCGCGCGGTGGCGCAGACCGTGTCCTACCACCCGCCGCGCGTGCCGCTGGTGTCGAACCTGACCGGCGGCTTCGCGGACGAGTCCATCGCCACCGCCGACTACTGGGTGCGCCACGTGCGCGAGGCCGTCCGGTTCGGCGACGGCGCCGCCGCCCTCGCCGGGCGCGGCCTCACCCGGTTCGTCGAGCTGGGCCCGGACGGCGTGCTGCTCGGCGCGGTCCCCGACCCCGTCGTGGCCGCCGCGACCCTGCGCCGCGACCGCGACGAGGCCACGACCCTGCTCACCGCCGTGGCCGACCTGAGCGCGCACGGCGTCGACGTCGACTGGGCGGCGGTGCTCGGGTCGGGCAAGCTCACCGCGCTGCCGACCTACCCGTTCCAGCGCGAGCGCTTCTGGCCCAGCGAGCCCACCGCCGCCACCGCCGTCAAGTCCCCTGTGGACGGTCTGCTCTACCAGGCGGGTTGGACCCCGGTCACCACGACCACCCCGGTCGACCTCGCGGACTGGTCGGTCGTCCTGCCCGCGGACCCCGAGCCGTGGCAGCGCACCGTCCACACCGAACTCACCGCGCGCGGCGCGGGCTCCGGGGAGGGTGTCCTCGCCCCGGTGGCCGACGCCGCCCAGCTGCTCGACGTGCTGCACCGGACGCCCGAGGGCGTGCGGGTCTGGGCGTTGACCAGGCAGGCCGTGCCCGCGGGCGGCACCACCCCCGACGCCACCGCCGCGTCCGCCTGGGGCCTGGGCCGGGTCGCCGCGCTGGAGGCCCCCGACCGGTGGGCCGGGCTGCTCGACCTGCCCGCCGAGCCGGACTGGGACGCCGTCACCGCCGCGCTCGCGGCCGGGGAGGCCGAGGTCGCCGTCCGACCCGGGGGCGTGTTCGCCCGCAGGCTGCGCCGCGTGGCCGCGCCCGCCGAGGCGTGGACCCCGCGCGGCACCGTCCTCGTCACCGGCGCCACCGGCGCCCTGGGCCGCGAGGTCGCCCGCTGGGCCGCCCGCGCCGGGGCCGACCGGCTCGTCCTGGCGGGCAGGCGCGGTGAGCGGGCACCCGGCATGGCCGAGCTGGCCGCCGAGCTGGCGCCGCTGGCCGAGGTCGCCGTGCGCGCCGTCGACGTCTCCGACCGCGCCGCGCTCGCCGCGCTGCTCGCGGAGTTCCCGCCGGACGCGGTCGTGCACGCCGCCGGGGTCGTCGACGACGGCGTCCTCGACGGCCTCACCGCCGCCGGGCTGGCCGCGGCCGCGGCCGCCAAGGGCGACGCCGTCCGGCTCCTGGACGAGCTGACCGGCGACCTGGACGCGTTCGTCGTCTTCTCCTCCTCCGCCGCCACCTTCGGCGCCGCGGGCCAGGGCGCCTACGCCGCGGCCAACGCCGAGCTGGACGCGCTCGCCGAGGCCCGCAGCGCCGCGGGCAAGCCCGCCACCTCGATCGCCTGGGGCCCGTGGGCCGGGGCCGGGATGGCCGCGGGTGACAAGGCCGCCGCCCGCCTGGCCCGCGGCGGCCTCGCCCCGCTGCACCCGGCGGCGGGCACCGCCGCGCTGGCCGCCGCCGTGGCCACCGGGCTGCCGGTGGTCACCGCCGCCGACGTCGACTGGTCCGCCTTCGCCCTCGGCGCGACCAAGCTCCTCGACCACCTGCCCGAGGCCCGCCGCGCCGCGCCCGCCCCGGCCACCGCCGAGCTGGGCAGCCCCGCCGACGTGCTCGCCCTCGTCCGCGCCACCGCCGCCGCCGTGCTGGGCCACCGCGACGCCGCCGCCGTGCCCTCGGGCAAGCCGTTCCGCGACCTCGGCGTCGACTCGCTGACCGCCGTCGAGCTGCGCAACCTGCTCGGCGCAGCCACCGGGCTCACCCTGCCCGCGGGCGTCGTCTTCGACTTCCCGACCGCGGCCGACCTCGCCCGCGAGGTCTTCGACCGGCTCACCGGTGCCGGGCGCGCCGTCACCGCCGAGCGCGTGCGGCCGGTCGACGAGCCGGTGGCGATCGTCGGCATGGCCTGCCGGTTCCCCGGTGGCGTCGCGGGTCCCGAGGACCTGTGGGAGCTGCTGGTGCGGGGCCGCGACGCCGTCGGCCCGTTCCCCGACGACCGCAACTGGGACCTCGCCGCGCTGTCCGGCGACGGCGGTTCCGACACCGGCCTGGGCGCGTTCCTGCGCGACGCGTCCGGCTTCGACGCCGACTTCTTCGGCATCTCCCCGCGCGAGGCGCTGGCGATGGACCCCCAGCAGCGGTTGCTGCTGGAGACCACCTGGGAGGCCTTCGAGCGCTCCGGGATCGCCCCGGACGGGCTCCGGGGCAGCGCGACCGGGGTGTTCATGGGCACGAACGGCCAGGACTACGCGAACCTGTTCGTCGGCTCGACCGAGGACGTCGCCGGGCACCTGGTCACCGGCAACGCCGCCAGCGTCGTCTCCGGCAGGCTGTCCTACGCCTTCGGGCTGGAGGGCCCCTCGGTCACCGTCGACACCGCGTGCTCGGCGTCGCTGGTGTCGCTGCACCTGGCCGCCCAGGCGCTGCGGTCGGGGGAGTGCGACCTGGCCGTGGCAGGCGGCGCGACGGTGATGTCCACCCCCGCCGCGTTCATCGAGTTCTCCCGCCAGCGCGGCCTGGCCGGTGACGGCCGGTGCAAGGCGTTCTCCGCCGACGCCGACGGCACCGGCTGGGGCGAGGGCGTCGGCGTGCTGGTCGTCGAGCGGTTGTCCGACGCCCGCCGCCACGGGCACACGGTGCTCGCCGTCGTCCGCGGGTCCGCGGTGAACCAGGACGGCGCCTCCAACGGGCTCACCGCCCCGAACGGGCCCGCCCAGCAGCGGGTCATCCGCGCCGCGCTCGCCGCCGCCGACCTGGACCCGTCCGATGTGGACGTGGTGGAGGCGCACGGCACCGGCACCGCGCTCGGGGACCCGATCGAGGCCGAGGCGCTGCTGGCGACCTACGGCGCCGACCGGGCGCACCCGCTGCTGCTGGGCTCGGTCAAGTCCAACATCGGCCACACCCAGGCCGCCGCGGGCGTCGCCGGGATCATCAAGTCCGTGCTGGCCCTGCGCGCCGGGACCGTCCCCGCGACGCTGCACGCTGACACCCCGACCCCGCACGTCGACTGGACCACCGGGGCCGTCGAGCTGGCCACCACCGCCCGCCCCTGGCCCGAGACCGGTCGCGCCCGCCGCGCCGCGGTGTCCTCCTTCGGCGTCAGCGGCACCAACGCCCACGTCGTCATCGAACAGGGCGACGTCATCGAGCAGGGCGACCCCGACCCGGTCGTCGAGCACAGTTCGGGCCAGGTCCCGTTCGTGCTCTCGGCGCGCTCCGCCGAGGCACTGCGGGCGCGGGCCGCGCAGCTCACCGACCTCTCGGTGCCCGTCGCGCGGTCCCTGGCGACCACGCGGGCCCTGCACGAGCACCGCGCCGTCGCGGTCTCCGCGGCGGGCGTCCAGGCGTTGGCGGCGGGGGAGCAGCACCCCGACCTGGTGCGCGGCACGGCGGGAGAGCCGGGCCGGGTGGTCTTCGTCTTCCCCGGCCAGGGTTCGCAGTGGGCGGGCATGGCCCGGCAGTTGGCCGCCGAGTCACCTGTCTTCGCCGCCAGGTTCGCCGAATGCGCCGCCGCCGTCGACCGGTACGCGGACTGGGCGCTCGACGACGTGCTCGACGACCCCGCGCTGCTCGACCGCGACGACGTGGTGCAGCCCGCGCTCTGGGCCGTGATGGTGTCGCTGGCCGCGGTGTGGCGGTCGTGGGGGATCGAGCCCGAGGCCGTCGTGGGCCACTCCCAGGGCGAGATCGCCGCCGCGGTCGTCGCGGGCGCGCTGTCGCTGGAGGACGGCGCTCGCATCGTGGTGCGGCGGTCGCAGGTGCTGCGCAGGCTCGCCGGGCGCGGCGGGATGCTCTCGGTCGCGCTGCCCGAGGACGAGGTGCGCGAGCGGATCGCCCACCTCGACGGGATCTCCGTCGCGGCGGTGAACGGGCCCGGCGCGGCCGTGGTCTCCGGTGAGCTGCCCGCCCTGGAGGAGCTGGCCGCCGCGTGCGCCGCCGAGGGCGTGCGGACCCGACGCGTCCCGATCGACTACGCCTCGCACTCCGCGGTGGTCGACGAGCTGCGCGACGAGCTGATGGCCGTGCTCGACGTCGAGCCGCGCGCGGGCGGGGTGCCGCTGCACTCCACCTCGTCCGGCCGGGTCGAGGACGGCTCCGGCCTCGACGCCGACTTCTGGTACGGCAACCTGCGCAACGCCGTGCAGTTCCACGCCACCGTCGAGCGCCTCGCCGCCGACGGGTTCACCACCTTCGTCGAGTGCTCCCCGCACCCCGTGCTCACGATGGGCCTGCCGCAGTCCGCGACCGCCGTGGGCTCGCTGCGCCGCGACGACGGCGGGCTGCGCCGGGTGCAGCTGTCCCTCGGGGAGCTGGTCGTCGCGGGCGTCACCCCCGACTGGACGGCGGTGCTCGGTGACGGGCAGCGCGCCGACCTGCCCACCTACCCCTTCCAGCACAGCCGCTTCTGGCCCGCCCGGGTCGCCCCGACCGGCTCCCTCGCCCACGCCGGGCTCGCCGCCGCGGGCCACCCGCTGCTCGCCGCGGCCACCGCGCTGCCCGACGACCAGGGCTTCCTGCTCACCGGGCGGCTCAGCACCGACACCCACCCCTGGCTGGCCGACCACGTCGTCGCCGGTCAGGTCGTCTTCCCCGGCACCGGCGTCCTCGAACTGGCCCTGCACGCCGCCGACCACGCGGGCCTGCCCGGGGTGGACGAGCTGGCGCTGCACGCCCCGCTGGTCGTCCCCGACGGCGGCGTGGACGTCCAGGTCGCCGTGGGCCCGGCGGTCGACGGCCGCGCCACCCTGACCGTGCACACCCGGCTCGGGGAGACCTGGACCCGCAACGCCACCGGCGTCGTGGCCGAGGTCGCCGCCCCCGCGGTGGAGGCCGAGTGGCCGCCCGCCGGTGCCGAGCAGGTCGACATCGGGTCCACCTACGCCGACCTGACCGAGGTCGGGCTGGTCTACGGGCCGCTGTTCCGCGGGCTGCGCGCCGCCTGGCGGGCGGGCGAGGCGGTCTACGCCGAGGTCGTGCTGCCCGAGGACGCCGCGGCCGGGTACGGCGCGCACCCCGCGCTCATCGACGCCGCGCTGCACGCCACCGGCTTCGGCGCGTTCGTCGCCGACCCGGCGAAGGCGTGGCTGCCCTTCGCCTGGCAGGGCGTCGCGCTGGGTGCGGCGGGCGCCGGGCACGTCCTGGTGCGCCTGGCCCCCGCCGGGGAGAACACGCTGTCGGTGACCGCCGTCGACCCGGCGGGCGCGCTGGTCCTGCACGCGGAGTCGCTGGCCCTGCGCCCGCTGGCCGCCCTCGCCCCGGCGAGCACCGCGGCCCTGCACGGCGTGGAACTCGTCGAGACCACCCTCGACGGGCAGGCCGCGGCCATGGAGTGCACCGTGCTCAGCGTGGCGCCCGGCGACACCGAGCCCGCCGCCCGCGCCGCCCTCGACCGCGCGTTCACCGCCGTGCAGGCCGCCTGTGCCGACGACCGGGTGGTGGTCCTGCACGCCACCGCCGACGACCTCGTGGCGGGCGCGCTGCGCGGCCTGGTCCGGGCGGCCAACACCGAGCACCCCGGCCGCGCCACGCTGCTCATCAGCGACACCGCGGGCTCCGCGTCGGCGGCCGCCGCCTCCGACGAGCCCGAGGTCATCGTCCGCGGCGGCACCGCCTTCGCGCCTCGCCTGACCCGCGCGACCGGCCCCGGCACCAGCCCCTTCACCGCCGAGAGCCGGGTGCTGATCACCGGTGGTACCGGCACCTTGGGCCTGCTGGTGGCCCGTCACCTGGTGGCGGAGCACGGTGTGCGACATCTGGTGTTGGCGAGCCGTTCGGGTGGTTCGGTGCCGGAGATCGACGCGGATGTTCGGGTCGTGGCGTGTGATGTGTCCGATCGGGACGCTGTGGCCGCGTTGTTGGCCGAGCACCCGGTGACCGCGATCGTGCATGCTGCGGGTGTCCTCGACGACGGCGTGGTCACCGCGCTGACCCCCGACCGGGTCGACACCGTCTGGGGCCCCAAGGCCGCGGGCGCGATCCACCTCGACGAACTGGCGGGCGAGCTGGAGGCGTTCATCGTCTTCTCCTCCGCCTCCGGCGTCTTCGGCAACGCGGGCCAGGCCAACTACGCCGCCGCCAACACCGCCGCCGACGCCGTCGTCGCCCGCCGCCTGGCCGCGGGCAAGCCCGGCCTGTCGCTGGCCTGGGGGCTGTGGGCCGAGGCCAGCGGGCTCACCGGCCACCTCGACGACGGCCACCTGCGCCGCGCGGGCCGCGGCGGCGGGCGCGCCCTGGCCACGGACGAGGCGCTGGCCCTGTTCGACGCCGCCCTGGGCGCCGACGCCGCGCTGCTCGCGCCCGTGGACCTCGACCTCGCCGCCGCCAAGGCAGCAGCCGCCGCCGCGGGCACCGCGCCGCCGCTGCTGCGCGGGCTGGTCCGCGTCCGCGCCCAGGCCGCGCAGGCCCCGGCCGCCGGACCCGACCCGGCCGGGCTCGACGCCGCCGGGCTGCTGGAACTGGTGTGCGGGCACGTCGCCGCCGTCCTCGGGCACGCCTCGGCGCGCGCGGTCGACCCCGAGCGCGGCTTCGTCGACCTGGGCTTCGACTCGCTGACCGCGGTGGAGCTGCGCAACCGGCTCGGCGCGGCCACCGGCCTGCGGCTGCCCACCACCCTGGTGTTCGACCACGCCTCGCCCACCGCGCTCGCCGGGTACCTCGGTGACCGGCTCGGCGGGGCCGCCGCGGGCGCGGGCAAGCGGGCGCTGGCGGACCTGGCCGCGCTCGGCCCGGTGCTCGCGGGCATCGCCGCCGATGACGCCGACCGCGCCCGCGTCGCGGCCAAGCTGCGCGCGCTGCTCGCCGACCTCGGTGACAGCGCCCCCGCCCCGGCCGCCGCCGCGGCGCCCCGCGCGGGGGAGGACCTGAGCGAGGCGTCGGCCGAGGAGCTGTTCGACTTGCTGGACAACGAGATCGGGATCGCATGAACCGCGTGACCGACCGGGAGGTGGCCGCTCGTGGCCGATGACGCGAAGGTCCTCGACTACCTCAAGCGGGCGACCGCCGACCTGCGGGAGACCCGCAGGCGGCTGGCCGAGGCGGAGGGCAAGCGGCACGAGCCCATCGCCGTGGTCGGCATGAGCTGCCAGTACCCCGGGGGCGTGCGCTCCCCGGAGGACCTGTGGCGGCTGGTGTCGGAGGGCCGCGACGGCATCGGCGGCTTCCCCACCGACCGCGGCTGGGCCGAGGACGCGCTGCGCGACGTCGACGGCTCCGGCGCGCTCACCGTGGCCCAGGGCGGGTTCCTCGCCGACGCGGGCCTGTTCGACGCCGGGTTCTTCGGCATCTCCCCGCGTGAGGCGCTGGCGATGGACCCGCAGCAGCGCCTGCTGCTGGAGCACGCCTGGACCGCCGTCGAGCGCGCGGGCATCGACCCCCGCTCGCTGCGCGGCACCCGCACCGGCGTGTTCGCGGGCGTGATGTACCACGACTACGCCGTGCGCCTGCACGGCGCGGCCGACGACGTCGCCGGCTACGTCGGCACCGGCAGCGCCGCCTCGGTCGTCTCCGGCCGGGTCGCCTACGCGATGGGGTTGCAGGGCCCGACGCTGACCGTCGACACCGCCTGCTCGTCCTCCCTGGTCGCCCTGCACCTGGCCGCGTCGGCGCTGCGCCAGGACGAGTGCCAGTTCGCCCTCGCGGGCGGGGTCACCGTCATGTCCAACGCGGGCAGCTTCGTCGAGTTCTCCCGCGCGGGCGGGCTCTCGGCCGACGGCCGGTGCAAGTCCTTCGCCGAGGGCGCGGACGGCACCGGCTTCGGCGAGGGCGTCGGCTTGCTGCTGCTGGAGAAGCTGTCCGACGCCCAGCGCAACGGCCACCGCGTGCTGGCCGTGCTGCGCGGCTCCGCGGTGAACTCCGACGGCGCCAGCAGCGGCCTGACCGCGCCCAACGGCGCCTCCCAGCAGCGGGTGATCCGGCAGGCCCTGGCCAACGCCCGGCTGGAGACCACCGACATCGACCTGGTCGAGGCGCACGGCACCGGCACGCCGCTGGGCGACCCGATCGAGGCCCAGGCCGTCATCGCCACCTACGGCCAGGACCGCGAGGAGCCGCTCTACCTCGGCTCGATCAAGTCCAACATCGGCCACACCCAGGCCGCCGCGGGCGTCTCCGGCGTGATCAAGGCGATCCTGGCGCTGCGCCACGGCGTGATGCCCCGCTCGCTGCACCTGGGCACCCCGACCTCGCAGGTGGACTGGGAGTCCGGCGCGGTCTCCCTGCTGACCGAGGCCCGCGACTGGCCCGAGGTCGACCGGCCGCGGCGCGCGGCGGTGTCCTCGTTCGGCATCAGCGGCACCAACGCCCACATCATCGTCGAGCAGGCCGTCGAGCAGGCCGTCGAGCAGGCCGTCGAGGCGGGCACCGCCGACCCCGACGGGACCGGCGACACCGGCAGCCCGGCCCCCGCCGCCGGGCCGACGGCGTGGCCGCTGGCCGGGCGCACCGAGGACGCGCTGCGCGCCCAGGCCGCCCAGCTCAAGGCCGCGCTCGTCGCCGCACCGGACTGGGTGGCCGCGGACATCGGTCACTCGCTGGCCACCACCCGCACCGCCTTCGAGCACCGGGCCGTGGTCGTCGGGTCCACCCGCGAGGAACTGCTCGCCGGGCTCGACGCCATCACCCCCGCCTCGGTCACCCGCGGGCGCACCGCGTTCGCCTTCACCGGCCAGGGCTCGCAGCGCGCGGGCATGGGCCGCGGCCTCGCCGCGGCGTTCCCGGTCTTCGCCGCGGCCTGGGACGAGGTCGTCGCGCTGTTCCCGGCCCCGGTGCGGCACGTGCTGGTCGAGGACCAGTCGCGGCTCGACGACACCGAGTTCGCCCAACCGGCGATCTTCGCCTTCGAGGTCGCCCTGGTGCGGCTGTTCGCCTCCTGGGGCGTGCGGCCCGACGTGGTGATCGGGCACTCCGTCGGGGAGATCGCCGCCGCGCACGTGGCGGGCGTGTTCACCCTGGCCGACGCGGCGGCGCTGGTCGTCGAGCGCGGCAGGCTCATGGGCGCGGTCACCGCGCGCGGGGCGATGGCCGTGATCGGCCTGCCCGAGCGGGAGATCGCCCTGCCCGCGGGCGTGGAGGTCGCCGCGGTCAACTCCGCGGACTCCACCGTGGTCTCCGGCGACGCCGACGCCGTGGCCGCCCTGGCCGACGAGCACGCCGCGCGCGGCGTGCGCGTCAAGCGGCTCGCGGTCAGCCACGCCTTCCACTCCGCGCACATGGACGAGGCCGTCGCGCCGCTGGCCGCGCTGGTCCGCTCGCTGCCCCGGTCGGCGCCCGCGATCGAGTTCGTCCCCGCCGCGGGCCCCGGCGACCCCGCCGACGCCGACTACTGGACCCGCAACCTGCGCGGCGCGGTCCGCTTCGCCGACGGCGCCGCCCGCCTCGACGCCGCCCGCGTCGTCGAGATCGGCCCGGACGCCGCCCTGGCCCCGCTGCTGGCCGCGTGCGCCCCGGCCCAGCGCCGCGACCGCGACGAGGCGCTGACGGCGCTGCGCGCCCTCGGCCACGTCCACGCCACCGGCGGCGAGGTCGACTGGTCCGCCCTGCACACCGGCGGCCGGGTCGTCGACCTGCCCACCTACCCCTTCCAGCGCGAGCGCTACTGGCCCGCCACCGAGGCCCCCACCAGCACGCCCTGGCACTACCGCGACCACTGGACCCCGGTCCCGGAGAACCCGCCCGTCGCGCTCGGGAGCTGGCTCGTCGTCGGCGACCCCGACTCCCCGCTGGCCGCCGACCTCGCCGCGCGGGGCGCCCGCGTGGTCGACGCCGCCGAGGTGCCGGGCGCCGCCGGGTCCGCCGAGGGCGTGCTCGCCCTGCACCCCACCGCGGCGAGCCTGCTCGCGCTGCTCCAGTCCTTGGTGGACACCCCGGTCCCGGTCTGGGCCGTGACCACCGGCGCGCTGGCCGACGCCCCCGAGCAGGCCGCGGTGTGGGGCCTGGGCCGCACCGCCGCGCTGGAGATCCCCGAGCGCTGGGGCGGGCTGGTCGACGCCCCCGCCGACACCACCGCCGACCGGCTCGCCCTGGTGCTCGGCGGCGGCGAGACCGAGGTCCTGCTCACCCCCGACGGCAACCGCGCCCGCCGCCTCGCCCGCGCCGAGACCGCCGCGTCGTGGACCCCGCGCGGCACCGTGCTCATCACCGGCGGCACCGGCGCGCTGGGCGTGCGGGTGGCGCACTGGGCCGCGGCCACCGCCGACCGGCTCGTGCTCACCAGCCGCCGCGGCGGCGCGGTCCCCGACGGCCTGCCCGAGGGCACCGCGGTCGTGGCCGTCGACGCCGCCGACCGGGAGGCGATGGCCGCGCTGCTCGCCGACGTCGAGCCGGACGCGGTCATCCACGCCGCGGGGGTGCTCGACGACGGCGTGCTCGACCGGCTCACCCCCGAGCGGCTGGCCTCGGTCGCCGCGGCCAAGCCCGTCGCCGTGCGCGTGCTCGACGAGCTGACCCGCGACCGCGACCTCGACGCGTTCGTGGTCTTCTCCTCGGCCGCGGCCACCTTCGGCGCGCCCGGCCAGGGCAACTACGCCGCCGCCAACGCCGAGCTCGACGCCCTCGTCCGCGCCCGGCACGCCGCCGGGCTGCCCGGCACCAGCATCGCCTGGGGCCCGTGGGCCGAGGACGGCATGGCCACCGGCGACAAGGCCGCCGCCCGCACCGCCCGCTCCGGGCTGGCCGCGCTCACCGCCGACCGCGCCGTGACCGCGCTGGCGCTGGCCGTGGGTTCCGGGCTGCCCGCGCTGACCGTGGTCGACATCGACTGGTCGGTCTTCGCCCTGCCCGGCCGCCTGCTCTCCGACCTCGCCCCGGCCCGCGCCGCCGCGCCCGCCCCCGACCTCGGCGCCCAGGCCGAGCGCTTCCGCGCGCTGCCCGCCGACCGCCGCGGCCAGGCGCTGCTGGACCTGGTGCGGGAGACCGCAGCGGCCGTGCTCGGCTTCGCCTCCGCGCGCGCCGTGCCCGCCGACCGCGCCTTCCGCGAGCTGGGCTTCGACTCGCTGACCGCGGTGGAGCTGCGCACCGCGCTCAACGCCGCCACCGGCCTGTCCCTGCCCGCCACCGCGGTGTTCGACCACCCCACCGCCGCGGACCTGGCCCGCCACGTCGACGGCCTGCTCGACGGGGTCGCCGCCACCCGGGTGCCCTCGGTCGTGGCCGCCGCCGGGTCCGACGAGCCGATCGCGATCGTGGGCATGGCCTGCCGCTTCCCCGGCGGGGTCGCGGCGCCGGAGGACCTGTGGGACCTGCTCGTCGCCGGGCGCGACGGCCTCGGCCCGTTCCCCGACGACCGCAACTGGGACCTCGCCGCCCTGTTCGACCCCGACCCGGACAACCCCGGCACCAGCTACACCGCCACCGGCGGGTTCCTGCGCGACGTGCCCGGCTTCGACGCGGACTTCTTCGGCATCTCCCCGCGCGAGGCGCTGGCGATGGACCCCCAGCAGCGGTTGCTGCTGGAGACCACGTGGGAGGCCTTCGAGCGCGCGGGCATCGCCGCCCCGACCCTGCGCGGCAGCGCCACCGGCGTGTTCGTGGGCACCAACGGCCAGGACTACGCGCCGCTGTTCACCGGCTCCACCGAGGGCGTCGAGGGCCACCTGGCCACCGGCAACTCCGCCAGCGTCGTCTCCGGGCGCCTGTCCTACGTCTTCGGGCTGGAGGGCCCGGCGGTCACTGTCGACACGGCGTGCTCGGCGTCGCTGGTCGCGCTGCACCTGGCCGTGCAGGCGCTGCGGTCGGGGGAGTGCACGCTGGCCCTGGCCGGCGGCGTGACGGTCATGTCGACCCCCACGGCGTTCATCGAGTTCTCCCGCCAGCGCGGCCTGTCCGGCGACGGCCGCTGCAAGGCGTTCTCCGCCGACGCCGACGGCACCGGGTGGGGCGAGGGCGTCGGCATGCTCGTCGTCGAGCGGCTGTCCGACGCGCGCCGCCACGGCCACCGCGTCCTGGCGCTCGTGCGCGGCTCGGCGGTCAACCAGGACGGCGCGTCCAACGGGCTCACCGCCCCCAACGGGCCGTCGCAGGAGCGGGTGATCCGGCAGGCGCTGGCCAACGCGCGCCTGGAGCCGTCCGATGTGGACATGCTGGAGGCGCACGGCACCGGCACCTCCCTCGGAGACCCGATCGAGGCGCAGGCGTTGCTGGCCACGTACGGCCAGGGGCGCTCGGTGCCGCTGTACCTCGGTTCGGTGAAGTCGAACATCGGCCACACCCAGGCCGCCGCGGGCGTCGCCGGGATCATCAAGTCCGTCCTGGCACTCAACCACCGCACCCTGCCCAAGACCTTGCACGTCGACGCGCCGACCCCGCACGTGGACTGGACCGCGGGCAGCGTCGAGCTGCTGACCGAGGCCCGCCCGTGGCCCGAGGCCGACCGGCCCGGCCGCGCCGCGGTCTCCTCCTTCGGCGTCAGCGGCACCAACGCCCACGTCATCCTGGAGCAGGGCGACCCCGCCCCGGAGCTGGCCCCGGACACCGCTCTCACCCCCCTCGTCCTGACCGCCCGCTCCGCCGCGGCGCTGCGTGCCCAGGCCCAGCGCCTCGCCGACGCGCTGCCGTCGTTGCCCGCCACCCGCGCCGCGTTCGCCCTGGCCACCACGCGCGCCCACCTCGGCCACCGGGCGGTCGCCCTGGGCGTCGACGCGGTGCGCGCGCTGGCGGCGGGGGAGCAGCACCCCGCGCTGGTGCAGGGGACCGCGGGTGAGCCGGGCCGGGTCGTGTTCGTGTTCCCGGGTCAGGGTTCGCAGTGGGTCGGGATGGCGCGTGAGTTGGCCGCGTCGTCGGAGGTGTTCGCGGCTCGCCTGGCCGAGTGCGATGCGGCTTTGAGCGAGTTCAAGGACTGGTCGCTCGACGAGGCCCTGGGCGATGCCGCGCTGCTGGAGCGCGTGGACGTCGTGCAGCCGGTCCTGTGGGCCGTGATGGTGTCGTTGGCCGAGGTGTGGCGGTCGTGGGGCGTCGAGCCTGCCGCCGTCGTGGGTCACTCGCAGGGTGAGATCGCCGCTGCTGTCGTGGCGGGCGCGCTGTCGCTGGAGGACGGTGCCCGCGTCGTGGCGCTGCGGTCGCAGGTGCTGCGGCGGCTGGCCGGGCGCGGCGGGATGGTGTCGGTCGCACTGGGCGAGACCGAGGTGCGGGCGCGGATCGCGCCGTTCGGGGACCGGGTCTCCGTGGCCGCGGTGAACGGGCCCGCCGCCGTCGTGGTGTCGGGTGAGCCCGCCGCGCTGGACGAGCTGGTCGCCGCGTGCGAGGCCGATGGCGTGCGGGCCAAGCGGGTGCCGGTGGACTACGCCTCCCACTCCGCCCAGGTCGACGAGCTGCGCGAGGAGCTGCTGGCCGCGCTCGCGCCGGTGCGGCCGCGCGTCGGGCTCGTGCCGGTGCACTCCACCCTCACCGGGCGGGTCGAGGACGGCTCGGGCATGGACGCCGGGTACTGGTTCGACAACCTGCGCTCCACCGTCGAGTTCGCCGCCGCGGTGACGCGGCTGGTCGACGACGGGTTCGGCACGTTCATCGAGTGCTCCCCGCACCCGGTGCTCACCATGGCCCTGCCCGACGACGTGGTCGCGGTCGGCTCGCTCAAGCGCGACCACGGCGGGCTCGACCGGATGCTGCTGTCCCTGGGCGAGGCCGTCGTCGCGGGCATCACCCCGGACTGGGTGCTGGTGCTGCCCGGCGCCGAGCCCGTCGACCTGCCCACCTACCCCTTCCAGCACGAGCGCTTCTGGCCGCAGCGCGTCACCGCCGCCGCGGGCGCGCCCAGCGGCTTCGGCCAGGGCGCGGCCGGGCACCCCTTCCTCGGCGCGCTGGTCTCGCTGGCCGACGGCGACGGGGCCGTGCTCACCGGCCGCCTCGCCCTCGACGACCACCCCTGGCTGGCCGACCACGTCGTCGCCGGGCGGCTCATCGTCCCCGGCACCGCGCTGGTCGAGCTGGCGCTGTGCGCGGGCGAGCACACCGGGGCCCCGCACGTGGAGGAGCTGACCCTCCACCAGCCGCTCACCCTGCCCGAGCAGGGCGCGCTGCGCCTCCAGGTCTCCGTGGGCGCCGACCAGGGCGGCCGCCGCCCCGTGTCGGTCCACTCCCGACCCGACGCCGACGACGCCCCGTGGACCCGCCACGCCGACGGCCACCTCACCGCCACCGCGCCCGAGGCCCCCGCCGTCACCGAGTGGCCCGCGCCCGGCGCGGTCGAGGTCGACATCGACGGCCTCTACGCCGACCTCGCCACCCGCGACCTCGGCTACGGCCCCGCCTTCCGCGGGCTGCGCCGGGTGTGGCGCGACGGTGACGACGTCCTGGCCGAGGTCCGCCTCGACGACGCCGAGCACGCCGCCGCCCAGCGCTTCGGGCTGCACCCCGCCGTCTTCGACGCCGCCCTGCACGCCATCGCCCTCGGCGGGTTCGTCGACGCGGGCGTCCGCGCCGCCCTGCCGTTCTCCTTCTCCGACGTCCGGCTCTCGGCCACCGGAGCCACCGCCCTGCGGGTGCGCGTGTCCGCCGCGGGCCCGAACGCGGTGACCGTCACGGCCGCCGACGCCGACGGCGCCCCCGTCGTCCGGGTCGGCGCGCTTGCCCTGCGCCCCCTCGACACCGCCGCGCTGGCCCCCGCCACCGGCGCCGCCCTGTACGCGCTCGACCGCGTGGAGGTCGCGCACGAGCCCGCAGATGCCGTGCTCGACATCGACGGCATGTCCCTGGCCGACGTGCTCGCCGCCGTCCAGGCCCACCTGGCCGACGAGGCCGCGGGCCTGCTCGCCGTCCGCACCACCGACACCGTGGACGGCGCCGCCGCGCGCGGCCTGGTCCGCACCGCGGCCAACGAGAATCCCGGCCGCCTCGCGCTGGTCGACACCGATGGGTCCCTGGGCGCCACCCCGGTCAACGCCGACGAGCCCGAACTCGTGGTGCGCGACGGCCGAGTCCTCGCCCCGCGCCTGGTCCGCGCCGAGACCACCGCCGTCACCGAGCCGTTCACCGCCGAGAGCCGGGTGCTGATCACCGGTGGTACCGGCACCTTGGGCCTGCTGGTGGCCCGTCACCTGGTGGCGGAGCACGGTGTTCGCCACGTGGTGCTGGCCAGCCGTTCCGGTGGTGCCGTTCCGGACATCGACGCGGACGTCCAGGTCGTGGCGTGCGATGTGTCCGATCGGGACGCTGTGGCGGCGTTGTTGGCCGAGCACCCGGTGACCGCGATCGTGCACGCCGCGGGTGTCCTCGACGACGGCGTGGTCACCGCACTGACCCCCGACCGGCTCGACGCGCTGCTGGCCCCCAAGCTGACCGCGGCGCGGCACCTGGCCGAGCTGGCGGGAGAGCTGACCGCCTTCGTCCTGTTCTCCTCGGCCGCGGGCGTGTTCGGCAACCCCGGCCAGTCCGGCTACGCCGCCGCCAACAGCGCCCTCGACGCCCTCGCCGTCGAGCTGCGCGCCGCCGGGGTCCCGGCGACCTCGCTGCCGTGGGGCCTGTGGGCCAGCGCCAGCGGCATGACCGGGCACCTCGACGGCACGCAGCTGCGCCGCACCGCCCGCGGCGGTGCCCGCGCCCTCACCGACGACGACGCGCTGGCCCTGTTCAGCACCGCCGTGCGCACCGGCGCCGCCGTCCTGGCGCCGCTCGACCTCGACCTGGCCGCGGTGCGGGCCGCGGGCGAGGTGCCGCCGCTGCTGCGCGCCCTGGTCCCGGCGCGCCGCCGCCGGGCCGCCGCCGCGACGGCCGCCCCGACCGCCGACCTGACCCCGGCCGCCGCGCTCGACCTGGTCCGCGCCACCACCGCCGCCGTGCTCGGCCACGCCTCCGCGGCCTCGGTCGACCCCGACCGCGCCTTCGCCGACCTGGGCTTCGACTCGCTCACCGCCGTGGAGCTGCGCAACCGGCTCGCCGCCGCCACCGGTCTGCGGCTGCCCGCCACGCTCGTCTTCGACCACCCCACGCCCGCGGCCCTGGCCGCCCGCGTCGTGGGCGAGGCCCCCGCGCGCCGCGCCACCACCACCGCGCCCGCGCGCCCGGTCGACGAGCCGATCGCGATCGTGTCGATGGCCTGCCGCTACCCCGGCGGCATCGCCACCCCCGAGGACCTGTGGGAGCTGGTGGCGGGCAACCGCGACGTCATCGGCCCGTTCCCCGGCGACCGCGGCTGGGACGTCGCCGCGCTCACCGGCGGCCGCCCCGGCGCCCCCGCGGGCGCGTTCCTCCACGACGCCGCCGACTTCGACGCGGGCCTGTTCGGCATCTCCCCGCGCGAGGCGCTGGCGATGGACCCGCAGCAGCGCATCCTGCTGGAGGTCTCCTGGGAGACCTTCGAGCGCGCGGGCCTGGACCCGCACGGCCTGCGCGGCAGCCGCACCGGCGTGTTCGCGGGCGTGATGTACCAGGACTACGCCTCGCGGCTGGTCGCGGTGCCCGAGGGCGTCGAGGGGCACCTGGGCACCGGCAACTCCGCCAGCGTCGTCTCCGGCCGGGTCGCCTACGCCTTCGGCCTGGAGGGCCCGGCGATCACCGTCGACACCGCGTGCTCGTCGTCGCTGGTGGCCGTCCACCTGGCCGCGCAGGCGCTGCGCACCGGGGAGTGCGACCTGGCCCTGGCGGGCGGGGTCACCGTCATGTCCACGCCCGGGGTCTTCGTCGAGTTCACCCGCCAGCAGGGCCTGTCCGGCGACGGCCGCTGCCGGTCGTTCGCCGAGGGCGCCAACGGCACCGGCTTCGCCGAGGGCGCGGGCCTGGTGCTGCTGGAGCGGCTGTCCGACGCGCGCCGCAACGGCCACCACGTGCTCGCCGTCGTGCGCGGCAGCGCGGTCAACTCCGACGGCGCGTCCAACGGCCTCACCGCCCCCAACGGCCCGTCGCAGCAGCGGGTGATCTCCGCCGCGCTGACCGCCGCCCGCCTCGACCCCGCCGAGGTCGACCTGGTCGAGGCGCACGGCACCGGAACCGTGCTGGGCGACCCGATCGAGGCCCAGGCGCTCATGGCCGCCTACGGCCAGGACCGCGAGCAGCCGCTGTACCTCGGCTCGGTCAAGTCCAACCTGGGCCACACCCAGGCCGCCGCAGGCGTCGCCGGGATCATCAAGGCCGTGCAGGCCATGCGCCACGGCGTGCTGCCCGCCTCGCTGCACGTCGACGCCCCCAGCGGGCGCATCGACTGGTCCGAGGGCGCGGTGGAGCTGCTGACCGCCAACCGCGACTGGCCCGCCGTCGACCGGCCGCGCCGGGCCGGGGTGTCCTCGTTCGGCATCAGCGGCACCAACGCCCACGTCGTCCTGGAGCAGGTCACCACCGCGCCCGCGCCCGCCGTCGAGACCGGTGGCCCGCACGCCTGGGTGCTGTCCGCGCACGACGACGCGGCGCTGACCGCCCAGGCCGCCCGGCTCGCCGCGCACCTGACCGACGAGCCCGCCGCCGAGGTCGCCGCCGCCCTCGCCACCCGCGCCGACCTGCCGCACCGCGCGGTCGTCGTCGGCGACCGCGCGGAGCTGGTCGCCCGCCTGGCCACCCTGACCGGGCCCGGCGTCTTCCGCGGCACTGCCGCGCGCGGGCGCACCGCGTTCGTCTTCACCGGCCAGGGCGCGCAACGCGTCGGCATGGGCCGGGGCCTGGCCGCCGCCCACCCCGAGTTCGCCCGGGCGTGGGACGCCGTGCTCGCCCTCTACCCCGAGCACGTGCGCGCCGAGCTGGCCGGGGAGCAGACCCGGATCACCGAGACCGAGTTCGCCCAGCCCGCCCTGTTCGCCTTCGAGGTCGCCCTGGCCCGGCTGCTGGAGTCGTGGGGGGTGACCCCGGACGTCGTCATCGGCCACTCGGTCGGGGAGATCGCCGCCGCGCACGTCGCGGGCGTGCTCACCCTGGCCGACGCCGCCCGCCTCGTCGTCGCCCGCGGCGCGCTGATGGGCTCGGTGGCCGCGCGCGGGGCGATGGCCGCCATCGGCGCCGCTCCCGAGGACATCGACCTCCCGGCGGGCGTGGAGGTCGCGGCCGTCAACGGCCCGCAGTCCACTGTGGTCACCGGGGACGAGGACGCGGTGCTCGCGGTGCTCGACGCCGCGCGGGCGCGTGGGCTCAAGGCCACGAGCCTGGAGGTCAGCCACGCCTTCCATTCCGCGCACATGGACGAGGTGCTGCCGGAACTGCGCGCCCTGCTCGACACCGTCGAGCTGGCCGAGCCCCGGATCGATTTCATCCGGGTGGCGGGTGAGCGCACGGGCGCGGACTACTGGGTCGACAACGTGCGCGGCACCGTGCGCTTCGCCGACGGTGTCTCCCGGCTCAACGCCGCCCACGTGCTCGAAGTGGGCCCGGACGCCGCGCTGACCCCGCTGGTCGCGGGCTGCGTCCCCGCCCAGCGCCGCGACCGCGACGAAGCCGCGGCGCTGCTGGAGGCCCTGGCCCGGCTGCACGTCGCGGGCCGCACCGTCGACTGGGCGCGCCTGACCCCGACCACCCGGCCCCTGACCCTGCCCACCTACGCCTTCCAGCGCACCCGCTACTGGCTCGACGCCGCCCCCACCCCGGTCGACCCGTGGCTCTACCGGGTCGAGTGGGACGGGATCACCCTGGGCGAGACCGCCGCCGAGCCGGTCGTGGCCCTCGGGGACGCCCCCGCGCCGCTGCGCCGCATCACCGACCTCGACGAGCTGGCCGACGAGACCCTGCTGCTGGTCGACCCCGACCCGGCGCTGCTGGTGGAGGCGCTGGGCCGGGCGCGCACCACCTGGGTGGTCAGCGCCGACCCCGCCGTGCTCGCCGTGGCGCGCGTCGCCGCCCTGGAGCAGCCCGCCCGCTTCGGCGGCGCGGTCACCATCACCGACCCCGCGGGCTGGGCCGCCCTCCCGCGCGCCATCGCGGGCCGCGAGGACCAGCTCGCTTTGGGCGAGCACGCCCGCGCCCGCCGCATCGCCCCCGCCTCGCCGCCGCGGGCCTGGCGCCCGCGCGGCACCGTCCTGATCACCGGGGGCGGCGGCGCGCTCGGCGCCGAGGCCGCCCGCTGGGTCGCCGCCGAGGGCGCGGACCGCGTGGTGCTGGTCAGCCGCCGCGGCGCCGACGAGGCCCTGCTCGCGCAGCTGCGCGCCACCGGGTCGGTCGAGGCCGTCACCGTCGCCGCCGACGTGACCGACCGGGCCGCCATGGCCGAGGTCGTCGCCCGGTACGCCCCCACCGCCGTCATCCACACCGCGGGCGTCGCGCACACCGCGCCGCTGGCGGCCACCACGGCCGAGGACTACGCGCGCGTCGCCGCCGCCAAGGTCGAGGGCGCGCGCGTGCTGCACGAGGTCGTGGGCGAGGTCGACGCGTTCATCGTCTACTCCTCCATCGCCGGGGTCTGGGGCAGCGGCGAGCAAGCCGCCTACGCCGCCGCCAACGCCGCCCTGGAGGCTCTGGTCGCCGAGCGGCGCGCCGCCGGGCTGCCCGCGACCGCCATCGCCTGGGGCCCGTGGGCGGGCGAGGGCATGGCGGGCGGCCGGGCCGGGGCCGACCTGGCCCGCAGCGGCCTGCGCCCGATGGAGCCCCGCCGCGCCGTCGAGGCGCTGGCC
>NZ_MKQR01000010.1 GCF_001940455.1 Actinokineospora bangkokensis | reverse complement strand
GGGCTGCCGGCGCCCGCCATCGCCGGGGGCCGGGGGGGGGGCGGGGGCAGGGGGGGGGGCGGGGCCGGGGCCGACCTGGCCCGCCGCGGCCTGCGCCCGATGGAGCCCCGCCGCGCCGTCGAGGCGCTGGCCCGCACCGGCGAGCCGCTGCTGGTCGTCGCGGACGTCGACTGGGCCCGGTTCACCGACACCTTCACCGCCGCGCGGCCCAGCCCGCTGCTGGCCCGCCTCGCCCCCGCCGCCGAGCCGACCACCGCCGCGGGCGACGACGCCCTGCGCGCCAGCCTCACCGGGCTCGCCGAGGCCGAGGTGCGCAGGCGGCTCACCGACCTGGTGCGCACCCGCGCCGCCGCCGTCCTCGGCCACCCCGGGGTGGAGCAGGTCCCGGTCGGCACCGCCTTCCGCGACCTGGGCTTCGACTCGCTGACCGCGGTCGAGCTGCGCGACCGGCTCGCCACCGCCACCGGCCTGACCCTGCCCGCCACCCTGGTCTTCGACCACCCCAGCTGCGCCGACCTGGCCGAGCACCTGCGCACGGCGCTGCTCGGCGGCGCCGACGGGCCGCGGGTGCGCCGCGCGGAGTCCGCCGACGAGCCGATCGCCGTGGTGGCCATGGCCTGCCGGTTCCCCGGCGGGGTGGACTCCCCCGAGGGGCTGTGGGAGCTGCTGGCGCAGGGCCGCGACGCCGTGCGCGCCTTCCCCGACGACCGCGGCTGGGACACCTCCGCCCTGTTCGACCCCGACCCGGACAACCCCGGCACCAGCTACGCCACCGAGGGCGGGTTCCTCGACGGCGTGGCCGACTTCGACGCCGCCTTCTTCGGCATCTCCCCGCGCGAGGCGCTCAGCGCCGACCCGCAGCAGCGGCTCCTGCTGGAGATCGCCTGGGAGGCCGTGGAGCGCGCGGGCCTCGACGCGCACGCCCTGCGCGGCAGCGCCACCGGCGTGTTCGTCGGCACCAACAGCCAGGACTACGCGACGCTGCTGTCGCACTCCACCGAGCCGGTCGAGGGCTACCTGGCCACCGGCAACGCCGCCAGCGTGATCTCCGGGCGCATCGCCTACGCCCTGGGCCTGGAGGGGCCCGCCGTCACCGTCGACACCGCATGCTCGTCGTCGCTGGTGGCCCTGCACTGGGCCGCGCAGGCGCTGCGCTCCGGCGAGTGCGACCTGGCGCTGGCCGGTGGCGCGACCGTGATGTCGACCCCCGGCGCGTTCATCGAGTTCTCCCGCCAGCGCGGCCTGGCCGCCGACGGCCGGTGCAAGCCGTTCGCCGCCGCCGCCGACGGCACCGGGTGGGGTGAGGGCGCGGGCATCCTGCTCGTCGAGCGCCTGTCCGACGCCCGCCGCAACGGCCACCCGGTGCTGGCCGTGCTGCGGGGTTCCGCGGTGAACCAGGACGGCGCGTCCAACGGGCTCACCGCCCCCAACGGCCCGGCCCAGCAGCGGGTGATCCGCTCCGCGCTGGCCGTCGCCGGGCTCGCCCCGTCTGATGTGGACCTGCTGGAGGCGCACGGCACGGGCACCGCCCTGGGCGACCCGATCGAGGCCCAGGCCGTGCTCGCCACCTACGGCCAGGACCGCCGGACCCCGCTGCTGCTGGGGTCGGTGAAGTCGAACATCGGCCACACCCAGGCCGCCGCCGGTGTCGCGGGCGTGATCAAGGCCGTGGAGGCGCTGCGCCGCGCCGAGGTGCCCGCCTCGCTGCACGTCGACGCCCCGACCCCGCACGTGGACTGGTCCGCGGGCGCCGTCGAGCTGGCCACCGCGCACACGCCGTGGCCCGCCACCGACCGGCCCCGGCGCGCGGCGGTGTCGTCGTTCGGCATCAGCGGCACCAACGCCCACGTCGTCCTGGAGCAGGGCGAACCGCTCGCCGCCGCGGCCCCCGCCCGCGAGCTGCCGTTCCTGCTCTCGGCCCGCTCGGCGGCCGCGCTGCGCGCCCGCGCCGCCGACCTCGCCGCCCTGCTGCGCGCGGAGCCCGATCTCGACCGTGCCCGCGTCGCGCACGCCCTGGCCACCACGCGCGCGCACTTCGAGCACCGCGCCGCGCTGCCCCTCGACGCCGACCCGGGCACCTTCACCGGCCCGATCTCCGACGCCACGACCGCGGGCAGGCTGGCGTTCGCCTTCCCCGGCCAGGGCAGCCAGCGCCCCGGCACCGGGGCCGGGCTGCTCGACGCCGAGCCGGTCTACGCCGCCGCGTTCACCGAGGCGTGCGCGCACCTGGACCGCCACCTGGGCGCCGACCGCCCGCTGCGCGAGGTCGCGCTGTCCGGCGACGCCGCCCTGCTCGGGCGCACCGAGTGGACCCAACCGGTGCTCTTCGCCCAGCAGGTCGCCCTGGCCCGGCTCGCCGCGTCCTACGGCGTCGTGCCGGACCTGCTGCTCGGCCACTCCATCGGGGAGGTCGCCGCCGCGCACGTCGCCGGGGTCCTCGACTTGGCCGACGCCGCCGCCCTCGTCGCCGCCCGCGCCACGCTGGTCGGGTCCATCACCACCCCCGGTGCCATGGCCTCGGTCGACGCCACCGAGGACGAGGTCACCGCCGCCCTGGTCGACGGGGCGGAGATCGCCGCGGTCAACGGCCCGCACGCCACCGTCGTCACCGGCGACGTGCCCGCCGTCGCCGCGGTCGTCGAGCACTTCCGGGCCGCCGGGCGCAAGGTGCGCGAGCTGCGGGTCAGCCACGCCTTCCACAGCGCGCACCTCGACCCCGTGCTCGACCGCTTCCGCGAGGCCATCGCCGGGCTGGAGTTCCACGAGCCGCGCATCCCGGTGATCTCCAACGCCACCGGCGCCGTGGCCACCGACCTGACCTCCCCGGAGCACTGGGTGCGCCAGGTCCGCGAGGCCGTCCGCTTCCACGACGGCCTGACCTGCCTGCGCGACGCGGGCGCCACCGCGGTGCTCGAACTCGGGCCCGACGGCGGCCTGGCCTCGCTGGCCGCGCTGGAGCTGCCGGTGGCCGTCCCGCTGCTGCGGGCGGGCCGCCCCGAGCCCGCCGCGGTCACCACCGCGCTGGCCGCCCTGCACGTGGCCGGGTTCGCCGTCGACTGGGACGCGCTGGGCGCCGCCCCGCGCGACGTGGCCCTGCCGACCTACCCGTTCCAGCGCGAGCGGTTCTGGCCGCGCGCCTTCGCCGCCCGCGGCGACGCGGGCGCGGCCGGGCTCGCCGCCGCGGGCCACCCGCTGCTCGGCGCGTCCGTCCCGGTGGCGGGCACCGACCTGCGCGTGTTCACCGCCCGCCTGTCCACCCGCACCCACCCGTGGCTGGCCGAGCACCGCATCGGCGGGGCCGTGCTGCTGCCCGGCACCGCCCACCTCGACCTCGCCGCGCACGTCGGCGACGAGGTCGGCTGCCCGCACGTCGCCGAGGTCACCCTCGCCGCGCCGCTGGTGCTGCCCGCCGACGGCACCGCCGTGCAGGTGCAGGTCAGCGCGGGCGCGCCGGACGAGCGCGGCGCGCGGACCTTCGCCGTGCACTCCCGGCCCGCCGCCGACCCGGCCGCAGACTGGACCCCGCACGCCGACGGCCTGCTCACCCCGGACCTGCCCGCCGCGACCGCCGCCACCGAGCAGTGGCCGCCCGCGGGCGCCGAGCCGGTCGACCTCACCGGCCTCTACCCGGCGCTGGCCGAGGGCGGCTTCGAGTACGGGCCGGTCTTCCAGGGCCTGCGCGCCGCGTGGCGCTCGGCCGACGCCGTGCACGCCGAGGTGTCGCTGCCCGAGGGCACCGACGCCGCCGCGCACGGCCTGCACCCGGCGCTGCTCGACGCGGCCCTGCACGCCGCCGCCCTCGACGGCGGGCCCGGGGGCGTGCCGTTCGCGTTCTCCGGTGTCGCCCTGCACGCGACCGGCGCCGACGCGCTGCGGGTCACCCTGCGCCGCACCCCGGCCGGGGCCCTGTCGCTGCGCGCCGACGACCCGTCCGGCGCGCCGGTCGCCACCATCGACTCGCTCGCCCTGCGCTCGCCCGCCGCGGCCGCCGCGCCCACCGACGCGCTGCTGCTGCGGCTGGTCTGGAACCCCGTCCCGGTCCCGGCCGCCGACACCCCCGTGCGCTGGGCCGCCCTCGGCGCCCCGCCCGCGAGCACCCAGCCGCCGGTCGTGGTCGCCGACGGGCTCGACGACCTCGCCGCCGCCGGGGCCGAGGGCGTCCTGGACTGCGTCGTGGCCCCCGTCACCGGCCACACCGACCCGCACGCCGCCGCGCACGCCGCGCTCGACCTGGTGCAGCGCTGGCTGGCCGACGACCGCTTCGCTGACGCCCGACTGGTCGTGCTCACCGTCGGGGCCACCCTCGACGCCCCCGACGCCGCGCACCTGCCCGGCGCCGCCGTGCACGGCCTGGTCCGCTCCGCCCAGTCGGAGAACCCCGGCCGCCTGGTGCTGGTCGACCTCGACCGCGCCGACGCCGAGCTGACCGCCGACGCGCTGCGCCTGGCCGCGGTCGAGCCGCAGATCGCCCTGCGCGACGGCGTCCCGCACGCCGCCCGCCTCGCCCGCGCCGCCGACAGCCCCGCCCCCGGTGGCGCGTGGCGGCTCACCGCGGGCGCCGAGCGCACCGTGGACGCCGTGCGCGCCCTGCCCGGCACCGCCGACCGCCCGCTGGGCGAGCACGAGGTGCGCATCGCCGTGCGCGCCGCGGGCGTCAACTTCCGCGACGTCCTCATCGCCCTGGGCATGTACCCGGGCGACGCGCCGATGGGCAGCGAGGGCGCGGGCGTGGTGGTCGAGACCGGCCCCGGCGTCACCGCGCTGCGCCCCGGCCAGCGCGTGTTCGGCATCGTCCCGGAGGCGTTCGGCCCGACCGCCGTGGCCGACGGGCGGATGCTCGCCGAGGTCCCCGCGGACTGGTCGTTCGAGGACGCCGCCGCGGTCCCGCTGGTCTTCCTCACCGCCTACTACGCCCTGCGCGACCTGGCCGACCTGCGCCCCGGCCAGTCGATCCTCATCCACTCCGCGGCGGGCGGCGTCGGCATGGCCGCCGTGCAGCTGGCCCGGCACTGGGGCGCGAGGGTCTGCGGCACCGCCAGCCCCGCCAAGTGGGACGCGGTGCGCGAACTCGGCGTCGAGCAGTTGGCGTCCTCGCGCGACCTGTCCTTCGCGCAGCGGTTCGAGCCGGTCGACGTCGTGCTCAACTCCCTGGCCGGGGAGTTCATCGACGCCTCCCTGGGGCTGCTCAAGGACGGCGGCCGGTTCCTGGAGATGGGCAAGACCGACCTGCGCGACCCCGCGGGCGTGCGCTACACCTCCTTCGACCTCATCGAGGCCGGGCCCGAGCGCATCGGGGAGATGCTCGCGGAGCTGATCCGGCTCTTCGCCGCGGGCGTCCTGCGCCACCTGCCGCGCAGGCACTGGGACGTGCGCGAGGCGCCCGCCGCGTTCCGCTTCGTCAGCCAGGCCAAGCACATCGGCAAGGTCGTGCTCACCGTCCCGCGCAGGCGCGACCCCGAGGGCACGGTGCTGGTCACCGGTGCCACCGGCGCGCTCGGCGCCCGCGTGGTGCGCCACCTCGCCGTCCAGGGCGCCCGGCACCTGCTGCTGGCCAGCCGCGGCGGCCCCGCCGCCGAGCGGGCGCCGGAGCTGGCGGCGCTGGGCGCCCGCGTGGTGGCCTGCGACCTCGCCGACCGCGCGGACGTCGCCGCCCTGCTCGCCTCGGTCCCCGCCGAGCACCCGCTCACCGCCGTGGTGCACGTGGCCGGTGTGCTCGACGACGGCGTGGTCGGGGCGCTCACCCCGCAGCGGGTGGACCGGGTGTTCGCGCCCAAGGTCGCCGCGGTCGGCCACCTGCACGAGCTGACCCGGCACGCCGACCTGGCCGAGTTCACCGTGTTCTCCTCCGCCGCCGGGGTGTTCGGCGGCGCGGGCCAGGCCAACTACGCCGCCGCCAACGCCTACCTCGACGCCCTGGCCCGGCACCGCCGCGGCCTCGGGCTGCCCGCCACCGCGCTGGCCTGGGGCCTGTGGGACGAGGCCGAGTCGATGGCCGCCGACCTCGGCTCCGCCGACCGCGGCAGGCTCACCCGCGCAGGCGTCGGCGCGCTGTCCACACCGGACGCGCTGCGCCTGCTCGACGAGGCCGTCGCCGCCCCGGCCGCCGACGCGGTCCCGATGCGGCTGGACCTCGCCGCCCTGCGCGCGGCCCCCGAGGCCGCCCCGCTGCTGCTGCGCGACCTCGTCGGCCCCGCCCGCACCGCCCGCCGCCGCGCGGGCCGCGCCGGGCAGGCCGCCGCGGCGGGCCTGGCCGAGCGGCTGGCCGGGCGCCCGGCCGAGGAGGTCGACCGCGCGCTGCTCGACCTGGTCCGCGCGCACGTGGCGGGCGTGCTCGGGCACGGCGGCGCGGACGCGGTCGACCCGCGCAAGGCGTTCAAGGACATCGGGTTCGACTCGCTGACCGCGGTGGAGCTGCGCAACCGGCTCACCGCCGAGACCGGGCTGCGGCTGTCGGCCACCCTCGTGTTCGACCACCCCACCCCGCAGGCGCTCGCCGAGCACCTGCGCGGCGAACTGCTCGGCGCCGCCGAGCCGGGGGCCGCCGAGCCGGTCCGCGCCCGCACCGACGAGCCGCTGGCCATCGTGGGCCTGGCCTGCCGCTTCCCCGGCGGCGCCGACACCCCCGACGCGCTGTGGGCGATGCTCGCCGAGGGCCGCGACGGCATCGGCCCGTTCCCCGCCGACCGCGGCTGGGACATGGACGCGCTCTACGACCCGACCCTCCAGCGCCCCGGCACCACGCACGTCCGCGAGGGCGGGTTCATCCAGGGCGCGGGCGAGTTCGACGCCGGGTTCTTCGGCATCTCCCCGCGCGAGGCGCTGGCGATGGACCCGCAGCAGCGGTTGCTGCTCCAGGCGTCCTGGGAGGCGCTGGAGCACGCCGGGCTGGACCCGCAGGCGCTGCGCGGCACCGACGCCGGGGTGTTCATCGGCGCCGCGACCGCCAACTACGGCGCGGGCCTGCCCGCCCTGCCCGACGGCGTCGAGGGCCACCTGCTCACCGGCACCGCGACCAGCGTCGCCTCCGGCCGCGTCTCCTACACCCTGGGCCTGGAGGGGCCCGCGGTCACCGTCGACACCGCGTGCTCGTCGTCGCTGGTGGCCCTGCACCTCGCCGCCGCCGCGCTGCGCTCGGGGGAGTGCTCGCTGGCCCTGGCGGGCGGCGCGACCGTGATGGCGGTGCCCGGCGCGTTCACCGAGTTCTCCCGCCAGGGCGGGCTGGCCCCCGACGGCCGGTGCAAGCCCTTCGCCGACGCCGCCGACGGCACCGGCTGGTCCGAGGGTGTCGGCGTGCTCGTGGTCGAGCGGCTGTCCGACGCCCAGCGCCACGGCCACCCCGTGCTGGCGGTGCTGCGCGGTTCGGCGGTCAACCAGGACGGCGCCTCCAACGGCCTGACCGCCCCCAACGGGCCCTCGCAGCAGCGGGTCATCCGCGCCGCGCTGGCCACCGCCGGGCTCGCCCCGTCCGATGTGGACGTCGTGGAGGCGCACGGCACCGGCACCCCGCTGGGCGACCCGATCGAGGCCCAGGCCCTGCTGGCCACCTACGGCCAGGACCGCGACCGACCGCTCTACCTGGGCTCGGTCAAGTCCAACCTGGGCCACACCCAGGCAGCCGCGGGCGTCGCCGGGGTCATCAAGATGGTGCTGGCCCTGCGCCACCGCGTGCTGCCGCGCACCCTGCACGTCGACGAGCCGTCCTCGCGCATCGAGTGGGCGGACGGCGACGTGCGCCTTCTCACCGAGCCGGTCGACCTCGGCGGCGAGGACCGCGTGCTGCGCGCCGCGGTGTCCTCCTTCGGCATCAGCGGCACGAACGCCCACGTCGTGCTGGAGCAGGCGCCCGCGCCCGCCCCGACCGCCGCGCCCGCGGCCGAGGTCGTGCCGTGGGTGCTCTCGGCCCGCACCGGCCCGTCGCTGCGCGAGCAGGCCGCGCGCCTGCTCGCCGCGGTCTCCGACCGGGGCGACGTCCCGGTGGCGGACACCGCCTGGTCGCTGGCCACCACGCGCTCCGCCTTCGACGAGCGCGCCGCCCTGGTCGGTGACCGCGAGACCCTGCTCGCCGCGCTGCGCGCCCTGGCCACCGACGGGTCGCACCCCGCGCTGGTGGTGGGCACCGCCGCCGCACCGGGCCGGACCGCATTCGTCTTCCCCGGTCAGGGCTCGCAGTGGGTCGGCATGGCCCGCGATCTGGCCGCGGGCTCGACGGCCTTCGCCGCGCGGTTCGCCGAGTGCGGCGCTGCGCTGGCCCCGTTCGTGGACTGGTCGCTGGACGAGGTCGTCGACGACGCGGACCTGCTGGAGCGGGTCGACGTGGTGCAGCCGGCGCTGTGGGCGGTCATGGTGTCGCTGGCCGAGGTGTGGCGCTCGTGGGGCGTCGAGCCCGCCGCGGTGGTCGGCCACTCCCAGGGTGAGATCGCAGCTGCTGTGGTCGCTGGTGCGCTGTCGCTGGAGGACGGTGCGCGCGTTGTGGCCCTGCGGTCGCAGGTGTTGCGCCGGTTGGCCGGTCGGGGCGGCATGGTGTCGGTCGCCGCCGGCGTCGAGGCCGTGCGCGAACGGATCGACGCGTTCGGCGCCCGGCTGTCGGTGGCCGCGATCAACGGGCCCTCGGCCGTCGTGGTCTCGGGTGAGCACGACGCGCTGGACGAGCTGATCGCCACGTGCGAAGCGGACGGCGTGCGGGCCAAGAAGGTGCCGGTGGACTACGCGTCGCACTCGGCGCAGGTCGACGAGTTGCGCGATGAGTTGCTGGCGGTGTTGGAGCCGGTTCGGCCGCAGGTCGGTTCTGTGCCGGTGTACTCGACGCTGACCGGTGCTGTCGAGGATGGCTCGGTGATGGGTGCCGGGTACTGGTTCGACAACCTTCGTTCCACTGTGGAGTTCGCTGCTGCGGTGGAGCGTCTGGTGGCGGATGGTTTCGGGACGTTCGTGGAGTGCTCCCCGCACCCGGTGCTGACGATGGCGCTGCCTGAAGAGGTCATCGCTGTCGGGTCGCTGAAGCGGGATGACGGCGGCTTGGAGCGGATGCTGCTCTCGCTGGGCGAGGCCGTGGTGCGCGGGGTCACGCCGGACTGGGACGCGGTCGTGCCCGGTGGGCGCCGGGTCGACCTGCCCACCTACCCGTTCCAGCGCAAGCACTACTGGCTCACCGCCCCCGAGGGCCTGGGCCACCGCGCCGCCGACGACATCGAGACCCGGTTCTGGGACACCGTCGAGCGCGAGGACCTCGAAGACCTCGCGGACAGCCTCGACCTGGACCCCGACGGCCCGCTCAGCGTCGTCCTGCCCGCCCTCTCGGCCTGGCGGCGCAAGGGCCGCGCCCGCTCCACGCTCGACTCCTGGCGCTACCGGGTCGACTGGCGGCCGGTGCCCGACCCCGCGCCCGCCGTCCTCACCGGCGCCTGGGCCGTGGTCGTCCCCGAGGGCTTCGAGCGGCACCCGCTCGTCACCGGCGCGCAGGACGCCCTGGCCCGCCGCGGCGCCGACGTCCGCGCGGTCGTCGCCCCCGCGGGCGCCGACCGGGCCGGGCTCGCCGCCCTGCTCCCCGCCGACGCCGCGGGCGTGCTCTCGCTGCTGGCCCTGGCCGAGGACGCCTTCCCCGGCCACACCTCGGCCCGCCGGGGCGCGGTGCAGAACGTCCACCTGCTCCAGGCGATCGGGGACACCGGGCTGAGCGCACCGCTGTGGTGCGCCACCAACTCCGCCGTCGCCGCCCAGTCGCCGGTGACCTCACCGGTGCAGGCGATGGTCTGGGGCATGGGCCGGGTCGCCGCGCTCGAACACCCCGAGCGCTGGGGCGGCCTGGTCGACCTGCCCACCGAGCTGGACGACCGCGCGGGCGACCGGCTCGCCGCGGTCGTGTCCGGGGCCACCGGGGAGGACCAGGTCGCCGTCCGCGCCACCGGGCTGCTCGGCCGCCGCCTCGTGCAGGCGCCGCCGAGCCGCGAGCCCGAGCGGTGGGCCCCGCGCGGCACCGCGCTGGTCACCGGCGGCACCGGCGCGCTGGGCTCCGAGGTCGCCGCCTGGCTGGCCGAGCGGGGCGCGGCGCACCTGCTGCTGGTCTCCCGCCGCGGCGCCGAGGCCCCCGGGGCCGACGCGCTGCGCGAGCGGTTGACCGCCCTCGGGGCCCGGGTCACCTTCGCCGCCTGCGACGCGGGCGACCGCGACCAGCTCGCGGCCGTCCTCGCGGGCGTCCCGGCCGAGCTGCCGCTGGACACCGTCGTGCACACCGCCGCCGTCCTCGACGACGCCGTGCTCGACGCCCTCGACGCCGACCGGGTCGACCGGGCCTGCCGCCCCAAGGTCGACACCGCCCTGCACCTGCACGAGCTGACCCGCGACCTGCCGCTGACGGCGTTCGTGCTGTTCTCCTCGTTCGCGGGCACCTTCGGCACCCCCGGCCAGGGCAACTACGCCCCCGGCAACGCCTTCCTCGACGCCCTCGCCGCGCACCGGCGCGACCTGGGCCTGCCCGCGACCTCGCTGGCCTGGGGCCCGTGGGGCGGGGCGGGCATGGCCGACGGCCCGGTCGGGGAGCTGGCCCGCCGCCACGGCGTGCCGGAGATGGACCCGGCGCTGGCGCTCGCCGCCCTGCACCGGGCGGTGGACTCCGGCGAGGTGTGCACTGCGGTGGCCGACATCGACTGGACCCGGTTCGGCACCGCCTTCACCGCCACCCGGCCCAGCCCGTTCCTGGCCGAGGTGCCGCAGCTGCGGGCGCTGGCCCGGCCGCGGGAGACCGCCGAGGAGGACCTGCCCACCCGGCTGGCCGGGATGGGCCAGGCCGAGCGGGAGCGCGCCGTGCTCGACCTGGTGCGCTCGCACGCCGCCGCGGTGCTCGGCCACACCGGCGCCGACGAGGTGGCCGAGGGCCGGGCGTTCCGCGAGCTGGGCTTCGACTCGGTGACCGCGGTGGAGCTGCGCAACCGGCTGCGCGCGGCCACCGGGCTGGTGCTCCCGGCCGCGCTCGTGTTCGACCACCCCTCGCCCAGGGCGCTCGCCGAGCACCTGCTTGGCGAGCTGGTCGGCGCCCAGGCCGGGGCGTCCCCGCTGGAGGAGGTGGACCGGCTGGCCGCGGCGCTGGCCGACCCCGCCGCCGCCGACGCCACCACCCGCACCCGGGTCGCGCAGCGGTTGCAGGCGCTGCTGGGCCAGTGGCGCGACGCGGGCGACGACCAGACCGAGGAGGCCGACGACTTCGACTCGGCCAGCTCGGCGGACATGTTCGACTTCATCGACCGGGAGCTGGGGTTGTCGTGACGGGAGCGCAGAACACCGAGCAGGAGAAGCTCCTCAGCTACCTCAAGCGGGTCACCGCCGACCTGCGCCAGACCAAGCAGCGGCTGCGCGAGGCGGAGGAGGCCAGGCAGGAGCCCATCGCCGTGGTCGGCCTGGGCTGCCGCTTCCCCGGCGGGGTGCGCACCCCCGAGCAGCTGTGGGACGTGCTGGTCTCCGGCCGCGACGTGGTCACCGACATCCCCGCCGACCGCGGCTGGGACGTCGACGCCCTCTACGACCCCGACCCCGGCCGCCCCGGCGGCACCTACGTCCGCCGCGGCGCGTTCGTCGACGGCGCGGGCGAGTTCGACGCGGCGTTCTTCGGCATCTCCCCGCGCGAGGCGCTGGCGATGGACCCCCAGCAGCGGCTGCTGCTGGAGACCTCCTGGGAGGCGCTGGAGCGCGCGGGGCTCGACCCGGCGTCGCTGCGCGGCCAGGAGGTCGGCGTCTTCGCGGGCACCAACGGCCAGGACTACCCGTCGCTGCTGCTGGCCTCCGGCGAGGACGTCGGCGGCCACCTGGGCACCGGCAGCGCGGGCAGCGTCCTGTCCGGCCGGATCGCCTACGCGCTGGGCCTGGAGGGCCCCGCGGTCACCGTCGACACCGCGTGCTCGTCGTCGCTGGTGGCCATGCACCTGGCCGCGCACGCGCTGCGCTCGGGGGAGTGCTCGGTGGCGCTGGCGGGCGGGGTCACCGTGATGTCCACGCCGACGCTGTTCGTCGAGTTCTCCCGCCAGCGCGGCCTGGCCGCCGACGGGCACTGCAAGCCGTTCGCCGCCGCCGCCGACGGCACCGCCTGGGGTGAGGGCGCCGGTGTGCTGGCGCTGATGCGGCTGTCCGACGCCGAGCGCGGCGGGCACCCCGTGCTGGCCGTCCTGCGCGGCTCGGCGGTGAACTCCGACGGCGCCTCCAACGGCCTGACCGCCCCCAACGGCCCGTCGCAGCGGCGGGTCATCCGCCACGCCCTGCGCCACGCCGGGCTGACCCCCGCCGACGTCGACGTGGTCGAGGCGCACGGCACCGGCACCACCCTGGGCGACCCGATCGAGGCCGACGCGCTCATCGCCGCCTACGGCCAGGACCGGGCCGAGGCGCTGCTGCTGGGCTCGGTCAAGTCCAACCTCGGCCACACCCAGGCCGCGGCGGGCGCGGCCGGGGTGATGAAGGCCGTGCTGGCGATGCGCCACGGCGTCGTGCCCGCCACGCTGCACGTCGACGGGCCCACCCCGCACGTCGACTGGTCGGCGGGCGCGGTCCGGCTGGTCACCGAGAACACCCCGTGGCCCGCGGTCGACCGGCCGCGCCGCGCGGGCGTGTCCTCGTTCGGCATCAGCGGCACCAACGCCCACGTCGTGCTCGAACAGGCCCCGGCCGCCGAGCCCGCGGCGCCCACCCCGGTCGACGGGCCGGTGGCGCTGGTGGTGTCCGGGCGCGGCGAGTCGGCGGCCACCGCGCAGGCCGCGCGCATCGCTGACTTCCTGGAGTCCACCGACCTGTCCCCTGTGGACATCGCGCACTCGCTGGCCACCACCAGGTCCGCGCTGGAGCACCGGGTCGCCGCGGTGGGGGGCACCCGCGAGGAGCTGGCCGCCCGGCTGCGCTCGGCGGCCGCGGTGGCCGCCCGCTCTGGCCGCACCGCCTTCGTGTTCACCGGCCAGGGGTCGCAGCGCGCCGGGATGGGCCGCGAGCTGGCCGCGGCGTTCCCGGTGTTCGCCGAGGCGTGGGACGAGGTGCTGGGCCTGTTCCCTGCGGAGGTCCGCGCCGCGGTCCTGGACGGCTCCCGGATCGGGGAGACCCAGGTCGCCCAGCCCGCGATCTTCGCCTTCGAGGTGGCGCTGGTGCGGCTGTTCGCCTCCTGGGGGGTGACCCCGGACGTCGTCGCCGGGCACTCGGTGGGCGAGGTCGCCGCCGCGTGGGCCGCGGGCGTGTTCTCCCTGCCTGACGCTGCTCGACTGGTCGTGCGCCGCGCCTCGGACATGGGCTCGGTGCGCACCCGCGGGGCGATGGCCGCCATCGCCGTCGCCGAGAGCGAGGTGGAACTGGTCGACGGGGTGGAGGTGGCCGCGGTCAACGCGGCCGACTCGGTGGTGGTGTCCGGGGACGAGGACGCCGTGGTCGCGCTCGTCGAGCGCTACGCCGCCGCCGGGACCAAGGTCAAGCGCCTCGCGGTCAGCCACGCCTTCCACTCCGCGCACATGGACCCCGTCCTCGACGGGTTCCGCGCGTTCGTCGAGACCGTGGAGCGCGCCGAGCCCACCGTGGAGTTCGTCGGCGCCGCCGGGGACGGCAGCCCCCGCGAGGCCGACTACTGGGTCGCCAACGTCCGCGCCGCCGTCCGGTTCGCCGACGCCGCCGCCCGCCTCGACGCCGCGCACGTGCTGGAGATCGGCCCCGACGCCGCCCTGAGCCCGCTGGTGGCGGGCTGCGTCCCCGCCCAGCGCCGGACCGCGCAGGACGGCGTGGACGAGCGGCGGGCCGTGCTGGAGGCCGTGGCGGCCCTGCACGCGGGCGGTCGCGCGGTCGACTGGGCCGCCGTGCGCCCCGGCCACCGCGTCGACCTGCCCACCTACCCGTTCCAGGCCACCCGGTTCTGGCCCCGGCCCAGCCGCGGCTGGGCAGGCGACCTCACCGCCGTGGGCCTGAGCGCCGCGGGCCACCCGCTGCTCGGCGCGGTCGTCGCCGACCCCAGCGGGGTCGTGCTCACCGGCAGGCTCGCGCAGTCCACCCACCCCTGGTTGGCCGACCACGCCGTGCTGGGCACGGCGATCCTGCCCGCCACCGCCTTCCTGGAGCTGGCCGTCCGCGCTGGCGACCAGGTCGGCTGCCCCACCGTGGCCGACCTGGCCGTGCAGACCCCGCTGGTGCTGCCCCAGGACGGCGCGGTCGTGCTGCGCGTCGCCGTCTCCGGTCCCGCCGCCGACGGGTCGCGCGAGGTCGAGGTCCACTCCCGCGCCGAGGGCTCGGCCGAGTCCGACGCCTGGACCCGGCACGCCTCCGGCACGCTCGCCCCCGGCGCGCCGGTCCCCGGCACCGCTGCGGGCGAGCCGCTGCCGTGGCCGCCCGAGGGCGCCGACCGGCTCGACACCGGCTCCGCGTACGACCTGTTCGCCCAGCGCGGTTTCGCCTACGGGCCCACCTTCCGCGGCCTGACCGCGGCGTGGAAGCGCGGCGAGGAGCTGTTCGCCGAGGTCGAGCTTCCCACAGACGGCACAGACACCACGGGTGCCGCGGACACCAGCGGTTTCGCCATCCACCCGGCGCTGCTCGACGCCGCCCTGCACGTGGTGCTCCTGGGCACCGGTGAGGCAGGCACCGAGAGCACCGAGGGCAAGGCGCCGCACCTGCCGTTCGCCTGGGGCGGGGTCACGGTGCACGCCACCGGTGCCACCGCCGCGCGCGTTCGCATCGCCCCCGCGGGCCAGGACACCGTGTCGGTCACCGTCACCGACGTGGCGGACGCGCCGCTGGTCACCGCCGAGTCGCTGGTCTTCCGACCGGTCGGCGCCGCCCCCACCGCGCCGCGCCCGGTGTTCGAGGTCCGCTGGGACCGCGTCGACCTGGCGCCCGCCGACCGAGCCGCGCGCCGGGTGCCCGTCGCGGAGGCCCGGACCGCGCTGGACTCCACCGACGTGCTCGCCGTCCCGGGCGAGGACGTCGGCGCGATCCTGCTCCTGCTGCAAGACCTCGTGATGACCGACGCGCACCTGGTGGTCGAGACGCGCGGCACGGGCACCCCCGTGGGCGCGGACGACCTCGCGGGCGCGGCCGTGCAGGGCCTCGTGCGCGTGGCCCAGGCCGAGCACCCCGGTCGGGTCACCCTGGTCGACGCCCCGGCGGGCGCGCTGGGCCCCGCCGACCTCGCCGCCGCGGCCGCCGCCGAGGAGCCCCAGCTCGCCTGGCACGACGGCGCCTGGCACGCGCCCCGCCTCGTCCGCTCGACCGCCCCGGCGGGCGAGCCCGCGTGGGGGCCCGAGGACACGGTCCTGGTCACCGGCGGCACCGGCGCCCTCGGTGGGCTCATCGCCCGCCACCTCGCGGGCCGCGTCCGCGCGCTCGTCCTGGCCAGCCGCCGCGGCCCCGCCGCCCCCGGCGCCGATGCCCTGGCCGCCCTCGGTGCGACCGTCGTCGCCTGCGACACCGCCGACCGCGACCAGCTCGCGGCCCTGCTCGCCGAGCACCGGCCCACGTCGGTGATCCACACCGCGGGCGTGCTCGACGACGCCACCCTGGAGTCGCTGACCCCCGAGCGGGTCGCCGCCGTGCTGCGGCCCAAGGCCGACGCCGCCGTGCTGCTCGACGAGCTCGCGGGCGAGCTGCGCTCGTTCGTCCTGTTCTCCTCCGCCGCGGGCGTGTTCGGCAACGCCGGGCAGGGCGCCTACGCCGCGGCCAACAGCGTGCTCGACGCGCTCGCCGCCCGCCGCCGGGCCGCGGGCAGGCCCGCGGTGTCGCTGGCCTGGGGCCTGTGGGCGCAGGACGGCGGCATGACCGGTGAGCTGGCCGAGGTCGACCGGGCCAGGATGGCTCGCTCGGGCATGACCGCGCTGACCGCCGCCGAGGGCCTGGCACTGCTCGACGGCTCCGCGGGCGGCCCCGCGCTCCAGGTGCCGATCAAGCTCGACCTCGCGGGCCTGCGCGGCGCGGCCGTCCCGCCGCTGCTGCGCGCGCTGGCCCCCGCCGCCGTGCGCCGCTCCGCCGCGGAGAACCCCGGGTCGGCCTTCGCGGACCGGCTCGCCGCCATGCCCGCCGACGAGCGCGAGCGCGTCCTGCTCGACCTGGTCCGCTCGGCCGCCGCGAGCGTGCTCGCGCACAGCGGCCCCGCCGCGGTCACCCCGGACAGCGCCTTCGCGGACTTGGGCTTCGACTCGCTGACCGCGGTCGAGCTGCGCAACCGGCTCACCGCCGCCACCGGCGTGCGGCTGCCCGCGACCCTGGTCTTCGACCACCCCACGCCGCTGGAACTGGCGGCGCACCTGGCGGGCAAGGCGGGCGGGGAGCGCCCCGCCGCGCCGGTCCTCGCCCGCGTCGAGGACGACCCGGTGGTCATCGTCGGCATGGCCTGCCGCTACCCCGGTGGCGTGTCGACCCCCGAGCAGCTGTGGGACCTGGTGTTCGAGGGCCGCGACGCCGTCGGCCCGTTCCCCACCGACCGCGGCTGGGACACCGCCGCGCTGTACAACCCGGACCCGGACAACCCCGGGACCTCCTACACCGCGCAGGGCGGGTTCCTGCACGACGCCGCCGACTTCGACCCGGCGCCGTTCGGCATCTCCCCGCGCGAGGCGCTGGCGATGGACCCCCAGCAGCGGCTGCTGCTGGAGACCTCCTGGGAGGCGCTGGAGCGCGCGGGCATCGACCCGCGGTCGGTGCGCGGCACCGAGGGCAGCGTGTTCGCCGGGGTGATGTACCACGACTACGCGGGCAGGCTCGTCGCGCTGCCCGAGGGCGTCGAGGGCTACCTGGGCACCGGCAACTCCGGCAGCGTCGCCTCCGGCCGCGTCTCCTACACCTTCGGCCTGCGCGGCCCGGCCGTCACCGTCGACACCGCGTGCTCGTCGTCGCTGGTGGCCCTGCACCTGGCCGCGCAGACCCTGCGCACGGGGGAGTGCTCGCTGGCCCTGGCGGGCGGCGTCGCGGTGATGGCCACCCCGTCGACCTTCGTCGACTTCTCCCGCCAGCGGGGCCTGGCCGCCGACGGGCGCTGCAAGTCCTTCGCCGACGCCGCCGACGGCACCGGCTGGGCCGAGGGCGCGGGCATGGTCGTCCTGGAGCGGCTGTCCGACGCCCGCCGCAACGGCCACCCCGTGCTGGCCGTGCTGCGCGGCTCGGCGGTCAACCAGGACGGCGCCTCCAACGGGCTCACCGCCCCCAATGGCCCCGCCCAGGAGCGCGTCATCCGCGCCGCGCTGGCCGGGGCCGGGCTGCGCCCGTCCGAGGTGGACATGGTGGAGGCGCACGGCACCGGCACCACCCTGGGTGACCCGATCGAGGCCCAAGCGGTGCTGGCCACCTACGGCCAGGACCGGACCACGCCGCTGGCGCTGGGCTCGATCAAGTCCAACCTGGGCCACACCCAGGCCGCCGCGGGCGTCGCCGCGATCATCAAGGTCGTCGAGGCCATGCGCCGCGGCACCATGCCCAGGACCCTGCACGTCGACCGCCCCACCTCGCACGTCGACTGGACCGCGGGCAGCGTCGAGCTGCTCACCGAGGCCCGGGACTGGCCCGCCGACCGGCCGCGCCGGGCGGGCATCTCCTCCTTCGGCGTCAGCGGCACCAACGCCCACGTCATCCTCGAACAGGGCGACCCCCTGCCGGAGGTGGCGCCCTCCGACGACCCCGTCCCGTTCGTCGTCTCCGCCCGCACCCCCGAGGCCCGCCGCGCCCAGGCCGCCCGGCTGGCCGAGGCACTGCCCTCGCTGCCCGCCCCGGCCGCCGCGTACTCGCTGGCCACCTCGCGGGCGCTGTTCGACCAGCGCGCGGTGGCCGTGGGCGCGGACGCCGTGCGCGCCCTGGCCGCCGGGGTCCCGCACCCGCTGCTGGTCGAGGGGACCGCCGGGCCCGCGGGCCGGGTCGTGTTCGTGTTCCCGGGTCAGGGTTCGCAGTGGGTGGGGATGGCGCGTGAGTTGGCTGCGTCGTCTGAGGTGTTCGCGGCTCGGTTGGTTGAGTGTGACGCGGCTTTGAGTGAGTTCAAGGACTGGTCGTTGGACGAGGCCTTGGGTGATGCGGCTCTGTTGGAGCGGGTCGATGTTGTGCAGCCGGTTCTGTGGGCTGTGATGGTGTCGCTCGCGGAGGTGTGGCGGTCGTGGGGTGTGGAGCCTGCCGCCGTTGTGGGTCACTCGCAGGGTGAGATCGCGGCTGCTGTGGTGGCGGGTGGACTGTCGCTTGAGGACGGTGCGCGGGTCGTGGCGCTGCGGTCCCAGGTGCTGCGGCGCCTGGCGGGCAAGGGCGGCATGGTGTCGGTCGCCGCCGACCGGGCCGCCGTCGAGGCCCGGATCGCCGCGTTCGGCACGCGGCTGTCCATCGCCGCGGTCAACGGCGCCACCGCCACCGTGGTGTCCGGCGAGCCGGACGCGCTCGACGAGCTGATGACCGGGTGCGAGGCCGAGGGCGTGCGCGCCCGCCGCATCCCCGTCGACTACGCCTCGCACTCCGCCCAGGTCGACTCCCTGCGCGAGGAGCTGCTGGCGGCGCTGGCCCCCGTCCGCCCCCGCGCGGGCACCGTCCCGCTGCGCTCGACCCTCACCGGCGAGGTCGAGGACGGCACCGGCCTCGACGCGGAGTACTGGTTCGCCAACCTGCGCTCCACCGTCCAGTTCGCCACCGCCGTCGACGCCCTCGCCGCCGAGGGCCACACCCTGTTCATCGAGTGCTCGCCGCACCCGGTGCTCACCGGCGCGCTGCCCGACACCGTCCGCGCCACCGGCTCCCTCAAGCGCGACGACGGCGGCCTGACCAGGCTGCACCTGTCCCTCGGCGAGGCGGTCGTGCACGGCGCCACCCCGGACTGGGCGCGGGTGTTCCCCGCCGCCGCCCGGGTCGACCTGCCGACCTACGCCTTCCAGCACCAGCGCTTCTGGCTCACCTCCGGCCCGATCACCGGCGACGTGACCGCCGCGGGCCTGCGCCGCGCCGACCACCCCGTCCTGGCCGCCACGACCACCGTCGCCGACGGCGGGGCGCTGCTCACCGGCCGCTTCGCCCTCGCGGCGCAGCCGTGGCTGGCCGACCACGTGGTCACCGGGTCCGTCGTGGTCCCCGGCGCCGCGCTGCTCGACCTGGCCCTGACCGCCGCCGAGCACACCGGCGCCGCGGGCGTCGCGGAGCTGACCCTGCACGCGCCGCTGGTGGTCCCGGCGGACGGCGCGGTCGACGTGCAGGTGCGCGTGTCCGATGGCGGGATCACCGTCCACTCCCGCCCCGCCGACGCCGCCGCCGACGCCGCCTGGACCCGCAACGCCTCCGGCACCGCGGGCGCGGGCGCCCCCGCCGCCGGGCTCGCGGAGTGGCCGCCCGCCGGGGCCGACGACCTCCCCGTCAACTACGCCGCCTTCGCCGCCGCCGGGCTGGACTACGGGCCCGCCTTCCAAGGCCTCGACCGGCTCTGGCGGCGCGGGGACGAGGTCTTCGCCGAGGTCAGCCTCCCCGAGGGCGTCAACCCCGACGGCTTCGCCCTGCACCCCGCCCTCCTCGACGCCGCCCTGCAAGCGATCGGGGCGAGCGGGCTGGCGGGCGCCTCCGACACCCCGCTGCTGCCGTTCTCCTTCACCGGCGCGGCGGTCTGCGCGACCGGCGCCGCGGCTCTGCGCGTGCGGATCACCCGGTCCGGCGCGGGCTTCGCGCTGCACCTGGCCGACACCGCGGGCGACCCGGTGGCCGCGATCGACGGCCTGGCCCTGCGCCCTCTCGCCGTCACCGCCGCACCGGCCGCGGACGCGCACTTCGTCCTCACCTGGACCCCGGTGCAGCCCGGCAACCCCGTGGACGTCGACGTCCTCGACGCCATCGGGCTCACCGCCGCGCAGGTGCTCCCCGCGTTGCAGGAGCGCCTGGCCGTCGACACCACCACCCCGCTGGTCATCCGGACGCACCTCGCCGCCGGACCCGACGCGACCGACACCGCGGGCGCGGGCGTCTGGGGCCTGGTGCGCACCGCGCAGGCCGAGCACCCCGGCCGGTTCGTCCTCGTCGACACCGACGACCCCGCGGGGGTCGCGGTGTGGGCGGCGGAACCGCAGGTCGTCGTGCGCGGCGGTGTCGGGACCGCGCCCCGCTTGGCCCGCCCCACCGCCGCCGAGCCCACCGTCCCGTTCGGACCGCACAGCCGCGTGCTCATCACCGGCGGCACCGGCACCCTCGGCGGGCTCCTCGCCCGCCACCTCGCCGGTGCCCACGGCGTGCGCGAGTTCCTGCTGCTGAGCCGCCGCGGCCCGGACGCCCCCGGCGCGGCCGAGCTGCTGGCCGACCTGGGCCCCGGGGCCCGCGCGGTCGCCGTCGACGCCACTGACCGCGACGCGCTGCGCGACCTGCTCACCGAGCACCCCGTCACCGCGGTCGTGCACGCCGCCGGTGTCCTCGATGACGGCGTGCTCACCGCGCTGACCCCCGACCGGCTCGCCGCCCTGCGCGCCCCGAAGGCCGAGGCCGCCGAGGCGCTCGACGCGCTCGTCGGCGACGTCGAGGCGTTCGTGGTGTTCTCCTCCGCCGCGGGGGTGTTCGGCGGGGCGGGCCAGGGCGGGTACGCCGCCGCCAACGCCGAGGTCGACGCCCTCGTGGCGCGCAGGCGGGCCGCGGGCAAGCCCGCCGTCTCCCTGGCCTGGGGCCTGTGGGCCGAGGCCAGCGGCATGACCGGCCACCTCGACGACACCGCCAAGCGCCGCATCGGCCGGTCGTCGGCCGCCCTGGCCACCGACGAGGCGCTGGCCCTGTTCGACCGGGTGGTCGGCAGGCCCGAGCCGGTCCACGTCCTCATGCGCCTGGACCTCACCCCGCGCGCCGCGGGCGTCCCGGCCCTGCTGCGCGCACTGGTCCGCACCCCGGCGCGGCGCGCGGCGAGCCCGCTGACCGCCGGGGCCGACCCGCGCGCCGCGCTCACCGACCTCGTCCGCGCCCAGGCCGCCGCCGTCCTCGGCCACGCGGGCGCCGCCGCGATCGCCCCCGACGAGTCCTTCGCCGACCTCGGGTTCGACTCGCTCACCGCGGTGGAGCTGCGCAACCGGCTCGCGGAGGCCACCGGGCAGCGGCTGCCCGCCACCCTGGTCTTCGACCACCCCACCCCCGCCGCCCTCGCCGCGCACCTCGCGGGCGCCCAGCCCACCGCCCCCGCCGCCGCGCGCCGGGACCGGGCCGACGACCCCATCGCGATCGTCGCGATGAGCTGCCGCTTCCCCGGCGGCGTCGACACCCCCGAGCGGCTGTGGGAGCTGGTGCGCGAGGGCCGCGACGCCATCGGGCCCTGGCCCGCCGACCGCGGCTGGCCGACCCGGGCCCTGCTCGACGCGGGCGCCACCGCCACGGCGATGGGCGGCTTCCTCGACACCGCCGCCGACTTCGACGCGGGCTTCTTCGGGGTGTCCCCGCGCGAGGCCGTCGCCATGGACCCGCAGCAGCGGCTGCTGCTGGAGACCTCGTGGGAGGCGCTGGAGCGCGCGGGCATCGACCCGCACACCGCCCGGGGCAGCCGCACCGGTGTCTTCGCGGGTGTCATGTACTCCGACTACGCCGCCACGGCCGGGGCCGCCGCCGACGGGTTCATGGCGGGCAGCTCCGGGGCGGTCGTGTCCGGGCGAGTCGCCTACGCCCTCGGGCTGGAGGGGCCGACGCTGACCGTCGACACCGCGTGCTCGTCCTCCCTGGTCGCCATCCACCTCGCGGCGGGGGCGCTGCGGGCGGGGGAGTGCGACCTCGCGCTCGCGGGCGGCGTCACCGTCCTGGCCAACCCCGGCGTGTTCCTGGAGTTCACCCGGCAGGGCGGCGCGGCGGTCGACGGCCGGTGCAAGGCCTTCGCGGGTGCCGCGGACGGCTCCGGCTTCGGTGAGGGCGCGGGCCTGGTCCTGCTCGAACGCCTCTCCGACGCGCGCGCCAACGGCCACCCGGTGCTGGCGGTGCTGCGCGGCTCGGCCATCAACTCCGACGGCGCCTCCAACGGCCTCACCGCCCCCAACGGCCCGGCGCAGCAGCGCGTCATCGTCGCCGCGCTGGCCGACGCGGGCCTCACGCCGTCCGACGTGGACGCCGTCGAGGCGCACGGCACCGGCACCGAGCTGGGCGACCCGATCGAGGCCCAAGCGCTGCTCGCCGCCTACGGCCAGGACCGGGCCCAGCCGCTGCTGCTGGGCTCCATCAAGTCCAACATCGGCCACACCCAGGCCGCCGCGGGCGTCGCGGGCGTGATCAAGATGGTGCACGCGCTGCGCGCGGGCGAGCTGCCCAAGACCCTGCACGTCGACGCGCCGAGCCCGCACGTGGACTGGACCGCGGGCGCGGTCGACCTGGTCACCGAGCACCGGCCGTGGCCCGAGGTGGCCAGGGCCCGCCGGGGGGGCGTGTCGTCGTTCGGCATCAGCGGCACCAACGCCCACGTCGTGCTCGAACAGGCCGACGAGCCCGTCCCCGCCGCCGCGCCCGCCCCGGCCGCGGTGCCCGGTCCGCTCGCCTGGCCGCTGTCGGCCCGCAGCGCCGCCGCCCTGCGCGCCGCCGCCGCGGCTGTCCGCGACCTGACCGCCGACCCCGGCGACATCGCCCGCTCGCTGGCCACGACCCGCTCCACCTTCGAGCACCGCGCGGTCGCCCTCGGCCGCACCGCCGGGGAGCTGCGGGCCGCGGCCAACGCGATCGCCACCGGCCCCGACACCCCGCCCGTCGTCCGCGACGGCGGCCTGGCCTGGGTGTTCTCCGGCCAGGGCAGCCAGCGCCCCGGCATGGGCGCGGGCCTGCGCGCGGCGTTCCCGGCCTTCGCCGAGGAGTTCGACCGGGTCGCCGCCGTCCTCGACCCGCTGCTCGACGAGCCGCTGGCCGCCGTGCTCGACACCGACCTGGTGCACAGCACCGCGCACACCCAGCCCGCGCTGTTCGCCCTGGAGGTCGCCCTCGCCGGGCTCCTGCACCGCTGGGGCCTGCGCCCGGACGTGCTGCTCGGCCACTCCGTCGGGGAGATCGCGGCCGCGCACGTGGCGGGCGTGTTCGACCTCGACGACGCGTGCGCGCTCGTGGCCGCCCGCGCCCGGCTCATGCGGTCGCTGCCCGCCACCGGCGCCATGCTCTCCCTGGTCGCCACGCGCGAGCAGGCCGAGGGGCTGGCCGCCGCGGCGGGCGCGGAGTTGGACGTGGCCGCGGTCAACGGGCCGCGCGCCGTGGTGCTCTCCGGCGACGCCGACGCCGTCGACCGGGTCGCCGCCGCGGCCGCGGCCGCCGGGGTCAAGGCCAAGCGGCTCACCGTCAGCCACGCCTTCCACTCCGCGCACCTGGACCCGGTGCTGGCCGAGTTCCGCGCCGTCGTCGCCGGGCTCACCGCCCACGCCCCGGCCGTCGCGCTGGTCTCCGGCGTCACCGGCGCGCCGCTGACCGCCGAGCAGGCCGCCGACCCCGACCACTGGGTCCGCCAGGCCCGCCGCGAGGTCCGCTTCCTCGACGCCGCCCGCGCCGCCCACGGCCTCGGCGCGGCGACCTTCTTGGAGCTGGGCCCCGACTCGGTGCTCACCGCCATGCTGCACGACTGCCTGGAGGGCGAGGACGTGCGCGCGGCGGCGGTGCTGCGCGCGGGCCGCGACGAGCCCGACACCGCCGTCGCCGCGGTGGCCGCCGCCGCCGAGCGCGGCGCGGCCGTCGACTGGGCCGAGGTGCTGCGCGACCGCGGCGGCAGCGTCGTCGCGCTGCCCACCTACCCGTTCCAGCGCGAGCGGTACTGGCCGACCCCGGCCGCACCCGGTGCCGCGGGCCTCGACCGCGCCGGTCACCCGCTGCTCGGCGGGCTGGTCGAGCTGGCGGACGGGTCGGTCCTGGTCACCGCCGAGCTGTCGACCGAGACCCACCCCTGGCTGGCCGACCACGCCGTGTTCGGCACCGCCCTGCTCCCCGGGGCCGCCCTGCTCGACCTGCTGCTGCACATCGGGTCCCGGGTGGGGACCCCGGCCGTGCGCGAGCTGACCCTCCAGGCCCCGCTCGTGCTGCCCGCCGCGGGCGCGGTCCGGGCCCAGGTCCGGCTCGCCCCGGAGGTCGACGGGGTCCGGGAGGCCGAGGTGCACTCCCGCACCGCCGACGGCTGGACCCGCCACGCGCAGGCCCAGCTCGGCGCCCCGGCCCCGGCGGCCGCCCCGGCCGAGGGGGTCTGGCCGCCCTCGGGCGCGCGGCCGGTGGACCTCGACGGCTTCTACCCCGGGCTGGCCGCCGCCGGGTTCGGCTACGGGCCCGCCTTCCGCGGCCTGCGCGCCGCCTGGTTCGACGGCGACGACGTCCTGGCCGAGGTGGAGCTGCCTGACGGCGACGCCGCCGCGTTCGCCCTGCACCCGGCCCTGCTCGACGCCGCGCTGCACACCGTCGCGCTCACCGCGGCCGAGGCGGGGGCGCGGCTGCCCTTCGCCTTCACCGGCGCCACCCTGCACCGCCGGGGCGCGCAGCGGCTGCGCGTGCGGGTGCGCCCCGGCGACACCGCCAGGGTCACCGCGCACACCCCGGACGGCGACCCGGTGCTGGACCTCGACGGGCTCGTGCTGCGCCCGGTGTCGGCCGACCAGGTCCGCCCCGCCGACGGCGACGCGCTGCTGCACGTGGAGTGGAAGCCGGTCACGGCCACCGAGGTCCCCGAGGACGTGCGGTGGGCCTTCGTCGCCGCCGAGCACTCCACAGTGGACCTGGAGCTGGCGGCGACCGGCCCGGTGTCCTCGCACTCGTCGCTGCGCGACCTCGCCGACGCCGTGGCCGCCGGGGCGCCCGTGCCGACCGCCGTGTTCGTCCCCCGCCCCGCCGACGGCCACGGCGCCCGCGCCGAGGTCGGCGCGCTGCTGGAGCTGGCCCGCGCCTGGCTGGCCGAGGACGCGCTCGCCGGGTCGCTGCTCGTCGTGGTCACCTCGGGCGCGGTCGCCACCCGCCCCGGCGAGCCGGTCGACCCCGACCTGGCCGCGGGCGCGGGCCTGCTGCGCTCGGCGCAGGCGGAGAACCCCGGCCGGTTCCTGCTGCTCGACGTCGACGACGAGGAAGCGCTGCGGCGGGTGCTGCCCGCCGCGGTGGCCGCGGGGGAACCCGAGGTCGCCGTGCGCGGCGGCGCCCTGCTGGCCCCGCGCCTGGTGCGCGGCCCCGTGCCCGCCGGGCCTTCGGGGTCGTTCACCGCCGAGGGCCGCGTCCTGGTCACCGGCGCCACCGGCGCCCTGGGCAGGCTCGTCAGCAAGCACCTGGTCACCGCGCACGGCGTGCGGTCGCTGCTGCTGGTCAGCCGCTCCGGCCCGGAGGCCGAAGGCGCCGCGGACCTCGTGGCCGAGCTGGAGGGGCTGGGCGCCCAGGTGCACTTGGCCGCCTGCGACGTCACCGACCCGGGCGCCGTGGCCGCGCTGCTGGCCGACCGGCCCGTCACCGCCGTGGTGCACACCGCGGGCGTCCTGCGCGACGGCGTGCTGGGCTCGCTCACCGATGCCCACCTCGACGACGTGCTGGGCCCCAAGGTCGACGGCGCCCGCGTGCTGCACGAGGCGACCACCGACCTCACCGCGTTCGTCCTGTTCTCCTCCGCCGCCTCGGTCCTCGGCGCGGCGGGCCAGGCCAACTACGCCGCCGCCAACGCCTACCTCGACGCCCTGGCCCAGCAGCGCGCCGCCGCGGGGCAGCCCGCGCTGTCGCTGGCCTGGGGCGCGTGGTCGGTGGGCGCGGGCATGGCCGCCGGGCTGGCCGACGTCGACGCCCAGCGCATGTCCCGGGCGGGCGTGGTCGCGCTGACCGCCGAGGACGGGCTGGCCCTGTTCGACGCGGCGCTGCGCGGCGACCGGCCGCTGGCGGTCCCGCTGCGGCTGGACCCCGCCGCGCTGGGCGCGCTGCCGTGGGTGCCCGCCACGCTGCGCGACCTGGTCCCCGCCGCCCCGCGCGCCGCCGGGCCCGACCCGGCCGAGCGGGTCCGCGCCGACCTGGCCGGGCTGCGCGGCGACGAGCTCGACCGGGCCGTGCGCGCGGTGGTCCGCGGCGAGGTCGCGGGCGTCCTCGGCCACGCCGACGCGGCGGGGGTCGACACCGGCCGCGGCTTCCTGGACCTGGGCTTCGACTCGCTGACCGCGGTGGAGCTGCGCAACCGGCTCACCGCGGCCACCGGCGTCGCCCTGCCCAGCACGCTCATCTTCGACCACCCCTCGCCGGACGCGCTGGCCCGGCACCTTGCCGAGGCGGTGGCCGCCGCCGACGCCCCCGCCGACCAGGGCGCGCGGCTGCTGGCCGGGCTCGACCGGCTGGCCGAGGAGCTGGCGGGCGTCGACCTCGACGCGGTCACCCGGCTGGGCCTGCGAACCCGGCTGCGCTCGCTGCTGGAGCGCCACGGCGGCGCCGACACCGGAACCGGCGTCGCGCTCGACGACGCCTCCGACGACGACCTGTTCGACTTCATCGACAACGAGTTCGGGGGGTCGTCATGACCAGTCCCATGACCACCGAGCAGAAGCTGCGCGAGTATCTCAAGCGCGTCACCGGCGAGCTGACCCAGACCCGCGAGCGGCTGCGCCGCGCGGAGGAGGCCGCGGGCGAGCCGATCGCGGTCGTCGCCGCCGCCTGCCGCTACCCCGGCGGCGTCGCCTCGCCAGCGGACCTGTGGCGGCTGGTCGCCGACGGGTCCGACGCGGTCGGCCCGTTCCCCGACGACCGCGGCTGGCAGCTCGGGGACACCCCGTTCGCCGCCGAGGGCGGCTTCCTCTACGACGCGGGCCGGTTCGACCCCGGCTTCTTCGGCATCTCCCCGCGCGAGGCCCTGGTCATGGACCCGCAGCAGCGGCTGCTGCTGGAGACCTCCTGGGAGGCCCTGGAGCGCGGCGGGGTCGACCCGCACGCCCTGCGCGGCAGCGCCACCGGCGTGTTCGTCGGCGTCATGTACTCCGACTACGCCTCCCAGCTGCACCGCATGCCCGAGGGCGCCGAGGCCTACCTCAGCACCAGCGCCAGCTCCAGCGTCGCCTCCGGCCGCATCGCCTACACCCTGGGCCTGGAGGGCCCGGCGCTGACCATCGACACCGCCTGCTCCTCGTCGTTGGTGGCCATGCACCTGGCCGCGCACGCGCTGCGCACCGGCGAGTGCACGATGGCGTTGGCGGGCGGGGTGACGGTGATGTCCACCCCCAGCACCTTCTTCGCCTTCAACAGCCAGCGCGGCCTGGCGGGCGACGGGCGCTGCAAGGCCTTCGCCGACGCCGCCGACGGCACCGGCTGGTCCGAGGGCGTCGGCGTGCTGCTGCTGGAGAAGCTGTCCGACGCGCGCGCCAACGGCCACCCCGTGCTGGCCGTCCTGCGCGGTTCCGCGGTCAACTCCGACGGCGCCAGCAGCGGCCTGACCGCCCCCAACGGGCCCTCCCAGCAGCGGGTGATCCTCTCCGCCCTGCGCAGCGCCGGGCTCGGCCCCGCCGACGTGGACGTGGTGGAGGCGCACGGCACCGGCACCACCCTGGGTGACCCGATCGAGGCCCAGGCGCTGCTGGCCACCTACGGCCAGGACCGCAGCGGCGGGGACCCGCTGTGGCTGGGCTCGGTGAAGTCCAACCTCGGGCACACCCAGGCCGCCGCGGGCGTCGCGGGCGTCATCAAGGTCATCGAGGCGATGCGGCACGGCGTGCTGCCCCCGACCCTGCACGTCGACGCCCCCACCTCGCAGGTCGACTGGACCGCGGGCAGCGTCGAGCTGCTCACCGAGTCCCGCCCCTGGCCGGAGGTCGACCGGCCGCGCCGCGCCGCGGTGTCCTCCTTCGGCGTCAGCGGCACCAACGCGCACCTCATCCTGGAGCAGGGGGACCCGGTCGCGGCCCCCGCGCCCGACGCAGGCAGCGGGCCGGTGCCGCTGGTGCTGTCCGCGCGTTCCCGGGAGGCGCTGCGCGCCCAGGCAGGGCAGATCGCGGAGGTGCTGCCCGCGCTGCCGCTGCGGTCGGCGGCGCTGTCGCTGGCCACCAACCGCGCGCTGCTCGACCACCGGGCCGTGGCCCTCAGCGCCGACGCCGTGCGCGCGCTGGCCGCCGACGAGTCCCACCCGCTGCTGGTGCGGGGCACCGGCGGCGAGACCGGCAAGACGGTCTTCGTGTTCCCGGGTCAGGGTTCGCAGTGGGTCGGGATGGCGCGGGAGCTGGCCGCGTCGTCGGAGGTGTTCGCCGCTCGCCTGGCCGAGTGCGATGCGGCTTTGAGTGAGTTCAAGGACTGGTCGCTGGACGAGGCCTTGGGTGATGCCGCGCTGCTGGAGCGCGTGGACGTTGTGCAGCCGGTGTTGTGGGCTGTGATGGTGTCGTTGGCTGCGGTGTGGCGGTCGTGGGGTGTGGAGCCTGCTGCGGTGGTGGGTCATTCGCAGGGTGAGATCGCTGCTGCTGTGGTGGCGGGTGCGTTGTCCTTGGAGGATGGCGCGCGGGTGGTGGCGTTGCGGTCGAAGGTGCTGCGGCGCCTGGCGGGTAAGGGCGGCATGGTGTCGGTTGCCGCTGGTGTGGAGGCGGTGCGGGGGCGGATCGCTGGTTTCGGGGAGCGGTTGTCGGTCGCTGCGATCAATGGTGACTCGGCTGTTGTGGTTTCCGGTGAGCCGTCTGCTCTGGACGAGCTGGTTGCCGGTTGCGAGGCCGATGGGGTGCGGGCCAAGCGGATTCCGGTGGACTACGCGTCGCATTCGGCTCAGGTGGATGAGCTGCGCGACGAGTTGGCTGAGGTGTTGGCGCCGGTGCGTCCGCGGGCTGGTTCGGTGCCGGTGTACTCGACGTTGACGGGTCGGGTGGAGGACGGCTCGGTGATGGGGGCCGGGTATTGGTTCGACAACCTGCGGTCCACTGTGGAGTTCGCTGGTGCGGTGGAGCGGTTGGCGGAGGATGGGTTCGGCACGTTCGTGGAGTGCTCGCCGCACCCGGTGCTGACGATGGCCCTGCCCGAGGGCGTGCTCGCGGTCGGGTCGCTCAAGCGCGACGACGGTGGGTTGTCGCGGATGCTGCTGTCCCTGGGAGAGCTGGTCGTGCGCGGCCTGCGCCCCGACTGGACCGCCCTGCTCCCCGGGGCCACCCGCGTCGACCTGCCCACCTACCCGTTCCAGCGCGCGCACTACTGGCCCGAGCCCGCCGAGCCGGTGGAGCCCGCGGCGGACCCGGCCGACGAGGAGTTCTGGCGCGCGGTCACCGCCCACGACGCCGACGCCCTCGCCAGGGTGCTCGACCTCGACCCGGCGGCCCCGCTCAGCGAGGTCGCGCCCGCCCTGCTCGCCCTGCGCCGCCGGGGCCGCGACGCCGCCGCCATCGCGGGCTGGCGCTACCAGGTCCAGTGGCGGCCCGTCGTCGCCCCGCCCGCCGCGCCCACCGGCACCTGGCTGCTCATCACCCCCGAGTGGCCCGACCCGGTGTTCGCCGCCGTCGCCGACGCCCTCACCGCCCGCGGCGCCACCGTGGTCACCGAGGAGGTCGACGCGGGCGCGGCCGACCGCGCCTCGCTCACCGAGCTGGTCGCCCGGCACGGGCACCTCGACGGCGTGCTCAGCGCCCTCGCCGTCGACGAGGGCCCGCACCCCGAGCACCCCTCGGCCGTCGCGGGCCACACCGCCACCCTCGCCCTGCTGCAAGCCCTCGGTGACGCGGGCAGCACCGCCCCGCTGTGGTGCCTGACCCAGGACGCGGTGACCACCGACACCGGCGCCGCCCCCGAGCAGGCGCTGGTGTGGGGCCTGGGCCGCGTCGCCGCCCAGGAGTACCCGGAGCGCTGGGGCGGCCTGCTGGACCTGCCCGCCGAGCTCGACGACCGCACCGCCACCCTGCTCGCCACCGCGCTGGCGGGCGGCACCGGGGAGGACCAGCTCGCGCTGCGCCCCGGCAGCCTGCTCGGCCGCCGCATCACCCGCGCCGCCGTCCCCGAGGGCGAGGGCTGGCGCCCGCGCGGCACCGTCCTGGTCACCGGCGGCACCGGGGGCCTCGGCGCCCAGACCGCGCGCTGGCTGGCCACCGCGGGCGCCGAGCACCTGGTGCTGCTCAGCCGCCGCGGCCTCGACGCCCCCGGAGCGGCGGAGCTGGCCGCCGAGCTGGCGGCCACCGGCGTGCGGGTCGACGTCACCGCCTGCGACGTCACCGACCGCGCCGCCCTCGCCGCGGTCGTCGACGGGCTGGAGCTGACCGCGGTCGTGCACACCGCCGCGGTCCTCGACGACGGCGTCCTCGACTCGATCACCCCCGAGCGGATCGCCAGGGTGCTCGCGGTCAAGCGCGACGCCACCCGCCACCTGCACGAGCTGACGCTGGGCCGCGACCTCGACGCGTTCGTCCTGTTCTCCTCCATGTCGGGCACCTTCGGCGCGTCCGGGCAGGGCAACTACGCCCCCGGCAACGCCTTCCTCGACGCCTTCGCCCACCACCGCCGCGCCATCGGCCTGCCCGCGACCGCGCTGGCCTGGGGACCGTGGGCGGGCGGCGGCATGGCCGACGGGCCCGTCGGGGAGCTGGCCCGCAGGCACGGGCTGCCCGCGATGGACCCCGAGCTGGCCGTGCGCGCCATGGCCACCGCCGTCGGCGCCGACACCGCGGTGGCGCTGGCCGACATCGACTGGGAGCGGTTCTTCGTCGCGATGACCGCGACCCGCACCTCCCACGTGCTGCGCGAGGTCCCCGAGGTCCGGCGCCTGCTGGAGGTCCAGGCGCCCGCCCCCGCCGCCCCCGCCGCCCCGGTCGCCCGCCGGGCGTCGAGCCGGGAGGCGCTGCTCGACGTCGTGCGCTCCGCCGTCGCGGCCATCCTCGGCTACACCGGGCCCGAGGCCGTCGACGCCGAGCGCTCCTTCCACGACCTCGGGTTCGACTCGGTGACGGCGGTGGAGCTGCGGAACCGGATCACCGGGGCGACCGAGCTGAAGCTGCCGGTCACCCTGGTGTTCGACCACCCCACCCCCGCTGCCCTGGCCGACCACCTCGCCGAGCAGGGCGGCGCCGTCGTCGAGGCGAGCGCGGACGACCTGCTCGACCTGGTCCGCTCGTGCGTCGCGCCGATCCTGGGCTACGCGGGCGCGGACGAGGTCGACCCGGACCGGTCGTTCCACGACCTCGGGTTCGACTCGGTGACCGCGGTGGAGCTGCGGAACCGGATCACCGGGCTGACCGAGCTGAAGCTGCCGGTCACCCTCGTGTTCGACCACCCGACGCCGCGGGCGCTGGCCGAGCACCTGGCCGAGCAGGGCGGCGCCGCGCTGCCCGCCGCGCCGCGCGAGTCCGCCGCGGAGGAGATGCTGCGCCTGGTGCGCTCCTGCGTCGCCCCCGTCCTGGGCTACGCGACCGCGGACGACGTCGACCCGGACCGGTCGTTCCACGACCTCGGGTTCGACTCGGTGACCGCGGTGGAGCTGCGGAACCGGATCACCGGGCTGACCGAGCTGAAGCTGCCCGTCACCCTCGTCTTCGACCACCCCACGCCGCGCGCGCTGGCCGAGCACCTGGCCGCGCAGGTCACTCCCGTGACCACCGCCCCCGTCGCCGCCGCTGGGCCGCGCGCGGTCGACGACGACCCGATCGCCATCGTCGCGATGGCCTGCCGCTTCCCCGGCGGCGTGCGGACCCCCGAGCAGTTCTGGGCCCTGCTCGACGGCCGGGGCGACGCCATCGGCCCGTTCCCCGCCGACCGCGGCTGGGACCTCGACCACGTCTACGACCTGGCCGGGGCCGACGCCACGCGCACCTTCCTCGGCGGCTTCCTCGACGACGTCGCGGACTTCGACCCGGGTTTCTTCGGCATCTCCCCGCGCGAGGCGCTGGCGATGGACCCCCAGCAGCGCCTGCTGCTGCAAACCGCCTGGGAGGCCATCGAGCGCGGCGGCCTGGACCCCAAGTCGCTGCGCGGCACCCCGGTCGGCGTCTTCGCGGGCACCAACGGGCAGGACTACACGTCCCTGCTGCTCAGCCGCCCGGCCAACCTTGAGGGGCAGATCGCCACCGGCAACACCGCGAGCGTGCTGTCCGGGCGCGTCTCCTACACCCTCGGCTTCGAGGGCCCCGCCGTCACCGTCGACACGGCGTGCTCGTCGTCGCTGGTGGCCCTGCACCTGGCCGCGCAGGCGCTGCGCAACGGTGAGTGCGACCTGGCGCTGGCGGGTGGCGTGACGACCATGTCCACCCCGGGCCTGTTCACCGAGTTCGCCCTGCAGGGCGGCCTGGCGCAGGACGGCCGGTGCAAGGCGTTCGGGGACTCCGCCGACGGCACGGGGTTCGCCGAGGGCGCCGGGCTGCTGCTGGTCGAGCGCCTGTCCGACGCCCGCCGCAACGGCCACCCGGTGCTGGCCGTGCTGCGGGGTTCCGCGGTGAACCAGGACGGCGCGTCCAACGGGCTCACCGCCCCCAATGGCCCGGCCCAGCAGCGGGTCATCCGGGCCGCGCTGGCCGACGCCCGGCTGGCCCCCGCCGACGTCGCCTTCGTCGAGGCGCACGGCACCGGCACCACCCTCGGTGACCCGATCGAGGCCCAGGCCGTGCTCGCCGCCTACGGCCAGGACCGCGCCGAGCCGCTGTGGCTGGGCTCGGTCAAGTCCAACATCGGCCACACCCAGGCCGCCGCGGGCGTCGCCGGGGTGATCAAGGCCGTGCTCGCGCTCGGCCGCGACCGCATCCCCGCGACCCTGCACGCCGCCGAGCCCAGCTCGCACGTCGACTGGAGCGCGGGCGCTGTGCGCGTCGCCTCCACCGCGGTGCCCTGGCCCGCCGGACCGCGCCGCGCGGGCGTGTCCTCCTTCGGCATCAGCGGCACCAACGCCCACGTCATCCTGGAGGCGGGCGAGCCGCAGCCCGCCGCGGCGCCGCGCGTGGACCCGCCCGCGGTGCTCGTGCCGCTGTCCGCCCGCACCCCCGCCGCCCTGCGCGCCCAGGCCCAGCGGCTGTCGGAGGTCACCGCCGAGCCGCTGGACCTGGCCTGGTCGCTGGCCCGCACCCGCTCGGCCTTCGAGCACCGGGCCGCGGTCGTGGGCCGCACCCCGCAGGAGGTCGCCGCCGGGCTGGCCGAGGTCGCGGCCGGGTCGCCCGCCGCGGTCACCGGCACCGCCGCCCCGACCGGGCGCACCGCGTTCGTCTTCCCCGGCCAGGGCGCGCAGTGGGCGGGCATGGCGGGCGCGCTAGCCGCCGAGTCGCCGGTCTTCGCCACCCGCCTCGCGGAGTGCGCCGCCGCGCTGGCCCCGCACGTCGACTGGGTCCTCACCGACGTGCTGGCCGACGCCGACGCGCTCGGCCGGGTGGACGTCGTGCAGCCGGCGCTGTGGGCGGTGATGGTGTCGCTGGCCGAGCTGTGGCGCTCCTGGGGCATCGAGCCCGCCGCCGTGGTGGGCCACTCGCAGGGCGAGATCGCCGCGGCGGTCGTCGCGGGCGCGCTGTCGCTGGAGGACGGCGCGCTGGTCGTGGCGCGACGGTCGCAGGTGCTGCGCGAGCTGTCGGGCCTCGGGGCGATGGCGTCGGTGGCGCTGCCCGAGGCGCGCGTGCGCGAGGCGATCGCGGACCTCGGTGACCGGGTCGGCGTCGCGGCGGTCAACGGACCGGCCGCCGTGGTCATCTCCGGCGAGCCGGGGCCGGTCGACGAGCTCGTCGCCGGGTGGACCCGCGACGGCGTGCGGGCCAAGGTGCTGCCGGTCGACTACGCCTCGCACTCCGCCCAGGTCGAGCGGCTGCGCGACGAGCTGGCCCGGGTGCTGGCCCCGGTCGCCCCGCGCGCCGGGCGCGTCCCGCTCTACTCCACCCTCACCGGCCAGGTCGAGGACGGCACCGCGCTGGACGCGGCCTACTGGATCGCCAACCTGCGCGCCACGGTCGACTTCGCGGGCGCCACGGCGCGGCTGGCCGCCGACGGCTTCGGCGTGTTCGTCGAGTGCTCCCCGCACCCGTCGCTGACCATGGCCGTGCAGGAGCAGGCCGAGCCGACCGGGCCGGTGGTGGCCGTGGGCTCGCTGCGCCGCGACGACGGCGGCCTCGACCGGGCGCTGCTGTCGCTGGGCGAGCTGGTGGTGCGCGGGGTCGTGCCCGCGTGGGACCGGCTGCTCGACGGCGGCAGGCGGGTCGACCTGCCCACCTACCCGTTCCAGCAGGAGCGGTACTGGCCCGACGCCGTCGCCGCGCACCCCGCCCCCGCACCGGCCGCCGCCGGGGACGCCGAGTTCTGGGCGGCCGTCGAGTCCGGCGCGCTGGCCGACGTCCTGGCGCTGGCCCCCGAGGCGCCCCTGCGCGACGCCCTGCCCGCCCTGTCGGCGTGGCGGCGCGAGCGCGACCGGGCCGCGACCTCGGACGCCTGGCGGCTGCGCGAGACCTGGCGGCCGCTGGCCCCGCGCCCGGCGACGCTGTCGGGCACGTGGCTCGTCCTCGGCGCCGACGGCGCCTGGGGCGAGGCCGTCACCGACTCCCTGCGCGCGCACGGCGCGACCCCCGTCCTCGTCGCCTGCGACCCCGGCGCCGACCGCGCGGCCGTCGCCGCGGCCGTGCGCGCCGTCGACGCGCCGGACCCGGTGGGCGTGGTGTCGCTGCTCGCGCTGGCGCACCGCGGCGACCCCGCCGGGCCGGTCGCCGCCACGCTGGCCGCCGTGCAGGGCCTGGCCGACGCCGGGGTGGAGGCGCCGCTGTGGGCGCTGACCCGCGACGCGGTCGCCGTGGGGCGCGCGGACGCCGTCTCCCCGGAGCAGCACGCCGTCTGGGGCTTCGGCCGCGCCGTGGCCCTGGAGGACCCGCAGCGCTGGGGCGGTCTGGTCGACGTCCCCGCGGCCCCGGACGGGCGCCTGGGCACGCACTTGGCCCGCGTCCTGGCGGGCGGGCGCGGTGAGGACCAGGTGGCGCTGCGCTCCTCCGGCGCCTTCGGCCGCCGCCTGGAGCGGGTGGCGCCCGCCCCCGCGGGCACCGCCGACTGGACCGGCGACGGCACCGTGGTGATCACCGGTGGCGTCGGCGGCCTCGGCGCCGCCCTGGCCCGCCACCTCGTCGCCCGCGGCGCGCGCGACCTGCTGCTGCTCAGCCGCACCGCCGACACCGCCGTCGACCTGCTCGCCGAGCTGCGGTCGTCCGGCGCCACCGTGGACGCCACCGCCTGCGACGTCACCGACCGCGACCAGCTCGCCGCCGCGCTCGACGGGCGCCGGGTCACCGCCGTCGTGCACGCCGCGGGCGTGCTCGACGACGGCGTCGTGGACGCGATCACCCCCGAGCGCCTCGACCGCGTGCTGCGGGTCAAGGCCGAGGGCGCGATCGCCCTGCACGAGCTGACCCGCGGCGCCGACCTCGCCGCGTTCGTGCTGTTCTCCTCCGCCGCGGGCGCGCTGGGCAGCGCGGGCCAGAGCGCCTACGCCGCCGCCAACGCCCACCTCGACGCCCTCGCCGCCCACCGCGCCGCCCTCGGCCTGCCCGCCACCTCGGTCGCCTGGGGCGCCTGGGGCGGCACCGGCCTGGCCGCCGACGGGGCGGTGCGGGAGAACCGGCTGCGCGGCAACGGGTTCCGCCCGATGGACCCCGCCGACGCGCTGGCCGCGCTGGACCGGGTGATCGCCACCGGCGGACCGGTCGAGGTCGTCGCGGACGTCGACTGGGCCGCGCTGCTGCCCGGCCTGCGCGCGCTGCGCCCGACCGAGCTGTTCGCCGAGCTGCCCGAGGCCGCCGCGGTCCCCGAGGCCGCCGCCCCGGAGCAGACCGAGGGCCTGGCCGCCGTCGCGGCCGCCGACCGCCCCCGGGTGGCGCTGGAGCTGGTGCGCACCCGCGCCGCCGCCGTGCTGCGCCACCCCGACACCGACGCCGTCGAGCCCGGCAAGTCCTTCCGCGACCTGGGCTTCGACTCGTTGACCGCGGTCGAGTTCCGCAACGCGCTGGCCGCGGCCACCGGCGTCCGGCTGCCGGTCACGGCCGTGTTCGACCACCCCACCCCGCTGGCCCTGGTCGACCGGCTGCTGGCCGAGCTGGCGGGCGCCCCCCGGGGCCGCCGCCCCCCAGACCAC
>NZ_MKQR01000009.1:756311-815172 GCF_001940455.1 Actinokineospora bangkokensis | reverse complement strand
CCCCCCTGGCCCTGGTCACCCGCCTGTTGGCCGAGCTGGCGGGCGCCCCGGGGCCGCCCCCCCCGAGACCACCGCCCCGACCACCGCCGCGCCGACCACCGAGCCGATCGCGCTCGTCGGCCTCGGCCTGCGCCTGCCCGGCGGGGTCAGCGACCCGGAGGCGCTGTGGGAGCTGCTGGTCGCGGGCCGCGACGCCGTGGGCGCCGTGCCCGCCGACCGCGGCTGGAGCCTGGACTCCTTCTACGACCCCGACCCGGACAAGCCCGGCACCACCTACGTCCGCGAGGGCGGCTTCCTCACCGGCGCGGGCGAGTTCGACGCCGGGTTCTTCGGGATCTCCCCGCGCGAGGCCGCCGCGATGGACCCCCAGCAGCGGCTCATGCTGGAGATCTGCTGGGAGGCCGTGGAGCGGGCGGGCATCGACCCGCACAGCCTGCGCGGCAGCGCCACCGGCGTGTTCGCGGGCATCAACTACCAGGACTACGGCGCGCTCGCGGCCACGGCGCAGGGCGCCGAGGGCCACCTGCTCACCGGCGGCGCGGGCAGCGTCCTGTCCGGCCGGGTGTCCTACGCCCTGGGTCTGGAGGGCCCCGCGGTCACCGTCGACACCGCCTGCTCGGCGTCGCTGGTCGCCCTGCACCTGGCCGCCCAGGCGCTGCGGTCGGGGGAGTGCGACCTGGCGCTGGCGGGCGGGGCGACGGTGATGGCCACCCCCGGCATGTTCATCGGCTTCGCGCGCCAGCGCGGCCTGGCGGGCGACGGCCGCTGCAAGGCCTTCGACACCTCCGCCGACGGCACCGGCTGGGGCGAGGGCGCGGGGGTCGTCCTGCTGGAACGCCTCTCCGACGCCCAGCGCCGGGGCCACCCCGTGCTGGCCGTCCTGCGCGGCTCGGCGGTCAACCAGGACGGGGCGTCGAACGGCCTGTCCGCGCCGAACGGCCCCGCCCAGCAGCGGGTCATCCGCTCGGCGCTGGCCGGCGCGGGCCTGCGCGCGTCCGATGTGGACGTCGTCGAGGCGCACGGCACCGGCACCGCCCTGGGCGACCCCATCGAGGCGCAGGCCCTCCTGGCCACCTACGGCCAGGAGCGGGAGACCCCGCTGCTGCTGGGGTCGGTGAAGTCCAACATCGGCCACACCCAGGCCGCCGCGGGCGTCGCCGGGGTGATCAAGACCGTGCTCGCGCTGCGCCACGGCGTCGTCCCGCGCACCCTGCACGTCACCGAGCCCACCGCCCACGTCGACTGGACCGCGGGCGCGGTGCGCCTGGCCGACGAGACGACGGCCTGGCCCGAGACCGGCCGCCCGCGCCGCGCGGGCGTGTCCGCGTTCGGCATCAGCGGCACCAACGCCCACGTCGTCCTGGAGCAGGCCCCCGAGGTGGGACCCGAGGCACCCGAACCCGCCGCGACCACCGTCCCGTGGCTGCTGTCCGGCGCGACCCCGCACGCCCTGCGCGCGCAAGCGGCCAGGCTCGCCGAGCACGTCCGCGCGCACGGCCCGCACCCCGGCGACGTCGCCGCGGCGCTGGCCACCGGCCGCGCGCACCTGGAGCACCGCGGCGCGGTCGTCGGCCGTGACGCCGAGGAACTGCTCGCGGGCCTCGACGCGCTCGCGGCCGGGCGGGGCACGACCGGCACCGCCCGCCCCGGGCTCGGCGGCACCGCCTTCCTGTTCCCCGGCCAGGGCTCGCAGCGCGCGGGCGCCGGGCGCGACCTCTACGCCGCCTACCCGGTGTTCGCCGACGCGTTCGACGAGGTCTGCGCCCGCGTCGACGCCGGGCTGGACCGGCCGCTGCGCGAGGTCGCCTTCGCCGACGACGGCACGCCCGAGGCGGCCCTGCTCGACCGGACCGACTTCACCCAGGTGGCGCTGTTCGCCCTGGGCGTCGCCCTGGCCCGGCTCGCGGGGTCCTGGGGCGTGCGCCCCGACGCGCTGCTGGGCCACTCCATCGGGGAACTGGCCGCCGCGCACGTGGCCGGGGTGCTCGACCTCGACGACGCCTGCGCCCTGGTGCTGGCCCGCGGCTCGCTCATGCGCGAGCTGGGCCCCGGCGGGGCGATGGTCGCGGTGCAGGCCGCCGAGGACGAGGTGGTCTGCGCGCCGGGTGTGGAGATCGCCGCGGTCAACGGCCCGCGCTCGGTCGTGCTCTCCGGCGACGCCGACGCCGTCGAGCGCGTCGCCGCCGGGTTCGCCAAGGCCAAGCGCCTCGCCGTGGGCCTGGCCTTCCACTCCGCCAGGGTGGAGCCGGTGCTGGAGCGGTTCCGCGCGGTGGCCGAAGGGCTGACCTTCCACGCCCCGCGGGTCCCGGTCGTGTCGAACGTGACCGGCGACGTCGCCGGGCCCGAGATCGCCACCGCCGACTACTGGGTCCGCCAGGCCCGGTCCGCGGTCCGCTTCGCCGACGGCGTGGCCACGCTGGCCGGGCGCGGCGTGCACCGCTTCGCCGAGCTGGGCGCGGGCGGGGTGCTCAGCGCGCTCACCGCGGGCTGCCTGCCCGCCGACGCCCCCGCCGCGGTCGTCCCGCTGCTGCGCGCCGACCGGCCCGAGCCGGAATCGCTCGTCGCGGGCGTCGCCGCGCTGCACGCGAACGGCGCGGCCGTGGACTGGGCGGCGTTCTTCACCGGGGTGGGCGCGCGCCCGGTCGCGCTGCCCACCTACGCCTTCCAGCGCGAGCACCACTGGGTGACGCCCACCGCGGCCCCGGCCCCGGCCGCCGACGGCGGGTTCTGGGCCGAGGTCGCCGCCAGCGACCCCGACGAGCTGGCCGCCGCCCTCGCCGTCGACCCCGAGCACCTGCGCGGGGTGCTGCCCGCGCTCACCGCCCTGCACCGCGACCGCGCCGGGCGCGGCGCCGCGGACGGCTGGCGCTACCGCGCCACCTGGCACGAGCACGAGGTCACCCCGGCCGCGCTGACCGGGCGCGTCCTCGTCGCCGTCCCGCCCACCCGCACCCCGTGGGTGGACGAGGTGCTGGCGGGCCTGGCCGCGGACGGGGCGCAGGTCGCGGAGTTCGTCGTCAACCCGGCCGGGTCGCGCGGGCCGCTGGCCGCCCGCCTGTCCGCGCAGCCGCCCGTGGACCGGGTCGTGTCGCTGCTGGCGGACGACACCGGCGTCCACGACGGGCTCACCGGCGGCTTCGCGGGCACCCTGCTGCTCGCCCAGGCCCTCGCCGACGCCGACCTCGACGCCCCGCTGTGGTGCCTGACCCGCGACGACGAGCCCGAGCAGGCCCAGGTGTGGGGCCTGGGCCGGGTCCTGGGCCTGGAGCGCCCGGCCCGCTGGGGTGGGCTGGTCGAGGCCGCGACCGCCGACGCCACCGTCCGCGCCCTGCTCGCGGGCGGCGGCGAGGACCAGGTCCGGGTCGTCGACGGGCGCGCGCTCGTCCGCCGCGTCGAGCACGCCCCCGCCCCGGTCGCCCGCGACTGGCGCACCAGCGGCACCGCCCTGATCACCGGCGGCACCGGCGCCCTGGGCGTCCGCGTGGCCGAGGCGCTGATCGCCCGCGGCGCCGAGGGGGTCGTGCTCACCAGCCGCCGCGGCGCGGACACCCCGGGCGCCGCCGAGCTGGTCGACCGGCTCACGGTACTGGGCGCGCGGGTCGAGGTGGTGGCCTGCGACGCCGCCGAACGCGACCGGCTCGCCGAGGTCGTCGCCGCGCACCCCGACCTTCGCACCGTCGTGCACGCCGCGGGGGTCGGCCAGTTCCAGCCCACCGACGCGCTGACCCCGGCCGAGGCCGCCGCCGTGCTGCGCGGCAAGGCCGAGGGCGCGGCGCACCTGCACGAGCTGGTCGCCGGGCGGGAGCTGGACGCGTTCGTCCTGTTCTCCTCCATCTCGGCCACGTGGGGCAGCGCCGGGCAGGCCGCCTACGCCGCCGCCAACGCCCACCTCGACGCGCTCGCGGAGCGCCGCGGGGCCGCCGGGTTGCCCGCCACGTCGGTGGCGTGGGGCCCCTGGGCCGACGGCGGCATGGCGGGCGGGGAGGCCACCGCCGTGCTCGACCACCAGGGCGTGCGCGCGATGGACCCCGACGCGGCCGTGCACGCGCTGTTCACCGCCCTGGCCGCGGGCGACACCGCCGTCGCCGTGGCCGACGTGGACTGGGCCCGGTTCGCCCCGGCGTTCACCGCCGCCCGCCACCGCCCGCTGTTCGACGCGCTGCCCGAGGCGGTGGCGGCGTCCGCGCCGCCGGTCGCCGCCGACGGCGGGGCCGAGCTGCGGGCCCGGCTCGCCGCGCTCGACCGGGCCGGGGCGCGCGCCGAGCTGACCGAGCTGGTCCGCGCCGAGGCCGCCGCCGTCCTGGGCCACCCCGGCCCGGAGGCGGTCGCCGCCGACCGGGCGTTCCGCGACGTCGGCTTCGACTCGCTGACCGCGGTGGAGCTGCGCAACCGGCTCGCCGCGGCCACCGGCGCGGTCCTGTCGGCGGCGGTGGTCTTCGACTACCCGACGCCGCAGGAGCTGGCCGGGCACCTGGTGGAGGCGGTGCTCGGCGCCGAGGCCGACGAGGTCGACGGCCTGCTGGCTGGCCTGGCCAGGGTCGAGGAGCTGGACCTGGGCGGCGACGACCGCGCCCGGCTGGCCGCCCGGCTGCGCCGCGCGCTGGCCGCCCTCGACGACGAACCCGCCGAGGGCGACGGGCTCGACCTCGACGAGGCCTCCGACAGCGATCTGTTCGACATCGTCGACAAGGACTTGGGACTGCTGTGAGCGCACCGGCGACCGAGGCGGACAAGCTCCGCGAGTACCTGAAGAAGGTCATCACCGAGCTGCACCGCACCCGCGCGCGGGTGCGGGAGCTGGAGGACGCCCAGCCGGACCCGGTCGTGGTGGTGGGCATGGGCTGCCGCTACCCCGGCGGCGTGCGCTCCCCGGAGGACCTGTGGGAGCTGGTGCGCACCGGCGCGGACGCCGTCACCGGCTTCCCGGCCAACCGCGGCTGGGACCTCGCCGCGCTGCGCGGCGCCGAGGGCCTGACCGGCGAGGGCGGCTTCCTGCACGACGTCGGTGACTTCGACGCCGGGTTCTTCGGGATTTCCCCGCGCGAGGCGCTGGCGATGGACCCCCAGCAGCGGCTGCTGCTGGAGACCTCCTGGGAGGCCCTGGAGCGCGCGGGCATCGACCCGTCCGGGCTGCGCGGCAGCGCCACCGGGGTGTTCGTCGGCGCGAGCGGGCAGGACTACACCCCGCTGCTGGTGGCCTCCGGCGAGCCGGTCGACGGGCACATCGCCACCGGCAATGCCGGGTCCGTGGTCTCCGGCCGGGTCGCCTACGCCCTGGGCCTGGAGGGTCCCGCGGTCACCGTCGACACCGCCTGCTCGTCGTCGTTGGTCGCCCTGCACTTGGCGGTGCGGTCGCTGCGCTCGGGGGAGTCCGCGCTCGCGCTGGCGGGCGGGGTCACCGTGATGGCCACGCCCGGTGCGTTCCTGGAGTTCTCCCGCCAGGGCGGCCTGGCCCCCGACGGCCGGTGCAAGGCCTTCGGCGCGGGCGCCGACGGCACCGGCTGGGCCGAGGGCGCGGGCGTGCTCGTGCTCGAACGGCTTTCCGACGCGCGCGCCAACGGCCACCCCGTCCTGGCCGTGGTGCGCGGGTCCGCGGTGAACTCCGACGGCGCCTCCAACGGCCTCACCGCCCCCAACGGGCCCGCCCAGCGCCGGGTCATCCAGCGCGCGCTGGCCGACGCGGGCCTGGAACCGTCCGACGTGGACGCCGTCGAGGCGCACGGCACCGGCACCCGCCTCGGCGACCCCATCGAGGCCCAGGCGCTGCTGGAGACCTACGGCCGCGCCCGCGGCGGGCGCGGGCCGCTGCTGCTGGGCTCGCTCAAGTCCAACCTGGGCCACAGCCAGGCCGCCTCCGGCGTCGGCGGGGTGCTCAAGGTCGTCCTGGCGCTGCGCCACGGCCTGCTGCCCAGGACCCTGCACGCCGCCGAGCCCACCCCGCACGTGGACTGGAGCGCGGGCGAGGTCGAGCTGCTGACCGAGGCCCGGCCCTGGGAGCCGGGGGAGCGGGTGCGCCGCGCTGGCGTGTCCTCGTTCGGCATCAGCGGCACCAACGCCCACGTCATCGTCGAGGAACCGCCCGCGCCCGCACCGCGCCCGGCCGCCGAGCCGGTCGGCGCGGTCCCGTTCGTCGTCTCCGCGCACAGCCCCGCCGCCCTGCGCGCCCAGGTCGACCGGCTCGCCGCCCACCTGCGCGAGCACCCGGAGGCCGAGGCCGACGTGGCGCTGTCGCTGGCCACCACGCGCGCCCTGCTGCGCCGCCGGGCCGTCGTCGTGGGCGCCCGGGGCCTGGCCGCCTGGGACGGCCAGGAGGTCCCCACGGCGTCCGGGCGCACCGCGTTCCTGTGCAGCGGCCAAGGCGCGCAGCGCGCGGGGATGGGCTTGGGCCTGGCCGCGGCGTTCCCCGCCTTCGCCGCCGCCTGGGCCGAGGTGCTCGACTGCTTCCCGCCCGACGTGCGCGCGGTGCTGGCCGCGGGCGGCCCCGTCGACCGGACGCGGATCGCCCAGCCGGGCCTGTTCGCCGTCTCCGTCGCCACCGCCCGCACCCTGGAGGCCTGGGGCGTGCGCCCCGACGTGCTCATCGGGCACTCGGTGGGCGAGATCGCCGCCGCCCACCTCGCGGGCGTGCTCTCGCTGCGCGACGCGTGCGCGCTCGTCGCCGCCCGCGGCGCGCTGATGGACGCGCTGCCCGAGACCGGCGCGATGGTCGCCGTCGTGGCCTCCGAGGCCGAGGTGGCGCCGCTGCTGGGCGCGGGGGTCAGCCTCGCCGCGGTCAACGGGCCGGAGTCGGTGGTGCTCTCCGGCGACGCCGACGCCGTCCGCGCCGCCGCGACGGGCTTCCGCTCCAAGGAGCTCTCGGTCAGCCACGCCTTCCACTCCGCGCTCATCGACCCGGTCCTCGACGAGTACCGCGAGGTCCTGCGCGGGGTCGAGTTCGCCCCGCCCACCAGGACGCTGGTGTCCACGGTGACCGGCGGGCCCGTCACCGCCGAAGTCCTCGACGTCGAGCACTGGGTGCGCAACGCCCGCGACGCGGTCCGCTACGCCGACGCCGTCGCGCACCTGCCCGGCCTCGGCGTCGGCCGCGCCGTCGAGGTCGGCCCCGACGCCGTGCTCACCGCCCTGACCCGCTCCGACGACCTGCCCTGCGTCCCCGCCGTGCGCGCCGACGAGGCCCCCGCCCTGGCCGCGGCCCTCGGCTTCCTGCACGCCACCGGTTCCACTGTGGACTGGACCGCCGCCCTGCCCGGGGCGCACCCGGTCCCGCTGCCCACCTACGCCTTCCAGCGCAAGGCGTTCTGGCCCAAGCCCGCCCCCGCGCCGCAGGCCGCGCCGGAGCCCGACGCCGACCTGTGGGCCGCCGTGCGCGCCGCCGACCCCGCCGCGGTGGCCGACCTCATCGACGCCGAGCCCGACGCCGTCGCCGCCGTGCTGCCCGCGCTGGCCGCCTGGCGCAGCGGGCGCGAGCGGGACTCCGCGGTCGAGGCCGCCCGCTACCGCGTCGCCTGGCTGCCGGTCGACCCCGGCCCCGCCCACGACCGCAGGCCGTGGCTGGTCCTGGCCCCGCCGGAGCGGGCCGACCACCCCTGGGTCCGCGCCGCCGCCGACCGGCTCGGCGCCGAGGTGGTCACCGACGTGCCGCTCGACAGCGCCCGCCCCGTGCTGTCGTTCCTGCCGCTGGGCGCCGACCCGTTCGGCTCCACCCTGCGCTTCGTCGCCACCCACCCCGAGTGCCAGGTGTGGACGGCCACCGTCGGCCCCGACCCGGCCGCGCTGTGGGCCGTCGGGCGCACCGCCGCCATCGAGTCCTCGCAGACCTGGGCGGGCATGGTCCAGCTGCCCGAGGACGCCGACCCCGCCGCGCTCGACCGGCTCGCCGCCGTCCTCGACGGCGACCACGGCGAGGACCAGGTCCTCATCGGCCGCGGCGGGGTCGAGGCCCGCCGCCTCGTCCCCGCCCCGCTGCCCGCGGGCGCCGAGCCGTGGCGGCCCCGCGGCCGGGTCCTGGTCACCGACGTGGACTCCCCGCGCGGGCGGCTCGTGGCGGCGTGGCTGGCCGACGCCGGTGCCGAGGCCGTGCCGCTGGGCCCCGGCCCCACCGCCGCGGCCCTGGCCGAGGCCGAGCGCGGCGGCGCGGTCAGCGCCGTGGTGCACGTGGTCGACGAGGGCGAACTGGCCCCGCTGACCGAGCTGGACCCCGACCTGTCGGCCCTCGACACCGCCCGCGACCTCGACCGGGCCCTGGCCGGGCGCGACCTCGACGCGTTCGTCCTGTTCTCCTCCGCCGCCTCCACCTGGGGCGCGGTCGGGCAGGGCGCGCACGGGCTGGTCTGCGCGGGCCTGGAGCAGTTGGCCCGCGACCGGCGCGCCCGCGGCGCCACCGCCACGGCCGTGGCCTGGGGCCCCTGGCCCTCGGTGGATGCCGAGTCCGACGCCGTGCTCCTCGGGCGCGGCCTGCGCCCGATGCCCGCCGACACCGCCCTGGCCGCCCTCGCCGCCGCCGTCGGCGCGGGGGAGGAGCCGGTGGTCGTCGCGGACGTCGACTGGCCGCGCCTGGTCGGGTCCTGGGCCGCGCTGCGCCCGCCCACCCTGTTCCGCGAGCTGCACACCGTGCAGGACACGGTGGACACCGAGGACGCGGGCGCCGCGCGCGGCTTCGGTGAGCGGCTGGCCGCGGTCCCCGCCGCCGAGCGCGCCGCCGCGCTGCTCGACCTGGTCCGCTCGCACGCCGCCGCCGCGCTCGGCCACGCCGGGCCCGAGGACGTCGAGGCCGACCGGTCCTTCCTGGAGTCCGGCTTCGACTCGCTGACCGCGATGGACCTGCGCGACCGCCTGCGCGACGACACCGGCCTGGCCCTGCCCGCCACCGTCCTGTTCGACCACCCCACCCCGGTCGACCTCGCCGAGCGCCTGCGCGCGGAGTTCGACGGCGGCCCGGCCGGGGTGCCCCACGCCGCGGGCCCGGGGCTGCTCACCGAGCTGTACTCCGCCGCCGTCGCCGCGGGCAGGCTCGACGAGTTCCTGCCGCTGGTCAACGACATCGCGGCCTTCCGGCCCGGCACCACCGACCTGGACCGGCTCGCCCCGCAGCCCCCCGTGCGGCTGAGCCGGGGCGACACCGCGCCCACCCTGGTCTGCGTGGCCGGGCTGTCCCCGATCTCCGGCGCGCACGAGTTCGCCAGGGTGGCGGGGTCGCTGCGCGGCGTGCGCGAGGTGCTGGCCCTGCCGCTGCCCGGCTTCGTCGCGGGCGAGCTGGTCCCGGCCGACTCCGACACCGTCCTGGCCTTCCTCGCCGCGACCCTCGACGAGCACGTCGACGGCCCGGTCGTGCTCGTCGGCCACTCCGCCGGGGCCATCACCGCGCACGCGCTGGCCCAGCACCTGGAGGGCCGCGGCAGGCCGGTCGCCGGGCTGGTGCTGCTGGACCTGTACTCCTGGGAGAACGCCGCGCCGATGGTCGAGTGGCGCGGCGAGCTGGTGGAGGGGGTGCTCGACCGGCAGGAGGCCTACGTCCCGGTCGACGACACCCGGCTGACCGCCTCCTCGGCTTACTACGAGCGGTTCCTGGACTGGAAGCCCGCGCCGCTGACCGCGCCCACGCTGCTGGTGCGCGCGTCCGAGCCGCTGGGGGAGTGGGCCGACGACAGCTGGCGCACCTCCTGGCCGTTCGAGCACACCGGCGTCGACGTGCCGGGCAACCACTTCACCATGGTCGGTGAGCACGCCGCGCACGTCGCGGCCGCCGTGGAGCGCTGGCTCACCGACCACGTCGCGAGGGAGAGCGAATGAACCCGACGCACGCGGTCGTCCTCGGCGGCGGCCTCGCCGGGACGCTGGCCGCCGCCGCCCTGGCCGGGCGCACCGACCGGGTCACCGTGGTCGAGCGCGACGCGCTGCCCGACGGCCCGCGCCCGCGCCGCGGCGTGCCGCAGGCCCAGCACCTGCACGTGCTCATGTCCGGCGGCGCCCGCGCGATGGACGAGCTGCTGCCCGGCACCACCGACCGGCTGCGCGCCCGCGGCGCGCACCGCCTCGGCGTGCCCGAGGACGTGGTGACGCTGTCCGCCGACGGCTGGCAGCACCGGTTCCCGGCCACCGAGTTCATGATCACCTGCACCCGCGACCTCACCGACTGGACCGTCCGCGAGGCCGCGCTCGCCCTGCCCGGGGTGACCGTGCGCGCGGGCGAGGTCGACGGGCTGGCGGGCACCGCGGGGCGGGTCACCGGGGTCGTCGTCGACGGCGAGGTCGTGCCCGCCGACCTCGTGGTCGACTGCACCGGCCGCGCCTCGCGCCTGGGCCACTGGCTGACCGCCCTCGGCGCCCCGGAGCCCGCCGAGGAGGTGGTCGACTCCGGGCTGGCCTACAGCACCCGCGTGTTCGCCGCCCCGCGCGGCGCGGAGACCGGCTTCCCGGTGGTCAACGTCTTCGCCGACTACCGCAGCGGGCAGCCCGGCCGCTCGGCCAGCCTCGTCCCGGTCGAGGACGGTCGGTGGATCATCAGCCTCACCGGCACCCGGGGCGCCACCCCGCCGGTCGACGAGGCGGGCTTCGCCGAGTACGCCGCCTCCCTGCGCGACCCGGTGATCGCCCGCCTCATGGGCGCCGCCGAGCCGCTGACCGCCCCGCGCGCCTCGCGCAGCGCCGCCAACCGCAGGTTGCACTGCGGGGGCGAGGGCTGGCCGGAGGGCCTGGTCGCCCTCGGGGACTCCGTGGTGGCGTTCAACCCCGTCTACGGCACCGGCATGTCCTCGGCCGCCCGCTCCGCGGTGGCGCTGTCCCGCGCGCTGCGCGGGCACGGCCACGCCCCGGGCCTCGCCGCCCGCGCGCAGCGCGCCATCGCGGAGGTCGTGGAGACGCCCTGGACCGCGGCCACCACCCAGGACGTGCGCTACCCCGACTGCCGCACCACCCTGGTCGACCGCGCCGCGCTGGTCCCCACCGCGGAGGCGGAGAACATCTCCCGCTGGGTGGGCGCGCTCGCCCTGCGGCACCCCGTGGTCAACGCCGCCATGACCGAGGTCATCACCGTCAACTCGACCTTCGCCGCGCTCCAGCGGCCCGAGGTCGTCGCGGCCATGACCGGCGCGGGCGCCCGCCCGGCCCTGCGCGAGGTGCCCCTGCGCGACGACGAGTGGCGCGTGGTGCGGGGGGCGCTCCCGACGGGCTGAGCGCCCCCGGGTGTCCTCAGCGGACGAACTGGCCCTGCTGGGCGTCCAGGACGGGCACGTACCGGTCGAGCACGTCCCGGTACCCCAGCGCCCCCAGCTCGGCCCTGCCGGTCAGCTCGCGCAGCCGGGACACCCGCACCACGTGGTCGCTGCGGCGGTCGACGAGGTCGAACTGCGGGACGACCCCCAGCAGCCCGGTCACGTGCTGGACGACGTCGAGCACCGGCACCGAGACGCCGGAGGCGACGTTGACGACCTCGCCGGTGACACCGGCGGCCAGCAGCGCGTCCAGCGCGGCCAGGAAGTCCTGCACGTCCATCAGGTCCCGGCGGGCGCGGGTGAAGACGCGGACGACGCCCGAGCGGGCGTCGCGGATGAGGGTCGGGACCAGCTGGTGCGCGGGCTGGTCCGGTCCGACGAGGTGGGTCAGGCGCAGCACCAGCCACCGGCAGCCGCTCTCGCGCACCACCCGCTCCATGTCCCGCTTGTGCCTGCCGTAGGGCGTGGTGCCCTCGTGCGCGCACTCCTCCTCGCCCAGGCAGCCCGGCGTGCCGTACACCGCGGCCGAGGCCGTCGACAGCAGCACCAGGACCTCGCCGCGCTCGCGGCAGCGGCGGGCGGTCTCGGCCACCAGCGCCCGCTCCCTGGCGAACGCCGCGTCGTGGTCGCCGGTGGACACCAGCGACACCCCCGCCGCCAGCACGACGGCGCCGGGGTGCCGGTCGACCAGGGTGCTCAGGTGTCGCGCTAAGAACCCGTTCCCGATGATCCGCATGTGGCACCGTCCACTGAGAGCGCTGTCGCGCGCCGGTCAACGGACTGTGGTGCCGGTACGCCCTGACAAAGCTGTTTTCTAGCGCACACCAACGGGTCCGGATCCCCCTGCGCATCCCCTACCGCGCGCGCGGACAACCCCTGTTCGCCCTGGTCGAGCTGCTGATGGACGTGCTGGCTGCTCCAATCGGGGGGTGGGGGAAGGCCCACCGGGTCGGGGGCGTACACGGATGTCGCCGCGGGCGGGCGGGCAATAGCCTTGTCCCCAAGATCGCGGGAAGTGGAGGGATCGCGACGATGCCGATCATCGAAGTCGAGCACCTGGCCAAGCGGTACGGCGACCACGTCGCGCTGCGCGACGTGACGTTCTCCGTCGAGGAGGGCGAGGTCTTCGGCATCCTGGGCCGCAACGGCGCGGGCAAGACCACGACCGTCGAGTGCCTGGAGGGCCTGCGCCGGGCCGACTCCGGGCGGATCAGCGTCCTGGGCATGAACCCCGCCGAGCACCCCGCCGCCCTGCGCGCCGACCTGGGCGTGCAGCTGCAGGAGAGCGCGCTGCCGGACAACATGAAGGTCTGGGAGGCGCTCGACCTCTACAGCTCCTTCCACGCCCACCCCGCGGACTGGAAGTCCCTGCTGGAGGAGTGGGGCCTGGCCGAGAAGCGCAACGCCCGCTTCGGCAAGCTCTCCGGCGGGCAGAAGCAGCGGCTGTTCATCGCCTTGGCCCTGGTCGGCAACCCCAAGGTCGCCATCCTCGACGAGCTGACCACCGGGCTGGACCCGCAGGCCCGCCGCGACACCTGGCACCTCATCGAGCGCATCCGCGACCGCGGCGTCACCGTCCTGCTCGTCACGCACTTCATGGACGAGGCCGAGCGGCTCTGCGACCGGGTCGCGGTCTTCCACGACGGCGCGGTCGCCGCCGTGGACACCCCGGCCGCGATCGTCGCCCGCGCGGGCGGCGACCAGCGCGTCAGCTTCACCCCGTCGGCCCCCGTCGGTGACGACACCCTGCTGGCGCTGCCCGGCGTCGCGGGCGTGGACCGCAAGGGCGAGTCGGTCAGCGTCACCGGCTCCGGCGACCTGCTCCAGGTGCTGACCACCGCGCTGGCCCGCCTCGACGTCGTCCCGACCGGGCTGCAGGTGCACCAGGCCGGGTTGGAGGACGCGTTCCTCGCCATGACCGGTGCCGCCCCCGCCCCCACCCAGACCGAGGAGGCCGCCCGATGAACGCCCTGGGCAAGATGACCTTCACCGAGACCAAGCTCATGCTGCGCGACCCCGCGACCGCGGTGATGACGCTGGCGTTCCCGCTGTTCCTGATGACGATCTTCGGCATCATCCCCGGCTTCCGCCAGCCCTACGACGGCTTCGGCGGCGCCGCGGTGATCGACACGTTCATCCCCGGCGTCACCGTGCTGGTGGTGCTCGCGGTGCTGGGCCTGAGCATCATGCCGGTGTACCTGGCCACCTACCGCGAGCGCGGCGTGCTGCGCAGGCTGGCCGCCTCGCCGGTCTCCCCGACGCTGCTGCTGGTCGCCCAGATCATCGTCAACGTCCTGCTGGCCATCGCCGCGGTCGTGCTGCTGATCGTGTTCGCCCGCTTCGCCTTCGGCGTCAAGCCGCCCGGCAACCCCGCAGGCTTCGTGCTGGCGTTCGTGCTCAGCACCACCACCGTGCTGTCGCTGGGCCTGCTGATCGGCGCGGTGGTCAAGAGCAGCAAGTCCGCGACCGCGATCGGCCTGGCGGTGATGTTCCCGCTGCTGTTCCTCGCAGGCGTGTGGACCCCGGTCGAGCTGCTGCCCGGCCCGCTGTCGGCCATCGGCACCGCCACCCCGATGGGCGCGGCCCTGCAGGCCATCCGGGACTCGTGGAGCGGCGACTTCCCGCCCGCGCTGCAACTGGGCCTGATGGCGGCCTACACGGTCGTGTTCAGCGCCATCGCCGCCCGCACCTTCCGCTGGGAGTAGCGCGCGGGACCGGGCGCCCTCGCCATGCCCCGACGAGGGCGCCCGGTGTCCCGGCCCGCTGGTGGGTCAGGGCAGGGTGTCCAGGAACGGCCGGTGGCTGTTCTGGAACTCCCACCCGTAGTAGCGGTCCCAGTTGATCGACCACGTCATCAGCCCGCGCAGGGCCGGTGACGCCCCGCCGCGCAGCGCGTAGCCCCCGCAGCCCTGGTTTCGGGTCAGGCAGGTCAGCGCCTGCTGCACGGCGGCGGGCGCGGTGTGGCCGTTGCCCGCGCTGACCGCGGCGGGCACCCCGAACGCGATCTGGTCCTCGCGCAGGCCGGGGAACACCTGACCGGTGTTGGCGACGGGGAACCCGGCCTTGAGCATGTCGGTCATGGCGACGTGGAAGTCCGCGCCGCCCATCGTGTGGTACTGGCCGTCCAGGCCCATCACCGGACCGGAGTTGTAGTCCTGGACGTGCAGCACGGTCAGCGCGTCCCGCAGCGCGTGGATCACCGGCAGGTAGGAACCGGTCCGGTTGTCCCCGGCGCCGGTGCCGCCGTAGAACTGGTGGCCCACCTGGACGAAGAAGGTCTCCGGTGCCATCGACAGCACGAAACCCGCGCCGTAGCGGGACTTCAGCGACCGCAGCGCGGCGATGAGGTTCACCACCACCGGGGTCGTCGGGTTGCGGAAGTCGGTGTCACCCTGGTCGAGGTAGAGGGAGTGGCCCTCGAAGTCGACGTCGAGGCCGTTGAGGCCGTACCGGTCGACGATGGCCGACACCGACGCCACGAACCTGTCCCGCGCCGCGGCCGTGGTCAGCTGCACCTGGCCGTTCTGGCCGCCGATCGACAGCAGCACCTTCTTGCCCTGCGCCTGCTTGGCGCGGACCGCGGCGGTGAACTCCGCCTCCGACTCGACGTTCGGGCACTCGGCCACCGGGCAGAGCGCGAACCGGATGTCGCCGCTGGTCACCGACGTCGGCTCGCCGAAGGCGAGGTTGATGACGTCCCACGCGGCCGGGACGTCGGCCATCCGCACGTAGCCGGAGCCGTTGGCGAAGCTCGTGTGCAGGTAGCCGATCAGCGCGTGCCTGGGCAGGTCGGCCTGCTGGCACCCCGCCGTCGTGGCCGACACCTCGGCGCTGCGGCCCGACTCACCCGCCGCGTTGTACGCCGCGACCGCGTAGGTGTGCGTCGTGCACGCGCCCAGCCCGGAGATCGTCGTCGAGGTGCCGGACGTCGTGGCGCGCAGGGCCGTGCCCTCGTACACGCGGTAGCCGGTCGCGCCGGAGGCGGCGGGCCAGCTCAGCGCGATCGACGACGCCGTGGCGGTCGCCGTCGGACCACCCGGTGTCGCGGGCGTGCCCGGCGTGCCGCCACCCGGGCCGTCGAGCACCACGTCGTCGGCGTAGTAGGTGCCCGCGCCGTACCAGCCGTGCAGGTACAGCTCGGCCGAGGTCTGGCCCGGGCCGCTGGTGAACGTCAGCGACAGCTGCTGGTAGGCCGAGGGCGCGGCCCACGTCGAGGGCCCACCGGTCACCCCCAGGTACACCGGGTTGCCGCGCACCCACGCCGACACCGTGTACGTGGTGCTCGGCCGCACGGCCACGGTCTGCGCGCACTTGCCGTAGTCCGCGGCGGCGAGCGCGCGGGTGCCCGAGTGGACCGGGGTCGAGACCACCGACCCGCCCGCGCAGGACCAGCCGTCGAGGGTGCCGGACTCGAAGCCCGCGTTGGTCAGCAGGTTCGCGGCCGACGCGGGCACCACCCCCGTGAGCGGCAGCAGGACGGCGGCCAGCGCCGCGATCGCCCGCCTCACGGCAGCGTGTCCAGGTGCGGGGCGACCGTGCGCGCGAAGCTGTTGCCGTTCGTGACGTCCCAGTTGATCGACCAGGTCATCGCACCCCGGATCCCGGGGTAGGTGCGCGGCGGCCGGAACGAGCCGCAGTTGGTGGCGCGCGCGAGGCAGTCCAGCGCGTTGTTGACCACCGACGGCGCCACCACGCCGCCGCCCGCCGCGCCCTGGCCCGCGGGCAGGCCGATGGCGACCTGGTCCGGGCGCAGGCCGTTCTCCAGCTGGATGCAGGCCAGCGCGGTGATGAAGTTGACCGAGCCCTGGCCGTAGGCGGCCGACTGGTCGCAGCCCAGCATCGAGCCGGAGTTGTAGAACTGCGTGTGCACCACCGTCAGGATGTCCTTGATGCCCAGCGCCAGGGCGAAGTACGAGCTGCCGGTGGACTGCATGTCGATCGTCTGCGGCGCCATCGTGATGATCAGGCCGGAGCCGACCTGGCCGCGCAGGGTGCGCAGCGCCTGGGCCATGTAGGTGGGGTTCAGCCCGTTCTCCAGGTCGATGTCCACCCCGTCGAAGCCGTACCGGGTCATGATCGACCGGACGCTGCTCGCGAAGTTCGCCGCCGAGGTCGCGTCACCGACCGCCACCCGGCCCGCCTCGCCGCCCACGGACAGGATCACCTTCTTGCCGCGCGACTTCAGCGCCGCGACGTCGGCGGTGAACTGGGCGTCGGTGTAGCCGCCGAGCGCCGCGGACAGCTCCGGGTCGACCCCGAAGGTGACCGCGCCCGGCGTGCTGGACGCCTCGGCGAACGCGACCGCGACCACGTCGTACTCATCGGGCACCGCCGACAGCCGCAGCTCGGTCGCCGGGTTGACGAAGTTGTGCCAGTAGCCGGTGAGGATGTGGCTCGGCAGGTCGGCCTGCTGGCAGCCGGTCGTGGTGCCGGTGACCGCGGTGGCGCGGGTCTCGCCCGCGCTGTTGTAGGCGGCGACGGCGTAGGTGCGCGACGAGCACGCGGGGATGCCGGTGAACGAGGCGCTGGTGCCGGTCGTGGTGGAGCGCAGGGTGCTGCCCTCGTAGACCCGGTAGCCGCTGACCGTGCCCTGGGCGGGGTCCCAGGCCAGGCTGATGCTCGAACCGGTCGAGGTGACGCGCACGTTGGCCGGTGCCCCGGGCGCGCCGGGCTGCGTGCTGGTGCCCGAGCAGTCGAGGCCGTTGACGCGGCAGTTCAGCGGGGCGCCCGAACCGTTGCCCAGGAACCCGAAGGTGACCGCCGCGCCGGGGGCGAGCGAGCCGTTGTACTCGCGGTTGACGAACGTGTGGTGGTTCCCCGAGGACGTGAGCAGGGCGTCCCAGTAGGACCCGAGCGTGGTGCCGCTCGGCAGGTCGAACTCGACCCGCCAGCCGGTGATCGCCGCGGTACCGGTGTTCTTGACGGTGAACCGCCCCTCCCAGCCGCCTCCCCAGTCGGAGGACTTGCTGAAGGCGGCGGTCTCGCCGGCGGCGGCCGCGGGGGTGGTGGGCAGGAGCGCGCAGGCCGCGGCGAGGCCGAGCGCGGTGAGGGCAGAGGACAGGCGTCGTCGCATGACAACCTCCAGGACGCGCGGCGTGCAGGGGGGGCCGCGGCGTGCTTATTTGTCTAGACCAATGCGCCCTCGTTGTCCAGGGGGTGACGCACCGTGACGTCCGAGGCGCGTCGACCAGCGGCGAGTGGCCGCTGTGGGGGAGTGGTTGTACCTGGAGTGACCGCGCGGGGTGTCTTGCCCGACGAGAGGTTCCGATCTAGGCGAGCAGGTGCACCACGGGTGGAACGGCGGCGAGGACCAGGATCGCCGCGGCGTTCGCACGCCGGTACTGCACGAGCAGCGCGGCGAACTCGCGCAGGAAGGCGCTCGGGACGAAGTAGCTCGCGGTGCGCGCGCCGACCACCGCCACGCGCAGCCCCAGCCTGCGGGCGAGCACCGCGGTGCGGAAGACGTGGTAGTCGTTGGTGACCGCCAGGACCGGGCCGGTGTGTCCATCGCTGGTCAGCAGGTCCATGCTCTCGCGCAGGTTCTGCTCGGTGGTCGTCGCCCGCTCTTCGAGCACGATCCGGCTCCCGGGCACCCCCTCGGCCCGCAGGTAGGTGCTCATCGCCTCGGCCTCGGAGACGTCCTCGTCGGCTCCCCGACCGCCGGAGACGACGATGAGCGGGTCCGACCCGGTGCGCTCCCGCCACTGGACCGCGCGGTCGAGCCTGCTGGCCAGCAGCGGGGGAACCCGCCCACCGGTCAACCCGGCGCCGAGCACGATGACCGCCGCGGGCTGGGTGCGCGCGCTGAGCCCGCTGTAGACCGCGCAGTAGCCGAGCAGGGCGACGAACAGGAACGCGAGGTAGCCGACCACCAGCACCACCGAGGTGACGGCGGTGGTGAGCCAGTCGGGCACGTCCGACAGGAAGACGACGGCCGCGCCCACCACGACGCCCAGCACCCCGACGCCCGCGAGCAGCGAGAGCGCGTTGGCCGCGCTGACCCGCTCCCGGCGCAGCATCACCACGCCGTTCGCGATCAGGGCCCAGGGCAGCACGAGCAGCACCAGCGCGACCACGCCGAGGCCCGCCGCGACGAACCACCGCGTCCCCGGCAGCACGGCGACCAACCACGCCACGACGAGCACCGCGGTGACACCGGACCACACCGCGTTGCCGAACCGGCGCGGCTCCCGGCGCACGCGCCGGACCGTCACCGCCAGGGACCCCGCGGCCGCGAGGAAGAGCGCTCCCAGAAGCATGGTCCTCCGCACCCGGTGCCGAACGGTCGCCCGCATCATCCCCTGGGAGCAGGTCCCGGGCCCGGTGGGGTGCCCGGCTCCGCGCGCTCGACGAGCGCGCGCAGGGTGCGCCGCAGCTGCGCGGCCGCGTCCGGGTCGATCGCCGCGAGGAACCGCCCCTCGGCTCCGGCGTGCTCGACCCGGGCGCGGGCGAAGGTCTCGTGCCCCTGCTCGGTGAGTTCGACGATGTTGCGCCTGCGGTCGGCGGGGTCGGGCCGCCGGGCGACGATCCCCTTGCGCTCCAGGGCGTCGAGCAGCGCCACCATCGTCGTGCGGTCCACGCCCAACCGCTGCGCCACCTGCAACTGCGAGGTCGGTTCACCGCCCGCCAGCACCCGCAGCGCCCCGAAGTCCTTGCCGTCGATCCCCAGCGGTGCCAGCGCGGCGTCCGTCAACGCCGCGAGCCGCTGGTTCGCGTGCTTCAACAGGTAGCCCAGCACGTCGTGCGGGTCGGCGGCGGCTGCGGGGGTGGACACGGTCGCCATTCTATGCATAAGCTGATTGTCAGTACCACTGACGATCAGAACAACGACAGGAGTTCTCGTGATCCTCGTGACCGGCGGAGCGGGTTTCATCGGGTCGCACACCGTGCGGGCCCTCACCGCGGCGGGCCAGGAGTGCGTCCTGCTCCAGCGCCGCGCCCCCGAAGTCCCCGCGCACCTCGCCGACCTGCCCGTGCACGTCGTCCAGGCCGATGTGTCGGACCTCGACGCCCTGCTCGCGGCGGGCGAGCGCTACCCGATCACCGGCATCGTCCACCTCGCGGTCGCCCTCCCGTGGCCGGTCGTCGAGGGCGACCCGGTCGACGCGTCCGAGCGCGCCCTCGACGGCTTCCTCAACATGGCCAGGGCCGCGCGCGCCTGGGGTGTGCGCCGGGTGGTCACCGGCAGCACCATCGGCGTCTACGGGGGCGAGGGCCCGGGCGCGCTCACCGAGGACAGGCCGCTCCCGCTGGGCCGCGGCCACGTCATCCCGACCTTCAAGAAGGTGTTCGAGTTGCTGTCGGGGTACCTGTCCCAGGCTGCCGACGTGCAGTTCGTCAACGCCCGCATCTCCGGCACCTGGGGCCCCGGCGGCCACCTGCCCGACCCGTTCTTCGCCGCCCCGTCCCTGGCCCACGCGGCGGCGCGGCGCACGGCCCCCGACCTGTCCGGGCTGGTCACCCCGCCGCACGCGGAGGACGCGCTGGACCTGCTCTACGTCAAGGACACCGGCCGCGCGCTGGCCCTGCTCCAGCTCGCGGACACCCTCCACCACGACACGTACAACGTCGCCTCCGGCCACGCCACCAGCAACGCCGACGTCATCACCGCGATCCAGGCGGGCGAACCCGATTTCCAGGCGGAGCTGCCGTCCGCCCCCGGCCGCCCGACCAGCTGGCTCGACATCACCCGCCTGCGCGCCGACACCGGCTTCACCCCCGAGTACGACGCCAAGGCCGCGGCCGCGGACTACATCGCCTGGCTCAGGGCGGGCAACGACCGCTGACGGTCGGCGGCGCGGGCCCCCGATCGCCGCCGGAATCAGTGTCATCACCGGAAATCACAATCAACCATCTACTATCAAGATAACCAGGTTGCTTCGATCTCCGACAGTGCACGTCGAGCAGGCAGGTCACCCACCACACCCGCCAGGATCGACGACCAGCCTGCTGTGCCGGATCGGTTGTCGGGCGGTGCCGGTCACGCCCGCCCGGCCCAGGTCACCGCGATCCACAGGTCCTCCAGCTCCGCCACCTCCTCCAGGTAGGCCGTGAACCGCCCGACCGGGGTGGCCAGCGGCGCGGTGTTGACCGGGCGGGTGGTGAGCAGCCCGCCGAGGGCCGGGTCCCGCTGGAGCACGTCCTGCTTGGTCGGGCCGCCCAGCGCCTCGGTGTCGTAGACGGTCAGCGCCGGGCCGGGTGCCTGGGCCAGCAGGCGCACCTCGCGCAGGGCGGTGAGCCTGCCGGTGGTCCAGAACGGGTAGTGCTCGTCCCGCAGGTCCAGGCGCAGGCGGTGGCGCTTGCCGGTGGCGGGGGTGGCGCGCAGCGCGGCCCACTCGGCGGGGAACTCGTGCTTGACCGAGAACAGCCGGGTGGTGCCCGCGGCGGCGGAGTCGATGGCGGCGACGAGGTTGGCCGTGGCCGCCGCGCGCAGGGCGGCGCCGCCGTCGCGGGCGGTGTAGCGCAGGTGGAGCACGACGTCGCTGATGGTGTCGTAGTCGAACTGGCGCGGTTCGCCCCGGCTGGGGTCGGCGGGCAGTTGCAGCTGCCACTCACCGATGGCGCCCGCGTGCTCGAAGGGGGCGTAGCGGTCCTGGCCGGGCTGGGTGTCGAACACCCCGGCGTCGACGCGACCGGTGCTGGTGACCACCGACTCCACCCCGCCGAAGGAGTCGCTGAACCGGTCGTCGTCGGCGCCGTCGCGGGCGTAGCCGCCGCGCGGGGCCGGGTCGGTGCGCACGCTGCTGCGCACCAGGGTCAGGGTGAGGTTCACCGGGGTGTGGGGGCCCGCCACGCACGGCACGCTGACCGACACCCCGCGCAGCCTGCGGAAGTAGTGCCCGGGGCCGTCGAGGTCGAACAGCTCCTCGGGCAGGCGCACCGAGCAGCGGCCGGTGCGGCGCAGCCGCAGCACCGCCACCGGGTCGACCGCGAGCAGGCTGACGTGCTTGGTCAGCTCGTGCTCGCGGCGGTTGTTCTCGTGGTAGGCCAGCTCCATCCGCTTGAGGTCCAACAGCAGCCGCTCGGCGGCCAGCAGCCCCTCGCGGCCTTCGAGGTAGCCGTGGTCGAGCACGGTGAGCCCGGGGTCGCCCAGCTCGTGCTGCAGGGCGCGCTCGGCCTTGCGGGCCAGGTCGAAGGCGAACTGGAAGCCGCGGGTGTGCAGGCCGCGCACCTCGCGCTGCAACCAGGTGTAGAGGTCCTGGCCCGCCTTCTTGCGGGCGGTCGGCGTCAGCGCCTGGGTCCAGTCCTTGTCGCGCTCGCCGGAGAGGAAGAACTCCACCTCCTGCGCCTGCTTGATCGTGGTGCGGTGGTTGGCCAGCTCGGTGGCGGCCACGGCCTCGCGCAGCTCGGCGGCGCGCAGCTGCTTGTGGATGGCGCTGACCTCGGCGGCGGCGTCGTTGCCCGCGAAGGTCCAGTCCCGCTCTCGGTTGGCGTAGCCGCCGATGCGGTCGGCGCGGGTGGCCTCGTAGCTGACCCGGTCGGCGACCGCGCGCACCTCCTCTGCGCCGAGGCTGGCCTGCTCGGCCAGCTGCGGGCCGCCGAAGCTGAAGTCCCCGCCCAGGCCCCAGAAGTGGAACTTCACCCCGAACTCGGGGATGACGATCATGCCCTTGCCGATGAGGTTGAGCAGCTGGGCGACGTCGTGCATGCCCTGGGCGGTCTCCAGCCCGTCGAGCGCGGCGGCCTCGTGCCGGTTGACCAGCTGCCCGCCGGTGACGTCGGCCGCCCCCGCCAAGCCGAAGGTGACCTCCCCGACGGTGCCCGCGCCCGCGGCGGCGAGGTCGACCGCGACCGGCCGGGGCAGCAGGTCGGGCTCGGTGGAGGTGAAGGTCATCGCGTCGAACCCGGCCTGGTCGAAGGCGGGCCAGGCGGGCGGGGTGATCTCGTCGTCCTTGCGGCCGAGCAGCCGCTCGTGGTGGACGTAGGCGGCCATGGCCTTGTCCAGCGACTTGGCGACCGCCTCCCGGTTGCGCACCGCCTCCTGGTGCTGGCCGTAGCGGACGTGCTCGGCCTGGCTGACCACGATCCGCTCGTGGCGGGCGCGCAGCAGCGCCAGCGCCTCGCCGTCCTCCTTCTCCAGCGCCGAGAGCAGGTTGGCGCCCAGCGCCTTGACCTCCTGGGCGACCTCGGCGGCCTTGGCGACCAGGTAGCCGAAGCGCACCAGCGACAGCGGCTGGTTGACCCCGGACACCACCGCGCCGACGTCCAGGCCCGCGGCGGCGGCGCGGGCCAGCAGCGCCGGGTCGATGGGCGGGTCGAACAGGGCCAGCTGCCGGAACGCCCCGCGCAGGTCCAGGCTGTTGCGGATCTTGAAGAGCCGGTCGGCCACGGTGTCCCAGTAGGACAGCAGCTTGTCGTTGCGCGGGACGCAGAAGTACAGCGTGCGGCCCAGGCCGCGCAGGGTGGCGACCCGGCCGTCCGGGGCGGGCGCGCCCGCGGTGGGGGTGGGCATGAGGTCGAAGGGGATGTCGGCCTCCAGCTCGCGCAGGGAGTTGCCGAAGGCGTCGAGGTCGCCGCGCAGGCCGGCGTAGCTCTGCGGCCGCACCGACCCGCGCCGGGGCACCTCCTGCGGGCGCGGGCCGAGGATGTTCGCGGCCAGCACGTAGAGCATGAGCGCCTCGTCGATGGCCTCACCGGTGTCCTGGGCGAACAGCGAGTCGCCCCAGGCGATGAGGTTGTCCAGGTAGGCCATGACGGTGGCGAACATGTAGGCCTGCTGCCGGTGGCGGGCCACGACGTGCGGCCGGAACGGGGTGTCGCGCCAGGCCTCCAGCGCGGTGAGGGTCTGCGCGCGCAGGTCGGGGTCCAGCCCGGTGGACAGGTTGACCATGATGTCGCTGATCCGCCGGACGTCGGCCTCCTGGAACGGGCGCACGCCCCAGAACCGGGCCGGGGCGGGCTGCTCGCCGGTGGCGGTGGGGTCGAAGCACACGTGGAACCACTGCTGGGCCTGGGCGTACCAGCCGCTGCGGCTGAGGTGGACCGCGATGGTGTGCGGCACGTGGTAGAACAGCTCCCAGTTGTACACCGAGTACGCGCCGTCGACGGCGAAGTCGAGGTCGGCCACCGGCAGCGGGGTCCGCACCAGCGGCGAGGGGTCGTAGTCGGCCGGGGAGGTCAGGTCGGCGTGCAGCGCCGGGCGCGGCCGGGCGGCCAGCAGCGACACGGTGGTGCCCGCGGGCGTGGTGAGCCGGGTCCCGGTGCGCACCAGGACCACCGTGGCGGCGGGCAGGGTGGCGACCACGCCGTCGGGCAGCAGGACCCCGACCGGGCCCGGCAGCGTCACCGGGGTGTCCTGCGTCAGCTCGCCGGTGGCGGTCGCGGGCAGGGCGAAGGCGGGGGAGCCCGGCGCCCTGCCGGGGAACCCGTCCCGCAGTCTGAGCCGCGCGCCCGCGGTGAGCGCCGCCGTCGCGCCCGTCGCCAGCGGTGCCGGGTACCCGGCGGCCAACTGCACGGTCGCCCCGGCGGTGGCCGCGGTCGTGGTGGCGGTGAGCAGCACGGTCACGCCCGCGGCGAGGTCGAGGCGGGTCCCGGTGGCGGCGGCGACCTCGGTGCTGAACGGCAGCACGGCGCCGCCGGGGGCGTGGTCGGTGTCGGCGTCCTGCAGGGCGCGGACACCGCCGGTGATCAACCGCTGGGTCAGCTCGCCCGCGTAGGGGTGGAAGTGCGGGCGCACCCGGTAGGACAGGTCGCGCTCCTGCACGACGAAGTGCTTGGTCTCCTTGGTCTCCCGGTAGCCGACGCGGGGCAGGAACTCGCGGTAGGCGTGGGTGTGGAAGCCGATCTCGTCGCTGCTCATGCCGTGCCTCCCGGTTCCGCGGCCCCCAGTGCCGTGTGCGCGAGCTTGAGCCCGGCGGTGAGCCCGCTCGCGCCGACGACGGAGATGCCGTCGGTGACCGCGGCCAGCCCCTCGGGCCGCAGTGCGGCGGCAGAGCCCGCCACCAGCACCTGCTCGGCGGTGACGCCGCTGCCCGCGACGGGGACGACCAGCGCGGCGGTGGACCGGGCGGTGGCCGCGGCGGTCGCGGTGATGCCGGTGCGCCCGACCGGGCCGATCACCTCCCCGCCGAACAGCACGCCGGTGCGCGCGTTGACCAGCCAGTCCTGCCCGGAGCCCAGGCCCAGCAAGGAGTCCTGGTCGATCGGCGGCGGCCAGGCGGCCCAGTCCGGGTCCAGCGACAGCCCGGGTTTGGGGATGACCGGGGTGAGCACCACCGTCTTCCACCAGTCGGGCTCCTCCAGCTGGTCCACCGGGGCCGGGGTCCGGGTGACCCACTCCTGCCAGTCGTCGACGGTGCGCTCGTCGAGGCTGGGCTCCAGGAAGAAGGTGGCCCGGTCGTCCTGGTAGAAGACCGGCTTGACCAGCGAGGCGATCTCGGGGTCGCCGAGGGTGATGTCGTTGTCGCACAGCACGAGCTGGTGGTCCCGGCCCTGGCGCAGCACGGCCGGGGTCGCGGTGACCACGGTGGACTTCCCGCTGTCGTCGGTGCTGATGCGCTGCTGGAACCGCACGGTCAGCGGGCCGCTGCCGACCCGCCTGGTCGCCCGCACCGCGCCCGCGCTGTAGGGGTTCGCCGGGGGAGCGGCGTACGGGCGCACCTGCGGCGCGCTGTTGCGCCCGGCGAGGTGGAACGACTGGTTGACCGCGCCACCGAGGTGGATCGACACGCCGGTCTCGGCGCCGTCGGCGTAGGACACGGCCACGTGCACCGGCACCGTCGCGGGGTCGAAGGTGGGGTGCACGGAGACGGCGATGCCGTCGTCGAAGGCGGCCGAGGTGTGCGTGCTCCACTGCCCGTGCGCCAGCTCGCTCCAGTGCAGCTGCACCACGACGACCTTGTCCGGCATGGTGGACCGGGCGCTGCCGCTGAGGTGGTCCATGGTCATGTTCGCCAGCTCGGTGGTGTCCCGCGCGATCGTGACCTCGGAGTAGGGCGAGGCCACGGCCTTGACGGCGCCCAGGGCGGGTGGCGGGGGCGGGGGCGGCGGGTCCGGGGTGGGCATCCGGTCGACGAAGGTGACCCAGAACAGGTGCAGCCGGTCGCGCCACACCACCGGCGCCAGGTGCTCCCCGGTCACCTCGGCGGAGATCGGCTCCCAGGCCGACCAGGTGCGGTGGCGGTAGGTGCGGTGGTGGTACTTGCCGGACTGGCCGAAGCCGCGGGCGATGACGTGCAGGGTGTTGTCGGCCGGGTCGGGCGCGGCGTCGAGGTGCGTGGCGACCACGTCGAGCCGGGCGATCTCCTCCAGGCTGCGCAGGTAGCCCAGGAAGGCGTCCTCGGCGGCGTCGGCGGAGACGTCGGCTTGCAGCAGCGCGGACTCCAGCTCCCGGAACGGCGGGGTCTTGTCGTCGCGGAACTCCGGCTCCAGCCAGTTCTCCGGGTACAGGAAGATCTTGCGGTTGGCCTCCCACACCCGGTAGCGCTTCACCGCCTCCCACTTGTCGGCCTCGAACACCGACGGGTGCACCCGCGGCTCCAGGTTGAGCAGGCAGCGCTGGACGAACAGCTGCACCGAGGAGATGGCCAGCCGCACCCGGGAGGTGCGCACCACCGGTTCGGCGCCGGGGTCGACGAGGAAGTGCTCGTAGAGCTGCTCGGTGCTGGTGAACCCGCCGGTGTGGCGCACGTGGGCGACCAGCGCGTCGCGGCGGCGCTGCCGCAGCGGGTCGACCACCGCGCGCGAGGCCGACAGCCACGTCTCGGTGTCGTAGCGGGACTTCACCGCCGCGGTGAGGTCGGCGGCCAGCGCGGCCCGTTCGGCCGGGGTGGCGGTGGGGTCGATGATCCGGGTCCACGACCGGGCGGCGGCCACCGGCACCCCCAGCCGTTCGACGACCCGCAACAGCTCCCACACCCGGCGCACGGACCGCTCGTCGGTCAGCGGGGCGGCGGGCAGGGCCGCGACCGCGTCTGTCACGACCTCGGTGGGGCGTCGGGTGAGGGCGGCCAGCGCGGCGTGGGCGTCGGCGGGGGTGGCGGCGGCGAAGACGTCCACGAGCCCGTCACCGCCGCCCGCGACCTCCTGGCGCAGCCGCGTGTAGTCCAGGGCGCGCGCGATCCCGGTGAACAGCTCGGTGGCCAGGGCGGTGTTGTCGGGGTGGGCGCGCACGGGCAGCCGGGACAGGTCGAGGCTGAACTCGGCGCGGTGGGTGAGCAGGTGGCGCACTTCGCGCCGGGACAGCGCCAACCCGGTGGTGACCGCGAGCGCCTTGTCCAGCAGCAGCAGGGCGTCCGCGGCGCGGTCGAGCGCGGCGGCGGGCCGGGGCGCCAGCCGGTCGAGCCCGCCGCGGGGCAGCGACTCGCCCTGCACCTGCACGTGTCCGCCGCCGATGACCTCGGCGGTGAACCGGTGCGCGGTGGCGGCCTCCAGCTCCAGGTAGGCGCTGTGCTCCTGGCCCGCGGCCGTCGCGGTGGTCGCCAGCAGCACCGGGTCCGCCCGGTCGGGGAAGGTGAGCCGGACCGAGGCGCCCGCGGTGTCGAGCGTGGCGGTGAACCGGTACGGGCCGGGCGCGGGCACCTCCAGGTACCCGTCGAACCGCACGTCGACCGCGCCCGAGGTGTCGACGTCGGGCAGGTCCGGGCCGGGCAGCCACGGGTCCTCCGACGTGGCCCGGTGGGTGGTGCTGAACCCGAGGTCCCCCACGGCGGAGAGGTCGCCCAGCAGCGCGCCGGGGGTCGAGATCAGGCGCTCGTCGGTCAGCAGGTCGGTCACCAGCGCGGGGTCCGCCGTGGTCCGCCCGGTGACGGTCTGCACGACCAAGGCCCGCACCAGCCTGCGGCGCAGCACGGGCAGGAACGCCTCGGCCACGCGGTGGCGCCGGGCACCGAGGTCGGTGTCCGGGATGACCGGGGCGAACAGGGTGGCGAAGTCGGCGTCGTCGAGGAACCCGGCTTCGTCGTCGAGCCGCAGCCGCTGCTTGCGCAGGGTGGCGTCGAAGAAGGCGCGGGCTTCGGCGCGCGCGGCGTCCAGCAGCGCGGGCAGCGCCGGTCCGGGGTGGGCGGCGACGAGGGCGGCCCGCTGCTCGTCGGTCAGCACACCTCGCACGGTGGCGCGCTGCTGCTGGCGGGTCTGGTCGTAGTGCAGGTCGGTCACCGCTGTTCCCGCGAAGGCGACCGGGTCCAGCTGGTCGGCGGGGGTAGCGGGGACCGAGACGGTGGTGCCCGAGGTGCCTTCCAGCAGGCCCAGGAACCGGTCGACGACCGAGGGCGCGAACGCCAAGCCCAGTTCGGCGCCGAGTCGGGCGGTGGTGATCGGGGTGGTCGCGTCGGGCAGGGGGTGGTCGGCGTGGACCGCGCGGATGCCGTCAGAGATGGTGCGCAACGTGGCCAGGGTCGCGGCGCGGTCGGTGTGGTCGGCGGGGTGGTCGGCGGTCTCGTGGCGCAGCAGGTAGTCCAGGTCCGCGACGGTGAGCCCGCTGGAGCTCAGGGCGCGGGCCAGCTCCACCAGGCGCAGGGTCTCGGCGGGCGGCGGGTCCTCCGCCAGCGGCCCCGGGCCCAGGGGGCGGAACGGGTCGGTGCCGGAGAGCCGGATGAGCGCCAGCAGGTCGCGCACCGGCATCCCCAGCGCCTTGGCCAGCAGGGTGTGGCGGCGCAGGTCGGACACCACGGCGAGGGAGATGTCCGGTGCGGCGTCGGGGTGGGTGCGGCGCAGGACCCGGTCGAGGTCGTCGGCGGTCGCGCCGAGGGCCGATTGCAGCGCGGGTCGGTGCGCGGCGACCGGGCGCTCCGCCGCGGGCAGGTCCCGCAGGTAGCGGCCCAGCGGGTCGTCGAAGGCCGGGTCGGCGCGCAGCACCGACCGGGTGAGGAACAGGCGGGCGTAGGGGGAGGACCGCCCGGTGGTGGCCAGGTCGTCCCACAGGACCAGCAGGTCGGTGCGGGGCACGCCGAGCAGGCCGTGCAGCCGGTCGAGGTGGGCCAGCAGCACCAGCACCCCGCGGAGCGGTCGCTGGGCCAGGTGCGCGGCGTCGAACGGGGTGTCCGCCGGGGTGAACGCGACCAGCGCCCGGTCCAGCTCGTCGGTGGTCCACCCCAGGGTGCGCCGCAGCCGCACGAACAGCGTCAGGCGCAGGTAGACGACCGGGTCGGCGGGGCGTCCGTCGGCGTAGCGCACGGTGGCGGTCTCGAAGCTGTCGTCGCTGTCGGTGTCGGCGAGCACCAGCACGTCGTCGAAGGTGCCGTCCGCCAACGCCGTGGTCAGCCAGGCGCGGGCGTCGAACCCGGGGTGGGCGGCGGTGATCGCGGCCAGCCGGGTCTCCAGGTCGGCCACGGCGGCCAGCCGCTCGCGCTGGGCCGCGCTGAGGGCCAGGTAGCGGTCCCGCTGCGCCGGGGTGAGCGCGCCGGGGTCGACGCCGACCAGGTCCCGGTTCGCGGTGTAGAAGGGCAGGTCGGCGCGGTAGGCCAGGACGTCGGTGGGCGTGGCGCCGAGGGCGCGCAGCAGGACCAGGGTGGGCAGCTCGGGGTTGATCCAGCCGCAGCGCACCAGGTCGAGCAGGTCGCGGTAGGTGACCCCGAGGCGGCGGGCCAAGCAGGCCGCCGACCGCAGGTCGACCCGCTCGCCGGTGTCCGCGGCGGTGGCCGGGGTGAGCGCCTGCGCGGCGGAGGTGTGGCCGAAGAGGGTGAACCAGGTGTCCAGCGGCTCGGGGTCGGTCAGCACGGCCACCTCGGTGGGGCTCAGGCCCAGTTCCTCGGCCAGCACCGCCGAACCGTCGTAGTCGGCGCCCGCGTCGACCAGCGCCGCCGTGGGCCGCAGGACGTCGAGCACCGTCCACAGCGGAGTCCCCGTGGAGCCGCAGAACGCGCGGGCGGTCGCCAACCACAGGTCGAACGGCAGCCCGACGGGGTAGCGCGCGGCGTCGAGGGCGGTGTAGGCCTCGGCCAGCACGTGCTGCGGCTCGGCCAGCAGCTCCTCGGTGGTGGCCGAGCCGGTGTCGCGCACCGCGTCCGCCGCGAGCGCCCCGTGCGCGACGTGGTACTCCAGCACCTCGGTGACCAGGTCGATGTGCGGCAGCTCGGTCTCGGTGTTCTCACAGGTCAGCAGCAGGTGCGGCAGGTCGGGGCGGCGGGCGGTGAGCACGTCGTAGGGGTGCGGGCCGGGGTAGTCGACCCCGTTGTGGCGCTCGCGCCACGTCGCCAGGAAGTTGCGCCACAGCGGCGCTTCCACGTCGACGAACCGCAGCAGGTCCACCAGGTACGCCCCGGGGCTGAGCACCGAGCGGCAGTGCTCGCACTCGCCGTGGTCCTGCGACCCGAACAGCGACCGCAGGGTGGGGAACTGCTTGACCAGGTCGTCGCGGGCGGCCTGGTGGACCTCGGTGGCCGCGGCGACCACCGGCACCGCGGCCGTGGCGTCGAGGGTGCGGGCGGCGGTGAACAGCGTGTAGGTGACGCTGCTGACCTGCTGGGCCTTGCGGTAGACCAGGTGCGCCTGCCCGTCGGGGAAGAACGCGCCGAAGCGGGAGATGAAGTCGGCCTCGCTGAGGGCCACGATGTCGAAGGCGGAGGTCAGGCCGTGTTCGAGCAGCACGGGCAGTGCCTCGTCGCTGGGGGTCAGCTGGTAGACCCGGTGCAGGGTGCGCAGCCCCTCCTTGGCCGCCTCCGGCGCGGACAGCCCGGCCGCGGCGGCGGGGTGTTCGGTCAGGAAGGCCTGCACCGAGCTGCGGCCGAGCCGGAACCCGAGGCCGGAGGCGCGGCCGAGCAGGGTGGCGACCTCCGCGCGCGCCGGGCCGAGCCGGAAGCGGGTGCCGTCGTCGCGGGTCACCCGGTCGGCCAGCACCTGCGTGGGGTAGCCGACCCGCACCTTGCGGGCCAGGTCCGCGGCGTAGGCCTCCGCCCGCGCGGTGGCGTCGGCGCCGGTGTAGGCGGTCGGCACCAGCGCGGCCAGCCGCTGCGGGTCGCCGCCGCTGAGCGCGCGCAGCTCGGCCAACCACGGCTGCGGCTCGTAGAACTGCTTGCCGACCAGGGCGTCGGGCTCCGCCGCGCCGAGCAGCTGCTGGAGCCTGCCGGTCAGCTGGGCGCTGTTGGCGGTGAGGAAGGCCAGCTTGCCCTGCCTGCGCAGGAGCCGCACCTGGTCGGGCCCGACCCCGGCGCGGGCCACCGCGTCCCACAGGCCCTCGGCGTCGCCGCGGTGGTCGAGGAACGCGGTGGCGAACGCGGCCTTGGCTGAGGCGTCCAGCGGGGCCGTGGCCAGCATGTCGCCGTAGGTGGAGCGGGAGCCGGGGGCGCGCAGCGCCAGCCCGGTCGCCCTGGCGTAGGCGGTGAAGGTGCCGGTGGCGGAGGTGATGGCGGCGTCGGTGAGCCCGATGACCCCGGCGTCGCGGGCCGTGGTGAGCGCGGCGCGCACCGCGGGTGCGCTGACCCTGGCCAGCTGCAGCGGGTCGGCGGGCAGGCCCGCCCGCAGCATCCCGTACAGCGCCTCGTGCGGCAGGGCCGTGGTGCGGGCCAGGGAGGCGGCGTTGGCGGCCAGTGCCAGCAGCCGCGCGTCCCACCCGGTCGCCCGGGTGAGCAGCGTCAGGTCCTGGCGGCCGTCGTCCTCGCGGGCCCCGGCCAGCGCGGCCAGGTCACCGACGTGCGGGGCCAGGCCCGCCGCCAGCCGCCGGTGCTCCGGGGCGGGCGGCTGCACCCGCGTGGGTGCCACCACGACCAGTGGCGCGGCGCCTCGTCCGTGCATCGGGCGGGTCAGCACCACCTGCGCCCCACCCGGCTCCACCGCCCGCAGCTCCAACCCCCCGACCCCGGGCGGCACGTCCAGGCTGTAGCGCCCCGACTCGCCCGTGCGCCCTGAGCCGACCTGGGTCGCCTTCCCGCCGAACCCGATCCGGTACAGCCGCAGCTCCACCCCCTCCGCGGGCGCCCCGTGCGCCAGCACGACGTTCCCCCGCACCCGGTCCCGGGGCGCGTCGACGGCGTAGGGCACGACGAGGTCGACCACGACCAGCCCGGCGGACCGGCGCCGCACCTCGGAGGTGACCAGCACCGCGCCCCGGGCGTCCACGACGGACACCAGCAGCGCGGCGGCCGGGTCGCACCGGGCGGTGTAGCGCCCGTCGACCCCGGTGGTGTCCTGCCCCAGCCGCACCGCCGCGCCCTCGGCCGCCACCACCGCCACGGTCAGCCCGCCGATCCCCGTCCCGTCGTCGCGGGTGACCTGCCCGGCCACGACCAGCGGCTCAGCGGGCTCCCCGGTGAGCAGCCCGTGGCGGCGCAGCAGCTCGTTGAGCAGCTCGGCGGTCCGCTCGTCGACCCGCCCGGACACCTCGACCCCGTACTGCGACTGCGCGATGCCGACGACCTTGTCCGTGGTGTACCCGTACTCCCCGCGCTCGGACTCGACCTCCCGCAGGTAGGCGAGCCGGTCGTCGGGACCGATGTCGAACTCACCCGCGGTCAGCAGCGCCCGCAGGGCGTCCTGCAGCGCGACGACGACAGCGCGCGGGCTCTCCACGGTGACGGGTGGGGTGATCGGCTGCATGGTGCGCCCTTCGGGTCGCTGGTGCTGTCGGGAGGGCTACTTGCGGGGAAGGCCCATGGATCGCAGGATCGCCTTGGCGCCTTCGCCGATGGGCAGGGTGAACCGCTGGGCGTGGCCTTCGAGCAACGCCTCGGCGTGCTCGAAGCCCTTGAACTCCCACCACTCGTGCTGGGTCACGGCTTGCACCCGCGCGGGCAGGTCGGCCTCGTTCCACGCCGTCCATTCGGGTATGCCGCGCAGCACGCCCGCGTCGATGCCGATGCCGGAGTGGGCCGAACCCTCCCGCACGTTGGAGCCGATCCTGCCGGTCTCCACCGGCTCATAGGCTGGCACGCGCCGCCCGGTGTCGAGATCGGTGTAGCCGCGGTATCGCTCGGGGATGCCCAGCGACTCCATCTGCTCGGCCACCACGGTGGCGGCTTTCTCGTGCGAGATCGGCAGGGTCCCCCCCTCGGCGTGGGTGATGCTCTCGCCGCCGCTCATCGCCCGGACAGTCAGGTCGGGCCGGGCCTTGCTGAAGGCGCCCGCCTCGGCGGCTAGGGGGATCAAGGCCTGGGCGGCCTCTTCCAGCCCTTGCTGCCCCTCCGCCAGGTGCTTGCCCGCAGCGGTCGTGTCGCCGCGCTGCAAGGCGTCGTAGGTGGCGGTCGGCGCGCCCACCACACCCACTCCCAGCTGGTAGAGCGGGTTCAGCTCCTTCGTGTCGTCCGCGAGCGCGGCGAGCCCGGCGTCGACCGCCTTCGCCGCGCCGCCACCGGACTTCACCGCCTTCGCCACGCTGTCCCCGACGTGGGCGCCGACCGAGCCCGCCAACGCGCGGGCCGTGGCGTGCGCCGCGCCCTTCGCGCCCCCGCCGCCCTGCTGGTAGGCCGCCTTCACCGCCTTGACCTCGGTCGTCACCTTCTGCACGGCCGCCGCGCCCAGCGTGACGGTGGCGGTGACAGGGTTGAGCATCTGCGCCTTGTCCGACAGCTGGGTGAGGCGGGTCTCGGCGTAGGACAGGGCGACCTTGCCGACGGTGGCGGCCGCCTGCTTGAGCGTGGCGCCGGGGTCCTTGCGGAGCTTGTCGACGAACTCGGGCCACTTGCCGTTGTCGTCGCGGAGTTCGACGGGGTTGGCGTGGGCGTAGGTGTAGGGGTTGATGCCGCCGACCAGGCCCGACGGGTCGGCGGAGGTCCAGCGGCCCAGCCAGGGCGCGTAGTAGCGGGCGCCGTGCAGGCTCAGGCCGCTCTCCTCGTCGCGCTCGCGCCCGGTGAACCGGTAGCGCTTGGCGGTGGTGCGGATGTCCTTGTCCACAGCGGAGTAGGCGGTGGCGCCGTGCGGGTAGTACTCCTCGTAGGACAGCACGGCCCCGGTCTCGGTGAGCTCCACCGTGGACGAGGCGAGGTGGTCGTAGACCTGGAACCGGTACCTGGGCCCTGCGGGCACCTGGTCGGAGACCAGCACGTCGTCGACCACCAGCACCCGCCCGACGCCGTCGCCCACGTGCACCGACTCGACGTGCTCGACCACCGCGCCCCGGCTGTAGCGGCGGTAGACCTCCGTGCCGCCCAACCGGATCCGGCTCCACGCCACCCGGGTGCCGGTGGGGTCGTCGCTGACCTTGCGCACGCGCTCGCGGCCCGCGTCGTAGGTGTAGTGCACGCGCCCACCGCCGCCCCGGTCGTAGAAGCGCAGCAGGTCGCGGTGGTCCCACTCCAGGTGGTCGTCGGTCGCGGCCAGGTTGAGCAGGTTCCCGCGGCTGTCATGCCGGTGCGCGACCGGCAGGTCGGAGCCCACGGCGGTGCTGGCGAGCCGGTCGCCGTCGTCGGCCGGGGTCAGCACCCGGGTCCAGCTGCCCGGCCCGGCGTGGTGGCGCACGCGCAGCAGGTTCCCGACGGTGTCGTGGGTGTAGTCCTGGCTGTAGGAGCGCAGGGTGCCCGGCGTGGTCACGGGGAACCCCACCCGCTCCGCCGCCGGGGTGTCCTGCCCGACCGCGCCCAGCGCGGCGCCGTTCTCCCGGCCGGTGGCGGAGGTGAGCCGGTAACAGGCGTCGTAGGTGTAGCGGGTGCGCGCGTCGACCACCTGGTTGGCGAAGAAGGCCGGTTGGACGGCGTCGTCGCGCACCTCCACGAGGTTGCCCACGGCGTCGTGGGTGAAGTGCAGGTCCTGCACCGCTGCCGCCCCGGTGCGGGTGGTGCTCAACCGGCGCGGCCTGCGGGTGGCCGGGTCCACTTCGTGCGTGGTGGTCGTCCCGTTGCCGTGGCGCACGGTGCTGCGGTGGCCGGAGGCGTCGTAGGTGATGCGTTCGACCACGGTCGTGGCGCGTGTGTCGGCGTCCTCGGTGTGCCCTGTCCCGGTGCGGATGGCGCGCAGCAGCAAGCGGATCGCGGTGGGTGCCCCGCCCGCGTCGTACTCGGTGTCGTGCACGGCGACGCGGGCGCCGACGCCGCGGTGCCAGTCGTAGCGGCGGGTGACCCTGCCGAGCGCGTCGAACTCGCTGGCCTCGGTGAACTCCTCGGTGTCGAGCAGCGCCGCCGGGTCACCGGACCAGTCCGCGCGCGCGGCCCGGTGGTCGGCCAGCAGCCGCCGGGTCACCTCGACGACGTTGCCGTCCACGTCCACCCGGGCGGTGGTCACCAGCCCGGCCTCGTCGTGGTGCTGGTGCAGCCTGCCGTGCAGGTTCAGCTCGGCGCCCTCGGCGTCGGTGCCGTCGCGGTAGGCGTACCGGGACACGAGCACGGGTGGTTCGCCGCCGTCTGCGAACCACTGCGCGACCGGTCGGCGCAGCAGGTCGCGGTCGGTGCGGTGGACCCTGGTGGTGACCGGTCCGCCGGGGGTGCCGCGCTCGTCCCAGGCGAACAGCAGCGCTCCGGTGGCATCCGGCAGCCGCCAGCGGGACCCGGTGTCGGCGCCGCGCTCGACCAGGGCGTTGCCGAGCAGGTCGTAGCCGGTGCAGCGCCCGGCGGGGTCGCCGTCGCCGCGGACGGGCCCGGCAGGCTGCACCACCTGCACGACGAGGTTGCCGCGGGCGTCGCGGGTCCACAGCGGGTTGTCCTGGTGGTCGAACCGGGTCACCGTCACCGACCGCTCGTCGACGACCGCGCCCGCGTCGTCGCGGACCCGGTTGTGCGCCACAGCCGCGACCACCCGCCCTGGGCCGTCGAGCAGGGTCGTGGTCGGGGTGCCCGCGTGCTCGGCGGCCAGGCGTGCGGCGCGGCCGTCCGCGCTGTCCTCGGGCAGCCCAGCGCGCTGGGCGTACCACTCGGACCCCATGACCGCGTCGTTCTCGTCCCAGGTGGTGACGTGCCAGGGGGAGAACTCGGTGCGGCGCACGGCCCCATCGGGCAGGTCGACGCGAACCACCCGGTCGACGGCGTCGTAGTGGGTGGTGGTGGCCAAGCCCGCTGCGGGCGGGGTCTCGTAGCGCAGCCCGATGTCCGGGTCGGCGAACGCCGGTTCGTAGGCCAGCACCGGGTTGCCCTTGTTGTTGACCACGACCCGCCCGGAGGCGACCCAGCGCACGGGTCCACCCGGCTCGGCGGGGGCGGCTGGAACCTTGCGCAGCAGGGTCGACCCGGCGCCATCGGAGTAGACGAACGCCGCCTGCACCGGGCTGCTCGCGCCGCCGGGGGACCGCAGGTGCCGCTCGCGGCGCAGGGTGCACGCGGCGGGCGGGTGCGCGGCCCACACCACCGAACCGTCCTCGCCGCTGCGCCCCCCGAGGTCGTGCAGGTAGCGGACCGTGGCCCCGGCCAGCCAGCGCCGGGCCGCGGGCTCGTCGAGGTCGGGCCGGTTGAGGAACGCGGCGACCTCGTCCGGCGGCGGGTCCAGCAGGGCGGCGGGCAACGGGTCGTCGGCGTCGCCCTTGCCGAGCACCGACAGCGCCACGGGGGTGCCCAGGGCGTCGAAGGCCACCTCGGTGCGGTTGTCGTTGACGTCGCGCAGGACAGCCGGGGCCAGCACCCGGTGGTCGTAGCGCTCAACCGTCGTGGTGTTGCCCGCCGCGTCGACACTGGTGGCCACGTGCAGGGCGCGGGCGTCGTAGGTCTGGGTGGTGACGGCGCCGTAGGGGTCGGTGAACCGGGTCGGCTGGAAGAAGGTGGCCGCCGGGTCGTCGGTGAACCCGGCGGTGCCCGACCGCGCCCAGAATTGGCCCGCGGTGTCCTCGCCGGGGAAGCGGTCGGCCAGCGCGGCGCCGGTGAGGTAGCCGGAACGGGCCGGGTCGTCCAGGGCGGCGCGGACCTCGGAGGTCAGCTTGGCGCCGTACACCTCGGTGAGCAGGGCCTCGGTGAGGGCGAGCCGGTGGTGCTCGTGCACCAGTCCTCGCCCGGTCAGGCCGCGCCACGGCGCGGGGGAGTGGCCGTCGCTGAAGAGGGTGCGGCTGTGGGCGACCAGGCGCCTGCGGGGGCCCAGGCCGTCGGCGTAGCGGTGGGGGAGCTGGTCCGGGACGGGGACGCCGTCGTCTTGGTGGACCTGGCTCAACCTCAGTTCCCGCAGCTCAACGGTGGTGAAGTGCGTGCCGTTGCGCGGGATGAGGCCGGTCAGCTCATGGGTGCGGGTCTCGCAGGGCAGGCGTGGGCGGTGGTCGTCGGCGCCGGTCACGTCGTCGGTGTAGCGGGTCTCGACGTGGGTGACCCGAACTTGCCGTTGCAGCGCTCGGATCGCGGCCACGGTGGCGGCGGGCAACTCGTCGGTGTAGCTGCCCCGGCGCGGGTAGGTCGCGGTGACGACCTGGAGGGGGTTGCCGAGGTCGTCAGTGCGCAAGGTCAGGGTGTGGGTGGTGCGCGGGTCGGGCTCGGCACCCACGTCGAGTTCGTGGTGCTGCGACGCGGACTCGACGTCCACCACCTGGAAGACGCTGTGGACAGGCCCCCGGCGGACGAGCCGGACACCCACGCGGGTGGTCTCCGCGGACAGCAGCCGGGCTGGCGCGCCCAGGGCGTCGAGCTGGTGGCGCTCGCGGCGCAGCAGCGTCCCCTTCGCCGCGCGCACGGCCTGCCTGCGCTCCTCGGGGTCCAGGTCATCCACCACCTCCACCCCGGCGACGACCACGTCCGGCCCGGGAGCGTGCTCGGCGGACAGGTCGACCTCGGCCCCGGTGTGGAACCAGCTCACCGTCTTGACCGCGGCCTGCTGGAGCGCGCGCTCACCGGTGGCGAACGGCGTCCCCGCCGCGGCCCCGGCGAACTCCTCGAACGACTCGACGTCGACCTGCTCGACCCGCCCGAACCCGTGGAACGCCCGCTCCACCCCGTCGTAGTGGCCGTGGTGGTAGCTGTAGTCGGTGGCGAAGCGCGTCCCGCGCCAGGCATCGGTGACGACCGTGCGGCTGACGCAGTGCACGGGGAACGGCAGCCGCGTGGCCCACGGGCTACCGTCCTGGCGGTCGCGCTGGTGGTAGCGGGTCGAGGGGGTGTACTCGACCCGGGTGCGCAGGCCCAGGTTGTTGTCCACCCCGGTCAGCAGGTGCGGCTTGTCCGCGTGCAGGGACGTGCACGCCAGCGGCAACCGCGCCGAGGACCACGTCAGGCACGCCGTGCCGTCCCCGAGCAGGTCCACGACCTCGACGGTGGTGTCGGTGTCGAGCGGCGGCACCGCGTCCAGCACCCCGGCGAGCACCCACGAGTCGCCGGAGAGGTTGCGGTGCACCTGCACGCCGTCCCGACCCAGGTACAGCAGGTCGGTCGGACCGGACCCGTCCACGTCGGCCCACCGCAGCCGTCGGGCGTCGAACAGGTCGGGGGTGTCGAACCGCGGCGCCCCCTCGGTGTCGACCCGCGCGCCGAACCGCCCGTGCCCCAGGGCGGGCCAGTAGACGACCTCCCCAGGCCGCACCCGGACCAGGTCGGCCAACCCGTCACCGGTCAGGTCGGCGAAGAACACGGCCTCATCCCGGGTCGCGTCCCACGGCCGACCCCCACCCGCCTCCACCGGCAGCCCACCCCCGAACCCGGCCTCCCCCAGGGCCGGGTGCCAACGAGGTACCGGCTCGCCAGGGGCCAGCGCATCGGCCCTGCCGTCGCCGGTCAGGTCGACGAACTGCACCCCCGGGTCGGCCCAGTCCACCACCGGCAGCGCCGCGAACGCCCGCCACGGCGCCCACCCGTCCGCCGTGCGCTCGGCGAAGCCCGGGACCGGGCCGGAGAGGTCAACCAGGTCAAGGCTGCCGTCCCCCGCCAGGTCCAGCAGCTGGCGCCCCTCGGTGTCCCCGGGCGTCGTGGCCACAGCCGCGGCGCGGGCGAAGGCAGGCGCACCCAACGGGCTGAGGTTGCGGTGGAAGTACCAAGCCCCCGCGCCGGTGACCAGCGCCCCCGGCACACCCTCCCCATCCAGGTCGACCCACCGCGCCGCAGCACCGTCCGGCGCGCCCTCCACCGAGTGCGTGGTGGGCGCCAGATCGGCAGGGCTGTAGGTGAACTCCACTGGCGGAAGTTGCCGGGAGACCCCATCCCGGTACCCGACATGGGTGACCGAGGCCAGCAGCGAATACACGTCGCCGCCATAAGAGAACTCGGTCGACTTCACCAACTCACCAGCCGGGTCATCCGAAAAGCGGTGGCGCATCAGCACCCGATGGCACCGCCGATAAGTCCGAACCTCAAACCCCGGCCGCCGCGTCGAGAACGGATCGGGCCGCACCGCCCAAGCCCCATCGGTCTCCCCGTAGTCGAACACGACCTCGAACATCCACCGCGCGGCCTCGACCTGCTCACCGCTCAGGAACCGCGGCCGCCCACCACGAGCATCCAACAACGGCGCCTCGTTGCCGTACCGGATGCTCACCGGATGCCGCGCCGCCCCTCGCGCGTCCTCGTCCCGATGCCGCTCAGGCGCAGAGTGGACGGCCACGTTGTCCGAGTTCTCCCGCGCGTAGCGGTAGACCGCCACCTGCCCCCGGTCATCCCGAACCTGGCTGACGAGCCAGCTGAACACCCGACTGTCATCCGCCGGGTCGGCAACCCGAGATCCCGGATCAGCCCCGAAAACAGTCAGCACGTTGTCACGACTGATGGACCGCCAGTGCACATCCCCGGTGAGGTCGTGCCGCCACTGCTCAACCCGCGCCAAGGCCCCCTCAACCCTGGGCGCGTACCGGCGCACCGTGAACCCGTCGACCGGCCGCGTCGTCGGCTCCGGCACCAGGTCGTCGGACCCGCTCAGCACGAACACGTCGGAGTCGTCATACCGAGGCACCCCGGTGTCGGTCTTCCGGCTGATCGCAGGCAACTCCAGCGACCACCCCAGCCCGAACAGCCCGTTCCCCGCCCCCGAGTCGTAGTTCAGCACCAACTCCGGCGCAAACCCCGCCCGCCCAGCAGACACCGCGACAGGAACCCGCAACGAAGCGGTCCCGGTGACCGGATTCGTCGTGAAGGCCTCACCGACCCCGCGGATCGCACCACCACCGGTGGGCAGCGACACCACCGGCGCCCGCAACTCCCCGTCGCCCTGCTCAGCCACCCTACGACCTCCGGCCCCTGCGGCAGCCCTGCGTCCCCGACCCTGTGTCTACTGTGAATCGCCGCCCATCCCGGAACGTGACGCCCAACCCCTTCCCCGCCCGAAACGCCCGATGCCCCCCGATCACCGAACACACCACCATCCGGTCGCCCACCAACGCTTCCTCAAGCGCCTGCGGCAACAACAGGTCGGGTGCGGAAAATGTACAAAGAAATCATTCGAACGCTGAATTCAATCTCGGTAATCACTCCAATGGAGGTGGCGGCCACCCCAGTGGGCTATGGGCGCCGCGGCCAGCTGCTGGTTTCCTCATTGTGAACGTTCCTTCGACCAACAAGGGGAAATCGGTCATGTCGAGGTGCAGACAAGCGCTCGCGGTGGTGTTGCTGTCGCTGCTGGCGGCCGCCGGGCTGATGGCTGGGCCGGGTGCGGCGTCCGCCGCGCCCGCCGGGGCCACCGGCGTGTGGGCGTGCTCGGTCCCGGCGGGCAGCACCTACACCGGGGCGCGCTACAGCACCAACTGCGGCTCCTTGCCGTACGAGTACAACGTGACCGCGCCGTCGAACGACCTCTGGGCGTGCATCGTGCCGTCCGGCTGGTCCTACGTCGGTGCGCGCCAGGGCACCAATTGCAGCCCGAACTCGATCTCGTGGGAGTACCGGCTCTACACGCCCACCAACGGCCTCTGGATGTGCACCATCCTGTCCGGACACACCTACTACGGGGTCCGGCAGGGCACCAACTGCGGTTCGGGCATCACCTACGAGTACAAGATCGTGATCCCGACCAACGGCGTCTGGGCCTGCTACCCGCCGACCGGGTGGTCCTACACCGCCACCCGGCAGGGCACCAACTGCGGGTCCGGCATCACCTACGAGTACCTGCTCTTCAAGCCCTGACGGGTGACCGGTGCCGCCTGCGGCGCAGGCGGCACCGGTGCTTGAGCGAAGTCACAACGCGGCTCACCGCCGTGGGCGTACGGTTCCCCTAGGCGGACGCAAGGGGGCAGCCGTGAAGATCGTCATCCCGGGGGGCACCGGGCACGTGGGGGAGTTCCTGTCGCGCGACCTGGTCGCCGCGGGGCACGAGGTGGTGATCATCGGTCGGTCCGGCGGGGTGCGCTGGGACGGCAAGACCTTGGGCCCCTGGGCCGAGGAGGTCGACGGCGCCGACGCGGTGATCAACCTGGCGGGCCGCAGCGTCGGTTGCCGCTACACCAAGGACAACCTCTGGCAGATGCTCGCCTCCCGCATCGACTCGACCCGGGTGGTGGGGCAGGCGATCGCCGCGGCCACCCGCCCGCCGTCGGTGTGGTTGCAGATGAGCACCGCCACCATCTACGCCCACCGGTACGACGCCCCCAACGACGAGGACACCGGCGTCATCGGCGGCGACGAGCCGGGCGTCCCCGACTACTGGGGCTACAGCGTCCGCATCGCCACCGAGTGGGAGGCCGAGCAGGCCGCGGCCCGCACCCCGCACACCCGGCAGGTGGCCCTGCGCACCTCCATGGTGATGAGCCCGGCCCCCGGCGGCGCCTTCGACGTCCTGCGCCGCATGACTCGCCTGGGCCTCGGCGGCGCCGTCGCGGGCGGGCGCCAGTGGCTCTCCTGGATGCACGAACAGGACTTCTCCCGCGCCATCCTCTTCCTGCTGGCGGGCGACCTGGAGGGCCCGGTGAACCTGGCGTCGCCCAACCCGCTGCCCCAGGGGGACTTCATGCGCGGGCTCCGCGCGGCCTGCGGGGTGCCGATCGGCCTGCCCGCGACGGCGTGGATGGCCGAGCTCGGCGCGTGGGCCATCCGCGCGGACACCGAACTGCTGCTCAAGAGCCGCCGGGTCGTGCCCGGCAGGCTCTTGGACGCCGGCTTCACCTTCGACCACCCCGACTGGCCCGAGGCAGCCAGGGACCTGGTCCACCGCGCCCGATCCCGCGCTTAGCGCCGCCACGGCCAGAGCGGGGAGTGCCGCTTACCCCCCAACGCCGATACCGGTTCCGTCAAGGACGTCCGCCGCAGCGGCGTGCTGGGAGGTCGAGCGTCGACGGGCGCCGTTGCTGCCGCACAGGTGATCGTCGCCGTGCGCTGCCCCAGCGGTGGGCCAGGGTTTGCCTGGCCGGATCCGCAGGTACCCGGGGACCGTCCCGGAGGCGGGCACAGGTGAGGAGGGTGCGGTGATGGGAGTTCTCGCGGCGGGCGGGTGGGGGCTGCTGGCCGGGTCCGCCCTGCTCGTGGGCGCGCTGTTCGGGTTCCTGGCCAAGGTGCCCACCAAGGTGGTCGCGTCCGTCATGGCCTTCGGCAGCGGCGTACTGCTGTCCGCGGTCTCGTTCGACCTGGTCGCCGAGGCCGCGGAGCAGGGCGGGCTGCTGGCGACGGCCGCGGGCGCGCTGGGCGGTGCCGTCGTCTACACGCTGGCCAACGTCGCGCTGGCCCGCCGCGGCGCCAAGCACCGCAAGCGGTCGGGTGACCAGCAGCCGTCCGAGGGGGAGCAGGAGGGTTCGGGGACCGCCCTGGCGCTCGGCGCGCTGCTCGACGGGGTGCCGGAGTCGATCGTCATCGGCACCAGCCTGCTCGGCGGCGGCTCGGTCAGCGCGGTCACGGTGGCGGCGGTGTTCATCAGCAACGTCCCGGAGGGGCTCTCCAGCGCGTCCGGCATGCGCAAGGCGGGCCGGTCCGCGCGCTACGTGTTCGGGCTCTGGACGGGCATCGCCGTCATCAGCGCCATCGCGGCCATGGTGGGGTACGCGGCCCTGGGTGACGCCCCGCCCGCGCTGCTGGCCGCCATCACCGCCGTCGCGGGCGGGGCGATCCTGGCGATGGTGGCCGACACGATGATCCCCGAGGCGTTCGAGCAGGCGCACCTGTGGATCGGGTTGATCACCGTCAGCGGGTTCCTCATCGCCTTCGGCCTCTCCCACCTCAGCAACGCCTGAGTCAGCGCGTCGACGACCGCGTCATTGTCATCTGGTTGACGACATGGTAGAACTGGTGGTGCCCGCTGTCGCCACGGACGGCGGGTCCACCCCATCGGGCCCGGGGGCGCCGCCCCCGCGGATGAGACACGCGAGAAGGACGCGAAGCCCGTGCACCTGCCGACTGTTCACCCCCGCACCGCGTTCATCGACTACCTGGCCGAGGTCACCGACGCGTTGGGCATCGGCCTGGAGTCCTGCACCCTCGACCACGACACCCCGGTCTCCGCCTACATCGCCCTCGACGACCGGCTGCCCGACTACCCCGACCACGACGTCGCCCTGCTCTGGGACGAGGAGCGAGGTTGGTCGGCCGCGGTCGAACCGCGCCCCGGCGACCCGCCCGTGGTCATCAGCCACCTCGGCGGCAACACCACCCCACCGCCGGACGAGGTCGTCGCGTTCCTCGCGGGTCTGCGCACTGCTGATCGGCTCCGCGCGGCTTAGTGCGTCCCCCCTTGCCAGATCGTCCGCCAGCCCCGGGGCCGCACTGGCGACCGGACTACTCCATCGGGTGATGGATTGATCCATTCGCACCACCCTGAGGTCCGCTCGCGTCTATGTTCGCCCCCGGACGCAGCGCACGATCCCGGGGGGGACGACGTCATGACACCAGGTGGAACCATCCGCGACCCGCACGAGTGGCTTCGACAGCAGGAGCAGCGAACAGCGGCCCTGCTTGCCACCGCGCAGGACGCGCAAGCGCAGCTTGCCCAGAACTCCGCGGTGGTGACCAGCCCGGACCGGGCGGTATCGATCACCGTGAACCCCGGCGGCGGGCTGACGGCGCTGACGCTGTCCCCCGACGCCGACCGGATGGGGCACCGCAGGCTGGCAGCGCTGATCATGAGCACCTACCAGCAGGCCGCGCGGCAGGCGGCCACCCGCACCATGGAGATCATGGCGGGCCTGGTCGGCCCGGACTCCGAGGCGCTCGACCTCGTCCGGCAGGCCATGCCCGCCGCACCGGGACCAGAAGCCCCCGACGCGCCACCGAGCACCGAGGACGACGGCTTCCACGGCTTCGGGGGGCGCCGGTGACCAGCGGGGGCTACGAGATCGGTGACCCCGCGTCGCTGAGCTCGCACGCGAGCAAGGTCGCGTCGGTGTCGGCGGGCGTCCGCGAGGCCGCGGCCGCGGGCGACCAGGTAGGCCTCGGCGGCGTCGAGGCCTACGGGCTGCTGTGCTCCCCGCTGCTGATCCCGGCGCTCCAAGCGTTCCAGGGCAACAGCGACGACATGCTGCGCAGCGCGGCGGACCTGGCCGAGGCCCTGGCCGCGGGCGTCAAGCAGAGCACCACCAACTACGAGGACCTCGAACGCGACCTCCAGGAGCACTTCGACACCTACGGGGGCCAGGCGTGACCGGCGACGACCTGATCGCACAACCCAAGGGAGTCGAGCTTCTGGCAGGCACCGGCCTGGGCGAATCGGGCTTCGCCCTGGCGAAGGACATCGGCAACGGCTCAGGCTGGCAGGAGCTGGCCGTGGACGGGTTCGTCGTCGGACTCGACGCGCTGTCGCTGGTGATGAACCCGCTCGGGGAAGTGGTCAAGGCCGGCGTCGGCTGGCTCATGGAGCACATCGACTTCATCCGCGAGCCGCTGGAAGTGCTCACCGGCGACCCTGCGCACATCGAGGCGATCGCCAAGACCTGGGAGAACGTCGCACAGCGCATCGACGACATGGCTGACGAGTACCGGGACGCGATGCCCCTCACCGCGTGCTGGAGCGGTGACGCCGCCAGCGGATACGGGCGCGTCGCGAACGGCTACATCGCCGCCCTGGGGCAAGTCGCCGCCCAGGCTCGGGATGCCGCCGACGGCGTGAAGGTGGCGGGCGTCGTGGTCGCCACCGAGCGGGCGATCGTGTTCGACCTCATCGCCACCTTCATCAGCGACGTCATCACCCGCGCCCTGCTCGCCCTGGCGTCCTCCTGGTTCACCTGCGGCGCCTCCGTGGCCGTCTTCGCCACCAGCGTCGTCGCCGACGCGGCACAGCTGGTCGCCAAGCTCCAGAAGCGCCTGGGCAAGCTCCTGCAGTCCATCCAGGGCTTCGTCGCGAAGTACCGCGTCCTCGGCGACCGGTCCGCCGACGCGGCCAGGTCGCTGGGCCGGGCGTCCAATGAACTGGGCCGCGAGGCCAACCAGGTGATCCGGGAGACCACCGGGACCCTGGGCGTGCTGGCCGAACATTCAGGCGGGGTGAAGAAGTACGCGGGTTGGGTGGAGCGCCGAACGGACTCGACCCTCGGCAAGGCACTCGACCACAACGCCACCAAGGTGGTCAAGGAAGGCGCGAAGTCCATCAACGACACCCTGAACCCCGATGACTGAGGAAAAAGAGCCACGCCGAATCCGGATCGGCCTGATCTCGACCACGGCGGCCTTGATGATGGCCGCCACGATCTGGCCCATGGCGGCCGTCATGGAGCGTTTCGGGATCGACACCAACCCGCCGAACACCACCCGCACGGGGACAGCCGAGGTGTCCACGTGCTCGGACAACGTCGGCTACCTCTGGCTGACGAAAACCTGCGAGGCGCGGGTGACGTGGTCCGACGACCGGAAAGTGGAGTCCAAGCGGGTATTCGCCGTGCGCGACATCAGCGGCACCACGGTCGATGTCCGCCTGGACGAGCAAAGCGGTAAACGCGGAGGTAAGGGCAAGAACCTCTACACCGCCGACTACCCCCACCGGCAGGATTCGGCACTGGTCTTCGTCCTGTTCATGGGTTTTGCCACCGGCGGCCTGGTCCTCGGCGGACTGCTCGGCGCTCTCGTGGACCGCCTGCTACCCGAACCACCGCCCGAGAAGCCACCGCCGCCTCCCTTCAAGCGCAAAGGCAACCGAAAACGCAAACGCCGCCGCAAGCAGCGCGCATCCCTCCGATAAGGTCCGGCCCGGCGGTCACGCTGGGTTGTCCACAACGTACCGCCAAACAGGAAGAAAAGTGTCGGGGCTGGGCTGACCAGATCGTTCGATGGGCTTCTTTGAGTCTTTGGTTCTCCGGACTGAAAAGGTGGTCGCACAGCGGACGACGAGCCTGCGGCGGCGCTCGACAGACAGCGGGGCTTTACGCTGGCGCAGCGACGGGTCTTTCTATTCGGCGGGGCTGTGTGCGCGTGGCCGTCTGTCTACCGGGTGAACCTCCACCGCTGAACCCAACGACATCGTCTGGTTGGGCGACCCGTCGCAACGGCCAAGGGGTTGAGACCTGGTCTCAACTCGGCGTATCGCTGGGTGAACCAACGGCCCGCCCCTGGCTCCGCACCGCCCGCCTGTGGGCCCGGCCCGAAGGACCGGAAGGCCGTCAGAGAGACTGGGGGCCAGTGCCCGCCCTCTCGACCTGGAGTCTTCGATGCCGCAAGGGACCGTTCGTTGGTTCGACGCCGAACGGGGTTTCGGCTTCCTCGCGCCCGAGGACGGCTCGCCGGACGTGTTCGTGCACGTCTCCGAGCTCGTCGGGGACGGCGGCGCGAAGGTGCTCCGCGAGGGTCAGGCCGTCGTGTTCGAGGTGGGCGAGAACGACCGCGGGCCCCAAGCGCTGCGCGTTCGCGTCACCGCCGACGCCGCCACCGGCAGCGCCGTGGGCGTGCTCGGCACCGTCAACTGGTACGAACCGGCCAAGGGGTACGGCTTCGCGTCGCCGGACGGCGGCGGCGTCGACATCTTCGTGCACAGCTCCGCCATCGTGACCGGCGGCGTGGTCACCGAGGGGCAGCGGGTGGCCTTCCTGGTCGTCGAAGGCGAGCGCGGCCCGCAGGCCGCGCACGTGATCCCGCTGGGACCAGGCGCAGGCGCACCCGCTGCGACTGGTGTCGCGGACGGTGCCGACGGCACGGTGGCCTGGTACGACGAGGACAAGGGCTTCGGCTTCATCAACCCCGACTCCGGCGCTGGGGACATCTTCGTCCACGCCCGGTCCCTGGCCGAGGGTCTGACGTGGCTCGCGGAGGGCGACCGCGTCGCCTACGAGGTGGCTAGTGGGGACAAGGGCCCGCAGGCCCGCGACGTGCACCTGGTCCGGGGCGCCGAGCCCCAGGCGGCGCCGCCGCGGCGGTCGGCACCTGCCGCGGCCGCAGGGCCCGCCGCACGGGACGTGCCCGTCCGAGGCGGCGAGGGCGTCGTCGCCCGCTACGACGGCGACCGCGGCTTCGGCTTCATCACCCCAGACGCAGGCGGCGACGATCTCTTCGCCCACGTGTCCGTGGTCATGGGCTCGGAGCCGCTGCAGAAGGGTGACCGGGTCCGGTACGCGGTGCGTCAGAGCGACCGGGGCCCGCAGGCCGACCGCGTCGAACGCCTCTGATTCGGCGGCCCACCGACGGCTGATCACTTCCCGGCGAGAGTGCTCGTGCGCCCCATCGATGGGGCCCTCAGCAACTCGCCTGCCGCCCACCTCAAGGACATCACTCTCCCTCGTGGTGGCGGGGGCCCGTGCCGACCCGAGTACCTGCTCCGCACTCAGAAGCTCATCAGTGACCCCGCCCAACGACGCAGAGCTACTGAATCATCCCGCCTGCGGGGGAGGGACGGGATCGCGCCTGCTTCCAGGGGGGCCACGTCCCCGCGACTGCGCGTTCTAGCGCGCCCGCGGATGAGCCGGGCGAACGAACGCGGTCAAGCTGCCACGGCGGCCGGTAGGTGCGTACCGCGGTGATGTGGTCACCGGACCGGGATCGAGAAGGCAGGCTCCCCGACACTGCCAGACCGGATAGCCTGGCACGACTCTACGCCGAACTGGGGTCAACTAAACCGACAGAACCACCTCTTGTGCAGCAATAAATTGAAACATTCGCCAGCCCTCTATGGATCGTCAATATGATCTTCGAGACAAAGACTTTTCTACCGGCTAAGAGCCATCTTATTGAAGTCTTCAGAGTAAATAGTGAATGCTGCTTCGACGCGCGTAGCATCACCAGCAAAAAGGCCTGCGGCCAGCGGCGGCCATCCGGAAGCCTGGGCCTCAATCTCCGCAGCAAGGGCAACCAACGCGCCACCGCGTCCATGGTGAGAACGCCACGTTGATCGACCGAACCACTCCGACCGGCGCATCCATAGACGGTCTGGATCTCCACCAGATGCTGCCAAGGCGATGTCTTGGGAAATCAGACCAAGAACTACCTCGGTTCTATCGAACGCTTCGCTGTAAGCCGGGTCGTCTGGGTATTGGTCCGTGAAAAGCGGTCGAAGGATAGCGTGAAGCCATTCCGCTACTGGAGTCTTATACTTGCCGGTCTTTTGGCTGGTAAATTCGCGCAAAGAGATTCGGGCATCTTTGCCGGTTATCGCTGATCTCGCAACTACATTTGGGAGAAGATGGGCTAGGTCTTCAAATGCAGACCATGGATTAATCGCTTGGATAAGAGGGGAGGGAACTCCTTGCCGGGTGTTCGACACCGTAGGGTCTACCAAGAGAGTTTTCAGGTTATCCCATCGTGGTTGACCAATAGAAGCCAGGGCGGTCGAAAAGACCGCAGTCAATGCAGGTATGTATTTTAGATTCAAAAGGGTGACGTTACCCCCTTGGTTGTTTCCAGCTTCCGCGGCAATCGCTCGTAATGCAGACACCCACGTAGAAAGACTTGTTGCATCTCCCCATCGCGCAGCTACTTGGAGGGATGCACATATAGGTGCTGCCAAAGTCCAATAAGAAGCTGCAATCTCGGCGCAGTTCACCACCAAATCTTCGTTAGACGAACCACCAACAAGTTGATTCGGAAAACGTTCCTCGTCGCGCATGGCTGCTAAAACCTGGTTCACCTCCTGCGTGATCAAGTCATCAAGCTCGATTCGTCGCGCAGGATTAAGAATCATCTCTTTCGTCATTCGTCGCAGCAAATCTGGTCGTTCATTTTCTGCGGCCTCCACGACCGATGCCTTGACAGTCGCGGGATTCGGTACTGCGGAGCCCATAACTCGACTGATTGTGGCGGTTAAGGAAATAGCTTCTGTCATATAAGTACTGCCGAACAGGTTTGCATAATTGAGATCACTTAGCGATCGGCCTGCTCCGAGGTCCCACTCTGGGAGGTCATAGCTGTCGAAACGAACCGGGATCAGCCATGTTGCCCCTGGAGGAAATTTTCTAAACTCCTCAACCGCCAAGGTTAGCTCTTCATTCATGTACGACTTTGACTTAGTGTTAGAATTTTCTGAAAAGCAAGCAAGAAAAACAAGAGCGTGTGATCGAATAGCTTCTCGGATCTTATGCTTCCACTGATCGCCGTGCGCGAGAGAGGTACGGTCTCGCCAATAGGGGATGTGGGCGGCGTCCAACATGGAACACAGTTTGTCAACCTGATCCGAGTCTTCGTGCACATAGGATATGAAGACATGTTTAGCATCTTCGTTCATCATAGGTTCGGATCTTACGCTGCTACGTGCCACTTCGCAGCATTGAGAGGCAAGGTTGAGTGTCGCCCTCTCCTCAACCTGAAATAACACGAGGCGGTAGGTTCGATAGTAACCAAGATGTGGAAGATGATGTTGGGCATGGGTAGTGCTTTCACGGGTGATTGGTGGGCCAGCGGTGGGTGATGATGTGTAGTGCTTTGGTGTCGGCCCAGCGGTGACCGGGTGCGGTAGGGATGGCGGCAACCAGCGCCGAATGGAGGGCACACCACGGCAAGAGCGGATCTACTACCGGCGCGCACCATCGTGCCCGGGTCACCTGGCGCTCAACGGGCGCCCGACCGACGTCTACCTTCCGGAGATCAAGGTTCTCGACGGGGATCAATCAGTGGCTTGCTGTGCTGTTCGATCGGCCGAACCGGGAACGGACCGTGCGACACCTGCTCGTTGTGGTCGAGTCACCGACCGAGGACACACGGGTCGAGGGGATCAAAGTCCGCAAGGCCAACGAGGGGGCCAGGCTCCGGAACTTGCTCAACCTCGCAGAGCGCGGGGCGGACTTCGATGCTCTGGTGGAGCGGATCGATAGCGCTAAGCAGGAGACCGTCGCGGTGGCGGAGGAGCTGGCGAGGATGCCACCCGGGCGGGTCATCGGGCACGCGGAGATCGAGGCCCGCGTCGACCAGCTTGGGGAGGTGGTCGACGGGTTGAGTCGGGCGGAGGCTGACCTGCGGGACTTCTACGAGGCCGTTGACCTAAAGATGCTCTACACAGCAAAAGAGCGGACGGTCGCTGTGACCATCTGCCCTCTCGGTAGGGATAACACTGGTGTCCGAGGGGGGACTTGAACCCCCACGCCCGTTAAGGGCACTAGCACCTCAAGCTAGCGCGTCTGCCATTCCGCCACCCGGACTTGCGAGGAGACCTCGCTGGTGTGCAGCAACTGTACTTGGTTGGGGGCCGAGACCCGCGCCGGGGGTCAGGTCAGCAGCGGCGAGGCGGCTGGGACGACCTGTCGAACCAGACGGTCGAGGGTGGGGCGTGGAGAGGGCTGGCGGCGTGGGCGGAGATGTCGGCGGCCGTCTCGCCGGTGGAGCTGTACAGCACCGGTGCTGAGGTGGGCGGACGCACCGGCGCGGTGCGGTGTCCCGCTACCTGGGCTGCCCGCACGCCGCCGCGTGACGCTGGGGGGCGGGTGGTAGACAGGCGGGGTGAGCGAGCAGACGGGCGCAGGGCAGGACACCGCCGCAGCAGAGGCCGAGGCGGTGCGGTTCACCAGCGAGTTGATCAGGATCGACACCACCAACACCGGGGACCCCTCGACCGTGGTGGGGGAGCGGGCGGCGGCGGAGTACGTCGCTGAGCAGTTGGCCGAGGTCGGCTACGAGACCACCTACGTCGAGTCCGGTGCCAAGGGGCGGGGCAACGTCTTCGCCCGGTTGGAGGGTGCCGACCCCAGCCGCGGCGCGCTGCTCGTGCACGGGCACCTCGACGTCGTGCCCGCTGACCCTGCCGAGTGGTCGGTGCACCCGTTCTCCGGTGCCGTGCAGGACGGGTACGTGTGGGGTCGTGGGGCGGTCGACATGAAGGACATGCTCGGGATGACCCTGGCCACCGCCCGGCGGCTCAAGCGCGATGGCATCGTGCCGCAGCGGGACATCATCTTCGCCTTCCTCGCTGACGAGGAGGCGGGTGGGGAGTACGGGGCGGGGTGGCTGGTGGAGCACCGCCCGGAGATCTTCGAGGGTGCCACCGAGGCCATCAGCGAGGTCGGCGGCTTCTCCATGACGGTCAAGGACGGCGTGCGGGCCTACCTCATCGAGACCGCGGAGAAGGGCATCGCCTGGATGCGCCTGCGCGCCAGAGGCCGTGCGGGCCACGGGTCGATGGTCCACGACGACAACGCCATCACCAAGCTCACCGCCGCCGTCGCCCGGTTGGGCCAGCACCGGTTCCCGCTGGTGGTCAACGACTCGGTGCGCGGGTTCCTGGAGACCATGACCGAGCTGACCGGGGTGGCCTTCGACGAGGACGACATCGAGGGCACCATCGCCAAGCTCGGGTCCATCGCCCGCATCGTGGGGGCCACCATCCGCGACACCGCCAACCCGACCATGCTCACCGCCGGGTACAAGGCCAACGTCATCCCCTCGGTGGCCGAGGCCGTCGTGGACTGCCGGGTGCTGCCCGGGCGCGAGGCCGCCTTCGAGCGGGAGCTGGACGAGCTGCTCGGGCCCGACATCGAGCGCGAGTGGGTCACCCACCTGCCCGCCGTGGAGACCACCTTCGACGGCCCGATCGTCGACCACATGCACGCCGCGATCACCGCCGAGGACCCGGGCGCGCACACCATCCCCTACATGCTCTCCGCGGGCACCGACTCGAAGTCCTTCGCGAGCCTGGGCATCCGCTGCTTCGGCTTCGCCCCGCTGCGGCTGCCCGCCGACCTGGACTTCACCGCCCTGTTCCACGGCGTCGACGAGCGGGTGCCGGTCGACGCCCTGGAGTTCGGGACCCGGGTGCTCGACCGGTTCCTGCGCACCTGCTGACGTGCGCGCGACGGGTCGCCGCGCGCTGGCCGACGGCGCGGAGCTGGCCTTCACCCGCACCGGGGACCCCGGTGCGGGGGTGACCGTCGTCCTGGCGCACAGCTACGCCCACGACCGGCGGGTCTGGCACCGGATCGTCGACCAGCTGCCCGCCGCGGCCGAGCGGCCCGTCGCCGTGCTCGCCTACGACCACCGCGGCCACGGGGAGTCCAGCCCCGCCACGCCCACCACCGCCGTCATCGGCAGGCTCGCCGACGACCTGGCCGAGCTGGTGGCCGCCGAGGTGCCGGAGGGCAGGCTGGTGCTGGTCGGGCACGGCATGGGCGGGCTGGTGATCACCTCGGCCACCACCCGCCACCGCGACGTTCTCGGCCACCGGCTCGGCGGGCTGGCGTTCCTGGGCACCGGTGCCAGCTGGCTCGCGGAGACCTCGACCGCCTGGCCGGGCTCGCTCGGCGCGCTGGTGCGCGACCTCGGCGCCATCCTCGGCCGCCGCGTGCCCTCCCCGCTGGGCCACGGCCTCGACAAGGCCACCACCACCGGCATCCGCTGGCTGCTGCTCGGCGACGACCCCGACCCCGACGACGTGGAGCTGGTGGCGCGGGTGGTCAGCGCGCACTGGCCCGACACCGCCGTGCTCTTCCGCCCCGGCCTCGACCGCTTCGGCCGCCAGGCCGCCCTGGACTTCGCCGCCGACGTGCCCGTGCTGGCCGTCGTCGGAGAGCGCGACCGGCTCGTGCCCACCGCGCACGCAGCCGTCCTGGCCGCCCGCTCCACCGACGGCACCGCCCTGGTGCTGCCCGGCGTCGGGCACATGGTGCCGCTGGAGGCCGCACCGCTCGTCCTCCCCCGATTGGTGGGCATGGCCCACGCCGCGCTGCGCTCGGGCTGACCAGCCGCGGTGGTGGGTGCTGAACCGGGCGCGGGGGCGCGGCGTAGACACCGGTGACGTACCCGTCCACGGAGGTGTTGCCCGATGAACGATCTGCCGCTCCACCCGCTGGTGGTGCACGGGGTGGTGGTACTGGTGCCGCTCTCGGTGCTCGGCGCCGTGGTGATCGCGCTGTGGCCCGCGGCCCGGCAGCGGTTCGGCTGGCTCGTGGTCGCCTTCGCCGCCGCGGCGGCCGTGCTCACCCCGATCGCGGCGAACAGCGGCGAGACCCTGCAGGCCGCGCTGCCGGACAACGAGCTGATCCGCGAGCACGCCGAGCTCGGGGACACGCTGATCTTCTTCGTCGCCCCGCTGTTCCTGGTGCTGCTCGCCCTCATGCTCGTCGACCGCGCGGCCCGGCGCGGCGCAGGCCCGGCCGACGAGCCCGCCGCGGGCGGCGGCACGGCCACCAGGGTCGCGGCTCCCACGTGGACCAAGCCCGCGCTCATCGTGGCGGCGGTGCTCAGCATCGCCCTGGGTGTCGCCGCGGGCGTGCAGGTCTACCGCGTCGGCGACGCGGGCGCCAAGGCCGTGTGGGACGGCGTGGGCGTGGAAGCGGGCAAGTGATCGCGAGGTGGGGTGCCGAAGGGGCGGCGCCCCACCCGGATCAGGCGGTGGGGCCGGGTCAGGTGCTCAGGCCGGGCAGGGGGACCTTGCGCCGCTTGCGGCGCAGCCACACCTTGCGCGTGCCGTCGCTGTAGAGGCGCACGTTCGACAGCTCCCAGCCGGAGAACTCCGCCTGGATGGCCAGCTGCGTGGCGGCCGTCAGCCGGGAGACGTCCGGCGGCAGGCGCAGCGGCATGTACTCCCAGTCGTCGTCGGTCATCAAGGCTGGACCACCTGCACTCCTCCGCCCGTCGCCGAGGCCACGAGGACGCGGCCGGTGGTCGGGTCCACCGCGACCGAGTTCGGCTGCGCCACGGTCGGGAAGCGGTGGCGCTCCACCGGCTCCGGACCCGCCACCGCGTAGCCGACCACCTCGTTGGTCTCCGTCAGTGTGACCCACGCGAGGTCGCGCGTGGGGTCGTACGCGATCGCGTACGGGGCGCCCGCGACCGGGTAGCGCTGGCGCATCAGCAGCGGGTCGGTCGAGAACGCCATCAGCGCGCCGCCCCGCGTGTCGGTGACCAGCACGCGGCCGAACCGGTCCACCACGCCGTTGGTGGCGCCCTGGCCCGCGCGCAGGCCCTCCCCGACGGTGCCCGCGCCGACGTCGACCTGGAAGACCGCGTTGCGCAGGCGGTCGAGCACCACGGCCCGCTGGCCCAGGCCGTACACCTGGTCGGCGCTGAGCAGGCCCCCGGTGATCACCCGCTGCACCTTGTCGCCCGCCAGCACGGCGATCCCCTTGCCGTCCCGCACCGCGACCAGGGTGTCGTCGGCGAAGGTCGTCGCGTCCACGGGATCGCCCGCGACCTCGGTCGGCGTCGCCGTCGCGGTCGCCAGGTCCACGCGGACGACCGCGCCGCCGGTGGCGGCCACGACCGGGCCGCCGGGCGCCGCGACGGACAGCGACGCGGCGGGGGAGGGGAGGGGGACCGAGCGGGGGGCCGCGCCGGGGGCGTCGAGGTCGTAGAGCTGCACGCTCGGCGGGGTCGACACAGCGACGGCCAGCGTGCGGGTCTGGGCGTCGGTGGCCAGCGCGGTCACTGCCGAGGACACCGGCAGCACCGTCCCCGCGGGCGGCTTCGACAGCGCGGGGGAGGTGGCCGCGGTCGCCGCGACCGGGTTGTCCGACAGCATCAGCTCGTCGTTGGGCTGGGCGTCCGAGGAGCACCCGGCGAGCAGGGCCGACCCGGTGCACACGACCAGGGCGGCGGCGACGAGGGGACGCACCGTGCGGACCTCCGCGGGAGTGGGGCTGGTTCTCCCCAGCATCCCGCACCGCGCGCGCCGTGGCCACGACGCCCCGCCACCGGTGTGCCGCACGGCACCTCATCGCCCGAACGGGGGACATCGACACCATTCCGTAACAGCCGCGTGGCCGCGGTCGACGCAGCAGTCACGACGCCGGGCGCGCGACCAGGAGGTGCCGGTGGCCATCGACCCCGCCAACCTGCCGATCTTCGGGGACCCCAACCCCGTCGAGCCCCCGGCCGCCGCGCGCGCCGCTTGCGTCCTCCTGCTCGCGGAGTCGGTGGTGACCGGGGCGCAGCTGGCGTGGTTCTCCGTCGTCGGCGGCGCGGACCTCACCGCGTTCCTGCTGCCGCTCACCCTGCTCATCTGGTTCGCGCTGAGCGCCCGCGCGGGCAGGCCGTGGGCGCGCCCGGCGGCGGTCATGGCCGGGGGAGTGCTGCTGCTCCCCGGCTTGGCGCTGGGCGTGCGGCCGGGGGAGCTGGGCGGGGTGCTGCTGGCCTTCGCGCTCCTGGTGGCGGCCACGCGGCTGATGTACCACCCGGCGGCCCGCGAGCACTTCGAGCGCGAAGAGCAGCCGGAGAACGTCTGATCTTCAACCTCTACTTGAGGTTGACCATGCTCTCACCTGCGGGAATGGGCTCGGAGGGTGCGGTCGGGGTGAAGTTCAACGTGAGGTTGAGGGTTGGTCACGGGCGGCGTTCCGGGTAGCCGAAGTCCAGGCTGCTGACGTCGTCCAGCGCGGCGCGGATGGCGGGCGGCAGGGTCAGCGCCTCGGCGGACAGGGATGTCGTCAGCTGCGCCTCGTCCCGGGCCCCGACGACCGGGGCGACCACTCCGGGGCGGTCGCGGACCCAGGCCAGCGCCACCGCCAGGGGAGAGGTGCCCAGGCCGTCGGCCGCGGTCATCACCGCGTGCACGATGCGGGCGGCCCGTTCGGTGCGGTGGTGGTCGACGTACGGGGCGAAGCCGGGGTCGGCGCCGCGCGAGTCCGGGGGAGTGCTCGTGCGGTACTTGCCGGTGAGCACGCCGCGGCCGAGCGGCGCCCAGGGGAGCAGGCCGAGGCCGTGGTGCTCGGCGGCCGGGACCACCTCGCGCTCCACGCCGCGTTCCAGCAGCGAGTACTCGACCTGCGTGCTGACCAGGGGGGCGGCGCCTGCGACGTGCGCCTGGCGGGTGGCCGCGGTGGCGGTCTGCCAGCCCGAGTAGTTCGAGATGCCCGCGTAGCGGACCTTGCCGGAGCGCACCGCCGCGTCGACGGCCGACAGCGTCTCCTCCAGCGGCACCGCGTCGTCCCACGCGTGCAGCTGCCACAGGTCGACGTAGTGGGTGTCCAGGCGGGTGAGCGAACCCTCCAGGGCGTTGAGCAGTGCGCCGCGGGAGGCACCGCCGCCGAACGGGCCGTCGTGGCGCCGGGCGACGGCCTTGGTGGCGAGCACGACGTGCTCCCGGGGCACCAGGTCGTCGAGCAGGTCACCGAGCAGGCTCTCGCTCGCCCCGTCGGCGTAGACGTCCGCGGTGTCGACCAGGGTGCCGCCCGCCTCGGTGAACGCGGTCAGCTGCGCGGCCGCGGTGTCCGCGTCCGTGGCACCGCCCCAGGTCATCGTGCCCAGCGCCATCCGGGAGACGCGCAGGCCGCTGCGCCCGAGGTGTCGTTGCTCCACGGCCAGGAAGCCTAGGCCGAACCCCGCCCACCGCGACTCGGCGCGCCCCCACGTGGCACTCCCCCAGGTCAGGGCCATCCATGGAAAATCTATCAACTAGTCACTATCAAGGTAATGAATGTTTCCAGTTCTCGCGCGAGCAGAAGCTCGCAACGGCCAACAACGCCTAGATCGAGGGGTCCGCGGAAGCTGGGGGAGTGCCACGTGGGAGCGCGCAGGTGGCCGCCGTCGTGGTGGAACGGGGGAGTGGGTGCGCGGTGGCCTGGTTGGCGGAGGTGGGGACGAGGCAACGCCCCGGCTGATTGATCGGGTTCTTGCTGCTGAAGAGGTTGCGGTGGGGCGTGTGCAGCCGTCGCGACGGGCCATGCATGACTTGGAGTTATTTATCGACTATTGACTATCAAGATAATTGACTTTACTACAACCGGCTGGTGTCGAACAGTCGACTAAGGACTTCCTCCAACCCGCCGCGACAGAGGTGGTGGGGGAGCGATACCGGTGGGTAGTGTCTGGTCCCGTGCGACTGGGACTGAACATGGGCTACTGGGGCGCCGGGAACGACGCCGCGAACCTCGAGCTGGCCAAGGAGGCGGACCGGCTCGGCTACTCGGTCGCCTGGGTGGCCGAGGCGTACGGGTCGGACGCGCCGACGGTGCTGTCGTGGGTGGCGGCGCAGACGTCGTCGATCGACGTCGGCAGCGCGATCCTGCAGATCCCGGCGCGGCGGCCGACGATGGCGGCGATGACCGCGGCGACGCTGGACACGCTCTCCGGTGGCCGGTTCCGCCTGGGCCTGGGCGTGTCCGGGCCGCAGGTGTCCGAGGGCTGGTACGGGGTGAAGTTCGACAAGCCGCTGGCCCGCACCCGGGAGTACGTCGAGATCGTCCGCACGGCGCTGCGCCGGGAGCGGGTGGACTACCAGGGCAAGCACTTCGTGCAGCCGCTGCCGGGTGGGCCGGGCAAGCCGCTGAAGCTGACGGTGCACCCGGTGCGCGAGCAGATCCCGATCTACCTGGCCTCGATCGGGCCGAAGAACCTGGAGCTGACCGGGGAGATCGCCGACGGCTGGTTGGCGATCTTCTACTCGCCCGAGCACGGCCGGGAGTCGCTGGAGCTGATCGCCAAGGGGCGGGCGAAGGCGGGCAAGGCCATGGACGGGTTCGACGTGGTGCCGACGGTGCCGCTGGTGGTGGGGGACGACTGGCAGGCCGCGGCGGACCACGTGCGGGCGTACGCGGCGCTGTACGTGGGCGGCATGGGCAGCCGGGAGCAGAACTTCTACAACAACCTGGCGTGCCGGATGGGGTACGAGGCCGAGGCCGCGGAGGTCCAGGACCTGTACCTGTCGAAGCAGTACGAGGCGGCGGCGGCGAAGGTGCCGCTGGGGTTCCTGGACCAGACGGCGCTGCTGGGCCCGAAGGAGCGGGTCGCCGAGAAGATGCAGGCCCTCGCCGAGTCGGGGGTCACCACGTTGACGATCTCGCCGGTCCTGCAAGATCTGGAGCAGGCAAAGGTGGCCCTGCGGGTCGCCGTGGAAGCTCTGGATCTCGCGGGAGTGGGTAGTTGACCTGGTTTCAAGCGGTTGTCCTCGGCATCGTCCAGGGGTTGACCGAGTTCCTCCCCGTCTCCTCCTCCGCGCACATCCGCATCGTCTCCGAGCTGTGGTTCGGCGACGACGCGGGTGCGTCGTTCACCGCCGTCATCCAGCTGGGGACGGAGCTGGCGGTGGTGATCTACTTCGCGAAGGACATCTGGCGGTTGCTCTCGGTGTGGTTCCGGGGGTTGTTCAGCGCGTCGGCCCGGCGGGAGCCGGAGTACCGGCTGGCGTGGTACGTGATCATCGGGTCGTTGCCGATCGCGGTGCTGGGGGTGCTGTTCCAGGACCAGATCAAGTCGTCGCTGCGGAACCTGTGGATCACCGCGATCGTGTTGATGGTGTTCGCGGTGTTCCTGGCGGTGGCCGATGAGACGGCGAAGTTGGCGCGGGACCGGTTGACGTTGCGGGACACGTTGGCGATGGGGTTCGCGCAGGCGTTGGCGTTGATCCCGGGGGTGTCGCGGTCGGGTGGGACGTTGACGGCGGGGCTGGCGGTGGGGTTGCAACGCGAGCCCGCGACGCGGTACTCGTTCCTGCTGGCGATCCCGTCGGTGTTCGGGGCGGGGTTGTTCTCGATCCCGGACATCGTGGAGGGTGACCCGTCGGGTCGGTTCGAGGCGTCGGTGCCGCAGACGGTGGTGGCGACGGTGGTGGCGTTCGCGGTGGGATACGCGTGCGTGGCGTGGTTGTTGCGGTACGTGTCGAAGCACAGCTTCATGGTGTTCGTGTGGTATCGGATCGCGGTGGGTGCGGTGCTGTGCGGGTTGTTGGCGACGGGGGTCGTGAGCCCGACCTGATGGGGCGTCTCCTAGGCTCCGGGGTGTGGCCACTGTTGTGATGCTCCGCCATGCCCGCTCCTCGGCGAACGGTTCCGGTGTGCTCGCCGGTCGTTCGGAGGGGGTGGAGCTGGACGAGACGGGTCGGTCCCAGGCCGGGGGGTTGGTGGACCGGTTGGCGTCGGTCCCGCTGTCGTCGGTGGTGGTGTCGCCGTTGTTGCGCTGCGCGCAGACGGTGGCGCCGCTGGTGGCGGCGCGGGGCCTGACGCCGGTCGTGGAGGACGACCTGGCCGAGGTGGACTACGGGTCGTGGACGGGTCGGGCGATCAAGGACCTGCTGGCGGAGCCGTTGTGGAAGGTGGTGCAGCAGCACCCGTCGGCGGCGGTGTTCCCGGGTGGTGAGGGTTTGGCGGCGGTGCAGGCGCGGGCGGTGGCGGCGGTGCGGGCGCACGACGCGCGGGTGACCGCGGAGTTCGGGGATCGGGCGGTGTGGTTGTTGTGCTCGCACGGTGATGTGATCAAGTCGTTGTTGGCGGACGCGTTGGGGCAGCACTTGGACTCGTTCCAGCGGATCGTGGTGGACCCGGCGTCGGTGTCGGTGGTGCGGTACACCGAGACGCGGCCGTTCGTGCTGCGGGTGAACGACTCGGGCAAGGAGTTGGCGGGGGTGGTGCCGCCGGAGCCGAAGCCGGAGGACGCGCCTGCGGATCAGGCTGTGGTGGGTGGTACGACGGGTCGGTGAGGGGGTCAGGGGGCGAGGAGTTGGATTTGGGTGAGGGTGGGGGTGCCGGTGAAGGTGAGGCGGTGGTGGTTGTGGTGGGTGGGGGTGGTGATGGCGAAGGGGCGGGTTTGGTGGGGCCAGGGGAAGTCCTGGTCGGTGCGGCGGTCGAGGGTGGTCCAGGTGTGGCCGTTGGGGGAGCCTTCGAGGACCCAGTCGCGGGGTGCGGTGGTGGGGTCGGGTGAGGTGAGGGTGTAGATGCGGACTTCGCCTGGGGTGGGGAGGGTGAGGGGTTGGGTGATGGTGGTGGGGGTGTGGGCTTGGTC
>NZ_MKQR01000009.1:753939-755611 GCF_001940455.1 Actinokineospora bangkokensis | reverse complement strand
GGGTGCCGTCGGGGTTGATGCCTTGGAAGAAGCCGGTGGCGGGGTCGTGGTGGTGGAGGTAGTGGCGGGAGCGGTCGCGCAGGTAGGCGGCGGTGTCGGGGTCGCCGAGGGTGTCGGCCATGGTGGCGGTGGCGGCGTCGTTGACGCAGTTCTCCATGGCCCAGGAGAGGCCTTCGGGGGTGGCGGTGGTGGTGTGGTGGCGGAAGAGGGCGTCGGTGAGGCCTTTGCGGCCGACGGAGTCGTTCGGGGGGAGGGTGGTGGCGTTGCGGAGTGCGGCTTGGTAGGCGGTGTGGGGGTCGAAGCCGGGGACGCCTTTGGCGTGGGCGTCGGCGAAGGCGGCGTCGGAGTTGGTGCCGGTCATGAGGTTGGCGGGGCCGGGGGAGGACCAGCGGGAGATCCAGCCGCCGTCGCGGTGGTGGGTGAGGAAGCCGTCGATGAGGGTGCCGCAGAGTTCGGGGGTGAGCAGGGCGTAGGCGGGCCAGCAGGTGCGGTAGGTGTCCCAGAAGCCGTTGTTGACGGCGAGGGGGCCTGGGGCGGTGCGGCCGGTGAAGGGGTTGCGGTGCAGGCCTGGGGGTGGGCCTTCGGTGGTGAGGTTGGGGTAGAGGTGGAGGCGGTAGAGGTTGGAGTGGAGGGTGGTGAGTTGGTCGGGGGTGGCGCCGGTGGGGGTGATGGGGTCGAGGAGGGGTTTCCAGGCGTCGTGGGCGCGGGTTTTGAGGGTGTCGAAGTCGGTGGTGGCGAGTTCGGTGTCGTGGTTGGCGCGGGCTTGGTCGGGGCTGATGAGGGAGGTGGCGATGCGGAGGGTGAGGGTGGTGGGTCCGGTGGTGGCGGGGCGGTAGCGGATGAGCGCGGTGCGGGTGCGGGCGAGGCCGCGCAGGCGGTGGCGGGCGTCGAGGACGTCGAGGTCGGCGGTGGCGTGGATCCAGGTGCGGGTGGCGCCGGTGGACAGGGTGCTGCGGACGTCGGTGTGGGCGGTGAAGGTGGCGCCGTGGAGGTGGATGCGACCTGCGTCGCCGCGCAGGCCTGCGTTGTCGAGGACGAGGTTGGCGGGTTGGCCGGGTGGGTAGGTGGCGCGGAGGGCGGCGCCGTGGGGGGTGGGGGTGAGTTCGAGGTGGATGCCGTTGGTGAGGGTGAGGGCGTAGTGGTGGGGGTGGGCGGTTTCGTCGGTGTGGTGGAAGGGGGTGCGGCGGGCGCGGGGGCTGACGCGGGTGCCGGTGGTGGGCATGAGGTGGAAGGTGTTGCGGTCGCCCATCCAGGGGCTGGGGAGGTGGGAGAGGCCGAGGGCGATGAGGCCGCGTTGGCGGTGGTAGGCGTATTCCCAGTTGGTGTTGTGGTGGGTGAGGGGGGTCCAGAGGTCGGCGCCGTGGGGGTGAGCGGTGGCGGGGAGGGTGTTGCCGCGGGAGTAGGCGCGGGTGGAGTGGGTGCCGCGGGTGGTGAGGGCGCGTTCGACGGGGCTGGTGGGTGGTGGGGGTGTGGTGGTGAGGGTGAGGGTGTCGATCCAGCCGTGGGTGCGGGGGCCGGTGTGGGTGAGGTGGAGGGTGGTGGCGGTGCGTCCGGGGTGGGGGAGGGGGAGGTGGATGAGGTTCCACTGGTGGGGGATGAGGTTGGTGGTGTCGGCGGCGTGGGTGGTGCCGTCGTCGAGGGTGACGGTGATGGAGGGGGCGTGGCGGGGGGG
>NZ_MKQR01000009.1:471073-753383 GCF_001940455.1 Actinokineospora bangkokensis | reverse complement strand
TGGGTGTGCTGGTGGGGTCGGTGGGGGTGGTGGTGTGGAAGGTGTCGGCGTTCGTGGCGCGGCGGGAGCGGCGGCGGACGTCGTTGACGGTGGATCGGGTGGGGGTGCGGGTTCCGACGGGGCGGGGTCCGGCGTTCTTGCCGTGGGAGGCGTTGCGGGGGGTGGTGGTGGAGGGGCCGACGTTGAACTTCCGGGTGCGGCCGTCGATCACGCCGGGGTCGCCGGGGGTGTCGGGGTTGCACCGGCGGGATGCGTGGCCGGTGGCGTCGGGGCCGGGGTTGCCGGTGGACACGCGGTTGTTCCGGCGGGAGTTGGGGGAGATCGTGGCGGCGGTGCGGTTGTACTCGGGGGATTCGGTGCGGATCTCGGGTGGTGACCGGGGGTGATGGGGGGTCGGTGAGGATCACTCGGTTGGGTGTCGTCACTGTGCGCGTACTGGTTACTACACTCTGCGAGGTCGGTGGGGTGATCTTGTGCCCCGTGGTGCTCGGGACGGGTCGGGGGTGTGCGGTTCGTGGTGGTGTCGCTGGGCGCGCCGGTGTGGGACCTGGTGCGCTTGACCCGGGTGCGGCGGTGGGGTGCGGGGTCGGGTGAGGTGGGGTTGGCGGTGGTGGGGTCCGCGGCGGACCTGGCGGTGTTGACGGCGGTGCCGGGTGAGCGGGGGTTGGGGGTGGCGCCGGGGTGCCCGGTGTCGGCGTTCGAGGCCGGTGGTGGTCCGGGGGACGTGGCGGTGGCGGTGCGGGCGGCGTTGGCGGGTGCGGCGCGGGTGCTGGTGGTGTCGACGGTGGTGCGGCGGGGGCCGAGGTCGCACCGGATGGCGTTGTCGGCGGCGTTGGACGCGGCGGCGGGGGCGGGGGTGCTGGTGGTGGCGGCGGGTGCGGTGGGGGCAGTGGGGGCGGCGTGCCCGGTGTTGGAGCACCCGTGGGTGGTGCCGGTGTTCGCGTGTGGTCCGACGGGGCGTCCGGCGTGGTTCGTGGAGTGGGACGCCGAGGGGGTCGACGCCGGGGGTGATGAGGTGCCGCGGGGGTTGTTGGCGCCGGGTCAGGACGTGCCGACGGCGGCGGGGCGGGTGTCGGGCAATGGGGTGGCGGCGGTGGTGGCGGGTGCGGCGGCGGCGTTGGTGTGGTCGTTGGCGCCGGGGGTGCCTGCGTCGGTGGTGCGGTCGGGGTTGTCGGTGGGGGCGGTGTCGGCGCGGCGGTGGGGGCCGCCGGTGCTGGACGTGGAGCGGGCGTGGGAGTTCGTGTCGCGCGGGGTGGCGTGAGACCGGCTCAGGCGCCGCGCTGGTTGTTCACAGGCCGAGGAACTCGCGCAGGGCGTCGGTGCCCTCGGTGGTGACGGGGGTGGTGCGGTGGGTGTCCCAGGCGTGGCGGGTCAGGCGCAGGCGGTGGCTGATGGCGAGGGTGCCGCGGGGGGCGACGCGCTCGGTGCCGTCGTGGGTGTAGCCGAGCTTGCGGGACACGGCCAGTGACTGCGGGTTGTCGGCCATGGCGGCGGAGACGGCTTCCTCGGCGTGCAGGTCGGCGAAGGCCAGGTGCAGGACGGCGGCGCGCATCTGGGTGCCGAGGCCGCGGCCCTGGTGGGGCAGGCCGAGCCAGGAGCCGGTGTGGACCTCGTGGGTGGCGGGGAACTGGCGGCCGGTGATCTCCTGGACGCCGATGGGGTGGCCGTGGTGGAAGGCGGCCAGTTGCAGGGTCCACCGCTGGGGGGTGCAGTCGGCGAGGGAGCGCCAGTGGAACTGGATGACCGAGAGGGCGACGGCGGCGGGGTCGGCGTCGGTCCACCCGGCGGTGAAGGGCATGTGGGCGGGGTCGTGGATGCCGCGGGCGGCGACGTCGGCGAGGTGGCCGAGTTCGTCGTGGTCGGGGAGGCGCAGTTCGAGGTCGGGGGTGCGCAGGACGAGGGCGGCGGGTGGGAAGTGCTGAGCGATCACCCGGCGATCGTGGCTGGTGGGGGGTGGTCGCGTCACGTGGATTACCCCGGTGGTGCGGGGGTCAGGTGCGGTCGTGGGTGGCGCGGTGGGTGCGGTTGAGGTCTTCGGCCTCGGCGGCGGCGCGGGTGGGGACGGGGGTGTCGAGGTGGGGGGTGATGGCGTCGCGGATGCCGTGGACGAAGGTGCGGCCCGCGTCGGTCAGGGGTGCGCGCAGGAGGGTGGTGGTGGAGTCGGCGACGGCGGTGCGCCAGCGGGCGAACTCGCGGTCGGCGCGGTGGGAGGGGGCGGTGGTGCGGCGGGTGGCCCAGTAGGCGGTGACGGCGAGGTAGGCGTAGGTGCCGTGGAGCAGGCCGGTGGTGGGGCGGGGGTCGGGGCGCCAGGGGGCGTAGTGGCGCGGGCCGGTGGTGTCGGTGGTGTCGGTGACGAGGGGGTGCAGGTCGATGATGGCGGCGAGCTTGGCGTGTTGGGTCTCGTGGGTGAGGGTGGCGGCGGTGGCCTCGGGGTCGGTGGTGGCGGAGAGGAACAGGCAGCCCAGGGCGGAGGGGACGGTGGCGGAGGTGTCGGTGCCCGCAGGGGCGGTGAGGGGGGTGGCGGTGGTGGTGATGGCGGCGGTCTCGGCGGCGGCGTGGGGGTGGTCGCGGTCGAGCAGGGCCCAGGCGGCGGTGAGGTTGTCGCGCCAGGAGGGGGGTTCGTCGCAGGTGCCGAGGTCGGGGGGCAGCAGGCCGGGTGGCCAGGTGGCGAGGGTGAGGGTGGTGGTGGGGGTGGGGCGCAGCAGGGGGAAGGGCTTCCAGCCGATGGTGGTGGTGGCGCGGCGGCCGGTGACCGGTTCGGTGGCGCGGCCGAGGGAGGGCAGGGTGGCGGCGGTGGTGGGTGGGAATTCCAGGGTGAGGGGGGTGCCCGCGCGCAGGGCGGCGGCGGCGGTGATCCAGGCGAGGTCGGCGGGGCGGCCGGTGCGGTGGGTGTGCAGGGCGGTGGCCCAGGCGCTGACGAGGGGGTCGTCGAGGGTGCGGTCGACGGCGTGGGGGGTGTGGGCGCGCAGGTCGCCGAGGGCGCGGAAGGCGGCGGTGGCGGTGGGGTCGCCGGTGATGGCCAGGCGCAGCAGGGCCAGGGTGCGGGAGCGGCGGGCGGTGACGAGGGCGTGGACGAGGTGGGTGTGGGCGGTGGGGCCCGCGGCGAGGGTGCGCAGCTGGTCGGGGGTGAGGGTGTGGGTGGGGGTCACCGGAGGTGTTCCAGGTCGGTGGTGACGCGGTGCAGGGCGTGGGTGATCAGGCGGGTGAGGTCGGGGCAGTAGACCGAGGGGGTGATCAGGCCGGTGTCGGGGTGCAGGCGGTGGGCGGGGTGGCCGCCGCCGCAGACGGGCAGCAGGGGGCAGGCGGTGCAGGTGGCGGACAGGGGTGGGGGTGGGAGCAGGGCGTCGTCGAGGCGGTGGTGGTGGACGGTGAGGCCGGTGGCGGAGGCGGTGGGGGCGACGGCGGCGAGGATGTCGGAGCGTTCCAGGGTGCCGTCGGTCTCGATGACCAGTTGGGGGGAGGCGGTGGTGCCCAGGCCTTCGACGGTGGAGCTGCCGCCGAGGATGAGGTCGAGCAGGGAGGTGAACAGGCGCACGGGGGGTGTGCCGGTGGTGTACCAGTGGTCGAAGGCGGTGGTGAGCCAGTCGCCGTAGGGGGTGGCGGGGTCGTCGGGGGTGCGGTGCGGGGGTGGGGTGGCCCAGGTGCCGTGGGGCAGGAGCAGGTCGACCAGCGGGGGGTTCCAGGCGGCGAGGGCGGTGAGGGTGTCGAGGGGGTCGTGGGTGGGGTCGATGACGCAGAGCAGTCCGGCGAACAGGTGGGGGTGGGTGGTGGTGAGCAGGTGCAGGCCGCGGGTGGTGGCGGTGTGGGAGCCGCGGCCGGTGCGGGTGCGGCGGTGGTGGTCGTGGTCGGCGGGGGTGCCGTCGAGGGAGACGCCGACGGCGACGTCGAACTCGTCGAACAGGTCGCAGAAGGCGGGGGTGAGCAGGGCGGCGTTGGTCTGCAGGGCGAACCGGACGGGGGTGGGGACGCGGTCGCGGGCGCGGGTGAGGACCCGGCGCAAGGCGGTGGTCCCGGCGAGGAGGGGTTCGCCGCCGTGCAGGACGAGGCGGACGTGGTCGAGGTGGTGGGTGGCGGCGTGCTCGGCGATGCGGTCGACGGCGGCGTCGGCGGTGGGTGGGGCCATGGCGGCGGGGCGGTGGCGCCAGCGCTGGTCGGCCAGTTCGTAGACGTAGCAGTAGTCGCAGGACAGGTTGCACCGGCCGTGCACCTTGAGCACGAACTCCCGGAACGCCGTCACCTTCTCGGTGCCCACACGGGTGAATGATCCCGGTTGTGGCCGGTGGTGGGGTGCTGGTCGTGGGTGGTGCACCCGATCGGCTCATCGCGGGTTCGGGTGGTCGTGCGCTGTACACTCGGTGCTGGTGGGGCCACGGGGTGTGACCGCCGGGGTGTGCGGTGCCGGGGTGGTCCGGGAGGGGAGGGGGTCGCGGTGGGCGGTGAGGGGGACGCGGTGGTGGGGCCCGCGCCGGAGGTGGGTGTCGGGTTGCCGGACCTGTCGGGGGTGGGGTTCGCGGAGTTGGAGGCGATGCCGGATTCGGTGCTGCGGGCGGCGTTGGAGCGGGTGCTGCGCTGCGGGGGCGGGCCGGACCGGTTCGCCGCGTTCCAGAACGCGGTCTAGGTCGTGTCCCGCGGGTGGCTGCGACGTTCGGGTGATCTTGGTCGGGTGGAGGCATCCCGGCGGGTCCGCCGGGCGTCAGCGGTGGTGGGGGACGGCTGTGGGTGCGGGGATGTCGGGTGCGGGGATGTGAGGTCGCGATGACGGGGCGCCGGGACGCCGTGGGGCAGGCGGCGGTGACGGTGTTCGCCGCGGCGGCGGTGCGCCCGGGGCGGGCGGACGCGGTGGCCAACACCGCGGTGCTGCTGGCCGCTGCCGATCGGCGGGTGCTGGTGCTGGACTGGTCGACCGAGTCGCCGCCGGTGCGGGAGTTCCTGTACCCGTTCCACTCCGGGACCACCGCGGTGGGGGCGGGGTTGTGGGCGGGGTTGATGGCGATGGTGCCCGCGCACGCGCGGCCGGAGGGGCCGGGGGCGTTGGAGCGGTTCACGGTGCCGGGGTTGCCCGCGGCGGTGGACCTGATCTCCACGGGGGTGCCCGGGGGGTTGCCGGACTTCGTGACCGCGACGGCGGGTCCGGCGGTGGCCGGTGACCTGCGGGGGTTGCTGACCGGGTCGGGGTACGACGACGTGCTGGTGATGCTGCCCGCGGGGCGGGACCCGGACCGGTTGGCCGCGGCGGCGGCGTTGGGTGACATCGCGGTGGTGGTGTTCGGGGGTGGGCCGCGGGCGGTGGCCGCGGCGGTGGAGGTGGCCACGGGGTTGCGGCGGGCGGCGCCGGTGCGGGTGGACGTGGTGGCGTTGGCGGCGCCGTTCTCCGGGGGTGAGGAGGCGGAGGTGGCCGCGCAGACGCGCACCGACATCCACCGGGCGTTCGCGCCGATCACCGCCGAGCAGTCCGACGACCCGCCGGTGGACGGGCACCTGGAGATCCCGGCCTGGCACCACGACGACCCGTCGGCGCTGCTGGCGGTGCTGGTGGAGTCGCCGGGCACGGCGCCGGGGCTGCTGGCCGGGTACGCGGCGCTGGCGGAGGTGCTGGCCGGGCACGGGTTGGCGGCGGTGGACCCGGTGCCCGCGGCGACGCGGGCGACCTACCGGCGGGCGTTCGGGTTGGCCACCGACTCCGAGCCCGACCGGGTGCTGGTGGCCGCGGCGGCGGCGCACCGGCCGTGGGCGGACTGGGTGCGCGAGCAGGTGGGGCGGGCGGGGGCGCGCACGCGGGACCTGGCCGACCCGGGGGACTGGTTGGTGGAGGGGTCCGGGCCGCCGCCGTCGGTGGTGGTCGTGGCGGGCGAGGGTGAGCGGTGGCCGGTCGGGGACGCCGCGGGGGTGGTCGAGGCCCGGGGGTTGCGGGTGCACCGGGTGGTGCCGACCGCGGCCCCGGAGGGGCCGGTGGTGGCGGCGGTGCGGCGGGCGGCGGCCGAGCGCGCCGACCAGGTGCGGTCGGCGATGTTGCGGGCGTTGGGGTTGGTGGACCGGGGGGTGGGGATCGCCGGGCCCGCGCCGCGGTTGCCGGGGTTGCCCCCGGCCCGGTTCGGGGTGCCCGCGCTCAACCCGCGGTTGACCCCGCGCGACGCGGACATCAACGCCCTGCGGGACCGGTTCGCCCGCACCGGGGACGCGCGGGCGATCGTGACGGTGACGGGGGCGGCGGGGTCGGGCAAGTCGCAGTTGGCGCTGGCCTACGCCCACCGGTTCGCCTACGACTACGACCTGGTGTGGTGGGTGCCCACCCACGACCGGCAGCGGGCGTTCCTGGCGTTGGCGGCGTTGGCCGCCCAGTTGGGGCGCACCACCGGGTACCAGGCGAAGGCGGCGCTGCGGGCGTTGGCGACCGAGCCCGCGCACCGGCGGTTCCTGCTGGTGTTCGACGACGTGCCCGCCGACGACGACCTCGACGACCTGCTGCCGGGGGGCACCACCGGGCACATCCTGATCACGACCCGGTCCTCGGTGGACGGCACGGTGGAGTTGACCGGGATGTCGCCGGGGGACGCCACGGCGCTGCTGACGTCGGTGGTGCCCGGGTTGGCCGAGCCCGCGGCGGCGGCGGTCGCCGACGCCCTGGACCACCGCCCGTACGCGCTGGAGTTGGCGGCGCGGTGGTTGCGGGAGGCGGTGGAGGACCTGTGCGGGGGTGGGGCGGCGGTGTTGGCCGCGGCCGGGCACGCGGTGGCGGAGCTGCTGGGGGAGCTGACCCGCGACCGGCACGACGGGCAGCCGCCGACCGGGGACCACGACCCGGCGGGGTGCCGGATGACCGAGCACACGCTGCGGACCCTGTCGGGGTCGCCGCTGGGGCGGGTGACGCTGCTGCTGGTGCGGTTCGGGGCGTTCCTGTCCTCCCAGGGCATCGCGCTGGGGTTGATGCGGTCGCGGCCGCTGGTGGCGGCGGTGGCCGACCTGGCCGGGGACACCGCGCTGGCGCTGGACGCGACCAGGGTGGACCGGGCGCTGTGGTTGGGGGAGCGCTACGGGCTGCTGGAGGTCGACTGGGGGGAGCGGGCCCGGGTGCACCTGGGCAACACCCTGCAGGGGGTGGTGCTGGGGTTGATGAGCCCCGCCGAGCGGGAGACCCTGCGGGCGACGCTGCTGCGGTGCCTGGCCCGCTACGCCCCGGCCGAGACCTCCGACGAGGTGTCCTCGGCGGACCGGTTCGCCGAGCTGCAGCGGCACGTGCTGGCCTCGAGGGCGCTGGGCTCCGACGACCCGCAGGTGCGGCGGTGGCTGGTCAACCAGGTGCGGTACCTGTACCTGCACCGCGGGGAGTACGGCATCCTCGACGCCGCCCTGGACATCGGCACCCGGGTGCTGGCCGACTGGGCCGAGCGGTTCGGGGTGGACGACCCGCTGCGGCTGCGGATGGCCGGGCAGCTGGCCAACCTGGCCCGCGACCTGGGCGACCGGCGGCGGGCGCTGCTGCTGGACCGGGACACCCTGGCCCGGCAGCGGGCGCTGCCCGACGCGGCGGGGGACCTGCCGACCCTGGCCACCGCCCGCGGCCTCGGCGGGGACCTGCGCGGCCTGGGCCGCTACGCCGACGCCTTGGTCGAGGACCAGACCACGTGGGAGGGCTACGTCCGGGAGCTGGGGGAGGACCACCCGCAGACCCGGCGGGCGGCGAACAACCTGGCCCACTCCCGGTACCTGTCCGGGGACACCGAGGGGGCGCTGCGGTTGGAGGAGGACAACCACCGGCGGCGGGTGCGGCTGTTCGGGCAGGACAACGCCGAGACGTGGTGGTCGGCGGTGAACGTGGGCATGTACCGGCGGGACCTGCGCCGCCCGGGGGCGGTGGAGGGGTTGCAGATCGCGTGGCAGAAGCTGCGGGACCTGCTGGGGGTCGACGCCCGGCTGACCGTGGCCGCGGAGTGGCACTTCTCCGGGGCGCTGCGCGCCACCGACCCCGGGCGGGCCCGCAGCCACGCCCGCAACGCGCGCACGGTGCTGCGGGCCACCCTCGGTGACGCCCACCCCGACACGCTGGCCGCGACCCTGTCCTACGCCCACGCCCAGCGGCGCTTCGGGCAGGACCACGCGATGGCCCTGGAGCTGGCGCTGGAGGCCCACACCGGGTTCCACAGCGACCTGGACCTGCCCGAGGGGCACCCGTTCCTGGCCCTGTGCGAGCTGGGGTTGGGGCAGGCGGAGGCCGCGGCGGGGGCGTGGGAGCGGGCCGAGGAGCGGCACCGGGCGGCGCTGGTGGCGCTGACCGACCGGTTGGAGCGGGTGCACCCGTGGACGCTGGCGGCCGCGGTGGACCTGGCGGCGCTGCTGGCGGCCACCGGGCGGGTGCGGGAGGCCAGGGGGGTCACCGCCGCCGCCCGCGACGACGCGGTGGACTACCTGGGCCCCGACCACCCGGTCGCCCTCGACGCCACCGCCAACCTCGACCTCGCCCGCGTGGGCGCCACCACCGGCTGGAGGCTGATCGATGTCGACATCCCCCAGACCTGACCCGCACGAGACCCACCCCGCCCACCCCCCGGGGTCGGTCGACGAGGTCGTCGAGCACCTGCGGGGGGCGTTCGCCGCGACCCCGGAGCTGGACTACCTCGCCCACTTCCGGGCGGGCACCCTGCACCACGCCCTCGACCGGTTGGGTGAACCGGCCCCCGGCCCCGACCACCTGCCCGGGTCGACCCGACGCGACGCGGTGGAGCGGTTGGGCCGCCACGTCACCTCCACGGTGCGGGCGATGGACCGGCGGTTGCAGCAGGCGCGCACCGGGCGGTTGGTGCGCACCGCGGTCTCCACCGACCGCAACGCCCTGTTCTGCGACACCATCCGCCCCGGCGACGACGTCATCGGGGTCATGCCGGTGGCCGCGGGGCCCGCGGCGGTGGCGGCGGGGGACCGGGCGGTGGCCGCCCTGGCCACCCGGTTGCGGGCCCTGGACGGGTTGCCCGCCCCCAACTACGGGTCCTTCGACACCACCGCCGTCCCCGCCGACCCGGGCGAGTCCCCCACCCGGCCCATCACCCGCCCCGGCACCGACGCGACGGCGATCACCGACCTGCTGCGCGCCCACGTCGGCCCCGACACCCTGCACCTGCTCACCTACTGGGCCGACGACCACCCCATCACCACCGTCGACTGCCTCGACGACCCCACCGTGCTCGCCCTGTGCGACCCCGACGGGCTCACCGCCACCGAGCGGCGCGCCTACTACACCGACCTCGGCGCCGACCTGGGGCCGCGGGCCAACGAGCTCAACCGGGCCGCCGCCGGTGCCCTGGGTGGCAGGCTGCTGCGGCTGGTGCTGGACGTGGAGGGCGGGGCGGTGTTCTACCGGCGGCTGCCCGCCCGCCGCTACCTGGTGGGGGTGACCCTCGACCAGCGGCGGGTGGGCGCCGCCGACGACCGCGTCGCCGGGCTCGCCGCCGACCTGTCCCTGCTGCCCGAATGACGCCCCGCCCCGGCCTGGGGGGAGTGGGATCGGTCGCGGCGGGGAACAGCACGGGGGTGAGCGCACCAGCACCCGACCGCCGTGCCGTCGTCGACGCCCTGCGCCGCTGCTACGCGGCCATCACCGAGGTCACCGAGCACATCGAGGGGGCAGGGGGTGGCCTGGCGGGGGTGGGCACCGGGTGCGCCGGGTGGCACGCCGGGGACCTGCTGTTCCACCAGCTCTGCGACGCCCGCCGCGCCCTGGTCGCCCTCAACACCCCCGGCGACCGGGCCCCCGACCGCGACGCGGTCACCTACTGGCTCGGGTTCCCCGGCCGCGCGGACACCACCGACACCAGTGACACCACCGACGACGAGCACGCCCGGTTCGTGCGCGCGGTGACCGCCGCCTACCCGCCCGGGGCGCTGGTGGCCGAGTGGCGGGCCACCGCGGCGGCCGCGGTGGTCGCCGCGCAGCGGTGCCCGCACCCGGCGGTGGGCACCCAGGGGCACGTGCTGACCACCACCGACTTCCTCGACACCCTCGTCGTCGAGGCCACCGTCCACCACCTCGACCTCACCGCCGAGGTCCCCGACGCCCCCGCCGCCGACCCGGACGGGCTGCGGCGCGTGCGGCGGGTCCTCGACGGGCTGCTGGGCCACCCCGCCCCGTTCGACTGGGACGACCGCACCTACGCCCTCAAGGGCACCGGGCGACTGCCCCTGACCGGGGCCGAGACCGCCCTGGCCGACCGCTTCCCCCTCTTCGGCTGACCCACCCGGCACCAACAGGCGCCCGCGGTGGGGTCAGCGGCCCGCGGCCGCGCGCAGCGCCGCCCGCCGCACCCGGAAGCTGAGGTTGCGCAGCGCCTCCTCCACCCTGGCCACCGCGTCCTCCGGGCGCCCGGCCACCGACGCCAGCGGCAGCAACCGGAACGTCGGCAGGTACTCGGCCATCGCGTCGTAGACGTTGCAGATGCCCTCCAGCGCCGCCCGCGCCTCCGCCGACCCGCCCCCGGTCACCCCCGCCCCCGGCGCCGGGGGGAACCGGCGGAACCACCCCGCCACCGACGCCCGGAACCGCACCACCACCTCCGCCAGCAACCGGCCCGTGCCCGCCGCGGCCACCACGTCCGGGCGCTCGACGATGCGCAGCGCGGCGTCGGCGGCCTCGTAGCCGCCCGCCTCGAACGCCCGCGACACCTCCGGGTCCACCGTGGTCAGCGCCTGGATCGCCGCCACAGCCTCGGCGAACAGCTCCGCCACCGGGGCGGGCAACCCCGGCTCGTCGGCCGCGGGCGGGGTCGTCGGGGCCTCCACCGGCGCCGACCGGCCCACCGCCGACTCCACCCGGTCGGTGCCGTGCTGGATCTGCTCCAGCAGGTCCCGGTGCATGGTGGCCATCCGGCGGATGATCTGGTCGGTCTGGGCCAGCACCTGCCCCACCGGGTCCGCCGCGTCCAGCTCCGGCAGCCGGGCCATCGCCGTCTCCAGGGCGGTCACCAGGTCGTCGACGAAGGTCGACTGCCGGTAGAGCACCGGCTCGTAGCCCAGCTGCTCGCGCACCCTGGCCACGGCCATGTCGGTGGGGGTGCCGGTCACCAGCGGCAGCACCACCGCGTGCGGCTCCGCCCCGCGCACCGAGATGATCCGCGACACCACGTCCTCGACGTCGGCGTCGGTCAGCAGCGCCCTGGTCAGCAGCAGCGCGCACCCCGACCCGCGCTGGGGGAAGCGCACCCAGTAGTCCACCCGGGTGTCCGCGCGCGCCCCCAGCACCCGGTCGCGGTAGTGGTCCCAGTTGGCCATCCCCAGCACCCGGCCGATCTGGTCGCGGATGTCGTCGCCGGAGGGGGTGCCGAACAGCTCGGTGTTGGCCTGGTTGATGATCGCGTCGTCGACCAGCACCGACTCGTCGCCGGTCTGGCGGCGGCGGTCGTCGGCCAGCCGGAACGCCCGGTGGCACAACCGGATCACCTCCCGCGGGTTGCCGCGGGTGATCATGCGGATGGTGCGCACCACCGGGGGGGTGAACGGGGCCAGGGTGCGGGTGCCCAGGGTCAGCTCCTGGGTGCGCAGGATGAAGTCGGTGATCTCCCCCTCGGTCAGCCCGGCCAGCCGCACCGGGTGCGGGATGCGGGCGCGCACCGGCCCGGACAGGGCGGGCCACACCTCCGGCAGCCCGCCCAGCACCAGGCACGCCCCGGCCTTGGTGGCCACCTGCAGCAGCTCCTGGAACTCCGCCATCACCGCGTGCCCGGGGGCGTGCTGGGCGGAGAAGATCTTGTCCAGCTCGTCGACCACCAGCACGAACCGGCGGTCGCGGCCGCCGAGCAGCAGCGCGAACACCCGCAGCGCCTCCAGGGCCGCCAGGTCGTCGTCGATGACCCGGCTCACCCCCCGGTCGACCAGGATCTGCTCGGGGCGCCCGCCGGTCAGCCAGTTCCACACCGCCTCCTGGAACCCCGGGCGCAGCAGCAGCGTCAGCGCCGCGGCGAAGTCGGGGGAGGAGGTCACCCCCGCCAGGGTCTCGCGCACCTGCCGCAGCAGCCGCGACTCCAGCAGCCCCAGCTCCCGGGCGATCTCGTGCCAGCGCAGCTCGCCGGGGTCGGTGCCCTCGGCGTCGGCGCCGGTCATCGCCCGCACGTCGGCGCGGGTCAGCCCCGAGGGCTCCAGCGCCTCGGCGACCTGGTCGGCGTAGTAGTCGTTGACCTGGGCCACCACCCCGTCCACGCCCAGGGTCGCCATGAACCGCCGGTACAGCGACAGGAAGTCCGCGGCGGCGGCGTCGAGGTAGACCGCGGCGCGCGGGTTGCCCAGCCGGGCGCGGGCGCGGGCGACCATGCGCACCGACAGGTGGGTCTTGCCGATGCCGTAGTCGCCCAGCAGGGCGATCACCGTGCCCCCGGCGCGGTCGTCGGCGCCGTCGGTGCCGTCGCCGGTGTGGGCGTCGAGGTAGTCGTCGAGGAAGGAGAACGCGGTGCGCACCGCGTCGGTGGTCACGGTGACCTCGGCGGTGTCGGGGTCGCCGTCGATGACCGACACGTTGGCCACGGCCATGTCGGCGAACGGGTTGCGCCGCCGCCGCGGCGGTGGGGCCGCGCTCACGCCTGCCTCCCCCGCCTGGCCAGCTGCCGGGCCCGGAACCGGTGGAAGTCCTCCGGGCCCAGGTCGGCGGTGGCCGACCCGACCATCCGGTAGGTGCCGTGGGCGACCTTCTGCAGGGTCTTGATCGACGGGCACATCGAGCGCAGCGCCGCCAGTCCCCCCGGGGTGATCCCCGGGCACGACCCCGGGGCGTGCCTGCCCAGCCGGTCGGCGACGTAGCGGGCCACGTCCGCCTCGGTGAGGGTGCGCATCTGCACCACCACCGCGGGGCGGAAGCCCTCCAACCGCTCCTCGATCTCCAACAACCGGTCTCCCAGCATGGCCGACTCCGTCACGAACACCACCCGGGCGCTGCTCAGCGTCCTGGCGTAGCGGACCACCTCGAGGATCAGGTCCCCCGGCGTCGGCAGCAACACGACGACCGCGGTGCCCGGCTCCAGGGCGGTCGACAGCTGCGGGAACACCAGCCGCGGGTTGGGGTTCTGCGTCCACAGCGCCTCGGCGCCCTGGCGCAGCAGCCCGGCGGCGCGCAGCTCACCGGGCAGCAGCCCGCACACCAGCTCCATGCGCTGGTCGATGGACTCTTCCTGGTCCTCCAGGACCGCGGTCAGGTCCACCACCCCGGTGCGCAGGCCCAGCCCGCCCAGCCCGGCGCGCACCCGGTCGGCCAGGCGGTTCACCATGGCCGACTTGCCGCACCCGGACTCCCCGGAGACCAGCACGTACCCGCCCTCGACCAGGTGCCCGAAGTCGTCGAACTCGCCCAGGGCCTGTTCGAACGCCGCCGCCGAGCCGCAGACGTCGACGTAGAGGTCGTCGTGCTCGGGCCACCGGTACGGGCACAGCGGCAGCACCGCCCCCTGGCGGTGGTGCGGGACCGCGAACGGGTTCACCGGCTCGGTCATGCCCGGCCACCACCACCGCTGCCACCACCGCTGCCGCCCCTGTCGCCCGTGCCGGTGCCCTCGACCTGGGCGGGCCGGTCGGGGTCGCGGCGCAGCGACCGGTGCCAGCGGCCCGGGGTGGCCAGCCCGCCGCCGACGCGGGCGCAGTCGACCTCCAGTTCGCCCAGCCGGGCCAGCCGCGGGTCGCCCGCGCCCCGGCTGTCGGCCTCCAGGGCCTGCGGTGACAGCGCCCCGGAGGTGATCGCGGTGTGGGCCCGGCGGGCGGCGGGCCACCGCGGGTGGTCCGAGACCACCCGCAGCAGCCGGGCGGAGAGGGCGGCGTGGGCGGTGTTGAGGTCCTTGTCGTCCCGGGTGCCTGCGTAGGCGCCGAGGTACTCGCGGGCGGCGGTGTGGAAGGCGGTGGCGGCCTGCACCAGGGCGTCGCGGTCGGCGCGGCCCGCGGTGACCCTGGCCTGCCAGGCGGTCGCGACGTAGGTGGCCACCGCGCCGAAGAGGCCGGTGAGGAACGGCAGCAGGTTGTCCAGGGCGTCCTTGGGCGGGGACTTCTGCGCCTCGAACAGGGCGGTGCAGGCTTTGTCGAACGCCTCGGTGTCCGAGCGGCGCCACGCGGCCAGATCGGTGACCTTGGCCCGGTCGGCGCCCAGGGCCACCGCCGCGTCGCGCAGCGGTTGGGCCTGGGCGGGGGACAGGCAGTAGACCAGTTCGGCGTCCTCGGGCTGGGCCTGGGCGGGGGCACCGGACAGCAGCGCCCACGCGGTCGCCGCGGCTGCCGCGGCGCACCGCCACCCGATCCGCCCAGCGCGCCCCACGCGCACCCCCCGGTCGCCACCCGTTTCCGAGCGCCCGGGCGGCACGCCCCGGACGAAGGTCAACTGTAGCGAACACCGCGCCCCCCACCCTGGTCATCCTCTAGATCCGCGCGGCGGGCCCGGGCGTTATCGCGGCATCCGGGTGACAGCACACCACACCGGTGGGTTGCTTTGTGGAACTGAGCTGGTTGTGGTCTGATGCGCGAGTATCGGACCCCCAGGAGGAGGACCACGGTGACCACCACCCCGGCGACCCCGCTGCCCGACCCGGCCGCCACCCCCGCCACCGCCCCGGACGGGCCGACCGGGCTGGAGCTGCTGCGCGCGGTGTTCACCGGGCCCCGCGCCGCCACCGGCATCGCCGGGCTCATCGGCATGCGGGTGGGGGAGATCGAGCGGGGGCGGGTGGTGTTCACCGCCGCCACCCGCCCCGAGTTCGCCAACCCCATGGGCACCACCCACGGCGGCATCTGCGCGACCCTGCTCGACTCGGTCATGGGGTGCGCGATCCACACCGAGCTCGGGCCGGGGGACAGCTACGCCACCCTGGAGCTGAAGGTCAACTACATCCGGGCCGTCCCGCTCGACGGGCGCCTGCTGACCGCCGTGGGCACCACGGTGCACCTCGGGCGCCAGACCGCCACCGCCGAGGGCCGGGTCACCGACCCCGACGGGCGGCTCGTGGCGCACGCGAGCACCACCTGCATCGTCCACCGCGCCCCCCGCTGACCCGCGCCCCCCGCTGACCCGCGCCCCGCGGGCCGGCCCCCCACGGGCTCGGCCCGCGGGGGGTCAGCAGTCCGACAGGAACCGGTCGAGGACCTCCACGGCGAAGCGCAACCCCTCCACCGGGACCCGCTCGTCGACACCGTGGGCCATCGCCCGGTAGTCGTAGCCCTCGGGCACCCACAGCGGGGCGAACCCGAAGCACTCGATCCCCAGCTTCGAGAACGCCTTGGCGTCGGTGCCCCCGCCCATGCAGTACGGCACCACCACCGCCCCCGGGTCCTGCGAGCGCAGCGCCGCGGCCATCGCGTCGAACCACGGGCTGTCGACCCTGGCCTGCACCGGCGGCTGGTGGGAGACGAACTCCCTGCCCACCCCCGGGCCCAGCAACCGGTCCACCTCCGCCAGCAGCTGCTCCTCGGTGCCCGGCAGCACCCGCACGTCGACCTGCGCCTGGGCCTGCCCCGGCACCACGTTGACCTTGTACCCGGCGGAGAGCACCGTGGGCCTGGCGGAGTTGCGCACCACGTTCTCCACCGCCTTGCGCGCGTCGCCGAAGCGGGCGATCGCGGCGTCGATGGCGTCCGGGTCGTCCAGGTCCACCGGTATCCCCAGGGCCGCCCCCACCCGCTCCAGGAACGCGCGCACCGCCGGGGTCAGCACCACCGGCCACCGGTGCGCCGAGAGCCGCGACAGGGCGTGGACCAGCTTCTCCACGGCGTTGTCGTCGTTGCGGCGCGACCCGTGCCCGGCCCGGCCCGTCGCGGTCAGCCGCAGGTGCGCGGTGCCCCGCTCGGCCGTGCCCACCGAGTACAGGTGCACCGGGTCACCGGCGGCCGAGCGGGCGCGCATCGTGTACGCCCCGGACTCGCTGATCGCCGCCGCGCACCCCTCGAACAGCCCCGGGTGGTTGTCGACCAACCAGTGCGCCCCCCACAGGCCCGCGTCCTCCTCGTCGGCGACGAACGCGAGCACCACGTCCCGGCGCGGGCCCCGGCCCTCGGCCCGCCACCGGGCCAGCACCGTGAGCACCTCCGAGACCAGGTCCTTCATGTCCACCGAGCCCCGACCCCACACGAACCCGTCGCGCACCTCCCCGGAGAACGGGTCCACCGACCACTCCGCGGGGTCGGCGGGCACCACGTCCAGGTGCGCCTGCACCAGCAGCGCGGGCAGCGACGGGTCGGCCCCCGGCCAGCGGGCCACCACGTTGGACCGGCCCGGCTCGCGCTCCAGCAGCACCGGGTCCAGCCCCGCGTCGGTCAGCAACCCCGCCACCAGCTCCGCCGCGGGCCGCTCCGGCTTGCCCGCGCCACCACCGAGGTTGGTGGTGTCGATGCGCACCAACCTCGAACACAGCTCCTCGACCGGCAGTCCCACTCCTTGGCCCCTCTCAGCCGTACACGCCGTCGACGGCGCCCGCGGCGATCGCGGTCACCACCTTGAACGCCTTCATCGCCTCGGTCATCGACTCCGCGGTGAACGCCACGGTGCGCGTGCCCGCCAACCGCACCGTCGGCACCACCGCCGCCGCGTGGGCCAGGTGGGTGGCGTCGAAGTCGACCTCGACGGTGTGCGCGCTGGCGTCCCCGCGCCCCCGCCCGGCGTGCGCCACCGCCGCGGTGGCCGCCGCGGTGATCAGCGGCCCGGTCACCGCCGGGGGCGAGCACACCGCCGCGTACCGCGACACCGCGTCCTTGACCACCGCGTGCCCGGCCCTGGGCGCGTAGGCGGTGGCCTCGGCGCAGGTCAGGTCGTCGCCGGTGACCAGGATGACCGGGACGCCGTGCTCGGCGGCCAGCGCCGCGTTCAACCGGCCCTCCGAGGCCGCGACCCCGTCCAGGCGCACCTCGGTGATCGAGTTCTCCAGGTAGGTGTGGGCCAGCACCCCGTCGGCGCCCGCCCCGGTGTGGTACCCCAGGAACACCACCCCGTCCACCCCCGAGTCGACCCCCTGCATCATCGACAGGGGTTTGTGCCGCCCGGTCAGCATCCGCGCCCGCGGGTCCAGCTCCTCCAGCAGCGCGTTGCGCTGGGCGGAGTGGGCCTCGTTGACCAGGACCTCGGTGGCCCCGCCGTCGAAGAGCCCGGCCACGCAGGCGTTGACGTCGCCGGTGTACAACCGGCGGAACCGCTGCCACTGCTCGGTGCCGGGCACCACGTCGGAGGTGCAGGTGACGCCGGTGGCGCCTTCCATGTCGGCCGAGATGAGTATGCGCACCGGCCCCAGGTTACTTCTGCGCGCCGCTCGTTGACTTTCCCGGTGGCCGAGTGGTTTCTTTCTTGCCAACTTCTCACAAGGTTCGGTCGACGGGAGAATCCGACGTGGGCTCGGTGCGTGCAAGACGGTCGGCGTTAGCGGCGGTGGCGGTGCTCACCGCGACCGTGGTGGTGCCGGGGCTCGGTTCCCCCGCCACCGCCCAGCAGGGCAACACCCTGCGGATCGCGGTCACCCAGGAGGTCGACTCGCTCAACCCCTTCCTGTCCTCCACCCGCACCGGCACCGACATCCTGCGGGCGACGTTCGAGGAGCTCACCGCCGCCTCGGCCAAGGACATGAGCCCCGAACCGGGGTTGGCGACCAAGTGGGAGCCCTCGGCGGACAAGCTCACCTGGACCTACACCATCCGCTCCGGGGCCAAGTGGAGCGACGGGCAGCCCATCACCGCCAAGGACGTGGCGTTCACGTTCAACCTCATGCTCGGCAACGAGACCGCGCGCACCGCCAACAGCAGCTACATCGCCGGGTGGGAGTCGGTCACCGCCCCCGACGACACCACCGTCGTGGTCAAGACCAAGGCCCCGCAGACCACCATGACCGCCCTGGACATCCCCATCGTGCCCGAGCACGTGTGGAAGTCCGCCGACGTCGGCGCCGAGCCCAGCTTCCCCATGGTCGGGTCCGGGCCCTTCGTCATCACCGAGTTCAAGGAGTCCCAGTACACCCGGCTGGCGGCCAACAAGAACTACTGGCGCGGCGCCCCGAAGATCGACAACCTCGACTTCGTCTACTACAAGAACGCCGACGCCGCCGTGCAGGCGCTGCGCAACGGCGAGGTCGACCTGGTCAACAACCTCACCCCCACCCAGTTCGACGCCCTCGCCGGTGACGGGTCCATCACCCGCAACAACGCCAAGGGCAAGCGGTTCAACGAACTGGTCCTCAACCCCGGCGCCGCCACCGCCACCGGCCAACCCATCGGCGACGGGCACCCCGCGCTCAAGGACGCCCGGCTGCGCCGCGCCATCGCCCAGGCCATCGACACCAAGACCCTCGTGGACAAGGTCTCCGGCGGCTACGCCGAACAGGGCAGCGGGTACGTCCCCCCGCTGTTCGCCACCTACCACTACCAGCCCGAGGGCGACCGGGCCCGCGCGTTCGACCCCGCCGCCGCCAACGCCGCCCTCGACGCCGCCGGGTACACCAGGGGCGGCGACGGGGTGCGCGTCGACCCCGCCAGCGGCCGCCCGCTGGCCCTGCGGCTGCTGCTGCACTCCGGCAAGGCCTTCGACGAGCAGTCCGCCCCGTTCATCACCGGGTGGCTGCGCGACATCGGCATCGCCGTGACCGCCCAGTCCGCCTCGGACAACAAGCTCAACGAGGACACCACCGCGGGCAACTTCGACCTGGTCTACTCCGGGTGGAACGGCAACCCCGACCCCGACTACATCCTGTCCCTGCAGACCTGCGCGTCGCGGCCCAACGCCGACGGCAAGGGCGCCACCCCCGACACGTTCTTCTGCGACCCCGAGTACGACCGGCTCTACGCCCAGCAGGGCAGCGAGTTCGACACCGCCAAGCGCGCCGAGGTCGTCAAGCGCATGCAGGCCATCCTCTACGACCAGGCCCCCATGGTGGTGCTGACCTACGACAACGCCCTGGAGGCCTACCGCTCCGACCGGTTCGCCCCGTTCACTATCTCCCCGGACCCGGGCGGGTTCATCATGAACCAGCAGTCCTACTGGGGCTACTACTCCGCCACCCCGCAGGCCCAGGCCGCCGGGTCGTCCTCGTCGTCGACGCTGGTGTGGGTGGTCATCGGCGCGGTCGTCGTCGTCGGCGCCGCGGTCGTGGTCGTGCTCGCCCGCCGCCGCCGGGCCACCGCCGACGAGCGCGAGTAACCCGTGACCGACGCGCTCACCCCCGTCGAGGACCCCGCCGCCGCCCCCACCCGGGGCGGCGGCGGGGGCGGCGGGCTGCTCCGCTACACCGCCACCAAGCTCGGCGCCGCCCTGGTCAGCCTCGCCCTGATCGCCGTGCTCGGGTTCGTGCTGTTCCGGGTGCTCATCCCCGGCGACCCGGTGCGCATCCTCACCCGCGGCGCCCCGGTCACCCCCGAGGGCGCCGACGCCCTGCGCCGCCAGTACGGGTTCGACCTGCCGCTGTGGCAGCAGTTCCTGCGCTACGCGGGCAACCTGCTGCACGGCGACCTGGGCACCTCCGCCCAGTTCAAGGTGCCGGTGGCGCAGAAGATCGGCGAGCGCGTCGGCCCCACCCTGCTGCTGGTCGGCGTGGCCACCCTCATCGCCGTCGCCCTCGGGCTGTGGCTGGGCACCCGCTCGGCGTGGCGGCGCGGGTCCCGGTTCGACCGGGTCTCCACCGGCATCGCCCTGACCCTGTGGTCGGCGCCGACGTTCTGGCTGGGCCTGCTGCTGCTGTCGGTCACCCGCGGGCTGTTCCCCTCCGGGGGCATCACCTACCCCGACACCCCACCGGACTTCTGGTCGCAGGCGGTCGACACCGCCCACCACATGGTGCTGCCCCTGATCACCCTCGTCGCCGTCGTCTACGCCCAGTACCAACTGGTCATGCGGTCCTCGCTGGTGGAGGAGATGCACGCCGACCACCTGCTCACCGCCCGCGCCAAGGGCCTGCGCGACGACCGGGTCCGCCGCCACCACGCCGTGCCCAACGCCCTGCTGCCCACCGTCACCCTGGTGTTCCTGCACCTGGGGCTGGTCGTCTCCGGCGCGGTCACCGTCGAGACCGTGTTCTCCTGGCCCGGCCTCGGCCTGCTCACCTACGAGGCGCTGCGCTTCAACGACGTCTTCCTCCTGCAAGGGACCTTCCTCGTGCTCGCCGCCGCCGTCGTGGCCATGAACCTGCTCGCCGACCTGCTCTACCGGGTCCTCGACCCCCGGGTGCGCGCGGCATGAGCCCCGGACCCGCCTGGACCCGCCGCCGCGCCGCGGCCACCGCCGCCTGGGCCGAGTTCCGCCGCCACCGCGCCGGGCTCGTCGGCCTCGGCGTGCTGGCCGCCATCGTCGCGCTCGCCCTGCTCGCCCCCGTGCTCACCGACCCCACCGGGGTCGACGTCACCCGCGCCACCGGGCCCCGCCTGGCAGGCCCCTCCGGCGCCTACTGGCTGGGCACCGACGAGTCCGGGCGCTCGGTCGCCCAGCTCACCCTGCTCGGCGCCCGCATCTCCCTGCTCGTCGGGCTCTCCGCCACCCTGCTCTCGGTGGCCATCGGCACCCTCGTCGGCGTGCTCACCGGCCACTTCGGCGGCTGGGGGGCGGCGGTGGTCATGCGGCTGACCGACTTCTTCCTCGTGCTGCCCTCGCTGGTGCTGGCCATCGCCCTGTCCGCGGTGCTCGGCGCCGGGCTGGGCACGATCATCCTCGCCATCGGCGTCACCTCCTGGCCCTCGGCGGCCCGCCTGGTGCGCGCCCAGACCCTCACCGTCGAGGCCCGCCCCTACATCGAGCGCGCCAAGGCCCTCGGCGGCGGTCACCGCCACGTCATCACCCACCACGTCCTGCCCGGGGTGCTGCCGCTGGTGTTCGTCAACACCGTGCTCGCCGTGGGCACCGCCATCGTCGCCGAGTCCACCCTGGCCTTCTTCGGCCTCGGCGACCCCACCGCGGTGTCCTGGGGCAGCATGCTGCGCTCGGCGTTCAACTCCGGCGCCATCACCGCCGGGGCCTGGTGGTACCTGCTGCCCCCCGGCGTGGCGATCGCCGCGGTCGTGCTCGCCTTCACCCTCTGCGGACGCGCCATGGAGTCCGTGCTCAACCCCCGCCTCCGGGAGCGCTGACCCCCATGACCACCCCAGGCACCACCGCCACCCCCGACCCCGCCACCCCCGACCCCGACAGCGCGGGCGGGACGGGCGCGCCGCTGCTGCGGCTGCGCGACCTGCGCGTGCGCTACCCCTCCGGGCACGAGGCCGTGCGCGGGGTCGACCTGACCCTCGACGCCGGGGACACCCTCGGCCTGGCCGGGGAGTCCGGGTGCGGCAAGTCCACCCTCGCCATGTCCGTGCTGCGCCTGCTGCCCACCGGCACCGAGGTCGACGGGCAGGTCCTGCTCGACGGCGAGGACACCCGCACGATGTCCTGGGGCCGGTTGCGCGCGGTCCGCTGGGCCGGGGCGTCGGTGGTGTTCCAGGGCGCCATGCACGCCCTCAACCCCGTGCACCGCATCGGCGACCAGATCGCCGAACCCCTGCTCGTGCACTCCCCGCGCACCACCCCCGCCCAGGCCAGGGCCCGGGTGCGGGAACTGCTCGCCCAGGTCGAGCTGCCCGCCGACCGCGCCCAGGCCTACCCCCACCAGCTCTCCGGCGGGCAGAAGCAGCGCGTCATGATCGCCATGGCGCTGGCCTGCGACCCCCGGCTCATCATCGCCGACGAACCCACCACCGCCCTCGACGTCATCGTCCAGGCCCAGGTCCTCGACCTGCTCACCCGCCTGGTCCGCGACCGCGGCATCGGGCTGCTGCTGATCTCCCACGACCTGGCCGTGCTCGGCGCCACCTGCCGCCGCCTGGCCGTCATGCGCGACGGGGTCGTGGTCGAGGAGGGCGACGCCCGCACCCTGGTCACCACCCCCACCCACCCCTACACCCGGGCGCTGGCCGCGGCGTTCCCCACCATCGGCGACCCCGCCTCCCGCTACGCCCCCGCCACCACCGGCGAAGCGCCCCCGCCGGGCACCGACGCCATCGGCCCCACCCTGCTGTCGGTGCGCGACCTGCGCGTCACCTTCGGCCGCACCACCGCCGTCGACGGTGTCGACCTCGACGTGCGCGCCGGGGAGGTCGTCGCCCTCGTCGGGCAGTCCGGCTCCGGCAAGACCACCCTCGCCCGCACCGTCCTGGGGTTGCAGGCCCCCGACTCCGGGCAGGTCCTGTTCGACGGGGCACCGGTGCCCACCCGCGCCAAGGCCCTCAAGGCCCACCGCCGCCAGGTCCAGCTCGTCCTGCAGGACCCCACCAGCGCCCTCAACCCCCGCCACACCGTCCAGGAGGCCGTCGCCGAGGGCCTGCGCATCCACCGCGTCCCCGGCGACGAGGCCGACCTCGTCCGCGCCGCACTGCACGACGCCGAACTGCGCCCCGCCGAGCGCTACCTCACCGCCCTGCCCCACGAGCTCTCCGGCGGGCAGCGCCAGCGGGTCGTCATCGCGGGCGCCCTCGCCCTGGCCCCCCGGCTGCTCGTCGCCGACGAACCCGTCGCCTCCCTCGACGCCTCCGTGCGCGGGGAGGTGCTGGCCCTGCTGCTGCGCCTGCGCGCCCGCCTGGGCCTGGCCGCGCTCGTCATCACCCACGACCTCGGCCTGGCCTGGAACATCGCCGACCGGGTCGCGGTCATGCACCAGGGCCGCGTCGTGGAGACCGGACCGGTCGAGCAGGTCCTCACCGACCCCGCCCACGACTACACCCGGGCCCTGCTCGCCGCCGTCCCCGACCCCACCACCCCCACCGGGGAGCACCACCGGTGACCACCACCTCCGCTACCCGGTGTGACCAGGGGCACGCGCCAGGTGCCACCGGAACGGCCGTAGCGCGCGACCGCCTCGGGCGCCCTGTGTAACCTCTCCCCTTGAACCGCCGACGGCTGGCGGAGCCCCCGAACGAACCGTGCCCACCGTGGAAGAGTCCTTGGTCGCTGAGAACGCAGAGAAGCTGACAACCGCCGACGTCGGGACCACCGACCCGACCGAGCAGCGGACCGGCCCGCTGCCCAAGCGCACCATCGCGCTGGGCACTCTCGGCAGCCTGCTCATCCTCATCAGCGCCTTCGGCGCCGCGGGCATCCTGGTCCACGACCCCGTCCTGGGCCACGGCCCCCTGTCGTGGCTGCGCTACGGCCACGGGCAGATGCTGGCCACCGGGGTGCTCTACCTCGGGTTCTCCCTCGTGGTGTGGGCGTGGGTGCGGCTGGGCCGCCACGTGCTCGCCGGGCGCGTCGCCCCCCGCACCGTGCTGCTGGCCGCCGGGTGCTGGATCGCGCCGCTGCTGGTGTCCCCGCCGGTGTTCACCCGCGACGTGTTCTCCTACATCGCCCAGGGCACCCTGCCGCTGTTCGGCCACGACCCCTACGTCGTCGGCCCGATCGTGCTGGACATGCAGTCGGTGGTGCAGAACGTCCACCCGTTCTGGCAGACCACCCCCGCCCCCTACGGCCCCATGTTCATCCTGCTCGCCAAGGGCGTCGCCGCCGTCACCGGCAGCAACATGATCGCCGGGGTCGTGCTCATGCGCCTGGTGCTCATGATCGGCCTCGGGCTGCTGCTGTGGGCGCTGCCCGGCCTGGTCCGCCACCTCGGCGGGAACCTGGCCACGACCTACTGGCTGGCCATCGCCGGGCCGATGACCGTGGTCCACCTCGTCGGCGGCCCGCACAACGACATCCTCATGGTCGGGTTCCTGGCCGCGGGCACCCTGTGCGTGCTCGACCGCAAGCACGTCCTCGGCGTCTTCCTGGTCACCCTCGGGGTGGCGGTCAAGGCCACCGCCGCGATCGCCCTGCCGTTCCTGGTGCTGGTGTGGGCCGCGCACCTCGGCGGCGCCACCCGCGGGTTCAACACCCGCAACTTCCTGCGCGCCGGGGCGCTGGCCGTGGCCACCTTCGTCGCGACCTTCGCCGCGGTCACCCTGGTCGCCGGGGTCAACCTCGGCTGGATCCAGGCCCTGCAGGCGCCGACGATGATCGTGAACTGGCTGTCCATCCCGACCGCGGTCGGTGAGGCGGTCAACACCGTCGTCAACGTCTTCGTCGACACCAACAAGTCGTGGTTCGTCAACACCACCCGCGTCCTGGGCGCCCTGGCGTTCCTGGCCATCGGCGTGCGCCAGTGGTGGCTGTCCCGCGCGGGCGGCTCCGACGCGGTGCGCCGCATGGCGTTCGTGCTCTTCGCCGTGGCCGTCCTCTCGCCCGCCACCCTGCCCTGGTACCTGACCTGGGGCTTCGTGATCGCCGCCGCGCTGCCCTGGCAGCGGCGGCAGCTGGCGATCCTGGTCGCCGCCGCGGTGTTCCTGGTGCTGACCTACTCCCCGGCGGGGGAGGACATGCTCTACAACTGGCCGTTCATCGCCTGCGCCCTGGCCGCGGCCGTGCTCGCCGGGTTCTCCCTGCTGCGCGTCGACCCGCTGGGCCTGTTCGCCGACCGCCGCGAGGAACTGGTCGACGTCAACACCCCACCGGCCGACACCCCGCCAGCCGACACCACAGCCAAGGTCTGACAGACCCGTCCGCGAACGCCCCCGGGAGCACACCCCGGGGGCGTTCGCGCGTCCACCCGGCTCAGGGCACCAGGACGACCTTGCCGCGGACCCGGCGCGACTCCGACAGCGCGTGCGCCTCGCCCGCCCGGGCGAACGGGAACACCGCCGCCACCGGCACCCGCAGCCTGCCCTGCCCGGCCAGCTCCACCGCCGTGCGCAACCCGTGGTAGGCCCCGCCCGCCTCGCACTCGGGGGAGCCGACCGCCGACAGGTGCACCCCGTGCTCGGGGGCGGTGAAGTCGGCCACCGACACCACCCGCGCCGGGTCACCGGCCACCGCCACCAGCTCCGGCAGGCTCCCCGACCCGGCCGCGTCCAGCACGAAGTCGACCGCGTGCCCGGCGACCCGCCCGGCCAGACCGGGCCCGTAGGTGGTGGGGATGGCGCCGAGGTCGACCAGCAGGTCGTGGTTGGGCTCGCGGGCGGTGCCGATGACCTTCGCGCCCCGGGCCACCGCCAGCTGCACCGCCATCGTCCCCACCCCACCGGCGGCGCCCTCGACCAGCAGGGTGTGCCCGGCGCCGACCCCCAGCAGGTCCAGCACCCTGGTCGCGGTCTCGACGTTGCCGCCCGCGCCCCCGGCCTGCTCCCACGACCACCCCGCGGGCCTGGGCGCCCAGTGCGCCAGCACCGCGAACTGCGCCGCCGTGCCGCCCAACCGGGACAGCTCGGCCACCCCGAACACCTCATCGCCCACCGCCACCCCCTCCACACCCGCGCCGAGCTCGTCGACGACCCCGGCGCCGTCGATGCCCGGGATGTGCGGCAGCGGCACCGACGCCAGCTCACCGAGCCGCCCGGTGCGCAGGTACCAGTCGGCGGGGGTGACCCCGGACGCGGCGACGCGCACGCGCACCTGCCCGGGACCGGGGTGAGGTTCGGGCACGTCCTGGTCGACGCCGAGGACGTCGGGGCCGCCGAGGCGGTGGTAGCGCAACGCGAACACGGTCGCTCCTCCAAGGGATCGGGGTGGCCGCGGGTGACCGGCCACCCCGTCCAGCGGTCGCGCCGACCGGGGTGTTCCGCCCGCTCGTAAAGTGGGAGACATGAGCGCCCCCGGCTCTCGGCTGCGCGCCGACGCCCGCGACAACCGCGAGCGGATCATCGCCGCCGCCCGCGAGACCTTCACCGAACGCGGCCTGGACACCCCCATGGCCACCATCGCCCGCCGCGCCGGAGTCGGCGCCGCCACCCTCTACCGGCGCTTCCCCACCAAGTCCGACCTCGTCGCCGCCGCCTTCGCCGAGCGGATGACCGCCTGCGCGGTGATCGCCGAGAACGGCCTGGCCGACCCCGACCCCTGGCAGGGGTTCGCCACCGCCGTGACCCGCCTGGCCGGGATGCGCACCCTCGACCGGGGCCTGACCGCGGCGCTGCTGCGCGCCTACCCCGACGTCCTGGACTTCACCACCCACCGCGCCCGCGCACTGCGCGCCACCGCCGAGCTGATCACCCGCGCCCAGCGCTCCGGGGGGCTGCGCGCCGACTTCACCCTCGACGACGTGCTCATGCTGCTGATGGCCAACAACGGGCTCGTCTCCGACAACCCCGCCACCGCCACGGCCGCCACCCGCAGGCTCGTGGCCTGGTTCCTCGCCGGGGCCCGCAGCGACCACCCCATGCCCCCACCGGTGCCGCTGGCCGCCACAGAGGTCCTGCGCCCCCGGCCCGCCACCGACCTCTGAAGCGGGCGGCGGGCGCGGGGGCCGGGATCAAGACAGGGCCGGGTCCTTGAGGGTCAGGGTGGCGTCGTCGGGGTCGAGGACCGCGGTGGCGCCCAGCGGGACGGTCAGCGCGTTCGGGCAGTGCCCGAACCCCAGCTCCCACAGCACCGGCACCCCCAGCGACGCGAGCAGGTCCTGCGCCACGGCCTTGACCTCGGCCAGCTCCCCGCAGCCCTGCCAGGACCCCAGGGCGATGCCGCCGACCCCGGTGAACCACCCGGCGCGCAGCAGGTGGGTGAGCATCCCGTCGATCCGGTAGGGCTGCTCGTCGACGTCCTCCAGCAGCAGGATCGACCCGTCCGGCGGGGGCAGCGCGTCGAGCGTGCCGACCTCGGCGGCCAGCAGGCTCAGGTTCCCCCCGACCAGCACCCCCTCGGCCCGCTCGTGCCCGGTGGAGGTCGTCGCCGGGCCGATGAGGGTGGTGACCTCCTCGGGGTGGAACAGGGTGGCGTGCAGGTGCCTGCGGGCCTCGGCGTCGAACGCCCGGGTGGAGATCATCGGCGCGAACAGGGTCACCAGGTCCAGGGTCTGCCCGACCGCGGTGTGCAGCGCGGTGGTGTCCGAGGAGCCGACCAGCAGCTTCGGGCCCGCCTCGGCCAGGGCGGGCCAGTCCAGCAGGTCGACCATGCGGTGCGAGCCGTACCCGCCGCGGGCGCAGAACACCGCGGCGACCCGCGGGTCGCACCAGGCGTCGCGGAAGTCCGCCGCCCGGTCGGCGTCGCGCCCGGCCAGGTAGGGCAGGTCCGGGTGGCGGTCGAGGACGTGCTCGCCCACCCGCACGTCGAGCTCCCAGGACTCCAGCACCGCCACCCCCTCGGCCAGCTGCTCGGGGGTGACCGGCCCGGCGGGGGCGATCACGGCCACGGTGTCGCCGGGGCGCAGCCGCCGGGGCGCGGTGCGGCTCACCGGCGCAGCTCCAGCACCGGCACCCCGGGCGGGGTGAACCCGAGGACCTGGCCGTAGAACGACAGCTCCGCCTCGTGCGCGGCGATGATCGTCTCGGCCTTGCGGAACCCGTGCTGCTCCCCGGCGAAGGTCAGGTAGGCGTGCGGGGTGCCCGACCCGTCCAGGGCGGCGTTGAACCGGTCGGCCTGCTCCGGCGGGCAGATCCGGTCCTCCAGCCCTTGCAGCAGCAGCACCGGGCCCGCCAGCGCGGCCACCTTGTGCATGGGGGAGCGCTCGCGGTAGCGGTCGGCGTGCTCGGGCAGGGTGCCGACGAGGTTCTCGGTGTAGCGGGACTCGAAGTCGTGGGTCTCGCCACCGTCGGCGGTCCACCCGGACAGGTCGAGGATGGGGAACTGGACCACCCCGCAGGCGTAGGTGTCGACGGTGGTCAGCGACGCCGCTGCGGTCCACCCGCCCGCGGACCCGCCGCGGATGCCCAGGCGGGCGGGGTCGGCGGTGCCCTCGGCGGCCAGCGCGGTGGCCACCGCGGCGCAGTCGGCGACGTCGACCACCCCCCACTGGCCGTTGAGGACCTCCCGGTAGGCGCGGCCGCGGCCGGTGGACCCGCCGTAGTCGACGGCCACGACCCCGATGCCGCGGCTGGTGAAGTAGGCGAACCCGACGTTGAGCGCGGTCCCGTTGGACCCGGTGGGCCCGCCGTGCACGTGCACCACGTACGGGGGCAGCTCGCCCTCGGGGGCGGCGAAGTCGGGGTTGGTGGGCGGGTACACCAGCGCGGGGATGGCGCGGCCGTCGGCGGCGGCGAAGCTGCGGTGCACCGGCTCGGGCAGCCACGCGGGGTCGGGGATCGGCTGCCCCGGCTCGCCCAGGCGGGTCAGCTCGCCGGTGGACAGGTCCAGGCGCACCACCCCGGCGGCCTCGCGGGGCCCGGAGCCCACCGCGGTGACCACCCCATCGGTCCCGGCGCCCAGGTCCGACCACAGCGGCACGTCGGTCTCGACGTCGGTGATGGTGGCGGTGCGCTCGTCGAGCACGGCGAGCCCGCCCGCGCGCAGCACGGCGAACCGGCCCCGGCCCAGGACCCCGAACCAGCGGCGGCCCAGCTGCCAGAGCGGGCCGCCGATCTCGTGCTCGCCGGGGGCGAGGTTGGTCACGGTGCCGTCGAGGGAGACCCGGTGCAGGTTCCACCACCCGTCCGGGTCGGTCAGCGCCAGCAGCGAGTCGGGGGCCTCCCACTCCAGCTGGCACACCGACTCCTGGGGCCCGCCGGCCACGACCCGGTGCACGCCGAGGGTGCCCTCGGCGGTGAGCGGCGCCACGCACAGCTCGGTGCCGTCCCAGGGCATGTTCGGGTGCTCCCACCCGATCCACGCCGCGAACCGGCCGTCGGGGCTGGGGCGGGGGGCGGTGAGGAAGTGGTGGGAGGCGCCCAGCGACCGCACCCCGGACCCGTCGAGGGCGATGGCCACCAGGTCGCGGGCCACGTCGGTGGGCCGGTCGCCGGTGGCGGTCTCGCGCACCGCCCACACCGACGCCCCGTCCGGGCCCGGCACCAGGTCGCTGAACCGCTGCCCCTGCGGGCGGTCGGGCTCGGGGGTCAGCGCCACCGGCTCGGACCCGGGGTCGAGCAGGTAGGCGCGCTGGTCGGCCCAGTTGGTGAACACCGCCCGCCCGCCGACGACGGTGTAGGGGGTGCCGCCGTACTCGTGGACGCGGTTGCGGGCGTTCCACCCCGGGCCCAGCAGCTCGGTGGCCGCGCCCCCGGGGGCCTGGCGGACCAGGGTGGAGCGCCCGCCCTCGTCGGGTTTGGCCAGCGTCCACCACACCTCGTCGCCGAAGCGGCGCACCCAGTTCGGGGCGGCCCCGGGGTCGGCGACGTCCGCGGCGGTGACGGGGGAGGTCCAGGTGCCGTACGGCGCGATCTTCACCACAGGAGGGACCCTACCGAGTACCGGTGGGCGGACCGATACGGTTAACCGTCAGGGAGGCACGGTCTGCTCAGATCAGCGGCGTGCACTAGGTTCGGAGGTGCCATGGCCCGTGTGATCCACGTCTTCCGCCAGCCCGACCGCTTCATCGCGGGGACCGTCGGGCAGCCCGGCGAGCGCGTCTTCTACCTGCAAGCGGTGGAGAGCGCCCGCACCGTGTCGGTGACCATCGAGAAGCAGCAGGTCGCGGTGCTCGCCGAGCGCATCGGCTCGCTGCTGGAGGAGGTGCACCGCCGCTTCGGCGCCGAGGTCGGCGAGGCGGTGGCCGCCGACGCCGCCGATGCCGTCGACGCCGACCCGCTGCAGGTGCCGGTCGAGGAGGAGTTCCGGGTGGGCACGATGGGCCTGGGCTGGGACGCCGAGACCCGGGCGGTGGTGATCGAGCTGCTCGCGGCCACCGAGGGCGAGGTCGACGAGTCGGTGGTGCTCGACGACACCGAGGAGGGCCCGGACGCGGTGCGGGTGTTCCTGACCCCGACCGAGGCGCGCGCGTTCGCCCGCCGCGCCGACCGGGTGGTCAACGCCGGGCGCAAGCCCTGCCCGCTGTGCTCGGAGCCGTTGGACCCGGAGGGCCACGTCTGCCCGAGGCAGAACGGGTACCGGCGCAGCGAAGAGGACTAGCCGGTGCTGCCCACCGACCCCGACGCGCTGGAGCTGCTGCGGCGCGGGACCCTGGAGATCGAGGGCAGGCTGGTCGACGCCTCCAACGCGACCCTGTTCTGCGCGATCGAGGCCGACGGCGTGGCCGCCCAGTGCGTGTACAAGCCGGTGCGCGGTGAGCGCCCGCTGTGGGACTTCCCCGACGGCACGCTCGCAGGCCGGGAGGTGGGCGCCTACCTGGTGTCGGAGGCCTCCGGGCTGGGGTTGATCCCGCCGACGGTGCTGCGCTCGGGGCCGCTGGGCCCGGGGATGGTGCAGCTGTGGGTCGACACCGACGACGAGCGCGCCCTGGTCGACGTGGTGGCCCCGGCGGAGCTGCCCGCGGGGTGGAAGGCGATCCTGCGCGCCCGCGACGCCGACGGCGAGCCCGCGGTGCTGGCGCACTCGGACTCCGCGGCGATCGCGAAGCTGTCCGCGCTGGACGTGGTGATCAACAACGCCGACCGCAAGGGCGGGCACGTCCTGCTCGGCGCGGACGGCGGGGTCTACGGGGTCGACCACGGCATCAGCCTGCACTCCGAGCACAAGCTGCGCACCGTGCTGTGGGGGTGGGCAGAGGAGCCCTTCGGCGACGAGGTCGTCGAGGCCCTGGTGCGCCTGCGCTCGGCGCTGTCGGGGTCGCTGGCCGAGGACCTGGGCGAGCACATCACCCGCGCGGAGCTCAAGGCGCTGCGGTCGCGGGTGTCGCGGCTGATCAACACCCCGGTGTACCCGTCGCCGGACGAGTCGCACTACCCGATCCCCTGGCCCGCGTTCTGACCACCACCGCCGCCCGGCGCAGTCGGGGAGGGGTTGCTGGACGCGGGCAGTCACGACCGTTCGCGTGCGGGCCACACCGCCGAACCCGTCTGTCCACTGTGCCGGTTGATCGTCGTAGTCGCACAAGCCTGCCACCGCACCAGGCACTTGAGACGCCGCGCGGCCGAACTGCGACGACCACCCGGCACGGGGTCAGTTGCCGGTGGTGAGCACGACGCGGAAGCGGGCGCGGCCGGAGAGCATGCGGTCGAAGGCGTCGGCGGCGCGTTCCAGGGGCAGGGTCTCGACGAGGGGCCGGGCCCCGGTCAGGACGCAGAAGCGCATGGTGTCCTCGGAGTCGATGGCGGTGCCGCAGGGGTGGCCGGTGATGGAGGTGGCGGCCCCGATGAGGGCGGTGGCGCCGACGCGCAGGGGTTCGGCGGCCGCGCCCAAGACGGTGACCTGACCGCGGGGGGACAGCCCGGTCAGCGCGGTGGACACCGCGGGGCCGCTGGTGGTGGTGGCCAGGACGACGCGGGCGCCGCCGAGGGCGGACAGTGCCTTGCCGGCGTCGACGGTGTCGGGGTCGATGTGGTGGTGGGCGCCGAGTTCGCGGGCGAGCGCGGCCTTGTCGGCGCCGCGGGAGATGGCGATGACCTCGCAGCCCATCTTGGCGGCGAACTGGACCGCGAGGTGGCCCAGGCCGCCGAGGCCGAGCACGGCGACGCGGTCGCCGGGGCGGGCGGGGCTCGAGCGCAGGGCGTGGAAGGCGCTGACCCCGGCGCAGAGCAGGGTCGCGGCCTCCTCGGCGGCCAGCGCGTCGGGCACCCTGGCCAGGGCGGCGGCGGGGACGACGAGGGCGTCGGCGTAGCCGCCGTCGACGGTGGTGCCCGGGACGCGGCCGGTGGGGCAGGTGATCGCGTCGCCGCGGCGGCAGCGGTCGCAGTGCCCGCACCCGCCGCCGAAGCGGCCCACCCCGACCCGGTCGCCGGGCGCCCACGTCCCGGGCACGTCGGGGCCGAGGGCGTCGACGACGCCGACGACCTCGTGGCCGGGCACGATCGGGTAGGCCGGTGCGCCGTCCCTGGTCGTGGTGTCGGCGTGGCAGACCCCGCAGGCCTGCACGGTGACGCGCACCTGCCCGGGCCCCGGCTCGGGCACCTCCCGCTCGACCAGTTGCAGCGGGCCGCCGGGGTGGGGGAACTGCACGGCGCGCATCGTGGTCATGCTGGTCCTCCCCGGGGGCGTGTGGCCGGGAGGTACCCGGTGGTGCTCGCGGGGCAAACAGTCCGATGAGGCCGGTGGCGCGCCCGCCCGCCCCGGAACCAGTTCGGGCGGGCGCGCCGGGGGCGGCTACTCCGAGGCGAGCAGGTCGCGCAGCTCGGTGACGGCGTCGCGCAGGTGCTCGGCGAAGGTGTGCATCTGCTCGGCGACCGCGGCGGGGGTGGACAGGTAGATGTTGAGGTGGTCGGGCAACAGCACGTAGGCGATGCCGATGCAGGTGGGGCTGGTGGAGCCGAACCCGAAGTACTGGATGTTGACCGAGGGCGCGGAGCTGGTGGACAGGTAGTCGTTGCGCATGACCGTCCACCCGGGGCTGTCGTAGAGCGACAGGTGCCCGGTGGCGCCGAGCTGCTCGCCGCGGCGCTTCTGGATGAGCTGGAGCTCCCACAGGTGCTGCTCGGGGGCGCGGCCCTGCTGGCAGTCCTTGGCGCGGGCGACGTGGGCCTCGGCGGCGGCGCGGAAGGCCGCCCGCTTGGCCGCGGCGTCGGCGCCGGTGTCCTCCATGGCGGCGACGAAGGCCAGCACCTCGGGGGTGACCACGCGCATCGCCTCGGTGCGCCCGTTCTGGTACTGGCGGGTGGCGATGGACTCGTAGGTGGCGCCGGTGATGCCCTTGGCGCGCTTGTGGGCGAGCTGGTAGGCCAGCTGCGCGAACGCGTCGGGCGACATCTTCAGGCTCTTGGCGACCTTGGTGCCGAAGTCCGGGAAGGACACGGTGCGGGTGGCGGTGGCGGCGCCGTACTCGGCGAAGGCGCGGCGGGCGGCGGCGATGTCGGCGCGCAGCTCGTCGTCGAGGGTGAACTCCAGCAGCCGCACCGGCGGGGTGCCCTGGGTGCGGGCGCCGGAGGCGGCGGCGTGCTCCTCGGCGCCGCGGCCGAGGACGGCGTCGACGAAGCTGAGGATGGTGGTGCCGTCGAGGCCGCAGTGCTCGACGTTGATCCCGGCGCGGCCGTCGGCGAAGACGATGAACGACACCGACTTGTCGAAGTAGCGGTTGCCGGAGTCGCCGTGCAGCAGGTGGTCGCAGGCGGCCTGGACGTCCTTGGGGGCGAAGGACTCGAGGTTGACGACGAACAGCGCGGTCTCGATGGTGTCGATCGAGGCGGCGTTGCCCGGGTCGGCGAGCAGCCGGGCGCGGGTGGCGGCCCACTCGGCGCGGGCCTTGGTGGTCAGCGACCCGACGGTGGTGTCGGGGGCGGCGGGGGAGTTGCCGCCCGCCTTGACGACCTCGGCGAGCCCGGCCTTGAGGTCCTCGGGGGAGTACGGGGCGCCGTCGGGGCCGATGACGTCGAGGGCGAAGGCGTTGCCGCGGTTGAACACGACGACGTGGCGGGCGGTGGAGGGCCCGGGCCACTGGTCGGTGTAGGGGACGCGGACGGTGTCCTGCTCGGCGCCGGGGATGCGGGTCTCGGAGAACAGGAACTTGTTCTGCTCCATCGACAGCGCCTGCCCGCGCTGGAGCACCGGGGGCACGGCCTCGGCGTCGAGGGCCAGCTTGAACGCCACGGCGCCGGTGATCAGCTCGGCGGCGCGGGTGAACTGGTCGGCGTCGGTGTCCTGGAACAGGAAGAAGAAGTTGGCGTTGAGCGCGATGCGGTCGCGGCGGCCCAGGTAGCGGGCGGGCCAGAACACGTCGAGCCAGCTGCGGGTGCCCGGTTCGGCGTCGAAGCGCTCCAGGTCGGCGTGCAGGGCGCGGGCGGGGGAGCCCTCGGCCAGGTACTCGGCGACGGCGGCCTCGGTGGCGGCCAGCTGCTCGGGGGTCAGCAGCGGGGCGCACCAGTCCAGGAACCGGGCGCAGGTGTCGTCCAGGGTGGGCAGCGGCACCCGGGGCAGCCGCTCCTCGTTGCCGAAGGTGCTGGTGGACCACTCGGTGGTCGCCGCGGTGCCCGTCGAGGCCTGGGTGCTGGTCACTGTCATCCTTCTTCGCGCCGGTGGTGCTGTCCGGTTGTGCTGCTGTCCGTGGTGGTGGTGTTGTGGTGGTGCTGGTGCGGTGCGGTCCCGGTGGGACGCGGGGGTCATCATCTGGGGTGCGGTCGTCGGTGCGCAATAACGCCGTGATCACCCCGGGTGCCCACCCGGTGGCGCCGCGGCCGCGGGCGGGGGCCCCGGGGTGTCGATCATGGTCGGTGGATCATGCCAGCGCCGTGGGGGTGGTGCCGCGCGGGTGCGACAGGTGCAGCTCGGCGTAGAGCCAGCCCTCGGTCTCCAGGCCGGTGGGGTCGACCCCGGCGGCGGCGATGGTGTCGAGCACCTGGGTCTGCTCGTCGGCGGAGGCGAAGCGGCGCTGCTTGAACGCCCCGGGCACCGCGGTGGTCTCGTAGCCCAGCTCCGCCAGCGCCTCGGCGATCGGGTCGTAGGGGAACATGCGCAGCACGAAGTGCGCCATCCACGGCAGCCGCCCGCCCTGGGCGCGGGCGACGCGCACCAGGGTGGCCTCGGTGACGTAGCCGACGCACCCGGTGGAGATGACCAGGTCGGTGCCCGCCAGCGCCGCGGCCTGCGCCTCGGTGGGCTCGGCGGTCTCCAGGTCGGCGTGCACGGTGTCGTCGAGGAACCCGGCCTCCCTGGCGTAGGCCAGGGCGGGGGCGGAGGCGTCGAACCCGACCACCCGGATGTCCTCGCCCCCCTCGCCCGGGTGCAGCAGGGCCCGGTCCTGGGCCAGCAGCCCCGCGCGGTCGAGCCCGGCGCGGGCGGGGTCGGTGTAGTGGTCGTAGAGGGTGTCCATGGTGGTGTCGGCGCGCAGCAGGGCGGCGTTGATGCCGTAGGAGCAGCCGATGTCGAGCACCTGCGGGGTGGGGGTGTCCTGGGTCTGGCGGTACTCGGCGACGAGCTTGGCGAAGTAGGGCTTGGCCAGGTCGGGGATGCGGTAGTCGACCTCGCGCAGGGCGGCGAAGTAGGACCGCGGGTCGGGCTGGGTGTAGATGTGGTCGAAGGAGGTCTTGCCGGTGTCGTCGTACTCCACGGGGCGTGCTCCTCGCTGGTGGTTCCGGTGGGGTGGGGCGCGCGGGGGCGGCGCGGGCCGGGGTGCCGGTCGCGCCGGGGGTGGCGGTCGCGCCGGGGGTCAGTCGAGGAGGGCGTCGCCGCGCACGCGGGCCGCGGCGGCGGCGTGGTGGGCGGGCAGCACCCGGCCGAAGAGCTGGCGGGTGCGCTCGACGCTGCCGATGACCCCGGGGCGCTCGCTGTAGGCGAAGATCGCCGAGTGCCGGGCGGTGGCGCCGGTGACGGTATCCACCCGGTGCAGGGAGAACCGGCCCTTGAACAGCTGCAGGTCCCCGGGGCGCAGGGTCAGCTCCCGCACCGCGGTGGTGTCGCCGTCGAGCACCGCGCGCACGTCGTCGAGGTTCTCCGCCTCCGCAGAGCGGATCCCCGGGCAGTAGTGGAACTGACCGCCGGACTCCGACTCCCGGGTGAGCATGGAGACGGTGTACTCGTTGGTGTCGAAGTGCCAGGGGTGGGCCATGCCCGGGGGGATGACGTTGAGGCACAGCGCCGAGAGCGGGTCGGCCAGCGGGTGCAGGGCGGGCAGCTCGAAGCAGTCGGCGACGAACCGGCCGAAGCCGGGGTCGGTGTAGAGCCGCTCGATGAGGCAGTCGCGGGGGAGCAGGTCGCGGGCGACGAAGGCGTTGCCGCGGACCATGGCCCGCCGGGCGGGGTGGTCGGCGGGCAGGGTGTCGTCGACGGCGATGTTGTAGGCGTTGACCGTCTCGGGCTCGTAGTGGGCGTGCGGGGCGACCGCCTCGCCCTCGGCGCGCAGGGTGGCCCGCTGCTCGGGGCGGATGAAGTCGGGCAGCACGGTGCACCCGCGCTCGCGCAGCTCGGCCCTGGCGCGCTCGACGACCGCGGCGAGCACGGCGCCGCCCGGGTCGTGCAGCGGGTACCGGTCGGTGTCGACGACCTCCTGGAGGGCTCGCTGCTGTCCGAGCGACTGCGCCATTCGTGCCCGTCCTTCCCCCGCGCGCGGGTGAACGCCTCGTCCGCCCCTTTGTCCGACGCGGCTTCCGAAAGGGTCTAGCACAGTGTTTCCATTGGGGTGATCACGATTGTGACCGGTCTGACACACGGGCGACCCACCCCGGTGGTCGCTCGCATCCTTCCTGCTCACGACCGGTTTTGTACCGCCGAACGGTGCCTATCGCCGCGTTTTTGGCACCCGGTTGGCCACCGGCGCGGGCGCATTCGTGCGCGCTTGCCCAAGATCGCCCCGACAATGGCCGCCGCCTTGTCCGGCCGGACCACCGCACCCCCATCCCGAACACCCCAGGTGTGCGAACGAACATCCCATGTGTGCGAGGATGGTGGGGTGCGAGCCGACGAACGCAGGCAGGTGATCCTCGCCGCGCTGCGCGCGGGCACGGTGGAGGTCGTGGAGGTCTCCGCCCTGGCCGCGCGCACCGGCGCCTCCGAGATGACCGTGCGCCGCGACCTCGACGCCCTCGCCGCCACCGGCCTCGTCCGCCGCGTGCACGGCGGCGCCGTCGCCGCCCTGCCCGGCGCCGTCGAGGTCCCCTTCGCCGAACGCGCCCGCGACGCCACCGGCGCCAAGCGCCGCATCGCCGCCGCCGCGGCGGCCATGGTCGACGACGGCGAGGCTGTCGTCCTCGACTCCGGCACCACCGCCGTCGAGGTCGCCCGCGCCCTGCGCGGGCGACCGGTCACCGTCATGCCCCTGTCGGTGCACGCCGCCCGCGTCCTGCTCGACGACCCCGTCACCCGCGTCCTGCTGCCCGGCGGCGAACCCCGCCCCGGCGAACTGGCCCTGGTCGGCCCGCTCACCCTGGCCTCCCTGCGCGCCCTGCGCTTCGACGTCGCCCTGCTCAGCCCCTGCGGGTTCGACACCACCGCCGGGCTCACCGCCGTCGACCTGGCCGACGCCCAGGTCAAGCAGGAGGCCGCCGCCGCGGCCCGCCGCGTCCTCGTCGCCGCCGACGGCGGCAAGTGGGGGCAGGTCGCCCTCGCCCGCGTCTTCCCCGCCGACACCGCCCACGCGGTGCTCACCGACGCCACCGCCCCGGCACCCGACCGGGCAGAACTGCAGGAGAGAGGGGTGACGGTGCGTGTCTGCTGAGCAGTCCGCCCCGACCGCGCCCCCGCGCGCGGCGCGGGTGGCCACCTGGGGCTACTTCGGCCTCAACGGGTTCGTCCTGGGCATGTGGGTGGTCCACATCCCCGTCATCGAGCACGACACCGGCATCAGCCACGCCACCCTCGGCGCGCTGCTGCTGGTCCTCGGCGGCTCGGCGTTCGTGGGCATGCAGGCCACCGGCGCCCTCACCGACCGCTTCGGCCACCGCGTCGTCGTCCCCGCCGCCGCCACCCTGATCTCCCTGGCCATCATCGGCCCCGGCCTGGCCAGGGGCCCCTGGACCCTCGCCGCCGCCCTGGTCGTGCTCGGCCTGGGCAACGGCGCCCTCGACGTGGCCATGAACGCCCACGCCGTCGACGTCGAACGCGCCTACGGCCGCCCGGTCATGTCCGCCTTCCACGCCGTGTTCTCCGTCGGCGGCGCCCTCGCCGCCGCGGTCGGCGCCCTGGTCCTGGGCCGGGTCCCGGTGCTGCCCACCCTCCTCGCCGTCGCCGCGGTCTGCCTGGTCGCCGTCGTCGCCTTCGCCCGCGCGCTGCTGCCCGGCGACCCCCGCCGCGGCGACCCCGACGACACCACCCCCGCCGAACGCCCCCCGACCCGGCTGGTGTGGCTGCTCGGCGGGCTCGCCTTCGCCCTCATGCTCTCCGAGGGCGTGGCCTACGACTGGGCCTCGGTGCACCTGCGCGACGTCCTGGGCACACCCCCGGGCACCGCCGCCCTGGCCTACGGGGCGTTCTCGGTGGCCATGACCATCGGCCGCTTCACCGCCGACCCCGTCGCGGGCCGCTTCGGCGCGGTGTGGGTGGTGCGCTGGGGCGCCGCCCTGGCCGCGGTCGGCCTCGCCACCGCCGCCGCCGCACCCTGGCCCGCGCTCGCCATCACCGGGTGGGCGGTGTTCGGCATCGGCCTGTCCGGGTGCGTCCCGCAGCTGTTCACCGCCGCGGGCAACCTCGGGTCCCGCTCCTCGGCGGTCCTGGTCGCCCGCGTGGTCGGCATGGGCTACCTCGGCCTGCTCGCCGGACCCGCCTCCATCGGCGCCCTGACCGGGCTCGTCCCGCTCAACGCCGCGTTCGCCCTGCCCGTGCTGCTGTGCGCGGTCGGCGCCCTGGGCGCGTCGGTCCTGCGCCCACGCCCACTCGCCGGCTAGGAGCCGCGTCGGGCGGTACAGGCGGCCGTGATGTCAGGCGGCCGCGGTGTCAGGTGGGTGAATGCCGGGCGGGGGACGCGGGGGCGGGTGGCGGGCCTGTGGAGCACGGCCTAGCGTGACCGCGTGCGCCCCCACGACTACCGCCGCGACATCCTCAAGCCCGCCCCCGCCCGCGCGATCCCGCAGGTGCCCGCCACCCCCGGCACCGTGGTCGAGGATCCGGCCACCGGGTTCTGCGGCGCGGTCGTGCGCCTGGAACGCGACACCGTCGTGCTGGAGGACCGCCACGGCCGCCACCGGGTGTTCCCGCTGACCCCCGCCGGGTTCCTCCTCGACGGGCGCCCCGTCACCCTCGTCCGCCCCGCACCCGCCCCCACCACCCCCGCCCGCCGGGTCTCGGCGTCGGGGTCGGTGCGCGTGGAGGGCCTGCGTGCCCGCACCGCCCGCGCCTCCCGCATCTGGGTCGAGGGCGTGCACGACGCCGAGCTGGTCGAACGGGTCTGGGGCCACGACCTGCGGGTGGAGGGCATCGTCGTCGAACCCCTCGACGGCGTCGACCACCTGCCCGCCGCGCTCGCCGCCTTCGGCACCTCACCGCTGCGCCGCGTCGGCGTCCTGGTCGACCACCTGGTCGCGGGCAGCAAGGAAACCCGCCTCGTCGACACCCTCGACGACCCGAACGTCCTGGTCACCGGCCACCCCTACGTCGACATCTGGGAAGCGGTCACCCCCGCCGCCCTCGGGATCGACGCCTGGCCCCGCGTGCCCCGCGGGCTCGACTGGAAGCAGGGGGTCTGCGACGCGCTGGGCTGGGGCGACCCGGCCGAGGGCTGGCGGCGGGTCCGCGCCGCGGTGACCACCTTCCGCGACGTGCAGCCCCCGCTGATCGGCGCCGTGGAACGGCTGATCGACTTCGTCACCGAACCCGCGGGCTGACCCCCTGTGGACAACCGGCCCCGGGCGTCGGCCCGCGGTGCGAGGATGGCACCACGCGACCCCGCCGGGTCGCGGTAGGGCCACAAGTCACCGCCGCGCCCCCCGCCGGGCCGCCGGTGGGGGAGGATGGGGGCATGGCGGCGCTGGTGTGGGTCATCGCGGGGATCGCGCTCGTGGTGGCAGAGGCGCTCTCCGGCGACCTGGTCCTGCTCATGCTCGGCGTCGCCGCGCTGCTCGGCGGCGGCGCGGAGGCGCTGTTCGGCTCGACCCTGGTCTCGGCGGCGGTCTTCGCCGCCTCGGCGCTGGGCCTGCTGGCCGCCGCGCGGCCCGCGCTGCGCCACCGGCTCACCACCCGCCACGTCACCGACAACGCCGCCGCTCTGCTCGGCGCCCCGGCCACCGTGCTGTCCACCGTGGACGCCCACGGCGGCCTGGTGCGGCTCAACGGGCAGGAGTGGACCGCGCGGTCGATGGACCCCGAGCAGGTCCTCACCCCCGGCACCGCGGTCACCGTCGTCCAGATCGCCGGGGCGACCGCGGTGGTGTGGGCCGACCACCCACCGGGCCTGCCGCCGGGGCCGGACGGCGACTGAGGCGACCGCGCCCCGGGGGCAGGCGCGGGCGAGGACAGCAGGACAAGCGCAAGGTTCGACGAGGCAAGGACTGTCGACGCGAGACTGTCGACGCAGGGTTTGACGACGCAGGGTAGGGAGGTCCGCGAGTGGAGCCGACAGTCATCGTCGCCATCATCGTGGTCGTGTTCGTGTTGATCGTGCTGGTCAAGTCGGTGCTGGTGATCCCGCAGGCGCAATCGGCGGTGATCGAGCGCCTGGGCCGGTTCCGCACCGTGGCCGAACCCGGGCTGAACTTCCTGGTGCCCTTCTTCGACCGGGTGCGCGCCCGCATCGACCTGCGCGAGCAGGTCGTGTCCTTCCCGCCGCAACCGGTCATCACCCAGGACAACCTCACCGTCTCCATCGACACCGTCGTCTACTTCCAGGTCACCGACTCCCGGGCCGCGGTCTACGAGATCTCCAACTACATCGTCGCCGTCGAGCAGCTGACCACCACCACGCTGCGCAACGTCGTCGGCGGCATGTCCCTGGAGGAGACCCTGACCTCCCGCGACTCCATCAACTCCCAGCTGCGCGGGGTGCTCGACGCCGAGACCGGCCGGTGGGGCATCCGGGTGGCCCGCGTCGAGCTCAAGGCCATCGACCCGCCGCCGTCGATCCAGGACTCCATGGAGAAGCAGATGCGCGCCGACCGGGAGAAGCGCGCCATCATCCTCAACGCCGAGGGCCAGCGCGAAGCGGCCATCAAGACCGCGGAAGGCCAGAAGCAGGCGCAGATCCTCGCCGCGGAGGGCCAGAAGCAGGCCACCATCATGGCCGCCGAGGCCGACCGCCAGTCCCGCATCCTCAAGGCCCAGGGCGAGCGCGCCGCCCGCTACCTGCAGGCCCAGGGCCAGGCCAAGGCCATCGAGAAGGTCGTCGCCGCGGTCAAGGCGTCCAAGCCCACCCCGGAGGTGCTGGCCTACCAGTACCTCCAGACCCTGCCCACCATGGCCCAGGGCGACGCCAACAAGGTGTGGATGATCCCCACCGACTTCTCCAAGGCCCTGGAGGGCTTCGCCCGCCAACTCGGCGCCCGCGGCGACGACGGGGTGTTCCGCTACGAGCCCCCCACCGACACCGCCCCCGCCGCCGACCCCGCGGCCGACGAGGAGGAGGTCGCCTCCTGGTTCGACACCTCCACCGACCCCCGCGTCGCCGAGGCCGTGCGCGCCGCCGAGGAGGTCGCCCGCAAGGAGGTCGAATCACCCCTGGCCACCCCCGCCACCCCGGCCACCGCTGCCCCGAACCCGGCCGCCCCGGCGGTCACCCGCGGCGCCGAGGAACCCCGCCAGGTCACCTCCGGACCCACCCCGACCCCACTGGCCGACCCGGACATCACCCGCCCGGTCCGCAACCCCCTGGCACCGCCCCAGCAGCCCTGACCCAGCCTGGTGCCCACCCCAGCCACCCCCGGCCCGGGGCGGGCACCAGACCCAGGACGTGCCCACCGCCGCCGGTCAGGCCGTGGCGGGCGACGCGGTGGGGGAGGACCGGGTGGCGCTGACCCGCGTGGGCCCGTGCCGCCTCAGCGACCGAAGTTCAACCGGTAGACCTGCCGCGCCTTCGCCGCCGTGGTGAAGTCCACCGGCACCACTCCCACCACCGCCGTCTCCAGCGCGTCCAGGTACCCCGACACCTTCGGCCAGATCGCCCTGTCGGCGTCCCGCGGCCACAACGCCCACCCCCAGGACGAGGTGAACGTGATGAACAGCTTCTCCGCGCCCGCCGCCCGCGCCGCGTCGAAGTGCGCCGCCACCCCCGGCCACTTGCGGTTCTCCAGGTCCGCCAGCGTCGCGATGTCGTAGTCGTCGGACAGGTCCACGGCGGGGGAGTTCCACCCGATCCCGGGCACCCCGCCGTTGTCCGACACGACCACCACCTGCCCGCGCGCCTCACCCACCGACGGCACCGCCGACCCCGTCCGCAACAGCCCCGGGTACCGCTGGGCGTAGCCGGCGAACACCGCCCCGAACGCGGCGTCCGACTCCGTCGAGTACTCCTGCTTCACCCGCATCAGCACCACCTCACCCGGGTGCGCGGCCAGGAAGTCCCGGCACGCCACCAGCACGTCGTCGAAGTTCAGGCGCTGGTAGAACGACGAGTGGTGCAACGAGAACGACCCCTCGAACAACCGGCACCGGATGTCGAGGAACCGCACCCCCGCCGCCAGCTGCTCACCGATCGACAGGTCCTGGTTGGCCACCGCCGCCCCACCCACCCGCGTCCCCGACCCGTGCGTGCCTGGGATCGACACCCGCGTCAACGGCGTCGACGACCCCAGCGCCCCCATCCAGTCCGCCGCCCCCGGCACCACCGCCGCCGAGGCCACCCGGCCACCGAGCGCCACCCCCACCGCACCCGCGGCAGCACCGACCAGCAACCCCCGCCGCGACAGCAGCGCACCCATGCCCGACTCCTCGCCTCGCCCGGTGTCCGATCACCGCATCATGTCGGCCACCAACCGGACACCACAACAGTCCGCCAACCAGCACCGCCCACCCGGGCGGCAACCCTGCCCGATCACCCGACCCCGATCACCCGGCCCAGGTCACCTGATCCCGGTCACCACGTGCGCCACCACCGGCGTCGGCGCCGCCCCGCAACTGGCCGGGCGCACCCCCAACTCCCGCTCCGCCACCGCCACCCGCCACACCCGCCCGTCCACGTGCCCCACCTCCACCGACCACCCACCGCCCCCGGCCACCACCGACCGCACCACCAACTCCCCGGACCCCACCACACCCACCGACTCCCGCACCGCCAACTCCGCCACCTGCCCCGGCGCCGACCACGTCGACCGCCCCCGACACCCCTGCACCACCACCCCCTCCGAACCCAACAACACCCGCCCCCGCTCCACGTCCAACCCCCCGTAGGCATACCCCGACGGCAACAACAACCCCGTCGGCGCGAACCGGTGCCCACCCAAGTGCGTCGACTCCCACACCGCCTCCCCGAACTCCTCCGCCAACCCCGCCGCCACCGGCCGCCCCACCACCGCACAACACACATCCCGCCGACCGTTCGTGCACACCAACAACACCGGCCCCGACACCGGCACACCCCACCCACCGTGCTCACCCACCCCCACACCCGCCACGTCCAACCCCGCCAACTCCTCCACCACACCCGCCCGCACCCACTCCGACCCCGGCACCGTCGACGCCACCAACACCCGCCGAGACCCCGCCACCACCGCCCGACCCGGACGACGGATCAACACCACCCGAACCCCCGGCGCACCCACCCCCGGCACCACCACCTCACGCCCCCACGGCCCCGGCTGCTCCACGCACACCCACCCCGACGCCACCGCCGCCGTTCCCGCCAACGGCTCACCCACCACCCGCGACACCACCCGGCACACCGCACCCGACACCACGACCCCCTCCCCACGACACCACCCACTGACACCCCCATCCCACCACCCACCACAACCCCCACCCGCTCACCCGGACCCGGCACCCCGCCCCGACGCCCGCCCCAACCGCTGCGACACCCGCACCAACGCCTCCGCCAACTCCGGCGACCCCACCACCTCGAACTCACACCCCAACATCCCCAACCACGACGCCATCCCCTCCCACGACGGCGCCCCCGCCGTCAACAGGCACGACCCCTCATCCACCGCCACCAACTGCCCCGACGTCACCGAGATCACCTCCCGCGCCCGCTCCACCGACCACCGCAACAACACCGTCGCCTGCACCGGGTACGCCCGCACCGTCAACCCCCGCTGCGCGTACTCCGCCAGATCCTCCGCAGGCGGCTCCCGCGGCGCGAACCGCGGCCCCGTCGGCACCCTCGGCTCCAACCGGTCCACCCGGAACGTCCGCCAATCACCCCGGTCCACGTCGAACCCGATCAAGTACCACCGCCGACCCGTGTGCACCAACCGCAACGGCTCCACATCCCGCCGCGACGACTCCCCACCGTGCGACCGGTAGTCGAACCGCACCCGCTCCCGATCCCGCACCGCCGCCGCCAACACCGTCAACACCCCCGGGTCCACCACCGGCCCCACCGCCACCAACGGCACCGTCGAGGCCCCCAACGCCCGCACCCGCTCCCGCAACCGCGACGGCAACACCTGCTCCAACTTCGCCAACGCCCGCACGCACGTCTCCTCGATCCCCGCCACCGCCCCCGTCGACGCCGTCCGCAACCCGATCGCCACCGCCACCGCCTCCTCGTCGTCGAGCAGCAACGGCGGCAACGCCGCACCCGCCCCCAACCGGTACCCACCCGCCGTCCCCGCCACCGCGTTCACCGGGTACCCCAACGACCGCAGCTTGTCCACGTCCCGCCGCACCGTCCGGTCCGTCACCCCCAACCGCACCGCCAACTCCGCCCCCGACCAATCCCGCCGGGTCTGCAACAACGACAACAACCGCAACAACCGCGCCGACGTCTCCATCACCACCCCAGCATCCCACCCCACCCGGACAACACCTGTCCGCAAGACCCGCCACACTGCACCCGTGCCCGACCGCCTCACCCCCCGCGCCCTCAACCGCGCCTACCTCGCCCGCCAACTCCTCCTCCACCGCCACCCCCTCACCCCCGCCCAAGCCCTCCACCACCTCATCGGCCTGCAAGCCCAAGCCCCCGACCCGCCCTACCTCGGCCTCCACGCCCGCCTCACCGACTTCCACCCCGACCACCTCGCCGACCTCCTGCGCACCCGCGCCGCCGCCCGCCTCTCCCTCATGCGCGGCACCCTCCACCTCGTCACCACCGACGACGCCCACACCCTGCGCCCCCTCCTGCAACCCCTCCACGACAAGGCCACCCGCACCAACGGCGGCCCCACCGTCCGCACCCTCACCCCCGAGCAGATCACCGCCATCACCACCCGCGGCCGCACCCTGCTCACCCAACGCCCCATGACCGCCGCCGAACTCGGCACCGCACTGGCCACCGAGTTCCCCGGCCACCCCGCCGACCGCCTCGCCATGATCGTCCGCAACACCACCTCCCTCACCCAGATCCCCCCACGCGGCCTCTGGCGCACCCCCGGCCCCGCCGCCCACGCACCCACCGACACCTGGCTCCCCCCGACCACCCGACCCCCCACCACCATCGACGACCTCGTCCTGCGCTACCTCGCCGCCTACGGCCCCGCCACCCCCGCCGACGCCCGCACCTGGTCAGGCCTCACCGGTCTCACCGAGGTCTTCGACCGCCTCACCCCCCACCTGCGCACCTACACCACCGACACCGGCACCGTCCTGCACGACCTGCCCGACGCACCCCGCCCCGACCCCGACACCCCCGCACCCGCCCGCCTCATCGCCGACTACGACAACCTCATCCTCTCCCACGCCGACCGCACCCGCGTCCTACCCGACACCGTCCGCCCCCACGTCCTCGGCGGCCCCAACGGCGTCATCCCCGCCACCACCCTCGTCGACGGCCACATCGCCGGCACCTGGCGCCTGCGCCGCACCCGCCGCACCGCCACCATCGAGATCACCCAGCACACCCGCACCACCACCGAGGCCCGCCACGACCTCACCGCCGAAGCCCACCACCTGCTCACCACCACCGACCCCGACCTCACCCACGAGGTCACCCTCCACACCCCCTGACGACCACCCCCGACCCCATCTGCGGACCCTCACCCCGTCACGAGCAAGAACGCGAACCCGTCATACCCCTTCGACCCCACCGTCTGCACCGCCGTCGCCACCACCCGGGGCTCCGCCGCGATCAACCGGTTCATCTCCCGCGTCGCCACCACCTGCGGGTTCACCGACCCCTCGTCCGCGATCGCCCCACCCCGCACCACGTTGTCCACCACGATCACCCCACCCGGCCGCGTCAACCCCACCGCCAACCGGAAGTACGACGGGTTGTTCTCCTTGTCCGCATCGATGAACACGAAGTCAAACGGCTCACCCCCCACCAACCCCTCCAACGTCTCCACCGCAGGCCCCACCCGCACGTCCACCACCTCCGACAACCCCGCCACCGCCAAGTTCTCCCGCGCCACCGCCGCGTGCTCCGCCGACACCTCGCACGTCACCAACGACCCACCCGCGGGCAACGCCCGCCCCATCCAGATCGTCGAATACCCGCCCAACGTCCCCAACTCCAACACCCGCCGCGCCCCCAACGCCCGCACCCACAGGTGCAACAACGCCCCCTGGTTCGGCGCCACATCGATCGGCGGCAACCCCGCCGCCCGCGCCCGCTCCAACGCCCCCGTCAACACCTCGTCCTGCTCCACCAACGCCGACACCAGGTACTCGTCGACCCGCGACCACTCCTGCTGCACGACCCACCCCATCCCTCGCCACCACCCAGGCCCCGGACAGGACCCGGCACACCCCACGCTAAGGGCACTCCCACCACCACCCACCACCCACCCCACCGACCCGACCCACCGCACCCCGAGCCGGACCACCCGCCCCCACCTACCATCGTGATCATGCCGACCCCGGACCGCGCCTGGCCCACCACGGACGCCCACGACGAACTCGCCCTCCAGTGGCAGTTCCTCCGCTTCCTGCGCACCACCGCCGTCACCAAGGCCACCGGCACCACCCCCGCCCAAGCCACCGACGCCCCCCTCACCACCTCACCCCTGATGACCCTCCTCGGCGTCATCAAGCACCTCACCGCCGTCGAACGCCACTGGCTCACCCGCACCGCGGGCGGCGCCGACCTGCCGACCCTCTGGCCCCCCGACGACGACGTCCACGACTGGCGCCTGCGCCCCGGCGACACCCCCACCACCGTCCTCACCGCCTACCAGGCCGAATGGGCCCTCGCGGAGACCGCCATGGCCCCCCTCACCGCCGACGACCAGGCCCTCGGCGACCCCACCCGCACCGTCCGCTGGTGCCTCACCCACGTCATCCAGGAAACCGCCCGCCACGTCGGCCACCTCGACATCCTCCGCGAACTCGCCGACGGCACCACGGGGGAGTAGCCCCGAGGACGGGGGAGGGGCTGCTCCACCCGGACGCACCGGACAACCCCCGACGTGACAGCCCGGAAAACGTCCCACCACCACGGCAACCTTTCCCACCCCCACGCGCTCCAGGCAGCAGAACCCCCACCTGGAGGCCCCCGCATGACCCTCAAGTTCGCCCGCACCCCCCGAGAACGCGCCGAACGCAGCCTCACCGTCACCACCACCCACACCGCGGGCACCACCACCATCACCGCCCACGGGCGCATCGACCTCGCCACCGAAGCCCCCTGGCGAGAAGCCCTCATCACCACCGCCACCACCCCCGACCCCACCACCCACCACCTCGTCGTCGACCTCACCGCCGTCACCCACCTCAGCTGGGCCAGCACCGCCGTCCTCCTGCGCGCCCACCGCGCCTGCACCCGCCGCGGCCGCACCCTCACCACCCTCGCCCGCGGCCCCATCCTCAGCAGCCTCCACCTCACCCCCCTCGCCCAGGAACTCCGCATCGCCCCCTCCACCACCACCGCACCCACCCCCCACACCCACTCCACCAACGCCTGGCTCATCGCCTGAGGCGACGCCGCGGGGGAGCAGCGGGCATGATTCGGTGAACAGCGAATCATGCGGGGGAGCGGGATGCGGCACATCGAGGTCAACGGACAGCCGCTCGACGTCGAGACGGCCACGCGCCTCATCCCGCTGCCACACGGGCACTTCACGGCCGCGCAGGTCCGGGGGAACAGGATCGCCGGCTGGCAGCACCACCTGAGGCGGCTCCGCGAAGCGTCGCGGGAGATGTTCGGGTGGGCCCACGAGGACGAGCACGTGACCCGGCTGGTGCAAGCGGCCCTGGCGGCCGACGGCCGGGGCGACGCGTCGCTGCGGGTCATCATGGCCACACCCAAGCGGGACGAACCGGACGTGCTCGTGGTCGTCGACGACCCCGTGGACATGACCCCCGCACCGCCGCTGCGGACCCGGACCGCGCGGTACGAGCGGGAACTGCCGTGGGTGAAGCACCTGGCCACCATGGGGTTGCTCCGGGCGCACCACCAGGCCCACGCGGCCGGGGTGGATGACTTGATCTTCGTCGACCACGGGGGAGTGGTGCTGGAGGGGTCGATCTGGAACCTGGCGCTCTGGGACGGCGACGGGGTCACCTGGCCCGCGGGGCCGGTGCTCGACGGCGTCACCCAGCAGCTCGTGCGCGACAACCTGGACGTGCCGCAGCGACACCGAGCCGTGCGGGTCGACGAGCTGGACGGGTTCCGCGGGGCGTTCTTCCTCAACTCCCAGTGCGCGTGCCAGCCGATCGGCGCCATCGACGCGGTGGAGTACGCGGTGCCGCCGGACGCTGTGGCGGCGTTCGAGCGGGCGTGGGGAAGGGTCTCCTGGGCACCCCTCACCGCTTACTTGACATAATGTCGATTATCGAACATCGGCCAACCTGGGGTCGTCGACCTGATGAGCCGCCGACAAACGTCACGGTGACGATTTGACGCTGGTGCCGCGTCGCGGCGCCGTCCGGAGCCTTGAGTCGTCCGCGTCGAGCGTTCGAGCGCATCGGACACCGGCCGCCCGCCGAGGCGGCGAGAGCCGGGCACGGGGTGTGCGAGACGGGCAGAACGTCGACCGAACAGCCCGACACTCGCCCACCGGACCCCATCCAGGCGAACACGTGTTCGATGCATAATCGCGGTTATGCATCGAACGCCAGTGCGAGAACCACCCGGCCGGGCGGCGGGTCGGTGATCAACTTGTCGGTGGGCCCGGGTATGCAGGTGCGGTGAGGTTGATCGACGCGCAGGACGCGTTCTTCGTGGCCCGGCGGCCGCGCAAGGACTCCCCGCACACCACCGCCGCCTACCGCCGGGACCTGGCCGGGGTCACCGCCCACCTGGTCGCCGCGCTGGGCACCGAGGACGTCGAGCTGGAGCAGGTCAGCGCCCAGGTGCTGCGCGAGGCGTTCGGGGCGTTCGCGGACACGCACGCGAAGAGCTCGGTGGCGCGGGCGTGGTCGACGTGGAACCAGTTCTTCCAGTTCTGCGTGGCCGACGGGTTGGCTGGTGGGAACCCGATGGGCGCGATCGGGCGGCCGCGGCCGGGGCCCCTCTCCCCCAAGCCGCTGCGCGGCGAGTCGACGCCGGAGCAGCTGCTGTCGGCGATCGCGGGTGGGGCGCGGCGGGCGCGGGTGCCGTGGCCGGAGCGGGACCTGCTGGTGCTGGCGCTGGGGTTGGTGGCGGGGTTGCGGGCCTCGGAGATCCGGGCGCTGAGGCGGTCGTCGGTGGTGGGGCGCCCGGGTGAGCGGCGGGTGTACGTGCACGGCAAGGCGAACCGGGAGCGGTCGATCCCGATCGAGCCGCCGCTGGAGCGGGTGATCGCGGCGTACCTGTCCTCGTGCGAGCGGCGGTTCCCGGCGTCGCGGTGGTCGGCGGAGGACCCGCTGGTGCTGGGGTCGGACGGGGCGGGGATCGGGCGGGGTGCGTTGGACTACCTGGTGAAGCAGTGCTTCCGGCAGGCGGGGTTGCACGACCGGGTGCCCGCGGGGGCGAACCTGCACGCGTTGCGGCACACGTTCGCGACGCGGTTGGCCGAGGACGGGGCGAACGCGGTGGAGATCATGGTGCTGCTGGGGCACGCGAGCCTGAACACCTCGCAGGGCTACATCGATGCGACAGGGCGGGAGCGGCGGGCGGCGGCGGCGTCGAACCGGACTTACCGGGTGTTGGAGGGGTTGGCGGGCGGCCAGGAGGACGGCGAGGGAGAGGACGGGGGCTAGGGGGCGGGTGGTGGGCGGGCCACTAGCCTCGTGGGGGTGGGTCGTCGCAAGCTCAGGTCACCTCTCCCCCAGCGGCACGGGTTGGACGCTGCGCGGTTGCGGTTGCCCGATGAGGGGTCGTGGGCGACGGTGCGGGACCACCTGGTGGAGCGGTTGCCGCGGGTGGACCCGGGGCGGATCGATCAGATGCTGGTGGAGGGGCGGGTGGTGACGCAGGAGGGGCCGGTCTCCCCCGCTGACCCGTTCGTGCCGGGGTTGTTCGTGTGGTTCCACCGGGACCTGCCGGTGGAGGTGCCGGTGCCGTTCGAGGTGTCGGTGGTGCACCAGGACGACGAGGTCGTGGTGGTGGACAAGCCGCACTTCCTGGCGTCGATCCCGCGGGGCAGGCACGTGGTGGAGACGGCATTGGTGCGGGTGCGGCGGCAGTTGGGGATCCCGGAGTTGTCGCCTGCGCACCGGTTGGACCGGGTGACGGCGGGGTTGTTGCTGTTCGTGGTGCGGCGGGAGCTGCGGGGCAGGTACCAGACGTTGTTCCGGGATCGGCGGGTGTTCAAGGAGTACGCGGCGGTGGCGCCGGTGGACGGTGGGTTGGTGCTGCCGCGGGTGGTGCGGTCGCGGATCGAGAAGGAGCGGGGGGTGATCCAGGCGGCGGAGGTGGCGGGTGAGCCGAACGCGGAGTCGCGGGTGGAGTTGGTGGGTGTGCGGGGTGGTCGGGGGTTGTACCGGTTGACGCCTGCGACGGGGCGGACGCACCAGTTGAGGTTGCACATGGCGTCGTTGGGGGTGCCGATCGTGAACGACGACTTCTACCCGGTGTTGCGGGAGCAGGCGTTGGACGACTTCTCGCGGCCGTTGCAGTTGTTGGCGCGGGTGTTGGAGTTCCGGGACCCGGTGTCGGGTGTGGAGCGGCGGTTCGAGTCGGGGTTGGGGTTGGCGGAGTGGGGTCCGCTGGGTGCGTTGCGCTAGGCGGGTTCGGGGGGTGGTGGGTGGGTAGCATCGGTGGTGGGAGGTGGTTGGTGTGGTGCGGCGCAAGCCGGGGCACATGGATTTCGAGACGTGGGTGGACAGCCAGATCCGGGAGGCGCGCGAGCGCGGGGAGTTCGACGGGTTGGCTGGTTCGGGCAAGCCGTTGCCGCGGGATTCCGGGGATTGGTTGGCGAACCTGGTGCGGCGGGAGGGTGGTGAGGCGCGGCGGGAGATGTTGCCGCCGCAGTTGCGGTTGCGGCGGGAGGTGGAGTTGTTGCCCGAGCGGTTGGCGGGGGTGCGGGTGGAGTCGGAGGCGCGGGCGGTGGTGCGGGAGTTGAACGAGCGCATCGACCAGTGGATGCGGACGGGGACGGGTCCGGTGGTGGTGCGGTTCGTGGATGAGGAGGAGGCGTTGGCGGGGTGGGTGGTGGCGCGGGAACGGGTGCGGGCTGAGGAGGAGGCGGCTCGGGAGCGGTCTCGGGTGGTGGGGGCTGAGTCTGTGGGGTTTGGGGCGCGGCGGCGTCGGTGGTTCCGGCGGGGGTAGGTGGCGGCTGGCGCGGCTGTGTTCAGGGTGGGGTGTTCTGCGGGGTTGGTGTGGGCGGGTCAGGTCGGGGGGTTGTCCAGGGCGGTGGCGAGGCGGTCGATGACGTGCTGCCAGTGGGTGCGTTGGCGTTCGCGGTGGTCGGCGTCGGTGAGGTGTTCCTGGTGGAAGCGCAGGGTGGTGCCGGTGGGGGTGGCGCGGACGGTGGTCTGGATGGTGGTGGTGCCGTGGGTGAGGCGGATGCGGTCGTGGTGGCGGTAGCCGCGGACCTCTCCCCCGGTGTCGCCGTCGGTGGTGTACCGGGTGGTGCGGGTGGGGTTGGGGGGCAGGGTGGTGCCGGGGCCGACCCAGGTGGCGAGGCCGTGGGGGCTGGTGAGCAGGTCCCAGACGGCGGGGAGGGGGTGGGGCAGGGTGCGGGAGACGCCGATCTGCCAGCCGGCGTCCTTGGTGAGCCCGGTGGGCATGGTGTCCGTCCTGGGGGTGCGCTGGGTGTGGTGTGGTCACGGTAGGCGGTTTCCGGGCGCACGGGCACCCCCGGGTCCGCGTGGGGCCCGGGGGTGTGGTGTGTGGGGTTGTGGGTGTCAGGCGACGTGGTCGGTGGTGACCTGCGGGGGCCAGTGGCCGATGCGCAGGATGCCTTCGGAGTAGGCCTTGGCGACCAGTGCGGAGCGGTTGGGGGACTTGAAGGTGCGGAGCATCGCGGCGACGTGGTACTCGATGCCCTGGCGGCTGAGGAAGAGCTTGGCGGCGAGTTGGACGGTGGTGTTGCCCGCGGCGATGCCTTCGAGGACGCGGGCGTCGATCTCGCTGAGGGGGCGCCTGCGGGTGGTGCTCTGGCGTTGGGGTTCGCCGCCGCGGTCGGGGCGCATGAGCAGGACGATCTTGCTGACCTGGCCGTTGTCGGCGCGCACGGCCATGCCGGTGAGGTCGCCGAAGAAGACGCCGTCGTCGGGGCGCAGGCCGACCAGGCGGGCGGAGAAGCGGTCGTGGCGGTTCTCGCCGAGCCGGGTGAGCTGCTGGACGACGACCTGTTCGACGCTGGGGTGGACCAGGTCGCGGAAGTCGCGGCCGCAGACCTCGGCGGCGCTGCGGCCGAACTGGTAGAGGAAGCCGCCGTTGGCCTCGATGACGCGCAGGTCGCGGTCGAGGTTGGCGATGCAGACGTCGGCCATGTCGGCGGTGGGCCTGCGTTCGTGGCCGGGTTTGCGCTCGGTGCCGGGCCGGTCCGGTGTGTGGCGTTCGGTGCTGTGGCGTTCGACGTTGTGGCGTTCGATCTGCGCGGAAGTCGTGTCCATGACCGCACTCATGAAGAATGCCTCCCCCACTCGCTTCGCTTGTGGCCGCGTGGTGTCCGCACCAGGCGTGGACTGGTCCTCCCTGGGGACTTCGCCGGCCCGGGAAGGTGGGTCAATAACGAACCAACTGAACTGAACGTAGTCATTTGCCTTTTTGTGGTCAACGAATTCCGGGGGGCGGTGCCTAACACTGGGGTAGGTGCGGTCGAGGTGCGGAGTGCGGTGGGGCGGGCTTCGGTACCCGTACCGGTGGGCGGCGGAAAGGGGGGTTTGCCTGCGGTGATGCCGGTGGATCGGTGGTGCGGGGGCGGTGTGGCCGCAGGGTTGGGGGCGGGGTGGTCACGGGCTGCGACGGGCGGGGGTCCGTTCGCGGGAACTCGGGTGTCTGGTGTGGACATCGGTGGTCACCGACCGTCGGGGTGTCCTGGCTCACCCAGCCCCGGTGCTGAAACCAGTTCCGTGCGCCGGGATACGCCGAGTTTGCGGTAACAGCTGGTCAAGTGCTTTTCCACCGTTCTCCGGGAAACACCTAGTTCTGCGGCGATGCGTTCGTTGGACAGGCCGTTCACGGCGAATTCGGCCACTCGTCGCTCGGTGTCGCTGAGCGCGGTGGCGGGGCGGGGTGGGGGGTGGTCGGCGGGGGCGCCGAGGCGGCGGGCGCGGGCGGCGAGCCAGTCGGCGCCGCAGGCCTGGGCGAGGGTGAGGGCTTCGCGGGTGTGGTCGCCGGTGGTGGGCCCCTCCCCCGCTGCCCTGGCGCGGTCGAGCAGGGCGAGGGCCAGGCCGAGGGGGTCGTGGGCGGGGCGCAGGGTGGTGATGGCCTCGTCGAGCAGGTCGGTGGCCTCGGTGGGGGGTGCGAGGGCGGCGCGGACGCGCAGGGCGCGGCCGAGGGCGGTGGGGGCGGCCCAGTGGCGGGCGCGGTCGAGGTCGTCGTCGGCGAGGGCGCGGGCGGAGCCGGGGTCGCCGAGGGCGTGGTGCTGGCGGGCGGCCCAGGGGCGCCAGGGGAACAGGACGGGGTTGTCCCAGCCCGCGGCGGTGAGCAGGGCGCCGCAGGTGGTGAGGTGTTCCAGGGCGGTGCGGGGGTCGGTGCGGGCGGCGGTGGTGGCGCGCAGCATGAGGGTGGTGGCGCGCAGGTGCAGGCCCGCGGTGTGGTCGGTGTGGTGGGTGCAGAGGGTGAGGACGTGGGTGGCGAGGCGGTGGTCGTGGGTGGTGATGGCGACCGGGGCGAGTGCGGCGAGGGGGAACGCGGAGAGGGTGCGCAGGCCGTCGGGGGCGAGGTCGAGGGCGTGCCAGGCGGCGGCGCGGGCGGGGGTGTGCATGCCTGCTTGGGCGAGGGCGGCGGCGTGGTGGCAGAGCAGGGCGGCGCGGTCGGTGGGGGTGGTGTGATCGTGGTCGGTGGTGCGCAGGGCGCTGTCGAGCCAGGTGGTCGCGGGGGTGGGGGCCCCTGCGGCGAGCAGGGTGGTGAGGGCGAGGGTGGTGGTGCCGGTGGGGTCGCGGCGTTGGGTGGGTTCGTGGTGCAGGACGCGTTCGGCGTGGGTGGCGAGGGTGGGGGCGGGGTGCAGGGCGGCGAGGGTGGAGCGGTGGAGCAGGGCGGTGAGCAGTTCGCGGTCGGCGGTGGTGGTGGCGGGGGGTTCGGGGCCGAGGGTGTCGAGGCGGGTGCGGGCGGCGGTGGTGGTGGTCGGGTCCTCGGAGGTGGTGATCCAGTGGCGGGCCTCGACGCGGCGGGCGGGGTCGGTGCGGGTGGTGCCGGTGGTGGTCGCGGTGGTGTGGGTGGCGGTGAGGGTGGTGGCGGCGCGGGAGCCGGGGGTGGTGGGCAGGCCGGTGAGCGGGAGCAGGGCGAGTGCTTCGGCGCGGTCGCGCCAGGTGCGCAGGCCGGGGAGGGCTTGGGCGAGGTGGCGGTGGGCGGCGGTGGTGTCGTGGCGGGTTTCGGCGGCGGCGAGGTCGACCAGGGCGCGGGCGCGGTCGGTGGGGGTGGTGGCGGCGTGCAGGGCGCGGCGCAGGTAGCGGGTGGCGTGGTGGGGGTGGCCGTGGTGCAGGGCGGTGTCGGCGGCGGCGCGCAGCTCCCCCGCTGTCCACGGTGGGTCGGTGTCGGGGGTGGTGGCGAGCAGGTGTTCGGCGACGGTGGTGGGTGGGCTGCCCGCGTCGTGCAGGGCGTGGGCGGCGCGCAGGCGGTAGCGGGTGTGGTCGTCGGCGCTCATGAGTTCGTCGACGACGGCGCGCAGGAGGGGGGCGGTGAAGCGGGGTGGGTCGCCGGGGGCGAGCAGGCCGAGGCGGGTGAGCTGGTGGAGGGTGTCGGTGGTGGCGACGGGGTCGGTGGTGGTGAGTTCGCCGAGCAGGTCGGTGGTGGCGTCGTCGCCGAGGGCGGCGAGGGCGCGGACGCAGGCGGTCATGTGCTCGGGGAGGGTGGCCAGGGCGCCCGCGACGCGTTCGCGCAGCCACCAGCTGCGGCCCGCGAGGCCGTGGGTGAGGTGGTGGGGGTCGGTGGGGGTGCCGTGCAGGGCGAGGTCGTGGGCGAGGGCGCGCACGAGCAGGGGGTTGCCCGCGGTGGCGTGGTGGCAGGCGGTGGCGAGGTCGCCGTGGACGCCGAGGAGGCGGGCGACGGCGGGTTCGCTGAGGGGGGCGGGGCGCAGTCGGGTGGTGGCGGTGGCGGTGAGGTCGCGCAGGGCGGGGTCGGTGGTGCCGGGGTCGCCGTCGCGGATGGCGCAGACCAGGGCCAGGGGGAGGGTGGTGAGGCGGTGGCCGGTGCTGCGGCGCAGCCAGCCGAGGGAGGGGCGGTCGGCCCATTGCAGGTCGTCGACGAGGACGACGACGGGGCGGTCGCCGGTGGCGCGGTCGGCGAGGTCGGGGGTGTGGCCGGTCGGCCGGTGGTCCGGGTGGTGGGGGTGGCCGAGGAGGCGGCGGGCGGTGGTGAGCGCGGTGGTGCGGTCAGTGGGGGTGGCGGCGGTGGTGAGCAGGTCGGCGCCGTCGTGGTCGGCGAGGTCGGCGGCGAGGTCGAGCAGGGCGGACTTGCCCGCGCCGAGGGGGCCGGTGACCAGGGTGAGGGAGCCGGTGCCCGCGTGGGCGGCGCGCAGCGCGGCGCGCAGGGCGGCCGCTTCGGCGTCGCGTTCGGCGGGCACGGTGGTCATCCGCGGGCCCCGTGGGCGTCGAGGGCGCCGGGGAGTTGGTGCCTGCCCCGGATGTCGAGCTTGCGGTAGACCTGGGTGAGGTGCAGTTCGACGGTGCGCTTGGTGACGGCGAGCCGGTCGGCGATGGTGGCGTTGGAGGCGCCGGTGGCGGCGAGTTCGGCGACGGTGCGCTGGGAGCGGGAGAGGCGGTCGGGGGCGGGGGTGTGGCCGGTGCGCTGGGTGAGGGCGTGCAGGCGGGGGGTCAGGTGGGTGAGGTTGTGGTGGTGCAGGAGGGTGGCGGCGCGGTCGATGAGGTGGGGGTCGGGGTCGAGTTCGGCGAGGGTGAGCAGGGCGGTGGCCAGCGGGGGGTGGGCGCCGCCGCGGGAGAGCAGGGTGACCGCGTGGCGCAGGTGGGCGCGGGCGGTGTCGGGGTCGGGGTGGGCGGTGGCGGCGCGCAGGTGGGCGGTGCCGATGGCGGTGGGGGTGCCCCAGTGGGCGGCGGCGGCGAGTTCGTCGGCGGTGAGGGCGGCGGCGTCGTCGTGGTGGCCGAGTGCGGTGAGGCTGGCGGCGGCGTGGCCGCGCCAGGCGAGGACCTGGGGGTTGTGCCAGCCCGCGGCGGCCAGGTGCCTGCCCGCTTCGCGGAAGTGGGCCACGGCGTCGTGGTGGTGGCCGAGGGCGGCGGCGAGCAGGCCGCGGGTGTGGGTGAGTTCGGCGGCGGCGAGGGTGCCGCCGGTGGGGGTGGCGGTGGCCAGTGCGGTGTGGGCGGGGTCGGTGTGGCCGCGCAGCAGGTGCAGTTCGGCGCGGGTGGTGGCGGTGGCGGCGTGCAGGTCGGGGTGGGCGGTGCCGGGTGGCAGGAGGGTGTCGAGGTGGGTGAGGTGGTCTTCGGCGGTGCGCAGGTCGCCGGTGGCCAGGGCGGTGCGGGCGCGGGTGAGCAGGGCGCGGGGCAGCAGGGCGGGGGTGCCGCGGCGGTGGGCTTCGGTGATGAGCTGGTCGGCGCGGCGGGCGGCGTCGGTGAGGTCGTCGGTCAGGTGCAGGGCGGTGACGGCGGCGAGTTGGGTGCTGATGAGGGTGTCGGTGACGGGGTGGGCGAGGGCGGCGCGGGCGAGGCCGCGCACGCGGGAGGGGCGGGTGCCGCGCAGGGCCAGGCGCAGGGCGGCGGTGGCGGCGAGGTCGGGGTCGGCGGGGCGTTCGGGCAGGGGTGGGGTGGTGGTGGCGCGGTAGCCGAGGTGGTCGTGGTCGAGGGTGTCGGCCAGCCAGTAGGTGGCGAGGAGGCGGTTGCGGTCGACCAGGGACAGGGTGGGGGCGGCGAAGGCGGTGGGGACCTCGCGGCGCACGGTCCTGGTGGCGCCGGTGGCCAGGAGCAGGTCGGCGGCGTGGGCGCGGTGGGTGCCGGTGTGCTCGCCGGGGGTGCCGCGCAGGACTTGGGTGAGGTGCCGGTGGCCTGCGTGGTGGTGGGCGGCGAGTTCGGTGGCGGCGAGGTCGAGCAGGAGGCGGGCGCGGGCGTCGGGGTCGAGGGGTTCGCGCAGGGCGCGGGTGAGCAGGGTGGTGGCGCGGTGGTGGTCGCCGGCGGCGCGGGCGTGGGTGGCGGCGGTGGTGAGGGTGGCCGCGGCCCAGGGGGTGCCGGTGGGGGGTGCGCCGAGCAGGAGGTCGGCGGTGGTGGCCGCGGGTGCGCCGGTGTGGTGGCAGTGGGTGGCGGCGCGGTGGAGCAGGGTGGCGCGGTCGGTGGGGTCCATGTGGGCGAGGACCTGGTGGGCCAGGGGTGTGCGGGTGTCGGTGGGGTGGAGCAGGTCGAGTGCGCGCAGGTGGTGCACGGCTCGGGTGGTGGCCTGGGGTGTGGTGTCGCAGAGGGTGGCGAGTGCGGGGGTGTCGAAGTGGCCCGCGCCGACGGCGATGGCTTGGAGTGCCGCGCGCAGGTGTGGGGGTAGTCCGGGCAGGAGGCGTTCGGCGCGTTCGGTGCGGGCGGTGGCGCAGAGCTGTTCCGGGGTGGGGCGCTGGTCAGGTGTGGGGTCGTCGGGGTGGTGGCGGGTGGCGGTGGTGGTGAGCAGGCCGGGGTTGCCCGCGGCGGCGTGGGCGGTGCCGGGGTGGTGGTGGCCGTGGCGGCGCAGCAGTTCGGCGGCGGCACCGGGGGTCAGGGGTGGCAGGTGCAGTTCGGTGTCCGGTGTGGACGGAGGGGTGTGGCGCAGTTCGGGGGTCTCGGCGGTGATGAGCAGCACCGGGCCTGCGGCGGTGCGGTCGGTGGTGGGGGGTGCCCAGTGGGCGTCGTCGACCAGGTGCACGTGCGGGCCTGCGGTGGTGGGGTGGGTGGTGTCCGGGGGGCCGGTCGGGTAGCAGCGGGTCCAGGCGACGGGCAGGCCCGCGGCGGCGGCCAGGTCGGCGGCGGCGGTGAGCACGGCGGTGCGCCCGGAGCCTGGGGCGCCGGTGATGCGGACGTGGCCGCCGGTGCCGAGGGTGAGCCGGTGGACGTGGTGGGCCAAGGCGGCGAGGGTGTCGTCGCGTTCGAGCAGGACGGTGGCCGCGGGTGGGGTGTTCAGGACGCCTCCCGCGCGCGGGTGCCCGGGGGTGGGGTGGGGTCGTCGCGCAGGGCGGCGGCCAGGTCGGCGCGGCTGCTCACGGCGAGCTTGCGGTAGACCTTGGTCAGGTGCAGTTCGACGGTGCTGGCGGAGACGAACAGGGCCGCGGCGGCCTCGCGGTTGCTGGCGCCGCGGGCGACGAGGTCGGCGACCTCGCGTTCGCGGGTGGTCAGCAGCCCGGTGCGGCGGGGTCCGGAGCGCATCCGCCCGCCTGCGACGGCGAGTTCGCGGCGGGCGGCGGTGGCCAGGTCCCGCCAGCCGCAGGCTTCGGCGAGCAGTGCGGCGCGGCGCAGGTGGGCGCGGGCGGTGGTGCGGTCGTCGCGGCGGAGCAGGGCGCGGCCGAGCAGGTGTTCGGCGCGGGCGTGCTCGGGGCGGGCGTGGGTGGTGGCCAGCACGCGGGCGGCCTCGGTGAGCAGGTCCACCCCGGTGGTGTCGGGTGTGGACACCCCGCGGGCGAGCAGGACCAGGCCGGTGGCCTTGGCGGTGGGCCAGGTGCGGGTGAGGTCGGCGCCGCGCTCGGCGTGGGCGGCGGCCTCGGCGGGGCGGCCGAGGGCGGCGGTGAGCAGCGCGGCCTCGCACCACCAGGGGGCGAAGGCGGGGTGGGCGATGCCGTCGTCGGCTTGGGCGTGCGCGCAGCGGTGGAGCAGGCGCAGGGCGGTGGTGGTGTCCCCGGTGGCCGCGGCGGTGCGGGCGGTCCAGAACAGGTGCAGGTGCTGTTCGCTGGGTCGGGCGCCGGGGACGTGCGCGGCGGCGGCGAGGGCGCGGGCGGCGGCGGGGTGGTCGCCGGTGTGGAACAGGCCGACGGCGTCGGCGACGGCGGCGAGGGTGCTGGGGGCGCCGCGGTGGGCGGCGTGGGCCAGGGTGGCGGCCTCGGCGTCGGCGACGGCGGTGTCGTGGTCGCCGGAGTCGCGCAGGGCCAGGGAGCGGGCGGCCAGCACCCGGCCGGTCAGGGTGGGGTCGTCGGCGGTGGCGGCGCGGGCGGCGGCGAGGTCGAGCGCGCGCAGGCCGTGCTGGGGTTCCTCGGCCAGGCACAGCACCCCGCCCAGGCGCAGCAGGGTCGTCGCGGTGGCGGGTGCGGCGGCGGTCGTGGCGGTGGGTCCGGTGGCGGTGGGTCCGGTGGCGGCGAGCAGGCCGCGGGCGCTGGCGGCGACGGCGGCGGGGGCGCGTCCGGCGAGGGCGAGGGTGGCGAGCCGGTGCACGGCCGCGGCGGCGGTGTCCGGGGCGGTGGTGGTGCGGCCGAGGTCGGCGGCCAGGGCGGCGCGGGCGTCGGGGCGGTTGCCGCAGAGGGCGGCCAGGGTGCCGGGGGGCAGAGGTGTGGTGGGGTCGGCGTGGTGGCGCCGGATGGCGTCGGCCACCTGCCGCGGTGGGGTGCCCAGGCCGGTGGCGGCCGCGCGCAGCACCGCGGCGGCGGGGTGGGTGTCGAGGGCCGGTGCGTCGAGTTCGGCGCGGGCGGCGTCGGGGTCGGTGGGCAGCAGCACCCTGGCCAGGGCCAGGCGGGGTGCGGGGTCGGTGGGGTCGGCGGTGCGGGCGCGGCGCAGGTAGGCCGCGGCGGTGCCGGTGTCCCCGGCCGCGGTGGCGTCGGCGGCGGCCTCGGCCAGCACCGGGGCCATCCACGGTTCGCGGGCGTCGGGCAGGGCGAGGAGTTGGTCGGCGACCTGGCGGGCGGGGCGGCCGGTGTCGTTGAGGACCCGGGCGGCGCCCGCGCGCAGGTGGTCCAGGCGGGGGCGGGGGATGGTGGCGAGCAGGGCCGCGCGTTCGGCGGCGGGCGCGGTGGCGTGGGCGGCGGCGCCCGCGCGCACCGCGGAGCGCACGGTGGGCAGCGCGAGGCCGGTCAGGGCGGCCAGCAGCAGCGGGTCGGCGGAGCCGAGCACGGCCGCGGCGGTGCGCACGGCGGTGGTGACCGGGTCGCGGCGGGGGGTGTGGTGGCCGTGGGGCAGGGCGAGCAGGCGGGTGCGGGGGTCGGCGGCGATGGCGGCCAGGCCTGCGTCGGCGGGCCAGGTGCGGGTGCTGTCGCGGGTGAGCACGAGCAGCACCGGGTGGGGGCCGCGCAGCAGGGCGCTGAGCAGGGCCAGGCCCGCGGTGTCGGCCCAGTGGGCGTCGTCGACCAGCAGGGCGAGCGGGCCGCGGTGGGCGGTGGCGCCCGCGGGGCCGAACAGGCCGCGTTCGACCGGGGAGGCCCCGGCGGGGCGGTGGTGGCCGGGGGTGGGGCGGGGCAGGCGGGTGGAACGGGAAGCGGAAGTGCCCTTTTCGGCCACCAGCGCGTTGTGCGCCGCGGCGATCAACGCGCTCTTGCCCGACCGGGTGGGGCCCTCGACAATGGCCGCCCGCGAGGCGCCGGAGAACACCGGGTGCGCCATCCGGGTCACCAGGTCGACCATTTCGGCGACGTGGTCGTCTGCGGTGTGGAATTGCGCCCCCGGTAAAGCTGTTCGCGCGTCGCGGCCCCCCATTGCCATCGCCACCCCCGTCGCGTCGACAGTGCGCTTGTGCTGGGCTTCCCGTGGGCATCGTAGCGATCGACCGCAACCCCCGCGGTCGCCCCCGGGTGACGCTACCGAGTCCTCACGACCTCGGGATTCGCCTCGTGAGACAGCTCACGGGGGGTTCGCGGGAATCTGTCCGCAACCGCGAGCGGTTCGCGAGTGGCACCGCCGGAAACCGCGATCACAACGAAAGAATGAACTGGGAACAACGAAAGTTGATGGTTTCGGGAATCGCCCACCCCGCCGGGGTGGGTGTCCCCCGCGAATGCCGCCCCGCACTCCCCCGACCGGCCCCCGGGTCGCTACGGTGCCCGTGTGTGGCAAGCCATGCTCAGCCCGCCCCGCGACCAGGCCCCCGAGGCGCACCGGCGCGAGGCCGCCCGGATCGCGGTCGTCGCCGCGCTGCTGGCCGCCCTCGACCTGTCGCTGGGCCTCGGTGACGCCCCCACCACCGGGTTCCTCGGCCCGCACGCCGGGCTCACCGCCCAGCTGCTCGCCGACGCCTCCCTGCTGCTGGCCGCCCGCTTCCCCCGCGCGGTGGGCGCGTTCGTGCTGCTCGTCGGCGCGGCGATGGCCATCTCCAGCCAGCTGGCCCCCGGGCTGCTGCTGCCCCCGCACCAGCTCAGCCCCGTCACCGTGCCGCGGGCGACCCCGGTGGTGGTCATCCTCGTCGCGCTGCACCAGGACCGCCGCTACGCCCTGGCCCTGACCGCGCTGTTCGCGGTGTTCGCGGGCAGGTTGTGGGCGCCGGACTGGTCGATCACCCCGTTCGGGTTGCTCAGCACCCTGGGCCCCGCCCTCGGCGCGCTGTACTTCGACGCCCGCAGGCAGCTGGTGCGGTCGCTGCGCGACCGGGCCGAGCGCGCCGAGCGCGAGCAGCTGCTGCTGGCCGAGCGGGCCCGCTTCGAGGAGCGGCGGCGGCTGGCCTCGGAGATGCACGACGTGGTCACCCACCGGCTCAGCCTCATCGTCCTGCACGCCGGGGCGCTGCGGGTCAGCTCCACCGACGAGGCCGTGCGCGCCGCCGCCGACGACATCCGCGCCTCCGGCAGCCAGGCCATGAAGGAGCTGCACGACCTCATCGGCGTGCTGCGCAGCCCCAACGCCGACGAACCCCTCGTCGCCGGGGCCGCCGAACCGGCCACCGCGGGCCCGATCGCCGCCGACCTCGACACCCTCGTCGCGGAGTCCAACGCCGTGGGCATGCCCACCGAGGTCGAGGTCATCGGCGCGGTCACCGCGCTCACCCCGGCCGTGGCGCGCACCGCCCACCGGGTCGTGCAGGAGGCGCTGACCAACGCCCGCAAGCACTCCCCCGGCTCCCGGGTGAAGATCACCCTGCGCTACCAGAACCAGGACGTGCGGGTGCGGGTGACCAACACCGCGCCCACCGCCGAGCCCGACCCGGTGCTCTCCGGCAGCGGGTCCGGCGCCGGGCTCACCGGGCTGCGCCACCGCATCGAGGTCATCGGCGGCAAGCTGGAGGCGGGCCCCACCGACTCCGGCGGGTTCCGCCTCGATGCGATACTCCCCGCATACGTCCCAACACCGGAAAGTCGGCCCCATGATCCGCCTGGTCCTCGTCGATGACGAGCCGATGGTGCTCACCCACCTGCGCACCGTCCTGGAGTCCGCGGGCGACATCACCGTCGTCGGCCAGGCCCAGGACGGCGCGGAGGCCGTCGAGGCCGCCACCCTGCACACCCCGGACGTCATGCTCATGGACCTGCGGATGCCCGGGGTCGACGGGCTCACCGCCATCGCCAGGATCGCCCGGCTGCCCAGCCCGCCGTCGATGGTCGCGCTCACCACCTTCGACGCCGACACCTACGTCCTGCGCGCCCTGCAGGCCGGGGCGTCGGGGTTCCTGCTCAAGGCCACCCCCGCCGAGGACCTCATCAGCCTGGTGCGCGCCGCCGCGGGCGGGCACACCGTGCTCTCCCCCGAGGCGATGCGCAGGCTCGTCGCCGCCTCCACCGGCGAGCAGCAGCGCGCCGACCGCGCCCGCGCGCGCATCGCCGGGCTCACCGACCGCGAGGCCGACATGCTCCGCTGCCTCGGCGAGGGCATGTCCAACGCCGCCATCGCCGCGAAGCTGCACCTGTCCGAGGCCACCGTGAAGAGCTACGTCTCGCGCATGCTCAGCAAGCTCGGCTGCGCCAACCGCACCCAGGCCGGGCTGCTCGCCCACGAGGCGGGCCTGGTCGGCTGAGCCCGGGCCCGGGCACGCTCCCCCGGCGGGGCGGCGTCGGCTCACCCGTCGTCGTGCCGGGTGGGGACGTCGGGGTGGGCGGCGGATGCGGGGACCACTGACCGGCCGACCACCGACTAGCCGACCGCGGGCGCGGTCAGCGCGTGCTCGTAGCTGGGCAGCAGCCCCCGGGCGGCGGCCTCGGCCAGCGTCGGGGCCACCGCGTCCTTGTCGGACATGATCGGCGGCGCCGAGAGGTCCCACGGGATGCCCAGCGCCGGGTCCAGCGCCTGGATGTCGATCATCGTGCCGGGCACGTACTCCGCACCGCACAGGTAGTTCATCACCGTGTCGGGCTCCAGGGCCAGGAACGCGTGCCCCAGCCCCTCGGCGATGCACACCCCGATGCCCGAGCCCGCCACCTGCAGCGTGGTGTCGAACGCGCCGAACGTGGGCGACCCCACCCGCAGGTCGACCACCACGTCCAGCGCCGCGCCCTGCACGCAGGTCACCAGCTTGGTCTGCCCCGGGGGGATCTTCGTGCCGTGGATGCCGCGCAGGGTGTTCTTCGCCGAGATCGAGTAGTTCACCTGCTCGACCCGGAACGGCCTGCCCATGGCCTCCGACAGCGCGCTGTGCCGCCACGCCTCGAAGAAGCTGCCCCTGCGGTCCGGCAGGTGCCGAGGGGTGATCCGGAACGCGTCCTTCACCGCCATCTCGACTATCTCCATGCTGACTGGCTCCCTCCGTCCGTCGGTGTCGCCGCGGCGACCCGCTCGACCACGTCCGCCGCGCGCGCGGCCCCGCCCGCCGACCCGATGGCCGAGCGCAGCGCCGCCACCGCCGCGGCCACCCCGGCGTCGGCCGCCACGGCCAGCACCGCGTCCCGCACGTCCGCGCCCGACACCGGCCCCTCCAGGCACCGGCCCAGGCCCAGCGCGGCCACGTGCCGCGCCATCACCCGGGCGTCGGGCTGCTGCGGCACGACCACCACCGGCACCCCGTGCCCGAAGGCGTCCATCAACGACCCCGCCCCCGCCTGGCACACCACCACCGCCGCGTGCGGCAGCACCGCGTGGTGGTCCAACCAGGCGTGCAGCTCCACCTCCGGCGGCATCGCCGCGGCGGTGGCACCGTCGAGGTGACCGGCGGTGGTCATCACCACCCGCCACCCGGTGCCCGCGAACGCCTCCCCGCACGCCAGGAAGAACCCGGGGTTGTCGTTGGAGGAGGTGCCCAGCGACACCAGCACCACCGGCGACCCGTCGGCGGGCGGGGACCACCCGGTGGGCGGCGGGTCGGCGGGGGGTTGCGGGCCGACGAAGGCGAACGAGCCGTCGAAGCACTCCACCCGCGGCTGGAACGCCGCGGGCACGAACACCAGGTTCGCCCGCGGCGGGCGGGCGCGCACCCGCGCCACGGCGTCCTCGCCCACCCCGAGCCGGGCCAGCCGGTCGGGCAGGCCGCGCACGAACGCCGCGATCGCCGGGTGCTCGGCGTCGAGGTCCGGGCTGCCCGGCTCCGGCTCCGACCCGTTGAGCGGCACCTCGTCGTTGCCCGCGAACCCGGGGAAGGCGCGCACCACCGGGCACCCGGCCCGGTCAGCGACCAACCCGCTGGCCGCCGTGCTCAAAGCGTCCTCCACCACCAGGTCCGGTGGGTCGTCGGCGAAGGCGGCCCACGCCGCGGGCAGCGCGGCGAAGGCCTCCTCGTAGTAGGCCACCACCACCTGCGCCAGGTCCTCGGCGGTGCGCACCTCGGGCACCGGGGCGGGGAACCGCGAGGGGTAGGTGAGCACCCGGGCGCCGGTGTCCGCAGCGGCGGCCGCGAAGCGCTCAGCGACCACCACCGACACCTCGTGGCCGCGGTCGAGCAGCTCGCGCACCAGCGGCAGCAGCGGGCGCAGGTGGCCCCACCCGGGGAAGCTGAACACCGCCACGCGCAGCGCCCGACCGCCACCGGCGGCGCGCCGGGGCGGGGTGCGGGCCTCGACCTCGTCGGCGGCGCGGCGGGCACCACCGGCGCGGGCCAGGTGCGCGGCCATCTCCCGCACCCGGCGGCCGGTGGCCTCGTCGGCGGCGGTGGCCAGCACCAGCTCCCGCAGCGCGGCGGGGGTCAGGTCGTCCGGGGTCAGCGCCGCGCCCAGGCCCAGCTCGGCCAGCCGGTCGGCGTTGGCGCGCTGCTCGTCGGTGTGCGGCAGCGCCAGCACCGGGGTGGCGCACGCCAGCGCCTCCAGCACGCTGCCCATGCCCGCCGCGCCCACGTACACCGACGCGTGCGGCAGCACGGCCAGGTGCGGCAACCACTGGTGCAGCTCCACGTTCGGCGGCACCGGGCCCACCATGTCCGGGGTGACCCGTGACCCCAGGGTCATCACCACGTGCCAGCCGGTGCCCGCGAACGCCGCCGCGCACCGGGAGAAGAACGCGGGGTCCCCGGCCTGCGCGGTGCCCAGCGACACCAGCGCCACCGGGCCGGTCCCCGGCGGTGACCACCCGCCCGCGGCGGCGTCGAGGTCGGCGGTGGAGCCGACGAACACCCGCCTGCCCGCGACCACGGGGTCGGGGGGACTGTCCGGGTGGAACTCGCGGGGGACGAACACCAACTCCCCCACAGCGTCCTCGCACCGCAGCGCCTCGATCACCGCGTCGGGCTCGTGGCCGTACCCGGCCACCAGGTCCATCGCCTCCTGCCATGCCGCGGCCAGCACGGGGTGGGCCATCACCTCCGCCGGGGAGATCGCCTCCCCGCCACCGGTCCCGGGCTGGTCGGTCCGTCCGGTGTGGACGTGGTCGGCGAAGTGGGCGTAGAGGCGGATCAGCGGCACACCCCACACCCGCGACAGCAGCCGCGCGGTGTGCGCGCCGATGTCGTCGTGCAGCAGCAGGTCCGGGCGGTCGCCGTCGAGCACGCGCACCGCCTCGGCCAGCGGGGCGAACCCCTCGCGCACCAGCTCCGCGAGCATCCCCGCGGCCTCCCCCGCGGTCGCCGCCCGCCCGAACGGCTCCGGGAAGCTCGACCGGTAGGCCACCACCCGCACCCCCGGCACCGCCGCGGACGCGGCCAGCCGCTCGGCGACCAGGTGGGTCACCCGGTGGCCCCGGCGCACGAGCTCCGCGGTCACCGGCAGCACCGGGCGCACGTGGCCGTGCCCGGGGAAGCTGAGGAACGCGTAGTGCCGCTGACGCTCTGCCGACCAGGTCACGCCACCGACCCTGCCCGCCGCCGCCCGCGGGCCACCGCCGCTAGCGCCCGGGATCCGGGGCATTCCCTAGACATCCCCGCCCACCCCGCCCGCAGACGAGGGTTCTGCCTAGTTCCGCCTTGCTACCAATGGGGAACACACCCCCCTGTCCCTGGAGGACGACATGGAGCGCCACGCCGCGACAGGCCTGCTCCGCAAGCCGGACGGGACCCTGCCGCACCGGCTCGCACGATCCGCGGCGACCCTCGACGGCGCCACCCCCAACTCCGAGCTGGCCGACTGGATCGCCGAGCGCAACGCCGCGCACCGCCACGAGGTCACCCGCATCCGCTTCGACCAGCTGCGCCAGTGGCACTTCGACCCCGCGGGCGGGGACCTGCGCCACGACAGCGGCCGGTTCTTCCGCGTGCAGGGCCTGTCGGTGCGCACCGACTACGGCCACGTCCGGCACTGGACCCAGCCCATCATCAACCAGCCCGAGATCGGCATCCTCGGCATCCTCGTGCGCGAGGTCGACGGGGTCCTGCACTGCCTGATGCAGGCCAAGTCCGAGCCCGGCAACGTCAACGGCGTCCAGCTCTCGCCCACCGTGCAGGCCACCAAGAGCAACTACACCCGGGTGCACGGCGGCAAACCCGTGCCGTACCTGGACTTCTTCCGCGACCCGCCGCCCGAGCAGGTGCTCGCCGACGTGCTCCAGTCCGAGCAGGGGTCGTGGTTCTACCGCAAGCGCAACCGCAACATGGTCGTGGAGGTCACCGACGACCCCCGCTTCGACGACGGCGCCGAGCTGCCCGAGGACTTCCGGTGGCTGACCCTGGGCCAGCTGCACGCGCTGCTGCGGGTGGACAACCTGGTCAACATGGACGCGCGCACCGTCCTGTCGTGCATGCCCGCCCCGGCGCCCGCGCCCTTCGGCGAGCCGAGCACCGACCTCGCCGACGCGGTCGCCCGCTCCGCCCAGCCGACCGCGGGCGGGCTGCACACCACCACCGAGGTGATGAGCTGGATCACCTCCCGCCAGGCCGCCCACTACGTCGACACCACCGCGGTGCCGCTGCACGAGGTGCGGGGCTGGCGGCGCACCGACGCCGAGATCAGCCACGAGCTCGGCCTGTACTTCAGCATCGTCGCCGTCGACATCACCACCAACGGCCGCGAGGTCGCCTCCTGGAGCCAGCCGCTCGTGCGGCCCTTCGGCACCGGGGTGGTCGCCCTGCTGGTCAAGCGCGTCGAGGGGGTGCTGCACGCCCTGGTCAACGCCCGCGTCGAACCCGGCTACCTCGACGTGGTGGAACTGGCCCCCACCGTGCAGTGCACCCCGGAGAACTACGACCACCTGCCCCCGGGCGACCACCCGCCGTTCCTCGACGTGGTCCGCGCCAGCACCCCCGAGCAGGTGCTGTTCTCCACCCAGCTGTCCGAGGAGGGCGGCCGGTTCTACCACGCCCACAGCGAATACCAGATCATCGAGGTCGCCCCCGACTTCCCCGACGCGGGCCTGGCCGACTTCCGGTGGCTGACCGTGCACCAGCTCAACGAGCTGCTGCGCCACAGCCACTACGTCAACGTCCAGGCCCGCAGCCTGCTCGCCTGCCTGCGGGGCCTGCGGTGACCCCGGTGCTGCGGGTGGGGCTGCTCGGGTGCTCCTCGATCGCCCGCCGCCGCACCCTGCCCGCCCTGCGCGCCACCCCCGCCGCGGCGGTCACCGCCGTCGCCGCCCGCGACCCCCGCCGCGCCGAGGCGTTCGCCGCCGAGTCCGGCACCGGGGCCGCCGCGCTGACCTACGAGCAGCTGCTCGCCGCCGACGACGTCGACGCCGTCTACGTGTCCCTGCCCAACTCCGAGCACCACCGGTGGGCCGAGGCCGCGCTGCTGGCGGGCAAGCACGTGCTGTGCGAGAAGCCGATGACCACCACCGCCGCGGCCACCACCGCCCTCACCCGGCTCGCCGCCGAGCGCGGGCTGGTGCTGCGGGAGAACTTCACCTTCCTGCACCACCCCCAGCACGCCCGCGTCCAGCGGCTGCTGGCCGACGGGCGCATCGGGGCCCCGCGCACCCTCACCGCCGAGTTCTGCATCCCCCCGCTGCCGGGCACCGACATCCGCTACCGGGCCGACCTCGGCGGCGGGGCGCTGCTCGACGCCGGGGTGTACCCGCTGCGGCTGGCCCGGCTGCTGCTGGGCCCCGGCCTGGCCGTGGCCGGGGCCACCCTGCGCGTGGACAAGGCCCGCGACGTCGACGTCGCGGGCCTTGTCCTGCTGGTCTCCCCCGACGGGGTCTTCGCCTCCCTCGGGTTCGGCTTCCAGCACGGCTACCGCTCCCGCTACGCGGTGCACGGCGCCACCGGGACCCTCACCGCCGACAAGGCCTTCACCCCGCCCGCGACCTGGCAGCCGGTGCTGCGGGTCGAGGAGCAGGACCACACCGAGGAGCACACCCTGCCCGCCGCCGACCAGTTCGCGCTGGCCGTCGCCGCGTTCACCACCGCGGCGCTGGCGGGCCCCGACCCCACGGGGGCCGCGACCGCGGCCCCGTGCACCGACACCGCGCGGCTGGTCGACGAGGTGCTGGCGACCGCGGTCCGCGTCCCCGACCACGAGGAGCTGCGACGCTGACATGGAGATCATCGGAAAGGGCTTCATCGCGGGGCACTCCCGGCGCCACTTCGGCGACCGCTACCCCGACACCACCCTCATCGCCGCCGGGGTGTCCAGCGTCCTGATCACCGACGTCTCCGCCTTCGAGCGCGAGGCCACCCTCGTCTACGACACCCTGCGCCGCTGCCGGGCCGAGGGCCGCACCGTCATCTTCCTGTCCACGGCCAGCTCGGGCATGTACGGCGCGCCCGACTCCCCGGGCACCGAGACCGGGCCGGTGTTCCCGCTGACCCCCTACGGCAGGCACAAGCTGTGCCTGGAGAACGTCTGCGCCACCTCCGGCGCCCGGTTCCTGGTGCTGCGCCTGGCCCACATCGTCGGCGGCGGCCAGCAGCAGCACCAGCTGCTGCCCTCGCTGATCCGCCAGCTGCTCACCGGGTCGATCACCGTGCACGCCGGGGTCACCCGCGACCTGCTCGGCGTGCACGACATGATGCGCATGCTCGACACCCTGCGCGCCCGCGACGTCCACGGCGAGGTCGTCAACCTCGCCTCCGGGCGCCCGGACACCATCGAGACCGTCGTCGACCGGCTCGAACAGCGGCTGGGCACCCGCGCCGAGCGCAAGCTCGTCGACATGCCCACCAAGCGCACCACCGTCGACGTGTCCAAGCTGCGCTGGCTGGTGCCCGAGTACGACGACCTCGGCTTCGGCCCCGGCTACCTCGACACCCTGCTCGACCGCCACTTCGACGAGCTGGCCGACGACGCCCGCGCCCAACTGGGGCTCGTCCCCGCCGCCGCGGGCACCGACCAGGAGGGAGCGCGGTGAAGGGCATCATCCTCGCCGGGGGCAGCGGCACCCGCCTGCACCCGGCCACCCTCGGGGTCTCCAAGCAGCTCGTGCCCGTCTACAACAAGCCGATGGTCTACTACCCGCTGTCGGTGCTGATGCTCGCCGACATCCGCGACATCCTCATCATCAGCACCCCGGTGGACCTGCCCGCCTTCCAGCGCCTGCTCGGCGACGGCGGCGACCTCGGGCTGAGGCTGAGCTACGCCGAGCAGCCCGAGCCCAACGGCCTGGCCGAGGCGTTCCTCATCGGCGCCGACCACGTCGGGGACGACTGCTGCTCGCTGATCCTGGGCGACAACATCTTCCACGGCCCCGGGTTCTCCCAGCTGCTGCGCGCCGAGACCGCCGACCTCAAGGGCGCGGTGCTCTTCGGCTACACCGTCTCCGACCCGCACCGGCACGGCATCGGCGAGGTCGACGCCGAGGGCAGGCTGGTCTCCATCGAGGAGAAGCCCGCCCACCCGCGCTCGAACCAGGCCGTGACCGGGCTGTACTTCTACGACAACGACGTCGTCGAGATCGCCCGCGGCCTGACCCCCTCCGCGCGCGGGGAGCTGGAGATCACCGACGTCAACAACGCCTACCTCGAACGGGGGCGGGCCAGGATGGTCAACCTCGGCCGCGGGTTCGCCTGGCTCGACACCGGCACCCACGACTCGCTGCTGGAGGCCGGGCAGTACGTGCAGACCCTGGAGAAGCGGCAGGGCACCCGCATCGCGTGCCTGGAGGAGATCGCGCTGCGGATGGGCTTCATCACCGCCGAGCAGTGCTTCGCCCTGGGCGAGCGCATCGCCAAGTCCGGCTACGGCCAGTACGTCATGGAGATCGCCCGCGCCGCCGGGGGCGGTGCCTGATGCGCGTGCTGGTCACCGGCGGCGCCGGGTTCATCGGGTCCAACTTCGTCCGCCGCGCCCTCACCGGGTGGCTGCCCGGGCTCGACCCCGACGAGCTGGTCGTGCTGGACAAGTTCACCTACGCGGGCAACCCCGCCAACCTCGACCCCGTCGCCGCCGACCCGCGGCTGCGGGTGGTGCGCGGCGACATCTGCGACCCCGCCGTGGTCAAGCAGGAGATGGCGGGCACCGACCTGGTGGTGCACTTCGCCGCGGAGTCGCACGTGGACCGCTCCATCGCCGGGGCGGCCGAGTTCGTCATGACCAACGTCGTGGGCACCCAGACCCTGCTGCAGGGGGCGCTGGAGGCCGGGGTGGACCGGTTCGTGCACGTGTCCACCGACGAGGTCTACGGCTCCATCGACGAGGGCTCCTGGCCCGAGGAGCACCCGCTCGCCCCGAACTCCCCCTACGCGGCGTCCAAGGCGTCCTCGGACCTGATCGCCAGGGCGTTCCACACCACCCACGGGCTCGACGTGCGGATCACCCGCTGCTCCAACAACTACGGGCCGCACCAGTTCCCGGAGAAGGTCATCCCGCTGTTCGTGACCAACCTCGTCGACGGCGAGCAGGTGCCCCTCTACGGCGACGGGCTCAACGTGCGCGACTGGCTGCACGTCGACGACCACTGCGCCGGGATCGCCCTGGTCGCCACCCGCGGCCGCGCCGGGGAGGTCTACAACATCGGCGGCGGCACCGAGCTGACCAACCGGGAGCTGACCACCCGGCTGCTGGGGATCACCGGCCGCGACTGGTCGGCGGTGCGCCCGGTCGCCGACCGGTTGGCCCACGACCGCCGCTACTCCGTCGACATCACCAAGATCTCCACCGAGCTCGGGTACGCGCCGCGGGTGGGCATCGAGGAGGGCCTGCGCGACACGGTGCGGTGGTACCTGGACAACCGGGCGTGGTGGGAACCGCTCAAGCGCGGCTGACCGACCGGGGTCGCGGGGCCGGTCACTGGCTCCGCAACCCCGGCCACAACCGCTCCCACGGGCCCTTGCGGCCGGAGTAGAGGGTCGCGAACCCCTCGGCCACCGGGGTCGTCGCCGCGAACGCCGCGCCCACCGCCGGGGACGGGGTGCCGATGAACAGCACGCTGTCGAAGACCTCCGGCGGGTGCCCGAAGTAGAAGTACCCGCGGTGGCCGCTGTAGGCGCGCGGCAACCCCTGGGCCGGGCCGTAGAGGTCGACCGCCGAGGCGAACACGTAGCTGTCGGTCATGATCGCGGTGTGCCCGCGCTGCTCGGGCGGCAGCGCCAGGTACACCGACGCCACCGTCTGCACCAGCGGCTTGAGCTGGTCCTCGGTCTCGGCGTACTGCTTGGCGGTGGCCACCAGCGGGATGTCGGGCAGCGCCTCGGCGACCCGCTTGGGGTAGACGGGCAGGCTCACCAGCGACACCGCCACCGACACCAGCGCCACCGCCGCGCCCGCCCACCGCGCCGCCGCGGGCCAGCGCACCCGCTCCAGGGCCACCGCCCCGGCCGCGAACGGCACCGCGTAGAGGCTGAACAGGTAGTAGGGGCGGCCCTGCAGCACGATGAACGCCACCACCAGCGCGATCGTCGCCACGCCCAGGTAGCGCCACGGCGCCAGCTCGCGGGCCACCACCAGCCGGGCCAGGCCCACCAGCAGCAGCAGCGCCCCCGCCAGCAGCCCGGCGCCCGCCAGGCCCTGCCACAGGAACGACCCGGTGCCCGGGTACTCCAGGGCCACCACCTCCGACATGCGGGTGTAGGGCCAGTCATGGCGCACCTGCCACACCAGGTTGGGCACCGTGGCCGCCACGGCCACCAGCGCCCCCCACCACAGCGCGGGCCGGGTCGGCAGCGCGCGGGGGCCGAACACCAGCGCGCCCAGCAGCACCGCGGCCCACAGGGCGGGCACCAGGAACTTCGTCTGCAACGACAGCGCGGTGGCGACCCCGGCCCAGAACAGCAGCCCGTCGGCGGCGCGGCCCTGCTGGTGCAGGCGGGTCCAGCGCACCAGCAACCACGCGATCAGCGTCCAGAAGAACGGGTCGATGGAGTAGGTGGCCAGCCAGTGCGCCACCCGCACCGACCCGGACAGGGCGAACACCGCCGCCGCCGTGGTCTGGGCGAGGCGACCCCCGCCCAGCTCCCTGGCGATCAGCCCGGTGAGCACCACCCCGCCCACCGCGGCCAGCGTCGCGGGCAACCGCAGCACCACCAGCGACCCGGGGGCGAGGTGGTGGGCCAGCCCGGCCAGCGCGGGCACCAGCGCGGGCTGGTCGAAGTACCCCCAGGACAGGTGGTCCGCGCCCGCCACCACGAAGTAGGCCTCGTCGAAGAAGTAGCCGTAGTTGGCGCTGGCCACCAGCATCAGCGCCGCGGTCACCGCCGCCACCACCGCCAGCGGCAGGCGGGCCACCGCCGGGGTGCTCGGGGGTGCGGTCGGGGGGCTCTCGTGGACGCGCGCGGTTGCCATGGACCCAGTACAGCGGGCGCCGGGGGTGGCCCGAAACGCCCGCCGGTCGCCACCGCGCTCAACCTCGGTCGACCCCCGGTCGAGCGCGGACAACATTCGTATTCACCCCACCGGTTCGACCTCGGCGCATTGCCGCACGTCAACGCAGGTCGACGCCCCGGGGACAACCATCGGCCAACCGGTGACAACTTTCTGCCGCTGCGGACCCACCCCGGTGCCCTTATGATCAACGAGGAATAGTGTGCCCGAACTCGGGCGCATCGAAAGAGGAGAAGAAATCGTGGGTTCCAAGAAGATTTCCCTGAACAGCGGCGCGACCCCGGCCGCGGTCCTCGACACCGCGCGCTCGGCCCTGGAGGGCAAGGGCTACCTGTGGGTGTCCACCGGTGCCGCCAGCGCCCAGGCGCACGAGGGCGGCAAGGAGATCACCAAGAAGCACCAGAACAAGCTGCTGCTTGACCTGCGCGTCGACGGTGACGACCTGGTCCTCGGCCAGGGCAGCCACGGTGGCGGCGGCTTCGCCGCGGGCCTGGGCCCGCTGACGGCCATGCAGGTCAGCGGCGAGTTCAGGAAGGCCCGGCGCTCCGTGGAGGACGCGCTCAAGAGCGCCGGGCTCGCCTGAGCCGCCCGCGGCGGGGCGGCGCCGCGCTCAGGCGTTGGCCTTCGCGCTGATGCGCAGGAAGACCAGCCCGGCCAGGACCGCGATGGCGGCGCCGACCTTGCTCGCCGCCAGCGCGTCCTGGGCCACCAGGCCCGCGATGCCGCCGATCAGCAGGAACACGCCCACGACCAGCGCGATGATCCGGGTGCTCTTGGACTTCGATGCCATGGGGATCTCCTCGGGCTCGGGAACTCGACGCAAGCGACGGGACCGCGCAATTCGCGTGGCACCGGCAGAACCGACGATGAGGTCGGGTCACCATGAAATCACGCGCATTCGCCGGTGTCACCTCAGGGTGAGCAAGAATTGATCGACCCCGATCAGGAAACCGGTCGACGACGCATTCCTGCCGGTCGCGGTCACCGTCACCCGGTGTTCGCCCGCGGTCAGCCGCACGCGGCCGGTGGGCGCGGTGGTCACCCGGACGCCGTCGGCGCGGAAGGTGTCGAACGGCGCGCCCACCGCGACCCCGTCGACCGCCACCGCGGCGATCCCGCGGTTGGGGTCGGTGATCCACACCGTGCCCAGGTCGTAGTCGCCGGTGACCGGCACGCGCACGACCACGGTCATCGCGTCCCCGGGGGCGGTGGAGGCCAGCAGCAGGTAGGCGGTGTCGGAGGCCGAGCGGTCGACCGGCACCAGCACACCGGTGGTCGCCTGGGCCACCGGCCACAGCGACTCGGCCTCCACCGCCACCGTGCGCCCGGCCACCCCGTCAACCACCGGCGAGGGCTGGCCGGGGTTGCCCGCCGCGTCCACCGCCCGCACCCGGTAGTGCCAGGCCTCCCCCGGCACCAACCCCCGGTGCTGGAAGGCGTAGCCCGTCGTCGTGCCCACCAGCGCCGCCGGGGTCAGCGGCACCTGCGTCGAGCGGGAGGCGTAGACCTCGTAGCGGGCCACCACCCCGTCATCGGCCGCCGGGGCCCAGCTCAGGTCCACCGCGGTCGTGGTGTCGGGCCTGGCGCGCACGCCGGTGACGGCGGTGGGCGCGGTCGTGTCGGTGAACGGCGCCACCTCGCTGACCACCCGGTAGCGGGCCGCCGACCACGGCGCCGACCCCGCCAGCGGCTCCAACCGCACCGCCACCCGCTGCTTGCCCGCCGTCGCCGAGGGCGGCAGCGCGAAGGAGTCCTCCAACCACCGGGCGCGCTCGTTGCCCAGCGGCTGCCGCCACACCCCCACCGGGCGCCCGTCGACGAGCACCCGGGCGGTCTGCCCCGGCCGCGCCTGGTCGCCCAACCGGTGCAGGCGCGCACCGCGGTTCGCCGGGTCCACCGCCACCGAGAACGACACCGGCGCGGTCGTCGACAGCGCCGGGTGCTCCATCGGCGCCTGGAACCCCACGCCCTCCACGGTGCTGTCCAGGCTCGCCTTCTCCTCCTGCTCCGCCTGGTAGCCGTGCGCGTCGCGGCTGCCGGGGTCGCCCAGGTCCACCACGTCGGTCTGGCGCACCCCCACCGCGTCCTGGCCGTACCAGAACGCCGTCCAGCTCTCCGAGACCGGGTCGTCGTTGACCGAGCCGTGCTCCATGCCCACCCGCAGCGACCCGGAGAACGGGACCGCGTCGGGCACCATCACCCGGCCCATGCTCACGCAGATCACCGCGCACCCGTCGCCGACGGCCTCGAACGCCGGGCTGCCCGTCCACGGCCCCGACGCGGTGTAGCCGCCCAGGAAGTACCAGCCCGCCTCGTAGAAGTCCTCGGTCCCGGTGCCGTGCCAGGCCGGTGAGGGCGACCCGTCGACGTGCACGCGCTCGTCGCCCTCCTCGAAGTCGTACGGGTTCGCCCCGCCGGAGGTGCCGCGCAGCACCTGGGTCACCCCGCGGAACACCCCGCGGCCCGGGGCGTCGAGCAGCGGCACGTCCTGCTTGTCGGCCACCGGGCCGGTCGAGCCGTGGGTGGCGTGGAAGTACCCGGTCGCCCCGGAGGCCAGCGCCGCCGGGACGGTGCGGTCGGGGGCGGAGCTGACCTGCACGCGCGCCCCGCGCACCGGCACCCCGGAGCCGTTGACCAGCTCGACGGTGGCGCCGGAGGCGTAGGGCATCGGCCACCACGCGGTGTACCAGCCGCCGGGGGTGGCATCGATCGACGACAGCAGCGAGCGGCTGTCGAACTCCCCCAGGCCCGAGCCGAAGAACTCGCCCACCGGGGCGTCGACACCGGTGCGGCCGTCGAAGCTGATCCGCAGCCGCAGCCCGTCGAGCACCGCGTCGGAGCGGGTCAGCTCGGCCGGGTCGACCGGGAAGCGGAAGTCGTGGTTGCCCGACCAGGTCACGCCGGTGGCGGAGTAGTGGTGGGCCTGCTCGGTACCGGGCTGCCAGGCACCGGTGTCCAGCACGTCGGTGCGGGTCCAGTCACCGCCGACGAGGCTGTGCGCGTCGTAGCGGAACTCGGTGAACGCGGAGCTGACCTGGTTGGTCACGGTGATGGTCGACTTGCCCGCGGTCAGCGCGGCGGGCAGCAGCACGGTCTGGGTGTCCCACAGGCCCGCGCCCAGCGCGGTGGTCGCGGGCCACTCGCCCGCCGGGCGGCCGTCGACGAGGATCGCGGCGCGCTGTCCCCCCACAGACGCGTCGAGCGCCCGGCTCAGCCGGACGCTCGTGTTGTTCGGGTCCACCCGCACCTGGAAGGTGCTGCTCCCACCGGGACCCAGTTCCCGGCCGAAGTCGTTGCGGCGGGGGCTCTGCACGACCTGGGGGAGCGACAGCCGCAGCTGGGTCACCCGCCCAGGCCCGGGTAACGACACCAGCCTGCTCGCCTGCCCCGGTGCCAGGTCCGCGGTGCGGTCGGTGGTGGTGGCACCGGGCGCGGCGGGCTTGGGGTCGGCGGTGCCGTAGGCCTGTAATCGGGCCACCACGTCCAGCGCCCGGTCCGCCGGGTCGAAGGTGGTGATGCCGGTGGTGTCGGCGAACTCGCGGTGGTCGACGTGGAAGTACAGCGGGTTGGCCCCGGTGCTGACGCGCATGGAGTCGCGGTACGGCATGGGCACCTTGATGCTCATGCCGCCCCGTGACTCCAGCGTGCCCGCCACCAGCGGCCACACGAACGGCGCACCGACCCTGCCGTCCACGATGTCGCCGATGCGGCCCGACAGGACGGTGCGCCCGTCGAGCTCCACGGTCAGGGTGTTGTCGGCCAGGGCGCCCGCCCGCACCGCCGCGCGCTGGTCGGCGGGCAGGGCGGCCACCCTGGCCGCCAGCGCCGGATCACCGCGTTCGGCGGCGGGCACGTCCCCGACGAACCACAGCGAGGTCAGCTCGCCCGCGCCGGTGTCCTCGGCCACCACGCACCCGGCGGCCGAGGACGACAGGCACGAGTAGGTGCCGAACCCCCCGTCGTCGTTGGCGCCGGTGCGGTCGAAGCTGGAGACCTGCCGGGACTGCTCGCCCACCCGCAGCCGCTCCAGGCCGTCGAGCTGGCGGTAGGACTGCCAGCCCACCGACGGGCCCTGCTGCGGGGCCGGGGAGTTGAGCGTGGCGCCCTCGGACTTGTTGCGCGACAGCAGCAGGATCACGATGAGGACGAGGAAGATCAGGGCCGCGCCCGCGTTGCCCTTCTTGTTCGCCACGGTGCTGGATCCCTCCGGTGGTGTGCGGGTGGTGTGTGGGTGGTCGGTGCGGGTGATCTTGGCGGTCACCCCGCGACCGAGCGTAGGGAAGGGCGCACTCCCGGTCCGGGGCTCGGCGCGCCGGACTAGGGGAACACCTAGAGCATCGACCCGGGAGGGTGCGGCGGGTGGCGCGCGGCGCCGCGGACCGGTAGTGCGGGCGCTACCCGACCAGGAAGGACTCCACGGCGTTGGCGGCCAGGTCGACCCCGCCGCCTGCGCGCAGCTCCGCGCGCACCCGCGCCAACCGCTCCGCGATCGCCGGGTCGGCGCTGACCGCCTCCACCGCGCGCCGCAGCGACTCCGGGGTGATCTCCTCCGCGGGCAGGTGCGCGCCCACGCCCAGCTCCACCATGCGCGCGGCGTTGCCGTGCTGGTCGATGCCCTGCGGCACGGCCACCGTCGGCACCGCGTACCACAGCGCCTCCACGCACCCGCCCATCCCGGCGTGGGTGACGAACGCGGCCGCGGACTCCAGCACCGCCAGCTGCGGCACGCGCGCCAGCACCTCCACCCCGTCCGGGATGGGGCCCAACTCGTCGGTGCCCGCGTACTTGCCCGCCACCAGCACCAGGTGCCAGTCGGTGCCGCCGAAGGCGTCCAGGCACGCGCGGTAGAAGTCGGGGCGGTCGTTGAAGGAGTTGCCCAGCGACACCAGCACCACCCGCCTGCCGTCGGCGGGGGGAGCCCAGCTGCGGTCGGCCAGCCGCTGCGGGGACAGGCACGGTCCGACGAACCGCACGTTCTCCGGTGCGCGCTCGGCGCCGGGCTGCATCACCCTGGGCACCAGCGACAGCGTGGCGTGCGGGTAGGTCTGGAGGGCGTGGGCGCCCTCGGGGACGCCGTTGTCGGCCAGCCACGCGTCGGCCAGCTCGTAGAACCGGGACGCCGAGTCCGCCGAGCCCAGCGCCGCCAGCAGCCGCGGGTCGGGTTCGGCGTCGGGGTCCGGCCACGCCATCGGCATGATCGCCAGGCCCACCGCGGGCACGCCGTGGGCGCGGGCGAGCACCTGCCCGGCCATCGCGCCGGGGTCGTGCAGCACCAGGTCCGGGGGGTCCTCGGCGAAGGCCCGCGCCAGGTGCGGGTACTGGGCCTGGGCCTCGCGCAGGAACAGCTGCATCACCTCGCCCGCGTCGGCGGGGATGCTGGTCAACCCGCCCGCGCGGCCGGTCGCCGGGTCCGGCAGCAGCGTCTCGTGCCCGACGAAGTCCACACCGGACTCCGCGAACAGACCGCGCACCGGCTCCCCCGCCGCGGCGGTGACCCGGTGCCCGCGCCGCGCCAACTCCTCCACCAGCGCCAACCACGGGTAGATGTGGCTCACCGAGCTGAGGGCGACGACCACGACGTGCTGCGACGCGCTGCTGGCCATGGCGGGCACGCTACCGGCGCCCGCGCGGGCACCCCGGTGGGCGGGCGGCGGCGCTAGCACTTTCCCCAGACATCCCCGGGGTGGCGCACCGGGCGGGGGAGATCGGTTTCACTGCGCACGACCCGATCGGAGCAGCCGATCACCGACACCGGAGGACGACCGATGGGCAACTTATCCAGGCGGGGCGGGCGGCGGCTGGCGGCGGTGGTCGCGTCCTGCCTGCTGGTCGTGTCCGCCCCCGCCGCGGCGGGCGCCGCCACCCCCACCCCCACCGCGCTCGCCGCGGTGTCCACACTCGACACCCTGGTGCCCGCCCCGGTGAGCGCGCGGGCCGAGCCGGGCCAGGACTTCCGGCTCACCCCCGGCACCGCCATCGTCGTCCCCCGCGGGGCGGGCGGGGCGGGCGAAGTGCACGAAGTGCGCGAGGTGGCCGACCTGCTCGCCGCGGACCTGCGGCCCGCCACCGGGTTCCCGCTGTCGGTGGCCACCGACAGCGGCCGCCGCGGCAACACCATCACCCTGCGCCTGACCCGCGACGCCCGCGGCATCGGCGCCGAGGGCTACCGGCTCGACGTGGCGCGCTCCGGGGTCACCCTGGAGGCCACCGGCGCGGCCGGGCTGCGCAACGCCACCCAGACCCTGCGCCAGCTGCTCCCGCCCGCCATCGAGGCCGAGAGCAGGCAGGACGTGGCGTGGACGGTGCCCGGCGCGCACATCGTCGACCAGCCCCGCTACGCCTACCGCGGCGCGATGCTCGACGTGGCCCGCTACTACTTCCCGCCCGACGTGGTGCACCGGTTCATCGACCAGCTCGGCTCCTACAAGGTCAACCGCCTGCACCTGCACCTGACCGACGACCAGGGCTGGCGGTTGCAGGTCGACAGCTGGCCCCGGTTGGCCACCCACGGCGGCAGCACCCAGACCGGCGGCGGCCCCGGCGGCTACTACACCAAGGCCGAGTACGCGGCCATCGTCGAGCACGCCCGCGAGCGCGGCATCACCGTCGTCCCCGAGGTGGACATGCCCGGGCACACCACCGCGGCCCTGTCCTCCTACGGCGAGCTGACCTGCGACGGTGTCGCGCCCCCGCTCTACACCGGCTACGACGTCGGCTTCAGCTCGCTGTGCCTGGGCACCCCCACCACCGCCCGCTTCGTCGACGACGTGCTGCGCGAGGTCGCCGCGCTGACCCCCGGCGAGTACATCCACATCGGCGGGGACGAGGCCGCCGCGACCACCCCGGAGGCCGACTACACCGCGTTCATGGCGATGGCGACGGCCACCGCGGCCAAGTACGGCAAGAAGGTCATCGGCTGGAACAGCGCGCTGGCGAGCGGGTCGCCCTTTGGCGCCGGTGCCGTGGCACAGTACTGGTACCCCTGGCCCGACGACGCCACCGCCCGCGACGCCACCGCGCGCGGCGCGAAGTTGATCATGTCGCCCGCGCACCGGGCCTACCTGGACATGAAGTACACCGCGACCGAGCCGCTCTACGGGCAGGCGTGGGCCGGGTACGTCGAGGCGCGCAACGCCTACGAGTGGAACCCCGACACCACGGTCAACGGCGTGCCCGCGTCCGCGGTGCTCGGGGTCGAGGCGACCCTGTTCACCCAGATCACCCCGGACGAGAAGTCGGTGCAGTTCATGCTCTACCCGCGGCTGCCCGAGCTGGCCGAGGTCGCGTGGACGCCGCTGTCCGGGCAGAGCTGGGACCGGCTCCGCACGCGGCTGCCCGCCCAGGCGCAGCGCTGGGACGCCTGGGGGGTGAACTACTACCGGTCACCGCAGATCCCCTGGGTCGGCTGACGCGAGAGGGGGAGGCCACCACCCGGCGGCCTCCCCCTCTCGCTCACCCGGCTTGGGCGACGCCCTCCACCACGTCGGCCGCCGCCACGGCGCCACCGGCGTCGACCATGGCCGCGCGCAGGCGGTCCAGGCGCTCACCGATCCCGTCGTCGGCCAGCAGCGACTCCACCGCCGCCGCCACCGCCGCGCCACCCAATTCCTCGCGCGGCACCACCCGGCCCACCCCCAGCTCCGCCACCTGCTCGGCCACCAGGTCCTGCTCGGTCAGCTGCGGCAGCAGCACCACCGGCGTGCGCGTCCACAGCGCCTCGACCACGCTGCCCATCCCCGCGTGCGAGACGAACACGTCGGTCTCGGCCAGCAGCGCCAGCTGCGGCACCCACCGGTGCACCTCGACGTTGTCCGGCAGCGGTTCCAGCTCCGCGGGGTCCACCCGGTTGCCCACCACCAGCACCACCTGCCACGGCTTGTCGGCGAACTCGCGCACGCACTCGGCGAACAGCCGCCCCTGGCTGGTGTAGCCGAAGGTGCCGAACGCGACGACCACCAGCGGCCGCTGCGGGTCCCGCGGGGTGGTGGGCACCCACTCGCCCTGGAACGCCCGCTCGGACAGGCACGGACCCACGAACGCGTACTCCGGCCCGAAGTGCTCCTGCCCCACCTGGAGCTCGCGCGGCAGGAACACCAGGCTCGCGCGCACCGCGGACTGGTCGGCGCGGAACTGCTCGGGGGTCATGTCCAACCCCTGCCCCGCCAACGCCTTCACCACCACCTCCCGCTCACCGGTGATCGCCGGGTGCGCCGGATCGATCTCCGGGTGCAGCCCGGTGAAGCGCAGGTACGGGTTGAACGCCTCGTTGAACACGATCGTCGTGCACAGCTGCACCGCGGGCACGCCCCAGCGCAGCGCCAGCGCCCGTCCGGTGTGGAAGGCGGTCAGGTCGTGCAGCACCACGTCCGGGCGGTCGCCGTCGAGTGCGTCGTGGGCTTGGTCCAGCGGGGCGAAGCCCTCGTCGGTGATGGTCAGGATCGAGGCGTGGAACTCCTCGTGCGAGACCTCCCCCGGCGGCTTGATCACAAGGTCCAGCGAGCGGGGCATGACGTTGTCGTAGATCAGCGGCCGCGCCCCCGCCCCGGCCACCGCGCCCGCGAACTCCGGGGTGGTGGCGTAGGTGACGCGGTGGCCGCGGCGGACCAGCTCCGCCACCAGCCCCAGCGTCGGGTTCACGTGGCCGTGCAGGGGGAAGGTGAAGAACACCGCGTGCACCGGCACCTCCAAGGCCGTCGACACCGCGCCCGGGTCGTCCCCCGCGCGCCTGCGGTCCCCCATCACAGCGGGCGCGCGGCGGTCCGGGGGCGCGCGGCGGGAACACTGTGGAAGTCCCACTAGTCTTCTCCCCGGTAGCGCCGCGGGCCCGGCGGTCGCCGCTACGGTCCGTGCTATGCCCCGGGACACCGAGCAGGCCGGCCGCGACGTCCTCTTCCTGCTGTACCCGACCCCCGGCCACGTCACCCCGAACCTGGCGGTCGTGGCCGAGCTGGCCGGGCGCGGGCACCGGGTGCGCGTGGTCGTCGCCGAGCGCTTCGCCCCCGCCGTGGTCGCCGCGGGCGGCGACCCGCTGCCGTTCGACCCGCCGCTGGCGGAGCTGCCGTCGCTGGCCGGGCTCACCGAGGACGACTGGGCCGAGGCGAGCAAGGACGTCTTCCTCGACGTGATCAAGGCCTCGCGCGCCATCGCCGACCTCGTCGCCGCCGACCGGCCGGACCTGCTCGCCTTCGACTCCGCCCTGTGGGCCCCGGCCCGGCTGGTCACCGCGCGGGCGGGCATCCCCGCCGTGCAGCTGGTGCCCACCACCATCGACCGCGAGCCGTTCACCCCCGGCAGCGTCCGCATCGGCGAGCGCGACGACGCCGCCGAGGCCCAGCGGCTGGCCTCCTTCGGCGCCGCGCTGGTGTCGCTGTTCGCCGCGCACGGGCTGCCCGGGGCGACCACCGACGCCTTCGCCGCCCACCCCGACGAGCGGGTCGTGGCCTACGTGCCGCGCGGGTTCCAGCCCGACGCCGACCGCTTCGACGACCGCTACACCTTCGCGGGCCCGTGCCTGCCCGCCCAGCCCGGCGACGGCGCCTGGCAGCCCCCCGCGGGCGCGGGCCGCGTCCTGCTGCTGTCGCTGGGCACCACCTCCAACGACCGGCTCGGGCTGTTCACCGACTGCGTGCGCGCCTTCACCGACTCCGACTGGCACGTGGTGATCACCCTCGGCGGCCGGTTCACCCCCGACGACCTGGGCCCGCTGCCGCCCAACGTCGAGGCGCACAGCTGGGTGCGGCACCCGCAGGTCCTCGCGCACGCCGCGGCGTTCGTCTGCCAGGCGGGCATGGGCAGCGTCATGGAGGCGCTGGCGCACGCCGTCCCGGTCGTGGCCGTGCCCAGCCACCCCGAGGCCATCGCCAACGGCGCGCGCCTGGCCGAGCTGGGCCTGGGCACCACCCTCCCGGCCGCCGAGGTCACCGGGGCGGCCGTGCGCCGCGCGGTGGAGGCGGTGGCCGACGACCCGGCCGCGGCGCGGCGGCTGGGCGCGATGCGCGAGCACATCCACAGATCCGGCGGGGCACCGGCCGCGGCGGACGTCATCGAACGAGTGGCCAACGAACGAGTCCTGGAGGACCGGTGAGCGACATCAGCCTGGTAGAGCTGTCCCGCGAGTTCAAGTGCTACGCCCCGACCGACCCGGACGGCTACTACATCGAACTGCGCTTCGTGTACTCGGAGATCCTCGACGGCGACACCTACGCCCAGGAGATCGACCGGCTGCCCGAGGACGCGCTGGTGCTCGACATCGGCGCCAACGTCGGCATGTTCTCCCTGGGGGTCAAGGCCGCCCGCCCCGGCGCGACGGTGCTGGCCTTCGAGCCCATGCCGCGCACCCTGCTGGCGCTGGAGAAGAACCTGGAGCTGCACGGCGCCGAGGACGTCACGGTGTACCCGACGGCGCTGGGCACCGAGGAGGACTCCTCGGCCACCTTCACCTTCTACCCGCAGGCCCCGGCCAACTCCACCCGCTACCCCGAGCAGAAGACCCTGCTCATCCCGCTGCTGGAGACCGCCATGCGGCTGGAGGTGCCGGTGACGACGCTGTCGTCGGTGCTGGCGCGGCGGCCCGAGCGCGGCACCATCGACCTGGTCAAGATCGACGTCGAGGGCGCCGAGCTGGAGGTGCTGCGCGGGCTGTCCGAACAGGACTGGGCGCGGATCGAGGCGTTCGTCATCGAGGTGCACGACGTCAACGGCCTGCTCGACGACGTGTGCTCGCTGCTGACCGAGCACGGCTACGCCGTCTCCCCCGACCGGGCGCCGCTGATCCCCGAGGACCAGGACATGTTCCTCGTGCACGCCCGCCGCCCCGTCTCCGGCGGCAACTGACCTAGGGCCTGTCCTCGGACCCGAGCACCAGCAGGGAGCGCACATGGCAGTGCCGGGGACCTTCGCCCTCGGTGGGGACCTCGTCGTCGGCCGCAGCGGGTTCGGCGCGCTGCGGCTGACCGGCGACGGCGGGTGGGGACCACCGGCCGACCCCGACGGCGCGCGGGCGGTGCTGCGCCGGGCGGTGGAGCTGGGCGTGCGGCTCATCGACACCGCCGACGCCTACGGGCCCGGCACCAACGAGGAGCTGATCCGCGAGACCCTGCACCCCTACCCCGAGGACCTGGTCATCGCCACCAAGGGCGGGCAGTGCCGCCCCGGGCCGTTCTCCTACGTGCCCCTCGGGCGCCCGGAGTACCTGCGCCAGCAGGCCGAGCTGAGCCTGCGCCGCCTCGGGGTCGACCGCATCGACCTCTACCAGCTGCACCGCCTCGACCCGACCGTCCCCGCGGTCGAGCAGTTCCGCGCCCTGGCCGGGCTGCGCGCCGACGGCCGGGTCCGCCACGTCGGGCTCTCCGAGGTCACCGTCGAGGAGCTGGAGCTGGCCCGCGAGCACGTGCCCGTCGCCAGCGTGCAGAACCGGTACAACCTCACCGACCGCAAGCACGAGGCCGTGCTGGAGCTGTGCGAGCGGGAGGGCATCGCGTTCATCCCCTGGCACCCGGTGGGCAAGGGGTCGCTGGCGCGCGAGGCCGGGGTGATCCCGGAGATCGCCGCCGAGCTGGGCGCCACCGCCTCCCAGGTGGCCCTGGCGTGGCTGCTGCACCGCTCCCCCGCGATCCTGCTCATCCCCGGCACCTCCTCGGTGGCCCACCTGGAGGAGAACCACGCCGCGGCCGAGCTGGAGCTGTCCGACGAGCAGTACAAGCGGCTCGACGCCATCACCCCCGTCTGACCCATCGGACCCGGTGACGCCGAACGCCCCGCCTCCCCCGGTGTGTCCGGGGAGGCGGGGCGTTCAGCGCGTTCAGAGGGCCCGCACCCAGCCGTCGAGCGCGGCGGCGGTGGCGGCGGCGTGCTCCTCGACGAGGGTGAAGTGGGTGCCCGGCACGTCCACCGCCGTGTGCGGCAGCGCCCACCGGGCCTGCCAGTCCTGGTCGTCCTTGGGTTCGCTGTGCGGCTCGGAGGCGCGCAGCAGCAGGGTGGGAGCGTCGATGCGCGGGGGCACCCAGCCGCCGAACAGGCGCAGGTACCAGGCGCTGGCGGTCAGCCGGGCCGTGGTCATCCGCGTCCAGGTGCCCTCCCGGGCGAACATGCCCGCGTCCAGGTCGCCGGTGAACAGCGCCAGGATGTCGCCGGGCTCGTAGTAGACGTCCAGCAGCGCCACCCCGGCGGGGGCGTGGCCCTGCTGCTCCAACCGGGACGCGACGGCGTGCGCGGTGGTGCCGCCGGAGGACAGGCCCGCCAGCACGAACGGGCGCCCGGCCGCGCACTCCAGCACCGCCGCGGCGTGCGCGTCGAGGTGGGTGTCGAGGTCGTGGGGCAGCGGCTCGCCGCGCTCGAACCCCGGCGGTCGCAGCACGGCCACCTCCCGCTCGCCGCGGAAGCGCGCGGCCAGCCGCACGTACTCGTGCACGCCGCCGATGGCCACGTGGGAGCTGAACAGGATGACGACCGGGTCGGCCGCGCCCCGCGACAGGCGTTCCGGGGCGACCCGGCCGCCGGTGCCGGTGAAGGTCGGGCGCAGGTCGGCGGCGGCGGTGAGCAGCTTGTACCCGTCGCCGATGCGGCCCTGCTCCCAGGACGCGCGGAAGAACCCGTACAGCGAGTCCTGCTCCGGCTCGGCCTCGGCGGGCCGCCCCGCCGGGGCCAGCAGCCCGGCCAGCAGGTCCGCGATGGCGGTGACCGTCGGATAGGCGAAGGCCACGTCGGCCTGCAACCGGTGCCCGGTGGCCTCGGCCAGCGCGTTGCGCAGCCGGATCGACATCAGCGAGTCGAACCCGGCCTCGGCCAACCGCTGCTCGGGGTCGAGGTCGGCGGCGTCGGCGTGCCCGAGCACGGACGCGGCCAGCGCGCGCACCAACCCCGGCAGGTCGGCGGGGTCGAGCTCCGGAGCCCCGGCGGCCACCGGGGTGCGCGGGGCGGCCTCGGGGATGTCCGACAGCAGCGGCGAGGGGCGGCCGATGGTGAACGTCGGCGCGAAGTCCGCCCAGTCCAGGTCGGCCACCACCAGCGTGGTCTCGTCGTCGGCCAGCGCGGCCACCAGGGTGTCCAGCGCGGTGGCGGGGTCCATCAGGCGGTTGCCCCGGCGGCGCAGCCCCTCGGCGGCGGCCGCGTCGCGGGCCAGGGTCCCCCCTCCGCCCCACGCGCCCCAGGCGACCGCGGTGGCGGGCAAGCCCTGGGCGCGCCGGAGTTCCGCGAGCGCGTCGAGGTGGGCGTTCGCGGCGGCGTAGGCGCCCTGGCCCGCGCCGCCCCACACCCCCGCGCCGGAGGAGATCAGCACGAACGCGCGCACGTCCCCGGCCAGGTCGTGCAGGTTGCGGGCGCCGTCGACCTTGGCCGCCATCGTCTCGGTGAGGTGGGTGGCGTCGATGGCGGTGGTGGCCGCGGACGTCAGCGCCCCCGCGGCGTGGAACACCGCGTCCACCGGGTGCGCGGCGAGCAGCCCCGCGACCGCGGAGCGGTCCGCCACGTCGCACGCCACCACGTCGACCCGGGTGCCCGTGGCGCGCAGGGCGGCCGCCAAGTCGTCAGCGCCGGGGGCGTCCGGGCCGCGGCGGCTGGTGAGCACCAGGTGCTCGGCGCCGGACTCCGCCAGGCGGGTGGCGATGAGGGCGCCGATCCCGCTGGTGCCCCCGGTGACCAGGGTCGTGCCGGTCGGGGCCCACCCGGGGGCGTCGGCCGGGCGCGGCGCGGCGCGCACCAGGCGCCGGGCGAGCAGGCCGGGCTCGCGCACCGCGAGTTGGTCCTCGCCGTCGGCGCGGCCCAGCGCGGTGGCCAGCAGGTCCCACGTCCGGCCGCCGGTAGCGGCGGGCAGGTCCACCACCCCGCCCCAGCGGGCCGGGTGCTCCAGCGCGGCCACGCGGCCGAAGCCCCACAGCTGCGCCGCCCCCGGGTCCGGGGCGGTGTCGGTGTCCGCTGTGGACACCGCCTGCCTGGTCAGGCACCACAGGCGCGCGGTGCCGGGCTCCTCCAGCAGACGCACCAGGGCGACGGTGTCCAGCAGGGTGTGCTCGTCGCCCAGCGCCAGCAGGGACACCACCGCGTCCGCCTCGCGCAGCGCCTGCGCCGCCTCGGCGGGCCCGCGCACGGCGACCTCGGCGCCCCGGCGGCGCAGCGCCTCGGCCACCGGCTCGTCCGCCGGCGTGCCGGGGGTGAGCACCACCCACCGGCCGCCCGCCCCCGGCGAGTCCGGCACCAGACGCCAGCGCACCCGGTAGCGCCACCCGTCGGCGGGGGCGGCCGGGCGAGCAGAGGATTGGGCGGGGGCGGGTTCTGGCCAGTAGCGGCGGTGCTGGAAGGCGTGCGGCGGCAACCGCACCGGGTCCGGGTCGCCGGTGAACACCGTGCGCCAGTCGACCTCGATGCCCTGGGCGTGCGCCTCCGCGAACGCCGCCAGCACCCGGTCCGGGCCGCCGTCGCCGCGGCGCAGCGTGGCCGCGGTGGCCAGCCGGGCGCCGGTGTCCTGGGCGACCTCCTCCAGCGACGGCAGCAGCGTCGGGTGCGCGCTGATCTCCACCGCCCCGGTCACCCCCGCCGCCAGGGCCTTGCGCACGACCTGGTGGAACAGCACCGGGTCGCGGGTGTTGTCCCACCAGTACGCCGCGTCCATCCGCGTCGTGTCGAGCACGTCGCCGGTGACCGTGGAGTACAGGGGGATGCGCCCGGCGCGGGGGGCGACCGGGGCCAGCTCGGCTAGCAGCGGCTCGCGGAAGCGGTCGATCTGCCGGGAGTGCGCGGCGATGCCGATGCCCTTGATGCGCCGGTGGCCCACGCCCGCCGCGCTCAGCTCCTCGGCCAGCTCGTCCAGCGCGCCCAGCTCACCGGAGACGGTGGTGGCGCGGGGGCTGTTGTCCGAGGCCACCGCGAGCACCCCGCCCCACGGTTCGAGCAGGCGCTGGACCTCGTCGGCGGGCAGCGACACCGCGTGCATCCCGCCCAACCCGGCCAGCTCCTGCCACAGGCGGCTGCGGGTGGCCACCACCCTGGCCCCGTCCCGCAGCGACAGCGCCCCGGTGAAGCAGGCGGCGGCGATCTCCCCCTGGGAGTGCCCGGTCACCGCGTCGGGGACGACCCCGTGGGCGCGCCACACCTCGGCCAGCGCCACCATCACCGCCCACAGCGCGGGCTGCACCACGTCGATGCGCCCCAGCGACGGCGCCCCGTCGACCCCGCGCAGCACGTCGAGCACCGGCCAGTCGACGAACTCGCCCAGCGCCGCGGCGCACTCGCGCACCGCCGCGTCGAACACCGGGCTGGAGTCCATCAAAGCGGCGGCCATGCCCGTCCACTGCGCGCCCTGCCCGGGGAAGACGAACAGCAGCTTGCCGCCGGTGCGCGCTCGGCTGACTTCCTCGATCGAGCCCAACCAGCCCATCAGCTGCTCGCGGGAGCCCACCGCCGTCCCGGCCCGGTGCTCGTGCAGGCCCCGGTGCAGCGCGAGCGTGCGGCCGACGTCCGCCAGCGGCAGGTCCGGGTGCTCGACCAGGTGCGCGCGCAGGGCCTCGGCCTGCGCGCGCACGCCCTCGGCGGACTTGGCCGACAGCACCACCGGCACGTGCCCCACCGGCGTGCCGGTGACCTGCACGCCCGCGGGCCGCGCGGCGCGGGGCTCGGCGTGCTCCAAGACCAGGTGCGCGTTGGTGCCGCTGATCCCGAACGACGACACCGCCGCGCGGCGCGGGCGGCCGGTGTCCGGCCACGGCTGGGCCTGGGCCAGCAGCCGCACCTCGCCCGCCGCCCAGTCCACCTTGCTCGACGGTCGCTCGGCGTGCAGCGACCGGGGCAGCACACCGTGGCGCATCGCCTCGATGACCTTGATGACCCCGGCCACCCCCGCCGCCGCCTGGGTGTGCCCGAGGTTGGACTTCACCGACCCCAGCGCCAGCGGGGCGGCCTGGCCGCGGTGCCTGCCGTAGGTGGCCAGCAGCGCCTGGGCCTCGATGGGGTCGCCCAGGGTCGTGCCCGTGCCGTGCGCCTCGACCAGGTCCACCGCGCCGGGGTCGAGCTTGGCCGCGGCCAGCGCCTGGGCGATCACCCGCTGCTGGGAGGGGCCGTTGGGGGCGGACAGGCCGTTGGAGGCGCCGTCGGAGTTCACCGCGCTGCCGCGCAGGACGGCCAGCACGGGGTGGCCGTTGCGGCGCGCGTCGGACAACCGCTCCAGCACGACCACGCCCACGCCCTCGGCGAAGCTGGTGCCGTCGGCGTCGTCGGAGAACGGCTTGCACCGGCCGTCGCGGGCCAGGCCGCGCTGCTTGGTGAACGCGACGAACAGCCCCGGGGTCGCCATCACCGACACCCCGCCCGCCAGCGCCAGGGTCGCGTCCCCGGCGCGCAGGCTCTGCGCGGCCAGGTGCATGGCCACCAGCGACGACGAGCACGCGGTGTCGATCGTGACCGCCGGGCCCTCCAGCCCCAGCGCGTAGGCCACCCGCCCGGACAGCACGCTGGCGGCGTTGCCGGTGCCCGCGTGGTCCTGCGCCGCCTCGTCCGCGGCGGCCAGCACCGCGTAGTCGTGGTGCATCACCCCGGCGAAGACCCCCGTGCGGCTGCCGCGCAGCCCGGCGGGGTCGATGCCCGCGCTCTCCACCGCCTCCCACGAGACCTCCAGCACCAGCCGCTGCTGCGGGTCCATCGCCCGCGCCTCGGCCGGGGAGATGCCGAAGAACCCCGCGTCGAACCCGCCCGCGTCGTGCAGGAACCCGCCCTCGCGGGTGTAGGCGGTGCCGGGGTGGTCGGGATCGGGGTGGTAGAGGCCCTCCAGGTCCCAGCCCCGGTCGGCGGGGAAGGGCGAGATCGCGTCGCGGCCCTCGGCCACCAGCCGCCACAGCTGCTCCGGGGTGCGGATGCCGCCGGGGAAGCGGCACGCCATCCCCACCACCGCGACCGGGTCGCCCTCGCGGGCCTCCAGCTCCTTGACCCGGGCCGTCGCGGCGTCGAGGTCACCGACGACCCGCTTGAGGTAGTAGCGCAGCTGCTGGTCGCTGGGCTGCTTGCCGTCGTTCGCCCGGTCACTCGGCTCGTCACTCGGCATTGACGCCTCCGTAGCGCTGTCCCAGCATCTCGAACAGGTCGTCGTCGGCCGCGGGCGACGGCTCGTCCCCGGTGCCCACCGGCTCGGGGGCGCCCGGCCCCCAGCGGCGCACCAGCTCGGCCATCCGCGCCATCGCGGTGGTGCGCAGCAGGTCGTCGGCGCCCAACCCGGCCAGTGCGGCCTCCACCCGCTCCAGCTCGTCGAGCACCGACGGGGTGTCGCCGTCCGGGGCCAGCTCCGCCAGCAGGTGCGCGGCCAGCGCCCGCGGCGTCGGGTGGTCGAACACCAGGGTCGGGGGCAGCCGCAGCCCGGTGGCCGCGCTGAGCCGGTTGCGCAGCTCCACCGCGGTCAGCGAGTCGAAGCCCAGCTCCTTGAACGGGCGCAGCTCCTCGATGTCGTCCGCTGAGGCGAACCCCAGCACGCCCGCGACCTGGCGGCGCAGCTGCGCCCCCAGCGCCTCGGCGCGCTCCTCGGGCCCGAGCCCGCGCAGCTGGTCGGCCACCGGCGCCTCCGGGGCGGCGGTGGCGGCGGCAGCGGGCACCAGTCCGCGCAGCACCGCGGGCAGCGCGCTGCCCCTGGCCCGCAGCGCGGCCAGGTCCAGGCGGGCGGCGAACACCAGCGCCCGCGACCCGCCCAGCGCCCGGTCGAACAGCTCCAGGCCCTCGTCGTCGCGCAGCGCGACGGTGCCCGCCCTGGCCAACCGGGCCCGCCCCGCCTCGCCCAGGTCGCCGGTGAGCCCGGTCGCCGTCGCCCACGGGCCCCACGCCAGCGACACCCCGGGCAGCCCCTCGGCGCGCCTGCGCTCGGCCAGCGCGTCCACCGCGGCGTTCGCGGCGGCGTAGTTGGCCTGCCCCGCCCCACCGAGCACACCGGCGGCGGAGGAGAACAGCACGAACGCGTCCAGGTCCATCCCCGCGGTCAGCTCGTGCAGGTGCCGGGCGCCGTCGACCTTGGCGCCGAACACCGCCGCGAGCCGGTCGCGGTCGAGCGAGGCCACCACACCGTCGTCGAGCACACCCGCGGTGTGCACGACCGCCCCCAGCTCGTGCCCCCGCAGCGCGCGGGCGAGCTGGTCGCGGTCGGCGACGTCGCAGGCGGTGATGGTGACCTCGGCGCCCGCCGCCGCCAGCTCCTCGCGCAGCGCGGCGGCGCCCGGGGCGTCGGGGCCCTGCCTGCTCAGCAGCACCAGCGAGCGGACGCCGTGCGCCGCGACGAGGTGGCGGGCCAGCAGCGCGCCCAGACCACCGGTGCCACCGGTGATCAGCACCGCGCGCGCCGGGTCCAGCCCGGTGGCGTCCCCGGCGGGGGCGGGGGCCAGCCTCGGCACGCGGGGCTTGCCGCCGCGCAGGGCCACCTGGGTCTCCCCCGCCCGCACGGCCCGAGCCACGAGGTCGGCGGGGACCTCGGCGGCGCTGTCGGTGTCGACGAGCAGGAACCGGCCCGGCGCCTCGGTCTGCGCCGAGCGCACCAGCCCCCACGCGGCCGCCAGGGCCGGGTCGGGGCGCTCGGTGCCGTCCACCGCCACCGCACCCCGGGTCACCAGCACCAGGTGGTCTGGACCCGCCGACTGCACCAGCTCCAAGGCGTGCGCGGCGGCGTCGAGCGGCGACTCGCCGGTGATGTCCGCGAACACCGCCGCCACCGGGGCGCCCGCGGGCGGCAGGTCCACCGGCACCCAGTCCACGCCCAGCACTCCGCCGCCCGCGGCCCGCTTGCCCGCCGCCAACTGCTCGGGGGTGAACGGGCGCAGCAGCAGCCCACCGACCGAGCCGAGAACAGCGCCGTGCTCGTCGGACAGGGTCATCGCGACCCCGTCCGCACCCGGGGTGATCCGCACACGGGCCGCAGTGCTACCGCTGTCGGCCAGCCGCACCCCCGTCCAGGAGAACGGCAGCTCCACCCGGGCCTCGCCGGTGCTCGGACCGTCGGCGGGGGCGTTGAGCACGTGCAGACCGGCGTCGAACAGCGCGGGGTGCAGGCGGAACCTGTCCGCGGCCTGCTCGTCCTCGGGCGCCAGGGCGATCTCGGCGAACAGCTCGTCGCCGTGGCGCCACGCCCGCCGCAGCCCCGCGAAGGTGGGCCCGTAGTGCAACCCGGCCGCCTCGGCGGAGGCGTAGAGGGCGGTCACGTCGATCTCGGTGGCCCCCGCGGGCGGCCACTGGGCGGACCCGGCGGGCGTGGCGGCGGGGGTGTCGGAGGCGAAGCCGGTGGCGTGCTTGGTCCACGGTTCGCCCTCGGTGGCGTCTTCGCGCAGCGAGAACACCTCGACCGGGCGGCGGCCGTCCTGCGCGGCGCCCACCGCGACCTGGAGCCGCAGCGCCGCCCCCGGCGGCAGCACCAGCGGCGTGGCCAGGGTCAGCTCGTCCAGGTGCGCGCACCCCGCCCGGGTGGCCGCGGTCAGGGCCAACTCCACGAACGCCGTGCCCGGCAGCAGGACGGTGCCCGCGACGGCGTGGTCTGCCAGCCAGGGGTGGGTGGTGGTGGAGACCCGGCCGAGCATCGCGAACCCGCCGGTGCCGGGCAGGTCCACCACCGCGCCCAGGAACGGGTGCCCGGTGGCACCCAGCCCCGCCGCCAGCGCCCCGGCGGTGTCGGCGGCCGACCCGCGCGGCCAGTGGTGGCGGCGCTGGAACCGGTAGGTGGGCAGGCGCGTGGCCAGCTCGGTGGGGACGCGCCGCAGCGGCTCGGGGACCTCGGCGAACACCGCGTCCCAGTCTGGGTCGACGCCGTGGGCGTGGGCGCGGGCCAACGCGGTCAGGAACTCCCCCGGACCACCGTGGCCGCGGCGCAGCGACCCGAGGGCGACCGCGGGGGCGGCCAGTTCATCGATGGTGCCCTCGATGCCCAGCACCAGCACCGGGTGCGGGCTCATCTCCAGGAACACCCCGTGCTCGCGGTCGAGCAGGGCGCGCACCCCGTCGTCGAAGCGCACCTGCTCGCGCAGGTTGTCGTACCAGTACTCGGCGGTCAGCTCGGCGGTGTCGACCACGCGCCCGCGCACGGTCGAGTGGAACGCCACGTCCCCGCTGACGGGGGCGATGCCCGCCAGGGCGGTGAGCAGGTCGTCGCGGATGCGCTCGACGTGCTCGGAGTGCGAGGCGTAGTCCACCGGCACCTGCTTGGCGCGCACGCCCCGGGCCTCGCAGTCGGCCAGGAACGCGGGGATGGCGCCAGCGTCACCGGAGACGGTGGTCGAGCGCGACCCGTTGCGCGCGGCCACGGCGAGCCCGTTCGCGTGGGCCAGCACGGACGCCTGCTCGGCGGGCAACCCCACCGACACCATGCCGCCCAACCCGCTCAGCGCGCGCAGCGCCTTGCTGCGCAGGGTCACCACCCGCGCGGCGTCGGCGAGCGACAGCCCACCGGCGATGTGCGCGGCGGCGATCTCGCCCTGGGAGTGGCCCAGCACGGCCGCGGGCTCCACCCCGTGCGCGCGCCACAGCCGTGACAACGCGACCATCACCGCGAACAGCGCCGGTTGCACCACGTCGATCCGGTCCAGGCCGGGCGCCCCCGCGGCGCCGGTCAGCACCTCGACCAGCGACCAGTCGACGTGCTCGGCGAAGGCGCGCTCGCAGTCCAGCACCGCGGCGCGGAACACCGGCGCCGACTCGAACAGCTCCGCGCCCATGCCCGCCCACTGCGCGCCCTGGCCGGGGAAGACGAACACCGGCTTGCCGGCGACCGCCGCGCTGCCGCGCACCACGCGCTCGTCCTCGGCGCCGGTGGCCACGGCGTCGAGCCCGGCCAGCAGCCCGGCGCGGTCTTCGGCCAGGACGGCGGCGCGGTGGTCGAACCGGCCGCGGGTGGTGGTCAGCCGGTGGGCCACGGCGGCGGGGTGCCAGTCGGCGTCGGCCGCCAGGGTCGCCCGCAGCGCCGCGGCCTGGTCGGCCAGGGAGGTCGTCGTGCGGGCCGAGAGCACCAGCGGCACCCGGGGGCCGTCCTCGGCGGCGGGCACCGGGTCCGGGGCGGGGTCGTGCTCCAGGACGACGTGGGCGTTGGTGCCCCCGATCCCGAACGCCGACACCGCGCCCCGGCGGGGGCGGTCCACCTGGGGCCACGGCCGGTTCTCGGTGATCAGCTCCACCGCGCCCGCGGTCCAGTCGACGTGGGTGGACGGGGCGTCGACGTGCAGGGTGCGCGGCAGCGTGCCGTGCCGCATCGACTCCACCAGCTTGATCAGCCCGGCCATGCCCGCCGCGGCCTGGGTGTGGCCGAGGTTGGACTTCACCGACCCCAACCACAGCGGCTCAGCGCGGTCCTGCCCGTAAGTGGCCAGCAGGGCTTGCGCCTCGATCGGGTCGCCCAGCGTGGTGCCGGTGCCGTGCGCCTCCACCACGTCCACCTCGGACGGCGCCAGCCCGGCGTCGGCCAGCGCCCGGGTGATCACCCGCTGCTGGGAGGGCCCGTTGGGGGCGGTCAGCCCGTTGGAGGCGCCGTCGGAGTTCACCGCGCTGCCGCGCACGACCGCGAGCACGTGGTGCCCGGCCCGGCGGGCGTCCGACAGCCGCTCCACCACCACGACCCCGGCGCCCTCGCCCCAACTGGTGCCGTCGGCGGCGTCGGCGAAGGCCTTGCACCGGCCGTCGGCGGCCAACCCGCCCTGCAGCTCGAACTCCGCGAACAGGCCCTCGGTGGCCATCACGCTGACCCCGCCGACCAGCGCCAGCCCGCACTCGCCGCGGCGCAGCGCCTGCACCGCCAGGTGCACCGCGACCAGCGACGACGAGCACGCCGTGTCCACCGACAGCGTCGGCCCCTCCAGGCCCAGCACGTAGGCGATGCGCCCGGACGCCACGCTCGGGGAGGTACCGGTGACGGCGAAGCCCTTCGCCTCGTCCAGCCCGCCCCCCGCGTCCTGGTACACCGAGTGCGACAGGCCGATGAACACCCCGGTGTCGCTGCGGCGCAGGCCGTGCGGGTCGATCCCGGCGCGCTCCAGCGCCTCCCAGGCGCACTCCAGGGTCAACCGCTGCTGCGGGTCCATGCCCAGCGCCTCGCGCGGGGAGATGCCGAAGAACTCCGCGTCGAACTCGGTGGCGGTGTGCACGAACCCGCCGACCCCGCCGGTGGCCGTCCAGCCGCGGTCGACCGGGAACGGGCCGATGGCGTCGGTGCCCGCGGCCACCAGCTCCCACAGCGCGGCGGGCGAGTCCGCGCCGCCGGGGAACCGGCAGGCCATGCCGACGATCGCGATCGGCTCGTCCGCCGAGGCGCGTGGCGCGGTCGTGGCCGGTGCCGGGGTGGTGCCCGCCAGCGAGTCGAGCAGGAACCCGGCCAGCGCGGTGGCGTCCGGGTAGTCGAAGACCAGCGAGGCCTGCAACCGCAGCCCGGTCGCGGCCGAGAGCCGGTTGCGCAGGTCGACCGCGGTCAGCGAGTCGAACCCGAGGTCCTTGAACGTGCGGTGCGGGTCGACGTCGCGCGCGCTGGCGTGGCCCAGCACCCCGGCGACCTCCCGGCGCACCACGTCCACCACAAGCTCGTGCCGCTGCCCGGCCGCGACCCCGGCCAGGGCGGCGGCCAGCCCACCCGTGGCCGCGCCGGTGCGGGCGGTGCGGCGGCGGGCGGGGCCGACGACCCCGCGCAGCAGCGGCGGCACCTGGTCGGCCACGGTCGCCGGTCCGCCGACGAGGACGGGCGCGAGCACCGCCTCCGGCGAGTCCAGGGCCGCGTCCAGCAGGGCCATCCCGCTGGCGGCGTCGAGCATCCGCAGCCCGCCGCGGGCCATGCGGGCGGTGTCGGCGGCCGACAGCCTGCCCACCGTGCCGCCCTCCCACGGCCCCCACGCCAGCGACGTGGCGGGCAGGCCGAGGGTGTGGCGGTGGCGGGCGAAGGCGTCGAGGGCAGCGTTGGCGGCGGCGTGGTTGCCCTGCCCCGCGCTGCCGAGCAGGCCCGCGATCGAGGAGAACAGCACGAAGTGGCTGAGCTGGTGGTCCTCGGTCAGCTCGTGCAGCCACCGCGCGCCGTCCAGCTTGGCCGCGAGCGTGCGGTCGAGGTGACCGGGGGTCAGGCCGGTCAGCACGGCGTCGTCGACGACCCCGGCGGCGTGGAACACCGACCCCACCCGCTCGACCTCGTCGAGGGCGGCGGCCAGCGCGGCGCGGTCGGCCACGTCGCAGGCGCGGACGCGGGCCGTCGCGCCCAGGGCCGTCAGCTCCGCCGCCAGCTCCGGGGCCGAGCCCGTGCGGCTGAGCAGCAGCAGGTCGCGCACCCCGTGGTGGGTCGCCAGGTGCCGGGCGACCTCGGCGCCGATGTCGCCGGTGCCGCCGGTGATCACCGCCGTGCCCTCGGCCACCGGCCGCGCCGGCCCCCGCGGTCCGCGTGGCTTGGCCAGGCCCAGCACCCGGCACTCCCCGCCGCGCAGCACGGCCTCGCCCAGCCCGGCCGCGAGGACGGCGGGCAGCAGCGGCACGGACGCCTCGTCGGTGTCCACCACGGCGAACCGGTCCGGGTGCTCGGTGGTGGCCGAGCGCACCAGGCCCCACACCGCCGCCCCCGCCAAGTCCACCGCGTCGTCGTCCTCGCCCATGGCACCCCGGGTGAGGACCACCAACCGGTCCTCGCCCGCCAAGGCGTCCTGCAACGCAGCGAGCACCCGGTGGGTCTGCTCGCGCGGCTCACCCCCTGCCACGCACAACGCCCGCGCGGCACCGGGCAGCCCGACGACGCCGAAGACGTCCTCGCCCACGACCTGCCACGTGTCCGGGCCCGGCTCGGCGGCGGGCAGGTCCACCGGGGTCCACCGCAGCTCCAGCAGCGGCTCGGCGGCGGTGGTGGCGGCGAACGCGGTCGGGTCGACCGGACGCAGGGTCACCGCCTGCGCGGCGACCACGAGGTCACCCGCGTCGTCCACCGCGACCAGCGACACCGCATCGGCACCGGCCGGGGCCAGCCGGACGCGCACCCGCTCGGCGCCCACCGCGCCCAGGGTGACCCCGTCCCAGGAGAACGGGACCTTGGCTGCGCCCTCCGACACCAGCGCGACCCCCTGCAGGGCGGCGTCGAGCAGCGCCGGGTGCACCACGTGCTCGGCGGCAGAGGCGGGCTCGGGCAGGTGCACGTCGAGGAACACCTCAGTGCCGCGCCGCCACGCCCGCTCCAGGCCGCGGAACACCGGCCCGTAGGCGATGCCCGCCGCGGCCAGGTCGTCGTGGAACCCGCCCAGGTCCACCGGCTTAGCGCCCTCCGGGGGCCACTGCGCGGCGAAGGCGGTGTCGGCGGCGTCGGCATCGGCATCGGCATCGGCATCGGCGGACAGCGTTCCGGTGGCGTGCAGCGTCCACGGCGCGTCCTCGGCCGCCCCCTCCGGGCGGGAGTGGATGCCGACGGTGGTGCCGTCCAGCACCACCTGCACCCGCACGGCCCCGGTCGCGGGCAGCACCAGCGGGGCCACCAGCGTCAGGTCGTCGAGGGTGTCGCAGCCGAGCACGTCGCCCGCGCGCAGCGCCAGGTCCACGAAACCGGTGCCGGGGAACACGACCGACCCGCCCACGGCGTGATCGCCCAACCACGGGTGCTCCCCGGTGCCGACCCGGCCGGACAGCACCGACCCACCCCCGGCCAGGGCGGTCGCCGCCCCGAGGAACGCGTGGTCGGTGACCCCGGTCAGGCCCAGCGCGCCCACGTCCCGGCGCTGCCGGGTCGCCGTGGGCCAGAACCGCTTGTGCTGGAACGGGTAGGTGGGCAGCGGCACCACCGAGGCGGGCGGCACGGCGGCGGCCCAGTCCACGTGCGCGCCGCGCACGTGTGCCTCGGCAAGCGAGGTCAGGAACCGGGTCAGCCCGCCCTCCTCGCGGCGCAGCGACCCGACGGCAATGCCCCGGGAACCGCGCGCTTCCACGGACTCCTGCACCGCCATGGTCAGCACCGGCTGCGGGCTCAGCTCCACGAACACGTCGTGCCCGGAGTCGATCAACGCGCCCACGACCGGCTCGAACCGCACCACCTGGCGCAGGTTGCGGTACCAGTAGTCCGCGTCCAGCTCGCCGCCCTCGACCGGGGAACCGGTGACGGTGGAGAAGAACGGCACCGAGCACCGCCCCGGCTCCACCACGCCCAGGGCCGCGGTCAGCTCGGCGTGGATGCGTTCGACGTGGGCGGTGTGGGAGGCGTAGTCCACCGGAATCCGCCGCGTGCGCACCTGCTGGGCGGCCCACCGGCGTTCCAGCTCGTCGAGCGCGCCGACCTCCCCCGCCACCACCACCGCGGCGGGCCCGTTGACCGCGGCGACGGCGGCACCCGGCACGTCCGCCAGCTCGGCCTCGACCTCGGCGTGCGGCAACCGCACCGACAGCATCCCGCCGGTGCCGCGCAGCGCGGCCAGCGCCCGGCTGCGCACGGCCACGACCCGGGCGGCCTCCGCCAGCGAGAGCGCGCCCGCCACGTGCGCGGCGGCGATCTCCCCCTGGGAGTGCCCGATGACCGCGGCGGGCTCGACGCCGTGCGCCCGCCACAGCGCCGCCAGCGACACCATCACCGCGAACAGGGCCGGTTGCACCACGTCCACCCGGTCCAGCGACGCGGCGCCGGGCTCGTCGCGCAGCACCGCGGTCAGCGACCAGTCGACGTGCGGGGCCAGCGCGGCCTCGCAGGCGCGGATGCGCTCGGCGAACACCGGCGAGGTCGCCAGCAGCTCGCGGCCCATCCCCGCCCACTGGGCGCCCTGCCCGGGGAAGACGAACACCACCCGCCCGTCGAGGTCGGCGGTGCCCTCGACGGCGGTGGCGGTCGGGGTGCCCGCGGCGAGCGCGCGCAGGGCGGTGGTGAAGTCGGCGGGCTCGGTGCCGACGACGACGGCGCGGCGGCCCAGGGTGGCGCGTGTGCGCAGCAGCGAGTGCGCCACGTCGGCGGGGGCGGCGTCCACCTCGCCCAACAGCGCCGCCTGGGCGCGCAGGGCGTCGGTGTCGGCGGCGGAGAGCAGCCACGGCAGGGCGTGACTGGTGGTCGTCGGCTCCGGGGTGGGCAGCGGGTCGCCCTGTTCGAGGACGACGTGGGCGTTGGTGCCGCTCACGCCGAACGACGACACCGCCGCGCGGCGCGGGCGGTCCGACTCCGGCCACGCGCAGTCCTCCTGCACGACCCGCACCGCGCCCGCGGCCCAGTCCACGCGCGTCGTGGGGCGGGTGACGTGCAGGGTGCGCGGCAACAGCCCGTGCCGCATCGCCTGCACCACCTTGATCACACCCGCCAGGCCCGCGGCGGCCTGGGTGTGGCCGATGTTGGACTTGAGCGACCCCAGCAGCAGCGGCTCGTCCGCGGGCCGGTCCTGCCCGTAGGTGGCCAGCAGGGCCTGGGCCTCGATCGGGTCACCCAGCGCGGTCCCCGTGCCGTGCGCCTCCACGACGTCCACATCGGACGACGACAGGCCCGCGTCGGCCAGCGCCCGGGTGATCACCGCCTGCTGCGACGGACCGTTGGGGGCGGTCAGGCCGTTGGAGGCGCCGTCGGAGTTCACCGCCGAACCCCGGATCACCGCGAGCACCGGGTGGTTGTTGCGGCGTGCGTCGGACAGCCGCTCCACCACGACCACGCCCACGCCCTCGGCCCACGCGATGCCGTCCGCGCCCTCCGCGAACGCCTTGCACCGCCCGTCCGCCGACAACGTGCCCTGCCGGGCGAACTCGACGAACGCCCCAGGCGTCGTCATCACCGTCACCCCGCCGACCAACGCCGACGAGCACTCCCCGCGCCGCAGCGACAGCACCGCCTGGTGCAGGGCCACCAGCGACGACGAGCACGCGGTGTCCACCGACAGGGCGGGCCCTTGCAAGCCCAGGGCGTAGGCGACGCGGCCGGACAGCACCGACGCCAGCGTGCCCGTCGCGACGTGCCCGGCCACCTCCTCCACCCCGCCGAGCGCGGCCAGCAGCGCCGGGTAGTCCTGCCCGCTGGTGCCGACGAACACCCCCGTGTCCGTCCCGGCCAGCGCGGTCGGGGCGATCCCGGCCGACTCCAGCGCCTCCCACGCGCACTCCAGCAGCAGCCGCTGCTGGGGGTCCATCGCCAGCGCCTCGCGCGGGGAGATGCCGAACAGGCCCGCGTCGAACCCGCCGACGTCGTCGAGGAACCCGCCCACCGGCAGCGCCCCGGCCCCGGCCAGCTCCGCCAGGTCCCAGCCGCGGTCGGCGGGCACCTCGCGGATCGCGTCGGTGCCCGCGGCCACCAGTTCCCACAGCTGCTCGGGCGTCCCGACCCCGCCGGGGTAGCGGCAGGCCATGCCCACCACCGCCACCGGTTCGACGCGCTGGTCCTCCAGCTCGCGCACCCGCCGGTTCGCCTCGCGCAGCTCGGTCGTCGCGCGCTTGAGGTAGTCGCGCAGTTTCTGCTCAACGCTCACCGGAGCACTCCTTGGGTGGTGGGTCAGCGTGCGCCGAACTCGCCGTCGAGGGCGTCGAAGAGCTCGTCGTCGGTCGCGTCGGTCAGGTCGGCGGCGTCCTCGGCCGCGGGCTCGGGCTCGGCGGCCCGCCCGGTGACCGCCAGGGCCAGCTCGGTGAGCCGCCGCTGCACGGTGAGCCGCTCGGTGGCCGACAGGTCCGCCCCGCTCAGCCCGGCGCGCACCCGGTCGAGGTCGTCGAGCAGCGCCGCCAGCGGGCGCCCGCCGTCGTCGAGCAGCCGGTGCAGGTGGTCGGCCAGCGCGGCCGGGGTGGGGTGGTCGAAGACCAGGGTCGCGGGCAGCGCCTCACCGGTGGCGCCGGAGAGCGCGTTGCGCAGCTCCACGGCGGTCAGCGAGTCGAAGCCCATCTCCTGGAAGGCGCGCGCGGCGGGCACGTCGGCGGGCCCGGCGAACCCGAGCACGGCCGCGACCTCGGCGCGCACCAGGTCCAGCACCGCGGTGCGCCGGGCGGCACCGGCCAGCGCGGACAGCTCGCGCAGGAACCGCCCGTCGCCCGCGGGCTCCGGCGCGGTGGTGGTCTCGGCGCCCGCGATGCCGTCGAACAGCGCGCTCGGCCGCAGCGCGGTGAAGGCGGGGGCGAAGCGGCTCCAGTCGACCTCGGCGAACACCGCCGCGGTCGCCCCGGACCCGACCAGCCGGGCCATGCCCGCCAGGGCCGCGGCCGGGTCGATCAGCGGCAGCCCGCGGCGGGCCAGCTGCTCGGCGCCGCCCTCGGCCACGGCGAGACCGGCGCCCGCCCAGGGGCCCCAGGCGATCGCGGTGGCGGGCAGGCCCGCGGCGCGGCGGCGCTCGGCCAGCCCGTCGAGGTGGGCGTTCGCCGCGGCGTAGGCGCCCTGGGCGCCGCTGCCCCACACCCCGGCGATGGAGGAGAACAGCACGAACGCGTCCAGGTCCAGGTCGCGGGTCAGCTCGTGCAGGTGCTCGGCGCCGCCGACCTTCGCCGCGCGGACCCGGTCCAGCTCGGCGGTGGTCATCTCGCCCAGCGGGCAGGACTGGCCGACCCCCGCCGCGTGCACCACGGCCGTGAGCGGGTGCTCGGCGGGCACGGCGGCCAGCACCGCGGCGAGGGCGTCGCGGTCGGCGACGTCGCACGCGGCGAAGGTGACACCCGCGCCGAGCGCCGCCAGTTCCGCGCGCAGCTCGGGGGTCTTGGCCTCGCCCGCGCGGCTGACCAGGACGAGGTGGTCGGCGCCCGCGCGGGCGGCCCAGCGGGCGACCTCCACGCCGAGACCGCCGGTGCCGCCGGTGATCAGCACCGTGCCGCGCGGGGTCCACTCGGCCTCGGGCGACCCGCTGAGGCGGACGACGCGGCGCCCGGACACCTGCGAGCCGCGCACCCGCACCTGGTCGTCGGCGTAGTCGCCGGACAGCACCGCGCAGACGGCGTCGACCGACTCGGCGGTCAGCGGGCCGGACACGTCCACCAGCCCGCCCCAGCGCGCGGGCTGCTCCAGCGCGGCGACCCTGCCGAGGCCTCGGATGCCCGCCGCCTGCTCGTCATCGACGGTCAGGCACCACAGCGGCCCCTGGACGTCGACGTCGGCCGCGGCCTGCACCAGGGCGAGCAGGTCGTCCACCGAGCCCGGGAGCGCCAGCACACCCGCGCCCGCGGGCACCTTCACCGCGTCGCGCAGCGCGACCCGGTCCCACTCGGGCACCGCGCGCACCTCGGCGTCGGGCAGCGCCCCCGCCAGCAGCGCCGCGGCCGCGTCGTCCTCCGCCGCGAGCACCACCCACTCACCCGGCGCGTCGGCCACGCCCCGCGCCAGCGGCTGCCAGGTGACCTCGTAGCCGTTGGCGTGCAGGGGGTGGCGCGCGGCGGCGGGCGCCAGCCAGTAGCGCTCGCGCTGGAACGGGTAGGTCGGCAGGGTGACGGGGGGCTGCTCGGTGTCGAAGGCCGCGGTCCAGTCGATCGGGGTGCCCTGGGTGTAGAGGGCGGCGAACCCGGACATCGCCGTGATCGCCCCCGGGCGGCCCGCCCGTTGCAGCGCCGTCACCTGGACCGGCTCGTCGCCGCACTCGTGGATGGCCGAGGACAGCACCGCGTCCGGGCCGACCTCCACGAAGCGCCGCACGCCCCGGCCGATCAGGTGGGTGATGCCGTCGGCGAAGCGCACCGGCCTGCGCACGTGCGACACCCAGTACTGCGGGGAGCACAGCAGCTCGGGCTCGACGAGCGCACCGGTCACGTTGGACACCACGGGCAGCCGCGGCGGGTGGTAGCGCACCTCGGCCGCCGCGCGGGCGAAGTCGGCCACCATCGCGTCGACCCGCGGCGAGTGGAACGCGTGGCTCACCGGCAACCGCCGCGTCTTGCGCCCGTCGGCGGCGACGGCCGCGGCGATCTCCAGCACGGCGTCGGTGTCGCCGGAGAGCACCACCGAGCGCGGGGAGTTCACCGCGGCGATCCCCACCTCCCCGGTGCGCCCGTCCAGCAGCGGCAGCAGCTCGTCCTCGGTGGCCTCCACCGCCACCATCGCCCCGCCCTCGGGCAGGGCCTGCATCAGCCTGCCCCGGGCGGCGATGAGCGCGCACGCGTCGGGCAGGGTCAGCACACCGGCGACGTGGGCGGCGGTCAGCTCGCCGATGGAGTGGCCGATGAGGTAGTCGGCGCGCACGCCGAAGGACTCCGCCAGCCGCCACAGCGCGACCTCGTGGGCGAACAGCGCGGCCTGGGTGCAGGCGGTGCGGTCGAGCCGCTCGCCGCCGGTGAACATCGCCTCCCGCAGCGGGTGGTCCAGCAGCAGGTCGAACTGCGCGCAGATCTCGTCGAGCGCCGCGGCGAACACCGGGTGCCGCTCGTGCAGGTCGCGGCCCATGCCCGGCCGCTGCGCGCCCTGCCCCGCGAACACCGCCGCGAGCGGGCCGGGGTCGGCGGGGGCCGCGCCGGTGGTCAACCCGGGCGCCCGCCCGCCCTCGGACAGCGCGCGCAGCCCGGCGCGCAGGTCGTCCGGGCCGGGGCCGAGGACGACCGCGCGCAGCGGCAGGCCGGTGCGGGAGCGGGCGAGCGCGGCGCCGACCGCGGTCGCGGGCGCGTCCGCGGCGGCCACGCGGCCAGCCTGCGCGGCGAGGGCGCGCGGGTCGCGGGCCGAGAGCACCCACGGCACCACGGCCGCCGTCGCAGGCACCGGGGCGGTCGGCGGGGCCTGTTCGAGGATGACGTGGGCGTTGGTGCCGCTGATGCCGAACGACGACACGCCCGCGCGGCGCGGGCGCCCGGTCTGCGGCCACGCCCGCTGCTCGGTCAGCAGCCGCACGCTGCCCGCGGTCCAGTCGACGTGGGTGGAGGGGACCTCGGCGTGCAGGGTGCGGGGCAGCAGCCCGTGCCGCATCGCCTGCACCACCTTGATCACCCCGGCGACACCGGCGGCGGCCTGGGTGTGGCCGATGTTGGACTTGATCGAGCCCAGCCACAGCGGCTCGGCGCGGTCCTGGCCGTAGGTGGCCAGCACCGCCTGCGCCTCGATCGGGTCACCGAGGCGGGTGCCCGTGCCGTGCGCCTCCACCACGTCGACCTCCGCGGCGGTGAGCCCGGCGTCGGCCAGCGCCCGGCGGATCACCCGCTCCTGCGACGGCCCGTTCGGCGCGGTCAACCCGTTGGATGCGCCATCGGAGTTCACCGCCGAACCGCGCAGCACGGCCAGCACCCGGTGCCCGTTGCGCCGCGCGTCCGACATCCGCTCCACGACCACGACGCCGACGCCCTCGGACCACCCGGTGCCGTCGGCGTCGTCGGAGAACGCCTTGCACCGGCCGTCGGAGGCCAGCCCGCCCTGGCGCCCGAACTCCACGAACGCCCCCGGCGTGGCCATCACGGTCACCCCACCGGCCAGCGCCAGCGAGCACTCCCCGCGCCGCAGCGCCTGCGCCGCCCAGTGCAGCGCCACCAGCGACGACGAGCACGCGGTGTCCACCGACACCGCCGGGCCCTCCAGCCCCAGCGCGTAGGCGATCCGCCCGGACACCACGCTCGGCGCCGACCCGGTGAGCCCGTAGCCGCGCGCTGCCTCCTCCGCGGCGGCCTCCACCGCGGCCTGGTAGCCGGAGTAGGTCACGCCCATGAACACGCCCGTGTCCGAGCGGCGCAGCGACACCGGGTCGATCCCGGCGTCCTCCAGCGCCTCCCACGCGTTCTCCAGCACCACCCGCTGCTGCGGGTCCATCGACAGCGCCTCGCGCGGGGAGATCCCGAAGAACGCGGCGTCGAAGTCGGCGGCGCCGTCGAGGAACCCGCCCTCGGCGCGCACGTCCCAGCCGCGGTCGGCGGGGAACGGGCCGATGCCCTCCCGGCCGTCGACCACCAGGTCCCAGCAGTCCTGCGGCGAGGCGATGCCCCCCGGCAGGCGGCAGGCCATGCCCACCACGCACACCGGGTCGTCGTCGAGCGGGACCGCGGGCGCCACCGGGGTCCCGGTGGTCGGCGCGGCGGTGGCGGCGGCGCCGGTGAGCCGGGTGCGCAGGTCGGCGGCCAGCGCGCGCGGGGTGGGGAAGTCGAAGACGGCGGAGGCGGGCAGCGCCGTGCCGGTGGCGGTGACGAGCCGGTCGCGCAGCTCCACCGCGGTCAGCGAGTCGAACCCGAGGTCGCGGAACGGGCGGTCGACGTCGAAGCGACCGCTGTCGTGGTGGCCGAGCACCACAGCGCCGTGCTCGCGCACCAGGTCGACCAGCACCCGGTCGCGCTCGACCTCGGGCAGCGGCGCGAGCACCTCGGCCAGCCCGCCGCCCCGCTCGGCCGGGCGCGGCCCCTCGACGGCGGCGCGCGCGGCGGGGATCTCGGTGAACAGCCCGGCCATGCCCGCGGCGGCGAAGGGCGGCACCAGCCGCGCCCAGTCCGCGTCGGCCACCACGGCGAACGCCTCGCCCCCGGCGACCACCCGGTCCAGCGCGGCGAAGCCGACCTCGGGGGCGATGCGCGCCAGCCCGCGGCGGTGCAGCTCGCGCACCACCTCGGTGTCGCCCGCCATGCCCGCGCCCTCCCACGGGCCCCACGCCACCGACGTCCCGGCCAGGCCGAGCCCGCGCCGGTGGTCGACGAGGCCGTCGAGGAAGGCGTTGCCCGCCGCGTAGGCGCCCTGGGCGCCCGAGCCCCACACGCCCGCGACGGAGGAGAACGCCACGAACAGCGCCAGGTCCAGGTCCCGGGTGACCTCGTGCAGGTTCCACCCGCCGACCACCTTGGCGCGCACCACGTCCGCGAACCGCTCCCAGGACAGGTCCACCACCAGGTCGTTCTCGACCACGCCCGCCGCGTGCAGCACCCCGCGCAGCGGCGGCCCGGCCGCGCCGACGCGGTCGACCACCGCGGCCAGGCCCACCCGGTCGGCCACGTCGCAGGCGTGCACCTCCAGCGCCACACCGCGCTCGGCCAGCCGCTCCCGCAGCCGAGCCACCCCGTCGGCGCCCGCGCCCCGGCGGCTCAGCAGCGCGATCCGCGCCACCCCGTGCCCGGCCAACCAGTCCGCGGCCAGCAGCCCCAGCGCGCCGGTGCCCCCGGTGACGAGCACCGTGCCGCCCTTGAGCGACGGGACCCGCCCGGCGGCACCGGAGTCGCGGTGGGGCACCAGCCGCCGCCCGAAGACCCCGGACGGGCGCAGGGCGATCTCGTTCTCCCCCGGCACACCACCGCACACCGCCGACGCCACCCGCGCCCACGTCCCGGTGCCCACCGGCCCGGCGGGCACGTCCACGACACCGCCCCAGGCGCCGCCGCGCTCCAACCCCACCACCCGGCCCAGGCCCCACAGCCCCGTGGCGACGGGCGAGCCGACCGACTCCCCGACACCCACGGCCACACCGCCGCGGGTCACGCACCACAGCGGGGCGGTGACGTCGAGGTCGGCCAGGCTCTGCGCGACCACCGCCAGCTCCCACAACCCGCCCACGGCCGCCTCACCCGGCTCGTCCCAGGCGGGCAGGCACACCACCCCGGCGGGCGGCTCGCCCACCACGTCGCGGATGCGCGCGGCCACGTCCTCGCGCGTCACCCCCACGCCGAGCCCGACCACCGCCGTGCGCGCCCCGCAGGCCCGCAGCGACGCGGCGAGCGCTTCCACCGCGCCCTCGGCACCCGCGGCGGCCAGCAGGACCCACAGGCCCGCGGTCGTCGCGCGGGTCGGGGTCAGCGACACCCAGCGCACCGCGTACCGGCAGGACTCGACGATCGACTGCTCCTCGACCCGCCGCCGCCACGACCCGAGCACCGACACCACGCCCGCCACGCCCTCGACGCGCGTGCCCGGCCCGGCCCCCAGCAGCTCGGCCACCCCGGCGACGTCCTCGCACGCCACCAGTTCCCACAGCCGGTCGGTGGGGCCGCGGTCGGCCTCGGCCACCCGCTCGGCGGGTGTGGGCCAGAACCGCTCGCGCTGGAACGGGTACGTGGGCAGGTCCACCACGCGCGGGGACAGGCCGTCGAACGCCGCGGTCCAGTCCACCGGCACCCCGCGCACCCACAGCTTGCCGACCCCGGTGAGCAGCGCGTGCTCCTCGGTGGGCGACTCGCCGCCCAGCGGGACCACGGGCAGCTCGGCCAGCGCGCCTGCGGCGGGGGTCAGCACGCCGCGCGGTCCGACCTCGACGACGGCGTCGACCCCGCGGGCCACCAGCTCGGCGTAGCCGTCGGCGAAGCGCACGGCCTCGCGGGCGTGGCGCACCCAGTAGCGGGGGTCGGTCAGGTCGGCGTCGGCGCGCCCGGTCAGGTTGGAGATCACCGGCAGCGTGGGCGGCGAGGCGGTGAGCCCGCGCACGACCTGCTCGAACTCCGCCAGCGCGGGTTCGACGAGCGGGGAGTGGAAGGCGTGGCTGACCGCGAGCCGGGTGGTGCGGCGGTCGGCGAACCGCGCGGCGAGCGCGTCGACCTCGCTGTCCACACCGGACACCACGACCGCGCGCGGGCCGTTGACCGCGGCCAGCGAGGTGCCGGCGGTCAGCAGCGGGCGCACCTCGTCCTCGGTGGCCTCCACGGCGAGCATCGCCCCGCCGGGCGGCAGCGCTTGCATGAGCCTGCCGCGGGCGGCGACGAGCGCGCACGCGTCGGCCAGCGACCACACCCCCGCCACGTGCGCGGCGGCGATCTCCCCGACCGAGTGCCCCAGCAGCACCTCCGGGCGCACGCCCCAGGACTCCAGCAGCCGGAACAGCGCCACCTCGTAGGCGAACAGCGCGGGCTGGGTGAAGCGGGTCTCGTCGAGGCCGTCGCCGGTGGTCATGGCCCGCTCGACGGCGGGGTCGAAGTGCGCGCAGACCTCGGCCAGGGCGTTGGCGAACACCGGGAACCGCGCGCGCAGCCGCGCGCCCATACCCGGGCGCTGGGCACCTTGGCCGGAGAACAACGCGCCGACCCGGCCCGCGCCACCGACCCGGCCGCGCACCGGCAGCACCCCGAGGCCAGCCCGCACCTCGTCGAGGTCCCCGCCCACGACCACGGCCCGCTCGTCCAGCGCCGCCCGGGTGGTGGCCAGCGACCACGCGGCGTCCACCACGGGGCCGGACACGCCGGCGAGCCGTTCGGCCTGGGCGCGCAGCCCGCTCTCGTCGCGCGCGGACAGCACCCACGGCACCACCGCAGCCGGGCCCGGCTCGGCGTGCTCGTCCTCCGGGACCTCTTCCAGGATCACGTGCGCGTTGGTGCCGCTGATGCCGAACGACGACACGCCCGCGCGCCGGGGCCCCTCGGAGTCCCAGGGGCGGGCGGAGGTCAGCAGCTCCACCGACCCGGCCGTCCAGTCGACGCGGGTGGTGGGCTCGGCGGCGTGCAGGGTGCGCGGCAGCACCCGGTGCCGCATCGCCTGGATCATCTTGATCACCCCGGCCACGCCCGCGGCGGCCTGGGTGTGGCCGATGTTGGACTTCACCGACCCGAGCAGCAGCGGGCCGCGCGCGCGACCCCGGCCGTAGGTGGCCAGCAGGGCCTGGGCCTCGATGGGGTCCCCGAGCACCGTGCCGGTCCCGTGCGCCTCCACCGCGTCGACCTCGTCCGCGCCCAGGCCCGCGTCGGCGAGGGCGTGGGTGATCACCCGCTGCTGGGCGGGCCCGTTGGGGGCGGTCAGCCCGTTGGACGCGCCATCGGAGTTGACTGCGGAACCGCGCACGACGGCCAGCACCCGGTGCCCGAGCCGCTGTGCCTCGGACAGCCGCTCCACCACCAGCACCCCGATGCCCTCGCCCCACGCGGTGCCGTCGGCGTCGTCGGAGAACGCCTTGCAGCGGCCGTCGGCGGCCAACCCGCCCTGGCGGGCGAACTCCGCGAACACCGCCGGGGTCGACATCACCGTCACCCCGCTCACCAGCGCGAGCGAGCAGTCCCCGGCGCGCAGCGCCCGCACCGCCCAGTGCAGGGCCACCAGCGACGACGAGCACGCGGTGTCCACCGACACCGCCGGGCCCTCCAGCCCCAGCGCGTAGGCGACGCGGCCGGAGAGCACCGAGGAGATGTTGCCGATCGCCGCGTGCCCGCTGACCTCGGCGCCCTCCACGGCGCCGGTGAGCAGGCCGGGGTAGTCCTGGCCGTTGGTGCCGACGAACACCCCGGTCGACGAGCCGCGCAGGCCCTCGGGGTCGATCCTGGCCCGCTCCAGCGCCTCCCACGACACCTCCAGCAGCAACCGCTGCTGCGGGTCCATCGCCAGCGCCTCGCGCGGGGAGATGCCGAAGAAGTCCGCGTCGAACTCCCCGACGCCGCTGAGGAAGCCGCCCACCGCGCCCGGCTCCCCGGCACCGTCCCAGCCGCGGTCGGCGGGGAAACCGGTCATCGCGTCGACCCCGCCCGCGAGCAGGTCCCAGAACTCCTCCGGGCCGCTGACCCCGCCGGGGAACCGGCAGGCCATGCCCACCACGGCGATCGGCTCGTGCTCCCTGGCCCCGGCCTCGGCCAGCTCCTGCCGGGTCCGGTGCAGGTCGGCGGTCACCTTCTTGAGGTAGCCGAGCAGCTTCTCGTCGTCGGTCATGCCCGCCTCCCGTGCCCGGCCGCGGTGCGCGCGCCGGGCGTCACGACAGCCCCAGCTCGCGCTCGATGAAGTCGAACACCTCGTCCTTGCTCGCCGCCGCCAGCGCCTCGGCCGCGCCACCGGCGGCCGGGGCGGCCCCGGTGCCGCCCGCGCCCGCGAGCCGCCGCAGCCGGGCCAGCACCCCGGCGCGGGCCGGTTCGTCGGCCAGCGCGGCGAGCCCGGCCTCCAGCTCGTCGAGCACCGCCGCCAGCCGCTCGGCCGGGTCGGCGGCCGCCGGGGCGAGCCAGGCGCGCAGCACCCCGGCCACGGCCAGCGGGGTGGGGTGGTCGAACACCAGCGTCGGCGGCAGCGCCAGCCCGGTCGCCGCCGCCAGCGCGTTGCGGAACTCCACCGCGGTCAGCGAGTCGAACCCGAGGGTGGCGAACGGGGCCCGGGCGCCGATCGCGGCGCTGTCGCGGTGGCCCAGGACGGCGGCGGCGTGCTCCTGGACGAGGGTGAGCAGCACGCGCGCCTGGTCCGCCTCGGACAACCCGCCCAGCTCCAGCGCGGGCGCCGCCCGCTCCACCGGGACGTCCACAGGGGACAGACCGGTGACCAGGGCGGCGTGCGGGGTGGACCGGTAGCCCGCGCCGAACACGGCCCAGTCGATGTCGGCCACGGCGACGTGCGCGTCCCCGGACTCCACCGCGTCGCGCAGGCAGTCCAGCGCGGTCGCCGGGTCGAGGGGCGTCATGCCGTTGCGCCGCAACCGGTCGGCGGCGCCCGGGTCGGCGGCCATGCCGCCACCGGCCCACGGGCCCCAGGCGATCGAGGTCACCGGGCGCCCGGCGGCTCGGCGGGCGTGGGCGAAGGCGTCGAGGTGGGCGTTGGCGGCGGCGTAGTTGGCCTGCCCCGCCGAACCGACCGTGGCGGCCAGCGAGGAGAACACGACGAACGCGTCCAGCTCCAGGTCCGCGGTCAGCTCGTCGAGGTGCTCGGCGCCGAGCTTCTTGGCCGCGAGCACCGTGCGCAGCCGGTCCGGGGTGAGCGAGCCGATCGTGGCGTCGTCGAGCACACCGGCGGCGTGCACGACCGCGGTCAGCGGGTGCTCGGCCGGGATGGCCGCGATCACCCGGGCCAGCGCGTCCCGGTCGGTGACGTCGCAGGCGACGGGGACGACGGCCGCGCCCGGCGCGTCGGTGAGCCCGGTGCCGCTGCGGCTGAGCAGCAGCACGCGGTCGGCCCCGGCGTCGGCGGCCCAGCGGGCGACCGCGCCGCCCAGCGCGCCCGAACCGCCGGTGACGAGCACCGTGCCCGCGGGCTTCCAGGACCCGGCGGGGGTCGCGGGGTCGCGGGCGAGCCTGCGGGCCAGCACGGCGTCCCCGCGCACGGCCACCTGCCTGTCGTCGAACCCGCCCGCGAGGACGGCCAGGACGCTGCGGGCGGTGGGCGCGTCGACCTCGGCGGGCAGGTCGAGCAACCCGCCCCAGCGGTCGGGGTGCTCCAGCCCGGCGACCAGGCCGAAGCCCCACACCTGGTGGGCGTCGGGGTCCGGCGTGGTGCCGCCCGCCGGGACGGCCTCGGTCGTGGCCAGCCACAGCGGGGCGCCGAACTCGGCATCACCGAGCGCCTGCACCACGGCCAGCGCGTCCTCCACCCCTGCGGGCAGGGCGAGCACCCCGGCGCAGTCGATGCCGCGCAGCGCCCCGGCTAGGGTCGCGCGGTCGGCGTTGGCGACGCGGTGGACCTCCACCCCGCCGCCGAGCAGGGCATCGACGACGGGGTGGGAAGCCGGTGCCCCCACCACGACCCACGTGCCGGTGGGGGTGGCGGTGCGGGCGGTGACGGGGATCCAGTCGACGCGGTGGCGCAGCCGGTCGCGGTCCGGCCCGGGCAGGCGCAGCTGCGGCCAGAAGCGGGTGTGCCGGAACGCGTAGGTGGGCAGGTCGACGACCCGGCCGTCCGGGAACACCCGCGCCCAGTCGGGGCCGTGGCCGCCCACGTGCAGGGCCGCGGCGGCGCGCACCAGCCGGGTGGGCTCGTCGTCGTCGCCGCGCAGCGAGGCCACGGCGGTGTGCTCGGGGGCGAGTTCACCGGCCAGGGCGGTCAGCGAGGCACCGGGTCCGACTTCCAGGAACCCGGTGACACGCCGGTCGAGCAGGGCTCCGACGGCGTCCCCGAACCGGACCGCGGACCGCACCTGGTCGACCCAGTAGGCGGGCGTCGCGACCTCCGCCCCGGCGGGTTCGCCGGTGGCGGTGGAGATCATCGCCGCGGACGGCGGCGCGAAGTCGGTCTTCGCGGCCACCGCGGCGAACTCGGCGCACATGGGTTCCATCAGGGACGAGTGAAACGCATGAGAGACCCGCAAACGCCTAGTCTTGCGGCCGCGCTCGGCGAACACCGCCTCCACTGCGGAAACGGCGTCCTCCGGGCCGCTGACGACCGTCGAGCCGGGGCCGTTGACGGCCGCGACGTCCACCGACCCTGCCGCTGCGGCCACCACCTCGGCCTCGGACGCGGCCACCGACAGCATCGCGCCGCCCGCGGGCAGCGCGCCCATGAGCCGCCCGCGCGCCTCCACCAGTGCGCACGCGCCCGCCAGGTCGAACACCCCGGCGAGGTGGGCGGCGGCGAACTCACCGACCGAGTGCCCGACGAGGAAGTCCGGTCGCACCCCCCACGACTCCCACAGCCGCGCCAGGGCGACCTCGACGGCGAACAGCGCGGGCTGGGCGAACTCGGTGCGCTCCAACCGCCGCTCGTCCCCGTCGACCACCTCCCGGACAGGGCCGGAGAAATGCCCGCACACCTCGTCGAACGCCTCGGCGAACACGGGGAAGGCCCGGCGCAGTTGCGTCCCCATGCCCACGCGCTGCGCGCCTTGGCCGGGGAACAGGAACGCCAAGCGCCCGCTGCCCGCCTCACCGCGCAGTACGTTCGGCGCCCCGCGCCCGGCAGCTATCGCCTCCAAGCCCAGGCGCAAGTCGGCGGTGGTGGTGCCGAGCACAGCCGCCCTGTGGGTGAGCGCGGCCCGTGTGGTGCCCAGGGAGACGGCCAGGTCAGCGGGCGAGGTCGTGCCCAGGGCGTCGTGCAGCCGAGCGGCTTGGGCGGCGAGCGCGTCCGCACCGCGGGCTGACAGCACCCACGCGCGCGGGGCCTCGACCGGGTCCACCGCCGGGGCGGCGGGCTCGTCCGGGGCTTGCTCCAGGATCAGGTGGGCGTTGGTGCCGCTGACGCCGAACGCCGACACCCCCGCCCGCAGCGGCCGGTCGGTCTGCCACGGGGTTGGCTCGGTGGCGATCCGCACGGTGCCCGCCGACCAGTCCACGTGCGGGGTCGGCTCGTCGGCGTGCAGGGTCCTGGGCACCAGGCCGTGCCGCATCGCCTGGATCACCTTGATCACCCCGGCGACGCCCGCGGCGGCCTGGGTGTGGCCGATGTTGGACTTCACCGACCCCAGCAGCAGCGGACGGGCGCGCTCGCGGCCGTAGGTGGCGAGGATGGCCTGCGCCTCGATCGGGTCGCCCAGCGCGGTCCCGGTGCCGTGCGCCTCCACCACGTCCACGTCCGCGGCGTCGACCCCGGCGGCGGCGAGCGCCTGCGTGATCACTCGCTGCTGGGCGGGTCCGTTCGGGGCGGTGAGGCCGTTGGAGGCGCCGTCGGAGTTGACCGCGCTGCCGCGCACGACCGCCAGCACCCGGTGCCCGAGGCGCCGCGCGTCGGACAGCCGCTCCAGCACCAGCACACCGACGCCCTCGGCCCAGCTCGTGCCGTCCGCGCCCGCGCCGAAGGCCTTGCAGCGCCCGTCCGGGGCCAGCCCGCCCTGCCTGCCGAACTCCGCGAACGCGCCCGGGGTGGACATCACGGTGATGCCGCCCGCCAGGGCCATCGAGCACTCCCCCGCGCGCAGTGCCTGCCCGGCCGAGTGCATCGCGACCAGGGCCGACGAGCAGGCGGTGTCGACGGTGACGGCGGGCCCGCGCAGGCCGAGCACGTAGGACACCCGGCCCGCCAGCACCGCGGCGGCGTTGCCGATGCCCGCGTGCCCCTCCACGTCCGCCGTCGCGTGCTGGAGCAGGGCGCCGTAGTCCTGGCCGTTGGTGCCGACGAACACCGCCGTGTCGGTCTCGCGCAGCGACAGCGGGTCGATCCCGGCGTGCTCCACCGCCGCCCACGCGGTCTCCAGCAGGACGCGCTGCTGCGGGTCCATCGCCAGCGCCTCGCGCGGGGAGATGCCGAAGAACCCGGCGTCGAACCCGGTGGCGTCGGAGAGGAACCCGCCGCGCGCGGTCGCGGTGACCGACCCCGGCCACCCCCGGTCGGCGGGGGCTGCGGTGATCGCGTCGCGGCCCGCGGCGAGCAGGTCCCAGAGCTGGTCGGCGTCCTCGACCCCGCCGGGGAAGCGGCAGCCGATGCCGACGACCGCGATGGGGTCGTCGCTGGTCCGCCGCCGCTGCGCCACCGGGGCGATGTCCAGCCCGGCCAGCAGGGCCGCCGCCAACGCGGCGGGGGTGGGGTGGTCGTAGACGAGGGTGCCGGGCAGGGTGAGCCCGGTCGCGCCGGTGAGCCGGTTGCGCAGGTCCAGCGCGGTCAGCGAGTCGAACCCGAGGTCGCCGAAGGCGCGGTCGGGTTCGACGTCGTCGGGCCCGTCGTGGCCCAGCGCGGCGGCGGCGTGCACCCGGACCAGCTCCAGCACCCGGTGCCCCCGCTCGGCCTCGGGCACCTCCCGCAGGACGTCCGCGGCGGTGCGCGGCGCGGTGGCGGGGCGGCGCTCGACGAGGTCGCCCAGCAGCGGCGACCCGGCACCGGCGAACACCGCCCAGTCCACGTCGGCCACCACGACCGCGGGGGTGCGCCCGCCCATCGCCCGGTCCAGCGCGGCCAGCGCCGCCTCGGGCCGCAGCGGCGGCAGCCCGCCGCGGGCCAGCCTGCCGCTGGTGGTGGCACCCGCGGCCATGCCCGCCCCGGCCCACGGGCCCCAGGCGATCGACAGGCCCGCGAGCCCCCGGGACGCCCGGTGCTCGGCCAGGGCGTCGAGGTAGGCGTTGGCGGCGGCGTAGTTGGCCTGCCCCGCCGAGCCCAGCACCGCGGCCAGCGAGGAGAACAGCACGAACGCGCCGACGTCCCCGACCAGCTCGTGCAGGTTGCGCGCGGCGAGCAGCTTCGGCCGCAGCACGGTGGCGAGCCGGTCGGGCGTCAGGCCGTCGAGCGTGCCGTCGTGCAGGACCCCCGCGGTGTGCACCACCGCGCCCAGCTCGCCCACCTCGTCGAGCAGCGCCGCGAGCTGGTCGCGGTCGGCGGCGTCGCAGACGGCGACGGTGACCTGGGCCCCCGCGGCGCGCAGGTCGGCGGCCAGGTCCTCGGCGCCGGGGGCAGCCGGTCCGCGCCTGCTGATGAGCACGAGGTCGCGGGTGCCCTGGCTGACCAGGTGGCGGGCCACCAGCGCGCCCAGCCCGCCGGTGCCGCCGGTGATCAGCACCCGCCCGCTCACCCGCACCGGCTCGTGCCCGGCGGGGGCGCGGCGCAGCCTGCGGGTGAAGACACCGGTGTCGCGCAGGGCGAACTCGCCGCCCCGGTGGACCACGACGTCCGCCAGGGCGCGCAGGGCCCGCCGGTCGGGGTGCTCGGGCAGGTCCACCAGCCCGCCCCACCGCTCGGGCGACTCCGCCGCCAGCGACCGGCCCAGTCCACCGACCGCCGCCTGGACGGGGTGGGTGGGCCCGTCGCCGGGGTTCACCGCGACAGCGCCCTGGGTGCCCAGCCACAGCGGCACGCCGTCCGGCACGGCCGCGAGCAGGTCCAGCGTGGCGGACAGGCCCGCGGGGACGCCGTCGACGAGGCGTTCGTCCAGTGCCAGCAAGGACAGCACGCCGTCGTAGCCGGACCGCGAAGCCACCTCCGACACTGGGACGACGGCCGCGCCGAGCGGTTCGGCGACCAGCTCCGCGACCCCGTCCGGCACACCGCGCTCGGGGACGACGACCAGCCACGACGACCCCGCGGTGGCTGGCGCCAGGGACGCGGGGACCCAGGTGCTCTGGTAGGTCAGGTCGTCGCCGCCGGTGGCTGCCGATTCGAGCCAGTAGCGGCGCTGCTGGAACGCGTACGTGGGCAGGTCCACCACGGCGCCGCCGGTCAGCGGCAGCCAGTCCACGTGGCGCCCGTGGGCGTGCAGGCCCGCCACAGCCGTGACGAGGGCGCGCGCCTCGGGCTGGCCCGCCCGCTGCGCCCCGGCCACGAAGTGCCCCTGCGGCACCACTTCCCCGACGAGACCGGTGAGCGGGGAGTCCGGGCCCACCTCCAGGAAGCGCGTGGCGCCCGCCGCCAGCAGGGCCTCGACCCCGCTGTGGAAGCGGACCGCCGCGCGGGCGTGGCGCGCCCAGTAGGCGGGGTCGGTCAGCTCGCCGGGGCGGGCCACCGCGCCGGTCACGTTCGACACCACCGGCAGCACCGGCTCGGACAGCTCGATGCCCGCGACGACCCGGGTGAACTCCTCCAGCACGCCGTCCAGCAGCGGCGAGTGGAACGCGTGGTTGACCCGCAGCCGCTTGGTCTCCCGCCCCCAGGACGCCACCTCGGCCGCGATGGCCTCAACCGCCTCGCTCGCACCCGACACCACGGTGGAGCCGGGTCCGTTCACAGCGGCGATCGACACCCCCTCGCGCAGCAGCGGCGTCACCTCGGCTTCCCCTGCGCGCAGCGCGACCATCGCCCCGCCCGCGGCGGCGGACTGCATCAGCCGGGCGCGCGCGGTGACGACGGTGACCGCGTCGGGCAGCGTCATGACCCCGGCGACGTGCGCGGCCACTAGCTCGCCGACGGAGTGCCCCAGGAGCAGGTCCGGGGTCACCCCCCAGCTCTCCAGCAACCGGTGCAGCGCCACCTCGACCGCGAACAGGGCGGGCTGGGCCCACTCGGTCTCGGCCAGTTCCGCGCCCCCGGCGAAGATCACGTCCCGCAGCGGCCGCCCGAGGTCGAACAGCCCGCACACCTCGTCGAAGGCCGCAGCGAACACCGGGAACGCCGCGTGCAGCTCCTTCCCCATCCCGGGGTGCTGGGAACCCTGCCCGGAGAACAGGAACGCGAGCTTGCCCCGCCCGGTGTTGCGCCCCCGCACCACCGCCGGGGACTCCGCGCCCGCGGCGAGGTCGGTGAGCGCGGCGGTGAGTTCGGCGGAGTCCTCGCCCACCAGGGCCGCCCGGTGCTCGAAGTGCGCGCGGGTGGTGGCCAGCGAACGGGCGACGTCGGCCGGATCCAGCCCCGGGTGCTCCCGCAGGTGGGCGAGCAGCCGCGTCGCCTGGGCGCCCAGGGCCGCCTCGGACTTGGCCGAGAGCACCCACGGCAGCGGCGCGTCGGGGCGGGCGGCGGCGGGCGCGGGTGCGACGGCGGGCGCCTGCTCGACGATGACGTGGGCGTTGGTGCCGCTGATGCCGAACGAGGACACCGCGGCCCGGCGCGGCCGCTCCCCCCGCGGCCACGGGCGCGACCCGGTGAGCAGGCGCACCGCGCCCGCGTCCCAGTCGACGTGGTGGGTGGGCTCGTCGACGTGCAGGCTGCGCGGCAGCAGTTCGTGGCGCAGCGCCAGGATGACCTTCATCAGGCCCGCCACCCCGGCCGCGGCCTGGGTGTGGCCCAGGTTCGACTTCACCGAGCCCAGCCAGAGCGGGTCGGCGTCGGTGCGCGCCTTGCCGTAGGTGGCCAGCAGCGCCTGCGCCTCGATCGGGTCCCCGAGGGTGGTGCCGGTGCCGTGCGCCTCCACCGCGTCGACCTCGGCCGCGGTGAGCCCCGCGTCGGCGAGGGCCTTGGTGATGACCGCGCGCTGCGACGGGCCGTTGGGGGCGGTGAGACCGTTGGACGCGCCGTCGGAGTTGACCGCGGACCCGCGCAGCACGGCCAGCACCGGGTGCCCCAGGCGCTCGGCGTCGGACAACCGCTCCAGCAGCAGCAACCCGGCGCCCTCGGACCAACCGGTGCCGTCGGCGGCCTCCGCGAACGGCTTGCACCGCCCGTCCGGGGCCAACCCCCGCTGGCGGCTGAACTCCAGGAACATCCCCGGCGTCGGCATCACCGTCACCCCACCGGCCAGGGCCAGCGAGCACTCCGAGCGGCGCAGCGCCCGCATCGCCAGGTGCGTGCCCACCAGCGACGACGAGCACGCCGTGTCGACGGTGACGGCCGGGCCGCGCAGCCCGAGCGCGAACGCCACCCGGCCCGAGACCACCGACGTCGACGTGCCGGTGAGCAGGTGCCCCTCGACGCCCTCCGGCAGCACCGCCACCGCGCCGTACCCGGTGGCGGCCGCGCCGATGAACACCCCGACGTCCTGCCCGCTGACCGACGTGGGGTCCAGCCGCGCGCCCTCCAGCGCCTCCCAGGCCAGCTGGAGCACGATCCGCTGCTGCGGGTCGGTGGCCAGCGCCTCGCGCGGGCTCATCCCGAAGAACGCCGGGTCGAACTCGCCCGCGTCGTGCAGGAAGCCGCCCTCGCGGGCGTAGACCGAGCCCGCCCGGTCGGGGTCCGGGTCGTACAGGTCGGCCAGCGGCCAGCCGCGGTCGGTGGGGAACCCGCCGATCGCGTCGGCCTCCTCGGCCAGCAGCGACCACAGCCGCTCGGGGGTGCTGACCCCGCCGGGGAACCGGCACGCCATGCCGATCACCGCGATCGGCTCGCGGTCGGCGTCCTCGAGCTGCTGGACCCGCTGGCGCGCCTTCTTGAGGTCGATCGTCGCGCGCTTGAGGTAGTCGAGGTACTTGCTGTCGTCGGGCATCAGGCCTCCAGCTCGCGGTCCAGCAGGGCGAACAGGGCGTCGGGGTCCGCGGCCTCGATCTCGGCCTCGGTCACGTCCACCACGCCGGGACCCGCCTCGGGCGCCGCGTCGGCGGGGTCGCCCACCAGCTCCAGCAGCAGCTGCGCGACCAGCTCCACCGCCGTGGGGTGGTCGAAGACGAGCGTCGCGGGCAGCCGCACCCCGGTGGCGGCGCCGAGCCGGTTGCGCAGCTCCACCGCCGTGAGCGAGTCGAAGCCCAGCTCGTTGAAGCTGCGCTCGGGGTCGACCCGGTCGGCCGAGGCGTGCCCGAGCACCGCGGCGGCCTCGCTCGTCACCAGGTCCAGCAGGGTCTCCACGCGCTGCTCGGGCGCCTGCTCGGCGAGCCGGTCGGCCAGCGGCACCGCGGGGGCGCCCGCGGCGGCGACGGCCCGCGTGCGGCCCCTGGCCGTGGGCACCAGCCCGCGCAGCAGCGCGGGCACCTGGTCGGGGTGGTCGCGCAGCGCGGCGGCGTCGACCTTCATCGGCACCAGCTCGGTGCGGGCGGAGACCAGGGCCGCGTCGAGCATGGCCATGCCCTCGGCCGCCGACAGCGGGCGCAGACCGCCGCGGGCCATGCGCCGCACGTCGGTGTCGCCCAGCGCGCTGGTCATGCCGAACTCGGTGGTCCACGGCCCCCACGCCAGCGCCGTGGCGGGCAGGCCGAGGGCGTGCCGGTGCCGAGCGAGGGCGTCCAGGGCGGTGTTGGCGGCCGCGTAGTTTCCCTGGCCGGGGCCGCCGAGCAGGCCCGCGGCGCCGGAGAACACGACGAACGCGCCCAGGTCCATGCCCAGGGTCAGCTCGTGCAGCCACCGCGCCCCGTCGAGCTTGGGCCGCACCACCGCGGCCAGCCGCTCGGGGGTGAGCCCACCGGTGGTGGCGTCGTCGACCACGCCCGCGGTGTGGAAGACCGCGGTGAGGTCACCGACCCGCGCCACGACCTCGGCCAGCGCGGCGCGGTCGGTGACGTCGCAGGCGAACACCCGGGTGCTCGCGCCCGCGACCGCCAGCTCGGCCACCAGGTCGTCGGCCCCGCCGGTGCGGCTGAGCAGGACCAGGTCCCGCACGCCGTGGCGGTCGACGAGGTGGCGGGCCAGCCGGGAGCCGATGCCGCCGGTGCCACCGGTGATGAGGACGGGCCCGGCGCCCAGCGGCGCCGGGATGCCGACGACGACCTTGCCGGTGTGCCGGGCGGCGGCCATGTACCGGAATGCCGCGGGCAGCTCCCTCGGGTGCCAGGTGGTCGCGGGCAGGACGCCCACCCGCCCGTCGCGCAGCAGGCCCATGACCTCGGCCAGCATCTCGCCGGTGCGCTCGGGCCCGGCCTCCACGAGGTCGAACGCGCGATAGCGGACGCCCGCGGGGTCGCGGACGTCGGTCTTGCCCAGCTCGACGAACCGACCGCCGGGCGCGAGCAGCCGCAGCGAGGCGTCGACGAACTCCCCCGCCAGCGAGTTGAGCACCACGTCGACCGGGGCGAAGCGGTCCGCGAACTCGGTGGTGCGGGAGGAGGCGATGGCGTCGTCGGCCAGGCCCAGCGCCCGCACGGCGTCGTGCTTGGCCGGGCTCGCCGTCCCGATGACCTCCGCGCCCCAGTGCCGGGCGAGCTGCACGGCGGCCATGCCCACCCCGCCCGCGGCGGCGTGCACCAGCACCCGCTCCCCCGCGGTCAACCCGGCGAGGTCGTGGAGGGCGTAGTACGCCGACAGGTAGGCGATCGGGACGGTGGCCGCGTCGGCGAAGGAGCAGCCCTCGGGGATCGGCGCCAGCATGCGGGCGTCCGCGACGGCTGTGGTGGCCAGGGCCGCCGGGAACATGCCCAGCACCCGGTCGCCCACGGCGAACGCGGTGACACCCGCGCCCACCTCGGACACCACGCCCGCGCCCTCCAACCCCAGCGGGGCGGGCTCCCCGGGGTACATGCCCAGCACGGTGAGCACGTCGCGGAAGTTGAGCCCGGTGGCCCGCACCGACACCCGCACCTCACCCGGCGCCAGCGGGCGGGGCTCGGCCGCGGTGGTGGAGATGCCGTCGAGGGACCCGGAGTCGTCGTGGACGGCCCGCCACCCGCCCTCGGGCAGCGCGGGCTGCTCGACGACCCGGGTCAGGGTCGGGGTGAAGCACCGGCCGCCGCGCACCGCCGCCTGCGGCTCACCGCAGGTCAGCAGCGCCTCGGGGACGTCGCCGTCGGTGTCGATGACGGCCACGCGCCCGGGTTGCTCGTTGCCCGCCGAGCGCAGCAGGCCCCACACGGCGGCTCCGGCGATGTCGACCGGTTGCGCGCCCACCGAGACCCCGTCGTCCACCGCGACGCCACCGCGGGTCACCACGACCAACCTGGCCGCGCTGTCGCCGTCCAGGTGCTCCTGCACGACGGCGAGCACCCTGGACAGCTCGGTCAGCGGGTCGCCGCCGGACACGTGCAGCGTGCGCACCTCGGCGGCCGGGTCGCCGGTCGGCTCGAACTCCCTCCACGCCACCTCCAGCAGCGGGTCCGCGGTGGACAGCCGCTCGCGCGAGACCTCCCGCATCACCACCGCGCCCACCGACAGCACCGGCGCGCCCGTGGCGTCGACGGCGTCGAGGGAGACGACGTCCTCGGCCGTGGCGGCGATCCTGGCCCGCAGGTGCCGCGCGCCGACCGCGTGCAGCGCGACGCGGTCCCAGGAGAACGGGACGCGGGCGCCACCACCGGAGACGAACACCAGCCCCTGCAGGACGGCGTCGAGCAGCGCCGGGTGGACGCCGAAGTCGCCCGCGTCGCCGCTGGGCAGCTCCACCTCGACGTAGGCGGCGGTGGGCGTGCGCCACGCCGCGGTGAGGCCCTGGAAGACCGGGCCGTACTCGAACCCGCCCAGGGCGTAGTCGGCGTAGAAGCGGGACACGTCAACGGGTTCGGCGCCCGCGGGCGGCCACTGGTCGAGCCCGACGGGCTCGGGCAGGTCGCGGGCCAGCACCCCGGTGGCGTGCAGGGTCCAGTCCCCGAAGTCGTCGCGGCGCGAGTGCACGCGCACGTCGTCGCCGTCGACGACCACCTGCACCTGCACCGCGCCGTGGTCCGGGAGGACCAGCGGGGCGGTGATGGTCAGCTCGTCGAGCCCCTCGGCGCCCGACAGCTCACCCGCCCGCAGCGCCAGCTCGACGAACCCGGTGCCCGGGAACAGCACCTGCCCCAGCACCCGGTGGTCGGCCAGCCACGGCTGCGCCTGCACCGACAACCGCCCGGACAGCACGTGCCCGCCGTCGGCCAGCGCCACCACCGCGCCCAGCAGCGGGTGGTCCGCGCTGCCCAGGCCCGCCGCCGTCACGTCCCCGGTGGGGGTGGCGGGCGTGGGCCAGAACCGCTCGCGCTGGAACGGGTACGTGGGCAGGTCCACGCGGCGGGCGTCGAGGCCGTCGAACACCGGTGTCCAGTCGACCTCGACCCCGGCGACCCACAGCGCGCCGACCCCGGCCAGGACCGCCCTGTCCTCGCTGACCCCCTCACGGGCCAACGGCGCGACGGTGGCCGTGCGACCGGCGGCTTCGACGACCTCGTGCACGGCCGACGACAGCACCGGGCGCGGGCCGACCTCGGCGAAGGTGTCGACGCCCCGGTTCAGGGCGATGCTGACCGCGTCGGCGAACCGGACGGCGTGGCGCAGGTGCCGCACCCAGTAGTCCGGGTCCGCCAGCTCGGTGGTGACCGGCGCGCCGGTGTGGTCGGAGATCACCGGGATGGTCGGCTCGTGGTAGGTCAGGCCCGCCGCGACCTCGCGGAACTCGGCCAGCACGGGGTCCATCAGCGGCGAGTGGAACGCGTGGCTCACCGCCAGCCGCTTCGTCTTGCGACCCTGCCCCGCCAGCTCGGCGGCCACCGCCTCGACGTCCTCGGCGGCACCGGAGACGACCACCGAGCGCGGCCCGTTCACCGCGGCGATCGACACCCGCCCGGTCAGCAGCGGCGCCACCTCCGCCTCGGTGGCCTGCACCGACACCATCGCCCCGCCCGCGGGCAGGGCGCCCATCAGCCTGCCGCGCGCGGCGACCAGCGCGCACGCGTCCGCCAGCGACCAGACCCCGGCGACGTGGGCGGCGGTGATGCCGCCGATGGAGTGCCCCAGCAGCACCTCCGGGGTGACCCCCCACGACTCCACGAGCCGGAACAGGGCGACCTCGTGGGCGAACAGCGCGGGCTGGGTGACCTCGGTGGCGTCGAGCCCGTCGCCGGTGCGCAGGGCCTCGGCCAGCGGGAGGTCGAAGTGCGCGCACACCTCGTCGAGCGCGGCGGCGAACACCGGGAACCGGGCGCTCAGCGCGGCGGTCATGCCCGGCCGCTGCGCCCCCTGGCCGGAGAACAGCACGGCGACCCGGCCCTCCCCGGACACCCGGCCGCGCACCGCGGGCGCGCCGCGCAGCTCGTCGGTGTCCGCGCCCAGGTAGACGGCGCGTTCGTCCAGCGCGCCGCGGGTGGTGGCCAGCGACCACCCCAGGTCGGCCGCCGAGCCGGGCACCCCGCGCAGGTGCGTCGCCAGCAGGTCGACCGCGGCGGGTTCCCGCGCGGAGACGAGCCAGGGCACCACGGCGTCGGACGTGCCGGTCCGCGGGGCGGGGCGCTGCTCGGCGGGGGCCTGTTCGAGGATGACGTGGGCGTTGGTGCCGCTGATCCCGAACGACGACACCCCGGCCCGGCGCGGCCGGTCCACCGCCCACGTCCGCGACTCCGTCAGCACCTCGACGGCGCCGGACTCCCAGTCAACCTCACCGGTGGGCCTGCTGACGTGCAGCGAAGCGGGCAGCACGCCGTGGCGCATCGCCTGGACGACCTTGATCACCCCGGCGACACCCGCGGCAGCCTGCGTGTGACCGATGTTCGACTTGACCGACCCCAACCACAGCGGCTCCGAGCGGTTCTGCCCGTAGGTGGCCAGCAACGCCTGCGCCTCGATCGGGTCGCCCAAGCGCGTGCCCGTGCCGTGCGCCTCCACGACGTCCACATCGGACGTGGTCAGGCCCGCGTCGGCCAGCGCCCGCCGGATGACCCGCTCCTGCGACGGCCCGTTCGGGGCGGTCAGCCCGTTGGAGGCGCCGTCGGAGTTGATCGCGGACCCGCGCACCACCGCGAGCACCTGGTGGCCGAGGCGCTGGGCGTCGGACTGGCGCTCGACGACGAGCATGCCGACGCCCTCGGACCACCCGGTGCCGTCGGCGTCGTCGGAGAACGCCTTGCACCGGCCGTCCGTGGCCAGCCCACCCTGGCGGGAGAACTCGACCAGCGACCCCGGCGTCGCCATCACGGTGACACCGCCCGCCAGCGCCAGCGAGCACTCCCCGCGCTGGATCGCCCGCACCGCCCAGTGCAGTGCCACCAGCGACGACGAGCACGCCGTGTCCACGGTGACGGCCGGGCCTTGCAGGCCCAGGACGTAGGCCACGCGCCCGGACAGCACGCTGGCCGCGTTGCCCGTCATCAGGTGGCCCTCACCGACCTCGCGGGAGGCGACCAGCAGGGACGTGTAGTCCTGCCCGTTGCTGCCCGCGAACACGCCCGCGTCGGTGCCGCGCAGGGTGGCCGGGTCGATGCCCGCGCGCTCCAGCGCCTCCCACGCGCACTCCAGCACCAACCGCTGCTGCGGGTCCATCGCCAACGCCTCGCGCGGCGAGATGCCGAAGAACCCGGCGTCGAACCAGGACGCGTCGGAGAGGAACCCGCCCTCGCGGGCGTCGCTGCCGCCCTCGCCCGCCAGGGCCTCCAGCGGCCAGCCGCGGTCGGTGGGCAGCGGGCCGATCGCGTCGGTGCCGGTGCGCACCAGCTCCCACAGCTCCTCCGGCGAGGACACCCCGCCGGGGAAGCGGCAGGCCATGCCGACGATGACGACCGGGTCGCCGTCCACCTCGGCCACCGGTGCCCCCGCGGTCTCGACGACCTCGGTGGCGCCCGCGGTCTCGTCGCCGATGAGGCCGCGCAGGTGGCGGGCCAGCGCGGTGGCGGTGGGGTGGTCGAACACGAGCGTGCTGGGCAGCCGCAGCCCGGTGGCGGCGGCGAGCCGGTTGCGCAGGTCCACCGAGGTCAGCGAGTCGAACCCGAGGTCGGAGAACGCCCGGCGGGGCTCGACGGCGTCGGCGCCGGGGTGGCCGAGCACGGCGGCGGCCTGCTCGCGCACCACCTCCAGCACGGCCCGCTCCCGGTCGGCCCCGGTGAGCCCGGCGACCCGCTCGCGCAACCCGGTCGGGGCCCCGCCCGGCCGCGCCGCCGCGGCCTCGACGGCGGCGACCGCCTCGGGCAGCCCCGCCAGCAGCGGGCTGGGCCGCAGGGCGGTGAAGGCGGGCGCGTACACCGACCAGTCGACCCCGGCCACGGTCAGCGACGGCACCCCGGAGCTGACCGCGGCGAGCAGGACGTCGAGGGCCAGCGCCCGCGGCAGGGCGTGGATGCCGCCCTTGCGCTGGCGCTCGGCCACGGCCGCGTTCCCGGCCATGCCCTCCTCGCCCCACGGGCCCCAGGCGATCGAGGTGGCGGGCAGGCCCAGTCCGGCCCGGTGCTCGGCCAGCGCGTCGAGCGCGGCGTTGGCGGCGGCGTAGTTGGCCTGCCCCGGGCCACCCCACACGCCCGCGGTCGAAGCGAACAGGACGAACGCGTCGAGGTCACCGGTCAGCTCGTGCAGGTTCCAGGCCGCCGTCCACTTGGGCGCGACGACCCCGGCGAGGCGGTCGGGGGTCAGCGACTCGACCACGCCGTCGTCGAGGACACCGGCGGCGTGCACGACAGCGCGCAGCGGGAACCGCTCCGGGACCTCCGCGAGCACGCGGGCCAGCGCGTCGCGGTCGCAGGCGTCGCAGCGGGCGATCGTCACCGCGGCCCCCAGTGCCCGCAGGTCGGCGGCCAACTCCTCGGCGCCCGCCGCGTCCGGGCCGCTGCGGCTGAGCAGCAGCAGGTGCTCGGCACCGGCGCTGGCGAGGTGCCGGGCCAGGTGGCCGCCGAGGGCACCGGTGCCACCGGTGATCAGCGTGGTGCCGGTGGGCCGCCACGCCGTCGCCCGCAGGGTGCGGCCGGGCGCGCGCACCAGCCGCCGGGCGAAGGTGCCCGAGGAGCGCACGCTGAGCTGGTCCTCGTCGGAGCCCGCCAGGGCGGCGGCGACGCGCTCGCCCGCGCGGTGGTCGGGCTCGGCGGGCAGGTCGAGCAGGCCACCCCACCGGGCCGGGCTCTCCAGCGCGACGACCCGGCCGAAGCCCCACACCAGCGCCTGCGCCACCGACGCCACCCGGTCGACCTCGCGCGGCGCCACGGCCTCGCGGGTCACGCACCACACCGGGGCGGCGGCACCGGCGTCGTCGAGCGCCTGCACGAGGGTGAGCGTGCCGACGAGCCCGGCGGGCAGCGCGGGTTCGGCGGTGTCGGGGCTCTCGTCCAGGGCCAACAGCGACAGCACGCCGTCGAAGTCGTGCCCGGCCAGCTCATCGGCCAACGCCGCGCGGTCCGGGCTGCCCACGACCAGCGGGGTGAGCGCCACACCGGCCTCGGACAGCGACGCCAGCACGGACGCGACCCACGGGTCGCCGTCGAAGGCCGCCGGGACGACCGCGAGCCACGTGCCCGCAGGGGTCGCGCGCTGGTCGCGCACGGGCTGCCAGCGGACCCGGTAACCCCACTCCTCGACGGTGTGCTGCTCCTCCTGGCGGCGGCGCCAGTCGGCGAGCGCGGGCACCAGCTCGTGCAGCGGCGTGTCCGGGGCGACGCCCAACCGGCGCGAGAGGTCGTCGGCGTCGGCCTGCGCGACGGACCGCCAGAACTCGGCGGACACGGCGTCGACCACGGCGGTGGTGTCCGCGGGGGTGCCGGGGGTGGGCCAGAACCGGGTGCGCTGGAACGGGTAGGTCGCCAGCTCCACGCGGCGCCCCTGGGTGAGCGCGGTGAAGTCGACCGGCACGCCGCGCACGTGCGCCTCGGCCACCGACCGCAGGAATCGGGCGGGTGAGCCCTCGTCCCGGCGCAGCGACCCGACGACGGCCGGTTCACCGTCCACGTCCACCGACTCCGCGGTCTGCTGCACGGCCATCGTGAGCACCGGGTGCGGGCTGACCTCGACGAACACGTCGAACCCGCGGGCGAGCAGCGCCCGCGTGCCGTCCTCGAAGCGCACGGTCCGGCGCAGGTTGCGGTACCAGTAGCCCGCGTCGAACACCGCCGAGTCGACCCACGCGTCGTCCACAGTGGAGTAGAACGGGATCGTCGGCGCGGTGGGCTCCAGCCCGTCGAGCACGTCGAGCAGTTCCGCCTCGATGCGCTCGACGTGCGCGGAGTGCGAGGCGTAGTCGACCGGGACGCGGCGGGCCCGGGTGCCGGTGCGCTCGCACTCGGCCACCAGCTCGTCGAGCGCGTCGGCGTCGCCGGACACCACGGTGCCCGCGGGCCCGTTCACCGCGGCGATGGAGACGCGCTCGCCCCACCCGCCGATCAGGTCTTCCGCGTCGGCGCGGGAGACCTGCAACGACACCATGCCGCCGTGCCCGCTCAGCGCCAGCAGCGCCTTGCTGCGCAGGGCCACCACCCGGGCGGCGTCGTCGAGCGAGAGCGCCCCGGCGACGTGCGCGGCGGCGATCTCACCCTGCGAGTGGCCCAACACGGCCGCGGGCCGCACACCGTGCGCCTGCCACAGCCGCGCCAGGGACACCATCACCGCGAACAGCACGGGCTGCACCACGTCCAGCCGCTCCAACGGCTCCGCGCCCTGGGCGAGGACGTCGCGCAGCGACCAGTCCACATAGGCGCTCAGCGCCTGCTCGCACGCGTCGATGGACTCGGCGAACACCGGCGACGTCGCCAGCAGCTCGGTCGCCATCCCCGCCCACTGGGCGCCCTGGCCGGGGAAGACGAACACCGTCTTGCCCGCCAGGTCGGCCATCCCGGTGACGACGGAGTCGGCCTGTTCGCCCGCCGCGAGGACCCGGGCACCCGCCCGCACCTCGTCGGCGTCGGCGCCGACGAGGACCGCGCGGTGCTCGAACAGCGCCCGCGTGCTCCGCAGCGAGTGGGCGAGGTCGGACAGCTCCCCCGCGCCGTCCACCGCCGCGGCCAGCAGCTCCGCCTGCCCGCGCAGGGCGGCGGCGGTGCGGGCCGAGAGCAGGAACGGCGTCGGTCCGCCCAGGGGCACCGGCTCGGCGGCGGTGGGCTGGTCGACGGGCTCGTCGGTGGGCTGCTCCAGGATGACGTGGGCGTTGGTGCCGCTCATGCCGAACGACGACACCGCGCCCCGGCGCGGGCGCCCGGCGCTGTCCCAGGGGCGCGCGTCGGCCAGCAGCCGCACCGCCCCCGCGGTCCAGTCCACGTGCGGCGACGGCTCGCCCGCGTGCAGGGTCCTGGGCATCCTGGCGTGCCGGATGGCCTCCACGACCTTGATCACGCCCGCCACGCCCGCGGCGGCCTGCGGGTGGCCGATGTTGGACTTCACCGACCCCAGCCACAGCGGCCGGTCCTCGGGGTGCTCGCGGCCGTAGGTGGCCAGCAGCGCCTGGGCCTCGATCGGGTCCCCGAGGGTGGTGCCGGTGCCGTGCGCCTCCACCAGGTCGACCTCGGCGGCGCTGAGCCCGGCGTTGGCCAGGGCGCGGCGGATGACCCGCTGCTGCGAGGGCCCGTTGGGGGCGGTCAGCCCGTTGGAGGCCCCGTCGGAGTTCACCGCGGACCCGCGCACGACGGCCAGCACCGGGTGGTTGTTGCGGCGGGCGTCGGACAGCCGCTCCAGCACGACCATGCCCGCGCCCTCGCCCCAGCTGGCGCCGTCGGCGTCGGCGGAGAACGCCTTGCTGCGCCCGTCCGGGGCCAGCGCGCGCTGCCTGCTGAACTCGATTAGCGACCCCGGGGTGGCCATCACCGTCACCCCACCGGCCAGCGCCAGCGAGCAGTCGCCCTGGCGCAGCGAGTGGCAGGCCCAGTGCAGGGCCACCAGCGACGACGAGCACGCGGTGTCGACGGTGACGGCCGGGCCCTCCAGCCCGAGGGTGTAGGCGATGCGGCCGGAGAGCACGCTGGGCGAGTTGCCGGTGCCCAGGAAGCCCTCCGCGCTGTCCTTCGCCGACAGCAGCACCGTGGTGTAGTCCTGGTAGGTCACGCCCGCGAACACCCCGGTCTGGGTGCCGCGCAGGGTCTCCGGGTCGATGCCCGCCCGCTCCAGCGCCTCCCAGGAGGTCTCCAGCAGCAGCCGCTGCTGCGGGTCCATGGCGACGGCCTCGCGCGGGGAGATGCCGAAGAAACCGGGGTCGAACAGGCTCGCGTCGTGCAGGAAGCCGCCTTCGCGGGCGTAGCAGGTGCCGGGGGTGTCCGGGTCCGGGTCGTAGAGGGCTTCGAGGTCCCAGCCGCGGTCGGCGGGCAGGGTGGTGATGGCGTCGGTGCCGGTGTCGACCAGCTCCCACAGGGCGGCGGGCGAGTCGGCGCCGCCGGGGTAGCGGCAGCCCATGCCGACGATGACGATCGGGTCGTCGGTGGTCGAGGCGCGCCCAGGGGCGCTCACCCGCGGGGTGTCGTCCTCACCGAGCAGCTCCGCGCGCAGGTGGCGGGCCAGGGCGAGCGGGGTGGGGTGGTCGAAGACCAGCGTCGCGGGCAGCCGGATGCCCACGGCGGTGGTGAGCGCGTTGCGCAGCTCGACGGCGGTCAGCGAGGTGAACCCCAGGTCGGAGAAGGTGCGCTTGGGGCGGATCTCCTCGGCGCTGTCGTAGCCGAGCACCGCGGCCGCCTCGGCCAGCACGATCGCCAGCAGCGCCTCCTCGTCCGGCACCACCCGCTCGGCGGCCGGGGCCGAGGCGGTGGGTCGGGCGGGGGCCTGCTGCGCCTCGGCGGGGGCGGCGGGCACCTCGACCTCGTCCGGCGCCACCCGCAGCACCAGCGACTCCGCGGCGAACACCGGCCGCCCGGTGAGGTCGGCGGCCTGCACGGCGAACGTGGTCTCGCGGCCGGTCGGGGCCAGGCGCACGCGCAGGCCGGTGGCGCCGGTGGCGTGGAGGTCGACCCCGGTCCAGGCGTAGGGCAGGCGGCGGTCGGGCGTCCCGTCACCGGCGGCGAAGTCCAGCGCGTGCAGGGCGGAGTCGAGCAGTGCCGGGTGCAGGCCGAACCCGTCCACGCCTGCCGTGTCCGCCAACTCGACCTCGGCGAACAACTCCTCCCCGCGCCGCCACACCGCGCGCAGCCCGGTGAACGGCGGCGCGTAGTCGACCCCACGTGCGGCAAACCGGTCGTAGACGTCGGCGGTGTCCACCGGTTCGGCTCCCGGCGGCGGCCACTCCGCGAGGTCGAACGCGGGGGTGGCCTGCGCGTCGGTGAGGATGGCGCTGCCGTGGTGGACCCACGGGTGCTCCGGGCCGCGGCGGGAGTGCACCTGCGCGGTGCGGGCGCCGGTGGTGTCGCGGGCGCCGACGGAGACCTGGAGCTGGGCGTCCTCGTCGAGCACCAGCGGCGCGGCGAGCACGAACTCCTCGATGCGCGCGGCCCCGACGCGGTCCGCCGCCGTGAAGGCCAGGTCGAGGAACCCGGTGCCGGGGAACAGGACCCGGCCGGACACCCGGTGCCCGGTGAGCCACGGGTGGGCGCGGGTCGACAGGTGGTGGGTGAGCACCGCGCCCCCGTCGCCTGCGATCGTCACCGCACCGGGCAGCAGCTCGCGGCCCGTGGGCTCCTGGTCGGCGCTGATCGCGGGCGTCGCGGCGAGCCAGTAGTGCTTGCGCTGGAAGGCGTATGTGGGCAGCCGCACCCCGCCGCGGGCCGGGCCGGTGAGCGCCGCCAGGTCCACCGGGACACCGCCAACGTGCAGGCGGGCGACGGTGGCGGACAGGGCGGCGTCCTCGTCCCGGTCGCGGCGCAGGGTCGCGGCCACCAGCAGCTCGTCCCGGTCGTCGACGGCCGAGCCGATCGCGGCCGCCAGCACCGCGTCCGGCCCGACCTCCAGGAAGCAGTCGACCCCCGCCGCGGCCAGCGCCCGCACGCCGTCGGCGAAGCGGACGGTGCCGCGCACGTGGTCGACCCAGTAGTCGGCGGTGCGCAGGTCGTCGCCGGTCACGAGGCGCCCGGTGAGGTTGGAGACGACCGGCAGCACCGGCTTGCGGTAGGTGAGCCGGGCGGCGACGGCGCGGAACTCGGCCAGCATCGGCTCCATCAGCGCCGAGTGGAAGGCGTGGCTGACGCGCAGGGCGGTGGTCTTGCGCCCCAGCTCCCGCACCCGGTCCACCACCCGTGCCACGGCGTCGGCGGCACCGGAGACGACGACGGCGCCGGGCCCGTTCACAGCCGCGATGGACACGCCGTCGACCAGCAGCGGGACGACCTCGTCCTCGTCGGCGCGCACCGCGACCATCGCCCCACCGGCCGGGAGCGCCTGCATCAGCCTGCCGCGGGCGGCGACCAGCTCGGCGGCGTCGGCCAGGTCGAGGACACCGGCGACGTGGGCGGCGGTCAGCTCCCCGATGGAGTGGCCGCCGACGTAGTCCGGTCGCACCCCCCAGCTCTCCAGCAGCCGCACCAGGGCGACCTCGACGGCGAACAGCGCGGCCTGGGTGTAGCCGGTCTGGTCAACGAGGTCGCCCCCGCCGAACACCACCTCGCGCAGCGGACGGTCCAGGTGGCGGTCCAGCTCGGCGCACACCTCGTCGAACGCCGCGGCGAACACCGGGTGGGCGGCGTGCAGCCGCTCGCCCATGCCCGCCCGCTGGGCGCCCTGCCCGGAGAAGACGAACGCGACCGTGCGGTCGGCGTCGGCCGTGCCGGTGACCACGTGCGGCGACGTGCTGCCCTCGACCAGCGCCCGCAGCCCCGACCCCAGGCCCGCGCGGTCGTCCGCGCGCACGACGGCCCGGTTCTCGAAGACGCTGCGGGTCGCGGCAAGCTGGGCGGCGAGGTCTGCCGGGGTGGTCGTGGGCTGCTCCGCGAGCAGGTCCAGCAACCGCGCGGCGTTGTCCCGCAACGCCTGCGGAGTCCGGCCGGACACCGGGACGAGCGCCGGATGATCGGCCTGCGGCGGCATGGGCGCGGGTTCGGCCTCTTCGAGGGTGACCGGTTCTTCGAGGATGACGTGGGCGTTGGTGCCGCTGACCCCGAAAGCGGACACGGCGGCCCGGCGCGGGCGGTCGACGTCCCACGGGCGGGCCTGCTCCAGCAGGCGGATGGCGCCGGACGACCAGTCGACGTGCGGGGTGGGGGCGTCGACGTGCAGGGTGCGCGGCAGCGTCGCGTGGCGCATCGCGTGGACGACCTTGATGATGCCCGCGACGCCGGCGGCCGCCTGGGTGTGCCCGAGGTTGGACTTCACCGACCCCAGCCACAGCGGCTCCGCGCGGTCCTGCCCGTAGGTGGCCAGCAGGGCTTGCGCCTCGATCGGGTCGCCCAGCCGGGTCCCGGTGCCGTGCGCCTCCACCACGTCGACGTCCGCGGCGGTGAGGCCCGCGTTGGCCAGCGCCTGCCGGATCACCCGCTGCTGGGCCGGGCCGCTGGGAGCGGTGAGCCCGTTGGACGCCCCGTCGGAGTTGATGGCGCTGCCGCGCACGACGGCCAGCACGGCGTGGCCGTTGCGGCGGGCGTCGGAGAGCCGTTCGAGCACCAGCATGCCCGCGCCCTCGGCCCACCCCGTGCCGTCCGCCGCGGCGGCGAAGGACTTGCAGCGGCCGTCGTCGGCCAACCCCCGCTGGCGGGAGAACTCGATGAACGCCCCCGGGGTGGCCATCACGGTGACGCCACCGGCCAGGGCCAGCGACGCCTCCCCCTGGGCCAGCGCCCGGCACGCCAGGTGCAGGGCCACCAGCGACGACGAGCACGCCGTGTCCACCGTGACCGCGGGCCCCTCCAGGCCGAGCGCGTAGGCCACCCGGCCGGACAGGACGCTGCCCGCGCCACCGGTCATCAGGTAGCCCTCGGCGCCCTCCGGGACCTCGGTGACGCCGCTGCCGTAGCCGGAGGCGCCCGCGCCGACGAACACCGCGGTGTCGCTTCCGCGCAGCGCGGCGGGCACGATCCCGGCCCGCTCGAAGGCCTCCCACGCGGTTTCGAGCACCAGCCGCTGCTGCGGGTCGGTGGCCAGCGCCTCGCGGGGGCTCATGCCGAAGAACGGGGCGTCGAATTCAGCGGCGCCCAGGACGAACCCGCCCGCGCTGGCCGTGGTCTTGCCCGGGGCGTCGGGGTTCGGGTCGTGCAGGCCTGCCAGGTCCCAGCCGCGGTCGGTCGGGAAGCCGCCTACCGCGTCGCCGCCCGCGGCCACGAGGTCCCACAGCTGTTCCGGGGAGTCGACGCCGCCGGGGAACCGGCAGGACATGCCGACGATGACGACGGGGTCGTCCGACACCGCGGCGGCCGTGGTGGCGACCGCGGCGGGCCCGGTGACCCCGGTGAGCAGGTGCTCCGCGAGCGCGGCCGGGGTGGGGTGGTCGAAGACCAGGCTGACCGGCAGGTCCAGGCCCGTGCGGGCGGCCAGGGCGGTGCGGAACTCGACGGCGAGCAGCGAGTCGAAGCCCAGGCTCTGGAAGCTGCTGTCCCGGCCCACCGCGCCGGTGCCGGTGTGCCCGAGGACGGCGGCGGCCTCGCGGCGCACCAGGTCGAGGGTGTGGCGCAGCCGCTCCGGCGGTGTCATCGCGGCCAGCCCGGCGGCGAAGCCGGTGTCCTCGGCGGCGGGTTCGGGCGCCTCGACCAGCTCCGCGAGCAGCGGGCTGGGGCGGGAACTGGTGAACACCGGGGCGAACCGGTCCCAGTCGACGTCCGCGACGACCAGCCCGGTCACGTCGTCGGCCAGGGCCGAGCCCAGCGCGGCCAGCGCCGTGCCCGGGGGCAGCAGCCGCACGCCGCGGCGGGTGAGCCGGTCGGCGGCGCCGTCGCGGGTGGCCATGCCGACCTCGGCCCACGGCCCCCAGGCGACGCTCGTGGCGGTGGCGCCGCGGGCGCGCCTGCGGGCGGCGAGACCGTCGAGGTAGGCGTTGGCGGCGGCGTACGCGGCCTGACCACCGCTGCCCCAGGCCGCGGCGACGGAGGAGAACAGCACGAACGCGTCCACGTCCCCCAGCGCGGCGTCCAGGTGGGCGGCGCCGAGCGCCTTCGCCGCGAACACCTCGGCCAGGCCGTCCGCGTCCAGTTCGGTGACGGGGGCGTCGATGGCGACCCCGGCGGCGTGGAAGACGCTGCGGATCGGCTCGCCGTCCGCGGTGGCCTCGGCCACGAGCGCGTCGACGGCGGCGCGGTCGGCCAGGTCGCACGCCACGACGGTGACGCGGGCACCCAGGTCGCCCAGCTCGGTGACCAGGGCTTCCGCGCCGGGCGCGTCGCGCCCCGAGCGGCTGGCCAGCACGACGTGCTCGGCCCCGCCGCGCGCGAGCCACCGCGCGACCTCGGCGCCGATCCCGCCGGTGCCACCGGTGACGAGCGCGGTGCCGCGCGGGGTCCAGGTCGCACCGCTGGCGGCGGCGCGGGTGATGCGGCGCCCGTAGCGGGCGGCGCCGCGGACGACGACCTGGTCCTCCGTGCCCGCCAGGGCGGCGATGAGCTGGTCGATATCGTCCGTGTCGGCAGGCAGGTCGATCAGGCCGCCCCAGCGGACCCCAACTTCCAGCGCCGCGACGCGCCCGAGCCCCCAGACCGCGGCCTGCTCGGGATCGACGTCCTCGCCTCCCAGCGCCACGGCGGAGCGCGTCACGCACCACAGCGGAGCGCTCACCCCGGCCTGGGCCAGCTCCCCCAGCGTGCGCGGCACGTCCGCGGCTCTGCCCGGCGCGTACAGCACACCGGTGGCGTCCTGGCCGTCGTCCACGACCTCTACGCCGCGAGCGGCCATTGCCTCCGCGAGGTCCGGGTCCAGCACCAGCCAGCGCCCGCCCGCGGATGCCTCACCGGTGATCCGCTGCCAGTGCACGCCGTAGCCGAGGCCGTGGTCCTCGGCGCTCGGGCGCAGGCGCGGCCAGAACCGCTCGCCCTGGAAGGCGTAGGTGGGCAGGGCGACCCGGCGCGGGTTGTCCGCGGCGAACACGGCCCGCCAGTCCAGGGCCACACCGCTGACGTGCAGCTTCGCCAGGGCGGTCCGCACCAGCGCGGGCTCGTCGTCGGTGCCGCGCAGCAGCGGCACGGCGACCGCGCCGGGCACGACCTCGGCGGCCATGGCGCTGAGCGCTCCCCCGGGCCCCGCCTCGACGACGTGCGTGGCGCCGTGCTCCTGGAGGGTCGTGAGGGCGTCGGCGAAGCGCACCGCGTGGCGGGCGTGGGTGATCCAGTAGTCGGCGTCGAAAGCGGCCTCGCGCCCGGTCACCGCGGAGATCACCGGGATGGTCGGGGCGGCGAAGGTCAGGCCGTCGAGCACCGCGCGGAAGCGGTCGAGCGCGGGCTCCATCAGCGCGGAGTGGAAGGCGTGGCTGACGCGCAGCTGCTTGGTGCGGTGCCCCCGGGCGGCCAAGGCGTCGGCCACCCGCGCCACCGCGTCGTCCGGACCGGAGAGCACCACGGCGTTGGGCCCGTTCACGGCCGCGATGTCGACACCGGTGCCGTCCAGCAGCGCCAGCACCTCGGACTCCGGTGCCGTCACCGACACCATCGCCCCGCCCGTGGGCAGGTCCTGCATCAGCCGCCCGCGCGCCACCACCAGCTCGGCGGCGGACGGGAGGTCGAGCACCCCGGCGACGTGGGCGGCGGCGATCTCACCGATCGAGTGACCCGCGAGCACGTCCGGGCGCAGGCCCCAGCTGAGCAGCAGCCGGTGCAGCGCGACCTCGACGGCGAACAGCGCGGGCTGGGTGAACTCGGTGTCGTGCAGGTCCGGCCCGGCGATGACCTCGCGCAGCGGACGCCGCAGCCGGGTGTCCACGTGGGCGGCGACCTCGTCGAAAGCCTCAGCGAACACCGGGAAGGCGGCGTGCAGTTGCTTGCCCATGTCCACGCGCTGTGCGCCCTGCCCGGGGAACACCACGGCGAGCCTGCCCACGGGCGACGCCGTGCCCACCAGCGGGCCGGGACCGCCGTCGCGCACGGCACGCAGCCCCGCCAGCAGCTCCTCCCGGTTCGACCCCGCCACCGCGCCCCTGCTGGGGAACGCGGTGCGCGTCGTCGCCAACGAGAACGCGATGTCCTGGGTGGACGAACCGTCGACCGCGTCGAGCAACCGGCCCGCCTGGGCGCGCAGCGCATCGTCCGTGCGCCCGGACAGCACCCACACCGCCGGGCGATCCACCGCGGCGGGGGTGGGGTCGGGGTCAACGCCCTCGATGATCACGTGGGCGTTGGTGCCGCTGACCCCGAACGCCGACACCGCGCCGCGGCGGGGCCGGTCGCCCGCGGGCCACGGGCGGCTGTCGGCCAGCACGCGCACCGCGCCTGCCGCCCAGTCCACGTGCGGGCTCACCTCGTCGGCGTGCAGGCTGCGCGGCGCCACCCCGGCGGACATGGCCAGCACCAGCTTGATCACGCCCGCGACGCCCGCGGCGGCCTGGGTGTGGCCGATGTTGGACTTCACCGACCCGATCCACAGCGGCTCGGCCCGGTCCTGGCCGTAGGCGGCGAGCAGCGCCTGCGCCTCGATCGGGTCACCGAGCGCGGTGCCGGTGCCGTGCGCCTCCACGACGTCGACGTCGGCGGGGGTGAGCCCGGCCCGCCGCAGGGCGTCGGCGATGACCCGCTGCTGGGCGGGCCCGTTGGGCGCGGTCAGGCCGTTGGAGGCGCCGTCGGAGTTGATGGCGCTGCCGCGCACGACGGCCAGCACCGGGTGGCCCAGCCTGCGCGCGTCGGACAGCCGCTCGACGGCGAGGACGCCCGCGCCCTCGCCCCAGCCCGTGCCGTCCGCCCCGGCCCCGAAGGGCTTGCACCGGCCGTCGGCGGCCAGCCCGCCCTGGCGGGCGAACTCGACGAACGCGGCCGGGGTGGACATGACCGTGGCGCCACCGGCCAGCGCCAGGTCGCACTCGCCGCGGCGCAGCGACTCGGCCGCCAGGTGCAGGGCCACCAGCGACGCCGAGCAGGCGGTGTCGACGGTGATCGCCGGGCCGTGCAGGCCCAGCGCGTAGGCGATGCGCCCGGAGACGACGCTGGCCGCGTTGCCGGTGGCGGCGTGCCCGCCGAGGTCGTCCTCCGCGCGGGCCAGCAGCGCCGGGTAGTCCTGCCCGTTGGTGCCGATGAACACCCCGACCCGGCCGCCGCGCAGGCCCGCCGGGTCCAGGCCCGCGCGCTCCAGCGCCTCCCAGGAGGTGTGCAGCAGCAGCCGTTGCTGCGGGTCCATGGCGAGGGCTTCGCGCGGGGAGATGCCGAAGAACGCGGCGTCGAACGAGGCCGCGTCCGCGAGGAACCCGCCGACCCGGGCGTGGTCGCCGCCGGTCGTGGGCCAGCCGCGGTCGGCGGGGAACGGGCCGAGCGCGTCCACCCCGTCCGCGATGAGCCGCCAGAAGGCCTCCGGGGTGTCCGCGCCACCGGGGAAGCGGCAGCCGATGCCGACGATCGCGATGGGGTCATCGGCCACCACCGCCACCGCCGGGGCGGCCTCGGCGGGCGTCTCCCGCCCGCCGAGCAGGCCGTCGAGGTGGGCGACGAGTTCGGCGGGGGTGGGGAAGTCGAACACGAGCGTGGGCGTCAGCCGCAGGCCGGTGGCCGCGGTGAGCCGGTTGCGGAACTCCACGGCGGTCAGCGAGTCGAACCCGTTCTCGCGGAACGACAGCGACGCCTCCACCCGGTCCGGGCCGTCGTGCCCGAGCACCGCGGCGGCGTGCGCGCGCACCAGGGTCGTCAGCGCGGCGACGCGGTCGGCACCGCGCAGACCCGCCCAGTCGGTGCCGGGGGTCGCCTGCTCGGCGGCGGGCAGCTCGCTGCCCAGGGGGGTGAAGAACGCGCGGGCCTTGGCAGGCGCCGACGCCGGGACGAAGCGCGCCCAGTCGATGTCGGCCACGACGGCCACCGGCTCACCGCAGGCGACCGCGGCGTGCAGCGCCGTGCACGCCGCGGTCGGCTCCATGGCGGGGGTCCCCGCTCTGCGCAGCCGCTCGGCGACGGTGTCGTCGGCGGCCATGCCCGCACCCGCCCACGGCCCCCACGCCACGGAGGTGGCGGGCAGGCCCTCGGCGGCGCGGCGCTGCGCGAGGGCGTCGAGGGCGGCGTTGGCGGCGGCGTAGTTGGCCTGGCCCGCCGACCCGGCGGTCGCGGCCAGGGAGGAGAACAGCACGAACGCGGTGACCGGGTGCTCGCGGGTCAGCTCGTCGAGGTGGCGGGCGGTGTCGACCTTGGGCCGCAGCACGGCCGCCAACCGCTCGGGCGACAGGGCGCCGAGCACGCCGTCGTCCAGGACACCGGCGGTGTGCACGACGGCGGTGAGCGGCTTCTCGGCCGGGACCGCGCGCAGCAGGGCGGCGAGCTGGTCGCGGTCGGCGGTGTCGCAGGCCGCGGTGGTGACCTGGACGCCCTTGGCCTCCAGCTCGGCGGCCAGCGCCGCGGCGCCGGGGGCATCCGGGCCGCGGCGGCTGGCGAGCAGGAGGTGTTCGGCGCCGTGGTCGGCCAGCCACCGGGCGGTGCTGGCGGCCAGCGCGCCGGACCCGCCGGTGATGAGCGTGGTCCCCCGCGTCCACCCAGTGCTCGGCGCGGTGGGGCGGAACCGGGTGATGCGCTGGCCGAAGACGCCGGTCGGGCGCAGCGCCAGCCTGCTGTCGGTGGCGGAGGCGAGGCAGGCGGCCAGGGTGCGGCCGGTGCGCTCGTCCCACTCGGCGGGCAGGTCGATCAGCCCACCCCACCGGTCGGGCGCTTCGAGGGCGATGACGTGCCCGAGCCCCCAGGTGGTCGCCTGGGAGTCGGCGGTGGGGGCGTCGGAGCGGCTGGTGCCGACAGCTCCCCTGGTCAGCAGCCACAACGGCACGGGGGCGTCGAGCTGGGTGACGGCTTGGGCCAGTGCGGTGTTGGCGGCGAGACCGGCAGGCAGCGACGGGGTGCCCGGGTGGGCGGTCTCGTCGAGCGCGAGCAGGGAGACGACGCCGTGGAGGTCGTCGAGCGCTGCCAGGTCGTCGGCGGTGGCGCGGACGGGGTGCGCCCCCGCCCCGCGCAGGGCGGCCTCCACGTGGGCGGTGGCCTCGTCGTCGTGCCCGACGACGGCCCACGTGCCGGTGGGGCTGCCGCCGGGGGTGGGCAGGTGCTCCCAGGTGAGCCGGTAGGTCCACTCGGCGACCGCGGCCTGCTCGCGGCGGGTGTCGAGCCACCGGGTCAGCAGCGGCAGCGCGGTGTCGAGGGAGCGGCGCTGGTCGTCGTCGGCGCCCAACACGCGGCCCAGTTCCGCCGCGTCGAGCCCGTTCAGCGCGTCCCACAGCCCGGCGTCCGGGCGGGCGGGCGCGGACGGCAGCCAGAAGCGCTCCCGGGAGAACGAGTGCACCGGGACGTCGGCGGGGGCGACCCCCGCGTAGTGGGCGGCCCAGTCGACCCGCGTGCCCACGACGTGCAGGCGGGCGAGGGCGGCGGCCAGGCCCACCGGCTCCGCGCTGTCCACACGCGACACCGGCACGACCACGGCGTCGTCCACGGCCGCGTCGACGAGGTTGGCGAGGGCGGCGGAGGGTCCCAGCTCGACGAAGCGCCGCACCCCCGCGTCCGCCAGGTGCCGCACGCCCGCGCCGAAGCGGACGGTGTCGCGGATGTGGGTCACCCAGTAATCCGCGGAGCGGAGCTGGGCGTCGGTGGCCGTCTCGCCGGTCAGCCCGGAGACGATCGGCAGCTGCGCCGGGTGGTAGGTGATGGACTCCGCGACCCGGCGGAACTCCTCCAGCACGGCGTCCATGTGCGCGGAGTGGAACGCGTGCTCGACGCGCAGCCGCTTGGTCCGGTACCCGAGTTCAGCGGCGCGGCGGGCGACCTCCGCCACGGCGTCCACCGCGCCGGAGACGACGGTGGCGGCGGGGCCGTTCACCGCGGCGATCCCGACCTCGTCCGAGTCGAGCAGCTCGCGCACGGCGTCCTCGGCGGCGGCGATCGACACCATGGCGCCGGGGCCGGTGGTCCGCATCAGCGCGCCGCGCGCGGCGACGAGCCTGCACGCGTCCGCGACGTCGAACACCCCGGCGACGTGGGCGGCGGCGAGTTCGCCGATGGAGTGGCCGAGCAGGTGGTCCGGCCGCAGCCCCTTGCTGACCAGCAGCCGGTAGGCGGCGACCTCGAACGCGAACAGCACGACCTGGGTCAGGTCGGTGCGGTCGAGCAGCGTCGCTCCTTCCTCGGCGTCCGCTGTGTTCTCGGCGTCCCCGGCGTCCCCGGCGAACATCGCCGCCCGGACGTCCTGCCCGGTCAGCTCGTCGAGGTGGCCGCACAGCTCATCCAGCGCCGCGGCGAAGACGGGTTCGGTCGCGTACAAGCCGGAGCCCATGCCCGCGCGTTGGGCGCCTTGGCCGGAGAACAAGAACGCCAGCTTGCCCGTGGTCGCCACAGCGGGCGGCACCACCAGCGGCGACGGGTCGCCCCCGGCGATCGCGCGCAGGCCGTCGAGCAGGTCTGCGGCGGTCTCACCGACGACGGCGGTCCGGTGGGGCAGGGCGGCGCGGGTGGTGGCCAGCGCGGCGGCGACGGCGAGCGGGTCGGCGTCGGAGCCGATGCCCGCCAGCAGTCCCGCGGCCTGGCGCGGGAGCGACGCGGCGGTGCGGCCGGAGAGCAGCCACGAGACGGGCCCCGACGCGGGAACTGTCCCGGTGTCCTCGGGGGCCTCGGTCTCGGGCGCGGATTCCAGGACGACGTGGGCGTTGGTGCCGCCGACGCCGAACGCCGACACCGCTGCGCGGCGCGGGTTACCCGTGCTCGGCCAGGGCCGGTTGTCCGTCAGCAGCTCCACCCGGCCCGACGCCCAGTCGACGTCCGGGGAGGGCTGGTCGGCGTGCAGTGTCCGCGGCAGCACCCCGACGCGCAGCGCCTGGATCATCTTGATCATGCCGGCGACACCCGCGGCGGCCTGCGTGTGGCCGATGTTGGACTTCACCGACCCCAGCCACAGCGGGTCCCCGGAGCGCCCGCGCCCGTAGGTGGCCAGCAGCGCGTGCGCCTCGATCGGATCGCCCAGCGTGGTGCCGGTGCCGTGCGCCTCCACCGCGTCCACCTGGTCGCCGGACAGGCCCGCGGCGGCGAGCGCCTGGTGGATGACGCGGCGCTGCGCGGCCCCGCTGGGCGCGGTGAGCCCGTTGGACGCCCCGTCCGAGTTGACGGCGCTGCCGCGGATCACCGCCAGCACCCGGTGCCCCGCGGCCCGGGCCTGCGACAGCCGCTCCAGGACGAGGACGCCGACGCCCTCACCCCAGCCCGTGCCGTCCGCGCCCGCGCCGAACGCCCGGCACCGGCCGTCGGCGGCGAGCCCGCCCTGCTTGGCGAACTCCTGGAACGCCGTGGGCAGCGCCATCACCGTGACACCGCCCGCCAGCGCGGTCGCGCACTCGCCGCGGCGCAGCGCCTGGACGGCGAGGTGCACCGCCACCAGCGACGACGAGCACGCGGTGTCGACGGTGACGGCCGGGCCGGTGAAGCCGAGGGTGTAGGCGATGCGCCCGGACAGCACGGCCCCGGAACCGCCGGTGAGCAGGTGCCCCTCGGCGCCGTCGGGCACGGCGGCGGCGTCGGAGCCGTAGCCGGAGGGCCCCGCGCCGACGAACACGCCCGCCCGGCTGCCGCGCAGCCCGGTGACGTCGATCCTGGCGTGCTCGACGGCCTCCCACGCCACCTCCAGCAGGACCCGCTGCTGCGGGTCCATGGCCAGCGCCTCGCGCGGGGAGATGCCGAAGAAGCCGGGGTCGAACTCGTCCGCCCCGCGCAGGAAGCCGCCCTGGTGGCCCGCCAGCGCGCCCAGGTCCCAGCCGCGCCCGCCGGGCAGCTCGCCGATCGCGTCGACCCCGGCGGTGACCAGCTCCCACAGCCCGTCCGGTGAGCTGACCCCGCCCGGGTAGCGGCAGGCCATGCCGACCACGGCGATGGGTTCGGACTCCCGGCCGCGCGCCTCGTCGAGCCGGTCGCGGGTCTCGGCCAGCTCGGCGGTGACCCGCTTGAGGTAGTCCCGGAGCTTGTTTTCCTGCGAGGTCGGCATCTGGGCCTTCCGTTGCGGCGAGTGGCGATCCCGGCGTCGGCGCGTGCGGCACGGCGTGCGCGGCCCGTCCCACCGGACCGCGCACGCCAAAGTAGGTCGGCGCGGCTTGGGAGGTCCCCAGTCGAGTTAGGGGATCACCTCGACGTGCCCGGGTATGTTGCGCGCTCCCGCCCTGCCCGAGACGCGCGCGCACCGCCCCGGGCCGGTGGCCCGGGGCGGTGCGGTGCGGGCAGGGTCAGCGGCGGCCCACCTGGTCGTCGATGAAGGCGAACAGGTCGTCGTCGGAGGCCTCACCGAGGGCGTCGGCCAGCGAGCCGCCGCTGGGCCGGGGCTCACCGCCGAGCGCGGCGACGAGCCCGCGCAGCCGGTCGACCAGCAGTTCCCGCTCGTCCTCGTCGAGGTCCTGGGCCGCGACCCGCACCCGGTCGAGGTCGGCGTGCAGGGACTCGGCGCCGCGGGTGGGCACCAGCAGGCCGTCGAGGTGCGCGGCCAGCTCGGCGGCGGTCGGGTGGTCGAACACGAGCGTGGTGGGCAGGGTGAGCCCGGTGGCGCGGGCCAGCGCGTTGCGCAGGTCGACCGCGGTGAGCGAGTCGAACCCGAGGTCGCGGAAGGCGCGGTCCGGGTCGAGCTCGTCACCCGCCGCGAAGCCCAGCGCGCGGCAGGCGCGGTCGCGCACCAGCTCCAGCAGCCGCTCCCGGCGCTCGCCCGGCGCCAGCCCCGCCACCTCGTCGGCGAAGCCGCCCGCCACCTCCGGCCGCGCCGCGAGGAACGCCCGGACCTCGGGGATGTCCTCGATCAGCGGCCTGCGCCTGGCCGCGGCGAAGGTCTCCGCGAAGCGGGCCCAGTCGACGTCGGCCACCGCCAGGAACACCTCATCGGCGTCCAAGGCGGCCCCGAGCACGGCCAGCGCCCGCTCCGGGTCCATGGCCAGCACACCCCGGCGGGCCAGCTCCGCCGCGGCGCCCGGCTCGGCGGCCATGCCGACCTCCGCCCACGCGCCCCAGGCGATCGACAGCGCGTGCATGCCGCGGGCCCGCCGCTGCCGGGCGAACCCGTCCAGCCAGGCGTTCGCGGCGGCGTAGGCGCTCTGCCCGGCGCTGCCCCACACCCCGGCGTTGGACGAGAACGCCACGAACTCCTCCGGCTCGAACACCTCGTCGACGTGGCGGGCACCCGCGACCTTGGGCGCGCACACCCTGGCCCACTCCGTCAGGTCGCTCGTGCCGACCAGCGCGCTCTCCACGACGCCCGCGGCGTGGAAGACCGAGCGCACGCGGACCCCGCGCCCGGTCAGCTCGGTGCGCAGCCGGGTCACGGCCTCCCGGTCGGTGATGTCGCAGGCCACGGCCTCCACACCGGGCAGGTCGGGGTCGCCGCCGGACCGGCTGACCACCACGACCTGTTCCCCGCGTTGGACGAGCCAGCGCACCAGCCGGGACCCGATGCCGCCGGAGCCGCCGGTGACGAGCACGGCCCCCGAACCCGTCGCGCGCTCTCGCGGGGCGGGCGCGGGGGTGTCGTCGCGGACCAGGCGGCGGCCGAGCAAGCGGGACCCCTGGATCGAAAGCTGGTCCTCGTCACCCCTGCCGCTCACCACGCGGGCGAGCAGGTCGGCGGCATCATCCTCGACGGCGTCCTCCACAGTGGAGCCGATGTCGACGAGGCCGCAGCCGCCGCCCGTGCTCTCCAGGCCGAGCACGCGCCCGAGTCCCCAGAGACCGTCCTGCCACGCGTCATCGGCCCCGGCGGTCACGCACCACAGCGGTGTGGACGCGCCCGTGTCGCTGAGCGCCTGCGCGAGCCGCGCCGTGGACGTCCAGGCGTTCGCGACCCCGGCATCGGTGATGGAGGTGTCCGCTGCCAGCAGGGACACCACTGCCGTGGCGGGTTCCGCGAGCGCGCGAGCGAGGTCCTCCCGATTGGGGGTGAAGTCGACGGGGACAATGGTGCCTCGGCTGCGCAGCGCGTCGAGCACCGCGTTCGACCACCCCGGGGCGCCGTGCGGGACGACGACCAACCAGCGCGGGTCGACCTCCGCGTCCGGTGCCTCCACCGGCGTCCACGACACGCGGTAGCGCCAGTCGCGGGTGCTCTGCTCGGTTTGGCGCGCGCGCCACCAGGTCGACAGGCGCGGCACCACCACCTGCAACGCGGGCAGGTCATCGGCGTCGAGCATCCGCGCCAGACCCGGCAGGTCGGCGCGGTCGACGGCCGACCAGAACTCCCCGTCGACACCCGGCGCGGTCTGCGCCACCGGCTCGGGCCAGTACCGCCGCCGGTCGAACCCGTAGGTCGGCAGCGCGACCCTGCGCGCCCCCGCCAACTCCGGCGACCAGTCCACCTCGACCCCGCGCACCCACACCTCGGCCAGCGACGTCAGCACCCGGCGCACCCCGCCGTCTCCCCGGCGCAGCGTGCCCGCCACGACACCGGCGACGCCCTCCGCGGACAGGGTGTCCTCGGTGGCGGCCGTCAGCACGGGGTGCGGGCTGACCTCGACGAAGCTGCGGTAGCCCTGCTCGGCCAGCGCGCGCACGGCAGGGGCGAACCCGACCTGCTCGCGCAGGTTGCGGTACCAGTAGGCGGCGTCGGCTTCGGCGCCCGTGAGGAACCCGCCCGTCACAGTCGAGTACAGCGGGACGTCCCCGGCGGCAGGCGCCAGGTCGGCCAACTCCGCCGCCAGCGCGTCGCGCACGGCCTCCACCTGCGGGGAGTGCGAGGCGTAGTCGACGGGGACGAGCCTGGCCCGCAGGTCGCGCTCCTCGCACCAGAGCCGGATGCGCTCCAGCTCCCCCTCGGGGCCCGACAGCACCAGCGACGCGGGCCCGTTCACCGCGGCCACGGACACGCCGTCGAGCACGTCCTCCACATCGGACAGCCGGGCCTGCACCGAGAGCATGCCGCCGCCGTGCAGGTCGGCCAGCAGCCGCGAGCGGGCGGACACCACCCGCAGCGCGTCCGCCAGGGTGAGGATGCCCGCCACGTGCGCGGCGGCGACCTCGCCCTGCGAGTGGCCCAGCACCGCGTCCGGCCGCACGCCGTGCGCGCGCCACACCTCCGCCAGCGAGATCATCACCGCGCAGAGGGCGGGCTGCACCACGTCCACCCGCAGCAGGGCGTCGGCGTCGGCCAGCACGTCCCGCAGCGACCAGTCGACCAGGCCGGACAGCACCTCGGCGCAGCGTTCCATGGAGCGGGCGAACACCGGCGAGGTCTCCCACAGCTCCCGGCCCATGCCAGCCCACTGCGAGCCCTGACCGGGGAAGACGAACACGACCCGACCCGGGCCCGCGGGGGCGACGCGTCCGCTGATCAGCTCGCCCGCCGCCAGCGCGGCCGCGAACTCCGCGCGCGTCTCCCCCACCGCCACGGCCCGGTCCTCGAACCGGGACCGCAGCGCCAGGGTGTGCGCGACGTCGGCGACGGGCAGGTCAGCCGGTGCGGCGGCAAGCCGGGACAGCTGGTTGGCCAGCCCGCCCGCGCCACGGCCGGACACGACCCACGGCACGGGCCCGGTGACCGCCACCGGCCCAGGGGCGTCCACGGCGGGGGCCTGTTCGAGGATGACGTGCGCGTTGGTGCCGCTCACGCCGAACGCGGACACGCCCGCCCGCCGCGGCCGCCCCACCTCCGGCCACGGCCGGGCCGCCGTCGCCAGCTCGACGCGACCGGAGTCCCAGTCGACCTCGGGGGACGGCTCGTCGGCGTGCAGCGTCGGCGGCACGACACCGCGCCGCAGCGCCTCGACGGACTTGATGACCCCGGCCACGCCCGCCGCGGCCTGGGTGTGGCCCAGGTTGGACTTCACCGAGCCCAGGTAGAGCGGTTCGGCGCGGTCCTGGCCGTAGGTGGCCAGCAGGGCGCCCGCCTCGATGGGGTCGCCGAGCCTGGTGCCGGTGCCGTGCGCCTCCACCAGGTCCACGTCGGCGGTGGACAGGCCCGCGTCGGCCAGGGCGGTGCGGATGACGCGCTGCTGGGCCGGGCCGCTGGGCGCGGTGAGCCCGTTGGACGCGCCGTCCTGGTTCACCGCCGTGCCGCGCAGCACCGCCAGCACCTCGCGGCCCGCGGCCTGGGCGTCCGACAGCCGCTCCAGCACCAGGACGCCCACACCCTCGCCCCACCCGGTGCCGTCCGCGCCCGCGCCGAAGGCCTTGCAGCGCCCGTCGGCGGCGAGCCCGCCCTGGCGCTCGAACTCCCCGAAGAGGCTCGGCGTGGCCATCACCGTGACCCCGCCCGCCAGCACCATGCCGGTCTCGCCGCCGCGCAGCGCTCGGGCGGCCAGGTGCAGTGCCACCAACGAGGACGAGCACGCTGTGTCCACCGACACCGCCGGGCCGTGCAGCCCGAGGACGTAGGACACCCGGCCGGACAGCACGCTCGCGGCGTTGCCCGTGGCCAGGAGCCCTTCCAGCTCGGGGATGCCCTTCAGCCGCTCGCCGTAGTCGTGCAGGCTGGAGCCGAGGTAGACCCCGGTGTCGCTGTCGCGCAGGGTGTGCGGGTCGACGCCCGCGCGCTCCAGCGCCTCCCACGCGCACTCCAGCACCAACCGCTGCTGCGGGTCCATCGCCAGCGCCTCGCGCGGCGAGATGCCGAAGAAGCCTGCGTCGAACCCGGCGAGGTCGTCGAGGTAGCCGCCCACGCCCGCGCGCTGCCACCCGCGGCTGGACGGGACGGGTCCGAGGACATCGACTCCCCCGGCGACCACCTCCCACAGCGCCTCCGGCGAGTCCACACCGCCGCCGAACCGGCACGCCATGCCGACGACGGCGATGGCGTCGGTCTCCTCCCGGGCCCGGGTGGTGGTGGGCGCGGCGGTCGGGGCCGTGGTGCCGAGGATGGCGCGGTGCAGCTGCTCGGCCAGGGCTTTGGGGGTGGGGTGGTCGAACACGGCGGTGGCAGGCAGGCGGGCACCGCTGGCGGCGCTGAGCCGGTTGCGCAGGTCCACGGCGGTCAGCGAGTCGAAACCGACGTCGCGGAAGGCGCGGCCCGGGTCGAGCGCGTCGCCGTCGGCGTGGCCGAGCACGGCGGCGGCTTGGGCGCTGACCAGCTCCAGCACCGCGTGCCGCTGGTCGGCGGGGGACATCGCGGCCAGGCGCTCGGCGAAGGACGAGCGCTCGGCCCTGGCGGCGGCCTTGCGGACCGGGGTGCGGACGAGACCGCGCAGCACGCCGGGCGCGGTGGCGCCGGACCGCCAAGCCGAGGTGTCGAACCGGACGGGGGCGACGACGGCGTCCCCGGCTGCGCAGGCGCTGTCGAACAGCCCCAGCGCCTCCGCGGCCGACAGCGGCACGAGCCCACCGCGGCGCGCACGGTCGAGCAGCCGGTCCCCGAGGCGCCCGGCCATGCCGCCGGACACCCCCCACAGGCCCCAGGCCAGCGACACCGCGGGCCGTCCCGCCGCGCGCCGCTGCCGGGCCAGGGCGTCCAGGAAGGAGTTGGCGGCCGTGTAGGCGGCCTGCCCCGCGCCGCCCAGGAGCCCGGCGACCGACGAGAACAGCACGAAGGCGCGGACGCCGTGGTCGTCGGCCAGCGCGTCGAGCGCGACGGCGGTGTCCACCTTGGACCGGAACACCCGGGTCAGCCGCTCGTCGTCGAGCGAGTCCAGCAAGCCGTCCGCCAGCGACGCCGCGGTGTGCACGACGCCGGTGAGCCCGCGCTCCCCCACGGCGGCGCGCAGCGCGTCGAGGTCCGAGGCGTCACAGGCCAGGACGGTGAGCCGGTCGCCCAGCTCCGCGGCCAGTTCCGCCGCGCCGGGTGCCTCGGGCCCGCGGCGGCTCAGCAGCAGCACCTCCGCCACGCCCCGGGCGGTGATCAGGTGGCGGGCGACGAGCCCGGCCAGGCCATCGGCCGCTCCGGTCACCAGCACGGTGTCCTCCGCGCCGAACACGTCCTCGGCGGGCTCCGGGCGCCAGCGGACGAGCCTGGGGGCGCAGGCGGCACCGTCACGCAGGCTGAGCTGCGGTTCGCCGCACGCCGCCGCGCGCAGCACCGAGGGTTCGGACGCCTCATCCGTCTCGATGAGCACGAACCGCTCGGGGTGCTCGGCTTGGGCGGAGCGGACCAGGCCGTGCGCGGCGGCGACGGCCGGGTCCTCGGCGGCGATCCCGGTGACGACCGCGAGCCTGCGCTCAGCCGCGTTGGCGGCCAACCACTCCCGAAGGCCGTCCGCCGTCGTCGACGTCAAACGCAGCGCCCGCTCGGCGACCGGCACCCCCGCGTCGACGAGGGCGCGCAGGTCGAGCACGTCCACGTCCGCCGCGTCGGCGTCGGGCAGGGTCACCGGCACGAGGTCGAGGCGGTGCAGGGCCGTGTCCGCCGCGGGCGCGATCCGGTGCGGGGCGGCCCGCAGGCGCAGCGACGCCACGTCGAGCACCGGCCCGCCCTCGGGGTCGGTCACCAGCAGGGCGACCGTGTCGGCGTCAACGACGTCCAGGCGGCAGCGCAGGGCGGTGGCACCGGTCGCGAACAGCCGCACGCCGCTCCACGCGAACGGCATGCGCCGCTGCTCGGCGGCGTTGCCCGCGAAGGCCAGGCACTGCAAGGCGGCGTCCAGCAGCGCGGGGTGCAACGCGAACGACCCGCTGTCGGCCACGGCCTCGGTGTCGATCTCCGCGTACACCGAGCCGTCGTGCTGCCAGGCTGCGCGCAGGCCGCGGTAAGGCTCGCCGTAGTCGATGCCCGCGTCGGCCAGGCGGTCGTAGAAGCCTGTGAGGTCGACGGGTGTGGCGTTGGCGGGCGGCCAGTCACGCAGCTCAGTCCCCGTGACGGCGGTCGGGTCGGTCAGGACGCCGGTGGCGTGGCAGGTCCACGGGGTGTCGTCGTCGGCGCCTTCCGGGCGGGCGTGCACGCTGACGGCCCGGTCGCCCGCGTCGTCCGGGGCGCCGAGCAGCACCCGCAGGGCGGTGTCGCGGTCGAGGTCGAGCACCAGCGGGCTCGTGGAGGTCAGCTCGGCCAGGGTGGTGCAGCCCAGGTGGGCGCCCGCGCTCAGGGCGAGGTCGACGAACGCGGTCCCCGGCAGCAGGACCGTGCCCCCGACGACGTGCTCGGCCAGCCAGGGCGTGCCGCGCGGGGAGAGCCTGCCGGTGAACAGGTGCCCCTCCCCCGTGGCGACCACGGCGTTGAGCACCGGGTGCCCGGTCGAACCGATGCCCGGGACCGCGCGACCCGCACCGGGCAAGCCGGGGGTGGACAGCCAGTACCGGGTGCGCTGGAAGGCGTAGGTGGGCAGGTCGACGTGGTTGTGCGGCCCCGCGCCGAAAGCAGGCGTGAAGTCGACGGACGCCCCGCGCACGGCGACCTCCGCGAGGGAGGTGTGGAAGCGGCGCAACCCGCCGTCGTCGCGGCGCAGCGAGCCGACCACGACGGCCCGCGACTCGGTCGCGTCCAGGGTCTGCTGCACGGCCAGCGTGAGCACCGGCTGCGGGCTCACCTCGATGAACACGTCGTGCCCGGACTCCACCAGCGACGCGATGACCGGCTCGAAGTGCACGGTCTGGCGCAGGTTGCGGTACCAGTAGTCCGCGTCCAGCTCGGTGCCGCCGAGCACGGTCCGGGTCACCGTGGAGTGGAACGGGACCTCCGCCGCGCGCGGGGTGAGGCCCGCCAGCGCGGCGGGCAGGCTGTCCTGGAGCTTCTCCACCTGCGGGGAGTGCGAGGCGTAGTCCACGGGGATCTTCCGCGCACGCACCTCCCGCGCGGTCCACGCCGCCACCAGCTCGTCGAGCGCGTCGGGCTCGCCCGCGACCACGGTCGTGGCGGGGCCGTTGTGCGCGGCGACCGACACCCGCCCGGCGTAGCCCGCCAGCTCGCGCTCGACGTCGGCGGCGGGCAGCGCGACGGACACCATGCCGCCTGCGCCGGCCAGCGCGGTGATCTCCCTGCTGCGCAGCGCGACCGCCCGTGCCGCGTCGGCCAGGCTGAGGGCGCCCGCGATGTAAGCGGCGGCCAGCTCGCCCTGGCTGTGCCCCACGACCGCGGCCGGGGTGACGCCGTAGGACTTCCACAGCTCCGCCAGCGACACCATCACCGCGAACAGGGCTGGCTGCACCACGTCCACCCGGTCGAACCCGGGCGCGCCGGGCTCCTGCCGGACCACCGCCTCCAGCGACCAGTCGACGTGCGGGGCCAGCGCGTCCGCGCACGCCCGCAGCGCCGCGGCGAACACCGGCGCGGTGTCGAGCAGCTCGCGGGCCATGCCCGCCCACTGCGCGCCCTGGCCGGGGAAGACGAACACGACCTTGCCCGCGAGGTCGGCCTGCCCGGTGACGACCGACTCCGGGTCGAACGACCCCAGCGCCGACGCCAGCTCGTCCCGATCTGCGCCGATCGCCACGGCCCGGTGCGGCAGCGGCGAACGCGTGGTGACCAGGGCGCGCCCGATGTCGGCGGCGCTGTGGTCGCCCTCGCGCGCGAACGCGGCCAAGCGCTCGGCCTGCCCGCGCAGGCCCGCCGGGTCGGCGGCGGAGAACAGCCAGGGGACCGCGGGCAGGTCGGGGCTGTCGACGCGCTCGGGCTCGTCCGCCTCCTCCAGGATGACGTGGGCGTTGGTGCCGCTGCCGCCGAAGGACGACACGGCCGCGCGCCGCGGCTCGTCCCGGCGCGGCCACGGGCGCGCTTCGGTGAGCAGCCGCACCCGCCCGGCCGCCCAGTCCACGTGCGGGGTCGCGTCCTCGGCGTGCAGCGTCATCGGCAGCACGCCGCGGCGCAGCGCCATGACCATCTTGATCACACCGGCGATGCCGGAGGCGGCCTGGGCGTGGCCGATGTTGGACTTCACCGACCCGAGGTGCAGCGGTTCGGCGTCGGCGCCGCGCCCGCCGTAGGTGGCCAGCAGGGCCTGGGCCTCGATCGGGTCGCCCAGCCGGGTCCCGGTGCCGTGCGCCTCCACCGCGTCGACCTGGGCCACCGACAGCCCGGCCGCGTCGAGCGCCTGCCGGATCACCCGGCGCTGCGCCGGGCCGCTGGGGGCGGTGAGCCCGTTGGACGCGCCGTCCTGGTTGATCGCCGTGCCGCGCAGGGTCGCCAGCACCCGGTGCCCGCGCCTGCGCGCGTCCGACAGCCGCTCCAGCACCACCACGCCCGCGCCCTCGGCCCACCCGGTGCCGTCGGCCCCGGCGGCGAAGGCGCGGCAGCGCCCGTCCGCCGACAGCCCGCCCTGCCGGGAGAACTCCACGAACGCCCCGACCGTGGGCATGATCGTGACCCCGCCCGCCAGGGCCAGCGAGCAGTCGCCCGCCACCAGCGCCCGGCACGCCAGGTGCAGGGCGACCAGCGAGGTCGAGCACTGGGTGTCCACCGACACCGCGGGCCCCTCCAGGCCCAGGGTGTAGGCGACCCGGCCGGACATCATGCCCATGCCGGTCCCGGTGAGCGCGTAGCCCTCCAGCTCCCGGGTCAGGTCCGGCGAGCCCAGGCCGTACAGCGAGGACGGGGCGCCGGTGAACACGCCGGTGTCGCTGCCGCGCAGCGAGTGCGGGGCGATGCCCGCGCGCTCGAACGCCTCCCACGCGATCTCCAGCAGCACCCGCTGCTGCGGGTCCATCGCCAGCGCCTCGCGCGGGGAGATGCCGAAGAAGCCCGCGTCGAACCCGGCGGGGTCGCGCAGGAACCCGCCCGCCCTGGCGTGGAAGGTGCCCTCGTGGCCCGCGTCGGGGTGGTAGAGGGCGTCGAGGTCCCAGCCGCGGTCGGTGGGGAACGGGCCCACCGCGTCGGTGCCCGCGGCGACCAGCTCCCACAGGTCCTCCGGGGAGTCGACGCCGCCGGGGAACCGGCACGCCATGCCGACCACGGCGATCGGCTCGCCGTCGCGCTCCTCGGCCGCGCGCAGCCGCCTGCGCGCCTCGCGCAGCTCGGCGGTGGCCCACTTCAGGCTCGCCACCAGCTCCTCGTGCTTCGCCATCGCCGTCCTCACCTCGGGGCAGGGGGTCGCGCCGCGCTCAGCCTCGGCCGAACTCGCTGTGCAGCAGCGACAGCAGCTCGTCGGCGTCGGCCGAGTCCAGGTCGACCGGGTCCGCCCCGTCCGCCCCGGCGGGGGCGGGCTCGGCGGCGAGCCGGTCGGCCAGCCCGCGCAGCCGCCGGGCCAGCGGGCGCAGCGCGTCCCGGTGCCCCGGCTCGGCGCCCAGCCCGGCCACCGCCGCCTCCAGGGCGTCGAGGTCGGCGTGCAGGGTGTCCGGGGTCGCGGCGGGGAACAGCGCCTGCCGCAGGTGCCCGGCCAGCTCCGCCGCCGTGGGGTGGTCGAACACCAGCGCCGCGGGCAGGGCGAGCCCGGTGGCCCGCCCCAGCCGGTTGCGCAGGTCCACGGCGGTCACCGAGTCGAAGCCCAGCTCGCGGAAGGCCTTGTCCGCGGGCGGGACCTCGCCCTTCCGGTAACCTAGGACGGCCGCGGCTTGGGTTGTCACCAGTCTGAGTAGGTGTTCTCCCCGTTCCGCCCGGGTTAGGGTGCCCAGTTCCCGCACCAGGTCCGCCGCCGAGCCGTCCGCGCCCACCACGCCCGCCGGGACCGGCGCGGCGGCCTCGGGCAGCTCGTCGAGCAGCGGTCGGGGCCGGGCCGCGGTGTAGGTCGCGGCGAACAGCGCCCAGTCCACGTCGGCCACGGCCAGGGTCGTCTCGTCGGCGTCGAGCGCCCCGCCCAGCACCGCCAGCGCGGCGGCCGGGTCCATCGGGCGCACGCCCACCCTGGCCAGCTCGTCGGCCGCGGCGCCGGTGGCCATGCCGACCTCCGCCCACGCGCCCCAGGCGACGGCGAGGGCGTGCAGGCCGCGGGCGCGCCGGGCGTGGGCGAAGCCGTCGACCCAGGCGTTCGCGGCGGCGTAGGCGGCTTGCCCGGCGCTCCCCCACACCCCCGCGTTCGAGGTGAAGGCGACGAACTCGGCGGGGGCGAACACCTCATCGACGATCCGCGCTCCGTCCACCTTGGCCGCGCACACCCGGCCCCAGTCCGCGGTGTCGGTCCCGACGACCGCGCCCCGCTCGACGACGCCCGCCGCGTGGAAGACCGACCGCACGGCCAGCCCGCGCCCGGTGAGGGTGGTGCGGAGCGCGGCCACGGCGTCGGCGTCGGTGACGTCGCAGTCGACGACCTCGACGCGGGCGTCCACCTCGGCCGCCAGCGCCGCCGCCTGCTCAGATCGGGTGGCGGTGCGGCCGACGAGGACGACCTCCCGCTCGCCGCGCTCGACCAGCCAGCGGGCGAGCCGGAGCCCGATGCCCCCGGTGCCGCCGGTGACGAGGACGGCTCCCGTGCCGGTGGGCCGCTCGGCGGCGGGGGCGGCCTCCGGGGCGCGCACGAGCCTGCGCGAGTGCACGCGGGTGCCCCGGGCGGCCAGTTCGTCCTCGGTCGCCGAGCGCAGCGCCCACAGCAGCGGCGCCGGGTCGTCCGCCAGGTCGACCAGCCCGCCCCAGGAACGCGGGTGCTCCAACCCGATGACCCGGCACAACCCCCACAACCCGGCCTGCCCGGGGTCCGGCACGTCCTCGGGGGCGACCTTCACCGCGCCGCGGGTGACGCACCACAGTGGACTATCCATGCCCCTGTCGTGCAGCGCCTGCGCCAGGGTCGTCGTGGCCGCCCAGGACCGCGGCACGCCGGGGCCCGCCCAGCCCGGTGCGGCGGCGAGCAGCGACACCACCGCGTCCACGTCGCCCGGGAGCGCGGCCGCGAGGGAAACCCGGTCGGTCGCCGGGCCCACGCGGACCTCGGTGATCTCGCCGTCGGCGCGCAGCGCGGCGACGACGTCCAGCGCCCACGAGTCTGCGTCCTCGGGGACGACGACGCAGCGGTGGGCGGGCGTGCTGGGGGCGGGTTCGACCTCGACGGGCTTCCACCCCACCCGGTAGCGCCAGTCGGCCCCGGGCGTGGCGTGGTGCGCGCGCACGGGGACGGCCCAGTAGTCGCGGTGGTCGAAGGCGTAGGTGGGCAGCGGGACGCGGCGCCCGGTGGGGAACGCGGCCGACCAGTCGACCTCGACGCCGCGCACCCACAGCGCTGCCGCCGAGCGCAGGAACCGGTCGACGCCGCCGTCGTCGCGGCGCAGGGTGTCCCCGACCACGGCCTGCTCGGCGGTGCCGGTGATCGCCATGGTCAGCACCGGGTGCGGGCTGACCTCGACGAAGCAGTCGTGCCCCTCGGCCACCAGGTCCGCGACGGCGCCGCCGAAGCCCACGGGCTCGCGCAGGTTGCGGTACCAGTAGTCGGCGTCGAGGCGTTCGCCGTCGAGGACGCCCCCGGTGACGGTGGAGCGGAAGGTGACGTCGCCGGACTTGGGCGTGAGCCCGGCCAGCGCGGCCACCAGGTCGTCGCGGACCTGCTCGACCTGCGGGGAGTGCGAGGCGTAGTCCACCGGGACCCACCGGGCGCGCAGCCCCTCGCCCTCGCACCACGCCGCGGCGGCGGTCAGCGGGCCGGTGGCGCCGGACAGGATGGTCGCGCCGGGCCCGTTCACCGCGGCGACCGACACCTCCCCCAGCACGGGGGCCAGCGCCGCCACCGGGGCCTGCACGGACAGCATCCCGCCGGACCCGGCCAGGCGGGTGAGCAGCCGCGAGCGGGTGACGACCACCCGCAGCGCCTCCTCCAGCGAGAGGATGCCCGCGACGCACGCGGCGGCGACCTCCCCCTGCGAGTGCCCCACCACCACGTCCGGCCGGACGCCGAACGACGCCCACAGCCGGGCCAGGCACACCATCACCGCGCACAGCGCGGGCTGCACCACGTCGACCCGGTCCAGCAGGGCGGCCTCCGGGGTGCCCGGCTCGGCCAGCACCACCTCCCGCAGCGACCAGTCCACCAGCCGGTCGAGCACGTCGGCGCACTCGTCCATCGCGGCGGCGAACACGGGGTTGGCCGCCCACAGCTCGCGCCCCATCCCGAGCCACTGCGAGCCCTGCCCGGGGAAGACGAACACCACGCCGGCGCGGTCGCCCGCCGTGCCGGTGACGGCGTCGTCGAGGTCGTCCAGCAGCGACGCCGGGTCGCTCCCGATCAGCACGGCCCGCTCGGGCAGCGCCGCCCGGGTGGTGGCGAGGGAGAAGCCGATGTCGGCGGGGCTGCCGGAGACGGTGGCGAGCCTGCGCGCCTGCCGCGGCACACCGCCCTGCCCGCGCGCCGAGATCACCCACGGCACCACGGCGCCGGTGTCCGCCGACGGCGCCACCGGCTCGGTGGCGGGCGCCTGCTCCAGGACCACGTGGGCGTTGGTGCCACTGACGCCGAAGGAGGACACGCCCGCGCGGCGCGGCCGGTCAGCGGGCCACGGCTGGGCGCGGGTGAGCACCCGGACACCACCGCGCGACCAGTCGACGTGGGGGGAGGGCTCGTCGGCGTGCAGGGTGCGGGGCAGCACGCCGTGGCGCATCGCCCCCACCACCTTCAGCACCCCGGCGATGCCCGCCGCGGCCTGGGTGTGCCCGAGGTTGGACTTCACCGACCCCAGCCACAGCGGCTCGCCCGCCCGGTCGCGGCCGTAGGTCGCCAGCAGCGCCTGGGCCTCGATCGGGTCACCGAGCACCGTCCCCGTGCCGTGCGCCTCCACCAGGTCGACCTCGCCGGGGGTGAGCCCCGCGTCGGCGAGGGCGCGCTGCACCACCCGCTGCTGCGCCGGGCCGTTGGGGGCGGTCAGGCCGTTGGACGCCCCGTCCTGGTTGACCGCGGTGCCGCGCACGACGGCCAGCACCTCGTGCCCGAGGCGCTGGGCGTCGGACAGCCGCTCGACGAGCAGCACCCCCACGCCCTCGCCCCACCCGGTGCCGTCCGCGCCCGCGCCGAACGCCTTGCAGCGCCCGTCGCCCGCCAGCCCGCCCTGCTTGCCGAACTCGTCGAACATGTCCGTGGTCGCCATGATCGTCGCGCCGCCGACCAGCGCCAGCGCGCACTCACCGCGGCGCAGGGCGCGCACCGCCAGGTGCAGGGCGACCAGCGACGACGAGCAAGCGGTGTCGACCGTCGCGGCCGGGCCCTCCAGCCCGAGGGTGTAGGAGATGCGGCCGGACAGCACGGCGGCGGCGTTGCCGGTGGCCAGCAGGCCCGCCAGGTCGGGGTTGCCGCGCACCCGCTGGGCGTAGTCGTGCAGGCTGGACCCGAAGTAGACGGCGGTGTCCGACCCGCGCAGCGACAGCGGGTCGATGCCCGCCTGCTCCAGCGCCTCCCACGAGCACTCCAGGGCCAGGCGCTGCTGCGGGTCCATCGCGGTGGCCTCGCGCGGGGAGATGCCGAAGAACCCGGCGTCGAAGCCGCCCGCCCGGTCCAGGTACGCCCCCGGCCGGGCCACGCCCGCGGGCCAGCCCCGGTCGTCGGGCGGGGCGGCCACCGCGTCGCGCTCGGCGGCCACGAGGTCCCACAGCTGCTCGGCGGAGGCGATGCCCCCGCCGAAGCGGCAGCCGGTGCCGACGATGGCCACGGCCTCGTCGGCGGGCGGGGTCGCCGCCCGCGCCCCGGCCGCTCGCTTGCGCAGCCGCTCGTTCTCCCGCAGCGCCGAACGCAGTGCCTCGACGAGCTTGCCGGAGTCGTCCATCGCGCCTGTCCCCCTCATCGGTCGTCCCCGAGCGCCAGGTGGATCAGCTCGTCGGCGCTCATCGACTCGAACTCGTCCTCCAGCGACGGGCCGTCCAGCCGCAGCCCGTCCTCGTCCGCCCCCTCGCCCCCGCCAGCTGCCTCGTCCCCGCCGTGGCCGTCCTCGGCCGCGCGCGCCTCGGCCAGCAGCCGCTCCAGCTCGGCGGCGAGGTCGACCGGGGTCGGGAAGTCGAACACCAGCGTCGCGGGCAGCTCCAGCCCGGTCTCGGCGGTGAGCCCGTTGCGCAGCTCCACGGCCGTCAGCGAGTCGAAGCCGAGGTCGGCGAACCGCTGCCGGGGCGCCACGACCCCGGACGACCCGTGCCCGAGCACCGCGGCGGCGGTTTCCCGCACCCGGTGCAGCAGCACCCGGCGCAGCTCGGCGGGCTTGAGCGCGCCCAGTTCCCGCTGCGAGGCGCTCTCCCCCTGGGGGGCCGCCTCGACCAAGCGCTCGAACAACCGGGTGGGCCGGGTCGCGGTCTGCTGCGCGGCGAAGCGCTCCCACTCCACGTCGATGGCGGTGAGCGCGGGCTCCCCCGAGGCCACGACCTGCTCCAGCACGCCGAGCGCCTGCCGGGGGTGCAGCGCGGCCATGCCCGCGCGGGCCATGCGCTGCGCGACAGCGGCGTCGTTGGCCATGCCGCCCTCTCCCCACGGGCCCCAGGCGACGCTGCTGCCCGGCAGCCCGAGGGCGTGGCGGTGGCGGACGAGCCCGTCGAGGTAGGCGTTCGCGGCGGCGTAGTTGGCCTGCCCGGCGTTGCCCCACGTCGCCGCGACCGAGGAGAACACCACGAACCGGTCGAGCCCGCTGGTGAGCCGGTGCAGGTTCCACGCCCCCAGCGCCTTGGGCGCCATGGCGGTGGTGAGCTGGCGCGGCGTCATCGCGGCCAGCACGCCGTCGTCGAGGACGCCCGCGGCGTGGAACACCGCCCGCAGCGGCCGGTCCTCGGGGATCGCGGCGAGCACCTCCCGCAGCCGCGTCTCGTCGGCCACATCGCACGCCGCGACGGTGACCTCCGCGCCCAGCTCGTCGACCCAGGCGGGCGCGGTGCCGGTGCGGTTGAGCAGCAGCAGGTGCTCGGCCCCCCGCCCGGCGAGCCAGCGGGCGACGTGCTCGCCCACCGCGCCGGTGCCGCCGGACACCAGGACGGTGCCCCGCGGGCGCCACGCGGGGGCGGGGCGGGCCGGTGCCGCCGTGAGCCGCCTGCCATAGGTGGTGTGGGCGCGCAGGACGACCTGGTCGTCGGCGGCGGGCGCGGAGATGACGTCGCAGAGGCGGTCCAAGTGGTACCCGGCGGGGGTCGTGGGCAGGTCGACCATCCCGCCCCACCGTCGCGGTTCCTCCAGCGCGGCGCAGCGGCCCAGGCCCCACAGCGCCGAACGCCCGGGGTCGCCGGGGCCGTCCTCGGGACCCACCGCGTCGCGGGTGGCGCACCACAGGGGCGCGCGCACACCGGCGTCGCCGAGCGCCTGGAACAGGGTCAGCCCGGCGGTGAGCAGCCCGGTGTCGGGTCCGCGGTCGTGCGCGTCGCCGGTGCCGAGCAGGGACAGGACGCCGTCGAACCCACCGCCGGTCGCCCGCAGCGCGCTCGCCAGCGCGGCCCGGTCGCCGCCGTTGTGCGCGAGCACCTGGTGCCGCATGCCGCGCGCGGCCATGGTCGCGGTGACGCGGGAGCCGAGCCACTGGCTGTCGTCGTCCACCACGACCAGCCACCGGCTGCCTGCCGCCGCGGCGGGCGGGGGTGCGATCGGCACCCACTCCGCCCGATAGCGCAGCCGGTCCAGCGACGCGTGGTCCTCCCCGCGGCGCCGCCACGTCGACAGGGCCGGGAGCACCGCCGCCAGGGCAGCGGCGTCGACGCCCAACTCCTGCGCGAGCGAGCGGGAGTCCAGGCGGTGCACCGCGTCCCAGAACTCGCCGTCGGCCTCGGCGGGGGCGGCGGCCGGGCCCGGGTTGAGCCAGAACCGCTCGTGCTGGAAGGCGTAGGTGGGCAGGTCGGTGCGGCGAGCCCCCAACCCGGCGAACACCGCGCCCCAGTCCACCGCCACCCCGGACACCCAGGCGCGCCCGAGGCCGAGCAGCAGCGCCCGGTCCTCGCTGAGCGCGTCGCGCGACAGCGGTGCGACGACGACGGCCGCGTCCTCGGGGGCCCGGGTGGCGTCCACGACCTCGCGCACCGCGGCGGACAGGACCCCGCGCGGCCCGATCTCCAGGACGGCGTCGACCTCGCCCGCCACGGCGGCGACACCGTCGGCGAACCGAACCGTGCCGCGCACGTGCCGCACCCAGTAGCCCGGGTCGGTCAGCTCGTGGGTTGCGTGGGCCCCGGTCAGGTTGGACACCACGGGGATCGCCGGGAGCCGGTAGTCCAGGGTCTCCGCCACGCGGCGGAAGTCGTCGAGCACGGGGTCCATCAGCGGCGAGTGGAAGGCGTGGCTGACGGTGAGCCGCTTGACCCTGCGCCCGGGGAAGTGCCCGACCACGGCGTCCACGGCGGACTGCTCGCCGGACACCACGACCGAGCGCGGCCCGTTCACCGCCGCGATGGCCACGCCCCGGGTCAGCAGCGGCGCCACCTCGTCCTCGGTCGCGGTGATCGACACCATCACCCCGCCCGCGGGCAGCGCCCCCATGAGCCTGCCGCGCGCCGCGACCAGGGCGCAGGCGTCCGCCAGGGACAGCACGCCCGCCACGTGCGCGGCGGCGACCTCCCCGATGGAGTGCCCCATCACCACGGCCGGGCGCACTCCCCAGGACTCGATGAGCCGGAACAGCGCGACCTCGTAGGCGAACAGCGCCGCCTGGGTCATCTCGGTGTGGTCCAGGCCCTCGCCGGTGGCCATGGCGTCGGCCACGGGGATGCCGAAGTGCCCGCAGACCTGCGCCAGCGCCTCGGCGAACACGGGGAACCGGGCGGCCAGCGCCAACCCCATGCCCGGCCGCTGGGCGCCTTGCCCGGAGAACACGACGCCGACCCGGCCCGCGCCCTCGGCACGCCCCCGCACGACGAGGTCGCCCAGCCCGGCCTTCAGCTCGGCGTGGTGGGCGCCGACGACGATGGCGCGCTCGTCCAGCACAGCGCGGCCGGTGGCCAGCGACCAGCCGACGTCCACCGCCGAGCCACCGACCCCCATGAGGCGGGCGGCCTGCTCGTCGAGCGCGCCCGCGCCGCGGGCCGAGAGCACCCACGGCACCACGGCGTCGCGGACCGGTCCCGGCTCGGGCTCGGGGGCGGGCTCGGGTGCCTGTTCGAGGATGACGTGGGCGTTGGTGCCGCTGAGCCCGAACGCGGACACGCCGGCGCGGCGCGGGCGCCCGGTGTCCCACGCGACGGCCTCGGTGAGCAGGTCGACCTCGCCCGCCGACCAGTCCACGTGCGACGACGGGTTCGCCGCGTGCAGGGTCCGCGGCAGCACCCCGTGCCGCATCGCCTCGACCACCTTGATCACGCCGACCACGCCCGCGGCGGCCTGCGCGTGGCCCAGGTTCGACTTGAGCGAGCCCAGCCGCAGCGGCGCGGCGCCGTCCCGGTCGCGGCCGTAGGTGGCCAGCACGGCCTGCGCCTCGATGGGGTCACCGAGCGCGGTCCCGGTGCCGTGCGCCTCCACCAGGTCGACGTCCCCGGGGCGCAGCCCGGCGTCGGCCAGGGCGCGGCGGATGACCCGCTGCTGGGCCGGGCCGTTGGGGGCGGTGAGCCCGTTGGAGGCCCCGTCGGAGTTGATGGCGCTGCCGCGCACGACGGCCAGCACGGGGTGCCCGAGCCGCCGGGCGTCGGAGAGCCGCTCGACCGCCAGCACGCCGACGCCCTCGGACCAGCCGGTGCCGTCGGCCTCGTCGGCGAAGGCCTTGCAGCGGCCGTCGGCGGCCAGCCCGCCCTGCCGCTCGAACTCGCTGAACGCCCCCGGGGTGGACATGACGGCCACGCCGCCGACCAGGGCCAGCCCGCACTCGCCGCGGCGCAGGGACTGCGCCGCCCAGTGCAGCGCCACCAGCGACGACGAGCACGCGGTGTCCAGTGACACCGCGGGGCCCTCCAGCCCGAGCACGTAGGCCACGCGCCCGGACGCCACGCCCTGCGCGGAACCGGTCAGCAGGTAGCCCTCGGTGTTCTCGGCGGGCTCGTGCAGGCGCGGGCCGTAGTCGATGTGGCTGAGCCCCAGGAACACCCCGGAGTCGGTCCCGCGCAGCCCGGTGGGGTCGATGCCCGCCCGCTCCAGCGCCTCCCACGCGCACTCCAGCACCAACCGCTGCTGCGGGTCCATGGCCAGGGCCTCGCGGGGGCTGATGCCGAAGAAGGCCGCGTCGAACCCGGCGGCGTCGTCGAGGAACCCGCCGGAGCCGGTGAGCCCGGGGTCCCAGCCGCGGTCGGTGGGGAACGGGCCCGCGACCTCGCCGCCCGCCTCGACCAGCGCCCACAGCTGGTCCGGGCCGGTGATGCCGCCGGGCAGCCTGCACGCCGTGCCGACGATGGCGATGGGCTCGTCGGTGGCCGCGGTGACCGCGGCGGCGGTGCGCTCGGCGGGGGCGAGCAGGTCGAGCACGTGCTCGACGAGCCGCTGCGGGGTCGGGTGGTCGTAGACGGCGGTGGCGCCGAGGGGGAGCCCGGACGCGGCGCGGAACCGGTCGCGGAACTCCACGGCGGTCAGCGAGTCGAAGCCCAGGTCGCGGAAGGGCCGGTCGACGACGATCGACCCCGGCCCGGCGTGGCCCAAGACGGCGGCGACCTGCTCGCGCACCATGGCCTCGACGGCCACCGGGCGCTGCTCGGGCGGGAGGGCGGCCAACCCGCTCGCGGGCTGGGCCACGCCGGTGGTGTCGCGGGTGGTCATCGGGCGCACCTCGGTGAAGAGGCCGGAGGCGCCCACGGCGTCGAAGACACCGGCCAGGCGCTCCCAGTCGACATCGGCCACGACGGAGTGGGCGCGGCCGTGGTCCACCGAGCGCGACAGGGCGGCGATGGCGGTCTCCGGGCGCAGCAACCGCAGCCCGCGCTCGGCGAGGGTCTGCGCGGACCCCTCGGCGGCGACCATGCCGCCACCGCCCCACGGGCCCCACGCGACCGACGTGCCGGGCAGCCCGGCCGCCCGGCGCCGGGCGACGAGGCCGTCGAGGAAGGCGTTCGCGGCGGCGTAGGCGGCTTGACCGCCCGCACCCCAGGTCGCGGAGATGGAGGAGAACGTCAAGTAGAGGTCGAGGGTCTGGTCGAGGGTGGCCTCGTGCAGGGCCGCGGCACCGCGCACCTTGGCCCGCACCGCCAGGTCGAACGCCTCTTCGCCCAGCTCGGCGAAGGGCACGTCGGCCACGACCCCCGCCGCGTGCACCACCGCGCGCAGCGGCCCGCACCCGGCGACGAGCGCCCGCACGGCAGCCGCGTCGGACACGTCGCAGGCCCGGGTCTCAACCTCTAGTCGAGGGTGAGCCTCGGCCAGGGCGTCCACCTCGGGCGTCCGCGCACCCGTCCGCCCGACCAGGACGACCCTCGCGACACCGCGCTCCGCGAGCCACCGGGCGGCCCGCAGGCCCAGCGCGCCGGTGCCGCCGGTGATGAGCGCCGTGCCGCCCGCCACGTCCGGCGCGGACGCCGGGCCGTCGAGCACCTGCGGGACGACCCGGCGCGCGAACACCCCGTCGACGCGGACGGCGACCTCGCGCTCCTCCCCCGCCGCGACCACCTCGGCCACGCGGTCCCAGGCACCCTCGGCGACGTCGACGAGCCCGCCCCAGGAACCCGGGTGCTCCAGCCCGATGACCCGCCCCAGGCCCCACACGCCCGCGGCGGTGGGCGACACCGGCTCGTCGGCCACCGCGGCGCCACCAGTGGTCACGACCCACACCCGGGCACCGGACTCGATCGCGCGGCGAGCCAGGTCCGCGACCGTCCACATGTCCTTGACAGGATCGGCGGCCTCCCCCGCCAGCACGACCACGCCTGCTGGCTGCACCGAGCCAAGGTCGTTGGGTCCACAGGCGACCGCGTGCGCACCGCGTGCGGCCAGGGCCTCGACGCAGGCGGAGGTGTCCACACCAGAGCCCGCCAGGACCGCCCACGTCCCCGACAGCGGGCCCGCGGCGATCGCCACCGGCGCCCAGGCGACCTCGTACCGCAGCTCATCGCCGGTGCCCGCCGCCGTCGCGGGCCAGTAGCGACTGCGCTGGAACGGGTAGGTGGGCAGGTCGACCCGCTGCGGTGAGAGACCGCCGAACACCGCGGGCCAGTCGACCTCCACGCCCTCGACCCACAGCGCGCCGACGCCGGACAGCAGGGCCTTGTCCTCGGGCACGTCCCGCCGCGCCACGGCCGCGACCGGCAGGCCGGTGATCTCCCGGACGGCACCGGCCAGCACGGCCTTCGGCCCGATCTCCAGCACGGCGTCGGCCCCGCGCGCGGCCAGCGCGCGCACCCCGTCGGCGAAGCGCACGGCCGCGCGGACGTGGCGCACCCAGTAGTCGGGGTCGGCCAGTTCCGTCGTCACGGGTCGACCGGTCAGGTTGGACAGCACCGGCAGTCGCGGCGGCCGGAACGCCAGCCCGGCGACGACCTCGCGGAACCCCGGCAGCACGGGGTCGACCAGCGGCGAGTGGAAGGCGTGGCTGACCGGGAGCCGGGTGGAGCGCCTGCCGGTGAGGCGCCCCGCGACGGCCAGCACCTCCGCCTCGACACCGGAGAGCACGATCGAGCGCGGCCCGTTGACCGCTGCCACCGACACGCCCGGGGTCAGCAGCGGGGTGACCTCGTCCTCGGTGGCCTCCACGGCCACCATCGCCCCGCCCGCGGGCAGGGCCGCCATGAGCTTGCCGCGCGCGGCCACGAGGGTGCAGGCGTCCGCCAGCGACCACACGCCCGCCACGTGCGCGGCGACGACCTCACCGATCGAGTGCCCCATCACGGCGGTGGGGCGCAGGCCCCACGACTGGAGCAGCCGGTAGGCGGCCACCTCGTGGGCGAACAGCGCGGCCTGGGTGAGGTCGGTGCGGTCGAGGCCGTCGCCGGTGGTCATGGCGTGGCGCACCGGCAGGTCGAAGTGCGCGCACACCTCGTCGAGCGCGCGGGCGAACACGGGGAACCGCTGGTACAGCCGCTCCCCCATGCCCGCGCGCTGGGCGCCCTGGCCGGAGAAGACGACCGCGACCCTGCCTTCGCCCGACGCGCGCCCGCGCACCATCGGTGCCGCCAGACCTGCCAGCACCTCGTCGCGGTCCTGGCCGACGACGACGGCGCGTTCCTCGAAGTGGGCGCGGGTCGAGGCGAGCGACCAGCCGATGTCGATGGCCGACCCGGGGGTCTGGGCGAGCTGTTCGGCTTGGGCGGCGAGCGCCGCGGGCTCGCGGGCCGAGAACACCCAGGGGACGGTGGTGTCCGCGGTGGGTTCGGCGGGGTGGGCGTCGGGGCCCTGTTCGAGGATGACGTGGGCGTTGGTGCCGCTGATCCCGAACGACGACACCCCGGCCCGCCTCGGCCGGTCCACCGCCCACGCCCGAGCCTCGTCCAAGACCTCCACCGCGCCGGACTCCCAGTCCACCTCACTGGAGGGCTTGCCGACGTGCAGGGTCGCGGGCAGCACCCCGTGGCGCATCGCCTCCACGACCTTGATCACCCCGGCGACACCCGCCGCGGCCTGCGTGTGGCCGATGTTCGACTTCACCGACCCCAACCACAGCGGCTCAGCCCGGTTCTGCCCGTATGTGGCCAGCAACGCCTGCGCCTCGATCGGGTCGCCCAAGCGCGTGCCCGTGCCGTGCGCCTCGACGAGGTCCACATCGGAGGTGCCCAGCCCGGCATCGGCCAGCGCGCGCAGGATGACCCGCTGCTGCGACGGCCCGTTGGGGGCGGTGAGGCTGCTGCTGGCGCCATCGGAGTTCACCGCCGACCCGCGCACCACCGCGAGCACCCGGTGCCCGAGGCGTTCGGCGTCGGACAGCCGCTCCAGCACCAGGACGCCCGCGCCCTCGCCCCACCCGGTGCCGTCGGCGTCGTCGGAGAACGCCTTGCACCGGCCGTCGGCGGCCAGCGCGCCCTGGTGGGCGAACTCGGTGAACACCCCCGTCGTCGCCATCACCGTGACCCCGCCCGCCAGCGCCAGCGAGCACTCCCCCCGGCGCAGGGCCTGCACCGCCCAGTGCAGGGCCACCAGCGACGACGAGCAGGCGGTGTCGACGGTGACCGAGGGGCCCTCGAACCCGAGCGCGTAGGACACCCGCCCGGACAGGACGCTCGCGGCGCTGCCGGTGGCCACGTGCCCGACCACGTCCTCGGCGTCGGCGGAGGACGTGACGAGCTGCGGGTAGTCCTGCCCGTTGGTGCCCATGAACACCGCGGTGTCGCTGCCGCGCAGGTCGGCGGGGTTGACCCCGGCCCGCTCCAGCGCCTCCCACGAGCACTCCAGGGCGAGGCGCTGCTGCGGGTCCACGGCCAGGGCCTCGCGCGGGGAGATGCCGAAGAACCCGGCGTCGAAGTCGGTGGCGTCGGGCAGGAACCCGCCCACCGGGGCCGCGCCCAGGCCCAGCAGCTCGGCGGTGTCCCAGCCGCGGTCGGCCGGGAAGGCGGTCACCGCGTCGCCGCCGCGCGCGACCAGGTCCCACAGCCGCTCCGGGGAGGTCGCGCCACCGGGGAAGCGGCAGGACATGCCGACCACGGCGACCGGCTCGGCGCCGCGCGCCTCCAGCTCCCGCACGCGGGCGCGGGCGGTGTGCAGGTCGGCGGTGACGCGCTTGAGGTAGTGCCGCAGCTTCTCTTCCGACACGGGTGTCCTTCCCTGGGGTTCGCGGCGCACCTGCCGGTGGGGACGGGGTGGGTGGGGGTCGTGGCCTAGGACGTGCCGAGCTCGTTGTCGATGAACGCGAAGATCTCGTCGTCGCTGGCCTCGGCCAGCAGCTCCCCCACCGCCTCCTCGGCCTCGGCCGGGGCGGGGTCGGCCTGCTCGGCGCGGCCCAACCGGTCGAGCAGGCCGCGCAGCCGGGCGGCGAGCGCGTCGCGGTCGGCCCCGGAGGGCACCAGGGCGTCCAACCGCTGTTCGAGGTCATCGATGCTCGGCCCGGCGCCGCTGCCGGGGTCGGTCGTGGTGGCGAGGTGGTCGGCGACCGCCTCCGGGGTCGGGTGGTCGTAGATCAGCGTGGCGGTCAGCGGGGTGCCGACCAGGGCGTCGAGCCGGTTGCGGAACTCCACCCCGGTCAGCGAGTCGAAGCCCTGCTCGGCGAACCCGGTGCGGGGGGCGACGTCGCCGGGCGAGCGGTGCCCGAGGACAGCGGCGGCTTCGGTGCGCACCACGGCGAGCAGGTGGGCGCGTCGCTCGTCCTCGCCCATCCCGGCGACCTGCTCGCTGAGCGGCACCCGCGCGGGCCGTGGGGCCTGTGCGGTGGGCGGGGTGGCGGGGGCGAGGCGGCGCAGCAGCGGGTGCGGGCGCAGGTCGTCGCCGGTGAGGGCGAGGGCGGCGGGGACGAGCAGGGCGCGCTCGGAGCCGTGGCAGCGGTCGAACAGGCGCAGGCACTGCGCGGCGGGCATGGCCACGACCCCGAACCCGGCGAGCCTGCGCCGGTCGGCCGCGCCCAGCTCGTCCGCCATGCCGGACTCCCACAGCCCCCACGCCAGCGACACCGCGGGCAGGCCCGCCGCGCGGCGGCGGGCGGCGACCGCGTCGACCGCGGCGTTGGCGGCGGCGTAGTTGGCCTGGCCGGGCCCACCGACCAGGCCGCTGAACGCCGAGCAGAGCACGAACCTGCTCACCGGCAGGTCGCGGGTCAGCTCGTCGAGGTGCCGGGCCGCGTCGGCCTTGGCCGTGACGACAGCGGCGAGGGCGTCCGGGGTCATGGTGGTGATCAGGCCGTCGCGGAGCACGCCCGCGGCGTGCACGACACCGGTGAGCGGGTGTTCGGCGGGGATGGTGGCCAGCACGGCGGCGAGGGCGTCCCGATCCCCCGCGTCGCACGCGACGACCTGCGCGGCGCACCCCAGTTCGGCCAACTCAGCGACAAGCCGGGAAGCGTCCGGGCTGTCCGGGCCGCGGCGGCTCAGCAGCAGCACGCGCGCGACGCCGTGGGTGCCTGCGAGGTGGCGGGCCACGTGCCCGCCCACGGCACCGGTCCCGCCGGTGATCAGCACCGTTCCGCCCTGCTCCCACGGCGGGTCAGCGGACGCATCGCTCCCCGAGGAGGGCACCAGTCGCGGGGCGAGCCAACGACCATCCACAACGGACAGGTGCGTCTCACCGGTGGCGAAGGCGGCGGGGAGATGGTCGACAGACAGCGGCCCGTCGACCAGCAGCAGCCGTCCGGGGTGCTCGTTCTGCGCGCTGCGCACCAACCCGACCACGGCGGCCTGGGCAGGGTCGGACTCGGCGCCGTCGACGAGGACGGCCAGCCTGCCCGCGCCCGCGAGGGCGTCCTGGAGCCGGGCGAGGGTGGTGGCGAGGTCACCCGAGGGGCGCAGGACGCCGATGTCCTGCGCGGTCTCGGGGGTGCCGGGCGCCACCGGCTCCCAGTCCACGGCGAACAGCGAATCGGTGCGCGGGCCGCCGGTCGGCGTGTCCAGCCAGTACCGGCTGCGCTGGAAGGGGTAGGTGGGCAGGTGGGCTGGCCGCGGGCGCGTGCCGTCCGCGCTGACGACGGCGGTCCAGTCGACGTCGGCGCCGTGGGCGTGCAGGCGGGCGGTCGCCTCCAGCAGGGCGTCGACCTCGGGTCGGGACCGGCGCTGGGCCGCGGTGACCAGCAGCGGGCGGTCGCCCGCGCAGGCGTGCACGGACTGGGCCAGCACGGCGTCCGGGCCGATCTCCACCACCCGCGCCACACCGCGCTCCAGCAGTGCCCGCACACCGTCGGCGAACCGGACGGGCTCGCGCAGGTGGCGGACCCAGTGGTTCGGGTCGGTCAGCTCCGCGGTGGCCAGGCGCCCGGTGAGCGTGGACAGCACCGGCAGGCGCGGCCGGTGGTAGGTCAGCCCCTCCGCGACCGCGCGGAACTCCGCCAGCGCGGGCTCGACAAGCGGCGAGTGGAAGGCGTGGCTAACGTCGAGCCGCTTGGTGCGCCTGCCCGCGAACGCGGCGGCGACGGCCTCCACCTCCGCCAGCACCCCGGACACGACCACCGCGCGGGGCCCGTTCACCGCCGCGAGGGCGGCACCGGGGGTGAGCAGCGGGACGACCTCGTCCTCAGTGGCCTCGACCGACACCATCGCCCCGCCCTCGGGCAGGGCTTGCAGCACCCGGCCGCGCGCGGCGACCAACGCGCAGGCGTCGGCCAGCGACCACACCCCGGCGACGTGCGCGGCGGCGACCTCCCCGATGGAGTGCCCGATCAGCACGTCCGGCCGCACTCCCCAGGACTCCAGCAGCCGCACCAGCGCGACTTCGTGGGCGAACAGCGCCGCCTGCGTGAACTCGGTCTGCGCCAGGTCGACGCCGGTGCGCATCGCGTCCGCGACCGGGATGGCGAACTCGGCGCAGACCTGCGCGAGCGCGTCCGCGAACACCGGGAACCGGGCGGCCAGCACCACCCCCATGCCCGCGCGCTGCGCGCCCTGGCCGGAGAACGCGAACACCGTCTCCCCGGCCGTGGTGCCGTCACCGACGACGAGCCCGGCGCCGGTGTCCCCCGCAGCGAGCGCGCGCAGCCCTGCGGTGAACTCCTCGCGCGTGGCCCCGAGGACGACCGCGCGGTGCGGCAGCCCGGCCCGGGAGGAGGCCAGGGTCCAGGCCACGTCCGCGTCCGACACGTCGGGCAGGTCTGCGAGCTGGGCGGCGTGCGCGCGCAACGCGTCCCCGTCCGCGGCGGACAGCACCCACGGCAGGACACCGCCGGTCGCGGGCGTGGCGGTGGGCAGGGGCACGCCTTCCTCGATGATGACGTGCGCGTTGGTGCCGCTGATGCCGAAGGACGACACCCCCGCGCGGCGCCGCCGATCACCAGGCGACCACGGCACGTCGGAGGTCAGCAGTTCCACACCGCCGGACGCCCAGTCGACCTCGGCGGACGGGGTGTCGACGTGCAGGGTGCGGGGCAGCACGCCGTGGCGCAGCGCTTGGACGACCTTGATGATCCCCGCGGCGCCCGCGGCGGCCTGGGTGTGGCCGATGTTGGACTTGAGCGACCCGAGCCGCAGCGGCGCGCCCGCGCGGTCGCGGCCGTAGGTGGCGAGCAGGGCGCGCGCCTCGATGGGGTCACCGAGCCGGGTGCCGGTGCCGTGGGCCTCCACGGCGTCGACGTCGTCCGGGCGCAGGCCCGCGTCGGCCAGTGCCCGGCGGATCACCCGCTCCTGCGACGGCCCGTTCGGCGCGGTGAGGCCGTTGGAGGCGCCGTCGGAGTTGACGGCGGACCCGCGCACCACGGCCAGGACGTCGTGCCCGAGGCGCTGGGCGTCGGACAGCCGCTCCACCACGAGCACAGCCACGCCCTCGGACCAGCCCGTGCCGTCGGCGGCGTCGGAGAACGCCTTGCACCGCCCGTCGGCGGCCAAGCCGCCCTGGCGGGCGAACTCGACGAACGACCCGGGGTTGGACATGACCGTGACCCCGCCGGTGATCGCCAGCGAGCACTCGCCGCGGCGCAGCGCCTGCACCGCCGAGTGCAGCGCCACCAGCGACGACGAGCACGCCGTGTCGATCGAGAGCGCGGGCCCCTCCAGCCCGAGGGCGTAGGCGACCCGGCCGGAGACGACGCTGGGCGCGAGGCCGGTCAGCAAGTAGCCCTCGGCGCCCTCGGCCGGTTCGTGCAGGCGGGGCCCGTAGTCCTGGTGGCTGACCCCGAGGTAGACGCCGGTGGCCGAACCGCGCAGCGACCCGGGGTCGAGGCAGGCCCGCTCCAGGGCCTCCCAGGAGCACTCCAGCACAAGCCGCTGCTGCGGGTCCATGGCGGCGGCCTCGCGCGGGGAGATGCCGAAGAACCCCGCGTCGAAGTCGGCCGCGTCGTGCAGGAAACCGCCGACGCCGGACAGGGCCGGGTCCCAGCCGCGGTCGGTGGGGAACGGCCCGACACCCTCGCCGCCCGACGCGACCAGCGACCACAGCTCGTCGGGGGTGTGGATGCCACCGGGCAGCCTGCACGCCATGCCGACGATGGCGATGGGCTCGTCCGGCGCGGCGGGGCGCGCGAGGCCGTCCTCGGCGGTGTCTTCGTCGGCCAGCTGGGAAAGCACGTGGTCGACGGCCGCCGCGGGCGTCGGGTAGTCGTAGACGAGAGTGCCCGGAATGGGCAGGTCGGTGACGGCGGCGAGCGCGGTTCGCAGCTCCAGCGCCGTCAGGGAGTCGAAGCCCAGTTCCTTGAACGGGCGGGTCACGTCGAGCGCGCCCGGATCGCGGTGCCCGAGGACAGCCGCCGCGGTGTCGCGCACCAGCTCGGTGACGACGCGCCGCCGCTCACCCTCCGGCAGTCCTTCGACCCGAGCGGACAGCCGCCCAGCCTGGGCGGGCGCCGCGCCGAACGGGGAGGCCCCGCGCGCGGCGGCCAGGCGGGTCCAGTCGACGTCGGCGATCAGCGGCAGCGTGATGCCGTGGTCGACCACGTGGTCGAGCGCGGCGAGGGCGTGCTCGGGCGCCATGGGGCTGATGCCGTCGCGCTCGAACCGGCGGGCGACGGCCTCGGTGGCCGCCATCCCTTCCCCGGCCCAGGGGCCCCAGGCGACGCCGGTGCCGGGCAGGCCCAGGCCGCGCCGGTGGGCGATGAGCCCGTCGAGGAAGGCGTTGGCCGCCGCGTAGGCGCCCTGGCCCCCGTTGCCCAGCACGCCGACGATCGACGAGAAGACCAGGAACAGGTCCAGCTCCACGCCCCGGGTGGCCTCGTGCAGGTTCCACCCGCCGACGACCTTGGCGCGCACCACGTCGTCGAACACCTCGCGGGTCAGCCCGTCCAGCAGGCCGTCGTGCAGCACCCCGGCGGCGTGGACGACCCCGCGCAACCCCGGGCCGAGCGAGCCGACGAGGCCGCGCACGGCGTCGGCGTCGGTGACGTCGCAGGCGACGACCTCGTACCCGTCGACCGGGGCGGCCGACCGGCCTGCGAGCACGACCCTGGCGGCGCCGCGACCGGTCAGCCACGCGGCCACGTGGCGGCCGAGCGCCCCGGTGCCGCCGGTGACGAGCACGGTGGCCCCGGAGAGGTCGAGCGGGTCGGCCGCCGCCGGGCGAGCGGGGCCGAGCCCGCGGCTGAACGCGCCACCGCCGCGCAGTGCCAGTTCCGGGCGGCTGGCGGCGAGGGCGTCCGCGAGCTTGTCCCAGGCACCATCGGCCACGTCGACCAGCCCGCCCCAGGCCGCGCCGAGCTCCAGCCCGGCGACCCGGCCCAGGCCCCACAACCCCGCGCCCACCGGCGAGCTCACCTGTTCGTCAGCGACGGCGACAGCGCCCCTGGTGGCGCACCACAGCGGGGCCGACACGCCGCGGGCCGCCAAGTCGGCGCGCAGCGCCACCAACTCCCACAACCCGTCGCCCTCGTGCCGATCCCACCCCAGCAGCGCGACGACCCCGTCAGCGTCCTCGGGTTCGGTGAGCCTGCCGCCGCGGGCCAGCACACCCACCCGCACCTGCTCAGCGACATCGGCAGGGCACCCGGCGCCCGGGATGACGGCCCACCCGCCGTCGAGCTGCCCCGCGGGCAGGTCGACCGGCTCCCAGACGACCTCGCGGCACCACGTGCCCACGTCCGGCCCCGCGGCCGCGGGCCAGTAGCGGCTGCGCTGGAACGGGTAGGTCGGCAGGTCGACGCGGCGCGCCCCGACCCCGTCGAAGGTCCGCGCCCAGTCCACGTCCACGCCCCGCACCCACAGCCGCCCGGCGCCGGTGAGCAGCGCGGCGTCCTCGTCGAGGGCGTCCCGGGCCAGCGGGGCCGGGTCGAGGTCGCCCAACGAGGCGCTGAGCACCGGGCGCGGGCCAAGCTCGGCCACCGTGGTGATGCCCCGCTCGGCCAGCGCGGCGACGCCGTCGGCGAACCGCACGGCCTCGCGCACGTGCCGCACCCAGTAGCCCGGGTCGGTCAGCTCCGTCGTCGCGAACCGTCCGGTCACGTTGGACACCACGGGGACGCGCGGGGTCCGGTAGGTCAGCGAGGCCGCAACGCGGGCGAACTCGTCGAGCATCGGCTCCACCAGCGGCGAGTGGAAGGCGTGGGAGACGTCGAGCCGCTTGGTGCGCCGCCCCCGCTCGCGCCAGTGGGCCGCGATGGCGCGCACCTCGTCCTCGGCGCCGGACACGACCACCGCGCGCGGGCCGTTCACGGCGGCGATCGACACGAGCGGGGTCAGCAGCGGCGCCACCTCGTCCTCTGTGGCTTCCACGGACACCATCGCCCCGCCGGGCGGGAGTTCCCCCATCAACCGGCCGCGCGCCTGCACCAGCGCGCAGGCGTCCGCGAGCGACCAGACCCCGGCCACGTGCGCGGCGGCGACCTCCCCGATGGAGTGCCCGATCAGCGCTTCCCCGCGCACACCCCAGGACTCCAGCAGCCGGTGCAGGGCGACCTGGTGGGCGAAGAGCGCGGGTTGGGTGAAGCGGGTGTCGGACAACCCCTCCCCGCTGGCCATCACCTCGCGCAGCGGCAGGTCGAAGTGCCCGCACACCTCGGTGAGGGCGTCGGCGAACACGCCGAACCGGGCGGCGAGCCGCTGCCCCATCCCGGCCCGCTGCGCCCCCTGCCCGGGGAAGAGCAGGGCGAGGCGGGTGGCGCCGACGCGGCCGGTGACCGGGTCGGCGTGGAAGTCGTCGAGGTCGGTGCCCACGACCACGGCCCGCTCGTCGAGCCGGGCCCGCCCGGTGACCAGCGACCAGCCCACGTCCGCGGGCTCGGCCTCGACTCCGCGCAGCCGCGCGGTCTGGGCGTCGAGGGCGGCCCGGTCGTGCGCGGAGTACACCCAGGGCACGACCACCGGTCGCGGTTCGGGTGCCCGCTCGGCCGGGGCGGCCTGTTCGACGATGACGTGGGCGTTGGTGCCGCTGATGCCGAACGACGACACCCCCGCGCGGCGCGGCCGGTCGGACTCCCAGGGCAGCTGCTCGGTGAGCAGCCGGACGTCCCCGGCGCTCCAGTCGACGTGGGTGGACGGGCGCTCGGCGTGCAGGGTCCTGGGCAGCACGGCGTGCCGCATGGCCTGCACGACCTTGATCACCCCGGCGACACCGGCGGCGGCCTGGGTGTGGCCGATGTTGGACTTGAGCGACCCGAGCCGCAGCGGCGTGCCCGCGCGGTCGCGGCCGTAGGTTGCCAGTAGGGCCTGCGCCTCGATGGGGTCGCCCAGCGCGGTGCCGGTGCCGTGCGCCTCCAACAGGTCCACATCGGACGCGGACAGGCCCGCGTCGGCCAGTGCCCGGCGGATCACCCGCTCCTGCGACGGCCCGTTCGGCGCGGTCAGCCCGTTGGAGGCGCCGTCGGAGTTCACCGCCGAGCCGCGCACCACCGCGAGCACGTCGTGCCCGTTGCGCCGGGCGTCGGACAACCGCTCCACCACCAGCACGGCGACGCCCTCGGACCAGCCGGTGCCGTCGGCGTCGTCGGAGAACGCCTTGCACCGGCCGTCCGGTGCCAGCCCGCCCTGGCGCTCGAACTCGACGAACATGCCGGGGCTGGACATGACGGTGACGCCACCGGCCAGCGCCAGCGAGCACTCGCCGCGACGCAGCGCCTGCACCGCCCAGTGCAGCGCCACCAACGACGACGAGCACGCCGTGTCGAGGGAGATGGCGGGCCCTTCGAGGCCGAGGGCGTAGGCGACCCGGCCGGAGACGACGCTGGCCGACCCGCCGGTGAGCGCGTGGCCGCGGGCGTCGTCGTCGATGTCGTTCAGCGGCGCGAGGTAGTCCTGCCCCATGACCCCGGTGAACACGCCGGTGTCCGTGCCGCGCAGCCCGGCGGGGTTGATGCCCGCGCGCTCCAGCGCCTCCCAGGAGCACTCCAGCACCAACCGCTGCTGGGGGTCCATGGCCAGGGCCTCGCGCGGGGAGATCTCGAAGAAGTCGGCGTCGAAGTCGGCGGCCCCGGCCAGGAACCCGCCGACGCCGCGCCGCCCCCAGCCGCGGTCGGTGGGGAACGGGCCGATGCCCTCCCGCCCCTCGGCCACCAGCTCCCACAGCTCGTCCGGGGTGGACACGCCGCCGGGTAGCGCGCAGGCCATGCCGACGATCACCACCGGGTCGCCGTGGGCCGCGGCGGTGGCGGCAACCTCGGCAGGGGCGTCCTCGGCTGGGGCAACCTCGCCCGCCAGGAGCGCGGCGATCCTGCCCGCGACGGCGTGCGGCGTGGGGTGGTCGAACAGCAGGGAGGACGGCAGGGCGACCTCGGTGGCCGCGGCGAGCCGGTCGCGCAGCTGAACGGCGCTGAGCGAGTCGAACCCCAGGTCCTTGAAGCGGCGGCGCGGGTCGACCTCGGCGGCGTCGGCGTGGCCGAGGACGTGGGCGACGTGCCCCAGCACGGCGTCGAGCAGCAGGCGCGGGCGCTGGTCGGCGGCCTCCTGCCACCACCGGGCGCGCAGCGAGCCGTCCTGCTCGGGCGCCTCCGCCTCGGGCTGGGACGTGGTGAGCCAGTGCGACCGGCGCTGGAACGGGTAGGTGGGCAGCTTGGCGCGGGACGTGCCCACCAGGCGCTCCCACGCCACCGGGGTGCCGGTGACGTGCAGCGCGGCCACCGCGTCCAGCGTGCTGCGCAGCTCGTCGCCCGCGGCGCGCAGGGTGGGGACGCGGACCCGGCAGGGGCGCCCCATGCCCGCGTCGACCATGCTGGTGAGCGCCGTGCCCGGCCCCACCTCGACGAACCGGCTCACCCCCGCGGCGTCGAGGGAGCGCACGCCGTCGAGGAAGCGGACGGCGTCGCGGGCGTGGCGCACCCAGTAGTCCGGCGTGCTCAGCTCACCCGGGCCCGCGACGCGGCCGAGCAGGTTCGACACGACGGCCACCCGCGGCTCCGCGTACTCCAGGCGGGCGGCGACGGCGGCGAACTCGGCCAGCACCGGGTCCACCCGGGCGGAGTGGAAGGCGTGGCTGACCCGCAGCCTGGTGGTCTTGCGCCCGGCCGCGGCGAACCGCGCGGCGACCGCCGCCACCACGTCCGCGTCACCGGAGAGCACCAGCGCGTCCGGCCCGTTCACCGCGGCGATGTCCACCTCGGTGGTGTCAACCTCGTCCTCCGCGGCCTGCACCGCGACCATGGCGCCACCGGGCGGCAACCCGCCCATCAACCGGCCGCGCGCGGCGACGAGCGCGCACGCGTCCGCGAGGGAGAACACCCCGGCGAGGTGCGCGGCGGCGATCTCCCCCACCGAGTGCCCGATGAGGTGGTCCGGCACCAGGCCCACGTCCCGCAGCACGGCGGCGGTCGCGACCTCGACGGCGAACAGCGCGGGCTGGGTGACGGCGGTGTCGTCCAGGTCGTGGCGCCCGCTGAGCACGAGGTCGTGGGTGGAGCGGCCGAGCAGCGGGTCCAGGTGCCCGGCGACGGCGTCGAACTCGGCCGCGAACGCGGGCAGCGCCTCGTACAGCTCGCGGCCCATCCCCGGGCGCTGCGACCCCTGGCCCGGGAACAAGAACGCCAACCCGCCCTCGTCCTCGGACACCGCGCCGACGGTGACGCGCGGGTGGTCGCGCCCGTCAGCGAGCGCCCGGAGCAGCTCGGTGGCCTCGTCCCGGGTCTCGGCGTTGACCACCGCGCGGTGCTCGAACGCGCGCCGGGTGGTGGTCAGGGCGGCCGCCAGCTCGCCGGGTTCCAGATGGCACTCGGCCAACGCGCGGGCGTGGGCGCGGAGGGCCAGCGGAGTGCGCGCCGACACCGGGATGGGGGCCACAGGCAGCGCGGGCAGCGGGTTCTCGGGGCGTTCGTCCGCGGTGGCGCGCGACAGCACCAGGTGGCAGTTGGCCCCACCCATGCCGAACGAGCTGACGCCCGCCAGCACGGGCCCGTCGAGCGCGGAGTGCTCGGTGTGCACGCGCAGGTTGAGCGCGTCGAGGTCGATGTCCGGGTTGGGGGTGGTGTAGTTCAGGCTCCTGGGCAGTTCGCCCCGGTCGAGGGCGAGCACGGCTTTGACGAGCCCGACGACCCCGGCGGCGCCTTCGAGGTGGCCGACGTTCGTCTTCGCCGAGCCGACCAGCAGCGGCGCCCGCCGTCCTGGCGCGCCGCCGAGCACGGCCCCCAGCGCGGCGGCCTCCACCGGGTCGCCCACGCGGGTGCCGGTGCCGTGCAGCTCGACGAAGTCCACCGCGGCCGGGTCGACCTCGGCGGACGCGCACGCCGCGCGCAGCAACCGCTCCTGCGCGGCGCCGTCCGGGGTCGTGTACGTGGTGCCGCCGCCGTCGTGGTTCACCGCGCCGCCGCGGATCACGCAGTACACGTGGTCGCCGTCGGCCACGGCGTCGGCCAGGCGCTTGAGGACGACGACGGCGCCGCCCTCCCCGCGCACGTAGCCGTTGGCGCGGGCGTCGAAGGTGTGGCACAGGCCGTCCGGGGACAGCGCGCCGAACTCGTGCACCCCCAGCGCCGTGGCGGCCAGCAGGTTGAGGTTCACCCCGCCCGCCAGCGCCGCGCGCACCCGTCCGCCCGCCAGCTCGGCGCACGCCACGTGCACGGCGACCAGCGAGGACGACTGCCCGCAGTCGACGGTGAGGCTCGTCCCGGTCAGGCCCAGGCAGTAAGAGACGCGGTTGGCCAGCGCCCCGCGGTGGGTGCCGGTGACGGTGAACGCGCCCGGCCCGGTGGCCCGGCGCAGCAGGTGGGCGTAGTCGTCGGCCATGGCACCGAGCAGCACGGCCGTGTCCGGGGTCGCGCCCGGGGCGACACCCGCGTCCTCCAGCGCTTCCCAGGCCAGCTCCAGCGCCAACCGCTGCTGCGGGTCCATCGCCGCGGCCTCGCGCGGGGAGATGCCGAAGAACTCCGCGTCGAACCCGTCCACCCGCTCCAGGAAGCCACCGCGCCGCAGGTGGGCGTGCGCGTCGCGGTCGAGCAGGTGCTCGTCGGGCCAGCGCCCCGGCGGCACCTCGCCGATCCCGCTCGCCCCCGCCGCCAGCAGCGCCCAGAACGCGCCCGGGTCCGCGGCGGCGGGCAGCCTGCAGGCCACTCCGACGACCGCGACGTCCAGGCGGGTCTCGCTGCGGGGTGCGTCCATCGGCGCCACGGCCTCCCTCGGCGTCCACCACACGGCGTGCTGAGGGCTGAAGCTACGGACTCCGGACTAGGGTTTGTGCCAACCTCGGCCAGCCCCACCGGTGCGGCCGTCCCGACCCCGCGGACAACGCCGAACCCCCACTGGAACGACGCCGCCAGCCGTGGTGCCAGGCCGGGAACGATGCCGGGCGGGGACGAGGGGGCGGGTGGCGGGAGGAATGTATCTAGCAGTTTCCCCAAGGTGGTCTGGTTTGACTGTGGGTGTGCGCCCGGGACCACACCTGTTGTTCGTGCTCTACCCCGCGTTCGGACACACGCTGCCGATGGTCCCGATCATCGACCGCTTGGTCGACCGGGGTGCCCGCGTGACCGCCACGACCGGTGCCGCCATGGCCGACCGGGTGCGCGCCGCGGGTGCCGACCCCGTCCTGTACACCACGGACCTGTCCACCGCGGCGCCCCCGGACCACCTGCCCCCGGACGAACTGGCCGAGCGCACCCTGCTGTACCTGGAGCAGATCCTCGCCATCGCCCCCGTCCTGGCGGCGTCGTGCCCCCGGCCGCCGGACGCGGTGGTGTTCGACACGACCCTGTGGGCGCCCAGCCGGGTGCAGGCCGCGCGCTGGGGGCGGCCCGCCGTGCAGGTCGTGCCGACCTTCGCCTCCAACGAGCACTTCTCGGTGACGGAGAAGCTGGCCGAGCTGTCGACCCCGCTCGACCCCGCGCACCCGGCGCTGGTGCGGTTCGGGGAGCGGTTGGCCGAGCACGCCGCCGACCACGGGGTGCCCGCCTCGGTCTACGGCGGCGCGGGCGAGCTGAACGTGGTGACGATCCCCCGCGAGTTCCAGGTGCACGGCGACACCTTCGGCGGCGACCACGTCTTCGTCGGCCCCTGCCTGTCCCCCGAGGAGGGCGGCTGGGCGCCCCCGGCGGACGGGCGCCCGGTGGTGCTGATCTCGCTGGGCACCACCGTCAACGAGCAGCCCGGGTTCTTCGCGGACTGCGTGCGCGCGTTCACCGGCACCGGCTGGCACGTGGTGCTGTCCCTGGGTGGCCGGGTCTCCCCCGCCGACCTGGGCCCGCTGCCGCCCAACGTGGAGGCGCACGACTGGATCCCGCACGGTTCGGTGCTCCGCCACGCGTCGGTGTTCGTCTGCCAGGGCGGGATGGGCAGCGTGCAGGAGTCGCTGCACCACGGCGTGCCGATGGTCGTCGCCGCCCACCACCCCGAGCAGCGCGCCAACGCCGACCGGATCGCGGAGCTGGGCCTGGGCGCCCTGCTCGACCGGCACCGGGTCACCGGTGAGCAGGTGCGCGACGCCGTCGACGCCGTGGCCGCCGACCCCGGCGTGCGCGCCGGGGTGCTGGCGATGCGCGGGCACGTGCGCGCTGGCGGCGGCGCCGAGCGCGCCGCCGAGCTGATCACCGCCCACGCCACCCGCGCCGCCGCGGTGTGAGCCCCACCCCCGGTCGGGGCCGGGGGCCAGTCCAGCCCGATCCCAGCGAGGAGAACCCATGAGCCGCCCGCCCCACGTCCTCTGCGCGATCTACCCCGCGTGGGGGCACCTGCTGCCGATGCTGCCCGTGGTGCGGGAGCTGGTGCGCGCGGGCTGCCGGGTCACCGCCACGGCGCCCCCGGAGCTGGCGGAGCGGCTGCGCGGCCTCGGCGCTGAGACGGTGCCCTACCGGACGCCGCTGGACGCCCGGCTGCCCGACTACACCTCCTACGCCAACCTCGCGGAGGCCATCTCGGTGCTGCTCGACCAGGTGCTCGGGGTGGCGCCGGTGATCGACGAGGCGTGCGCCGAGCTGCTGCCGGACGTGCTGGTGCACGACATCGCGCTCACCGTGCCGGGGCGGGTGCTGGCGGCGAAGTGGCGCAGGCCGAACGTTCGGGTGCTGCCGATCTTCGCCTCCAACGAGCACTTCTCCATCGACGCCGAGTTCGCCAAGCTGGCCCCGGCGCCCGACCCGGCCGACCCGCCGCACCCCGCGGTGGTGCGCTACAACGAGCAGCTGGTGCGGTTCCTGCACGGCCACGGCCTCTCCGGCGACGAGGCGGGCGCCGCGCTGGCGGGGGTCGGGGAGGACAGCGTGGTGTTCATGCCCAAGCTGTTCCAGATCGCCGGGGAGACGTTCGGCCCCGACCACCACTTCGTCGGCCCGAGCGTCACCGAGCCGACCGAGGGGTGGGCCCCGCCGGAGGGCAGCGGTCCGGTGGTGCTGATCTCCATGGGCACCTCCACCTACTACCCGCCGGAGTTCTTCACCGACTGCGCCAACGCGTTCGCCGGTTCCCCGTGGCACGTCGTCATCGCCCTGGGCACCCAGGTGGACCCCGACGAGCTGGGCGAGCTGCCGCCCAACGTCGAGGTGCACCCGTGGATCCCGATCGGCGCGGTGCTGCGGCACGCCTCGGCGTACCTGTGCCAGGGCGGCATCTCCGGGGTCATGGAGTCGGTGCACCACGGCACGCCGATGGTGCTGGTGCCGCACCAGCCCGAGCAGATCGCCAACGCCCGCCGGGTCGAGGAGCTGGGCCTGGGCCTGGTGCTGGAGGAGGCGACGGTGACCCCGGAGCTGATCCGCCAGGCCGTCGACCGGTTGCGCGCCACCGAGGGGTTGGACGACCGGATGGCCGTGGTGCGCGAGGCGGGCAGGCGGGCGGGTGGCCCGGCCCGCGCGGCGGAGGTCATCCGCGCGCGGGCCGTGGAGGCCATGCAGACCGCGCCCACCGCGTAGCCGGACCCGCGCGGCCGCGTCACAGGGGCGTGGCCGCGCGGCTCCTGGCCAGGGTGGCCTCGACGACGTCGGCCGCGCGCGTCGCGCCACCGGCCCGCTCCAGCGCCCCGCGCATCCAGTCCACGCGCTCGCGCACCCGCGCGTCGCCCGCGGCGGCCAGCACCGCGTCGCGGACCTCCTCGGCGGAGCTGTCCACCGAGGACACCAGGTGCCCCAGGCCCAGCGCCGCCGCGCGGCGGGCGTTGAGCTTGTGCTCGGTCACGTCCGGTGGCACCAGCACCAGCGGCACGCCGAACGACAGCGCCTCCATCATCGTGCCCATCCCGGCGTGGCAGGCGAACACCGACGCGTGGCGCAGCACCGCCGCGTGCGGGAGCCACTGGTGGGCCTCGACGTTGGGCGGCAGCTCGCCCAGCTCGGCCACCCGCACCCGCGACCCCAGCGTCAGCACCACGTGCCAGGGCAGCCCGGCGAAGGCGCGCGCGCAGCGGCGGAAGAAGTCGGGGTTGCGGTTGAAGGTGGTGCCCAGCGAGATCAGCACCACCGGGGTCCCGTCGGCGGGCGGGGCCCAGCCGTCGGCCCGCTCGCGCGGCAGGCACGGGCCGACGAAGGTGTGCCGGTCGTCGAAGTCCCAGGCGTTGAGCTGGAACTCCTCCGGCAGGAACACCAGGTTGGTCTCGTCGCAGGGGGTCAGGAACTCCATGGTGCCCGCGGTGAGCCCGTGCTCGGCGACGAACCCGCCCACCTCGGCCAGGAACTCCACGATCGCCGGGTGCTCGGCGGAGATGGGCTCGTCGAGCTCGGCGGCCTGCGCCTGCCCGAAGGAGAACACCTCGTTGGAGGCGAACACCGGGAACAGCTGGATGGCCGGGCGGCCCTGCTTCTGCGCCAGCGCGCGCCCGGCGGGGAACGTGCTCACGTCGTAGACGTAGAGGTCCGGGGGCTCGGCCAGGGCGCGCTCGAACACGCGGGCGGTGGCGATGCCCTCCTCGATGCAGCGCAGCGGCTCGCGGGCGACGTAGTCGGCGGTGAACCGCTCCGGCTGCGCCTTGCCCGCCAGCGCCGAGTCGTACACCAGCGGCTCGGCCCCGGTCGCCAGCACCGCGTCCGCGAACTCGGCGGTGGTGGCGAAGGTGACCCGGTGGCCGCGGCGGACCAGCTCGGCCACCACGGCGAGGGTGGGGGTGACGTGCCCGTGCGCGGGCAGCGGGTTGACCAGGACGTGTCCGGGGGTGCTCATCAGGCCTCGTTCCAGTAGCCGACCAGGTCGGCGTAGAGCGGGGAGCTGGTGCGCAGCTCCAGGTGGGTGCCGACGTCCACGGCGCCCCCGTGCAGGAGCACCACGCGGTCGGCGCGCATGGCCGAGCTGATCCGGTGGGCGATGACGACGAGGGTGCGGCCGGTGGCGGCGAAGGCGTCCTCGGCGCGGCGCTCGCGCTCGGGGTGCAGGTGGCAGGTCGCCTCGTCGAGGACGACCACCTCGGCCGGGGATGCGTACGCGCGCACGAGGGTCACCAGCTGCTTCTGGCCCTCGGACAGCTCGCCGGGCGAGTCGATCCGGCCGTCGAGCCCGCCGCGGGAGGCGACCAGCTCGTCGGCGCCCACCGCCGCGCAGGCCAGCTCCAGCTCGGCGTCGGTGGCGTCGGGGTTGAGGTAGGCCAGGTTCTCCCGCACCGAGCCGGAGAACACGTACGCCTCCTGCGGCAGCAGGGTCACCGAGCGGCGCGGCCACCGGCGGTCGAGCCCGGTCACCGGCACGCCCCCGAGGGTGACCTCCCCGCGCTGCGGGGTGTCGAGGCCCGCGATGAGGTTGGCCAGGGTGGACTTGCCCGCCCCGCTGGGGCCGACGACCACCAGCCGCTCCCCCGGGCGGATGGTGAGGTCCACCCCGTCGAGGATCTTCTCCGAGGCCGGGCCGTAGGCGAAGTCGACCCCGCGCAGCGCCACCTCCCCGGTCGCGCCCGAGCCCGTGGCCTGCGGCTCCGGGTCGGCGGGCAGGCGCGCGTACTCCTGCACCCTGGCCAGCAGCACGCCGATCTGCAACCCGATGTCGCCGACGACGCGCACGAGCGCGCGCAGCACCGGGTCGAGGCTGCCGATCAGGTAGGTGGCCGCGCCCAGCAGCTCGCCGGGGGTGAGCACGCCCGAGGACACCGCCTGCGGCGCGGTGAGCAGCAGCACCGCCAGCGGCAGCCGCCCGCCCAGGGCCAGCACCGCCACCCGGCCCGCGACCACGCGCCCGATCCGGTTCACCGCGTCGGCGTGGGCGTCGACGTCCACGGCGAGGTCGCGGGTGGCCCGCTCGGCCGCCCCCACCGCCACCACGTCGCGCAGGCCGAGCAGGGTGGTGCTCGCGGTGGCGGACAGCTTCTCCTCGGCCAGCAGCCCGTCGCGGACGCGCCGCTGCCAGCCCCGGGCGGTCGAGGCCAGCACGAGCACGACCAGCGCGGTGCTGCCCACCGACACCCAGGCGACCGCGGGCGCCAGCCAGAACAGGCCCGCGATGACGAACACCAACGAGAACACCGAGGTGCGCAGCACGGTGAGCAGCTGGGAGATCAGCATCCGCAGCACCTCGGTGTGCTTGGTCGCCCCCTCCACGCTGCGCCCGTCCACCCGCTCACCGGGCACGACCCCGCGCAGCAGGGTGGCCCGCACGGTGCGGCTGACCAGGTCGAAGCGCAGCGACTCGACGACCTCGGCCAGCGGTTGCACCGCCTGGCGGGCGCCGAACCCGCCCAGCACCACCACCCCGGCGTAGCAGCACAGCAGCAGCGCGCCGGTGGCGAAGTCGCCCGCCAGGAACCCCCGGTCCAGCGCCGCGGCCACCAGCGCGCCGGACACCAGGGTCGGCCCCGCCTCCAGCACCGACCAGCCGAGCAGCCGCAGCAGGTCGCGCCGATGGCGCCGGGCGGTCTCGCCGAGCAGGCGCCACCCGGTGCCCGGCCGCAAGGCGGTGATCGTGGTCACCGGATCAGCTCCCCGTCTCGGCGGTGTCCAGCTCGGGTTCCTCGGCCAGCGCGAACACCGCCCGGTACCGGGGGTCGGCGCGCAGCTCGCGGTGCGTGCCGATGCCCGCCACGGTGCCGCCGTGCAGCCACACCACCACGTCCGCGCGCGCGGCGGTGGAGGTGCGGTGGGCGATGAGCAGCCGGGTCGAGCCCCGCGACGCCTCGTGCAGCGCGGCGCTGATCGCCGCCTCGGTGGCGGTGTCCACGCTGGACAGCGCGTCGTCCATGACGATCAGCCGCGCCGACCGGCACGCCGCGCGGGCCAGCCCGAGCCGCTGCACCTCGCCGCCGGACAGGCGCAGCCCGTCCAGCGGGGTGCCCGTGCGCTGGGGCAGCCTGGCGACGAAGTCCTCCGCGCTGGTGGACAGCAGCGCGGCGTCGAGGCGGGCGTCGGGGACGGTGTCGTCGCCGTAGCGCAGGGCGTCGGCGATCGTCGTGCCCAGCAGGTTCGGCCGCTCGAAGGCGTAGACGACCGCCCGGCGCAGCTCCTCGGGGCGCAGCTCGGTGGTGGGCACCCCGTCGAAGGTCACCACGCCCCGGTCCGGCGCGAGCAGCCCCCCGGCCAGCGCGGTCAGGGTCGTCTTGCCGACCCCGGACTCCCCGACCAGCGCCACCGTGGCACCGGCGGGGACGTCGAAGGTGATGTCCCGCAGCACCTGCCGCTCGCCCACGTCGGACCCGACACCGCGGAAGCTCAGCGCCCCGCGCCCGGCGGGCAGCGGCTCGTCCCCGCCGGGCAGGCCGGGCTCGTCGGCCACGGCGCGCAGGCGCGCGGCGGCGGCGCGGATCTGCCCGATCTCCCTGGCGCTGCCCGCCTGCTGGAAGATCCCCATGGCGTAGGCGAGGTAGGACGAGGCGGCCAGCACCTCCCCGACGCTGATCCGGCCCGCCACCACGCCCCAGCCCGCCACGCCCAGCACGACGACCTGGAGCAGCGGGGCCAGCACCGAGGTCTCCCAGGTGACCTGCCGCTGCTTGAGCCAGATCCGCAGCGACAGCGACCGCAGCGACCGGGCGGGCGCCAGGACGCGCGCCACCTCCTGCTCGGCGGTGCCGCTCGCGCGGATCGTGCGCAGCCCCCGGATCGCGTCGGACAGCCGGGTCGCCACCCCCGCCTGCTCCACCGCGGCCTCGATGCTCAGCGCGGTGATCCGCTTGAGGTGGCGCAGCGTGACGACCACCAGCAGCGGCCCGATCAGCAGGAACGCCACCCCGAGGGGCCAGTCGATCGCGAACAGGGCCACGATCCCGCCCAGCGAGGTCAGCAGCGGCACGCCGATGCGGGTGACGACGTTGGCGGCCTGGGCGGTCTGGTGGGTGGCGTCGGTGAGCCGGTTGACCAGGTCGCCCTGGTTGAACCGGCGCTGCCCCCGGAACCCGAGGGTGAACACGTGGGTGAGCAGCCCCAGCCGCAGGTACCGCAGGGCGCGGGTGCGCGCGGAGAAGTCCGCGACCTCGACCAGGCTCTCCGCCGCCAGCCCGACCAGCAGCAACCCGATCACCACCAGCACCAGGCCGTCGCCCGGCCCCCTGGTCAGCGCCAGGTTCACCGCGGTGCCCAGCAGCGCGGGCACCGCGATCACCACCGCGGCGTTGACGACGCTGAGCGCCACCAGCCACAGCGTCGACCCGCGCCCGGCGCGCAGCGCCGCCACCACCAGCGACCCGCTCTCCCGCACGGCGGTCACGTCCCCTCGATCACCATGTGACGGGCACCTCGTGCACGCCGTAGTGGTCCATGTCGTCGCGCATCCGCAGCTCGTGGGCGGGCACCGCCAGGCGCAGGCCGGGGAACCGGCCGAGCAGCGCCGGGTAGGCCACCCGCAGCGTCTCGCGCGCCAGGTACTGCCCGACGCACTTGTGCACCCCGTGCCCGAACGCCAGGTGCCCGCGGGCGTCGCGGGTCAGGTCCAGCCGGTCGGGCTCGGGGAACTTGGCGGCGTCGCGGTTGGCCGCGGGCAGCGCGACCACCACCGTCTCCCCCGCGCGCACCAGCACCCCGCCGACCTCGACGTCCTCGGTGGCGCACCGGCTGGCGCCGAACTGCGAGATCGTCAGATGCCGCAGCAGCTCCTCCACCGCGCCGTCGAGCAGTTCCGGCTTGGCCAGCAGCAGGTCGCGGCGCGCCGGGTCCACCAGCAGCGCGACGGTGCCCAGGGCGATCATGTTGGAGGTGGTGTCGGTGCCCCCGCCCAGCAGCGCCCACGCGATGTTGCGCTGCTCTTGGAGGTCGAGGTCACCGCGCGCGGCCAACCGCGCCAGCGCCCCGCCCGCCCGACCGCTGGCGACCAGCTCGTCGAGCAGCTCACCGACGACGGTGACCGACCCGATCAGCTCGTCGAGGGTCATCGTCAGCCGCATGATCGTGTCCAGGTTGTCCTGGAGCGGCGCGCGGAGGTCGGCGGGCACCCCGAGCAGGTCGAAGACCACCGCGGCGGGCAGCGGCCGGGCGAAGTCGCGCACCAGGTCGGCGGGCGGGCCCTGGGCGGCCATCGCGTCGAGCAGGTCGGCGGCGGTGGCCTCGATGGCCGGGCGCAGGTCGGCGGCGGCGCGCGGGCTGAACAGGTGGCCGATGGCGCGCCGGTAGGCGGTGTGCCGCGGCGGGTCCATCTTGTTGAAGGCGCCGGGTTCGGCCGCCGGGGGCCGGTGGTCGCCGGGCGGCAGCTCGAAGGGCGGGGGCAGCGGGGAGGCCAGCAGCTCGCTGCGGTGGCTGAACCGGGCGTCCGAGAGCACCGCCTTGGCGTTGGCGTGGCTGGTCACCAGCCACCCCTCGCCGCCGAGGGGAAAGGACAGCCTGCGGATGCCGCCGCCTGCCAGCTCGCGGTAGCCGGTGGGCGGGTCGAACGGGCACGCGCGCGTGCGCGGCAACGGGACGGCCTCGTCGAGTTCGCCGGGCACCAGGAAGTCGGCCGCCCGGGCCGCGCCCCCCGCCGCCTCGATGTCCGCGCGCAGCCCGCGCATCCGGGCAGCCACACCCGGGTCGTCGAGCACGGACGCGACCGCCGCGCGCAGCTGCTCGGCGGTCAGCCCGTCCGGGTCGACCCGGCGGGCCAGCCCCAGCTCGACCAGGCGGGCGGCGTTGATGCGCTGCTCGGGCTGGTAGGGCACGACGACCAGCGGGGTCGCCGTCGAGCCCGCGGCCATGATGCTGCCCATGCCCGCCTGGGACACGAACGCGTCCGCGTGCGCCAGCACCTCGCCGTAGGGCACCCACCGGTGCACCTCGACGTTGTCGGGCATCGCCGCGGCGGCCCGCTCGTCGAGCGCGTCGCCCACGGCGAGCACGACGTGCCACGGCATGCCGCCCAGCGCCTCGGCGCAGGTGCGGAAGAACTCGGGCTGGTCGTTGACGACCGTGCCCAGCGACACGAACACCACCGGGCGCCCGTCCCCCGGCGGGGCCCACCCACCGGGGGCGGCGGGTTCCGCGCACGGGCCGACGAAGGCGTGCTCGGCGCCGAAGGTGTCGCCTGCGGGTTGCAGCGACCGGGGCAGGAAGACCAGGCTCCGCTCGCCCTCCCCCAGCGTCAGCGCCCGCCCCTCGGCGGGGTCGATGCCGTTGTCCACCAGGAACCGGGCGAGCAGGTCCTTGAACGCCACCACGGCCGGGTGGTCCTCGGCCAGCTCCGGGTGCCCGGCGTGCTCGACCTGCGCGCGCATCAGCGAGTACGCCGAGTTGGAGGCGAACACCGGCAGCAGCTGGCAGGTCGGCACGCCCCACTTGCGGCCGAGCACCCGACCGGGGGCCCACACCGTCGTGTCGTAGGCGATCACGTCGGGCCGGTCGTCGTCGAGCTGGCGCTCGATGGCCGCGGTGGTGCCGACCATCTCCGAGACGTACTGCAGGAACGCCCGGCTCACCTCGTCGTCGGCCCACCGCGCGGGCGGCTTCACCGTCGACATCAGCGCGGTGTCGTACTCGACCACCGCGGCGCCGGTGGCGGCCGCGCTCGCCGCGACCGCGGGCGTCACCGCGTAGGTGACCCGGTGGCCCCGGCGGATGAGCTCGCGCGCCACCCCGAGCGTCGGCGTCACGTGCCCCGCGGACGGGTAGGGCAGGAAGGCGACGTGGCGGGGGCGGCCAGCGGGAGTGGGCACCCTGGCATCGTCGGTGCCGCCCGGGCGGGTGCGGCAGCCGCGCCCGCAAGGACTAGCAAATCCCTCACAAGCTCATCGTGTGTGCTCGGGGCATGGCATCGCGAAGCGAGGCACCGCACGTCGTGCTGTGCACGATCCCCGGCTACGGCCACGTCACGCCCGTGCTGGACGTCATCGGTGAGCTGGTCGCCAGGGGCGCGCGGGTCACCGCGGCCACCGGTGCCGCTTTCACCGGGCCGCTGCACGACGCCGGGGCGAGCACCGTCGCCTACGACGAGGTCGCGGGCGGCTCGCACGCGGTGGCTGAGGCGCTGGCGGGGCTCACCGGGTTCCTTGAGCCGCTGGCCCCGGTCCGCGCCAGGCTCGCCGAGGACCCGCCGGACGTGCTCGCCTTCGACTCGGTGATGTGGCTCGGCGGCCGCGTCCTGGCCCACGACCACCCCGCCCCCACCGTGCAGCTGAGCCCGTGCCTGGCCTCCAACGAGCACTTCTCGCTGCCCGAGCGGGTCGCCGCGCACGTGCCCCCGGCGCCCGCCACCGACAGCGCGGCCCCGGCGGCCGACGCGGCGGGTGAGCTGAGCGCGGTGCTGGCCTCGGCGGGGCTGACCGGCGACCTGGGCGCGCTGCTCAGCGACGCCGAGGACCACAAGCTCGTCTTCGTGCCGCGCGAGTTCCAGTTCGCGGGCGCCACCTTCGACGACCGGCACACCTTCGTCGGCCCGTGCCTGGGCCCGCGCAGGCTCGCGGGCGCGTGGGAGCCGCCCGCCGACGGCAACCCGGTGCTGCTGGTGTCGCTGGGCACCTCGGCGTTCAACGACCAGCCGGACTTCTTCCGCTCCTGCGCCGCCGCCTTCGCCGACCTGCCCTGGAACCTGGTGCTCACCCTGGGCAGCGGCACCGACCCGGCCGAGCTGGACCCGTTGCCGCCCAACGTGCGCGCCCACCGCTGGCTGCCGCACCCCGCCGTCCTGCGCCACGCCCGCGCCTTCGTCTGCCCCGGCGGCATGGGCAGCATCATGGAGGCGCTGTCGTGCGCGACCCCGATGGTCGTGGTGCCCCAGCACGGCGAGCAGGAGGTCAACGCCGAGCGGGTGGTGGAGCTGGGGCTGGGCAAGCGGCTGCCGCGCGCGGAGGTCACCCCCGAGGCCGTGCGCGACCTGGTGCTGGCGGTCGCCACCGACCCGGCGATGGCTGAGCGGGTCCAGCGGATGAGCGAGCACTGCGCCGCCGCGGGCGGTCACCACCGGGCGGCCGACCGCATCCTGTCGCTCGTGGACCGGTAGCAGGCGGACGCCCCCGGTGCGGTGCACCGGGGGCGGACACGAGCGGGCCCGTCGCGCAGGGGGAGTGCGCGACGGGCCCGCTTCTGCGAAGGCGGCTGGGGGGACCCGCCTTCAGCCGGAGTCCCGCTTGCTCAGCACCAGGTACGAGCAGGCGAGGAAGGCCACCACCCACGCGCCCAGCACCCAGCTCGCGACCTGCGGGTCGAGGTAGGTGGCCGAGGTCGGGTCGCGGCGGACGTTGGTCAGGTTCTCCGCGGCCGAGGCGGGCAGGTAGGCCAGCACGTGCTGGCGCACCCACAGCGGGAGCAGCTGCCCGATGAGCAGCGGGCCGAAGATGATGCCCAGCGAGGTCGCGATCGCCCCGGCGGCGCTGCGCAGCAGGAACGTCAGGCACAGCGCGATCAGCGCGAACGCCGCGGTCTCGCTGCCCCAGTTGAACAGGCTCGGCAGCACCCCGGGGCTGCCCAGGTCCAGCGCCAGCGACGGGTCGGTGCCCCGGATGATCGCCTGGCCCGCCAGGAACGCCACCGTCGAGTACACGACACCGGCGACGTAGCAGGGCAGGGCGACCACGATCGCCTTGGCCAGCACCACCCGCAGCCGGTTGGGGGTCACCGTCAGCGTCAGCCGCATCATGCCGCTGGCGAACTCGCTGGAGGCCACCATGGAGCCGAACACCACGAACAGGATCAGGCTCAGGTCGACCCCGACCCTGGTGGTGCCCGCCGCGTCGAAGGCGGCCCGGTCCTGCGGGGCCATGCTGTCGAAGGTCGTGGTGGTGGCGAAGGTGAACAGCAGCGACAGGCCGATCGCGATGACCCCCGCGATCAGCAGCAGCAGCCAGGTCGAGCGCACCGAGCGCAGCTTGGTGAACTCCGAGCGGACGGTCTCCTGCAACGAGGGCGAGGGCCGGTCGGCGGTCTCGGCGGCCGAACCGGCCCCGGTGGTGGCTGTGCTCATCGTCATTCGCTCCGATCCCCGGTCAGCGCCGTGACCTTCTTCAGCTCTTCGCGGGCCTGCGCGGCCTCCTCGGACGACCGGTACTGCACGCTGTCGTGCGTCAGGTCCATGAACGCGTCCTCCAGGCTGGCCCGGCGCGGGGTCAGCTCGTGCAGGCCGATGCGCTGCTCCAGCGCGATGTCACCGATCTTGGCGGCGTCCACGCCGACGACGTGCAGCGCGCCGTCGGAGGCGGTGGTCACCGTGGCGCCCGCCCTGGTCAGCGCCTGGGCCAGCTCGGTGGCCGAGGGCGAGACGACCCGCACGTGGCTGCGGGTGTTCTTCTGGGTCAGCTCGGTGATCGGGGTGTCCGCGATCAGCTTGCCCCGGCCGATCACCACCACGTGCTCGGCGGTCTCCTCCATCTCGTTCATGAGGTGGCTGGAGATGAACACCGTGCGGCCCTCGTCGGCCAGGTCCTGCACCAGGGTGCGCACCCAGTGGATGCCGTCGGGGTCGAGGCCGTTGAGCGGCTCGTCGAACATCAGCACCGGCGGGTCGCCGAGCAGCGCCGTCCCGATGCCCAGGCGCTGGTACATGCCCAGCGAGAACCCGCCGACCTTCTTGCCCGCCACGTCGGCGAGCCCGACGGCGCCGAGCACCTCCTCCACCCTGGCCTTGCCGATCCCGGCGGCCTGGGCGACCCAGAGCAGGTGGTGGTAGGCCGAGCGGCCGCCGTGCACCGCCCGCGCGTCCAGCAGCGCCCCGACCTCGTGGATGGGCGCGGGCAGCGACCGGTACTGCTTGCCGCCGACGGTCACCGACCCGGAGGTCGGCGTGTCCAACCCGAGCACCATCCGCATCGTGGTCGACTTCCCCGCCCCGTTGGGGCCCAGGAACCCGGTCACGATGCCCGGGCGCACGGTGAAGGTCAGGTCGTCGACAGCGGCTGTCGAGCCGTACTTCTTGGAGAGCCCCACCGCTTCGATCATCAGCTTCCACATCCCATGCGTGCGCAGTTCTCTTCGCAGGGTGTAGTCAACCGTGTTCGGGGTGGGTGCAACTAGCGGCGTTGGTGGTCGATCCGGACAACCAAGGTTGCGCGGGCACCTCCCGGGTGGGGGTGCTCACCGGAACCGGGACCGGTCGCCCGCGCGGGCCCGGTTTTTGCTCGCCGGGTGCGCAAGTCCGCCGTGGACTTGCTCGGCGGGCGCCCACTCCCACACCCGTCGGCGCGAGCCCGTTGTGCCCGGCGCGAGCAGCGGCGATCATCCCAGGGGTCAGCGGTACCGGGTCGTTCCCAATCGTTCGGGGAGGTCGCGTGGTCGACACCGTGACAGCGGTGGAGCCGAGGTCGCTGCGCGGGCGGCTGCGCACCATCGCCGGGCTGATGGGGCCCGCGTTCGTGGTGGCGGTGGCCTACGTGGACCCCGGCAACTTCGCGACCAACATGGCCGGTGGCGCCGGGTACGGCTACCTGCTGCTGTGGGTGATCGTCTCGGCGTCGCTGGCGGCGGTGTTCATCCAGCACCTGTCGGCCAAGCTGGGCGTGGCCACCGGCGCGAGCCTGCCGGAGCTGTGCCGCGACCAGTACCCGCGCCCGGTCGTCGGCGTGCTGTGGGTGCAGGCGGAACTGGTCGTCATGGCCACCGACCTGGCCGAGTTCGTCGGCGCAGCGGTGGCGCTCAACCTGCTGTTCGGTGTCCCGCTGCTGCCCGCGGCGGTCATCACCGCGGTGGTGTCGTTCGCGATCCTGTCACTGGGGGCCGCGCGGCGGCGCCGGTTCGAGGCGGTGATCGCGACCCTGCTGGGCGTGGTGCTGGCCGGGTTCCTCTACCAGACCTTGCGGCTGGGCCCGCTGACCGAGGCGGGCGCCGGGCTGGTGCCCGGGTTCGCCGGGGTCGACAGCGTGCTGCTGGCGACCGGGATGCTGGGCGCGACGGTCATGCCGCACGCGATCTACCTGCACTCCGCCCTCACCCGCCACCACCACCGCGGCAGCACCGCCGACCTGCGCCGGTCACTGCGCGCGGGCATGGTCGACCTCGCCGCCGCGCTGGGCATCGCCGGGCTGGTGAACGTCTCGATGCTGCTGGTCGCCGCCGGGGCGCTGCACGGCACCGAGCTGCCCGCGGAGTCGCTGGAGGACATGCACGCGGGTCTCGGCGCCACCCTGGGCGGCGGCGCGGCGGTGGCCTTCGCGGTGGCGCTGCTGGCCTCGGGGCTGGCGGCCTCCAGCGTCGGCACCTACGCGGGCCAGGTCGTGATGGAGGGGTTCCTGCGCAGGCGGGTGCCGCTGCCGGTGCGGCGGCTGGTCACGATGCTGCCCGCGCTGGCCGTGCTCGCCCTCGGCGTGGACCCGACACGGGCGCTGGTGCTCTCGCAGGTGGTGCTGTCGTTCGGCATCCCGTTCGCGCTGCTGCCGCTGGTGCTGCTCGGGCGGCGCACGGCGGTGATGGGCGAGCTGGCCAACGGGCGGGTGATCACCGCGGTGGGCGTGGTGCTGGCGGTGATGATCTCCGCGCTCAACCTGTTCCTGCTCTGGCGCACCCTGTTCGCCTGACCCCCGAACGCACTGCGGCCCCCGGGGTCACCGGGGGCCGCAGTGGACGTGGGAGCGAGGAAGGCGGGAGTGCTAAAGCGTCCATGCGCTCTCTTTAGAGGAGAGTAGAAGGAAGCTCTCCCATGGCCTCGCGCGCTCAGCGTATCAAGCGGGCACAAGCTGGTTCAGGGTGGACAGGGTGATCACCGTCGAGCCCTCCGGCAACGTGCCCGGGTCCTCCAGGCCGATGTAGAGCACCGGGTCCACCAGTGGGCCCGCGGTGTCGAGCGTGCTCACCCGGCCCGCCGTCCTGCCGATCAGCTGCACCAGGTGGCCCACGGTCAGGTAGCGGCGGTCGACCACCGACCGCGTCAGCGCCGTGGTGGTGACCTTGTGCGTCTCCACCTGGTTGAAGTCCACGCGCCCGGACAGGTACAGGTGCGTCCACAGCGCCGACCACGACCCGTCGTCCGCGCGGTGGAACACCATGGGCAGGCTCACCCGGCCGGTGCCGCGCAGCTGCGAGCGGGTGCGGACCGTGCGCGCCTCGAACGGCGCCCCGCCCTGGTCGGCATCGCGGGTCATCCACCCGAACATCGACTCCGCGACCTCGTCGAACCCCTCGCCAGAGTACACCGACACCTGCGGCACGAGGTAGCGGGCCCCGATCGACGCCAGCGGCAGGTCGATGAACTCGGTGGCCCCGTCCGGCGCCTCGGTGATGTCGCCGGAGTACACCGCGCCCTCGTCGCGCAGCCGCGTCCACGAGACGTGCCCGGTGTAGTGGAAGTCGTCGTCGAGCAGCAGCGCGGACAGGTCCCAGTCGGTGCGGCGGGCGCGCTGGCGCCAGTGGGTGAAGAACCGCAGCACCTCCCCCACCACCGGTGTCCGCGACCCGCGCGGCGCCACGGCGAACCCGTCCTCGGCCGCCGCCCCCGACAGCGGCACCGCCATCGCCAGCACCGCGGGGTCCACCACGACCGTCGCCGCGGTGGGCAGGCGCCGGGCCAGCTCGTCGTCGAGCAGCGCCGCCGCGGCGGCCACCGCCCCCGGTGCCGGGACCGCCCGCCGGTCCGGGGCGATCCACGCGCGCCGGTTGCGGTTGACGAACAGCCGGGACGCGGCCGGGGCGTCGCGGTTGAGCAGGTGCTCGCGCACCGAGCACAGCACCCGACCGGACGTGCCGGGCAGCGCCGCGCCGAGGGCGGCGAGCACGTCCCCGGTGGCGTCCTCGGGCACCGAGCGCAGGAGCCGGTCGACCGACCGCAGCAGCAGGCCGGGGGCCGGGGCGAGCACCCGGGTCGCCGCCACCGGGTCGCGGCGGGCGAACGCGGCCTCCGCGCGGGCGGTGGTGGACGGCACCCGCTCCTGGCCCCTGGCCACGGCGAACACCCGCTGGGCGTTGGCGAGCTCCGGCAGCTCCCCGGGGTGCAGGCGCTCGGCGAGCCGCTTCCAGCGCTCGGCGTACCGGGTCACGTCGGCGAGGGTGCCCGGGTGCGCGGCCACGGCGGCGTCGAGCGCCCCCAGCAGGGCGCGGCGGCGGCGCCGGGGCAGCGAGCGGAAGCGGGTCGGGGTGCGCAGGGTGACGTCGCCGCCGCTGACCTGGCAGGCCAGGCGCAGCACGTCGGTGGGGTGGTCGACCGCGATGAGGTCGAGCCCGGCGGCGAGGCGGACCGCGTTGACCAGCGCCCGGTTCTCCCGCACCGGGATGGCGGTCGGCTGCGGGTGGTCGCGGTACTCGGCGGCCAGCTGGGTCAGCAGCAGCCGGTCCTGCTCGCCCAGCGGCGTGGTCGACCCGGCCAGCTCGGCGTAGAGGGCCAGGGCCTCCTCGTCGAGGGTGGCGCCCAGGTGCAGGGTGGTGACCCGGTCGCCCGCCCGCGCCACCAGCTCGTCGTGGGCGGCCAGCAGCTCGGCGTAGGTGTGCTGGTAGCGGCCGTAGGTGGGGATGGCGAGCAGGTCGAGTTCCCCGGAGACCGCCGCGGCCAGCAGGTCGGCGTCGGTGGGCACGGTGGTCCCGGTGGCGTCGGTGCGCGGGGCGACCAGCGCCTTGCGCAGCTCACCGACCCAGAACTCGACGGTGTCGGGCACCCCGCGCGGGAAGTCGATGAAGTAGGAGTTGTGCGCCACCTGGTCCCCGACCAGCTCGCGGACCGCCGCGACGACCTCCACCGCCAGCGTGGTCGCGGTGTGCGGCGCCAGCCCGGACACGTGCTCCAGCAGCGCGGACGAGCACGTGAACCCCACCCCGGCCAGCGCGGCGTCCAACCGCCGGGCCACCCCCGCCCCGTCCCCGGCCGGTCCGGCGACCCGCGGCACCCGCAGGGTCCTGGTGATGATGGTGTGGTTGCGCATGTGGTCCCTCTGATCGATCCGGTGCCGCGCCAGTCTGGCAGGGCGAGCGCGGGCGGCGCGGGTGTTTCCTGCTCCGGACGGTGCACGACCCGGTGATCGGCGGCGCGCGAGCGCCGGGGTGTGGTGTCCTGGACACCTGATCACCGAGCGGTGCCGCGGGAGGAACAGATGGGTGTGGAAGTCGTGGTGGGGATGCTCATCGCGTGGGTGGCCGCCAAGGCCCGCAGGGCGGCGCAGCGGGCCGACGGCGTGGTCGACGACGCCATCGACAAGGGCGTGGAGAAGGTCGGTGAGCTGGTGCTGGGCAAGCTCGGCGGGGACTCCGCGGTCGAGCAGCTCCAGCTGGAGGCGGCGGGCGGCGAGGACCGGGTGGACGAGCTGACCAAGCAGCGCGTGGACCTGTCGCTGCAGGCGGCGTGCAAGTCCGACCCGGAGTTCGCGGCGCGGTTGGCCGAGGCCGTGGAGCAGGCCCGCGACGAGCTGCGCGACAACCGGGTGGTGCAGCAGAGCGTGTCCGGCACCGTGCTCGGGAAGGTCACCCAGATCGGCGGCGACGTCCACGGCGACATCAGCTTCTGACCCGACCGGGGACGGCGAACGGCCCCGCCTGAGGTCGGGGGTTCCCAAGCGGGGCCGTACGCCAGGGGTATCGCCGCCCCCGCCGGGGCTGTTACACCCCGGGCGCGGTCATTCCCCGAACACGCGCCGGGCCACCCGGTCCGCCGACGACCGGGCCGGGTCGGGGGCGGCGGAGCTGTAGACGTGCCGGGTGGTGTCGGTGCTGGCGTGCCCCACGTCCACCGCCACGTCGGTGATGTCGGCGCCCTCGGTGATCGCGGTGGTGACGTAGTAGTGCCGCAGGGCGTGCGGGTGCAGGGTCGCCGCCAGGCCGGTGCCCGCCGGGTCGATGGCCGCCGCGATGCGCCGCAGCAGCTCCCAGATCCCTTGCCGCGTGCACCGCCGCCCGGTGCGGCTGACCAGCAGCGGCGTCCCGGCCGCCACCTGCCCGCGCACCGCGGGCACGGCCGTCGCCGCGTCCAGCGCCCGCAGGTACTCGTCGAGCGCGGACGCCACCGGGTCGGCCAGGTAGACGATGCGGTCCTTGTCCCCCTTGCCCGCCACCCGCACGGCGCGCCGCCCCCGGTTGCGGTGCAGGTCGCCGCGGTCGAGCCCGCACAGCTCGCTCACCCGCACCCCGGCGGTGAACAGCGCCACCACCGCCCGCGCCCGCAGCCGGTCCAGCTCCCGCTGCCGGGGCAGCCGCCCCGCGAAGTGGAACAGCGCGGCCACCTCGGCGTCCGCGAGGGTGATCGTCCGCGACGCGCCCTTGCGGGCCGCGTCGAGCCCCAGCCGCGCCCGGTTGATCGCCGCCGGGTTGGCGGCGACCACGTCTTCGGCGACCAGGTGGTCGTAGAGCGCCCGCACCGCGCCCAGCATCTTGTCCCGGGTCGCCGCCGCCGCTCCCGCCGCGGCCAGGTCGGCCAACCACGCCTTGACGTGCGCGGCCCGGGTGGCGGTGGGGTCGAGGTCGCGGGCGGCGCACCACCGCAGCCAGTGCAGGTGGCGCAGCCTGCCCGGGGGTGCGGGCGGCGGGGCGTGGGTGGCGGGTCTGGTGGCGGGCGTGCGCATCACGGCCGCGTAGGCGGCCACCGCGTGCGCCCAGCCGGGGGGCGCGGTGCCGGGGTGCGCCCACCGGTCGATGTCGTCGGCCTTGGTCGGCAGGCCGAGGGCTTGCCCGGCGTAGGTGTGGCGGGTGGTGGTGTTGCCGTACCCGGCCAGCCACTCCGCGATGGCGGTGAGCAGCCCGGCGGGGTCGGCCACCCCGGGCCACACCGTGCCCGCGGCCCCGAGGTCCGTGGACGGCCGGGTCACCTCAGTCATCGGTGCCCCCGGCCGCGACTTCGACCAGCACCCGGCGGGCGAGGACGTCGGGGGTGAGGTTGTGCCCGGTCAGCTCGAAGATGCGGCGCACGACGTCCTCCCCGGTCACGAGGTCATGGTCGCGCAGGAACATCATCACGATGTCGGCCGGGTCCTCCTCGGGCTGTTCCCGCAGCCGGGCGACGAGGTCGGCGTGGGCGTCCGCCCCGCCGGTGAGCAGGGTGAACACCTGCCGCACCCCGGGGTGGCCGGTGGCGTCGGCGGGCACGACGGCGGCCAAGCGCCGCAGCACCCCCACCTCGACCCGCGCGGCGGTGTGCTGCTCTCGCAGGGTCGCCAGGGCGGCCTCGGTGGTGGCGAGCGTGGCCGTGGCGCTGTCGAGCCGGGCCGCGGCGGCGGCGTGGTCGGTGGCGAGCCGGGCCACCTCGTCGCCCAGCCTGGCGTTGTCGCTGGTGAGCCGGGCCGTGGTGGCGGACAGCCGCGCCAGTTCGTGGGTGAGCCTGGTGTTGTCGGTGGTGCGGGCGGCCAGTTCGTCCTGGAGCCGCGTGGTGTCGGCGGTGAGCCGGTCGCGTTCGTCGGCTGCTTCGGCGGCGGCCACCCGCGCGGCCCGTTCCGCCGCCTGGGCCTCGCGCAGGTGGGCCTGCGCGGCGGCGACCTCGGCCCGGTCGGCTTCTCGTTCCCGGTTGGCCGCGGCCACCGCGTCGGTCAGCGACGCGACCCGCGCCAACGCCGCCTCCCGCGTCTTCACCGCGTCCTGTGCGGCCACCACCGCGTCCTGCCGGGCCTGCTCCGCCGTCGCCGCCCGCCGCTCCGCTGCCGCGGCGGCCTCCACCGCGGCGTCCGCGCGCTCATCGGCCTCCCTCCGCCGTCGCTCGGCGGCGTCCGCGCGTTCCCGGTCAGAAGCCGCTTGGGCCTGCGCCTCGTCCCGGGCCTGCTCCGCGACCTCCAGCGCCCGGCGGGCCTCCTCGGCCCGGGCCTCGGCCGCGCCAATGCGCTCAGCCTCCCGCCGCACCACCTCCCGCTGCTCCCCCACCGCGGCCGCCGTCTCCGCCATCACCTCCGCCACCGGCTCCAGCACCTGCCGCATCCGCAACAACTCGCGGTCCAGCACCGCCAGCGGGTCCTCCGAGGATTCCTCGCCCCGCGCGGCTCGATACGCCACCACCGCGGCCCCGTGCCGCTTGCAGGAGAACCCCGCGCCATCCCACATCCCCTGCCCCTCGGGGCAGTACCGCAGTCGAGGCCCGCCCCGGACGCCGCTCCGCTCGGGCAACACCTGCCCGCAGCACAGGCACCCCTGGTCGTCGGGCACCGCCACCACCGCTTCGACCACCACGGTCTCGCTGCCAGTCACATTCACTCCGCAGTTAGAAGTACCTATCTATGTATGAATCATAGTTAGTTAGGACTAACTGTCCGCAGCAACACGCCGAGCCAGTCTTGTCCTACAGAAGTGGCCTTCTGTAGGACAAGACTTCCGGGGCGCGGACGAGAGCGGCCGGGCAGCCTCTGAGGGGCTGTCCGGCCGCTGGAAAAACTGGGTCAGGGGGTGGGGAGGGCTCTGGGGCTGTCACTCGGGGAGTGGGACGTAGTGCGCCGCCTGCTCCAGCGTCGCGGCGACGTCCCAGCTCAGGTCAGCATTCGGCAGCGCGTCGAAGTCACCGTGCTCGATGTCGACCCCGAAGAACCGCAACCCCTCCCCCGCCACGACGACGAGGGCGCAGCACCGCCAGCACGTCCCGGGACGTTGAGGAGTGCCTTCCGGCATGAGGGGCCGTAGGAACACGGCCGAGATCCGGTCGAGGTTCTGCTCGACCCACGCCGGTCGGCCCACGCCGCTGAAGCGCAGCAACCGCGCTCGCTCGAACAGCCGCAGCAGTCGCTCGCCCGAGACCCGCTTGATCTCGTCGGGCACGCCCTGCCACCGCTGCCCCGGCCCCATCAGGACCGCAACTGCCCGCTGACGACGGTGGCGTACCGGTCGTCGTCCTCGTGGAGCCGGGAGGCGAAGCCCGCGGCGGTGAAGGCCGCCATCGTCAGGGGCGCCTGGGACTGGCTCGTCTCGATCAGCAGATGACCACCCGGGCGCAACCACCGGGGCGCGGCCTCAGCGATCTCGCGGTGGTACCGCACCCCGTCCGCGCCGCCGTCCAACGCCAGGAGGGGTTCGTGGTCGCGGGCCTCGCGGGGCATCAGCGCGATGGACCCGGTGGGCACGTACGGGGCGTTGACTGCGATGACGTCCAACGTCCCGCGCAGGTCATCCGGCAGCGCGTCGAACAGCGAGCCCAGGTGGACGTCGGGTAGCGACCGGGAAGCGCACGCCACCGCCGCGGGGTCGATGTCAGCCGCGTGCAGCACCAGACCGGGGACGCGGGCGAGCAGCGCGGCGCCCACGGCCCCGCAGCCGCAGCACAGGTCGAGCGCCACCGAACCAGCGGAGAGCAGCGGCGCGGCCAGTTCCACCAGGAACTCCGTGCGCTGCCGGGGGATGAACACCCCGGGGTCCAGCGGGACGCGCAGACCGTCGAACAAGACCCAGCCCAGCAGGTGCTCCAGGGGTTCGCCAGCGACGCGGCGTTCGACCAGCGCGTCGAGCGCGTCGGCGGGGGCCTCGCTGAGCAGGGCCGCCTCTTCCTCCGCGAACACGCAGCCCGCGGCGCGCAGGCGGGAGACGATGTCCACCGGGTCAGCTCCAGTGGCCCGGCGCCCGCACGGCACCGGGCAGCCGGGTGCGGGACGAGCCCCGGGCCGCGTCCACCTGCATCTGCGTGAGGAACAGCGCGCCGCTCAGGTCAGCCCCGCGCAGGTCGGCCGAGCGGAAGTCCGCGCCGATGACGTCCGCGCCCACGAGCACGGCCTCCCGCAGGTCCGCGCCGATCAGCAGCGCGCCCCGCAGCGACGCGGCCCGCAGGTCGGCGCCGCGCAGCCGGGCGCCGATGAGGTTCGCACCCCGGTGGTCGGGCCCCGGCGGGCGCACCAGCGCCACCGCCTCCGCCGTCAACGCGCTCACCCGGGCCCGCAGGCCCGCCACGTCGGCCGAGGCGGCGTCCGCGCGGGCCGCCAGCACCTCGCCGGTCAGCGCCGCCAGCCGCCGCGACAGCATGGCCGACTCCGGCCACGACGACGCCTCACGCAGGTAGTGGAGCAGTTCATGCAGGTCGCGGACGTGCGGGAACACCTCGGCCATCCGGGTGCGCGCGGTCGGGTCGGTGCGCCAGTCGCGGCCGGAGAGCACCACCTCGGTGACGTGCTGGCCCGCGCCGAAGCAGTCGTACACGGTGCAGCCGGGGAAGCCCGACTCGCGCAGCCGGGTGTGGATGCCGCAGCGGGAGTCGGGCAGCAGGTTCGCGCACGGGGTCCCGGCGGGCTTGTCGACGGCGAAGTCGGCCGACTTGGCGAAGGCGGGGACCACACAGCACAGCCCCGCGCAGCGCGTGCAGTCCGCGCGCAGCGCAGGCGGCGGCTCGACACGGGTCACGGCGGGCACTCCAGGGTGGGCGGCCCGACAACCCTACTGGGGCTCGACCACCGGCGGGGCCGGGGCCTCCGAGGACGCGGGCGGCATCGGCATGGGCCGGCGCATCCACACCCCGTGCGGGCGGGCGAGCAGGTCGTCCAGCGGCTCGGGCTTGCCGAGGTGGAAGCCCTGCGCGACGCGCACGCCGAGCCGCGACAGCGCCTCGACCTGGGAGGCGCGCTCCACCCACTCGGCCACCACCGACAGCCCCAGGCCCCGGGCGATGTCGACCAGGCCCTGCACCAGCACGGTGTCGCGGGAGCCGTAGTCGATGCCGTGGATGAACTCGCCGTCGATCTTGAGCCCGGTGATCGGCAGCTGCTTGAGGTGGACGAACGAGCCGAACCCGGAGCCGAAGTCGTCGAGGGTGATCCGGCAGCCGGAGGCGCGCAGCTGCTGGGCCAGCGACCGGGCGGCGTCGAGGTTGGTGACCGCGGCGGTCTCGGTGATCTCGAAGCCCAGCCTGCCCGGCGCCACCCCCGCCGCGGTGAGCCGGTCGAGCACGAACCCGCCGAAGTCCTCGTCCTCCAGGGTGCGGCCGGAGACGTTGACGTTGAACCGCAGGCCGGGGTACGGGTGCTCCACGAGGGTCTGGATGGCCTTGTCCGCCACCCACCGGTCGATCTCGAACACCAGGTCCGACCGCTCGGCGGCGAGCAGGAACTCCCCCGGGCCCAGCCGCGGCTCGCGGCCGTCCTCCAGGCGCAGCAGCAGCTCGTGGCCGATCACCCGGCCCGACCCCAGCTTCACCATCGGCATCGCGTGCAGCACGAACCCGCCGTCGGACAGCGCCGCGCGCACCCGCTCCACCACCGTCACCCGCAGCGCGGTGTCCTGGTAGTGGCCCTGCTCGTAGACGGTGGCCCGGTTGCGGCCCGCGGCCTTGGACGCGTAGAGGGCCATGTCGGCGAAGGCCAGCACCTCGTCCCAGCCCACCCCCGGCTCGAACATGGCGATGCCGATCGACACCGTCACCCGCGACGCCCCGGCCACCCCGGTCATCGGGATCGCGGCGATGGCGTTGCGCAGCCGGTCGGCGGCGGCCACCGCCTGCCGCTCGTCGACGTCGGCCAGCACCGCGGCGAACTCGTCGCCGGAGAGCCTGCCCAGCAGCTGCCCCGAGCCGATCCGGTCGCGCAGCAGCGAGGCCAGCGAGCACATCACCCGGTCGCCGGTGGGGTGGCCGTGCAGGTCGTTGATGTCCTTGAAGTGGTCGAGGTCGAGCAGCAGGAACGCGCCCCGGGTGCCCAGCGCCAGCTGCCGCTCCAGCTCCCTGGTCAGCGCGCGCCGGTTCGGCAGCCCGGTCAGCGGGTCCTCGTCGACCAGGCGCAGCAGCTCGTCCTGGTGCTTGGTCAGCCCGGCGTCGCGCAGCTCGCGCTCCCGCCAGCGGGTCACGTCCACGACCCGGTACAGCATCTGCTCGTCCTCGGCCTTGGTGCAGCGCACCTGGAGCCACCGGTGCCCGGCGCCGTCGGGCCTGGGTAAGGACAGCACCACGTCCCCGTCCTCCGCGCCGCCCTCGGGCGGGCCGTCCGGGGCACCCGCCAGCAGCGCGGTGAGCGCCCGGCCCAGGCACTGCTCGGTGGACAACCCCAGCAGCTCCGTCATCGCCGGGTTCACCCAGCGGACGTGCGCGCGCAGGTCGGTGAGCGCGAACGCGGTGTCGGTGCTCTCCAGCACCGCCCCGGGTCCGCTGACCGGCTGAGCCGCCACCCCGACCTCCCTCACCCCGAAGACTCGCGCACGTAGGGTAGTGGACCGGTCCCCGTCAGCGCAGGCGCTCGACCGCCTCGGCGGCCTCGCCGACGCGCTGGGCGAGTATCCGCAGCTCATCGCGGTCGGCGCCGTCGGCGACCGCGGTCACCACGTCCTCGGCGGCGCACCGCAGCTGGAAGAGCCGGTCCTGCAGGTCGGCCAACTCGGCGGCGGAGAGCACCACGGCGTCCTCGGGCAGCCCGCCGCGGCGCACCTGACCGCGCTGCTCGTAGGCGCGCTGGCGGCAGGACTGGGCGCAGTAGCGGCGCGGGCGCCCGCCCCGGGCGTCGCCGGTGATCTCCCGCCCGCACCACCCGCAGTGCCGCGGCACCGCGCGCGTCGTCGGACCGGTCATGCGCGGGAGGATAGCCCGCAGCCCCCGGTGGAGCCCCGCGGCGCTGCGCGACACCCACCAGCCACCCCGCTGCCACGCGCTTGCCACGCCGGTGCCACGCCGCTGGGGCACACTCGGGAGCGTGCTCACCGACCCCCGCGTCCACGGCTTCCTGACCGGCCCCCACCCCCGGGCGTTCGTGCACCGGGGCTGGCACCGCGACGACCTCGCGGGCATGGAGAACTCGCTGTCGGCGTTCCGCCGCGCGGTCTCCGAGGGCTACCACTACCTGGAGACGGACGTGCACGCGACCGCCGACGGCGTCCCCGTGGTGCACCACGACCCCCGGCTGGAGCGCACCACCGACGCCCGGGGGCCGATCGCCGCGCAGACCTGGGACCAGGTGCGCAAGGCCAACATCGGCGGCCGCGAGCCGCTGCCCACCCTGGCCGAGCTGCTGGCCGCGGTGCCCGGCGCCAAGCTCAACATCGACATCAAGGCCGACCGGGCGGTCGAGCCGGTGCTGGAGGTGCTGGCCGAGGCCGACGCGTGGGACCGGGTGTGCCTGGCGTCGTTCTCCGAGGCACGGATGGCGCGGGTGCGGGCGCTGGCCGGGCCGCGGGCGCTGACCTCGATGGGGCTGCGGGCGATGCTCGGGTTCTGGACCGCGGCCAAGCTGCCTGCGGGCTTCTCGCGCAGGCCCCGGCCGCGGCCGGTGCTGGCGCAGGTGCCGGTGCGCCAGGGCCCGCTGACCGTGGTGACCACCCGGTTGGTCGAGGCGGCCCGCAGGCGCCGGGGCGAGGTGCACGTCTGGACGATCGACGACGCGCCCACCATGCACGCGCTGCTCGACCTCGGGGTGGACGGGCTGATGACCGACAACCCCGCCGTGCTGCGCGAGGTGTTCATCGAGCGTGGCCTGTGGGCGTGAGCTGGGACCTCGACGGGCTCGACCTGGACGCCTACCTGGACCGGGTCGGGGTGGCCGCCCGCGAGCCGTCCGCCGACGCGCTGGCGGAGCTGGTGCGCGCGCACATCACCGCGATCCCGTTCGACAACGTCGACGTGCTGCTGGGCACCCACCCCGGGGTGGCGCTGCCCGTCGTGTTCGACAAGCTGGTCACCCGGCGGCGTGGGGGCTACTGCTTCGAGCACGCCACCCTGCTGGCCGCCGCCCTCGACCGGCTCGGCTACCCGGTGCGCCGCCGCGTCGGGCGCATCCGCCCGCAGGGCACGGGCCCGCGCACCCACATGGTCGTGCTGGCCACCGCCGACGGCGTGGAGCACCTGGCCGACGTGGGCTTCGGCTCGGGGATGTGGCGGCCGGTGCCGCTGCGCGACGGCGAGCGCAGCGATCAGGCCGGGTGGCCGCACCTGCTCACCCGCGACGGCGCCACGTGGACCATGGCCGCGCGCGGCGACGACGGCTGGGAGCCCGCCTACAGCTGGGACGACGCCGGGGACCGGCCGGTGGACGCGGAGATGGGGCACCACTTCACCTCGACGCACCCCAGCTCGCCGTTCGTCGGCTCGCTGGTGGTCGTGCGGCTGGCCGAGGGGTCGCTGCGCAGGCTGGTGGGCACCACGCTGCGCGTCGAGGACCCGTCCGGCGCCACCGAGCAGCGGGAGATCACCCGGGAGGACATGCCCGCCACCTTGCGCGACCTCGGCGTCGAACTCCCCGACGACGTGCTCGACGCCCTGCTGGCCAGGCTGTACTGACCGGGCTGTACTGGCCAGGCTCTACTGACGGGGCCGGGCGCCGTACCACGCCGCGCGCCAGGTCTTGGGGCCGAGCTTGCCGGAGTCGTTGATGCCGTTCGCCCGTTGCAGGGCCAGCACCGCCGCCTGGGTCTCGGCGTAGTAGCACCCGGTGCCCTGGAAGTCGTAGCCGTAAGCGTTCATCCGCAGCTGCCAGGCCACCAGCGCCGGGGAGCAGTCACCGTAGGAGTAGACAACCCCCGGCCACGGCGGGGCGCCCCCACCGGACGGCGGGGCCGGGCTGCCCCCACCGCCGATGTAGGCGGACTCGGCGTAGGTGGGCACCCGCTTGCTGCGGGCGTCGGCGTCCGCGCGCAGGCCGAGCTTGCCCGCGCACTCCCAGGGCTGCCACCCCCGCATCCGGTACAGGTAGAGGGCGCGGTGGTCCTGCTCGGCGGGGCTCGCCTGGTGCGGGCTGCCGGTGCCGCCGACGCTGCGCCAGGTGGGCAGGTCGAACTGGTAGGCGCCGTAGTAGCCGTTGCCGGTGTTGGTCGAGTACCGGCCGCTGGACTCGCACTGGCGCAGCCGGGACCAGTCGGACGCGGAGGGGTCGGCCGTGGCCGCGGCGCCCGCCGCGAGCAGGGCGCACCCGGTGGCGATCACCGTCAGCCACCTGAGAGCGGAACGCTTACCAGCCATACCAGTCGACGGTAAGCGGCTGCCCCAGCGGTCACAATCGCACCACCGGGCGCACGAGCATCACCGACCGTGGAAAACCGAGGGTCCGGTCCACCCCACCGGGTGACCGCTCGGACGAGCTAACGATCCGGGCCGCTCCGGGTGAACATCCGGCATCGGTGTCGACGCCCCGTGACCCCCGCCACGCCGACGCCGTACCCTCCGCGTCACACCAGCAGGGCGGAGGCGCACGTGAGCACGGTCGAGCAGAGCACACCCGGGGCGGGCGAGGAGCGGGCCCGGCGCCGCGAGCAGCGCGGGTGGTGCTGGTACGACTTCGCGAACTCGGTCTTCCCGACCTCGGTCACCACGGTGTTCGGCTCGCTCTACCTGACCTCGGTCGCGGCCACCGCCGCCAAGACCGACACCGCCCTCAACGGCCCGAACGCCTGCCTGGACGCCGAGGGCAAGAGCGACCGGCTCACCAACTGCGACATCAGCCTGCTCGGCCTGCACTTTCCCGCCGGGTCGCTGTGGGGCTACCTGCTCAGCGTGGCCACCGTCATCCAGGTGCTCGTGGTGCCGCTGATGGGCGCCATCGCCGACCGCTCGACCAACAAGAAGCCGCTGCTGGCCGGGTTCGCCTTCGGCGGCTCGGTCGCCACCGCGGCGATGGCCCTGGTCGGCGGCGGCGATTGGGGGCTGGGGGTGGCGCTGTTCATCCTCGGCAACATCGGCTACGGCACCTCGGTGGTCATCTACTACTCCTACCTGCCGGAGATCGCCACGGCCGACGAGCGCGACCGGCTCTCCAGCGCCGGGTGGGCCTTCGGCTACCTCGGCGGCGGGCTCATGCTGGCCCTGCAACTGGTGGTGTACCTGTTCCGCGACAGCCTGGGCGTCTCCGAGGGCGGCGCCGCGCAGATCGCCTTCCTGACCTCGGGCATCTGGTGGGCGCTGTTCACCCTCGTCCCGCTCAAGCGCCTGCGCGGCCACCACGAGCGCCCGCAGCCCACTGGCACCCAGGGCTCGGTGGTCACCGCGGGGTTCCGCGAGCTGCGCGACACCCTGCGCCACGCCCGCTCGTTCCCGCTGACCCTGGCCTTCCTGGGCACCTACCTGATCTACACCGACGGCATCGCCACCGTCGCCAACGTCTCGGCCCAGTACGGCTCCGAGGAGCTGGAGTTCGAGAACGACGTGCTGATCACGACGATCCTCATCGTGCAGTTCGTCGCCGCGCTCGGCGGCCTGCTGCACGGCCTGGTCGCCCGCAAGGTGGGGGCGAAGCGGACCATCCAGGGCAGCCTGGTGGTGTGGGTGCTGGTCATCGGCGCGGCCTACTTCGTCCAGGCCGGGCAGGCCACCCAGTTCTACCTGCTCGCGGGCGGCATCGGCCTGGTGCTCGGCGGCACCAACGCGCTGTCGCGGTCGCTGTACTCGCAGATGGTGCCCCCGGGCAAGGAGGCGCAGTACTTCTCCGTCTACGAGATGGGCGAGCGCGCGACGTCCTGGCTGGGCCCGCTGGTGTTCGCGGTGATGGCCTCGACCACCGGCTCCTACCGGTACGCGATCATCTCGCTGGTCATCTTCTTCTTCGTCGGCCTGGTGCTCATCTCGCTGGTGCCGGTGCGCCGGGCCATCACCGAAGCGGGCAACGAGGCACCCCGCCTGCTCTGAGGCCCCCTGACTAGGGTGTCTGCGCGTGACCCCCGCACCCAGCACCGACCACACCGCGCCGGGCGAGCTGCCCGACCCCACCGACGCCCTGTCCGCCGTGCCCGTGGCCGGGTCGCGGCGGGCGGCGCCGGTGGTCGGGCACCTGCGCTTCTACTACGGGCCGATGGACTGCGGGAAGTCCACCCTGGCCCTGCAGGTCGACCACAACCACGCGCGGCAGGGGCGGCGCGGGCTGCTGCTGGTGCACCTGGACCGCTCCGGGCTGCCGCAGATCACCAGCCGGATCGGCATCACCCGCCAGGCCATCGAGGTGCACGGGCACGTCGACCTGCGGGCGCTGGTGCGCGCGCACTGGGCGGCCGGGCAGCGGGTGGACTACCTCATCGTCGACGAGGCGCAGTTCCTCACCCCCGAGCAGGTCGACCAGCTCGCGGTGCTGGCCGACGACTCGCAGGTCGACGTGTACTGCTTCGGCATCGCCACCGACTTCCGCAGCAGGCTGTTCCCGGGCGCGGCCCGGCTGTTCGAGCTGGCCGACGAGCTGCAACCGGTGCAGGTCGACGTGCTGTGCTGGTGCGGCGCCCCGGCCCGGTTCAACGCCAGGGTGGTCGACGGCCGCATCACCCGCGACGGCGACACCGTCGTGGTCGCGGACACGGAAACCACGCGCTCTATGACGGAAAGTAACCACTCCTCCGGTCAACTTGACACGTCCTCAACTACGGTGCGTTATCAAGTGCTCTGCCGCAGGCACTTCCGCCTCGGCGACCTGGGCGCCGACGTCGCGGTGCAGGGCCAGCTCAGTTTCGCCTGATCCCGGTCCGACCAGGTACGATCCCCCAATGGGGTGAGATGTGCCGACGAATCGCGCGCGCAGGCGTCACGATCCCGGAAAACGGGCATCTCCCAGGTGGACGCTGTCGTTGACGGGTGAAGCTTGTCACCCTCAGCGATCGCGGCGGGTAGACCGGGAATCCTTTTCCCGCTCCGCTCGTTGCGCTGGGTGACAACGCCCGGGCTCTGCTGGACGAGCCGAGAGGAAGGACACCGCCATGGCCGACCGAGTTCTGCGAGGCAGCCGGCTGGGCGCGGTCAGCTACGAGACCGACCGCAACCACGACCTCGCCCCCCGGCGCACGGTCCGCTACGCCTGCCCGAAGGGCCACGACTTCGAGGTCCCCTTCTCCGACGACGCCGAAGTGCCCTCGATCTGGGAGTGCCGCCTGCACGGCCTGGAGTCGAAGATGCTCGACGGGTCGGACCCGGAGCCCAAGAAGGTCAAGCCGCCGCGCACCCACTGGGACATGCTCCTGGAGCGCCGCTCCATCCCGGAGCTCGAGGACCTGCTCACCGAGCGCCTGCAGGAGCTGCGCACCCGCCGTCGGCCTGCGTAGCGCCCCCCGACCACGGCCGCCCTGGACTCCCCCACCAGGGCGGCCGTTCTGCGTGCGAGGTGCAAGCAGAGCGCAGCGGGAGGGAAGGGCTACTTGATGCCCAGGAGGGACTTGAGCTGGTTCCCCCGCCTGCGCACACCCCACTTGGTGACCCGCCAGAGGGCCTCGCGCACGATGTTGCCGCTCATCTTGGACTGGCCGCGCTCGCGCTCGGTGAAGGTGATGGGGACCTCGACGACGGTGAAGCCCGCTTCGATGGTGCGCCAGGCCAGGTCGACCTGGAAGCAGTAGCCCTGGGAGGCGACGTTGCCGAGCTTGAGCTTCTCCAGGACGGCGCGGCGGAAGGCGCGGTAGCCGCCGGTGATGTCCTTGACCTTGGCGCCGAGGGCGAGCTGGGAGTAGAGGTTGCCGCCGCGGGAGAGGACCTCGCGGGACTTGGGCCAGTTGACGACCTTGCCGCCGGGGACGTAGCGCGAGCCCAGGACGAGGTCGGCGTCGGTGAGGGCGGCGAGCATCCGGGGCAGGTCCTCGGGGGCGTGCGAGCCGTCGGCGTCCATCTCGACGACGACGGCGTAGTCGCGCTCCAGGGCCCAGGCGAAGCCCGCCAGGTAGGCCGCGCCCAGGCCCGCCTTCTCGGTGCGGTGCAGCACGTGCACCCGCTCGTCGGCGGCGGCCATGGCGTCGGCCAGGTCGCCGGTGCCGTCGGGGCTGCCGTCGTCGACGACCAGGGCGTGCGCCGTGGGCAGGGCCGCGGTGAGGCGCTCGATGATGATGCCGAGGTTGTCCCGCTCGTTGTAGGTCGGGATCACCACCAGCACCGGGTCGAGCTGTGCGGGGTCGTGCGGCTGCTCCGCCATCCGGGTGTCTCCTCCTCGCCCGGCGTGCCCGGGCCGTGCTCGCTCGTGTCGGGGCGTGCCCGCTCAGGTGGTGGGCGGTGCGCCCGCGCCGGTGGTCCCGGTCGGCTGCCCGGTCCCGGCCGACCGCGCCCGCCTGCCCGCCACCAGCGCGACGACCAGCGCGGCCAGGCCGAGCGCCACCATGGCCGTCTCCGGCCACACGCCCAGTCGGTCCGACATGGTAGTGGTCGAGCGCAGCGGCAGCCGCGCGACCAGCGCGGCGGGGGTGAACAGGTCGGTCGAGGCGACCACGGAACCGTCCGGTCGGACGAGCGCGGACACCCCGCTGGTGGCCGCCACGACCACCGAGCGGCCGTGCTCGACGGCGCGGACGCGGTCCATGGCCAGCTGCTGGTAGGTCATCTCGCTGCGGCCGAAGGTGGCGTTGTTCGTCGGCACCGCGAGCAGCGTGGAGCCGTTGGTCACCGACTCGCGCACCACGGAGTCGAAGGCCACCTCGTAGCAGGTGGTGATCGCCACCCGCGCCGGTCCCATGGTGAACACGGTGGCCTCGGTGCCGGGCTGGAAGTTGCCCGCCCGGTCGACCGCGGCGCTGAACAGCCGGAAGAACGACCGGTAGGGCATGGTCTCGCCGAAGGGTTGCAGCTGGCGCTTGGTGTAGGTGTCGACGGGGCCGCGCTGGGGGTCCCACTGCACCACGGTGTTGCGCGGCAGCCGGTCGTCGCCGACGACGACGGAGCCGACGGCGACCGGGGCGCCGATGGCCTTGGTCACCTCGTCGATCTCGGCGCGGGCGTCGGGGTTGCGGAAGGGGTCGATGTCGGAGGCGTTCTCCGGCCAGATGACCAGGTCCGGCTGGGGCACCCGGCCCGAGCGCACGTCCTCGGCCAGCTGCCGGGTGCGGGCGACGTGGTTGTCGAGCACGGCGCGGCGCTGGGCGTTGAAGTCCAGGCCCGCGCGGGGCACGTTGCCCTGGACGGCGGCGACGGTGGCGGTGCCCGCGTTGGCGTCGGTGCCCACCGCGCCGGTGGCGGCGATGGCGGCCAGCAGCGGCAGCACGGCGGCGGCCACCGGGCCCGCGACGCGGGCGACGGTGAAGTCGCGGGTGGCGAAGCGGCGGGCGAGCACCCCGAGGCCGAAGCCGGTGGTGGCGACGGCCAGGGCGATCAGCGGGGTGCCGCCCAGGGTGGCCAGCGGCAGGTAGAGCCCGTCGGGCTGGCTGAAGGCGAGCTTGACCCAGGGGAACCCGCCGAAGGGGAACACCGACCGCAGGGTCTCCCCCGCCACCCACAGCAGCGCCATCCACACCGGCGCGGCGCGCAGCGTGCTGACGACGGCGATGGCGGCGGTGGCCACGCCGACGAACAGGGCCTCCACGGCGCTCAGCGGCAGCCAGGCGACCGGGCCGACGAACACCCCGGTCCAGGCCAGGGCGGGGGTCATCAGGCCCATGCCGTAGAGGAAGCCGTAGCCGAACCCGGCGCGGGCGCGGCGGCCGTGCAGCACCCAGCCCAGGACGGCGATGCCGAGCGGGGCCAGCCACCAGGTCGTGCGCGGCGGCCAGGCGAGGTAGGTCAGCGCGCCCGCGGCGACGACGGCCAGGCAGCGCAGCAGGACCGCCCACCTCGGGGACCGGGCGGGCGGCTGCGGACCGGTGCTGTCCGGCGACACGGCGGGGGCGACCACCGGGACAGCCTACGACCCGGCCCGTGCGCACCACGTGTGACCACCCGCGACCCCGTCAACCCTCAACCTCGCCTTGAGGTTGACCCCGCGAGCCTCGACCTCATGTCGAAGGTGAGGGATGAGCCCGGGTTGCTAGCGTGCCGGGGTGGTGGTCTTCGACGAGTTGCGGGTCCGGCGCCTGCCCCTGGGGTCCCCCGGCGACGGCCCCTACGACGTCGTCGCGGCCGGTGACGGCACGGCGTGGGTGTCGCTGGTGCACGCGGGCGCGGTCGTGCGCGTCGACCTCGCGGACGGCCGGGTCATGGACCGGGTCGAGCTGGGTGCGGACTCCAAGCCGACCGTGCTGGCCGTCGCGGCGGGCGCGGTGTGGTGCAGCCGCGGCGATGGGTGGCTGAGCGAGGTCACCGGGCGGGCCGAGGCGGTGCGGGTCGACGGCACCCCCTACGGCGTGGCCGCCACCGCCGACGGGGCGCTGTGGTTCTCGGAGATGACCGGTCACCGCCTGGGCAGGGTCGCCGACGGCGCGGTGGACTACGTGCCCCTGCCCGCGGGCAGCTTCCCCGCCGGGGTCGTGCAGGGCCCGGACGGCGCGGTGTGGTGCGCGCTGAACACGGCCGGGGCGCTGGCCCGGGTGGACGCCGACCTGGGGGTGACCGTGCACCCGCTGCCCACTCCCGGTGCCGCCCCGGTCGGGGTGACCGCCACGGCGGACGCGGTGTGGTGCGTGCAGATCGGCGCTGGGCAGCTGGCCAGGGTGTCCTCGGACGGGCAGGTTCGGGAGTTCCCGCTGCCTGATCGCGCGGCGCGGCCGCACGCGGTGGTGCCGGGCAGCGGCGGGGTGTGGTTCACCGAGTGGGCCGCGGCCGCGGTCGGGTTCTGCGCCGAGGACGGCACTGTGGTGCGGGCGCGGCTGCCGAAGGGGTCCGAGCCGCACGGGTTGACCGCGGTGGGGCCGGGGGTGTGGGTGGCCTGCGAGTCCGGGGAGCTGGCGCGGGTGGACCCGGCCTGAGGGTCAGACCCCGGCGGGCAGGGCCTTGACGACCTCGGCGGCGAGGGAGTCGAGCACCTGGCAGGCCTGCTCGGCCCCGCCCGCGGCGCCGGTGACCATCACCGAGATCCGCTCCTTCGGGGCGGTGTCGGCGACGTACTGGCAGGCGGGCACGGCGGTGTAGCGCAGCCGCGTGCCCTGGCGCCCGGCGGGGGCGGTGGTGTCGCGGACGAACAGGGTGCTGTCCTGGGTGCTGGGGAACTCGCCGCTGGCGATGATGCCGACGCTGACCGAGTAGTCCGGGGCCGAGCCCTGCGGGCCGTGCTCGAACTGGCAGTCGCGGTAGCCGGTGCCGCCGGTGGGGGTGACCCTGCGCAGCCCGGCGACCGAGGCCGCGGAGGCGGGCAGCAGGGTGCACGGGTCGGTCAGCCGCAGCGGCCCGTCACCGATGGGGGTGGGCGGCGGCGGCGCGGCCTGCTCGTCCGACGAGCACGCCGAGGTGCCCAGCGCGACGGCCACCAGCACGGCCCCTGCCCACGAGCGCACGCCCATCCCAGCCCCTCTCCCCGGGCGAGCCGCGTCGCCCACCGGTCACTCCTGCTCGACCAGCAGGCGCTTGAGGACCTTACCCGTCGCGTTGCGGGGGACCTTGCGGACGAAGATGATGTCGCGCGGCACCGAGAACCGCTCCAGGTGCTCGTGCACGTACTCCTGCACGGCGGTGGCGCCGAGCCGGGCGCCGGGCTTGAGCGCGAGGTAGGCGGCGAAGCGCTGCCCGAACTCGTGGTCGGGGACGCCGACGACGGCGGCGTCGGCCACCTCGTCGATGGACAGCAGCAGCTCCTCCACCGGCAGCGGGAACACGTTCTCCCCGCCGGAGACGATCATGTCGTCGTCCCGGCCGCAGACGAACAGCCGCCGGTCGGCGTCGAGGTAGCCGCGGTCGCCGGTGACCATGAGGTCGTCGTGCATCTCGGTGCTGGTGCCGCAGGTGTAGCCCTCGAACAGCATGTCGTTGCCCACCGCGATGCGCCCGACCGCGCCGGGGGGCAGGGGTTGGCCGTCTGCGCCGAGGATGCCGACCTTGGTGCCGACCGGGCAGCGGCCCGCGGTGGTGGGGGCGGCGCGCAGGTCGTCGGGGGTGGCGATGGAGGCCCAGGAGACCTCGGTGGACCCGTAGAGGTTGTAGAGCACGTCGCCGAAGGCGTCCATGAACGCGGTGACCAGCTGGGCGGGCAGCGCGGACCCGCTGGAGGCGACCACCCGCAGGGACGAGGTGTCGTAGCGGGCGCGCACCGCGGCGGGCAGCGCCATCACCCGCTGGAGCATCACCGGCACCGCGAACCAGGAGGTGATGCGCTGCTCGGCGATGACCCGCAGGGCGGCCTCGGGGTCGAAGCGCCGCTGGAGGGTCATGGTGGCGTGCAGCGGCATCCCCAGCTGCATCCCGGCCAGGCCCCAGGTGTGGAACAGCGGGGCGGAGACCAGCATCCGCTCCCCCGCCCGCAGCGGGATCCGGGAGAGCACCGAGGCCGCGGCGCCGAGCCCGGGCGGGGTGCGCCTGCGGGCGCCCTTGGGGGTGCCGGTGGTGCCGGAGGTGAGCACGATGATGCGCCCCGGCTGCGGCGGGGGGCGCAGCGGCGCCGGGGAGGAGTCGGCCACCAGGCTGTCGGCGGTGAGGTCGCCCGGGGCGCCCGCCCAGGTGCACACCCAGGTCAGCGACCGGGGCAGGTGGTGGAACAGCGGGGCGAACTCGGCGTCGGCCAGCAGCGCGATCGGCCGGTGCTCGGCGACGAGGTCGGCGAGCTGGTCGGCGGACACGCCGGTGTTGAGCAGCACGACGTCGGCGCCGAGCTTGCCGCAGGCGATGGTGGCCTCGACCAGGCCCGCGTGGTTGCGGCAGAGGATCGCGACGCGGCGGCCGTGGCGGACCCCGCGCTGGGCCAGCCCGTTGGCCAGCCGGGTGGTGCGGGAGTCGATGTCGGCGTAGGTGAGCGCGCCGCGCTCGTCGCGCACCGCGGTGGTGGTGGGGTTGCGGGCGGCCGCGGCCCGGTAGCCGCCGACGAGGGTGGCGCCCCAGCGGGACAGCTCCCCGAGCTGCTTGACGACCTTGTCCGGGCGACCGGGGCTGAGCACGCCCGCCTTGGCCAGGGTGCGGGCGACGGTCAGCGCGGTCTGGCCCTTGGCGGCCTGGTCGATGCGGGTGGGCGAGACGGTGATGGGCCTGCCCGCCAGGTGGTCCTCGATCAGCGCCAGCGCCTTGCGGATCCGCTTGCGCACCCAGCCCGGGGTGAGCACGGTGCCCGCGGTGACCGCGTCGGGCAGCGAGAGCACGACCTGCACGCGGGTGCGGCGGCGGCCCTCGGCCTCCAGCCGGATGCTCAGGTGCCCGTCCTGCCAGCGGGGGCTGACCAGCACCAGGTGCTCGGCGGGCCTGCCGACCAGCACCTCCACCTCGTCGGGGACGGGGCGGTGCCCGGCGACGCTGAACCGGACCCGGTAGCGGGGGTTGCGGGCGGGGGTGGTGGAGCGCTCGACGGCGGCGACCTCGCGGACGAACCGGGGGTAGAGGGCGGGGTCGCCGACCAGCTCCCAGACCCGCTGCGGGGTGTGGCCGAGGACCTGCTCCACCTCCACGAGCTCGGTAGCCATGATCCTCCGTACTGGCGCCGCCCGCGCCGCAGGCCACCTGTGGTTCACCGGCGGTCTACCAGGAGCGCGAGGCCGTGGGCAAGCGCCGGGCGTCCCGGGTGCGGGGGCCGCGGGGGAAGATCACCCGCCCGGCGCAGCAGCGTCCCGGGGTTTCCCGCACTTGCTCACCCAGCGGAGTCGACCGGGCGGTGCAAACCCGGGGACGGCCGGTGCTGCCCGCTGACCGGAGGACCCCCGGTGGCGTGGTCCGGCCACCGGGGGTCGCGGGCGGTCGCCCAGGGCGTGGAGTCGCGGTCAGGGCCGGGGCGGCACGACCACGGTGCCCGCCGCGCGGGTGATCACCACCGGCGGGTCGCACACGTCGGCGGCGGACGGGCCGCGCTCGGGGGCGGCGCGGCAGACCACCCGCGCCTCGAACTCCATCCCGCGCGAGCGGGTGCCCACCCGCACGAGGGTGGCGGTGGCCTCCACGACGTCGCCCGCTTGCAGCGGCGCCAGGAACTCCACGCTGGTGTAGCCGGCGAACAGGCCCTCGTCGCCGTCGGTGCGCACGCACAGCTCGGTGGCCACGTCGCCGAACATGCCCAGGCCGTAGGCGCCGTCGACGAGGTTGCCGCCGTAGTGGGCGTGGGAGTGCGGCACGTAGCGGCGGTGGGTGACGGACGTGCCGGGTTCGGGGCTCATGCGGGTACCGCGGTCCTCTCGGTGATGGCGTGCACGAGGTAGCTGGCGACCTCGCCGGGGGTGGTGCCGCGGCCGAAGACGCGGTCGACGCCGAGTTCGGCGGCCATCAGCGGGTCGAACCGGGGGCCGCCCGCGACCAGCAGCGGGCAGTCGGCGCCGGTGGCCTCGCGGAAGGCCGCCGACATCTCGCGGGTGTTGAGCAGGTGCGCGTCGCGCTGGGTCACCACCTGGGACACCAGCACCGCGTCGGCGCGCTCGGCGCGGGCGCGCTTGACCAGGTCCGCGACGGTGACCTGGGCGCCGAGGTTGACCACCCGCAGCTCCCGGTAGTACTCCAGCCCCTTCTCCCCGGCGAAGCCCTTGATGTTGAGGATGGCGTCGATGCCGACGGTGTGGGCGTCGGTGCCGATGCAGGCGCCGACCACGACGAGCTTGCGCCGCAGCAGCCGCTTGAGCGCGGCGTTGACGTCGGCGGGGGCCAGCAGCGGGTAGTCGCGCTCGACGACCTGCACCGCGTCGAGGTCGACCAGGTGGGTCACCGAGCCGTAGACGACGAAGAAGGTGAACCCGTCGCCGATGGGGTGCGAGTGCACGACCATGGCCGGGTCCATGCCCATCTTGGCGGCCAGCTGCGCGGCGGCGCCGTCGGCGCGCGGGCCGTGCGGGACGGGCAGGGTGAACGACAGCTGGGCCATGCCGTCGCCGGTGGTGTCGCCGTAGGGGCGGATGTGGTGGCCGCTCACGGTCGGTCCCCCTTCGCTCGGGTGCCGCTCACCGGGTCTCCCCGCTCTCCAGCAGGGTGGTGGCGGGGTTGAGGTAGCCCTCGGCCTTGGCCACGACGCCGTCGGCGCCCTTGCCGCCGTCGGGCGGGCGCTTCATCAGCCCGAAGGTGCCGCGGGCGATGGCGGTGAGCAGCCCGTCGTCGACGACCCGCTCCAGCAGGTCCACCGCCTCGCCGAGCACCTGGTGGGCGCGCTTGACGATGAGCCCGTCGCGGGCCGGGCGGAAGTCCTCGGCCAGCGAGCCCGCGGCGTCGAGGACGTAGCGCACGTTGGCCAGGGCCAGGTCGCGGTCGGACAGGAACGGGGTGACCACGGCTTCGGTCATCATGCCGACGAGCAGGATGGACTGGCCGGTCAGCGCCCCGGCGAGGTTGAAGAACCCGTCGAGCAGGTAGCCGTCGAAGACGTTGCCGGTCATGTGCTTGGTCGGCGGCATCCACTTGAGCGGGGCGTGCGGGAACAGCTCGCGGGCCAGCAGGGCGTGCGCCAGCTCCAGCCGGAACGAGTCGGGCACCCTGGGGTTGATCTCGAAGGCGTGGCCCAGCCCCAGCAGCTCGTCGCCCAGCCCGGCCTCGTGCGCGAAGCGCTCGTTGAGCAGCTGGGAGACGGTGACGGTGTGCGCGGCGTCCACGGCGTCGGCGGTGGTGAGGTAGTTGTCCTCGCCGGTGTTGATGATGATCCCGGCGCGGGCGTGCACCTGCCGGGAGAAGCGCTGGTCGACGAAGGTGCGGATGGGGTTGATGTCGCGGAAGAGGATCCCGTACATCGAGTCGTTGAGCATCATGTCCAGCCGTTCGAGGCCGCCGAGCACGGCGATCTCGGGCATGCACAGGCCGGAGGCGTAGTTGGTGACCCGCACGTAGCGGCCCAGCTCCTTGGACACCTCGTCCATGGCGGCCCGCATGATGCGGAAGTTCTCCTGGGTGGCGTAGGTGCCCGCGAACCCGTGGTGGGTGGCGCCCTCGGGGACGTAGTCGAGCAGCGACTGCCCGGTGGAGCGGATCACCGCGATGACGTCGGCACCGGCGCGGGCGGCGCTGGCGGCCTGCACGACGTCCTCGTCGATGTCGCCGGTGGCCACGATGAGGTAGATCCAGGGCCGCCGCGGCGGGTCGCCGAGCTTGGCCACGAGCCGGTCGCGGGTGGCGCGGTTGCGGTCGACGGCGCGCAGGCCGCGGGCCACCGCGGTCCTGGCGGCCTTGCCCGCGCGGGTGGCGGCGGCGCCGGTGGGCACGGTGTAGCGGACCTGCCCGGCGGCGGTGGCCTCGGCCAGCTCGGTCAGCGACCCCAGGTCGTGCTCGCGCAGGGCGTGGAAGACCGGCAGGACGACGCCGTGCTCCAGGCCGCAGTGCTCGCGGACGGTGTCGACGACCCGGTTGACCCAGGGCACGTCCCCGGCCGGGTGGGCGGTGTCGGCGCCGGTGATCCCCGCCAGGCGCAGGGTGGCGCGCTCGACGGCGACGGTGGTGTGCGCGCGGGCCAGCTCCACCACCGGTTCGGCGGCGCGGGCGGCCAGCGCGCGGGCCCGCGCCACCACCCGCGGGTCGAGGTCAAGCAGGGGCACGGGTGTCCTCCCGGTCGCTGTCTCGGCGGTAGAGCACGCGCCCGGTGTGGACGGTGCGCAGGCAGGTGGGCAGCTCGGCGCCGGGGTGCAGCGGCGGCAGCGCGGGCACGCGCGAGCGCGGGTCGGTGGACCAGCGCTGCACGCGGGAGTCGGGGGCGGCGGTGACCAGCTCGTCGGCCGCCCACACCGCGTAGGTGGCGGGGGCGCCGGGCACGAGGGTGCCGGTGAGCCCGTCGTCGACCCCGGCGGCGCGCCACCCGCCCCGGGTGTGGGCGGTGAAGGCGGCGCGCGGGGACAGCCCGGAGCCCTCGGTGCGGTGGTGGACCGCGGCGCGCACCGCGGCCCACGGGTCGAGCGGGGTCACCGGGGCGTCGGAGCCCAGGGCGAGCACGACCCCGGCGGCGGCCAGGCGGGCGAAGGGGTTGAGCGCGGTGCCGCGCTCGACGCCGAGGCGCTGGGCGTACATGCCGTCGTCCCCGCCCCAGGTGGCGTCGAACAGCGGTTGCACCGAGGCGACCACGCCCCACTGGCCGAGCCGGTCGGCCTGCTCGCCGGTGACCATCTCCAGGTGTTCGAGCCGGTGGCGGGCGGTGGCCAGGGCGGGGCGGCCCACGCGCGACTCGGCGCGGGCGAAGCCCTCGACGACCTCGGCCACGGCGCCGTCGCCGATGACGTGGAACCCGGCCTGGGTGCCCGCCTCGGTGCAGGCGACGAGGTGGTCGGCGATGGCGGCGGCGTCGAGGTAGAGCGCGCCGGTGGTGCCGGGGGCGTCAGCGTAAGGCTGGTGCAGGCAGGCGGTGCGCGAACCGAGGGCGCCGTCGACGAACAGGTCGCCCGCCAGGCCGCGCACGCCCAGCTCCGCGGCCAGCTCCGCCGGGGCGAGCTCGCCCCAGTAGCCGACGACCTCGGGCAGGTCGGCGCGGCGGGACAGCAGGGCGGCCAGGTCCGCGCGGCCGGAGATGTCCGGGCCCGCGCACTCGTGCACGGCGGCGACCCCGTTGGCCGCGGCGTGGCGCAGGAACCCCTCCTGGGCGGCGGCGCGCTGGGCGGGGGTGACCGCGTCGAGCGCGGCCCGGCGCACGAGGTGGTGGGCGGCGCGGCTCAGCGGCCCGGCGGGGTCGAACCCGTCGGCGGCCGCGGCGGCGGGCACGGCGTCGAGCAGGGCGGTGGACACCAGTGCGGAGTGGACGTCCACCCGCGACAGGTACACCGGCGCCCCGCCCGCGGCCCGGTCGAGTTCGGCGCGGGTGGGCGGGCGCCCCTCGGGCCAGGCGGTCTCGTCCCAGCCGTGGCCGAGCACCAGGGCGCCGCCGGTGCGGCGGGCGTGGGCGGTCACCGCGTCCAGGCACCCGGCCAGCGAGGCGCAGGCGGTGAGGTCGACCCCGGTGCGCAGCAGCCCGGCGGAGGTGGCGTGCACGTGCGCGTCGACGAAGGCGGGGGCGACGAACGCGCCGTCGAGCTCGACGACCTCGGCCCCCGGGTGCAGGGCGTGCCCGACGGTGTCCTGCCCCAGCCAGACGACCACCCCGTCGTGCACGGCCATGGCCGTGGCGTGCGGGTCGGCCGGGGAGTGGATGCGCCCGCCCACCAGGAGGGTGGTGGCGGCCGCCGCGGTGTCGCTGCTCATGGGGTGTGAGTCTGCCGCTCCCGGGCGGCGAACAGCGCCCGCACCCCGGGCTCGGCGCGGTAGAGCGACAGGGCGAACTCGGCGTGCCCGGGGACGTAGCCGTTGCCGACGAGCATGCGCACGTCGGCGGCCAGCCCCTCGGCGCCCAGGGCGGCGGCGGTGAACGAGGTCGCCATGGAGAAGAACACCACGGTGCCGCCGTCGGCGGTGGCCAGGATGGCCCCGTGCTCGCAGCCGGGCACGTCGACGCACACCACGGTGACCTCGACCGGCTTGCCCACCGCCTCGGCCAGGGCCACCGGGTCGCGGGCGTCGGCGAGGACGACCTCGTCGGCGAGCCCGGCGGCGCGCACCGCGGCCGCCTCGGCCTCGGTGGGCACCAGCGCCACGACCCGACCGGCCCCGGCGGCGCGCGCCGCGGCCAGCGACAGCGACCCGGACTTGCCGCCCCCGCCCAGCACGCACACCGACGCCCCGGGGCCCGCCTCGCGCACCACCCGGTCGGTGAGCGCGGGCGCGCCGCACACGTCCAGCACCGACAGGGCCACCGCGTCGGGCAGGTCGTCGGGCAGCACCGCGGCGATGGAGCGGCCGAACAGCACCGCGGTGCCCGCGCACGGCACCTGCTCGCCCGCGCCGTCCCAGCGGGCCAGCCCGTCGGTGATGCGCAGCGGGGTCAGCGACAGCGACACCAGGGTTGCCACCCGGTCCCCGACGCGCAGGCCCAGCGGCGACTCGGGGCCCACGGCGCGGACGGTGCCCAGCAGCATCCCGCCCGAGCCGGTGACCGGGTTCTGCATCTTGCCCCGCTCGGCCACGATCGCCAGCACCGCCGCGCGCACCGCCGCGCCGGTGCCGTGCTGCTCGCGCAACTGCCGGTAGGAGGCGGCGTCGAGGTTGAGCACCTCGATGTCCACGACCACCTCGTCCGGGTGCGGGGTGGGGTCGGCGTCAAGGCGGTGCGCGCGCTGCGGCAGCACCCCCACCGGGTCGAGCACCCGGTGCAGCCCGAGCGGCGATGAACTCCCCACGTCACACCCCTTGCCGAAAAATTTACGTCCAACCGGTCGTCTGGCAGCATATCTTTACGCGACGCGACTGGCGAGGAGTAGAGATGACCGCAGTGGACGAGCGCTCCGCGACCCGGGGCGCCCCTGGCGAGCAGCCCTACGAGTACCTCCGGCACGAGCTGGTGGAACCGGACTGGCGCCGGTTCCCCGGCTGGCGGGACGTGACCGCGGCGCAGTGGCGCGACGCGCAGTGGCAGCGCGCGCACTGCGTGAAGAACGCCGCGCAGCTGCGCGCGGTGGTGGGCGACCTGCTCACCGACGCCTTCTTCGACGACCTCGACGCCGACCAGCGGAACCTGGCCACGATGTCGATGCTCATCCCGCCGCAGATGCTCAACACCATGGCCGCGCACGCCCCCACCACCCCGGAGGCGTTCACCGCCGCGTTCCTGGCCGACCCGGTGCGCCGCTACATGCTCCCGGTGGCCTCCGACCGCGACCCCGAGTGGCCCAGCCACCCGCACTCCTCCCGCGACTCCCTGCACGAGGCGGAGATGTGGGTGGTCGAGGGGCTGACCCACCGCTACCCCACCAAGGTGCTCGCGGAGCTGCTGTCCACCTGCCCGCAGTACTGCGGCCACTGCACCCGCATGGACCTCGTCGGCAACTCCACCCCCGCGGTCGACAAGCACAAGCTGCTGCTCAAGCCGGTCGACCGGCAGGACAGGATGATCGACTACCTCAAGCGCACCCCGGGCGTGCGCGACGTGGTGGTCTCCGGCGGCGACGTGGCCAACGTGCCGTGGCGGCAGCTGGAGTCCTTCCTGATGCGGCTGCTCGACATCCCCACCGTGCGCGACATCCGGCTGGCCACCAAGGCCCTGGCCGCCCTGCCCCAGCACTGGTTGCAGCCCACCGTCGTCGAGGGCCTGGAGCGGGTCGCCCGCACCGCCCAGCGCCGCGGGGTGAACCTGGCCATCCACACCCACGTCAACCACGCCGCGTCGGTCACCCCGCTGGTCGCCGAGGCGGCCCGCACCGCCCTGGAGGTCGGCGTGCGCGACGTGCGCAACCAGGGCGTGCTCATGCGCGGGGTCAACGCCACCGCCGAGGACCTGCTCGACCTGTGCTTCGCCCTGCAGGGCGAGGCGGGCATCCTGCCGTACTACTTCTACATGTGCGACATGATCCCCAACGCCGAGCACTGGCGGGTGGCGGTGTGGGAGGCCCAGCGGCTCCAGCACGCGATCATGGGCTACCTGCCCGGCTACGCCACGCCGCGGATCATCTGCGACGTCCCCTATGTCGGCAAGCGCTGGGTGCACCAGCTCGCGGAGTACGACCGCGAGCTGGGCATCTCCTACTGGACGAAGAACTACCGCGCGGGCACCGAGCGCCTCGACACCGCGGAGGACGTCCTCGACCGCCGCTACCCCTACTACGACCCGATCTCCACCCTGCCGGAGGCGGGCAAGCGGCACTGGGCGGCCATCGCGGACAAGTGACCCCCTAGAACCCCGCGCGCGGTGGTCCCGGTGCTGACCGGGGCCACCGCGCGCCGCTGTGCGCGCCCGGGTGGGGGCCAGCACACAACGTGCAGTAGGTGCAAAGTTGCAGCGACTGCACATCGGTGCCTACACTCGCCGCCATGGCCGCACCCAGCACCGGGGGACTGCGCGACCGCAAGAAGCGCGAGACCAGGACAGCCCTGTCCGACGCCGCGCTCGACCTGGTCGCCGAACGCGGGATCGACCAGGTCACCGTGGACGACATCGCCCACGCGGCCGGGGTCTCCCCGCGCACGTTCTTCAACTACTTCCCCACCAAGGAAGACGCCGTCGTCGGACCCGACCCCGACGTCACCGGCCGCATCGACGCGCACTTCGCCGCCCGCCCCGCCGACGAGCACCCGCTCGCGGCGGTGCGGGCCTTCCTGCACGCCGAACTCGCGGGCGACCGCCAGGACCGGCAGCGGTGGCTCACCCGCATCCAGGTCATCCAGGACAACCCGCAGCTGCTCAACCGGGTCTTCCTCGCGGGCGCCAGCACCGAGCGCGCCCTGGCCGCAGGCGTCGCCGCGCACACCGGGCTGCCCGTCGACCACGGCTACCCGCTGCTGGTCGCCGCCACCGCCAGCGCCGCCTTCCGGGTCGCCATCACCCGGTGGTCCACCCCCGGCACCCCACCCGCCCTCGTCGACCTCGTCGACGAGGCGTTCGACCTGATCGCCCGCGGCCTGCCCGCGCCCACCGCACCCTGACGACCGAGCACGCCGACGACCCACCACGCCGACAACTCACCACCCTGACGAGGAGCGATGTCCGACACCACCGCGACCGGGACCCCGGGTCCCGGCGCCACCACCGAGGGCGCCCCCGCGCCCGGCACGCGCTCCCGCCGCGACGTCCGGCAGGCCGTCTCCGGCCTCATGCTCGGCATGTTCTGCGCCATCCTGGCCTCCACCATCGTGGCCAACGCGCTGCCCAGGATCATCTCCGACCTCCGCGGGTCGCAGTCGGTCTACACCTGGGTCGTCACCACCGAACTGCTGGCCATGACCGCCACCGTCCCGCTCTGGGGCAAGCTCGCCGACCTGTACAACCGCAAGCTGCTCATCCAGGTCTCCCTCGGCCTGTTCGTGGTCGGCTCGCTGGTCGCGGGGTCGGCGCAGAACATCGAGGTGCTCATCATCAGCCGGGTCGCCCAGGGCCTCGGCGCGGGCGGCGTCTCCGCGCTGGCCACCATCGTGCTCGCCGCGATGATCCCGCCGCGCGAACTCGGCCGCTACTCCGGGCTCTTCGGCGCCGTGTTCGGCGTGGCCACCGTCGCGGGCCCGCTCATCGGCGGCGTCCTGGTCGACACCCCCTGGCTGGGCTGGCGCTGGTGCTTCTTCATCGGCGTCCCGTTCACCCTCGCCGCGATCGTCCTGCTCCAGAAGACGCTGAACCTGCCGACCGTGCGCAAGGAGTCGGTCCGCATCGACTGGCTCGGCGCCGCGCTCATCGTCTCCGGCGTGTCCACCCTGCTCATCTGGGCCACCCTGGCGGGCAACAAGTTCGAGTGGGCCTCCACCTGGACCATCGCCCTCGTCGGCGCGGGCGTGGTGCTGCTCGCCCTGGCCGTGTGGGTGGAGTCCAGGGCCAGCGACCCGGTCGTGCCGCTGTCGATCTTCCGCAACCGCACCGTCGCGCTCACCACCATCGCCTCCGCGCTGGTCGGCCTGGCGATGTTCGGCGGCACCGTGTTCCTGTCGCAGTACTTCCAGATCGGCCACGGCGCCTCCCCCACCGCCGCGGGCATGTACGGGCTGCCGATGATCTTCGGCCTGTTCCTGTCCTCCACCATCGCCGGGCAGCTCATCAGCCGCCACGGCAAGTGGAAGGCCTACCTCGTCGCGGGCGGCGTCACGATGGTCGGGGGCATGACCGCGCTGTCGACGATCGGCTCCGACACCCCGATCCCGCTCGTGGGCGTCTACATGTTCGTCCTCGGCGCCGGGGTCGGCATGCTCATGCAGAACCTCGTCCTCGCCGCGCAGAACGACGTGCCCGCCAAGGACCTCGGCGCCACCACCTCCACGCTGACCTTCTTCCGCAGCCTCGGCGGCGCGGTCGGCGTCAGCGCGCTCGGCGCGGTGCTGGCCAACCGGGTCACCAGCGAGATCGTCTCCCGGCTCCCCGCGGGCACCCCCGTGGCGGGCGCGGGCTCCGGCGAGACCACCGTCCCGGACCTGGCCACCCTGCCCGAGCCGTTCCGCACCATCGTCCAGCAGGCCTACGGCGACGCCACCGCGTTCCTGTTCCTCGTCGGCGCCCCGATCGCCCTGCTGGCCCTGGTCGTGGTGCTGTTCATCCGCGAGCAGCCGCTCAAGACCCTCAGCGGTGACGAGCGGCGCGCGCAGGAGATGGCCGCGGGCCACTAGACCACCCCTCCGGAGAAGGGGGATCGGGCACCCGCCCGGTCCCCCTTCTCGCTGTCCCGCGACAACGAACTTGTTCGTCACGAACATGTTCGTTACAGTGGCGGCATGACCGGACGAGCCCACCCGACCAGCAGGCGCGAGCGCCCCGCCAAACCCGCGCTCTCCCGCGCCGCCGTCATCTCCACCGCGCTCGACCTGCTGCACGCCGAAGGCCTCGACCGCGTCACCATGCGCAGGCTGGCCACCGCGCTCGACACCGGCCCCGCCTCGCTCTACGTCTACGTCCGCAACACCGCCGACCTGCACGCCGCCGTCCTCGACGCCGTCCTCGGCACCCTCACCACCCCCACCACCGGGACCTGGCAGGACCGCGTCGTCGCCCTGCTCACCGACTACACCCGCGTCCTGTTCACCCACCCCGGCCTGGCCAAGACCGCACTGGTCACCCGGCCAGACGGCCCGCACTACACCGACCTGCTCGAACGACTGCTCGCCCTGCTCACCGGGGGCGGCGTCGACCCCGGCCGCGCCGCCTGGGCCGTCGACCTGCTGCTCGCCCACGCCACCGCGACCGCCGCCGAGCACGCCGACCGCGACCGCGCCGAGCAGGCCGCCGACCTCGACCGCCTGCGCCGCACCGCCGCCACCCTCGACCCGACCACCCACCCGCACCTGACCGCCCTCGCCGACGACCTCGTCTCCGGCACCGGACCCCAGCGCCTCGACTGGGGACTGCGCGTGCTGCTCACCGGGGTCGCCGCCACACCGCGGCCGGACCAGCACCAGGAGCCACCGTGCACGTCACCATCGTCGGAGCCGGGCTCGGCGGGCTGACCCTCGCCGCCGTCCTGCGTCGCCACGGCACCACGACCACCGTCCTCGAAGCAGACCCCTCCCCCACCGCCCGCCCCCAGGGCGGCACCCTCGACCTGCACCCCGGCACCGGCCAGCACGCCCTCGCCGCCGCAGGCCTCGCGGGCGCCTTCGCCGAGCACGCCCGCCCCGAGGGCGAGGCCACCCGCGTCCTCGACCGCACCGCCACCACCCACCTCGACGAGGACGGCGGGGACGGCACCCGCCCCGAGATCGACCGCGGCACCCTGCGCGCGCTGCTGCTCGACGCCGCAGGTCCGCGCACCGTCCACTGGGGCAGCAAGGTCGTCGCCACGACTGGGACCAGCGCCACCCTCACTGACGGCACCACCATCGGCGGCGACGTCCTCGTCGGCGCCGATGGGGCCTGGTCGCGCGTGCGGCCCGCGCTGTCGGACGCCCGCCCCGCCTACTCCGGGCTGTCGTTCGTCGAAGCGCAGCTGACCGATGTGGACACCGCCCACCCGGGCGCCGCCGAACTCGTCGGCGCAGGCACGATGTTCGCCCTGGCCGACGGGCGCGGCATCATCGCCCAGCGCGGCGCGGGCGGGGGCATCCGCGTCTACGCCGCCGTCCGCACACCCGAACCCTGGGCCGCGGGCCTCGACCCGAGCACCCTGCTCAGCGCCGTGCTCGACCTGTTCGACGGCTGGGACCCCGCGCTGCGCGCCCTGATCAGCGCCAGCGACACCCCGCTCATCCCCCGCCCCATCCACGCCCTGCCCGTCGGCCACCGCTGGGACCGCGTCCCCGGAATCACCCTCCTCGGCGACGCCGCCCACCTCATGTCCCCCTTCGCGGGCGAGGGCGCCAACCTCGCGCTGCGCGACGCCGCCGACCTCGCGGACGCCCTCGTCAACGCACCCGACGTCGAGACCGCCCTCGCCGTGTACGAGCACACCATGTTCGCCCGCGCCGAGGTCAGCGCCGCCGAGTCCGCCGCCAACCTGATCAGCACCTTCGGCCCGCGCGCACCCCGGGAACTCCTGGAAGCCTTCGCCGCGCACGGCACCGACTGACCACACCGGAGATCCCATGAGCACCACCACCCGCCACCCGCACCCCGACCTGCCCCTCACCATCACCACCACCGGCGACGGCGCCCCCGCCCTCGTGCTGCACGGCGGCGGCGGGCCCGACAGCGTCGCCCCGATCGCGGACCACCTCGCCGCCACGCGCACCACGCACGTCCCCACGCACCCCGGCTGGGACGGCACCCCGCGCCCGGACTGGTTCACCGGCGTCGACACCCTCAGCACCACCTACCTCACCCTGCTCGACGACCTCGACCTCACCGACGTCCTCGTCGTCGGCAGCTCCTTCGGCGGCTGGGTCGCCGCCGACCTCACCACGCGCGACCACGGCCACCGCGTCTCCCGGCTCGTGCTCATCGACGCCATCGGCCCGGTGGTCCCCGGGCACGAGGTGCGCACCCCGTCCGGCCCGCGCCCCGGCGGCGCCCCGGCCGGTCCCCCACCCGCCGCCCTGGCGACCCTGCGCGCCTACACCGGCCCCACCCTGGGCGACCCGGCGTTGCTCGACCGGCTGGCGGGCGTGGACATCCCGACCCTCGTGCTGTGGGGCGAGCACGACCAGGTGGTGAGCGCCGAGTTCGGCCGCGCGTACGCCGCGGCGTTCCCCCGGGCCGAGTTCCACCTCATCCCCGGTGGCGGGCACCTGCCCACCCGCGAAGCCCCCACCGCCACCTTCGCCGCCCTCGACGCGTTCCTGGCGCGGTGACCCCCTGGTCTGTGCAGGGGTTTGGGTTCGACGTTCCTGAAAACAGTCAATTATCTTGATAGTGAATAGCTGATAGTGTTTCATACGCTGAAACGAGTGGTGCCAGGCTCAGTCGCGGCGGGCCAGTCCCGGAAGGACACCCGCCGCGGCCGAGCACGTTCCGCCGAGGCCACGGTGGCGTCGCGCAACCTCCGCAAGGACGTGCGCGCCCTCGCTCGGGCGGCCGACTCACCCCACTTCCCCACGATCGTTCGCCCCGCCTTCGGCTGCTTCTCCCCCACTGCCAGGTCCGGTGGCACGCCAAGCGAGAAGAGCACATTATCTGGATAGTCGATAGTTAATGGCTGTTTCACAGGCTGAAACAGCGTGCGAGAAGCTGACGCCGCGGGATGACCGGCAGGCTTGCCTGTTTGTGGCGCGCCGGGCTACCGTCGGCGTGTGGTACGTCACCGTCGACAGGTCACCATGGACCGGGCACACCTCTCCCAGGCGCAGCGCGCGCTGGCCATGCGGGAGCGGCTGCTCGACGCGACCATCGACTGCGTCGCCGAACTCGGCTACGGCGGCACGTCGACCAACGACATCGTCCGCCGCGCCCGGGTCTCGCGGGGCGCGCTGGCCCACCACTTCCCCACCAAGGCCGACCTGGTCAGCGCCGCGGCGCAGCGGTTGCTGGAGCGGCGGGTCGAGGACTTCCGCAGCCGCTTCGGCGCGATCGCCCCGGACCGGCGGACCCCCGCCGAGGGCCTGGCGGTGCTGTGGTCGTTCTACGCCGACACCGGTGGCGTGGTGCTGCTGGAGCTGATGGTCGCCGCCCGGCACAACCCGGAGCTGGCGGTGGTCATGGCGCCGCTGCCGGACCGCATCGCCGAGGTCACCTCCGAGGTGTTCGCGGAGTTCTTCCCCGAGCGCGCCGGGCGGCCGTTCCTCGGGGAGGCGCTGCGGGCGGTGCACGCGCTGTTCAGCGGGTTGGCGCTCAACGCGCTGCCCGACGGCGACCCGGCGGGCCGCGGCGCCGAGGTCCGCGCCTTCCTCAAGATCCTCGTCACCGCGCTGCCCGCGCTGGGGACGACCGTCCCGAACCCCGCCTAGCCCGGAGAGAGCCCATGGCCATCACGATCAAACCGCGTCGGATCCGGTTCGACTACGGGCCCGCCACCGGCCTGGAGACCGGGGCGCGGCGCCACTACGTGCAGGGCGACCTGGTGATGAGCCACGTCGTCGCCGTGCTGTCGGGGATGTTCCCCGAGGGCGAGGACTTCTTCGTCCGCTCGGTGCGCCACTACGCCGACCGGGTCACCGACCCGGAGCTGAAGAAGGACGTGGCGGGCTTCATCGGCCAGGAGGTCACCCACGGCCGCGAGCACCGCGCGCTCAACGACCGCCTGCAGGAGATGGGCTACCCCACCCACCGGGTCGACCGCATGGTCAAGCGCGGGCTGTCGGTGTACTGGAAGCGGCTGCCCAAGATGTCCTCGCTGGCGGTCACCGCGGCGCTGGAGCACTACACCGCCGCGCTCGCGGAGACGCTGCTGACCGACCCGCGCGCGCAGGAGCTGCTGGGCACCAGCGAGGTGCGCTCGGTGCTGCTGTGGCACGCCATCGAGGAGGCCGAGCACAAGGCGGTCGCCTTCGACGTCTACCGGGCCGCGGGCGGCACCGAGCGGCGGCGGATCTGGACGATGCGGTGGATGACGTTCAGCTTCATCTTCGGCGTCACCATGCACACCCTGGCCTCGATGGCGGGCGACCGGGCGGCGTGGAACCCCGCGCGCCTGGGCAAGAGCGTCTGGGCGCTGCGCAAGTCGCCGTTCCTCACCAAGCAGGTGCGGCAGCGGATCCGCGAGTACAACCGGCCCGGTTTCCACCCCAACGACAACGACAACACCGAGCTGCTGCGACGATGGACCGCGGAGCTGTTCGGTGAGCAGGGGCAGCTCGCGTCGAACATGAAGTAGCGGCGGGAGGGGTCATCGTGGACCGGGTGGTGCGCACGTCGGCGGGGTTGGTCCGGGGCACGGGGAGCGGGGGTGTCACGCGCTTCCTGGGCATCCCGTACGCGGCGGCCCCGGTGGGCCCGCTGCGGTTCGCGGGCCCCTCCCCCGTCGAACCTTGGGCGGGCACCCGGGACGCGGTGGCCTTCTCCGCCGCGCCGGTGCAGGGCCCGCCCGCCCCGGGGGTGCCGTCGCCGTGGCAGCCCGACGACGGGTTCGACTCGCTGTCGGTGAACGTGTGGACGCCCGACGACGGCGGGTCCGGCCTGCCGGTGATGGTGTGGGTCTACGGCGGCGCGTACAAGACGGGCTCGTCGTCGCTGCCGTCCTACGAGGCGTCGCGGCTGGCCGCGCACGGCGTGGTCGTGGTGACGCTGAACTACCGGCTGGGCTTCGAGGGCTTCGGCGTGCTGCCCGGCGCACCCGCCAACCGGGGCCACCTGGACCAGCTCGCGGCGCTGGAGTGGGTGCACTCCGAGATCGCGGCGTTCGGCGGTGACCCCGGGCTCATCACCGTGTTCGGGGAGTCGGCGGGCGCGGCGGCGGTGGGCGTGCTGCTCACGACGCCGCGCACCGAGGGCCTGATCCGCCGGGGCATCGCGCAGAGCATCCCGTCGGGCTACCGGACCCTGGAGTCCGCCGAGGCGATCACCGCCGCGCTGGCGGCGGAGCTGGGGGTGCGGCCCACGGTGGAGGGGTTCGCCGCCGTGGCGCCGGAGGCGATCCTGCCCGTCCTCGACTCCCCGCTGCGCGGCCAGCAGCTCGGGATCACCGCGTTCGGCCCGGTGGTCGACGGCGAGGTGGTGCTGGGCGACCCGTGGGCGGTGATCGGTGACGGCCGGGCCGCGCACGTCGACCTGGTGTCCGGGTTCTGCCACGAGGAGTTCCGGCTCTTCTCCATGCTCACCGACATGACCGGGGTGACCGTGGACGGCGTGGCGCGGGCGCAGCGCCTGTCCCCCGAGCAGGTCCAGCGCTACCGCGACACCTACCCGGGCGCGGCGGAGCAGACCCTGGTCGAGGTCATCATGTCCGACGCCCTGTTCCGCATGCCGTCGACGTGGCTGGCCGAGGCGCACGCCCGCGCGGGCGGCCGGGCGTGGCTCTACGACTTCGCCTGGGCGGGCCCGCTGCTGGGCGCCTGCCACAGCGTCGACATCCCCTTCACCTTCGGGGTCACCGACACGCCGATCTCCGCCCTGCTGCTGGGCACTCCCCCGCCCCCGGAGTTCGAGGCGCTGTCGGAGGCCTTCCGCAAGTCCTGGGCGTCCTTCGCCGCCACCGGCGACCCCGGCTGGCCGCAGTTCACCCCGGACGAGCGCACCACCCGGGTGTGGGACAACCAGATCGTCGACGGTCCCTACCCCATCCCGGAGTCCGCCGAGATCTGGGCGGGCCGCGCCTGACCGTCAGCTGTCGGCGCCGCGCTTGCGGCCGGCGGTCAGCGCCTCGGCCGCGGTGATCACCGCGGTGACCAGGGCCGAGGGGTCGTCGCGGCGCCACACCAGGTGGTAGCGGTGTTCGGGGCCCTCCTCCCGCAACGGGACGAGGGCCACCCCCGCGGGCAGCGGGTTGTCTGTGGGCGGGACGAGCGCCGCGCCGACACCCGCGGCCACCAAGGACAACTGCTGCTCCTGCTCCAGCAGGCGGTGGTGCTTCCACACCGGTGCCACGCAGTGCTCAGCGAGGAACCGCACGGTGGCGTCGTGCACGGCGCGGGCCACTTCGCGTTCCGCGAGTAGGAACCCCTGCCCCTCGAACTCCGAGAGCGACACCTGCTCCCGGCCCGCCAGCGGGCCCGGCGCCGCCACGGCGACGTGCCGGTCGCGGTAGGCGCCGAGCACGAGCGACCCGACCGCGTCCTCCGGGATCGGGTCGCGCACCACGGCCAGCGACACCTCGCCGCGCCCCAGCGCCCCCAGCGCGGCGATCGCCCACATGGGCCGGACGTCGACCTGCAACCCCGGCCGGTCCTGCTCGACCGCGCGCACCAGCGGCCACACCAGGTGCGCGGCGCCGGGCGCGCAGGCCAGCGCGACCTGCCCGGACCACCCCTGCTGCAAGTACCCCACCACGGCGTCGACGGCGCGGACGGCGGCGAGCGCCTTCAGCGCCTCGGCCTCGATGCGCGACCCGGTCTCGGTGAGCCGCACCCGCCGGACCGTCCGCTCGAACACCGACAACCCGGTGACCCGCTCGAACTCCCGGGACCACCGGGTCAGCTCCTCCAGCGAGGCCCCCACCCGCTCGGCGGCCCGGCCGAAGTGCTGGGTCTCCCCCACGGCTACCAGGTACTCCATGTCCCGCGCGTCCACGCGCCCATCATGGCGCCCCCCACCGACAGTTCCCGCGCGGCCCGCTCACACCGCGGCGGCGACAGCGGCGATCTGCTCGGGCGTCACCCGGCAGCACCCGCCGACGACGCGGGCCCCCGCGGCGACCCACTCCCGGGCGGCCTCCGGCGGGAACGCGCTGTCCCCCGCCCACTCCCCCGTCCACGCCTCACCGCTGTTCGGGTACACCACCACGGGCAGGTCGGTGACCTCGCGGGCGATGCGCACGGCGGGGAGCACGTCGACGGGCTTGCAGCAGTTGACCCCCACCGCGATGACCTCGGGGATGCTCGCCGCCACCCGGAACGCCTCCGCCAGCGGCTGCCCGGCGCAGGTCCGCTCGCCGTCCACCGTGTACGTCAGCCACGCCTGGTGCCCGGTCCCGGCCAGCAGGGACACCAGGGCCTCGGCCTCGTCGATGTCGGGGATGCTCTCCACCGCCAGCACGTCCGCGCCCGCGTCCGCGAGCACGGCCAGCCGGGGCGCGTGCCAGTCCGCGAGTTCGCGCACGGTGAGCCCGTAGCGCCCCCGGTACTCGGACCCGTCCGCGAGCGCGGCGCCGTAGGGGCCCACGGACGCCGCGATCCAGCGCTGGGTGCCGTCGTCGACGAGGTCCCTGGCCTCGGCGGCCAGCGCGACGCTGCGCCGCAGCAGCGCGTCGGTCTTCCCCTTCGGCAGCCCGAAGCCCTCGTAGCTGGCCTGGTAGCTCGCGGACGTCGCGATCACCGCGCCCGCCCGGTAGAAGCTCTCGTGGGCGGCGACGACCTCCGCCGGGTCGTCGCGCAGCACCCGGGCCGACCACAGCGCGTCGGACAGGTCGTTGCCGCGCCGCTCCAGCTCGGTCGCCAGGCCCCCGTCGGTGACCAGCGGGCGGGACAGGTCGAGGCCGCTCACACCGCACCGCCCGCGAACTCCGAGGCGCGCCACGCGTCGATGCTGGGCTTGACGCCCTCCGCGAGCATGGGCAACTGGTCCACCATGGCCAGGCAGCCCACGACCTGCAGGTCGCGCAGCCGCTCCACGACCGCGAGCAGCGCGGGGTCCACCGGGCGGAGCCCGAGGTCGGCCGCGGCGGCGTCGTAGGTGGCGACGGCCTCGGCGCCGACGTGGGCCAGGTCGGCCTCCACCGGGCCACGCATCACGTGCTCGAAGTCGCTGTAGTACACCGCGTCGGCGGTCTCGATGAGGTTGTAGTAGGGGGCGTCGCCGTGCACCACCTGCGGCGCGGCGTGCGGGAAGCGCTCCAGCAGGGCGTCCTCGGAGGTGGCGAGCGGTTCGAGCACGGCCCACTCGCGGCGGGCGCGGTCGAGGTCGTCGGCGGGCAGCAGGTCGGGGCGCTCGGCGAGGAAGGCCAGCGCGTCGGCCATGAAGCCGTCGGCGAACGGGGTGAAGTAGCGCACCGGCCCGGGGTAGTCGCGCAGCACGGCGTGCAGGTGGGCGGTGCGGCGGACCCGCTCGGGCATCTCCAGGGCGGGCTCGACGACGCCGTCGACCTTCTGCCAGAAGGTCATGGCGAACCCGTCGGCGCGGACCGGTTCGGCGGGCACGAGCGGGCTGGGCACCACGGTCGGTTCGCCGCGCGCGGCGAGCCAGCGGGTGACGTCGAGCTCCGCGACCTGCAACCGGCGCTGGGACTCCGGGGTGCTCGATCCGGGTAGGACGGTGGGCACGCGCGCGATCACCGGGGCGGGGGCGAGGTCGACCACCACCGAGAACACGTCGTAGACCACCCGCGCGTCGTGGACGTCGACGCCGAGCGAGCGCGCGGCGGCGGTGGCGGCGTCCCTGGCCCGGTCGGTGCGGTTGGCGAGGTCGGTGGCGGTCAGCACTCCCCCACCCTAGGACGGGCGGGGCGGGCCCGTCCGCTGGATTTCCGCGGTGCGCCGCTCAGCGGTGGCGCATCCCGTCGCAGACGACGGCGAGCAGGTTGGCGTGCGTGCCGCGCGGGCGGGCGCGGCGCTGGGTGGCCGCGCAGCCGACGATCAGGTCGTGCACGTCGCCCGCGGACAGGTCGGCGCGGATGTGGCCCGCGGTCTGGGCGCGGGCCAGCAGCGCGGCCAGCACGTCGTGCAGGGCGGCGCGCAGTGGTTGCGGGGCGCGGATGCTGGCCTCCACCGCCTCCAGCAGCGCCTGGTCGGCGGCGGCGCGGTCGACGACGAAGGCGAAGAAGTCGAGGAACGCCGCGACCGGGTCCGCCGCGGCGCGCAGACCGGCGCCGCGGTCGACCAGGGCGGCGACGTGCCCGCCCACCACGGCCTCGACGAGCGCCTGGCGGGTCGGGAAGTGGCGGTAGACGGTGCCGACGCCGACCCCGGCGTGCCGGGCGATCTCGTCGAAGGACGCCGCGGACCCCCGGGCGGCGAACAGGGCGCGGGCGGTGTCCAGCACGCGTTCCCGGTTGCGCCGGGCGTCGGCGCGCAGCGGCCGCAGGGGGCCGTCGGCTCGGTCGACCACGGGGTGGAGCCTACGCCGACGGACCCCCTGGCGCGCCAGGTGCGACCGCGCGCCGCTCAGGCGGCCACGGGTTCGCGCTCGGCGGCGGCGCTGCTGCGGTGGGCGAGCACGAGCAGCACCAGCGCCAGCGCGCCGACGCAGGCCGCGATCGGGGCCAGCGCGAGGATCCCGGCGGTGCCGATCACCAGCCCGCCGAACACCCCGGAGAGCCCGACGCCGAGGTAGATGGCCGAGGCGTTGACCGACAGCAGCATCCCGCTGTCCGAAGGGGACAGTTCGATGAGCCAGTTCTGGATGGGCGGGTTGACCGACCAGGTCACCAGCCCCCAGGTGAACAGCGCCGCGCCCGCGCCGACCGTGGTCGTGGCCGTCACCGGCAGGGTGGCCAGCACCAGGGTGAAGGCGGAGAACACCACCAGCAGCAGCCGCCTGCTGCCGAAGCGGTCGGTGAGCCTGCCGCTGAGGGAGTTGCCCAGCGCGCCGCCGAGGCCGTAGACGAGCAGCAGCACGCTGATCGTGGCGCCGTGGACCCCGGCGGTGGCGGCGAGCACCGGCGAGATGAAGGTGAACACGCCGAAGGCCGCGAGGCAGGCCAGCACGGTCATGCCCAGCACCAGTTGGGCGCGCCGGTCGGCGGCCGCGGCCAGTCGGGCGCGGACGGGGATGTGCGGCGGGGCGGCGACGGCGGGCAGCCCGAGGCGCACGGCGACCGCCGCGAGCACCGACACCGCCGCCACGAGGGCGAACACGCCGCGGTAGCCGATCGGGCCGCCGAGCAGGCTGCCCGCCGGGACGCCGATGATCAGGGCGAAGGTGAGCCCGCCGAAGACGGTGGCCACGGCGCGGCCGCGGTGGTCGGGGGGCGAGAGGGTGGTGGCGACGCCGGTGGCGACCGGGGTGAACACCGCGGCGCCGAGCGCGCTGACCACCCTGGCGACCAGCAGCAGCGCGAAGTTCGGCGCGAGGGCGGCGAGCAGGTTGCCCAGCGCGCTGACGCCGAGGGCGGTGACGAGCAGGGTGCGCCGCTCCCACCGGCCGGTGGCCGTGGCCAGCAGCGGGGAGGCGATGGCGTAGGCGATGGCGAAGACGGTGACGAGCTGGCCCGCGGTCGCGGTGGACACCGCGAGCTCGTCGCTGACCGCGGGCAGGACGCCGGACACGATGTACCCGCTGGAGCCGACGGTGAAGGCGCCTGCGGCCAGCAGGTGTGTGCGGGTGGACATGGCTCTCCGCGCGTTTCGGGGATCAGGTACGACGAGGATCGTAGTACGAATTTCGTCGTACTACGAGCCGGGTCGTATCATGGGACCGTGCCCGACGAGCTGACCCACCCCGACCGCGCCGCCATCCGCATCGACCAGGTGCTGCACGCCCTGGCCGACCCGGTGCGGCTGACGATCGTGCGCGAGCTGGCCAAGCTCGCCGAGGGCACCCCCTGCGGCACCATCGACCTGCCCGTCAGCAAGTCCACCCGCACCCACCACATCCGCACGCTGCGCGAGGCGGGCGTGGTGCGGGTCCGCCCGTCGGGCACCGCCCGCATCACCACCCTGCGCCGCGACGACCTCGACGCGCTCTACCCCGGCCTGCTCGACGGCATCCTCAACGCGCCGCACTGACCGGCCGCCGCCTCAGCCCTGCGCCGTGGGGCGGATCACCAGCTCGCTGATGTCCACCTCCGCGGGCTGCTCGACCGCCCAGGCGATGCCGCGCGCGATCGCCTCCGGCGTGATGCCCTTGCCGAGCATCGGCAGCAGGGCCTCGCGCACGCCCGGCGCGGTGACGCCGTCGACGAACTCCGTCTCGACGTAGCCGGGCGAGACGACCGTGACCCGCAGGTCCGGCCCGGCCTCCTGGCGCAGGCCCTCGCACACCGCGCGCACCGCCATCTTCGTGCCCGCGTACACCGACTGGTACGGCACCACGCGCAGCGCGGCGGTCGAGGCGGTGGCGATGAAGTGGCCCCGGCCCTGGCGGCGGAACACCGGCAGGGCCGCGGCGATCCCCCACAGCACGCCCTTGAGGTTCACGTCGACCATCGCCTCCCAGTCGTCGACCCGCAGGTCGTCGAGCAGCGAGATCGGGCCGACCCCGGCGTTGGCGACGAACACGTCCAGCCCGCCGAACTCCGCCTCGGCGGTCTCCACCAGCGCGCGCACGGCGTCCCGGTCGCGCACGTCGACCGGGACGGCCACGCCGCCGAGCTCGCGCGCGAGGTCGCGCACCCGGTCGGCCCGGCGGGCGCCGAGCACGAGGCGGGCGCCGCGGGCGGCCAGCTCCCGCGCCGTCGCCGCGCCGATCCCGCTGCTGGCACCGGTGACCACCACCACCTTGCCCCGCACCGCCTCGCCCTGCCCAACCTCGCCCTGCACGGTCTTGGCCTGCTCGGTCCTGCCCTGGGCGTCCTCCACCGCGGGCCTCCTTCCCCTAGAATAAGTGGACACGTGTCCGGAACACCGGTCACGCTATACGGACACGTGTCCGCTTAGCAAGGGAGGGCTTGTGCCGAGGTCGGACGCCGAGCACAACCGCGCGCACCTCCTCAGCGTCGCCAGCGCCGCGCTGGGCGAGTCACCGGAGGTCACGCTCAGCGCCATCGCCAAGCGGGCGGGGGTGGGCCAGGGCACGCTCTACCGGCACTTCCCGACCCGGGAGTCGTTGCTGCTGGCGGTGTACCGGCAGGACGTCGAGGCGCTGATCGGGGCGGCGGGACCACTCCTGGCCGAGCACCCGCCGGTGGAGGCGCTGCGCCGGTGGTTCGCCCGCCTCGCCGCCTACGGTCGGGTCAAGCACGGGGTGTCGATGGCGGTGGAGGCGGCGACCCGCGCGGACCTGTCGCACGAGTACTACGACCGCACGACGGCCGCGATCACCCTGCTGCTCGACGCGGGCAAGGAGTCCGGCGAGCTGCGCCGGGACGTCACGGCCGACGAGGTGCTGCTGCTGGTCGGGTTCCTGTGGCGCGCGCACACCGTCGACACCGCGCACCCGCTGGAGATCGTGCTCGACGGCCTACGCGCGCAGGGCGGCCGCGCGCTCCAGCAGTGAGGCGACCGTGCCCGCCGGGCGCCGCGGCGCCACCACGTCGAGGATGATCACCAGCAGGTCGTGCCGCAGCCCGTCGACGTCGGTGACCTCCGCGACCTCCTCCACCGCCTGCAGGACGCGCTCGTTGACCGCGGCGACGAGCACCTGCCACAGCGACGGCGACACCGCGCGCAGCAGCGGCCTGCCCGCCTCGTCGACGAACGTGCGGGCGAACGCGGCCAGCATCTCCGCCCACTGCCGGTAGGCGGTGCGGCGCCTGCGCACCCCCGCGTAGCCGACCTGCACGATGTCGATCTGGAACACCCTGGTCAGCGCGGGGCTCGCGCTGACGGCGGCGATGTAGCCGTCGAGGCCGCGCAGGAACTGGTCGACGGGGTTGTCGGTGCGCGGCCGGGGCTTGGCGGTGCGCTCCATCAACAGCCCGGCCCACTCCTCGTACGCGGCGAGGAAGCACTGCTCCTTGTCGGTGAAGTGCTCGTAGAAGGTCCGCCGGGACACCTGCGCGCGCTCGACGATGTCGGCCACCCGCACCTCCTGGTACCCCAGGTCGGCCGCGACGCCGAGGACGGCGGCGAGCAGCCGCATCCGGTGGTTCTCCCGCGACGCCGGGCGCCGGGGTCCGGGCGGCAGCTTCGACACCGGTGCGGCGAGCAGCTGGGCGAGGTCGACGGCGGCCACCGCGCGACTGTACCGCGCACCTGCGGGGAAAACCGGTACGCGACCGTTCCGACCAGGGCCGTCGGGCGCCGGGCCGAGTCCGATCCGGACGCGCGCCGCGGTGATCCGTTCACAGGGCGTGCGCCGATCGGGTGGGAACGGATTGGGCGGTTCGGGGGCTGCGCCGGTGGTCCGGCGGGAGTGAGGATGCCGGCAGGGTCGCCGTCGGCGACCGGACGAGGAGGGGCGCGCGTGCGGGCTCGGTGGGTGTCTTTGGTGGTGGCGGTGCTGGCCGTGCTGGGGGTGGTGGCGACGCCCGCGCTGGCGTCGCCCGCGGCGCCGTCAGCGGACATCCTCGACCGGCTGCAGGCGGTGCCCGGCTTGACGGTCACCGAGGCGCAGGCGCCCCAGGGGTACCGGTTCTTCTTCCTCACCATCACCCAGCCGGTCGACCACCGCAAGCCGCGCGGGGCCACCTTCGAGCAGCGGTTCCAGCTGCTGCACCGCGACGTCTCGCGCCCGGTGGTGCTGCACACCACCGGCTACGGGATGCCCGGCTACGCCTTCCGCTCCGAGCCCACCCGGCTGCTCGACGGCAACCAGATCTCGGTGGAGCAGCGCTTCTTCACCCCGTCGCGGCCCGACCCGGCCGACTGGAGCGACCTGGACATCTGGCAGGCGGCGACCGACCACCACCGGATCGTCGAGGCGCTCAAGGCCATCTACCCGGCCAAGTGGGTCGCCACCGGCGCAAGCAAGGGCGGCATGACCTCGGTCTACCACCGCCGGTTCTACCCGTCCGATTTGGACGCCGTGGTCGCCTACGTGGCGCCCAACGACCGGGTCAACCCCGAGGACGGCGCCTACGACCGGTTCTTCGCACGGGTGGGCACCCCCGAGTGCCGGGCCAAGCTCGATGATGTGCAGGAGCAGGCGCTGCTCCGGCGCGCGGAGATGGAGGCCAGGTACCAGGCCGCCGCCGACGCCGAGGGGTGGACGTTCACCCAGGTTCTCGGGTCGCTGGACAAGGCCTACGAGATGACCGTGCTGGACACGGTGTGGGCGTTCTGGCAGTACTCCACCGAGGCCGACTGCGCGTCCGTGCCCGCGGCCACCGCCTCCACCGACGAGCTGTACGCGTTCATCGACCAGGTGGCCGGGTTCTCCTTCTACAGCGACCAGGGCGTACTGCCGTACGCGCCGTACTACTACCAGGCCGCCACTCAGCTCGGTTGGCCGTCGCTGCGCTTCGCGCACCTGCGCGGCCTGACCCGCTACCCCGGGCTCTACCAGGCCAACTCCAACCTGCCCCCGGCGCTGCGCTCGCGGCACCAGGCGCTGCCGATGCTGGACGTGGACCAGTGGGTGCGCACGAGCGCGTCGCAGATGCTGTTCGTCTACGGCGGCAACGACCCGTGGGGCGCGGAGCCGTTCACCCCCAGCCGCCGCGACTCCTACTCCTACACCGCGCCGGGGGCCAACCACGGCGCGAACATCGAGGCGCTGGTGCCCGCGGAGCGGGACGCGGCGAAGGCGACCCTGCTGCGCTGGGCCGGGCTCGGCACCACCGCGCAGGCCCGGGTGGCGCAGCTGCCGGTCACCGACCTCGACCGGGCGGAGCCGCGCCTGGAGCGCCGTCCGCTCTGAGCCCGGCGCGGGCAGCGGCCACCGCGTGCGGTGACCCGGCCCGCTCGGCCACGGCCAACGCCCGCGCGTAGTGCTCGCGGGCCTGCCCGGGGCGCCCCAGCACCACCGCCAGGTCCCCGAGGTGCTGGGCGACCGGGCCCAGGGTGACCAGTCCGCTGCCCGCCGCGAGTTCGCCCGCGGCGGGCAGCAGCGCGTCGTGGACCTCGTCGGCCAACGCCTGGTCCGCGCGCGCGACGGCCGCCCGTGCGCGCAAGCACGACCGCACCTCGAAGAGCAGGTCGCGCGGCGGCGGGGGTGGCGCGGGTCCGGGGCGGCACCACGGTTCGTGCGGGCCGAAGTCCGCCACCAGCGGTGGTCCGCCGCGCTGGAGGCGGTCGCAGTGCAGTGCCAGGGCGAGGATTCCGGGTTCCAGGCCCGTCATGCCCGAACCCGGAAGGGCGGCCGCGGCAGCGCGGTAGGCGCCCTCGGCGGGGTGTCCGGTGATCGACAGCCGCAGCGCCCGGTACCAGGCGGTGAACACCCCGACGAGCGGCAGCCCGTGCTCGGCGGCGAGGCGGTCGGCCGAGAGCGCGTGCGCGTCGGCGGCGCCGAGGTCGGCCAGGGCGCAGTGGGCTTGCAGGGCCACGAGGTGCCCCAGCACGCGGTGGCCGATCGGCTCGGCGGCGATGAGGGCGTCGGCGGCGCGGGCGCGCTGGGGCGCCATCCCGGCGTGGTCGAACAGGGTGAGGGCGTGGGCGTTGAGCACCAGCGCGCGCAGGGCCGGGTCGTCGTGCGGGATGGCCGCGGCCTCGCGGGCCGCGGCCGCCGCGCCGGTCATGTCGGTGTTGCGCAGCTCCAGGGCCAGGGTCGCCAGGACGCGGGCGCGGTCCGGGGTGGGCTCGGGCAGGGCGTCGAGCGTCGCCCGGGCCGTGGCAGCGATGGTCGCGGACAGCTCGGGGTCGTCCGGGTCCGTCCACAGCGCGGGGACGTCGAAGGCGCCGAGCACCCTGGTGGTGAGCTGGGCGTCGCCCAGCCGCGCGGCGGCGTCCACCGCGGACGCGCGACCGCGGCGGGCCGCGGCCAGGTCACCGGTGTAGGCCAGGGCGCGGACGTGGCCCATCAGCAGTTCCAGGCGCAGGTGTTCGTCGTCGGTGCCGGACGCGGCGTGGGCGTCCAGGGCCGTCTGCCAGAGCCGGACCGCCTGGTGCGGGGCGAAAGCGCGTTCGGCGCGCTGCGCGGCGGTGCGGGCGTGGCCGACGGCGCGGGCAGCAGAGGCCGGCGTGGCCGCGCGCAGGTGGTGGTGGGCGAGGGCGGCCGCGTCCCGCGGGCGCAGCCGTTCCAGGCGGGCGGCGACATCGGCGTGCAGCACGGCCCGGCGGGTGGCGGACAGGGTCGCGGCGATGGCCGAGCGCACGAGGTCGTGGGCGAAGGCGAAGCCGCGCGGCGGCGTCTCCACCAGGAAGCCCGCCGCCGCGGCGTGTTCGAGCGCGTCGAGCAGGCCGGGCTCGTCGAGCAGGTCGAGGTCGTCCCCGGTGACGGCGGCCAGCCGCAGCACCTCGCGCACCTGCTCGGGAACCCCGGCCAACCGCTGCCGCACCACGTCGCGGATGCCGGGCGGCACGTCGTCCGCACCGGCGCCCTCGTCGTGCCACCGCGCCAACTCGCGCAGGTAGAACGGGTTGCCGCCCGCCCGCCGGTGCAGCGCGTCGGCCGTGGACCGGTCGAGGTCGCGGCCGGTGGCGGCGCGCACGAGGTCACCGGCGGCGCGCGCGGGCAGCCCGGTGAGCCGGAGGCGGAGGGGGTCGGTGCGGGCGAGCGCGGCACGCAGGTCCACCAGCCCCGGGGTGTCGCGGTGCGTGGCGAGGACCAGCAGGCGAGCCGGTGGCGGGTCGGTGATCAGGGCGGTGAGCTGGGCGAGGGTCTCCGGCGTCGCCCAGTGCAGGTCGTCGAGGACGAGCAGCAGGGGCGCGTACCGGGCGAGCAGCGCGACGACAGCGCGACGCTGGGCGAAAGCGGTGGGCTCGGCGGGGGCTGGTGCGCCGAGGGTGTCGAGGACGCGCGTCCACGGCCACGCGGGCGGTTGGTCGTCGTCGGTGGTGCTGCTCCCCCACGCCGTCGTCCACCCGCGCGCCCGCAGTTCGGCGTCGAGCCACTGCGCCAGTGCTGTCTTGCCGATGCCCGCGTCTCCGCTGAGCAGGACGAACCGCGTGCCCACGGCACTGTCGGCGGCCGCCAGCAGCGCCTCCTGCTCAGCCTCGCGACCGAGGAGCACCGGCCGCGCCACCGCCGCGCGTCCGGGCCCGAGGCTCGGCGCGTGCGCCAGGATGTCCGCTTCGAGCGCGCGCAGGTCGGGCCCGGGGTCGACGCCCAGTTCCTCCGCCAGGACGCGGCGGGCGTCGCGCAAGGCGGACAACGCCTCGCCTTGGCGGTCCGCGCGGTAGAGGGCTCGGGCAAGCAGGTTCCACGCGCCCTCGCGCAACGGGTGGGCCGCCGTGTGCGCCCGCAGGTCCGCCACGGCCTCGGCGGCGCGGCCGAGGTCGAGCAGCGCGGCAGCCCGCTGCTCGACGGCGTGCAGGCGCAACTCGTCGAGCCTGCGGGCTTCCGCGACCGCCCACGGCTCGTCCGCCACGTCCGCGTACGCCGGGCCGCGCCACAGCGCCAGCGCCGCGTCCACCCGGGACAGGTCCGAACGCGACGGGTCCGGCCGGGCGAGCAGGTCCTCGAACTCCCAGGCGTCCACGGCACCGGGCCGCAGCGCGTACCCCGGTCCCTCGGTGACGAGCAGTCGCGGCGGTGTGCGCGGTAGGCGCTCGGGTTCCAGGGCGCGGCGCAGGTCACCCACGAACGTCCGCACCGCACCGACAGCCCCCGCGGGCGGGTGCGTCCACAGGTCGTCCACCAGGGTCGAGGTGGGGACGACGCGCCCCCGGGCCACCAGCAGACGGGCGAGCACGGCGCGTTGGCGCGGCCCGCGCAGGTCGACCGGCCCGCCCGCCTCCGCTGCCACCGGGCCGAGCACCAGGAACCGCACGGCCGTGCCCACGACCGGAACCCTAGGTCATGTGCCGCGACCCGCCACCCAGCGCCTCGCCCCCGCAGGCACCCGCCCCGACCTGCGACGACCCCCGCGGGAGGTCCGCGGCGGCGTCGGCACTGATCCGGTGCTGATCGGGGGCGCGCAGGCTCGACGGCGTGAACATCCCCGGATTCGACTACCAGCAGGTCCCGGTCGCCGACGGCGTCTCCCTCACCGTCGCCTCGGCGGGCACGGGCTCACCCGTCGTGCTGCTGCACGGCTTCCCGCAGACGCACCTGATGTGGCGGCACGTGGCCGCCGACCTCGCCGCCGACCACACCGTCCTGTGCCCCGACCTGCGCGGCTACGGCGCCAGCGGCAAACCCGCCGACGGCTACTCGAAGCGGACCATGGCCCAGGACGTCGTCACCGCCGCCGCCGCGCTCGGCCACGACCGCTTCGCCCTCGTCGGGCACGACCGGGGCGCCCTGGTGGCGTTCCGCGCGGGCCTCGACCACCCCGCCGCGATCACCCACCTCGGCATCCTGGACGTGCTGCCCACCCTGGACATGTGGGACGTCCTGCACGGCCGGTCGGCGGCGGTGGCCTTCCACCTGTACCTGATGGCGCAACCGCCCGCCCTGGCCGAGGCCGTGATCGGCGGCGCGCCGGAGGCGTTCTTCGGCCACTTCCTCGACACCTGGTCCCACGGCGGGCTGCCGGACGACGTCCGCGCCGAGTACCTGCGGGCCTCGGCGGCGGCCGTGCCGTCCATCGTGGCCGACTACCGGGCGTCGGCGACCGTGGACGTCGAGGACGACGAGCGGGACCGGGCCGCGGGCACCCGGCTGCGCATGCCGGTGTGCGTGGTGCAGCAGGACTGGGGCTCGGCGCTGGGGTTCGACGCGCGGGCGCTGTGGGAGCCGTGGGCGGCCGACCTCGACCACCGCACCGTCACCTGCGGCCACTTCATGGCCGAGGAGGCGCCCGAGGAGGTCACGAAGGCGTTGCGGGCGCTGCTGGCCCGCTGAGCCCGCCCGGGGCGCCCGCTAGCGTGCCGGCATGCAGTTGCCGTGGAGGGCCGCGCCGAGGGCCGCCGGGTCGAGCCCGCTGACCGTGCTGGTCGCGGTGGTGGCGGGCCTGCTGCTGAGCTTCGTGGGCGCCGCGGCGGTGCTGCACGCGGAGTCGGCGGGCAGCGCGGCCGTGGACTACCAGGCGGGCAGGCTGTGCTCGCAGCTCGTGCCGCCGGTGGTGCAGGGCAACCGGGTCCTGGCCCCGGAGGCCGAGCGGATCGCGGACACCGCCGCCGCGCGCGGCGCGGACTTCGGCTTCCGCTCCCCGGTGGTCGCGGTGTACACCCCGGTGCTGCAGAACGAGTTCAACGGCGCGAACCCGTGGTCGCAGTTCGCCTACCGCGACGGGGCCATGGACAACCTGCGGGTGCTCCAGGGCGGGGCGCGCGACGGCGTGTGGGTCCCGGAGAGCCTGGCGCGCGTGGCCGGGATCGAGCTGGGTGACCGGGGCATGGGCGGCACGCTCCCCCCGGTCACCGCCATCTACGCCGACCTGGCGGAGCCGGTGGCGGACTACTGGTGCTCCGAGCGCGAGCGGGTGGTGGTCAACCCGCTGGCCGCCGAGGGCGCGGCGGGCCCGGCGGTGTGGTTCCCGTCCCGGGAGTCGCTGCTGGCGCACACCCCGCGACCGCAGCTGGTGGTGACCGTCCGGTTCGCCGACCCCGCGCCGCGCACGGTGGACGAGGCCGCCGACGTCGCCGCCCGCGGCGAGCGGTTCGACGAGGCCGTGCTGGCCGAGCTGCGGACCACGCAGCGCGGCGCCTCGGTGACGGCGGCCAACTACTTCGCCAAGCCGGTCGAGGTGGCGCGCACGTCCGCGACGACGGTGCTGCGCGCGGTGCTGCCGCTCACGGTGATCTCGCTGCTGGTGGGCCTGGTCGGGGTGGCGGCGGTGACCGCCCAGTGGTGCCAGCGCAGGCAGGCCGAGCTGCGGCTGCTGTGGTCGCGCGGCGCGGGCCCGGCCGCCCTGGGCGGTCGGGCGGTGCTGGAGCTGGCCGCGCCGCTGCTGGCCGGGTCCGTGGCCGGGTTCGCCCTGGCCCGGGCGGGCCTGGGGGTCTACGGGCCGTCGCCGAACGTGGCCCCGGGCACGACCTGGGTGGCGGCGGCGCTGGTCGTGGCGGTGTTCCTGGTGTCCCTGGGCGTCGTGGCCGCCGTGGCGGGCGTGCGGGTGCACCGGGCGTTGCAGGCGCCGGGCGGGCACGACCGGCTGCGGTGGGTGCGCTGGGTGCCGTGGGAGGTGGTCGCGGCGGTCGCGGCGTTCCTGACGTGGGACCGGGTGCGGTCGCAGCCGGTGCAGCTGGCGTTCGCGCAACCGCTGCCCAAGACGGCCGAGGCGGCGGGGTTGGCCTTCCCGCTGCTGGTGGTGCTCACCGTCGCGCTGGTGGCGGTGCGGCTGGCCCGGTGGGCGCTGTCCGCGGCGCACCGGGTCCAGTGGTGGCGGGTGCCCCCGGTGCAGCTGGCGGTGCGCCGGTTGGCCGCGGCCGCGGGCTCGGCGGTGGGGATCCTGCTGGTGGGCGTGCTCGCGGTGGGCACGCTCACCGTGGGCATCGGGGTGGCCGACGCCCAGGACGACGCGTTGCAGACCAAGTCGGGGCTGTTCGTCGGGGCCGAGTCGAGCGCCCAGATCCCCGGCGGGGTCGCCACCGGCGGGCAGCTGCCGGTGGCGGGCACCGTCGTCGGGGTGCTCAAGACGGGCAAGACGACCGTGCTGGTCGTCGACCCGGCCACGTTCACCCGCGGCGCCTGGCTGGGCGACCGCGATCCCGAGCAGGTGGCGTCCACCCTGGCCGGACTGGATGCGGGCGAGGCGCTGCGCGTGGGGCCCGCCGCGAGCGGGTCGGTCTCCCTGGGGGCCTTCGGCCGGTACCGGACCGCGGGCGAGGTGGACTCGTTCCCGCTCATTGGCAGCAACGCCGGGTACGTGGTGACCCGCGTGCCCGACCGGTCCGCCGTGCCGACCTGGCAGGTGTGGTCGCCGCTGCCGGTGGCGGAGCTGACCCGGGGTCTCAGCGGCGCGGGCGTGGACTACTTCGCGCCGCGCTCGCGCGGTGCGGCGCTGGACGGGCTGCCCTTCTACACCGTCACGTGGACCTTCGACTTCGTGACCGCCCTGGGGTTCGTGCTCGCGGTCGTCGCCGCGGCGGCGTTGGTGCTGGCGGTGGAGGTGCGGCGGCGGCAGAACGCGCTCGCCGGGGCGCTGGCCGCCCGGATGGGTCTGGGTCGCCGCGCGCTGGCGGTGAGCCACCTGGTCGAGCTGGGGTCCCTTGCCGGGGTGTCGGTGCTGGCGGGCAGCACCGCGGGGTGGATCTGCACGGCGGTCGCCGCCCCGCTGCTGGACCCCTCGCCGTGGCTGCGGCCCCTCGCCTCCGCGCCCGACCTGGTGGGCCTGGTGGCCGCGACCGTCCTGGCCGCGGCCGCGGTGGTGGGGTTGATCTGCCTGTCGGCGGTGCGGTCGGTGACCACCGCCCGAGTCGGGGAGCTGATCCGTGGCTGAGACGGCGCTGTACGAGCTGCGCGGTGTCGGGGTGGACTACCGCACCCCGGCGGGGGTGGTGCAGGCGGTGCGCGGGGTCGACTTCGACGTCGCCGGGGCGGGCATGACGGTGCTGTCCGGACCGTCCGGGTCGGGCAAGTCGACGCTGCTGCGGGTGCTGGGGCTCATCGACCGGGCCACGGCCGGGACCGTGCTGATGGACGGTCGCGACGTGGGCGGGCTGACCCACCGGGGCAGGCGGGCGCTGCGCCGCGAGCGGGTGGCGATGGTGTTCCAGGCGCCGCCCGACAACCTGATCGGGCACCTGACCGTGGGCGGCAACCTCCGCGCGGCGGCCCAGTCGGCGGGCACCGAACCGGACGAGGGGATCCTGGACTGGCTGGGCATCCCCGGCACGGCGGGCTGGCGCGTCGGCGCGCTCTCCGGCGGCCAGCAGCAGCGGTTGGCGTTCGGGTGCGCGCTGGCCCGCAACCCCGCCGTCGTCCTCGCCGACGAGCCCACCTCGCAGCTCGACGCCGCCTCGGCGGGGTTGGTGCTCGACGTGCTGGGCCGGTTGGCCGCGCGGGGCGTGCCCGTGGTCGCCGCCTCGCACGACCCGGAGCTGGTCGAGCGCGCGGACCGGGTCGTCCGGCTGCGCGAAGGGGAGGTCGTGGGATGAGCGTGCTGTCCGCGCGCGGGGTGACCAGGGCGTTCGACCACCCGGACGGGGCGGTGCAGGTGCTGCGTGGGGTCGACCTGGACGTCGCCGCCGGGGAGCTGGTGACGGTGTCGGGGCGCTCCGGGTCGGGCAAGAGCGCGCTGTTCGCGGTGCTGTGCGGGTTCGACACCCCCGACGCCGGGCAGGTGCGCATCGGCGGGGAGCCGCTGCCCGCGGTGCCCGCCTGGGCCGACTGCGCGGTGCTGCCGCAGGCGATGGGGCTGGCCGGTGAGCTGACCCTGGCCGAGAACGTGGCGCTGCCGCTGCGGCTGGCCCGCCGCTCCGGGGTAGCTGAGCGGGTGGCCGAGCTGCTGGGCGGCCTCGGCATCGAGCAGCTGGCCGACCGGTACCCGCCCGAGGTCTCCTACGGCCAGCAGCAGCGGGCGGCGCTGGCCAGGGCGGTGGCGGCCCGGCCCAGGGTGCTGCTGGCCGACGAGCCCACCGCGCACCTCGACCACGGCAGCGTGGCGGCCGTGCTGGGGCTGCTGCGGCGCACCGCCGAGGAGGGCGCGGCCGTGCTCGTGGCCACCCACCACGACCTCGTGCACGAGATCGCCGACCGCAGGCTGGTGCTCACCGGCGGCAGGTTGGCACCGGCGACGGCCTGAGCGCGGCCCCGTAGGATCGGTGCCGATGCGACGGTACCGCTGGCACCTCTCCGTGCTCGTCCTTGTTGTCCTGCTGATCGGCTCGCTGCTGTTCGTCGGCGGCCCCGACGACCCGCCCGCCCCGAGCCCGCCCGAGGGCGCCCCCCGCGTGCTCGTGGCGATGGGCGACAGCACCATCTCCGGCGAGGGCGCGGGCGACTACGAGAAGGGCACCGACGGCGAGGGCGGCGACTGGTGCCACCGCTCGGCCAACGCCTCCATCCACCGCACGGGCCTGGCGGACATCGCGGAGACGGTGAACCTGGCGTGCTCCGGTGCCCCGTCCGGTCAGGTGGGGCTGGGCGGTCAGGACCAGTACACCGAGGGGTCCCAAGCGGAGCGGCTGCGGCGGATCGCCCTGGACAAGCGGGTGGTGGCGATCCAGGTGGCGGTGGGCGCCAACGACGACCCCGGGTTCTCGCACGTGATGGACGGGTGCGTGCAGGCCTGGTTCAACCGTGGGGCGCCCGGCTGCGCGGCGGGCAACGGCGACTGGCAGTCCAAGGTGGACAGGATGGTGCCCAAGGCCGTCAAGGCGCTCCAGGACATCCGCTCGGTGATGCGCGACGCCGGTTACCAGAACACCGACTACCAGCTGGTCGTGCAGTCCTACGCGGCACCGGTGGGCCCGGGGGCGCGGGCGGAGCTGCTCAACCTCAACGGCTGCCCGCTGCGCGCGGAGGACCTGGACTGGGTGCGCGGGACCGCGGTGCCGATCATGACCGAGGGCGTGCGGCGGGTCGCGGCGGAGGTCGACGCCCGGTTCCTCGACCTGTCGCGCGCGGGCGTGGGCCGCGAGGCCTGCTCGCACGAGGACCCGGCCCAGGAGTGGTTCGCCCGGCTGGCCGTGCGGTGGACGGACCTGCAGGCCGACGACCGGGCCAGCCACGCGCTGCAGGAGTCGTTCCACCCCAACGCCGCGGGCCACGCCCAGGTCGGCCGCTGCTTCGGGGAGTTCCTGCGCACCGACGACCGCTCCGCGGCCTGCCTGCCGGGCGCGGACGGCGACCTGCACCCGGCGCCCAGCGCGCGCACCTGATCAGCGCGCGGGTGCCGCGGCGAGGACGAGGTCGCGCACCAGCTCGGGCTGCTCGACGTGCGGCAGGTGCCCCGCGCCCGGGATGACCCGGAAGTCGGCGGTGGGGATGGCCCGCGCGTACGCGCGCCCGTAGTCGAGGTCGACGATGCCGTCGCTCTCGCCCCACAGGACGTGCACCGGGATCGCCACGGCGGACAGCCGCGCTCGCAGCCCCGGGTCGTGCATGTAGGGCTCGCCCGCGTAGGCGGCGAGGGCGGCCTGGTTGGCGGCGATGGCCGCTCGGCGCTCGGGCGGCAGGGTGCTCGGGTCCACCCTGAACCGCTCCGGGTCGTGGTAGCTCAGGTCCGCGAGCCGGTCGAGCGGCATTCCCGCGACGTCGGTGATCGGGTGGTCGTCGACGGCGATGCCGACGGCGTTGACCAGCACGGCGGACCGCACCAGGTCGGCGGCGCGCAGGGCCATCTCGGCGGCGATCCACCCGCCGAAGGAGCTGCCGACGACGGTCACCCCGCTCAGGCCGGACTCGGCCAGCAGGGCGTGGTAGCGCACGGCCAGGTCGGCGGCGGTGGCGCAGTCCGCCGGGCGGGGCGTGCCGTCGAAGCCGGGGTGGGTGGGGGTGAGCACCCGAGCGCGCCCGGTGGCGGCGAGGGCGTGGGCCAGCGGGGCGACCGACTGCGGGCCGCCACCGCCGTGCAGGAGCAGGAACGGGTGGCCGGTGCCGCGGTCGTCGAGCGCGGTCTGGTGCTGGGTGGGGGTGAGCAGCGGGTTCATGCGGCGTCCTTCCGGTGGGATGCCACCACGCTATACAAGCATCCTTGTATAAGCAAGCTTGTACAAGCTTCCTTGCTAAGCTGCGCCCATGCCCCCGCTCCAGCGCGTCGCCCGCAAGATCAAGCGGCTCCAGCACCGCCACCACCGGGAGATCGACACCAGGCTGGGCGCCCTGGGCACGACGCTGTCGCAGTGGGACGCGCTGCGCCACGTCGCCGAGCACCCCGACTCCTCCACCCACGACCTCGCGGTGCGCACCTTCATGACCGACCAGTCCTTCGGCGCCCTGGCGATCCGGCTGGCCGACCTCGGTCTGGTCGAGCGGCTGCCGGGCCCGGGGCGGGCGGTGCGGCACCGGATCACCGCCGCGGGGAAGCAGGTGCTCGACCGCGCCGCCGCGGTGGTCGACGGGGTCGTCGCGGAGTCCTTCGCACCCCTGGACGAGGACGAGGTGGCGCAGCTCGACCACTTGCTCACGAAGCTGCTGGGTCCCGAGCGCACGGGCTGACCGGCCCTAGGGTGAGCCCGTGCCGGACTACTCCCCCACCCCCGCCGACCGCGCGCCGCTGCCCAGGGACGCGCGCGCGGCGCCCCACCTCGGCTACCGCGACGACGAGCTGACCCGGCCCTTCGCCGGGTACTTCCGGCCCGAGGTGGCGCCGGTCCAGGACCACGTGGCGGAGGTGCTGCTCGGCGGCATGGCGCCCACCGAGCACGGCTACGAGGCCCAGGACGCCCCCGCCAGGATGTCGCGGCCCGGGTACGACCCGGTGGAGACGGGCTGGACGCGGATGCCGTCGGGGACGACCTTCATCGCCTGCCTGACCCCGATGCCGGGGGTCACCGCCGGGATGTGGGACTGGTGGTTCGGCTGGCACGGCAGCGATCCGGCCCGCTACAAGCTCTGGCACCCCGAGGCGCACCGGCTCGCCGCGTGGGGCGAGGACCGCAGCGGCCTGCCGGGGCTGACCGACCGCCAGCGCTACCAGGACAACGTGTCCTACGTCGACGAGTACCTCGGCGGCCTCCCCCAGCGGTTGGCGATCCGCTTCGTCGACCCGACCCGCTTCGGGTTCACCGACTCCCCCGGCACGACGCACATCTGCGCGCGGGTCGGATACAGCCACCTGCCCGTGCTCGCGGGGTGGCTGGTGCACCAGGTGCGCCCCACCGACGACGGCGCGGAGATGCGCAGCCGCTTCTTCCTCGGCCACCCGGAGGTGATCGATGTTCCCGCCCACGCGGTGTCGACGCCGCAGGGCAAACTCCTGCGCACGCCGCCGGTGCGCACCGCCGCCAACCTCGTGATCCCGCACCTGGGCAAGCTGCTCATCCCGGCCTCGCTCGGCCGCGACCTGCTGCACCACTGCGCGGCGGAGATGAACCACCTGGCGGGCTTCCTGCCCCGCCTGCACGAGGAGTTCCGCGGCACGCCCTGACCCCCGGTCTCCCCCGGCGCGGGGGCAGACATCCCAGCCCCAGGCGCGGGGCAGACATCCCATGTGTGACCAGCCGCACCGCCAGGACCCGGGAAACCGCACGTAGGATCGGTTCAGCAACGGATCAGGTCGATGATGGGGGTGGCATGTCGGCGGTCGCCGAGCGCACGGGCGCGGCACGGACGGGGGTCGGGGCGGCAATGCTGGCCCTGGGGCTCGGCGGGTTCGGCATCGGGACGACCGAGTTCGCCACCATGGGGCTGCTGCCGCAGGTGGCGGGCACGTTCGGCATCTCGATCCCGGCCGCGGGGCACGCCATCAGCGCCTACGCCCTCGGCGTGGTCGTCGGGGCGCCGCTGATCGCCGTCCTGGCGGCCCGGGTGCCGCGCAAGGGGCTGCTCATCGCGCTGGCCGCCGGGCTGGCCGTGGGCAACCTGCTGTCCGCGATCGCCTGGGACACCCCGTCGCTGCTCGCCGCGCGGTTCCTCGCCGGGCTGCCGCACGGGGCCTACTTCGGCATCGCCGCCGTGGTCGCGAGCTCGCTGGTGGCCCCGGAGCGCCGGGGCACCGCGGTGGCCCGGGTCATGATCGGGCTGACGGTGGCGAACCTGGTCGGCGTGCCCGCCGCCACCGCGGCCGGGCAGCAGATCGGCTGGCGCGCGGTGTACCTGGCGGTGGCCGCGATCGCGGCGGTGACCGCGCTGGCGGTGGCGCGCTGGGTGCCGCACGTGCCCGCCGACCAGCAGGCGTCGATGGTGGGCGAGCTGCGCGCGTTCCGCCGCCCGCAGGTGTGGTTCGCCGTGGTCACCGGCATGATCGGCTTCGGCGGGTGCTTCGCGGTGTACTCCTACGTCTCCCCGCTCACCACCGGTGTCACCGGGCTCGCCGAGGGCGCGGTGCCGTGGGTGCTGGCCACCTTCGGCCTGGGCATGACCACCGGCGCCACCGTCGGCGGCCGGTTCGTCGACCGCTCGGTGATGGGCTCGGTGTTCGGCGCGCTGATCGCCATGACGGCCGTGCTCGCGCTGCTCGGGCTCACCGCGCACGTGCCGGTGCTGGAGTTCGCGATGATCTTCGCGCTGGGCTTCGTGTCGCAGGTGCTCGCCTCGGCGCTGCAGGTGCGGCTGCTCGACGCCTCGCCGGACGCGCCGTCGCTGGCCTCGTCGTCGAACCACTCGGCCCTCAACGTCGCCAACGGCGCGGGCGCCTGGCTCGGCGGTCTCGCGATCGCCGCGGGCTGGGGCTACACCTCGACCGCGTGGGTCGGCGTCGCGCTCAGCGTCGCGGGCCTGCTGGTCGCGGCGCTGTCGGTGGTCGTCGAGCGAGGCCGGGCCCGCGCGGCCGTCCCCGCCTGACCGCAAATCCGCTTCCCCCACGCGGGGTGGGCCGCCATGATCGGTGGTCGTGAAAGATCGATTGCGGGCCATCGCCCAGGAGACCGTCGCCATCGCCGACCGGGGGCACTACGACACGGCGGCGGGCACCGTCTCCCTCGCCGGGGCGGTCGCGGCGGCCGTGTCCGGCACCCGCTTGCACCTGCCCGACGAGCACCTTCCCCTGCCGGAGCCGCGCACCGGGCCGCCGACGACCGAGGTCACCGCTGAGACGACCCTCGCGGCGGGCAAGCGGCTCGGTGGCCGCACCGCCTGCCTCAACTTCGCGTCCGCCCGCAAGCCCGGCGGCGGGTTCCTCAACGGCGCGCAGGCGCAGGAGGAGAGCCTCGCCCGGGCCAGCGCCCTCTACCCGACGCTGCTCGCCGCCGAGGACTTCTACGCCCACCACCGCGCGAACCACGACCTCGTCTACACCGACCGCGTCATCTACTCCCCGGACGTCCCGGTGTACCGCGACGACGACGGCGCCCTGCTCGCCCAGCCGTACCCGCTGTCGTTCCTGACCGCCGCGGCCCCGAACCGCTCCGCGATCCTGACCAACCAGCCGGAGCGCGCGGCGGCGATCGAGGGCGCGCTGCGCGCCCGCGCCACCCGCGTGCTGCACGTCGCCGCCACCCACGGCCACACCCGGCTGGTGCTCGGCGCGTGGGGCTGCGGGGTGTTCGGCAACGACCCTGCGCTGGTGGCGGACGTGTTCGCGGCAGCACTGCGCGACAACCCCTACTTCGAGCACGTCGCCTTCGCCGTCTACGACAGCCGACCCGACTCCCCGACCCGGGCGGCCTTCGCGAGGGTGTTCGCGTAGGCCGCCCGGCGCAGGGGCGTCAGGCCTGGGAGCGGCGGGTGCGGGCGAACCAGAGCGCGCCCGCCCCCGCGAGGACCAGACCCGAGCCGATGCCGATGCCCAGCACGGGGTCGACGCCGGTGTTCGCGAGCTGCGGGCCGGACGCGGCGGGCACCACGTTCCCGGCGGGCCGCACACCCCCGGCGGGCGCGGGGGGCGGGGTGGTGGCGCCGCCGCTGGGCGTCGGGGTCACCGGGGCCGCCACCGCCGAGATCGAGCCGACCAGGGTGTTGTTCCCCGGGTCCTCGTCCGGGTGCACCCCCGCCAGCGCCTTCACCGTGATGTCCGAGGCGTCGAACGGGGCGACCACGCGGACGCGGACCCCGATGAACTCGACCAGCCCGGGCTCCTTGCGGCCGGCGAACTGCCCGTGCACGCGCTGCCCCTCCTCGGGCAAGCCGTCGAAGACGGACGGCATGCCACCCAGGGTCTCCTGGGCGGAAAGCCCAGCGGGCAGGTGCAGCTCGGCCCACATCTGGTCGGAGGTGTTGCCCTCGATGGTGACGCTGCCGTAGATGTCGAACTCCTGCCCCACCTGCACCGGCTCGTCCAGCCACTGCTGGTCGAGGGCGTAGGTGCGGTCCCCGAAGTCCAGGATCAACTGGACCGCGCGCACGTCCTCGTCCGACACGACGTACCCCGCGTCGATCCCCGACACGGTCTGCCCCTCCCCCACGGTGACCGCGGCGGTCGACTCGGAGCGCTCGAACTTCGAGTCCTTGCCCGCGACCGTCAGCCCTTCCGAGGGGACGAACAGCGCCCGGTCGTTGGACTGCACGGTGTAGGTGCCCGCTTCGAGCCCGTTCAGGCAGTAGGTGCCGTCGGCCGCGGTGTTGACGTAGCTGCCACCGAGCCCGACCAGCCCGACGGTGTGGTTGGCGATCAACGGCTCCCCCGCCTCGCGCAGCCCGTCACCGTCGCTGTCGCGCCAGACCGTCCCGCAGATCGCCCCCTCCGCCGCGGCGGCGCTCGCCGTGCCCGCCAACGCGGGCAGGGTGAACAGCGCCAGCAGCGCGGCGGCAGCGGTGGTGCGCGTCGACTTGTTCATGACATTCCCCCAGGTCTTTATGGGCCGCAGCCCGTTCTCTGTCCTCCACCAGCAAAGGCGTCCGAACCGCGTCGCGGTTCCCCGCGTTATTCGACTGAGACACAATGATTTTCTCGCGCCGAAAATGCGCGCGCCGAATAAGCCGTTCCCTTTTCACGGCCATGGTCAGCGCTCGGACCCCCCAGTCGGGTCATCGCCCTTGACCACCAAGGCGCGCGACGACCACCGAGGTTGCCCGGGAGACCCAACCGTTATCCCCTGGCCCCGCCCAGTGGACGAACACGTCCGCGCGCGGCAGGAAATCCGCCCTGATCCGGGTCAGCGCGGGGCTGGGCTTGCGGTCGTGAGGTGGTGGTGGAGCCAGCGCCGGGATTCGTCGAGCCAGTCGCGGTAGTGGCCCATGGCGCAGTGGTCGTCGTCGGGGTAGAGCAGGAGGGTGGCGTCGCGGGCCCGCTCTGCGAGATCGATCGAGTCCTGAGGGCTGGCGAGGGTGTCGTCGGCGCCGTTGATGACCAGCAGGGGGATGTCGATGTCGGCGTAGGTGTCCTTGAGGGACAGTGCGCGCAGTTTCCGGCCGAGGTCGAGCAGGCTGGTCGCGCCGGTGGTGTCGCGCAGGGCTTGGATGATGGCCTGGGGCATGCCGAGTGAGCCGCTGGTCTGGAACGAGTGGTAGGTGAGGGCGCCGCACGCGACGGCACAGCGCAGGCGGGGGTCGGTGGCCGCCAGGCGGGTGGACCAGTAGCCGCCGAAGCTGACGCCGACCACGCCGAGCCGGTCGGCGTCGACCCGGGGGTCGGCGACCAGGTGGTCGATCACCCGGTGGTAGGCCTGCTGGGAGTCGGCCGACATCGGCTGGTGCGAGGCGTAGGTGCCGGGCATCTCCATGACGAAGACGCCGATCCCGTCGTCGCGGTACCGCATGAGCGGGATGAGCAGTTCCTGGGTGGTGCCCTCCAGCCCGTTGGTCACCAGCACGGTCGGGTGCGGGCCGGGGCCGGGGGGCAGCACGAGGTAGCCGTGGACGAGGTCGCCCTCGACCGGGATCTCGACCTCCTCGACGCCCAGGCCGATGGCGGGTGCCATCAGCGCGAGCAGCGCGTCGAACAGCCGCCGGGACCGCCAGTAGGCGCGGGTGCGGGCCGGGCTGTGGCCGGGGAAAGCGCTGATCTGGTAGTACGTGATCGCCTTGAGCCAAGCGTCGAGCACGACGGCGGCGGGGCCACCGGCCTGCTGGGGGTCCGTCCCCTGCGGTTGTGGTCCGTGATCGGCCAAGTGCAGGGCCGCGGGTGCGAGCCGGGCCGTCTGCGCGTCTGTTAGGGGCAGTGCGCCGACGCGGGAAGCGGCGTCGAGCAGACCGGGGGCGGGAGAGCCGATCAGGTCCTCCAGCGCGCGTTCCGCCACGGCCACGTGCTGGGCGGCGATGGCGTTCCAGTGGCCGCACCAGCGGTCGTCCCGGAACGAGCGGACGCCGTCGAGCTGGCGGGCGAACGCGGCCCGGTCGAGCCCGCCCATGTTGGCGTACCGCTGGGCGAACAGCGCGGGCAGGAAGTACGCCGCGCCCTTGCGGGCCGCGGCGAGGTCGGTGGTGCCGGTGAACGCGCAGGCGCTGATGAAGAGCCGGGTGGCCAAGCTGGGGCTCATCCGGTCACCGCGCACAGCGGCGCGACCGAGGACGCCACGGCCTCCCTGGAGCAGCGACCCGGGTCTGCCTGCCAGCGCGGCATGGACAACTCCTTCAGCTAATGCAGAATCACTGCGTTTAGGCGACGCTACCGCCGCCTGCGACTTAACGCAACGTTCCTGCGTTAGCCTGCACGGGTGAGCCCCGCGCAGGACGAGGTGCGGCGGCGGCCGGGCGGTCGATCCGCCAAGGTCCGCGCCGCGGTCCTGCGCGCCACCCTGGACGCCCTGGCCGAGCTGGGCCCGGACGCGGTGAGCATCAGCGAGGTCGCCCGGCGGGCCGACGTGCACGCGACGTCGATCCAGCGGCGCTGGGGGTCGCGCGACAAGCTCGTGCTCGACGCGATGCTCACCCACAGCCAGGAGCAGCTGCCCATCCCCGACACCGGCACCGCGCGGGGCGACCTGATCGCGTTCGCCCGGCTGATCAGGTCCTACCTGGCCACCCCGCTCGGCGGGGCGCTGGCGCGCGTCATGGCCGCCACCGAGGACGACCCCGCGCCCGGCCGCGCCGAGTTCTGGCGGTCCCGGTACGACAGCGCGAGCGCCATCGTCGACCGCGGGGTCGCACGGGGCGAACTCGCCGCGGGCACGGACCCCCGGCAGGCGCTGGAACTGCTCATCGCGCCGCTGCACTTCCGCCTGCTGCTCACCCGCCAGCCCCTCGGTGACGACGACCTGGAACGGCTGGCCGACGCGGTTGTGCGCAGCTTCGCCGCCCAGGGCTTGTCCTAAGCCGTCCGCTCGACAGATCCCCGCGCAAGCGCGACCGTCGACATCGCCTGGATGAGCCAGCGGCGCATCGCCCGCCAGGAGGGTTGACAGGTCTAAACCACTGCTGCTTTTCTGTTTCAGGCTGGTTACTTCCTTTGTTTCATCTTGTTTCAGCGAGCAGCACCCGGTCCCGGTCGTCCCGCCGGGGTCGGCACGCACCCCTGCCGAGAAGAGGCGCCCATGCCCGCACCACGTCGCCGCCCGCGGCGCGCGCTCCTGCCCGTCCTCGCCGCCGCCGTGCTCGTCCCCGGTCTGCTCGGGGTCGCCGCGGCCACCGACGCCGCCGCGGCGAGCACCGGGGCCCTCCGCGGCGACGGCAGCGGGAAGTGCTTGGACGTCAAGGACGGGTCGAGCGCCGACGGCGCCGCGATCCAGGTGTGGTCGTGCTCGCCCGGGCCGAACCAGACGTGGACGATCGGCGACGACGGGACGCTCCGGGCGTTCGGCAAGTGCCTCGACGTCCGCGACGGCGCGACCGGGGACGGCGCGGCCGTGCACCTGTGGACCTGCTACGCCGGGTTGGCCAGCCAGCGGTGGCGGGTGACCGGCGCGCGCGACGTGGTCAACGAGAAGGCCGACAAGTGCCTGGACGTGCGCGACGGGTCGACCGCGGACGGTGCGGGCGTGCAGCTGTGGTCGTGCACCGGTGCGAGCAACCAGAAGTGGTCCACCAGCGGGGGCGGCACCCCTCCGCCCAGCGGTGAGGACCCGGTGCTGGGGCCGAACGTGCTCGTGTTCGACCCCTCGATGTCGGCCTCGGGCATCCAGCAGAAGCTCAACGCGGTGTTCGCCGGGCAGGAGACCAACCAGTTCGGGCCGCAGCGGTACGCGCTGCTGTTCAAGCCCGGCCAATACGCCGCCGACGTCAACGTCGGGTTCTTCACCCAGGTCGCCGGGCTGGGGATGAGCCCGGACGACGTCACGATCAGCGGCGCGGTGCACGCCGAGGCCGACTGGTTCGGCGGGAACGCGACGCAGAACTTCTGGCGCGGCGCGGAGAACCTGTCGGTCACCCCGACCGGCGGCGCGGACCGGTGGGCGGTGTCGCAGGCCGCCCCCTACCGCCGGATGCACCTGCGCGGCAACCTCCGCCTGGACGACGGCGGCTGGTCCAGCGGTGGCATCATCGCGGACTCGAAGGTGGACGGGCAGGTCCTCTCCGGCTCGCAGCAGCAGTTCCTCACCCGCAACTCCGGGATGGGCGGCTGGACCGGCTCGAACTACAACATGGTGTTCGTCGGTGACACCGGCGCCCCGGCCTCGACGTTCCCCAACCCGCCGCACACGAACATCGCCAAGACGCCGGTCGTGCGGGAGAAGCCGTTCCTGCACGTGGACCCGTCGGGCGCGTACAAGGTGTTCGTCCCCGACGTGCGCCGCGACAGCACCGGCCCCAGCTGGACGGGCACGCCCGCGGGCCGCGACCTGCCGCTGTCGGACTTCTACGTCGTGCGCGCGGGGGCCACCGCCGCCTCCATCAACGCCGCGCTGGCGCAGGGCAAGAATCTGCTCGTCACCCCGGGCGTCTACCACGTGAACGCCCCCATCCAGGTCACCAGGGCCAACACCGTCGTGCTCGGCCTCGGGCTGGCCACCTTCGTGCCGGACGGCGGCGTCACCGCGATGACCGTCGCCGACGTCGACGGCGTCTCGATCGCGGGCGTCATGTTCGACGCGGGCAGCACCAACTCCGACGTGCTGCTCCAGGTGGGCCCCGACGGGGCGTCGGCCGACCACGCGGCCAACCCGTCGTGGCTGTCGGACGTGTACTTCCGGGTCGGCGGCGCGGGCGCGGCCAGGGCGACGGTCAGCCTCCGGGTCAACAGCGACGACGTCATCGGTGACCACACCTGGATCTGGCGGGCCGACCACGGCAGCGGCGTCGGCTGGGGCACCAACCCCGCTCGCAACGGCCTGGTCGTCAACGGCGACGACGTCACCATCTACGGCTTGTTCGTCGAGCACTACCAGGGCACCCAGACCGTCTGGAACGGCGAGCGCGGCCGCACCTACTTCTACCAGAACGAGATGCCCTACGACCCGCCCAACCAGGCGTCCTGGATGGACGGTGGCGCGCGCGGCTACGCCGCCTACCAGGTGGCGGACGGCGTCACCCAGCACCAGGCGTGGGGGTTGGGCAGCTACTGCTACTTCAACGTCAACCCCGCCACCGTCGCCGACCGCGCGTTCCAGGTGCCGGTCCGGTCCGGGGTGCGGCTGACCAACATGGTCACGGTGTCCCTCGGCGGGACCGGCACCATCGCGCACGTCATCAACGGCACCGGCGACGCGGCCAACAGCGGGCGCCAGGTCGTCCGCCTGGTCAGCGGGCCCTGATCGCGGGCCGGGGCGGCGCGTCCCCGCCGCCCCGGTCTGGTCCCCCCTCCCTGCACCGGAAGGCACCGCCATGAAGTTCCGAAGGTCGAGCGCCCTGGCGCTCGCGCTCGCCACCGCGGGCGCGGGGGTCGTCCTGGCCACCTCGTCGAGCGCAGGCGCCACCACCGCCACCACCAGCGCCGCGGCGCTGCCCAGCGGTTTCCGCTCGGTCGGCTACCTGCCCTCGTGGTCGGGCGACGTCAACGCCATCCAGTACGGCAAGCTCACCCACATCAACTACAGCTTCGCCCTGCCCAACGCCAACGGCACCCTCCAACCGATCCCCGACACGGGCAAGCTGCGCTCCCTGGTCTCCCTCGGGCACCAGAACGGGGTCAAGGTCTCGCTGGCGATCGGCGGGTGGAACGACGGCGACGACTCGGCGTTCGAGGCGCTCGCCGCGGGGTCGAGCACCCGGACGACCTTCGTCAACACCGTGATGAACACCGTCACGACCTACGGGCTCGACGGCGTCGACATCGACTGGGAGTACCCGGACCCCGGCGCCTCGGGCGACCACTTCACCGCGCTGGTGCAGCAGCTCAGCTCGGCGCTGCACGGCGCGGGGAAGATCCTCACCGCCGCGGTCGTCAGCGAGGGCGGCACGGCCAACGGGGTGCAGCCCGCCGTGTTCACCGCCGTGGACTGGCTCAACATCATGGCCTACGACGGCGGCAGCCCGCACGCCAACTACGACTGGTCGATCGCCTCGGTGAACTTCTGGAAGGACCGCGGCCTGCCCGCGGCCAAGGCGGTGCTCGGCGTCCCGTTCTACAGCCGCCCCGGCTACCTCACCTACGCCCAGCTCGTCGCCCTGGACCCGGCCAACGCCAACCGGGACTGCACGACCGCCAACGGCGCCCAGCAGTGCTACAACGGCATACCCACCATCAAGCGCAAGACCCAGTGGGCGCGGGCGAACGCGGGCGGCATCATGAACTGGGAGCTGTCCCAGGACACCACGGGCTCCACGTCCCTCGTCAGCGCCATCCACGACGCCGCCACCGGCACCACCGCACCGCCCACGGGCGGCGCGTTCACCGGCATCGACGGCAAGTGCGTGGACGTCACCGACTCGGCCACCGCCAACGGCACCCCCATCCAGCTGTGGGACTGCAACGGCGGCGCGGCCCAGCGGTGGACCGTCCAGGGCAGCACCGTGCGCGCCTTCGGCAAGTGCCTGGACGTCGCGGGAGCCGCCACGGCCAACGGCACCGCCGTCCAGCTGTGGGACTGCAACGGCACCGGCGCCCAGAACTGGTCGCCGCAGCCCGGTGGCACCCTGCGCAACCCGGCGTCCGGCCGCTGCCTCGACGCCACTGGCCCCAGCTCGGCCAACGGCACGCGGTTGCAGATCTGGGACTGCTTCGGCGGCAGCAACCAGGTCTGGCGCCTGCCCTGACCGCGGTCGGGGAAAAGGACGGGCGCGCGGCGTGCCGGACGCCCTAGGGTGGGCGACCCGCGAAATCGACCGGGAGGGCAGCCGTGGGCAACGATGCCGAGGTCCGCAGGCTGGACCTCACCGACCTGGGGGCGTGCCTGGACCTGGGCGCGGACCGCGGGTGGCCGCGCGAGGAGCACAAGTGGCGGCTGCTGTTCCGGGTCGGTCAGGTCCACGGCGTCGACGACCCGCGCGGCGGGCTCATCGCGGTCGTGGTGGGCACGCCGTACGGGGGCTCGGTCAACGCCATCAGCATGATGCTGGTGGCGACCGAGCACGCCCGGCGCGGCTTCGGGGCGCGGGTGCTGGGCGAAACCCTGGCGCGGGTCGGCGCGCCCACGGCCCTGCTGACGGCGACCCCGATGGGCAGGCCGCTGTACCTGTCGATGGGGTTCCGCGTGGTCGGGCGGACGTCCACCTACGTCGGTGTCCCCCGCGGGGTGGTCCCCGCGGGGGTCTCCCGTCCTGCGACCGCCGCCGACGTGGAGGCGGTGATCGCCCTGGACAACACGGTCTTCGGCGCGCCACGGGCGGAGCTGATGGCTGCCCTGCCCGGCTTCTGCGACCAGTTCCGGGTGGTGGAGGACTGCGGCGTCGTGGCGTTCGGCGGGGCGTGGCCCAACATCGATCAGACCGTGCTCGGACCCGTCACCGCCCCGGACACCGCGACCGGCCTGGCACTGCTGTCCGACCTCGCCGCGGCGGCGCCCGGGGTGGTGCGCGTGGACGTCGACCACCGGCAGCCGGAGGTGATGGCCTGGGCGCGCTCGCACGGGCTGGAGCACCGGTTCGACACCGACATCATGTTGCTTGGCCCGGACTTCCCGTTCGACGCCACCCGCAGCATCACACCCGTCATGCTCGCCCTGGGCTGACCTGCACAGGCGGTCGAGCCTCAGTCCCGCCGCGTCCCCGGGTCCGGCGGGAACACCACGGTGGGACCGGGCCACGACTCGGGAGGAGGGCCGAACGCGCGCCGGGCCGCCCGCACGGCCAAGGCGGCGAGGGTGGCGTTGGCGCCGCCGCCGATGACCGCGCCGATGCCGAACGGGGCCACCCGGCCCAGCACGATGACGCCCTGCTTGGTGCCGTACTTGGTCACGAAGTCCTTGCCCAGCACGCTGTTGATCCGCAGCAGCGTCGCCGCGGGGACCTTGCTGACGAGCTGGTGGCCCCAGTGCTTGCCGGTGCGCTCGGCGACCCGGCCGATCGTCGCGGACCCGGACTGGCCGAGCAGGATCCCCATCACGAGCGTGCGGCGGCGCTCGACCTCGTCGAGCCGGATGCCGTGCACCTCCGCGACCGACAGCACGAACAGGGTGCTCAGCTCCAGCGAGGAGAAGGCCTCCCCCGCCGAGAGCGCCAGGGCGATGCCGGTGCCGACCGCGGGCGCGGCGGCCGCTCCCCCGACCGCGGCCCCGGTGCTCGCCAAAGCGCTGATGTACATGCGCTCCAGGGTGCGGATGACCTCCGCCGGGGTCGCCTCCGGGTTGCGCTGGCGGGCGCGCGCGATGTTGCGCTGCACCAGGGGCGCTTGCAGGCCGATGGCCTTGTCGAGCAGGACGAGCGCGGGCGCGGGTCGCCCGCCCGGCCCCGGGGTCGGCCCGTCGAGCGCGCCACCGGGCGCCTCGATCTCCTCGGCCATGCCGGTCTCCTCCCGTCGTCGCGCACCCAGTCTCGCACCCGGGTGAGCACGACCGCCCCGATGGGCGGCACCGGTCGCGCGGCGTGGCCGCGCCCGGCGGTGGCGAACGCCGGACGTGCACGTCCGGCGGTGCACACGGGCAGGCGGCTATGGTTCGCTGAGATCGACACCCTGCGGCCGCGTGAGGGGGCCGCACGACCTCCGGGAGCGGCCATGCGGGGCCTCGTCCACTCCTACCTGTTCCTCCGGCGGGCCATCGGCACCCTCGGGCTGCTGCTGCCGCTCGTGCTGATCGCGGGCGGGTACCTCGCCGACGGGCGGGTCCTCAGCTCGATCAGCGGCTACTACTACAGCCCGGTGCGCGACATCTTCGTCGGGGCGATGTGCGCCATCGGGGTTTTCCTGTTCTCCTACCGCGGCTACGACCGGGTGGACGACCTCGCCAGCGACGTGGCGGCGGTGGCGGCGATCGGGCTGGCGCTGCTGCCGACGACACCGCCGGACCCGAGCGAGCACGCGAAGCTGATCGGGGTGCTGCACCTGGTCTTCGCGGGGATCTTCTTCCTGTCGCTGGCCTACTTCTGCCTGGTGCTGTTCCGCAAGTCCGACGACCCGACCCCGACCCCGCGCAAGGCCGCGCGCAACCGGGTGTACGTGGCGTGCGGCCTGGCGATCATCGGCAGCCTCGCGCTCATCGTGGCGTCCGGCCCGCTGGGCATCCCGGGCGAGCTGCGGCCCGCGCTGTGGCTGGAGACGGTGGCGACGATGGCGTTCGGGTTGGCCTGGCTGACCAAGGGCGAGGCGATCCTGGGCGACCTGAGCGGCGAGCGCGCCCCGACGGAGGTCAGCCCGGCGGGGTGAGCGCCCGCTGGCGCCCACCGGCGGGCGCGGTCGCCGTCCCGGGCTGGGCGCCTCAGCTGCCGTAGGCGGCCTGCTCGACGGCGAAGACGTTGCGGGAGCCAGCACCCTCCTGCAAGGACCACAGCAGGTCCGGGCCGGTGCCGTCCTCCCAGTAGCTGATGCTCTCCGCCGAGCCCACCCAGGCGTGGGTGGTGGCACCGGCCGACGGGGTCCAGTAGTAGAGCTGCTTGGCCCCGGAGGAGGCGAACCACCAGCGCCCGTTGTGGGAGGCCACCCCGTTGAGCTTGTACCAGGGCAGGCTCAGCGCCTGGGACGCCGTGGTCGTGGCCGCGAAGGTCGGGGTGCCCGCGGCGAAGGGGAACCGGACGGCGCGGGGGCCGCGGTTGGGGTAGGACGTGCAGCCGGACTGGCAGGTGTACTCGGTCATCACGATCGAGCGGCTGACCCGGTCCAGCGAGATCGTCGACCACACCAACGGGGTCCCGGACGTGGTGGCGGCGGTGACGGTGCCGACCTGCGGCAGCGCGTAGGCGTAGTTGTGCGCGTGGTAGCTGCCGTCGGGCTGGCGGCCGATCTGGTCGGCGGTGCCGCCGGTGTCGACCTTGAGGATCTTGCGCATGTCGAACACGCGCATCCCCTTGCCAGTCTCCGCGACATAGAGGTAGTCGCCGTACCAGGACACCCCGCCCGCGTGGACGGGGATGTCCTTGAAGCTGGGCGTCGCGGTGCTGCCGGTGGGCTCGACGAGCAGCACCTTGCGGTACTTGTTCGGGTAGGTCGCGTCCCAGTCCACCAGCGTGAGGCGGCTGCGCTCCTGGGCGCCGTCGCACGCGTCCTTGGTGTACCAGCTCACCACGACGAGCTGGTGGCCGTCGTAGTTGCCGCCGTCGGCGGTGCCCACGGCGTCGCGGCTGGTGGTGATGCCCTGCGGGTAGCTCTTGCAGTCGGAGTTGTCCGCCGAGTCGAACCGGAACCCGCCCGCGAGCCCGGTGGGCGCGAACGTCGAGGGCAGCGCGGTGCGGTCGTGGTTGGCGTTGTCCATCACGGTGCGCACCGGCGCCGTGCCCAGCGTCGACACCAGGGCGGAGTTCACCGCGTCGAACCGGTGGTAGTCCGCCGACAGCGTGTACTGCGACGCGGGCAGGGTGCTGGGGCCCGCCGCGGCCACCGCCGCGGGAGGGGCCACCAGCGCGGCCGCCGCGACGGCGCAGGCGGCGAGCGGGGCACTGCGGCGCAGGGACATCGACCCTCCCGGGACAAGTTCACCGAACGCCGGTCACCCTAGCGTGGGATTCACCGCCCTGGTGCCGGGAAGACCCAGCGGCCCCCGGGTGGCGCAACCACCCGAGGGCCGCCCGGCTCAGGACTCGTCGAGGGACAGCGCGCCCGACGGGCAGATCAGCACCGCCTGGCGGGCGTCGGCCTCCTCGCCCGCGTCGGGGACCTCCTTGAGCACCACCACCGTGCCGTCGGAGTCGTCCTGGGTGAACACGCGCTCGGCCACCATGGCGCACTGCCCGGCCCCGACGCACAGCTCCTTGTCGGCCACGACCTTCACGACCGCCTCCTCACCAGGTCACCGGGACCTCGTCGACGCCGCCTGCGACCCGGTTGTGCCGGACGGCGATCTGCTCCAGCGGCTTGGCCAGGGTGAGCCCCGGGAACCGCTTGAAGATCATGGGGAACACCGCGCGCAGCTCGGTGCGGGCCAGGTTGGCCCCGATGCACACGTGCGCGCCGTGGCCGAAGGCGACGTGCACGTTCGGCGAGCGGTCCGGGTCGTAGTCGTCCGGGGACTCGAACACCGACTCGTCGCGGTTGGCCGACTCGATGGACACCAGCACCGCGTCGCCCCGGTTGATCGTCACCCCGCCCACCTCGACGTCCTCGTGGGCGTAGCGCAGCAGGCCGGTGCCGCCGGTGACGGTCAGCCGCAGGATCTCCTCGACCACGTCGTTGACCTTGCCGTCGGGGTCGGCCAGGAACTCGTCGCGGCGGGACAGGTCGGTCAGCAGCAGCAGGGTGCCCAGGCTGATCCGGGTCGCGGTGGTCTCGTGGCCCGCGAACAGCAGGCCCGCGGCGAGCCTGGCGAGGTCGTCGTCGGTGAAGGTCGGGTCCTCCCGCTGGAAGGCGACCAGGTCGGAGATGACGTCGGGCTGCGGGTCCGACCGCTTCGCCACGGCCAGGCGCAGCATGTAGTCGCGGAAGTCGGCCATCGCCCGCTGCGCGTCGGCGCCGCCGTCGAAGACCGCGATGCGCTCGGACAGGTCGCGGAACATGGCCCGGTCGGCGTAGGGCACGCCCAGCAGCTCGCAGATCACCAGCACCGGCAGCGGGAAGGCCAGCGACTCGTAGAGGTCGACCGGCTCGTCCGGCGCGGCGGCGTGCCGGGCCTCCATCGCGTCGAGCAGCTCGGTGGCCAGCTCGGTGACCCGGTCGGTCAGCGCGCGCATGCGGGGCGCGGAGAACGCGGGCGCCAGCATCCGGCGCATCCGCTTGTGGTCGCGCTCCTCGGTCTCGTAGTCGCCGCTGGGGCCGTCCTGGATCGCCGCGTGCGAGATGCGCGCGGCCTGCTCCGGGGCCGGGTGCGAGCGGCCGAAGCGCTTGTCCCGGAACACCTCGCGGACCGCGTCGTAGGACGTGACCAGCCAGGCCGGGTCGCCCGCCGGGGTGATCACGCGCACGACCGGGCCCTGCTGGCGCAGCGCGGCGAAGATCGGCGCGGCGGCCAGCGCGTCGGGCCGGTCGAACGGCAGCCGAGGCGCCGCGGTGTCGGTGGTGGTCATGGCAGTCCCCTCCTCAAGTGTCCTGCTCGGTCGCGGACTCCGGCTCGGCGGCCGCCCGCTCGCGCAGGCGGGCCAACCACCCCCGCTCGGCCACCAGGCGCGCGCAGACCTCCTGCAGCACCGCGCGGCTCCACGGGTCGTCCTGGGTCAGCGCCAGCGCGCCGAGCCGGTCCAGCTCCTCGGCGACCGCCCGGTCGCGGGTGTCGACGACGCGCACCCGCTCGTCCGGTCGGAGCCTGCCGAAGTTGCCCACCCTGGCCAGGAACTCGGCCTCGCTGCGCGCGACCTCGTCCGGGAAGTCGGTGAGCACGTCGTGCAGCAGTTCCCGGCCCACGTCGGTGATCGTGTAGACGTGCCGGGGCGGCTTGGCCTCCTGCTCCTCGGCGCTGCGCGTCACCGCGCCCGCGTCGACGAAGCGCCGCAGGGTGGGGTAGAGCGAGTTGTTCGACAGCGTGCGCCCGGTCGAGGCCTCGACCTCCTTGCGCAGCTCGTAGCCGTGCAGCGGCCCCCGGGAGAGCTTGGACAGCAGCAGCACCTCGATCCACACATGTGTCACCGTAACCTAGGTTCGGGTGACCGGCTAGTCACCCGCTGAACACCCTGGCCCGCGACGGCGTGCGGGGGCCAGCGGCCAACGGGGTGACGCGGCAGGTCGACGGGCGGGCGAGGACGACAGCGGGCCCGGCAGGGAGGGGTGGACGCCCCTACGCGGGGGCGACGGCGACGCGCAGGGTCACCGTGGTGCCCTGGCCGGTCTCGACGTCGACCGAGTCCGACACCGCGCGCATGATCGCCAGCCCGCGCCCGCGCAGGCCGACCGGGGTGGGGTCCGGCGTGCGCCAGCACCCGTCGTCGGAGACGGTGACGACCAGCAGCCCGGCCTCGACCACGGCGGTGATCCGCACCGGGCCGGGGCCCGCGCCCCGGTAGCCGTGCTCGATGCTGTTGGCGGCGGCCTCGTCGACGGCGAGCAGCAGGTCGGTGGCCTGGCCGCGGGCGAAGCCGTGGTCGGCCAGCCAGCCGCCGAGCAGTGCGCGCACCGACCCGAGCTGCGCGCTGTGGCCGCCGATCTCGGTGCTGAACTGCGCCGGGGTGTCGACCCGGGGGCCCGCGCTGTCGCCCATCGCTCCTCATCCACTCGCCGCGGGGCCCGCGCCGGGCCCGGGGTGCCCGCCGAGTCTGGCAGCCCGGGCAGCCCGCCGCATGATCTGCCCCGGGCGCGGGTAGAGCCAGCGGGAGGCGGGAGGACGGGAGGACGGGCGCATGGGCCGCCACGACCGGGCCGGGGACTTCGTGACCCTGCTCGCCCTGCTGCCCGTCACCGACCTGCGGCGGAGCGCGGAGTGGTTCACCCGCGCGGTGGGCCAACCCGCCGACGAGCACTTCGACGGCGTGGCCGCCGACTGGTACCTCAGCTCCGGGCAGTCCGTGCAGCTCGTGGTCGACCCGGCGCGGGCGGGCGGGGGCATCTGCACCGTGCGGGTCGACGACCTGCCCTCGGCCGTGCGCAGGCTCGACGACCACGGGGTGCGGGTGGAGGACCACTTCAGCGGCTCGGCGTGGGTGCGCGGGGTGGTGCTGCGCGACCCGGACGGCAACACCCTGGCCCTCACCCAGCTGCGCGGGCAGGGCAGCCGCGGCTGAGCGGTGGTGCGATACTGACCCCGATGCACAACACCACCGGTACTGACGTCATCCGCAGGAACAACGTCACCAGCGCGGGCGGCGGTGACGGGCCGGTGCTGCTGTTCTCCCACGGCTTCGGCTGCGACAGCAACACCTGGCGGTCGGTGGCCCCGCGGTTCACCGACGACCACCGGGTCGTGCTGTTCGACCACGTGGGCGCGGGCGGGTCGGACCTCGGCGCGTGGTCGCCGCGGCGCTACGCCGACCTGGGCGGGTACGCCCGCGACGTGGTGGAGCTCTGCGAGGCGCTGGACCTGCGCGACGTCGTCTTCGTCGGGCACTCGGTGAGCGCGGTGATCGGCGTGCTGGCCGCGGCGCGGGTCCCCGACCGCTTCGCCGGGCTGGTGCTGGTCGGCCCCTCCCCCCGCTACCTCAACGACGGCGACTACGTCGGCGGCTTCACCGAGGCCGACGTCGAGGAGCTGCTGGAGGCGGTGGAGAGCAACTACCTGGGCTGGTCGGCCACCATGGCCCCGGCGATCATGGGCGTGCCCGACCGGCCGGACCTCGGCGCCGACCTCACCGCGAGCTTCTGCCGCACCGACCCGCAGATCGCCCGCCACTTCGCCCGCGTCACCTTCACCGCGGACAACCGCGCCGACCTGCCCTCGGTGGCGCACCCGACGCTCATCCTCCAGTGCAGGCAGGACATCATCGCCCCGGTCGTCGTCGGCGAGTACGTGCGCGACGCGATCCCCGGCAGCGAGCTGGAGCTGCTCGACGCCACCGGCCACTGCCCGCACCTGAGCGCGCCGGAGGAGACCGCCGCCGCGCTGCGCGGCTTCCTCGACCGGCTCGCCGCGGCCAGGGGCCGGTAGGGCCCGCCCGTGGTGGACCCGGGCGGGGCACCGCCCCCGATCGAGCACGGCGACCCGCACGACCTGCGGGACCTGTTCGACAACGCCCCCTGCGGCTACCTCTCGACGCTGCCGGACGGGACCATCACCACGGTCAACGCGACCCTGCTGGGCTGGCTCGGCCGCGGCAGGGAGGAGCTGGTCGGCAGGCTGCGCTTCGCCGACCTGCTCACCTTCGGCGGCAAGGTCTTCCACGAGACCCACTTCGCGCCGCTGCTGCGGATGGGCGGGGAGGTCCGCGAGATCGCCTTCGAGATCAGCGCCGCCGACGGCCGCAGGCTGCCGGTGCTGGTCAACGCCGCGGTGCGCGCGGGCGCGGACGGCGAACCCCGGCTGGTCCGCATCACCCTGCTCGACGCCACGCACCGGCGCGCCTACGAGCAGGAGCTGCTGCGGGCCAGGCAGGAGGCCGACCGCGAGCGCGACGCGGTGGAGCGGGAGCGGGCCCGGCTGCAGCGGCTCACCGAGATCCTGCAGCGGACCCTGCTGCCGCCGAGCCTGCCGCCGGTGCCGGGGCTCGACGCCGCCGCGCACTACCACGTCGCCTCCTCCGACCGGGTCGGCGGAGACTTCTACGACCTGTTCCCGATCACGCCGGACCGCTGGGGGGTGTTCCTCGGTGACGTCTGCGGCAAGGGCCCCGACGCGGCCGTGCTGACCTCCGCGGCCCGCTACACGCTGCGCTCGGCGGCGGCGCACGTCGGCGACCCGGCCGCGGTGCTGGCCAACCTCAACGACGTGCTGCTCCAGCAGGTGCACACCGACCGGATGCGGTTCTGCACCGCGGTCTTCGGCGTGCTGACCCGCGACGGCGACGGGTTCACCGCCGTGCTGGCCTCCGGCGGGCACCCGCCGCCGCTGCTGACCAGGGCGGACGGCGGCGTGCACGAGCTGACCACCCCGGGCGGGCAGCTCATCGGCGTGTTCCCGGACGTGCGGGTCGTGACCACCACGACCCGCCTCGGCCCCGGCGACACCCTGCTGCTCTACAGCGACGGCCTCATCGAGGCGCGGGGCGCGGACGGCGGGATGTTCGGCGAGCAGTGCCTGTCCGAGCTGGCGACGGCGTTCCCCGGTCGCACCGCCGCGGCCATCGCGGACGACCTCATCGCCCGGCTCACCGCCTACGCCCCGAAGGCCACCGACGACACCGCCATCCTCGTGCTCACCGTCCCGTCCGCCGAACCGGGCTGACGCGCACCACCCACTGGCGGTCGTCCCCCGCAGCGCCCGGGTTCTGGCGGGCACCTGCCCGGCGCTGCGACCAAAGCCCGCACTGCCCCCGCACCGCCACGGCGATGGCGGTGCGGGCGGAGATCCCCCTGACCGGCCGACCCGCGCCCCGGGTCAGCCCGCGTACTCCAGCGGCAGCCGCACCAGGTTGCGCAGGGTGGCGGCGCGCATGTACTCCTCCTGGCCCGCCAGGCGCAGCCGCGGGCCGTGCTCGGCGAGGAACGCGATCACCTCGGCCGCCCAGGTCATCGCCAGGCGCGCGCCGAGGCAGATGTGCGGGCCCCAGGCGAAGGCGAGGTGCCGGTTGGGGGCGCGGTCGAGCACGATGCGGTCCGGGTCGGCGAACTGGCGCGGGTCGCGGTTGGCCGCGGCCATCATGGTCACGATCGTCTGCTTGGGCTCGATCCGCACCCCGTGCAGCTCCACGGGTTCCAGCGCCACCCGCGCGGTCGCCTGGGCCGGGCTGGTGAAGCGCATCAGCTCGTCGGCGGCCAGCGTCAGCACGTGCGGGTCGGCGGGGTCGAGGTCGGCCAGCAGGGCCGGGCCCGCCCTGAGGACCTCCAGGGTGATCGCGCCGGTGGAGGCGTAGAGGGTGCTGAAGCCCGCGTTGTAGGTGGCCGCGATGGTGTTGACCACGTAGGGGGTGGGCAGCCCGGGGACGTCGGCGTGGCCGGTCACCATGCCCAGCAGGCCGTCCTGGCCCAGCCCGTCGGCGAACCAGCCGCCGACCTCCTCCGACAGCGCCCGGCCCGCGGCGCGGCCGGGGGCCAGGCGCTCGGGGTCGAGCCCGCTGTCCATGGCCTGCGTGAGGCCGCGGTAGATCGGGGCGTAGCTGTCCTGGGTGTAGGCGTGCACGCCGAAGACGTTGTTGATCACGTGGATGGCGCCGGGGCCCGCGAGGTCGCGCATGAGGTCGAACGGGCCCGCGCCCGCCAGGCCGCGCAGCCGGTGCTCCATCAGCTCCCGCGCCTCGGCGCAGATCTCCTGCAACCGCTGGGAGTTCAGCGACCGCGCGGTGACCCCGCGCAGCAGCGCCTGCTCCGGCGGGTCCTGGGTCTGGATGTTCAGCTTGTCGTCGGGGATCTCCGCGCCCGCGCGGCGGCGGTCGCGGGCGAAGGCGGCGTGGTCGCGCAGCACCCACTGGCAGTCGTCGTAGCGGGTCAGGACCCAGGAGCTCATGCCCTCGTGCCAGTACACCGGGCAGCGCTCGCGCAGTTCCGCGTAGATGGGGTAGGGGTCCTGGATGGAGGCCGGGTCAAGCGGGTTCCACACGAGCGTCGTCGTCACAGCGGTGCGGTCCGTTCTCTCTGCGCGGGTGGGCTCTGGCGTGGTCGCGACCGGCACGGCGGGCCCGCCGCCCCGCGGGCCCGCCCCGGTGCCGGGGCGGGCCCGCGGGAATCGGGTGAGGTGCTTAGCTGATGTGGTCGTAGCTCATTGCGGCCCCCCTTCGACCCGATCGGATGGAATAGCCGCGACAACCGGGCGATAGCACCCGGAGCTGCCGGGCGACTTCATAGTGGTGATGGATCAAAGGGCTGTCAACACCCCTATCGGTGGCCGATCACGACCACATCACCCCGAATGGATCAGCTACGATGGTGATACAGGTCACAGTTGTCCGACGTGGTGGCCCGGGTGTCGGTGGCCTGCTAACTTGAGGTCATGGGGGATGACGATTCTTGCTGCTCACAGGCGGTTGTGGGACTCTCGGCAGGACACCGCCACCCGGCCGGGACGCCGGGCGGCGGCGGGGGTGACCACTGCGGGCGAGGTGCATTGCCCGGTTTCTCCGCCACTCCCTGCCACCGCCGGGCCTTTTAGCGCGCGGCGCCCGCATCCCCGCGCCGCCCAGAAAAGGAGTTCTCGCCCATGGGTGATCCAGGTCGCGAATTCTCGTTGACCGACGCGCAGTTGGCCCAATTCCACCGCGACGGCTTCATCGGACCGTTCGACCTCTACGAGCCAGAGCAGATGGAGCAGGACCTGCGCGCCCTGCGGCCCAAGCTGCTCAACACCAAGAAAGCGGTGTACGGCGGCGGCGACGGGGTCTCCGGGGTGACGAACCTGGCCAACTACGACCGCCACCTCGACGTGGAGTTCCTGGCCCGGCACATCGTGCGCCCGGAGATCACCGACCGGGTCGCCTCCATCCTCGGGCCCGACGTGCTGTGCTGGCGCACCGAGTTCTTCCCCAAGTACCCCGGCGACGAGGGCACCGACTGGCACCAGGCGGACAACTTCGCCAACGTGGCCGGGTCCAAGCAGCCGCAGATCGAGTGGCCCAACGACGCGGAGTTCGGCGGCACGATCACCGTGTGGACCGCGTTCACCCCGGCCACGGTGGAGATGGGCTGCCTGCAGTTCATCCCCGGCACCCACGACGTGATGAACTACGACGAGACCAAGACGATGGACTACGACCCCGAGGCCATCAACAACCGGGAGAAGGCGGGCGTGCGCCGCGGCTTCTTCGGCTACGACTACCGCCAGCTGCAGAAGGACCCGGACTGGGAGCCCGACGAGTCCCGGGCCGTCTCGCAGGTGATGCGCCAGGGCCAGTTCATCATCTTCTGGTCCACGCTCATGCACGCCTCGCACCCGCACGCGGGCCTCACCGACCAGATGCGCCTGGGCTTCGCCGCCCGCTACCTGCCCACCTCGGTGCGCGTCTACCCCTACTCCAACGGCCTGGAGGAGTTCGGCGGCACCGCGAGCCTGGAGCGCTTCGGCAACGTGCTCGTCTCCGGCCAGGACACCTTCGGGCACAACAAGTTCGTGGACGAGACCGTCAACGGCTTCCGCTTCCCCGTGCCGGGGAGGGTGTCGTGACCGCCCCCGAGCAGCAGGCCGTGCAGGGGTGGGTGCTCGACGAGCTGGTCGCGCTGGGGCTGCCCGCCCGCGGCGCCGAGGACGACTTCTTCGCCATCGGCGGCACCTCGATGGGTGTGGTGCGGCTGGTCAGCCGCGCCGAGAAGGAGTACGGCGAGGACTGCCTGCCCGCCGATGAGCTGTACGAGAACAGCACCGTGCGGGGCATCGCCGAGCTGATCGTGCGGCACGCGGGCGGTGCCGCCGCGGCGGGCTGAGGTGCCAGCCAGGACGCGCGGGGGTCGCCCGGCCGGGCGGCCCCCACTCCCCTGATCGGACGTGGACGATGGACTCACCGGTGGTCGACCCGGGCGCGGCGCGGGTGCACGACGCCCTCAACGCGACCGCGGTCGACTACCCGGCCGACGACAGCGTGCCCGCCGCGTTCGCCCGCTGGGCCGACCACGCCCCCGGCGCCACCGCGGTGGTCTGCGGCGATCGGCGGCTCACCTACGGGGAACTGGCCGAGGCCGCCGACCGCCTCGCCGCCCGGCTCGCAGCCGCGGGGGTGCGGCCGGGCCAGTTCGCCGGCGTGCTCGTCGGCAAGGGCCCGGAGCTGGTCGTGGCGCTGCTGGCGGTGCTCACCTGCGGCGCCGCCTACGTGCCCTTCGACGGGGCGTGGCCGGACCAGCGCGTCCTCGACCTGTTCGAGCGCACCGGCTGCGGGGTCGTGCTCACCGACCGCGCCGACGCCGTGGCCGCCCGCTTCCCCGGCGTGGCGGCGGTCTCGGTGACCTCCGACGACGACCCGGGGCCGTGGTCGCCGCCCGCCGTGCCCGCCGACGCGCCCGCCTACGTCAACCTGACCTCCGGTTCGGGTGGGGTGCCGAAGGGCGTGCTCGTGCAGCACCGGGCCGTGCTGCGCCTGGTGTCCGGCGCCACCTACACCCGGTTGGACGCGGGCACCCGCGTCCTGCACATGGCCCCGATCACCTTCGACGCGGCGACGTTCGAGGTCTGGGGCCCGCTGCTCAACGGCGGCACCTGCGTCGTCTACCCCTCCGCGCTCCCCCGCCTGTCCGAGCTGCGGAGGGTGCTCGTCGCGCACTCGGTGACCACCGTCTTCCTCACCACGGCGCTGTTCAACTCCATCGTCGACGAGGCCCCGGACACCCTCGACACCGTGCGCAGCGTGCTCACCGGCGGCGAGGCGCACTCCCTGCGCGCGATGGACCTGGCGCTGCGCCGGTACGGGCCGGGCCGGGTCACCCACGTCTACGGGCCCACCGAGTGCACCACCTTCGCCACCCACCACCCGGTGCGCGAGCTGCCCCCGGACGGGCGCCCGGTGCCCATCGGGCGGCCGATCCAGAACACCCGCGCCCACGTCGTCGCCGACGGGCGGTTGTGCGGGCCGGGCGAGGTGGGCGAACTGCTCCTGGCCGGGCCGGGGCTCGCGGCGGGCTACGTCGGCGCGCCCGAGGCCACCGCGGCCCGGTTCACCGAGGTCGAGGTGGGCGGGGCGCGCGAACGGGTCTACCGCACCGGCGACCTCGTGCACCTCGACGACGACGGCGACATCGTGTTCGTCGGACGGGTGGACGACCAGGTGAAGGTCAACGGCTTCCGGGTGGAGCCGAGCGAGGTCGCCCACCACCTCGAACAGCACCCCGCGGTCCGGCAGTGCGTCGTGTGCGCGGTCGAGGGCGCCCTGGGGCAGCGGGTGCTGGTGGCGTTCGTGGTGGCCGACGACGGCTGCACCGCCGAGGCGCTGCGCGCGCACCTGGCCGGGGTGCTGCCCGCCTACCTCGTCCCCGGCGAGGTCCACGTGCTCGGGTCGCTGCCGCTGTCGGAGACCGGCAAGGTCGACCGCCGCGCCCTGGTGGCCCAGCGCGCGGCCGGGAGGCAGCCGCGCGGATGACGCCGTTCGACCCCGTCCTCGACGCCCTGGACGCCCACCACCCGGTGCGCGCCCGGGTCCGCGCCGCGCTCGCGGAACTGGTGCTGCCGCACGCCGACGAGTGGGAGCGGGCGCGGCGCATCCCGGAACAGGGGTGGCGGGCGCTCGGGGACGCCGGGCTGCTCGGGATGCCGCTGTCCGGCGACGGCTTCACCGACAGCGCCATCCTGCTGGAGGAACTGGGCCGCACCGGGTACGCGGGCATCCGGGCGGGGGTGGCGGTGCACGCGTTCATGGCCGCCCACTACCTCGACCGCTTCGGCACCCCCGAGCAGCGGGCGGAGCTGCTGGCGGACGTGCGCGCGGGCACGCGCGTCGCGGCGCTGGCGCTCAGCGAGCCCGACGCGGGCACCGACCTGGCCGCGATCACCACCCGGGCCGAGCCGGACGGGTCCGGCGGCTACCGGCTCACCGGCCACAAGGCGCACGTCGCCAACGGCTCGCAGGCGGGCTTCTACGTCTGCCTGGCCCGGCTGCGCACGGTCGCCGCGCGCCCGCGCTCGCTGGCCGGGTGCGGGTTCCTGCTGGTCGACGCCGACGCCCCCGGTGTGCGCGCCACCCCCGAGCCGATGCTCGGCTGGCACTCGGCCGACGTCTGCGAGGTCACCTTCGACGCCGTGCCGGTGCCCGCCGACCGGGTGCTGGGCAACCCGGCGCGCACCCTGACCTACCTGGTGGAGTCGCTGGACTTCGAGCGGTTGGCCGCCGGGCTGCTGGCCGCGGGCGGGGCGGCGCACTGCCTGGACCTGCTCGACGGGTTCGTGCGCGGGCACCACGTCGGCGGCGCGCCGCTGTCGGCGAACCAGGTCGTCCGGCACACCACCGCCGACCTCGCCGCCGAGCTGGACCTGGTGCGCTCCTACGCGCACCTGGCGGCCCTGCGGCACGCGCGCGGGCGGCTGGACACCAGGACCGCGTCGACGCTGAAGCTGCGCGCCACCGAACTCGCCGCGAACGCCGCCCGCGCGTGCTTGCAGTACCACGGCGCCCGCGGCTACCGGGAGGGTTCGGCGGTGGCGAGGGTCCACCGCGACGCGGCGGCGGGCACGATCACGGCCGGGGCGAACGAGCTGCTGCGCGACCTCGTCTTCGACACCGCGGCGCCCAGCTGAGCGGCCCCGGGCACCACGAGAAGGGAACGACCAGTGCACATCGTCCTGCTGGGAGCGCGGGCGGAGGTGATGGACGAGCTGCTCGACCTCGGCCACACCCTGACCGTGCTCTACGTCGAGTGGAACCGCGGCACCGCCGAGCGCTACGCGGACCGGTTGGCGCACATCGGGTTCGTGCCCGACTTCGACGTCCCCGAGCTGGCCTGGTCGGTGCTGCTGCACCTGGGCGTGGCCGACGAGGTCGACCTGGTCATCCCGTGCCACGAGCTCGCCATGGTCACCGCCGGGTTCCTCAACCGGCTGCTGGGGCTGGAGGCGACCGAGCGGATCGACGTCCGCATGGCCATGGCCGGGCGGGACAAGGCGTTCCAGAAGTCGTTGTGGACGGCCCACGGCGTGCCCACCGCCCGCTGCACCACCCTGACGACCACACCGCTGTCGGCGGAGGAGCTGGACAAGGCGCTGGTGGGGTTGTCGGCGCCGTACGTGGTGAAGCCGCCGTCGGGCGGGGGCAGCCGGGACGTGCGCGTGTGCGAGTCCGCCGCCGACCTGTTCGAGGTGCTGACGACCACGCCCGCGCTGCGGCACGCGGTGGTCGAGGAGATGCAGCAGGGCCGCGAGTGGCACCTCGACGGCGTGGTGGTCGACGGGCGCATCGTGCACTTCGTCGTGTCGCGGTACATGGCGCCGCTGCGGGAGACCAAGAACGGCTCCACCCTGCGCTCGGTGGCCTTCCCCCCGGCCGCCCACCCGGAGCTGTACGCCACGGCCACCGACTTCGCCCAGCGGGCCGTGACCGCGCTGGGCGGCACCTGCGGCGTGTTCCACCTGGAGGTGTTCGGCGAGCCCGGGTCGTTCACCGCCGGTGAGCTGGGGTGGCGGCCCGCCGGGGTGTTCGCGCCCAACACCTCCCGGCACACCATCGGCCTCAACCCCTGGGTCGCCCACGCCCGGCTGCTAGCCGGTGAGCCGCTGCGCGAGCCGGAGCCGGTGGACGGCGCCGTCTACGGCTTCGCCTGCCTGCCGGTGAAGCCCGGCGCCGCCAACGGGGTCACCCAGGACGACGTCGAGGCGCTGCCCGGGGTGGTCGAGGTGCTCATGGCGGTGCAGCCGGGCCAGGTGATGCGCGACATGGTCACCAGCACCACCTGCGTCGCGCTCGCGCTGATCCGCGCGGACAGCATCGAGGACTGCGAGCGGGCCATCGACGAGGCGGTGCGGCTCACCCACGAGCTGCACGACCGCAAGAGCGCCTGACGGGCGAGGAGGCCGTGGTGCACGACGTGGCGGACCCCGCGCACCGGACCCGCGCGCTGGCGGACGCCGACCCGCTGCCGCTCCCCCGCCCCACCACGCCGGGGACGGGGGTGGCGACGGCCCGGGTGGCGCTGCCGGGCGCGGGCTGGCCCGCGCGCGTGCTCGCGGCGGTGGCGCACCTGCGGGTGCTCGGCTCCCTCACGTCGCGGGCCGAAGTGGTCACCGTGCTCGCCGGGAGCCCGGCCGTCGTGGTCCGCGTCGACCTGACCGGGTCGAGCTGGGCCGGGATCGCCGCGGACGTGGCGCGGGCGGAAGCCGAACCCGTCGAGTGGGAGCAGGTCCGCGGGTCCGGGCTGGTCGTCGACAGCGCGGTGGGCGGGACCGGGGAGGACTTCCCGCTCACCGTCGTGCTGGACGGCCGCGACCTGGTCATCCGCGCCGACCGGGCGCGGGTGCACCCGGCGGTCGTCGACAACCTGCCCGGCTACTACCGGACGGCGCTGGCGGCGATCGCCGACGACCCGTCCGCCCTGGCGACCGGGGTGGACCTGCGCTCGGCGGACGAGCGCGCGGCGGTGGCCGCGTGGAGCACCGGACCCGAGCTGCCCGACGCCCACGCCCGCACCGTCCACGCCCAGTTCCGCGCTGCCGCCGCCGGGCGGCCGGGCGCGATCGCCGTGCTCGACCCGGCGGGCAGCACGACCTACCGGCAGCTGGAGCGCCGGGTCAACCACCTCGCGCACCGGCTGCGCGCGCTCGGCGTGGGCCGGGGCGACCGCGTCGGGGTGAGCGTGCGGCGCGGCGTCGACCTCGTGGTCGGGCTGCTGGGCGCGCAGGCGGCGGGTGCGGCGTACCTGCCGCTCGACCCCGGCTTCCCGGCCGAGCGGCTGCGGTTCATCACCGAGGACGCCGACCTGGCGTGCCTGGTGGTCGGCGCAGGCGTGGACCCGCCCCCCACCACCGCGCCCGTGGTCCACGTCGAGCGGGCGGGCGCGGACGAGCCGCCCGAGGACGTGGCGGGTCCGGGCGACGCGGCCTACGTCATGTACACCTCCGGGTCCACGGGCCGTCCCAAGGGCACAGTCTTGGAGCACCGCAACGTCACGAACTTCTTCGTCGGCATGGATGACGCCATCGGCCTGTCCCCCGACGACCGGGTGCTCGCCCAGACCAGCGCATCCTTCGACATCTCCGTGCTGGAGCTGCTGTGGCCGCTGGCGCGCGGCGCCACCACGGCGATCTGCCCGGAGGGCATGGTGGGCAGGCTGCGCCACGGGCCGGGCTCGCTGCTGGAGCTGCTGGGCCGGTTCCGCCCGACCGTGGCGCAGGCGACGCCGTCCTTCCTCACCGCCGTGGCGGCCGAACCCGAGGTCCTGGCCGCGCTCGGCGGGGTGCGGGCGCTGCTGGTGGGCGGGGAGCTGCTGCCGCAGGGGTTGGCGCAGCAACTCGTCACCGGGGTGCCGGGGGCGCGGGTGGTGAACATGTACGGGCCCACCGAGACGACCATCTGGTCGCTTACGCATGACGTGGCTGAGCCGGACACGCGCGTCCCGCTCGTGCCGATCGGCCGCCCGATCAACCGCACCACCCTGCGCGTGGTCGACGGCCTGGGCGGCGACGCGTGCGTCGGGGTCACCGGGGAGCTGTGGATCGGCGGGGACGGTGTGGCGCGGGGCTACTTCCGGCGCCCCGAGCTGGACGCCGAGCGGTTCACCCCGGGGCCCGACCGCCACTACCGCACCGGCGACCTCGTGCGGTGGCGCCGCGACGGCGCGCTGGAGTTCCTGGGCCGCGACGACCGGCAGGTCAAGGTGCGCGGGCACCGGGTGGAGCTGGACGAGGTGGAGTCGGTGCTGTCGGAGCACCCGCTGGTCGAGGCGGCCGCGGTGGTCGTCGACCGGGACGACGCCCGCGGCGACGAGCTGGTCGCGTTCGTGCGCCCCCGCCGCGGCCGCGAGCGCGAACCCGTCATCACCGACTGGCTGCACGTCTGGGACGCCAGCTACCGGGCGGCGGGCCAGTTCCCCGGCTGGGTCGACAGCTACACCGGCGAGCGCATCCCCGAGCCCACCATGGCCGACTGGCTCGGCGCCACGGTGCGCCGGGTGCGGTCGCTGGGCGCCCGGCGGGTCGTGGACGTCGGCGCGGGCGGCGGCCTGCTGGCGCGCTCGCTCGACGGCTGGGAGCGGTACCTGGCGATCGACTTCTCCGGCGAGGCGCTGGCCGCCGCGGCCGCGGCGCTCGTCGGCCGCGACGGGGTGTCCTTCCGCGAGGGCGACGCCAGGGTGCTGGCCGAGCTGCCGGCCGCCTCGGCCGACGTCGTGGTGCTCAACTCCGTGGTCCAGTACTTCCCCGACGCCGACCACCTGGCGGGCGTGCTCGACGAGGCGCTGCGCGTGGCGGGCCCCGCGGGCGCGGTGTTCGTCGGGGACGTCCGCGACGCCCGCCTGCTCGCCCACTTCCACGCCGACGTCCAGGTGCGGCGCTGCCCGCGGCTGCTGCCCGCCGCCGAGCTGCGCGCCGTGGTCGAGCGGCACGTGGCGGCCGAGCACGAGCTGTGCCTGACCCCGGGGTTCTTCGACGCCGTGCTGGCCCGCCACCCCGGCACCACCGCCCGCGTCGAGTGCCGGGCCGACCGGGTGTGGACGGAGATGTCGAGGTTCCGCTGGGACGTGACCCTGCTGGGCCCCGGACACCCCGACGCCGCGGCGCCGGAGCCGACCGGCGCGCCGTGGGCGCCCGGGGAGGACGGCGGCTTGGCCGAGCACGCCGAAGCCGGACGGGTGCTGCTCGACGTGCCGAACGCCCGGCTGGTGCGCCCCACCGCGGCCCTGTCCGCCGTGGACAGCGCCGCCGACGACGTGACGGCGTGGGAGGTCGCCCGCTCGGTGTGGGCGCTCGACACCGCGCACGCCGTCGACCCCGCCGAGGCGCACCGCGTCGCCGCCGAGCGCGGCCTGCGCGCCCACGTGCGGCCCGCCCGCTCCGGCGATCCGACCCGGCTGGACATCACCTTCACCACCCGACCCGAGGACCACGATGGACGAACCCCGCGACCTGGCCAACGACCCGGCGCGCACCCGGTGGGCGGCGGCGCTGCGCGAGGACGTCCACCGGTTCGCCCGTGAACGCCTGCTGCCCGCCATGGTCCCGTCCCGGGTGGTGGTGCTCGACGACCTGCCCGCGCTGCCCAACGGCAAGGTCGACCGGGGAGCGCTGCGCGCGCTCGCCGCCGCCCCCGCGCCCGGTGTGACCCCGGCCGCCGCCGAGCACGCCACCCCGGCCGAGTCAGCGGCGCGCGCGCTGTGGGCGGAGGTGCTGGGCCGGTCGGAGGTCGGCCCGGACGCGGACTTCTTCGAGCTGGGCGGCACCTCCCTCATCGCGGTGCGGATGGCGGCGCGGTGGGCGGAGAACGGGGGCGCACCGCTCGACCTGACGGCGTTCATGGCAAGCCCGACGATCCGCACCCTGGTGCGCCTGACCGGCGGGGACGGCGGGTGGCAGCCCGTTCCCGATGCCGCGGTGCGCGGCGTCCCCGCTGACCGGTTGGCGGCGTTGGCCCAGTTGCCCGCCGACGTCCGGCCGTGCGGGGAACCGGCCCGGTCCGGGGGTGTGCTGATCACCGGACTGGCGATCCCGCACATCGTCCGGGCCTTCGCCGACACCGACAACGCCGCCGACGCCGACAACACCGACGCGGCCGTCCACGTCCTCGTGCCCGCCGCCGATGCCGGGACCGCGCAGGAACTGCTGCGGGTCCGGTTGGTGGAGTGCGGGCTGTGGCGGGCGGGGGACGCCGATCGGCTGGTCGCCGTGCCCGGTGACCTCACCCAACCGTTCCTGGGCATGGAGCCCGAGACCTATCGCGCGCTGGCCGCGGTGGTGGCGCGGGTCGTGCACGTGGGCGAGTGCTTCGACCGGCGCGCGGCGTTCGACGACCTGGTGCCGGTGAACGTCCTCAGCACGCTGGAGGTGCTGCGGTTCGCCTCGACGGGTGCAGGGAAGGCGGTGGCGCACCTGTCGCCGCTGAGCGCGTCCTCGGAGGTGTCCGGCAGCCTGGCGCAGAGCAAGTGGGTGGCCGACCGGCTCGTGCGGCAGGCCGCCGAGCGGGGGGTGCCCACGCGGACGATCCGGGTCGGGCAGGTCGTGTCCGAGCACGAGGACGTCGTGGACCTGGCGGACGGGTTCCTCGCGGCGATGGTGCGGGCGTGCATGACCGTGCGGGCGGCCCCCGACCTGGAGCTGTCGTTCCCCGTCACGTCGGCGGCCCGCGTGGCGGAGGTGGTGGTGGGCGCGACCGGTGACGTGGTGGTGCCCGCGGGGTCGGTCGGCTGGCGCGAGATCGTCTCGAACATCCGCTACATCGGGCGCGCGGTGGCCGTCGTCGGCTACGACGACTGGTTGCGCGCGCTGTCCGCGGAGCCCAACGCGCTGACCCCGTACCTGGCCTACCTCGCCGACGGCCTCTCCCCCGCGCTCGGCTACGGACACCGTCTCACCCCTGAAACGGACACCGACGACACCGGTCGCGAGCTGCTGCGCACCTTCCCGTCGCGCTCGGCCAACACGCGGATGACCACCGACGAGTTCACCCTCCGCGAGCACCGCGTGCCGGTGCCCCTCGACCACTCCGACCCGGACGGCCCCACCATCGAGGTGTTCGCCCAGGAGGTCGTCGCCCGCGGTCGCGAGCACGACGACCTGCCGTGGCTGCTGTTCCTGCAAGGCGGCCCCGGCGCGCCGAGCCCACCACCCGCCTTCGCCGGTGGGTGGCTGACGACCGCGCTGGAGGACCACCGCGTCCTGCTGTTCGACCAGCGCGGCGGCGGGCGCAGCGCCCCCATCACCGCGAGCACCATGGCCGGGCGCACCGACCAGGAGATCGCCGCGCACGTGACCCGCTTCCGCGCCGACAGCATCGTCCGCGACGCCGAAGTCCTGCGCGCCCGGGTCGCGGGCGGCGCGAAGTGGACCCTGCTGGGCCAGAGCTACGGCGGCTTCCTCGCCCTGACCTACCTGTCGCTGGCACCCGAGGCGCTGTCGGCCGTGCTGATCTCCGGCGGGGTGCCCCCGCTGGGCGCCACCGCCGACGAGGTCTACCGGCACACCTACGCCGAACTGCTGCGCAAGAACTCCGCCTACTTCGCCGAGCACCCCGACGACGCCGACCTGCTCAAGCGCCTCGCCGCCCACCTGGACACCCACGACGTGCGGCTGCCCGACGGGGCCCGGCTCACCAGCAGGCGCCTGCGGCTGGTCGGGCGCAACCTGGGCATGAGCAACGGCCCCGACCGCGTGCACGCCGTCCTGCGGCAGGCCTGGGACGGCGACCGGGTGTCCGAGGGGTTCCTGCGCGCGGTCGCCGCCGAGACCGGGTTCACCGACGCGCAGCTCTACGCCCTGCAGGAGTTCCTCTACGCGGGCCCCGACCGGCCGACCCGCTGGGCCGCGCACCGCGTGCTGGCCGAGTTCCCCGAGCTGACCGACGCCGACCCGCCGCTGCTCATCGGGGAGATGATCTACCCCTGGATGTTCGAGGAGTTCACCGAGCTGCGCCCCTTCGCGGGCGCGGCGCACCTGCTGGCCGAGGAGTCCGACTGGCCCGACCTCTACGACCTCGACCGGCTGGCCGCCAACGACGTGCCCGTCGCCGCCCTGGTCTACGACGGCGACCTCTACACGCCGGTGGAGCTCCAGCTGCGCGCGACCCCTAGGATCGGCGCCGCCCGCGTGGTGCGCACCGGCGAGTTCCACCACAACGGCATGATGCGCAACGGCGAGCTGCTGACCCGCTTGCTGGAGGTGGTGCGGGGGGACGGGGGACCATGACCGAGGAGCAGGCACCGGGCACGACGTCGGCGGGACCGCTGCGCAACCCGGGCTTCCGCTGGTTCTTCGCGGGCAGGCTCGTCTCCCTGGCGGGCAGCGCCATGGCCCCGGTCGCCCTCGCCTTCGCCGTCCTCGACGCCACCCACAGCGCGGGCAGCCTCGGCGTCGTCCTCGCCGCCCGCAGCGTCCCCATGCTGCTGTTCCTGCTCATCGGCGGCGTCGTCGGCGACCGCTTCCCCCGCCGCACCGTCCTGCTGGTGGCCAACCTCGGCGCCGCGGCCACCCAGGGCACGGCCGCGGCCCTGTTCCTCACCGGCGGCTTCCACCTCGCCGCCATCGCCGCCCTGGAGTTCGCCAACGGCGTGCTCACCGCGTTCACCACCCCCGCCCTGCGCGGCATCGTCCCCCAGCTCGTCGAGCCCGACCAGCGCCAGCGCGCCAACTCCCTGCTCGGCTCCTCCAAGAACCTCAGCTCCATCGTCGGCCCGTCGCTGGCGGGCACCCTCGTCCTCACCGCGGGCAGCGGCTGGGCCATCGCCATCGACGCCCTCACCTACCTGCTCGCCGCCGCCTGCCTCGCCCGCCTCACCCTCCCGGGCGCCGTCGAGGTCGGCCGCGCGGGCTTCCTGCACGAACTCCGCGAGGGCTGGACCGCCTTCCGCGCCCTCACCTGGGTCTGCCTCACCGTCCTCGCCTTCGCCGCCACCAACGCCATCTACGTCGGCGTCTGGAACGTCCTCGGCCCCACCATCGCCGACACCACCATCGGCGCCGCGGCCTGGGGCCTCATCCTCAGCGCCCGCGCCATCGGCACCCTCGTCGCCACCACGGCCCTCTACCGCCTCCGGGCCCGCTCCCTCCCCACCGGCCTGCTCTGCTTCGCCACCGGCGCCCTCCCCCTCATCGCCCTCGCCCTCTCCGCACCCGTCTGGCTGCTCGTCGCCACCTCCCTCATCGCGGGCATCGGCCACGGCACCATGGCCATCACCTGGGAAACCCTCCTCCAGCAGAAGGTCCCCAACACCCTGCTGTCCCGGATCTCCGCCTACGACGACCTCGTCTCCTTCGCCGCCGTCCCGGTCGGCCAACTGGCCGTCGCCCCCCTGGCAGCCGCCACCGGCCAAACCGAGGCCATGCTCCTCGGCGGCATCCTGTTCGCCCTCATCGTCACCCTCCCCCTCCTGTCCCCCTCCGTCCGCCACCCCTCGTCCACCCCCTGACCGCCCTCCCCGCGGGGTGGGCACCGGGCCGGGCGAGATCGGGGGTTGCGGCCGGGGATCGTCGGGTATGTCTGGATCCATGGCTGCGGAGATTGATGTTGAGGGTGTCCTCCCGGAGCTGCGGGAGGGCGTGCGGGTCGACTGCTCCGACAACGACGAACCGGTGTTGCTGCGGGCGGACGGGTCGCCGGTGGAGACGTGGCGGGAAGGGCACCCGTTCGACGAGCGGATGCGGCGCCGGGAGTACGAGGCGGTCAAGCGGGGGTTGCAGATCGAGCTGCTGAAGATGCAGTACTGGGTCAAGGACACCGGTCGGCGGATGGTGGTCCTGTTCGAGGGGCGGGACGCGGCGGGGAAGGGCGGGACGATCAAGCGGTTCACCGAGCACCTGAACCCGCGGGGGGCGCGGGTGGTCGCGCTGGACAAGCCGACCGAGCGCGAGCGCGGTGAGTGGTACTTCCAGCGCTACGTCACGCACCTCCCCACGGCCGGGGAGATCGTGCTGTTCGACCGGTCCTGGTACAACCGAGCGGGCGTGGAGCGGGTCATGGGCTACTGCGACGACGACCAGTACCGCCGGTTCCTGCGCCAGGCACCCGCCTTCGAGCAGATGCTCACCGACGACGGGGTGCTGCTGGTCAAGCTGTGGTTCTCGGTGTCGCGCAACGAGCAGCGCACCCGCTTCGCCATCCGCCAGCTCGACCCGATCCGGCAGTGGAAGCTCAGCCCCACCGACGTGCAGTCGCTGGGCCGGTGGGACGACTACACCGCGGCGAAGGTGGCCATGTTCCGCGCCACCGACACCGAACAGGCCCCGTGGACGGTGGTCCGGTCCAACGACAAGAAGCGCGCCCGCATCGAAGCGATGCGCAGCGTCCTGGCCCGCTTCGACTACACCGACCGCGACGACGACGTGGTGGGCACGCCCGATCCGCGCATCGTCGGCCCGGCGGACACCCTCCTGGAGGCGGGCGAGGACGAGACCGACCTGAGCCCGACACCGCTGGCCGCCCCCAACGACCACGCGGGCCCGGGCAGCCACCCCGACCTGCTCGTCCCCGCCCGCTGACCCGCCGGGCAAGATCACGCGCCCGCGGGCGCGGAGGTCTGCCAGACTCGCGGGGTGTTCCCGAACTTGCCTGAGGCGGCGGCTGTGGCCGTGGAGCGGTTGGCGCGTGCGTTGCGGGCCTCGGGCGGTGCTTCGCCCTTCCTGCCCGTGCGGGACCTGCCGAGCGGGGCGAGCGCGGCGGAGCGGGTGACGCGGGAGTTGCGGCCGAACGGGCCTGTGGGGCCGACGGCGTGGCAGGTGGTGGTGGACAGCGGCGGGGGGCTGGTGGCCCCTGGCACCACGTCGTACCGGAACGGGTTGACGGTGGCGGGGGTTCCGGTGGCGCACGGGGAGGTGGTGGCGGAGATCGTGGCGGCGTTGCGGCCTGATGGGGAGGATCGGCCGATCGCGTTGGAGTTGTTCCTCGACGGGGAGCGGGCGGAGTTCCGGTACTCGTACGAGCTGGCCCGGCCGGACACGTTCTGGTTGCGGCCCATCGAGTCCGGGGCCCTGCCGGAGTTCCCCGCACCGTCGACGGCGCCGACCGACCCAGCGGTTCTGGCCCACGTCGAGGGTCTGCTGGAGAGGTTCACGCGCGGCTACTCGGCGACGAAGGGCAAGCAGCCGAATCGGGGTGCGCCCTCGACCGAACAGGAGTTGCAGGCGGTCGAGCGGGAGTTGGGTGTGCGGTTGCCCGAGGACGTGCGGGCGCTGCACTTGTTGTGGGGGCCGGACAGGCACGAGATCGGGTTGCTCGGGCGGATGTCGCTCCTCCCCCTGGCGACCGTGGCGCACTACCACCGCACCGGGGTCGTCGCGGTGCGACCGGTGGAGAACCCGTTCGACGTGGAGGTGCTGCTGGACGCCTATCCCCCGGGCATGGTGGCGCGGGCACCGGGTGGGCGGCAGGTGGCGTTCGCAGGCGACTTCGCGGGGAGCACGTTCTTCCTCGACTTCTCACCCGGGCCGCTGGGGCGGGTGGGGCAGGTGGTGGAGACCGGCCGGGGGATCGATCGCGTGGAGTACGTCGCGGAGTCGGTGGCGCGGTTGCTGAGCGATGTCGTCGAGGCGGTGGAGGGTGGGCGGTTGGACCCGGAGAGCGCCGGGTTCGACGCGGTGGTGCTGGCGGAAGAGCACTGGCACGTGCCGGACTACTCGCTGTCGCGGTCGATGGCGGGCCGGGCGCTGCCGCAGGTGCTGGCGGAGGTGGAGGACCTCGACGCGGTGCAGGAGGTGTTCCTGTTCGACGGTTGTGACAGCGACTTGGGCGCGCTGGCGCTGCTGCCGATGGTGCGGACGGCGCACCTGAACCGGATGGGGCAGGTGCGGGTCGGGGCGCCGCCGCTGCTGGAGGGCTTGTCGGTCAACGCGACGGTGGCCGACCTCGGCGCGTTCGCCGGGCACCGGTGCCTGTGGGACCTGGAGCTGGCGGGGACCCGGGTCGCGGTGGCCGCGCTGCCGCACCTGCCCCGGCTGCGCAGGCTCGACCTGTCGGAGGCGTGGGTGGACGACATCGCCGCGGTGGCCGACCTGGGGGTGCGGGAGTTGACGTTGAACCTCGACCAGTGGCGGCAGCTGCGCGCGGCGGACCGGCTGCCGCCGCGCCTGACGGCGGCCCGGATCGGCGGG
>NZ_MKQR01000009.1:369872-470110 GCF_001940455.1 Actinokineospora bangkokensis | reverse complement strand
GGGCGGCGGCAGCGCGGTCGATCACAGCGCGGTCGATCACCTGGTGGCGTGCTGCGCGGGCAGGTGCACGGGCCGGAGCAGGTCGTCGATGCCCCGCTTGGTGAGGATCACCGCGGTGGTGCGGCGGTTGGGCGAGTGCAGCGCCCAGTGCGGGTCGATGTCGAGCACGACCCCGATCGCCTTCGCCGCGCCCAGAGCCGTCGTCAGCCAGGACCCGAGCATGCGGTCGGGGTAGTGCACGATCGCCACCAGGTCGTCGCGGCGGTACCACTCGTCGGGCCTGCGCTCGCCGGTGAGGACCTCGCGGCCGAACTCGCAGACGGTCTGCCACGCCGTGCGCTTGCCCGCGCAGTGCGGGCGCGCCAGGGCGCACGGGCAGTGCCTGCGGTCGTGGTCGACCGCGGCGGGCCTGCCGTCGAAGCGCCAGGAGTAGAGGCCGTGGGCGTGCAGCCGGTTTATCGATTGCTCCTCCTCGTGCGTCGCAGCGGCGCGGTAGGAAATTCGAGGCTGCATGGCAGGCAGAATAGGGGCGTCCGCGCCACAGGATTCCAGACCACACCCGAAAGTGTGGTTTGACGGTTTGTCCATTCGGCGGCCGCGGGGCGGAGTGGATTCCGCCGACACTTCTCGACCCGGAGCGCCCTCGCCGCGAGGTTGACCCGCTCAGCCCCGTGGACGACCACCCGGACGGCGTGCCGCTTCACCCTGCGCCACCTGGTTGTCCCGCCAATCACCAGGCCCGATGCGGACATCCACCCAGCACGTACGGCATACGCCGGGCCCCCCGGGAGCCGAGGGGCCGGGGAACCACGGTCGGGGTAACCCGATGGGCTCGACCTGATCGTGCGACAGGTTGGCGGTAACGCTCACGGCGCGTCACCTCCGCGCTACCGGAACCGGGACCGGCTCCGTCCACGTAGCACGGTCGAGATCGTCCACAATGCAATTGTCGCGCGGTGGACATCCCGCGCCGATCCCGCTCGGCAAGATCGACTCGTTGTCCCCCGCCGGGCTGCGGTAGTTCTTGCTCACCTTGTCCGGCGAGCGAGAAAGCGACCAGATGCGCCACCACAAGACCGCTCACGTCATCGCAGCCATCACCGCCTCAGCCGCCCTGTCCCTCGCTGGCGTCGCCGCGGCGCTCGCGGACCCGGCGCCCCAGCAGGCGGTCGCGACCACCGGGTCCGCCGACCCCTCGGAGTCGTCCACCCCGTCGGGGTCCTCGACGCCCACCAGCAGCGAGTCCACTGAGGAGCCCACCTGCCCACCCTCCGAATCGGACACCCCGAGCGCTGCGCCGTCCACGGCGGACAGCTCCACCGAGCGGGCGGCGGCGGAGCCGACCCCCAGCGCCGAGCCCTCGGAGACCCCCGAGCCCTCGGGCAGCGCTGAGCCGTCCGCGAGCACCGAACCGACCGAGCCCACCGACCCGACCGAGCCCACCGAACCGTGCGCGACCGAGGAGCCGAGCGCGACGGAAGAGCCGACCGAGGAGCCGAGCGCGTCGGCGGAGCCGACTGAGGAGCCGACCGGGGAGCCGTCGAGCTCGACCGAGCCCGAGCCCGGCGCGGGCAGCTGACCCACCGGGTCCCGGGCGCCGCCGATCGGCGCCCGGGACCCGCCCGGCACCGGTCCCCCGCCCACCCCGCACCCGCAGCAGCACTGGAGGAAGCGTGACCACGTCGTCGAACGCCTGCCGGATCCTCGTCGTCTGCGACGACAACCAGCGCCGCTCACCGCTGGTGCAGGCGATGCTCGGCGCCCGGCTGCGGCGCGTGCGGGGCACCCGCTGGCAGATCAGCAGCGCGGGCACCGACTGCGACCCCGGCGACCCGGTCGACCGCGACGTCGCGCCGTTCGTGCCCCGCCCGGGCCTCGACGTCGACCGGTTCCGCACGCGCAGGCTGACCGCCGACCTGGCCCGCGACGGCGAGGTGATCATCACCATGACCCGGCTGGAGGCGGCGAGCGCGATGCGCCTGGACCCCACCGCGATCCGCCGCACCGTGACCCTCGCCGAGCTGGCCCGCTGCGCCGGGCGGCTGGGGGCGCTGGAGACCGGCCGGGGGCGGGCGGCGATGCTGGAACTGGTCCGCCTCGCGATCCGCGACCGCGGCCCGACCCGGCCCGACGACCCGGCCGAGGACGACATCACCGGCCCGAGCGCCGACCCGCGCCTGCTGCCCGCCACCGTCCACCAGCTCTCGACCGCCGTCGACGCGATCTCCGCGCTCGTCAACGACGCGCACCCCGCGGCGCGGTCGATCCCCGCCCAGCGCGGGCAGAGCACCCGCGCGAGCCTCGCCCGGGGACGGTGAACCGCGCGTTACGCGTCTCTCACCTGCGCGGAGGTGCCGCGCACAGCCCGGCGCGTTTGTCGATTCCGTGGTTGGGTAGAACGAGCGCGGTGGCGGTGTTCCTTCGCGCGCCTGGCCTGTGGGAAGTGGACCGAGTGCGGGAGGGGACATGACGTCGAGGACCGTTCGGGCCCGGACAACCGGTGGGGCGTCGGAGGACGTGGAGGCGCGCGAGTTCGAGGACTGGCAGCGGCAGGTGCGCGCGCGGACCTCCGCGCACCTGCGCGACTTCCTCGACCGGCGCTACCGCGAGCACCTCGACGACGAGACGCGGGTGATCGCGAAGGTGCTGGGCACGGCCACCAGCGGCGGCAAGCAGGTGCGCTCGCTGTTCGTGCTGGTCGGCTGGTTGTGCGGGGCCGAGGAGAACCCGGCGGCGGTGCGCGCGGCGGCCAGCGCCGAGCTGCTGCACTGCTTCGCCCTGGTGCAGGACGACGTGATGGACGAGTCCGCGCTGCGCCGCGGCGCCCCCAGCGCGCACAGCATGTTCGCCCAGTGGCACCAGGCCGAGGGGCTGCCGGGATCGGCCCAGCGCTTCGGTGAGTCCGCCGCGGTGCTGGCCGGTGACCTGTGCCTGGTGTGGGCGGGGCAGATGCTGCGCGAGAGCGGGCTGCCCGCGGAAGCGGTGGCCAGGGCCGCCCCGCGCTACGACTGGATGCGCGCGGAGCTGGCGGTGGGCCAGTTCCGCGACCTGCTCAACGTCGTCGAGCAGGAGACCTCGGTCGAGCGGGTGCTCTCCATCGCCCGCGCGAAGTCCGGGCACTACACCGTGCGCAGGCCGCTGGAGCTGGGCGCGGACCTGGCCGGGTGCCCCGCGGAGGTGCTGGGGGCGCTGGGCGCCTACGGCGACGCGGTGGGCGAGGCGTTCCAGCTGCGCGACGACGTGCTCGGGGTGTTCGGCGACCCGGGGGTGACGGGCAAGCCGGTGGGCGACGACCTGCGGGCGGGCAAGGCGGTGACCGTGGTGGCGGTGGCCGAGGAGCTGGCGACCGGCGCGCAGCGCGCCCGGCTGCGCGACCTGCGGCGGGCGGGCGGGCAGGACCGGCTCGACGACGACGCGGTGCTGCGCTGGTTGGCGATCATCGAGGAGACCGGTGCGCGCGAGCGCGTGGAGCAGCTGATCGACCAGCGGCTCCAGCGCGGCCTCACCGCGCTGGCGGCGGCGCCGATCCCCGTGCGCGCCCGCGCGCACCTGACCGCGCTCGCGCGGGTGTGCTGCGACCGGACGAGGTGAACGGAGTGGGGATGCGCACGGTGTCGGGCAGGACCGACCGGGTGGTGGTGGTCGGCGCGGGGTTGTCCGGGCTGGCGGCGGCGCTGCACCTGGCGGGCCGGGGACGCGAGGTCACCGTGGTCGAGCGCGAGCCGGTGCCCGGTGGGCGCGCGGGCAGGCACGACATGGGCGGGTTCCGGGTGGACACCGGGCCGACGGTGCTGACCATGCCCGACCTGCTGGACGAGGCGTTCGCCGCGGTGGGCGACTCGCTGGCGGCGCGGCTGGACCTGCTGCCGCTGGCCCCGGCGTACCGGGCGCACTTCGCCGACGGGTCCCGGTTGGACGTCCACAGCGACCGCGACGCCATGGCCGCCGAGGTGCTGGCGGTGTGCGGACCGGAGCAGGAGCGCGGCTACCTGCGGTTGCGCGAGTGGCTGACCAAGCTCTACCGGGTGCAGTACGACCGGTTCATCGCGGCCAACTTCGACTCCCCGCTGTCGCTGGTGTCGGGGGACCTGGCGCGGCTGGTGGCCATGGGCGGGTTCGGCAGGCTGGACAAGGCCATCGGCCGGTTCGTCTCCGACGAGCGGTTGCAGCGGGTGTTCAGCTTCCAGGCGCTCTACGCCGGGGAATCGCCGCAGCGGGCGCTCGCGGTGTACGCGGTGATCGCCTACATGGACACCATCGCGGGCGTGTACTTCCCGCGCGGCGGGATGCGGGCCGTGCCGGACGCGCTAGCCGCCGCCGCGGCGGACGCTGGGGTGACCTTCGCCTACGAGCGCCGGGTGACCGGGCTGGAGAAGCAGGGCGACCGGGTCACCGCCGTCACCACCGCCGGGGGTGAGCGCTTCCCGTGCGACGCGGTGGTCCTCACCACGGAACCCGACTTCTCCTACGACCTCCTCGGGCGGACACCGCGCAGGCCCACCGGGCTGCGCGCCGCCCCGTCCGCGGTGGTGGTGCACCTGGGCACCGACCGCACGTGGGCCGACGCGGCGCACCACTCGATCTCCTTCGGCGGTGAGTGGGAGCGCACCTTCACCGAGATCATCCGCGAGGGGCGCACGATGAGCGACCCGTCGCTGCTCATCACCCGGCCGACCGCGAGCGACCCCGCCCTGGCCCCGGCGGGCAAGGACCTGCTGTACGTGCTCGCGCCCGTGCCCAACCGGCGGGCGGGCGCGTTGGACTGGGAACGCGAGGGCAAGGCCTACGCCGAGGAGGTGGTGTCGGTGGCCGAGCGCAGGCTCTACCCCGGGTTGGCCGCCTCGGTGGAGGCGACGCACCTGGTGACCCCCGCCGAGTGGGCCGCGATGGGCCTCACCGACGGGACCCCGTTCAGCTACGCGCACTCGCTCACCCAGACCGGCCCGTTCCGGCCGGGGAACTTCCCGCGCAGCACCGCCAACGCCGTGCTCGCCGGGTCGGGCACGGTGCCCGGGGTCGGGGTGCCGACCGCGCTGGTGTCCGGGAAGCTGGCCGCCGACCGCGTGACGGGCAGCCGGTGACCGCCCGGGAGCTGGACGCGGCGGGTGTCACCGACCCCGACCTGCGCGAGGCCTACCGCCGCTGCCGCGCGCTCAACGCCGAGCACGGCCGCACCTACTTCCTGGCCACCCGGCTGCTCCCGGTGCCCAGGCGCGCCTCGGTGCACGCCCTCTACGGCTTCGCCCGCTGGGTGGACGACGTGGTGGACGAGCCGGAGGACACCTCACCCGAGGCGGTGCGCGCGCGGCTGACCGAGGCCGAGCGCGTGTCGGTGGAGGGGTTGCGCGACGGCCGGTCCGACCACCCCGTGGTGTCCGCGCTCGTCGACACGGCCCGCAGGCTGGAGCTGCGCTCCGAGCTGTTCACCGCGTTCCTGCACTCCATGCGCATGGACCTGGACACCACGGACTACCCGACGCGCGCGGAGCTGAAGGAGTACGTGCACGGGTCAGCGGAGGTCATCGGCCTGCAGGTGCTGCCGGTGCTCGGCACGGTCGCGCCCCGCGACGAGGTGGCCCCGCACGCGGCGGCGCTCGGGGAGGCGTTCCAGCTGACCAACTTCATCCGGGACGTGGCCGAGGACCTGGACCGGGGTCGGGTGTACCTGCCCGCCGACGAGTTGGCCTCCTTCGGCGTCGACCGGGAGCGGCTGCTGTGGTGCCGCGCCCGCGGGTCGGCGGACGGGGCCGTGCGGCGCGCCGTGGCCCACCAGGCCGCGGTGGCGCACGAGGTCTACCGGGTCGCGGACGCGGGCATCCCCCTGCTCGACCCGGTGGCGCGGCCGTGCGTGGCCACCGCGCGGGCGCTGTACGCGGCGATCCTGGACCGGTTGGCCGACGCCGACCACGACGTGTTCGCGGGCCGGGTCCGCGTGGGCCTGCGGCAGCGGGTGTCGGTCGCGGGACCGGCGCTGGTCAGCTCGCTGCGGGCCCGCCGCCGGGCGCGCGCGGCGCGGGCCGCGCCCGCGCAGGCCGTCGCCGCGGTGCGGGAGGCGGGATGAGCGGCAAGGGCGGGATGAGCCGCGAGCGCGTGCCGTCCGCGTTCGACACCCAGGCGCGCAACTACGACAAGCTCGTCGGCCGCAACCCCGGCTACCACGAGCACCTGCTGGCCTCCGCGACGGCGCTCGACCTGCCCGACCGCGGCGCCGGGCTGCGGGTGCTCGACGTGGGGTGCGGCACGGGGTTGTCCACGGCGGCGCTGCTGGAGGTGGCGCCGGAGGCCGACATCACCGGTGTGGACGCGTCCGCGCAGATGCTGGCGAAGGCGCGGGAGAAGCCGTGGCCGGGCACCGTGCGGTTCCGGCACGGGCGGGCTGAGGACATCGCGGACGAAGGCCCGTTCGACGCCGTGTTCGCCGCGTACCTGGTGCGCAACCTCGCGGACCCCGACGCCGTGCTCACCTCGCTCAAGGGGCTGCTGGCGCCCGGGGGCGTGCTGGCGGTGCACGAGTACGTGCGCGGGGCGAACCGGGCGGCGCGGGCGCTGTGGAACGGCATCTGCTGGGCCGTGATCATCCCCATGGGCGGGTTCTCCCCGCTCTACCGGCACCTGTGGCGCAGCGTCAAGGAGTTCGACGACGCCACCGAGTTCGCCGACCGGTTGCGCCGCAACGGGTTCAGCGACGTCGAGGTGCGGGACATGGACGGCTGGCAGCGCGGGATCGAGTACACGTTCCTCGCCCGGCCCTGACGGCCGGTCAGCGCTGCCGGAGGTCGTAGCGGCGTTCGGCGTAGGCGAGGTCGTCGCGCCACAGCCGGGCGGCACCCCACCGCATCAGCGGGCGCAGCAGCGGTGCGAACCGGCCCGCCGTGGCGAAGCCGGGCCGCTCGGAGGTGGCCACCACGGCCTCGACCACCGACGTGCGCGGGCGCCCGTCCGGCCCGGGTCGGCGCGGGGTGGCGTGGGTCTCCACGACGCTGCCCGTGCCCTCCCCCTCGGTGATGCGCATCGTCACCGTGCGCGGCTCGGGGCAGGTGAACTCCGCCTTGACCGGCACGCCCAAGCCCTTGGTGAGCTGGAAGGTCACGTCGACGAGGAAGCGGTCCTCGGCGTCGAGGACCTCGCCCTCCGGCGGGGCGTGGGTGACGGTCAGCCGGGAGAACGAGTACGGGTGGAACCACGCGCCGTGCCACGGGTCGAGCCGGTTGGCCACGATGTCCACCGGCTCGCACACCCCCGTCAGCTCGGCCACCGAGGCGATGGCGGTCGCCGGGTCGGGGCGCGGGCCCAGCACGGGCGCGTCGAGCGGCGGCTCACCGCCGAGGGCGTCGAGGCGCACCCAGGCCAGCACGCCGTCGTCGTGCGCGGGCAGCGCGCGCCAGCCCGGTCCGCCGTCGGCGGTGAGCGGCAGGCCGTGCCAGCGGCAGAGCAGGGTGCCGCACTCGACCTGGCCGTCGGCCAGCGGCGCGCCCAGGTGCGGGCAGGCGCCGGGGCCCACCACGAGGCGGCCGTCCTGGTCGCGCCAGGCCACGAGCTCGACCGGGCCGACGTGGGTGCCGAACGGCCGGTCGGCGCGGATGGCGGAGCTGGCGGCGAGCACGAACCAGTTGCCCGCGGGGCGGGCGAGCGCGCGCTTGGTGGCCGCCTCGATCACCGCGGGCGACGCCTCCCGGTAGGTGGGGCGCTGGCGGGACCACTCCTCGCGGTCCAGCGGGCGCACCGGGACGGAATCCGGCCACCGCGACCGCAGCCAACCGTGCACGACCACTCCTCCCCTGGGGTTCGGACCCCACCCTGCCCCCTGCCGGTCATCCCCGCACGGCGTGCGCGCTCAGCGCCACCCGGTAGCCGAGGAGGACGAGCACGTGCAGCAGGTAGAGCCACAGGGCCAGTGCCACCCCGGTGCCCGCCACGGCGACCCCGGCGAAGGGGGTCGCCCAGTCCACCGGGATGGCCAGGAACACCAAGAAGCCGTGCAGGAACCCCGCCACCACCGCGCCGGTGCCGAAGCCCGCGGCGATGGTCGTGGTGGCCGGGATGCCGGACGGCGAGTAGACCGTGTACACCAGCGACAGCACCGTGGAGACGACCAGCCAGGTGACGTGGAAGGTCGCGATGACCGCCCAGACCGGCCCCGGCAGCGGTCCGGTGTAGAGCGGGCGCACCGCGGGCGCGGTGGCGACGAGCAGGGTCACGAACACCGGGCCCAGCGCGACCACGGGCAGGAACCCCAGCCGGCCCTTCCACCCGGCCATCCGCCCGACCGGCGACCCGGCGAGCTGCCGCATCCCCCGGCGCAGCCCCTCGCCGTAGAACGTGGCGGGGACCAAGGCCACCAGCACCACCACCCACGAGCAGGTGAGCGCCGCGTCCACCAAGCGGGGTATCCCGCCCTGCCCGTCGTGCGCGTCAGGCAGGGCTGCGACGAGGTCGGCGGCGGCGGAGCGGACGGCGTCTCCCCCGGCCAGCACGGCACCGCCGCGCAACGCCACGATCAGCAGCGGGATGCCCGCCAGCAGGGAGAAGAAGGTGAGCCCGGCGGCCCACAGGGACAGGTCGCGCCCGCGCAGCGCGTGGACCGAGTGGCGGACCACCCGCCGGGTGAGGGCGATCTGGCGGGCGGTCGTCGAAGGCACACCGGCGGGGTACCCGTTCCCAGCGGCGGCGGCACCTGCGTCCTACGGTGATCGGGTGAACACCCGGGAGGACCCGACAGCGGGGTGGTCGCGCCTGCACGGCACGGACGTCTCGGGCAACCGGCTGGTGGTGGGGTGGCTGCGGATCGTGCACGCCTGCGCCCGCCCGCTCGACCGCGTGCCCCCGGACGCGCTGTCCGCGGCCGGGGTGGTGTGCGCCGGGGTGGCGGTGCTCGCCGCGGCGCAGGGGCGGTGGGCGATCGCCGGGGCGGTGCTCGTGGTGCTGACGGGCCTGCTCGACGGGTTGGACGGCGCGGTGGCGCTGCGCACCGGCCGCGCGCGCCCGCTGGGCGCGGTGGTCGACGCCGTGGCCGACCGGCTCACGGACGTGGCGTTCGTGGGCGTCTTCCTCGTCTTGGGCGCCGACCCGCTGTGGTGCGCCGGGCTGGTGCTGCTGACGTGGCTGCACGAGTACGCGCGGGCCAGGGCCCAGGGGGCGGGCATGGCCGGTCCCGGCGCGGTGACGGTGGCCGAGCGGCCCACGCGCGTGATCATCGCCGCAGTGGTGGCGCTGGGCGCCGGGGTGCTGCCCGCGGGCACCCCGCTGACCGACTGGTCCTGGGCGGTGGTGGGTGCGGTGCTGTGGGCGGTGACCGGGGTCGTCGGGGCGGTCCAGCTCGCCGTGGCGCTGCGGCGGGAACTGGTCACGCCGGGCCGATGAGCCGCGCGGTGATCTCCGCCGACAGGGTGACGATCGGCAACCCGCCGCCGGGGTGCGCGGACCCGCCGACGAGGTGCAGGCCCGGCACCGGTGAGCGGTTCGCCGGGCGCAGCAGGGCGGCGCGCGGGCCGTTGGACGACGAGCCGTAGATCGAGCCGCCGGGCGAGGCCGTGTCGCGCTCCCAGTCGGCGGGGGTGCGGACCTCCCGCCAGCGCAGCCGGTCGCGCACGTCGAGGCCGCGCCGGGCCAGCGTGGCCAGGACGAGGTCTGCGTACTCGTCGGCCAGCCCGGGGCGGTCCCAGTCCACGCCGGACCCCGGTTCGTGGCGGGGGGCGTTGACCAGGACGAACCACCCCTCGCACCCCGGGGGCGCCGACCCGGGGTCGCCGGGGGAGCAGACGTACGCGGTCGGGTCCGGCACCGGGCGCGGGTGTTTGCCGAAGATCGAGCGGAACTCGTCGTCGTAGTCGTCGGGGAACAGCACGCGGTGGTGGCGCGGGTCCTCGGTGCGCCCGCGCAGCGCCAGCAGGAGGACGAACCCGGCCAGGGACGGGCGGACCGAGCGCAGCGCGCGCAGCGGCCCGCGGGCGCGCCGGTCGCGCACCAGGTGCCCGTAGAGGTTCCCCGCGTCGGCGTCGGAGACGACCGTCCGGTCGGCCACCCGTTCCCCGTCCGCCAACCGGACCCCCACCACGCCCGCCGCGTCCGTCTCGACGGCGACGACCTCGGTGCCGAAGTGGAAGCGCACGCCCAGGTCGGTGCAGCGCTGGAGCAGCGCGTCGGCCAGGCGGCGCATCCCGCCCGCCGGGTGCCAGGCGCCGAAGCGCTGCTCGACGTAGGGCACCACCGACATCACCGCGGGCAGCTTGCGCGGGTCGGACCCGGAGTAGGTGGCGTAGCGGTCGAGGAACTGGCGCAGCCGCAGGTCGTCGAGGCCGCGGCCCAGGCCGTGCAGGGTGCGCCACGGCGCGATCGCGGCGAGGTCGCGCAGGTTCGTCGCCCGCTTCACCAGGTCGGTGACCCCGCCGAGGGGGTTGCGCAGGACAGGTTCGCCGACGAGGTCCCACAGCCGGGCGGCGCCCGCCATGAGCGCCGCCCACTGCTCGCCCGCGGGCGGGCCCAGCGCCGCGTCGAGGGCGCCGGGCACGGCGTCGGCGTCGTGCGGCACGTCGAGGGTGGTGCCGTCGGCGAAGCGGTAGTGGCAGGCCGGGTCGACCCGGCGCAGGTCGAGGGCGGTGTCGAGGTCCGCGCCGGTGTCGGTGAACAGGTCGCGGAAGACCTGGGGCAGGGTGAGCAGCGACGGCCCGGTGTCGAAGGTGAACCCGTCGCGGGAGAACGCGCCCAGCTTGCCGCCGTGGGTCGCGGCCCGCTCGACGACGTCCACCCGGTGCCCCGCCGCGGCCAGCCGGGCAGCGACGGCGAGCCCGCCGACCCCGGCGCCGATGACGACCGCCATCAGCCGCCCCCGCCCAGCGCGCGGCCCTTCCAGGTCAGCGTCCCGCGCCTGCGCCCCCACCAGGAGCGCGCGAGCAGCACCAGCACCAGCGCCGCCGACAGCGGGTGCGCCGCGGCGTCCCCGACCCGGCCACCGGTCCGGCGGGCGGCGAGCGCCCGGCTCACCACCGCGGCCGCGTACCCGATGAGCCCCGCGCGCGACCCGCGCAGCGCGGCCAGCGGCGGCAGCAGGAACAGCCAGGCGAACGCGGCGGCGAAGGCCCCCGCCGCGGCCGGGGACCCGCTGGCCGACCAGAGCGACTTGGTGTAGCCGTCGCGGACCTCCGCCCACCCCTGGTACATCCGGCACCGCGCGACGCCGCTGCCGTCGACCACCGCCGTGCGCCCGCCGCCGACCCGCACCCGGCGGGCGATGGCCATGTCGTCGAGGACTTCCCCGCGCACGGACTCGAACCCGCCGCAGCGGCGCAGGGCGGCCGCGTCCACGACCAGGAACTGCCCGTTGGCCACCGCCATCGACGGCCTGCCCGTGCGCTCGGCCAGCCGCAGCGGCAGCGAGGCGAGGATGGACCAGATGAGCAGCGGTTGGGCCAGCCGGGCCGCCCACCCCTCGGCGAGCTGGCCTGGGAACGGCGACACCAGGTCCAGCCCGTTCGCCCGCAGCAGCGCCACCGCGGCGGCTACGGCGTGCGGGGCCAGCACCACGTCCGCGTCGACGTAGACGAGCACGTCGCCGGTGGCCTCGGCGGCCAGGCCCGCGCAGGCGTTCGGCTTGCCCAGGGCCCCGGGCGGCGGTGGCGTCCCCACCACCACGCGGACCCGGTCGCCGCCGATCTCCCGCACGACGTCGGCCGTGCCGTCGGTGGACCCGTCGTCGAGCACGACCACTTCCAGGTCAGCCACACCCGTCTGGGCGAGCACGGACCGCAGCGCCGGGCCGACGCGGTGCGCTTCGTCGCGCACCGGCATGAGCACCGACACCCGTTCCCCGCACGGGGGCGGGGACGCGGACGGCGTGCGCACCAGCCGCGTGTTCACGAAGGTGTGCAGGGCGATGGCGCAGCCCGCCCACGCCGCTGACCTGACGATCACCGGCGTGACCCGCGCGCGACCGCCACGGCGTAGGGGATGGCGACCACGCCCATGAGCACCCCGCCCACCAGCGACACCCACGGCCTGCCGAAGAAGAACGAGTGCGCCCAGACCGACGACCCGTAGGTCCACAGGTACAGCAGCGGCGCCGGACCCCTGCGGACGTCGGCCGGGGCCACGTCACGGGGCACGACCCGGTGCAGCACGGCCACCATGGCCAACGCCACGACGACCCAGCCCGCGAAGTTCGTGAGCGGGATGCCGTCCACCCCGGGCAGCCCCGGGGTCGGGTCCGCCCACGCCCAGTGCCCGGCGTCGACCATCTGCGGGTCCAGGAAGACGTCCCAGGACGCCAGCGCCCACGCCGCCACCGGCACCACCCACGGCCCGGCCGCCAGGGCCCGACCCACCAGCAGCGCGGGCCACGCCATCATCAGCCACGCCAGCGGCACCACGGCGGGCACACCCAGCACCGACCACCCGAGGTCACCGGTGTAGGCGTAGTCGCCGAACGGGAACCCCGTCGCCACCCCGACCGCCTCGACCAGCAGCCCGCCACCCGCCGCCACCAGCACCAGCGCCACCAGGGCGCGCACCCCCGCCCGAGCCGCCGCATCGATCGCCGAGGCCAGGGCGAACGCGACGACGGCGGCGAGGGTCAGCGGCACCCGCTCGGCGGGGTCGGTCTGCGAGTACACGATCTGGCAGACGACCGCCGCCAACCCGGCCAGGCAGGCCAGCACCACGGCGACCCGAGCGACGGGCGCGGCGGGGCGCGGGGCGGTGCGGGACAGGAGCATGCGCCCGAGCGTAGGGAGTGCGGCCGCCCCCGGCACGCCGGAGGCCGCGCCAGCCCGGCAGCACCGAGCAGCGGCACCGCGGTGGAACAGCAGCGGCAGCGCGCGTGGTGCGTGCACAGCACCCACCACGGTGCGGTGGAGTGCGGTGCGCTCGCTCGCCCTGCGCGGGGGCGGGGCCGCTGCGAGACTTCCGGCATGCTGCCGCTCTGGTCTCCCCGCCCCGGCGCCGGGTCGCGCCCACCCGGTCGGGATCGCCGCGCCCGCGCGCTGCCCGGCCCGGTCGGGGCCCCGCACGCCCGCCACCTCGGCGAGGTACCCCGGGTCGCGGTCGTCGGGGGCGGCATCGCGGGGGTCACCGCGGCGGTGGCGCTGGCCGAGCGCGGGGTATCGGTGACCCTGGTGGAGCGGGAGCCTGCCCTGGGCGGTCGGCTGACCGGGTGGGCGACCGGACCGGAGGCCGACGCGCCGACGATGACGCGCGGGTTCCACGCCTTCTTCCGCCAGTACTACAACCTGCGCGCCCTGCTGCGGCGCATCGACCCGGACCTGTCGTTCCTGCGGCCGGTGGCCGACTACCCGCTGGTGCACAGCAACGGCACCCGGGAGTCGTTCGCCGGGCTGCCCAAGACACCGCCGTGGAACGTGGCGTCGTTCGTGCTGCGCAGTCAGGCGTTCACCCTGCGGGACGTCGCGCGGATCAACCCCGTGGCGGCGGTCGACCTGTTCGACGTGTCCGTCCCCGCCACCTACACCGCGCTCGACCGGACCGACGCCGACGCGTTCCTGCGCGACATCGCGTTCCCGCAGGCCGCGCGCCACCTGGCGTTCGAGGTGTTCTCCCGCAGCTTCTTCGCCCACCCCGGCGAGCTGTCGGCGGCGGAGCTGGCGGCGATGTTCCACATCTACTTCCTGGGTTCCAGCGAGGGCCTGCTGTTCGACGTCCCCGACGACCCCTACCCCAAGACGATCTGGGAGCCGCTGAGCGCGCTGCTGGAGGGGATGGGCGCGCGGGTGTGCACAGGCGTCGAGGTTGAGTCGATCAAGCAGGGGAGCACTCGGGCCCACCGGGTCGAACCGCTCGCGGAGGAGTTCGACGCGGTCGTGCTCGCCGCCGACATCCCGGGTCTGCGGTCGGTGGTCGAGCGCTCCCCCGAGCTGGCGTCCGAGCAGTGGCGGGCGGGGGTGTCGGCGCTGCGCACCGCGCCGCCGTTCCTGGTGAGCAGGCTGTGGCTGGACCGGCCGGTGGCCCCCGAGCGCCCGGAGTTCCTGGGCACGAGCGGGTTCGCCCACCTGGACAACATCAGCGTGCTCGACCGCTTCGAGCAGGAGTCGGCCCGCTGGCGCGAGCGCACCGGCGGCTCGGTGGTGGAGCTGCACGCCTACGCCCTCGACGAGGACGCCGACCGGCAGCAGGCCATCGACGCGTTGATGGCCGAGGCCCGCACGGTCTACCCGGAGCTGGGCGGGGCCAGGGTGCTGCGCGCCGAGCACGTGGTGCGCGCGGACTGCCCGCTGTTCTCCCCCGGCAGCTTCACCAGCAGGCCCACGGTGTCCACAGTGGACCCGACGGTCGTCGTGGCCGGTGACCTGGTGCGGGTCGACCTGCCGGTCGCGCTGATGGAGCGGGCCGCCACCACCGGGTTCCTCGCCGCGAACGGCCTGCTGGCCCACTGGGGCCTGCACGGCCACGACCTGTGGACGGTCCCCAACGAGGGCCGCTCCCGCTTCCTGCGCGTCGGCGCCCGCCGCAAGCGCCCGGTGCCTACCGGCTGATCCGCGCGGCTAGGCAGGCAGGAGCCGAGGGACGATGCGGACGTAGCAGAGCATGCCAACGACCTCGACGAGTGTCTGGGTGACCACGAGCACCGCCGCGATCGCCAGGGTGTCCGGCAGGGCGAGCGCGAGCGGGAGGACGACGAGGGAGTTGCGGGTGGCGCCGGTGAACACGACCGCGCGGCCGTCCGGCGGGTCCAAGCGGAACAGGCGCGCCACAGCCAACCCCGCGAAGGCCATGACGACCAGGAACAGCACGTAGAACGGCACCACGCGCACGACCTGGGCCGCCCCTGCACCGAGTTCGGGTACCTGCGAGGCCACCACTGCCGCCAAGGTGGCGGCCATCAACGGCACCATCGTGGTCGACGCCATGGCCGCGAACCGCCGCCCCGCCGGACGGCGGGCCGCCCACGCCTGGGTGACCCACGCGGCAGTCAGCGGGATGGCGATGAGGACGAGGAACGCCTGGACGAACGGTCCGGGCTCGACGACGCCCGCGAGGTCCGCGCCGAGGAACAGCAGCAGGAACCCGGGCAGCAGCACCACCTGTGCGATCAGCAGCAGCGGGGTGGCGGCGAGCAGCCGGGCGGCGTTGCCCCCGGCCAGTCCGGTGAAGACGACCACGTAGTCGACGCACGGGGCCAGCAGCACGAGCAGCACCCCGAGCCGCACCGCCGGATCGGCGGGCAGCAGCGGCAGCACGACGGCGACCACCACCGGCACCACGGCGAAGTTCACCACCAGGGTCGCGCCCAGGAACCTGCCCGCCCGCAGCGACCGGCCCAGCTCGCGGGCGGGCACCTGGAGGAACGTCACGTACAGCAGCGCTCCCAGCAGGGGGTTGATCGCGACCCCGAACCCGGTTCCGGCGGCGGGGACGAGCAGGCCGACGAGCGCGCCGACGGCGAGGGCACCCACGTACACCGCGACCTGGTGGCGTTCCAGCGAGTCGAGCAGCAGTCGCCTCCGGGGTAGGTCGTCAGGGTTCGACGACGATGACCTGTGGGGGCCGTGCAAGCTCCCCACCGGGGACAACCCTATGACACCGGTCACTGACCCAGACCAGCGCGCGGCGCCTGCCGATCAGAACGGGGGTCAGGGCACCAGCCGCTCGATCAGGACGGCCGCGGCGGCGTCGCAGCGCTCGGTGTCGCCGGTGACCATCCGGTCGAGCAGCACGCCCTTGAGGCCGGAGGCGAGCGCGGTGGCGACGGCGGGGTCGTGGTCGGGCAGCAGGGCCGCGGCGTAGTCGGTCCACGCGGTCATCGCGACCCGGGCGGTGGGCTGTTCCTCGGTGAGGGCGGCCGCCAGCAGCTGGAAGGTGACGGTGAAGTGCGCGGGATCGGCGGTCATCGCCGCCCACGCGGCCAGGGCGGCCGAGCGCGGGTCACCGCTCGCGGCGGCGGCGCCGATCGCGGCCTGGGCGCGGGCCCGGTGCTCCGCGAACGCGGCGGCGAGCAGCTGATCGCGCCCGCCGAAGTAGTGCACGAGCATCCGCGCGCTGGTGCCGAGCCGGTCGGCGAGGCCGCGCAGGGTGAACTCGGCCAGCCCGTGCGCGGCGAGGTCGTCGAGCGTGGCGGCGACGAGCTCGGCGCGTCGGGTGGCGTCGGGTGGGCGGGGCACGGGGTTGACTGTAGCAGGTGTTACACCTATCGTCCCGGCCATGGATGTAACAACCGCTCCACAAACCGAGTACACCGCGTTCATGCTGCTCACCGCCCTGCCCGCGTGGCTGCGCCTCAGCCGTGCCGAGCGGGAACGGGTCGCGGACGCGACCCTGGGCACCGCGCTGGCGCGCCACCCGCGCACCACCGCGCGGTTCTTCGACCTGGAGGCGTTCAGCGCGCGCAGCAGCGACGTCGCGGTCTTCACCACGCGCGACCTCGACGACTACTACCTGGTGGTCGAGGAGCTGCGCGACAGCCCGCTGTTCACCGAGCCCTACTTCCGCCTCGACGACCTGCTGCTGGGCATCGAGGACGGCCACCGGGCGGCGTCGTGAGCGCCGCGCTGGTCACCGGCGCGACCTCCGGCGTCGGCTTCGCCCTGGCCCAGCGGCTGCTCGCCACCGGGACGGCGGTGCTCACCTGCGGGCGCGACCCGGACCGCCTCGCCGCGGCCCGGCGGCGGCTGCCGGGGCTGCGCACGGTCACCGCCGACCTGGCCGTGCCCGCCGACGTCGACCGGGTGGCGCTGGTCGCCGCCACGCTCCCCGGCCTGGACCTGCTGGTCAACAACGCCGCGGTGCAACTGCCCCGCGACTGGCTCTCCCACGACCCGGCCGCGCTGCTCGACGACACCGACACCGAACTGGGCACGAACCTCGCGGCGCCGCTGCGGCTCACCGCCCACCTGCTTCCCGTCCTCGCTGACCAGGACTCGGCCGCCGTGGTGTCGGTGACCTCGGCGCTCGGGACGGTGCCCAAGCGCTCCGCGCCCACCTACTGCGCGACGAAGGCCGCCCTCTCGGCGTTCACGACCGCCCTCAACCACCAGCTGACCCGCGACGCGCCGAACGTGCGCGCGGTGGAGGTCGTGCTGCCCCTGGTGGACACGGCCATGACGGCGGGGCGCGGCAGCGGGAAGATCAGCCCGGACGCGGCGGCCGACGGCATCCTGGCGGGACTGCGGCGGGGTGGCACGACCGTGCGGGTCGGCAAGGTCGGCGTCCTGCTCGGCGTCCACCGGTTCAGCCCGCGCCTCGCCGCGCGGCTGGTGGCCGACTAGGCCGCCCCCCGGTTCTCGCGAACTCGGCACCATGGACGAACGAGCCGGCGGCCAAGGCGGGGTGCGGGTGCCCGCCTCGACCACGACCCTCCCCCGCGGGGACAGCCCAGTCAGGCGCGGCAGAGCAGGGCGTCCGGGGTGCGGCTCGACCCGATGCGGCCGGTGTAGGCGATGCCCGCGACGTACTCGCCGGGCGCGCACTGGCCCTTGAGCTTGCCCGAGGCGAAGTCGCCACCCGGTTCCCCGGCGGGCCGGGCGTCAGCGCGGTCGAACCAGACCGTGCGGCTCGTCGTGCGGCCGAGCGGGGTCGGGGACTTGCCGCACAGCGCGGCGGAGAACGCCGCGCCCGTCACGCTGTAGCCGACGACGGCGTGGTCCTGCGGGCACTGGACCTTCGTGTAGCCCGATGCCCAGTCGGTGTCCACATAGGTCTCATCGCGCACCGCGGCGAGCGCGGTGGGCACCGGGACCGGGCCGGTGCACAGGCCGCGGTTGCCGGTGTGGGCGAGCCCGGCGAGGCGCTGGCCGTCCGGGCACACGCCCTTGCGGGCGCCGGAGTTCCAGTCGGGCAGCGCGCGGACCGTGCGGGAGGCCTGGAAGTCCGCGTGGTCGAGGTTGAGCATCGACCACTGCGTCGTGGGCTGCACCAGGCCGGTGCGCGCGGGCGCCGACACCAGGCGTTGCCAGGCCGGGCCGCGCCAGTCGGTGCCGTCCAGCACGTCGATGCGCCTGCCCACGGTGTCCCAGGCCAGCAGCGACCAGCCGTCGCCGGAGCCGCCGGTGTGGAAGCCGACGGCGGGCCAGTAGGCGAAGTCCGCGTCCGCCTGGATGAGGTAGTCGACGAAGTTGGTGAACCAGGCGCGGGAGGCGGGGTCGGTGGTGCCCCGCCCCTCACCGAACTCGCTGATCCACAGCGGGGCCGTGTAGTGCTTGCCGGTGTCGGCGGAGATGAAGAACGCCTGTCGGTGCAGCACGTCGCGCAACTCCTGCGGCGACAGGTCGCGGTACCGGGGGTCGGTGGTCTCCCCGACGCCGCTCGCACCCGAGTGGTTCGGCCCGGTGTAGCCGTAGAAGTGCGCCGAGTACACCAGCTTGCCCGAGTCCACCAGCGTGTGCGACAGCGTGCGCGCCGGTTCCAGGGTGGGCCTGCCGTGCGGGAAGCCGTCGACGGGCAGCCCGGTCCAGTTGATGCCCTCGACGATGATGAGCAGGTCGCGGTTGGCCTCGGTGAGGATGCGGTCAGCGACCTGCTGGGTAGCGCGCTGCCAGTCCTTGTCGTTGCCCCAGCCCCAGTTCGGGTCGTCGAGGGCGTTGCGCCGGACCTCGTTGTACAGGTCGGCGCCGACGACGCGCTTGTTCGCCGCGTAGCGGCGGGCCATGAACAGCCAGTCCTCCTGCCACTGCTGCTCGGACTGGGCGGTGTTCCAGCGCTCGTTGCCGTCGAGCCCGCAGCACCAGCGGGACGTGGTGGTGTGGTTGTTGAGCACGACGGCGAACCCGCGCGCGGTCAGCCGCTCGACCACCCGGTCGTAGACCTGCAACGGCGTCTTGCCGCGCAGGTCGGGGTTGGCGGGCAGGTCCGGCACGGGCGCGGTGTCGTGCACCATCGCGTTGGAGAAGGGCAGCCGCACGCTGTTGAGCCCGAGGTCGGCCAGCCCGTCGATCACGGTGTCGATGGACACCCGGTCGAGGCCGAGCGGGGTTTGGCGCGCCAACTCCCCCGCGTGGTGGTTGGCCGGGTCGGTGATGTCGCCGGAGCCGTTGTAGGTGCCGCTGGCGCCGTGCCAGTTGGCGGACTTGAGCTTGAACCGGTTGCCGTTCGCGTCGACGATGTAGCGACCCCTGGTGCTCAGCGGGCCCGTCCACGCGGCCGGGTCCGCCGCCGCGTCGGCGCGCGCGGACGCCGAGACGGGCAGGGCCAGCCCGACGGCCAGCAGCGCGGTGAGCAGTGCACCAGGAATCTTCACGCGCCGACAGTATCCAACCGGACGCGCCGGGCCAACCGGTTGTCCACAGCCCCCTACTCGCCTGAACGGCCGCCTTGCAACGCGTCGATCGCGGCGTGGTCGGGGGCCGGACCCGGCAGCGGGCTCCCCGAGCGCAGCCCCGCCAGGGCCACGTGCAGCGCGCGGCGCCACAGCGGCGAGCCGGGCGCGCTGTCCATCACCCCCGAGACCATCCGGTGCACGAGGGCGAAGTCGCCGGGCGTGACGTCGTCGGGCAGCGCCCCCGCCGCCCGCGCCCGGTCGACGAGGTCCTGCACGACGGGGGCGACGCGTTCGGTGGCCGAGCTGGACAGCCGGGCCGCGTGCAGGTGGCCGCGCAGGACCTCGGACAGACCTCGATCGCCCTCCTGCAACTGCAAGCTCTGCTCCATGAACCCCACCAGCCCGTGCCAGGGGTCAGCGCACCCGCCGGCCTGCTCCGCCAGTCCGACGAGGGTATCGATGTGGTCGTTGAACAGGGCGTCGATGAGCGCCGTGCGCTCGGGGAAGCGGCGGTAGACGGTGCCCATGCCGACCCCGGCGGCGCGGGCGATCTCCTCGTAGCCCACGTCGAGCCCGCGCTCGGCCATGAGCCGCCGGGCGGCGGCGAGCACCAGCTCCCGGTTGCGCCGCGCGTCCCGGCGCAACGGCTCAGCCTGCGTTCCCACGCGCCCCACCCTAGATCACCGGACGCGAAGTGGAAACACGCCTTTCAAGTTGAAGAGCTATTCCACTTCCGGGTACGGTCGATCCCGACAGCCGGGAGGCCCGACATGACCACCACCACGAACACCACCACGAACACCGTGGAGCCAGCGCAGCACGACGTCATCCCCTTCACCCTCGACGTCCCCGACAGCGAACTGGCCGCGCTGCGCGCCCGCCTGCTCGCGACCCGCTGGCCCGACGCCGAGACGGTGGAGGACACCTCGCAGGGCCCGCGGCTCGCCACCCTCCAGCGCCTCGTGCACCACTGGGCCACCGACTACGACTGGCGCCGGGCGGAACGCGCGCTCAACGGCCTCGGCCAGCACAAGACCACCATCGACGGCCTCGACATCCACTTCCTGCACGTGCGCTCCCCCGCGCCGGACGCCGTGCCGATCCTGCTCACCCACGGGTGGCCCGGGTCGGTGCTGGAGTTCCGGGGACTGGTCGACCTGCTCGTCGACGAGTACCACCTGGTGATCCCGAGCCTGCCCGGGTTCGGCTTCTCCGGGCGCCCCACCACCCCGGGCTGGGACCTGCGGCGCACCGCGCGGGCCTGGGCGGCGCTGATGGCCCGGCTGGGCTACGACCGCTGGTTCGCCCAGGGCGGCGACCTCGGGGCGGCCGTCACTGAGGAGATCGCCGTGCTGCCGGGCACCGGGCTGGTGGGCATGCACCTGAACATGGCGATCTTCCCGCCCACGCCGCAGGAGGTCGCCGACGCCGATGCCGACGAGCGCCGGATGCTGGCCGAGGCCGAGCACTACCAGCGGGTGCTCTCCGCCTACGCCCAGCAGATGTCGACCCGCCCGCAGACCATCGGCTACTCGCTCGCGGACTCCCCCGCCGGGCTGGCGGCCTGGATCTACGGCCTCGTCCAGGACGTGACCGGCACCCACGACGAGCACGGCGACCCCGAGCGGCACATCGCCCTCGACGAGCTGATCGACGGGATCATGCTGCACTGGCTGCCGGGCACGGCGACCTCGGCGGCGCGGATGTACTGGGAGATGGCCAACGGGCGGTGGGCGCCGCCCTCGGCGCGCGGCCCGGTCCCGCTGCCCACCGGCGTCACCGTCATGCCCGGCGAGTACGCGCGCAAGTCGCTGCGCTGGACCCAGCGGCGCTACCCGAACCTGGTGCGCTTCGCCGAACTGCCCAGGGGCGGGCACTTCGCCGCACTGGAACAGCCGGAACTGCTGGCGGCCGAGATCAAGCACACTTTCGGTGCCCTGCGCTGAACACCCGACGAACACCTGAGGAGCAGCACGTGACCGCCTTGCCGCCCGACCTGATCGATGTCCTGTCCGGACCGGCGCTGTGCCACATCACCACGCTCATGCCCGACGGCTCCCCGCAGCTCACCCAGACCTGGGTGGACACCGACGGCGAGCACATCGTCATCAACACCGTCACCACGCACCAGAAGGCGCGCAACGTCGCGCGCGACCCCCGGGTGGCGGTGGCCGTCAGCGACCCGTCCGCGCCCGCGCGGTACTGGTCGGTGCGCGGGCGGGTGGTGTCGAGCACGACGGAGGGCGCCGACGCGCACATCGACGCCCTCGCGCACAAGTACCTGGGCAGGCCCTACCCCTGGTACGGCGGGCGGGACCAGCAGCGGGTGGTGCTCACCGTCGAGGCCGACCGGGTGCACACCCCCGGGTGAGCTAACCGCGGCGGGTGGCCTTGGCGTAGTGGGCCGTGGCGATGCCCAGCAGGACGCCCCAGATGACGAAGTAGGGGTCCCACAGGAACAGGTGCCAGCGGATCGCGTACATGTCCGTGGTGGGGGCCGCCTCGATCACCCCGGTGACCACCAGCGCCCCGACGACGACGATCGCGCCGCCGTAGACGATCAGCAGGACCGTCGCGCCCCACCCGCCGGTGAGCATCAGCCAGCGCGGGAACACCCGCCCCCAGCGCTGGATGAGCGCCAGCGCGTAGACCATGCCCGCGACCTTCATCAGCACCGCCACCCAGGCCAGCACCGAGGCGGCGCTGTCGCCGGAGTGCACCAGGTCCGCGATGGCGCCGCCCACGGTGTCGATGCCGACCGTGCCGCCCAGCGCCCAGTACGCGCTCACCGCGGCGAACACCGCGGCCCAGGCGAAGGCCGCCCACGCCGCCCACGTCTTCTGGTGGCGAACCCCGGTCTCCTGCCGGGCCCCCGCCGCGTTCACCGTCAACCCCATCATCCTTCCCCGACTCCTGTCCCGACGACCGGTGCCCCGGCCACGGCGCCGACGCGCGCGTCGACGCCCCTGAGGATGTCACGTCTGATCAACCCGCTGCCCGCGCGCACCAGCAGCCAGTAGCGGGCGAAGGCCCGCTTGGCGGCCGCGTCGGTGCTCAGCACCCTGGTCTCGGTGCGCAGCAGCGTGCCACCCCCCTGCGTGCAGAGGGTGAAGTTCATGGCCACCTTGGTCCACCCCGGGTCGTTGAACGCGCGGAAGGCGCACAGGTCGCCCCGGGGCACGTCCGGGCGGCTGGGGCGCAGCGCGGCGTAGCGGGCGATGTCGCCCAGCAGCAGCTCGCGCGGTGGGTCGGCGTGCAGCCTGCGCGGGGCCATGTTCTCCAGCACCTTGAGCCCGGCCAGCTCCGGCTGGCCGCCGCGCCAGGCCGCCGGGCCGCCGCGCACCCGCGACAGCAGCGAGGTCAGCGGCAGCTCGTCGGCGCGCAGGTCGGCCAGCGCCCACCAGACCCGGTCCGGGTCGGCGGCGATCCAGCGCTCGTGGCGCTCACGCTGGTCCCAGTGCGGCAGGACTCGGTCGATCGCCCAGTACACGGCTCTCCTCCTCGTCGTAGCGGCGTTGCACGCGGCTCAGCGCCGCCAGCAGCCCGGAGCTCGACAGCGCGGGCGCCCGGTGCGCCCGGCCGCGGTCGAGCGGCATGGAGCCCACCGACGACCAGCGCAGCCAGCCGTCGTCGTCGACGTGGCTGCGGGCCCGGCCCGCGTTGTCGGCGTGCAGGCAGAAGGGCACGTCGAGCACGCCAGCGGCGAACGCGCGGACCAGCGCCCTGCCCAGGTCGGCGTCGAGGTCCAGGACAGCTTCCACCAACGCGGTCGCCTCGGCCAGCAGCCCGGTGTCCGGGGGCGGCAGCGGGTCGGGGGTGGCGGCCCGCGCCGCGGCGGCGGCCAGCTCCAGGGCGGCGACGTTCTCCGCGGTGGTGGGGATGCGGTGGGCCTCGGCCTCGGTCTTGACGATCAGCCGCGCGGCCCCGCCGCGCACGGCCAGCTCGGCGGCGTCGGCGAGCAGCGCCCTGGCCCCGGACGGGGTGCGCGGGTACACGCCCATGTACGCGTAGAGGACCACGTGCCAGCTGGTGTCCGGCAGGAACCGGGCGGCCAGCGCGCGCAGGGCGTGCAGCGCTTCGAGGTCCTGCTCGCGGTTGGTCTGCTGGGTCAGGCTCAGCGAGACGTCGCGCACGCCGTGCGAGCGGAAGAACAGCGCTTCGAGCACCGACAGGGCCACCAGCAGACCGGGTGGGCAGAGCTGGCCGAGCATGCAGCCGCCGAAGGTCTCCAGGTGCGCGTCCTCGGCGCTGCCCGCGAGCCTGCGCACGCACTCGGCCCAGCCGGGCACCGCGCGGCTGAGCGGGACGCGGCTGTAGGGCAGGCAGTAGGACACCGGGCCGCCCTCGGTGGCGGCCAGGCCGAGCCGGGCCATCGCGTCGAACACCGGGGCGGGCAGGGCCGACCCGTGCCGGACCTGCACGGGGAACGCGGCGGCCGCGAGCATCTCCGCGGTGGCCACCGGGTCGGCGGTGGCGATCGGGTACCCGTTGAGCGGGGTGCCGCGCTCGGCGGCGAGCCGGGCGGCGGCCAGGTCACCGACCCGGGTGTAGCTGTCGACGGTGATGGTGCCGACGGTGGTGGCGCGGGCGCCGCGGGTGGCCAGCAGGCCCGCGCGCATGGCCCGCGGGTCGGCGAAGCCCATCCTGGGCTGCACGACCAGCTCGCCCGCCGCGCGGACCGCCGCGCCGAACCCGGGGGTCACCGGGCGCCCGCCGCGGCCGGGCCGAGCGCGGCGCGCAGGGTGGTGACCAGCCGGGCCGGGGTGACGTCGTCCTGGAACACCGCGCTCGCCCCGGCCCGCACCAGCGCCTCGGCCAGCGCCGGGTCGGGCCCGGCCACGCCGAGCTTGCCGCCGACCACGATCGGCAGGTCCGCGGCGGCGGGCCCGGCGCGCAGCGCGGCGACGACCCTGGCGCCGTCGGCGTGCCCGTGGCCGTTGACCGTGGAGATCACCACCGCGTCCGGGGCGTGCGCGGCGACCTCGGCCAGGAGCAGGTCGTCGGGGACGCAGGCGCCGAGGTTCACCACCCGGTGCCCGGTCTCCTCCAGCAGCAGCTGGAGGAAGACCAGGTTCCAGGTGTGGGCGTCCGACGACACGCTGGACAGCAGGACCAGCGGTGCGCGGCGGGCGGGGGCGGACATCAGCCGCAGCCGCCCGCGGTGTCGCGGTCGTACGCGCCGACCGCGGCCAGCGCGGGCTCGGGCAGCCCGGCCAGCGGCGCGGCCTCCGGCGCCACCGCGGCGCGGCGGGCGCGCAGCTCGGGCAGGGCGGGCTCCAGCAGGTCCAGGAAGGTCTCCAGCCGGTCGAGGCCCCAGAACCGGTGCACGCCCCACTTGAAGTACGGCACGCCGAAGACGTCGTCGGAGTACATCGACATGAGCGCGTCCACGCCCCGGCCGCGCACCGCGTCGTCGTCGGGGGCGCCCAGCAGCGGCTCGACCGGCAGGCCCGCGCCCGCCAGCACGCCGCGCAGCACCGCCGGGTCGCAGATGTCCTCGCCGCGCTCCCAGCGGGCGGCCATCACCGCGTCGTAGTAGGCGTCCTGCACCCCGAGGTCGCCCGCGACGATCCAGGCCAGGTGCGGCAGCTCCCACACCGGGTCGATGTCGACCGGCCACTTCATCGCGTAGCCGAAGCGGGCGGCCAGGCGCTTGGTGTCGTTGAGGATGTAGAGGTGCTTGGCCTTGCTCATCGGCACGTAGTGGAACTCGCCGCCGCGCTCGGCCAGCATGGCCGCCGAGCGGTCGTCCGGCTCGTAGAACGGGATGAAGTCCAGCAGCTCGCGCGCGTCCGGGACGCGCTCGCGCAGGCGGCGCACGGCCATCCAGCTGAACGGGCTGCGCAGCGAGAAGTAGACCTTGGGCGCCCCCTTGGGCAGCTTCGCCATCACGCCTCCCCGAGCAGCAGCGCGGCGGTGGCCGGGTCGATGCTGGCGACGGTGCCCGCGCGCTCGCCGCGGCTGTAGGCGTAGCCGTGCATGATCGTGCCGGTGGCGGTGCGCACCAGCTGGTCGCCGCGCTGGACGTAGTGGTCCACGGTGGCGGTGTAGGAGATGTCCTTGATCATGTCCTGCACGGTGAAGACGGTGTGCACGACCTCCTCCATGTAGGCGTCGGCCAGCATGTGCACCTTCGCCCGGGAGACCACGGGGATCCACGCGCGCTCGCGCAGGATGGTGCCGATCTGCAACCCGCGGTCGCGCAGGAAGCGGTCGGTGACCTCCTCCATCGCGCGCACGTAGCCCGAGCTCTGGAGGCGGTTGGAGAAGTGGCAGTAGAAGTAGGGGATCTGCCAGGACCAGACGAAGGCGTTGGACCCGGCCGGGGACAGCACGTCCTCGACCGACTGCCCGGGGGCGATGGCCAGCGGCTCGCCGCCCGCGTCCGCGAGCCCGTCCACGCCGTCGACGACGAAGGGCAGCACGGCCTCGGGGGCGGGCGCGGTGGCGGGCGGGTGCTCCTCGCGGACCAGCGCCACGCGCAGCTTGCCCTTGAGCGCCAGGTGCCGCTCGCCGTCGCGCAGCAGGAACAGCTGGGCGACGAGCGCGAGGCCGTGCCCCGGCTTCTGCCGCGGCGCGGTGTCGACGACGACCTCGACCTCGTCGTCGACCTCCAGCAGGTGCGGCAGTTGCGCGGAGAACTCCACGACCTCCAGGCCGAGGCCGTGCTCCTGGTAGAGCGAGCGGGCGCCGAGGCCGCGCTCGCGGAAGTACTGGAGCACGCCCTCCTCGACCAGGTACATGAAGTGCTTGAACCCGATCCAGGTGCGGATGTTGGCGCCCTCGTAGCGGGGGCGGTCGACCCGGACGGCGGCGGGCCCGTCGAGCAGGGAGGGCGCGGGGGTGGTCGGGTCGGGGATGAGCGCGGTCATCGGGTGGGTCCTCCCACGGGGTCGGTGCACAGGAACGGGGTGATGTCGGCGGCCACCTCGGCGGCCTGGTCGATGTGGCAGAAGTGGCCGTAGTGCTCGCGCAGCACGACCCGGGCGGCCGGGAAGTCCCTGGCCAGCCCGGTCGCGCGGGACCCGGCCAGCGCCGGGTCCGCGCGGCCGCCGAGCACCAGCGCCGGGGTGTCCACAGCGGACAGGGCCAGGCGGCCGGACTCGGTGAAGGTGCGGTAGAACACGGGGAAGGCCAGCGGCACCAGGTGGTCGCTGAGGCCCGCGGCCATGCCGCGCAGCAGCTCGGCGTCCACCCGGTCGCGGCGGTGGCCCAGCCGCACGCGCAGGCCGTCGCGGACGGTCGCGCCGAGCGCGGCGGTGGACGCCGCGCGCAGCGCGTCGTCGTCGGCGTGCTCCAGCGGTCGGTAGGAGGGGGCGATGAGCACCGCCCGGCCGGGGCGCAGCCCGCCCGCCAGGGCCTCCAGCGCCGCGTTGGCGCCGAAGGAGTGCGCGAGCAGGACGTCCACCGGCTCGCCCAGCGCCGCGGCGGCGTCCGCCAGCCACTGGCCGGGCGAGCACCGGGCCCGCCAGGTGTAGTCGTTGCCCGAGCGCCACGGCGGGTCCACCGCGACGACCCGGAACCGGTCTGCGAGCAGGCGGGCCAGCGGCGTCCAGCCGCGCCAGCGGTCCTCGATGCCGTGCACGGCGAGCACCAGCGGCCCGCGGTCGCCGAGCCGCCACGCCGGGTGGTCCCCGGCGCGGTGCGGCGACCACGGGTCGGGGGTGCTCATCCGGCCACGGCTCCGCCGACGATCGCCAGCTCGCGGCTGGTGACCGGGCTCAGGGTGGTGTAGGCGTGCCCGTCCGGCTCGGCGCCGCAGGCGGCGACGACCTCGGCGCCGCCGTCGACCGCCAGGGCCGCCGCGGCGGCGACCTGCAGGACGCCCTCGGCGCCGTAGGTCCGCCCCACCGGCAGGTCCAGGCCGCGGGCGCGGCCGCGGCGCACGGCGCCCAGGAGCACGCCGTCGCCGCGCACGTGCGGTTCGAGCACCACGCAGGCGGCCGCGGCGCGCAGGCCGGGCACGAGCGCGGTGGCGACCGCGTCGTCGGGCTCGGCGCCCACGACGACCACGCGGTGCGTGCGGCCCGCGCGCAGCAGGAGCACGGCCAGGCGCACCGCGTCCATGCCCGCGGTCGCGCCGCTGCACACCATGAGGTTCGGGCCGGTGAACCCGTAGCGGATGGCGATGGTCGAGGCGATGACGTTGCTGGAGGCGTTGGGCGCCTCCAGCGCGCTGACCCCGCCGCCCGCGCGGGCCTGGTCGACCATCTCGCACACCGTGGCGGCGTTGCCCAGGTTGGACGCCACCACCACGGCGGTGCCCGCGGCACCGGGCAGCGGTTCGGTGAGCTTGCCGCGCAGCCCGAACGCCTCGTGCACCGCGCACAGCGCGAGCCGGGTGGCGGGCTCCTTGGCCAGCAGGCCCTTGCGGCCCAGCACGAGGTGGGCGTCGGCGGCGCTCGCCGCGGGTTCCAGCGGGGAACCGGGCAGCTCCCGGGCGGTGAGGCCGGGGACGTGCGTGCTCCGGCCGGTGATCGCGACTCGCATCAGACCTCCACCAGGGTGACGGCGTTGACTCCCCCGAAGCCGAAGGCGTTGACCTGGGCCACGGACCCGGTCGTGGCCACCGGGTCACCGATGACCATGCGCAGCGGCGCCGCCTCGGGGATGGTGGTGCGCAGGCCGACCACGGGTGGGACGGCCCCGGTGCGCAGCGCGCGCACCGCGACGAGCAGGCTCATCAGGGCCGCGCTGCCCGAGGTGTGGCCCGTGGCGCCCTTGATGCCGGTGACCAGGGGCCCGTCGGCGCCGAACACCTCGACGAGCGCGGCGGACTCGGTCGGGTCGTTGAGCGCGGTGCCGGTGCCGTGCGCGACGACCAGGTCGACCTGCTCGGGGTCGAGGTCGGCGCGGGCGTGCGCGTCGCGGATCGCGGCGACCACGCCCGCCAGCACCGGCGCGGTCTCGTGGAAGGCGTCGCAGGTCATGCCGACGCCGAGCACCTTCGCCAGCGGGGCCCGCCCGGGGGGCAGGTCCGCCTGCCGCTGCACGACCACGGCCACCGCGCCCTCGCCGAGCAGCACCCCGCGCCGGTCGGCGTCGAAGGGCCGCACCCGGTCGGAGGCCTCGACGGCGACCCGGCCGATGACGGCGAGCATGGACTCGGTCATCCCGTCGCACCCGGCGACGACGACCGCGTCGGCCTCGTCGAGTGCGAGCATGTCCACGCCGAGGCCGAGGGCGAACCCGCTGGCCGAGCAGGCGTTGGACAGCGTGATGACCTCGGTCGCGCCGGGCAGCACCGAGCGCACGGCGGCGTCGAAGTGCAGGTCCGGGGCGGCGAAGGGGGCGCCGTCGGCGTGCGCGCGCTCCAGGCCGCGCAGCTCGCGCAGCCCGGTGCCGACGAGCACCGCCACCCGCTGCCGGTCGGTGTCCAGGCCCGCCTGGGCGGCGGCCTCGGCCACCACCGCGGCCAGCCAGCGGCCCACCCGGCCCTGCTCCTCGTCGTCCTCGGGCAGGAAGTAGCCGTGCGCGACGCCCACCGCGGCCGGGTCGACGTGGCGCAGCGGGCCCAGCCCGTCGCGCCCGTCGAGCAGCGCGGTGAAGGTCTCGTCGGCGTCCCCGAGGCAGCACACGAGCGCGCCGCCGGTGATCGCGGTCGGCTCAGCCCTGCCGGTCACGGCCCCGCCACCCCCTCAGGACGGCGGCGCCCACGACGCCGTCGGGCGTGCGCGTGGTGACGACCGACGCGCGGCCGTCGAGCGCGCCGTCGCGGCGGTGGCGGGCGAGCACGGCGGCGACCTGGAGCGCGTTGGCGGCGCTGGCGCCCTCGCCGACGGCGGTCTTCACCCGGATGCGCTCCGGGGCGCCGCCCAGCGCGGCGGTGATGGCGGCGTCCTCGTACCCGTCGCGCACCGGCATGCCGTTCTCCGCCGACGACACCGCCCACACCTCGTCGGGCCGCACGCCCGCGCGCTCCAGCGCCCGGGTGATGACGCGGGCCAGCGACGGGGAGAAGTCGCTGCCCGGGGTGGCCTCGTCCGCGGGCAGGTGGGTGCCGACCTCCACGGCCAGCACCTCGGCGTCGGGGGTGCGGCCCTGGGCGCGGACGCGCTCGGCGTCCTCGACCACGAACACCGCGGCCCCCTCCCCCGCGGCCAGGGAGCCGCCGTGCTCGCGCATGGCGAACTCGGTGCCCCAGGCGGTCTGCGGGCAGAACTCCTCGGTGGCGCCGACCAGCAGCACGTCGGCGCGGCCGAGCCCGATCTGGCCGCGGGCGTAGCGCAGCGCGGAGAGCGCGGCGGCCTGCCCACCGGCGACGGTGGCGTTCACCCCGCGCATCTTGAACCGGATGGCGGCCTGCCCGGCGGCGGCGTTCATCACCGCGTTGGGGAAGATCAGCGGGTTGACCAGGTAGGGCTTGTCCTCGACGAACGTGGCCCTGCTGTAGTCGCTGGTGGACTTCACGCTGCCCGCGGTCGTCCCCATGACGATGCCGACCCGCTCGCTGCCCACCTCCGCCACGTCGAGCGCGGCGTCGGCGATGGCCTGCTGGCAGGCGACCAGGGCCAGCGAGGTGGACCGGTCGAAGAACGAGGTGCCCTTGCGGCCCAGGTGGTCCTTGACGGCGAAGTCGACGACGGCGAACCCGTCGGGGCGCGGCATCGGCTCGTCGAACATCCCGGAGACGTCGGCGGTGCCGGTGCGGCCGGTGGCCAGGCCGTCGGCGAAGGCGTCCGCGCCCAGGCCGATCGGGCTGACCACGCCCCAGCCGGTGATGGCCAGCACGGCCGGTCCACCGGTGCCGGGCCGCTCGGTGGCGGTGGCTGGTGCGGTCATGAGTACCGTCCGAAGATCGTGATGGCGTTGTTGCCGCCGAAGGCGAAGCCGTTGACCTGGGCCACCCGCACCGGCTGCTCGCGCGCGGCGTTCGGCACCGGGTCGACCTCGGGCAGCGCCGGGTCGGGGGTGGTGAAGTTGGTGGTGGGCGGCAGGAACGACTCGTGGATGCCCAGCACGGTGGCGATCGCGCTGAACCCGCTGGCCGCGCCCATGGTGTGCCCGAGCATCGACTTCACCGAGCTGATCGGCGGCGGGGCGCCGTCGAAGGCCTCGTGCACGGCGGTCGCCTCGGCCAGGTCGTTGGCCGGGGTGCCGGTGCCGTGCGCGCAGATGTAGTCGACCTCGGACGCCGCGACGCCCGCGTTGCGGTGGGCCTGCTTGATGCAGGCCACGATGCTGTCCTTGTTCGGCGCGGTCATGTGGTGGGCGTCGCAGTTGAGCCCGTAGCCCAGGACCTCGGCGTAGACCCGGGCGCCCCGGGCCAGCGCGGAGTCCAGCGACTCCAGGAACAGCGCCGCGCCGCCCTCGCCGACGAGGATGCCGGTGCGGTCGCGGTCGAACGGGCGGCAGAACTCCTCGGCCACCGCGCCCAGCCGGTAGAACCCGGCGTGCGACCAGCGCTCGACGGAGTCGGCGCCGCCCGCGACGACGTAGTCCGCCTCGCCGGTGTGGATCTGGTCGTAGGCGTGCCCGACGGCGTAGTTCGACGCCGAGCACGCGGTGGACAGGGTCAGGGCCTCGCCGGTGAGCCCCAGCTCCCGGTTGACGGCGACCGCCAGCCGGGAGCCGGGCACCTGCGCGGCCAGCGCGCGGTCGACCCCGCCGAAGCCCGACCCCAGCGCGTCCTCGGTCAACCGCTCCAGGACCTGGGACTCACCACCCGTCGTGCCCATGCAGGACCCCGCCGCGGCGCGGGAGAGCTCCGTCGGGTCGATCCCGGCGTCGCGGACGGCCAGCCTGGCCGCCGCGGCGGCGAACTGGCTGGTGCGGCCCCAGTCCTGGGGGGAGATCCGCTCCAGCAGCGCCTTGGGGTCGAAGTCGGTGACCTCGCCCGCCCTGGTGTGCGGGAACCCGGTGGTGTCGAACGCGGTGATCGGGGAGATCCCGCTGCGGCCCGAGCGCAGGCCCGCGCAGAACGCGGCCGCGCCGGTGCCGATGCTCGACACCGGCCCCAGGCCGGTGATGACGACTCGACGGCCCATGTCAGTCCTGCCAGCCCGCGTACTGGGCCACCACGGCGTACACCGCCTGCAGGTTGACCATGTTCGGCAGCTCCGACTGCGGGATGTCCACCTTGAACTGCTTCTCGATGCGGGCGAGGATCTCGATGGCGCGCAGCGAGTCGGCGTCGTGGTCCTCGGCGAACAGGCTGGTCTCGGTGATCTCGTCGTCCTCGATCTCCAGGACCTCGACCGCGATGTCGCGCAGGGCCTGCATGCGCTCGGCGCTGATGGCTGTGGTCATGGGGGGTTCCTCCTCGGGGGTTGTCCCGCCGGGCGTCGCCCGGCGGGGTCTTTCGGGGGTGGTGGGTCGGGTCCGCCGGTTCAGGCGGGGGTGAGCGCGGCGGCGCCGCGCAGGGCCACGTGCATCGAGGCGACGGTGGCCACGCGCCGCTCACCGACCCAGGTTTCGCCGCGCAGCAGCGCGGTGTCGCCCTTGTCCGACTCCATCTCGACGACGTGGCGCAGCACGTCGCCGGGGAGCACGGGGCCGCGCACCTCGATGCCGCGCGCGGCGCCGAAGACCAGGGTGCCGTCGGTGGGGCGGCCAGCCAGCTCGGCGGAGCGCAGCCAGAGCACCGCGGCCGTCTGGCCCAGCGACTCCAGCAGCAGCGACACGGGGTAGCCGTGGTCGCCGCCCGCGCCGAGGTCGGCGAAGCAGGGCTCGGAGCCGGTGACGGCCTTGACCGCCACGACCCGCTCGCCGGGGACCAGTTCCAGGACGCGGTCGACCTGGAGGATGGGGTGGCGGTGCGGCAGGAGCAGCTTGAGCTCGGAGTGCTCGATCACGGCTGGTCCTCCCGCACGGCGAGGGTCATGCGCACCTTGGCGGCGGTCTGGCCGTCGGAGCGCTTGCAGGTGGCGCGGACGGTGACCCGCCCGTCCTCCACCTCGGACAGCGTGCACTCGGCGCGCAGGGTGTCGCCGGGCAGCAGCGGGGCGCGGAAGCTCACCGAGTCCACCGCGACCAGCGTGGCGGTCGCGCCCGCCCGGTCGCGCAGCACCTCGGCGCGCGCGGCCTGGTAGACGGTCTCGACGCTGAACACGCCGGGGTAGATCGTCAGGTGCGGGTAGTGCCCGCCCAGGTAGGGGTCGTCCGCGGTGATCCGCTTGACCGCGGTGACCGCGTCGAGCCCGGTCCGCTCGACGTGGTCCACCGCGGTCAGCGGTGCGGCGAAGGCGCGCGTCACAGCACGATCCCGCCGTCGACCTGGATCACCTGGCCGGTGATGTACCCGGCCCGGTCGGAGGCCAGGAAGGCCACCACCTCGGCCACGTCCCGCGCGGTGCCGAAGCGGCGCAGCGGGATCGAGGCCATGGCGGTCTTCTTGACCTTGTCGGACAGCTCCTCGGTCATGTCGGTCTCGATGTAGCCGGGGGCCACCACGTTGACCCGGACCCCGGCCCCGGCCAGCTCCTTGGCCAGGGCGCGGCTCATGCCGTTGATGCCCGCCTTGGACGCGGAGTAGTTGGCCTGACCGCGGTTGCCGTACACCCCGGCCACCGAGGACACGTTGACGATGGTGCCCGCCCGGCGCTTCATGAAGCCGAAGGAGACGGTGCGGCAGAAGTTGAACACGCCGGTGAGGTTGGTGTCGATGACCGACGACCAGTCGGCGGGCGACATCATCACCAGCGCGCTGTCGCGGGTGATGCCCGCGGAGTTCACCAGCACGTCGAGCGGGCCGAGCTCGGCCTCGGCGGTCTTGACGAAGGTCTCCACCGCCTCGCCGTCGGCCACGTCGCAGGGGGCGTGGTGCACCCTGGCGCCCAGCCCGGCCAGCTCCTCGGCGGTCCGCCGGGCGGCGTCGGACTCGGCGCGGTAGCAGAAGGCGATGTCGTGGTCCCGCTCGGCCAGGGCGAGCGCCACGGCGCGACCGATGCCCCGGGAGCCCCCGGTGACCAGCGCGCGGCGTCGTTCAGTCATCTCGGTCACCTCGTGTTCGTCGCGGGGATCGGCGCCGCTGCGCCCTGTTCCCCCGGGCCTGGCCGGGTCTCCCCCATCGCGCCGCCAACGCTAGTGCGGCGCGGCGGGGGTCCCAACGCTTCTTCCACTTCCTGCAACCGCGCTCAGCGGTCCATGGCCGCGACGAGGCTCGCCGGGCGCATGTCGGTCCAGTTGCGCTCGACGAAGGCCAGCGCGTCGGTGTGGCTGGACTCGGTGAGCGCGACGGACCAGCCGTCGGGCACCTCGGCGAACACCGGCCACAGCGAGTGCTGGTTCTCGGTGTTGACCAGGACGAGGAACCGGCCGTCGGTGTTGTCGAACGGGTTGGTGCTCATGGTGGGTCTCCCTCTCGGAATGGGTCAGGCGAGCAGCCGGGCCAGCACCGCGCCGATGGCGGCCAGCGGCTCGGGCTGGGTCAGGTCGTTGTGCGTGGCGTCGACATCCACTGTGGACAGACCACCGCGCAGGTGCGGGGTCCACCGGTCGACGGCGCCGGGCACGGCGTCGCGGGCGGCGACGAACAGCAGCGCGTCGGCGGTGACGGTGCCGGGGGTGAAGTCGCGGGCGAGCGCGGTGTTGTTGGCGAACACCCGGTGCAGGGCGGTCAGGCCGCGCTCGTCGAGGTCGCCGAGCACGCCGCCCTGCTCGCGCAGCAGGGCCACCACGGCGGTCTCGTCGAGCGGGTCGGCCAGGCCGGAGCGGTCGTACCCGGCGAGGTCGAGCATGGCCTCGTACAGCTCGCGCTGGTCGACCACCCGGTCCCCGGCGCGCTCGGCGTCGGTCTTGGGGAAGGAGTCGAGCAGCGCCAGCAGCTCCACCCGCTCCCCCGCGGCCTCCAGCCGCGCGGCGACCTCGTGGGCCACCACACCGCCGTAGGACCAGCCGAGCAGCCGGTAGGGCCCGTGCGGGGCGACCGCGCGGATGTCGGCCAGGTACCGCTCGGCGGTCTCGGCCACCGTCGTCGGCAGCGGCACGTCCTCGGCCAGGCCCGCCGATTGCAGCGCGTAGATCGGCACGTCGGGGTCCAGGTGGCGCATCAGCCCGGCGTAGGACCAGCCGAACCCGCTGGCGGGCGGCAGGCAGAACAGCGGGGCCCGGCCACCCCGGCCGCGCAGCGGCAGCAGCGTGTCGAAGGCACCGGCGCGCTCGTCGCCGCCGTCGAGGCGGGCGGCCAGCTCGGCGGGGGTGGGCGCCTCGAACAGCGTGCGCACCCCGAGGGCGACGCCGAACACCGCGCGCACCCGGCTGATCAGCCTGGTGGCCAGCAGCGAGTGCCCGCCCAGGTCGAAGAACCCGTCGTCGATCGACACCGACGGCACGGCCAGGACCTCGGCGAACAGCTCGGTCATCAGCCGCTCGCGCTGGTCGCGCGGCCCGCGCCCGGTGCCCGCGGCGAGGTCGGGGGCGGGCAGCGCCGCGCGGTCGACCTTGCCGTTGGGGGTCAGCGGCAGCGCGTCGAGCACCACCACCGCGCTGGGCACCATGTACTCGGGCAGCCCGGCGGCGACGTGGGCGCGCAGCTCGCCCGGTTCGGCCGGGGCGTCGAGCACGGCGTAGGCCACCAGCCGCTGGTCGCCGGGCCGGTCCTCGCGGACGACGGCGGTGGCGCGGGCCACCGCCGGGTGCCCGGCCAGCACGGCCTCGACCTCGCCCAGCTCCACGCGGAACCCGCGCAGCTTGACCTGGTCGTCGACGCGGCGCAGGAAGCTCAGCGTGCCGTCGGCGTTCCACCGCACGACGTCGCCGGTGCGGTACATCCGGGAGCCGTCGGCGGCGAACGGGTCGGGCACGAACTTCGCGCTGGTCATCCCCGGCCGGTTGAGGTAGCCGCGGGCCAGGCAGTTGCCCGCCACGTACAGCTCGCCGGGGGCGCCGGGGGGCACCAGCCGCAGCTGGTCGTCGAGGACGTAGAACAGCGTGTTGTCCAGCGGGCCGCCGATGGGCAGCGGGCCGGGGCCGATCGCCGTGCCGGGCGCCACGCGGAACTGGCTGCAGTTCACCGTGGTCTCGGTGGGGCCGTACATGTTGAGCACGGCCGCGCCGGGGTGGTCCTCGCGCCACTGGTCGACCAGCTCGCCCAGCAGCAGCTCGCCGCCGAGCAGCAGCTCGGTCGTGGGCGAGTACTCCGGCGGCAGCGCCGAGAGCAGCGGCAGGTGGCTCGGGGTGGCCTTGACGAAGGTCGCGGGCCGCTGCCGCAGCCGGGCGACGGTGGCGTCGTCGGCCTCCTCGAACGAGGCGACCTGCACCGTGCCGCCGGTGACCAGCGGGACGTAGGTGGCGGTGACGGTGAGGTCGAACGAGATGGGCGAGTGCAGCAGGGCCAGCCCGCCCACCCCGTCGTAGGAGGCGGCGGCGAACTGGAGGTAGTCGGCGAAGGAGTAGTGCTCGACGACGACGCCCTTGGGCCGCCCGGTGGAGCCGGAGGTGAAGATGACGTAGGCGGGGGTGCGCAGCGCGGGCGGCTGCCTGCGCTCGGTGCTGGGCGCCACGTCGAGCCGGTCGAGCAGCAGCCGGGGCGCGGGCGTGGCGGGCAGCTCGACGCCCGTGCCGGTGATCACCAGGGTCGGGTCGGCGTCGTCGAGCATGAACGCGATCCGCTCGGCCGGGTAGTCCGGGTCGACCGGGACGTAGGCCCCGCCCGCCTTGAGCACGGCCAGCTGCGCGGTGAGCAGCGCGGCCGAGCGGGGCAGGGCCACCGCGACGAACCGCTCCGGGCCGACGCCGAGCCCGACGAGGTGGGCGGCCAGGCCGTTGGCCCGGGCGTCGAGCTCGGCGTAGGTCAACTCCACGTCCCCGTCGACGACGGCCGTGGCACCCGGGGTGCGGTCCACCTGGGCCTCGAACAGCGCGGGGGCGGGCAGCACCGGGTCGGTGGTGGCGGTGTCGTTCCAGGTGACCACGACCTTCTCCCGCTCGGCGGCGTCGAGCAGGTCGACGGCGCCGACGCGCAGGCCGGGGTCGTCGGCGACTGCGGCGAGGAAGCGCACCAGCCGGTCACCGATGGCCTGGGCGGAGCCCGCGTCGAACAGGTCGCGGCGGAACTCGACCCGGCCCGCCACGCCCGCGGCGGCGCCGTCGGCCGCGCGGTGCTCGGCCAGGTGGACGGTGAGGTCGAACTTCGCCCCGCCCGAGGACACCGGCAGGCCGGTGATCCGCAGGCCGGGCAGCTCGGCGGCGACCGGGGTGTGGCCCTGGAAGGACAGCACCACCTGGAACAGCGGGTGCCTGCTCATCGAGCGCGGCGGGTTCAGCTCTTCCACCAGCCGCTCGAACGGCAGGTCCTGGTGGGCGAAGGCGGCCAGGTCGGTCTCGCGGACCCGGTCCAGCAGCTCGGCGAAGGTGGGGTCGCCGGAGGTGTCCGCGCGCAGCACCAGGGTGTTGACGAAGAACCCGACGAGGTCGTCGAGCGCTTCATCGGTGCGGCCCGCGACCGGGGAGCCCAGCGGGATGTCGGTGCCCGCGCCCAACCGGGTCAGCAGGGCCGACAGCGCCGCCTGCACGACCATGAACAGGCTCACCGAGTGCGCCCTGGCCACGCCGTCGAGCCGGGCGTGCAGCTCGGCGGGCAGCGCCAGCTCGACCGAGCCGGAGGCGAACTCGGAGGTGGCCTGGCGCGGGCGGTCGGTGGGCAGCTCGATGCCCTCGGGCAGCCCGGCCAGGGCGGTGCGCCAGTGCGCGAGCTGCGCGGACAGCGGGCTGCCCGGGTCGGTGTCGGAGCCGAGCACCCGCCGCTGCCACAGCGCGAAGTCCGCGTACTGCACCGGCAGCGGCGACCAGGCCGGGGCGCGGCCCTCGGCGCGGGCGGTGTAGGCGGCGGCCAGGTCGCGGGCCAGCGGGCCCGCCGAGCCGCCGTCGCTGGCGATGTGGTGGACCACCAGCACCAGCACGTGCTCCTCGGCGCCGACGGCGAGCAGGTCGGCGCGCAGCGGCAGGTCGGTGCCCAGGTCGAAGCCGCGGCGGGCGGCCGCGGCGACGGCGGCGCCCACCTCGGCGGCGGGCAGCGCGGTCACCGGCAGCGCGGGCGCGGCCTCGGCGGCGGGCACGACGAGCTGGTGGGGTTCGCCGTCGACCTCGGGGAAGCGGGTGCGCAGGCTCTCGTGCCTGCCCACCACGTCGGCCAGCGCGGCGCGCAGCGCGGCCACGTCCAGCGCGCCGTCGAGGCGCAGCGCCAGCGGCACGTTGTAGGCGGCCGACCCCGGCTCCAGCTGGTTGAGGAACCACAGCCTGCGCTGGGTGAACGACAGCGGGACCCGCTCGGGCCGCGGCTGGGCGGTCAGCGCGGCGCGGGCGCCACCGGCCCCGGTGAGCCGCTCCGCGACCGCGGCCGGGGTGGGCGACTCGAACAGCACCCGCACCGGCAGCTCCACGCCCAGCACCGCGCGGACGCGGTTGACCAGGCGGGTGGCCAGCAGGGAGTGGCCGCCCAGGTCGAAGAAGTCGTCCGTGGCGCCCACCGCGGCCACGCCCAGGACCTCCGCGAACACCGCGCACAGCACGTGCTCGGCGGGGGTGCGGGCCGCGCGGCCGGTGGCCACCGCGCCGAAGTCGGGTGCGGGCAGCGCCTTGCGGTCGACCTTGCCGTTGCGGGTGAGCGGGAACTCCGCCAGCGCCAGCACGACCGAGGGCACCATCGCCTCGGGCAGCACGGCGCCGAGCGCGTCGCGCAGGCCGCGGGCGTCGTCGAGGCCGAGCACGTACCCGACGAGGCGGTTCTGCCCGGCGGGGTCGGCGTGCACGGCGGTGACCGCGTCGGAGACCCCGGGCAGGCCGCGCAGCGCGGCCTCGACCTCGCCCAGCTCGATGCGCTGGCCGCGGATCTTCACCTGGTGGTCGACCCGGCCCAGGAACTCGATGCGCCCGTCGGGCAGGTGGCGGACGCGGTCGCCGGTGCGGTAGAGGCGGGCGCCGGGCTCGAACGGGTCGTCGACGAAGGCCCTGGCGGTCTTCTCCGGGTCGCCCAGGTAGCCCAGGCCCACCCCGACGCCGCCGACGCACAGCTCCCCGACGACCCCGAGGGGCACCGGGTTGAGCAGCTCGTCGAGCACGTAGAGGCGGGTGTTGCGGATGGAGCGGCCGATGGGCACCCGGGTGCCGGGGATGTCGGCCATCGACGCCAGCACCGCGTGGGTGACGTCGTCGGAGCACTCGGTGGGCCCGTAGGCGTTGACCAGCGGGATGCCGGGGAAGCGCTCGAACCAGCGGGCGCACACCGGGGCGGGCAGCGTCTCGCCGGTGACCACCAGGTACCGCAGGCGGTCCAGGGCGGGCACCTCGGCACCGGCGTCCCAGGCGTCCAGGGCGGTGCGCAGCAGCGAGGGCACGACCTCCAGGACGCCGATGTGCTCGTCGCGGGTCAGGGCGAACAGCGCGTCGGGGTCCTGCGCGGTCTCGTCGCCGACGACCCGGGTGGTGCCGCCCGCGGCGAGCGCGGCGAGCATCTGCCACACCGAGATGTCGAACGACAGCGGCGCGTTCTGCACCAGCGCGCCACCCGGGGCCAGCTCCAGGTCCTCCACCTTGCACAGCAGGTGGTTCACCATGCCGAGCCGGTGGACCATGGCGCCCTTGGGCTTGCCGGTGGACCCGGAGGTGAAGATGACGTAGGCGAGGTCGTCGTCCTCCCCGCGCACCTCGGGCAGCGGGCCGCGCCGCCCGAGCAGGTCCTCGTCGAGCACGACGACCCGGACGCCGGTGCCCGCCTCGGCGGCCAGCGCGGCGGCCTGCTCGGCGCGGGCCGGGGCGGCCAGCAGCCAGCGGGCACCGCTGTCGCGCAGCAGGCCCGCGGAGCGCGCGGCGGGGGCCTTCGGGTCGAGCGGGGTGTAGGCGGCACCGGCCCAGAGCACGCCGAGGAACGCGGTGGGCACCAGGGCGCAGCGGTCGGACAGCACGGCGGCGATGTCGCCGGTGCGGGCGTCGGACAGCTCGGCGGCCAGCGCGCCCGCCCGGGCGGCCAGTTCGGCGTAGGAGCAGGTCCCCGCGTCGTCGACGAGCGCGGTGGCGTCCGGTGTGGACACCGCCAGCGCGCGGACCCGCTCCACGATGCCCTTGCTGCCCGCGATGTCGAGCGGGGCGGCGGTGTCGGTGAACTCCGTCAGCAGCCGGGCGCGCTCCTGCTCCCCGAGCAGCGGGACGGCGCTGACGCGCACGTCCGGGTCGTCCGCGACGGCGCGCAGCAGCCGGGTGAGCCGGTCCAGCACGGCCTGGGCGGTGGCGGCGTCGAACAGCTCGCTGCTGTAGTCGAAGCGGCCCGCGAGCCCGGCGGGGCGGCCGTCGGCGGTGCGCTCGGTGAAGTCGAACGACAGGTCGAACTGGGCGGCGTGCGCCCCGGTCGGCTCGACCTCGACGGCCAGGCCGGGCAGCGCCAGGTCGCCGGTGCGGTTGTTCTGGAGCACCAGCAGGGTCTGGAACAGCGGGTTGCGGCCCATCGAGCGCGGCGGGTTCAGGATCTCCACCAGCCGCTCGAACGGCAGGTCCTGGTGGGCGTAGGCGCCGAGCACCGTCTCCCGCACCCGGCCGAGCAGCTCGCGGAAGGTGGGGTCGCCGGACGTGTCGGTGCGCAGCACCAGGGTGTTGACGAAGAACCCGACCAGCTCGTCGAGCGCTTCATCGGTGCGGCCCGCGATCGGGGAGCCCAGCGGGATGTCGGTGCCCGCGCCCAGCCGGGTCAGCAGCGCCGACACGGCGGCTTGCAGCACCATGAACAGGCTGGCCTGCCCGTCGGCGACCAAGGCGCCGAGCTTGGCGTGCAGCTCGGCGTCGAGGTCGAACAGGAGGGTGCCGCCCGCGTAGGTCGGCGCGGCGGGCCGGGGCCGGTCGGCGGGCAGCTCCAGCTCGTCGGGCAGCCCGGCGAGGGTGTCGCGCCAGTAGGCGGCCTGCTGGGCGATCTGCGAACCGGGGTCGTCCTCGGAGCCCATGACCGCGCGCTGCCAGATCGCGTAGTCGGCGTACTGCACCGGCAGGTCCGTCCACTCCGGACCCGCACCGGCCAGCCGGGCGGTGTAGGCGGTGGACAGGTCGCGGGCCAGCGGGGCCATCGACCAGCCGTCACCGGCGATGTGGTGCAGGACGATGAGCAGGAACCACTCCTGCTCGTCGACCCGGTAGGCGGTCACGTGCAGCGGGCCCTCGGTGGCCAGGTCGAAGCCCCTGGCGACCTCGTCGAGCACCGCGGCGCGCAGCTCGGCCTCGGGCAGCTCGCGGACCAGCACCGGCGGGGCGGCGGCGTCGACGTCGAGCACCAGCTGCACCGGTTCGCCGCCGACCTCGGGGTAGGCGGTGCGCAGCACCTCGTGCCTGCCCACCACGTCGCGCAGGGCGGCGGTGAGCGCGGGCACGTCCAGGGTGCCGCGCAGGCGCAGGCCGATCGGGATCTTGTAGGGCGACTCGGCGCCCTCCAGCCGGTCGAGGAACCACAGGCGGCGCTGGCCGAAGGACGCGGGCACCAGCTCCCCGCGCTCGGCGGGCACCAGCGGCACCCGGACGCGGGCCGACTCGTCGAGCACGCCGACCAGCCCGGCGACGGTGGGCGCCTCGAACAGCGCCCGCACCGGCACCTCGATGCCCAGGGCGGTGCGGATGCGGCTGACCAGGCGGGTGGCCAGCAGCGAGTGCCCGCCCAGGGCGAAGAACCCGTCGTCGATGCCGACCGCGGGCACGCCCAGCACGTCGGCGAACAGGCCGCAGAGCAGCTCCTCGCGCGGGCTGCGCGGCGCCCGCGACGCCTTGTCCCTGGTCAGGTCCGGCACGGGCAGGGCGCGCCGGTCCAGCTTGCCGTTGGCGGTCAGCGGCAGGGTGCCCAGCTCGACCCACGCGGCGGGGACCATGTACTCCGGCAGCGCGGCGGCGGCGTGCTCGCGCAGCGCCCCCGTGGTGGCGGTGCCGACGACGTAGGCGACCAGCCGCTTGTCGCCGGGGCGGTCCTCGCGGACGATGACCGCGACCTGCGCCACGCCCTCGACCTCGGCGATGGCGGCCTCGACCTCGCCCAGCTCGATGCGGAAGCCGCGGATCTTGACCTGCTCGTCGGCGCGGCCGACGAACTCCAGCACCGGCCGGTCCGCCGCGCCGGTCCAGCGCACGACGTCGCCGGTGCGGTAGAGCCGCTGCCCGGCGCCGCCGTGCGGGTCGGCGACGAACCGGTGGGCGGTCAGGCCGGGGCGGCCCAGGTAGCCGCGGGAGACGCCGAGGCCGCCGATGTACAGCTCGCCCGCGACGCCGTGCGGCACCAGCCGCAGCCGGTCGTCGAGCACCAGGGCGCGCATGCCGTCCAGCGGCCTGCCGATGGGCACGGTCTGCCCGACCCGCTCCGGGTCGTCGACGCGGTGGTAGGTGGCGAAGGTGGTGGTCTCGGTGGGGCCGTAGCCGTCGCCGAAGACCAGGCCGGGGTTGGCGGTGAGCACCTTGCGCACCAGGGCGGCGGGCACGACGTCGCCGCCCGACCACACCTCGCGCACCCCGGCGAAGCAGCCGGGGTCCTCCTCGGCCAGCAGCCGGAACAGGCCCGCGGTGAGCCAGAGCCCGGTCACCCCGCCGGTCCGGATGACCTCCGCCAGCTCCGCGAGGTCCAGCTCGCCCGCCGGGGCCACCACGACCTCGCGGCCGGACAGCAGCGGCGTCCACAGCTCGTAGGTGGAGGCGTCGAAGGCGTGCGGGGAGTGCAGCAGCACCCGCTGCTGGTTGGGCCCGTCCCAGGCGCTGTCGGTGGCCAGGGCGAGCACGTCGCGGTGGGTGACCGCGACGCCCTTGGGCACGCCGGTGGAGCCGGAGGTGAACATGGCGTAGGCCAGCGCGTCCGGGTGGCAGGCGGCACCGGGGTCGGTGGCGGGCTGGGCGGCCAGCGCCAGGTCGTCGTCGACGACGAGCACCCGGCAGGAGTTCTCCGGCAGGTCGTCGCGCAGCGCCCGGTCGGTGAGCAGGGCGGCGGCGCCGGTGGTCTCCAGGACGGCGGTGAGCCGGGCGCGGGGGCTGCGGGCGTCGAGCGGGACGTAGGCGGCGCCCGCCTTGAGCGTCGCGAGGGTGGCGACGACCAGGTCGACCGACCGCTGCTGGTACAGCGCCACGGTGTCCTGCGGCCGCACGCCCAGGCCGATCAGCCGGTGCGCGAGCCGGTTGGCCCGCGCGTCCAGCTCGGCGTAGGTGATCCGGGTGCCCGCGGTGTGCAGGGCGACCGCGTCCGGGGTGCGGGCGACTTGGGCGGCGAAGCGCTGGTGGACCGTGTCGGCGGGGGTGTCGCGCTCGGCGCCCCGGGAGGCGGCCAGCAGCCGCTCCCGCTCGGCGGGGGTGAGCACGTCGACGCGGCCGACGGGGGTGTCGGGGGCGTCGGTGAGCAGGGCCAGCAGGGCGAGCAGGCGGGCGCCGACGGCCTGCGCGGCCTCGGCGTCGACCACGTCGGCGCGGTGGTCGAGGGTGAGGGTCAGGTGCTCGCCGTCGGGCAGGGCGATCAGCGTCAGCGGGTAGTGGGTGCTGTCGTCGACCCGGGCGGCCTCGGCGCGCAGCCCGCCGGGCAGCCGCACGGCCGCCGGGTCGAGCGGGTAGTTCTCGAACACGGTGAGCGTGTCGAACAGCTCGGTGGTGCCCGCGACCTCGCGCACCTCGGTGAGGCCGAGGTACTGGTGGGCCAGCAGGGACGCCTGCTGCTCCTGGAGCCTGCCCAGCAGGGCGGCGACCGGCTCGTCCGGGCGCAGCGCGACGCGCACCGGCAGGGTGTTGATGAACAGCCCGATCATGGCCTCGACGCCGGGCAGCTCGGCCGGGCGGCCGGAGGTGGTGGCGCCGAAGACGACGTCGGCGCGGCCGGTGAGCCCGGACAGCAGCAGGCCCCAGGCGCCCTGGACGACGGTGTTGAGGGTCAGGCCGCGGCCGCGGGCGAACGCGGTCAGCGGGGCGAGCGGGGTGCGCAGCACCAGCCGCTGCGGCGCGCCCGGCGCGGTGCCCGCGGCGCCCGGCGCGATCAGCGTGGGCTCCTCGACCCCGGCGAGCACGTCGGCCCACGCGCGGCGGGCGGCGTCGCGGTCCTGGGCGGCCAACCAGCGCAGGTAGTCCTGCGGCGGCGGTGCCGCGGCCGGGGTCTGCCCGGCGTAGAGGGCGAACAGCTCGCCCGCCAGCAGCGGCATGGACCAGCCGTCGAAGAGCACGTGGTGGTTGGTGAGCACGAAGCGGTGCCGCTCGGGGGCCAGGCGCACCAGGGTGAACCGGACCAGCGGCGGGGCGCCCAGGTCGAACCCGGCGGCCCGGTCCTCGGCCAGCAGCCCGTCGACGGTGGCGTCGTCGGCGCCGGTCAGGTCGACCTCGCGCCAGGGCGCGGTGACCGCGGCGGGGGCGAAGGCGACCGGTGTGGCCAGGCCGTCGTGGCGGAAGCCCAGGCGCAGCCCGGGGTTGCGGGCCAGCAGGGCGTCGGCGGCGCGGCGCAGGGCGGTGGCGTCGACCGGGCCGACGAGGTCCACCGCGAGCTGCACGGTGTAGACGTCGGCGCCCTGGTCGTAGAGGGAGTGGAAGAGCAGGCCCGCCTGCAACGACGACAGCGGCAGCAGGTCCGCGCCCGCGGGCACGGTCGGCAGCACGGCGTCCAGCTCGGCCTGGGTGAGCCGGGCGAGCGGGAAGTCCGAGGGGGTGGCCCCGCCCGCGCCCGGCCGGGCGGTGTGCTCGACGAGCGCGGTCAGCGCGCGGGTCCACGCCCCGGCCAGCTCGCGCACGTCGTCCTCGGCCAGCAGGTGCCCGGCCCAGGCGAAGGTGGCGGTCAGGTGCGGGCCGTCGGCCAGGTCCTCGGTGACGGCGGTCAGCTCCAGCGCGTGCGGCAGCGGGGTCGCCGGGTCGATGCCGCCGCCGAGGCCCGCGGCCTCGGGGGCCTGGGCCCAGTCGGCGTCGGTGGCGCTGAACCGGCCCAGGTAGTTGAAGCCGAGCCGGGGCGACTCGCCCGCGGCCAGCAGGGCGGCGGTCTGCGGGTTGAGGTGGCGCAGCAGGCCGTGGCCGGTGCCGTGGCCGGGGACGGCCCGCAGCTGCTCCTTGACGGACTTCAGCGCGGCCCCCGCGGCGTCGCCGCCCGCGAGGGCGTCGGCGGTGTCGAGGCCGTCGAGGTCCAGGCGCACGGGGTGCAGGGCGGTGAACCAGCCGACGGTGCGGGACAGGTCGGTGCCGTCGACCTCGTGCCTGCCGTGGCCCTCCAGGTCGAGCAGCGCCGCGGTGCTGGTGTGCCCGCGGCGGGCGCGCCAGTCGGCGACGGCGACGGCCAGGGCGGTGAGCAGCACGTCCTGCACGCCCGCGCGGAAGGCGGCGGGCACGTCGGTCAGCAGCGCCTCGGTGACCGCGGTGGGCAGCTCGACGCGCAGGTCGCGGACGGTGGCCACGGTGTCGCGGTCGCGCACCGGGGCGGGGGTCAGCGGCTCGTCGGCGCGCACGACCCCCGTCCAGTACGGGATCTCGGCCAGCGTGGCGGGGTCCTGGGCGGCGGCGGCCAGGTGCTCGGCCCACGCGCGCAGCGGGGTGCCGACCGGGTCCAGCTCGGGCCTGCGGCCCGCGGCGGCCGCGGCGTAGGCGGCGGCGAGGTCGGGCAGCAGCACCCGCCAGGACACGCCGTCGACGGCGAGGTGGTGCACGAGGACGAGCAGGCGGCCGGGCTCGGCACCGCGGTCGAACCACACCGCGCGCACGAGGTCGCCGCGCTCGGGGGACAGCTCGGCGGCCTTGGCGCGGGCGGTGGTGGCGACCAGCTCGGCCAGGTCGGCGGCGCGGGCGTCCACGATGGACACGTTCGCGGTGGCCGAGCCGCGCGGGGGGACCTCCAGGCCCCACACCACACCGCCCGCGCGGGTCAGCCGCAGGCGCAGCGCGTCGTGGTGGTCGAGCAGCGCGGTCAGCGCGGTGCCCAGGTGCACGGGGTCCAGGCCCGCGGGCACGCGCAGCAGGGTCGACTGGTGGAAGGAGTCGACCGGGCCGCCGTGCTCGCGCAGCCAGTGCACGATCGGGGTGAGCGGCACGACGCCGGTGCCGGCGTCCGGGTCGGTGCGCACGGCCTCGGCCACCGGGCGGGCGGCGGCGGCCAGCGCCTCGACGGTGCGCAGGGTGAAGATGTCCTTGGGGGTCAGGACGAACCCGGCGCGGCGGGCGCGGCTGACGAGCTGGATGGACATGATGCTGTCGCCACCCAGGTCGAAGAAGTTGTCCTGGGCGCCGACGCCCGCGACGCCCAGCACCTCGGCGAACAGCTCGGACAGCAGCCGCTCGACCTCGGTGGCGGGGGCGCGGGTGGCCCCGGCGCGGCCCAGGTCGGGGGCGGGCAGCGCGGCCCGGTCGACCTTGCTGCCGTTGGCGGTCACCGGGAACGCCGCGAGGGGGACGACGGCGACGGGCACCATGTAGTCGGGCAGGGTGGTGCCCACGTGCGCGCGCAGGGTGTCGCTGTCGCAGGTGGCGCCCTCGGCGGCGACGACGTACCCGACGAGCATGCGCACGCCGGGCCGGTCCTCGCGGACGACCACGACGGCCTGCTCCACGCCGGGGTGCGCGCGCAGCGCGGACTCGAGCTCGCCCAGCTCGATGCGGAACCCGCGCACCTTGACCTGGTCGTCGGCGCGGCCGTGGAAGACCAGCTCGCCCTCGGGGGTCCAGGACACCAGGTCGCCGGTGCGGTACATCCGCTCCCCCGCCGCGCCGAACGGGTCGGCGACGAACCGGGACGCGGTGAGGCCGGGGCGGGCGAGGTAGCCGCGGGCGAGGCCGCCGCCGGCGATGTAGAGCTCCCCGACCTGGCCGGGGGGCACCGGGCGCAGCTGGGCGTCGAGGGCGTGGACGCGGGTGTTGTGCAGCGGGGTGCCGATGGGCGGCACGCGGCCGGGGGCCAGCGGGGCGCTGGTGGTCGCGGCGACGGTGGCCTCGGTGGGCCCGTAGGCGTTGACCATCCGGCGGCCGGGCGACCAGGTCTCGACCAGCTCGGCGGAGGTGGCGTCGCCGCCGACGACCAGCGAGCGGAAGTGCGGCAGGGCGGTCGGCGGGACGCTGGCCAGCGCGGCGGGCGGGATCAGGGCGTGGGTGACGCGCTGCTCGGCCAGCACCTCGGCCAGCACCTCACCGGCGAGCGGGCCCCGGTCGGGCACGACGAGCGCGGCGCCCGCGCCGAAGGCGGTGCACAGCTCCAGCACGAACGCGTCGAAGCTGGGCGAGGAGAACTGGAGCACCCGGCTGCCCGCGTCGGCGGCGAAGCGCTCCACGCAGGACTGGGCGAACGCGGCGACACCGGCGTGCGAGACCACGACGCCCTTGGGCACACCGGTGGACCCGGAGGTGTAGATGACGTAGGCGGGGTGCTCGGGCAGCAGGGGGGCGGACCGGTCGGCGTCGGTCACCGGGTCGGCGGGGTAGGCGTCGGTGGGCTCGTCGACGAGCAGGTGGGCGGCGCCGGTGCCGGGGCAGTCCACGCCCGCGGCGGTGATCACCAGCACCGGCTCGGCGTCGGTGAGGGTGAAGCGGATGCGGTCGGCCGGGTAGTCCGGGTCGACGGGCAGGTAGGCGCCGCCCGCCTTGGTGACCGCGAGCGCGGCGATGACCAGCTCCGGCGAGCGGGGCAGCACGAGCGCGACCCGCTCCTCCGGGCGCACGCCGCGCTCGACGAGCAGCCGGGCGAGGCGGTTGGCGCGGGCGTCGACCTCGGCGTAGCTCAGCTCGGTGGCGCCGTGCACGAGCGCGGTGGCGCCGCGGTCGCGGGTGGCGGCGGCGTCGAACAGCTCGGGGAAGGTCAGCCGCGGGATCTGCGCGGCGGTGTCGTTCCAGCGGCGCAGCACCAGGTCGCGCTCGTGCGCGGAGAGCAGGTCGACCGAGCCCACCAGCGCCTCGGGGGTGGTGGCGATGGTGGTCAGCGCGCGCAGCACCCGGTCGAGCAGGGCGCGGGCGGTGGTGGCGTCGACGAGGTCGGCGCGGTGGTCCAGGCGCAGCCGCAGCGCGTCGCCGGGCAGGGCGACCAGCACCAGCGGGTAGTGGGTGGCGTCGCGGACGTCGACCCCGGTCAGCGCCAGGCCGGTGCCGGGCAGCTTCAGGGCCTCGGGGTCGAGCGGGTAGTTCTCGTAGACGGCGAGGGTGTCGAACAGCTCGCCCAGGCCGGTGGCGGCCTGGATGTCGGCCAGCCTGCCGTGCTGGTGGCCCAGCACCTCGGTCTGCTGCTTGCGCAGCGTGGACAGCGCCTCGGCGAGGGTGTCGGCGGGGTCGAGCGGGACGCGCACGGGCACGGTGTTGATGAACAGGCCCACCATGGACTCCACGCCGGGCAGGTCGGCGGGGCGCCCGGAGACGACCGAGCCGAACACGACGTCCTGGCGGCCGGTGTGCGCGGCGAGCACGAGCGCCCAGGCGCCCTGCACGGCGGTGTTGACGGTGAGCCCGTAGGCGCGGGCGGTGGCGGCGAGGGCGGTGGTGGTGGCCTCGTCGAGCACCGCCTCCAGGCGCGCGGGTTCGGCGGGGGCGCGGCCGGGGTCGGCGGGGGCGACCAGGGTGGGCTCGGTGAGCCCGTCGAGGACGCGGCCCCAGGCCTTGGCGTCGGCGTCGCGGTCGCGGCCCGCCAGCCACGCGAGGTGGTCGCGGTAGGGGGTGACGCGGGGCAGCTCAGCCCCGGCGTAGGCGGCGAACAGCTCGCGCACCAGCACCGGCATGGACCAGCCGTCGAGCAGGATGTGGTGGTGGCAGACCAGCAGCCGGTGCCGGTCGGCGCCCAGGCGCAGCAGGGTGAACCGGATCAGCGGCGGCGCGGTGAGGTCGAAGCGGGTGGTGCGGTCGGCCTCGGCGGCGCGCTCGGCGGCGGCGGCCGGGTCGGGCTCGGCGGCCAGGTCCAGCTCCCGCCAAGGCAGCTCGGCGCGGCGGGCGACGACCTGCACGGTCTCGCCGGTCTTCTTCTGCCGGAAGCCGGTGCGCAGCACCGCGTGCCGCTCCAGCAGGGTCTCGGCGGCGGCGCGCAGCGCGGCGGCGTCGAGCGGCCCGGCCAGGTCGAAGGCGAACCGGACGGTGTAGACGTCCTGGGCGGCCTCGTCGAACAGGGCGTGGAAGAGCAGCCCCTCCTGCAGGGGGGAGAGCGGGAGGACGTCCGCCACCTTCGACGGCGCCTTGGCCTGCGCGCGCACGGCGGGGTCTTGTGCGTTGTGGGGCACCAGTCGTCTCCTAGGGCTTCGTCTCGCAAGAGGGGTGGCGCAGGCTGGTCGTCGGTGTGCGGGGCCGTGCGCGTGGCGGGTCGGGGGGTGCCGGGTCCGGGGGCCCGGCTCAGTCGAGGAGGTCCTCGAACTCGTCGATGTCGTCCTGGCTGACCGACACCAGGGCCAGGTCGGACGGGGTCAGCCCACCCGCGTCGGGGCGGGCGGCGTGCTCGACGAGCACGCCGAGGGCGCGCCGCCAGGTGCGAGCCAGCGCGCCGACCTCGGCGGCGCTGAGCAGCCCGGCCGGGTAGCGCCAGGTCGCCGACAGCCGCGGCCCGTCCGGGCCGTCGACGGCGACCGCGGTGATCTCCACCGCGTGCGGCAGCGCCATGGCGGGGTCGGCGCCGCCGCCGAGGCCGGGTGCCTCGGGGGCGGCCTCGAAGTCGCCGCCGTCGCCGGGTTCGCTGACCCGGCCCAGGTAGTTGAAGCCGAGTTGCGGGGTGGTCCCGGCGGCCAGCGCCGCGGCGGTGGCCGGGTTGAGGTGGCGCAGCAGGCCGTAGCCGATGCCGCCGTCGGGCAGCGCCCGCACCTGCTCCTTGACCTGCTTGAGGGCGCGGCCCGCGGCCGGGCCCGCCGCCCACAGCTCGTCCCAGTCGTCGACGCCGGGGTCCAGCCGCACCGGGTGCAGGCTGGTGAACCAGCCGACCGTGCGGGAGACGTCGGCGCCGGGCAGGTCGGCGCGGCCGTGGCCCTCGACGTCGACGAGCACCGGGCCGCTGGCGTCGAGGCGCTGGTCGGCGACGGTGATGGCCAGCGCGGCCAGCAGCACGTCCTGCACCCCGGCGTGGAAGGCGGTGGGCACCTCGGTCAGCAGCGGCAGCGTCTCGGCCGGGGTCAGCTCGACGGTGACGACCTCGGCGGTGCCCGCGGTGTCGCGGGCCGGGTCCAGCGGCCGGGCGGCCAGCGGCGCGTCGGGCTGCCCGACCTGCTCCAGCCACAGCGGCAGCTCGGCGGTGCGGCGGGTGGCCTCCTCGGTGAGCAGCCGCCCCCAGGTGCGGTAGGAGGTGGGCACCGGGGCGGGTTCGGCGCCCTGCCAGGCCGCGGCCAGGTCGGGCAGCAGGACCCGCCAGGACACCCCGTCCACGGCGAGGTGGTGCACCACGAGCAGCAGCCGCCCGGGGCGGCGGGCACCGGCGTCGAACCACACGAACCGGGCCACCCGGCCCGCCCACGGGTCCAGGGCGCGGCGGGCGTGCTCGACCTCCTCGGCGACGACGGCGGCCAGGCCCTCCGGGTCGACGGTGGTGACGTCGACCCGGCTGAGCAGCTGGGTGGCGCGCACCGCGCCGCGCGGCTCGACGGCGGCGCCCCCGGCCGGGTCCAGGCGCAGGCGCAGCGCGTCGTGCCGGTCGAGCAGGGCGTCCAGCGCGGCGGCCAGGCGCACCACGTCCGCCCCGGCGGGGGTGGTGACGAGCATCGACTGGTGGAAGCCGGTGAGCTTGCCGGGCAGGTCGAGCAGCCAGTGCGAGATGGGGGTGAGCACCAGCGGCCCGGTGCCCGCGTCGGCGTCCTCGGCGACGGCGGTGGTGGCGGTGCCCGCGACCGCCGCGAGGCGGGCGGGGGTGCGGTGCTCGAAGACCTGGCGCGGGGTGAGCACGACCCCCGCGGCCCTGGCCCGGGACACGAGCTGGATGGAGATGATGCTGTCGCCGCCGAGCTCGAAGAAGCTCTCGTCGGCGCCGACCGACGCCAGGCCCAGCAGCTCGGCCACCAGCCCGGCGATCAGCTCCTCCACCGGGCCCTCGGCGCGCCTGCCCGCGCCGGAGCGCACCGGGTCGGGGGCGGGCAGGGCCTTGCGGTCGAGCTTGCCGTTGGGGGTCAACGGCAGCGCGTCGAGGACCAGCACCGCCGCGGGCACCATGTGCTCGGGCAGCGCGGCGGCGGCGTGCGCGCGCAGCTGCTCGGGGTCGACCGCGGCGCCGACGGCGTAGGCGACCAGGCGCACCGAGCCGGGCCGGTCGCGGCGGGCCACGACGGCGACGGCCTCGACCGCGGGGTGCCCGGCCAGCACGGCCTCGACCTCGCCGGGTTCGACCCGCTGGCCGCGGATCTTGACCTGGTCGTCGACCCGGCCCAGGTACTCCAGGGCGCCGTCGGCGCGCCAGCGGGCGATGTCGCCGGTGCGGTACATGCGGTCACCGGGGCCGCCGTGCGGGTCGGCGACGAAGCGGCCCGCGGTGAGGCCGGGGCGCTGGTGGTAGCCCAGGGCCAGCTGGCGGCCCGCCAGGTACAGCTCGCCGGGGACGCCGGGCGGCACCGGCCGCAGCGCGGGGTCGAGGACGTAGGTGGCGGTGTTCCACACCGGGCGGCCGATGGGCACCGAGGTGCCGTCCTCGGGGGTGACCGCCCAGGAGGTGACGTCGACGGAGGCCTCGGTGGGCCCGTAGAGGTTGTGCACCGGCACGGCGAACTCGGAGCTGAAGCGGGTGGCCAGCTCACCGGGCAGGGCCTCGCCGCTGCACAGCACCCGGCGCAGGCTGGTGCAGCGCGCCGGGTCGGCCTCGGCGGCGAACGCCTGGAGCATCGACGGGACGAAGTGGACGGTGGTGACCCGCTGCCGGTCGATCAGCTCGGCCAGGTAGCCGGGGTCGCGGTGGCCCTCGGGGCGGGCGACCACCAGCGCGGAGCCCGCGAGGAAGGACCAGAAGAACTCCCACACCGACACGTCGAACCCGGACGGGGTCTTCTGCAGCACCCGGTCGTCGGTGCGCAGCCCGTAGGCGTGCTGGGTCCACAGCAGGCGGTTGACGATGCCGCGGTGCGGGACGAGCACGCCCTTGGGCCTGCCGGTGGAGCCGGAGGTGAAGATGGCGTAGGCGGGGTGCTCGGGCAGCAGCGGGGTGGTGCGGTCGGCGTCGGTGAGCGGGGCCGGGCTGTGCGCTGAGGTGTCGACGGGCAGCAGCAGCCGGGGGACGTCGCCGGGCAGGGTGGGGTCGAGCTCGGGGGTGGTCAGCAGCAGCGCGGGGGCGCCGTCTTCGAGCAGGAACCCGATGCGGTCGGCCGGGTAGTCCGGGTCGATGGGCAGGTAGGCCGCACCAGCGCGCAGCACCGCGTGCAGGGCCACGACCAGCTCGACCGAGCGCGGCACCGCCACGGCCACCAACCGGCCGGGGCCCGCGCCGCGCTCGACCAGCAGCCGGGCGAGCCGGTTGGCCTCGGCGTCGAACTCGGCGTGGGTCAGCGAGCGGTCCTCGAACACCAGGGCCTCGGCGTGCGGGGTGCGCGCGGCGGCCGCGGCGAGCAGGGCGGTCAGCGTGGTGTCGGGGAGGTCGGCGGCGGTGTCGTTGAACCCGCGCAGCACCAGGTGGCGCTCGTCGTCGCCGAGCACGTCGATCTGGGCGGGGGTGGCATCGGGGTGGGCGACGAGGGTGTCCAGGACGCGGCGCAGGCGGGTGAGCAGCAGCCGCGCGGCGTCGGCGTCAACGAGGTCGGGGCGGTGGCCCAGGCGCAGTTCCAGCTCCGGGCCAGGCACGGCCATCAGGGTCAGCGGGTAGTGGGTGGCGTCGACGCCGTCGATGCCGGTGATGGTGGCGCCGGGCAGGGTGAGCGCGGACGGGTCGAGCGGGTAGTTCTCGAACACCACCAGGGTGTCGAACAGCTCCCCGACGCCTGCGAGGCGCTGCACCTCGGCCAGCCCGAGGTGCTGGTGGGGCACCAGGCCCGCCTGCCGGTCCTGGGTGTCGGCGAAGGCGTCCAGGGCGGGGCGGTGCCGGTCGAGCCGCACCCGCACGGGGACGGTGTTGATGAACAGCCCGACCATGGTCTCCACGCCGTCGAGGTCGGCGGGGCGGCCGCTGACGGTGGCGCCGAAGGTGAGGTCGGTGCGGCCGGTGAGCGCGGACAGCAGCAGCGCCCACGCGCCCTGCACCAGCGTGTTGGTGGTGATCCCGCGGGCGCGGGCCAGCGCGTCGAGCGGGGCGGCGGGCACGTGCACGCTGACCCGGGCGGGTTCGGCGGCGTGCTCGGGGCGCTCGGTGGGCAGCAGCAGGGTCGGTTCCTCGACCCCGGCCAGCTCGGCGGCCCACGCCTGGCGGGCGGGTTCGGCGGGCAGCGCGGCGAGGTGGGCCAGGTGGTCGCGGAACGGCCGGGCCGGGCCGAGGTCGGCGCCCGCGTCGCCGTAGAGGGCGAACAGCTCGGTGGCGACGATGGGGGTGGACCAGCCGTCGAGCAGGATGTGGTGGTTGGTCAGGGTGATCCGGTGCCTGCCGCCGCCGAGGCGGAACAGCGCGACCCGCAGCAGCGGCGGGGCGGCCAGGTCGAACCGGGCGCCGCGGTCGGCGGCCTGCACAGCGGCCAGCCGCGCGGCCTGGTCGGGGGCCGCGGACAGGTCGTGCACGGCCAGCGGGACCTCGACCTCGGCGGGCAGCACCTGCACCGGGTCGCCGCCGCCCGCGGGGAAGGCGGCGCCGAGCTCGGGGCGCCTGCGCAGCAGGGCGGCCAAGGCGGCGCGCAGCGCGGTCTCGTCGACCGGGCCGTCGACGTCGAACCCGAACTGGACGGTGTAGACGTCGGCCTCGGCGTCGTCGAAGCGGGCGTGGAAGAGCAGCCCGCGCTGGAGGGGGGCCAGCGGCAGCACGTCGCGCAGCGGGCCGTACCGCAGCTCCAGCGCGTCGACCCGGTCCTGGTCGAGCTCGACCAGCGGGAAGTCGCCGGGGGTGGCGCCGACGCGGCCGCCGACGGCGGCGACGTGCGCGGCGATGGCGGCCAAGGCCTGCTGCCAGGCGGCGACCAGGTCGGCGGGCAGGTCGTGGCCCACCGCGTCGACGGCGGCGGTGACGTGCGCGGTGAGGCCGCCGTCGGGGGTGACCAGGGTGGTGACCTCGACCGCGTGCGCGGGGCGGGCCCCGTCGTGGTCGCCGGGGACGGCGGGGGCGTCGGCGAGCGCCCACTCCCCCAGGTCGGGCAGGACGAGCGAGCCGAGGTGGTTGAAGCACACCTGCGGCACCGCGGCCCCGGGCAGCCCGCCCGCGCGGCGCAGCACGCCGTAGCCGACGCCGCTGTCGGGCACGGCCCGCAGCAGGTCGCGGACGCGCTTGACGGCGGTGCCCGCGCAACGCCCGCCCGCCATGGCGTCGCCGAGGTCCACACCGGACAGGTCGATGCCGAGCGGGTGCACGGCGGTGAACCAGCCGACGGTGCGGGACAGGTCGACCCCGGGCAGCACGTCGGCGCGGCCGTGGGTCTCGACGTCGACGAGCAGGCCGCCCGCCGGGCGCACCGACTCCGCGGCCAGCGCGAGCCCGGCCAGCAGCACCTCGGCCACGCCGCCGAAGGCGGCCGCGACCGGGCCCAGCAGCTCGGCGGCGAGCGCGCCGGGCACCCGCAGGGTGGTGGTCGCGGTGGTGGCGCGGGTGTCGCGGGCGGGGTCGAAGGCGCGGTCGCCGAAGCGCGGGTCAGCCACGGCCAGGTGCTCCCGCCACAGCCCCGCCTCACCCGATCGGTCCAGTGTGGACAGCTGCTGGGCCCACCACCGGTAGGCGGTGCCGACCTCGGGCAGGCGCACCGGGTCGCCCGCGGCCACGGCGGTGGCGGCCTGGGCCAGGTCGGGCAGCAGGATGCGCCAGGACACCCCGTCGACGAGCAGGTGGTGCAGGACGAGCAGGACCCGCCGGGCGCCGTCGAACCACACGACCTGGGCCAGCACCCCGTCCTCGGGGAACAGCCGCTGCCAGGCCGCGCGGGTCGCCTCCTCGACGTCGGTGCCCGCGGGGACCCGGGTGATCAGGTCGGCGGCGCGCACCGAACCGGGCGCGCCCACCTCCAGGCGCGGCCCGCAGTGGTCGGCGTCGACGACGACGCGGGTGCGCAGGGCGTCGTGGTGGTCGAACAGCGCCTGCAGGGCGGTGGCGAACCCGTCGGGGTCGAGCCAGGCCGGGGTGTCGAGCAGGACGGCCTGGTGCAGGCCGTCGACGGGGCCGCCGCGGTCGAACAGGTCGGCCACGATGGGCAGCGGCGCCAGCGCACCGGTGCCCTGGCCGGTGCCCGCGGCGGCGGGCGCCCGCCCGGCGCGCTCGGCCACGGCGGCGAGCGCGGCGGGGGTGCGGGCGTCGAAGACCTGCCGCGGGGTGAGTAGCAGCCCGGCCTCGCGGGCGCGGGAGACGAGCCGGATGGCGACGATGCTGTCGCCGCCGAGGTCGAAGAAGCTGTCGGCGGGGCCGACGCCGTCGACCCCGAGCACGTCCCCGACCAGCTCGCACAGCAGGCGCTGGGACTCGTCGGCGGGCTCGTCACCGGCCCCGGCGGCGAGGTAGCGGGGGGCGGGCAGGGCCTTGCGGTCGAGCTTGCCGTTGGGGTTGAGCGGCAACCGGTCCAGCTCGACGAACGCGGCGGGCACCATGTACTCCGGCAGCGCCGCGGCCAGCGCCGAGCGCACGCCGTCGACGTCGGCGGACGCACCGCCCGCGCCGACGAGGTAGGCGACCAGCTGCTTGACGCCGGGGGTGTCCTCGCGGACGACCACCGCGGCCTGGGCGACCGAGGGGTGCGCGGCGGCGGCGGTCTCGACCTCCCCGAGCTCGATGCGGAACCCGCGCACCTTCACCTGGTCGTCGCCGCGGCCGAGGTACTCGACGTCGCCGTCGGGGTTCCAGCGCACGACGTCGCCGGTGCGGTACATGCGGTCGCCGGGGCCGCCGAAGGGGTCGGCGACGAACCGCTGCGCGGTCAGGCCGGGGCGGTCGAGGTAGCCGCGGGCGAGCCCGGCACCGGCCAGGTACAGCTCGCCGGTGGCGCCGGGGGGCACCGGGCGCAGCGCGGTGTCCAGCACGTAGGCGCGGGTGTTGCGGATGGGGGCGCCGATGGGCGGCGCGGCGGCCACCGGGCCGTCGGCGTACCAGGCGGTCGCGTAGACGGTGGCCTCGGTGGGGCCGTAGATGTTCGACAGCCGGGTGCCGGGGACGGTCTCCTGCACCAGGCGGGCGTTGGGCAGCGACAGCCCCTCCCCCGCGAGCACCACGTCCCCGGCCTCGACGCGCACGCCGCCGTGGGCGAGCACCTGGGCCAGGGCCGAGGGCACGGCGCTGACGAGGGTGCCCGACCAGCGGGCGCCGGGCTGCTCGGCCAGCGCGAGCAGGTCGCGCACGACCTCGACCGAGCCGCCGCAGGCCAGCGGGCCCAGCAGCTCGAAGACCGAGACGTCGAAGTTGAGCGAGGTCGCGGCGAGCACGTGCGCCAGCCGCGCGGGCCCGAAGTCCGCCGCGGCCCAGCGCAGCAGGTCGGCCAGGGCGGCGTGCTCGACGACGACGCCCTTGGGGCGGCCGGTGGAGCCGGAGGTGAAGATCGTGTAGGCGGCGGTGGCCGGGCGCAGCGGGGCGCGGCGGTCGGCGTCGGTCAGCGGGGCGGGGTCGAGCGCGGCGGTGTCGGTCTCGTCGAGCACGAGCAGCGCGTGGTCGCCCCCGGGCAGGGCCGAGCGGGCCGAGGTGTCGGTGAGCACGAGCACGGGCGCGGCGTCGGCGAGCATGAACGCGATGCGGTCGGCGGGGTAGGCGGGGTCGACCGGGACGTAGGAGGCGCCGGACTTGAGCACGGCCAGCACCGCCACGAGCAGGTCGTGGGTGCGGCGCAGGCACAGGGCGACGGCGGTCTCCGGCCCGGCCCCGCGCTCGACGAGCAGCCGGGCGAGGCGGTTGGCGCGCCCGTGCAGCTCGGCGTAGGTCAGCGCGGTGCCGCCGTGGCGGGCGGCGACGGCGTCCGGGGTGGCCGCGGCCTGGGCGTCGAGCAGGTCCACGGCGGTCTCGACGGGGTTGGGGCGCGCGGTGTCGTTCCACCGGCGCAGCACCAGGTCCAGCTCGTCGGGGGTGGCCACCTCCAGGGCCGCGAGCGGCGCCTCGGGGCCCGCGGCGGCGAACGCGGCGGTGAAGGCGGTGAACCGGGCGTGCAGGGCGTCGAGCGCGGCCGGGCCGAACAGGTCGGGGTTGGCGTCGAGGACGAGGTCGACGCCCTGCCCGGCGCCGCGGGCGTCGATGACCAGCGACAGCTCGTCGACCGGGCCGCCCGCGAGGTTGACCGGCCGGGCGGGGGCGGTGCCGAAGCGCAGGTCGTCCTGGTCGACCAGGACGATGTTGACGTGCGGGCCGACCAGCCGGGCGTCGTCGGTGACCAGCTTGAGGTCGCGGCGCATGTCCTCGTACCGGTAGCGCTGGTGGCGCACCGCGGCGCGCAGCCGGGTCGAGGCGGCCGCGGTCAGCTCGCCGCAGGTGGCGGCGGGGTCGGCGGGCAGCACGAGCGGGACGATGTTGGACACCATCCCGGGCACCCCGGCGGCCGGGCCCTTGGGGCGGGCGGAGACCGGGATGCCGAGCACGACCTCGCGGGCGCCGGTGAGCCTGCCCAGGTAGGCGCCGAACGCGGCGACGACCACCGCGGGCCAGGCGCAGCCGACCTCGCGGGCCAGCCCGCGCACGGCGGCCATGTCCTCCCCGGTCAGGTGCGCGCGCCTGCGGTCGAGCCGGTGCGGCATGACGGGCCGGTCGCCGGTGACGCTGACCGGTTCGGGGCGGTGGGCCAGCGCTTGGGCCCAGTGCGCGCGGTCGCGCTCGAAGCGCTCGCCTGCGCGGTAGTCGCGCTCCTCCTCCACCAGCTCGCGCAGCGGCGGGAACGGGCTGGGGCCGCAGGGGCCGCCCCCGCACAGCGCGGTGTAGACCTCCGCGACGCGCCGCTGCACCAGCGACATGCCCACGCCGTCGAGCAGGGCGTGGTGGTAGCGCTGGTACCACCAGGACCGGTCGGGGCCCACGTGCAGCAGGGCGAAGGCGAACAGCGGGCCGCCGTCGAGGTCGGCCGGGGTGGCCAGCTCCGCGCGCATCCACGCGGTCGCCTCGGCCTCCGGGTCCGCCGCGGCGGAGAAGTCCAGTTCGGACAGACCGGGGTCGGTGGCGGTGGTGATGGCCTGGGTGGCGGTCCCGTCGGCGTCGACCGACACCCGCGCCCGCAGCGCCTCGGCCTCCGCGAGCACCGTCACCAGGGCGGCGCGCAGCAGCCCGGCGTCCACCCGCGCGGCGACCTCGACGTGCTCGGCGATGTTGTAGACCGGGTTCGCCGGGTCGAGGCGCTGGGCGAAGACGACGCCGGACTGGGCGGCCGTCAACGGCAGGCGCGGGGGCGCAGCGTTCATTCGGGGATCACCTTCGCTCGCGGTGCGGCACGGGGGGCGGGGTGCAGCCAGTGTCGGGATCCCGCGCTCGCCCCGGCAATCGCCTTGCAGCTAGCTGCACCGCTGGTCGGGCCGGGGATGCGTTGCCCGGCAACGGGGTTTCAGCTTGCTGCAACGCGCTGGGCGGGCGCGGGCGCCGCTGCTTGAGTGGTGGCGCACGCCGGAGCAGGCGTGCCACCGCCGCGAGCGAACCGAGGTGCACGAGTGGACTACGCGATCGAGGCCGAGGGCCTGCGCAAGGACTACGGCAGCCACCAGGCGCTGCGCGGGATCGACCTGGCCGTGCCCAGCGGCAGCGTGCTGGGCGTGCTGGGCCCCAACGGCGCGGGCAAGACGACCACCGTGCGGATCCTGGCGACGCTGCTCGACGCCGACGGCGGCACCGCGACCGTGGCCGGGCACGACGTGCGCCGCGCGCCCGCCGAGGTGCGCAGGCGCATCGGGCTCACCGGCCAGTACGCCGCGCTCGACGACACCCTCACCGGCCGGGAGAACCTGCGCCTGGTCGGTGTCCTGCACCGGCTGGGCCGGGCCAGGGCACGGGCGGTGGCCGAGGAGCTGCTGGCCTCCTTCGAGCTCACCGACGCCGCCGACCGCCCGGTGAAGGGCTACTCCGGGGGCATGCGGCGGCGGTTGGACCTGGCCGCGAGCCTGGTCGCCGAGCCGTCGGTGCTCTTCCTCGACGAGCCGACCACCGGGCTGGACCCGCACAGCCGCAACACCCTCTGGCAGCGCATCCGGTCCCAGGTGCAGGCCGGGGTGACGGTGCTGCTGACCACGCAGTACCTGGAGGAGGCCGACCAGCTCGCCGACCGCGTGGTCGTGGTCGACGCCGGGCAGGTCATCGCCGAGGGCACCCCCGACGAGCTCAAGCGCAAGGTCGGCGGGGAGCGGCTGGCGGTGACGCTGGCCGACCCCGCCCAGTCCGCGACCGCCGCGGCCGCGCTGAGCCGGGTCGGTGCCGAGGCCGCGGTGGCGGTGGGCGAGCGGGTGGTGCAGGTGGGCCTGCGCCCGGGCATCGGCGCGATCGCCGAGGCCGCCGCCGCGCTGGCCGCCCTCGGCGTCGAGGTCGAGGACTTCGGCGTGCGCCGCCCCTCCCTCGACGACGTCTTCCTCGCCCTGACCGGACACGGAGCCGCAGCATGACCACCGCCACCCCCGCCACCCCCGCCCTCGTCGGCGCGCTCAGCGACACCGCGGCGCTGTTCGGCAGGCAGATGCGCCACCTGCTGCGCATGCCCGCCAAGCTGCTCAGCGCCACCGTCATGCCGGTCGCCTACGTGGCGCTGTTCGGCGTGCTGTTCGGCAGCGCGATGGCCGCCCCGGGCGGCGACTACCAGGACTACCTGATGGCGGGCATCCTCGCCCAGACGATGCTGACGAACCTGTCGAGCACCGCCCTGGGCGTGGCGACCGACCTGGGCAACGGGTTGGTGGACCGGTTCCGGTCGCTGCCGATGTCGAGCGGGTCGGTGCTGGCCGCGCGCACCGCGTCGGCGGTGGTGGTGTCCGCGCTGTCCATCCTGGTCATGTCCGGGGTGGGCTACGGGATCGGCTGGCGGCTGCGCGCCGGGGTGCTCGACGCGCTGCTGGGCTTCGGCCTGCTGCTGCTGCTCGGGCTGGCGATGTCCTGGTTGGGCGCCCTGCTGGGGTTGCTGCTGCGCGACGCCGAGGCGATCAGCTCGGTGGCCGTGCTCGTGGTGCTGCCGCTGACGTTCCTGTCCAACGCCTTCATCCCGCTGACCGGTCTGCCCGGGTGGCTGCGCGCGGTGTGCGAGTGGAACCCGCTCAGCGCCGTGGTCACCGCGTGCAGGCAGCTGTTCGGCAACGCCACCGGCCCGACCGCCGACAGCCTGCCCGGTCAGCACCCGCTGGCCGTGGGCACCGCGCTGGTGCTGGCCCTGCTGCTGGTGGCCGCGCCGCTCGCGGTGCGGGCCTACCGGCGCACCGCCACCCGCTGAGCGGCCGTGCCGCCCAGCCCCGACGGGCGCGCGGGACCGTCCCGCCGCCGCACTGGAGGTGACCTGGCGTGACCGCTACCGCGAGCGGCCCCGACCTGACGACCCTGGGTCCGCTGGCGAGCGGACTGGCGCGCATCGGTGGGGCGATGCGCGAGACCGCGCTCGTCCCGCTGCGCCACGGCGCGGTCGACCTGCACGCCAAGCTGGAGTACGCCAACCCCAACGGCAGCTCCAAGGACCGCTCGGCGTTCTGGATCCTCAAGCGCGCCGTGGAGCGCGGGGACGTCACCGAGCGCACGACCGTGGTGGAGTCCTCCTCGGGCAACTTCGCCCTGTCGATGGCCTCGTTCTGCCGCGTGCTGGGCATCGACTTCGTCCCGGTGATCGACCCGAACTGCAACGCCTCCACCGAGGCCTACCTGCGGCTGACCTGCGACCGGGTGGAGAAGGTGACCGAGCGCGACGCCACCGGCGGCTACCTGGCGACCCGGTTGCGCCGGGTGGCGGCGCTGCGGGCGGAGCTGCCCGCGGCGTTCTGGCCCGACCAGTACGGCAACGCCGACGCGGTGGAGGCGCACTACCTGCTCACCGGTGGTGAGCTGGTGCGCGCGTTCGACCGGATCGACTACGCGTTCATCGGCGCCGGGACCGGCGGCACGATCGGCGGGGTGTCGCTGCGGTTGAAGGAGGCCTACCCGGGCGTGCGGGTGGTGGCGGTGGACGCCGAGGGCTCGGCCATCTTCGGCGGGGCGCCCAAGACCCGCCGCATCCCCGGCCTGGGGTCGAGCATGGTGCCGCCGCTGATCGGCAAGGCGCTCATCGACGAGGTGCTCATCGTGTCCGAGCCCGACACCGTGCGCGGCTGCCACGACCTGCTGCGCGAGCACGGCCTCTACGCGGGCGGGTCCACCGGCACCGTCTACTCGGCGCTGACCCGCTACTTCGCCGACCTGCCCGCGGGCGGCGCCGGTCCCCGCCCCACCGCGGTGTTCCTGTGCGCCGACCGCGGCACCGCCTACGCCGACACCATCTACAACCCGGCGTGGGCGGCGACCCTGCTCGACCCGGCGCCCGCCTGAAGCGGCACCCCTGAACCGCGCACGGACCGCGCCGCCGCCGAAACCGCCCGAAACCCCTCCAGAACCCCCAGAACCGGAGCACCAGCACATGACTGCCACCGCTGAACCGACGCGCGCCGCCGAGCCCGACCAGGAGGTCGTCGCCGTCCCCGAGCTGCGCGTGATCGGCGCGGGCGACATCGGCGCCGTCATCGAGTCCGACCGCGAGGGCGCGCTGGCGGCCGTGCGGGCGGCCTACCTGGCCCACCACGACGGCGACACCGTCAACCCGCACAGCAGCTTCCTGCGCTTCCCGGAGCGGGCGCGCGACCGGATCATCGCGCTGCCCGCCTTCCTCGGCGGGCAGCGCCCGGTGTCGGGGATCAAGTGGATCGCCAGCTACCCGGGCAACACCGAGCACGGCATCCCGCGCGCCTCGGCGATGCTGGTGCTCAACGACTACGCCAGCGGCTACCCGTACGCGGTGCTGGAGTCCTCGCTGATCTCGGCCACCCGCACCGCCGGGTCGGCGGTGCTGGCGGCCGAGGCGCTGGTGGGCGCGCGCCGCGCGACCCGCGTCGGCGTGGTGGGCACCGGCCTGATCGCCGAGCACGTGCGCCGGTTCCTGCGCGACCTGGGCTGGGCGGTGGGCGGCTGGAACCTGTTCGACACCCGCCGCGCCAACGCCGAGCGCTTCGCCGCCGCGATCGCCGCCGACGGCATGCCCGGGGCGGACGACACCACCGTGGTGGACGAGGTGTCGGGGGCATTCCTCGGCTGCGACCTGGTGGTGCTGGCCACCGTCGCGGGCGAGCCGCACGTGCACGACCCGGCGCTGCTGGCCCACGCCCCCGTCGTGCTGCACCTGTCGCTGCGCGACCTGGCGCCGGAGGTGGTGCTGGCCGCCACGAACATCACCGACGACGTCGACCACGCGGTGCGCGAGCGCACCTCGCTGCACCTGGCCGAGCAGGTGGTGGGCCACCGCGACTTCGTGCACGGCACCATCGCGGGCGTGCTGCGCGGGGAGGTCGTGCCGGAGCCGGGCCGGGCGGTGGTGTTCGCCCCGTTCGGGTTGGGCGTGCTGGACCTGGCCGTGGGCGGCTGGGCGCACGACCGCGTGACCGGTTCCGGTGGTGGGCAGGCGGTTCCGGACTTCTACCGGGGTGCCGTGGGCTGACCCCTGTAGGGGGTGGGGTATCGCCACCCCTACCCGTGGATCTTCGTGGTCCGACCCGGTGGTCGCGGTCAGTGCGGAGCGCTACTGTCCGTCCCGCGGTGACCGCGAGCACCACCCGGTCGGGACAACCCGGCGGTGAGCGGTCCCCGCACGCAGGGGGAACCGTGGTTGACGACGATGACGTTGTTGCGCGCGGCGGGGACCTCGGCCACGGGGTCGGGCCATCGCTGGACCCGGCGTTGGTCGAGGTCTACGGCGTGCTGCTGGAGGGACCGCTCACCACCGACGAGTGCTCGGGCGCGGTGGGCAGGCCCGCGCTGCCCGACCTGCACCGGTTGGCGGCCATGCACCTGGTGCGCCCGGCGCTGGCGCTGCCCGGCGGGTGGGAGGCCGTGGCCCCCGACACCGCGATCGCCGCGTCCCTGGCACCGCTGCAGGAGCGGGTGCGGGAGCTGACCGAGCGCACCGAGTCCGTGCGCGCGGTGCTCGGGTCGCTGGAACCGCTGCACCGGGCCGCGCGCCGCAAGCAGTCCGCCGATTCCAGCACCGAGCTGGTGCGCGGCAGCGAGCAGGTGCGCCGCAGGCTCAGCGACCTGGCGGGCAGCGCCCAGCGCGAGGTGATGGCGGTGCACCCCACCATGGCACCGGTGGAGGTGCTGCGCGAGGGGTTGGCCCTCGACCGCGCCCTGCTCGCGCGCGGGGTGGACTACAAGGTGGTCTGGCCGCACACCGCGCGCAGGCAGCAGGACTCCATCGAGTACATGCGGCTGCTGCGCGGGTTGGGCGGGACGGTGCGCACCGCGCCGATGCTGCCGAGCCGGATCATCCTGCTGGACCGGTCGGTGGCGCTGGTGCCGCTGCCCGCCGAGGAGGGCCCGGGCGCCGCGGTGGTGCGCGACCCGGTGGTGCTGGACTTCCTGGTCAGCATCTTCGACCACATCTGGGACCGGGCGCAGCCGGTGGAGGAGATCTCCTACGACAACCGGGTGTTCGGCGAGATCGAGCTGGCGATCCTGCAGGCGCTGACCCGCGGTGACACCGATGAGGCGATCGCGCGGGCGCTGGGCATCTCGACCAGGACGCTGCGCCGCTACCTGACCGCGATGTTCGAGCGGTTGGAGGTCGAGACCCGGTTCCAGCTCGGGATCGCGGCGATGCGCGCCGGGCTCGTCCAGGTGGAGACCTACTGCCCCACCGAGGGCTGACCCGCCCCGGCGCGCCCTGTCCCGCCCCGGCCCACCCTGTCCTGTTCCGGTCTCCTGGGCCGTCCTGTGCCCGTCTGCCCTGTCCGGATTCGGCCTGTCCTGGTCCGGCGCGCTCCCGTTCCCCTGTCCCGATCCGGCCTGTCCCGGTCCGGACCGGTGCGCCCCGACCGGCCCGGTCCGGGCCGATCCGGGCGCGCGGAGCACCCCGGGCACGGGTCGGGCACAGGGGTCGGACCCGGACTAGGGGTTTCCCCAGTGGGTGATCTTGACCCGTTCGGCGGTGGCCCGCGCAGCCGAACGGCGGCGAGGCGGGCCGGATGTCGATTTTCGGAAGAATGCGACCCCTAACGATGATCACCCCTATTGTTGCACACGCGACTATCGCACTGGCCGTTATTTGACAACAACTGGCCCGGTCCGGACAGCCGTCGTGCTGGCGCCCCACTTCGGCATGCGGTTCATTGGTCGCACCCCCACCGACCGCCCCGTGGACGACCACCGGCCGGTCACGCACCAAGAAGGGCAGACCATGCACCGCTTCCTTTCCGCCATCGCCATCGCGGCCGCCGCCGTGGGCACCCCCGCCGCCGCGGCCGCGCTCTCCGCCGACCACGAGCAGATCGCCACCGGGGTCTCCGCCACCGTCTACGTCCCCGAGCAGGGCGAACCGCACACCCTCGGCCTGTTCTGGCCGTGCTCGCCGTGACCCGGTGCGGACAGCACCGGCCGGAAGCGGACATCCCAGACCTCAGAGTGGAATCGCGGAGAAATTCATGAGAACGCTGGAAAACCCGGAACTCTTATCCCTCGGCACCACCATTGGCGAATCGGCGCGGACCACCTGCCGGGATCGGTTGTCCCGGCTGACGGAACGAATGCTGGTGGGGGTGTCCGAGCGGATCACCGTGCTGGCCACGACCTACCGCCCGGACGCGCCGGAGTTCTCCCGGGAGATCGCCGACACCATCCTGCGCCGCGGCGGGCAGGTGCGGGTGGTGCTGCGCTCGTCGCTCACGGCGAACAGCGCGGTGGCCGGGCACGCGCAGTGGCTGGCCGAGCGCGGCGCGGCGCCGCGGGTGGTGGACCGGCTGCCGCTGCACGCGGTGCTGATCGACGACTCGCTGGCGGTGGTGACCGAGGACGACCAGGACCGGCTGGTGCGCGACCCGGTGGCCATCGACGCCCTCGGCGCGGCGGCCGAGCGGCACTGGGAGCGGGCGGTGCCGGTGACGCCGCTGCCGGGGCGCAGCAACCGCGCCGAGCAGGTGCTGCGGCTGCTGGCCCAGGGCCTGACCGACGAGGCGGTGGCCCGGCGCATCGGCGTCAGCGTGCGCACCGTCCGCAACGAGGTCGCGGTCACGATGACCGGGATGGACGCCCACAGCCGCTTCCAGGCCGGTGTGCGGGCCGCGCAGCTCGGTCTCATCTGAGCGCCCCCGCTCCCCCGGTTCCCCGCGGTGCTGAGCACCGCCGCTGTCCGACCGCTCCGCCGCCGCCCGCCCCCGGTGTCCACTCCCGGGCAGGCGGGCCGAGGTGCGGGACTCTCCCCGCACCGCCTGGCACTCCCCCGGTGCCTGCGCCGAGCGGCCGATTTCCCCTGTGAGGTCCTGACATCCCTGCCTGCCACCCCTGGGCAGGCGGTTCCCGCGCGCCCGGGTCGGTGCTGGGACGCGACCGGTCGCGCGGGGTCCTGCCCCGCGCGACCGGCCCGCGGGGTCAGAGGAAGCTGACGTTCTGGGCGAGGGTGAGGGTGTCGGAGTAGTTGATGGTGTTGGTGGCGCGGCGCATGTAGGCCCGCCAGGCGTCGGAGCCGGACTCGCGGCCGCCGCCGGTCTCCTTCTCCCCGCCGAAGGCGCCGCCGATCTCGGCGCCGGAGGTGCCGATGTTGACGTTGGCGATGCCGCAGTCGGAGCCGTCGGCGGCCAGGAACCGCTCGGCCTCGCGCTGGTCCTGGGTGAAGATCGACGACGACAGGCCCTGGGGGACGTCGTTGTGCAGGGCCACGGCCTCCTCGAAGGTGCGGTAGGTCAGCACGTAGAGGACCGGCGCGAAGGTCTCCTCGCGCACGATCGCGGTCTGGGCGGGCATCCGGACGATCGCGGGCCGGACGTAGGCGCCGCCGGGGGTCGGCACGCGGGTGCCCCCCACGAGGACCTCGCCGCCCTCGGCGCGGGCCTGCTCCAGCGCGGCGGCCATGGTGTCGGCGGCCCGGTCGCTGATGAGCGGGCCGACGAGGGTGGCGTCGTCGTAGGGATCCCCGATGGGCAGGCCCGCGTAGGCGGCGGTGAGGCGGCCGACGAGGTCGTCGGCGACGTCCTCGTGCACGATGAGCCTGCGCAGGGTGGTGCAGCGCTGGCCCGCGGTGCCCGCGGCGGCGAAGACGATGCCCGCGGTGGCCAGCCGCAGGTCGGCGCTGGGGGCGACGACCGCGGCGTTGTTGCCGCCGAGCTCCAGCAGCGACCGGCCGAAGCGGGCGGCGACGCGGGGCCCGACCTCGCGGCCCATCCTGGTCGAGCCGGTGGCGCTGACCAGGGCGACGCGCGGGTCGTCGACCACGCGCTCCCCGGCGGCCCGGTCCCCGAGGACGAGCCGGTGGACGTCGGCGGGGGCGCCGGTGGCGGCGATGGCCCGGTCGAGCAGGTGGCTCGCGGCCAGCGAGATCAGCGGGGTCAGCTCACTGGGCTTCCACACCACCGCATCCCCGCAGACCAGGGCGATCGCGGTGTTCCACGCCCAGACCGCGGCGGGGAAGTTGAACGCGGAGATGACCCCGACGACGCCGAGCGGGTGGTAGGTCTCGGCGAGCCGGTGCCCCGGCCGCTCGGAGGCGATGGAGCGGCCGTAGAGCTGGCGGGACAGGCCGACGGCGAAGTCGCAGATGTCGATCATCTCCTGGACCTCGCCCAGCGCCTCGGAGGCGATCTTGCCCGCCTCGGCGGTGACGAGGACGGCCAGGTCGGCCTTGTGCGCGCGCAGCAGCTCCCCGAAGGTGCGCACCAGCTCGCCGCGCGCGGGCGCCGGGGTGGTGCGCCAGGCGCGGAAGGCCTCGGCGGCGGCGCCGATGGCGGCGTCGGTGTCCGCCGCGGTGTCGGCGCGCAGCTCGAACAGGGTGTCCCCGGTGATGGGGGTGCGCGCGGCGAGCCCGGTGCCCTCGGGGACGGTCGCGCCGACCCGGTCGAGGGCGGCGCGGACCCTGGCGCGCACCTCGTCGGTGGTCGGCGGGACCGCGGTGGCGCGGTCGGTGGTGGTGTCGGTCATCGGTGCCCTTCCGGTGGTGCCGGTGCGTGGTCGGGGGTGATCGGGGTGCCCAGGCGCGCGGCCAGCCGGTCGAGGCTGTCGGCCTGCTCGCGGGCGTAGAGGTCGAACGGGTCGTGGATGTCGCGGCCGACCGCGCCCGCCAGCCAGTCGACGTCGTGGTCGGCGGCGGCGGAGGTGTGGTGGCGGGTGCCCTCGCCGCTGAGGTTGGACTGGAAGATGCCCGCGGCGGAGCGGGGCAGGAAGTCCTCGTAGACGATCGGGGTGGCGGTGGCCCACCCGCCGTCGACCAGCGCGGCGGGGGTGGTGGGCGGGGTGCCCCGCGGCGGGTCGGGGGCGGGGTCGTAGGTGAAGAAGGCGAGGTCGGCGCCGAGGAGCCCGCGCTCGGTGTCGGGCAGGCCCTGCTCCCACACCTGCCGGGCGACCTCGGCGCGCACCTGGTCGGGGTCGGCGGCCAGGCGCCGGTCGACCTCGGTGAGCAGGGCGTCGTAGCGGGCGCGCCCGGCGCGGGTGAGGGCGATGCCGCGGGCCTCGACCTCCCCGAAGCGCACCCGCAGCGACCCGGGGACGACGGTGCCGTCGGGTTGGCGCAGCGGGCGGGGTTCGGCCAGGGCGCGGAAGGAGGTCTGGCGCAGCAGCACGTCGGGTCCGCGCCAGCGGGGCGGGCCCTGGATGGCGTCGATCATCTCGATGCCGCGCCCGCGCATCCGCCGGTAGAGCTCGTCGATGTCGAGCACGCGCGGGGTGAGGTGGTTGACGTGGGTGCTGGTGACCCCGCCGATGTCGGCGGCGACGGCGGAGACGGCCTCCAGGCGCCGGTACCAGGCGTGGTCGACCGGCTCGGTGGACAGCTCGAACGCGGCGACGGCCAGCTCCAGGAACCGCTCGGCGGCCTGCTCGGGCAGTTCCCGCTCGGCCTCGGCGCGGTCGGCCAGGGCCAGCAGCTCGGGGCTGAACAGCTGCCTGCGGGCCAGGAACGCGGTCAGCTCGGCGCGCAGGTCGGGGTCGAAGAAGCGCGGGTCGTCGGGGGTGAGCAGGGAGGTGAACACGCGGAAGGGGTTGCGGGCCAGCTCGTCGGCGTCGACGGGCCGGAAGGCGGTGGAGACGACGGGGACGGCGCTGGCGGCGGCCTCGCGCAGGTCGTAGAACCCGACCGGGCGCATCCCCAGCGCCCCGAAGACCCTGGCGACCTGGTTGAGCTCGGCGGGGGTGCCGACCCGGATGGCCCCGTGCCGCTCGGCGGTGACGCGGGCGAGGGACCCCAGGCGCTCGGCCGCCTCGCCCCACCGGGCGAGCACGTCGCGGTTGACCTGCTCGGAGACCTCGACGAGGGTCGTGTAGGCGGGGACCTCGCGCCCGTACATCCGCGAGAGCCGACGGGCGAAGGCCGCCCGCAGCCGCCACTGGCTGACCGTCATGCCACCCCTTTCCCGGGTGCTTGCGGTGGTCGGGTCCGCGCGCGGGCCCGGGTCACACGACGTGGGACTCGGGGCGGGCGGTGCCGCCGCGGAAGCGGTCGGCGCTGAGCGGGCCGGTGTCGACGGCGGGGTCGCGGCCCAGGTGCAGGTCGCGCAGGACCTCCCCGACGGCGGGGGCCTGCAGGAACCCGTGGCCGGAGAACCCCGTGGCGTACAGGGCGTTGGGGGTGGTGGTGCTGCGCCCGATGAGGGCGTTGTGGTCGGGGGTGACCTCGTAGAGCCCCGCCCACCCGTCGACCAGGCCCACGTCGAGCAGGGCGGGGGTGCGGGCGGCCAGCGCGGCGCCGAGCCGGGGCAGCCACCCCGGGGTGTAGGCGAGGTCGAACCCGGGTGCCTGGTCGGGGTCGGACAGGCCCATGAGCAGCCCGCGGCCCTCGCGGTGGAAGTAGAAGGAGGTGCTGAAGTCGATGGTGAACGGCACCCGGTCGGGCAGGTCGGGCAGCGGCTCGGTGAAGATCGTCTGCCGCTTGACGGGGGTGACCGGCAGGTCGGTGCCGATCCACTGCCCGACCTCTCGCGACCAGGCGCCCGCGGCGCAGATGACCGTGCCCGCGGTGATGGGACCGTGGTCGGTGCGCACGACCCTGGCCTGGTCGCCGACCACATCGATGCCGGTGGCGGTGACCCCGGTGAGCAGGGTGGCGCCGAGCGCGCGGGCGGCGGTGGCGTATCCGAGCACCACCGATTCCGGGGTGCAGTGCCCGTCGTCGGGGGAGAACGCCGCGGCGAGCAGCCCCTCGGTGCTGATCAGCGGGCTGAGCGCGGCGGCCTCGGCGGGGTCGAGCAGGCGGCTGGGCACGCCGAGGGAGTTCTGCAGGGCGATGTCGCGCTCGAAGGCGGCGACGTCGTCCGGCGTCGAGAGCAGGAACAGGTAGCCGACCTGGTGCAGGTCGATGCGCTGCCCGGGGCGCTGCTCGAAGCGGGTGTAGGCGGCGAGGCTGCGCGCGCCGAGTTCGACGTTGACCGGGTCGGAGAACTGGGCGCGCACGCCCCCGGCGGCCTTGCTGGTGGACCCGGCGCCGAGGGTGTCGCGCTCCAGCAGCACGACGTCGGTGACCCCGGCCTCGGCGAGGTGGAAGGCGGCGCTGGTGCCGATGGCGCCACCACCGATGACGACGACCTCGGCGGAGCGGGGCAGGGCGGGTCGCGCGGCGCTCAGCGTGGCCCTCCTCCGGGTGGCGGGGGTGCGCGGCGGCCGCACCTCCCCCATCGTGCCCGCAGCGCCGCGCGCAGGTCCAGTCACGGACCGTGATGCGGCCCCGCGGGGCTCCGGGAGGGGCTGATCGGGTGTGCGGCTGCCGCCGCTGGGCCGGGGCGACCCGGTGGCCGGAGGCGGCGGTGGGCGCCGTCGAGGGTCGCCGCGGTGGGCCCGAGCCCCGCACGAGGTGCCCGGCGGGGTTGCGGGTGGCGGTGCTGGGCTGCGGAGGTGGGCGGGGCGCCCAGGACCGGGTGCGGCGGCCGCGCGCGGCGAGGCCGCCCGCCCCGGTCGTGGGCGGGCCCTCAGCCGGGGTAGCCGCCCGCGTCGATGTCGGCGATCAGGGTGGGCCCGGTGGGCGTCCAGTCGAGCAGGTCGCGGGTGATCTTGGCGGTGGCGGCCAGGTCCATGGCGAAGTACCGGCCGATCCAGCCCCAGTGCGCCTCGGCGTCCTCGATGGGGGCGGTGGGCAGTCCGTGGGCGCGGCCGATGGCCTCGGCGATCTCGCGGGTGGGCACGCCCTCCTCGGCCACGGCGTGCAGGCGGGCACCCGCGGGGGCGCCGGTGAGGCCGAGGGTGACCAGGCGGGCGGCGTCGGAGCGGTGCACCGCGGCCCACCGGTTGGTGCCGTCGCCGGGGTAGCCCGAGACGCCCTTCTCCTTGGCGATGGCCGTGAGGATGGCGACGAAGCCGTGGTCGCCCGCGCCGTGGACGGTGGGCGAGAAGCGCACGGCGACCGCGCGCACGCCCCGCTCGGCGTGGTCCAGGGCCAGGTTCTCGCTGCCGCCGCGGGCGGAGTCGGGGCCGTGGAAGGGCGACGGGTCGTCCTCGGTGGCGGGCCTGCCCTGGGCCAGGGCCGCGACGCCGGAGGCCAGCAGCAGGGGCTTGCCGGTGCCCGCGAGGGCGTCGCCGAGGGTGGCGGTGGCGGCGCGCTCGGCGGCGTTGGTGCCCGCCGGGTCGGCCCAGTCGTGCTTGTTGGCCAGGTGGACGACCGCGTCGGCGGCGCGGGCGCCCGCGCGCAGGCCGTCGAGGTCGTCGAGGTCGCCGCGGTGGGGGGTGGCGCCCTTGGCGGCCAGCGCGGCCTCGGCGGTCGGGGTGCGGACCAGGCCGGTGACCTGGTGGCCCGCGGCGAGCAGGTCGTCGACGACGGCGGTGCCGATCCAGCCGGAGGCGCCGGTGACGAATACGCGCATGGGGGTCTCTCCCGTTCGGTGATGTCTGTGCGGTGATGTCTGCGACTGACGTCAGCCACGGACATCACCGTACTCGCAATGTCAGCCGCTGTCATCAGCGTCGTGCGGCACTAGACTCGCGGGCATGGCGCGTTGGGAACCCGGGACCGCGGAGCGGATGCAGCAGGCGGCGCTGGAGCTGTTCGCCACCCGCGGCTTCGAGCAGACCACCGCCGCCGAGATCGCCGCCGCCGTCGGGCTCACCGAGCGCACCTTCTTCCGCCACTTCAGCGACAAGCGCGAGGTGCTGTTCCACGGGCAGGACCAACTGCTGTCCTGCTTCCTCGACGGGGTGGCCGCCGCCCCCGCGGACGCCCCGCCGATGCGGGTGGTCGAGCACGCGCTGCGCTCGTCCGCCGACTACTTCCCCGACGAGCGCCGCCCCCGCTCGCGCGCCCGGCAGGCCGTGGTCGACGCGGTCCCGGCGCTGCGCGAGCGCGAGCGGCACAAGCTGGCCACCATCGCCGAGGCCATCGCGGCCGCCCTGCGCGGGCGCGGGGTGCCCGAACCGGCGGCCACCCTGGCCGCCGAGTCGGGCATGACGGTGTTCGCGATCGCCTTCACCCGCTGGCTGCACGAGGACGAGCGGCGCTCGTTCGCGCAGGTGGCGGACTGGGTCCTGGACGAGCTGGTGGGGCTCACCGCGGGTCGGTGACCGCCGCCAGCTCGCGGCCGGGCAACCACCCCCGGTCCAGGTCGGTGATCCGCCAGGCTCGCACCGACAGGTGCACCGCGGCGATCGGGAACCCCAGGAACGGCGCGCACTCGGGCACCTTGGCCAGCAGCCGGGCGCGCACGTCGGCGTCCCGCTCGCCGGTCACCACCTCGGCCTCCGCGCGGGCCTGCAGGAACGGCTGCGCCGGGGACCCGGTGGACACCACCACGGCGACCTGCGGGTTCTCCCGCACCGCGGCCAGGGTCCGGCCGCGCTCCTCCAGCACCACGGCGAGAGTGAACGGGTCGACCTCCGCGAAGTACACCCCGCCCGCCCAGGGGCCCGAGCTGCCCGCGGTGGCCAGGTACAGCGACTTGTGGGCGGCGAGGGTGTCGCGGACGGCGGCCTCGACCTCGGGCACGCGATGCTCGGTCGTGGTCACGGGAACCTCCGGGTTCGGCGGGGTGGCTGGCCGCAAGCTAGCGGGCCACCGCGCGTCGGCCCGCCTGCGCGCCGCGCGGCACACCGGAGCACCACCTGGTCGAGGGACGCACCACCCGCCCGCAGCGTCCAGCGGCCTGGTCGCGCACAAGCAGCGCTGACCGGCTCGATGTGCCGGTCCTGCCGGCAGGCGTCGTGGGCCGCGGGCTCGTCGCCCACGCCACCCAGGTCCTCGCCGCGTCGGGCCCCACCACGATCAGCCCGGATGGGCGCGGTGCTTGAATGCCCCCGGCGGTCGGGTCCCGGCCGCGGGGCGAGGAAGAGCACGAGGACATGGGCACCGAGGACACCACGACCGCGGCGGGCCGGGCGCCGCTGGGCCCGCGCGGGGTCGCCGCGGCGTCGCTGATCGGCACGACGATCGAGTACTACGACTTCACCGTCTACAGCACCAGCGTGGTCGTGGTGCTCGGGGCGCTGTTCTTCCCGGCGGCCGACCCGCTGGTCAGCTCGCTGGTGGCGCTGTCGACGATCGGGGTGGGGTTCCTGGCCCGCCCGGTCGGCGGGCTGCTGTTCGCCCACTTCGGCGACCGGTGGGGGCGCCGGGGCGCGCTGGTGGTGTCGCTGGTGCTGATGGGCGCCTCGACGGTGGCAGTCGGGTTGCTGCCCACCTACGCCGAGGTGGGGGTACTGGCCCCGGTGCTGCTGGTGGCCCTGCGGTTCGTGCAGGGGCTGGCGGTCGGCGGGGAGTGGGGCGGCGCGGTGCTGCTGGCGGTGGAGCACGCCCCGCGCGAGAAGCGCTCGTTCTACGGGTCGTTCCCCATGTTCGGCAGCCCGCTGGGGATCCTGTCCTCGGCGGGGGTGATCGCGCTGTTCCAGCTGATGCCCGCCGAGCAGTTCCGCGCGTGGGGGTGGCGGATGCCGTTCCTGCTGTCGGTGGTGCTGCTGGCGGTGGGCCTGTACGTGCGGTTGCGGGTGTCGGAGACCACCCAGTTCCTGGCGGCCCGCCAGGAACGGGCGGTGGTGCGGGTGCCGCTGGTGGACGTGCTGCGCCGGTTCTGGCCCGCGGTGCTGGTGGGGGCCGGGGTGAGCTTCCTGCCGCACGCCGGGTACATCGTGGCCACGTTCCTGCCCAGCCTGGCCACGACCGCCTACGGGCTGCCCAAGTCGGCGGCCACGACCGCGCTGATCATCGCCTCGGCGCTGATGGTGGTCGCCCTGTACGCCTTCGGCCGCAGGCTCGACCGGCACGAGCCCAGCGGGTTCACCGCGCTGAGCGGGGTCCTGGTGGCGCTGTGGGCGTTCCCCGCGTTCCTCATCGCGGAGTCCGGCGGCACCGCGGGCCTCGTGGTGGCGGTATCGGTGAACTTCGTCTTCAACTCCGCCGCCATCGCCGCCGTGCCCGCCCTGGTGGCCCGGCTGTTCCCGGCGAACGTGCGCTACACCGGCATCTCCACCGCCTACCAGCTGGCGGCGGTGGTGGGCGGCGGTCTGCTGCCCATCCTGGTCAGCTACCTGGTCAAGACCACCGGCGGCGCGTTCTGGCCCGCCGCGGCCCTGATGTCGGCGTCGGGCCTGCTGGCCATCGGCGCGGCGGCGTGGTGCAGGCGCCTGCCGGTGCTGGCCGACGAGGTCGCCACCACCCCCGCCTGACCGCCTCCCGTGGCCCGGCCCGCTGCCCCGCCCATCGCGCCGCGTTCCGCCCGCTGCTTCACGAACGCAGCGCTGTGGTCAGCGCGTGCGCCTCGCGCAGCAGCAGCGCCCCCAACTGCGGCCTGCGATCGGCGCGGAAGCGGGACTCCACCCCGGTCAGCGTCAACGCCCACGCCGGGTGCCCGGCCCGGTCGAACACCGCCGCCGCCATCCCCCAACTGCCCTCCACCACCAGGCCCGGGTTGACCGCGTAGCCGAGCGCGCGGGTCCGCTCCACCCGCTCGCGCACCCGCTCCGCCGAGTGCTGCGCGCCCCACCGCCCGGTGAGGTCGACCCGGTCCAGGTAGGACGCCACCTCCCGGTCGTCGAGCATGGCCAGCACCACCAGACCGGCCGAGACGACACCCAGCGGGAACCGGGCACCCTCGAACAGCACGAACGACCGGATCGGGAAGTCCCCGTCCTCGCGCAGCAGGCACACCGTCTCCTCCCCGCGCCGGGCGGAGAAGAACGCGCTCTCCCCCGTCGCCGCCGCCAACCGGTGCACCGCGGCGCGCGCGTGCCCGCTCACGTCGTACCGGTGCGCCGCCGCCCCACCCAGCACGTACAGCTCCGGGCCCAGGAACCACCGCCCGTCGCGCTGGTCGCGGTCGACATACCCCTCCTGGGCCAGCGACACCAGCAACCGGTGGGCGGTCGGCCGGGCCAACCCGGTGACCCCCGCCAGCCGCGACGTGCTCGCGCCACCCGGGGCCGACGACAGCGCCCGCAGCACGGCGGCGATGCGCCCGATCACGTGGTTGGGCGGCTCGGCCATGCCACCACCCTAGCGTCCACCCAGTGAACGCCGAGGTCCACGACGTCCACCGAGCGAGAGGAACCGTCCCACCACACTCCCTGCCGTTGACGGCATCCCACGCCGACCGGTTCAGTTCCGCAGCGTCCACCCAGCGGAGAGGAGACAGGCGTGTCGAGAAGGTACGACACCGCAGCGGCGGCACTGGACGGCGTGCTGCGCGACGGCATGACCATCGCCGTGGGCGGCTTCGGGCTCACCGGCAACCCCCACGACCTCATCGAAGCCGTCCGCGACTCCGGCGTCACCGGCCTGACCGTGGTGTCCAACAACATGGGCGTCGACGGCAAGGGCCTGGGCCTGCTGCTCGAAGCCAGGCAGGTCCGCAAGGTCGTCGCCTCCTACGTCGGGGAGAACGCCCTGTTCGCCCGCCAGTACCTCGACGGCACCCTGGAGGTCGAGTTCAGCCCCCAGGGCACCCTCGCCGAACGGCTGCGCGCGGGCGGCGCGGGCATCGCCGCCTTCTACACCCGCACCGGCGTGGGCACCCCCGTCGCCGACGGCAAGCCCCACGCCGACTTCGACGGCGTCCCGCACGTGCGCGAACGCGCCATCACCGCCGACCTGTCCCTGGTCCACGCCCACACCGCCGACGCGGCGGGCAACCTCGTCTACCGGCGCAGCTCCCGCAACTTCAACCCCCTCGTGGCCACCTGCGGCCGCGTCGTGGCCGTCGAGGCCGAGGTCCTGCTCGACGACCACCTCGACCCGGAGGTCGTCATCACCCCCGCCATCCACGCCCACCGCGTCATCCCCGCCACCCCGCGGGCCAAGCACATCGAAAAGCGCACCGTGCGCGCCCGCCAGGAGGTGACCGCGTGAGCTGGACCCGCGAGCAGATGGCCGCCGTCGCCGCCCGCGAACTGCGCGACGGCACCTGCGTCAACCTCGGCATCGGCATCCCCACCCTGGTCGCCAACCACGTCCCCGACGGCGTCCGCGTCACCCTGCAGAGCGAGAACGGCATCCTCGGCCTCGGCCCCTTCCCCCTCGACGGCGACGAGGACCCCGACCTGGTCAACGCGGGCAAGCAAACCGTCACCACCGTGCCGGGCGCCAGCTTCTTCGACTCCGCCGCCTCCTTCGCCATGATCCGCGGCGGGCACGTCGACCTGGCCCTGCTCGGCGCCCTGCAGGTCGGCGCCACCGGCGACCTGGCCAATTGGACCATCCCCGGCGCCCTGGTCAAGGGCATGGGCGGGGCGATGGACCTCGTCGTCGGCGCCCGCCGCGTCGTCGTGCTCACCGACCACGTCGCCAAGGACGGCACCCCCAAGCTCGTCGAGCGCTGCACCCTGCCGCTGACCGGCACCGGCGTCGTCGACCGCGTCATCACCGACCTGGCCGTCCTCGACGTCACCCCCGACGGCCTGGTCCTGGTCGAGACCGCCCCCGGGGTCACCGCGGCCGAGGTCGTCGCCAGGACCGGCGCGCCGGTGCGCGTACCGGCCCAGGCGTAACCACCCGGGCGGGTACGGGGCCCGACCCGCACCCGCCCGGCGACCCGCCGCGGACCTCAGGAGTGGCGCAACAACGCCCCCACCCCGCCGTCGAGGTCCACCCGCTCGTCGAGCACCGCCACCGACGCACCCGACACCAACGCCATCCACGGCAACGCCTCATCCGCCCGCAGCTTCCGCCGCGACCCCACCCCGAACGCCCGCAACGCGCCCTCGTCCACCGCGATCTCCCCCGGCGACGCCCCCACCCACACCTCGGCGTCCCCCGGGTCACCGATCAACGCGGTGTCCACATTGGCCTCCGACAGCGCACGGGCCACCTCGTCCAACCCCGTCACCGCCAACCCGTCCGCGCGCCCCACCCCCATCCGGAACCGCTCGGCCAACTCCTCGTACCCCGCCAACCGGTACCGCGCCAACGCCTCCCGGATCTCCCGCTCCACCTCATCCCGGCCCGCCCCCGCCGCCCGACCCCCCGCTGACAACTCCTCGGTGATCGCCCGCACCGCCGGGGGCAGCTTCGCGTGCAACGCCCGCCGCGACTGCTGCTCCCCCACCAGGAACACCCGCCCTGGCCGCGACCGACCCACCCGCTCGGCCACCCGCTCGGCCACCTCCACCAGGTTCTGGTCCCGCGCCTCGTCGACGTTGCCCCGCATGCTCGCGTGCGCGAACCCACCCCCGCGCACGTGGTGCACCTGGTGCTGCTCCCCCGCCACCGTCTCGCTGCCGACCTCACGCCCGTGCTCGTCGTGCTCCACCAGGTCCGCCCCCCGGTGGTCCACGGCCACCACCACGTACGACACCCCGGCGCCGCCGTGCGAGATGAACGGCAGCAGGTACGGCAACTCCGACACCCGCGCGACCTGCCGCGCGGGCGGCGCCGCCAACCGCTGGTCGAGCAGCACCCGCCCCTGCGCGGCCACCACACCCCGACCACCCGCCCCCACCGGGTGATCCCCGTCCAGGACCGCCGTCACCACCGCATCGATCGTCGCCTCGTCCGCCCCCTGCTCCCCCAACCCGGCGGCGATCTCCCGGGACTTCAGGTCGAGCTGCCTGGCCGCGTCCTCGGTGTTGAACGAGTCCTCCCAGAACACCGACGCGAACGGGCCGCGCGCGTCGAGCACGGGGCGCACCTGGTCCTGGTCCACGGGTACCTCCTGACTTGCCGAGCCGACATCCCGTCACGGTCGGGACCGGCGCGCCGCGGCGACGCCGACCCCGCTCGCGCAGCGGCTTCCCCCTCGCCCCGCTCCCAAACGCCACCACAGCCCGTCCGCTGTACGCTCGATGTCACGCAGCGAGAGGAGACGATCACCGATGGTCAGCACAGGGTGGTCGGGATCCCCCGAACGGGCGATCACCGACCCGCGCACGGACCCCTTCCACCCCACCGGCGCCGCCCGCACCCTGCTCCTCGTGCCCAGCATGACCCTCGACGGCGACGGCCTCGCCAAGATCCCCGGCGTCGAGCACTACGAAGAGCGCTTCCTCGCCTTCCTCCACCTCCTGCGCGACCCCGCCACCCGCCTCATCCTCATCACCAGCACCACCCCACCCCCCGACCTCGTCCACGACACCCTCACCGCCTTCGGCTGCCTGCCCGCCCGCGACCGCCTCACCCTGCTCGACTGCGCCGACCCCAGCCCCCGCCCCCTCACCGAGAAGGTCCTGCGCCGCCCCGACCTCGTCGCCGCCCTGCGCGGCCGCCGCCCCGACACCCTCATCGCCTTCACCGGCACCGCCCTCGAACGCGAGCTGGCCACCCGCACCGGCGCCGCCCTCTTCGCCACCGACCCCCACCTGGCCCCCCTCGGCTCCAAGACCGGCTCCCGCCGCACCTTCGCCGCCGCGGGCGTCCCCACCGCCCCCGGCCACGACGGCCTGCGCGACCTGCCCGACGTCCTCGACGCCCTCACCGCCCTGCGCACGGACGACCCCACCACCGAGAAAGCCCTCATCAAGCTCAACGACAGCTTCGGCGCGGGCGGCAACGTCCTGTTCCCCTACGCGGGCGCCCCCATCACCGGCCTGCGCGCCTGGGTCGAGCGCGAACTGCCCACCCGCGCCGCCTTCGCCTCCCCACCCGACACCTGGGACGCCTACGCCCCCAAGATCACCCAGATGGGCGCCGTCGTCGAGCGGTACCTGACCGGCGACGCCACCACCTCCCCCTCCGCCCAGGTCCTCATCGACCCCACCGGCACCCGCGTCCTGTCCACCCACGACCAGGTCCTCTCCGGACAGGTCTTCACCGGCGCCACCGCCCCCGCCGACCCCGCCTACCGCACCACCCTGCTCGACCACGCCCACCGCGTCGCCCGCAGGCTCCACACCGCGGGCGCCCTCGGCATCGCCAGCGTCGACTTCATCGCCACCCGCCACGGCACCCGCTGGGACCTGCACGCCCTGGAGGTCAACCTCCGCATGGGCGGCGGCACCGCGCCCCACTTCCTCGCCCACGGCCTGCTCCGCGGCACCCACACCGACGACGGCGCCCTCCTCGCCGCCGACGGCACCCCCCGCGCCTACTACGCCACCGACCGCGTCCTGCGCCCCGAGTACGCCGACCTCACCCCCGCCGACGTCCTCACCGCCCTGCGCCCCGAACGCTTCGACGGCACCACCGGCACCACCCCCTACATGCTCGGCGCCCTGTCCATCGGCCGCTTCGGCCTGCTCACCATCGGCCACGACGTCCGCGACGCCACACACCGCTTCCACCGCGCCGTGGACGCGGTCGACGCCCGCACCCACCCCGTCCCCAGCGGCTGACCCACCGCCACGCACAGCGGAAACCGAGCCACGGCAACCGCTTGACCAGCGCTCCCGCGCCGAGTTGTTGCAGAACGCGGAGAACCGGGCGGACCGCGCTCACCAGGCGCGTGGCGGTCTCGCGACACGTTCCGCGCGGCAGCGACCGGAATGCCCCGCGCCGCGTAGATTCCCGGCGGTGCGCGTACTCGTCTCCGCAGGCGTCTGGCACAGCCACGTGGTGCCGCTGCTGCCCTTGACCTCCGCCCTGCTGGACGCCGGGCACGACGTCACCTTCGTGACCGGACCCGACGCCGTCGGCCCCGTGGTGGACTCCGGCGTGCGGCCACTGGCCGTGCCACCCCCACCGCCGGACGCCTTCGCGCGGTTCATGTCCGCCGTCTACACCCCCGCGGACCTGGCCGAGATGGACAGCACCGCCAAGCTCGCCGTCGTCGTGCGGGCGATGGCCGACATCGGCGTGCGCACGCGGGTCGGGGAGATCCTGGACTTCGCCCGCGAGTGGCGCCCCGACCTCGTGATCGCCGGGATCGGGGAGTTCGCCGGGCTGGTGGTGGCCGCCGAACTGGGCATCCCCTCCGCCGTGCACGCCATCGGACCGCCCAAGACCGCCGAGGTCATGGCGGGCGCCTGGGCGGCCGGGGCGGCCGCCGCCGCGGAACTGGGCCTGCCCGCGCCCGCCAAGTCCGGCCCCTACCTGGACATCTGGCCCGCCGGGCTGCGCCAACCCGGCGTCGAGTGGGACTACCCACGGACCTGGCCGCTTCGCCCGGAGCACGTGCTGCCCAGCCCGGGCCCGCTGCCCGACGCGCTGAGCGGCCTCCCGCACGAGCGCACCGTCTACGTCACCGCGGGCGTCTCCCACAACACCCAACCCGGCCTGCTGGAGTCGCTGATCGCCGCGGCGGCCCACCACCCCGTCAACGTCCTCGTCACCATCGGCGCCAACGGCGACCCCGCCCGCTTCGCCGACCAACCACCGCACGTGCGCGTCGAGCGCTTCATCCCCCAGAACCAACTCCTCCCCCACGTCGACGCCGTCCTCTGCCACGCGGGCGCCGCCACCACCCTCGGCGCCCTGGCCCACGGCGTCCCCCTCGTCCTCACCCCCATCGCCACCGACCAGTTCGACATCGCCGCCGACGCCACCGCCGCAGGCGCCGCCCTCACCCCTTCCCCCGACGGCGCGGCCCAGGCCCTCAGCGCAGTCCTGCAAGACCCCTCCTACGCCCGAGCGGCCCACTCCCTCGCCGCCGAGATCCACGACCTCCCCACCCCCGCGGACATCGCCGCCCGCCTCACCACCTGACCGCTCCAGCACCCCTGAGCGCCGCCACAACCTCGATCGCCTCGCAGGGTTTCCCCGCCGTGGCGTTCTTGACGACTGCTCACTCCACGTCTCATCCATCCGCGGCGAGCACCTGTATATCTTGATAGTCGATAGCAATTAGTTGACTTTAGTGCCGAGCCCCTAGTGCCGGCTCGGAGTCGGAGACCAGGGCGTCCTCGTGCTACCGGGAGGTGGGGCGTGCGGTGTCAGCCCGCGGTCTGGTGCACGAAGCACCAGCGCCAGTCCTCGCCCGGCTCGGCGGAGCGGATCACCGGGTGGTGGTCGGCGGCGGCGTGGGCGCTGGCGTGCTTGCGCGGGGAGGAATCGCAGCAGCCGACCTTGCCGCAGGTCAGGCACAGGCGCAGGTGGACCCAGCGGGTGCCTTCCGCGAGGCAGTCCTCGCAGCCGTCGGTGGTGCTGGGGGTGGGGTCGGGGGTGTCGACGTCGAGGTCGGGGCAGGTGGGCATCGGGGGCTCCTCACTGCCGCGACCGGTGTGCGCCGCGGCCCGCCGCCGACCGTAGTCCCGGTCGCGGGGACCCGGTCGAGCGACACCCTGTGACCCGCGTCCGCTGCGGTGCGGTGGGCGGGTACCGGCCTGCTTGACTGTCCCCATGACGACTCCGCCGCCCACCGAGGCGCCCCGGGCCGCGCGGCCCTCGATCCTCACCGTGGACGACGACCCCGGCGTGTCCCGGGCCGTCGCGCGCGACCTGCGGCGCAAGTACGGGGAGCGCTACCGCATCGTCCGCGCCGAGTCCGGGGAGCAGGCGCTGGAGGCGCTGCGGGAGATCCGGCTGCGCGGGGAGGAGGTGGCCGCGCTGCTGGCCGACCACCGGATGCCCGGGATGAGCGGGGTGGAGTTCCTGGAAGCGGCGATGGACCTGTTCCCGTTGGCCCGCCGGGTGCTGCTGACCGCCTACGCCGACACCGACGCCGCGATCCGGGCGATCAACGTCGTCGACCTCGACCACTACCTGCTCAAGCCGTGGGACCCGCCGGAGGAGAAGCTCTACCCGGTGCTCGACGACCTGCTCTCGGCGTGGTCGGCGCTGGACCGGCGGCCCGCCCGGCAGGTGCGGGTGGTGGGCCACCGGTGGTCGCCGCGCTCGTACGCCGTGCGCGACTTCCTGGCCCGCAACTCCGTGCCGTTCCGCTGGCACAACCTCGACGACGCCGACTGCGAGGCGGCCAGGCTGCTCACCGCCGCCGGGCTCGACGGCGCCGCGCTGCCGGTGGTGGTCACCCCCGACGGCGAACCGCTGGTCGACCCCACCGACGCCGAACTGGCCGCGCGGGTGGGGCTGAGCACCGCCCCGTCCGCGGAGTTCTACGACCTCATCGTCATCGGCGGCGGCCCCGCCGGGCTCGGCGCCGCGGTCTACGGCGGCTCGGAGGGGCTGCGCACGGTGCTGGTGGAGCGGCTGGCCACCGGCGGGCAGGCGGGCACCAGCAGCCGCATCGAGAACTACCTGGGCTTCCCCGACGGCGTGTCCGGCGAGCAGCTGACCGAGCGGGCCCGCAGGCAGGCGCTGAAGTTCGGGGTGGAACTGCTGACCACCCGGGACGTGGTGGCCCTGGAGGCGCGCGGGGCGGCCAGGGTGGTGCGCTTCGACGACGGCAGCGAGATCGCCGCGCACACCGTCATCCTCGCCACCGGCGTGTCCTACCGGGTGCTCGACGGCGTGGGCCTGTCCGAGCTGTCCGGTCGCGGGGTGTTCTACGGCGCGTCCACCACCGAGGGCCCCAACTGCGCCGGCCAGGACGTCTACCTCGTCGGCGGCGCCAACTCCGCGGGGCAGGCGGCGGTGTACTTCTCCGCCCACGCCCGCCGGGTGGTGATCGTCGTGCGCGGCGACTCGCTGGAGCGGTCGATGTCGAGCTACCTCATCGAGCAGATCGCCCGCATCCCCAACATCGAGGTGCTGACCTGCACCGAGGTCGTGGCGGGCACCGGCACCGACCACCTGGAGGGGTTGACCCTGCGGCACAGCAAGACCGGCGAGGAGACCGCGGTGGACGCCTCGTGGCTGTTCGCCTTCATCGGCGCCGCCCCGCGCACCGACTGGCTCGACGGCGTGCTGCACCGCGACGAGCGCGGCTTCGTCCTGGCGGGCCCGGACCTGCTCGTCGACGGCGCCGCCCCGGCGGGCTGGGAGCTCGACCGGCCGCCCTACCACCTGGAGACGAGCCTGCCCGGGGTGTTCGTGGCGGGTGACGTGCGCTCGGACTCGGTCAAGCGGGTCGCCTCCGCCGTCGGCGAGGGCGCGATGGCCGTGACCCTGGTGCACCGCTACCTGGCGAGGTCGTGACATGGCGCTGACGGTCGACGAGCTGCGCGGGCTGTTCCTGTTCCAGCACCTCGAAGAGCACCAGCTGCGCTGGCTGGCCGAGCACGGCACGGTGGAGACCAGCCCCGCCGGCGGCCCGGTGCTCAGCGAGGGCGAGGAGGCCACCTGCTTCTTCGTGCTGCTGGAGGGCACGGTCGCGCTGTGCCGCACCATCGGCGGCGAGCGGGTGGAGATCAGCCGCACCGACCACCGCGGCTCCTACTTCGGCGCCACCCAGGCCTACCTGGAGGCCGACGTCGCGTCCAAGTCGGCCTACCAGATGACGGTCGAGGCGATCACCGACGTGGTGATGTACCAGCTGCCCGCCGACGAGTTCGGCCCCGTGGTGCGCGAGTGGTTCCCGATGGCCATGCACCTGCTGGAGGGCCTGTTCTTCGGCATGCAGAACACCCAGCGGGCGGTCGGGCAGCGCGAGCGGCTGCTGGCGCTGGGCGCGCTGTCGGCGGGGTTGACCCACGAGCTGAACAACCCCGCCGCGGCGGCGGTGCGGGCCACCGCGGCGCTGCGCGAGCGGGTGGCGGGCATGCGGCACAAGCTGGCGATGCTCGCCTCGGGCGCGATCGACCCGGCCACCCTGCCGGGGCTGGTGCGGTTGCAGGAGAAGGCCGTCGAGCAGGTCGCCAAGGCCCCGGAGCGCACGCCGATGCAGGTCAACGACGCCGAGGACGAGATGGTCGACTGGCTGGAGTCGCACGAGGTCTCCGGGTCCTGGGACCTGGCGCCGATCCTGGTCGCGGGCGGGCTGGACGTGCCGTGGCTGGAGAGCGCGCTGACGGTGTGCGCCTCGGCGGGCACCGAGACCGCGCTGCGCTGGCTGGCGTACACGGTGGAGACCGAGACGCTGATGAACGAGATCTTCGACGCCACCACCCGGGTGTCGACCCTGGTCGGGGCGGCCAAGCAGTACTCGCAGCTGGACCGGGCGCCGTTCCAGGTCGTCGACGTGCACGAGCTGCTGGACTCCACCCTGGTGATGCTCGCGGGCAAGATCGGCCGCGACGTCGAGGTGGTCAAGGACTACGACCGCGCCCTGCCCCCGCTGCCCGCCTACGCCGCCGAGCTGAACCAGGTGTGGACGAACCTGATCGACAACGCCGTGGCCGCGATGCCCGGTGGGGGCACCCTCACCCTGCGCACCGCGCGCGAGGGCGACCGGGCGGTGGTGCAGGTGTGCGACACCGGTTCGGGCATCCCGGCCGAGATCCGGGACCGGGTGTTCGAGCCGTTCTTCACCACCAAGGACGTCGGTGAGGGCACCGGGCTCGGGCTGGACATCTCCTGGCGCATCGTGGTGAAGAAGCACCACGGCGACATCTCGGTGGAGTCGGTGCCCGGCGACACCCGCTTCCGCGTCGCCCTGCCGCTCACCGCCCAGCCCGCCGAGGGGGCGCCGTGACCGCGGTGCGGGGGCTGGTCGTCGAGCACGCGGCGGGCGCGCTGCGCGGCGTCGAGGTCGACGACGGGGTCCTGTCGTGGCGGGGCATCCCCTACGCCCAGCCGCCGGTGGGTGAGCTGCGGCTGCGCCCGCCCCAACCGGTCGCGGCCTGGTCGGGCACGCGCGACGCGACGCGGTACGGCGCGCCCGCGGTCCAGCCCCCGCCCGCGCGGCCGGGGCTGTTCGACGACCCCGGCGCGCCCGTGCTGCCGCCGTGCTCGGAGGACTGCCTGGTCCTCAACGTCACCGCGCCCGCCGGGGGCACCCGCCGCCCGGTCGTGGTGTGGTTGCACGGCGGCGGGTACCAGGTGGGCAGCGGCACCGACCTGGCGGGCGACGGCGCGTCGTTCGCCCGCTCGCACGGCCTGGTCGTGGTGACGCTGAACTACCGGCTGGGCGCCCTGGGGTTCCTGGCCGTCCCCGGCGAGCACCCGACCGGCGCGCTCGGCCTGCACGACCAGGTCGCCGCCCTGCGCTGGGTCCGGGACAACATCGCCGCGTTCGGCGGCGACCCCGACCGCGTCGCCGTGGTCGGCCTCTCGGCGGGGGCGAAGTCCGTGGCGAACCTGATGGGGTCGCCGCGGGCGCGCGGGTTGTTCCACCGGGCGGCGTCCGCGAGCGGGGGCGCCGACCACGTCGCGACCCCGGAGCAGGCCGCGAGCGTGACCCGCCGGTTCCTCCGGGAGCTGGGCACCGACCGCGTCCGCGACGTGAGCGCCGCGGACCTGCTGGCCGCGCAGACCGCCCTCGCCACCGACCTGCGCGGCACGTGGTTGTGGCGCCCCGCCATCGACGGCGTGGTGCTCACCTCCCGGCCCCTGGACGCCGTCATCGCGGGCAGCGCGGCGGGCGTGCCGCTGCTGGCGCAGCACTGCCTGGACGAGTGCCTGGCCTTCGCGATGGGCGCGCCGGGTGTCACCAAACACGCCGATACGGTCCTGGCGGGTCACTTCGGCCCGGCGGGCCGCGACGCCCTGTTCGCGGCCTACCGGCGGGCGCGGCCGGACCTCGACGAGACCGGCCTGCGCGTGGCGGTCATGACCGACAACCGGTACGTGGTCCCCACCAGCCGCCTGGCCGACGCGCAGTCCGCGCACGCGCCCGTGTGGCGGTCCCGCTTCGACGGCCCGCTGACCCACCTGCCGGAACCGTTCGACACCCTGCCCGCCATGCACGGCACGGACGGCCCCCTCATCTGGGCCGAGAACTCCCGGATGCACCAGGCCTGGGGCGCCTTCCTCGCCGGGGCCGCCCCGACGGCCGACGACCTGCCGGACTGGCCCACCTACACCCCCGAGCGGCGCACGACCATGGTCATCAGCAGTGGCGGCGGGCACACCGCGGACGACCCCCAGGGCGCCCAGCGCGCCGCGTGGGACGGGCTGGACTGGCCGTCGAGCACGTGGTGGCCGCTCGACGGCATCAGCTGACGCCCACCAGCTCGCGGCGGTGGTGGCCGCCTGGCGGGATTCCTAGTGGTGGGATTCCTAGTCTCGACGCCATGCGCACCCTCACCGCCGCCGTCGTCCAGGCGTCCGCCCCGCTGTTCGACACGCCCGCCGCCCTGGCCAAGGCCGAGCGGCTGATCCGCTCGGCCGTCGTCGACCACGGCGCCCGGGTGGTGGTGCTGCCCGAGGCGTTCCTGGGCGGGTACCCGAAGGGCCTGGACTTCGGCATCACCGTCGGCAGCCGCACCGCGGAGGGGCGCGAGCTGTTCCGCCGCTACCACGCCGCAGCCGTGGAGGTGCCCGGCCCGGAGGTCGACGCCCTCGCCACGCTCACCCGTGAACTCGGGGTGCACGCGGTCGTCGGCGCGGTGGAGCGGCGCGGCGGCACGCTCTACTGCGTGGCCCTGCACCTGGGTCCCGAGGGGTTCCTGGGGCTGCGCCGCAAGCTCATGCCGACCGCCGCCGAGCGCTACCTGTGGGGGCAGGGCGACGGGTCGACCCTGGAGGTCGTGCGCACCGGCGAGGCCACGATCGGCACGGCAATCTGCTATGACTACGAGAGCGCGGCCTTGTGGAACAACCGGGCCGGGGACCTATGGCACACCTTCACCGTCTACCTGCGCCGTCATCTAGCCGAGGCCGCCGAGGTGTCGAGGTCGAAGTTGGGGACGGTGTTGCGGATGGAGTTCGCGAAGGTCGCCGAGTACCAGTCCCGGGGCCTGGTCCACTTCCACGCCGTCATCAGGTTGGACGGACCCGCAGGCCCGGATGAGCTGCCGCCGTTCGGCATGGACACCGACACTCTCACCGAGGCCATCACCATCACCGCCAGAGCTACCCAGGTGTCCGCCGGTGACCACACCTTGAGGTGGGGCAAGCAGCTCGACATCCGCCCCATTGCGCAACATCCGCCACCTTGAGCGCATCCGTGGTCTGACGCCCCATGCCCGCCGCATGATCGAGACCTGCTGGCACCTGTCCGAGGCGTACCCGTCGTTCCGGTTGCGGGACTGGGCACACATGCTCGGCTACGGCGGACACTTCTCCACCAAGAGCCGCCGCTACTCCACCACCCTGGGAGCCATGCGCGCCGACCGAGCCCAACACCGCGCCGACGAGGCCCGAGCGTTCCACGGACTCCCGCCCCTGCCCGAAGGCCCCGTCGACAAGGTCGGAAGCTGGCACGTGATCGGAACCGGCTACAAGTTCAGCAGCGAGGAGACCTGGGCCGAGACCATCCGTGAGCAACGCCGCCACCCCCGCACCGCATGACTCTGGTTCAGACTTTCTTTTCCCCAGTCAAGCGCGCCGCTGCGCGACGCGGGCCGGGTCACCGCGGACTTGGCAGCCAGCTTGTCGCCCATAGGTGTGCGGGCACGCCACGGCCGGGCTCCCGCTCCGCTCCGCCCGGCCGGGCGACCCTCCCACCGGGTGACAAGCCCCCACCAGCCCACACCACCCACCGACGCAAAGCACCCCGCAGAACCCAGCCCCGAACCCGCTGGTTAAGAGCCACGAACGCAGGTCAGGCGACATCGGTCGTGCCATTGCAACGACCTCCCAAGGGCTATCAGGGTGGGGAGGAGCCGCAAGCCGCCATAGCCACCCTCCACCATTCCGCAAAGTTGCGACCCCTCCCCACCCTGATCGGGCTACGCCAGGCCGCCGCGACGGCACTCGGGCCGAGATAGTGGTAGGGGCAGCGTCGAGCGGGTTGTTGAATCCTCTGCCCATGACCCTCTGCATAGCCCAAACCCGGAGGCAGGCGCATTGATGGAGCGCGAACCCCTCGCCTTGCTGATAGGAATACCTTCCAAATGAGCCAACCTTCCTCATTCTAATTCGCTTCTTTGCTTGCAAGGACAGACTAATTGCAAAACATTACCTATGCTCACCCAATCATCCCGATATTGATATACCAGGGGATTTTATGCGTTAATAGTATAATGCAAATCTTTAACAGATTTCACTGAATTTGATTTTGGCTCATCGACTATGCAAGCTTTCTGTTGACACCTAGCAGGAAGTTGCGCATCTCTTCTGGAACCTCATGCGCAAGCATCGCACCTGCCAGTGCTCGTGAAGACAACGGTTTCCCATCCGCCTCTTGAATTTTCTGATTCAGTCGACTAATCACATCTTTTGCTGGCATGACTCGCAGTCGCCAACCGGATGACTTCCAGTTGGAATCGAACTCTGTTTTGCACCGTTGGTAGATTGTGGAAACATCCAAGGCGCGGTTCGAATCCAACTTTGTCCAAGAACTTAGTATTCGAGAGAAAGTATACTCCTTCAACGTAGTGCTCACTTCATCAAGCCATTCATTAATTATCCCTTCGTCAAATCCCGATATTCTTGAAATAGTCGCCGGGACCAACAAGTAGCTTTCCAACTCTTTTCTGTCCCAAACATGAGCTTCAACTTGCTTTGAATCAAATTGATCCAATATCTCAACAACTGATTCGTCCGCCAAATAATCCCTATCTATTACCAAAAATACTTGTACGGCAGACTCAAGAAGTGACTCATTCAACCAACCAAATGATGCAGCAAGGGATCTTTTGGACGCTCCGCCCATCGAAACTATGGAAAGTCCCTGCTCTTTGGCGACAAGATCGGCTCCAACAGTCTTTGCAAGGCTCTTCATGACGCGCATGTCCTGCCCCTCAACAAATAGGGCAACTCGTGACCGTAGAACTCTAGCGAGCTTAAGATTGAATCCCGAACCCAATGCATAGTTCAAGTCAGTAAGAACCTGCTCGTTCGAGATTCGACTTGAAGCCTTTTTCGTGCGATCAACGATCACTACTGATTCACGATTTGCCTCGACAAGCATCTCAGATGCATGCGTCGCCAGCACTACCTGGCAGTCGAGATTTTCCAATAGGTCAATTAGGCGCCGCTGAAGATCCGGATGCAGGTACACGTCAGGTTCGTCAAGTATGAGGATCTTCGTGTCGAGTTGCCGCCATATGTGGAATAGGATTTGCAACCAAATTTGCAGGCCATCTCCCGCCCAGGACAACTCCTTTTCACACGGACTTGTCGTCTCAATGAAATAGACGTTCACGTCAGGAGGTTGAGCCACGACGCTGAAAGATTCCAATTCCGGGGTATTTTCGAGCGCGAAAGAAACAAACGGATCGTCTTCAGACCTACTGAGATAGTAGAAAAGTTGGTTACGAAACTGTCTACTAGACAAGCGGCTGCCCAGATTGTCCCGAACATACTTCTCGGAGAGAATGGACTCATTCGGCTCTAGCGGAGTCATCGTCCGAACGACTGCTATTGTGTCGAACCGCTCACGTACAGTTTGAAGAGTTCCAGCTTGCACTGTCGGTTCATGCTCTACGTAAAAGTATGCATCGTTGTCGACAGGCCACACTACATATATCGCCGCTTTGTTCTTGAAATGGAGCTCTATCCTAGATTCAACTTCACGAAATTCGTGACGAACGTTCTCGTCAATTAGGTCTGAACCATATTTGACGAGACTGTATCCTTTAATGTTTAGCTTACGAGTCTCGTCTCTTCTGCGGATGTCAGGATTTCTACGCTTAGTTACATTGAGAAGATGGGAAGCCAACCGGAGAGCGTCGATGATAGTACTCTTGCCTGCATTATTGGGTCCGACCAGAAGGGTGGTCCCACCTCGAAAGCTAAGTGTGAAACTCTCAAATCCTTTATAGCTAGTCAAGCGCATTCGAGCAATCATTCAACACCCCAAATTTAGACTAGGACGGGTATCGCGTACACGAACACGCCCGTTACAGGTGAAAGTCAGAATAAGTCAATCGTATGCTTGCCACACATACATTCAGCAACCTGTTGCAAGAACTACATGCCGCTGCTGCGCACGGCGCTCTACGCCCAGGGGGTCGACCTGTGGTGCGCCCCCACGGTGGACGACCGCGACGCCTGGCAGGCCACCATGCGCCACATCGCGCTGGAGGGCCGGTGCTTCGTCCTGGCCGCCGCGCAGCACCTGCGGCGGGACGCGCTGCCCGCGGACCTGCACCCGGTGCAGGGCGAGGCCCCGGACACCGTGCTGATCGGCGGCGGCTCGGTGATCGTCTCCCCGCTGGGCGAGGTGCTGGCGGGCCCGCTGCGCGACGGCGAGGGGGTGCTCGCCGCCGAGCTGGACCTCGACGACCTGGCCAGGGCGCGGTTCGACTTCGACGCCACCGGCCACTACGCCCGCCCGGACGTGTTCACCCTGGGGGTCGACCGGTCGGCGCGGGTGGGCGTCAGCGGTCGCTGAGCCAGGGCGCCGCCGCGGCGGACGGCACCGGGTGGAGGCGGTCGACGAGCCCGGCCGCCTCGATGGCGCGCCGGGCGGCGGGTCCCCCTGCCACCACCGCCCACGGCACCCCGGCGGTCTCGGCGTCGGCGGTCGCCTCCAGCAGCACGTGCAGCGCGGCCGCGGCGCACAGGGTGACCCCGCCGAGGTCGACGACCAGCGCCCGGGGACCGCGGGACAGCGCGTCGCGCAGGCCCACCCGCAGCCACCCGACCGCGGCCACGTCCAGGTCGCCGCGCAGCACCACCGTCGCCGCCCGCCCGTCCACCTCCGTGGTGAGCGCGTGCTCGGCCGGGTGCGGAACCGGTGTGCCCACGACCCACCCCCCGTTCGCCTCCGACGGGGTCAAGCCGACCAGCCCACGGCCGCCGGGGATAGTCCCCGGAGCGAACGCGGCGCACCGGAAAGCGAACCCGCCCGGGGCGGGTGGCGCGCCCGGTGGCAGGCTGGCCCGACGGCGGCGGGAGGAGACCCCGGTGGACCAGGTGCTGGAGACCTTCGACCGCGACTTCGCCGAGGCGCTGCTGTCGGAGCAGTACGCCGCCATGCGGATGTCCGGGACGGGCGCGCACCACGTGCGGATCGCCCAGGCGCAGCTGCCCGGGGCGAGGTTGGACTGGACCACGCTGGGGATGCGCGCCGACTTCGCCGTCGAGCCGATGGGGACGTACTGCCTCGGCAGCCTGCGCAGCGGCCGGGTCCGCTACCGCTACCGGAGCACCGAGGTGCTGCGCACGCGCGGCGAGCTGTTCCTGGTCGGCCACCCGGACGAGGCGATGGAGGTCGCGGTGGACCAGGTGGACGCCGACTGGGCCGTCCTCGACACCGCCCTGCTCGGCGCCGTCGCCCAACCCCGCTCGGACGCCGAGGGCCCGGTGCGCCTGCTCGACCGCTCCCCCACCTCCGCCGCGGCCGCCGCCGAGTGGTCCCGGGTGCGCGCCGCGGTGCGGGCGCTGGTCGACGGGACCCCGGGCGCGGCGCTGCCCGCGCTCGTGGCCGCCCAGGCCGCCCGCCTGCTGGCCGCCGCGACCCTCGCCGCGTTCCCGAGCACCGCGGTGGTCGAGCCCACCGCCGTCGACCGGCACGACGCGCACCCGGCGACCCTGCGCGCCGCGCTGGCGTTCATGGAGTCCCACGCCGACGTCGACCTCAGCGCCGCCGACATCGCCGCGGCCGCGTCGGTGACCGTCCGGGCCGTGCAGCTGGCCTTCCGCCGCCACCTGGGCACCACGCCGATGGCCCACCTGCGCCGGATCCGCCTGCACCACGCCCACGACGACCTGCGCCGCGGCGACCCCGGCGACACCGTCACCGCGGTCGCCGCCCGCTGGGGCTTCGCCCGGCCCAGCCGGTTCACCGCCCTCTACCGGGCGGAGTTCGGCGCGCCGCCGAGCGCGACCCTGCGCGGGCGCGCCGTGGGCTGATCGGCGGACTTGTCCGCCCGCACCCCGCCATGCAGGCTGGGGGCCGCCCGCTGTCCACGCCGAGATCACCGGAGGGTGACCATGTCCGACGCCACCGCGACCCACGAGGTGCCGGAGACCATGTGGTCCCCGACCGCCGAGCAGGCTGCGGGCAGCGCCGTCGCGGAGTTCGCCCGCTGGGTGCGCGACCAGCGCGGGGTGGAGCTGACCTCGGCCACCGGGCGGCCCGACACCGACTACGCCGCGCTGCACGCGTGGTCGGTCGCGGACCTGGAGGGCTTCTGGTCGGCGATCGCGGAGTTCTGCGGCGTGCGCTGGCACGAACGGCCCGAGCGGGTGCTGGGGTCGCGGGAGATGCCCGGCGCGCAGTGGTTCCCCGGCGGCACCCTCAACTACGCCGAGCACGCGTTGACCCCCGGCCCCGGCCGCGCCGACGACGACGTGGCGGTGGTGTTCGCCCGCGAGGACGGCCTGGAGCGCACCGTCACCCACCGCGAGCTGCGCGACCAGGTGGCCAGGGCCCGGGCGGGCCTGGTGGCCGCGGGCGTCGGCAAGGGCGACCGGGTGGTGGCCTTGGCGCCCAACTCGGTGGAGACCCTGGTGGTGTTCCTCGCGGCGGCCTCGCTGGGTGCCACCTGGTCGTCCTGCTCGCCGGACTTCGGCGTCCGCGCGGTGCGCGACCGCTTCGCCCAGGTGGAGCCGACGGTGCTGCTGGCGGTCGACGGCTACCGCTACGGCGGCAAGTCCTTCGACATCCTGCCCACCGTCTCCGCCCTGCGCGCCGAGCTGCCGACGCTGCGCGCGACCGTGCTCGTGCCCTACCTCGACCCGGGCGCGGAGCTGGCGGGGGCGACGCCCTGGGCCGAGTTCACCGCGCAGGCGGGCCCGTTGGAGTTCGAGCCGGTGCCGTTCGACCACCCGCTGTGGGTGCTCTACTCCTCGGGCACCACGGGCTTGCCCAAGGGCATCGTGCACGGCCACGGCGGCATCGTCGTCGAGCACCTCAAGGCGCTGCGCCTGCAGACCGACCTCGCCCCGGGCGACCGCTTCTTCTGGTTCTCCACGACCGGCTGGATGATGTGGAACTTCCTCATCGGCGGCCTGCTGGTCGGCGCGACCGTCGTGCTCTACGACGGCAGCCCCGGCCACCCGGACCTCGACGCGCTGTGGGCGCTGGCCGAGCGCCACCGGGTCACCGTCTTCGGCACCTCCGCCCCGTTCGTCCAGTCCTGCCTCAAGGCGGGGTTGCGGCCCCGCGACACCCACGACCTCACCGGCATGCGCGCCCTCGGCTCCACCGGCGCCCCGCTGTCCCCCGAGGGCTTCCGCTGGATCGCCGACGCGGCGGGCGAGCACATCCAGATCTGCTCGGTCTCCGGCGGCACGGACGTCTGCGCCGCGTTCCTGTGCTCCTCCCCCACCGTGCCGGTCTGGCTGGGCGAGCTGTCCGTGGCCGCCCTGGGCGCCGACGTCCACTCCTTCGACGAGGACGGCGCCGACCTGGTCGACGAGGTGGGCGAGCTGGTCATCACCCAGCCCATGCCGTCCATGCCCGTCCGGTTCTGGGACGACCCGGACGGCACCCGGCTGCGCGAGGCCTACTACGCGGACTACCCGGGGCTGTGGCGCCACGGCGACTGGGTCCGGGCCACCCCGCGCGGGTCGTTCGTGATCTACGGGCGCTCGGACTCCACGCTCAACCGCGGCGGGGTCCGGATGGGCACCGCCGACTTCTACGCGGTGGTCGAGGCGTTCGACGGCGTGGCCGACTCCCTGGTGATCGACACGACCGAGCTGGGGGCGAAGGACGAGGGCGCGCTGCTGTGCTTCCTCGTGCTGGCACCGGGGACGGCGCTGGAGGACGTGGAACCGCTGCTGCGCAAGGCGTTGCGGTCGGAGCTGTCGCCCCGGCACGTCCCGGACCGGTTCGTCGTGGTCGACTCGGTGCCCCGGACGCTGAACGGGAAGAAGTGCGAGGTGCCGGTGAAGAAGATCCTCGCCGGGGTGTCGCTGGAGAAGGCCGTGAGCCGGGACGCGTTGCAGGACCCCGGGTCCTTGCGGCCCTTCCTGGAGTTGGCCGGGCGCGTGTAGCGGCGCAGGCGCACCGGGCGGCGGTGGGTGCCGCCCGGTGCGCACCCTCCACAGGGGAGCGCGGCGTTCAGTCCCACAAGCGGTGGTAGGCGTTCACGGCCTGCTGGCCGCCCAGGTGCGCGTAGAGCACGGTCGAGTCCCGCCCGATCTCCCCGCTGGTCACCAGGTCGATCAGGCCCGCGAGGGACTTGCCCTCGTACACCGGGTCGGTGATCATCGCCTCCAGCTCGGCGCCGAGGGCGATCGCCGCCATCGTGGACTCCACCGGGATGCCGTACTGCTCGCCCGCCCAGCCCGCCAGCACCTGCACCTCGTCCGCGCGCAGCTCCCGCCCCAGCTCGATCAGCTCCGCGGTGTGCCGCGCGATGCGCTCGACCTGGTCCCGCGTCTTCTCCAGCGTCGCCGAGGCGTCGATGCCCAGGACGCGGCGGGGGACGCCGGTCAGGTCCTCCAGGGCGGCGAACCCGGCGATCATCCCCGCGTGGGTGGACCCGGTCACGGTGCAGACGACGATGGTGTCGAAGACGACGCCGAGCTCGCGCTCCTGCTCGGCGACCTCGAACGCCCAGTTGGCGAAGCCCAGGCCGCCCAGCGGGTGCTCGGAGGCGCCCGCGGGGATGGGGTAGGGCTTGCCGCCCGCCTCCTCGACCTCGCGCAGGGCGTCCTTCCACGAGTCGCGGATGCCGATGTCGAAGCCCGCCGGGTCCAGCCGCGTGTCGGCGCCCATCATGCGCGAGAGCAGCAGGTTGCCGACCTTGTCGTTCACCGGGTCGTCCCAGGGGACCCAGCGCTCCTGGACCAGGCGGCAGCGCAGGCCGAGGTGGGCGGCCACGGCGGCGACCTGGCGGGTGTGGTTGCTCTGGTAGCCGCCGATGGACACCAGCGTGTCCGCGCCGCTGGCCAGCACGTCGGGGACGATGTACTCCAGCTTGCGGACCTTGTTGCCGCCGTAGGCCAGGCCGCTGGCGACGTCCTCGCGCTTGGCCCAGACCTGGGCGCCGCCGAGGTGGGCGCTGAGCCTGCGCAGCGGGTGCACCGGGCTGGGCCCGAAGGTCAGCGGGTGGCGGGGGAACTCGGCGAGCCTCATCGGCGGTCCGTTCCGGTCAGGGGCGGGCGGGGGTCCCGCGCCGCCGGGTCGTCGAGGACCGAGGTGAGGTCCTTCCAGGTGTCGTGCGAGACCTCGGCGGCGGCGGCGTCCCCGGCCGCGCACAGCTCGACGAGGCGGTCGTGGCGCTCGACGCAGGCGCGGGCCTGCGCCGAGCCGAACCGCAGCAGCTCCAGGCGCCGCAGCACCGGGCCGTACTGCGCCAGCACCGCGCGCAGCGCGGCGTTCCCGCTGACCCGCACCGGGACGGCGTGGAAGTCGTCGTCGGCGGCCAGCGCGGCGTGCACGTCGCCCGCGGCCACCGCCGCGGCGAAGCGCCGGTTGGCCGCCCGCATCCGGTCGAGGTCGGCGGGCGAGAGCGCGGCGATGGCCTCCGCGACGGCGAGCCGGTGCATGGCGGCCACGACGGACTGGGCGTCGCGCACGGCGGCGTGGTCGAGCGGCGCGACGGTGGTGGAGCGGCCCGGCTCGGCGCGGACGAGCCCGGCCTCACCGAGCCGCAGCAGCGCTTCGCGCACCGGTGTCCGGCTCACCCCGAGCCAGGCGGCGAGCTCCTGGTCGCGCAGCTGCTCCCCCGGCTCGAAGGTGCAGTCGACGATGGCGTCGCGCAGCCGGGCGTAGACGTCCTCGCGCAGCAGCGCGCGGCGTATCGGGACGGACGTGCTCGGGACCGGCATGCAATATATTGCATGCGGCTGACGCGCAGAAGTCAAGCCCGAACGCGGATGAGCAGGCCCGCGGGCATGCGGACCTGCTCATCAGGGGACCGGGGTGGGGCGCGAGGCCCGCCGAGGCGCGCTCAGACGGGCCCCGCGGGTCCGCTCAGGCGCCGAACGCGCGCCGCAGGGTGGTGATCGCCTGGGTGATCGCGGCCTCGGCGGCCTGGGTCTCGCGCAGCGCGTTGACCATGACGAAGTCGTGGATCACGCCCTGGTAGCGCACGGCCGTGGTCGGCACGCCCGCGGCGCGCAGCTTCGCCGCGTACGCCTCGCCCTCGTCGCGCAGCACGTCGGCCTCACCGGTGATGACCAGCGCCGGGGGCAGGCCCGCGAGCTGCTCGGTGGTCGCCCGCAGCGGGGAGGCGGTGATCTCGGCGCGCTGCGCCTCGTCGGTGGTGTACTGGTCCCAGAACCACTGCATGCCCTCGCGGGCGAGGAAGTAGCCCTCGGCGAACAGGTGGTAGGACTCGGTGTCGAACGCCGCGTCGGTCACCGGGTAGAACAGCACCTGCGCCAGGAAGTCGACGTCGCCGCGCTCCTTGGCCATCAGCGTGAGCGCGGCGGTCATGTTGCCGCCCACCGAGTCGCCCGCGATGGCGATGCGCGAGGTGTCCAGGCCGTGCTCGGCGCCGTGCTCGACGGCCCACTTCGCCGCGGCGTAGTTCTCCTCGATGGCGACCGGGTAGCGGGCCTCGGGGGAACGGCTGTACTCGGGGAACACGACGGCGGCGCCGGTGCCCACGGCCAGTTCGCGCACCAGGCGCTCGTGGGTGTGGAAGTTGCCGAAGACCCAGCCCGCGCCGTGGATGTAGACCAGGACCGGCAGGTCGCCCTCGACGCCCCGCGGGCGGACGACGCGCACCTCCACCTCGCCGCTGGGCCCACCGGGGACCCGCAGCACCTCGACGTCGGCGGCGGGCATCTCGACCTCGCCGTCCTGCACGCCGTCGACGGCCTTGCGCCCTTCCTCCGGCGGCAGTTGGAACAGGTAGGGCGGCTCGTCGGTGGCCTCGGCGAAGGCCTGGGCGGCGGGTTCGAGGACCAGGTTCCGGGGGTTGGCGGTCATGGTGTGCTCCTCACGGTGGTGGCGCGTCCGACGAGGTCGAACCTAGTCGCCATTTGAGTTGTGCACAACCAAATCGCGTACGGCGTGGTGAGACGTCGAGCACGTGCCCGGGTGGTGGCGCGCCGGGCGACCGGATCGAGGACGGGTCAGACGGGGGTGTGGGCGGCCTCGGCCGGGTCGCCGTGCTCGCGCTCGGCGGTGCGCTCGCGCCTGCGGTCGAGCAGGCGCATCACCGGCGTCGCGGTGATCCCGTGCAGCAGCACCGAGCCCACGACGACCAGGCCGACGACCCGCCAGATGGTGCCCGGGTCGGAGAACTGGCCGTGGGTCAGCGCGTAGCCGACGTAGAACAGCGAGCCGACCCCGCGCACGCCGAAGAAGGAGATGACGACCCGCTCCCGCGGCCCGGTCTTGCCCCCGGCCAGGCCGACGACCCCGGCCAGCGGGCGCACGAGCAGCAGCACCGCGGCGGCGAAGCCGACCTCCACCCACCGCAGCCCGGCGAACAGGCCGGTGACGGCGGCGCCGCCGAGCAGGAAGACGACCAGCACGGTGAGCATCCGCTCGCCCTGCTCGACGTAGCTGTGCAGCACGCGGTGGTAGGTGCCCGCCCGCTCCCCCGCGCGCAGGGCGCACCCGCAGACGAACACCGCCACGAAGCCGTAACCGTGCGCGAACTCGGTGATGCCGTAGGTCAGGAACGTCGCGGCGAGCGCGACGAACCCCTCCGCGTAGGTCGCGAGCCGGAACCGCTCGGCGCGGGCGCCGAAGAACAGCTTGCGCAGCAGCCACCCCATCACCAGTCCCAGCGCGACGCCGATCGCCAGGCGCAGCGCCACGTCGACGCCGAGCCAGTGCGGCAGCCACGCCCCCGGCGCCACCCCCACCAGGCTGATCGCGATGGCGGCGTAGGTGAACGGGAAGGCCAGCCCGTCGTTGAGCCCGGCCTCGGAGGTCAGGGCGAAGCGGGCCTCGTCCTCGTCGCCGTCCTCCTCCCCCGCCGGTTCACCCACCTGCACCTCGGTGGCCAGCACGGGGTCGGTGGGGGCGAGCACGGCGGCGAGCAGCACCGCGCCCGCCACCCCGAAGCCCAGCACGCCCCAGCCGAGCAGGCCCACCGCCAGCATCGACAGCGGCATGGTGAGCCCCAGCAGCCGCCACGTGGTCGACCACCGCCGTCGGCCGACCGGGCGGTCGAGGGCCAGGCCCGCGCCCATCAGCGAGACGATCACGCACAGCTCGGTGAGCCGCCGGGCGGCGTCGGCGTGGGTGACCGGGTCGGGCGCGGGCAGGCCGTCGACGAGCCCGAACACCAGCGCGCCCGCGCCGAGGAACACCATCGGCATCGAGATCGGGATCCGGGACAGCGCGCGGGGCAGCACCGCCGCCGCCAGGGTGGCCGCTCCCGCCGCTGTGTACAACCACGGCCCGGCATCAGCCACCAGAGTCTCCTTCACCACTCGCGAGTGTCGGTGCTGATTACCCGGGGTCATCCGGTTCAACCTCCACCCAGGTCCCCTCCGGCCGCTTCGGCTGTCCACATTGACACGCAAGTGCGCACTTGCCTATCTTGGGCGCGTGGCGGACGTGTTCAAGGCGCTGGCCGACCCGACCCGCCGGGCGATCCTCGACGAGCTGTGCGAGCGCGACGACCAGACGCTGTTCGAGCTGTGCGCCCGGTTGTCGGGCAAGCACGGCCTCGGCTCGTCCCGGCAGGCGGTCTCGCAGCACCTGGACCTCCTGGAGCAGGTCGGGCTGGTGCGGACGCGGCGGGAGGGCCGCTACAAGTTCCACCGCGTCGACACCGCGCCGCTGCGGGCCATCACCGAGCGGTGGCCGACCGACCGACCACCGGCAGAGCCCACCGACCACCCGGTCGGGGACGAGAGGGAACCATGAGGATCTACATCACCAGCGTCTTCGTCGACGACCAGGAGCGCGCGCTGGCCTTCTACACCGATGTGCTGGGCTTCCAGAAGAAGGTCGACGTGCCGATCGGTGAGCGCGACCGGTGGTTGACCGTGGTGTCCCCGCACGACCCGGACGGGGTGGAGCTGCTGCTGGAGCCCAGCCACCACCCGGCCGTGGCGCCGTACCGGGAGGCGCTGGTCTCCGACGGCATCCCGCTGACCTCGTTCGAGGTCGACGACGTGCAGGCCGAGTTCGAGCGGCTGCGCGGCCTGGGCGTGCGGTTCACCCAGGAACCCCTGGCGATGGGCCCGGTCACCACCGCCGTCTTGGACGACACCTGCGGCAACCTCATCCAGATCGCTACCCGGCACTGACCGGACCACCCCGTCACACGGGAGTGGAGCCGGGGTGCGCCACAGCACCCCAGCTCCACTTCGGGATGTTTGCGCCCACCCGGCGAGCGCTCGTCCCGCGGGTGCACCACCGCGTCGGCGCCGCACCCGCGGGTCGCGGTCAGGCCGAGTCGGACACCGGCACGGCGTCGGCGGAGGACTTGGTGCGCTCGCGCTGGATGGCCATCCTGGCGAAGATCTGCTGCTCGGTGGCGATGCGCTCCGAGCGCGCCCGGCCGATGAACGTCACCGTCCAGTGCAGCAGGGTGGTGACCCGGTTCTTGAACCCGATCAGGTACACCAGGTGCACCGCCAGCCACATCAACCAGGCGATGAAGCCCGCGAGCCGGATCTTCGAGCCGACGCTGGCGACGGCGTGGAACCGGGAGACCGTGGCCATGTTGCCCTTGTCCCGGTAGTGGAACGGCGGCAGCTCGGGCTTGCCCGCCAGCCGGGCGGCGATGGTGCGCGCGGCGTACTTGCCCTGCTGCATGGCCACCTGCGCCACGCCGGGCAGGGGCTTGTCCATGGTCATCATGTCACCGACGGCGAAGACCTCGGGGTGGCCGGGCAGGGAGGTGTCGGGGTTGACCTTCACCCGGCCCGCCCGGTCGACCTCGGCCCCGGTCTGGTCCGCGAGCAGCCGCGCCAGCGGGGACGCCGCGACCCCGGCGGCCCAGACCTTCGTGCGCGCGGTGATGCGGCGCGGGCTGCCGTCGGGGTCGATCACGTCGACCCCGGTGGAGTCGACGCCGACGACCTTCACCCCGAGCTGCACGTCGACGCCCAGCCGCTCCAACTGCTGCTTGGCCTTGCGCGAGAGCTTGTCCCCGAACGGGCCGAGCACCGCGGGCGCGGCGTCGAGCAGGATGACCTTCGCGGAGGTGGACTCGATGCGGCGGAAGTCGCGCTGCAACGTGGTGCCCGCCAGCTCCGCGATCTGCCCGACCATCTCCACCCCGGTCGGGCCCGCGCCGACCACCACGAAGGTGAGCCACTGCTCGCGCTCGGCCGGGTCCTCCAGCACCTCCGCGATCTCGAAGGCGCCGAAGATCCGGCCGCGCAGCTCCAGCGCGTCGTCGATGCTCTTCATGCCGGGGGCGTACTCGGCGAACTGGTCGTTGCCGAAGTAGGACTGCCCGGCGCCCGCGGCGACGATGAGCGAGTCGTACGGGGTCGTGGTCTCCCCCACCGGCGTGCGCGAGACGACCACCTTGCGCTCGACGTCGATGTGGGTGACGTGTCCCAGCAGGACGGTCGCGTTGTCCTGCCTGCGCAGGATCTCCCGCGTGGCGGGCGCGATCTCGCCCTCGGACAGCACGCCGGTGGCCACCTGGTAGAGCAGCGGCTGGAACAGGTGGTGCCCGGTGCTGGCGATGAGGGTGACGTCCACCGGGGCCTTGCGCAGGTTCCGCGCGGCGAACAGCCCGCCGAACCCGCTGCCGATGATCACGACGCGGTGCCGCCCCCCTGCACCGCCGGCGGTCGCGTGCTCGGTCATCGTGGCCTCCCGTCGTCGTGGCACCCTCTGCGCCCGGTTCCGTCCTCACCCGGGGACCTACCCACCAACCACCCCGGCGACACGCGGGGCGGGCGTGTCCTTCGCTACCCCGTGCGCACAGCCCCGTGTGAACAGCGCTGCCCGGACGCGCCGGGTGCCCGGCGGCAGGCGGTGGGCGTCAGCCGCGCACCAGACCGAGGGCGAACAGGCTCTCGGCGGTGTCGACCACGGTGTCCGCCACCGGGCGCGGCTTCCACCCGAGCGCCTTGGCGCGGTCGTTGCGGAGGGTGAGCCGGGGCAGGTCGGCGCCCCCGTCCTGCTCGACGGGCGCCTTCGCGGCGCGCTCCCCCAGCCTGTCCCGCAGGATGGTCGCCACGTCGAGGAAGCTGGCCGTCGACCCGTCCGCGACGGCGAGGAACCGCTTGCCCGCCGCCTCCGGGGTGGTCATCACCCGCAGGTGCAGGTCCACCACGTCGCGCACGTCGACGATGCCGAACCGCCTGCCCGGGGCCAGCGGCATGCCGCCCTCCAGCATCTGCCGCACCAGGTGGGTGGACGACCTCAGGTCGGCGGTCAGCGTCGGCCCGAGGATAAAGGTGGGGTTGACCACCACCAGCTCCGTGCCGCCGTGCGCGTGCGCGAAGTCCCAGGCCGCGCGCTCCGCGACCGCCTTCGACCTCGGGTAGGGGGCCAGTCCCGGGGTGTCCGGGTCCGTCCAGTCGTCCTCGTCGTACTCGCCGCTGGCCTTCGGGGTGTAGCCGATGGCGGCGAACGACGAGGTCAGCACCACGCGCCGGGCCCCCGCGGCGGAGGCGGCGCGCAGCACCCGCAGCGTCCCCTCCCGCGCGGGGACGATCAGCTCGTCGGGGTCGTCGGGCTGGGCCAGCGGGATCGGTGAGGCGACGTGGTGCACCTCGGCGCACCCCGCCACCGCGGCGTCCCACCCGTCGTCGGCCAGCAGGTCGGCCGCCACCAGGGTCAGCCGCGCGTCGTCGGCGCCACCGCGGCGCACCGCCGCCCGCAGCTCGCCCTCCCGAGCGGTGGAGCGCACCGTCGTCCGCACCGACCGCCCCTCCCGCAGGAGCGCGGCGACCAGGTGGGTGGCCAGGTACCCGGAACCACCGGTGACCAGCACCGGGGCAGTCTCGTTCGTGTCCATGCCACGAGCGAACCAGCCCTCAAGCGCTTGAGGTCAACTCCCGCGCTGGGGGGGGAAGACGGCACCCGCCCGCCGCCGTCCACAGGGGACGGGGGCGGGCGGGTGCGGTGGGGACCGGTCGGCGGGCCGCTA
>NZ_MKQR01000009.1:124753-369307 GCF_001940455.1 Actinokineospora bangkokensis | reverse complement strand
GGACACGCCCTAGCGGCTGCCGACGGGGGCGGGCAGGGCGGCGACGATGTCGACCACCCGGTCCTTGGCGTCGCCGAACAGCATCTGGGTGTTCTCGCGGAAGAACAGCGGGTTCTGCACGCCCGCGTAGCCCGAGGCCATGGAGCGCTTGAACACCACGACGTTGCGCGACTCCCACACCCGCAGCACCGGCATGCCCGCGATGGGGCTGGCCGGGTCCTCCGCGGCGGCGGGGTTGACCGTGTCGTTGGCGCCGATGACCAGCACGACGTCGGTGTCGGCCAGGTCGTCGTTGATCTCGTCCATCTCCAGGACCACGTCGTAGGGGATGTTGGCCTCGGCGAGCAGGACGTTCATGTGGCCGGGCAGCCGACCGGCGACCGGGTGGATGCCGAAGCGGACCTCCACGCCCTGCTCGCGCAGGCGCTTGGTCAGCTCCGCCACCGGGTGCTGGGCCTGGGCCACCGCCATGCCGTAGCCGGGGGTGATCACCACGGTGCGCGCGGAGGTGAGCAGGTCGGCCACTCCCGCGGCGTCGACCTCCCGGTGCTCGCCGGTGACCTCGGCGGCCCCGGACGGGGCGGGCGCGCCGAAGCCGCCCGCGATGACCGAGATGAACGAGCGGTTCATCGCCTTGCACATGATGTAGGACAGGTAGGCACCGGAGGAGCCGACCAGCGCGCCGGTGATGATGAGCAGGTCGTTCGACAGCAGGAAGCCCGCCGCCGCGGCCGCCCAGCCCGAGTAGCTGTTGAGCATGGACACCACGACCGGCATGTCACCGCCGCCGATCGAGGCCACCAGGTGCAGGCCCAGCAGCAGCGCGATCAGCGTGACCGCGCCCAGCACCCACACCGCGGGCTCGATGACGAACACGACGGTGAGCGCGGCGAAGACCACCAGCGCGCCCAGGTTCAGCGCGTGCCGCCCGGGCAGGGTCAGCGGGGAGGAGTTGATCCGCGCCGAGAGCTTGAGGTAGGCGATGACCGACCCGGTGAAGGTCACCGCGCCGATGAACACGCCGATGACGACCTCGGCGTGGTGCACCCCGAGCAGCGCGCCGGTGAGCCCGGCCTCGGCGTCGACGTCGAGGTAGCCGTTCCAGCCGACCAGCACCGCGGCCAGGCCGACGAAGCTGTGCATGAGGGCGATGAGCTCGGGCATGCCGGTCATCTCCACGACCTTGGCCCGCCACAGGCCGATCGCGGCGCCGATCACCAGCGCGACCACCAGGACGATGAGGCCGGTGGCCCCGGAGTCGAGGTTGGCCGCGACGGTGGCCACCAGCGCGATGGTCATGCCCGCGATGCCGGTGCGCACGCCGGTGCGCGCGGTCTCGTGCTTGGCCAGCCCGGCGAGGCTGGCCAGGAACAGCAGCGCGGCGATGAGGTACGCCGCGGTGGTCAGGGTCTGCGCGGTCACGGGTCAGCTCCTCGAGAACATGCTCAGCATGCGCCGGGTGACGGCGAAGCCACCGGCGATGTTGATGGTGGTCAGCAGCACTGCGGCCCCGGAGAGCCCCATCACCAGCGCGTTGCCGGAGCCGATCTGCAGCAGCGCGGCGACCACGATGATCCCGGAGATCGCGTTGGTCACCGACATCAGCGGCGTGTGCAGCGCGTGGTGGACGTTGCCGATCACGTAGAAGCCGATCACCACCGCGAGCGCGAACACCGTGAGGTGCCCGGCCAGCGGGGCGGGGGCCACCGAGGTCAGCCCGAACAGCGCCAGCGCGCCGACCGCGGCACCGGCGGCGCGCAGCCACGGCCGGGGCTTGGCCTCCGGCTTGGCGGTGCTGACCGGCTCCGCCGCGGCGGCCGCGGCCGGGGCGGCGCTGACCGACACCGGCGGCGGCGGCCACAGCACCTCGCCGGCGTGCGCCACGGTCATGCCGCGCTGCACCACGTCGTCGAGGTCGACGGTGAACCGCCCGTCCTTGCCGGGGGTCACCAGCTTGAGCAGGTTGACCACGTTGGTGCCGTAGAGCTGCGAGGCCTGGGCGGGCAGCCGCGCGGGCAGGTCGGTGTAGCCGATGAGGGTGACCCCGTTGTCGGTCACCACGACCTCGCCCGCCACCGAGCCCTCGACGTTGCCGCCCTGCGCGGCGGCCATGTCGACCACGACGCTGCCGGGCTTCATCGACGCGACGTGCTCGGCGGTCAGCAGCCGGGGCGCGGGGCGCCCGGGGATGAGCGCGGTGGTGATCACGATGTCGACGTCGGCGGCCTGCTCGGCGTAGATCTCCGCGGCGCGCCGGTCGTAGTCGGCCGAGGTCGCCTTGGCGTAGCCGTCGGTGCCCATGTCCTGCTGGACGTCCACGGCCAGGTACTCCCCGCCCAGGGACTTGACCTGGTCGGCGACCTCGGGCCGCGGGTCGGTGGCGCGCACCACGGCGCCGAGGCTGTTGGCGGCGGCGATCGCGGCCAGGCCCGCCACGCCCGCACCGGCGACGAGCACCTTGGCGGGCGGGACCTTGCCCGCCGCGGTGACCTGCCCGGTGAGGAACCGGCCGAAGGCGTGCGCGGCCTCGATCACCGCCCGGTACCCGGCGATGTTGGCCATCGAGCTGAGCACGTCGAGCGACTGGGCCCGGGAGATGCGCGGCACCGCGTCCATCGCCAGCGCGGTGACGCCCTGGCGCGACAGCGACTCCACCCGCTCGGGGTTGAGCGCGGGGGCGAGCATGGAGATCGAGGTGGCGCCCGCGCGCAGGCGCTGGATGTCGGCCTCCGGCGGCGGGTTGATGCCCAGCACCACGTCGGCGTCCCAGACCGGCCCGTCGACGACCTCGGCGCCCGCCTCGCGGTAGGCGTCGTCGGCGAACCCGGAGCGGGTGCCCGCGCCAGCCTCCACCGACACCCGGTAGCCCAGGGCGAGCACCTTCTTGACGGTGTCGGGCGTGAGCGCCACGCGCGTCTCGGCCTTCTCGGTCTCGGCGCGCACCCCCACGCGCGGCGGCGCGTCCGCGGTCGATTCGATGTCGTCCACGCGATCTCCTCTCGCGCCGGCGTGCGGCGCCGGGTGGTCCGTCGGTCGAGCGGGCACCCGTCGACTGCGGGTGCGCGATTTCACCGTTGCGAGGAAGGTACCGTCAACACTTGGTCGATCCTGATATGGCGATGCTCGCACTAGGGAACCGCGCAGTTCGGCGTTGCGGGGTGTTCCCCCAGCTCAGCCGGTGTGCAGGGGGTCGATCGAGACCGTTGTGAGACTCGTGTCGCGAGTGCCTTCCCAGTGCTTTTCTGTCATCTGCATTGAGCAAGAGACCAACGACACTCCCCGCTGGCGGCGCTCGGTGAGACGCGCGACCCCGCCCAGGACGACTCGACCGCCGCAACACCCGTCCGAGCGACACCACGGAATCGATCAACCACCGACAGCGCCTCGCACAACGGACCGCCGGGCCGGGTTTGGAACGCCAACGCCATTGATTGGAACCATCTCCGCCGGAGAAGCGCTGATTAATCCGGGAGAATTGAACCGCCGCGTCGAGAACTCATTTGTTGGTACTTGCTCACCACATGTCGCCGTGGGTGGAACATTGCCGCCACACCTCCCGGAACCCACCGTTCACGCAGCTCACACGCGTTGGGGTCGCAGTGCTCCCGAGGTGATGAACCGGCTGTAGTTCCATGACAAATGCGTCGTGAGGGTTTTCCGGTACTCCATTAGGTTGGTCACCCCTTGTCCGGGGAGCTATTCGGTGGTTACTCTCGATTTACGCCCGGATCGGGTCGACACCGAACGGGCGAGATCGGGCTCCTGCCGCTGTGCCCCCCATTCTTCTTCCGCATTCGTGCGTATTCATCGAGGAGTAGCGCATGCCCCGGAACTCCCGCGTCAAGCACCTCGCCGCCGTCGCCGCGGGCGCGGTCGGCGCCGCCGCCCTGCTCATCGCCCCCGCCGCCTCCGCCGCGCCCCAGGCGGGGCCGGTGCAGACCACCGGCGTGGTCACCAAGACCGTCGCGTTCACCTGCGCGTACCCGCTGATCGGCAACCGGTTGGTGTCGGCCACGGTCACCGCCACCTTCCCGAGCAGCGTCGCGGTGGGCACCCCCATCAACACCACGGACTTCTCCGTGGCGGTGGGCCTGGACGCCACCACCGTCCAGGCGCTGACCCTGATCGGGTCGGCCACCGTGGAGGGCACCGCCGTCGCGGGCGTCGACCTCGTCGTCAACAGCACGGCGCTGGGGGTCACCCTGCCCGGGCTGACCATCCCGAAGACCAGCGTGACCGGCACCCCGCCGGTCAACCTGACCATCACCGGCCCGGTGCCGTCGCTGACGGTGAAGGCCAAGGGCAGCGTGGCGATCGCCATCGGCAGCACGTTCACCGGCAAGATCACCCCGAAGCGCGCCGACGGCACCCTCACCGGCCTGGGCACCTTCGACCTCACCTGCTCCATCAACGCGGGCCAGAACCCGGCACTGGTGACGATCCCGGTCGTCTGACCAGGGCGCGACAGGCAGCCCCCGGCCCCCCGGCCGGGGGCTGCCCCCGTCCACCGCCCGGCGGCGGGGTCACCGGCGCGGCTCCCACCGGAACAGGCGGGCCGCCAGCGCGACGGCGACCACCACCCAGGCCAGGGTGGGGGCGAGCAGGACCAGCGACCCGGCGTCCGCCCCGCCGCCCCACGCGCCGCCGAGCAGCTCGGCCGCCACGCCGCCGGGCAGCAGCCGCTTGAGCAGGGTCAGGTCGTCGGTGCCGGTGATCGACACCCAGCTCGCGATGACCAGCGTGCCCAGGATGACCGGCAGCGTGGTGACCTGGGCGTGCTCCGGGGAGCGGGTCAGCCCGGCGGTGGCCAGCCCGAGGCCGAGCATCATCGCGGCGGTGGTGACCAGCGCCAGCACCACCAGCGCGGGGTGGGCGGGCGCGCCGGTGACCGCGGCGAGCACCGCCAGGATCGCCGCGACCTGCACCAGCGACAGCACCGCCGCGGGCAGCAGCAGGCCGGACAGGATGCCCGCGTCGCTCGCGGCCGTGGACGCCAACCGCTTGAGGAACAGGGTCTGCCTGCGGGCGGCAAGGGTGGTCACGGTGGTGGCGTAGAGCCCCATGACCAGGACGACGAACGACACCGCCACGGCGATGTAGGCGAAGCCCAGGGGCTCGAACAGGTCGCGCTTGGCGATGAACAGGGCGCTGGTGGCCAGCGGGACGATGAACGAGGTCACCAGCACCAGGCGGTTGCGGACGATCTGGACGAGTTCGCTGCGGGCGATGGCCAGCACGGGTTGTCCCCCTCCGGGGTGGTCGCTGCGGGTTCGGATCGGTGGGTGGAGATCGGGTGCGGTGGGAGACGCGGTCCGGTCAGGCCGCGCGGTGGCGGGTCACCCGCCGATGGCGCGGAAGACGTCGTCGAGCCGGGTCGGGCCCGCCTCCAGGTCGGCCAGGTGCACGTGGGCCGCGCGCGCCCAGTCGAGCAGGGCGTGCAGGTCGCGCTGGAGGGCGTGGGTGCGCACCAGCAGGCGCCCGTCGGCCTCGCGGGTGGCGGCCAGCGGCAGGGCGGGTGCGGCGGCGGGCAGGCCGAAGCGGATGGTGGCGGGCAGGGTGCCGGTCAGCTCGGGCACGGTGCCCTCGCGGTGGAACCGGCCCTGGTGCATCAGCCCGATGCGGTCGGCCCGCTGCTGGGCCTCCTCCAGGTAGTGCGTGGTGAGCACGACCGTGGCACCGTCCTCGCGCAGCCGGTCGACCGCCGCCCACAGGTCGTCGCGGGACTGGATGTCCAGCCCGGTCGTGGGCTCGTCGAGGAACACCAGCTCCGGGGAGCCCCAGACGGCGGTGGCGAAGTCCAGCCGCCGCTTCTCCCCGCCGGAGAGCTGGGCCACCCGGGTGGCCGCCTTGCCGGTGAGCCCCACGACGCCGAGCACCCGCTCGGCGGTGTCCGACCTGCGGGTCAGGCCGCCGATGAGCCGCACGGACTCCCGGGCGGTGAGGTCCGGGGAGAACCCGCTCTCCTGGAGCATGATCCCCACCCGCGGGCGCACCGCGCGGCGGTCGAGCGGGCTGCGGCCGAACACGCGCACCGAGCCGGAACTCGCACCGCGGTGGCCCTCGACGACCTCCAGGGTGGAGGTCTTGCCCGCGCCGTTCGTGCCGAGCAGCGCGTACAGCTCCCCCCGCGCCACCTCGAAGGTCAGGTCCTTGACGGCGTGGAAGTCGCCGTAGCGGACGTTCAGCGCGTCCACTTCGATCACCGGGGTCATGCCACGATCACACACCGGCGGCGCGCGCACCGGCAGTGCCGCAGCGTCACCACCCCGGCATGACATTCCCCCGGCTGTGCACATGACGTGGCGTCACTGGTGGGCGCTGGGACCCGCCGGGATACTGGCCGGGACCGGACACCCGCGCGACGACGGAGCAACCACAGTGGACACAGCCACGGCCGAGGTGCCCGCGGGCGGGTCCCGGGCGCGGCTGCGGCGGTTGAACCTGGTGATGTTCCTGCCGCTGATGGTGGCGGGCGGGGTGCTGCTGGTGGCCCTCGGCGCGCGCACCTGGTGGCACGTGCTGGTGCTGGGGGTGGGCGCCGCGGTGGCCGCGGTCGCCTTCGAGCGCTGGGCGGCGGGCGGGCTGCTGCCGGTGGCGGCGCCGCTGCTGGCGCTCGCCGCCGCGACCTGGGTGGTCGGTGGGGTGGTGCTGCACAGCGGGCACGCCTTCTACGCCCTGTCGGTGGCGGGCCCGCTCGCCGTCCCGCAGCTGCCCCGCCACCGGGGCGCGGCGGCCGTGGTGCTGATCGCGGTGGTCGGGGTGGTCGGCGCGGTGGCGGTGGCGACCGCCCCGGGGGCGTTCATCGGCGACCTGATCACCTTCCTGCTGGTGCCGACCGGCATCACGGCGGTGATCACCGGGCTGATGTTCCCCAACAAGCGCTTCTACGACGTGGTGGCGGACCTGGAGCGCGCCCGCGGGCAGGAGGCGGAGCTGGCGGTGGCCCGCGAGCGCGTCCGCTTCGCCAGCGACCTGCACGACATCCAGGGCCACACCCTGCACGTGGTCAAGCTCAAGGTCGCCCTGGCCGAGAAGCTGCTGCGCGCCGACGTCGACCGCGCCGAGCAGGAGCTGCGCGAGGTGCGCGCCCTGGTGGCCGACACGATCACCCAGACCAAGGAGCTGGCCCACGCCCAGCGCCGCCTCAACCTGTCCGCGGAGCTGGAGAACGCCAAGAACCTGTTCGAGGCGGCGGGCATCACCGTCGCGGTCACCCGCGGCACCGAACCCGACCCGCGCGCGGGGGAGCTGCTGGGCCAAGTGCTGCGGGAGACCACCACGAACGTCCTGCGCCACGCCGAGGCCACCCGCGTCGAGGTCACCCTGTCCGCCACCGGCATCACCATCACCAACGACGGCGCGCCCAGGACCCCGCTGCCGCCCCTGCGCGGCCTGTCCACCCTGCGCGACCGCCTCGCCGCCGACGGCGGCACCCTGTCCGCGGCCCTGCGCGACGGCCGCTTCACCACCGCCGCGACCCTCCCCACGGGACCGAGGAGGCGCCCGAGATGACCACGGTGGTCCTCGCCGACGACGAAGCCCTCCTGCGCAAGGCCCTCGCCGCCCTGCTGCCCCTGGAGGGCGACATCACCGTCCTGGCCGAGGCCGAGGACGGCGCGGGGGCCGTCGCCGCCACCCTCGACCGGCGCCCCGACGTCCTGGTCATCGACCTGGAGATGCCCGGCACCGACGGCCTGGCCGCCGTCGCCGAGATCCGCAGGCACCTGCCCGACCAGGTCATCCTCATGCTCACCCGGCACGCCCGCCCCGGCGTCCTGCGCAAGGCCCTCAAGCTGGGCGTGCAGGGCTTCGTCAGCAAGTCCGCCGAACCAGCCCACATCACCCAGGTGATCACCACCCTGCACACCGGCAAGCGCTGGATCGACCCCGACGTCTCAGCCCTGGCCGTGGTCGACGACAACCCCCTCACCGATCGCGAGTGCGACGTCCTCCGGGCCACCTCCGGCGGCTACTCGGTGGTCGACATCGCCACCCAGCTCCACCTGGCCGAGGGCACAGTCCGCAACTACCTCTCCAACGCCATGCAGAAGACCCAGACCCGCATCCGCCACGAAGCCGCCCGCTACGCCAGAGAACACGACTGGCTATAGCCCCCTGATCTTCACCGCACCCCTCCCTCGCATACAGAAGGAAGGGCCGACCACCCCCGCAGCAGGAAGCCCGGCTACGGCAATGCTCGATGCGGTGGTTGTGCTTGGCCGGGGGAGGCGATCATGTGCTACCCAAACGGGACGGGCGGGCGTCTTTTCAGCCCGCCTTTTCCCGCCCGACAGCACATGATCGCCGCAGGGGCCCCGACCAAGCGCAACCACCGCATCGAGCCAGCCGCCAAACGCCCCGGCTCTTCCACCTACCGAAGCCGCAGGCGAGGCGACACCCCACCCCGAGCGCAGGCGAAGCCCGATTGTCCTACGACGCCATCACCACCTGCGCCCGCTCCCACACCCGGTGCATCCCCAGCGCCGCGATCAGCTCACCCGTGAACGGCTTCAGCACCTTCTCCCCCACCAGCACACCCGGTGCCGACAGGTCCACCCCGGCACCCTCCAGCACCTGCACCCCGTCACCCCAGGCCGCGATCGGCTTGCAGTGCCGGAACGCCTCCTGGAGCAGCAGGCTCAGCTTGATGTCGCGGAACCCGCCGAGCCCGCCCGCCACCACGACCGCGTCGAACTCGATGGACCGGCACGTCAGCAGGGTCCGCTCGACGACCCGCGTGGTCCTGCCCTTGCTGATCACCCCACCCGCGGGCGCGATCACCCGCAGGATGGCGCCCGCGGCCTCGACGGCCTTCTCCAGCTTGTCGATGCCGCCCAGGTCGGCCCCCGGACCGGCGACCACGCCCACGACCCGGCCGGTGACCGGTCCGGGTCCCGGCGGGATCTGCGACAGCGCGGGCGAGGGCACGACGTCCTCGGCGGGCGTGCCCGCGGGCGCGGGCAACCCCAGACCCGCCGCGACGGCCGCGCACAGGTCGGCGTCCACCTCGGCCAGCACCCGCAGCTGCCGCTCCTTGATGGCCTGCTCGTAGCACTTGCCCAGCTCGAAGGTGAACGCCTCGACCACGTGCACCCGCTCCACCTCGGACAGGCTGCGGTAGAACAGCGTCGCCTGGGAGAAGTGGTCGTCGAACGACGCCGGGTTGGCGCGCACGGCCTCGCCCTCGACGGGGCGCGGGCGGTGGACGTAGGCGCCCTCGGCCTCGGTGGCGACCTTCGGGGCGCCGCCGTCGACGGAGTTCGGCAGGTACGGCGCCTGGCCCTGGTGGATGGCCATCTGGTGCATGCCGTCGCGCAGGTTGTCGTTGACGGCGGCGTGCGGGCAGTTGATCGGCAGCTGGGTGAAGTTCGGCCCGCCCAGGCGGGTGAGCTGGGTGTCGAGGTAGGAGAACAGCCGCGCCTGCATGAGCGGGTCGTCGGTGACCTCGATGCCGGGGACGAGGTTGCCGGTGTGGAAGGCGACCTGCTCGGTCTCGGCGAAGTAGTTGGTGGGGTTGCGGTCGAGGGTCAGCCTGCCGATGACCTGCACCGGGCACAGCTCCTCGGGCACGATCTTCGTCGCGTCGAGCAGGTCGATGCCCTCGAAGGTGTGGTCGGGGGTGTCGGGCATGACCTGGATGCCCAGGTCGTACTCCAGCGGGGCGCCCGCCTCGATGGCGTCGGCCATGTCCCGGCGGTGGAAGTCGGGGTCGGCGCCCGCGGCCAGCTGCGCCTCCTCCCACACCAGCGAGTGCACGCCCGCCACCGGCTTCCAGTGGAACTTCACCAGGCTGGTGCCGCCGTCGGCGGCCACGAGCCGGAAGGTGTGCACCCCGAAGCCCTCCATGGTGCGGTAGGAGCGCGGGATGCCCCGGTCGGACATCGCCCACAGCACGTGGTGGGTGGCCTCGGTGTGCAGGCTGACGAAGTCCCAGAAGGTGTCGTGCGCGGTCTGGGCCTGCGGGATCTCCCGGTCCGGGTGCGGTTTCCCGGCGTGGATGACGTCGGGGAACTTGATGCCGTCCTGGATGAAGAACACGGGCATGTTGTTGCCCACCAGGTCGAAGTTCCCCTCGGCGGTGTAGAACTTCACCGCGAACCCGCGCACGTCGCGCACGGTGTCGGCCGAGCCGCGCGAGCCCAGCACGGTCGAGAACCGGGTGAACACCGGGGTCCGGCGCCCCTTCTCGGCCAGGAACCCGGCCTTGGTGACCGCGGCGGCCGCGCCGTTGGCCACGAACGCGCCGTGCGCGGCGGCGCCGCGGGCGTGCACCACCCGCTCGGGGATGCGCTCGTGGTCGAAGTGGGTGATCTTCTCGCGGAGGTGGAAGTCCTCCATCAGCGTGGGACCGCGGCGCCCGGCCTTGAGCGAGTGGTCGGTGTCGGGCAGGCGCACCCCCTGCGCGGTGGTCAGGTGGTCGCCCGCCTGGGCGCGGTTGTCCTGCCCCAGGGTGGCCAGCGGGTCCGCCTTCCCGGTGGGGCTGGTGGGCTTCGGTGCGGCCTGGTCGCGCTGGCGCTTGGGGGGCACGCTCTCCTCCTGGTGCTGGGCGGTTCGCGGATCGTCCGACGCCGGAGCGCGGGCGCTCCGGCCAGGCGAATACCCGGGACCGGCGGGCACAAACAGGAGTCTTTCCAGAACGGCGTGCGGCACCCGGCGGTGCGGGCCGCACCACCTGGGCTCAGAGGTGGGCGCGCAGGAAATCCACCAGTTCGGTGAGGGCGCGGCCCGCGGTGTCCAGCGGGGGCTTGTGGGTGTAGCCGTGGTCGCTGTCGCGGAAGACGTGGTGGGTGACGGGGACCCCCGCGGCGGTGAGGGCCAGCGCCAGCCGGTGCCCGTCGACGGCGAGGGAGTCCAGCGACCCGGTGCTGACCATCGTGGGCGGGAACTCGGCGAGGTGGTCGTCGAGGATGGGTGAGGCCAGCGGGTCGGTGCGCGCCGCCTCGTCCGCGAAGTAGGTGCTGTTGACCAGCTTGATCAGCCAGGGACCGATCACCGGCACCCGCTTGGGCGAGGTCCGGTCGTGCGGGCCGGGGGTCACGTCCACGACGGGGAAGACCGCGGCGAGCGCGGCGACGGGGAACCGGCCGCGCGCCTGCTGCACCACGTTGATCGCCAGCTTGGCCCCCGCGCTGAACCCGCCCACGGACAACCGGGACGCGTCCCACCCGTGCTCGGCGGCGCTGTCGAGCACCCACTGGGCCACGTCGGCGCACTGGTGCTCGGCCACGGGGAACGCCACGTCCGGGGCGGTGTCGTAGTCCGGGGACACCACGACGGCGCCGAGGTCGGCGGCCACCCGCTTGCAGATGAAGTCGTCCTGCTCCGGCCTGCGCATGATGAACGCGCCACCGTGGACGTTCAGGTGCACCGGCGGGTTCGCCACGCCGTCGGGCCGGTAGATCAGCACGCGGACGTCGCCGTGCCGGGTGGGCGCGGTGACCTCGGTGGGCTCGGGGGTCGCGGGGCCGAGCCCGCGCAGCGCGGCGGGGGTCGGGATGACCGTCACGGACCGCAGCGCGTGGGCGGCGAGCTTGGTGGTCAAGCGCATGGGCCCAGGCTACGGGTGCGCGCCCGCCAGCGACGCCAGGCGCGCGTGGGCGGTGTCGGCCAGCGGGTTGCGCAGCTCGGTGAGCAGGTGCAGGCTCGTCGACCACAGCCGGCGGGCCGCGGCCAGGTCCCCCTCGGCCCGGGCGGTGTCTCCGAGGCGCAGCAGGCTGTCGGCCTCGCAGAACCGGTCGCCCACCTCGCGGAACAGCTCGGCGGCGCGCAGGTGGCAGCGCCGCGCCCCGCGGTGGTCGCCCATGCTCAGGCGCACGATGCCCATCGCCAGCAGCGTGTCCGCCTCCCCGAAGCGGTAGCCGAGGTCGCGCTGGAGCGCCAGGGCGCGCTCGTGCGCCGCCAGGGCCTCGGCGTGCTCGCCCGCCTCGAACTGCAAGCTGCCGAACAGGCTGAGCGCGAGCGCCTGGCCGCGGTGGCCCGCGCGGACCAGCAGGTCCAGGCCTGCCCTGGCGTCGTCGAGCGCTTCCCCCACCCGGCCCTGCTTGCGGCGCAGCTGGGCGCCGTTGACGAGCACCTGCGCGTAGCCCACCGGGTCGTCGGCGGCTTGGAACAGCTGTCGGGCCCGCGCGAGGTGGTGCTCCCCCGACGGCCAGTCGCGCAGCCGCATCGCCGCCGTCATCAGCTCGCGGTGGCAGCGGGCGCGCAGCCACGGGTCGTCGACCCGTTCGGCGGCCGCCAGCGCCGCCTCCCCCACCGCGCGCATCCGGTCCCAGCTGCCGCGCCGGTCGAGCCAGAACCGCTGCGCGGCCGCCACCTCGCAGGCGGTGCGGTCGCGGCCGGTGCTCGTGGCCAGCTCCACCGAGGCCACCAGGGTCTCCTGCTCGGCGGCCAACCAGGCCGTCGCCGCCGCCCGGTCGGCGAACCCCACCGGGTCCGCGCCGGGCACCGGGCCGGGGACGGGCCGGTCGTCGGTGTGGGGCGACAGCGTGCGCACGGCGGCGCGGGTGGAGTGCAGGAGGTGGTCCAGCAGGCGGTCGAGCGCCGGGTCCGCGACCGCGGCGGGCAGGTCGCGGGCCCGTTCCCGGCTGAAGTCGTGCAGCAGGTCGTGCAGGCGGAACCGGCCGCGGCAGCGGTCGTCGAGCAGCCGGGCGGCCACGAGCGCGCGCAGCGCCCGGCGGCCCGCGGCGGCCCCCGTGCCCGCCAGCGCCACCGCGCTCGCCTGCGGCACCTCCGGGGACGGGTGCAGGCCCAGCAGGTCGAACAGGAGCGCCGCGCCCGGGGCGACGGCGCGGTGGCTGGCGGTGAAGGCCGCGCGGATGTCCGAGCGGGGTTCGTCGGTGGCCAGCGCCTCCAGCCGCCCGGCCTCGTCGAGGTCGGCCACCACGTCGGCGAGGGGCGTGTCCGCCGCGCGCGCCGCCGCCACGGCCAGCGCCAGCGGCAGCCCCGCGCACGCGGCGACGACCCGGTCGGCGGCGTCCGGCTCGGCCGCCAGCCGCGCGGCGCCGAGCCTGCCCGCCAGCAGCGCCCTGCCCGCCGCGGGGTCGAGCAGGGCGACGCCGACCGCGCGGGCGCCGTCCACCAGCAGCCCCGGCAGCCGGACGCGGCTGGTCACCACGACGGCGCACCCGGGCGCGCCGGGCAGCAGCGGGCGCACCTGCTCGTCGTCGCGGGCGTTGTCGAGCACCACCAGCACACGCTTGCCCGCCAGCAGGCTGCGGAACAGCCCCGTGCGGGCGGTGGTACCCACGGGCGCGCTGCTCGCGGGCAGGCCCAGGGCCTCGATGAACCCGGCCAGCACGTCGCCCGGGTCCAGCGGTGATCCCGGCCCGAACCCGCGCAGGTCCACGAACAGCTGCCCGTCCGGGAACCGGTCGGCCACCCGGTGCGCCCACCGCAGCGCCAGGGCGGTCTTGCCCACGCCCGCCGTGCCGTCGAGGGTCACCACGGCCGTCCCCCCGGTCGGCTCGTCAACAGCGGCGTCGAGCGCCCGCAGCGCCGCGTCCCTGCCGACGAACGCCGGGCAGCCTGCGGGCAGTTGCGCGGGCACCACCGACGTCGACCTCGGGGGCGCGGGCGGGGGTCCGCCCAGCACGGCGGCGTGCGCCGCGCGCAGCTGGTCGCCGGGATCGAGGCCCAACTCCTCAGCGAGCCGGACGCGCACCCGCTGGTAGGCGGCCGCGGCCGCCGACCGGTCGCCCGCGGCGTGGTGGGCGCGGATGAGCAGGGCGTGCACCGCCTCGTCCAGCGGCGCGTCGGCCGCCGCGGCGGCGAGCAACGGCACCGCGGCGGGGGCGTCGTCGGCGGCCAGGGCCGCCTCACCGAGGGCGAGGACGGCGGCTTGCCACTCCCCCACCGCGGCGGTGACGGCGGGGTGGGCCGACAGCACGCCACCCCCGGGCGGCCCGCACCACAGGCGCAAGGCAGCCGCGAGGCGGGTGACGGCCTCCCGGTGCTGCCCGGCCCCGCGGAACGCGGCACCCTCCCGCACCAACGCGCGGAACCGGGCCAGGTCCAAGGCGTCGTCGGGCAGCCTGAGCGCGTACCCGCCGCCGCTGGTGACGAGCACCCGGGCGGGGTCGCGCGCACCGCGCGCGGGTTCCAGCACGCGCCGCAGGTGCTTGACGTGGGTGTGCACGACGTTGACGGCGCTGCGCGGCGGGTGGTCGTCCCACAGCGCCCCGATGAGGGCCTGGAGGCCGACCGGCCTGCCGCCCGCGAGCGCGAGCAGGGTCAGCAGCGCCCGCCTGCCCGGGGTACCCACGTCGACCTCGTCGACCTCGTGGTCGTCGCGCCAGACCCGCACCGCGCCCAGAACCTGTACGCGCACCCCCGTGCCTCCCGGTCCGCGATGGCCACGACGCCGATTCCTGCTCCCTGGCGTCTTACCATTCCGGATCGGTTTCGAGGAAGAGCGCGGGGCTAAGTGCTCTTCGTTGGAAAATTGCCGTTATCCGAGCTGTTCTCAGCAATGGCGGCGACACTGGAATGCAAGGACCCACCACCGCGGGAAGGGGCGGCGGGATCGCCGCCGCCCCTGCACCCGGGTGATCAACGGCCCGCGGACCCCGCCACCGCGCGCAGGAAGAACGCCAGGTTGGCGGGCCGTTCCGCCAAGCGGCGCATGAAGTAGCCGTACCACTGGTCCCCGTACGGCAGGTAGACGCGCAGCCGGTGGTTGTCGGCCACCAGCGTGCGCTGCTCGGCGTCGCGGATGCCGTGCAGCATCTGGAACTCGAAGTCGCGGGTCGTGCGCCCCGCGGCCAGCGCCAGCCGGGTCGCCGCCGCGATCATCGCCGGGTCGTGCGTGGCGACCATGGGGTAGCCGGTGCCGTTCATCAGCACCCGCAGGCAGCGCACGTACGCCTCGTCCACCGCCGCGCCCTGGTGGGCCACGGACGCGGGTTCGCGATAAGCGCCCTTGCAGAGCCGGATCCGCGACCAGGACAATTCGGCGCAATCGGCCTCGGTGCGCTTGAGGTAGGCCTGGAGGACCGTGCCCAAGGACGGGAAGTCCTCGCGCAGTTCCGCGACGATCGACAGCGTGGAATCGGTCGTCGTGTGGTCCTCGGCGTCCACGGTCACCCACGCCCCGGCAGCCTCGGCGGCGGTGCAGAGCGTGCGGGCGTTCTCCAGGGCGACCTTGTGCCCGTCGCGCGGCAGCGACTGGCCCAGCGCCGAGAGCTTCAGGGAGATCTCGGTCGGCCGGGTGACGGCCGCGGCGTCGCTGATCGCCGACAGCGCGTCGAGCAGGTCGAGGTAGTGCTCGACGTTGGCGGTGGCCTGCTGGGCGTCGGTGACGTCCTCACCGAGGTGGTCGATCGTCACGAACCGCCCGGTGGACAGCACGTCGCGGGTGGCGGCGACCGCGTCCGGTGTGGACGTCCCGGCCACGAACCGGTCCACCAGGGACTTCGTCGCCGGGACGCGGGTGATGGCGCGCTCGGCCTTGGGCGAGCGGGCCGCGGCGAGCAGTGCGGGGCGCAGGACGCCTGCGAGGGGCATCAGGACTCCTCGGGCCGCTGGTGCGGGTAGCGGTGGTCGGTCGGCGGGACGAAGGTCTCCTTGATCGTGCGGGCCGAGGTCCAGCGCAGCAGGTTCTGCGGGGAGCCCGCCTTGTCGTTGGTGCCCGAGGCGCGGGCCCCGCCGAAGGGCTGCTGGCCCACCACCGCGCCGGTCGGCTTGTCGTTGACGTAGAAGTTGCCGGCGGCGAAGCGCAGGCCCTCGGTGGCCTCGGCGACGGCGGCGCGGTCGGTGGCGATGACCGACCCGGTGAGCGCGTAGGCCGACCCGGAGTCGACCAGCTCGACCGCCTTGGCGAACGACCCGGGCGCGGCGTCGTCGTAGACGTGCACGGCCAGGATCGGGCCGAAGTACTCGGTGCGGAAGGCCTCGTCGGCGGGGTCGTCGCCCAGGAGCACGGTCGGCTCGACGAACCAGCCCTCGGCGTCGTCGGCGTGCCCGCCCGCGGCGATCGTCAGGCCCGGGGTGGACTTGGCCCGGGCCAGCGCGGCGGCGTTGCGGTCGAACGAGCGCTGGTCGATGACGGCGCCGCCGAAGTGCGCCAGGTCGGACACGTCGCCGTAGCTCAGCGCGGACGCCTTGGCCACCAGGTCGTCGCCCATCCGCTTCCACACCGAGCGCGGGATGAACGCGCGGGAGGCGGCCGAGCACTTCTGGCCCTGGTAGTCGAACGCGCCGCGCAGCAGGGCGGTGGTGAGCACGTCCGGGTCGGCGGAGCTGTGCGCGAGCACGAAGTCCTTGCCGCCGGTCTCACCCACCAGCCGCGGGTAGGTGTCGTAGCGGGCGATGTTCGCGCCCACCCGCTGCCACAGGTGCTGGAAGGTCGCGGTGGAGCCGGTGAAGTGGATGCCCGCCAGCCGCCGGTCCGCCAGCGCCACGTCGGAGACGGCCGGGCCGGGGCCGTGCACCATGTTGATCACCCCGGCGGGCAGCCCGGCGGCCTCCAGCAGCTTGATCGTCCAGTAGGCGGCGACGGCCTGGGTGGGCGAGGGCTTCCACAGCACGGTGTTGCCCATCAGCGCGGGCGCGGTGGGCAGGTTCGCGGCGATGGCGGTGAAGTTGAACGGGGTGATCGCGTAGACGAACCCCTCCAGCGGCCGGTGCTCGACCCGGTTCCACACCCCGGGCGCGGAGATCGGCTGGTCGGCCAGCAGCTGCCGGGCGAAGTGGACGTTGAACCGCCAGAAGTCCACCAGCTCGCACGGGGCGTCGATCTCGGCCTGGTAGGCGGACTTGGACTGGCCGAGCATGGTGGCCGCCGCGATGGTCTCCCGCCAGGGCCCGGCGAGCAGGTCGGCGGCGCGCAGGAACACCGCCGCGCGGTCGTCGAAGGACAGCGCGCGCCACGCGGGGGCCGCGGCGGTCGCGGCGGCGATGGCGGCCTCGACGTCGGCCGGGCCGGCCTCGGTGAAGGTGCCCAGGACGGCGGCGCGCTTGTGCGGTTGCACCACGTCGACGGCCGCGCCGCTCCCCCGGCGGTGCTCGCCGCCGATGACGTTGTGCACCTCGGTGGGGTTCGCGGCCAGCTCCGCGAGCTTGGCGGTGAGCCGGGCGCGCTCCGGCGAGCCGGGGGCGAACGAGCCCACCGGCTCGTTGACCGGCTGCGGCGTTGTCGTGACGGCCTGCACAAGACCTCCAGGTGGCGGGCGGGTTCGGCCGCCAGTCAACCGCGCGCGCGGCCCCGCGCGGTTCATCCGGTCGGCCAAACCTGACCGCCGGGTTTTGTACGATCGGACGAAGGACGAGGAGGGTGGCATGGGCACCGGGGCGATCACCCTGCGCGAGCTGGTCGCGGCGCTGGACTCGGCCGTGGTGGGGTTGCTGGAGGCCCCCCACGGCGACCTGGTCGAGGTCGCCACCGCGGCCCTGGTCGAGGGCGCCGACCTCGCCGCCGACGGGGACTGGCCCGCCGCCGTGCCCGACCTGCACCTGCACGTCGGGGTCGGGGCCGCCGAGGCCGAGCGGTGGTTCGCGGACCTGGCCCGGCGCGCCCCCCGCGACCGGCCGCGCGCGGTGATGGCGAAGTCGGTCGGCGCCGGGGTGCGGACCGCCGCGCGCGCGGCCGGGGTGGCCCTGGTCGCGGTGCACCCGCTGGCCCGGTGGGACAGCGTGCTGCCGGTGGTGCACCGGCTGCTCGACGGCTCGCGCAGGCAGGCCGCGGCGCCGGACCTGGCCGCCACCGACCTGTTCGACCTGGCCAGGATCGTCGCCCGCGACGCCGGGGGGATGGTCTCGATCGAGGACGCCCAGTCCCGGGTGCTGGCCTACTCGGCCTCCGACGCCTCCGCCGACGAGCTGCGCAGGCTGTCGATCCTGGGCAGGCAGGGCCCGCGCGACTACCTGCGCGCCCTGCGCGAGTGGGGGGTGTTCGACCGGATCAGGGCCAGCGACGAGGTGATCGACGTGCCCGCCCACCCGGAGCTGCGCACCGAGCGCAGGCTCGTGGTGGGGATCCGGGGGCAGGCGGGGGTGCTCGGCTCGATCTGGTTGCAGCAGGGCGACCGGCCGTTCAGCCCCGACGCCGAGGAGGTGCTGCGCGGGGCCGCCGCGATCGCCGCGCACGCCATCGCCCGCTCGCTGGCGGCGCCGTCCACCGAGGCCGCGCAGGTGCAGCGGCTGTTCGGCGCCGGGGGCGGCGGGGTGGACGTGCCGTCGCTGGCCGCCGCGCTGCACCTGCCGCAGACCGGGGCCGCGGCGGTGATCGGGCTGGCCCCGCACGGGCCGGGGAGCGCGGTGCCGGGCAGCAGCCTGCGGCTGCTCGCCAGCGCGCTGCGCCCGGACGCGCTCGTCACCGCCCTCGGTGAGCGCGCCTACGTCCTGCTCCCCGGCTACACCTCCGCCGCCGCGGTCACCGCGTGGACGCGCAGGCTGGTGGCCGAGTTCGAGACCCGGCGCGCCTGCGTGCTGCGGGCGGCCATCGCGCTGCCGGTGCCCGACCTCGGGGCCGTGGCCGCCGCGCGCACCGAGGTCGACCGGGTGCTCGACGGCGCCGCCTTCCCCGCCGACCGGGTGACCACCCTGGCCGAGTCCCGCACGGCGGTGCTGCTCGGGGAGGTGCTGGACCTGGTGGCCGAGCACCCCGAGCTGCGCGACCCGAGGGTGGACGCGCTCACCGCCCACGACCGCGACCACGGCGCCAACCTGGCCCGCAGCACCGCGGTGTTCCTGGCCCACCACGGCGACGTCCGGGCCGCCGCCACCGCGCTCGCGGTGCACCCGAACACCCTGCGGTACCGGGTGCGGCGGGCCGCCGAGGTCATCGGGGTCGACCTCACCGACCCCGCCGACCGGCTGCTGCTGGAGCTCCAGCTCGCCCTGCGGGACCGGACCTGGCTCAGCCGCGGGCGGTGAACATCCTGGTCGTGAACTCGACGACCGTCGGCGCCACCGCGGGCAGCGACGGCACCCCCGACCGCAGGACCGCCACCCGCACGGCGTCGGCGAGCGCGCCCACGGCGAAGTCCATCAGGTCGCGGCCGACGGGTTCGACCGCGGCCCCGGCGGCCTGGGCCTCCTCGTGCAGCTGGGACAGGATGTCCCCGAGGTGCGCGCGACCGGCGGTGATCACGGCGTCCACCGACGGGGCGGCCCCGGTGGCGCAGACCAGGCAGGCGCGCGTGTAGGCCGGGTGCGCGGCGAGGAAGTCCAGGTAGCCGTGCACACCCGCGCGCAGGCGCCCCTGCCAGTCGGGGTCCGGCGTCGTGTGCACGAGGTCTGCCAGCACCTGGTGGGCGGCGGTGGTGTACAGCGCGACGGCGGTGGCGAAGCAGTGCTCCTTGTTCTCGAACTGTTCGTAGAAAGTCCGGCGGGACACTGCGGCCTGGTCGACGAACTCGGTCAGCGTGGCCTTCGCGTAGCCGTGCTCGGCGACGACCTCCAAGGCGCTGCGCAGCAACCGCCTGCGCTGGGCGACCTCCACTTCCTCCCGGCTGAGCACGTGCCTGCCGGAGGGGAGCAGGTCGGCGCTGGGGTCCCCCACCCAGAACCGGTCGGTGGCGCGGAGCAGACCCGCGTGGGGCAGGGCGTCCTGCGGCACGGCGGTATGGGGTAGGGCTGTCTGGGGTAGGGCGGTATGGGGCTGGACTGTCTGGGGCAGGGTGAACTGCGGCGGGTCGGTGTTGGACAGCGCGGGGTGCGGCACTGGGAGCCTCGCTCAGGTCGATGAGCCCCGGGCGCGCGCGACGGCGCGGCGGGGTGCGGGTGCGCGGCACCGCGGGCGGTGCGCGACGAGGACCGGCCGTTCCGCGCGGGAACGGCCCGAGAGGGCGATCAGCGCCGAGCGGGTGGGCCGCGCCGGGCGGGCAGCCTGGCCCAGGTCACCGAGACCGGGGCGAGCAGCGCGGTCGCGACGACCGGCTGGGGCACCCGCACCGGCGCCGCGGGCGCGGGCGGGCGGGGCAGGACGGCCGCCACGAGCCGGGCCGCGGCGAGAACAGCGGCGTCGGCCCTGGCCAGCAGCACACCGGTGAGCAGCACGGCCGCGGCGTGCAGGCCGAGCATCGCCGCCGGGCCGGGGTGCGCGGTGTGCGGGTGGTGGTGCAGGTGGTGGTCCTCAGCGGTCGCGAGGGCGGTGAGGAGCCCGTGCGAGACCAGTTGCACCACGCCGAGCACCGCGGTCGTCCCCAGGACGCCGGGCTTGCGCTCGGCGACGGTGATGCCGGCCCAGCTCAGCACCGCGGTCAGCAGCAGCGCCACGCCGGTGGCCGGAACGGCGCCACCCGCCGTCAGGTGGGCGGCGGTGGCGAGGGTGGCCGCACTGGCCGCGAGCAGACCGCCGCGCACCACGCGCAGGGCGCGGGGCAGCGGGACTGGTCGGGCCACGCCCCCATGGTAGGCCCGTGCCAGCGGGTTTCCGCCCGATCACGCGCACCCGGGGGGTGATTCCCAGGAAACGGGACCAGGGATGCGGCCAGGTGAGCGACGGCGGTCGGGTTCTCGTACGCGGGTGACAACCCCGCAGGCAAGGCGCACACGCGCGCTGCCGCACTCCAGCTCGACCTCAGCCGGATCGAGATTCCGAGCGCCAATCCCCGTCGGCGTCAAGCATCGGGGGTGGCGATGAGGGGCGTCGCTGCGCTGCCGCGCTCCACCGCCGCCTCGGCGTCGCGGCCCGCGCGGCTGCCCGCGTACGCCGCCGCGCGGACCGCGCGCAGCCACCGCGGGCGCAGCTCCAGCCCGCCCGCGTTGCGCACCGGGTCGAAGGCCGTGCGGCCCGGGTCGACCTGCCGGGTGATCGACAGTCGACCGACGAGCCCGGTGCCGCGCAGCAGGAGGTCGAAGTGGAAGGGCAGCAGGGGGTTCAGCGCGTCGAGGCGGGCGTGCGCGGGGAGCCGTCGCGGTCGGGCCAGCAGCACCCCGCCGCCGTGGGTGCCCGCGAGCGCGCCGATGGTGCTGTAGTTCGCCCGGCCCCACTCGCGGGCCGGGAAAGGCAGCACGCCGAAGGCGCTGCTGGACAGCAGCAGGTCCCAGGAGCGCCCACCCGGCCAGGTGCGCACCGCCAGCCCCAGGATGTCGGGCGCGCCGCCGGGCAGCCCGACCCCCTTGGACAGCCGCACCAGCGCGGGCGCGCCGCCGCTGGACAGAGGCAGCCACGACGGACATGTAGGGGTCGCCGTGATCTTGCCCTCGAAGACTCGGCCGGTGGGGTGGAACGCGGGCGCGGACCGCGCGCGGCCCAGCGCCCGGAAGAGGGCGGCGATGGTACCGGTCAGTTCCTGGCGCATGTTCCTCCTCCGGCCGCGATCCGGCGCCCGGGTGTTCCCTGCGCCGGAACCGGCAAACCAGCGAACAGCCGAACCTTTCGCCCAGAAGTGGCCACAACCGCGTATCCGCACGTCAAACCGCAGGCGGTACCCGCCGGGACCGAGCGGAAACATCGAATAGGCATCATTTCGCCCACGACCGGAAACGGGTACTTGTCATGTCGGGCGGATTTGTCCTCGGGGCCCAGCGGAATGCGGTGGCCGCCCCTAGCGTCATCGGCATGTCGGAACCGATCACCCGTCGCACGCTGCTCGCCGGGCTGGGGGTCGCGGGTCTGGTCGCCACGGTCGGGGTGGCGCCAACCGCGAGCGCGGTCGAGCTGCCGCCGATCCGGGACACCTTCCAGGGCCTGCTCGCCTACCTCGTGCCGGGCACGGACAAGTTCTCCCAGCACCAGGGGGTCACCCTCCCGCTGCGGGGCGGCGCGGACACCGGGGGCGCGGCCCCGCTGGAGCGCACCTACGACCAGGCCATCCCGTTCCCCGTGGTGGGTCGGCCGTTCAACCTCAACCTGCCGGGCGCCGCCGCGGTCGCCGCCCTGCTCAACATCGTCGCGCTCAACGTCAACCCCGGCGCGCTCATCGGCCCGTTCGCCTCGTCCTTCGCCAACCTCAAGCACGCGCAGAAGACCGAGGTGCTGCGCAGGCTGGAGGAACCGGGGCTGGCCGACGGCACCCCGGTGCGCTTCGTCATCAACACCATCCCCACCCTCGCCGCCTTCCAGCTCTACTCCGAGGCCCCGGTGTTCAACCGGGAGACCCAGCAGCTGACCGGGCGACCGCTGGGCTGGGACCTGTCCGCCTACGACGGCCCGAACGACGGCTGGGCGGAGTTCCAGGGCTTCTACCGCGGCATCGACCGCGTCCCCGAGTGAGGAGAGCACCATGCGCGATGTAGTGGTCGTCGGGTCCGGGGGCGGCGGGCCGGTGGTGGCCAAGGAGCTCGCCGCCCGGGGCCTGGACGTGCTCGTCATCGAGGCCGGTGCCCGCCACCTGCGCCCCGAGCAGGAGTGGACCCACCTCGAGGACGACATGAACAACCCCATCACCGGCAAGTTCCGGGTGGGGCCCTCCGACCTCGGTGAGGCGCCGTGGGACCGGGACTTCCCGCAGAGCTCCTACGTCTGGCAGATCGCCGGGGTGGGCGGCACGACGCTGCACTTCTTCGGCAACTACCCGCGCCCGCCCGCCGGGGCGTTCGCCGGGTACGAGGGCGCGGACAAGGGCAACTACGACACCGCCCACCTGTTCCCCTTCACCTACGAGGAGTTCCGCCCGTACCTGCGGTGGGTCGAGCACACGGTGCAGGTGCAGACGGCGCCGATGGGGCGCAAGGAGGCGGCGTTCTACCGCGGTGCCGAGCGGATGGGCCTGCCGCACCTGACGAAGAAGGAGCCCACCGGGCCCTGCTACCGCCCGCAGGAGAACGCGATCCTGCAACCCCAGGGCACCGCAGGCCGCAGCAGCGACCCCAAGGACCTGCTGCACCCGCAGGCGCGGGGCTGCACGTTCTGCGGCCACTGCTTTCAGGGCTGCATGGAGCCGCGCAAGGCGCCGCGCAACCTCAAGGCCCGCCAGTCGACCGACGTGTCGTACGTGCCGATGATGCTCACGGCCGACGCCTGGTCGCCGGGCGGCAAGCCCGCCGAGCTGATCACCGACGCCTACGTGGTCAAGGTGCTCACCGACGGCGGCCGGGCCAAGGGCGTGGTGTTCCGCACCCCCGACGGCGCCCGGCACACCGTCGAGGCCAAGGTGGTCGTGCTCTCCGGCGGGTCGGTGGAGAACCCCCGGCTGTGGTTCAACAGCGGCCTGCCCAACCCCAACGGCTGGGTGGGGCGCGGGGTCACCGACCACCACCTCGACTGGGTCGTCGGGCTCATGGACGAGGAGGTGGGCACCAGCAAGGGCGCGAACTCCCAGGCGCGGATGGACTTCCCCGGCTACGGCGGGGTGGAGAACGTCGGCTTCGGACCCGCCCTGCAGGCGTTCGCGCTCAACTTCAGCGACTCCGGGGTGGCCGGTGCCTACGACAACGGCAGCGGTGTAGGCCCGCAGGGGGCCGACACGGTGGGCAGGTTGGTGGGTCCGCAGCTGCAGGACGTGATGTCCAACGTGGACAAGCTGCTCACCCTGCTGGTGGTCACCGACGACGACGTGCAGCCGGAGAACCGGGTCACGCTGTCGCCGATCATCCCGCCGGACGAGAACGGGCCGGTGCCGCGGGTGGAGATGAAGTACCGGGCCCGCACGGCGCGCACCCGGCGCAACCGCGACTTCCTGGCCGCCAGGGCCGTCGAGCTGGTGCGGGCGGCGGGGGCGCGGCGGGTGCACCGGATCAACTGGCCGCCGCTGCTGCTGCACATCCACTCCAGCATGCGGATGGGCCTGGACCCGGCGGACTCGGTGGTCGCGCCCACGGGCGAGACCCGCGCGGTGCCGGGGCTGTTCGTCGCGGACAACTCCGCGCTGGCCAACTCCGCGGGCGGGGCCAACCCCACCCTGACCGCCCAGGCGCTCGCCACGCGCACGGCGGAGAACATCTTCAGCAAGTACTTCGGCGGGTCGCCCTGGGTGGCCACCGAGTCCCCGGTCGCCGCGATCGACGACCGGGTGACCGCGGCGGTGATCGCCCGGGGGCTGTGAGCGGGCGGGCCCGGGGGTCAGCGCTCGCCGGGGGGCGCGTAGTACGACGCGTCCTCCCCGCGGGGGCCCGCCTCCGGGCTCGGCTTGCGCCCGGGCCGGAAGGTGACGTCGGTGAAGGTGACGTCGACCGGCTCGGCGTAGCGCTTGCCGTTCACCGGGTCGTGGCGCATGAACGCGGGTGGTTCGATGCGCACCTGCACGGTGTAGGCGCCCTCCCCGGGGATGCGGACGTTCGCGCCGTAGTGGTGTAGGAAGGGGTGCCACAGGAACGGCAGGTGCGCGGTGAACAGCGGCCGGTCCCCGCGCAGCACCGTCGCGGTGACCTCCAGCCCGGGGACGAACCGGCCGTCGGCGGCGTCGGCCACGGCGACCTCCAGGTGCCCGTTGGCCCCCTCGGCCGCCTCGTGCCACACCAGTTCGCCGTCGTGCAGGCCGTACATGCCCTCCGCGCCCTCCTGCACGAGCACCACGGTGTACTCCCCCGCCCGCTCGACGACCCCGCCGGATTCCTCCAGCATGGCGTTGAGCGCCCGGTGGTAGGCCTCGCCCTGCTCCCGGGCCACCTGGAGCTGGTCGGGGTCGGCCTCGTTGCTGGCCGACATGGGCGGGGTCCGCGGTGGGGTGGTGAGCGGTGTCGTGCTCATGCGCTGCCTCCTGGTCGCCGGTGGGGTCCGGCTACCCGGCGGCGCGGCGGTGAACCGCGCGTCAGCGGCCGGTGAGCGTGCGCAGCGCCACGCCCGCGGAGGCGCCCACGGCGAGGGTGGCCCCCGCGCGGCCCGCCTCGGTGCGCACGCCCTCCTCGGGCTCGACGCCGCGCGTCGAGGTCCACACCGTGACCAGCAGCAGCCAGCGCACGACCAGGAACACGAACAGCAGCAGGCCCACGAGCGCGCCCAGGGTGGTCACCGCTGGCGACCGGCCGAGCAGGCCCAGGTAGAGCCCACCCGCCTGCTGGAGCGCGGCGAGGCCGACGGCGGCGCCCGCGGCGGGGCGCAGCCCGGCGGTGAACGGCAGGCGGGTGCGCGGCAGCCGGGCGAGGCACCACGCGATGAGCAGCCAGTTGGCCACCAGGGCGAGCAGCAGCGACCCGGTGGCGAGCACCAGCTGCGCGCCGGGCAGCCCGTCGAGCCCGGTCAGCGCCAGCAGCCAGGCGCCGAGCGCCCCGGTCAGCGCGGCGAGGCCGAACGACACGGCGAGCGCGGCCCCCACCCCGAACAGGGTGCCCACGTCCGCCAGCACCGTGCGCACCAGCGGCCCCCGCTCGCGCGGTTGCCCCAGCAGGGCGGTGACGGCGTCGCGCAGGTTGCTGATCCAGCTCCACCCCGAGTACAGGCAGGCCGCGAGGGCGATGAGGCCCAGCTTGCCGCGCTCGTCCACGACGAGCCGCACGATCCCCATGAGCTGCTCGTTGACCGCGGCGGGCAGCACCCCGGCCGAGGCCTGGCCCAGCCGCGCCACCAGCTCCTGGTCGCTGGCCAGCACGAACCCCGCGATCGAGACGCCGATCATGAGCAGCGGCACCATCGACAGCAGGGTGAAGAAGGTGATGGCGGCGGCGTAGTGGTCGCCGTCGCGGTCGCGGTAGCGCTCCAGCGTCGCGCCCACCCGGTGCGCCCACGGCCACCCGGACACCCGTGCCCGGACCAGGGCCACCGCCCGCCTGCCGCGCCCCGCCATCGGCCGCACCTCCCCGTCGCCGCCCCCGGGTGGGGCCGGGACGACCCTACGGGCCGGTGGTGGGGTCCACACGACACGGGTGCGGTCCTGGTGGGGAATTCGCCGGTCTGCCGCGCTGGCGGGCCTCAGCCGAGCAGGTCGGCCAGCCCCGCGACGCGCAGCACCTCGGCGACGGTGCCGCCCGCGCGCGCTCGGATGGTCATCACCACCCCGGCCTCAAGGCAGCGGGCGCAGAAGCGCCGGATCTCGCGGGCGCCCGCGCAGGCCAGCAGGTCGACGCCGAGCAGGTCGACCACCAGGGACTCGTGCCGGTCGACCCGGCGCAGCGCCGCCTCCAGGGACTCGCGCAGCTCCTGCGCGTTGCTCACGTCGACTTCGCCGCCCACGACCACGCACGGCGCCTTCGCTTCGGCCAGGAACGAACTCGTCATCAGCGGCATCGGGCATTCGCCCTTCCCCACCCCGGTGGCAGCGGTGGATTGCGGTGACCCCCGAACCGACCGTACGCCCCTCGTGACCACTCCGACAGGGCGCGCGGGGCCAGGTCACCCCGTGTGCACGGCACCAGACTGGACAATGCGCTGGGTGGGGCCACCGCTCCGGGAGCGGTGTGCGCACGCACGTGGGCTCACCCGCGCTGGCCGACGGCCCCGGTGTGCGCGGTGGGCGACGCCGCCGTCCACTGCGGCCGGCCGCGGGTCACCGGAAGTGCGCCGCCGCGCGCTCGATGCGCTCCCACCTCGCCTCCCAGAAGCCGGGCTCCCGCACCCCGGCCGAACTGGTGGTCCCGTCGAGCTGTTCGCGCAGGATGTCGGCGTGCCCGGCGTGCCTGCTCGTCTCCACCACCCGGTGCGCGAGCACGTCGGCGAGGGTCACGTGCGGCCGGGGCCACCAGGGCACGAACCCCGGCGCGTCGAGCGGCAGCGCCTCGACGGTGGCGTCGCCGTGGGCCCACACCGCGCGGTAGCGGCCCAGCACGTCCGCGCGGCTCTCGTCCTCGGTGGCCCACAGGTCCGCCCCGCGCGCCGCCGGGTCGTCCCAGCGCGGGAGCGCGCCGGGGAAGGGCCGGTCGAAGACCTCACCGAGGTAGCGCGCCTCCCAGGTGGCCAGGTGCTTCACCAAGCCCAGCAAGGAGGTCCCGGTGGCGGTCAGCGGCCTGCGGGTGTCGTACTCGGACAATCCGTCGAGCGTGCGGACGACCGCGTCGCGCTGCTCGCGCAACTGCTCGTGCAGGAGGGCTTTCGCATCCACCACAGCAGACTGCCTGCCCGGGCGGGTCAGGTGCCCACCGGGGCGGTGAGGAGCATGGCCACCGCCAGCAGCGCCGTCAGCATGATCGCCCGGAACAGCGCGCGCGGGCGATCGGCGCCCGGCCACACCAGGGCCGCGACCACCGCGGCGACCGCCACGACGAACAGCACCACCGCGACGGGCCCGGGTCCGCCGGGCGGGCCCAGCAGCAGGCACACCATCGCGGCCAGCAGCGCCAGCACGGACACCAGCACCGAAGCCCGGGCGCCGAGCCGGTGCGGCAGGCCGCGCACCCCCGTCGCCGCGTCGTCGGCCAGGTCGGGCAGGGTGTTGGCGAAGTGCGCGCCCGTGCCCAGCAGCGCGCCCGCCCCCAGCACCCACCACGGCGCAGGCGCGTCCGCCGCGAGCAGGATGAACAGCGGCAGCAAGCCGAACGACACCGCGTACGGCAGCACCGACAGCGCGGTCGCCTTCAGCTTCGCGTCGTAGGCCCACGCGGACACGACCGCCGCGAGGTGCACACCGCCCGGGACCCACCCCGTCGCCAGGGACAGCGGGACGCACAGCAGCGCCGCCACCAGGGCAGCGCGCCCGACAGCCCGCCGGGACACGCGCCCGCTCGCGATCGGCTTGTCCGAGCGGGACACCGCGCGGTCGCGCTCGGCGTCGAGGAAGTCGTTCAACCACCCCACGGACAGCTGACCGGCCAGCACCGCGGCCGCGACCAGCAGCACCACCCGCCACGGCGCCCCGGCGCTCAGCGCGACACCCGCCGCGACCAGGGTCACCGCGGCGGTGGGTTCGGGGTGGCAGGCCCGCACGAGGGCGGCGGCGGTGGGCACCGGACCAGCCTGGCACGGGTCGGGCGGCGGCCGCTGGGCGCGGCGGGCCCGAGCGGGCGGGCGCCGGGTGTGCGAGCGTGGGCGGGTGGGAGTCGCCGGAGGTACCCGGGTCCGCAACGACCCGGCCCAGTACGACGAGCTGTCCGGGCAGTGGTGGCTGCCGCGCGGGGACTTCGCGATGCTGCACTGGCTGGCCGCCGCGCGGGCGGCGCTGGTGCCGCCCGCCACCCGGCCCGGCGCGGTGCTGGTCGACCTGGGCTGCGGCGCGGGCCTGCTGGCGCCGCACCTGGCGGGCAAGGGGTACCGGCACGTCGGGGTCGACCTGACGCGCAGCGCCCTGGCCTTGGCCGCCGCGCACGGCGTCGAGGCCGTGCGCGGCGACGTCACCCGGGTGCCGCTGGCCGACGGGGTGGCCGACGTGGTGTGCGCCGGGGAGATCCTGGAGCACGTCGCCGACCACGACGCCGCGGTCGCCGAGGCGTGCCGGGTGCTGCGCCCCGGTGGGCTGCTGGTGCTCGACACGCTGGCCGCCACGGCGCTGTCGCGGTTCGTCTCGATCACCCTGGCCGAGCGGCTGCCCGGCGGCCCGCCGCGCGGCCTGCACGACCCGGCCCTGTTCGTCGACCGCGCCCGGTTGGTGCGCTCCTGCGCCCGCGGCGGTGTGGAACTCGCGCTGCGGGGAATCCGGCCCTCGGCGGTGGACCTCGCGCGGTGGCTCGCCGGGCGGTGCGACGACGTCCGGATGGTGCCCGCGCCCACCACCGCCGTGCTGTTCCAGGCCGCAGGCAGGAAGAGGAGTGCATGACAGGCGTGCTGATCGACCCGGTGCAGGCACCGGCGGCCGAGCCGACCCCGGCCCGCGCGTGGTGAGCGCCCGGATCAGCGGGTTCGGCACGGCCTTCCCGCGGCGGATCGACCAGGACGAGGTGTGGGCGGGCTACTTCGCGCCTCGGCTGGGCCACTCCCGGGTGGCCGAGCGGCTGTTCCGGGCCGCGGGCGTCGAGCACCGGCACGCGGTGGCCGACCCGCTGGTCGACGACGTGTCGGACTGGTCGACCGAGCGCCGGATGCTGCGCTACGCCGCCGAGGCGCCCGCGCTGGGCAAGGAGGCGGTGTCGGCCGCGCTGGCCGACGCGGGGCTGGCCGCCGAGGAGGTGGGCTTGCTGGCGGTGGTGTCCTGCACCGGCTACGCCACCCCGGGCCTGGACATCCACCTGGCCGCCGACCTGGGCATGCCCGCCGACGTGCAGCGGCTGGTGATCGGGCACATGGGCTGCTACGCGGCGCTGCCGGGCCTCGGCGCGGTCGCCGACCACGTGGTCGCCCGCGGCAGGCCCGCGGTGCTGCTGTGCCTGGAGCTGACCTCGCTGCACGCCCAGCCGACCACCGACGACCTGGCCCAGGTGATCACGCACGCCCTGTTCGCGGACGCGGCCGCCGCCGTCGTGCTGCGCCCCGGCCCGGACGGCGCGGGGCCGGACGACCCCGGTGGCGCGGCGGGACCGGGGATCGGGGTGCGCGACCTGGTGGCCCGCACCGCGCCCGCCACGGCCGACCACATGCGCTGGGACATCACCGACCGCGGCTTCCGGATGGAGCTGTCGCCGCGCGTGCCCGACGTGCTGGGCCGCCACGTCGGCCCCGCCGTGGACGACCTGCTCGCCCGCAACGGCCTCACCCGCGCCGACGTCGGCGCCTGGGCCGTGCACCCGGGCGGCCCGCGCATCCTCGACACCGTCGCGGACGTGCTGGGGCTGCCCCGGGACGCGCTGGCGGCGTCGCGGGCGGTGCTGCGCGAGCGCGGGAACTGCTCGTCGGCCACCGTGCTGCTCATCCTCGACGAGCTGCGCCGCCGCGGCCTGCCCGCGGGTGCGCCGGTGGTCGCGATGGCCTTCGGACCCGGGCTGACCCTCTACGCCGGGCTGCTCGACGCGTGAGCGGCGGTCGGCCGCACCCGCCCGCCCCTTCGGTACGGTTCTGAGGTGCCAGAGACCACCGGCCCGCGGGGCGACGTGCTCGACGCGGTCATCGAGCTCGCGATCGACCACGCCGACCTGGAGGACTACCTGCGGGCGGTGCTCACCGAGGTCGCGGGTGGGCTGGGCGTGGACACCGCGAGCGTGCTGCTGCGCGACCCCGGGCACCAGGCGCTGCGGGTGCGCGCGGCGGTGGGCATCGAGCAGGAGGTCAGCCAGGGCGTCACGGTGCCGATCGGCGCGGGGTTCGCGGGCCGGGTGGCCGAGCGCCGCAGCCCGGTGGTGCTGCACCAGGTGGACCAGACCACGGTGGTGAACCCGCTGCTGTGGCGCTCCGGGCTGCGCGTGCTGGCCGGGGTGCCGCTGGTGGCCCGCGACGAGCTGGTCGGGGTGCTGCACGTGGGCGCCCGCACGCCCCGGGAGTTCAGCGGCGCCGAGGTCGACCTGCTCGCCTCGGTGGCCGACCGGATGGCCCTGGTGGTGCAGGCCGAGGTGTCGCAGGCGCAGCTGGCCGCGGCCACGCTGCTCCAGCAGAGCCTGCTGCCGTCGAGCTTCCCGCCGGTGGCCGGGTTCACCTTCGACGCCCGGTACGTGCCCGGCACCGGCAGCGCGGTCGGCGGCGACTGGTACGACGTGTTCACCCTGCCCGGCGGCAGGCTGGGCCTGGCGATCGGGGACGTGGCGGGCCACGGGCTGCCGTCCGCGGTGGTCATGGGGCGGTTGCGCAGCGCGCTGCGGGCCTACGCGCTGGAGCACGACGACCCGGCCGAGGTGCTGACCCGGCTGGCGCGCAAGTCCTCGCACTTCGAGCCGAACGCCATGGCCACGGTGATCTACGGCGTGGTCGACATCGGCACGGCCCGGTTGGCGCTGTCCTGCGCGGGCCACCTGCCGCCGGTGCTGGCGGTGCCCGGCGAACCGGCCACCCTGCTGCCGGTGCCCACCGACCTGCCGATCGGGCTGGGCCTGCAGGCCGACCGCCGCCGCCGCGCCCTGGTGGTCGACCTGCCTGACCAAGCGGTGCTCGCTTTCTGCACCGACGGGCTCGTCGAGCGCCGCACCGAGCCGCTGGACCTCGGCCTGGCGGCGCTGACCGGCGCGGTCGAGCACGGCCCACCCGCGGCGGTGTGCGCGAACGTCATGGACACCCTCATCGGTGCCCAGCCGCACGGCGACGACGTGGCGCTGCTGGTCGTCGGGCACGACCGGACCCCTGCCACCCCCTGATCCGCGGTGGACCCCCCACCGGGCACCGCCGCGAGATGTGACAATCCCACCACGTCCGTCTCATCGTCGGAGAGGGGATCAGCAGTGGTGGGGAAGATCAACAGGCGTGCGGCGCTCACCCTCGGGGGTGCGGCGCTGCTCGGGGCCGCGGCGGGTGTCGGCGCGGCCACCCCGGCCTCGGCGGCGAGCGCGTGGGTGCGCCTGCCGCTGGTCACGGCCAACATCGGCCGCAAGAACCTGGCCGCCCGCGGGCCCGCGATCCGCGACGTGCGCGCCGCCGACGACACCCGCCCGCTGGTGGGCTGGCAGGAGATCAGCGAGGGCGACAGCGGTGAGCCCGCGCTGATCGAGCAGCACTTCGGCAGCGCCTACCGCAACACCTTCCTGCGCCACGACACCGCCTTCCGCGTGCCCATCTCGGTGCCCGCGCCGTGGGTCGTGGTCGACACCAAGCCCACCTTCGTCCACGGCGGCATCGCGGGCGTCAGCCCGCCGCGGTGGATCACCGAGGTGGTGGTGCGCCACGAGACCATCCCGGGGCTCCAGTTCGCCGTCATCAACACCCACTACATCGCCGGGGCGTACAACGGCGCCCAGAACCCGGACCTGCGCGACGAGTGGAACCTGCACAAGCAGACCCACCGGGACCGCGTGATCGCCCAGCACCAGCAGGGCAGGCTCGTGTTCTGGACCGCCGACACCAACAACCCCGGCTACGACAAGGCGACCGGCCAGGACGCCGAGCGCAAGGCGTTCGGCTCGGGCATCGACCGCATCGACTGGCTGCCCCCGGGCAACGGCAGCGTGCAGGTGGAACTGCTCAACACCAAGTCCGTGGCGATGGATGTCGACGGCCACGACGCCCGCGTGGCGATCTTCCGCGTCCGCACCGCCTGACCCGCAGCGCGGTCCTGGTTCCCCAGTGCCGCGGTGGTGGTCCGACCGGGGCCCGGTGGGGTTTCCCCTACCGGGGCACCCCGGGTATTCCCGCATTCAACTATCGGGCGCTCCCCTCGGGCGGGAGGGCTCAGCCCACCGATAAGCGGGCGCGATTCGACCAGAGTTCTCCCTGTCAGCAACGGGCACCAGCAGGGGAGAACACCATGAACACCCTCGACACCATCATCACCACCCACCGCCCCGCCCTGCTCGCCTACACCACCCGCCTGCTCAACGGCGACACCCACCACGCAGAAGACGTCCTCCAGGAAACCTGGCTCCGCGCCTGGCGCAACCTCGACAAGCTCACCGACACCCGCGGCTCCGTCCGCGGCTGGCTCATGCGCGTCGCCCACAACATCGCCATCGACCACCACCGCGCCCGCACCGCCCGCCCCACCGAGGTCACCATGCCCGACAACGACCCCACCAGCACCCCCGCCCACACCGACGACATCCTCGACCGCATGGTCGTCGAAACCGCCCTCGACACCCTCCCCCACACCCACCGCCAAACCCTCATCGAGATCTACTGGGCCGACCGCACCACCACCGCCACCGCCACCGTCCTGCAGATCCCCGTCGGCACCGTCAAAAGCCGCGTCCACAACGCCCTGCGCACCCTCCGCGACACCGCACCCGCCCTCACCGCCGCCTGACCGGGCCGGTCAGGCGGCCGTGAGCGGCGATCACCGGCTGACGACGCGGATGGTCTTCAGCTCCGAGTCGGTCGGGTCCGGCAGGTACATCCCGGCGCGGCGGCCGCTGACCACGTAGTCGACGACCGGCTGGGTGATGACCTCGCCCGGCAGCGCGGCGGGCACGCCCGGCGGGTACGGGCTGATCGTCTCCGCGCAGACGCGCCCCACCGCCTCCTGGGCGGGCACGTGCTCGGCGTCGGAGTAGAACGCCTCGCGCGGCAGCATCGCCTGCTCCAGTTCCAACTCCCCCGGCTCGGGGACGTCCACCCGCTCGGCCCTGGGCAGCTCCCGCGCGTGCTCCGCGAGGTCGACCACGGCGTCGACCAGGCGGGAGACGGTGCCGTCGTCGTCGGCGACGGTGATCTGCGCGGCCATCCGGCGGTGGTCGGACAGGCCGACGTCGACCCGGTGGTGCTCGCGCAGCCAGTCGGCGGCGTCGTAGCCGGAGATGCCCAGCTCGGACAGGTCCATGACGATCTTGAGCGGGTCGTGGTCGTCGGCCTTGCCCGGCCCCACCACGTCCTCCCGGCTGACCACCGTGACGACCTCGCCCAGCCGCTTGCGGGCGTCGGCGTCGAGCGCGATGGCCCTGTCCAGCAGCTCGTGGCCGTGCTCGACCATCTGCCTGCGCCAGCCGTCGAGGCCCGCGTAGACCAGCGACGAGGGGCTGGTGGTGTCCAGCAGGTCGGCGCGCATGCTCAGCACGGCCGGGTCCACCCGGTCGCCCTGCAGGTGGTAGACCGAGCCCTGCTCCAGGCCCGCGCCCATCTTGTGCACGCTGGTGACGCACAGGTCGGCGCCCGCGTCCATCGCCCACGACGGCAGCTCCGGGTGGAACGGCAGGTGCGCGCCCCACGCCTCGTCGACGATGAGCGGTCGGTCGCGCTCGTGGCACACCTCGGCCACCTCGCGGATCGCCGCGCAAGTGCCGTAGTCGGTAGGGGTGATGAGCAGCATGCCCTTGGCCTCGGGCGCGCGGTCGAAGGCCGCGGCGACCTCCTCGGCCCCGGGCGGGTAGGCCCACTGCCAGCGCGCGTCCCACCGGGGGTGCACCCACACCGGCTCGACACCGCTGATGATCAGCCCGGCGATCACCGACTTGTGCGCGTTGCGCGAGACCAGCACCTTGTCCCCGGGCCGCGCGACGGTGATCAGGCACGTCTTGACCGACAGCGAGCTGCCGCAGGTGGAGAAGAACGCGTGGTCGGCGTCGACCGCGTCGGCCATCAGGGCCATGGCCTCGGACAGCACGCCCTTGCCCATGGCGCGGTCGTCCAGGCCGTTCATCATGATGACGTCGGAGCGGAACACGTCGCCGCCGAGCACCTGGAGCACGCGGGGGTCGACCCCGCGACCCTGCTTGTGCCCGGGCGGGATGAACGGCAGGTGCCCCTCCTCCTTGAAGTCGGCGAGGGCCTGCAGAACCGGTGCGCGTGAGTGGTCCATGTTCCCCGTGTAGCCGGTCGCGCGAAAGTGAAACACCGCGCCACCGGACGGGCGGGGTGGCTCAGCCGTCGCGGGGCTGCTCGGACAGGAACCGCTCGAACTCCGCCGCCAGCTCGTCCGCGCTGGGCACCCGCTCGCCGTCGGTGAGCAGGTTGCCCGGGCTGCTGGCGTAGGCGTCGTACTGCTGCTCCAGCGCCTGCACCAGCTGCGCGACGTCCTCGGACTCCGACACCTGCCGGGCGATCTCCGCCTCGACCCTGGTGGCGGACTCCTGCATCGCCTCCAGGCCGAACACCAGCCCGGTGCCCGCCATCAGCGCCTCCGCCAGCTTCACCGCGGCGGTGGGGTAGGTGGTCTGGGCGAGGTAGTGCGGGACGAAGGCGGTGTAGCCGAGCGCGTCGTGGCCCGCCTCGCCCAGGCGGTACTCCAGCAGCGCCGACAGGTGCCCGGGCACCTGCACCCGGCTGAACGGCGAGGTGCCGGTCACCAGCTCCTGCCGGGTGGCGTGCGAGATGACGGTGAGGTCGCGGGTGTGCGGCACGCCCATCGGGATGCCGTGCATGCCCACGGCCAGCCGCACGCCCCACCGCTCGACCAGCGACCGCACCGCGCGGATGACCCGCTCCCAGCCCCGGTCCGGCTCGGGGCCGGTGAGCAGCAGGAACGGCGTGCCCAGCGAGTCGTGCAGCAGGTGCACCACCAGCTCGGGGGCGGCGTAGGCGGTCCACCGGTCGGTCTCGAAGGTCATCGGCGGGCGGCGCGCGCGGTAGTCGAGCAGGTCGTCGACGTCGAACCGGGCGACCACCCGGTGCTCCAGGGTCTCCAGCAGGTGCGCCACGACGACCGCGCCCGCGGACCCCGCGTCCATGAAGCCGTCGAAGTGGTGCAGGAGCACGACCCCGTCCAGGTCCGGGACGTCGGAGTCGACCTCCACCACGTCCTCCGGGTCCAGCGCCACCGCGTACCTCCCAGTCGATCTCGGTTTTGTCCTGCGAACGCCCGTGCCCGCCAGCCTATTCCCCGCCGCTCACGCCGCGTCCCCGGCCGGTGGCGCCGCGCGGCGGAGCCCGGCCACGAGGAAGCGCACCAGCTTGCGGGCGTCGTAGGCGCCCGGGCCACCCGAGCTCGCGCACAGCCCGCCGACGCCGCGCATCAGCTCGTAGGCCCTGACGTCCTCGCGCAGCTCGTCCGAGGCCGCCTCGACCAGCTCGGTGCACACGGGCACGAGCCGGTCGAGGAAGTAGGAGTGCAGCGGGTCGAAGCACGGGTCGTCGGACTGCAACACCGAGGCCAGGCCCTGCTTGGTGACCACGAAGTCGACGAACGCCTCCAGCCAGCGGGCCAGCGCGGCGTACCCGGTGGCGGACTCGGCGAGCAGGGCGGGCCCGGCCTCGGCCAGCACCTCGACCTGGTGGCGGTAGACGCCGACGATCAGGTCGGCCCGGGTCGGGAAGTGCCGGTAGATCGTCGCCGTGCCGACCCCGGCGCGGGCGGCGATGTCGCGGATCGGGGCCTGCACCCCGGCCTCGACGAACACCGACGCCGCGGCCCTGAGCAGGGCCTCCTTGTTGCGCCGCGCGTCGGCGCGGCGCGGCTCGCGCCCCTGCGCCCGGTCGTCCACCACCGCGAACCCTCCCGCCACCCAGCCAAGCGGGACAACGTCCCACTTGTTAACCGGGACGCTGTTCCGTATCGTCAAACGGGACGCCGTCCCGCTTGACCATGGTGCCAGACCGCGCACCCCGCCGGGACCGCCGATCGCCGGAAGGACCTCCCCCGTGATCATCTCCGTGAAGCCGCTCGCCCTGCGCGCCCCCGACCCGGTCGGCACCCAGGCGCGCGGCACCGACCTGCTGGTGCGGGTCAGCGCGCCCGCCACCGGTCGGGACCTGCCCGTCGTCGTGTTCTCGCACGGCTTCGGCTCCTCCCTCGACGGCTACGGCCCGCTCACCGACCACTGGGCCGAGCAGGGGTTCGTCGTCGTGCAGCCGACCCACCTCGACTCCCGCACCCTCGCCACCCCGCAGGACGACCCCCGGACCCCGCTGATCTGGCGCCACCGGGTCGCCGACGTGCGCGCGGTGCTGGACCAGCTCGACGCCGTCGAGGCCGCGGTGCCGGGGTTGGGCGGGCGGGTCGACCGCGAGCGGGTCGCCGTGGCGGGCCACTCCTTCGGCGGGCAGACCGCGGGGACCCTGCTCGGCCTGCGGGTCGTCGACCCGGTCAGCGGGGACGGCGAGGACCTGTCCGACCCGCGCGTGCGGGCCGGGGTCCTGTTCGCCACCGCGGGTAGGGGCGGGGCCGACCTGAGCCCGTTCGCCGCCAAACACTTCCCCTTCATGAACCCCGACTTCACGCACATGCGCACCCCCGCGCTGGTGGTGGCCGGCGACGCGGACGACTCCCCGCTGACGCTGCGCGGTCCGGACTGGATGACCGACCCGTACGCGCTCAGCCCGGGCCGCAAGAGCCTGCTGACGCTGTTCGGCGCGGAGCACTCCCTCGGCGGCATCCCCGGCTACGAGGTCGCGGAGACCACCGACGCGCACCCGGGCCGCGTGGCGTTGCAGCAGCGGCTGACCACGGCCTTCCTGCGCGACGCGCTCGGCGTCGACGGCGGGGCGTGGGACCTGGCGCGCAAGGAGCTCGACGCCGACCCCGACCCGCTGGGCAGGCTGGAGTCCAAGCTGGACCCCAGCTGAGGACGGGCCCTAGGTCAGCCGGGAGCGCCGTCGACGGTCAGGTGGACGCGCTCGTCGTGGAAGGCGACCATCCCGGCGATCTTGGCGCTCTCCGGCAGGGTCGTGCGGTAGCCCCAGAGGACGTCCCGGTGCAGGGTGCCGCCGACCTCGACGGACCAGTAGTCGGCGGTGCCCTTGTACGGGCAGCTCGTGCGCAGCGCGGACGGCCGCAGGAGGTCCTGGCGCACGTCGGTGAGCGGCAGGTAGTACCGCGGCGGCAACCCCGTCTCGTACAGGATCACCGGCCGCGTGGAGTCGGCGACCAGCACGCCGCCGAGCTCCACCCGCACGCGGCGGCTGCTGGCCAGCGCGTCGATCCGCTTGTACGGGTCGCGCGGGTGCACCGAGACGGGCTCGTCCTCCTCGAACCACTGGTCCACCGCCGCCCACTCGACGCGCACCAGGTCACGCAGCTCCGCCACGGGCGGGTCGAGGTAGCGCACCGCCGCCCGGGGCGCGGTCAGCCCACCAGCGCGCAGGTCGTGGACGGCGGCGCGGCCCCGGCCGGTGGGCAGCACCTCGCCGGTGGGGACCAGCTCGGCCCGCACGTCCTCGACCGGCACGTAGTAGGTGGGGTAGCGCGTCCACTCCCACACCAGGACCGGGCGCAGGGTGTCGACCACCAACTGCCCACCGAGGAACGCCCGCACCCGCTTGCGCCCCTGCTCGACCCGGATCACACCGTCCCGCGACTCGTCCACCCGGTCACGCTACTGCCGCCGGGGCTCGCGCAGGGAACGGCGCACGGGGTCCTCGAACACCGCGGCGATGCGGGCGTAGCCGCGCTCGTTGGGGTGGAAGAAGTCCTCGGCCAGGCTGCCCCGCCAGGACCCCAGCGCGCCGCCGCGCATCTCCGCGACGCGCAGCCGCCCGGCGGCGGCCTCCCGGTCGAGGACGGCGTTGATCTCCTGCGCCTCGGTGACGCCCTGCGGGAGCGTCGCGATGACCGCGTCGCACCCGGGGAGGCGGTCGAGGACGGCGCGGAACTCGTCCGGGGCCCCGCGCCTGCGCTTGCGCAGCAGCATGTCGTTGGCGCCGACCATCAGCGTCACCAGCCGGGGCCGCACGCCCAGGTCGTGCAGGCGGGGCAGCTGGTCGGTGAGCACGTCACCGATGCGGGCACCGGTGACCGACAGGTTGAGCACGGCCACGCCGTCGAGCCGGTCGCGCAGCTGCGCGACCCAGCCGCCGGAGATGTCGGCGGCCCCGATGCCCTGGCTCATCGAGTCCCCGAGCGCCACCCACAGCGGCTCACCGGAGGCCAGCGCGCGCTCGTTCTCCCGCTCCCAGGCGCGGGCGAACGGTTCCTTCTGCGCCCGCACCCGGCCGATGCCCGGGATCACGATCGCCGCGTAGTCCAAGAACCCCCGGCGCTTGCGCGCCCCGCCACCAGTCTCCACAGTGCCCACAGACTACCCGCGCCCACAGCCCACCCGGGCCCACAGCCCACCTGCGGGGCCGCCGCGCGGCGGCCCCGCAGGTCGTCGCCGTCAGTCCAGGCAGAACTCGTTGCCCTCGGGGTCGGCCATGACGATGAACCCGTGGCTCAGCGGCGGGGCGGGCTCGTCGCGGCGCAGCCGGGTGGCGCCGATCGCGACCAGGCGCTCGCACTCGAGCTCCAGCGCCGCCATCCGCTCGTCGCCGCGCAGCCCCGGGGCCGCGCGGACGTCGAGGTGCACCCGGTTCTTGCCCGCCTTGTCCTCGGGCACCTGCTGGAAGAACAGCCGGGGGCCGCGGCCGTCCGGGTCCTGCACGGCCGAGCTGGTGTTGCGCTGGTCCTGCGGCACGTTCGCCCGGTCGAGGAACTCGTCCCACGCCGCCAGCGGGTCGGCGCCCTCGGGCAGCTCCACCCCGGGCGGGCCCGGGTGGACGTAGCCCAGCGCGTCGCGCCAGAAGCACGACAGGGCGTGCGGGTCGTGGGCGTCGAAGGTGATCTGCACCTCGCGGCTCATCGGTTCTCCTCGTCGTTGCGGACTGCGCGGCCACCCTGCCACAGCTCGCGGACACCTACTGTCCGCGAGCCGGGCTGTCCCGCCGAGCCGTGCTGTCCGCCGACGGGGTCAGGCCAGGCGCACGTCCACCGGCACGGCCGCGCCCAGGGTGTGCCCGACCGGGGAGGTGGCCACGACCTTCTCGTGCAGGGCCGCCACCTGCTCCGGGGACGCGCCGGTGCCCAGCCGCACGGTGGCGGTGATGCCGTCGAACCCGGCGTGGCCCTCGGCCAGCCCCAGGAAGACCCGCAGGTCGACGTCGCCGCGCACGTCCACCGACAGCGACTCCAGCTCGATGCCCGCCACCGTGGCGTTGGCCGCGTAACCGACGGCGAGGCAGTTGCCGAGCGCGGCCAGCAGCTGCTCCACCGGGTTGGGGGCGCTGTCCCCACCACCGAGGGCGGGCGGCTCGTCGGAGGCCACCGGGTCGAACCGGCGCACCCTGGCCGCGGAGCGGAACCCGCCCTCCCAGGTGACGTGCGCCGCCCAGGTCGTGCGGGCCTGGGCGGGGTCGGCGCGGACGGCCTCGACGAGTGCGCCGACCGCCGCGATGTCGACGGCGTTGAGCTGCTGGGCGGACGCGGTCACCGGTACCTCCTGGGTGGGCTTGGCCGCCCGGGTGGGCAGGCCGCGGCCTTGAGCGTGCCGACGTCGCGCGGCGGGCGGCAACGGTGTCCGCACTGTGGAAGGGCTTGCGCCGCCATCCGTCCGTTGTGGACAGGATCGGCGGGTGGGACGCGGACGTCCTGGCTTGACAGCGACCCCCGGCGTCCGGATCATGGGTGGTGCGAAGGGGAGTACCCCCCGGCCGCGGGTCGTCAGTACGGTGGATCCACATCCGCCCGGCCTCGGCGCCGCCTCGGGCGGTGGGGAGACCTTCGGTCATCGACCGGAGGAGAGCCCTGTGCGCAAGACCATCGTCGCCCTCACCACCGCCGCGGGCCTGGTGCTGCTGTCCGCGTGCGGCAGCCTGCAGGAGGCCGCGGACACCGCGACCCAGGTCAACCAGTCCCTGACCACCGCCCAGGTCTGCCTGGACGCGGTGAACGCCGTGGACTTCACCCCGGACGTCGACCCGCAGCAGGCGCTGGAGCAGACCCAGAACGCCGCCGAGAAGCTGTCCGGCCTCGCGGGCCAAGCCGCCGACACCACGGTCAACGAGGCGATCGACCGCCTGGCCGCCACCCTGGACTCGGTCACCCTCGACGACCTGGCGAGCCCGGTGGACTGGCTCCGCCAGAAGACCGACCAGGCCAACGCCCTCCTCCAGGCCTGCTCCGGCACCTCGTGACCCACCCCCACCCCGACGTGGGGCGACAGCGCGCGGGCGACCCGACCGCCACTCCCCCGGCACCTCACCCGCCGTGCAGGGCGCGCGCGGTCGGGGTGCCCGAGATGCCCGCCACCGGACCCTCGTAGATGACCCGCCCGCCGTGCCTGCCCGGCCCCGGCCCCAGGTCGATGAGCCAGTCGGCACGGCGCACCACATCGGTGTTGTGCTCGATGACCACCGCGGTGTGCCCGTCGGCGATGAGGTCGTCCACGGCGGCCAGCAGGGTGTCGACGTCGCGCAGGTGCAGGCCGGTGGTGGGCTCGTCGAGCACGTGCAGCGCGGGGCCGGTCGTCCCGCGCAGCTCCTTGGCGATCTTCACCCGCTGGCACTCGCCCCCCGAGAGCGTCGACAGCGGCCTGCCCAGGCCGAGGTGCCCCAGCCCCACCCGGGCGAGGTGGTGCAGCGCGCCGGTGATGGCGGGGTCCTGGAACCGGTCGATGGCCTCGGCGATGGTGAGTTCGTCCACGTCCGCGATCGACAGGCCGTCCACGGTCAGCGCCAGCACCTCGGGGGTGAAGCGGCGCCCGTGGCAGGCCTCGCACTCGGTCTCCTGGCCTTCGAGGAAGGCGAGGTCCACGTACCGGACGCCCGCCCCCTTGCACTCCTGGCAGGCGCCCGCCGAGTTCGCGCTGAACAGGCCCGCGGGCACGCCGTTGCGCTTGGCGAACAGCTTGCGGATGGCGGGCGCGACGCCGGTGTAGGTGATGGGGGTCGAGCGGCGGTTGGCGCTCACCGGCCGCTGGTCGACCACCACCGCGTCGTGCCGGGCCACGAGTTCCGCGGCCAGGCTCGACTTGCCCGACCCCGCCACACCGGTCAGCACCGTCATCACCCCGGTGGGGATGCGGGCGGTGACGTTGCGGAGGTTGTTGCGCGTGGCGCCCTCGACGGTGATCCACCCCGTCGGCGTGCGCGGGGCGCCGGTGGTGGGGCGCGGCTCGGTGAGGGTCGCCGCCGTCGGGGTGCCCGCCCGCAGCAGGTCCGCGTACGGGCCCTGGAACACCAGCCGCCCACCCGCGTCCCCGGCGGACGGGCCGATCTCGACGACCTGGTCCGCCGCGGCCATCACCACCGGGTCGTGCTCGACGACCAGCACGGTGTTCCCCTTGTCCCGCAACCGCTCCAGCAGCGCCACCACCGCGGGCACGTCCTGCGCGTGCAGGCCCGCGGTGGGCTCGTCGAACACGTACAGCAGCTGCACGAGGCTGCTGCCCAGGTGCTTGACCGTCTTCACCCGCTGCGACTCGCCGCCGGAGAGCGTGGTGGTGCCGCGCCCGAGGTGCAGGTAGCCCAGGCCGATCGCCACCATGGCGTCGAGCCGGTCCTTGAGCAGCCCCACGACCGGCGCCACCGCGGGTTCGGTGATCCCGGTGACGAACCCGGCCAGCTCGCTGATCTCCACGCGGGCCAGTTCCCCGATCGTGCGCCCCAGCAGCGTCGCCGACCGGCTGGCCGCGTTGAGGCGGTCGCCCGCGCACTCCGGGCAGGTCGACGACCGGGTGAACCGGGCCAGGGCCTCCTTCTTGCGGTCGGACAGGTTGTCGGTGGTGCGCAGGTAGACGCGCTCGAAGCGCTCCACCACGCCCTCGTAGTCCGACTTGGCGCCGAGGGCCGCGGCGCGCTCGCCGCCGTGCAGCAGGGCTTGGCGCTCGTCCTCGGTCCAGTCCCGCAGGGGTGTGGTCGCCTCGAACGCGCCGATGTCGGCGTACTGGGAGTACCAGTAGCCGCCGTTGCCGAACCCCGGCAGCAGGATCGCGCCACCCGCCAGCGACCTGTCCAGGTCCAGGAAGCGGTCGACGGCGCTGGTGACCACCTCGCCGAGCCCCGAGCAGGTCGGGCACATCCCCGCGGGCTCGTTGAAGGAGAAGTGGTTCGACTCCCCGACGTGCGGGGTGGCTACCCGGGAGAACAGCAGCCGCAGGTAGGTCCAGGCGTCGGTGGCGGTGCCTACGGTGGAGCGGGCGTTGCCGCCCAGGCGCCGCTGGTCGACGACCACCACCGGCGACAGGCCCTCGACCCGGTCGACCCGCGGCCGGGTCCACTTCGGCAACCGGTTGCGGGTGAACGGCGGGAACGTCTCGGTGAGCTGGTACCCGGCCTCGGCGGCGATGGTGTCGAACACCAGCGACGACTTGCCCGACCCCGACACGCCCACGAACACCACCACCGCGCCCCGGGGCAGGTCGAGGTCCAGGCCCGCGAGGTTGTGGGTGCGGGCGCCGCGGATGCTGATCTTCTCCATGGCGGTCTTCTGCATGACGGCGAAGCTAGGACCAGACGTGGCCACAAAGTGTCCGCGTCCTGGTGCACACTCGGGGCGTGGCCGACGTGATGGGACGGGTGCTGGCCCTGCTCGCGGTGTTGCAGACGGGCCGGGCGTTCTCGGGCGCGGAGCTGGCGACCCGGCTGTCGGTGACCCCGCGCACGCTGCGCCGGGACGTGGACCGGTTGCGCGGCTACGGGTACCCGGTCGAGACCCAGCCGGGGCCGGGCGGGTACTACCGGCTCGCGGCGGGCCGCGCCCTGCCCCCGCTCCTGCTCGACGACGACGAGGCCGTCGCCACCCTGCTCGCCCTCGCCACCCTCGCCGCGACCGGGACGGCGGTCGAGGGCAGCCTGGACGACGCGGCGGCCCGCGCGCACGGCAAGGTCGACCAGTACCTGCCCAAGCGGCTGCGCCCCCGGGCCGCGGCCCTGCGCGGGGCGCTGGAGGCCGAGCGGACCCCGGCGCCCAGCACGAACGTGGCGGCCGTCGGCGCCCTGGCGGACGCCATCCACGCCGGGCACGTCGTGTCCTTCGACTACACCTCGGTGTCCGGGCGGAGCAGCCGCCGCCGGGTCGAGCCGCACCGGCAGCTGCACCGGCACCTGCGCTGGTACCTGCTCGGTTGGGACACCGACCGGCAGGACTGGCGGGTCTTCCGCACCGACCGCGTCAGCGGCGTCGCGGACACCGGGCGCGGGTTCACCCCGCGCCCCCTGCCCGCCGACAGCGGCATCGACTACCTGCGCGCGGGGTTGAACAAGGAGCGGACGCGCGTGGTGCTGACCGTCGAGGCCCCGGTGGAGCGGGTCGCGGACGCCCTGCGCCACCAGGACGTCGAGCTGACCAGCCTCGGGGCCCGGCGGACGCGGGCGGTGCTGCGCCTGGACTCGTGGCAGTGGTTGCTGCTCCCCCTGGCGTTCCTCGACGCGGACTTCTCCGTCGACGAGCCCGCCGAGTTCCGGGCCGCCTGCGCCGCGTTCGGGGCGCGCCTGACCCCCGGGCGCGACGGGCGGTCAGGTGCGGGCGGCTGAGGCCAGTTCGTCGACGTCGAGCTGTTCGAGCACCTTGCGCAGCACCTCGTCGTCCAGCCTGCCCTCGCGGTTCTCCCGCAGCACGACCGCGCGCTGGGTGGCCAGGACCTCGCGGCGAAAGGCGCCCATCCTGGCGCGGACGTCGGCGCCCTCCTCCTCGGTCGACAGGGACGCGGCGGCCTTGGCGAAGCGGTCGCGGTTGTCCATCATCCACTCGACCTTGCGCCGCAGCCGCTCGGCCTGCTCGGGGCCGACGCCGGGGGCGGTGAGCTTGGCCTCGACCAGCTCGCGCAGGCGGTCCTGCACGGCGTGGCGGGCCACCTCGCGCGCGGCCTCCTCCTCCGCGCGGTCGCGGGCGGCCTCACCGGGGTCGCGGACGCCGAGGAAGCGGATGAGCGGTGGCAGGGTCAGGCCCTGGACGAGCACGGTGCCGACCGCCACGGCGAAGGCGCAGAGCTGGATCTCCTCGCGCCCCGGTGTGCCCTCGGGGACGCCCGCGGCCGCGGCGAGGGTGACGACGCCGCGCATGCCCGTCCAGGACACCACCGCCACCGACTGCCAGGGCGGTCTGCGCCGGTCGCGGCCGGACAGGCGGGCGGCCAGCGGCAGCGCGGTGAACAGGAACACCGCCGGGATGCGCAGGAACATCACCGCCAGCAGCACCACGCCCGCGGTGACGGCGAGCAGCAGGTTGTCCTCGCCCGCGGCGTCCGCGCCTTCCAGGACCACCGGCAGCTGCAAGCCCATCAGCGCGAAGACGAACCCCTCCAGCACGACGTCGATGGCCGACCAGACGGTGCGGTCCTGCATCCGGGTGGCGGCCGAGGCGTAGAGGGAGCGGTGGCCGATGCACAGGCCCGCGGTGACCACCGCCAGCACGCCCGAGCCGCTGAACCCCGGGCCGAACGGGTGCAGGTGCTCGGCGGCGAGGTAGGCCGCGAACGGGACGAAGATGCCGAACGCGGACTCGACCAGCGGGTCGTCGAGCCGGGCGCGGACCACCGTCACCACCACGCCGATCGCCAGGCCCACCGCGATGCCGAGCACGGCGGCCACCGCGAACACGGCCAGCCCGTGCGGCAGGGTCGCCGCGGTGCCCGCGACGGCGGCCAGCGCGACCTTGTACAGGGTCAGCGCGGCGGCGTCGTTGACCAGGCTCTCCCCGGTGAGGATCGACATCACCTGGCGCGGCAGGCCCAGCTTGCGGCCGATGGCCACCGCTGTCACCGCGTCCGGCGGGGACACCACCGCGCCGAGCACCAGCGCCGAGGCCCACGGCATCCCCGGGAGCAGCAGGCGCACCACGAACGCGGTGGCGAACGCGGTCAGCACGACCAGCACCACGCCCAGCGAGATGATCGGGCGCAGGTTGGCCTTGAAGTGCGCGACCGAGCTGTCCACCGAGGTCGAGTACAGCAGCGGCGGCAGCACGGCGGTGAGGATCAGCTCCGGTTCCAGGTCGACCCTGGGCACCCCGGGGACCGCCGCCACGGCCAGCGCCACCACGGTGATCAGCAGCGGCGCCGACAGCTCGAAGCGCCGCGCGACCGCGGTCAGGCCCAGCGAGCCCGCCAGGACGCACAGCAGCACCAGGGTCTCCACAGCACACTCCCTCCACACGCGACGGCCCCAGTCTCGCACCGCGCCACGACAACCCCGACCGCGCCCGCGCCGGACGCGCGTCACCCGGACGGGCGGACCTGGGAACGGCGCGTGGTCGGCCGTTGCGACAAGCAGGTGGTCGAGGTGGACCTTCTTCCAGCATCGCCGCGCCCACCCTCCCGCCGCCGCGCGCCCCCGGGCGATGGTGGTCCGGACCAGTCAAGCGACCCGGTGCCCGACCGGTGAACGGGGAGCAGAGCGTGCCGCGCATCGTCCACCAGCTGTCCCGCAACGAGCACTTCGCGCCGCCCCTGCCCGGTGTCCGGGAGGCGGTCATCCACGCCGCCGACCACCCGAACCTGGCCCTCGACGCGCTCGCCGACGGGCTCACCGGCGCCATCGCCGACCACCTCGCCGTGCCCGCCGCCGACGTGGTCGTCGGCGCCGGTTCCGGCGCGGTCCTCCAGCAGCTGCTGGACGCGGTCGCGGGCCCCGGCGGGGAGGTCGTGCACGCCGTCCCGGCGTCGTGGGGGTATCCGAGGATGATCCGGAACTCCGGCGCCACCCCCGTCCCGGTCCCCCTGGCCGACGGGTACGCCACCGACGTCGAGGCGCTGGCCGCCGCCGTCACGCCGCGCACGGCGGCGGTGCTGCTGTCCAACCCGAACGACCCCACGGGATCGGTGCTGGACCACGACCGGCTGCGCGGGCTGCTCGACGCGCTGCCGGAGCACGTGCTGCTCATCGTGGACGAGGCGTACCGGGAGTTCGCGGACCGGGCCGAGGTCGCCGACGCGGTGGCGCTGCGCGGCGTGGACGACCGGGTGGTCGTCGTGCGCACGTTCTCCCAGTCGCACGGCCTGCTGGGGTTGCGCGTGGGGTACCTGGTCGCGGCCGAGCCGGTGGCGGCCCGGGTGCGGGAGACGACGCCGTTCTACCGGGTGAGCACGGTCGCCCAGGCGGCGGCCGCGGCGGCGCTGGCCGCCGAGGAGCAGATGCGCGCCCAGTGCGCGGCCGTCCGCGTCGAGCGCGACCGGGTGCGGGCGGCCCTGCTCGACCGGGGGCTGCCCGTGCCGCCCAGCGCGGGCAACTACCTCTGGCTGCCCCTCGGCGACCGCAGCGCCGACCTGGTGCGCCACCTGGCGGACAACGGCGTGGCCGTGAGCGAGGTGGACGGCATGGGCGTGCGGGTCACGGTGGGCACGCGCGAGGCCAACGACGCGGCGATCGCGTTGATCTCCGAGCACACCCGCCGGGGCCTGTCCCCCGCCGCCGAGGCCACCGTCACCCGCCTGCGCGAGGCGCTGCACCGGGCGTGGCCGGAGCACACCGACCCGGTGCTGGGCATCTCCCGGTACGCCCTGCTCACCCCGGGCAAGCTGCTGCGCCCGCTGCTGCTCGCCGCCGCGGCGGGGGCCGTGGGCGGCGCGGTCGAGCGGGTCGTGCCCGCCGCCCTGGCCGTGGAGTACCTGCACGTCGGGTCGCTGGTGCACGACGACGTGATCGACGGCGACGACACCCGGCGGGGCAAGCCGTCGGTGCAGCACCGCTTCGGCGTCCCGGACGCGATCGCCACCGGGGACGCGCTGATGCTGCGCACCTTCGGCTCGGTGGCCGAGTGCGTCCAGCGCGGCGTGCCCGAGGCCGCCGCGCTGGCCGCCGTGCGGGAGATCTCCGCCGCCGGTGTCGACGTCTGCCGCGGCCAGGCGCTGGAGGGCGCGATGGCCGCCGACCCGGACCGGCCGCTGGCCGACTACCTCGCGATGATCGCGCTGAAGACGGGCGCGCTGTTCCGCGGCGCGTGCCGGGCGGGCGCGCTGCTCGGCGGCGCGGCCCCGGAGGTCGTCGACGCGATCGGCCGGTACGCCGACCACCTTGGCCTGGCGTTCCAGATGCACGACGACCTGCTCCCCTACCTGTCGGACTCGGCCACCGCGGGCAAGTCGGCGCTGAGCGACCTGCGCAACCTGCGGCCGACCTACCCCGTGCTGCTGGCGCACGAGACCGGCACCGCGGAGCAGCGGGCCAGGGTCGCGGCGGCGCTGAGCGGCACCCTGCCCCCGGAGCAGGCCTACCCGCAGCTGCGGGACGTGCTCGACGAGACGGGCGCGGTGAAGCGCGCCGTTGAGCACGCCGAGGCGGAGGTGGCGCTGGCCAAGTCCTACTTGGACGGTCTGGGGCCCAACCAGCACACGGCGGTCCTGGCCGAGGTGGCGGACCTGTCGGTCGACCGGAGGCGGTAGCGGTGTCGGTGCGGTTGACCGCGCACGTGCAGACGTGGCGCCCCTACACCCTCCCCTACCCCGGGTTCGTCGGCCTGGCGGGTGCCGCGATCGCGGGGGGCACGCCGGGGCCCGCGCACTTCGCCGCCGCGGCCGTGGTGCCGGTGCTGGTGTGGTTGGGCGGGCACTACCTGGGTGACTGGTTCGACCGGGAGCTGGACGCGATCGAGAAGCCGCAGCGCCCCATCCCGTCCGGCCGCCTCAGCCCGCGCGCCGCGCTGATCTCCGCGGTGGTGTGCGAGGTGGGCGCCGCGGTGGTGGCGCTCGCGGTCGACTGGCGGGTGCTGGTGCTGCTCGCGCTGGGCGTGGTGGGCATCGCCGCGTACAGCAGGGTGTGCAAGGGGCGTGGCATCTCCGGGAACCTCGTGCGCGGCGCGTTGACGGCCTTGGCCGTGCTGTGCGGGGCGACGTGCGTCCCCGGCGGGCAGGTGTGGGTGGCGGTGCCGTTCGCCTTGGTCTTCCTCCTGCACGACACCGCGTCGAACCTCGTCGGTGCTGTGCGCGACGTCGGGGGCGACCAGGCGGGCGGCTACCGGTCGGTGCCCGTCCGGCGGGGTGTCGCTTATGGAGCGAGGCTCGCCCAGTCCCTCTACGGTTCGGCGTTGGCCACTGCCGCTGCTTGCGTCCTGCTGCCGCTGCACGAGCGCACGTCCTACCTGGTGCTGCTGATCGCGGCCACCGCCATGGGCGCGTGGGTGTTCGGTGGGCTGCTCTCGCAGGGCGACGGCATCACCCGTGAATCGGCATTGCGCGCGCACGAAGTGCTGGTGGCAGAACGCCTGGTGCTGGCCTGCGCTGTCACCGCCGCGGGTGCGGGGGCGGCGTTCGCCGTGACCGTCCTGGTGCCGGTGCTGGTGTTCAGCGTGCTCACCCAGAACGCGATGCGCTCCACCCACGAGATCCCCCCGGCCGAACCGCGGAAGGTGACTGCACCATGACCAGCTCCAACACCGGCCCCGCCACGACCGATGTGGACGTGGTGGTGAGCGGGGCGGGGGTGGCCGGGCTATCGGCCGCGCACGCGCTCGGTGGCCTCGGGCTGCGCGTCCTCGTGCTGGACAAGCAGCGCGAGGTGCGGCCCATCCCCAAGGGCGAGCTGCTGCAACCCGGCGCCACCGGCGTCCTGCGCGACTGGGACGTCGCACCGGGGCTGGGGTCCAGGGGCGCACTGAGGCTGTCCGGGCTCGTGGCGCGGGACAGCGCGGGCGAGGCGTTGATGACGATGGACTACACGACGCTCGGGACGGACCGGCCGTGGCTGCTGGTGCACGACTACCACGTGATCCTGGACGCCCTGGCCCGCACGCTGCCGCCGTCGGTGGAGCTGCGGCGCGGTGCCGTCGTGCGGAACCTGCTCGACGGCCCCGTGGCGGGGGTGCGCGTTGACGACGGCGACGTGTCCGCGCGCCTCGTGGTGGCGGCGGACGGCGTGTCCTCGCGCCTGCGCCGCGACGCCGGGATCGGGTTCGACCGCGTCGACTACCCGCACCGGCTCGCCGCGTTCGAGCTCGTCGACCAACCGCTCACCGATGACGTCTCCACCTACGCCACCTCGCGCGGTCTGGCGATGCGCTACTCCCTGCCCGGAGGGCGTGCCCGGCTCTACGTCCAGATCGGACCGGACGAGCTGCGGGGTGTCTCCGACGCGGGCGGCTGGGTGGACGGCGTGATCCGCGACGTCCCGGCCTTCGCCCCGTTGCGCGACGCCATCGTCCACGCCTGGCCGACGCGGCAGGTGCTGCCGGTCGGGCGCGCCCTGGCGAAGACCCTGACCTCGGGGCGCCTCGTGCTGATCGGTGAGAGCGCGCACGCGGTGCACCCCGCCGCGGGCCAGGGCATGAACAGCTCGATCATCGACGCCGCGAGCCTGGCGGCGCACCTGTCCGACGGCGACCTGTCCGACGGCGCGCTCCTGCCGCGGCTGCGCGTGTGGAGCGGCGAGCGCAGGCAGGCGCTGGAGCACGTCGGCACCACCAGCCACAACGCCACCCGCATGATCACCGACCGGTCGCCGCTCGGCCGGGCGCTGGGCCGCCGCGCGCTGCGCAAGACCGGCGGCAACCGCAGGCTGAGCTTCACCATCATGCACAACATGGCGGGCCTGGGCAGGCACCCGCTGACCCCGCTCGACCGCCTGCACCAGCTCGGGATCCTGCCGGACCCGCGGGGCGGGCGGATCCCGAGCTGGGCGCGGTCGTGACCGGGGTGTCAGGCCCGGCACTCCACCACGAGCAGGCCCCCGTCCCAGCGCCGGGGGACGGCGGTGGCGAAGCCCGCCTCGGCGGCCAGGGCCAGGAAGTCCGCCTCCGACCGCTCCCGGCCGCCGAGCAGGGCCAGCGATTGCAGGTCGAAGGAGGAGTTGTTCTTGGCGTGCTCCTGGCCCGCGAGCACCTCCACCACCAGCACCCGGCCCCCGCCGACCACCTCCGCGGCCCGGCGCAGGATGCGCGCGGCGTCCTCGTCGCCCCAGTCGGTGAGCACCCGGGAGATCACGTAGGTGTCGTAGCCCGCGGGCAGCGGGTCGAAGAAGCTGCCGGGCACGAACCGCGCCCGGTCCGCCAGACCGGCCTCCGCGAGGTGGGCGGTGGCCTCGGGCTCCACGGCGGGCAGGTCGAGGACGCCGCCGCCCAGGTGCGGGTTGGCGGCGAGCACGTCGACCAGCAGCGCCCCGATGCCGCCGCCGACGTCGAGCACGCGCTCGTCGCCGGACCAGTCGAGGTCGGCGGCCACCACCGGCCCGGTCTGCCAGGCGTGCGCGGCCATGACCTGCCCGAAGAACAGCCGCAGGCCCTCGTCGGCGCTGTAGTCGTCCCAGAACGGCACGCCGTGCACCTGCCCGTAGGCGGAGCGGCCGGTGCGCACGGAGTGCGCCATGCCCGCGTAGGCCAGGTCCATCTTCGCCCCGGGGCCCTCGCTGTCGAGCCAACGGCGCGCGGCGGCGTGGTCGTCGCGCAGCAGCACCCGGGACACCTCGGTCAGCGCGTAGCTGCCCGGCCGCGGCTCGGCCAGGAAGCCGATGCCGGTCAGGTGGCCGAGCAGCCTGCGCAGCGCGTCCCGGTCGGCGCCCGCGGCCGCCGCGAGCGCCGCCAGGTCGGTGGTGCCCGCCTCGACCAGCTCGGGCAGCCGCAGCGCCACCGCCACCCGGACCGCGAACGGGGTCGCCAGGTCGACCATCCTGGCCAACTCCTGCTGTGCCGACATACCGGTGCAATCCTCTCGTCGCCGGGGAAATGCCTCTGATCCGATGCTGGCAGCCCGCCGGGGAGCGGGAAAGGGCGCGCTCGGCGCTTCCGGATGAAAGTCCACCACGCCCCAGGCGTGGTGTTCAGCGACAGCAGTGGAGGAGTGCAATGGCAATCCAGGTCAACCCGATCTCGGGCGCGCTCGGCGCGGAGGTCCGCGGCGTCGACCTCGCCGCGGTGGACGACGAGGTCTTCACCGAGCTGCACGACCTGCTCGTGCGCCACCTCGTCCTGTTCTTCCCCGAGGCGGGCGGGCTGTCCCCCGCGGCGCACGAGGCGTTCGGCAGCCGCTTCGGCGCCTTGGAGGTCCACCCCTTCCTGCCCAAGCTGCCCGGCCACGACCACATCGTCGTCCTGGACTCCGACCAGGGCGCCCGCGCCGACGTCTGGCACACCGACGTCACCTACGTCCAGAGCCCGCCCATCGCCTCGGTCCTCCAGCTCACCCGCACCCCGGTGGCGGGCGGCGACACGATGTGGAGCAACCAGCACCTGGCGTACGAGGCCCTGTCCGCGCCCATGAAGGAATTGCTGGAAGGGACCACCGCCGCCCACGTCTTCGCCCACCCCCACGGCAGTTTCCGCAGCGAGGCAGAACACCCGGTCGTGCGCGTGCACCCGGTGACGGGCCGCAAGAGCCTGTACGTCAACCGCATGTTCACCCGCCGCATCCTCCAACTGAGCAAGGGCGAGAGCGACGCCGTCCTCTCGCACTTGTTCGAGCTGTCGGAAAGCCCACAGCGCACGTGCCGATACCGCTGGGTGGAAGGCGCGGTGGCCATGTGGGACAACCGGGCCACCCAGCACTACGCGGTCAACGATTACGCGGGCAGGCGAGTGGGCCAGCGCGTGACGGTCATGGGCGACGAACCCCGCGGTGCTGAACCCCGGTGGGAGCGTTTCGCGGAACCGGGCATGGCCGCCACCACCGTGAAGGAGTAGCGGCTCGGAAAAGGCGGGAAGTGTGGAGGCGGGGACGGAGCGATGGGACTGCGGCCCCCGCCTTCCCGCTGACTGCGCAACTCCCCGTGCGCATTTCGGTGGTTGATGCCAGCTGCGGCCCCCGGCGCGACTGCGGGTCGCGCCTGGTCGTCTACTCCCGGTTGCGGGGCCCGAGGACGACGGGGTAGGTGCGCGGGGCGTGGACGTGGACGCTGCGGCGGAAGGTCAGGTCGTCCTCGTCCGCGGCGGAGCGCAACCGCGGGTAGCGGTGGAACAGGGCGGACAAGCCGATCTCGCCCTCCAAGCGCACCAGGGCCGCACCCAGGCAGCGGTGGATGCCATGGCCGAAGGCGAGGTGGCCGGTGGTGTCGCGGTCCGGGTCGCACTGGTCGGCGGCGGGGTAGCGGGCGGGGTCGCGGTTGGCGCCGCCGGTGGAGAGCATCACCGAGTCGCCCCGCCTGATGGGCACACCGCCGATGACCAGGTCCTCGGTGGCGAAGCGCAGGGAGGCGTTCATGGCCGGGGAGAGCCAGCGCAGCAGTTCCTCCACCAGCACCGCGGCACTGGCGGGGGTGGCCAGCCGGTCGATCAGGGCCGGGGCGGCGAGCAGCGCGCGCACGCCGTTGGTCAGGAAGACCGCCGTGGTCTCGTGGCCCGCCATGAGCAGCAGCATGGCCATCGCGACGATCTCCAGGTCGGTCAGCCGGTCGCCCTCGTCGGAGGCGGTGATCAGCGCCGAGAGCAGGGCGTCGTCCGGGGCCGCGCGCTTGGCCGCGACCAGGCCCTCCAGGTAGGTCGCCATCTGCGCCGAGGCCCTGGCCAGCTCCTCGTCGGGGCACTCGTCGATGAGGACGGTGGACAGCCGGGCGAACTCGTCGCGGTCGATGTCGGGGACGCCGAGCAGCTCGCAGATGACCACCATGGGCAGCACGATCGCGTAGCGGGCCACCAGGTCGAGGGGTTCGTCCTCGGGCAGCCCCGCCAGCAGGTCCTCGGCCACGGCGAGCACGCGCGGGCGCAGTTCGGCGACGCGGCGGGCGGTGAAGGCCTGGGTGACCAGGGCGCGCAGGCGGGTGTGCTCGGGCGGGTCGAGCGAGGTCAGCATGTGCGACATCGGCGCGGGCAGGGCGTGCGGGGTGGTGGCGCGCTCGTGCTCGGGCAGGGCGGAGCGGTGGTCCTTGGCCAACCGCGGGTCGACCAGGCCAGCGCGGACGTCGGCGTACCGGGTGACCAGCCAGGTGCGGCCACCCTCGAAGTCGACGGCGCGCACCGGTTCGTGCTCGCGCGCCCACGCCAGCGCGGCGTGCGGATCGCGCCAGTATTCCTCGGTGAAGCTCTCCGCGCGGGTCACCTGGCGACCTCCCGGTAGCGGCCCAGTGCGCGCAGGGCCATGCCCTGCGTGAAGGCCGGGTTGGCGTAGCGGCTGACGAACCGGACGTACTCGTGCACGCTCTCGGCGGGCCACCCGTCCGGCGTGCGGCGGGCCAGCAGCCACTCCACCCCCGGTCGCACCCCCGCCGGGTCCGCGCCCGCGGCGAGCAGCGAGGCGATGGCCCAGCCGGTCTCCTCGACGGTGCCCGGCGCGCCGAGCCCGTCGCCCCACGACCCGTCGGGCAGCCGGGTGCGCTCCAGCCACGCGGCGGCCCGGCGCGCCGTCGGGCCCGCCGCCTGGCCGACGCGGGTGAAGGTCTCCAGGACGGCGGCCGTGGCCATGGTGTGGTGGCGGTACCAGACGGACTCGAACGTCCCGTCCGCCGCCTGCACCCGCGCCAGCCACCGCAACGCCCGGCGCACCCGCGGGTCGTCGGCGGGCACCCCGGCGTCGAGCAGCGCGTCAACGGCTTGGACGGTGGTCATGGGGCACGGGCCGCTGTTGGCGACCTTGGTGTTGCGCACGCACAGCCCCCACGAGCCGCGGGAGTCCTGCACGCGGGTCAGCCACTCGACGCCCGCGGCGACGGCACCGGCTTGGGCGTCGCCGGGCAGCCTGCTCAGCACCGACAGGATCTCCCCCGTCTCCAGGGTCGATGGCCACCCCTCGGTGCCCGCCCAGCCCCAGTAGCCGGGCGGGCAGCCGAAGGCGAGGAACGGCTTGTGCTGCTGGAGGCGGACGAACAGCTCGCGTGAGGCCACGAGCCGGGGATCGTCGGCGTAGCCGACCTCGATGAGCCCCCGCACCGCGTACATCGACCACGCCGCGTCGAGCGGGCCGGTCTGCCACCAGCCGTCCGGGTGCATCGAGCGGCGGAACCAGCCCACGGCCGCGGCCACCATGTCCTCGGCCAGGCCCGCGCGCGCCAGCCCGGTGCAGACCAGCCCGGTGACCCAGGCGTTCTCGCACCAGGCGCCGGTGGACCCCTCGTGCTCGTAGACCTGGCGCACGACTTCCAGGGCCTTCGGCTCGCCCCAGCGGGCCAGCGCGCGGTGCAGGCGGTTGAGCGGCTTGTGCCGCGCCTGGGCCAGGCCGAGCGCGGACGCCATGGGCAGGCGCAGGTCGAACAGCTTGCGGTAGAGGCCGGGGAAGCGCGCCAGCTCCAGCGGGAAGCGGCGCATCTCCCGGGGGTCCAGCCAGCCGACGAACCCGTAGTACTGCCTGCACCAGGCGACGACCTCGGGGTGCGGGATCGCGTCCAGGCCACCGAAGTCGGCCATCCAGCGCTGCCCCGACGCGACCGGGCCGGCGCTGCCGCCGGGGTCGACCAGGTGCAGGACGGCGGAGGCGACGGCGGTCGGCCCCGCCTCGCTGGCCAGGCCGGGCACCATGGCCCAGCCGCCGTCGGGGTTCTGGGTGCGGCGCAGCCACCCCGCGCCCGCCGCGATGAGGTCGGCGCTGCCGCCCGGGTCCGCGAAGTGCAGCGCCGACACCGCGCCGACCGTGCCCAGGGTGGAGGTGAGGTTGTCCTCGCTGTAGTCGAACACGCCGTCGGGGCGCTGGGCGCGGAACAGGGCCTCGGCGCCCTCCGCCACCGCCCTGTCGAGCGCGTCCACCTGCACCGGTGCCATGCGGAGCCGTCCTCTCGGGGTGGTCAGCGGGGGAACTGCTTGGCGGCGTCGAGCACCGCGTCGTCGGCCTCGCGGGTGCCGGTGCTGACCCGCACCCCGGCCCCGCCCGCGAGCGCCCGCACGGCGATCCCGTGCTCGGCGAGGTGCGCGACGAACTCGTCGTTGCGCTCGCCCAGGCGCACCCAGAGGAAGTTGCCGCCGCTGGGCGGCACGTCGAAGCCGAGGTCGAGCAGGCCGCGGCGCACGCGGTCGCGTTCGGCGGCGACCTGGGTGCACTGCGCGCGCATCGCGTCCTCCGCCCGCAGCGCCACCACCGCGGCGGCTTGGGCGGGGGTGGGCACCCGGTAGAAGATGGTCGAGGGGCGCAGCGGGTCCACCACGCGCCGGGACCCGACGAGGTAGCCGACGCGCGCGCCCAGCAGGCCGTGGGACTTGGAGAACGTGCGCACCACGGCGACGCGGTCGTCGGTGGCCGCAAGCTCCAGCGCGTCCGCGATCGACCCCGGTTCGGCGAACTCCCGGTACGCCTCGTCCACCAGCAGGACCACGTGCGGTGGCAGGGCGTCAAGGAGTTCCCGAAGCGCCGGGGCGCCGAGCACTTCACCCGTGGGGTTGTTGGGGTTGCAGAGCAGCACGACCGTCGTGGCGGGTGTGACGGCGGCGGCGACGGCCGCGAGGTCCTGGCGGTCGTCCGGTGCGGGCACGGCGATCGCTCGCGCGCCGCTGGTGCTGATGAGCAGCGGGTACACCTCGAACGACGGCCAGCTGTGCACGACGGCGTCACCGGGACCCGCGTGGGCGGTCATGAACTGCGCGAGCAGCGCGCCGGACCCCGCACCCGCGACGACCTGCTCCGGCTGGACACCCAGGTGCGCGGCCAGTTCCGCCTCCAAGCCGCTCGACAGCGCGTCCAGGGTCAGGTGCACCGAGTCCAACGAACCCGCCAGCGCCGCGCGCACCCCGGGCAGCGGCGGCGAGTGGTTCTCGTTGAGGGAGAGCTGGTGCACGATCCGGGTCACAGGCCTGCCTCTCGGCGGTGTTCGATGAGCGGGGTCGTCGCGTTCGCCACCGACGCTAGGGACGGCGTGATCACCGGGTCAAGGCCGCGGCGCGTAAACAGGAAATATGCGGTAGTGCGGGAAAACGCGGTCCGCTGATTTCACCGGACGGGCGGTTGACCCGCGATCCCGGGCGCCAGCACCATTCGCGGCTCCAGGTGTGAGGAGGACGGGATGGGTGCACGAGGTCCCGGGGCCACGCCGTTCGGCAGGGTCGCCGCCGCGCTTCTGACCTCGCAGTTCGGTGTCTACACCGCCATCATCACCCCGCTGCAACTGCTGCTGGCCCTGCGGTTCACGGGGTTGACCGGCGACGCGGGCCGGGCGGCCGACGCCTTCGGGCTGGCGACCGGGCTCGGCGCCGTCGTCGTCCTGGTGGTGACGCCGGTCGCCGGGCGCATCAGCGACGCGACGGCGTTCGCCCTCGGGCCGCGGCGCACGTGGGTCCTCGTCGGCGCGCTCGGCGGTGCCGCGGCGGTGGTGGCCATCGGTGGGACGTCAGCGGTGTGGCAGGTGGTCGTGCTGTGGTGCCTGGCCAAAGCGCTGTTCGGGTTCCAGCAGGCGGCCACCAACGCCGTCCTGGCGGACCAGGTTCCCCCGCGGCGGCGGGGTCTGGCGTCCGGGATGCTCGGGTTGGTGATCCCGTTCGCGCCGCTGCTGGGGTTGCTCGTGGTCAACGCGCTGCCTGCCGGGTCCGCGGCGCAGTGGCAGGTCGTGGGCGCGATCGCCGCCGTGGCCGGGGTGGTCGCGGTGGTCCTCGTGCGGGAGGACCGCCGGGCCCGCGGACGGGCGGGCGGGGACGGTCCCCGTTCGGTGCTGCGGACCTTCTGGGTGAGCCCGCGGCGGTACCCGGCGTTCGGCTGGGCGTGGTTGGTGCGCTTCCTCATCACCGGCACCTACGCCGCGGGGAGCTACGTGTCGCTGCTGCTGATCCAGCGGTTCGGCGTGCGGCCCGCGGAGGTCGGCGGGCTCGTGCTGGCCTGGTCGCTGATCACCGTGCCCACCGCGGTGGTGGCGAGCCTGGTCGCGGGACACCTGTCGGACGTGCTGCGCAAGCAGAAGCCGTTCGTCGTGGCCTCGGCCGTGATCGGGGTGGTGGCCATGCTGCTGCTCGCCACCGCGCCCTCGATCCCGGTCGTGCTCGCCGCAGGCGGCGTCCTCGGGATCGGGATGGGCACGTTCCTGGCCGTGGACCTGGCGATGTGCGTGCGGGTGCTGCCCGACGGCGCCACGGCGGGCCAGGACCTGGGCATCGTGGCCATCGCGAACACGCTGCCGCAGTCGCTCGTCCCGCTGTCGGCGCCGCTGCTGCTGGGCATGGGCGGATACCCGGCGTTCTTCGGCTTCCTGGCACTGCTCGGGGTCGCGGGCGCGCTGGCGGTGCGGGGGGTGCCGGAGGTGGGCGCGGAAGCGGCAGCGCGCCCACCCGTTCGGACCACAGTGGACAGGCCCTAGCGGGCGCGCTGGGACTCGTCCGGGTCGGCGGGGGCGAACTTGCCGAAGCCGCCGAGCCCGCCGGAGCGGCGCAGCTCGTTGATGTCCTCGTAGGTCACCGGCCGCCCGGGCATGGGGGTGCCGGGGATGGCCCGCAACCCGTCGACCACCAGCGCGAACAGCCGCTGGAACACCATCTCCGCGAGGTCGTCGCCCGCGGGCGGCACGAGCCGGGACACGAGCACCAGCGCCAGCATGGTGTCGCCGATCTCGATGTCCGCGCGGATGGTGCCCGCCGCCTGCGCGCGGCCGAGCAGCCGCTGGGCGACGGCCATGACCCGGTCGCGCAGCTCGTCGATCTCCGGCGAGCTCTGGATGGCCCGGTAGGCGCGGTCGGACAGCGCCGTCATCGTGATGCCCAGGCGCAGCTCCAGCGCCGAGCGCAGCAGGGTCGTCAGCGCCTGGGCCGGGTCCGGCTCGGCGCCCTCCACCCGCTCGGCCAGCTCCACGAGGCGGGCGAAGTTGTCCAGGCTGACGGCCTTGATCAGCTCGGCGCGGTCGGGGAAGCGGCGGTAGAGGGTGCCCACCCCGACGCCCGCGGCCTTGGCGATCTCCTCCATCGGCACGTCCACGCCCACCCGCAGGAACAGCGCCCTGGCGGCGTCGATGATCTGCGCGCGGTTGCGCCGCGCGTCGGCCCGCAGCGCCGGTGGCGTCCCGCCCTTGTCCCCCACCGCGCACCCCCTGCTCGTCGTCGTCCCGGCTGGAGCGGGCATTTTCGCACCTCACGGGCGATTCCGCACCGGTGGGGGCGGGGACGGCGTCACCCGATCGGCGGATGTGGACGAATTCCTTCCGGTTAGCTACTCTGGGGCAACCGGAAGAAAATCATCCACATGATCCGCCGAGATGGGGGTGGCCCGTGACCGAGGCCGTCGTGGAGCGCGTCGAGCAGCAGGGCACCGAGTACCCGGTCGACCGCCGGTGCCCGTTCAGCGCGCCCGCCGAGTACACCGAGCGCCGCGAGCAGGCGCCGATCAGCCGCGTGCGCATCACCGGGGGCGACGAGGTCTGGTGGGTGTCGGGGCACCGGGAGGGCCGCGCGGTGCTCGCCGACAAGCGCTTCTCCTCCGACCGCAGGCTCGACGGGTTCCCCATCCCCAGCACCGACCAGAGCATCCGGGAGCGGTTCCGCACCCAGCCGCCCTCGATGATCAGCATGGACGGCGCCGAGCACGCCACCGCCCGCCGCGCGGTGATCGCGGAGTTCACCGTCAAGCGGGTCGCCGCGCTGCGCCCGCGCATCCAGCAGATCGTGGACGGGTGCGTCGACGACCTGCTCGCCGCCCCGGGGCAGCCGGTGGACCTGGTGCGGGCGCTGTCGCTGCCGGTGCCGTCGCTGGTCATCTGCGAGCTGCTCGGCGTCCCCTACGCCGACCACGACTTCTTCCAGGAGCACACCTCGGTCCTGGTCCGCCGCAACGCCGCACCGGGCGAGCGGGCGGCCGCGGTCGACGCGCTGCGCGACTACCTCGGCACGCTGATCGACCGCAAGGTCGACGAGCCCGGCGACGACCTGTTCAGCCGCCAGATCGCCGCGCGCACCGCCGACGGCACCTTCGACCGCGGCGCCATGGTCAGCCTGGCGTTCCTGCTGCTGGTCGCGGGCCACGAGACCACCGCCAACATGATCTCCCTCGGCGTGGTCGGCCTGCTGGACAACCCCGACCAGCTCGCCCTGGTCACGGCCGACCCGACGAAGCTCCCGCTGGCGGTGGAGGAGCTGCTGCGCTACTTCACCATCGTCGAGTCCGTCACCGCCCGGGTCGCCACCGAGGACGTGGAGCTGGCGGGGGTCACCATCCGCGCGGGCGAGGGCATCATCGTCTCGGGCCTGTCGGCCGACTGGGACCCCGCGGTCTTCCCCGACCCCGACCGCCTCGACGTCCAGCGCGGCGCCCGCCACCACATCGCGTTCGGCTTCGGCCCCCACCAGTGCCTCGGCCAGAACCTCGCCCGGCTGGAACTGGAGATCGTCTTCGAGACCCTGTTCCGCCGGATCCCCACCCTGCGCCTGGCCGCCCCGGTCGACGACATCCCGTTCAAGACCGACGCGGGCATCTACGGCGCCTACGAGCTCCCGGTCACCTGGTAGCCGCGTGGCGGTGGGGGCGGCCGCCCCCACCGCCACCCCTCCAGGAGGTGTAACGCGGGGCCCGCCTGGAGCTATTCGCAGGCGTAGGGGACGACATCTTCGACCACCCGGACCTGCGCGGCCCGGAGTGGGACCGGCTCGGCAAGGAGCTCGACCGGGTCAAGGCGCCCAAGCGGCGACCGCGGCGGCGCGGCCCGGGGTTCTTCGCCCGGCACCGGGCCGCCGTGCTGAGCACCGGTGGGGTCGTGGTGGTGCTCGCGGCGAGCGTGGTGGTGGTCGGGAGCGTGGACCGCGGCGCCACCGACTCCGGGCTCACGGGCGCGCCCAGCACGACCGCCACCACGCAGACCGAGGTGCGCCGGGTGGACCTCGCGCAACCCTTCGCGGGGACGGCGGCGGCCGGCTGGCAGGACGGTGCCGCGGGGGTCGTGGTGCCCGTGCCGACACCGCTGGCGGGCTTCTCGGCGGAGCAGGTGGCGGGCGCGCTCACCCAGGTCCGCGACGTGCTCATCACCGCTCGGCTCGACCCCGAGGTGCTCTACGGGCACGACCTCGACCGGCTCGCGGCCCGCTTCTCCGAGCGCGACCGGGCGGACGTCCACACCAACAAGGGGTACCGCACCGCGATCGCCCCGGGGAGCACGCTGCTGGGCGTTCCTGCCAAGGTCGCGGGCACCATGACCGCGAAGGCGGGCAGACCGGGCGAACTGCTCGTCGACACGTCCTACGCCTTCGCCTACGCGTTCCGGCCCCCCGACCCCGAGCGGGTCAACGACCCGCTGCACATCATCAGCGTCGTGCGGGTGCGCACCCAGTACGGCTTCTACGACGACCGGTGGGACGCGACCGGGTTGACGGCGCTGGACTGGTCGTCGTACTCCTACTCCGTCGACTGCGCCGCCGCCGAGGCGGGTTTCCTCGCCCCCAGCCTGGGCAAGGGCGGAAAGCCGGACCTCGACGCGGGAGATGCCGAGCGGGACGCGTTCGACCCCGCGGCCCCGATGGCGACGGAGAGCACCTGCTGACGGTCCGGTGAGGACCGACGAGGTCATTTCCGCTTGCGCCGGAACACGGTCGTGAGCAGCGCCCCGAAGGCCGCGCCGACCGCAGCGGGCACGAGCGGGTTGGCGCGCTCGGCGGCGGTCACCCGGATGACCGCCGGGCCAGGCGGCGCGACGGGCTGGCGGGCGGCGGTGTCCGACCCGGTCGCGGTCCAGGCGGCGATGAAGATCAGCAGCCGGGAGACCAGCGAGATGAACACGAGCAGACCGATCACCGACCCGAAGGCGACCCCGGTGGGCGAGCCGCCGATGATGCCCAGGTAGACGTTGCCCGCGAGCTTGAGCGCCTCGAACCCGACCGCCGCCGCGGCGGCGCCACGCACGGCGCTGCGCAGGCCCACCGGGCGGCGCGGCAGCTTGGTGAGCACCCACAGGAACACCAGCCAGTCGGCGGTGAGGGCGAGCACGACCGTGGACAGCCGCAGCAGCACGGTCGCGCCCAGGGTGTCCTCGATGCCCGCCAACCGCAGCAGCCAGCCGCCGACGCTGCCGCCGACCGCGGTGAGCCCGAACGACACCGCGATGGCGGGCACCAGCCCGAGCAGCGCGAGCCCGTCGCGCACCACCACCCGCAGCAGCGGTTGGTCGACCCGGTGCTGGTCCCACATGGCGGTGAGCGCGTCGCGCAGGGCGTTCATCCAGTTCCAGCCGGAGTAGAGCCCGACGACCAGGCCGAGGACGCCGATGTGGGTGCGCTGGTCGATCAGCCCGTCAACCAGCGTGCCCACCTCGCCCACCAGCGGCCGGGGCACCACGTTGCCCACCCCGATGCGCAACTGGGTGAGCAGGTCCGGGCTGCCCGCGAGCACGAACCCGGCGGTGGAGAACCCCACCATCATGATGGGCACCACCGACAGCACGCTGAAGTAGGTGATCGCGCCGACGTACTGGTACCCGCTGTGCTCGATGTAGCGGTCCACCGCCCGGACGAGGTGGTCTAGCCACCGGTACCGCACCCGTGCCCGGCGCCACCGCTGCGCCCACCCCACCCGTGTCCCCGACGCCTCCGCGCTCACCCGGAATGTGTACCCCGACCGGGGTACCTCCGCTTGATCAAACCACGGGGACCGCCCCGCGCCCGCGCCTGACGCGCGGACGCGGGACGGGGTCACACACCGGCGATGGAGCTGATCCAGGACCGGTAGCGGGTGATGTTGGTGTAGGAGGTGTAGTCGTACCGGTTGCTCGTCGACGCGACCCCCACCTGGCGGCCGTTGGCGAACATCGGCCCCCCGGAGTCACCCCCGGCGGTGATCCCGTTGTAGTACCGGGCGCCGATCGCCACCCCGCCGAAGTAGTCCCGGTCGGCGACGGTGGAAACGGTCACGTCGGCGTACTTGAGGTACCGCGACTGGCAGTTGATCTCCGCCTGGTCCGTGCAGGTGGCCCCCCACCCCAGCACGACCGCGTACCGCCCCGGCGCCACGTCGGTGGAGGTGCCCAGCGGCGAGTAGGTCGTGCGGATGCTGCGGTCCAGCCGCACCAGCGCCAGGTCCGCCGACGGGTGGGTGGTCGTCTGCGCCCCGTAGGCCACGTACCCCCCGCTGCTCTGGTCCAGGCTCCCGATCCGGAACGACAACGACCCGCCCACGCAGTGCCGCGCCGTCAGCACGTACTGCGAGGAGATCAACGTCGCCGTGCAGTTCTGCTGCCCGTTGAGGAACAGCCGAGCCGCCCACGGCGCGCTCTGGTTGTAGTACCCCCCGTCGATGATCTGCGTCGACGGCGGCGCCTCCCCCACCGGCGGCCCCGGCTTCGCCCCCGCCACCGGCGCCGCCACCACGACCGCCCCCAGCGCCACCGCCACAGCGGCCAACATCGTCCTCACGAGCGCTCTCCTCTGCTTGCAGGGTGCGCGGCCGGGGGGACACCCGACCACGCCCCGAAGTGTGAAGTGACCGTGAACACCGGAACAATCCGTAGTGGACCCGTATCAATTGGCCCACCGCACCCACCGTTCGGTGGGATTGACGCCGCGACCGCGAGGGCACTCCGTGGCCACACCGGGAGCGCGAGGAGGGGCGAGTGGTCGAGCGGACGCCGGATGGGCGGTACGTGGTGGTGGAGGGACGGCGGTGGCGGGCGACCGACCCGGAGGTGCCGGAGGACGCGGCGGCGGCGTTGCGGAAGCACTTGATGGCGGCTCGGCGGGCCGTGGGGGTGGCGGTGCGGGCCGGGGACGCCGAGGGGGAGCGGGTGGCGCGGGGGCGGGTGCAGGTGGCGAAGGTGGCGTTGGGTGAGCGCGGGGTGCCGTGGTGGGAGGCGAGTTCGGCCGAGCGGCGGGAGCGGTGGGTGGCGGGGTTGCGGGAATTGGACGGGGAATAACCGGGCCGATCTCTTTGTGTGTCAGTTTCTCACCGCCACGATCGGATTGTCCGTTGCGGACCGCTAACGTCCGATTCGCCGTGAACGAGGAACCTGGTGTCCCCAGTACGGCGGGTCGGGGATTGGCGGCCAGGAAAGGGGGTTCGTTGGATTCCTCCGGCACGGTTATCGGCACTCTCCCCCCGGAAGGGTGGTTATCGCGTGAAAGGGTTCCGACGGAGCGGCGCTCGCGCGTCTCCCCCGGCGTCCCGGCTGCGGTTGTCGGGTGCCGACCAGGGGGAATGCGGTGGTCCGCGGCCGTGGAATGCGGCTGAGACGTATTCACGTCAGCGGGCGCGTTAGCACGTCCTCGGCCTCTTCGGGGAATTTTCCGGAGGGTGGGCGGAATTACCATTTGTCAGCCCCGGCGCGTTCCCGGGAGTTCACGGGGCGTCGCGGCGGGGTGGGCGGGTGCGGCGTCGAGCTGGGCCAACAGGGTGGGCGGGGCCACCTGGCGGTAGGCGTCGGTGATGATCTCGGCCAGTTCAGCGGGGTCGACGGCGACGTCGAGGTAGACGCCGAGCCAGCCGCGGTGGCCGACGTAGGGCGGGCGGAAGAAGCGCACCGGATCGGCCGCGACCAGGGCTTCCTGGGCGCCGGGCGGGGCGGCGCACCAGATCGCGGGCCGGGCGCAGTGCCGGATCCCCGCGTAGGTGACGAACCTGCGCCGGGCACCGGCGAACCAAGCGGGCTCACCGTGGCTGAGCCGTTCGGCGCAGCCGGGAAAGGGCAGGCAGAGGGAACGGATGGCGGGGATCGGATCGGTCATGGTTTCGCCTCCTGGAACTGCTGGTCCATTCCCGCAAAATCTCTATGCTGGATCGCGGTTTCGCTACAGTGGACCACTTGTCGCGACCGGTCCGGTGACCCGGCAGCAGCTGACCAGGGGAGAACGTGCGCGTGGACCAGAACCGTGCGGCGGGCGAGGAGCCCGCGTTCCGCGTCCTGGGGCCGCTGGAGGTCCGCGTCGCCGAGTCGTCCCGGCTCTCCCCCGGTCGCCAGGAGATCGTGCTGACCATGCTGGTGCTGGAGGCCAACCGGGTGGTCGCGACGAACCGGCTCATCGACGCGATCTGGGACGGCGCGCCACCCGCCACCGCCCGCGCGCAGGTGCAGATCTGCGTGTCGGCGCTGCGCAACGTGCTGCGCGGCTCCGGGTGGGCCGACGCGCTGGTCACCCGGGCCTCGGGCTACCTGCTCCAGGTCCCCGAGGAGCAGGTCGACGCCAAGCTGTTCGCGCGGATGACCGCCGACGCCGACGTGCTGGCCGCGCAGGGCAAGCTCACCGCGGCCGCGGCGCTGCTGCGCCGGGCGATCGCGCTGTGGCGCGGGCCCGCGCTCGACGGCATCCACAGCAGGCTGGTGCGGGCGCGCGCCGCCCAGCTCGACGAGAGCCTGCTCCAGGCCAAGGAGACCTCGTTCGACCTGGCGATCCGGCTCGGCGACCACCGCACGGCCATCGGCGGCGTCGCGGCGCTGCTGGCCGAGCACCCGCTGCGCGAACGCCTGCGCGGGCAGTACATGCTCGCGCTCTACCGCTCCGGGCGGCGCGCGGAGGCGCTGGAGGTCTACCGGGTCGGCCGGGAGCTGATGATCGAGGAGCTGGGCATGGAGCCCGGCGCGGAGCTGCGCGAGCTGGAGGCGGCGATGCTCTCCGACGCCGACCAGCTGCTCCCGCCGCGGCCCGCGGCGGTTCCGGTGCAGGCGCGGTCATCCGATGACCACAGGACGCCGCGCGCCCCGCACCAGCTGCCCGCCGACATCGCGGACTTCACCGGGCACGCCGAGCTCGTGGCCACGCTGCGCCGGGTGCTGCTCGACCGGGAGGCCCCGCGCGCGGCGAACGTCGTGGTGCTGGCGGGCAAGCCGGGCGTGGGCAAGAGCGCGCTGGCCGCGCACGTGGCGCACCGGGTGTGCGAGCACGACTTCCCCGACGGCCAGCTCTACTGCGAGCTGGGCGGCACCGGGCCGTCCCCGGTCTCGCCCTCGGACGTGCTGGGGCGCTTCCTGCGCGCGCTGGGCGTGCTGGTGGAGGGCATCCCGGACAGCCTGGGCGAGCGCGCGGCGCTGTTCCGGCACCTGATCTCCGACCGCAGGCTGCTGGTGGTGCTCGACGACGCGGCCTCGGAGTCGCAGGTGGCGCACCTGCTGCCGGGCAACAGCCGCTGCGCGGTGCTGGTCACCAGCCGGGTGCGGCTCACCGGGTTGGCGGGCGGGCGGGTGTTCGAGGTCGACGTGCTGGAGCCCGCGCAGGCCGTGCAGCTGCTGGTGCGGGTGATCGGGCAGGAGCGGGTGGCCGCCGAGCGCGCGGCCGCGGAGGCCCTGGTGCGCTTGGTGGACCGGTTGCCGCTGGCGCTGCGGATCGTCTCGGCGCGCTTGGCCGCCCGCCCCACGCTGACGCTGTCGTGGATGCTGGAGCGGTTGTCCGATGAGAAGCGCAGGCTCGACGAGCTCTCGCACGGCGAACTGGTGGTGCGGGCCAGCGTCGCGCTCACCTACGACAGCCTCGACCCGCAGGCGCGCCGGTTGCTGCGGCTGCTCAGCGCGCTGCGCTGCGCGACGTTCCCGGCGTGGGTGGCGGGCGTGCTGCTCGACGTCGGCGTCGACCGGGGATCGGCGCTGCTGGAGCACCTGGTCGACATGCAGATGATCGAGATCGCCCCGGCGGGCGCGGGGTCCGCGCCGCGCTACCGGTTCCACGGGCTGCTGTGGCTGTTCGCGCGGGAGCGCTCGGAGGTCGAGGACGACGGCGCCCACCACGCCGTGGCGCGCGTCGTCGCGCGGTGGTTGGAACTGGCCCGCACCGCGCACACCACCCTCTACGGCCGGGACGGCAGCACCGTGCTGCACAGCGGTGTGGAGCGCCCCGAGCTGCCCGCAGACCTGGTGCGGCAGGTCAAGGAGGACCCGCTGGCGTGGCTGGAGTTCGAGCGGGATTGCCTGTGCGGCGCGGTGGACATGGCCGCGGACTCCGGGTTGGACGAGCACGCCTGGGACCTGGCCGTCACGCTCGTGGCGCTGTTCGAGGCGAGGCTGTACCACGACGACTGGGAGCGCACGCACGAGCGGGCGCTGGAGGCGGTGCGCGCCGCCGGGCACGAGCGCGGCGAGGCGGCGCTGCTGTGCTCGCTGGGATCGATGCACCTGAGCGGGCGCAGGCTGGCCCTGGCGCGCGAGCTGCTGCACCCGGCGCTGGCGACCTTCACCCGGCTGGGCGACGCGCACGGCACGGCCATCGCGCGGCGGAACCTGGCGCTGGTGGACCAGATGCGCGGCGAGGACGACAGCGCGCTGCGCGGCTACGAGCAGGCCTCGCGGGAGTTCGCCGCGGTGGGCGACGTGGTCGGCCAGGCCCACGTGTGGGTGCAGATCGTGGCCCTGGAGCTGGAATCCGGCGACATCGCCCGCGCCGAGCAGCACCTGCTGCACGCGCTGGCGCTGTGCCCGCCGGAGGGCAGCAAGCGGGTGGAGAACCAGCTGCGCTTCCGGCTCAGCGAACTGCTGGTGCGCCAGGCGCGCTACCAGCACGCCGCCGAGCTGTTGCGCGGGTTGCTCGACACCGTGCGATCGAGCCGGGACCTCATGGGGCAGGTGCGGGTGCTGGAGCGGTTGGGGGCCGTGCACGCGGTGCTGGGCGACCGGGCCGCGGCGGCGCAGGTGCTGCGCGAGGCGCTGGACCTGGCGGGGCAGGCGGCGGCCGCGATCCCGGTGGACGGGATCCAGCGGGAACTGGAGGCGGTGCTCGGTGAGCGCGCGGAGCGCGAGGCCGCGCCGCCGGTGGTGGGAGCGGCCCGGTTGACCGTGGATTCGCTGGTGCTGGACACGTTGACCAGCGGGCGCTGAGCGCTTCCCCGCCACAGCGGGGAGTTCGACGACGCGGGCGCCCGGTCCCGCTGCGCTGCAACCAGCACGGGCGGACGAACCGCGGCGGGTGGCACGCCACGCGCGCCACCCGCCGGATCACCCCGTCACTTCCCCCACGGGGTGTCCGGTGCCGCGGTGGGCGGTGCGGTGGCCCTCGGCGTCCTCGTCACGACCGTGCTCCCCCTCATGATCAGCGCTCTTCCTCTCCGGCCCGGGGGTCGTCCCCCCGCAGCGGACGTCGTGGCCGCCAGGGGAAAACGTTAGCCGCGGGCGATATCCCGGCACTATCGCGGACTATCGCGGTGGGGTGCCCGCGTCGATATCCCTGCGATAAGGCTGCGATAACACCGCCGGGTTGACTGGTCGGCACAGGCCCACCGCCGCGCCACACCGGCGGCGCGGGCAGGCGCCACCCGGGGGGGCCGGGTGGCGAGGCGTGCCGCGGCACCCCCCGGTCCGGGTCCGGGTGCCGCCACCAACGACCAGATGGGACCACCACACGTGACCAGCCAGCTGATCCGCCCGGAGGGCGCCGCCGTCGCGGCCGTCGACCCCGAGATCGAGTTCCGCAGCGAGATCACCGTGCAGCTCGTCGACCACCAGGCCAGCGACCTCGGCGTGGTGCGGGCCGCCCGGGTGTCCACGGTCGGGGAGATCGCGCAGACCGAGACGCGCTCCGACGGCTACGTCGAGGGGATGCTCAAGTACCTGATGAAGTCGCGGCACGGCAGCCCGTTCGAGCACAACTACCTGACCTTCCTGGTCACCGCGCCGATCTTCACCGTGCGGCACATGATGCGCCACCGCACGTGGTCGTTCAACGAGGAGAGCGCCCGCTACCGCGAGGTGCGCCCGGTGTTCTACGTCCCCGACGCCGACCGGCTGCTGCGCCAGGTGGGCAAGCCGGGCCACTACCAGTACGTCCCGGGCGCCGAGGGCGACCACGACCGGCTGGTGGAGATCGCCAAGGAGTCCTACGGCGCGGCCTACGCCGGGTACAACGAGCTGATCGAGCGGGGCGTGGCCCGCGAGATCGCCCGCATCGTGCTGCCCACGGCCACCTACTCCTCGCTCTACGCCACCTGCAACGCCCGCTCGCTGATGCACTTCCTCAGCCTGCGCACCCACCGCCAGGACGCCACCTACCCCTCGCACCCGCAGCACGAGATCGCCGTGGTGGCCGAGGAGATGGAGCGGCAGTGGCGCGAGCTGATGCCGATCACGCACGCGGCGTTCGAGACCTTCGGCCGCGTGGCCCCCTGATGCGCGTCACCGTCTACGCCGGGTCGGCCAGCGGGGACTCCCCCGCCTTCGCGGAGGCGGTCGGCCGCTTCGTCGAGGAGCTGGCCGCGGACGGCGCCGGGTTCGCCTACGGCGGCGGCAGCACCGGGCTGATGGGCGTGGTCGCCGACCGCGCGCTGGCCGCGGGCGCGGAGGTCATCGGCGTCATCCCGCGCGAGCTGGTCGACGCCGAGGTGGCCCACCCCGGGCTGACCGAGCTGCGCGTGGTGGACACCATGCACGAGCGCAAGCGGCAGCTGGCCGAGCTCGGTGACGCGATCGTCGCCGTCCCCGGCGGCGTCGGCACCCTGGAGGAGCTGTTCGAGGTGTGGGCCGCGCTGGTACTCGGCCACCACAGCAAGCCGCTGCTGCTGCTCGACGTGGACGGCTACTGGGCCCCGCTGGTCGAGGTGGCGGCGCGGATGGCCCGCCACGGCTTCCTGCGCCCGGCCGAGCGGCACTCCCTGGTCCCGGTGTCGGGGGCCGCGGGGTTCACCGCCGCGGTGCGGGACTGGACCCCGCCACCACCCCGCTGGGCCCCCGCGCCCGGCGCCACCCCAGCAGGAACGAGACAGGAAGTCCGAGCATGACCCTCTCACCAGTCGACACCCGCACCGCACCGGTCACCCTGGTCGACGGCTACGTGCCGGTCATCGACATCTCCAGCGCCCGCTCCGGCGACCCGGCCGCCCGCGAGCTGGTGGCCAAGACCCTCGGCCGGGTGTGCGAGACCAGCGGGTTCCTCGCCATCGTCGGCCACGGCGTGCCCGCCGAGCGCATCGCGGCGATGTACCGGGCCACCCGGGAGTTCTTCGCCCTGCCCGACGCGGCCAAGCTGGCCCTGCAGGCCGCGCCGGACGACCCGCTGATGCGCGGGTTCGGCCGCGCGGGCAGCCTGGCCGCGTCGAACACCGACGCCTCGGTGGCCGACGAGCGCGACCTGCCGGACCTGTCGCAGACCTACACCTACAACCGGCTGGGCGAGCCGGACGCGCCCGCGCTGCCCGCCGGGTCCGACCCGCTGCTCACCACGCCGAACCACTGGCCGGACCTGCCCGGGTTCGCCGCCGCCTACCGCGCCTACTACGCGAGCATGCAGGAGCTGGCGCTGGAGCTGATGCGGCTGTTCGCCCTCGCCCTGGACCTGCCCGAGGGCTGGTTCGACGACAAGGTCGACGAGCACATGACGAACCTGACCGCGAACTACTACCCGGCCCAGCTCGTGCCGCCCAAGCCGGGCCAGCTGCGCAAGGGCCAGCACAGCGACTGGGGCAGCCTGACGATCCTCTACCAGGACGACGCCCCCGGCGGCCTGCAGGTGCTGGACAAGGCGGGCGAGTGGGTGGACGTGCCCGCGATCGAGGGCTCGTTCGTGGTCAACATCGGTGACCTCATGGCGGTGTGGACCAACAACCGCTGGGTCAGCACGGTGCACCGGGTGGTCAACCCGGCGCCGGAGGTGGCGACGCGGGAGCGGTACTCGGTGCCGTTCTTCCACCAGCCCAACTTCGACGCGCTCATCGAGTGCATCCCCACCTGCACCTCCCTGCAGGACCCGCCGCGGCACGCCCCGGTGCGCTCCGGCGAGTACATCCTCGAGAAGTTCCGCCGCGCCTACGGCCTGTAGCAGGCCCGACCGCGCGGACCCAGGACCCGGCATGACAGGACAGGACGCGGACACCCATGTCTGAACCGACCACCACCACCGCACCCGACGACCGGGGGCCGCGCTCGCGCTGGGGCCTGCCGGAGATCGGCGGCAACGCCCGCTTCCTGACCGCGGGCGCCATCGACAGCCTGGGCAGCGGGCTGCTGTTCGCCTTCCAGGTCGTCTACTTCGCCAGGACGACGTCGATGTCGTTGGTGCAGGTCGGCTTCGCGCTGACGGTCGCCCAGCTGCTCGCGATCCCCGCGCCCGCGCTGTTCGGCGGGCTCGTGGACCGGTTCGGCCCGCGGCTGGTGGCCGCGGTGAGCAACCTCGTCGCGGGCATCGGGTTCCTGTCCTACCTGCTGGCGGAGCAGTTCTGGCACGTCGCCGTCCTGGGCCTGCTGGTGCAGGTGGGCATCAGCGGCTACTGGACCTCCTACGGCTCGCTGGTCGCCTTGGCGTCCACGGAGGACAACCGGACCCGGTGGTTCGGGCTGATGCAGGCGCTGCGCAACGCGGGGGTCGGGCTCGGCGGGGCGATCGCGGCCGTCGTGGTCGGCGTCGGCGGCACCGGGTGGCTGCACTGGCTGCTGGTGGCCAACGCCGTGTCCTACGCCTTCGCGTCCTGGCTGCTGATCAGCTGGCGCCCGGTGCCCCAGGAGGCCCCGGCGGCGGTGGCCGACGACGAGGCACCGGCGGCGGCGAAGGTCGGCTACGGGGTCGTGCTGCGCGACCGGGCGTTCCTGCGGCTCGTCGCGGTCAACTTCGTGTTCGTGCTCGACGCCATGGTGCTCAGCGTGCTGCTGGCGATCTACATCGAGCGCACCGTGCCGGGCATCATCTGGCTGGCGGGCGTGCTGCTGACGGTGAACACCGTCCTGGTGTCGCTCACCCAGACCAGCGTCAGCGCGTGGGTCGAGCGGCACCGGCCCCACCGGGTGATCGCGCTGGCCGCGGTGCTCAACGCCGTGGCGTTCGCCGCCTTCGCCGCCGCGGGCCTGGTGCCCGGCTGGCTCGCCATCGCGGCGCTCACCGCGGCGATGCTCGTCTACACCCTGGCCGAGGTCGTGCAGTCGCCCGCGGTGAGCTCGCTGTCGGTCGCGCTCGCCCCGCCCGCGCTGCGCGGCCGGTACCTGGCGGTGTTCCAGATGCTGTCCTGGAACGTCGGCGGCGCGCTGGCCCCCGCCCTGTTCACCACCCTGCTGTCGTGGGGGCGGGTGTGGCCGTGGGCGGTGCTGGCCGCGCTGAGCCTGCTCTCCACCACGCTGCTGTCCCTGCGCGCCGCCCCCGCGCCCACCGCCTGACCCGTCCCCCGGACACCCACCCCAGTCACCACACGAGAGGTCACGATGACGAAGCTGCTGTTGATCGAGGCGAACGGCAACGCCGGGGAGGACCTGCTGCGGGCCGCCGCCGCGCTGGGGGTGCGGACCCTGGTGGCCACGCACGCCGACCTCTACGACAACTACCCGCCCAGCAGCAAGGACCTGATCGCGGGCACGGTGTTCACCGACTTCTCCGACCTGGAGCTGGCGCGCAAGGCGCTGGTCGCCTACGGCCGCGAGGAGGGCGTCGAGGGCGTCATCACCGGCTGGGAGTTCTTCTCCGGCCTGGCCACCCAGGTCGCCGCCGACCTCGGCCTGCCGTCGCACGACCCGGAGCTGGCCCTGGCCACCCGCAACAAGCGGGCGATGGCCGAGGCGTTCGAGCGGGCGGGCGCCCCGGCGCCGCGCACCGTCTCGGCGGCCACCGCCGAGGAGCTGGCCGAGCTGGTCGCCGCCGCGGGCATCGAGTACCCGCTGGTGGTCAAGCCCGCCGAGAACGCGGGGTCGATCGGGGTCACCGTGGTCCGCTCGGCCGACGACCTGGCCCGCGCGGTGGAGTTCGCCCAGGGCTGGCCGTTCGAGTTCCCGCACGGCACCCCGCTGGACAACTCCGTGCTGGCCCAGGAGTACGTCGGCGGCGTGGAGTTCAGCGTCGAGTCCGCGGTGGTCGACGGGCGGGTGCGCGAGCTGGCGATCACGCAGAAGTTCACCACCGCCGACGACAGCCGCGCCGAGCTGGGCCACACCGTGCCCGCCGAGCTGTCCTCCGACGACCGCGCCACCCTGCTCGCCGCGTCCGCGGCGGGGCTGGCGGCGCTGGGCTTCCGGCACGGCATCGCGCACGCGGAGATCAAGCTCGTCTCCCCCGGCACCGCCCGCATCATCGAGATCGGCGCCCGCCCGCCCGGCGACCACATCATGAAGCTGGTGCGCCTGGCCACCGGGGTCAGCGAGGCCGCCGCCTACATCCAGATCGCCCTGGGCCGCACCCCCGACCTGGAGCGCACCGAGCAGCGCGCCGCCGCGATCCGCTTCCTGACCCCGCCGCGGGCCGGGGTGTTCCGCGGCGTGCGCGGCATCCCGGACAGCGAGCAGGTCGTCGAGGCCGAGGTCTACGCCGAGCCGGGCAAGGAGCTGGGCGCGGCCACCGACAACGTCGCCAGGGTCGGCTACGTCATCGTCACCGGCGGGTCGACCACCGAGGCCAACGAGCTGGCCAACGACGTCGTCGGGGCCATCACCGTCGAGGTCGACCCGAGATGAGGAAGATCGCCTTCCTGCGGTCCATCGAGATCCAGCAGACGGTCCCCTACCTGGTGGAGCTGGGCGCGGCGCTGCGCGCGCGGGGCGTGGTCGGCAAGCTGTTCTACACCGACGGCGAGTGCGGCCCGGACGAGTTCCCCGGCGAGTCGGAGAAGCTGCCCGCGGGTGTGTCGGTGGCGCAGACCCTGGACCGCATCCGCGCCTGGGGCGCCGACGGCGTGGTGTCGCTGTCCATCCCGGACGAGAACGCGCTGCGCGACGCGCTGGTGTGCGAGCGGCTGGCCGCCGACGGCATCCCGACCGTGATGCACAGCGCCGCCGCGACCGGGCTCATGGCGAACAAGTGGGAGACCAAGCAGCTGGTCCGCGCGCACGGCCTGGACACCCCCGAGGGCATCCTGGTCGACGGCGACCTGCTCAACGACCGCACCGTCCCGGTGCCCGCCTACCGCAACTACCTGGGTGAGCGCGCCGCCGAGCTGGGCTACCCGCTGCTGAGCAAGCCGCTGTGGGACTGCCTGGGCAACGGCATCCGGCTCATCGCGGGCCCCGCCGAGCTCGACCGCTACCTGGACGAGCCCTACGACGGCAACGTGGTGCTGGAGCGCTGCCTCACCGGGGAGCTGTGCTCGGTGGAGCTGGTGGGCTCGGCGGGCGACTACGTGGTCCAGCCGCTGCTGTGGAAGGGGCCCACCGGCGGCGAGCCGACCTTCGCCTTCAGCACCGTGCGCTACACCGCGCCCCGCCCCGACGCCGACGCGCTGTTCGCCCCGGTGGCCGAGAAGCTGCGCGGGCTGTGCGCGGCGCTGGAGCTGTCCGGGTCGGTCGAGGTGGAGATGATCCACCACGGCGACCGCTTCGAGGTCATCGAGATCAACCCCCGGGTGTCCGGGTCGACCTCGCTGTCGATCGCGGCCTCCGGGCTCAACACCTACGTGTCCATGGTGGACATCCTCTTCGGCGAGTGGGGCACCCGCCACGACCGGGGTTCCGGCGCCGCGCGCCGGGTGGCCCTGCAGGTGCCCACCGCCCCGATGAGCCCGGCCGCCGACGCCGACGCCAGGGCCGCCCTGGACGTGGTGCGCTCCAGCAGCTTCACCGTCGACGGCGTCCGCTACGCCAACATGGTCATCACCTGCGAGTACGCCGACGTGCCCCGGCTGGGCGCCGTGCTGGACGAGCTGACCGCGCGGCACGGCTTCCTCACCCCGCGGGTGCGGGCCGACGTCGACGTGGCGCTGGCGGGCGTGCGCGGCGCCGACCGCGCGGCGCTGGCGCCCACCCCCTGATCACCGACCACCACCACCGAGAGGCCTGACGTGTCCATCGACAACCCGCTCCCGCCCACCGCGACCACCACCGTGCCGCCCGCGGCCAAGCTCAAGCGCGAGTACGACGCCGCCCGCCTGCAGGACGACCTGCGCACGCTCAGCGAGCACGTGTGGAGCCTGCAGCGCAGCTACGCCGACGACGGCACCGTCACCGAGGCCGAGATCGACTGGCGCTGCCTGTCGCTGCGCAGCGCGGGCGCCAACCTGGAGCGCACCGACCCCGGCGGCCCCGGCCTGCTGGAGCACGAGGACACCGTGTGGCGGGAGAAGGCGCCCTACTTCTCCGCGCTGCTGGCCGACATCCCGGCCGAGCTGCGCGCGGTGCGGCTGCTCTCGCTGGGCCCCGGCGCGAAGAGCTGGCTGCACAACGACACCAAGTACGGCCCGGCCTGGGGCAACGCCCGGCTGCACGTGCCGGTCACCACCTGTCCCGGCGCCAAGCTGTTCATGGAGGGCACGCTGCACCAGTGGCAGCCCGGGGAGTTCTGGTTCGGCGACTTCTCCCGAATGCACCAGGTGGAGAACACCGACACCGTGCCGCGCGTGCACATGGTGATCGACGCGCTGGTGTCGGAGGAGCTGCTGGAGCTGTTCCCCGACGAGTACCTGGCCGACCTCGACCGCGACGACGTGCTGGTCAACAAGCGGCGGGTCCCGCTGTCGGCCGAGGGGTTGGCGGCGCACTCGGTGGCGTTCGACATCCCGGTGTCGTTCCCCTCCTGGGAGGAGGAGGACGGTCAGTTCCTCCAGCCGCAGGAGCAGGCGCCCGCCACCGCCTCGGTCGTCGACGGCGCGCTGGTGCTGACCGTGGCGGGCAAGCCGACGGCCAAGCTCATCCACACCGGCGGCGGCGAGTTCCGCTTCGCGGGCTGGACCGACGAGCGCACCATCACCATCGACCCCGCGGGCGACTCCCCCACCGTGACCCTGCGGACCCGCGTGGGCACCGCCGTGCGCGAGCTGACCGTCCCGGCGCGGGCGCTGTAACCCGCGCCTCGACCCGTGCGACAGTGTGGCGGGCCCCCGGGCGCGGGGGTCCGCCGCACAGCCGCGTCCCGGAGGACGACATGCCCAGGATGACCGACGAGCAGTGGCGCCCGTTCGCGGGCGCGGGGACCCGCACCGGCAAGCTCGCCGTGGTGCGCCGCGACGGCTCCCCGCACGTCACGCCGATCTGGTTCCTCGTCGACGGCGACGACCTCGTGTTCACCACGTGGTCGGACTCGGTGAAGTACCGCGCGCTGCGCCGGGAGAACCGGCTCAGCGTCTGCGTCGACGACCAGGAACCCCCGTACTCCTACGTGACGATCACCGCGACGCCCACCTTCGTCGACGACCTCGCCGTCGTGCGCGAGTGGGCCACCCGCATCGGCGCCCGCTACATGGGCGCCGACCGGGCCGAGGAGTACGGGGCCCGCAACTCCGTGCCCGGCGAGTACCTGGTGCGGGCCCGCATCGACTCCGTGGTCGGCTTCACCGGCATCGCCGACTGACCGGGACGTGGGACGCGGGCCGTCTTGTCGGTCCGCTGCGGTTCACTGGTGTCCTGGGACTGGGAGGACCACATGGGCAAGCAGCAAGACACCGAGCAGCAGGACATCAAGCAGCAGGACACCGAGCAGCAGGACACGCGGGACGACACCGGCAAGCCGGGCAAGCTGGGCAGGGCGGAGCGCGAGGCCTTCCTGGCCGAACCGCGCGTGGCGGTGCTCAGCGTGGTCAGCGAGGGCGACCGCCCGCCGTCGACCCTGCCCACCTGGTACGCCTACGAACCCGGCGGCACCCTGACGGTGGTGACCAGGCAGGGCCGCCGCAAGTCCCGGTTGATCCGGCGGGCGGGGGTGCTGTCGCTGTCCGTCCAGCGCCCCGAGGTGCCCTACCGGTACGTCACCGTGGAGGGCACCGTCGTGCGCCAGGAACCGGCCACCGAGGCCGACCTGCGCCGCATCGGCGCCCGCTACCTGCCCGCGGCGGACCTGGACGGCTGGGTGGCCTGGGAGGCGGGCGGCCAGAACGCCAACGGCACCCCGGAGGTCGTCGAGGTCCGCCCCGACCGCTGGCTCACCGGCGACTTCTCCTGAACGCGACCGCGCCCCCGGTCGCGGGTGGCCGGGGGCGCGGTGCTCGCACGCGGGTGGGGTGGGGGTCCCGGTGATCAGGCCGGGTCGAGCACGAAGACCGGGATCGTGCGGTCGGTCTTCTCCTGGTACTCGGCGTAGGCGGGGTAGGCGGCCACGGCGCGCTCCCACCACTCGGCGCGCTCGTCCCCCTCGACCTGGCGGGCGCGGTAGGTCTTGGTCACCGTGCCGTCCTGGAGCGGGAACTCCGGGTGGGCCACGATGTTGTGGTACCAGTTCGGGTGCTCGGGGGCGCCCCCCTTGGAGGCGACCACGGCGTACCGGCCGTCGTGCTCCACCCGCATGACCGGGGTGTAGCGCAACTTGCCCGACTTCGCCCCGCGCAGGGTCATCAGGACGATGGGCGAGCCCTGGATCTCGATGCCCTCGGTGGTGCCGGTCTCCAGGACGCGCTTGGTCTGCTCGCGCACCCAGTCCTCGGGGCTGAACTCCGCGTTGTTGTCGGTCATGCCGCGTGCAACACCGCGGCGGTGGTGGCTGTTCCCGCCCCGGTTCACCACTCCGGGTGACCACCGCGGCCCGCAGGTTCTTCCCCACCCACGACTCCCCTCCCCCGGTACCCCCGCCACCGGGCGTCGCGCCGCCCGTCGGGGGGTGTGCTAGACGTTGATCGTGAGCACGGACGGGTACGGGTTGGGCAGGCTGGAGCGGCTCGGCGGGGTGCGCGAGGTGTGGCCCGACGAGGCGGTGGACTTCACGCCGTGGCTGGCCGAGAACATCGACGTGCTCAGCGACGCCATCGGGCTGCCGCTGACCGTCGTGGCGCAGGAGGTCGCCGTCGGGGAGTTCCGGCTCGACATCCACGCCGTCGACGCCGACGGCCAGGCGGTCGTCATCGAGAACCAGTTGGGCCCCAGCGACCACAGCCACCTGGGGCAGCTGCTGGTCTACGCCAGCGGGCTGGAGGCCGCGACCGCGGTGTGGATCACCACCCGGCTGCGCGAGGACCACCGCAGCGCGCTGACCTGGCTCAACGAGCGCACCGACGCGGGCGTGCGGGCCTTCGGGGTCGAGCTGTCGCTGGCGCGCATCGGCGACTCGGTGCCCGCGCCCGTGCTCGACGTGGTGGTCGAGCCGAACGAGTGGGCGCGGGCGACGAAGAAGACGGCGAACGCCGCGACCTCGGACCTCCAGCAGGCCAGGATGGCGTTCTACGACGACGTGTTCGGCCTGGTGACGACCAGGTACCCCGCGATCCAGCCGCCCAAGACCCAGCCCGGAAACTGGATCAGCTTCGCCTCGGGCCCGTTCGGCTACTACTGCCTCACCTTCAGCCGGGCCGGGTACCGGGTGGAGGTCTTCCTGGACACGCAGGAGCGGCGGACGACGAAGGCCCTCTACGACGGGCTGCGCGCCCGGCGGGAGGAGATCGAGGCCGCCGTCGGGTTCGCCCTGGAGTGGGACCGCACCGACGAGAACCGCAGCAGCCGGATCTGGGCCTCACTGCCGGGGTTCGACCTGCTCCAGGCGGACGAGGCCACCCGCGACGAGGCGGTCGAGTGGAGCGCGGAGCGGGCGATCGGGCTGCACCGGCACCTCGACGGCACCCTGCGCGAGCAGGCGGCGCTCCTCAAGCGCGGGGTCGGACTTGCCGAATGAGCAACTTCCTTGCCGTTAGCGGGCAGTGCGCCGGACCATCGAAGGGTCTTCGAGCGAGAGGGGTCTGCGGTGGGTTCGGCCAATGTGGAGTTCTGGGAGGAGCACTACCGGGGCGCTGACCCGGAGTGGGGCACGCGGGTCAACGTGGTGTTGGCGGAGCTGGTGGAGCGGTTCGCGCCCGTGGCGGGACGGGCGCTGGAGTTGGGGTGCGGCCACGGCGGGGACGCCCTGTGGCTGGCCGGTCGGGGGTGGGACGTGGTGGCGGTCGACGCTTCGAGCGTGGCGTTGGGCCGGGTCGCCGAGCGGGCGGCGGCCGCGGGGCTGGGCGGGCTGGTGCGGACCGAGCAGCACGACCTGCCGGAGACGTTCCCGGACGGGGAGTTCGACCTGGTCTGCGCCAGCTACTTCCACACGCCGGTCGAGGTGGACCGGGACGCGGCGCTGCGACTGGCGGCAGGCGCGGTGGCGGCGGGCGGGGTGCTGGTCGTGGTCGACCACGCCTCGCTCGCGCCGTGGTCGTGGCGGGCGGGCGAGGACGTGCGGTTCCCGGCGCCGGAGGAACTGGTGGCCTCGCTGGGGGTCGGGGACGGGTGGGAGGTGCTGCGGTGCGCGGCGCCGCGGCGGGAGGCCCGGCACGTGAGCGGGCAGACGGCCGTGGTCACCGACAACGTGGTGGTCGCGCGGCGGCTCGGGTGACGAGGCTCGGGTGACGAGGGTTCAGGGCTGGCGGGCGAGGAAGCCGCTCAGCATGACCTCGAAGGCCCGGCGGGCGGTGGCGGCGAACTCCACGCGCATCACCTGGAGCTCGGGGTGGGCCTCGTACGCGGCCAGCATGGCCGGGGTCGGGCGGGAGTGCGCCCACAACCCACCCGCCATGAGCAGCAGTGCCGCGCTGAACTCGCGCGCGGGCTCCGGCGCCAGCTCCGGCAGCGCGGTGGTGACGAGGTCGGCCAGGGCGCCGAGGTTGGCGATCGTGGTGCGCTTGTAGGTGATGGCGACCTCGGTGGAGACGTTGCGCTCCAGCACCGCCGCCTGGTTGCCGAACAGGTCGCACAGCACCGGCCGCTCGGCCAGGGACCCGGCGAGCACCTGCGCGACGAGGTCCACCCGCGCGTCGGGTGACGCCTCGACGTCCACTGCGCGCAGCCCGGGCCCGATCGCCTCGACCCACTCGCGGGTCCCGGCGTCGAGCAGTTCGAGCAGGATCGCCTCGCGCGACTCGAAGTAGCGCAGCACGTTCGACTTGGCCAGGCACACCCGCCTGCTCAGCTCGTTGAGGGTGACGTCGGCGACCGGGACCTGCTCGACCATCGCCGCCGCGGTGTCGAGGATGGCCTGCCTGCGCTTGGCCCGCTGCTCCTCGCTGCGCGCCCGCTTGAACGACGTCATGGGCAGAGTCTACAGACCGCCGGTCTCTTGTCATCAGACCGGTGGTCTGTTAGCTTGGGTTCAACAGACCAGCGGTCTTTTAACCGCTCGGACCCAGGAGGAAGCATGTACGCCGTGCCCGACCAGACCGGCAAGCTCATCGTGGTGACCGGCGCCAACAGCGGCACCGGCAAGGAGGCCGCGCGGCGGCTCGCCGGGGCCGGGGCCAGGGTGGTGCTGGCCGTGCGCACCCCGGAGAAGGGCGAGGCGGCCAAGGCCGAGATCCTGGCCCAGCACCCGGGCGCCGACCTGCGCGTGCGCCGGGTCGACCTGGCCGACCTCGCCTCGGTGCACGCCTTCGCCGCGGCGCTGACCGCCGAGGGCACCCCGCTCGACGCGCTGGTCAACAACGCGGGCGTGATGGCCCCGCCCCGGCGGATGACCACCGCCGACGGCTTCGAGCTCCAGTTCGGCGGCAACCACCTGGGCCACTTCGCCCTCACCGTCGACCTGCTGCCCCTGCTGCTGGCCGCCCCCGCCCCCCGGGTCGTCACCATGAGCAGCGGGATGGCCGCCTTCGGCAGGCTGCGCTTCGACGACCTCCAGCACGAGCGCCGCCGCTACCGCGGCATGGCCACCTACGCCCAGTCCAAGCTGGCAAACCTCGCCTTCGCCCAGCACCTCGCCGCCCTCGCCGAGACCCGCGGCTGGTCCCTGCTCAGCCTCGCCGCCCACCCCGGCTACACCAGGACGAACCTGCAGACCGCGGGCGCGAGCCTCGGCCGCGACAAGACCACCGAGAGCTGGTTCACCCGCGTCGGGCTGCTCCCGTCGCAGGAGGTCGAGACCGGCGCGGAGCCGCTGCTGTTCGCCACCGCGGACCCCGGCGTGGTGCAGGGCGGGTACTACGGCCCCGGCGGCCGCTTCCGCCTCGTCGGTGAGACGACCCTGGAGAAGCCCACCCCCAAGGCCCGCGACACCGAGGCGAACGCGCGGCTGTGGGCGGTGTCGGAGGACCTGACGGGCACCCGCCTCAGCGAGCTGGTGTGACCACCGCCCCCCGGCCCTCCGGGGGGAGGCCGGGGGTCGGTGGTCACACCAGCTCGGCCGAGGCGGTGATCGTCGTCCCGGCGAGCGCCACGCTGACCGGGCAGTGGGCCTTCGCCTCGTCCACGGCCTTGGCGAAGCCGTCCGCGTCCACCCCGGGGACGGACCCGCGCGCGGTGAGGTGGATCCCCGTGATGCCGGTCCCCGGCTGGAACGCCACCTCCGCGCTCACCCGCAGCTCGGTCGGCGGCGTCCCGGCGCCGGTCAGGCCGTGGGCGAGCGCCATGGAGAAGCAGGACGAGTGGGCCGCGGCGATCAGCTCCTCGGGGCTGGTCCTGCCGTTGGCCTGCTCGGCGCGCGAGGGCCAGGACACGGGGAAGGTCCCGGTGCCGCTGCTGTCGAAGGTCACCGTCCCGCTGCCCTTGAGCAGCTCGCCCTGCCAGGTGGTCGTCGCGGTGCGGGTCGTGGCCACGCTCGGTCTCCTCTCGGTCGGGGTGCGGCCACTATCCACCGTGGACCGTCATCCCGCGACCGGTGCGCGCCGCGTGCGCTGATCGGGTGACCTCACCACGGGTCGACGCGCCGGGGCGCCGCCGGGCGGTCGGTGGGCGGGAGCGCCCGGGTGATCCAGCGGCGGGTGTCCGCCGGGTCGATGACGTCGTCGAGCTCCAGCACGGAGGCGGCGTTCACCGCCTTCCCGCGCCGGTAGGCCTCGGCCAGGATCGCGTCGTAGGCCTCTTGGCGCGCCGCCGGGTCCTCGATGGCCGCCAGCTCGCGCCGGAACGCCAAGCGCACCGCGCCTTCCAGGCCCATGCCGCCGACCTCACCGGTGGGCCAGGCCAGGGTCGCGACGGGGACGTGGACGCTGCCGCCCAGCATCGCCATCGCGCCCAAGCCGTAGGCCTTGCGCAGCACCACCCCCAGCACCGGCACGGACAGGTTGGCGCCGGTGACGAACAAGCGGCTGAAGCGCCGGACGGTCGCGGTGCGCTCGGCGTCGGGGCCGACCATGAACCCCGGGGTGTCGCACAGCGACAGCACGGGCAGGCCGTGGGCGTCGCAGAGCTGGAGGAAGCGGGCCGCCTTGTCCGCCGCGGGCGCGTCGATGGCGCCACCGAGGTGCCCGGGGTTGTTGGCGATGACCCCCACCGGGCGCCCCTCCACGCGGGCCAGCGCCGTCAGGACGCCCACGCCGTAGGACGGGCGCAGCTCCAGCACGGAACCGGTGTCCGCGAGCAGGTGCAGCACGCGCCGCACGTCGTAGGCCCGCACCCGGTTCTCCGGCACGACGTGGCGCAGCTCGCGCTGGTCGGCGCACTCCCAGGTGGGGTCGGGGCCGCGGAAGTACGACAGGTACCGCTTCGCGACGGCGACCGCCGCCGCCTCGTCCTCGACCAGCACGTCCACCACCCCGTTCGGCACCTGGACCGCCACCGGGCCGACCTCCTCCGGGGCGAACACGCCCAGCCCACCGCCCTCGATCATGGCGGGTCCCCCCATGCCGATGGTGGCGTCGGCGGTCGCGACCACCACGTCGCAGCAGCCGAGCAGGGCGGCGTTGCCCGCGAAGCAGCGCCCGGAGGCGATGCCGACCGAGGGCACCACGCCGTTGAGGCGCGCCATCGTGGCGAACGTGGGGACGTCCAACGCGGACACCGACGTGGTGTCGGTGTCGCCGGGGCGCCCGCCACCGCCCTCCGCGAACAGCACCACCGGCAAGCGCTGCGCGGCGGCGAGGTCGAGCAGCCGATCGGTCTTGCGGTGGTTCATCACGCCCTGCGTGCCCGCGAAGACGGTGTAGTCGTAGGCGAGGACAGCGCAGCGCACTCCCCCGACCTCCCCGACGCCGGTCACCATGCCGTCCGCGGGGCTCTTGGCGATCAGCTCCTCGACCGTGCGGCGCTGCCGCTGCGCGGCGACGGCCAGCGCCCCGTACTCGACGAACGTGCCGTCGTCGCACAGGTCCGCGACGTTCTCCCGGGCCGTGCGGTGCCCGGTGGCGTGGCGCCTGGCCACCGCCTCCCCGCGCGCCTCGTCCAACCCGACCCGGTGCCGCTCCAGCACCTCCGCGAGGTCGGCGCGCACCGCGGCCACGTCCACGGCCTCCTCGGTGGCGACGGCCTCGGCCTGCTCGTCGTCGGCGTCGAGGCGGACGAGCAGGTCCCCGTCGGCCACCGCGGTCCCCGCCGCGGGCCGCACCTCCACCACCGTGCCGGACACCCCGGCGACTAGGACGTGCTCCATCTTCATCGCCTCGACCACCACCAGCGGTTGCCCCGCCGCCACGTGCGCGCCGACCCGGGCGGGCACGTCCACGACGCTGCCCGCGAACGGCGCCACCAGGTCCGCCGAGGCGGCGCTCGCACCGTGCGGCACCAGCTCGGCGGCGAGCGCGTCGAGCGTGGTGGTGGTCCACTGCCCCGCGCAAAAGACCGGGTGGCGCAGCACCGCGCGCAGGAACCCCAGGTTCGTGCCCGGCCCGGCGACGCGGAAGTCCGCGAGCGCGGCGCCCGCCGCGTCCGCCGCCCGCGCCAGGTCGGTGTGCGGCACGTGCGTGACCACCTTGGCCAGCAGGGAGTCGTAGCGCGCGGTCGTCCGGGCGCCGCGGTGGGCACCGGTGTCGACCCGCACCCCGGGGCCGGTGGGCACCTCGAACTCGTCCAGGACGCCGCTGGTGGCGCGCGCGGAGCCGTCCGCCTGCGGTTCCTCCAGGTTCACCCGGCACTGCACCGCCAGCCCCCGCGGCGGCGGCACCGGGGTGACGCCGACGTCGGCGAGCGAGCCGCCGAGCGCGATCCCGAGCTGCGCGGCCACCAGGTCCAGCCCGGTCACCGCCTCGGTCACGGTGTGCTCGACCTGCACGCGCGGGTTGACCTCCAGGAAGTACCATTCCCGGCCCGCCACCAGGAACTCCACCGTGCCCAGGCCCGAGTAGGCGGTCTCGCCGGCGATGCGCAGGGCGGCGTCGAACAGCTGCTCGCGCACGTCGTCGGGGACGGTGGTGCACGGCGCGACCTCGATGAGCTTCTGGTGCCGCCGCTGCACCGAGCACTCCCGGTCCCCCACGTGCACCACGTCGCGCCCGTCGCCCACCACCTGCACCTCGACGTGTCGGGCGTCGGGCAGGTAGCGCTCCAGGTACAGCTCACCGCCGCCGAAGGCCCGCTCGGCCTCCGAGCGGCACCGGTCCATGGCGAAGGCCAGGTCCTCCCCGGGGTGGACGACCCGCATCCCGCGCCCGCCGCCCCCGGCCACGGCCTTGACGACGACGCTGCCGCCCGCGGCGAACCCGGCGGCCTCCCGCGGGTCGACACCGCCCGGGGTGGCGGGCAGGACGGGGACGCCGAGCCCGGCCGCCAGCTCCCGGGCCCGCGCCTTGTCCCCGAGCAGCCGCAGCACCCGCGGCGCCGGGCCCGCGAACACCAGCCCGGCGTCGGCGCAGCGCTGGGCGAACTCCGCGCTCTCGCTAAGGAAGCCGTACCCGGGGTGGACCAGCCCCGCCCCGGACCGCTCGGCCACCGCCAGCAGGGCGTCCACGTCGAGGTAGTCGGGCACCGGGTGCGCCTCGTCGGCGACGCGGGTGTGCCGGGCGTCGCGGTCGTCGCCGGTGAAGACCGCGACGCTGCCCACCCCGATCGACGCGGCGGCCCGGGCGACCCGGACGGCGATCTCCCCGCGGTTGGCCACCAGCACCCTCGCCCGGCTCTCACCCATGCGGGCGATCGTCGCACAGCGCGCCCGCCGGGCGCCGCGGCTCACATCCGCAGCACGAACCTGTACCGCACGTCGTTGGCGGCGAGCCGGTCGAGCGCGGTGCCCACCTCGGCCGCGGGCAGCACCTCCACCTCGGCGCCGATGCCCCGCTCACCGCAGAAGTCCAGCAGCTCCCGGGTCGCGGCGATGCCGCCGGACCCCGCGCCCGCGAGCCGCTTGCGGCCGAACCGCAGCGCCTGCGGGTCGAACAGCATGGGTGACTGGATGCCCAGCGAGCAGAGCGTGCGGTCGAAGCGCAGCGCGGTCAGGTACGGGGAGAGGTCGTGCGGGCGCGGCACGGTGTCGAGGATGAGGTCGAACCGCTCCCGCTGGGCCGCCACGGCCTCTTCGTCGGAGGACACCACCACCTCGTCCGCGCCCAGCTCCAGGGCCGCGGCGGCCTTGCCGGGCGACGACGTGAACGCCACGACCTCGGCGCCCAGCCCCTTGGCCAGCTTGACAGCGAGGTGGCCGAGGCCGCCGATGCCGATCACGCCCACGGTCTGCCCCGCCTCGACGCCCCAGGTGCGCAGCGGCACCCAGCAGGTGACCCCGGCGCACATCAGCGGCGCCACGGCGGCGGGGTCGAGCGCGGCCGGGCGGTGGTAGGCGAACGCCTGGTCGACGACGTACTCGTCGGCGAACCCGCCCTGGGTCATCGACCCGTCCACCCGGTCGTGGCCGCCGTAGGTGAGGGTGGGGAACTCGCGGCAGAACTCCTGGTCACCGCCGAGGCAGGCCGGACAGCGCCCGCAGGAGTCGACGATGTTGCCCACGCACACGGCGTCGCCCGCGGCGAAGCGGTCCACCGCGGACCCCACCTCGGTGACCTCCCCGACGATCTCGTGCCCCGGCACCAGGGGGAACAGCTCCGGGCGCTCCTGCCCCGGCTCGGGGCGCACGTGGTCGAGGTCGGTGAAGCACACCCCCGCGTGGGTCACCCGTACCGCCACGTCCGTCGGCCGCAGCTCGCGGCGGGCGAACCGCCACGGCCGCAGCGGCTCACCCGGTGCCTGCGCCGCCCACCCCGTCGTCATCCGGCCCTGCTGCACGTCCAACTCCATCCCGGTCGGTCCGTCCGAACACGACCGACCCTGCCGCCGGGCCGGATGGCGCACCATCGGTGGCGCGAGCCTGGGAACCGCAGGGCCACCCTCGCCCGGCACCGCCCGCGTACGGTCGGGACGTGGACAACGCCGCGCTCGCCGAGTTCCTCCGCGCCCGCCGGGCCTTGGTCCGGCCGCAGGACGTGGGTCTGCCCGAGGCGACCTCCGACACCCGCCGCCGGGTGGAGGGCCTGCGCCGCGAGGAGCTGGCGATGCTCGCCGGGGTCAGCGCCGACTACTACGTCCGCCTGGAGCAGGGGCGCGGCCACCGGCCCTCCGACAGCGTGCTGGACTCGCTGGCCCGCGCCCTGCGGCTGGAGGGTGAGCTGGTCGAGCACCTGTACGCGCTCGCCCGCCCGGCCCCCGGCGGCGCGGCGCGCACCACCGAGCGCGTCACCGACCTGGTGCAGGAGATGCTGGACGCCTGGACGATGACCCCCGCGACGGTGACGAACCGGCGGATGACCGTCGTCGGGGCGAACGCCCTGGCCTGCGAGCTGGCCCCCTGCTACACCCCGGGCACCAACCTGCTGCGCTCGCTGTTCCTCGACGGCGCCGCTGAGGACCACCACGTCGACCGGGAGCACGCGGCGGCGGAGACGGTCGCCAACTTCCGGGCCCGCATCGGCACCGACACCCACGACCCGGAGTTGACCACCCTCATCGGGGACCTGTCCCTGCACAGCCAGGAGTTCCGCGACCTCTGGGCGCGCCACGACGTGCACACCACCACCGCCGGGTCCAAGCGGATGCGCCACCCGGAGGTCGGCGTGCTGAGCCTGCGCTTCCACGCGATGCCGCTGGCCGACGGCCAGGTGCTGACCGTCCTGCACGCCAAGCCGGGCAGCCGCGACGAGCAGTCCCTGGCCCTGCTGGCCACCACCGCCCGCAGGCGCTGATCAGCCCTTGCCGGGGGCGGGGACCTTCTCGGGCTTCTTCTCGGCGGGCTTGCCGCTGTTGACGCCCTTGCCCTTGTTGGGGTTGTCCGCGGCCGGGCCCGCCGCAGCGGGGCCCGGACCCGCCTGCTTGACCTTGGGGTCGGCGCCGGGCCCACCGCGGCCGCGCTGGTCGTCGGTGGTGGTCTGGGTGGGGACGACCGCGGCCTGCTCGACCTGACCCGTCGTCGCGGTCGGGGCGGCGGAGTCGGTGCCCGCGGGGACGGAGGTGGCGGGGGTCTCCGCGGCGGGTGGTGCGGTGCCCTGGGAGGTGGTGCTGCCCAGGACCGCGGCCGTGGTCGCGACCGCCGCGACGAGGCCGAGGCCCGCGGCGACGAGGGGGGTGCGCTTGCGGCGCTCGCGCTGCGGGACGACGAGGATGGCCGTCGGGGTGCGCAGGGCCCGGGCGCAGTCGGCCGCCGACGGCCGGCGGCGCGGGGTCAGCGAGGTCATCAGGGTCAGCAGCCGGACGAGGTCGGGCGGGAGGTCGTCGGGCACCTGGGGCGGGCGGTGCAGGCGGGCGACCGCGGTCTCGACCTCGCTGCCCGGGTACTCGCGCTTGCCGGTCAGGCACTCCAGCAGCACCAGGCCCAGGGCGTAGACGTCGGCGACCGGCCCGACCTGGTCGCCGCGCACCTGCTCGGGCGAGAGGTAGGCGGCGGTGCCCACCATCCGGTCACTGCGCGTGAAGCGGGTGCCGCCGGTGAGCAGGGCCAGCCCGAAGTCGGCCAGGTGCGGCTGCTCGTCGTGGTCGAGCAGGATGTTCGACGGCTTGACGTCGCGGTGGACCACCCCGCGCTCGTGCACGTGGGCGAGCACGTCCGCCAGCAGCGCGCCGAGGTGGCGGACCTCGGCCACCTCCAGCCGCCCCTCCTCGACCAGGCGGGAGGACAGGGTGCGACCGCGCACCAGGCTGAGCACGACGTACGGGGTGCGCCCGTCGGTGCCCGCGTCGAGCACCTGCACCAGGTTCGGGTGCGACAGCCCCGACAGCGCCCGCACCTCGTTGGCGAACCGGCGCGGGTCGGCGATCTCCGCGGTGCCGGTGAGCAGCTTCAACGCCACCGGCCGGTCCAGCAGGGTGTCGTGCGCGAGGTGGACGTCGGCGGTCGAGCCGACGCCCAGCGGTTCGACCAACCGGTACCGCCCCGCCACCAGTTCCACACCCACCGCCTCCTCGCGATGTCGCCAAGGCCCGTCCACAGTACCCGCTCGGGTGACATCCCAGTGGGGGATGTCAAGGGGTCCTCGTCCTGCCTCGGTGGTAGCGGGGCCCGGGCGCGCCCGCCGAATCGGCGGTTACCCCTGACACCGGCCCGGTAATCCACGATTCCACCAGCGGATTTCCGAATCGAAGGGAGCACGCCCGATGGCGCTCACGGCCGAGCAGGTCACCACCCGCCCGGTGCCGTCCCCGGCCCAGGTGGCGCGCATCGCGGCCGTCGCGGACCCGGTGCTGCGCAACCTCGCGATCACGCACTGCTACCACGAGCTGTCCACGGCGCTGTCCCGGTTCACCGGGGCCGCGGCCAACTGGTGCACCTTCGCGGTGTGGGCGTCCAAGCAGGTCGGCCAGACGATCCGGCAGGAGGACGCGCGCCGGTTCGTCGAGCGGGTGCTCGCCACCTCCCCCGCGCTGGCCAGGGCGGTCGCGGGGCTGGCTCGGCGGGCGCTGCCCGCCGAGGCGCGCACGGGCGTCGAGCGGCTCGTGCACCGCTCCATCGCCACGCTGGCCCGCCTCGACGCGGCCAGCGAGGCGGGGGCGCGCGGCAACCTGAAGGTCTTCGCGGAGATCGCGCACGAGGTGGCCCAGTTCCTCGACGCCTTCACCGACGAGGAGGAGTTCGACGAGCAGCGGATCGGCGCCTTCCTCGCGACCCTGCGGGCGGGCCCGCCGCCATCGGGGCAGGAGTACCTGCGCCGGGCGTTCGCCGCCTACTACCGCGCCCGCTTCACCGCCGACCCGAAGGACCGCGCCGAGCTCCTGCTGCTGGGCAACGTGCTGATCGGCCTGCACGAGCAGACCCGCTTGCAGCCGGAGATCGCCGACGCCCTCAACGCCCCCGTGCTCGACCCGCGCGAGGTCGAGCGCGACCTGCTGGAGCGCCTGCCGCTGCTGCGCCCGGTGCTCGACAGGACGCCCCTGCTGGGCGTGGTGGTCGGCGCCGTGGCCGAGGTCGCCAGGCTGGTCACCCGGCGCGCGATCACCACGGTGCTGATGGCGCTGGCCCTGCCGGACGACTCCGCCCTGGACCTCAGCGACGACCTCACGGCCGCCTACCCGGCGGAGCTGCGCGAGCTGACCAACCCCGACCTGCTGGCCCTGCTCGGCCAGGTCGACCCCACGCCGGACAGCCTGGTCGGCACGGCGGCGGCCGACTGGGCGGACCTGCCGGACCGGATGCACTACATCGCGGACATGTTCCGCTGCTACGCGGTGGCCGAGACCCTGTTCACCCCGCCGTTCACCCCGGAGCAGGTCGCCGCGTTCGAGGCCGGTCGACTCCCCGCAGGCAGGCTCTGACCGGCACCGGGGTCACCGCTCGCCCAGCCACTGCGCCACGTCCCGGGCCGAGGCCTGGAGCACCCCGCCGTGGCTGGCGCCGGGGTAGGTGCGCAGGTCGACCGCCGAGCCCTGGGCCCTGGCCTGCTTGACCAGCGCGTCGGTGTACTCCGGCAGCACCACCTCGTCCGCGTCGCCCTGGGCGACCAGGACCGGCACCGCGGTGGGGCGGCGGGCGAGCTCGTTGGCGGCGAACCAGCCGCGCAACCGCTCGGCCGCCTCCGCGCTGCGCGGCTGGTACTCGCTGCCGGGCAGGTTGGCCTTGCTGAACGTCCCCACCAAGGCGTCGATGCACTCCGTCCGGGCGGGCTCGACCAACTGCTGCGCCCGCGACCCCAGGTAGTCGCCGTAGTCGAGGTCGGGGTGCTGGCTGCGCAGGCCGACCAGCATCATCGTGTAGAGCGCCTGCTCAGCGGGGACCGCCTGCGCGAGGGAGTCGACGTTGTCGGTCATGTTCGGGGCGGGCGCGTAAGCGACGGCGCCGACGAGCCCCGGACCACCGATCTCGGCGGCGGCCAGCGCGGCGTGCCCGCCCTGGGAGTGGCCGATGGCGACCCACCGGTCACCGAGCTCCGGGCGCAGGTCCCGCAGGGCCTGCACGGAGTCCACCACGGAACGCCCGGCCGACGCGGTGATCAGGTACGGGTGGTCGCCCGGGGTGCCCAGGCCCTCGTAGTCGGTGGCGGTGATGGCGTAGCCCTGCCCCAGGAACGCGCTGAACAGGTCCTCGTACCCGGCGAGCCGCGGGTCCGCGGAGGGGGCGCAGGCGTCCCCGATGCCGGTCGTGCCGTGCGCCCAGGCCAGGACGGGCCTGCCCGGCGCGGGTCGGGCGGGGACGAGGGTCACGCCGCTGACGGTGATCGGTTGGCCTGTGGGCGAGGTCGAGCGGTAGGTGATGCGGTCGACCCGTGTGCCCTCCGGGAGCCCTGCCGGGGTCGGCACCGTCGCGGCGCTGATGAGCACCTCCGCGCCGCTGGGGTGGCTGGTCGGCGCGGTGGCGGACGTAGCGGACGCGGCAGGCGTGGTGGATGTGGCGGACGTGGTGTTGGCGCAGGAGACGAGCAGGAGCGCGGCGAGCAACGCCCCGACCGCGGCCCCCACCCGGCGTTCGGTGCAGACGTTCATGCCTTCGACTGTGCCACGGGTCCGGATGCTTTTCTGTAAGACTTCGGTTTGAGGTTTGTCAGGGTATAGCCGCGCCCATCCGGGTCCAGGGGCCGCGTGGCTTGCTTGAACAGGTATTCGGCGCGTTCGTAGGACAACCGGTGGCGACCGGACACCGGGCACACGTCCTCAAGGGGCCCGGGACGGGTGGCGCGGCGATCGGTCAGGAACAGCGGGCCGTGGACGCGGTCACCGATCAGCTCGGGGAGCAGGGCGGCGGTGCCTGCGCGCCAACTGATCCACCGGTCGCCGGAGTGGGCGCGGCGGTCGTCCTGGTCCAGGTCCTGCACGTTCAACCCCAGCACCGCGGAAACGGGTGCGCCCGACTCGTGCAGCAAGCGCCACAACGCCTTCTCCCGCACCGGGACGTCCAGCGCCCACAGCGCGGCGAGGTCCACCTCCCGGACCACCACCGGTGGCTCGTCGCGGAACGGCACGACCTCGTGCCAGTCCACCCCGGCCCACACCGCGAACGAGCGCAGTGCCGCGCGGTGGCGGTTCCACGTCCTCGCAGCGGCCGAGTCCCACGCCGCGAAGGCCGCCGCGACCCGTGCGGCATCCACATCGGACAGAGCCACCCCGTCCCCGAGCGCGCGCCGGAGGCGGTCCAAGGTCTGCCGGTACGAGCGCACAGTGGACGGCCGCACGCCCGCCTGCGCCAGGAACTCCGCGCACGCCGCACCGAACGTGCGGGCACCGGAGGCGGGCAGGTCGGCGGCGCGGCGCAGCAGGAAGGCGCGCTCCGCCTGGTTGCGGGTCAGACCGGCCGCGCGCTCCAGCTCCACCCTGGCCTCGGCTCCGCGCCCGAGCGAGAGCAGCAGGTCGCCGCGCACGCTGGGCAGCAGGTGGTAGTCCCGCAGACCCGGGTCGCGGGTGAGCGGGTCGACCAGGGCCAGCGCCGCCTCCGGCCCCACCGCGCGGCTCACCGCGACCGCGTGGTTGAGCCGCACCACCGGTGTCGGCAGCAGCACCGCCAACGCCTCGTAGAGGGCGGCGATGCGGGCCCAGTCGGTCGTTTCGGCCGACGCGGCCTGGGCGTGGCACACCGCGATCGCCGCTTGCAGCACGTACGGCCCGGGGGCGCCGCCCGCCGCGCGCGCCCGCAGCATCGCGGCGAAGCCCGCGCGGATCGACAGCGGGTCCCACAGCGCCCGGTCCTGCTCGTGCAGGCGCACGGGTTCGCCGCGCGGGCCGGTGCGGGCGGCGGCCCGGGACTGCTGGACGTGCATGAGGGCGACGAGGCCGTGCACCTCCGCCTCGTGCGGCGCGAGTTCCGCGAGCAGCCCGCCCAGGCGCAGGGCTTGGGCGCAGAGCGCAGGCCGCAGCAGGTCGTCGCCCGCCGTGGCGGAGTAGCCCTCGTTGAACACGAGGTAGACGACCTCCAGCACCGACGCCAGCCGGGTGCGCAGCTCGTCGCCCTCGGGCAGCTCGACGCCGACGCCCGCCAGGGTGCGCTTGGCGTCGGCGACGCGCTGGGTGACCAGGGGTTCGGGGACCAGGTGCGCGCGGGCGATCTCGGCGGTGGTCAAGCCCGCGACCAGCCGCAGGGTCAGCGCCACGCGGGCGGCGGCGGGCAGGGCGGGGTGGCAGGTCAGGAACACCAGCCGGAGCACGTCGTCGGAGGTGTCGACGTGCTCCGGCCGCTCGGCCACGCGCGCGGCGGCCCGCTCGTCGCGGCCTGCGCGGCGCAGGTGGTCGACCGCCCGGCGCTTGGCCACCGCGACGAGCCAGGCGCCGGGGTTGTCCGGCACGCCCCCCTCCGGCCACTGGCGCAGGGCGGACTCCAGCGCGTCCTGGGCCAGCTCCTCGGCCAGCCCGACGTCGCGCACCACCCGCACGAGCGCGCCGACGACCCGGGCGGACTCCTGCGCCCAGACCGCCTGGAGGACGCGCGCGGGGTCGGTCACCGGTCGGCTCGGCTCAGGCGAAGACCTGCTGGACGCGGCTCTCGCCGTCGCCCACGATCCTGCGGAACCGCGTGGTCAGCTCGATGGCCTGCTCCCGGTCGGCGCACTCGACCAGCGCGAACCCGGCGATGGCCTCCTTGGCCTCGGTGAACGGCCCGTCGGTGACGGTCACCTCGTCGCCCGCGGAGGTGACCACCGTGCCGCCGGGCTCCAGCCCACCGGTGGCGATGAGCACGCCCGCCGCGGTGACCTCCGCGATGAACTCGCCCATCCGGACGATCAGGTCCTCGTCCGGGGCGGCGTCGGTGGGCTTCATCGTCATCAGGAACTGCATGGTCGCTCCTCGGTGGATCGGAACTGCTCTCGCCCAGACGTCGCGCAGCCTATCCGACAGGGAATGGAGTGATTCCCTGTCGCAGCTCGGCACCGACGTGGGGTGCAAGCAGTCCAGACCCCCGAAGGAGCAGACGATGACCGCCACCCTCTCCCCCGCTCGCCTCACCCCGGCCCACCTGCTGACGGCCGCGGGACCGCTCTGGGTGGCGGTGTCGTTCGCCCAGGCGGCGACGCGCGACGGGTTCGACCTGGGCACCGCACCGCTGAGCATGCTCAGCCTCGGCCCCGCGGGGTGGGTGCAGGTGCTGAACTTCCTGGTCGCGGGGGTGTTGACGTTCCTGGGAGCGTCCGCCCTGCCCGGGGTGTGGCCGGTGCGGCTGATGCGCGTCAACGGGGTCGGGTTGGCGGCCGCGGGGGTGTTCCCGATGGACGCGGGCACCGTGCTGACCTGGCACAGCTACCTGCACATGGCGGCCGGGACGGCGTCTTTCGCCTCGCTGGCGGCCACGTGCTTCATCCTGGCGCGGCGGTTCCGCCGGGCGGGTGCGCGTGGGAGCGCGGCGCTGTCGGTCGTGGCCGGGGCGGCGATGGCGTTGGGTGACCTGTGGGCGATGTCCGGTGGCGCGTGGGGGTCGGTCACCATCGCCGTCGGCGCGGCGGCCTCGATGCTGTGGGTTTCCACCGTCGCGGCGCGGGTCTGAGCACTGGGGCCTGCCCCACCGGAGGGGACGGGATCAGCTCGTTCGTCTTCGTGCCTGTTGGGTGGCGGGCTTGTGGAACACGCGTTAGCGCGGCTGCGGTGTGGCACCCTTGTCCAACTGGTCGTTGATGGCGTCGGCGGCCTCCGGGGACAGCGGTTCTCCCTCGACCAGGGAGAAGCCCAGTGCGGTGGCGAGCGCCCGGTGATGGACATCCACAGTGGACTCCACGGTCGCGGCGAACACGTCCGCGGCTGTGCGGGCGCGCTGCCAGGAAGCCACCAGCAGCACCACCCCGGCGACGGCCGCGGGCCACCAGAGCGCGGACAGCGCCAGCACGCACACCGACCAGCCCGCGAGCGTGCTCGCGAGGTCGACGCGGGCCCTGGCCTGCTGCACCAGCGCGCGGGTGTCGGCGTCGAGCACCTGCCACAGCCGCGGCCACACCAGGGCCAGGGACAGCCCGTACTGGGCGTCCACCCGGGTGTCCGCGAGCTGGAGGCGGTCACCGATCCACGTCGGCGTGGTGGGCAGGTACGCCTTCGGCAGGGTGGTGCCCGCGCGGGTCAGCGACCGGGCCGCGCGCCGGGCCCGGACCCCCGCCCACCACCGACCGGCCGGGGCGGCCGGACCGCGCCACCGGCCGTGCCAGACGGCTCGGGCGGCCGAGCCGAACACCCGGGCGAGCGCGCTCATCAGCAGGGCCGCGGCGATCCCCAGCGCGCCGAGGACGACGGCCTCCGCGGGCCTGCGGTTGATCAGCTCGCCCGCCCGCTGGGCCAGGTCCGCCACCCGCCGGGTGTCGAAGGGGCGGCCGTGGCCGAGGGCGCCCGCGACGACGGCGAGCACCAGCCAGAGCAGGCCGGGGCCCAGCGCGCCCGCGAGCCAGCGGTCCGGCAGCCGCTTGGTCAGCTCGCTGATCAGGGTGGTCATGCCGAGCGGAACCGCATCCGCTCGCCGGTGAGGTCGCAGCGGGGCGGCCTGCCCGCGTCGTCGCGGGTCGCGCGGCGGGCGCAGCGGCCCAGCGGGCAGCCGTAGTCGCCGACGACGCTGGCCGCGCGCAACCAGTCGACGGAGGCGGCGGCGAGGTTGCCGTCGCCGCGCATGGTGTAGCCGCGCTCGTCGGTGACCAGGCCCAGCTCGGCGCAGGCGGCCAGCGCGGAGCCACCCGCCTCGACCTCCTCGACGTGCATGTCCAGCCGGTCCGCCCAGTACCCGGCCGCGGCCTGCTCGCGCAGCCGCGGCAGCGATCCGCAGAACGCCGCGAGGGCGCGCTGCTCGGCGTTGGGTGCCTCCACCCGTCCCCCTCCTCCGGTGGTCGAGAAGCCGATCGCGAAGATACCGCCGCGACCGGGGAAGGGGAGGTCGTTTCACCTTGCCGGGCGGCGCAACCCCAGGCCGAGGCCGCCGACGACGAGCAGCAGGGCCGCGGACATGACCACCACACCGGGCCACGCCCAGGTCGTCCACACCTGGCCCGCGAGGCTGCCGAACACCGACGAGCCCGCGTAGTAGGCGAACAGGTAGAGCGAGGCGGCCTGCGCCGTGGTGGTGCCCGCGGCGTGCGCGCGGGCGGGCACCCAGCCGCTCGCCACCGAGTGCACGCCGAAGAAGCCCGCCGTCAGCACGGCGACGCCCGCGATGGTCAGCGGCAGCGACGAGCTCAGCGTCAGCGCCACCCCAGCGACGGCCAGCAGCGCGGCGGGCGGCAGGACGCGGCGGCGGCCGAGGGCGTCCGCGAGGCGGCCCGCGCCGGTGCTGGCGAAGCTGCCCAGGACGTAGACGAGGAACACCAGGCTGGTCGCGCCCAGCCCGAGGTCGAAGGGGGCGCTGGTGAGCCGGAAGCCGAGCGCGTTGAACACCCCGACGAACGCCCCCGAGGCGCCCATCCCGATGCCGTAGAGGGCCAGCAGGCGCCGGTCGGTGAGGGCGAGGCGGGCCATCCGCGCCAGCGAGCGCGGCGCGGTCGGAGCGGGGACGAAGCGGCGCGACGCGGGCAGCAGGACGGCCACCACCACCGCGCACGCCACCCCGAGGGCCGCCGCGGCGCCGAGCGCCCACCGCCAGCCCGCGACCTCGCCGAAGTAGCCGGTGACGAGCCTGCCCGCCATGCCGCCGAGCGCGGTGCCGCCGACGTAGAGCCCCGCCGCCCTGGCGTGGCTGTCCGGGTGCAGTTCCTCGCGCAGGTAGGCGGTGGCCACCGCGGGCAGCCCCGCGAGCGCCACCCCTTGCAGCAGCCGCAGCACCAGCAGCGTCCCCCAGTTCGGGGCGATCGCGCACGCGGCGGCCACGGCGGCGGAGGCGGCCAGCGACAGGTGGATCAGCCGGGTCCGGCCGACGACGTCCGACACCGGGCCCGCGACCAGCAGCGCGACGCCGAGGCCGACGGTGGTCAGCGACTGGGCGAGGGTGCTCTGCGCGCTGGAGACGCCGAACGCGGCGGCGAACTCGGGCAGCAGCGCCTGCGTGCTGTACATCAGGGCGAAGGTGGCCACCCCGGCGGCGAACAGCGCGCCGAGCACGCGGCGGTAGGGGCGGCTGCCGGGCTTGTGCCCGAGGTCTGCGGGGGACTCCAGGAGCGCTGTCACGCCGAACACCCTCCCCCCATCAGCGGTCATGCGTCCAATGTGGGAACCGGCGGATCTGCATGCACGCCACGTATGATGCGCGGCGTGCTGCTCCGCGACCTGGCCTGGATCACCGCGCTGGCCGACCTCGGCCACCTCACCGACACCGCGGCCACGCTGGGTGTGGCGCAGCCGACGCTGTCGCGGGCGCTGGCGCGGGTCGAGGCGGAGCTGGGCACCCGGCTGTTCGAGCGGCTGCCCACCGGCGTCGTGCCCAACCCGCACGGCGCGCTCGTGGTGACCGCCGCCCGCGAGCTGACCGCCCGCTACGAGCAGCTGCGCACCGAGCTGGCGGGCAGGCTCGACCCGGACACCGGTGTGGTGCGGCTGGCCTTCCTCGACTCCATGGCGACCTCGCTGGTGCCCGCCCTGCTGCGGGCCTTCCACGCCCACGCGCCCCGGCTGCGGGTGGTGCTGCGCCAGGAGCCCGGCCACGTCATCCTCGACGACCTGCGCTCGGGGGCCGCGGAGTTCGCCATCACCTCCCCGCGCCCGCCGGGTGGGCACGGGTGGATCCCGCTCCAGGACGAGCGGCTGCTGCTGGTGGTGCCGCCGGTGCACCCGCTGCGCGACCGCGATCGGGTGGCGCTGGCGGAGCTGGCGGCGGAGGAGTTCATCACCACCCCGCAGGGCTTCGGGTTCCGGGCGCTGCTGGAGGGCCTGTTCGCCGAGGCGGGCATCGCCCCCGCGATCTCGTTCGAGAGCGCCGACCTGGCCACGATCGAGGGCCTGGTGGCCGCCGGGCTGGGCGTGGCCCTGCTGCCGGAGCCGTTCGCGGGCCTGTCCGGGACGGTCGGCATCCCCCTCACCACGGCGGCGGCGCGCCGCACGGTCGGCCTGACGTGGCGCACCGGCGGTGACCTGACACCAGCGGCGGCGCGCTTCCTGGACTTCGTCCGCACCCTGCCACCCCACGAGCTGAGCCGCTGACGCCCAAGCCGTCCTCACGCCGTCGCTGTGGAGCAGGGAATCACAGCCGTGGTGTTCGTCCTCTTCGGACGGTTGACCTACCCCCCGTGAGCAGCCGATCCCCCGTTGTGGGGTGACCACTACGAGCGGGGTGGGTCAGCGCAGGTCCTCCGCCTGCAAGTGCGCGCGCGAGCCGACGCCCAGCTTGCGCAGGACGCGGGCGGCGTGCTGCTCCACCGTGCGCGGGGACAGGAACAGCACCTCCGCGATCTCCCGGTTGGTGTGCCCCGCGGCCAGCAACCGCGCGACCTCCAACTCCCGCGGCGACAGCTCGTTGCCATACCCGCGCCTGCCGCGGCGGGAGGGCTTGCCGCCGCCCGCTTCGCGCAGCAGGTGGCGGCAGCGGGCGGCGTCCCGGGTGGCGCCGAGGCCGTCGAACACGTCGACCTGCGCCGACAGCAGCCGCGTGCCCTCCTCGGGGTCGGTGGGCAGCAGGCAGACCGCGCGGCGCTCGGCGACGGTGGCGGCGTGGTGCGGGGCGGGCAGGGCGGTGTAGCGGTCGATGGCGTCGGCGTAGTGCGCGGCAGCGGCCACCAGGTCGCCCGCGTGCTCGGCCACCCGGCCCCGGCACTGGGCGAGCGCGGCGGCGGCGAGCGGGGTGTCGCGCCCGGCGATGCCGTCGGCCACCTCCACCACGACCGCCGCCGCGTCCTCGACCCGGCCCGCGGCCAGCAGCGCGGCGACCCCGACCGGCGCGATCTCCCCGGCCCACGCCCAGATCCCCTTGACCCGCAGCACCGCCAGCCCGCGGTCGGCGTCCACGCAGGCGCGCTCGGCGTCGTCCTGGTGCAGCGCGTTCCACGCCAGCCCCGCGCAGCCTGCGACGGCGACCTGGGTGATGGCCTCCTCCGGGGCGAACGCGCCGGTCTCGGTGAACCAGCTGGTCGCCTCCGCCCACTCCCCGCGCGCCACCGCCAGCGAGCCCAGGACCAGCGCCAGCTCGCTGGCCACCGGGTAGAGGTCGCGGTACTCGTCGAGCCTGCGGGCGGTGCGCTCGGCCAGCCCGTCCCACTCCCCCACCAGCCAGTCCAGCCGGGCCCGGGTGGCGCGGGCGGTGGACATGACGAAGGTGGCCTTGCAGTCCGCGGCCAGCCGCAGGCCCGCGCGCAGCTGCTCGTCGGCCAGGCGCAGGTGCCCGGTGTAGGCGGCGGCGTCGCCGACGTTGCAGCGGCAGCGGGCGAGCTGGCGCTGCTCGCCCACGGTGTCGACCACCTCGGGCAGCTCGGCCAGCCGGTCGGTGACCCCGGGGGCGCCGGTGTGCAGCTTGGAGCCGAGCTCGTTGGCCATCAGCGACAGCCACAGCTCCCGGTTGTCGGTGGCCGCCCGGTACTTGTCCGCCTCGTCCAGCCACGGCTCGACCTCCGACAGCGGCACCGTGCCGATGTAGGGCTGGGCGAGCACGGCGGTGCCGCGCGCGGCGAGGTCGGGCCGGTCGGGCATGAGGTCGGTGACGGCCCGCTCGATCTCCGCGCGCGCCGAGCCCAGCTCCCCTGCCGAGCGCAGCAGCAACAACCCGCGGTAGAGGCGCACCTCCCCGCGCGCCGACAGCGACAGGCGCGGGTCGTCCAGCAGGCGTTCGAGCAGCTCGGCCGGGTCGCGCTGGTCCAGGCCGGTGTAGGCGTTGGCGCCGAGCTTCGTGGCGAGCCGGTCGACGTGCTCGGCGGGCAGGGCGGGTGCGCGCAGCAGCCGTTGCAGCAGCGAGGTGGCGGTGGCGGCGTCCCCGATCTCGGTGGACCGGTCGGCGGCGGACTCGCCGTAGTGCAGCCACTCGGTGAACCGGCCCGCCCGCTCGCTGTGCTCCACCAGCTGCACCAGCGGCCGCGGGCGCAGCGCGTCGAGCGCGTCGACCGCCCTGCCGTGCAGGTGCGTGCGGTCCGGGGCGGGCAGGGTGTCGTAGACCGCCTGGCGGGCCAGGGTGTGCCGGAAGCCGTAGCGGTCGGCGCCGACCTCGTGCAGCACGTGCCCGCTCAGCGCGTGCGTCAGCGCCGGGCGCAGCCGCTGCTCGGGGATGCCGGAGACCTCCCGCAGCAGCTCGGCGGTCGCCGGGGCGCCCAGCACCGCCGCGGCGTGCACGACCCTGGTCGCGTCGGCGGGCAGCCTGCCCAGCCGCTCGGCCATGGCGTCGCGCAGCAGCACCGGCGCCTCCACCGAGTCGAGCAGCCTGCGCGCGGTGGCGCCGTCGGCGCGCACGGAGCCGGTGGGGTTGCGCAGGGTCCGCAGCGTCTCCTCGATGACGAACGGGATGCCCGCGGTGCGCTCGTGCAGGCGGGCGGCGAAGTCCGCCGACACCGTCTGCGCGCCCAGGATGGCCTCGGCCAGCGCCCGCACGTCCGCCACGCCCAGCGGCGCGACCTCCAGCAGCACGCTGACCACCCCGGTCGGCGGCCGGTACGCCGCACCGAGCGGCAGCCCGCCGGGCAGGTCCTCGCGGCGGTAGGTCACCACCGTGGACAGGCTGGGGGGCGGGTCGCTCATGAGGAACCGCAGCAGCTGGCGGGTGCCGTCGTCGGCCCACTGCAGGTCCTCCACGACCAGCAGCACCGGGCCCACCGCCCGCAGCAGCTCGCGCACCGCGCGGAACAGCCGGTGCCGCTCGGCGCGCGGGTCGCCGATGGGCACCGGCAGCGGCGGCAGGTGCTCGGCGATCTCCGGCAGCAGCGGCGCGAGCGCGCCGGTGACCGGGTTGGGTGCCGAGAGCCTGGCCAGCCGCGGCCCGGCCCCGCGCAGCGCCTCCAGCACCGCCCCGTACGGGAACGGCTCCCCGACCTGGGCGCAGGTGCCGACCAGCGGCAGCACCGGCCCGAGGTCACCGGCCAGCAGCTCGGCCAGCAGCCTGCTCTTGCCGATGCCCGCCTCGCCCTCGACCAGCACCACCGCCGGGTGCAGGGCGGCGACCGAGCGCAGCACGCCGAACTGCTCGTCGCGGCCGACCAGCACCGGGGAGCTGGTGCGGACCCGGGGGTGGGCGGGCACCGGCGGACCGGGTCTGGCGTGGGCGGGCAGCGGGCGCTGCGGTCGTGTCAAGGCACCTCCCGGCGCGGCGCGGTGGCGAACCAGGGATTCGATCCTAGGGCCAGCCCCCCCGGAGGGTGGCGCCAGCTCGTCCGTCGTCGTGCCGGGCAGCCGTGGCGCGGGGGCGGGAGAGGACGCAGGGTGGGTGGCGGGAGAGGACACAGGGTGGGTGGCGGGCCCTTGACCAGGGCGGGGTGAAAGTCGCGTAGCCCTACCTACCGAAACCCGGATTGTCCGCCGCGGACGCTCAACGGAGGGTGAATCCCGAGTGGCCGCCAGCCTTCGCCTCCCTGCCCGGCGGCCCTCCGCCGGGGTCGAGCACCACCGGCGCTGCCGAAGTGGAGATACCGACGATGCGACACGATCGCGACACCCGCGCCAGGGCCACCGCCGTGGTCTGCGGCGCGCTGGCCGCGGTGGCGGGCCTGGCCGCCCCGGCGACCGCGCAGCCGACGGCGCCGACCGCACCCGCGCCGACCGGGACCGTGCTGGCCGCGGCGAACCCGGTGGCGGGCAGCTACGTGGTGGTCCTCAAGGACGGCGCGGCCACCGCCGCGGCGACGACCGGGGCGGCGCAGGCGCTGGCGGGCAAGTACGGCGGCACCGTGCGCGCCACCTACACCGCGACGCTGCGCGGCTTCGCGGTGCGGCTGGACGAGGCGGGCGCGCGCAGGCTCGCCGCCGACCCGGCCGTGGCCTACGTCCAGCAGGACGGCATCGCCAGGGCGAGCGACACCCAGACCGGCGCGACCTGGGGCCTGGACCGGGTGGACCAGAAGAACCTGCCGCTCGACGGCAAGTACACCTACCCCACCACCGGGGCGTCCAACGTGACCGCGTACATCCTGGACACCGGCATCTACAAGGCGCACCCCGAGTTCGGCGGCCGGGCCAAGGACGGCTACGACTTCATCGACGGCGACGCCGACGCCTCGGACTGCCAGGGCCACGGGACGCACGTGGCGGGCACGGTCGGGTCGGCCACCTACGGCGTGGCCAAGAAGGTCAAGCTGGTCAGCGTCCGGGTGCTCAACTGCCAGGGCTCCGGGCAGTACTCCCAGATCATCAGCGGCATCGACTGGGTGGCGCGCAACGCCGTCAAGCCCGCGGTGGCGAACATGAGCCTGGGCGGCGGCGCGGACACCTCGGTGGACAACGCGGTCAAGGCCGCCATCCAGTCCGGCGTCACCTTCGCCGTGGCCGCGGGCAACGACAACACCAACGCCTGCGGCACCTCCCCGGCGCGCCTGCCCGAGGCGATCACGGTGAACGCCACCGACTCCTCGGACAACCGCTCGTCGTTCTCCAACTACGGGACGTGCACGGACATCTTCGCCCCCGGCACCGGCATCACCTCCACCCGCAACGGCGGTGGCACGACGTCGATGTCCGGCACGTCCATGGCCACCCCGCACGTGACCGGCGCGGCCGCGCTCTACGCTTCGGCCAACCCGTCGGCCACCCCCCAGCAGGTGCGCGACGCCCTGGTCAACGGCGCGACCTCCGGCGTGGTGAAGAACCCGGGCTCCGGCTCGCCGAACAAGCTGCTCTACACCGGTTTCATCGGTGGCGGCGGCGACACCCCGACGCCCACCTGCACCGGTGGCGCGAACACCACCGCCACGTCCATCCCGGACAACAACACCCCGGTCACCTCGACGATCACCCTGTCGAACTGCACCGGCAACGCCTCCACCGCCACCGCGGTGAAGGTCGACATCAGCCACACCTACACCGCCGACCTCGCCATCGACCTGGTGGGCCCGTCCGGTCGGGTGTACGCGCTGAAGCAGGCCGGGGGCGCCAACAGCAGCACCGGCGTGCACCAGACGTTCACCGTCGACGCCTCGTCCGAGGCCCGGAACGGGGCGTGGAAGCTGCGGGTGACCGACGTGTGGACCTACGACACCGGCACCATCGACAGCTGGTCGCTGGCGTTCTGACCTGACCGCTGACTGACCTGGCACCGCTGAGCACGGGTGGGGCGTCTCGCCCCTGCCCAGGGAAGCGCTGAGGGGGCTGCCGCGTGGGCAGCCCCCTCAGCGCTCGTCCGCGATCAGGCGGTGTTGGTCAGGCGGAGAGCATCAGCTGCAACCACGGGTCGCCCTGGAGCGCCTGGGTGACCTGCGCGGGCAGCGCGGGCGGCAGCAGGCCCTGCGACGCCGCGCGCGGCCCCACGCCGAGCAGCTGCTGGATCTGCCACGGGGTGCCGATCGGCAGCGGCAGCGGCGGGCCGTAGGGGAGCCTGGGCGCCTGCCGGTTCAGCGTCTGGCCTGAGCCGGTGTCGCGGGCGGGGTTGAGGTCGTAGCCGTGGTCGCCGGTGGCGTAGCCGTAGAGGCCGTTGGCGAACGCGGCGAAGTTGGTGATCAGGTTGGTGGAGTTGCAGATGCCGTCGTTCTCGTTGCACACGTCGCGCACCGCCACGTCGCGGAAGTCGCGGCCGCCGCGCATGGTCACCCCCGGCAGGATGGTCGGCAGGTTGGTCTCGATGCCGCCCGCGACCCCGCCGAGGCCGCCGTCGCCGAAGGACCGGCGCGGGTTGCCGTAGAGGGTGCCGGAGATCTGGTTGTGCGGGATGTCGTTGGTCCTGGCGAACTTCTCCAGCGCGTCACCGGCCACCAGCGCGCCCTCGGAGTAGCCTGCGAGCCGCAGGTGCGTGCCGGGGCAGGCGGCGTGGTGGGCGCGGACCGCGGCCTCCATCTTCGCCGCGCCCCCGGCCACCGACTCGTCGAGCGCCATGCGGTCGACGACCGGGAACACGCCCGCGAAGTAGGGCACCTCGATGATCTGGTACCCCGCGGGCGGGTTCCGGTTGAACGCCGACGCCCGCCAGTTCGGCAGGGTCTCACCGCCGCGGTAGCCGTCGGCCTCGAAGACCGCGACCTGCGCGCAGCCCGCGGCGCTCGCCTGCGCGGTGGCGGTGACGGTCGCCGCGACCGCCACCACCACCGCGGCCAGTGCTGTGAATTTCATGGGTCCTCCGTGGTCCTCGGAGCACCACCATCCACCCGGGGTGCTCCGCGTCGTCGTGCTCGGTCACAGGTGCGCCAGGGGTGGCGCGCTCAGTACTGCTTCACGGGTGGGCACCGCTTCACGGGTGGGCGCCCGGACGCGCCACTACAACCACCCCCGGTGCGCCGCTTGGACCCCTGCTTGGAAGCGGGAGGTGGCGCCCAGGCGCTCGAACAGCGCGGCGACGCGGCGCACCACCGTGCGCCGCGACAGCGCCAGCCGCCGCGCGATCGCCTCGTCGGGCACGCCGCTGGCCATCAGCGACAGGATCGACCGGTCCTCGGCGGTGACCGCGCCCGCTGGCGAGAGCGGCACCGCCAGCCGCCACAGCGACTCGAACACCCCGGTGAACGCGGTGAGCATGCTGGACGGGTGCAGCAGCAGCGCACCGCCGTGGCCCGGCTCGGGCACCAGCAGGCCCATCCGGTCGTCGGCCAGCAGCAGCCCGACCGGCAGCGCGGCGAGCACCCTGGCCTGCTCGCCCCAGTCCACCAGCCTGCCGGTGGCGGCGAGCCGGTCCGGGTCGGTGGTCACCCGCTGGTCGTGCACGACCCGGTAGCGCACGCCCGCGCTCATCCGCGCCACCTGCAACCGCTCCTGGTCAGCGAGCCGGGCCGCGCCGCCGGGGTGCGGGGGCCGGTCGAGCCAGCGCACCTCCCGCTCGGCGTGGCGCTGCACCCGGTCGACCCACTCGACCAGCTCGGCGTCGGTGCCCACCTCGACCGCCGCCGCGCAGGACCGGGCGCTGCGCCCGTGCAGGGCGTCGAGCGCCCCGGCCAGCTCCCACATCCGCGAGCGCCTGCGCTCCTCGGCGACCAGCACGGCCGCGACAGTGCGCTCGGGCGAGGTCGCCGTCCAGGTGCCGCCCGCGGCCCTGGCGACGTCGGCGGCGCACAGCTCGTCCAGCACGGCGCGGACGGCGTCCGGGTCCATCCGCGCGCAGCCCGCGAGTTCGTCGAGGTCAGCCGACCCGGCCGCGACCAGGGCGCGGTACACCCGCCCGTGCGCGGTGTCCGGCTCCAACACCTCGTACAACGTCCCACCCCCGCTTTGCGAACACTGGTGTACGTAGATGCTAGCGTTGTCGGCGTGCGGAGGTCACCTGGAACCCGAACCCTCATCACCGGCGCCGCCCGCGGCATCGGCGCGGCCCTGGCGCGCAGGCTGCACGCCGCGGGCCACCAGGTCGCGCTGCTCGGCCTGGAGCCGGAGCTGCTGGCGGGGGTGGCCCGCGACTGCGCCGCGCCCTGGCGCGAGTGCGACGTGTCCGACGCCGCGGCGGTCTCCACGGCCGTCGCTGAACTGGTCGAGGAGCTGGGCGGGCTCGACGTCGTGGTCGCCAACGCGGGCATCGCCCGGCAGTGGTCGGTGCTGCACGGCGACCTATCGGTGCTGGAGACCACCCTGCGGGTGAACCTGCTCGGCACCGTGCACACGCTGCGCGCGGCGGGCCCCCACATCGCCCACCCCGGCGGGTACGCCCTGCTCGTCTCATCGATGGCGGCCGCTATCCACCTGCCCCTGCTCGGCGCCTACAGCACGTCCAAGGCCGCCGTCGAGGCGCTGGGCGACACCCTGCGCATCGAGCTGGCCCCGACCGGGGCCCGGGTGGGCGTGGCCTACTTCGCGGAGCTGCGCACCGAGATGACCAGCCGCGGCTTCGACACCGAGGCCGCGCGCCGGTTCTTCGGCCCGCGCGGCACGCTCACCCCGACCACGGAGCTGGCCACGGCGATCGACGCGCTCGACCGCGGGATCGCCCGGCGCACCAGCCGGATCTGGACGCCGCGCTGGGCGGTGGCCGTGGCCCACGCGCGCATGCCGCTGCAACTGCTCCTGGCCAAGGTGCTGCCGTCCGCGCGCGTCCAGGCGGGCGTCGAGGCCGCCACCACCGAGGACGTCGAGTTCACCACGCCGCAGCCGGCCGCGGACCGGCCGCTCTGACCCGCCCCCGACCGTGGCGCGCGGCCGGAGGCACCCCTCGCGGGGCAGGCGGCCGTGGTGTCAGGTCGGGGACGGTGCCGGGTGGGGACGCGGGGGCGGGTAGGGGGACCGGGGCGGGTGGCGGGTAGGGGAACGGAGCGGGTGGCAGGTCCGTCGAGCACCGCCTAGTGTGCGGCCGGTGGACGAGGGACTGACGGCCTGGCTGCTGGATTCCGACCCCGCGCTGCGCTGGCAGGTGCAGCGCGACCTGCTGGGCGCGCCGCCCGAGGTGTGGCAGGCGACGCGCGCCCAGGTCGCGACGACCGGCTTCGGCGCGCGCCTGCTGTCCCACCAGGACCCCGACGGCCAGTGGGCGGGCGGTGCGTACTTCCCCGCCGAGAAGCCCGAGGTGGAGGGTCAGCCGTGGACGGCGACCACGTGGTCGCTGGTGACCCTGCGCGAGTGGGGACTGGACCCGGCCGCGCTGCGCGGCACCGCGGACCTGCTGGCCGAGAACGCCCGCTGGGAGTACGACGACCTGCCCTACTGGGACGGTGAGGTCGACTGCTGCATCAACGCGATGACGGTCGCCAACGGGCTGTGGCTGGGCGCGGACGTGCGGGGCGTCGTGGACTGGCTGGTGGAGCACCGGCTGCCGGACGGCGGCTGGAACTGCGAGTGGGTGGAGGGCTCGACCCGCTCGTCCTTCCACTCCACGCTGAACTCCCTCAAGGGCCTGCTCGCCCACGACCAGGCCACCGGCGGCACCCCGGACACCCGCGCCGCCCGCCACGCGGGCGAGGAGTACCTGCTGGAGCGCCACCTCCTCCACCGCAGGTCCACCGGCGAACCGGTCGGGGACTGGGTCTTCGCCTGCCCCTACCCCATGCGCTGGCTCTACACCACCCTCAACGCCACCGACTACTTCCGCCAGGCCTCCCAGCTCGACGGCACGCCACCCGACCCGCGCGCCGCCGAGGCCATCGCCCACGTCCGCTCCCTGCGCCGACCAGACGGCACCTGGGCGCAGAAGGGCAAGCTCCCCGGCGCCGTCTGGTTCGACGTCGACGTCGAGGACGGCCACCCCTCCAAGTGGCTCACCCTCCACGCCCAGCGCGTCCTGAACTGGTGGGACGACAACACCTGACAGGTCAGGCAACGTCCAAGCGGGGCGCGGCAGAGGCGGCCTGGGCCGCATTGATGATCGCCTCGGCATCGGTGATGTCGTAGACCCGCACGGACAGCGCGGGGACAGCCCGCTTGGACGGCCGCGTGGTGAACACCTGCAACGTCCTGGCCGACCGGGTGTAGACCACAGCCTTCGCAGCGTTCCACTCGACGGCGAGGAACTGGCGCCGAACTATGCCGATGAACAAGAAGAGCAGCCTGCGGTTGGTGCAAACCAGCACCCCGCTGCCGTCGCCGTGCGCGCCCGTGAGCGCGAGCACCTGCTCATCAGGCATGAGGTGTTCAGCCAGGAGCTTGACCTCCTTCATGGCGCCCAGCAGGCCACCGCGCACGCGAGCCACCGCTCCGGCGATGTCCGCCCGCAGGACCGGCGCAGCGGCCGCTGGCGCAACAGGCAGCGGCGGGGGTGCGGGACTGTGTCGCGCCGCAGTCTCGAAGGTCCACCGATGACCGTCCCAATAGCGGATCAGTGAGTCATCCAGCGGATCGGGTAGCCAGCCCGCGGGTCGGTCGACCGTGCCGTTGCCCCCCGCTGCCGCCCCGGTCATTCGCCGTCGTCCGAAAGGTCGCCGTCGCCACCGGCATCGACACCCGCGCCGACGAGCGCGGGGGCGCCTGCCGCGCGCCGGTCCGGGGACGAGGCTCGCCACTCCAGGGCCTCAGCGGTCTCGGTGTACTCGAGCACGTGGTCGTCCCCCAGCGTCACCAGCAGGTCGCGGACCTCGGCCGGGGTGGCGTAGAAGAACTCGCGCCGGTGGTTCACCACGTTGACGCGCCGGTCGGCCAAGCGGTGGTGCAGCGCGTTCTCCAGCGCGACGGCGTCCTCGGAGAAGAACAGGGCGTGCGTGTCGAAGCGGAACGGCACCGAGGCGTCACCGAGTTCGCGCACCCGGTCCATCGGCTCCAGCCGACGGGTCATGCCGATCTTCACCATGTCCGGGCCGAAGGCCCCGATGTTGGAGATGACGTACACGTAGCCCGCTCGCACGTTGGCCGCCCGGTGGTCGACCCCGCTGAGAGCGTCGTCCACCGCCGCCAACTGCTCACGAGCCCTCACCAGCGCCTCGGCGTCACCGCTGGCCTCCAAGCGGGTGACGACGGTGGCGAAGTGCGCCCGCTCCTTGGCCAACTTGGCGCGCTCGCGCTCGATCTCCTTCATCACCTTGGCCTCCTCCCGCAGCCGCTCCCGCTCGGCCCTGGCCTGTTCCTTCTCCTCGTCGGCCTTGACCAGGTAGTCGGCGGTCAGGTCGATCTCCTGCAACCGGAGCCGGTGATAGGCGGGTGAGACGCTGATGGACATCAGCTTCCCGAGCTTGCCGATGGTCTCCCGGGTCTTGGACAGGCGTTCCTTGACCGCCTCGCGGGTGTGCGGCTTGACCGCGCGGACGGCGTTGTCCGCCTCGGCGTTGTAGGCCCGCAGCATCAGCTTGGCCATGTCACGTCCGAGCTTCTGCCCCTCCCTGGCGGACCCGTTGACAGACCAGTCCACGTGGCAGGACACAGCGTCGGTGCGCGCCATCTCCTTGACCCGCTTGCGCAGCGCCGCAAGGGTGTTCTTGTAGGCCAGCGCGTCCTCAAGCGGGTGAGCGTAGTCGTAGACGCCGACCTGCTGCAGCAAGGCCAGTTCACGCGTCTCGACGACCTCGGAGCGCACTGCGACCAGCTCGGCCTGAGCGTCTCTGGTCCGCTGCTCGACCTCGGCGTGCTCCCGCCGCGTCGCATCCACCGCGGAGCGCAGCGCGCGCAGCTCCGCTTCCCGCGCCGAGGCGTCCACGCCGCGCAACTGGCCCACCCACCCGCGCAGCTCGGCGATCGTCGCCTCGGCCGAACCGACCTGCTGGCGCAGCGCCACGACCTCCGGGTTCTCCCGGTTCCCGAACAACCCCACCGCACGTCCTCCCCAGCGCTCCGCGTGGCCTGCGGGCCACTCGGACTGGACCATCGCCGCATCCCGTACGGCGTTACACCGATCACAGGAGTGCATCGCCCTCCGAAGGATGGCAAATCCAGTCAAACCCAATCCTCCTGCCAGGGCGTCGATCGCGGCGCGGTCAGGGGTGCGCCTCCTTGTAGGCCGCGACAACGTCGGCGGGTACTCGGCCTCGGTCGCTCACCTCGTACCCGTTGGTGCGCGCCCACGCGCGCATCTCCGCAGGCGAGACGGTGGGGACCGCCACGGCGTTGACCGCGGGCGGGGTCGGGGCCAGCTTGGGGGTGCGCTGCGGGGCGGGGGTCGGGCGGGCGGCGGGTTGCAGGTGCTCCAAGAGGACGGCGAAGTCCTCCGGGGGCACGCACCGGGTGCCGAGCGAGGCCGCGCTCTTGGCCTTGGTGCCGGTGAAGTCGCCGCAGGTGACGAGCAGCGCGGTGCGGCGGGAGACGTTGCCCATCACCCGGACGCCCAGCCGTTCGGCGCGCTGCTCCAGTTCGTCGCGCAGCTCGCTGTCGCCGGTGAAGGCGACCTTGTCGCCGACGCGCAGTGGTTCGCCGTGCGCCCACTGGGCGGGCAGGGGCTTCAGGCCTGCGGAAAGGCGGGCGGTGCGGGCGGTCTCGGCGGCGTCGAGCAGGGCCGTGAGCGCCGTGGCGGGCACGTCGAGCAGGGCGGCGGTGGTGGTCAGCTCGGCCTTCTCCGCCTTGGTGACGCGACCGTCGTCGAGGGCGAGGTGCGCGAGGGCGAGCAGGAAGCCGCGGTGGGCGGCGGCGAGCCCGTCCGCGTCCAGGTCCTAGAGCGCGGCGAGTTCGGCCAGGGCGGTGCGCTCGGCGTCGGTGATCACGCCGTCTTCGAGCACGTCGGCCAGCAGTTCCAGGTACGGGAGGGATCCCGGCGGGGCGCCGTCGTCGAGCGCGTCGGCCAGCGGCGCGTTCCGGAGCAGGGCCATCAGCGGCTCGGCGGGCGGCTTGGCCTGGGCGGCGGCGATCCTGCGCTGGACGTGGTCCTGGGTGGACGGTTGCGGGCGGGGGCCGCGGGGCTTGGTGGGCCAGGTGATGAGCGCACCCTGCTGGGGCAGGTCGGTCAGCTCCCGGGCCGGCGGCCTGCCCGAGCGCGGGTCGAGGTAGTGGGCGAGCAGGGCGGCGGTGGCGCGGGCGTCCCCGAGGGCGGAGTGCGCGCCCGCGTGCCGGACACCGGTGGCGGCGCAGCAGTCCGCCAGGCGCCTGCGGTCCAGGTGCGGGAGGTGGTCCCAGCTGTGCTCCAGCGTGCACGCGGCGGGCAGGTGGGGCAGCGCCCACCCGGCCCGCGCGAACTCCGCGCGCAGGAAGCCGAGGTCGAAGCGGACGTTGTGGCCCGCGACCGCCGCGCCGGACAGCCGGGTCGTGATCTCCGGCAGCACCTCGGCGAAGCGGGGGGCGCCCGCGACGTCGGCGGCGGTGATGCCGTGGACGTGCGTGGCGCCCACGGGGCCGTCGGGGTTGAACCGGCTGACCCACTCGTCCACCACGCGACCCGCGGCGTCGGTGCGGAGGATGGCCAGTTCAACGACGCGGTGGGTGTTCGGGGACAGGCCGGTGGTCTCGACGTCCACCACGGCGAAGCCGGGGCCCTCGGGGGTGGGTCCGCGGTGCGGCGCCCGCGGGGGCGCGGGCGTGGCCTTGCGCCGGAAGATGTCGAAGAAGCCCATGCGCCCTCATCGGTTCGGCTCGGTGGCGCGGGCGGTGCCCGGCCCGGTCGCCGGCATCGTCGCTCGGGCTCCGGAGATCGTTTCAGGGTTCACCCGACCGGGCTGGGCGGTGATCGGGTCGGGCCTGGTCAGGGCACTTCCAGGCGGCGCCAGGTCCACAGGAACACCAGGGCGGCGGCGATCGAGCCCGCGGACGCGAAGGAGTTGGCGGCGAGGTAGACGACGTAGGGGTTGCCGTCGAGGGTCGCCCGCACGCCCTCGTTCGCGACGGCCAGGGCGAACAGCAGCACGCCCAGGACGAGGGACAGCACGCCGACCCCCGCGGTGAAGCCGATGATCAGCACGCGCGGGACCCGGCGCGGCCCGGTGTGCGGGGCGACGGCGCCGCGGCGGGCCAGCCACCAGGACGCGGCGCAGGCGAGGCCGAGGGCGATGGCGTCGGCGGCGAGGGTGTCGGACAGGCGGTGCCACTTGGCCGTCACGGTGTAGGCGCCGATGGCCACCGCCCAGGACAGCAGGAAGAACAGGGCCACCCCGCGCCACCGGTGCGGGACGACGATCAGCACGGCGAAGAGCACCGTCATGGCGATCGTGGTGTGGCCGCTGGGGAGGCTGTTGTGACCGTAATCGCCGTCGACCGGGACGAGCGCGGGGCGGGGCAGCACGAAGCGCTTGAGGACCTGGGTGACGACCTGGCCCGCGACGATCACGCCCGCGGCGGCCAGGGCGAGGTCACCGCGCTTGCGCAGCAACCCGATGAGCAGCACCAGGGCGATGGCCACCGCGAGCGAGGTGACCGTGATGTCGCCCAGTCCCTCGTCGGCCTGGGTCAGGGCGGGGGAACCGGCCTCGTCGGCACCGCGCAGTGCGGCGTTCTCGAAGCGCTGGCCCGCTCTGGTCCACACCGCCAGCAGGTACACCGCGACGAGCGCGAGGGCGCTGCCCACCGCGACGCCCAGCCAGCGGCGGGCGGCGCGGTCGACGGTGGAGGTGTCCGGTGTGGTCAGCTGGTGCACCCCTCCACTGCACCACGGCGGGGCCGAACCCGCCACAGAGGACGGTGCGCGGGGAGGTCGGGCGACCTCCCCGCGCAGGCCGGGGTCAGAACGTCACGGGCAGCTCGTGCACGCCGTAGAAGACCATCTCGTCCCGGAAGGGGATCTGGTCGATGGGCTTGGCCAGGGCCAGTCCGGGCAGGCGGCGCAGCAGGGTCTCGAAGACCACCTGGAGCTCGATGCGGGCCAGCTGCTGGCCGATGCACTGGTGCGAGCCGAACCCGAACGCCACGTGCGGGGTGGGGCGGCGGGTGACGTCGAAGTCCTCGGCGCCCTCGGAGATGGCCGGGTCGAGGTTGGCGCCCGGGATGTGCACCGCCACCTGGTCGCCCGCCTTGATGGTGACGCCCGCGATCTCGACGTCCTCGACGGCCACGCGCTCGGCGCCGCGCTGGGCGATGCTGAGGTAGCGCAGCATCTCCTCCACCGCGCCGGGGACGAGGTCGGGGCGCTCGCGCAGCAGGGCGAGCTGGTCGGGGTTGTCCAGCAGCAGGGCGGTGCCCAGGCCGATCATGCAGGCGGTGGTGTCGTGCGCGGCGATGAGCAGCGTGGAGGCCATGGTGACCAGGAACTCGTCGGTCAGCACGCCCTCGGGGTCGGGCAGGGCGAGCAGGCCGGAGATGAGGTCGTCGCCCGGTTCGGCGCGCTTGCGCTGGATGACCTGGTAGACGATCATGCTGACCCGCATGCCCGCCGCCGCCAGCGCCTCGGGGTCGGTGTTGAGGGCCATCATCGCCTCGGCGCCGGACTGGAAGTCCTCGCGGACGTCCTCGGGGACCCCGAACAGGTCGGAGATCACCGCGGAGGGCACCGGCACGGCGAACATCTTGACCAGGTCGACCGGGGCCCGCGCGGCCAGCATCCGGTCGATGTGCTCGTCGACGATGCGCTGGATGTTGGGGCGCAGCAGGTTCATCCGGCGCACGGTGAACTCGCGGGCGAGCAGGCGGCGGTCGCTGTCGTGCTCCTCGCCGTCCTGCCAGAGCAGGCTGCCGCGGCCGGGGAGGTGCTTGACCACGTCGGCGGACTCGTGCAGCGACCCGGGGATGCGGACGCTGAACCGCGGGTCGCGCAGGATCGCGCGCACCTCCGCGTGCCCGGTGGCCAACCACCCCTCCCGGCCGCTGGCGAACGTCGCGCGGGCCACCGGCGCCCGGTCGCGGAACTCGGCCAGCCCGGCGGGCTGGCGGAACGGGCAGCCGCCCCGGTCCGTGGGGTAGGCGGGCGCCTCGGTGCCGGGGGCCACAGCGCCTCCAGACGTCAGGGTGGACATGGTCGGGTTCTCCTTCTCGGTCGGGGCGTCAGGCTGGAGACGACCGCGATCGGGCGGCCGCCGTAGTGCCGGGTGATCTGGATCGCCATCGAGCCCAGGCCGCCCGCGCCGCCCCAGATCAGCACCGGGTCGCCGGGGTTGACCACGTTCGGCATCCACCCGCGCAGCTGCCGGTAGGCGGTGGCGCCGGTGAGCATGTAGCAGGCGGCCGCCTCCCAGGTCAGGTTGGCGGGCTTGGGGTGGCACTGGTAGTCCTCGACCACGGTGAACTGGGCGAAGCTGCCCCAGTTGTTCTCGTAGCCCCAGACGAACTGCGACGACGAGGTCATCGGCTCGGCGCCCAGGCGGATGTCCTCGGCGTGCTCGTCCCACACGCAGCCCGACAGCACGATGTGATCCCCGACCTTGACGCTCGTGACGCCCTCGCCGACGGCCCACACCACCCCGGAGCCCTCCGAGCCGCCGATGTGGAAGTCCTCCATCTGCCTGCCCGCGCGCTGGCGGGCGGCGATGACGTCGACCGGCTTGCCCAGCGAAGCCCAGACGTTGTTGTAGTTGATGCCCGCGGCCATCACCATCACCAGCACCTGGCCCGGCTTGACCTCGGGGATGCCGATGACCTCGGTCTGCATCGCCTTGACCGGCTCGCCGAACCGGTCCGGGCGGATGACGGTGGCGTACATCTCGTCGGGGACCTCCCCCAGCGCGGGGATCTCACCGATCTCGTAGAGCGACTTGGACATGGTGGCTCCTGCAAGGGTCGGGTTGGGCGGGGTGGGTGCGCCGAGTGGGCGCGGTGGGCGGGCCGCGGCGGGTGGCCGCGGCGCCCGGGGGGAGGGTCGGTCCCGGGGCGGGGACGAGCCCCGGGACCGACGTCGGGGGTTTCAGGACCGGGCGGAGACCGGCAGGGCGACGGTGGCGAGCCAGGCGCGCAGCGCACCGGCGGTGGTCTCGGCGTGGTCCTCCATCATCGAGTAGTGGTTGCCGGGGACCTCGAACACGGTGCTGATGTGCTCGGGCGGGGCGGGCCTGCTGTCGACCCCGGGCGTGGTGCCCGGCATCGGCTCCAGGGCGCGGACGAGCATGGTCGGGACGCTGACCTCCGGGGTCTCCCAGGAGTCGAACAGGCGCAGGTAGCCGCCCATGGCGGTGAGCTGGTCGCCCGCGGCGGTCATGAACTCGAACCGCTCGGCCTGCTGGTGGCCCATGGACCGCAGGAACTCCGGGTCGAACGGCACCACCCGGGAGAAGCTGTCGACCATGACCACCGCGTCGGGCGGGCAGCCCTCGGCCTCCATCCTGGCGGCGACGGCGTGCGCCACCCAGCCGCCGGAGGAGTAGCCGACGAGCACCAGCGGGCCCGCGCTGCGGACCGCGCGCACCGACTCGGCGTGCGCGGCGCCGAGCGCGGCGATGTCGGCGGGCAGCCGCTCCCCCGCGCCGAAGCCGGGCGCGGGCAGCGCCCACACGTCGTGCTCGCCGCGCAGGTGGGCGGCGAAGCGGGCGTACTGCTGGATGCCCGCCGGGGCGATGTAGGGGGCGAAGCACACCACGGTGGGCGCGGGCGGGGCACCCTCGGCGGGCGCGGCGGCGGCACCGAGGCGCACCGGGGTGGTGCGGCCGGTGGCCGCCTCGGGCTCGGTGAACGCGTCGCGGAACTGCGACGCGGTGGCGAGCATGGACATGGCCTCGGTGACCCGGCCGGTGCGGGTGGCGTTGGCGTACAGCGCGACCAGCGAGTCGGACAGGCCGGCGGGGGCGGCGGCCTGCTCGGCGGGGGCCGCGGCGCCGCCGAGCTGCCCGCTGAGGTGGGCGGCCAGCGCCGCGGCGGTGGGGTGGTCGAACGCCAGGCCCGCGGGCAGCTTGATGCCCACCGCCGAGCCGACCCGGTTGCGCAGGTCCACAGCGGACAGCGAGTCGAAGCCCAGCTCCAGGAACGGCGTGCGGGGCCCGACCTCGTCGGTGCCGTCGTGGCCGAGCACGGCCGCGGCCTGGGCGCGCAGGAACTCCACCAGCTCCGCCTCGCGCTCGGCCGGGGGCAGGGCGCGCAGCCGGTCGGCCAGGGCGCCGTCGCCGTCGGCCGGGGCCGCCTCGCGCTTGGGCGCCGCGGCCAGCGCGCGCACCTCCGGGATCGCGGAGATGAGCGGGCTGGGGCGGCCGATGGTGAAGGTGGGCAGGAAGCGCGTCCAGTCCAGGTCGGCGGCGACCAGGGTGGTCTCGTCGCGGTCCAGCGCGCTCCACAGGCAGGCGAGCGCGCGCTCGACGGGCATCAGCGGCAGGCCGCGCGCGGCGAAGCGCTGCGCGACCGCCTCGTCGGCCATGCCGCCGCCGTCCCAGCCGCCCCAGGCGACCGCGGTGGCGCGCAGGCCGCGGGTGCGGCGGTGCTCGGCGAGGCCGTCGAGGGCGGCGTTGGTGGCGGCGTAGCCCGCCTGCCCGCCGGAGCCCCAGATCCCGGCGCCGGAGGAGAACAGCACGAACGCGTCCAGGTCGCGGTCGCCCAGCAGGGCGTCGAGGTGGCGGGCGCCGTCGACCTTGCCCCCGGCGAGCGCGGCCAGCTCGGCGGTGGTGACGTCGGCCAGCATGGAGGACTCGGCGGTGCCCGCGGCGTGGAAGACGGCGGTGAGGTCGGTGCCGTGCTCGGCCAGCAGCGCGGCCACCGCGTCGCGGTCGGCGACGTCGCAGGCGGCGACGGTGACCCGCACGCCCCGCTCCCCCAGCCGCGCGGCCAGCTCCGCGGCGCCGGGCGTGGCCAGGCCGCGGCGGCCGGTGAGCACCAGGTGCTCGGCGCCGCGCTCGGCCAGCGCCGCGGCGAGGTGACCGCCGATGCCGCCGGTGCCGCCGGTGACCAGGACGGTGCCGCGCGGGCGGTACTCGCGGATCGGGCGGGTGGCCGAGGCGGGGGCGCGGCGCAGGCGGGCGGCGAGCACCCCGCCGTCGCGGACGGCGAGCTGGTCCTCCGGCCCGTCCTGCCCGGTGAGGCCGGTGAGCACGGCCAGCAGCCGGGCGGCGGCGCGCTCGTCGAGGACGGGCGGCACGTCGACCAGGCCGCCCCAGCTGTGCGGCCGCTCCAGGGCGACGACCTTGCCCAGGCCCCACACCTGCGCGGCGTCGGCGTCGGTGACGGGGGCGCCACCGGCGGGGACGGCGCCGGAGGTGACCGCCCAGACGGGGGTGCGCAGCTCGATGTTGCCCATGGCCTGCACGAGGACGGTGGTGCCGTGCAGCGACGCCGACACCGCGGGGGCGTCGGGCAGCGTCCCCGGCAGGGCGGCTAGCAGCGACAGCACGCCCGCCGGGGCCGACTCCCCCGCCGCGACGGCCAGCCGCTCGGCCAGCACCGCGCGGTCCTCCCCGACGGCGACGTCCACGACGGACACCGGGGTGGCGGCCTCCAGGGCGGCCAGCGCCGCGTCCGCCCAGGCCGGGCGGTCGGTGGCGGGCCGCACGACGAGCCAGTGCCCAGTGGGCGCGGTGCCCTGGGCGGGCTCGGGCACCGGCTGCCAGGCGAGGCGGTAGCGCAGCGCGTCGAGCGCGTCGCGCTCGCGGCGGCCGCGGTGCCAGTCGGCCAGGGCGGGCAGCAGGCCGGTCAGCGCGCTGCCGTCGGCCAGCTCCAGCTCCTTGGCCAGGGCGTCGGCGTCGCCGTCCTCGACCACGCGCCAGAACGCCTCGTCGGTGGCGCCGGTGGGCACCGCGGCGTTGGCCAGCCAGAAGTGCTTGCGCTGGAAGGCGTAGGTGGGCAGGTCGACCGGGGTGCGGCCGACCCCCTCGGGCAGCAGCGCGCCCAGGTCCACCGCGACCCCGCGCACGGCGAAGGCGGCGGCGGAGAGCAGCACGCGGTCCAGGCCGCCGTCGTCGCGGCGCAGCAGGCCGCCGGTGGTGACGTCCGGCAGCGTGCCCTCCACGGCGCCGGTGAGGATGGGGTGCGGGCTGACCTCGACGAACACGCCGTGGCCGTCCTCGGCCAGCGCGCGCAGCGCGGGCTCGAAGCGCACGGTCTGGCGCATGTTCGCGTACCAGTAGTCCGCGTCCAGCTGCTCGCCGGGCACCAGCCCGGCGGTGACGGTGGAGTAGAACGGCACGGACCCGGCCACCGGGCGCACCGCGGCGAAGGCGGCCAGGACGTCGTCGCGCAGCTTCTCGACCTGGGCGGAGTGGCCCGCGGCGTCGGCGCCGGGCAGGACCCGCACCCGCACGCCCTCGGCCTTGAGCTGGTCGCGCAGTTCCAGCACGGCGTCGGTGTCGCCGGAGACGGTGACGGCGGTGGGGGCGTTGACCCCCGCCAGCGAGATCCGCCCGCCCCACGCGGCGAGCCGGGCGAGCACGTCGTCGGCGGGCAGCGCGACGGCCATCATGGCGCCGGTGCCCTGCAACCGGGCCCAGGCGCGGGCGCGGTGCACGACCACCCTGGCGGCGTCGTCGAGCGTGAGCACCCCGGCGACGTGGGCGGCGGCGACCTCGCCCTGGGAGTGGCCGACGACCGCGTCGGGCTCCACCCCCAGCGAGCGCCACAGCGCGGCCAGGGCGACCATCACCACGAACAGGACGGGCTGGTTGACGTCGAGGCGGTCGATGTCGAGACCGCCCGGCTCGCCGCGCAGGGTGGCGAGCACGTCGAAGTCGGCGTGGCGCTGCACCGCCTCGGCCGCGGTCAGCAGCGCCTCGGCGAACACCGGCGAGGTCGCGAGCAGCTCGTGGGCCATGGCGTGCCAGTGCGAGCCCGCGCCGGGGAAGACGAACACCGTGCGGCCCTCGGCGTCGGCGTGGCCCTCGACGAGTGCGTCGGCGGGCTGCCCGTCGGCCAGCGCGCGCAGGGCGGCGGTCAGCTCGTCGGTGGTGGTGCCGACGACGACGGCCCGGTGCGGGTGCTGGGTGCGGGTGGTGAGCAGGGCGTGGGAGACCTCGGCGGGCGCGGCGCCCGCGGGCAGCTCGGCCAGCAGGCGGGCGGCCTGCTCGCGCAGCGCGGCCTGCGAGCGCGCCGACAGCGGCCATGCGACCGGGCCGTCGAACGGCGCCGGGGCCACAGTGTCCTCTTCGGACTGTTCGGACTCCTCGGGCACCTCGGGCATCTCGAACACCACGTGCGCGTTCGTGCCGCTGAGCCCGAAGGACGACACCGCGAACCGGCGGGGGCGGTCGAGCTCGGGCCACGGGGTGTTCTCGGTGAGCACCTTGACCGTGCCCGGCGACCAGTCGATGTGCGGGGACGGCTCGTCGGCGTGCAGCGTCACCGGCAGCACGCCGCGGTGCATCGCCTCGATCATCTTGATCACACCGCCGACGCCCGCCGCGGCCTGGGCGTGGCCGATGTTGGACTTGAGCGAGCCCAGGTGCAGCGGCTGCTCGGGGGTGCGCTCGCGGCCGTAGGTGGCGAGCAGGGCGTGCGCCTCGATCGGGTCGCCCAGCGGCGTGCCGGTGCCGTGCGCCTCCACCACGTCGACGTCGGCGCCGGTGAGCCCGGCGTCGGCCAGCGCGGCGCGGATGACCTCCTGCTGGGCCGGGCCGGAGGGAGCGGTCAGGCCGTTGGAGGCACCGTCGGAGTTGATCGCGGACCCGCGCAGCACGGCGAGCACCCGGTGCCCGTTGGCCCGTGCCGCCGACAGCCGCTCCAGCAGCACCAGGCCCACGCCCTCGGCGAAGCCGGTGCCGTCCGCGCCCGCGCCGAAGGCCTTGCAGCGCGCGTCGGCCGACAGCGCGCGGTTGCGGGCGGACTGGACGAAGGCGTTGGTGCCGGACATGACCATGACACCGCCCGCCAGCGCCAGCGTGCACTCCCCGGCGCGCAGGGCGCGGGCGGCGGTGTGCATGGCGACCAGCGAGGACGAGCAGGCGGTGTCGATGGTGACCGACGGACCGCGCAAGCCGAAGGTGTAGGAGAGCCTGCCGGAGACGACGCTGGCGGAGTTGCCGGTGGACAGGTAGGTGTCGACGCCCTCGGGCAGCTCCAGCGGGCGGCCGATGTAGTCCTGGTAGCCCGAGCCGACGTAGACGCCGGTGCGGCTGCCGCGCAGCGAGACCGGGTCGAGGCCCGCGCGCTCGAACAGCTCCCAGGAGGTCTCCAGCAGGACGCGCTGCTGCGGGTCCATGGCGATGGCCTCGCGCGGGCTGATGCCGAAGAACGCCGCGTCGAAGTACCCGGCGTCGTGCAGGAAGCCGCCCTCGCGGGTGTAGCAGGTGCCGGAACGCTCGGGGTCGGGGTCGTAGAGGGCTTCGAGGTCCCAGCCGCGGTCGGTGGGGAAGCCGGTGATGGCGTCGGTGCCGGTGCTGACCAGCTCCCACAGCTCCTGCGGCGAGCGCACCCCGCCGGGGTAGCGGCAGGCCATGCCCACCACGACGATCGGGTCGTCGTCGGCGGTGCCCGCCTCGGCCTGCTCGGCGGTGGCGGTGGCGCCGGTGAACTCCGCGGCCAGCAGCAGCGCGATGGCGTCGGCGGTCGGGTAGTCGAACACCAGCGTCGAGGGCAGCGCCAGGCCGGTCTCGGTGACCAGGGCGTTGCGCAGCTCCACGGCGGTGAGCGAGTCGATGCCCAGCTCCGCGAACGGCTTGCCCGCGGCGACGCCGGAGACGTCGTCGTGGCCGAGCACCCGGGCGGCGTGGCCGCGGACGAGGTCGACCAGGCGCTTGTGCCTGCGGTCGGGGGCCAGCGCGTACAGCTCCCTGGCCAGCTCCGAGGAGTGCGCGGCGGGCGCGGGGTCGTCCTCGGTGAGCGCGGGCAGCGCGGACAGCAGCGGGCTGGGGCGGGCGGCGGTGAACGGCGGGGCGAACACCGGCCAGTCGACGTCGGCCACGACCCGGGTGGTCGCGCCGTCGGCCAGCGCCTCGGCCAGCGCGGCGACGGCGGCGGTGGGGGTGAACGGGCGCAGGCCGCGGCGGCGCAGGCGCTCCTCGTCGTCGCCGTCGGCCACCATGCCCCCACCGCCCCACGGGCCCCACGCGACCGCCGTGGCGGCCAGGCCGCGGGCGCGGCGGTGCAGGGCGAGGGCGTCGAGGTGGGCGTTGCCCGCGGCGTAGGCGGCCTGGCCACCGGAGCCCCAGACGCCCGCGATGGAGGAGAACAGCACGAACGCGTCCAGCTCCCGGTCGCCGAGCAGCTCGTGCAGGTGGGTGGCGCCCGCGGCCTTGCCCGCGGTGGCGCGGGTGAACTCCTCGGGGGTGGTGTCGGCCAGCATCCCCGCGTCCGCGACGCCCGCGGTGTGCACGACGGCGGTGAGGTCGTCGAGGCCGTCGAGCAGGGCGGCGACGGCGTCGCGGTCGGAGACGTCGCAGGCCACGACGCTCGCCCGGGCGCCCAGGTCGGCCAGCTCGGCCACCAGCGCGGCGGCGCCGGGCGCGTCGGGCCCGCGGCGGCTGGTGAGCACCAGGTGCTCGGCGCCCGCGCCCGCCAGCCAGCGTGCCACGTGCCCGCCCAGGGCGCCGGTGCCGCCGGTGACCAGGACGGTGCCGCGCGCGGTCCACGGCGTGGCGGCGCCGGGCGCGGTGACGGGCGTCAGGCGGCGGGCGAACGCGGTGTCGCGGATCGCCAGCTGGTCCTCGCCGCCGGTCAGGGCCCCGGCCAGCCGGGCGACGGCCTCGGCCGGGAACCCCTCGGGCAGGTCGGCCAGACCGCCCCAGCGGCGCGGCAGCTCCAGCCCGGCGACCCGGCCCAGGCCCCAGACCTGGGCGCGCTCGGGGTGGGTCAGCGGGTCGTCGGCGCCGGTGGAGACCGCGCCGGAGGTCAGCGCCCACAGCCGGGCGTCGGGCAGCGCCTCGGCCATCCGCGCCAGCAGGGTGACCAGCTCGGCGGCCGCGGGCTGCACGGCCAGCACGCCCGCGGCACCGGGGTGCCGGTCGAGGGTGTCGACCTCGGCGGCCACGGCGTCCACGCCGACGGCGGCCAGGCTCGCCAGCACCCCGGCGCGCTCGTCGCCGCCGAGCACCAGCCAGGTGCCGTCGGGGGCGCCGCCGGTGGGCACCGGGGTCCAGGTGGTGTCGTAGCGCCAGTCGCGGGACTCGGCGCGCTCGCGGCGGGCGCGGCGCCACGCCGACAGCCGCGGCAGCACCGCGGCCAGGGCCGGGTCGGCCGACAGGCCCAGCGAGCCCAGGTCCTCGGCCTCGACCGCGGCCCAGAACTCCGCGTCCACCGGGTCGGCGGTCGTGTCGCGCTCGGGCAGCTCGTACCAGAACCGCTTGCGCTGGAAGGCGTAGGTGGGCAGCTCGACCGGGTGCTGCTCGCCCAGGTAGCCGGTCAGGTCGACGGCCACGCCCGCGACGTGCAGGCCCGCGAGCGCGCTGACGGCGGCCACCACCTCGGGGCGGTCGGTGCGCAGGGCGGGGACGGCGTTGATGCCGTAGGCGTCGTGCCCGGCGAGCGCGGTGAGCACCGCGCCGGGGCCGACCTCCACGGCGGTGCGGACACCGCGCTCGCGCAGGGCGGCGAGCTGGTCGGTGAACCGGACGGCCGAGCGGACGTGCTCGACCCAGTGGTCGGCGGAGGTGATGTCCCCGGCGGAGATGACCGGGATGCTGGGCTGGTGGTAGGTCAGCGACCGCGCGACCGCGCGGAACTCCTCAAGCACCGGCTCCATCAGCGGGGAGTGGAAGGCGTGGCTGACCGTGAGCCGGGTGGTCTTGCGGCCCAGCGCCGCGAAGTGGGCGCCGACACGCAGCGCCTCGTCCTCGGCCCCGGCGACCACAGTGGACTCGGGGCCGTTGAGGGCGGCGATGCCGACGGTGTCCGACAGCAGCGGCAGCACCTCCTCCTCGGACGCCTGCACCGCCACCATGGCCCCGCCGGTGGGCAGCGCCTGCATCAGCCGGGCGCGCTCGCTGATGAGCGTGCCCGCGTCCGCCAGCGACAGGACGCCTGCCACGTGCGCGGCGGCGACCTCACCGATCGAGTGGCCCGCGACGAAGTCCGGGGTGGCGCCCCAGGACTCCAGCAGCCGGAACAGGGCCACCTCGACGGCGAACAGGGCGGGCTGGGTCCAGCCGGTCTGGGTCAGCAGGTCCGACTCGGGGTCGAAGACGACGTCCTTGATGCCCGCGGGGAGCACGGCGCACGCGGCGTCGAACGCCTCCGCGAACACCGGGAAGGCACCGTACAGCTCGCGGCCCATGCCCGCCTTCTGCGAGCCCTGGCCGGAGAACAGGAACGCCAGCTTGCCGGGCTTGCCCTCGCCCGCGATCGCGGCGAAGCCGTCGGCCGCGGCGGCGAGCCCGGCGCGCAGGCCCTCGGCGTCGGTGGCGACGACGGCGGCGCGGTGGTCGAGGGCGGCGCGGGTGGTGAGCAGCGCGCGGCCGACGCCCGCGAGGTCGGTGCCCGCCGCGGCCAGCGGGAGCAGGCGGGCGGCCTGGCCGCGCACGGCCTCGGCGCTGGTGCCCGAGACCACCCACACGTGCGCGGGCGGGGTGGCCGGGGTGGCCTGCTCGGCGGGCTCCGGCTCCGCCGGGGGCGCCTCCTCGACGATCACGTGCGCGTTGGTGCCGCTCACGCCGAAGGACGACACGCCCGCCCGGCGCGGGCGCTGCCCCGCGGGCCAGGCGACCGGCTCGGTGAGCAGCCGCACGGCCCCCGCCGTCCAGTCCACCTTGGACGACGGGGTGCCCGCGTGCAGTGTGCGCGGCAGCAGTTCGTTGCGCAGCGCCATCACCATCTTGATGACCCCGCCCACGCCCGCGGCGGCCTGGGTGTGGCCGACGTTGGACTTGAACGACCCGAGCCAGAGGGGGGTGTCCCGCTCCTGGCCGTAGGTCGCGAGCAGGGCCTGCGCCTCGATGGGGTCACCGAGGGTGGTGCCGGTGCCGTGGCCCTCCACGGCGTCGACCTGGGCGGCGGAGATGCCCGCGTCGAGCAGGGCCTGGCGGATGACCCGGCGCTGGGCCGGGCCGTTGGGGGCGGTCAGGCCGTTGGACGCGCCGTCCTGGTTGACCGCCGTGCCGCGCACCACCGCGAGCACCCGGTGCCCATTGCGCCGCGCGTCCGACAGCCGCTCCACGAGCAGCACGCCGATGCCCTCGCCCCAGCCGGTGCCGTCGGCGTCGTCGGAGTAGGCCTTGCACCGGCCGTCGGCGGCCAGGCCGCGCTGCCGGGAGAACTCCACGAACGCCGTCGGCGTCGACATGACCATCACCCCGCCCGCCAGGGCGAGCGAGCACTCGCCCCGGCGCAGCGACTGGGCGGCCAGGTGCAGGGCCACCAGCGAGGACGAGCACGCGGTGTCGACCGTCACCGCGGGCCCCTGCAACCCGAAGGCGTAGGAGAGCCTGCCGGAGATGACGCTGGCGGCGTTGCCGGTGCCCAGGTGCCCGTCTGACTCCCCGCCCGCGCTGAAGATGCGGGTGGCGTAGTCCTGGTAGCCCGAGCCCATGAACACCGCGGTGTCGGACCCGGCGGTCGAGCGGGGGTCGAGCCCGGCCCGCTCGAAGACCTCCCAGGTGGCCTCCAGCAGCAGCCGCTGCTGGGGGTCCATCGCGGTGGCCTCCCGCGGGGAGATCCCGAACGGGCTCGGGTCGAACTCCGCGGCCTGGTAGAGGAAGCCGCCCGAGCGGGTGGTGGAGGTGCCCTGGTGGTCGGGGTCGGGGTCGTAGAGCGCCTCGGTGTCCCAGCCGCGGTCGGCGGGGAAGTCCCCGACCGCGTCGCGCCCGGCCGCGACCAGCTCCCACAGCTCCTCCGGCGAGGACACCCCACCGGGGAACCGGCAGCTCATCCCCACGATGGCGATGGGCTCCGCGGCGCGCTCCTCGTGCTCGGCGAGCCGCGCCTTGGTCTGGCGCAGGTCACCGGTGACGCGCTTGAGGTACTCCAGGAGCTTCTGCTCGTTGTTCTCGGCTGGCTTGGTCAAGGCGATTCACCCGTCCGCGGTAGGCCGCCACCGTCCCCTGTGGACCGGCGGGTCAGGCGAGGTCGTTGTCGATCAGGTCGAAGATGGTGTCCATCGTCGCCGACTCCAGGTCCCCGGAGGAGGCGTCGACCCCGCTGTCCAGGGATTCGTCCAGTCGGGTCAACAGCTCCCGCAGCCGGGCCCGCACCCGGTCGCGCACGGCGCCGTCGGCGGCCCCGGAGACCGAGGCCTCCAGCCGCTCCAGGTCCCCGAACACCGACCCGTCGGCGTCGGTGGCCGCGCCGGTCAGCTCGGCCACCAGGAACCGGCCCAGCACGGCCGGGCTGGGGTGGTCGAAGACCAGCGTGGCGGGCAGGGCCAGGCCCGTCTCGGCGGTGAGGGCGTTGCGCAGCTCCACCGCGGTGAGCGAGTCGAAGCCCAGCTCCCGGAACGCGCGGTCGGCCTCCACCGACTCGGCGTCGTGGCCGAGCACGGCCGCGGCCCGCTCGCGGACCAGGTCCACGGCCGCGGCCTCGCGCTCGTGCCCGGGCAGCGCCGCCAGCGCGGCGGCGAAGCCCGCGTCGGTGACCGCCGCCTGCTCGTCGGCCTGCGGCGCCGCCAGCTCCGGCAGCTCGCCCAGCAGCGGGCTGGGCCGCACGGCGGTGAACGGGGCCGCGAACAGCGCCCAGTCCACGTCCGCGACGGTGTCGGCCACCGCGCCCTCCCCGACGACCCTGGCCAGCGCCGCGACCGCGGTCGCCGGGTCCAGCACGGTCAGGCCGCGCTTGCGCAGCCGCTCGGGGTCGTCGCTGTCGGCGACCATGCCGCCGCCGCCCCACGGGCCCCAGGACACGGCGGTGGCCGCGAGGCCCGCGCCGCGCCGGTGCCGGGCGAGCGCGTCGAGGTAGGCGTTGCCCGCCGCGTACGCGGCCTGCCCGCCCGAGCCCCAGACGCCCGCGATGGAGGAGAACAGCACGAACGCGTCCAGCTCCCGGTCACCGAGCAGCTCGTGCAGGTGCGCGGCGCCCGCGGCCTTGGCGTGCAGGGTGGCGCTGAACTCGGCGTCGGTGGTGTCCCCGAGCATGGCCGCCTCCGCCGTGCCCGCGGCGTGGACCACGGCGTCCACGTCGGCGGTGGCCAGCAGCGCGGCCAGCGCGTCCCGGTCGCCCACGTCGCAGGCGGCGACGGTGACCCGGGCCCCCAGCGATTCCAGCTCCGCCTTCAGCTCAGCGGCACCCGGAGCGTCAATGCCCCGGCGACTGGTCAGCACCAGGTGCTCAGCACCCTGCTCAGCGGCCCAACGGGCCACGTGCCCACCGAGGGCGCCGGTGCCCCCGGTGATGAGCACGGTGCCGCGCGGGGTCCAGGCCGTCGCCGTCGACGGCCCGGCCGGGGCGTGGTCGAGCCTGCGGGCGAAGGCGCCGTTGCCCCGCACCGCCAGCTGGTCCTCGCCCGTGGTGCCCGCCAGCAGCCCGCCCAGGCGGGCGGCGGCCGCGGCGTCCGGGGTGGCGGGCACGTCGACGAGCCCGCCCCAGCGCGCCGAGTGCTCCAGCGCGGCCACCCGGCCCAGGCCCCAGGTCTGGGCCTGCTCGGGGTGGGTCAGCGGGTCGCCGCCGCCGGTGCTGACCGCGCCGGAGGTGACCACCCACAGCGGGGCGTCGAGCCCGGCGTCGCCGAGCGCCTGCACCAGCTGCACCGAGGCGGTCGCGCCCTGGGCCAGCGGCAGGAAGGACACCACGCCGTCGGCGGGCCCGGCGGCGACCAGGTCGGCGGTGAGCCCGGCCCGGTCGGCGGCCGCGTCCACGACCACCCTGCGGGTGACGCCGAGCGCGTCGGCCCAGGCCAGCGCGCCCGCGTCGCCCTCGGGCAGCACGGCGAGCCAGTCGCCCGCCGGGGTGCCCTCGGGGGCGCCGGTGCAGGGCACCCACTTCTCCCGGTAGCGCAGCTCGTCGAGCGCGGACTGCTCGCGGCGGGCCCGGCGCCACGCCGACAGGCGGGGCAGGACGTCGCCGAAGCTGTCGCCAGCGTCGATGTCGAGCTGCAGGGCCAGCGAGTCCAGGTCCTCGCGCTCGACGGTGCGCCAGAACTCGGCCTCCACCGCGTCGGCGGCGATGCGCTCCACCGGGGCGGGGGTGAGCCAGTAGTGCTTGCGCTGGAAGGCGTAGGTGGGCAGGTCCACCCGCCGCGCGCCCGGGTCGCCCGCGAAGGCGCCCTTGTCCACGCGCACGCCGGTGACGTGCAGGCGGGCCAGGGCGGTGGCGGCGGCCACCGGCTCGGGCCGGTCGGCGCGCAGCACCGGGACGGCGGTGAGGTCGTCGGCGTTCTGCTGCGCGAGCGCGGTCAGGGTGCCGCCGGGCCCGATCTCCAGGACCGTGCGCACGCCCCGCTCGTGCAGGGCCCCGACCACCTCGGCGAAGCGGACCGCCTGGCGGACGTGCTCCACCCAGTAGTCCGGGCTCGTCACGTCGCCCGCCGACACGACCGGGATCGTGGGCTGGGCGAAGTCCAGCGCCGCGACCACGGTCCGGAACTCGGCCAGCATCGGCTCCATCAGCGGCGAGTGGAACGCGTGCGACACCTTCAACCGCGAAGTCTTGCGACCCAACTCCTTGAAGTGCGCACCGATCCGCTCCGCCTCCACCTCATCACCGGCGACCACAATGGACTCAGGGCCGTTGATCGCCGCGATGCCCACGGTGCCGGTCAGCAGCGGCAGCACCTCGTCCTCGGTCGCCTGCACCGCCACCATCGCCCCGCCGGTCGGGAGCGCCTGCATCAGGCGAGCCCGCTCGGACACGAGCTTCGCCGCGTCCGCCAGCGAGAGCACACCGGCCACGTGCGCCGCCGCGATCTCACCGATGGAGTGGCCCGCGACCGCCTCCGGCCGCACGCCCCACGACTCGACCAGCCGGTAGAGGGCGACCTCGATCGCGAACAGCGCGGGCTGGGTCCAGCCGGTCTGGGTCAGCAGGTCCGACTCGACGTCGAAGACCACGCCCCGCAGCGGCCGCTCGACGAACGCGTCCACGTGGGCGCAGACCGCGTCGAACGCCTCGGCGAACACCGGGAACGCCGCGTACAGCTCGCGCCCCATCCCGGCCCGCTGCGAACCCTGGCCCGAGAACAGCAGGGCCAGCTTGCCCGCCGCGCCGGTGCGGCCGGTGACCGCCTGGGCGGCCGGGGTGCCCTCGGCCACGGCGCGCAGCCCCGCGATGAGGTCGTCGACGTCGGTGGCGACGACCGCGGCGCGGTGCTCGTGGCCCGCCCTGGCGGTGGCCAGGGTGTGCGCGACGTCCCGGGCGTCGGTGCCCGGGGCCGCCTCGGCCAGCGCGGCGGCCTGCTCGCGCAGGGCCTTGGCCGACTTGGCCGACAGCGCCCAGGTGAGCACGGGCGCGTCGGTGCGCTCGGGCGCCTCGGCGCCGACCGGTGCGGGCGGCTCCTCGATGACGGCGTGGGCGTTGGTGCCGCTCACGCCGAAGGAGGACACGCCAGCCCGGCGCGGGCGGCCGGTCCCCGGCCACTCGACCTGCTCGGTGAGCAGCCGCACCGCGCCCGCGGTCCAGTCCACGTGCGTGCTCGGCTGGTCGACGTGCAGGGTCTTGGGCAGCACGCCGTGGCGCATCGCCATGACCATCTTGATGACCCCGCCGACACCCGCCGCGGCCTGCGAGTGGCCGATGTTGGACTTGAACGACCCGAGCCACAGCGGGGTCTCCCGGTCCTGGCCGTAGGTCGCCAGCAGCGCCTGGGCCTCGATCGGGTCGCCCAGCGTGGTGCCGGTGCCGTGGCCCTCGACCGCGTCAACCTCGGACGTGGTCAGGCCCGCGGCGGCCAGCGCCTGCCGGATCACCCGCTGCTGCGCCGGGCCGTTCGGGGCGGTGAGACCGTTGGACGCGCCGTCGGAGTTCACCGCCGAGCCGCGCACCACGGCGAGCACGTCGTGGCCGTTGCGGCGGGCGTCGGACAGGCGCTCGACCAGCAGCAGGCCCACGCCCTCGGCCCAGCCGGTGCCGTCCGCGGCGTCGGCGTAGGCCTTGCAGCGCCCGTCGGTGGCCAGGCCGCGCTGCCGGGAGAACTCGACGAACGCGGTCGGGGTGGACATCACCATCACGCCGCCGACCACGGCCAGGGAGCACTCCCCCGCCCGCAGCGCGCTCGCCGCCCAGTGCAGGGCGACCAGGGAGGACGAGCACGCAGTGTCGACGGTGACCGACGGCCCCTCCAGCCCGTAGGTGTAGGACAGGCGCCCGGAGATGACGCTGGCCGAGTTGCCCGTGCCCAGGTAGCCCTCGCCGTCGTCGGCGGCGTTGAGCAGCTGCGCGGCGTAGTCCTGGTAGCCGGAGCCGATGAACACGCCGGTGCGGCTGCCGCGCAGGGAATCGGCGTCGATGCCCGAGCGCTCGAACAGCTCCCACGAGGTCTCCAGCAGCAGCCGCTGCTGGGGGTCCATCGCCACCGCCTCGCGCGGGGAGATCCCGAAGAAGGCCGGGTCGAACCGGCCCGCCTCGTAGAGGAACCCGCCGGAGCGCGTGTAGGTGGTGCCGGTGTGGTCGGGGTCCGGGTGGTAGAGCGCGTCGAGGTCCCAGCCGCGGTCGGCGGGGAAGCCGCCCACCGCGTCGCGGCCCTCCGACACCAGCCGCCACAGGTCCTCCGGCGAGGCGATCCCGCCGGGGTAGCGGCAGTTCATGCCGACGATGACGATCGGGTCGTCCTCGGCGGTGCCCGCCACCGCGGCCGGGCCCGCCTCGGCGGCGGTCTCGGCGCCGAGCAGCCCGGCGCGCAGGAACTCGGCCAGGGCGAGGGCGTTGGGGTGGTCGAACACGAGGGTGGCGGGCAGCGCCAGCCCCGTCTCCGCGCCCAGCGCGTTGCGCAGCTCGACCGCGGTCAGCGAGTCGAAGCCCAGCTCGGAGAACGCCCGCGCCGGGTCCACCGCGTCGCCCCCGGCGTGGCCGAGGACGGCGGCGGCGGCACCGCGCACGAGGTCGACGAGCGCGGCGGAGCGCTCGCCTGCGGGCAGCGCGGTCAGCCGGGCGACCAGCGCCGACCCGCCCTCGTCGGCGGCCGGGTCGACCTGCCGGGCGGCGACGACCTCGGGCAGCTCGGACAGCAGCGGGCTCGGCCTGGCCGCGGTGAACGGGGCGGCGAAGCGCGCCCAGTCGACATCGACGACGGTGGTGGCGGGGGCCCGCTCGTCCAGCGCCCGGCGCAGCGCGGCCAGCGCGCGGGCCGGGGCCATCCTGGTCAGGCCGCGGCGGCGCAGCTGGTCCTCGGCCTCGCCCTCGGCCATGCCGCCCTCGGCCCACGGGCCCCAGGCGACCGCGGTGGCGGTCAGGCCGCGCGCCCGGCGGGACTCCGCGAGCCCGTCGAGGTAGGCGTTGCCCGCCGCGTAGGCGGCCTGGTGGCCGGAGCCCCAGACGCCCGCGATGGAGGAGAACAGCACGAACGCGTCCAGCTCCCGCTCGCCGAGCAGCGCGTCGAGGTGCGCCGCGCCGTCGACCTTGGCCGACAGGACGCGGGCGAACTCCTCGGCGGGCATGTCCGCGAGCGGCTGGAGCTGGTCGACGCCCGCGGTGTGCACGACACCGGTCAGGTCGTCGAGCCCGGCCAGCAGGTCGGCCACGGCCGCCCGGTCGGACACGTCGCAGGCCGCGACGGTGACCCGGGCACCCAGCGATTCCAGCTCCGCCTTCAGCTCAGCGGCACCCGGGGCCTCGATGCCCCGGCGACTGGTCAGCACCAGGTGCTCAGCACCCTGCTCAGCGGCCCAGCGCGCCACGTGCCCACCGAGGGCACCGGTGCCCCCGGTGACGAGCACGGTGCCGGAGGGCGCCCAGCGGTGCGGGACGGCCTTGGCGGGGACCCGGCTGAGCCTGCGGCCCAGCACGCCGGAGGCGCGCACGGCCACCTGGTCCTCGCCGGTGGCGCCGGACAGCACCGCGGCGACGCGGGTGCCGGTGCGCTCGTCGAGGGTGGCGGGCAGGTCGAGCACGCCGCCGAAGCGGCGCGGGTACTCCAGGGCCGCGACCCTGGCGACACCCCAGACCTGGGTGCGCTCGGGCACGACCGGGTTGTCCGAGCGGCCGGTGGTCACCGCGTCCCGGGTGGCGAACCACAGCGGGGCGTCGGTGTCCACGTCCGCCCAGCCCTGGGCGGTGGCGAGCGCGGCGGCGCCGTCGCCGGGGGCGGCGATGACCCCGGCGAAGGTGCCCGCCGCGATCGCCGCCGCGGTGCCCGCGCGGTCGTCGGCGTCGTCGGTGACGACCGCCGCGCCCGCGGCGGTCAGGGCGGCGGCCAGTTCCCCGGCGGCGCCGAGCAGGAGCCAGGTGCCGTCCAGGGCCGCGCGGTCGGTGGCCACCGGGGTCCAGGTGGCCCGGTAGCGCCAGCCGTCCACGGTGGTGTCCTCGCGGCGCGAGCGCCGCCAGGTGGCGAGCTTGGGCTGGAGCGCGCCCGCCTCGTCGGCGCTGAGGCCCAGCGTGGCCGCCAGGGCCGCCGCGTCGCCGTCGACCGCGGCCCAGAACTCCGCGTCCACCGGGTCGGCGGCGGCGGTGTGCTGGGCGTAGGGGTCGCCCTCCAGCCAGAACCGCTCGTGCTGGAAGGGGTAGGCGGGCACGGGGACCCGCCGCCCGCCGCCCGCGTGGAAGGCCGCGCGGTCGACCGGGACCCCGGCGCAGTGCGCGGCGGCCAAGGCGGCGAGCGCGGTCTCCGGCTCGGCCCGGTCGGCGCGCAGCACCGGGATGGCGGTGAGGTCGTCGGCGTTCTGCTGGGCCAGCGCGGTCAGGGTGCCGCCCGGGCCGATCTCCACGACGGTCCGCACCCCGCGCTCGTGCAGGGAGCGCACGGTGTCGGCGAAGCGCACGGCACCGCGGACGTGCTCGACCCAGTAGTCGGGGCTGGTGACGTCGCCCGCGGCGACGACCGGGGTTGCCGGCTGGGCGAAGGTCAGCGCCTCCACCACCGCGCGGAACTCGTCCAACATCGGGTCCATCAGCGGCGAGTGGAACGCGTGCGACACCTTCAACCGCGAGGTCTTGCGACCCAACTCCTTGAAGTGAGCACCAATCCGCTCCGCCTCCACCTCATCACCCGCGACCACAATGGACTGCGGCCCGTTGATCGCCGCAATGCCCACGGTCTCGGTCAGCAGCGGCAGCACCTCATCCTCGGTCGCCTGCACCGCCACCATGGCACCACCGGTCGGGAGCGCCTGCATGAGCCGAGCCCGCTCGCACACCAGGGTGGTGGCGTCCGCGAGGGACAGGACCCCGGCGACGTGCGCGGCGGCGATCTCACCGATGGAGTGCCCGGACACGAAGTCCGGGGTCATGCCCCAGGACTCGACCAGCCGGTAGAGGGCGACCTCGATGGCGAACAGCGCGGGCTGGGTCCAGCCGGTCTGGGTCAGCAGGTCCGACTCGACGTCGAACACCACCTCCCGCAGCGGCTTCTCCAGGTGCGCGTCGGCGTGGGCGCACACCGCGTCGAACGCCTCGGCGAACACCGGGAACGCCGCGTACAGCTCGCGCCCCATCCCGGCCCGCTGCGAACCCTGCCCGGAGAACAGGAACCCGACACCGCCCGGGTCGCCCGTGCCCGACAAGGGCGCCCGGCCCGCGGCGATGGCGGCCAGCCCGGCGCGCAGGTCGGCGGCGGTGCTGCCGACCACGGCGGCGCGGTGGGCCAGGGTGGTCCGGCCGACCGCCAGGGTGCGGGCGAGGTCGGCGGGCTCGGCGGTGACGTCGAGCAGGTTCGCCGCGGTGTCGCGCAGCGCGGCCGGGGTCTTGGCCGACAGCGCCCACACCAGCGGCGTGCCGTCGGGCACCGGGGTGGTCTCGGCCTCGGTGGCGGCGGGCGGCTGCTCCAGGATGACGTGGGCGTTGGTGCCGCTCACGCCGAAGGAGGAGATGCCCGCGCGGCGCGGCCGGTCGAGCTCCGGCCACGCGGTCTGATCGGTGAGCAGCCGCACCGCGCCCGCGGTCCAGTCCACGTGCGACGACGGCTCGTCGACGTGCAGGGTCCTGGGCAGCACGCCGTGGCGCATCGCCTCGACCATCTTGATGATGCCGCCGACGCCCGCCGCGGCCTGCGAGTGGCCGATGTTGGACTTCAGCGAGCCCAGCCACAGCGGGGTCTCCCGGTCCTGGCCGTAGGTGGCCAACAGGGCCTGGGCCTCGATCGGGTCGCCCAGCGTGGTGCCGGTGCCGTGGCCCTCGACCGCGTCCACCTCGGACGTGGTCAGGCCCGCGGCGGCCAGCGCCTGCCGGATGACCCGCTGCTGCGCGGGGCCGTTCGGGGCGGTGAGGCCGTTGGACGCGCCGTCCTGGTTGACCGCGGAGCCGCGCACGACCGCCAGCACCTCGTGGCCGTTGCGGCGCGCGTCGGACAGCTTCTCCACCAGGACCAGGCCCACGCCCTCGGCCCAACCGGTGCCGTCCGCGGCGTCGGCGTAGGCCTTGCAGCGCCCGTCCGCGGCGAGGCCGCGCTGGCGGGAGAACTCCACGAACGGCCCGGGGGTGGACATGATCGTCACACCACCGGCCAGCGCGAGCGTGCACTCCCCCGCCCGCAGCGCTTGGGCGGCCAGGTGCAGGGCGACCAGCGACGACGAGCACGCGGTGTCGACGGTGACCGCCGGGCCCTCCAGCCCGTAGGTGTAGGACAGGCGCCCGGAGATGACGCTGGCCGAGTTGCCCGTGCCCACGTAGCCCTCGGTGCCGTCCGCGGCGGCGAGCACCTGGTTGGCGTAGTCCTGGTAGCCCGAGCCGACGAACACGCCGGTGCGGCTGCCGCGCAGGGTGTCCGCGTCGATGCCCGCCCGCTCGAACAGCTCCCAGGAGATCTCCAGCAGCAGCCGCTGCTGGGGGTCCATCGCCACCGCCTCGCGCGGGGAGATCCCGAAGAAGCCGGGCTCGAACAGCCCCGCTTCGTGCAGGAAGCCGCCCTCGCGGGTGTAGGTGGTGCCGGTGCTCTCCGGGTCCGGGTCGTAGAGCGAGTCGATGTCCCAGCCGCGGTCGGTGGGGAACCCGGACACCGCGTCGGTGCCCTCGGCCACCAGCCGCCACAGGTCCGCGGGCGAGCCGACGCCGCCGGGGAACCGGCAGCTCATGCCTACGATGACGATCGGGTCGTCGGCGGCGGCGCCCGCGGTGTCGACCGCGGCCAGCGCCGAGTCCGCGGCGGGCACCAGTTCGGTGACCAGGTGCTCGGCCAGCGCGGTCGCGGTCGGGAAGTCGAACACCAGGGTGGCGGGCAGGGCGAGCCCCGTCTCCGCGCCGAGCTTGTTGCGCAGCTCGACCGCGGTCAGCGAGTCGAAGCCCAGCTCGGAGAACGCCCGCGCCGGGTCCACCGCGTCCACCCCGGCGTGGCCGAGCACGGCGGCGGCCTGCTCGCGCACCAGGGTGGTCAGCAGCCTGCGGCGGCCCGGGCCGTCCAGCGCGGTCAGCCGGGTGACCAGCGCGGACCCGTCCGCGGCGGCCGGGGTGCTCGCCAGCGCGGCGACCACCTCCGGCAGCTCCGACAGCAGCGGGCTGGGCCGGGCGGCGGTGAACGGCGCGATGAACGTCGCCCACTCCACGTCCGCGACGGTGACGCCGGTCAGGTCCTCGGTCAGCGCGGCGCGCAGCGCCGAGACCGCGAGCTGCGGGTCCATCCGGCGCAGGCCGCGGCGGCGCAGGTGCTCCTCGGCCTCGCCCTCGGCCATGCCGCCCTCGGCCCACGGGCCCCAGGCGACCGCGGTGGCGGTCAGGCCGCGGGCCCGGCGGGCCTCGGCGAGGGCGTCCAGGTGCGCGTTCGCGGTGGCGTAGGCGGCCTGGTAGCCGGCGCCCCAGATGCCGGAGATCGACGAGTAGAGCACGAACGCGTCCAGCTCCACGCCGTCGAGCGCGGCGTCGAGGTTGTCGGCGCCGTCGACCTTGGCCGCGAGTACGGCGGTGTACTCGGCCTCGGTCAGCTCCGCGAGCGGGGTGACGTGGTCGGCGCCCGCGGTGTGCACCACCGCGGTGAGGTCGTCGAGGCAGCCGACCAGGCGGGACACGGCGTCGAAGTCCGCGACGTCGCAGGCCTCCACGGTCACCCGCGCGCCGAGGCCTTCCAGCTCGGCGGCCAGCTCGGCGGCCCCCGGGGCGGCCAGGCCCCGGCGGCTGGTGAGCACCAGGTGCTCGGCGCCCGCGCCCGCCAGCCAGCGTGCCACGTGCCCGCCCAGGGCGCCGGTGCCGCCGGTGACCAGGACGGTGCCGCGCGGGGTCCAGGCGGCGCGGTCCTTGCGGGCCGGGACGCGGGCCAGGCGCCGGGCCTGCGCGCCGGAGCCGCGGACGGCCACCTGGTCCTCGCCGGTGGCGCCGGACAGCACCGCGGCCACCCTGGCGGCGGCCCGCGCGTCCAGCTCGGCGGGCAGGTCGACCAGCCCGCCGAAGCGCTGCGGGGTCTCCAGGGCCACCGCGCGGCCCAGGCCCCACACCCGGGCCAGCGCCGGGTCCGGGGCGCCGTCGGCGCGCCCGGTGCTCACCGCGCCGCGGGTGAGCACCCACAGCGGGCCGTCCACCTCGGCGTCGGCGAGGGCCTGCACGACCCGCAGCACGCGCAGCGACGGGTCCGCGGAGCCCGCGGTGGTGACCACGCCGGTGAACCGGGTCGTGGTCAGCGCGCCCAGCAGGGCGGCGGTGGTGGGGCGGTCGGCCTCGGCCGGGACGTCGACCTCGACGACCTCGGCGCCGTGCGCGACCAGCAGGTCGCGCGCCGCGTCGGCGCCGGGGGTGCCGGTGACGAGCAGCCAGGTGCCGTCCAGCTCGGCGTCGCCGGTGGCGACCGGGGTCCAAGCGGCCCGGTACCGCCACCCGTCCACGGTGGACTCGGTGCGGCGCGCCTGGCGCCACACGGCCAGCTTGGGCAGCAGGGCGGCGACGGTGTCGTCGGCCTCGATGCCCAGCGACGCGGTGAGCGCGTCGACGTCCTGGCGCTCCACCGTCGCCCAGAACTCCGCGTCCAGCGGGTCGGCGCCCGCCGCCGCGGCCGGGCGGCCCGGCTCCAGCCAGAAGCGCTGGTGCTGGAAGGCGTAGGTGGGCAGCGGGGCCGGGCGGGCACCGGTGCCGTCGAAGAACGCCGCCCAGTCCACGCGGGCACCGGCGCAGTGCGCGGCGGCGAGCGCGGTGACGGCGGCCTGCGGCTCCGGCCGGTCGGCGCGCAGGGCGGGGACGGCGGTCAGGCCGTCGGCGCTCTGCTGCGCCAGCGCGCTGAGCACGCCGCCCGGCCCGATCTCCAGCACCGTGCGCACGCCGCGGCCGTGCAGCGCGGTGACGTTGTCGGCGAACCGCACCGCGTCGCGGACGTGGTCGACCCAGTAGTCCGGGGTCGTGGGGTCGCCGGTGGTCACGAGGGGGGTGCTCGGCTGGGCGAAGGTCAGCGACTCGACCACCGCGCGGAACTCGTCGAGCATCGGCTCCATGAGCGGCGAGTGGAACGCGTGGGAGACCGTCAGGCGCGACGTCTTGCGCCCCAGAGCGGTGAAGTGCCCGCGGACGCGCTCGGCCTCGGCCTCCACACCGGCCACCACGACCGACTGCGGCCCGTTGACCGCGGCAACGCTGACCGACTCCGACAGCAGCGGCAGCACCTCGTCCTCGGTCGCCTGCACCGCCACCATCGCGCCACCGGTCGGCAGCGCCTGCATCAGCCGGGCGCGCTCGCACACCAGGCGGGCGGCGTCGACCAGCGACAGGATCCCCGCGACGTGCGCGGCGGCGATCTCACCGATGGAGTGCCCGGCCAGGAAGTCCGGCCGCACGCCCCACGACTCGACCAGCCGGTAGAGGGCAACCTCGATCGCGAACAAAGCAGGCTGGGTCCAACCGGTCTGGGTCAGCAGGTCCGACTCGACGTCGAACACCACCTCCCGCAGCGGCCGCTCCACGAACGCGTCGACCTGCGCGCAGACCGCGTCGAACGCCTCGGCGAACACCGGGAACGCCGCGTACAGCTCACGACCCATGCCCGCGCGCTGCGAACCCTGGCCGGAGAACAGGAACGCGACCCGGCCGGCGTCGCCGCTGCCGGAGATCGGCGCCCGGCCGCCCGCGATCGCCGCGAGCCCGGCCTTGAGCTCGTCGGGGTCGCCCGCGACGACGGCGGCCCGGTGCGCCAGGGTGGCGCGGGTCGTCGCCAGGGCGAGCGCCACCGCCGTCGGGTCGGCCTCCTCGGCCAGCGCGTCGAGCAGGCGCGCGGCCTGCCCGGCCACCGCGGCCGGGTCGGCGCCGGAGAGCACCCACGGGGTCGCGGGCGGCGGCGTGACGGCCTGGCCCGCCCGGACCCGGTCCTCGGGCGCGGGCTCCTCCAGGATGGTGTGCGCGTTCGTGCCGCTGACGCCGAAGGACGAGATCGCCGCGCGGCGCGGGCGGTCGTCGCCGCCCACCCACGGCACGGCCTCGGTGAGCAGCCGCACGTCGCCTGCCGCCCAGTCCACGTGCGAGGACGGGGTGCCCGCGTGCAGGGTGCGCGGCAGCACGCCGTGGCGCAGGGCCATGACGAGCTTGATGATGCCGCCCGCGCCCGCCGCGGCCTGGGTGTGGCCGATGTTGGACTTCAGCGAGCCCAGCCACAGCGGGGTCTCCCGGTCCTGGCCGTAGGTCGCCAGCAGCGCCTGGGCCTCGATCGGGTCACCCAGCGTGGTGCCGGTGCCGTGGCCCTCCACGACGTCGACGTCGGCGGTGGTCAGGCCCGCGTTGGCCAGCGCGGCGCGGATGACCCGCTGCTGCGCGGGGCCGTTGGGGGCGGTGAGGCCGTTGGACGCGCCGTCCTGGTTCACCGCCGAGCCCTTGACCACGGCGAGCACGTCGTGGCCCAGGCGGCGGGCGTCGGACAGCCGCTCCACCAGGATCAGGCCCGCGCCCTCGGCCCAACCGGTGCCGTCGGCGTCGTCGGAGTAGGCCTTGCAGCGGCCGTCCTCGGACAGCCCCCGCTGGCGGGAGAACTCGACGAAGGTGTTCGGGGTGGCCATCACGGTCACGCCACCGGCCAGCGCCATCGAGCACTCGCCCGAGCGCACCGCCTGGGCGGCCAGGTGCAGCGCCACCAGCGACGACGAGCACGCCGTGTCGACGGTGACCGCCGGGCCCTCCAGGCCCAGGGCGTAGGCGATGCGGCCGGAGACGACCGAGGCGGCGCTGCCGGTGAGCAGGTGCCCCTCGACGCCCTCGGGCACCTCGCCGACGACGGCGCCGTAGCCCTGGTAGGCCATGCCGACGAAGACGCCCGCGCTGCTGCCGCGCACCGAGGTCGGGTCGATGCCCGCGCTCTCGAAGGCCTCCCACGCGCCCTCCAGCAGCAGCCGCTGCTGCGGGTCCATGGCCAGCGCCTCGCGCGGGGAGATGCCGAAGAAGGCGGCGTCGAACCCGGCGGCGTCGTCGAGGAACCCGCCGGAGCGGCTGTAGGTGGTGCCGGGGTGCTCGGGGTCGGGGTGGTAGACGCCGTCGAGGTCCCAGCCGCGGTCGGTGGGGAACGGCGACACCGCGTCCACGCCCTCGGCCACGACCCGCCACAGGTCCTGCGGGGAGGCGATGCCACCGGGGAAGCGGCAGCTCATGCCGACGATGACGATGGGGTCGTCGTCGTCGGCGGCGGCGGTCACCGCGACCTCGGTGCCGGTGGTGGCGGCCCCGCCCAGCTCGGCGAGCAGGTGCGCGGCGAGCACCTGGGGGGACGGGAAGTCGAACACCAGCGTGGCGGGCAGCGCCAGGCCGGTGCGCTCGGTGACCCCGTTGCGCAGCTCCACCGCGGTGAGGGAGTCGAAGCCCAGCTCCGCGAACGCCCGGTCGGCGGGCACGGCGTCGATGCCGCTGTGCCCGAGGACGGCGGCGGCCTGCTCGCGCACCAGGTCGGTGAGCACCTTGCCGCGCTCGGCGGCGGGCAGCCCGGCGAGGGTGGCGGCCAGGCCGGTGCCGCCGGTGGTGGGCGCGGCCTGCGCGGCGACCACCTCGGGCAGCTCGGACAGCAGCGGGCTGGGCCGGGCGGCGGTGAACGGCGCGTGGAAGCGCGGCCAGTCGACGTCGACCACGGTCAGGGTGGCGGCCCGCTCCCCCGCCGCGTGGGCGAGGGCGGTGACGGCCAGCGCGGCGGGCAGGCTGGACAAGCCGCGGCGGCGCAGCTGCTCCTCGGCCTCCCCGGTGGCCATGCCGCCGTCGCCCCACGGGCCCCAGGCCACCGCGGTGGCGACCAGGCCGCGGGCGCGGCGGGACTCCGCGAGCCCGTCGAGGTAGGCGTTGCCCGCGGCGTAGGCGGCCTGCTGGCCACCGCCCCAGGTGCCCGCGATGGAGGAGAACAGGATGAACGCGTCCAGCTCCCGCTCGCCCAGCAGGGCGTCGAGGTGCGCGGCGCCGTCGACCTTGGCGCCCAGGACGGCGGCGAGGTCGGCCGGGGTGGTGGCGGCGAGCGGCTGGAACTGCTCGGCGCCCGCGGTGTGCACCACGGCGGTGAGGTCGTCGACCCCGGCGAGCAGCGCCTCGACCGCGGCGCGGTCGGCCACGTCGCAGGCGGTGAGGGTGACGCGGGCGCCGAGGGCTTCCAGCTCGGCGGTCAGCTCGGCGGCCCCGGGGGCGTCGGCGCCGCGACGGCTGGTGAGCACCAGGTGCTCGGCGCCGTTGGCCGCGGCCCAGCGGGCCACGTGCCCGCCCAGCGCGCCGGTGCCGCCGGTGATCAGGACGGTGCCGCGCGGGGTCCAGGTGCCCGCGGTGGTCGGGCGCGGGGCGGGCACCAGGCGGGCGGCGAACAGGCCGGACCCGCGCAGCGCCAACTGGTCCTCGCCGGTGCCCGCCAGGGCGTGCGCGAGCCGGGTGGCGGCGCGCTCGTCCAGGGTCTCCGGCAGGTCGAGCAGGCCGCCCCAGCGGCGCGGCAGCTCCAGGGCGGCCGAGCGGCCGTAGCCCCAGACGGCGGTGTGCGCCGGGTCCGGTGCGGCGTCGGCGCGGCCGGTGGTGACCGCGGCCCGGGTCAGCACCCACAGCGGGGCGTCATCGAGGCCGTCATGGCCGTCGTGGCCGTCGAGGGCCTGGGTGAGCGCCAGGGTGGCGGCCAGGTCGTCGCCGAGCAGCGACACCACCCCCGCGACCGCACCCGTGGGCAGCAGGCCCGCGACGTCCTCGCGGGTGGCGCCGGTGGGCAGGGCCAGGGCCGTGACGTCGGCGCCGTGGCGGGTCAGCGCCGCGGCCACGGCGTCGGCGGCCTGCTCGGCCTCGCCGTGGACGAGCAGCCACGCGCCCGTCAGCTCGGGGGTGCCGCTGGTGGGCACCGGCTGCCAGGTGGTGCGGTAGCGCCAGCCGTCCACGGTGTCGGCGCGGCGGCGCGCCCGGCGCCAGGCGGACAGGCGCGGCAGGACGGGGGCGAGGTCGCCGCTGTCCAGGCCGAGGGTCGTGGCGAGGGCGTCGAGGTCCTCGCGCTCGACGGTGTCCCAGAACGCGGTGTCGACGGCGCTCTCGGTGACCGCGCCCGCGGTGGGGGCGGGGGCGTCGAGCCAGAACCGCGTGCGCTGGAACGCGTAGGTGGGCAGCTCGACCCGGCGGGCGCCGGTGCCCGCGTAGAAGGCCGACCAGTCCACCCGGGCGCCCGCGGCGTGCGCGGCGGCGAGGGCGGTAACGGCGGCGTGCGGCTCGGGGCGGTCCGCGCGCAGGGTCGGGATGGCGGTCAGGTCGTCGGCGTTCTGCTGCGCCAGCGCGGTGAGCACGCCGCCGGGGCCGACCTCCAGCACCGTCCGCACGCCCTGCTCGCGCAGGGTGGCGATGGTGTCGGCGAAGCGCACGGCGTCGCGGACGTGGGCGACCCAGAACCCGGGGGTGCTCACGTCGCCCGCGGCGACGACGGGGATGGCGGGGTCGTCGAAGCGCAGGCCCGCAACGACCTGGCGGAACTCCTCCAGCATCGGCTCCATCAGCGGCGAGTGGAACGCGTGCGACACCTTCAACCGCGAAGTCTTGCGACCCAACTCCGCGAAGTGAGCGCCGATCCGCTCCGCCTCGACCTCATCACCAGCGACCACAATGGACTGCGGCCCGTTGATCGCCGCAATGCTCACGGTCTCCGACAGCAGCGGGATGACCTCGTCCTCGGTCGCCTGGACAGCGACCATCGCGCCACCGGTCGGCAGTGCCTGCATCAGCCGGGCCCGCTCGGTCACCAGCGTGGCGGCGTCAGCCAGCGACAGCACACCCGCAACGTGCGCGGCGGCGATCTCACCGATGGAGTGACCGGCCAGGTAATCCGGCTTGACACCCCACGACTCCAGCAGGCGGAACAGCGCCACCTCGATCGCGAACAGCGCGGGCTGGGTCCACCCCGTCTGCCGCAGCTCCTCGGACTCGACGTCGAACACGACGTCCTTCACGCCCTCGGGCAGGACCGCGCACGCGGCGTCGAACGCCGCGGCGAACACCGGGTACGCCTCATACAGCTCGCGGCCCATCCCCGGGCGCTGCGAACCCTGCCCGGAGAACAGGAACGCGACCTTGCCCGCGCTGCCGTTGCCGGACACCGCGGCACGGCCCTGCGCGACGGCGGTCAGGCCCGCGCGCAGCTCGTCGAGGTCGGCGCCGACGACGGCGGCCCGGTGGTCGAGCACCGACCGGGTCGCCACCAGCGAGTGCGCCGCGTCCAGCGCGGGCACGTCCAGCTCCAGCAGCGCGGCGGCCTGCGCCCGCACGGCCTCGGGCGTGCGGCCGGAGAGCACCCACGGCAGCACCGGGTGCTCGACGTCGACCTGCTCGACGACCACCGGCTCCGGCTCGGGCAGCTCCAGGATCGTGTGCGCGTTGGTGCCGCTGACGCCGAAGGACGACACCGCGGCCCGGCGGGGGCGCCCGGTCTCCGGCCAGTCGACGTCCCCGGTGAGCAGCCGGACGCCGCCGGAGGACCAGTCGACGTGCGAGGAGGGCGCGTCGACGTGCAGGGTCCTGGGCAGCACGCCGCGGCGCATCGCCTCGACCATCTTGATGATGCCCGCGACGCCCGCCGCGGCCTGGGTGTGACCGATGTTCGACTTGATCGACCCCAGCCACAGCGGGGTGCCCTCGGCGCGGTCGCGGCCGTAGGTGGCCAGCAGCGCCTGCGCCTCGATCGGGTCGCCCAGCGTGGTGCCGGTGCCGTGCGCCTCCACCGCGTCGACGTCCTGGGTGGACAGGCCCGCGGCGGCGAGCGCCTGGCGGATCACGCGCTGCTGGGCGGGCCCGTTGGGCGCGGTGAGGCCGTTGGAGGCGCCGTCCTGGTTGACCGCGGAGCCCTTGACGACCGCGAGCACGGTGTGGCCGTTGCGGCGCGCGTCGGACAGCCGCTCGACGAGCAGCAGGCCGACGCCCTCGCCCCAGGCGGTGCCGTCGGCGGCCTCGGCGAAGGCCTTGACCCGGCCGTCGGTGGCCAGCCCGCGCTGGCGGGAGAAGCCGATGTAGGAGTTGGGCGTGGTCATGACCGTCACGCCACCGGCCAGCGCCAGGTCGCACTCCCCGGCGCGCAGCGCCTGCGCGGCCAGGTGCAGGGCGACCAGCGACGACGAGCACGCGGTGTCGACGGTGACCGCCGGGCCCTCGAAGCCGAAGGTGTAGGAGATGCGCCCGGACACCACCGCGGCGTTGGTGCCGGTGACCAGGTGCGCCTCGACGTCCTTGCCGCCCTGGGCCAGCAGGGTCGCGTAGTCCTGGCCGTTGGTGCCGACGAACACGCCGGTGCGGCTGCCGCGCGCGGCGGCCGGGTCGATGCCCGCGCGCTCGAAGGCCTCCCACGAGGTCTCCAGCAGCAGGCGCTGCTGGGGGTCCATGGCGACGGCCTCGCGCGGGGAGACGCCGAAGAACTCCGCGTCGAACTCGGCCGCGCGGGCCAGGAAGGCGCCCTCGCGGACGTAGGTGGTGCCGCTGACCTCGGGGTCGGGGTCGTAGATGGCGTCGAGGTCCCAGCCGCGGTCGGTGGGCATGCCCGCCACCGCGTCCACGCCGTCGGCGACCAGCCGCCACAGCGCCTCCGGCGAGTCGGCCCCGCCGGGGAAGTGGCAGGCCATGCCCACGATGACCACCGGGTCGTCGTCGGCGGCGACCAGCCGGGTGGGCACCTCCTGGGCCCGGTCGCCCACGAGCTCGGCCACCAGGTGCGCGGCCAGGGCGGTCGGGGTGGGGAAGTCGAAGGTGAGGGTGGCGGGCAGGGTGAGCCCGGTGGCGGCGGCGAGCCGGTTGCGCAGCTCCATCGCCGTCAGCGAGTCGAAGCCCAGGTCCTTGAAGGCGCTGGTGGCCTCGACCGCGTCCGCCGAGGACAGGGTGAGCACGGCGACGACCTCGCGCCGCACGACGTCGAGCACCGGCGCCACCCGGTCGGCCGGGGCCAGGGCGAGCAGCTGCCGCTCCAGGCCGCCGGTGGCGGCGGACGCGGCGGTGCGCCTGCCCCGGCCGCGCAGCAGGCCGGCCAGCAGCGGCGACACCTCGCCGTGCCCGGCGGCCGCGCCCGGGTCGAGGCGGGCGGGCACGAGCAGCGCGGCGTCGGTGGCCACGGACAGGTCCAGCAGGGCGAGGGCCTGCTCGGCGGTCAGCGGCAGCACGCCGGTGCGGGCCATCCGCTCCAGCTCGGCGCGGTCGAGGGTGGTCTGCTCGCCGCGGGCGTCCCACAGGCCCCAGGCCAGCGAGTGCGCGGGCAGGCCCGCGGCCCGCCGGTCCTGGGCGAGGGCGTCCAGGGCGGAGTTCGCGGCGGCGTAGGCGCCCTGGCCCGCGCCGCCGAGGACACCGGCGAGCGAGGAGAACAGCACGAACTCGGTGAGCGGGCGGTCGCGGGTCAGCTCGTCGAGGTGGCGGGCGGCGGTGGCCTTGGCGGCGAGCACCCGCTCCAGCGCCTCGGCGCCGAGCCCGGTGACGACACCGCCGTCGACGACGGCGGCGGCGTGGTAGACGGCGGTGAGCGGCTGGGCCAGCCCGTCGAGCAGGGCGGCCAGGGCGGCGCGGTCGGCGGCGTCGCAGGCGGCGACCTCGACCCGGGCGCCGAGGGCGGTCAGCTCGTCGCGCAGCTCGGCGGCGCCCGGGGCGGCCAGACCGCGGCGCGAGGTGAGCACCAGGTGGCGGGCGCCGCGGGCGGTGATGAGGTGGCGGGCCAGCAGCCCGCCGAGGGCGCCGGTGCCACCGGTGACCAGGACGGTGGCGTCGGCGGCGAACCGCTCGGGCGCGGTGCCCTCCTCCGGGCGCACCGCGACCAGCCGCGGCACCAGGACGGTGGTGCCGCGCACGGCGAACTGCGGCTCGCCGCTGCGCAGCGCGGCCTCGACGGCGGCGGGGTCGGCGTCCTGCGCCACGTCCCCGACGACGAGCAGGCCGGGGTGCTCGGTGCGGGCGGCGCGCAGCAGGCCCCACACGCCCGCGGCGTCGAGGGCCGGGACGGGCTCGCCGGGCACGGCGGCGATGGCGCCGCGGGTGAGGACGGCCAGCTGCCGGGCGGCGGTGTCCGCGTCGGACAACCACCGCTGGACGGCGTCGAGGGCCGCTGGCACCGAGTCCACGGTCACCGAGGCGATCGGCTCGGCGTCGGCGGTGCCCGCGGTGGGCAGCTCGACCCACTCCACCGCGTAGAGGGCGTCGCCGACGGCGGAGGCGCCCAGCGCGGCGGCGGAGACCTCCGCGAACGACAGCGATCCGATGCTGGCGACCGCGCTGCCCTCGGCGTCGGCCAGCAGCGCGCCACCGGCGGCGGGCAGGGCCACGCGCAGGTGCGTGGCGCCGGAGGCGTGCAGGGTGACCTCGGCCCAGCCCGCGGCGAACCGGTGCGCGCCCGGCTCGACGTCGGCGGCGTACTGGGCCACGCGCAGGGCGGCGTCGAGCAGGGCGGGGTGCAGGCCGTAGGCCGCGGCGTCGGCGGCGGCCTCGGTGTCCAGCGCGACCTCGGCGAACAGGTCGTCGCCCCGGCGCCAGGCGGCGCGCAGGCCGTCGAACACCGGCCCGAGGGCGACCCCGGCGGCGGTGGCGCGCGCGGCGGTGGCGGTGGGGTCCACGGCGACGGCGCCCGCCGGGGGCCACTCGACCAGGCCGGGGCCGCCGGAGCGCACGGCGGGGGCGAGCACGCCGGTGGCGTGCCGGGTCCACGGGGCGTCCTGGGCGGCGTCGGCCAGCCGGGAGTGCACGCTGAGCGGGCGGCGGCCCTCGGCGTCCGGGGCGCCGAGCGCGACCTGGACGACCGCGGCGCCGCCGTCGGGCAGGGCCAGCGGGGTCTGCACGGACAGCTCCGCCAGCGTGGCGCAGCCGACGTGGTCGCCCGCGCGGATCGCCAGCTCGGCGAAGGCCGCGGTGGGCAGCACGGCGGTGCCGCCGACGGTGTGGTCGGCCAGCCACGGGTGGGTGGCGGTGGACAGGCGGCCGGTGAGCAGGAAGCCGTCGGCGTCGGCCAGCGCGGTGGCGGCGCCGAGCAGCGGGTGGTCGGCCGAGCCCAGGCCCGCGGCGGAGACGTCGCCGGTGCCCGCCGGGGCCTCCAGCCAGAACCGCTCGTACTGGAAGGCGTAGGTGGGCAGGTCGACCCGGCGCGCGCCGGAGCGGGCGAAGTAGGCCGGGGCGTCGACCCGCACGCCCGCGGTGTGCAGGCGGGCGAGGGCGCCGGTCTCCGGGCGGTCGGCGCGCAGCGGCGCCACGGCGGTCAGGTCGTCGGCGTTCTGCCGGGCCAGGGCGGTCAGCACCGAGCCGGGGCCGATCTCGACGGTGGTGCGGACGCCGCGGTCGTGCAGGGTGCGCACGGTGTCGGCGAAGCGCACGGCGTCGCGGACGTGGCGCACCCAGTGCTCGGGGTCGGTGACGTCGCCGCCGGTGATGAGGGGGGTGGTGGGCTCGGTGAAGGACAGGCCGCGCACGACCGCGCGGAACTCCTCCAGCATCGGCTCCATCAGCGGGGAGTGGAAGGCGTGCGACACCGTCAACCGGGTCGTCTTGCGCCCCAGGCCCGTGAAGTGCGCGCCGATCCGCTCGGCCTCGGCCTCCGCACCAGCGACCACGATGGACTGCGGACCGTTGATCGCGGCGATGCTGACGGTCTCCGACAGCAGCGGGGTGACCTCGTCCTCGGTCGCCTGCACAGCGACCATCGCGCCACCCGTGGGCAACGCCTGCATCAAACGGGCTCGCTCCGACACCAGCTTGGCCGCGTCAGCCAGCGACAGCACACCCGCCACGTGCGCGGCGGCGATCTCACCGATGGAATGACCGGCCAGGTAATCCGGCTTGACACCCCACGACTCCAGCAGGCGGAACAGCGCGACCTCGATCGCGAACAGCGCGGGCTGGGTCCACCCCGTCTGCCGCAGCTCGGGGGCGTCGTCGGCGAAGACGACCTCGCGCAGGCCCTCGGGCAGGTGCTCGCACGCGGCGTCGAACGCCTCCGCGAACACCGGGTACGCCTCGTGCAGCTCGCGCCCCATGCCGGGCCGCTGGGAACCCTGGCCGGAGAACAGGAACGCCACGCGCCCCTCGGCGGTGGCCTGGCCCTCGACCACCGACGGGTGCCGCTCACCCGCGACGAACGCGGACAGGCCCTCGGTCAGCGACGCCAGGTCGCCCCCGGTGACGACGGCGCGGTGGTCCAGGGCTGCGCGCGTGGTGGCCAGCGAGAAGCCCAGGTCCACAGCGGACGCACCGGCGTCCACAGCGGACAGCAGGCGGGCGGCCTGGGCGCGCAGGGCGGGCGCGGTGCGGCCGGAGAGCACCCACGGCACCACGGCGAGCGGGCGGACCTCCTCGACGACCTGCGGGGTCTCGGCGTCCTCGACCGGCTCCGGCTCGGGCGCCTGCTCGATGATGGTGTGCGCGTTGGTGCCGGAGATGCCGAACGACGACACCGCGGCCCGGCGCGGGCGCCCGGTCCGCGGCCACGCGGTCTCGTCCTGCACCAGCTCGACCGCGCCGGACTCCCAGTCGACCTTGCTGGAGGGCGTGGCCGCGTGCAGGGTGCGGGGCACGACGCCGTGCCGGATCGCCTGCACCACCTTGATCACACCGGCGACACCGGCGGCGGCCTGGGTGTGGCCGATGTTGGACTTCACCGAGCCCAGCAGCAGCGGGTGCGCGCGGTCGCCCTGGCCGTAGGTGGCCAGCAGCGCCTGGGCCTCGATGGGGTCGCCCAGCGGGGTGCCGGTGCCGTGCGCCTCGACGACGTCGACGTCACCGGGGCCCAGCCGGGCCGAGCCCAGCGCGGCCAGGATGGCGCGCTGCTGCGACGGGCCGTTGGGCGCGGTGAGCCCGTTGGAGGCGCCGTCGGAGTTGACCGCGGAGCCGCGCACGACGGCCAGCACCTCGTGGCCGTTGCGGCGGGCGTCGGACAGCTTCTCCACCAGCAGCAGGCCGACGCCCTCGGCCCAGGTCGCGCCGTCGGCGCCCTCGGCGAACGCCTTGGTGCGGGCGTCGGGGGCCAGGCCGCGCTGGCGGGCGAACTCGACGAACGCGCTCGGCCCCGCCATCACCGTCACACCACCGGCGAGCGCCATGGTGCACTCCCCGGCCCGCAGCGCCTGCACGGCCATGTGCAGGGCGACGAGCGAGGACGAGCAGGCGGTGTCGACGGTGACCGCCGGGCCCTCCAGGCCCAGGGTGTAGGCGATGCGCCCGGAGGCCACCGACCCGGAGTTGCCCGTGCTCAGCAGGCCCTCGACGTGCTCGGGGAAGGCGTGCAGCCGCGAGGCGTAGTCGTGGTACATCACGCCGGTGAACACGCCGGTGCGGCTGCCCGCCAGCCCGGTCGGGTCGATGCCCGCCCGCTCGAAGGCCTCCCACGCGGTCTCCAGCAGCAGCCGCTGCTGGGGGTCCATCGCCAGCGCCTCGCGCGGGTTGATCCCGAAGAACCCGGGGTCGAAGTCGGCGGCGTCGTGCAGGAACCCGCCCTCGCGGGTGTAGACCGTGCCGGGCTTGTCCGGGTCCGGGTCGTAGAGCGCGTCGAGGTCCCAGCCCCGGTCGGTGGGGAACCCGGACACCGCGTCGCGGCCCTCGGTCACCAGCGCCCACAGGTCCTCCGGCGAGCGCACCCCGCCGGGGAAGCGGCAGGCCATGCCGACGATGGCGATCGGCTCGGTGTCGCGGGCCTCCAGCTCGCGGACCCGCTTGCGGGCACCGCGCAGGTCGGTGGTCGCCCGCTTGAGGTAATCGCGAAGCTTGTCCTCGTTCTGCATTGCTCGTCAGCTCCTCAGCAGCCTCAGGTGCGGGGTCAGTCGATGCCCAGCTCGTCGTCGAGCAGGTCGTAGAGCTCGTCGTCGGACGCGGAGCTGAGGTCGTCGACGTCGTCGTCGGCGCCCCCCTCGCCGGACCCGCCGCCCTCCCAGTGGGCGAGCAGGGTCTGCAGGCGGAGCCGGACCTTGGCGTGGGTCAGGGTGTCGGCCTCGGTGGCGGCCAGCCGCTCGGCGAGCCGGTCGAGCTCGTCGAGCACCGACGCCGGGGCGCCGAGGCCGGGCAGGGCGGCGAGCACGTGCCGGGCCAGGGCGATCGGGCTCGGGTGGTCGAAGATGAGCGTGGCGGGCAGCCGCAGGCCGGTGGACCCGGCGAGCCGGTTGCGCAGCTCCAGCGCGGTGAGCGAGTCGAAGCCCAGCTCGGAGAACGACGTCCCGGTCGGGATGGCGGCGGCGGAGCCGTGCCCCAGCACCGCGGCGACCTCGCCGCGGACCAGGTCGGTGACCGCGGCCTCGCGGTCGGCGTCGTCGAGCGGGTCGAGCCTGCGCACCAGCGCGGACCCGGCGTCGGCGGCCGCGGCGCCCGCCGCGGTCCGGCGCGCCGGGCGCACCAGCCCCCGCAGCGGCGGCGGGGTGGCCCCGGCCTCGCGCAGCGCCCGCACGTCGAGCGCCACCGGCACCGCGACGGCCCGGTCGGTGCCCGCCGCGGCGTCCATCAGCCGCAGCCCCTCCTGGGTGGACATCGGCAGCACACCGCCGCGGGCCAGCCGCTCCTTGTCGGCGTCGGCCATCTCCCCGGTCATCGCGCTCTCGGCCGCCCACAGGCCCCAGGCCAGCGACAGCGCGGGCAGACCGGCCGCGCGCCGCTGCTGGGCGAAGGCGTCGAGGAAGGCGTTGGCCGCGGCGTAGTTCGCCTGCCCCGGCGTGCCCAACGTGCCCGCCAGCGAGGAGAACAGCACGAACGCGCTCAGGTCGTGCCCGGCGGTGGCCTCGGCGAGGGTGAACGCGGCGTCGACCTTGGGCCGCAGCACCGCGTCGACCGACTCGGGGGTCAGCGCGGTGAGCACGCCGTCGTCGAGCACACCGGCGGTGTGCACGACTGCGCTCAGCTCCACACCGGACAGCGCGTCGGCGACCGAACCGGGGTCGGCCACGTCGCAGGCGACCCAGATGGCCTCGGCGCCCAGCCCGGCCAGCTCCTCGACCAGCTCGGCGGCACCGGGGGCGGCACCGCCGCGGCGGGCGGCCAGCAGCAGCGACCGCACGCCGTGCTCGGCGGCAAGGTGGCGGGCGACGAAGCCGCCCAGGGTGCCCGACGCGCCGGTGACCAGGACGGTGCCGGTGCCGTAGTCGGCGGTGCCGGTGCGGTCGGTGGGCAGGGCGACCAGCCGCGGGGCGTGCAGCTTCCCGTCGCGCACCGCCAACTGGGTCTCCCCCGTGCCCGCCGCGGCGAGCACGGCGCCGAGCAGGCCCTCGTCCGGGGTGCCGCCGGGGACGTCGAGCAGCACCAGGCGGCCCGGGTTCTCCGACTGCGCGGTGCGCAGCAGGCCCCACACCGCGGCGTGCGCCAGGTCGGCCGGGGAGTCCCCGCCGACGCCGACGGCGCCGTTGGTGACCAGCACCAGCGTCGACTCGGCGGTGCGCTCGTCGGCCAGCCACTCCTGCACCAGCGCCAGGGCGCTGACCACGGTCTCGCGCACCAGTTCCGCGCCGGTCTCGCCCAGCTCCGCCGGGCACTGCGCGACGACGGTGGGCGGGATGCTCGGCCAGGTCGCGAGGTCGCCGTCGTAGCGGCCCCACCCCCCGGGCGCCCCCGCGGCAGCGGGCAGCTCCACCCAGTCGAGGCCGTGCAGCGCGTCGGCACCGCCCGGGGCGGCCAGCGCGCCCTCGGGCAGCGGCCGCAGGGTCAGCGAGCGGACGGTGGCCACGTGGCCGCCCTCGGCGTCGGCCAGGTCGAGGCGCACCGCGCCGTCGGCCGCGGCGCTGACCCCGACCCGCAGCGCGGTGGCCCCGGCGGCGCCCAGGCTCACCCCGCTCCACAGGAACGGCAGCAGCGGGCCGTCGGCGGCGGGCAGCAGACCGCTGAGCGCGATGGCGTGCAGCGCCGAGTCGAGCAGCGCCGGGTGCACGCCGAACCGCGCGGCGTCGGCCACCGCCTCGCCCTCGGCGTCCAGCGCGACCTCGGCCACCACGCCGTCCTTGGTCTTCCACGCCGCCCGCAGCCCCTGGAACACCGGCCCGTACTCCAGGCCCAGCGCGGCCAGGTCGTCGTAGGCGGCGCTGACGTCGACGGCCTCGGCGCCCGCGGGCGGCCACGCGCCGTCGACCGCGGTGCGGCCCTGGTCGGGGATCTGCCCGGCGGTCAGCACCCCGGTGGCGTGCCGGACCCAGGCGCCCGACCCGGAGCGCGAGTGCACCTCGACGGTGCGGGCGGTCTCGCCGTCGGCGCTGCCCGCCCCGCCCACGACGACCTGCACGGTCACCGGGGCGGTGTCGGCCAGCACCAGCGGCGCCTCGATGGTCAGCTCGTCCAGGACGTCGCAGCCCGCCTCGTCGCCCGCCCGCAGCGCCAGCTCCACGAACGCGGTGCCGGGCAGCAGGACAGTCCCGTTGACGGCGTGGTCGAGCAGCCACGGGTGGCTCTGCCGGGAGACCCGGCCGGTGAGCAGCACACCGTCGCCCCCGGCCAGCGGCGCGGCGGCGGCCAGCAGCGGGTGGTCGGCGGCGGTGAGGCCCATCGACTCCACGTCGCCTGCGCCGGAGGCGGGCACCAGCCAGAAGTGCTCGCGCTGGAAGGCGTAGGTGGGCAGCGCGACCCTGGCCGGGGCGTGCCCGGCGAACAGCGGCGCGAAGTCCACGGCCACGCCGTCGGCCCAGGCCTGCGCCAGCGAGCGCAGGAACCGGTCCGGGCCGCCGTCGGCGCGGCGCAGGGTCGGCACCACGGCCACGGCACCGGCGGTGCCGTCCTCGGCGGCGGCCTCGGCGATGGCCTGCAGGCCGATGGTGAGCACCGGGTGCGGGCTCATCTCGGCGAGCACGTCGTGCCCGTCGGCCAGCGCGGCGCGCACGGCCCGGTCGAACTCCACCGGGTTGCGCAGGTTGCGGTACCAGTAGTCGCCGTCGAAGGCGGGGGCGCCGTCGACGAGGCCGTCCTCGGGCAGGCGGGCGCCGGTCAGCGTCGAGTAGAACGGCACGGTCGGCGCGGTCGGGGTGAGCCCCGCGAGCAGCCGCGCCAGCTCCTCCTCGATGGCCTCCACGTGCGGGGAGTGCGAGGCGTAGTCCACCGCGACCCGGCGGGCCCGCACGCCCTGCTCGGCGCAGGCCACCTCCAGCTCGTCGAGCGCGTCGGCGTCGCCGGAGACCACGACCGCGGCCGGGCCGTTCACCGCGGCGACGCCCACGCGGCCCGACCACGGCGCGATCAGCTCCAGCACCCGCTCGTGGCCCAGCGGCACCGAGACCATGCCGCCCTGGCCGGACAGGGCGATGATCGCCCGGCTGCGCAGCGCGACGACCTTCGCGCCGTCGGCCAGGCTCAGGCCCCCGGCGACGACGGCGGCGGCGATCTCGCCCTGGGAGTGGCCGACGACGGCCGCCGGGCTCACCCCGAACGCGGTCCACAGCTGCGCCAGCGACACCATCATCGCCCACAGCACCGGCTGCACGACGTCCACGCGCTCCAGCGAGGCCGCGCCCGGCTCGTCGCGCAGCACCGCGACCAGCGACCAGTCGGTGTGCGGGGCCAGCGCGGCGGCGCACTCGTCGACCCGGGCCCGGAACACCGGGGAGGCGTCGTAGAGCGCGGCGCCCATGCCGACCCACTGCGAGCCCTGGCCGGGGAAGACGAACAGCGCCTTGCCGCTGGTGCGGGCGGCGGTGGTGACCACGGCGGCGGAGGGCTCCCCGGCGGCGAGCGCGGCCAGCGCGGCGGCGGCCTCCTGCGGGCCTGCGACGACGGCGGCCCGGTCGGGCAGCGCGGCGCGGGTGGTGAGCAGGGCGTGCGCGAGGTCGCGCGGCCCGGCGACCGCCGGGTCGAGCACCCCCGCCTGGGCGCGGACGGCCTCGGCGCCGCGCGCGGAGAACACCCACGGCACCACGTCGGTCTCCAGCGCGGTGGGCGCCTCGACCGGCGCGGGCGCAGGCGGGGCGAGCGGGGCCTCCAGGATGGTGTGCGCGTTGGTGCCGCTGACCCCGAAGGAGGACACCGCGGCCCGGCGCGGGCGCCCGGTGTCGGGCCACTCGGTGTTCTCGGTCAGCAGCCGCACCGCGCCCGCCGCCCAGTCCACGTGCGACGACGGCGCGTCCACGTGCAGGGTCTTGGGCAGCACGCCGGAGCGCAGCGCGCCGACCATCTTGATGACCCCGGCGACACCGGCCGCGGCCTGGGTGTGGCCGATGTTCGACTTGACCGACCCCAGCCACAGCGGGGCGTCCTCGGCGCGGTCGCGGCCGTAGGTGGCCAGCAGCGCCTGCGCCTCGATCGGGTCGCCCAGGCGCGTGCCGGTGCCGTGCGCCTCGACGGCGTCGACGTCGGCGAAGCCGAGCCCGGCGGACTCCAGCGCCTGCCGGATCACCCGCTGCTGCGACGGGCCGTTGGGGGCGGTGAGCCCGTTGGAGGCGCCGTCCTGGTTGACCGCGGAGCCGCGCACGACGGCCAGCACCTCGTGGCCGTTGCGCAGGGCGTCGGACAGCCGCTCGACGAGCAGCACGCCAGCGCCCTCGCCCCAGCCGGTGCCGTCGGCGGCCTCGGCGAAGGCCTTGCAGCGCCCGTCGGTGGACAGCCCGCGCTGCCGGGAGAACTCCACGAAGGTCGCGGGCTGGGCCATCACCGTCGCGCCGCCGACCAGGGCCAGCGAGCACTCGCCGCCGCGCAGGGCCTGCCAGGCCAGGTGCAGGGCCACCAGCGACGACGAGCACGCGGTGTCGACGGTGACCGCCGGGCCCTCCAGCCCGAACACGTAGGACACCCGGCCGGAGGCCACCGAGCCGGAGCTGCCGGTGCTGCGCAGCCCCTCGATGCCCTCGGGCAGCGGGCCGTCGCCCTGGCCGTAGTCGTGGTACATCACGCCGACGAACACGCCGGTGCGGCTGCCGCGCACGGAGGTGGGGTCGATGCCCGCCCGCTCGAAGGCCTCCCAGGAGGTCTCCAGCAGCAACCGCTGCTGCGGGTCGGTGGCCAGCGCCTCGCGCGGGGAGATGCCGAAGAACCCGGCGTCGAACTCGCCCGCGTCGTGCAGGAACCCGCCGTGCCGGGTGTAGGTGGTGCCGGTGCGCGCCGGGTCGGGGTCGTAGAGCGCGTCGACGTCCCAGCCGCGGTTGTCGGGGAAGGCGGTGATGGCGTCGGTGCCGCCCGCGACCAGCTCCCACAGCTGCTCCGGCGAGCTGACCCCGCCGGGGAAGCGGCACGCCATGCCGATGATGGCCAGCGGCTCGTCGGCCGCCTCGCCCCGGGCCGGGGCCGCCACCGGGGCGGGCAGCCCGCCCGCGAGCTCGGTGAGGACGTGGTCGGTGAGCGCGACCGGGGTGGGGAAGTCGAACACCAGGGTGGCGGGCAGCCGCAGGCCGGTCTGCGCGCCGAGCCGGTTGCGCAGCTCCACCGCGGTCAGCGAGTCGAAGCCGATCTCGGCGAACGAGCGCACCGGGTCCACCGCGGCGGCCGACCCGTGGCCCAGCACCTCCGCGACCGCGGTGCGCACCGCGTCGAGCACGGCGGCGCGCCGGTCGCCCTCGGCCAGGGAGGCGAGGGTGGCGGCGAAGCCGGTGCCCGCCTGCCCGGCGGTGGCGCGGCGGGCGCGGGAGCGGACCAGGCCGCGCAGCACGGCGGGCAGCGACTCGCGGGGCTGCTCGCGCAGCGCGGCCTGCGACAGCGCGACCGGCACCAGCAGGGCGCGGTCGGTGGCCAGCGCGGCGTCGAGCAGGGCGAGCCCCTGCTCGGTGGTCAGCGGCAGCACCCCGCCGCGGGCCATCCTGGCGCGGTCGCCGTCGGCCAGCGCACCGGTGAGGTCGCTGCCCTCGGCCCACAGGCCCCACGCGAGCGAGTGCGCGGGCAGGCCGTCGGCGCGGCGGCGGGCGGCCAGCGCGTCGAGGTGGCTGTTCGCGGCGGCGTAGTTGCCCTGGCCGGGGTTGCCGAACACGCCCGCGGCCGAGGAGAACAGCACGAACGCGGTCAGCGCCTGCCCGTGTTCGCGGGTGGCGGCGTCGAGGTTGGCCGCCGCGTCGACCTTGGGGCGGAACACGGTGTCGACCCGGTCGGCGTCCAGCGCGGTGACCACACCGTCGTCGGTGGCGCCCGCGACGTGCAGGACGGCCGCGGGGCGCACGTCGGCGACCAGGGTGGACACGGCGGTGGCGTCGGCGAGGTCGCAGGCGGCCCAGCGCACGGCGGCGCCGAGGGCGGTCAGCTCGGCGGCCAGCTCATCCGCGCCGGGCGCGGTGGCGCCGCGACGGCTGACCAGCACGAGGTCGCGGGTGCCGTGCGCGGTGACGAGGTGGCGGGCCACGGCGCCGCCGAGGGTGCCGGTGGCACCGGTGAGCAGCACCGGCCCGGTCAGCTCGGGCGCGGTGCCCTCCGGGCGGACCTTCACCAGGCGCGGCACCAGGACCTCGCCGTCCACCACGGCGAACCGGGGCTCGTCGGCGGGCACGGCGAGGGCGCCCAGGGGGGCGCCGATGGGCAGGTCGGCCAGGACGAACCGGCCGGGGTTCTCGGCCTGGGCGGAGGCGATCAGGCCGCGCGCCGCGGCGGCGGCGGGGTCGGGGCGGTCGGTGGTGGCCTCGGTGGCGCCGCGGGTGACGACCACCAGCGGCGTCTCGTCGTCGCCCTCCAGCCGCGCGACCACCGTCTCCAGCGCCCACGCGGTGCGGCTGCGCGCGCCGCCGCCGGGCAGCTCGACGACGTCCGCGGCGGGGGTGGTCGCGGTGGTGGCGGGCACCCAGTCCAGGCCGTGCAGGCCCTCGGGGCCGGTGGCCGGGGACGTCGCCGGGCGCAGGGTGAGCGCGTCGACGACCAGCACGGGGGTGCCCGCCGGGTCGACGGCCGAGAGCCGCACCGCGCCGTGCGCGGCCGGGCTCAGGGTGACCCGCAGGGTCTGCGCGCCGGTGGCCGCGACCCGCACGCCCGCCCAGGAGAACGGCAGCTGCGGGGTGCCGTCGTCGGCGACCGGCCCGCCGAGCACCAGGCCGTGCAGCGCCGCGTCGAGCAGCGCCGGGTGCACGACGAACCGGTCGGCCCCGGGGGCGCCGGACTCGGGCAGGCGGACCTCGGTGTGCAGGGTGTCGCCCGCGCGCCACGCGGCGGTGAGGCCCTGGAACGCGGCGCCGTAGCCCAGGCCGCGGGCGGCGAAGGTGTCGTAGACGGCGGTCAGCTCGTCCTGCGGGACGGCGGTGGCGCCAGCGGGCGGCCACACCGCGACCGGCTCCCCAATGGACCCGGTGGATTCGGTGTTGTCGGTGTTGTTGGTGGAGTCGGTGAGCAGACCGGTGGCGTGCCGGGTCCACTCGCCGTCGTCGGTGCGGGAGTGGATGCCGACGACGCGCCTGCCGCCCTCGTCCGCACCGACGATGACCTGCACGTCCACCGCACCGGTGGCGGTGAGGACGAGCGGGGCCTCCAGGGTCAGCTCGTCGAGGGTGGCGCAGCCGAGCTCGTCGCCCGCGCGGATGGCCAGCTCGACGAACGCGGCGCCGGGCAGGATCACGGTGCCGTCGAAGGCGTGGTCGGCCAGCCACGGGTGGGTGCGCAGCGACAGCCGCCCGGTGAGCACCTGGCCGTCGCTGTCGGCCAGCGAGACCGCGGCGCCGAGCAGCGGGTGGCCCGCGGCGCCCAGGCCCAGCGCGGTCGCGTCGACGGTGGGGGCGACGTCGAGCCAGTAGCGCTCGCCCTGGAAGGCGTAGGTGGGCAGCGGGACGCGGCGCGCGCCGGTGCCCGCGTGGAAGGTCTCCCACCTGACCGGAGCGCCGGCGCAGTGGGCGGCGGCCAGTGCCCCGACGACGGCGTGCGGCTCGGGGCGGTCGGCGCGCAGGGCCGGGACGGCCGTCATGTCCTCGACGGTCTGCGGCACCAGGGCGGCGAGGGTGCCGCCGGGGCCGATCTCGACCGCGGTGCGGACGCCGAGCTTGCGCAGGGTGGCGGCGTTCTCGCTGAACCGCACGGTGCCGCGCACGTGGTCGACCCAGTAGTCCGGGGAGGTGACGTCGCCGGTGGCCACGACGGGGATCACGGGGGCGGCGAAGGTCAGCCCGCGCACGACCGCCCGGAACTCCTCCAGCACCGGCTCCATCAACGGCGAGTGGAACGCGTGCGAGACCGTCAACCGCGAAGTCTTGCGACCCAACTCCTTGAAGTGAGCACCAATCCGCTCCGCCTCAACCTCATCACCCGCGACCACAACAGACTGCGGACCGTTGATCGCCGCAATGCTCACGGTCTCCGACAGCAGCGGCGTAACCTCGTCCTCGGTCGCCTGCACCGCCACCATCGCCCCACCGGACGGCAATGCCTGCATCAGCCGAGCCCGCTCGGACACGAGCTTGGCCGCGTCCGCCAGGGACAGCACCCCGGCCACGTGCGCGGCGGCGATCTCACCGATGGAGTGCCCGGCCACGAAATCGGGCACCAGACCCATCGACTCGACGAGCCGGTAGAGGGCGACCTCCACGGCGAACAGCGCGGGCTGCGTCCACCCCGTCTGCTTCAACTGCTCGGACTCGACGTCGAACACGACGTCCTTCAGCCCGGCGGGCAGGTGCTCGCACGCGGCGTCGAACGCGGCAGCGAACACCGGATAAGCCTGGTACAGCTCGCGACCCATGCCCGCGCGCTGCGAACCCTGCCCGGAGAACAGGAACGCGACGCGCCCAGGCTCGGCGGTGCCGGAGATCGGCGCCCGGCCCTCGGCGAGCGCGGCCAGCCCGGCGCGCAGCTCCGCCTCGTCGGCACCGACGACGGCGGCGCGGTGGGTGAGGGCGGTGCGGGTCGCGGTGAGCGAGTGCGCCACGTCCAGCGCCGCCGCGTCGACCTCGGCCAGGCGGGCGGCCTGGTCCGCGACGGCCTGCGGGGTGCGGCCGGAGAGCACCCACGCCAGCACCGGCGGCGCCGCCTGGGCGACCGGCTCGGCGTCGGGCTCGGCGGCCGGGGCGGCCTCGATGATGGTGTGGGCGTTGGTGCCGGAGATGCCGAAGGACGACACCGCCGCCCGGCGGGGGCGGCCGGTCTCCGGCCACGGCGTCGCCTCGGCCACCACCCGCACGCCCCCGGCGGACCAGTCCACGTGCGACGTCGGGGCGTCGACGTGCAGGGTCTTGGGGACGACACCGTGCCGCATCGCCTCGACCATCTTGATGATCCCGGCCACACCGGCGGCGGCCTGGGTGTGGCCGATGTTCGACTTCACCGAGCCCAGCAGCAGCGGGGTGGTCCGGTCCTGCCCGTAGGTGGCCAGCAGCGCGTCGGCCTCGATGGGGTCGCCCAGCCGGGTGCCGGTGCCGTGCGCCTCCACCACGTCGACGTCCGCCGTGGACAGCTCCGCCGAGGCGAGCGCCTGCCGGATCACCCGCTGCTGCGACGGGCCGTTCGGGGCGGTGAGCCCGTTGGACGCGCCGTCCTGGTTCACCGCGGAGCCGCGCACCACCGCGAGCACGGTGTGCCCGAGGCGCCGCGCGTCCGACAGCCGCTCGACCAGCAGCAGGCCGACGCCCTCGCCCCAGCCGGTGCCGTCGGCGGCCTCGGCGAAGGCCTTGCAGCGCCCGTCCGGGGCCAGGCCGCGCTGGCGGGAGAACCCGACGAAGGTGGCCGGGCCGACCATCGCGGTGACCCCGCCCGCCAGGGCCAGGTCGCACTCGCCGGTGCGCAGCGACTGCACCGCCAGGTGCAGGGCCACCAGCGAGGAGGAGCACGCGGTGTCGACGGTGACCGCGGGCCCCTCCAGGCCGTAGGTGTAGGCGATGCGCCCGGAGGCCACCGACCCGGAGCTGCCGGTGCCCAGGTAGCCCTCCACGTCCTCGGCGGCCTGCTGCATGGCGCCCAGGAACTCGTGGTTCATCACCCCGGTGAACACCCCGGTGCGGCTGCCCTTGAGCGTGGCGGGCACGACCCCCGCCCGCTCGAAGGCCTCCCAGGACGCCTCCAGCAGCAACCGCTGCTGCGGGTCCATGGCCAGCGCCTCGCGCGGGGAGATGCCGAACAGCTCGGCGTCGAAGCGGGCCAGGTCGTCGAGGAACCCGCCCTCCCTGGCGTAGCTGGTGCCCCGGTTCTCCGGGTCCGGGTCGTAGAGCGCCTCGGTGTCCCAGCCGCGGTCGGCGGGGAAGGCCGAGATGGCGTCGCGGCCCTGCTCCACCAGCTCCCACAGCCGCTCGGGGCTGTCGACGCCGCCGGGGAAGCGGCAGGCCATGCCGACGATGGCGATCGGCTCCTTCGAGGCGGCCTCGAAGTCGGAGAGCCTGCGCTGGGCGTCCTGCAGGTCCGCGGTGACCCGCTTGAGGAAGTACCGGAGCTTGTCCTCGGTGCTGCCCGCCGCGCCCTGCGGTCCGGGGTTCTTCGCGTTCGTCACTGCGCTCACCTCTCCAGAAAATGTCGGACGACGGTCGTGGTGCGCCGCCTCAGGAGATCCCGAACCGCTTTCCGAGCAAATCGAACATCTCGTCGTCCGTCGCCGTTTCCCATTCCTCGCCGGCGATGTCCTCGTGCTCCCCGGCGGGGGCGTGCGCACCCACCGCCGGTGCGCCGAGGCTGTCCAGCACCTGCTGCAACCGCTGGGTGACGGCCGCACGACCCCCGTCGTCCTGGGCCCTGCCCAACAGATCCTGTTGGAGGGAATCGAGTTCTTCAAGTAGGGAGTCGACCGGTCGGCGGCCCGCCTTGGCGAGCAGGTCGCCCAAGTGCGCGGCGAGCGCGACCGGCGCCGGGTGGTCGAACACCAATCCCGCGCCGAGGGTGAACCCGGTCACCTTCCCGAGTCGATTCCGCAATTCCACCGCGGTGAGCGAGTCGAACCCCATCTCCCCGAAGGCCGCGTCGACGTCGACCGCGGCGGCGTCGCCGTGGCCGAGCACCTCCGCGACCTCCGCGCAGACCACCCGCAGCAGTTCCGCCGCCTTCTCCTCGGCGCCGAGCCGGGCCAGCCGCTCGACGAGCCCGGGGCCCGCCGCGGCCGGGGCCGCGGTGGTGGCGGCCTTGGCCGGGGTGCGCACCAGCCCGCGCAGCAGCGGCGGCACGGTGTCCGCCCGGCGCACCGAGGCCAGGTCCAGCGCGGCGGGCAGCAGCGCGGCCCGACCGCTGACCAGCGCGGCGTCGAGCAGCCGCAGGCCGTCGGCGCTGGCGAGCGGGAGCACTCCCCCGCGCGCCATCCGCGCCTTGTCCGCCTCGCCCAGGCTCGCGGTGAGGTCGCTGTCCTGCTGCCACAGGCCCCAGGCCAGCGAGGTCACCGGCCTGCCCTCGGCGCGGCGCCGCTGGGCGAGGGCGTCCAGGGTGGTGTTGGCGGCGGCGTAGTTCGCCTGCCCGGCGGCGCCGAGAACGCCCGCCGCCGAGGAGAACAGCACGAACTGCGCCAGGTCGAGCCCGGCGGTCGCCGCGTCGAGCAGCAGCGCGGCGTCGACCTTGGGGCGGAACACCCCGTCGAGGCGCTGCGGCGTCTGCGCGGTGATCACCGCGTCGTCCAGCACGCCCGCGGCGTGCACCACCGCGGAGAGCGGGGCGACCATCCTGGCCGACTCCACCAGCTCGGCCACCGCGGTCGGGTCACCGAGGTCGGCCGCGGCCCAGCGCACCTGGGCGCCGCGGGCGGCCAGCTCCGCCTCCAGCTCCACCGCGCCGGGCGCCTCGCCGCCGCGCCGGGAGACCAGCAGCAGCGAGCGGACGCCGTGCTCGGCGGCCAGGTGCCGGGCGACGAGGCCGCCCAGGGTGCCCGAGGCACCGGTGACCATGACCGTCCCGGCGCCGAACAGCGGCGCCTCCGGCGCCCGCGCCGAGACCTTGACCAGCCTGGGCACGGCGGCGCGCTCGCCGCGCACGGCCCACTGCGGTTCCCCGGTGGCCACCAGCCCGCCCAGCTCCCGGGGCAGGTCGGCGCCCGCGGCCAGGTCGAGCAGGACGAACCGGTCCGGCTCCTCGGTCTGCGCGGTGCGGACCAGGCCCCACACCGCGGCCTGCGCCGGGTCGGGCAGCTCGTCCGGGGTGACGGCCACGGCGCCGCGGGTGACGATCACCAGCGGGGTCGAGCTGCCCCCGGCCAACCGCTCGTGCACCAGCGAGAGCGCCCAGCCCGCCGCGGCTCGGGCGTCGCCGCCCGGGCACTCGGCGACCTCGACCTCGGCGGTGCCCGCGGCGGCCGGGCCGGTGACCCAGTCGACGCCGTAGAGGTCGTCCACGCCCGCGTTCGGCGGGGTGAACGGCCGCAGCACCAACGACCCCACGGTGACGACGGGGGTGCCGGACGGGTCGGTGGCGCTGAGCGCGACCTCGCCCGAGCCGGTCGGCGTCACCGTGACCCGCAGCGCGCGCACCCCGCTCGACCGGCCCGCGCCGTGCAGGCGGACACCGCCCCAGGCGAAGGGCAGGCGGGGCCCGCCGTCGCCGCGGCCCGCGCCGCTGAGGGCGATGGCGTGCAGCGCGGCGTCGAACAGCGCCGGGTGCAGGGCGAACCCGTCGACCGCGGTGGCCTCGGGCAGCGCCACCTCGGCGTGCGCCACCTCTCCGTCACGCCAGGCGGCCCGCAGGCCCTGGAACACCGGGCCGTAGTCCAGGCCCGTCCCGGCGAGGTCGGCGTAGAAGTCCGCCAGCTCGTCCGCGCCGACCGGCTCGGCGCCCGCGGGCGGCCACTGCGCCGGGGCCGCGGGGGCGGCCGGGGCGGTGGTGCCGAGCACGCCGGTGGCGTGCCGGGTCCACCCGCCGTCCTCGTCGCGGGTGTGCACGGTGAAGGGCCGCTGCCCGTCCACCAGCGCGCCCGCCCAGACCTGCAGGGCCACCGCCGCGGTGTCCGGGACGACCAACGGCGCCTCCAGGGTGAGGTCGACCAGGACCGGGCAGCCGGTCTCCTGGCCCGCCCGGGTGGCCAGCTCGACGAACGCGGTGCCGGGCAGGATCACCGAGCCCGCGACCGCGTGGTCGGCCAGCCACGGGTGGGTGCGCAGCGACAGCGCGCCGGTGAGCAGGTGCCCGTCGCCGCCCGCGACCGGGGCCGCGGCCCCGAGCAGCGGGTGCCCGGCCACGTCCAGGCCCGCGGCGCGCACGTCGGCCCGCGAGGTCGTGGCGTCGAGCCAGAACCGCCTGCGCTGGAAGGCGTAGGTGGGCAGGTCGACCCGGTTGCCGGTGACGACGGCGGCCCAGTCGACCGGGACGCCCGCGCAGTGCGCGGTGGCCAGCGCGGTGACCGCGGCGAGCGGCTCCGGCCGGTCGGCGCGCAGCACCGGGACGGCGGTGAGGTCGTCGGCGTTCTGCTGGGCCAGCGCGGTCAGCGTCCCACCGGGGCCGATCTCCAGCGTGGTGCGCACACCGCGCTCGTGCAGGGTGCGCACGGTGTCGGCGAAGCGCACGGCGTCGCGGACGTGGCGCACCCAGTACCCGGGCTCGGTGGCGTCGCCGTTGGTGGCGAACGGGATCGTGGGCTGCGCGAAGGTCAGCGTCTCGACCACCGCGCGGAACTCGTCGAGCATCGGGTCCATCAACGGCGAGTGGAACGCGTGCGACACCTTCAACCGCGAAGTCTTGCGACCCAACTCCGCGAAGTGAGCACCAATCCGCTCCGCCTCAACCTCATCACCCGCGACCACAACGGACTGCGGACTGTTGATCGCCGCGATGCCCACGGTGTCGGTCAGCAGCGGCAGCACCTCGTCCTCGGTCGCCTGCACCGCCACCATCGCGCCACCAGTGGGCAACGCCTGCATCAGGCGGGCCCGCTCAGACACCAGCTTGGCCGCGTCCGCCAGGGACAGCACCCCGGCCACGTGCGCGGCGGCGATCTCACCGATGGAGTGGCCCGCCACCACGTCGGGCCGCACGCCCCACGACTCGACCAGCCGGTACAGGGCGACCTCGATCGCGAACAGCGCCGGCTGCGTCCACCCCGTCTGCTTCAACTGCTCGGACTCGGTGTCGAACACGACGTCCTTGATCCCCGCGGGAAGCACGGCGCACGCCGCCTCGAACGCCGCGGCGAACACCGGGTACGCCTGGTACAGCTCGCGGCCCATGCCCGGGCGCTGCGAACCCTGACCGGAGAACAGGAACGCGACCTCGCCCGGGGTGCCGGTGCCCGAGATGGGCGCCCGGCCGTCGACGACCGCGGCCAGCCCGGCGCGCAACTCCGCCTCGTCGGCGCCGACCACCGCGGCGCGGTGGGCCTGCACCGAGCGCGAGACCGCCAGCGAGTAGGCGATGTCGGCGGCGGGGGCGGCCACGTCCGCGAGCCGCGCGGCCTGCGCCCGCACCGCCTCGGGGGTGTGGCCGGACAGCACCCACGCCAGCGCGGGCGCCTGCGGTGCCGCCGGTGCCGGGGTGGGCTCGGGGGCCTGCTCCAGCACCGTGTGGGCGTTGGTGCCGCTGATGCCGAAGGACGACACGGCCGCCCGGCGCGGGCGCCCGGTCTCCGGCCACGCGGTGTCCTCGGTGAGCAGCCGGACCTGCCCCGACGTCCAGTCCACGTGCGAGGACGGCGCGTCGACGTGCAGGGTGCGCGGCAGCACGCCGTGCTGCATGGCGTGCACCATCTTGATGATGCCCGCGACGCCCGCGGCGGCCTGGGTGTGGCCGATGTTGGCCTTGATCGAGCCCAGCCACAGCGGGACCTCGCGGTCCTGGCCGTAGGTGTTGAGCAGGGCCTGGGCCTCGATCGGGTCGCCCAGGCGGGTGCCGGTGCCGTGGCCCTCCACGGCGTCGACCTCGGTGTGGCTCAGCCCCGCGGCCCGCAGCGCCGCCTGCACGACCCGCTGCTGCGACGGCCCGTTCGGGGCGGTGAGCCCGTTGGAGGCGCCGTCCTGGTTGACCGCCGTGCCGCGCACGACCGCCAGCACCCGGTGCCCGTTGCGCTGGGCGTCGGACAGCCGCTCCACCAGCAGCATGCCCGCGCCCTCGGCCCAGCCGGTGCCGTCGGCGGCGTCGGAGAAGGCCCGGCACCGCCCGTCCGGGGACAGGCCCTTGCGGCGGGCGAACTCCACGAAGGAGGTGGGCGTGGCCATCACGGTCGCGCCGCCGACGAGGGCCAGCGAGCACTCCCCGCTGCGCAGCGCCTGCCCGGCCAGGTGCAGGGCCACCAGCGACGACGAGCACGCGGTGTCGACGGTGACCGCCGGGCCCTCGAAGCCGAAGGTGTAGGACACCCGGCCGGAGGCGATGCTGCCCGCGCTGCCGCTGCCGAGGTAGGACTCCAGGCCCTCCGGCGGCTCGGTGACCCGGCTGGCGTAGTCGTGGTACATGATCCCGGCGAACACGCCGGTCCTGGTGCCCTTGAGCGAGTCCACCGGGATGCCCGCCCGCTCGCAGGCCTCCCAGGTGGTCTCCAGCAGCAACCGCTGCTGCGGGTCCATGGCCAGCGCCTCGCGCGGCTTGATCGCGAAGAACTCCGGGTCGAAGTCGGCGGCGTCGTGCAGGAAGCCGCCGTGGCGGGTGTAGGTGGTGCCCTGCACGGTGTGGTCGGTGTCGTAGAGGGCGTCGAGGTCCCAGCCGCGGTCGGTGGGGAACCCGGTGATGGCGTCGGTGCCCGCCAGCACCAGCTCCCACAGCTGCTCGGGGGTGCTCACCCCGCCCGGGAACCGGCAGGCCATGCCGATGATGGCCAGCGGCTCGTCGGAGGCGGTGGCCACCTCGGCGCCGGGGCCGTCGTCGAGACCGCCCGCGACCTCGGCCAGCACGTGCGCGGCCAGCGCGGACGGGGTGGGGAAGTCGAACACCAGGGTGGCGGGCAGCCGCAGGTCGACCGCCGCGCCGAGCCGGTTGCGCAGCTCCACCGCGGTCAGCGAGTCGAACCCGATGTCGGTGAACGCCCGCTCCGGGTCGACGGCCGTGCCGGGCGCGTGGCCCAGCACCTCCGCGACGGCGGCGGTGACCGCGGCGAGCACCTTCTTCCTGCGGTCGGCGGCGGGCAGCGCGGCCAGGGTGTCGGCGAAGGCGGTGCCCGCGGCGGCCGCGGCGGTGCGCCGGGCGCGGCCGCGGACCAGGCCGCGCAGCACCGGGGGCACCACCTCGACCTCGCGCAGGGCGGCGGTGTCCACCCCGGCGGGGACGAGCGCGGCCCGGTCGGTGGCCAGCGCGGCGTCGAGCAGCCGCAGGCCCTCCGCCGAGGGCAGCGGGCGCAGGCCGGTGCGGCGGATGCGGGCCAGGTCGGCCTCGTCCAGCGCGTCGGTCATGTCGCTGCCCTGCGCCCACAGGCCCCACGCCAGGGACGTGGCGACCAGCCCGGCCGCGCGGCGGCGGGCGGCGAGGGCGTCGAGGTGGGTGTTGGCGGCGGCGTAGTTGCCCTGCCCGCTGCTGCCCAGCACGCCGGACACCGAGGAGAACAGGACGAACTGCGCCAGGTCGGTGCCCGCGGTGGCCTCGTGCAGGTGGGTGGCGGCGTCGACCTTGGGCCGGAACACCCCGTCGACCCGCTCCGGGGTCAGCGCGGTGACCACGGCGTCGTCGAGCACACCGGCGGTGTGCACCACGGCGCTGAGGTCGGCGCCCGCGACCAGCTCGGCCACGGCGCCCGCGTCGGCCAGGTCGCACGCGGCCCAGCGGACCCGCGCGCCCAGGCCCACCAGCTCGGCCTCCAGCTCGGCGGCGCCGGGCGCGGTGGCGCCCCGGCGGCTGACCAGCAGCAGCGACGCCACGCCGTGCCGGGTCACCAGGTGCCGGGCGACGAGCCCGCCCAGGGTGCCCGACGCGCCGGTGACCAGGGTGGTGCCTGCGCCGAAGTCGGCCACCGCCGCCGGGTCGGCGGCGACCCGGGCCAGGCGCGGCACGGCCCACGTCCCGTCCCGGTGCGCCCACTGCGGCTCCGCCGACCCGGCCAGGGCGGCCAGGTCCGGCACGGGCTCGCCGGGGGCGAGGTCGACCAGCAGCAGGCGCCCGGGGTTCTCCGACTGGGCGGCGCGCACCAGGCCCCACACGGCGGCCTGGTCCGGGTCCGGGTTGTCGCCGGTGGCACCGCGGGTGACGACGGCGAGCACGCGGTCGCCGCTGTCACCGTCACCACTGTCGCCGTCACCACTGTCGGCGCCGGCGCCGTCGAGGTGGGCGCGGACCGCGTCGAGCGCCCAGCCGGTCGTGGCGCGGGCGTCGCCGGTCGGGCACTCGGCCACCGCGACCTCGACCCGGGTGGTGCCCGGGTCCAGGGGGGTCCAGCCGAGCTCGAACAGGTCGAGCGCGGTGGTGGCGGTGACCTCGCCGGTGAGGGGGCGCAGGGTCAGCGCGCCCACCGTGGCGACCGGCGCGCCGGTGGCGTCGGCGAGCAGCAGGGACACCGCGTCCCCGCCAACGGCGGTGATGCGGACGCGCAGCTCCGTGGCTCCGGCGGCGTGCAGGCGCACCTGCTGCCAGGCGAACGGCAGCCTTGGCGCACTGTCGTCGGCGGAGAGCAGGGCGCTGGAGTGCAGCGCGGCGTCGAACAGCGCCGGGTGCAGGCCGAAGTCGGTGACGTCGGTGCCCTCGGGCAGCGCGACCTCGGCGTGCACCTGCTCGCCGTCGACCCACGCCGCGCGCAGGCCCTGGAACAGCGGGCCGTAGCCCAGGCCGCGCGCGGCGAGGGCGGCGCGCAGCGCCTCGACGTCGGCCGGGGTGCCCGGCGGCGGCCAGGCGGTGAGGTCGTCGGCCTCGTCCTCGGCGTCGGCGGCGAGCAGACCGGTGGCGTGCCGGGTCCACGGCGCCCCCGGCGCGTCGGCCGGGCGGGAGTGGATGGCCAGCGCGCGGCGGGAGACGCCGTCGGGCTGGTCCACGACCTCCTCGTCCACGCTCACCTGCACGACCACCGCGCCGGTGGCGGGCAGCACGAGCGGGGACTGCAACGTCAGGTCGTCGACGCCGGGGCAGCCGACCTCGTCGGCGGCGCGGATGGCCAGGTCGACCAGCGCGGTGCCGGGGACGACCACCGCGCCGGACACGGTGTGCTCGGCCAGCCACGGGTGCGCCGCGACGGACAGGGCGCCGGTGAGGACGAGCCCGTCGCCCTCGGCCAGCGGCACGGCGGCGCCGAGCAGCGGGTGCCCGGGGGCGTCGAGCCCGGCGGCGCGCAGGTCGCCGGTGCCCGCGGGCAGGTCCAGCCAGAACCGGGTGCGCTGGAAGGCGTAGGTGGGCAGGTCGACGCGCTGGGCGCCGGTGCCTGCGAAGTACGCGGCCCAGTCGACCCGGCCGCCCGCGCAGTGCAGCGCGGCCGCGGCGGTGACGACGGCGTGGGCCTCGGGCCGGTCGGCGCGCAGCACCGGGATGGCGGTGAGGTCGTCGGCCGTCTGCGGTGCCAGGGCGGTGAGGGTGCCGCCGGGCCCGATCTCCAGCGTGGTGCGCACACCGCGCTCGTGCAGGGCGCGCACGGTGTCGGCGAAGCGCACGGCGTCGCGGACGTGGTCCACCCAGTAGTCCGGGGTGGTGACGTCGCCGGAGGCGAGGAACTCGGTGGTGGGTTCGGTGAACCGCAGGGTCTCGACGACCGCCCGGAACTCCGCCAGCATCGGCTCCATCAGCGGCGAGTGGAACGCGTGCGACACCTTCAACCGCGTCGACTTGCGCCCCAGACCGGTGAAGTGAGCGCCGATCCGCTCGGCCTCGACCTCGTCACCAGCGACCACAATGGACTGCGGCCCGTTGATCGCGGCGATGCTGACGGACTCCGACAGCAGCGGCAGCACCTCGTCCTCGGTCGCCTGCACAGCGACCATCGCGCCACCGGTGGGCAACGCCTGCATGAGACGGGCGCGCTCGGAGACGAGCTTGGCCGCGTCCGCCAGCGAGAGCACACCGGCCACGTGAGCCGCCGCGATCTCACCGATGGAATGCCCGGCGACGAAGTCCGGGGTGACACCCCACGACTGAACCAGGCGGAACAGCGCAACCTCGATCGCGAACAACGCGGGCTGGGTCCACCCCGTCTGCCGCAACTCCTCCGACTCCACGTCGAACACGACATCCTTGAGCCCAGCAGGCAAGAACTCGCACGCAGCGTCGAACGCCTCAGCGAACACCGGGAACGCCTCGTACAGCTCACGCCCCATGCCCGCGCGCTGCGAACCCTGACCCGAGAACAGGAACGCCACCCGCCCGACCCCACCACTGCCGGACACCGGTGCCCGGCCCTCGGCGACGGCGGCCAGGCCCGCGCGCAGCTCGTCGAGGTCGGCGCCCACGACCGCGGCCCGGTGCTCCAGCGACGACCGCGTGGTCAGCAGCGAGAACGCCGTGTCGAGGGCACCCGCGTCCAGCGGCGCCAGGGCGGCGGCCTGGCCGCGCACGGCCTCCGGCGTGCGGCCCGACAGCACCCACGGCACGACCGGGCGGCGCACGACCACCGGCTCCGGCGCGGTCGCGGGCTCGTCCGCGACCTCCAGCACGACGTGGGCGTTCGTGCCGCTCACGCCGAACGACGACACCCCGGCGCGGCGCGGGCGGCCGGTCTCCGGCCACGGCACCGCCTCGGTGAGCAGGCGCACCTCGCCCGCGGTCCAGTCCACGTGCGGGCTGGGCTCGTCGGCGTGCAGGGTGCGCGGCAGGACACCGGCGCGCAGGGCCATGACGGTCTTGATGACGCCGCCGACGCCCGCCGCGGCCTGGGTGTGGCCGATGTTGGACTTCAGCGAGCCCAGCCACAGCGGGGTGTCGCGGTCCTGGCCGTAGGTGGCGAGCACGGCCTGGGCCTCGATGGGGTCGCCGAGCGAGGTGCCGGTGCCGTGCGCCTCGACGGCGTCGACGTCGCGCGGGGTCAGGCCCGCGGCGTCGAGCGCGGCGCGGATGACCCGCTGCTGCGCGGGGCCGTTCGGGGCGGTGAGGCCGTTGGAGGCGCCGTCCTGGTTCACCGCGGAGCCGCGGACGACCGCGAGCACCCGGTGGCCGTTGCGGCGCGCGTCGGAGAGCCGCTCGACGAGCAGCATGCCCGCGCCCTCGGCCCAGCCGGTGCCGTCGGCCCCGGCGCCGAAGGCCTTGCAGCGCCCGTCCGGGGACAGCCCGCGCTGGCGGGAGAACTCGACGAACACCTGCGGGGAGGCCATCACGGTGACGCCGCCGACCAGCGCCATGGCGCACTCGCCCGAGCGCAGCGACTGGATCGCCCAGTGCATCGCGACCAGCGACGACGAGCAGGCGGTGTCGACGGTGACCGCCGGGCCCTCCAGCCCGAGCTCGTAGGCCACCCGGCCGGAGGCGACGCTGCCCGCGCTGCCGTTGATCAGGTAGCCCTCCAGGCCGTCGGGCGCGTTGGCCACCCGGCCGCCGTAGTCGTGGTACATCACGCCCGCGAAGACGCCGGTGCGGCTGCCGCGCGCGGTGGCCGGGTCGATGCCCGCCCGCTCGAAGGCCTCCCAGGCGGTCTCCAGCAGCAGCCGCTGCTGGGGGTCCATGGCCAGCGCCTCGCGCGGGTTGATGCCCCAGAACTCGGCGTCGAAGTCGGCGGCGTCGTGCAGGAAGCCGCCCTCCCTGGCGTAGGAGGTGCCCCAGTGCGCCGGGTCGGCGTCGTAGAGGGCGTCGAGGTCCCAGCCGCGGTTGGTGGGGAACCCGGAGATGGCGTCACGGCCCTCGGACACCAGCTGCCACAGCTCCTCCGGCGAGCTGACCCCGCCGGGGTAGCGGCAGGCCATGCCGACGATGGCGATCGGGTCGTCGCTCGACCGGGTCTTGGTGGCGGCGGTGCGCACCGGGGTGTCCGCCGCGCCCAACTGCTCGCGCAGCACCCGCACCAGGGCGGCGGGGGTGGGGTGGTCGAACACCAGGGTCGCGGGCAGCCGCAGCCCGGCGACGGCGTTGACCCGGTTGCGCAGCTCGACCGAGGTCAGCGAGTCGAAGCCGATGTCCTTGAACGGCCGGTCGGCGGAGATGGCGTGCGGGTCGCTGTGCCCGAGCACGTCGGCGACCTGGGCGCGCACCAGCTCCAGCAGGGCGTCGTCCCACTCGGCCTCGGGGCGGTTCGCGACCGCGGCCAGCAGCGGGGTGCGGCCCTCGGCCGCGGTGCGCTCGGTGACCCGGCGGACCGCCGGGCGCACCAGGCCGCGCAGCAGCGGCGGCACCGGGCCGCCCGCGGCGCGCAGCCCCGCGGTGTCGAGCCGGACCGGGGCGGCGGTGGGCCGCCCGGCGGCCAGCGCCGCGTCGAACAGCGCCAAGCCCTCCGCCGAGGGGATCGGGGCCAGGCCGGTGCGGCGCAGGCGCAGCAGGTCGGTCTCGCCCAGCGCCCCGGTCATGCCGCTGGCCTGCGCCCACAGGCCCCAGGCCAGCGCGGTGGCCGGGTGGCCGTCGGCGTGGCGGCGGGTGGCGAGGGCGTCGAGGTAGGTGTTGGCGGCGGCGTAGGCGCCCTGCCCGGCGGTGCCGAGCAGGCCCGCCACCGAGGAGAACAGGACGAACTGCGCCACGCCCGCGGCGCGGGTGGCCGCGTCCAGCGCCCGCGCGGCGTCGACCTTGGGCCGGAACGCCGCGGCGAGCCGCTGCGGGGTGATCGCGTCGACGACGCCGTCGTCGAGCACGCCCGCGGTGTGCACGACACCGGTGACGCGGTGCGCGGCGAACAGCGCGTCGACGGCGCCCTGGTCGGCGACGTCGGCGGCGGCCCAGGTGACCTCGGCGCCGAGCGCGGACAGCTCGTCCGCCAGCTCGGCCGCGCCGGGGGCGTCCGCGCCGCGGCGGCTGACCAGCAGCAGCGACCGCACGTCGTGGGTGGTCACCAGGTGGCGGGCGATGAGCCCGCCGAGGGTGCCCGAGGCGCCGGTGATGAGCACCGCGCCGTCCCCGAAGCCGGTGCTGCCGCCGGTGCCGGTGACCCGGGCCAGGCGCGGCACCAGGACCTCGCCGCCGCGGACCGCGGCCTGCGGCTCGCCGGAGCCCAGGACGGCCGCCACGGCGTCGGCCACGACCCCCGCCCCCGGCTCGACGTCCACGAGGACGACCTGGTCCGGGTGCTCGGCCTGCGCCGCGCGCACCAGGCCCCACACCACGGCCTGCTCCGGGTCGGCGGGCGAGCCCGCCGCGACCGCGCCCCGGGTCACGACGACCAGCTGGCCATCGGTGTCGGCGGCCAACCAGCCGCGCAGGGCGTCGAGGGCCCACTCGGCGTTGCCGTGGGCGTCGCCGTCCGGGCAGACCGCGACGGTGGCGCCCGCCGGGTCGACCGGGGTCGCGGGGACCCGGGTCCACTCCACGTCGAACAGCGGCGCGGCGGCCGAGCCCAGGTCGTCGCCGGAGACCGCGCGCAGGGCGAGCGCGCCCACGGAGGCGACCGGGCGGCCCTCGGTGTCGGACAGCTCCACCGAGACGGTGTCGGTGCCGACCGGGGTCACCGCGACGCGGACGGTCGAGGCGCCCGCGGCGTGCAGGCGGACGTCGGTCCAGGCGAAGGGCAGCAGGCCGCGGCCGGTGCGCTCGTCGGGCGAGACCGCGCCCAGCCACACCGCGTGCAGCGCGGCGTCGAACAGCGCGGGGTGCACGCCGAACCCGGCGGTGTCCCCGGCCTCCTCGGGCAGCACGACCTCGGCGTGCACGGTCTCGCCGTGCCGCCAGGCCGCCCGCAGGCCGCGGAAGGCGGGCCCGTAGGCGAAGGCGAAGCCCGCCAGCCGCTCGTAGAAACCGGCCACGTCGACCGGCTCGGCACCCGCGGGCGGCCACACCGGGTCGGTGGCGGGTTCCGGCGGGGCGGTGGTGGTGGCGAAGCCGCTGGCGTGCCGGGTCCACGGCTCGTCGACCCCGGCGCGGGAGTAGACGGCCAGCGCGCGCCTGCCGCCCTCGTCGGCGCCCACGGAGACCTGCAGGGTGGTGGCGGCCTCGCCGCGCAGCACCAGCGGGGCCTCCAGGGTCAGGTCCTCCACGCCCGCGCAGCCGGTCTCGGCCGCCGCGCGCAGGGCGAGGTCGGCGAACGCCGTGCCGGGCAGCAGCACCGCGCCGTCGACGGCGTGGTCGGCCAGCCAGGGCAGCTCGCGCAGGGCCAGCCTGCCGGTGAGCACGTGCGCGTCGCCGCCGTCGAGCGGCACGGCGGCGCCGAGCAGCGGGTGGTCGAGGGCGTCGAGGCCGAAGGCGGACACGTCGCCGGTGGCGGCGGAGGGGGCCAACCAGTAGCGGTCCTCGGCGAACGGGTAGGTCGGCAGGGCGACCCGGCGGGCACCCGTGCCCGCGAGGAACCCGTCCCAGTCCACCCGGACGCCGGTGGTGTGCAGCCGGGCCAGGGCGGTGACGGCGGCCTCGGCCTCGGGGCGGTCGGCGCGCAGCGCGGGGATGACCACGAGGTCGTCGGCGTTCTGCTGGGCCAGCGCGGTGAGCACGCCGCCGGGGCCGATCTCCAGGGTCGTGCGCACGCCGTCGGCGCGCAGGGCGGCCACGGTGCCCGCGAACCGGACTGCGCCGCGCACGTGCTCGACCCAGTAGTCGGGCGAGGTCACGTCACCGGAGGCGGCGAACGGGATCCGCGGCTGCGCGAAGTCCAGTGTGGACACGGCAGCGCGGAAGTCGTCCAGCATCGGGTCCATCAGCGGCGAGTGGAACGCGTGCGACACCTTCAACCGCGTCGACTTGCGCCCCAGACCGGCGAAGTGCGCACCGATCCGCTCCGCCTCGACCTCATCACCAGCGACCACAACGGACCGCGGCCCGTTGATCGCCGCAATGCTCACCGACTCCGACAGCAGCGGCAGCACCTCGTCCTCGGTCGCCTGCACCGCCACCATCGCGCCACCACTCGGCAGCGCCTGCATCAACCGCGCGCGCTCCGACACCAGGCGAGCCGCGTCAGCCAGCGACAGCACGCCAGCAACGTGGGCAGCGGCGATCTCACCGATGGAGTGCCCCGCAACGAAGTCCGGAGTCACACCCCACGACTCGACGAGCCGGAACAGCGCGACCTCGATCGCGAACAACGCGGGCTGGGTCCACCCCGTCTGCCGCAACTCCTCCGACTCGACGTCGAACACGACATCCTTGAGCCCAGCAGGCAAGAACTCGCACGCAGCGTCGAACGCCTCAGCGAACACCGGGAACGCCTCGTACAGCTCACGCCCCATGCCCGCGCGCTGCGAACCCTGACCCGAGAACAGGAACGCGACCTTGCCCGCGGCGGACGCGGTCAGCTCGTGCACCTCGCCGCGCCCGTCGGCCAGCTCGGCCAGCCCGGCGCGCAGGCTCGGCAGGTCGGTGCCCACCACGAACGCGCGGTGGTCGAGCGCGGCGCGGGTGGTGGCCAGCGAGTACGCGATGTCGGCCGCGTCCCCCTCCACGGCGGCGAGCCGCCCGGCCACCCGCCGCACGGCGGCGGCGTCGCGGCCCGAGAGCACCCACGGCACCACCGGGGCCTCGACGACCCGCACCGGCGCCCGCTCGGCCACCGGTTCCGGCGCCTCCAGCACGGTGTGGGCGTTGGTGCCGCCGATGCCGAACGAGGACACCGCGGCCCGGCGCGGGCGGTCCACCGCGGGCCAGTCCTCGGCCCCGGTGACGACGCGCACGGCGCCCGCGGCCCAGTCGACCTTGGTCGAGGGGGTGCCCACGTGCAGCGAGCCGGGCACGACGCCGTGCCGCATGGCCAGCACGACCTTGATGATCCCGGCGACGCCCGCGGCGGCCTGGGTGTGGCCGATGTTGGACTTCACCGAGCCCAGCAGCAGCTCGTGCGCGCGGTCGCGGCCGTAGGTGGCCAGCAGCGCCTGGGCCTCGATCGGGTCGCCCAGCGCGGTTCCGGTGCCGTGCGCCTCCACCACGTCGACGTCGGCGGGGGTGAGCCCGCCCGCGGCGAGCGCCTGGCGGATCACCCGCTGCTGCGACGGGCCGTTCGGGGCGGTGAGCCCGTTGGACGCACCGTCCTGGTTCACCGCGGAGCCCTTCACCACGGCCAGCACCTCGTGGCCGTGGCGGCGGGCGTCGGAGAGCCGCTCGACGAGCAGCAGGCCCAGGCCCTCGCCCCAGCCGGTGCCGTCGGCGTCGTCGGAGAACGCCTTGCAGCGCCCGTCGGTGGACAGGCCGCGCTGGCGGGAGAACTCGACGAACAGCTGCGGGGTGGTCAGGACGGTGACCCCGCCCGCCAGGGCGAGGTCGCACTCGCCCGAGCGCAGCGCCTGCACGGCCAGGTGCAGGGCGACCAGCGACGAGGAGCAGGCGGTGTCGATGGTCAGCGCCGGGCCCTCGAAGCCGAAGGTGTAGGAGACGCGGCCGGAGAGCACCGAGGCGGCGCGGCCGGTGAGCAGGTAGCTCTCCACGTCGCCGGGCGGGTTGGTCAGCGTCGAGCCGTAGTCCTGGCCGTTGGTGCCGACGAACACCCCGGTGCGGCTGCCCCGGAGCGAGGTGGGGTCGACGCCCGCGCGCTCGAAGGCCTCCCAGGACGCCTCCAGCAGCAGCCGCTGCTGCGGATCCATGGCCAGCGCCTCGCGCGGGGAGATGCCGAAGAACCCGGCGTCGAACCCGGCGGCGGTGTCGAGGAAGGCGCCGTGCCGGGCGTAGCTGGTGCCCGCGTGGTCGGGGTCGGGGTCGTAGAGCGACTCCAGGTCCCAGCCGCGGTCGGTGGGGAACCCGCCCACCGCGTCGGTGCCGGAGACCAGCAGCTCCCAGAACTGCTCGGGGGTGCTGACCCCGCCGGGGAAGCGGCAGCTCATCGCGACGATGGCGATGGGGTCGTCGCCAGCGGCGACCGCCCCGGGCACCACGGTGCCCGTGTCCTCGGCGCCGACGAGCTCGTCGAGCAGGTGCGCGGCGAGCGCGTCGGGGGTGGGGAAGTCGTAGACGAGGGTGGCGGGCAGGCGCAGACCGGTGGCGGCGGTCATCCGGCCGTGGAACTCCACGGCGGCCAGCGAGTCGAAGCCCGCGTCGCGGAAGGCCTTGTCGGCGGCCAGGGCGGTGCCGTCGCCGTGGCCGAGGACGGCGGCGGCCTGGTCGCGGACGAGGCCGAGCAGCAGCGCCGGGCGCGCCTCGGGGGCCAGGGCGGCGACGCGGCCCGCGAGCCCGGTGCCCGCGGCGGGGGCGGCGGCGTCGAGGGCGGCCTTGGCCTCGGGGATGCCGCGCAGCAGGGGGGTGGGCGCGGGCAGGGCGGCGACGAACCGCTCCCAGTCCACGTCCGCGACGGTCAGCCGGGTCTCCCCGGCCGCCAGGGCGCCGCGCAGGGCGGCCAGGGCGGTGGCGGGCAGCAGCCCGCGCACGCCGCGGCGCAGCAGGTTCTCGCCCGCGGCGCCGTCGGCCATGCCCGCCTCGCCGGTGTCCCAGGAGCCCCAGCCGACCGACAGCGCGGGCAGCCCGGCGGCGGCGCGGCGGGCGGCCACCGCGTCGAGCACGGCGTTGGCCGCGGCGTAGGCGGCCTGGCCCGGGTTGCCCCAGGTGCCGACCATGGAGGAGAACAGGACGAACGCGTCGAGGTCGTCGTCGCGGGTCAGCTCGTCGAGCGCGACCGCGGCGCCCGCCTTGGGCGCGAACACCCCGGCCAGCCGCTCGGGGGTGAGCCCGTCGAGGACGCCGTCGTCGAGCACGCCCGCGGCGTGGAAGACCGCCGTCAGCGGCAGCTCGTCGGCGCGCAGGTCGTCGAGCAGCAGGGCCAGGTGCGCCCGGTCGGCGGCGTCGCAGGCGGCGATGGTGACCCGGGCGCCCGCCTCGACCAGCTCGGCGCGCAGCTCGGCGGCGCCGGGGGTGTCGGCGCCGCGGCGGCCGGTGAGCACCACGTGCTCGGCGCCGAGGCCGACGACCCAGCGGGCGACGTGCCCGCCGATGGCGCCGAGGCCACCGGTGATGAGGACGGTGCCGCGGGCGGTCCACTCCCCCCGGCCGGTGAGCGGGGCGCGCTCGACGCGCCGGGCGAGCAGCTTGCCGTCGCGCACGGCCAGTTCGGGCTCACCGGTGGCACCGGAGAGGGCCGCGGCGACGGGCGCGGTGGGCACCTCGCCGTCGGCGGGCAGGTCGAGCAGGCCGCCCCAGCGGCCCGCGTGCTCCAGGGCGGCGACGCGGCCCAGGCCCAGCACGCCCGCGCGCCGCGGGTCGGCGGTGCCGTCGTCCGGGACGGCGCCGCGGGTCAGCAGCCACAGCGGTGCCTCGACCCCGGCGTCACCGAGGGCCTGCACGAGGGTGGCGGAGTCGGCGGTGCCGGGCAGCTCGGCGAGCACACCGGTGGCCTCGACCCCGGTCAGCGCGGCCGCGAGGGCGGCGCGGTCGGCGGTGAACCCGACGCGCACGACCTCGCCGCCGTAATCGGTGACGGCCTCGGCGGGCGCGTCCCCGACCACGAGCCACGTGCCGGACAGCCGCGGCGCGGTGGGCGCGCTGACGGGGGTCCAGGCGGTGCGGTAGCGCAGGCGGTCGACGACGGCGTTCTCGCGGCGGGCGCGGCGCCACGCGGACAGCCGCGGCAGGACGGCGGCGAGGTCGTCGGCGGGCAGCCCGAGGCTGGCGGCGAGCGCGGTGGTGTCCTCGCGCTCGACCTGCGCCCAGAAGACGGCGTCGGCGGGGTCCTCGGCCCCGCGCGGGTTCTCCAGCCAGAACCGCTGCCCGCGGAAGGGGTAGGTGGGCAGCTCGGCGCGCCGCGCCGGGACCCCGGCGAAGTACGCCGCCCGGTCGACCGGCACGCCCGCGACCTCGGCGTGGGCGAGGGCCAGGACGGCGGCCTCGGCCTCGGGGCGGTCGGCGCGCAGCGCGGGGACGGCGGTGAGCTCGGGGGCGCAGCCGCGGGCCAGGGCGGTGAGGGTGCCGCCGGGGCCGATCTCCAGCGTGGTGCGCACCCCGGCCGCGTGCAGGGTCGCCACGGTGTCGGCGAAGCGCACGGCGTCGCGGACGTGGCGCACCCAGTAGTCGGCGGTGGTGACGTCACCGGACGCGGCGAAGGGGACGACCGGCTGGGCGAACTCCAGGGACTCGACCACGGCCCGGAACTCGTCCAGCATGGGGTCCATCAACGGCGAGTGGAACGCGTGCGACACCTTCAGGCGCGAAGTCTTGCGACCCAACTCCTTGAAGTGCGCACCGATCCGCTCCGCCTCGACCTCATCACCAGCGACCACAATGGACTGCGGCCCGTTGATCGCGGCGATGCTCACGGTCTCCGACAGCAGCGGGATGACCTCGTCCTCGGTCGCCTGGACAGCGACCATCGCGCCACCGGTCGGCAATGCCTGCATCAGCCGAGCACGCTCAGACACCAGGGTGGCGGCATCCCGCAAGGACAGCACACCGGCGACGTGGGCAGCGGCGATCTCACCGATGGAGTGCCCGGCAACGAAGTCCGGGGTGACACCCCACGACTGAACCAGGCGGAACAGCGCAACCTCGATCGCGAACAGCGCGGGTTGAGTCCACCCGGTCTGCCGCAGCTCCTCCGACTCGACGTCGAAGACAACATCCTTCAAACCCTCAGGCAGGAACTCGCACGCAGCGTCAAAAGCCTCAGCGAACACCGGGAACGCCTCGTACAGCTCACGCCCCATGCCCGCGCGCTGCGAACCCTGACCGGAGAACAGGAACGCCACCAGACCCGCGGTGCCCGAGCCCTCCACGACGGCCGGGTGCGGGTCGCCCTGGGCGAGCGCGCGCAGGGCGGCCACCGGGACCTCGCCCGCGGGGGCCACGACGGCGGCGCGGTGCTCCAGCACGGCCCGCCCGGTCGCCAGGGTGCGCGCGGCGGCGACGGGGTCGAGGTCGCCGCCCTCGGCGGCGACGGCGAGCAGGGCGGCCTGGTCGCGGACGGCCTCGGCGTCGCGGGCCGACAGCAGCCAGGGCAGCAGCGGCGGCACCTGGTCGGGCTGGGTGGGCTCGGCGGGCTGGGCGGCGGGCGCCTGCTCCAGCACGGCGTGCGCGTTCGTGCCGCTGATGCCGAACGAGGACACCGCCGAGCGGCGGGGGCGACCGGTCTCCGGCCACAGCGCGGTCTCGGTGACCAGGCGCAGCGCCCCGGACGACCAGTCGACGTGCGGGGTGGGCTCGTCGGCGTGCAGGGTGGCGGGCAGCAGGCCGTGCCGCATGGCCTGCACCAGCTTGATCACCCCGCCCACGCCCGCGGCGGCCTGGGTGTGCCCGAGGTTGGACTTGAGCGAGCCCAGCCACACCGGGGCGTCGGCGGGGCGGGCGCGGCCGTAGGTGGCCAGCAGCGCCTCGGCCTCGATCGGGTCGCCCAGGGTGGTGCCGGTGCCGTGCGCCTCCACCAGGTCGACCTCGTCGGCGGCGAGCCCGGCGGCGCTGAGCGCCTGGCGGATCACCCGCTGCTGGGCGGGGCCGTTGGGGGCGGTGAGGCCGTTGGAGGCGCCGTCGGAGTTGACCGCGGTGCCGCGCACGACGGCGAGCACCTCGTGGCCGAGCCTGCGGGCGTCGGAGAGCCGCTCGACCAGCAGCAGGCCGACGCCCTCGGCCCAGCCGGTGCCGTCGGCGCCCGCGCCGAAGGCCTTGCAGCGCCCGTCGGAGGACAGCCCGCGCTGGCGGGAGAACTCCAGGAACATGCCGGGGCTGGACATGACGGTGACGCCACCGGCCAGGGCCATCGTGCACTCGCCGGAGCGCAGGGCCTGCACGGCCAGGTGCAGGGCGACCAGCGACGACGAGCAGGCGGTGTCGACGGTGACCGCCGGGCCCTCCAGGCCCAGGACGTAGGCGATGCGCCCGGAGGCGACGCTGGTGGTGGTGCCGGTGAGCAGGTGCCCCTCGACGCCCTCGGCCGGGTCGGCCAGGCGCGGCCCGTACTCGCCCGCGGTGGCGCCGACGAACACGCCGACGCGGTCGCCGCGCACGGTGGTCGGGTCGACCCCGGCGCGCTCGAAGGCCTCCCAGGACGCCTCCAGCAGCAGCCGCTGCTGCGGGTCCATCGCGGTCGCCTCGCGCGGGGAGATGCCGAAGAAGGCGGCGTCGAACTCCGGGGCGCCGGGCAGGAACCCGCCGCGGCGGGTGGCCGAGCCCAGCTCCGCGGCGAACAGCGCGTCGAGGTCCCAGCCGCGGTCGGTGGGGAACTCCCCGATCGCGTCGCCGCCGTCGAGGACGAACTGCCACAGCTGCTCCGGCGAGCCGATGCCGCCGGGGAACCGGCAGCTCATGCCGACGATGGCGATGGGCTCGTCGCCCGCGTGCACCGGGCGCCGGTCGTCGACGGCGCGGGCGGCCAGGCCCAGCGCCTCGGCGCGCAGGTGGGCGGCCAGGGCGGCGGGGGTGGGGTGGTCGAAGAGCAGCCCGGTGGGCAGGCGCAGGCCGGTGGCCGCGCCCAGGCCGTCGCGCAGCTCCACCGAGGACAGCGAGTCGAAGCCCAGCTCCTTGAACGTGCTGGTCTGGTCGACCTCGGCGGCGTCGGCGTGCCCGAGGACGGCGGCGACGTGCGCGCGGACGACGTCGAGCACCGCGCGGTCGCGCTCGGCCTCGGGCAGCTCCACCAGCCGCCTGCCCAGGGCACCGGCGGGCTCGGCGGGCGCCTCGGGCGGCGCGGGCAGCGGGTCGGGGGCCGCGCCGCCCCGGCGGGGGCCCTCGGTGGGCAGCCAGTGGCGGCGGCGACGGAAGGCGTAGGTGGGCAGCGCGACGCGGCGGGCGCCCGGGAGCAGGGCGGCCCAGTCCGGGTCGGTGCCCAGGGTGTGCAGGGCGCCGACGGCGGCCAGCAGGGCGCGCGCCTCGGGCCGCTTGGCGCGCAGCGCGGCGACGACCTCGGGGGCGTCCTCGGTGCCCGCCAGGCTCTCGCGGGCCATGGAGCCGAGCACGCCGCCGGGGCCGATCTCCAGCAGCACGCCCGCGCCGGTGGCGGCCGCGGCGCGCACGCCGTCGGCGAAGCGGACCGCGCCGCGCACGTGCCGCACCCAGTAGTCGGCGGTCACCAGGTCGTCGCCGGTGGCGAGGGCGCCGGAGAGGTTGGACACGACCGGCACGCGCGGCGGGTGGTAGGTGGCCGACTCCGCGACGGCGCGGAAGTCCTCCAGCACCGCGTCCACGTGCGGGGAGTGGAAGGCGTGGCTCACCCGCAGCCTGCTGGTGCGGCCGGGGCAGGCCTCGGCGACGGCGAGGACGGCGTCCTCGTCACCGGAGACCACGACCGAGCCGGGGCCGTTCAGCGCGGCGATGTCGACCCGGCCCGCGTGGGGGGCCAGCAGCTCGCGGGCCTGCTCCTCGGTGGCCTCCAGCGCCACCATCGCGCCACCGGCGGGCAGCGCCTGCATCAGCCTGCCGCGCGCGACCACCAGGCGGGCGGCGTCGGCCAGCGACAGCACACCGGCGACGTGCGCGGCGGCCAGCTCACCGATGGAGTGGCCGACCAGCACCGACGGCTCGATGCCCCAGGCGCCCAGCAGCCGGGCGAGCGCGACCTCGACGGCGAACAGCGCGGGCTGGGTGAACTCGGTGCGGTCGAGCGGGGACTCGCCCTCGGTCTCGGCGTGCACCAGCTCCAGCAGCGACCGGCCCAGCAGCGGGTCGATCGCGGCGCACAGCTCGTCGAACGCCGCGGCGTAGGCGGGGAACTCCGCGTAGAGGGCGCGGCCCATGCCGACGCGCTGCGACCCCTGGCCGGAGAACAGGAACCCGACCCCGCCGGTGCGGGTCTCACCGGTCACCAGGGCGGGGTCGACGCCGCCGTCCGCCAGCGCCCGCAGCGCGCGCACGGCCTCGGCGCCGTCCTCGGCCACGACGACGGCGCGGTGGGCGAAGGCGGTGCGGGTGGTGGCCACCGACCAGGCGGCGTCCGCGAGCCGGGTGCCCGGCTCCTGCTCCAGGTGGTCGGCCAGCCGCCCGGCCTGGGCGCGCAGCGCCTCGTCGGTGGTGCCGGAGACGGGCAGCGCGACGGGGGCGGGGGCGGGGGCGAACCCGCCTGCCGGGGCGGGCTGGGGAGCGGGCTCGGGGGTAGCGAGCACGACGTGGCAGTTGGTGCCGCCCATGCCGAAGGAGCTGACGCCCGCCAGCACCGGCCCCTCGGGCAGCGGCTCGACCTCGGTCTGCACGGTGAGGTTCAGCTCGTCGAGCGGGATCGCCGGGTTCGGCCGGGCGAAGTTCAGGCTCGGCGGCAGCTGGCGGTGGTGCAGCGAAAGCACGGCCTTGATGAAGCCCGCGATGCCTGCCGCGCCCTCCAGGTGGCCGATGTTGGTCTTGACGGACCCGACGCGCAGCGGGTGCGCGCGGTCGGGCGCGGCGCCGTGCACCGCGCCCAGGGCGGCGGCCTCGACCGGGTCGCCGACCTTGGTGCCGGTGCCGTGCAGCTCGACGAACTCCACCTGCCCCGCCGACACGCCCGCGTCGGCGCACGCCCGGCGCAGCACGTCCTCCTGCCCCGAGCGCAGCGGCACGGTCAGCGACTCGCCGCCGCCGTCGTTGCCCGCCGCGCTGCCGCGGATGACCGCGTAGACGGGGTCGCCGTCGGCCAGCGCGCGCGAGAGCGGCTTGAGCACGACCACGCCGCCGCCCTCGCCGCGCACGTAGCCGTTGGCGCGCTCGTCGAAGGTGAAGCAGCGGCCGTCGGGCGAGAGCCCGCCGAACTTCTCCGCGCCGACCGTGGAGTCCTCGGCCAGGTTCAGGTTGACCCCGCCCGCGAGGGCGATCTCGGACTCGCCCGCGCGCAGGCTCTCGCACGCCAGGTGCACCGACAGCAGCGACGAGGACTGCCCGGAGTCGACCGCGAGGCTGGGGCCGGTGAGCCCGAGGAAGTGCGACACCCGGTTGGCGATGACGCTGCGGTGCAGGCCGGTGACCGAGAACGCGGTGGCGCTGTCGGGCCCGGAGCGGCGCAGCAGGGTGGCGTAGTCGTCCCAGATGGCGCCGACGAACACGCCGGTGCGGCTGCCGCGCAACCGCTCGGCGGGCACCCGCGCGTCCTCCACCGCCTCCCAGCACAGCTCCAGCACCAGCCGCTGCTGCGGGTCCATCGCGGCGGCCTCGCGCGGGGACACGTGGAAGAACCCGGCGTCGAAGCCCTCGACGTCGTCGAGGTGCCCGCCGCGGCGGCCCGCGACCTCGCGCCCGGGCGGCGGGTCGGTGATCGCGTCCACGCCCCCCACGAGCAGCCGCCAGAACGCCCGCGGGTCCGGGGCACCGGGCACCCGGCAGGCGAGGCCGACGACCGCGACGTCCTCGGGGTGCTGGTCGGCGGGGGTCGGGTTCTGTCGGTCAGCGCGCATGTCCGTGCTCCAGCGGGTTCGGGAGGCAGCAGCTCAGGAGGGCAGCGGGGAACGCCGCGGGGGCCGGGGTCGCCCGGCCCCCGCGGTGGGAAGCGGGGGGTGGATCTGCTGTGGTGCCCGGTCGGGACGGTCGGTCAGCCCGCCCCGTCCAGCGTGATGGCCAGCGCCGGGCACTGGGCGATGGCGTCGGAGACGGCGGCGCGCTGCTCCTCGCCGGGCGCGGCGTCGAGCAGGATCACCACCCCGTCCTCGTCGCGCTGCCCGAACACCTCGGGCGCGGCGAGCACGCACATGCCCGCGCCGCAGCAGCGGTCCTCATCGATCTCGACGCGCATGGCCACTCCCCCGCTCACCAGGTGACCGGGAGCGACTGGACCCCGTAGGTCACCATCATCTCCCTGGTCTCGATCTCGTCGTCGGGCACCGCGACCCGCAGGTCCGGGAAGCGGGTGAACAGCCGCTCGAAGGCCACCGACAGCTCCAGCCTGGCCAGGTGGTGGCCCATGCACTGGTGCGGGCCGCGGCCGAAGGCGACGTGCCCGGTGGTGTCGCGGCGGTGGATGTCGAAGGCGTCGGCGTCGGCGAAGCCCAGCGGGTCGCGGTTGGCCGCGGGCAGCGACACGGTGATGACCTCGCCGCGGGTGATCGGCAGGCCCTGGAACTCGAAGTCCTCGGCGGCGACGCGGATCGGGCCCACCTGCACGACGCTGAGGTAGCGCAGCAGCTCCTCCACCGCGCCGGGCAGCAGCGACCAGTCGGCCTTGAGCTCGGCCAGCTGCTCGGGGTGCTTGAGCAGCGCGTAGGTGCCCAGGCCGAGCATGTTGGTGGTGGTCTCCAGGCCCGCGATGAGCAGCACCAGGCTGATGCCCATCAGCTCGTCGTCGGTCAGCTCGGTCTCGTCGCAGAGCCGCCCGAGGATGTCGGACCCCTTGTCCTGGCGGGCGTTGGCGATCAGCTCGCGCAGCATCCGGTCCAGGGTGTACATCGACACGCCCATCTCCTCACCGGTGGAGGACAGGCTGAACATCGTGTCGACGTGGTGGGAGAAGTCGTCGCGCTGCGCCTCGGGCAGCCCGAGCAGGTCGGCGGTCACCAGCATCGGCAGCGGCTTGGCCAGCACCTGCACCAGGTCCACCGGCGCCCGCCTGCCCGCCAGGTCGTCGAGCAGCCCGTCCACCAGCTCCTCGACCCGCTCGCGGAAGCCCTGGATGCGCTTGACCGTGAAGTGCTTGTTGAGCAGGCGCCGGTAGTGGGTGTGCACCGGCGGGTCGGTGTTGACGAACATCGACGGCGGCAGCTCGTCGGTGCTCAGCTCGCTGCCGGGCACCTTCACCGGGGAGCGCTTGCCCTGGGGCAGCGAGCTGAACCGGGTGTCCAGCAGCACCTCCTTGGCCGTCTCCAGGCCGGTGACGACCCAGCCGACGTGGCCGTCGGGGTAGGTCATCCTGCTCATCGGCGCCTGGGCGCGGAACTCGGCGAACGGCGCGGGCGGGTGGAACGGGCACCCCTGGGGGCGGGCCACCGGGAACGCCGGTGCCTGCTCGGCGGTGCTGGTCATCTGTGTCCTCCTGGGACGGTGCGGCGGTGCGGTGCGGTCGGTCGGCCTCGCTGGTCGGTGCTGCTGCCCCCGCCGCTCAGGCGGCCTGCGGGGACAGGGCGTTGCCGCGGACGAACTCCGGCTCCACCCGCGGCGGCCACACCTCGGCGTCGAGGATCCCGGCGGCGAAGGCGCGGGAGACCAGCGCGACGCGGTTGGGCACGCCGAAGCGGCGCAGCATGGCGGCGATGTGGTAGTCCACCCCCTGCCTGCTCAGGTGCACCTGGCTGGCGATGCGGGTGGTGGAGTCCCCCGCGGCGATCAGCTCCAGCACCCGGGCGGCGACGGGGGTGAACATCCGGTCGCGGCGCTCGCCCGCCCCGGTCAGGTCGCTCTCCTTGGGCGCCTCGGGGGCGAAGATCGCCACGAACCCGACCACCCGGCGGGCCTGGTCGTGGCGGACGACGACGGTCAGCTCGCTGCGGAAGGCGGGCCCGGCGCACCCGTCGACCACGACCCGCTCGGCGAACCAGCTGCCGCGCCCGGCGGCGAGCTGGGTGAACCGGCCGCGCAGCCGCTCGCGGCTCTGCGGGTCCAGCAGGTCCAGCACGCGCCTGCCGGGGACCCGGCGGCCGTCGGCGGCGAAGCGGCGGGCGAAGCCGTCGTTGGCGCCGCGGATGGCCAGGTCGAGGTCGAGGCGGGCGAGGCAGAGCCCCGAGCGCTCGGACAGCGCGCCGAGGAAGTCCGCCTCGACGGCCTGGGCGACCGGTCGGGGCGCCTCCAGCGTCGCGGTCGTGCCTGCGGTGTGATCCCGGTGTGCCACGGGAGATCAACCCCTTCCGGTCTCCTGCTCGGGTGAGCGGGCTGTGCTGGTGGATGGCTGCGGGGCGCGGGCCCACCCCCTGCGGTGGTGCCGGTCCGCGTTTCAGAACCGACCGCCCGGTTGGTTTCCAACTTACTGACGGCGGGGCGGCGCACCAGGGAGCCGGAACCGGCGGGCGCTAAAACTGTGGTTCGGCCCGACCACCCGCACCCCCGCCGCACCCCCGCACGGCCACCGGTACGGCACCCCCCACCGCACCGCGCTGACCTGCGGTTCCGCCCCCAGGTGCGGTACCGCACCACACCACACCGCACCCCGCGCCCCGCACCGCCCACCGCAGGGACACCGCACCAGGGGCGGTGGGCCTGCGCTTTTGCGCCCGAACGGGCAACCGGTGACCGGAACCACACGCGCGGGGATTCTCGACGTCCGCTCGAAGGGCGGTCGAGAACGGCAGAAGCCGCGCGCGACTGGGGAGTAACGAACCCGACCCTTGCGCCGATCACCCCGCGTCTGCTGCCTGGGGAAAGACCTCGGGTGGCGCCGGCGGCCCCGCGTCAAGCCCGGGGTCGCCCCCGCGAGCCGACGTCGAGCGGGACCGCCTCCCCGGTGCTAAGGGGATCGCAGCGGAACCGGGCCCGGGATGGGCGAATCGTCTGGATGGCGGCCCGCCGTGGCGCGAACGGCCGCAGCGGCCCCGATCCGGGGTGCTCGACCGCGCCGCGAGCCCGTCGGGGTGGCGGTCGAGGCGGATCCCCGACCGCGGCGGGGTACCCGGGAACTGTTGCGGCCAGGGGACCCCGGGGAGGCGCACTGGTGGAACACCCAGGGGTGGCCGCGGCCACCGGTCATCCACTCAGGACGAACTCCCAGGCGGTGTTCCACGAACCCGCCCCCGGCACCGACTTCCCACCCGGCACCACAGCCGCCGGTGCCGTCGGCGTGGCTATCGCTGGGCGAGGCTTGAGGACAGGCCTTAGCCCGCGCGGGGCCCGCGCAGGTCCTGCACCGCGCGGGCGAAGTCCGCGCGCCCGGACACGCCGAGCTTGCGGTAGGCACCGGTGAGCGTCTTCTCCACCGCGCGCAGCGAGACGCCGAGCTCGTCGGCGATCTCCCGGTTGCGCTGCCCGGCCACCACCAGCTCGGCCACCCGCCGCTCGGCGGGGGTGAGCAGCGAGGCCGCGTCCGGCGCCGACGCGGGCGCCTCGCCGCCCAGGGCGAGCGCGGCCTGCTCGGCCAGCCGGGTCGCCCCGCAGCGGGTGGCGAGGCCGTGGCCGCGGCGCAGCAGCGCCTCCGCGCCCGCCCGGTCGTCGGCCAGGGTGCGCCTGCCCAGCAGGACCAGCGCCTTGCCCAGCTCCAGCCGGTTGCCCGAGCCCTCCAGCACCTCGATGGCCTCGCGCAGCAGGGCGCGGCCGCCGTGGTCGCCCGCCAGCACCGCGCGCACCCGCAGCGCCCGGCCGATGGCCGCGGGCGCGCCCCAGAGCCGGACCCGCTCCTGCTCCTCCTCGGCCAGGCGCACCGCGCGCTGGTGCTCGCCCATCCGGTCGCACAGGCTCGCCACCCGCAGCCGCCACGGGGTCAGCCCCGGGTTGGCCACGCCCTCGTCCTCCAGCTGGCGGCCGAGGTCGGCGAAGTGCTCGGCCGCGGCGGCGAGGTCGCCGCCGGTCCAGGACACCGTGCCGTGCAGCAGCGACCGCAGGCTCGGGGAGAGCAGCCCGTCCGGTTCGCGCCCGCAGGCGTGCAGCGCGGCGGTGGCCAGCTCGCTGTCGTGCTGCTCGCCCGCCACGGTGGCCAGCGCGATCGCGCAGTTGGCCGAGACGTCGAACAGCGGGTGCTCCAGGCGCCCCAGCGCCTCCTCGGCGGCCTGCCGGGCCTGCGCCAGCGAGCCGACCCCGGCCAGCAGCACCGCCCGCTGCGCGCCGACGACGGCGGCGCCGAGGTGGTCGCGGCCGTCCTCGGCCAGCCGCAGCGCGGTGGCCAGCCACGGCTCCAGCCCGTCGGTGGCGTCGGCGGCCAGCAGCACCGGCACCGCGGTGGGCAGCACCGCCGAGGTCGGCACCGCCGAGGCGGGCTCGCAGGCGACGATCTCGCGCACGGCGGCGGCCAGCTCGTCGCGCCCGACCGTGCCCGCCGCCATCGCCGCGTGCGCCAGCACCGCGGTCAGCTCGCGCTCGGCCGCGGTGGCCAGCGGGAAGTCCCCGGCCAGCTCGGCCGCGCGCAGCGCCGAGCCCGCCACCGCCGCCCGGTCGCCCTGGGAGGCGAACCGGATGCGGGCGCGCACGCGCAGCGCCAGCTCCCGCTCCTGGCCGTCGGCGTCGAGGGCGGCGGCGATCTCGCGCAGCCGCGGCAGCCCGATGGCCAGCGTGCCGGTGACGCACACCGGGGCGGCGCACACCGCCTCCGCGCGCGCCCTGGCCGAGCTGAGCAGCGGCAGCGCCTGGCGCAGGTGCCGGGTGGAGGTGGGGAAGTCGTAGCGGCGCTCGGCGGCGGCGAGGTCGGCGAGCAGCACACCCCGCAGGTCGCCGTCGGGGTCGCAGTGCAGCAGCGCGTGCCGCAGGTAGGTGGTGGCGCGGCGGGCGTCACCGGCGGCGGTGGCCGCCGCTGCGGCCACGCGCAGCACGTCGGTGGCCCACGGCGGCGGGGGCGCGGTGGTGGCCAGCAGGTGCCCGGCGATCACCTCCGGGCTGCCGCCGCCGCGGTAGAGCACGTCGGCGGCGCCCGCCCGCAGCCGCTCCTGCTCCCCCGCGGTGAGCAGCAGCTCCAGCGCCTGCCACACCGCGGCGGCCACGAGCGGCAGCAGGCGGGTGTCGCCGGTGGTGATGCCCAGCTCGCGCAGGGTCTTGGCGCACTCGGCCAGCTCGGCGGCGGGCAGCCCGGTGAGCTCGCCCAGCAGCTCCGGGGTCGCGCTGTCGCCCAGCACCCTGGCCGCGCAGGCCAGGTCGACCAGCGCGCGCGGCCCGCCGCGCAGGTAGCGGGCCACCCGGGCGGCGGGCCCGAGCAGCGGCAGCTCCAGCGCCCGGCGCAGGTGCGCGGCGTCCGGTGCCAGGTCGTGCTCGGCCAGGGCGCGGCCCAGCGCGGTGGCGAAGACCGGGGTGCGCGCGCCCGCGTCGACGGCGGCTGCCAGGAACGCCGCGTCCGGGGCGCGGCCCGCGGTGGCGGTGAGCACGGCCGCGACCCCGTCGGCGCTCAGCGGCGCCACGTCGACGCGGGTGTCGGCCACCCCGGCCAGGTCCGCGAGCGCGGCGGCGTCGGTGGGCGGCAGCCCGCAGGTGCGCGCGAGCAGCAACGCCACGCCGTGCCCGCGCACCCGCTGGGCCAGGAACAGCAGCCAGCGCAGGGAATCCCGGTCCGCCCACTGGAGGTCGTCGACGACGAGCACCAGCGGGCCGAGCTCGGCCAGCTCGCGCACCACCGCGGCGGTGTCGTGCAGCAGCGCGTGCTCCTGGCCGGGGTCGTGGCCGCCGAGCAGCCGGTCGAGCAGGGCGCCGTGGCCGAGCCGCTGGAGGGTGGGTTCGAGCAGCTGGAGCACCACGCCGAAGGGGAAGTCGCGCTCGGCGTGGGCGCACTCGGCCCGCAGCACCTCGGCGCCCGCGGCGGCGGCGTGGTCGGCGGCGGCGCGCAGCAGCGCCGTGCGCCCGCCCCCGAGCGGGCCGCCGACCAGCACGACCTGCGAACGCCCCGCGCGGGCGGTGTCGACGACGGCGGTGAGCGCGGCCAGTTCGGCGGCGCGTTCGACGAGCACGGTCAGCACACCTCGTCCGAGGGCGCCAGCAGGGCCCGCAGCGCGCTGCGGCCCTCGACGCCGTAGATCCGGTAGATCCGGGTCAGGTGCTGCTCGACGGTGCGCTTGCTGATGTCGAGCGCGCGGGCGATCTCCCCGTTGGACAGCCCGCGCACCACCAGGTCCGCCACGTCCCTGGCCGCCACCGGCAGCGCCGAGCGGGCCGGGGCGGACCCGGGGCCGGGCAGCCGGGAGACCTCGGCGCCGGTGCGCTCGGCGAAGCGGCGCCCCAGCTCCCGGATGCGCGGCAGGTGGCCGTCGAGGCGGTGCAGCCGGGCCAGCCGCTCGGCCTGCGCCAGGTGCCGGTCGACCTCGGCGACCTGCCCGGCGTCCAGCCGCGCGCCCGCCAGGGCGAGCAGGGCCTGCAGGTGCCAGTCCCGGGCGGGCGAGCGCTCCAGGGCGGCCACGCCCTCGGCCAGCCTGCGCAGCGCGGCCGCGCCGGTGAGCGCCTGCCCGGCCCACAGGTGGACCTGCCCCACGCACGCCGGGGTGCCCCACGCGCTCGCGCGGGCCAGGTCCGCGGCCAGCAGCTCGTCGATCGGGCCCGCGATGCCCGCGCGGCGCAGCGCCACCGCGGTCAGCGACCGCCAGGGCAGCACCGCCGGGTTGTGCCAGCCCTTCTGCCGCATCCGCCGCCCGCACTCGCGGAAGTGGTCGAGCGCGGCGCGCGGCCTGCCCAGCCGCAGCTCCAGCGCGCCCCGGGTGAACAGCAGGTACGACCAGGCGTAGCCGTCCTCCTGGGGCGGGCCGCTGGCCGCGGCGATGGCCCGCTCGGCGTCGTCGGGCCGGTCGGCGCCCAGCGCGAGCATCACCTGGAGCCCGAGCGCCAGCGGCAGCGTCGAGGGGTGCCAGTCCTCGTGCGGCAGCGACTCGCCCGCCGCGGCGGCGTCCTCCTCGGCGGCGGCAGGCCGCCCGCACTGCAGGTGCAGCTGCGCGCGGGCGACGAGGGCGAGCGCGGCGGCGCTGCGCGCGCCCCGGCGGCGGGCGTCGGTGATGGTGGCGTCGAGCGCCTGCCGGGCCTCCAGCACGTCGTCGGTGAGCATGAGCGCCCTGGCGGCGGTGATCCGCGGCGAGAGCAGGGCGCCGTCGAACCCGGCCCGCAGCCTGCCCGCCAGCGCCACCCTGGCCAGGTCGCGGGCGCGGGCGGCGTCGCGGCCCTCGACCGCGGCCAGCCAGGCCGCGACCCCGGCCTGGGCCGGGCGGGAGTGCCAGCCGCGGGCGGGCCACGGCCGCGCCGGGCCGTCGCCGGGGTGCTGGGTCAGGTCCTCGGCGAGCAGGCGCAGCGCGGCCAGGTCGTCGTCCTCGCTGCCGGGCGGCTCGGTGGACAGCACCCGGCGGGCCAGGGTGGTCGCGCCGCGCACGAGCAGCGAGTCGGCGGCGGCCAGCCGGACGCGGGTGTCCTCGGCGGTGGCCCGGTCGAGGATCACCCTGGCCAGCCGCAGGTCGCTGGTGCTGCTGGCGCCGGAGGTCTCCACCGCGGCCAGCTCCAGCACCAGCGCGCGGCGCGCGTCCTCGGGCAGCGGTTCGGCCAGCGCGCGCTGCAGGAACCGGGTGGCGCCGCGGGTGTCGCCCTCGCCCCGGCGGCGGGCGGCCCCCGCGCGCAGGGCGGCCTGCGCCCACGGCCGCCCGACCGGGCAGGCCTCCAGCAGCAGCCGCGCGACGGCGACGTCCGGCGCGGCCCACCGGTGCGCCAGCTCCGCGGCCCGGCCGAACAGGTCGCGGCGGTCCGCGCGGTCCATCCCGGCCAGCGCCCGCTCCGCGACCGCGGGGTCCGGCGCGGCGCCGGGGTCGGCGGGCAGCAGCGCGAGGTCGACCAGGTGGCGCCCGGCCACGTCGGCGTCCCGCGCGGACAGGCCCGCGAGGCCGCGCACGCGGCTGGGCTCCAACGCCGTGCCCGCGGCGGAGCGCGCGCGCAGCAGCGCCAGCGGCGCCCCGCGCAGCCCGGCGACCGCGCGCTCCGCCCGCGCGGCGCGGGCGGCGCGGGCGCGGCGGCGCAGGTCGTCCACCGGCCCCTCGGCCAGCACGTCGGCGATCAGGCCGGGCGACCCGCCCGTCGCGGCGTGCAGCGCCGGGGCGCCCACCCCGGCCTCGGGCCTGCCGCGCAGCAGCGCCGCCACGCCGTCGCGGCTCAGCGGCCGCAGGTCGAGCAGCAGCGCGTCGTCCGCGCGCACCGCGCACTCCTCGTGCAGCCAGGCGGGGCCCCGACCGGCCCCGACGGCGACCACGAGCAGCGCGCTGCCGCGCAACCGGCGCAGCAGCACCCTCGTCCACGCCTGCGACTGCGGGTCGGCCAGGTGCACGTCGTCGAGCAGCACCAGCGCCGGGCCGCGGTCGACGGCGTCGAGCAGGCGCCCGACCACCGCGTGGTCGGTGGCCACCGGGCCCAGGTCCGCCCACAGGGGTTCGAGGACGTGGCGGGCCCGCTCCGGCGGCAGCGCGGCGACCAGCTGGGACACCAGCCCGTGCGGCAGGCACGACTCGGTGCTGGTGCCCCGGGCGCGCAGCACCGGCACACCCAGGTCCTCGGCCAGCCCGGCGGCCCGCTCGACCAGGGCGGTGCGGCCGCTGCCGGGCGCGCCGGCGACCAGCGCCAGCCCGGAGCGGCCGCCGAGCACCCCGCGCACGAGGCCCGCCAGCGCGGCGACCTGCTCGTCCCGCTCGACCAGCGCGCGGTGCGCCCCGGCGGCCTGCCCGTCTTGGCCGGGGGCCGGGGCGCGCGGCGCGATCGCCGTCACCGGGCCGTCCCCGCCCCGTCGCGGTTGCTCAGCGCGCCGGACAGGTCCGAGCGCCTGCGCACCCCGAGCTTGCGGTAGGCGCTGGTCAGGTGGACCTCCACGGTGCGCACGGTGATGAACAGCGACTCGGCGATCTCGCGGTTGGTGTGCCCGGTCGCGGCCAGCTGGGCGACCCTGATCTCCCGGCCGCTGAGCGCGTCCACGGGGGACTCCAGGCTCGACCGCAGCCGCCCGCCCGCCTCCAGCAGCGCCTGGCGCGCGGACTCCAGCAGCACCCGGTCGCCGCAGCGCACGCAGGCGTCCAGCGCCGTGCGCAGGTGCTTGCGCGCCTCGGGCTGGTCGCCGCGGCGAAGGTGCGCCGACCCGAGGTGGTACTCCGCCCTGGCCAGCTCCAACCGGGCGGGCGTGCCCGCCAGCGTCTCCACCGCCTCGGTGAGCAGGTCGACCTCGCCCGCCCCGGTGCCCAGCGGGTCCCGGCCGCCCGCGCCCGCCGCCAGCCCCCTGGCCAGCAGCGCCAGCCCGATCGCCCGCGGGGTCCCCCAGTTCTCGGCCAGCTCGGCGCCCACCGCCACCACCGGCGCGGCCTCGCCCGCCCGGTCCTGCTCGGCGAGCACCTCGGTGGCCTCCAGCCACCACGGCGCCAGCAGCGGGTTGCGGATGCCGGAGTCGGCCAGGCTGTCCCCGCAGGTGCGCAGGTCGTCGAGGGCGCCCTCGGAGTCCCCGCGCGCCCGGCGCAGCCGCCCCCGGGTGATGAGGAAGTGGTGGTACTCCAGGGCGAACTGGTCGAACCGCCGCCGGGTGATGGTGGACAGCGCGTCCTCGGCCCGGTCGAGCTCGCCGCGGTGCACCAGCACGTCGGCCAGCGCGATCTGCGGCATCGTCGCCCCCGCGCCCCAGGACTCGCCCACGGCGAGGTCGTGCGCGCTCTGCGCGTCGGCGAACGCCTCGACCAGGTTGCCCGCGAAGTGCCACATCTGCGACCGGGTGCTCAGCGCCAGGCAGTAGGTCCACGCCTCGCCGCGCCGCTGGGCGTGCTCGATGAGGGTGTCCAGGGCGCGGTGGGCGGTGTCGAGCTCGTCGGCCAGGTACAGCGGCAGCGCCGAGGCCAGCACCACCCAGCCGCCGACGCCGATGTCGTCGGTGCGCAGCGACCGGCGGGCGTGCCCGACGACGGTCGCCGCGGAGTCGCCCGCGAGCGTGCCCGCCGCGGCGTACATCGCCAGCAGCTGCCGCTCGACGGGGGTGTCGCCCGCGGGCGGCCTGCGGTGGCGCACCCGCTCCCACACCGCCTGGATGGTGGACTTCTCGTCCATGCCGGTGAGCACCAGCATCGACTCCACCAGCGTGCGCAGCACCCGGTCCTCACCGGTGGGCTCGGGGCCCAGCTCCGCGTCGAGCCGGTCGAGCACGTCGCCGAGCACCCGGAAGGCCTGCGGCGCGGTGTGCGCGCCCAGCGCGGTCATGCCGAGCTGGATGGCGACCGGCGCGCTCGCCCGCGCCACCGGCACCTGCTCCATCGCCCGCTCCAGCAGCTCGATGGCCCGCCGGGGTTGGAGCTGGGCGAGCACCTTCGCCAGCTCCACCTTCACCACCACGTCCTCGGGCACGGCGGCGGCGACGGGTTCGAGGTAGCGGGCGGCCGCGGCGGGCGCGCCCCGGCGGCGGGCGGCCGCGGCGGCGTCGCGCAGCACCACCCGCATCCACGGCTGGCCCGCCCCGCCGGGGCCGTCGGTGGGCAGGTGCAGCAGTTGGCCCGCCACGGTCTCGGCCGGGCGGCCGGTGTCGTTGAGCAGCTGGGCGGCCTGCTCGCGCAGCCGGGCCAGCTGCGCGTCCCCGATGGTGCCGAGCACCGCGGCGCGCACGAGGTCGTGGGTGAACTCCAGGCTGCCGGGGCGCAGCACCTCCGCGCCGCGCAGCAGCTCCAGCACCGAGGCCACCACCGCCTCCGAGCGCCCGGAGAACGGGGCCAGCAGGTCCGGCTCCCGACCCAGGACGGCGACCGCGTGCGCGACGGCCAGCGCGTCCGGCGAGAGCCGCGACAGCACCGAGGCGGTCAGCGCCGGGCCGAGCCTGCTCACCTCGTCGACCGCGGTCGCCTCCGGTTGCACGCCGCCGCGGCGCAGGTCGGTGACCAGCCGGTGCAGCAGCAGCGGGTTGCCGCCGGTGGCCTGCCCGCAGCGGGCGCTGAAGCCCGGGTCGGCCTCGGTGCCGTACTCCAGGGTGACCAGCACCGCCACGTCCTCCGGCGTCAGCGGCCCGATCTCGACCACCGCCACCCCCGGCAGCGCCTCGGCGTGGTCGCCGGGGCAGTCGGGCCCGGTGCGGCAGGTGACCGCGACCAGCACCGGCAGCGCCGCGGCGCGCCGCAGCAGGTGCCCGAGCCAGCGCAGCGAGGCCTCGTCGCAGCGCTGCACGTCGTCGACGCAGAGCATCAGCGGCCCGCGCGCGGCGAGGTTGGCCACGAGCCAGTACAGGCCGTGCAGCACCGCGTAGCTGTCCGCGGCGGGTTCGTCCCCGCCCTCCGGGCGCAGCACCGGCAGGGCCAGGCGGGCGCTGCCCGCCCACAGGCCGTCGTCGAGGTGGTCGGGTTCGGCGTAGGCGCCGAGCAGCTGGCGGACCGCGCCGAAGGCGACCGTGCGGCCGTCCTCCCCGCACGCCGCGCGCAGCACGGTGACGTCCTGCTCCCCCGCGGCGTCGGCCAGCGCGGCCAGCAGGCTCGACTTGCCCATGCCCGCGGCGCCGTGCAGCAGCAGCGCGTGCCCGTCCCCCGCGCGCGCCGAGGCCAGGTGCGACAACCCCGACGCCCACACGTCGTCCCGCCCGACAAGCTTGCCCCGCACGGGGTTCCAGACCGCCACGCGCCTCCCCTCCCGGTGACCACAACCGGACCACGACACCCGGCGCGCGCTGACGCACCGCGCCACTCCCCCTACTCACGGTATAGCGGTTCGGCCCACAAATGACCAACACCCGGGAGAACTCTTCCCCGGCAGCCCCGCAGAACTGCCCAATCACCCTGCGTGAACGAGTGGGAACAACGGCAGGCCCGCCGATACCCGCGATATCCGCTCACTTTCCCGAGCGCCGCGCCGACCCGCACCCCCGTCCCGCCCACCGGGATCGGCGTGCCACGTGCTGCGCACGACCTTGCGCCGCACGACGGGTTCCGGCTGCCCCTGTCGGCCCATTCCGGGGGACACGCGCAAACCCGGCGCACCCGCCGTGGAACATTCCGGCCAGTTGTGTCACAGACATCCCGCGGCCGGACGATTGCGCACACCGGTGCTGAGAGAATTCACAGCGGAACCGCACAACCGGCTGCACGCGCAGGTTCACGCCCGCTCCCGCACGCCCATTTCTCCCCCGACGACCGCCGAGCCGCACCCAGGACGTCACCCACCTGGGGCAAGCCCGCCCACCCGGGTGCGGGTGGCCGGGGTCTCAGCGCGGGTGAGGATCACAGCTCCGCCGCCGCATCTCACACGCTGGGCTCAGCTTCGTGGGGCACCCTCGAAGGACGGACGGGAGAAGGAGAGCGGCGATGCGCGCGCAGCAGGTCATGTCGAAGGCACCCCTGGTGGTCCACCCGGCGACGGCGGTGAAGCGGGCGGCGGCGCTGCTCGCGGACGCGGGCGCGGCGGCGGCCCCGGTCGTCGACGAGCACGAGCGGGTCCTGGGCGTGGTCACCGAGGCCGACCTGCTGCGCCACCGGTTCCCGGTCGACCCGCGCGCCCGCCGCGCCGAGGCCGACGCCCGCCCGCCGCGCCCCGCCCGGTCGGTGGGCGAGGTCATGGGCGAGGCGCACGCGGTGCGCGAGCACGCCGACCTGGCCGCGGTCAGCCGGGTGCTCCAGGACGGCGACCACCCGCTCGTGCCGGTGGTGACCCCGTTCGGCCGCCTGGTGGGCGTGGTGACCCGCCGCGACCTGCTGCGCGTGGTCACCCGGCCGGACACCGCCATCGCGGGCGACCTGCGCCACCGGCTGCGCGCCCTGGCCGCCGACGACCGCTGGCTGGTCGAGGTCGTGGCGGGCGAGGTCGTGCTCACCGACTCCGCGCACGGCACCGGTGACCCGGACGGCACCGACCCCACCGACCGGTACGCCGCCGAGGCCCTGGCCGAGGGCGTCCCCGGTGTGGTCCACGTCGAGGTGCGCGCGGCCGGGGCCCCGGCGGTGGCCTGAGCGGGTCGGGTCAGCCGGTGCGGACGGCGGTGAGGTAGCCGCGGTGGCTGGGCCGCGGCTCGAACCGGTCGAACACCCCGGGCCTGCCGTAGGCCGCGGCGCACTCGGCCGGGTCGAACGACGCCGCCGTCCAGCCGTAGCCGGACAGCCAGGCCGCCCCGTCGCCCGCGCTCGCGGCGGGGTCGTCGGCGGAGGTGGTCACCACCAGCCTGCTGCCGGGGGCCGAGAGCCGCCCCAGCTCGCGCAGCACGCTGTCGTTCTGCTCGGTGCTCAGGTAGCCCACCAGGCCCTCGGCGACCCACGCCGTCGGCGCGGCCGGGTCGAAGCCCGCCGCCAGCAGCGGCGCGGCCCACTCCAGGGTCAGGTCGGCGGGGATGCTCACCCGGCGGGCGCAGCGCGGGCCCTCACCGGCGAGCACGCTGTCCTTGAACGCGAGCACCTCGGGGACGTCGACCTCGAACACGGTCGTCCCGGCGGGCCAGTCCAGCCGGAAGGCGCGCGTGTCCAGCCCGGCCCCCAGGACCACGACCTGCCCGCAGCCGCCCGCGGTGGCGTCGCGCAGGCAGTCGTCGACGAAGCGGGTCCGGATCGGGATGGACAGCACGACCATGTTCCAGCGGGGCAGCCCGTCGCGGTCGGGCCGCTCGTACTCCCCCGCGGGGGTCGGCCAGCCCGCGGCGTGCAGGAACCGCTGCGCGTGGGGATCGTGGAACAGCCGATCCCTGCGGAGGCTCTCGCGAGCCCGCACAGCGGCCACGCCGATGGCGGTGGCCCCAACTCCACCAGGCACCTTTGCCACGTTGGTCGTCACCCGGGACACGATACGAGCCCGCGCCACCCCGGTACGACCCCGAGTGGGCCTTTCCCCACCCCGGAAATCCCCATGGCGGGGCAATTCCCTCGTCCGGGGGTCGCGGAGCGAGCGGTCGCCACCGCGGTGCTGCTCCGATCGGCCGACGATCAGCCCAGGAAGTCCAGCACCACCCGGCTCGCCTCGGGCGCGCACTCGTCGAAGTAGGCGTGCCGGGCGCCGGGGAACACGTGCGCCACGGCCCCCGGGATCCGCTCGGCGAGCAGCCGCGCGTTGGCCACGGGGGCCATCAGGTCGTCGCTGCCGTGCAGGACCAGCGTCGGCGCCGCGATGTCGGGCAGGACGTCCCAGGCGTCGTGGTTGTTGCTGGCCTTGAGGTGGTGGACGCGGGCGTGGGCGGTGAGCCCCGGGTCGCCCAGCACGGCGTAGGGGCCGGGGTTGCGCTCGCACCACCCCGGTGTGTACATCAGGTCGATCAGGGCCTGGGCGTGGTCCGGTTTCGCCAGCGCCCGGCGGATGTCGTTCGAGCGCTCGACGGCGTGCGCCCCGCCGGGTGTCGTGCACCCCAGGACGAGCTTGCGCACCCGGCGCGGGTGGCGGGCGGCCAGCCACTGCGCCACCCGCCCGCCCATGGACGTGCCGTACACGTCGGCCTCGTCGACCTCCAGCGCGTCCAGCACCGCCACCAGGTCTTCCGCGAACCCCGGCGTGGAGTAGGGCTCGTCCGGCGCGCCGCTGCGCCCGGTGCCGCGCCAGTCCAGCGTGATCACCCGCCGGTGCGGCTCGAAGTCCGGGCGGACCCGGTCCCACCAGGTGTGGTTGTTGGACTGGCCCGCCAGCAGGAGCAGCGGCTGGCCGTCCCCGGTCGGCTGGACGGCGAGGCGGGTGCCGTCAGGCGCGCTGACGAACACCGACCGGTGTGCGCTCATGGTCCGCTCCCGTCCGGCCGAGGTGGCGACCCGGTGCCCCGGCTCGGACCCCAGTATCCCGGCTCAGTCGACCGCGGAGACCACCGACTCCATGTCCGGCAGGATCGACAGCACGTCACCCAGGCCGGTGATCTCGAACAGCCTGCGCACGATGTCCTGGTCGGCGGAGACCACCAGGTGCAGCTGCGCGGTCGTGGACGAGCCCTCCAGGCCCTCGCGCAGGCCGATCAGCTTGCTCAGCCCGGTGGAGTCGATGAACTCCACCGCCCGCATGTCGACCACCACCGCGCGGCAGGTCTCGGCGTGCTGCTCGGCGATCGCCAGGACCTCGTCGGCGGCCTCGCCGAGGCGCACGGTGTACTCCAGGTCTAGGTCGTCGGTCGGGGTGAGCACGGCCATCGACAGGTCGGGGCGCCAGCTCGCCCAGTCGGCCTTGGCGGGGACCAGCATGTGGGGAACCTCCTGGTGCGGGGACATCGGGGGGTCGGGCGGACCGGCGCAGGGCAGGTCAGCGCAAAGCGGCGCAGGGCAGGTCAGCGCAAAGCGGCGCAGGGCAGGTCAGCGCAGGGCGGGGATGACCTCTGTGGACCAGACCCGGAAGAACTCCTCGTGGTCGGAGCCGATCTGCTGGACGTAGAGCTCGTCCACGCCCGCCTCGACGAACTCGCGCGCGGCCTGGATGTGCTTGTCCACGTCCGGGCCGCAGGGGATCTGCTCGGCCACGGCCTCGGGGGTGATCGGCTCGGTGGCCGCCTCGAAGTCCTTGGGGCGCGGGAGGGTCACGGTCAGCTGACCGGTGAGCGCCTCGTTGCGCCACTTGCGGTGCGCGGTCTTGGCGCCCTCCTCGGCGGTCGGGGCCCAGCACACCTTGGTGCCCGCCTGCACGGTCTTGCCGCCGCTGGCCTCCTTGAACCGCGAGATCAGCTCGGCGTCGGGCATCACGGTGATGAACCCGTCCCCGATCCGCGCGGCCAGGTCCGTGGCCTGGGGGCCGAAGCCGGAGACGTAGATCGGCACCTGCTCCTCGGGGAGGGTGTACAGGCGCGCCTCGGAGACCTCGTAGAACTCGCCGTGGAAGGAGATCTCCGTGCCGCCGAACAGCTTGCGGATGACCTCGACCGACTCCTCCAGCATCGCCAGCCGCTGACCGGGCGAGGGCCACGGGTCGCCCAGGATGTGCTCGTTGAGGATCTCCCCCGACCCCACCCCGAGGGTGAACCTCCCGTCGGTCTGCACGGCGGCGGTGGCGGCGGCCTGCGCGACGATCGCCGGGTGGATGCGGACCGTGGGGCAGGTGACGGCGGTGGTGATGGGCAGCGACACCGCCTCGGACAGCGCGCCGATGACCGACCAGACGAACGGGCTGCTGCCCTGGTCGTCGAGCCACGGGTGGAAGTGGTCGGAGATCCACAACCGCTCGAACCCGGCGTCCTGCGCCATCTTGGCCTGCCTGACCAGCTCCTTGGGCCCGAACTCCTCGCTGGAGAGGAAGTACCCGATGCTCACCATGGCCATCGCTTACCCCGTTCCCGCGCGGTTCACGCCTGTCACGACCACCACGATCGGGCTCCCCCCAGCGGTGGCACGTCGGCGGCCGGGGCCTCCCGCGCTGCGGAACCCCGGCGAGCGGGTACCCTCAAGTATCAGGTTCCTGATTACGGGGGTGCGCCGTGCGCGTGGTGGTCGTCGGAGCGGGGATGGGCGGGTTGGTGCTCGCGCACGGCTTGGCGGCCAACGGGATCGAGGTGCGGGTGCACGAGCGCGACGCGCGCGCGGCCGACACCGGCGGGTACCGGTTGCACCTGGGCCCGGACGCGTGCGCGGCCCTGCGCCACGCCGTCCCCGCCGCCGTCTACCAAGCAGTCGTGGCCAGTTCCGCGGGCGCGGCGGGTTTCCGGCAGTTCTCGATGTTCGACCACCGGTTGCGGCTGTTGACCTCGCTGGCGACCGAACCGGGCGAGAACCTGTTGATCGGGCGGGTCGCCCTGCGGTCGTTGCTCGCGGACAGCCTGCCCACCACCACCCGGTTCTCTTCGGAGTTCACGACCTTTTCCCGAAGCGGCAAGCAGATCACGGCCCACTTCGCCGACGGCACCGCTGACGACTGCGACCTCCTGGTGGGCGCGGACGGCGTGCGGTCCCGGGTCGTGCGCCAGCTGGCAGGGCGGCGGTTGGCCCGTGCGCTGCCCGAGCGCGGGTTCGCGGGGCAGGCCGAGTGGGACGACGTGGCGAGCGGGATGCCCGAGGAACTGCTGTCGGGCCCGGCCTTCGTCATCGGCCCGGACGGCGTGGCGATGTTCCTCTCCGCGCACGACCCGTCGAGCTCGGACATCGACCCGGTCGCGGTGGGCGCCCCCGCCCAGCCCGCCACGGTGCTGTGGGGGGTGATCTCCCACGACGACGTGGACGTCGACGCCGTGGCGCGCTGGGCGCCCTGGGTTCGGGTGCTGCTCGACCGCACGCCCGCGGGCGCGGTGACCCGCTTCCCCTTCCACGCCGTCGATCCCGCGGCCGACCTCACGCCGTGGCAGGCGGGCCGGGTGACCGCGCTGGGCGACGCCGTGCACGCCATGCCGCCCACCGGGGGCCAAGGCGCCGGGACGGCGATCCGCGACGCGTGGCTGCTGGCGTCGTCCCTGGCCGCCGCCGACGTCGACACCATCCCGCTGGCCGTGCGGGATTACCAGCGGGGCATGGCGGACTACGCCGCCGCGGCGGTCCGGGAGTCGCTGCAACCCCTGCGGTGGCGTCGCGCGGTCAGCTCGCCGGTGGGGTTCGGCGCCGTCCGGGTGGCAGCGGCGGTCAGCTCCGCGGTGCGGGCGCTGCGGCGTGCCGCGCCGTCCACCGCCGGGCGCTGACCTCCGTCCACCCGATCAGACCCGCCAGCACGGCCGGGCTGAGCACGCTGGTCGCCACCACCGCCGCCGTCAGCGGCAGGGAGTAGATCAGCACCACGGCCAGCGCGGCCTCTCCGACCAGGCCCACCGTCCAGACCAGGGTGAGCCCGCGGTGCAGGGCGCGGAACCCGGGCAGCTCGCGCCAGCGCCGGTCGAACAGCTCGCGGTCCTCGGCCAGGTCGCGGCGGATGCGGGCGATGAGCGGGCGGCGCAGCAGCAGCGACACCGCGGCCACGACGCCCACCACCCCGGTGACCGCGGAGTCCTTCGCCAGCTCCAGCCGGGCGTCGCCGGTGACGACCGCGACCGCCACCCCGACGGCGAAGCGGGCCAGCACCAGCACCCCCAGCGCGGCGACCTCCCCGGTCCGCAGGTAGCGCGCGGCCAGCACCAGCACCGAGGCGGCGGAGGCACCGACGAGCGCCCACACCGGCTGCCAGCCGACCCACCCCAGCAGCAGGTACACCGCCACCGGGAGGGCGACGTTCTCCGCGACGGCCGCCGCCAACCGCCTCACGCGCCCGGCCGCCGGGTCGCGATCACCCTGTGCAGCAGCGCGTTGAGCTGCCCGGCCTCGGCCGCTGTCAGGCCCAGGGCGCCGGGCGAGTTGAACTCCACCACGTCGCGCTCGGCGGCGCGCAGCAGCGCCAGGCCGTCGTCGGTCAGCCCCAGCGGCACGGGTCGACCGCGCCCGCCGGGCCCCTCCCGGACCAGCAACCCGCGCTCGACGAGCCCGCCGATCAGCTCGGCCATGCTCTGCGGGCGCACCAGCACGCGCCGCGCCAGCTCGGTCTGGGTCAGCCCCGGCGCTGCCGCCAGCTGGGCCAGCACCCCGAACTGCACCGGCGAGAGCCGGTGCCGGGCGAACAGCTGGCCGAAGTCCTGCCCGACCAGGTGCGACGCGCGCACCAGGGTCCACAGCGGCAGCCCGTCGAGGCGCTGCTCGCTCCACTCTCCGGTCACCCGGCCGACGCTATCAGGATCCTGATAGTGGCGCTTATAGGCGGCCTCTAGACCGGCTCGGCGTCGGCTTGGAGGTCGGGCGGTCAGAGTTCTCCCCATCAGCACGAACACCGCGGGCCGGACCACCCGGACCCGCACCGCGACTGGGGAGACCACCGTGAACCGCACCGCCACCACCGCCACCGTCGCCGCCGCCCTCGCCCTCGGCGCCCTGCTCACCCCGGGCAGCGCCGCCGCGGACCCGGCCACCACCGGCAGCATCACCGGGCTGTCGTTCTTCGACCGCGACGCCGACGGCATCTTCGGCGCCGGTGACCGCCCGATGGGCGGGTCGCCCTCCTACGTGGTGACCGACCTGGCCACCGGCGAGGTCACCTACAAGCTGTGGAGCAACCAGGACGGCACCTACTCCGTCGACGACCTCGCCCCCGGCGACTACGAGATCCTGGGCCGCACCGGCTGGTACGCCAAGACCACCCCGGAGACCGTCCGGGTGCGCGTAGAGGCCGGTCAGGCGGTCGTGGTCGACTTCGGCGCCCGGGGTGCCCGGGTGGGCGGCTCGGCCTGGATCGACACCGACGGCGACGGCGTCCGCGAGGCGGGCGAGCCCGCCGCCGCGCACGCCCCGCTCTACGTCAACACCCCGTACCTGGCGTACGCGACCACCGACGCCCAGGGCAACTACCAGGTCGAGGACCTGCCCGTCGTGGGCAGCGGGAAGGTCCAGCCGCAGGCGCTGGAGGGGTACACCTTCACCACGCCCGGCGGCGACTCCGACATCGACCCCGCCACCGGGTCCTCGGCGACCTTCCCGATGACCGCCGACACCGACGAGGTCGTCACCATCGGCTACGCGCCGGTCGGCTGAGGTCCCGGGACGTCCTCGGCGAGGGTGAACCACACGGTGGTGCCCTCGCCGGGGGTCGACTCCAGCCACAGCCGCCCGCCGTGCCGCTCGATGATCCGGTCCACGATGGCCAGGCCCGCGCCGTGGCCACCGCCCCGGGAGTCCTTCGGGTGCAGCCTGCGGAACAGCCGCAGCACCTCGACCTGCTGGGCCTCGGGGATGCCGATGCCGTTGTCGCGGACGAACACCGCCCCGTCGACGAGCCCCACCGCCACCGTGCGGGGGTGCTCGTCGCGGGCGTACTTGGCGGCGTTGACCAGCAGGTTGACCAGGATCTCCTGCAACCGGTCGAGGTCGGCCAACAGGGTGGTGCCCGGCGGCGGCAGCAGCACCTCGACCTGGTTCTCGGCCAGCCGGGCACCCGCGATCTGCAACGCCAGCTCGGTGGCCGCGCGCAGGTCCACCTCGGTGCGGCGCAGGTCGGCCTGGCCGAGCTGGGCGAAGTGCAGCAGCGAGTTCACCAGCTCGTCCATCCGCACCGCGAGGTCCTGGATGGTGTCGAGCCTGCGGGCGGTCACCGGGTCGAGGTCCGGGGCGTCCTCGACGATGAACGCGGCGCTGTTGGCGATGCCGCGCAGGGGTTCCTTCATCTCGTGCGCGGCCACGTGGGTGAAGGTGTCCAGGTCCAGGTTCGCCCTGCGCAGCTCGGTGTTGAGGGCGGCGAGGTGGGCGCTGTGGCGCAGCACCACGGTGGTCACCGCGTGGCCGAACTCCTGGGCCACCGCGGCGTCCGCCCTGGTCCACGGCAGGCTGCGGCCGCGCACCACCTCCCGGTACACCGCCGAGGAGCCGCGCGGGGTCAGCCGCTGCCCGTGCGGGCCCAGCAGCACCGGGGCCTGCGGGTCGGCCGCCCAGGTGCGCGCGGCGCGCCGCTCCCCGCGGGTCCAGGCGACCACGTCGCCGTCGCCGTCGAGGGCGAGCACCAGGGCGCCGCTGAGCCGCTCGGCGTGCTCGGCCATCCCCGGGCCCAGCCCACCGAGGTCGTCGCTGCGCCACACCTGGCCCGCGGCCAGCGGCGGCAGGTGCGCCCAGAGCGCGGCCAGCGCCGCCTCGTCCGGCGGTTCCCCGCCGGTGGCGGTGGTGGCCCCGGCCAGGCGCAGCACCAGCGCGTCGGCGGTGATCAGCTCGGCCAGCAGGTCGCTGCCGCCGAGGACGGACTCGTGCACGTCGACGTCGAGGCCGGTCACCAGCCGCGACAGCGCCGTCCTGGCCCGCTGGCGGGCGCGGGCGGCCTGCGCCTCGCCGAGCGCGGACAGCTGGAGCGACAGCGCCACCCCGAAGAACTCGCACGCCGCCCGCACCTCGGCGGGCAGCACCGTGGGCCGCAGGCCGTGGCAGGCGATCAGGCCCCACAGCCTGCCCTCGTGCAGCAGCGAGACCGACATCGACGAGGTCACGCCGATGTTGCGCAGGTACTCCAGGTGGAAGCCGGACACCGTGCGCAGCGCGGAGCCGGACAGGTCCAGCGGGGTGCCGAGGCCGGGCAGCACCGGCGGCACCAGCCCGGCGGTCGCGTCGTCGACGTCGGCGATGACCCGGATCCAGTTGCGCTCGTAGAGCCTGCGCGCCTGCGGCGGGATGTCGGTGGCGGGGAACCACAGGCCCAGCCACGGCTCCAACTCGGGGGCGACGTCCTCCGCGATCACCTCCCCCGGCCCCTCCGGTCCCTCGAACCGGTAGGCGACCACCCGGTCGTAGCCGGTGAGCCCGCGGACCTCCGCGACGGCGGCGGCGCACACCTCGACCACCGAGCGGCCCGCCTGGAGCTTGGTGAGCGCGGCGCGCACGCCGGGGAAGAACCGGGAGAAGGCGAACGGGCGCTGCGCGAGGGCGGGCTCGAACTCCAGCACCGCCAACCCGTCGGCGCGGTAGGTGGTGACGTCGAACTCCCGCTCCCCCAGCCGCACCGACACCAGCCCGCTGTCCCCGGTCGGCGCGTCCAGCGTCGCGCGCACGGCGTCGACCACCGCAGCGCCCAGCAGGTCCGCGACGGGCGCGCCGACCAGCTCGCCCGGCGGCAGCCCGAGCACGGCGGCGGCGTTCTCGCTGGCGACCGCGACCCGCTCACCGCCCACCGCGAGCAGCGCGCCGTGCGACTGGATACCGCCGAGGCGGTGGATCGGCTCGCTCAGGCACACCGAGAGGTCGAAGGCCGGGCCCGCGACGGCCTCGGCGGCCCGGTCGCGCTCGTCGGGGGTCCAGGGCACCTGGTCCGCCCGTTCGCTGCCCGCCACGCGGTCTCCTCGTCCTGCCGGGGCGGCCGCGGCCGGCTACCGTACCGGGGACCCTACAGACCGGGGGCGCGCCGGGCCCGGCGTGCCGGAGCGAGCGGAGCACCAGCTTGGGAGCGGACCCGCGGCTGCCCTGGTCGAGCAGGTTGCACGAGCTGTGGCGCACGGCCTTCTCGGCGCACAGCGTCGAGGAGCTGGGTGCGGAGCTGTACCCGGGGTTGCTGGCGCTCCCGGGGGTGTGCGCGGTGGTCGGCGCCCACCTGCGCGGCGACGGGGCGCTGCGCGTGGTGCGCTGGACCGATGTGGACGGCACCCGCACCGCGCCCCCCGGCCTCGCCGCCGAGGTGCTGGCCTGGCTGGCGGCCCCGGGCGGCGCGCAACCCGGCGGGGTGGGGCTCGCGGAGGCCGAGCAGCGCTCCCCCGACCTGGCGCGGCGGCTGGCGGCGGCAGGCGCGACCGAGCTGCTGGCGCTGCCGTTCGCCATGGCGCAGGGCGAGCGCGGCTGGCTGGGGCTGGGCACCGACGGCGCGCAGGCCGCCGAGGACGCCGCCGTGGCGCTGCGCCAGGCCGCGGAGGTGGTGACGGCCGCCCAGCGCCGCATCACCGAGCAGCGGGCGCTGGAGGACGAGCAGGCCATGGACGCGATCCTGGCCGAGGCCTCGCTGCGGATGGACGCCTCGCTCGACATCGAGGACACCCTGCGGGCCACCGTGCGCATGGCGGTGCCCGGCCTGGCCGACGGCGCCGCGGTGCACATCAACCGCGACGGCGAGATGGTGCAGATCGCCGTGGCGCACGTCGACGCCCACCGCGAGCGGCTGCTCGCCGAGCACCTGTCCGCGGGCCGCTGGGCGGGCGAGGCGGTGGTGCGCGGGGGCGAGCGCTCCGGCTGGGACGACGTGCCGCACCCGACCGGGCTGCCCGCCGACACCGGCCTCGACGCCATGACGATCAGCGTGCTGCGCGCCCGCGGCCGCGACGTCGGGCTGCTGACCTTCTTCCACCGGCAGGGCTCGGCGCGCACCCCGTCCGGGGCGTTCCTGCGCGACCTGGCGGGCCGGGCGGCGCTGTCGATCGACAACGCCACCCTCTACGACCAGCGCCGCCAGGACGTGCTGCAACTCCAGCAGCACCTGCTGCCCTCCGTGCTGCCCGCCGTGGCGGGGCTGGAGTTCGCCACCGCCTACACCGTCGCCGACCACACCCTCGACATCGGCGGCGACTTCTACGGCGTGGTGGACCGGCCCCAGGGCGGGGCGACCGCGCTCATCGGCGACGTGTGCGGCCGCGGCGCGGCGGCGGCCGGGCTCACCGGCCTGGCCCGGCACACCCTGGAGACGATGCTGGCCGACGGCCGCTCCGCCCAGCACGCGGTCGCCGCGCTCAACGCCAAGATGATCGACAACCGGGTCAGCCGGTTCCTCACCCTGGCCGCGGTGACCCTGGAGGCCACCGACGCCGCGGGCGAGCGACCGGTGCGCGCGCTCGCCGCGGGCCACCCGCCGCCGCTGGTGCTGCGCCGCGGTGGCGCCGTGGAGGCGATGGGGTGCGGCGGCAGGCTGGTCGGGGTGCTGGCGGACCTGCGGCTGCGCACCGACACCACCGCACTGCGCCCCGGCGACGCCCTCGTCCTGCACACCGACGGCCTCACCGAGGCCAGGGACGCGGCGGGCGGCTTCTTCGGCGAGACCGACCTGGTGCAGACGCTGACCCGGCTGCGCGGGCTGCCGCTGCCCCGCTTCACCGCCGCGCTGCTCGACGGCGCGGGCCGGTTCCGGGTCGGCGACGACGCCGCCGTCCTGGCGGTGCGCCACCTCGGCAGGCGGGCGCTGGCGGCCAGCCTGCCCCCGGACGAGGTCGCGGGCGCGGTGGCGACGGCGGTGCGGGACCTGCGCGGCACCGCGCCCCCGCTGCCCGACGACGCGGTGGCGCACCTGGCCAGGGCCACCGGCCCGGTGCGGGTGACCGTGGACGGGGACGCGCGGTGGACCCGCGTGGAGATCACCGACGAGGAGGGCGAGGTCGCGTGGACGGAGCTGACGGCGTGAACGACCGGCGGCTGGTGCTGGTCGTGGAGGACAGCGCCGAGGACCGCGAGGCCATCGACCGCGCGCTGAGCCGGTCGCACCCGGAGCTGGACCTGGAGTTCCTGCCGGACGGCAACCTCGTCCTCGACCGCCTGCGCGACCGCGAGCAGCGCTGGCCCGCGCTGCTGTTCCTCGACCTCAACATGCCCGGCGTCGACGGCTACCAGGTCCTCACCCAGGTCCGCGCCGACCCCGACCTCGGCCCGCTCACCATCATCGTCTTCACCTCCTCCACGGCCTCGGCGGACATCGACCGCTGCTACGCCGCTGGGGCCGACAGCTACGTCTACAAGCCCGTCAACTTCGCGCTGTTCCGCACGGTCCTGCGCGGCGCGGTCGACTACTGGCAGCAGAACCTCGCCACGTGACACCGGCGACCGGCACCGATCACGCGGGATCACGGAGAGCCACCCCCTGACCAATTGCGATCGGGTTCGACCTCCCCGGGACACCCCCGCCTGGGCTAGCGTCGTCGCATGTTCGCGGCGGAGCGTCGGCAGGTCATCCTGGAGCTGGTCCGGACCAATGGCGCGGTGTCGCTGCGCGAGTTGGCCAGGATCGTCAAGACCAGCGAGGTGACGGTGCGCAGGGACCTGCGGTCCCTGGAGGAGCAGGGGTTGCTGGCGCGCAGGCACGGCGGGGCGGTGGCCACCGAGCGGCCGTCCTACGAGCCGACCCACACCGAGAAGACGCACGTGGCCAGCGCGGAGAAGGCCGCGATCGCGGACCTGGCCGCGGAGCTGGTGGCCCCCGGCGACGCGGTCGTGATCGGCGCGGGCACCACGACGCTGGCGCTGGCGCGGCGGCTGGCCCGGTTGGCCGAGCTGACGGTGGTGACGAACTCGCTGCTGGTGGCGCAGGTGCTGGCCAGGGCCAAGGGCCCGGAGGTGATCATGCCGGGCGGGGTGCTGCGCGGGTCGATCTACGCGCTGGTGGGCAGTTCGGCGGAGAACGGGTTCGCCGGGCTGCGCGTGCAGCGGGCGTTCCTGTCCGGCAACGGGTTGTCGGCCGCGCGCGGGCTGTCCACGCCGAACGCGACGGTGGCCGCGGTGGACCGGGCCATGGCCGCGATCGCCGACGAGGTGGTCGTGGTCGCGGACAACACCAAGATCGGCGTCGACACCATGATCCAGACCGTGCCGCCGGGCGGCATCGCGCACGTGGTGACCGACGACGGCGCCTCGCCTTCGGAACTGGCCGGGCTGCGCGCCGCCGGGGCGACCGTGCACGTGGCCGAGGCGGGCGGCGCGGGCCGCGATGACCGTTTCCCGGATGCAAACGATCGGTTTCGTTCAGAACACTGACAGTTCTTGCCCTCCGGTGTGCGCCCGGGGTTAAGTCCTGAACACGCGAGGAGCGGTCGGCCTCGCGGGACCGCGACGTCCCCACCGCGGTCCACCCAGCCCCGAAGGAGTGGCAGATGACCCGGGTCCCGTTGCGCCCCAACACCTCCCACCGCGTGGCCCGCCCGGCCGCGCTGGTCGCCGCGGCGGCCATCGCGCTCGCCGGGTGCGCGAACCCGGAGGGCTCCGGCTCCGGCACCACCGAGCAGTCCGGGGGCACGCAGGTGGTCAAGACCGGGACCGCGAGCGGCCCGGGGTGCACGCTGGAGCAGTACGGCGCGACCAAGGTCGAGCTCAAGGACGCGGTGGTCGGGTTCTCCCAGTCGGAGAAGGAGGCCAACCCCTTCCGGATCGCGGAGACCGCCTCGATCAAGGCCGAGGCGCAGGAGCGGGGCGTGCGCAAGCTGCTCACCACCAACGCGGATTCCAACCTGGGCAAGCAGGTCTCCGACATCCAGTCGATGCTCGCCCAGGGCGCGCAGGTGCTCATCGTGGCACCGCTGAACTCCGAGGGCCTCGAACCGGCCCTGCAGGCCGCGCGCGCCAAGAACGTCCCGGTGATCACGGTCGATCGCAAGCTGACGTCCGCGACCGCCTGCAAGGACTACCTGACCTTCATCGGCTCGGACTTCGTCGAGCAGGGCAAGCGCGCCGGGGAGGCGATGGCCAAGGCCACCGGCGGCACCGCCAAGGTCGCCATCCTGCTGGGGTCCTCGGGCAACAACGTCACCACCGACCGCACCTCCGGCTTCAAGGACTACGTGGCCGCCAACGCGCCCGGCATCGAGGTCGTCGCCGAGCAGACCGGCGACTTCTCCCGGGAGAAGGGCCAGACGGTCACCGAGAACCTGCTCCAGGCCAACCCCGGCATCACCGCGGTCTACGCCGAGAACGACGAGATGGCCCTGGGCGCGGTGACCGCGATCAAGTCCGCGGGCAGGAAGCCGGGCACCGACGTCAAGGTCGTCTCGGTCGACGGCACGCGCAACGCGGTGCAGGGCATCGTCGACGGCGAGGTCAACGCCGTCATCGAGTCCAACCCCCGCTTCGGCCCGCTGGCCTTCGACACCATCGCCAAGTTCCTCTCCGGCGAGTCCATCCAGTCCTCGGTCGTGATCGAGGACAAGCAGTACGACAGGGACAACGCCGCCGCCGAGGTCTCCGCCGCGTACTGACCCGCGGCAGAACCCACCGGCAGGACGTGCGAGGAGGCGCGCAGTCGTGGCAGAGGAAGTGGTGCTCGCCGCGTCCGGGATCCACAAGCGGTTCGCGGGCGTGCACGCGCTGCGCGGCGTCGACCTGGAGGTCCGCGCCGGTGAGGTGCGGGCGCTGGTGGGCGAGAACGGCGCGGGCAAGTCCACGCTGATCAAGGTCCTCACCGGGGTGCACCGCCCCGACGAGGGGTCGCTGCTGCTGCGCGGCGGTCCGGTCCGCTTCGACGGGCCCGCCGCCGCGCAGGCCGCGGGGATCAGCACCGTGTACCAGGAGGTGAACCTGGTGCCGTCGATGACGGTGGCCGGGAACCTCTACCTGGGGCGGGAACCGCGCAAGCGCGGCCTGGTCGACTTCCGCGGGATGCGGCGGCGGGCGGGCGCGCTGCTGACCGACCTGGGCATCGACGTCGACCCGGGCAGGCGGCTCAGCACGCTCGGGCTGGGCGTGCGGCAGATGGTCGCGGTGGCCAGGGCGGTCGACGTGGACGCGGGGGTGGTCATCATGGACGAACCCACGTCCTCGCTGGAGCCGCGCGAGGTGGACACCCTGCTGGCCCTGGTGCGGCGGCTGGCCGAGCGCGGTGTGGGCGTGGTGTTCGTCAGCCACCGGGTGGACGAGCTGTACCGGGTGTGCGACTCGGTGACCGTCCTGCGCGACGGGCAGGTCGTGCACACCGGCGCCCTGGCCGGGCTCGACCGGGTGCGGCTGGTGGCGACGATGCTGGGCCGGGAGGTCGCCACCGTGCGCGCCGAGGGCACCACCGCGTTCTCCGGCGAGCACGCCGCGCAGGACGAGCGGGACGAGCCGGTGCTGGTGGCGACCGGGCTGCGCCGCTCGACCGTCCTCAGCGGGGTGGACCTGACCGTGCGCCGCGGCGAGGTGGTCGGGCTCGGCGGGCTGCTCGGCTCCGGCCGCAGCGAGACGGTGCAGGCGCTGGCCGGGTTGCAGGCGCTCGACGGCGGTGCCGTCGTCGTGGACGGCAAGCCCGTGCGCACCGGCTCCCCCGCCGCCGCCATCCGCGCGGGCGTGGTGCTCGTGCCGGAAGACCGCAAGGCCGAGGGCATCATCCCGCACCTGTCCGTGCGGGAGAACATCGTGCTCGCCGCGCTGCCGCGGCTCTCCCGCGCGGGTGTGGTGTCGCGGGCCAAGCAGGACGCGGTGGTGGGCGCGTTCATGCGGCGGTTGCGCATCAAGGCCGCGAGCCCCGAGCAGAAGGTGGGCGAGCTGTCCGGCGGCAACCAGCAGAAGGTGGTGCTGGCGCGCTGGTTGGCCATGGCGCCCCGGGTGCTGCTGCTCGACGAGCCCACCCGCGGCATCGACGTCGGTGTCAAGGCCGAGGTGCAGGCGCTGGTGGACGAGCTGGCCGAGCAGGGCCTGGGCATCGTGCTGGTCTCCAGCGACCTGGAGGAGCTGGTGGCGGGCGCCGACCGGGTCGTCGTGCTGCGCGACGGGGTGTCGGTGTCGGAGTTGGCGGGCGGGGAGGTCGACGCCGACGGGGTGCTGTCGGCGATCGCCCGGGCCGGGAAGGAGTCCGGATGACGGCGCGAACCGCGGCCCGACGGGTCGACCGGGCGCAGGCGGTCGGCCTGCTGCGCGACTACGGCGCCTACGCCGCGCTGGTCCTGCTGGTGCTCGTCAACGTCGCCATCACCCCGAACTTCCTGGCCGTCGACACGCTGCGCACGCTGGCCGTGCAGGTGGTGCCGGTGCTGGTGGTGGCGCTGGGCATGGCGCTGGTGATCGGCACCGAGGGCATCGACCTGTCGGTGGGGTCGGTGATGGCGATCGGCGCGGCGATCCTGCCGCTGTACCTGGGCTACGGCCCGGTGCCCGCGGTCCTGCTGGTCGTCGCCGCGGGCGCGGTGGCGGGGCTGGTGAACGGGTCGCTGGTCGCCTTCGTCGGCGTGCAGCCGATCGTGGCCACCCTGGCGCTGCTCGTCGGCGGCCGCGGCCTCGCGCTGGTGATCGCCGACGGCAGGCTCAAGGACGTCCGCGACCCCGGCATCCGGGAACTGGGCGCGGGCACCGTGCTCGGCATCCCGTACACCGTGCTGGTGGCGGTGGTCGCCGTGCTGGTGGTGGCGTTCCTGGTGGGGCGCACCACCTTCGGCAGGCACGTCGTCGCCATCGGCGGCAACCGCCGGGCCGCGGAGTTCGCGGGCCTGCCGGTCAAGCGCACGCTGGTGGTCGTCTACGTGGTGTCCGGGGTGCTGGCCGGGATCGCCGGGGTGCTCGGCACCGCGCGCCTGGGCGCCAGCGACCCGTCCCGGCTGGGCGAGCTGATCGAGCTGTCGGCCATCACCGCGGTCGTCGTCGGCGGCACCCCGCTCTCCGGCGGGCGGGTGCGGGTGGCGGGCACGGTGGCGGGCGCGGTGCTGATGCAGCTCATCACCGCGACCCTGATCAAGAACGACGTGCCGGTGTCGGTGGCGCAGATGGCCCAGGCGGTCATCATCGCCGCGGCCGTGCTGCTGCAACGCGACCGGGGAGCCACGCGATGAGCACCACCGACCTGCGCCCGGGCACCACCGCCACCGCCGCCCCGCGGCGCCGGTCCACCGCCGCCGCGGTGGCCGCGCTGGCCCAGCGGCACGGCGCGCTGGTGGTGCTGGCGCTGCTGCTGGCCTACGGCGGCATCGCCTACGACACCTTCCTCACCGGGTACAACCTGGGCAACGTCGCCGTGCAGGCGTCGTTCCTGGCGGTGATCGCGCTGGGCATGACCCTGGTGATCGTCAGCGGCGGCATCGACCTGTCGGTGGGCTCGGTGTACGCGCTGTCCGGCGTGCTGGCCGCCTACGGCTCGCGGTGGGGCGTGCTCGGCGCGCTGCTGCTGCCGCTGGCCGTGGCCCTGGCGATCGGGCTGGTGCAGGGCCTGCTGATCGGCAGGTGGGGCATGGCGCCGTTCATCGTCACCCTGGGCGGGCTGCTGTTCGCCCGCGGCCTGCTCCAGTTCCTCACCGACGAGGGCAGCCAGACGTTCCTGGTGCCCGCGGGCTCGGCCTTCCGGTGGCTGGGCCAGGGTGCGGTGCTCGGCATCGGCGTCCCGGTGTGGGTCGTGCTGGTGCTGTTCCTGCTCGGCGGGCTCCTGCTCCAGCGCACCGCGTTCGGCATGCGGCTGTTCGCCATCGGCGGGTCCGAGGACGCCGCGTCGCTGATGGGGCTGCCGGTGGCGCGCACGAAGGTCGTCACCTACGCGCTGTCCGGCGGGCTGGCCGGGCTCGCGGGCGCGCTCAACGCCGCGCAGCTGGGCTCGGGCGTCACCGTCATCGGCGTGGGCTTGGAGCTGAACGCCATCGCCGCGGTCGTCATCGGCGGCACGCTGCTCACCGGCGGGCAGGGCGCGGTCAGCGGCACCCTCGCCGGGGTCGCCCTGCTCTACGCGATCCAGGAGCTGATCAACCAGAGCGGTTCGGTCAACTCCAACATGCAGGCCGTGGTCAGCGGCGCCGTGCTCATCGTCGTCGTGGTCACCCAGACCGTGCTGTCCCGGGTGCGCAGGCGCTGACGCGCGGCGCGTCCCCCGATCCACCCGTCCCGGTCCGTCCCACCCTGAGAGAAACCGGAGAGCACCGTGGCTCGATCACCCTCGCACGTCCGGAGACCACTACTCAGAGTAGCCCTCACGATGCTGATGGCCACCACCTCCCTCGTCCTGGGCGTCACCGACGCGGGCGCGCAGGCCAAGGGGGACAAGGGGAAGGGCAAGGACCCCCGGCCACCGGCAGGCAGCGTCACCTGGGCGCCCAAGACCCCGCCGCTGAGCACCCCGTGGACGGGCCAGGTCAGCCCCACCAACGCCCTGCCGGACTACCCGCGCCCGCAGCTGACCCGCGCGGACTGGCAGAACCTCAACGGCGTCTGGGAGTTCTCCGGCGCGGCCAACCTCACCAACCCGCCGATCGGCAGGCCACTGGGTGAGGGCGTCCTGGTGCCCTACCCGATCGAGTCCGCCCTGTCCGGCGTGCAGCGGCACGAGGACAACATGTTCTACCGCCGCACCTTCACCCTGCCCAGCGGCTGGAACGGCAAGAACGTCGTCCTCAACTTCGGCGCCGTCACCTGGGAGACCCGCGTCTGGGTCAACGGCAAGGACGTCGGCGCGCACACCGGCGGGTTCGACGCGTTCTCCTTCGACATCACCTCGGCGCTCAAGCGCAACGCCACCAACGAGATCGTCGTCGGCGTGAAGTCAACAGTGGATGGACAGCTCTACCCGGTCGGCAAGCAGCGCAAGAACCCCGACGGCATCTTCTACACCGCGGCGTCGGGCATCTGGCAGACGGTGTGGTTGGAGCCGGTGGCGCCCGCGCACATCACGCGCCTGGACACCACCCCGGACGTGCCCGGGGGCGCGTTGCAGGTCGCGGTGCAGGCCACGGGGGTCACCGGGCAGCAGGCGAAGGTGGAGGTGCTGACCGGCGGTCGCATCGTCGGCACCGCCACCGGCGCGGTGGGCGCGCGGCTCCGCGTGCCGGTGCCGAACGCCCGCCTGTGGTCGCCGGACGACCCGTTCCTCTACGACCTGCGCGTCACCCTGACCGGCTCCGGCGGCGGCGACCAGGTCGGCGGGTACGCAGGCATGCGCTCGCTGGGCAAGGCGGTCGTCGGCGGCGCGCTGCGCCCGCTGCTCAACGGCAAGTTCGTCTTCCAGATCGGCACCCTGGACCAGGGCTACTGGCCGGACGGGATCTACACCGCGCCCACCGACGCCGCCCTGCGCTTCGACCTGGAGCAGCAGAAGCGCCTGGGCTTCAACATGGTGCGCAAGCACATCAAGGTCGAGCCCGCCCGCTGGTACTACTGGGCGGACAAGCTGGGCCTGATGGTGTGGCAGGACATGCCCGCGCTCGACGCGGTGGACGAGACCCCCGCGGCCAGCCACGCCAACTTCGAGTCGGAACTGCGCCGGATCGTCGACCAGCTCAAGGGCATCACCTCGATCGTGCAGTGGGTGCCGTTCAACGAGGGCTGGGGCGAGTACGACAACGGGCGCATCGTCGACCTGGTGCGCTCGATCGACAGCACCCGGCTGATCAACCACGACTCGGGCTCGAACTGCTGCCTGTCCGACCCCGAGCCCGCCAACGGCGACGTCGTCGACGACCACGCCTACCAGATCTCGACCGGCACGCGCCCGCCCACCGCGACCCGGGTGGCCGTGCTGGGCGAGTTCGGCGGGCTCGGCAGGCGCGTCGAGGGCCACGAGTGGCAGCCCGGCCGCGGCTTCGCCTACGGCGAGCTGTTCCCCGACGAGACGACGCTGACCAACCGCTACGTCGACATCACCGGGCAGGTCGGGCGGTACGTCCAGACCCGGGGGCTGTCCGCGTCGGTCTTCACCGAGCCCTACGACGTGGAGAACGAGGTCAACGGCTTCTACACCTACGACCGCAAGGTCCTGAAGATGTCGGAGTCGCGGGTGCGGGCGGCCAACCTGGGCGTGCTGGCGCTGGCGAACGGCACCGACGTGCCGCGCGGCGAGCCGGTGTCGCTGCGGGTGACCACGCCCGGGTACACCGACCGGTCGGTGCGGCACCAGGACGGCCTGGCGCGCACCGACGTCGTCACCGACGCCGGTTCGGACGTGCTGAAGCAGGACGCCACGTTCCTCACCAGGCCCGGCCTGGCCGACGCGGCGTGCGTGTCGTTCGAGTCGCGCAACTTCCCCGGCCGCTTCCTGCGCCACCGGGACGCGCGCGTGCGCAACGAGGCCAACGACGGCTCCGCGCTGTTCGCGGGCGACGCCACGTTCTGCCCCCGCGCGGGGCTCAGCGGCGGCACCTCGCTGGAGTCGAAGAACAAGCCGGGCTCCTTCATCCGCCACTACGCCGAGGGCGTCTACGTGGCGACCCCCGGTGGCCCCAACCCGTGGGACACCGCCACCGGCTTCGCCGCGGACGCCTCCTGGGCGGTCGCGACCGGCTACTGGCGCTCCACCGCGGACCTGCCGCTGGGCCAGGCGAAGTCGTTCCAGGTGACCACGCCGGGCTTCACCGACCGGTTCCTGCGCCACCGCGAGGGCCTGGCCCGCACCGACGTGGTGACCGCGGGCAGCGACGCGCTGCTCAAGGGCGACGCGACCTTCGTCGTCCGCCGCGGCCTGGCCGACAGCTCCTGCTACTCCTTCGAGGCCAGGAACCTGCCCGGCCAGTTCCTCCGGCACGCCGACTACCGGCTGCGCCTGGCGGGCAACGACGGCGGCGACCTGTTCGCGCGGGACGCCACCTTCTGCGCCTCCCCCGGCCAAGCCGCGGGCAGCGTGCGGCTCACCTCGGTCAACGAGCTGTTCGCCAGCTGGCGCCACTACGCGGAGGAGGTGTGGGTGGCCCAGAACGGGGGCGCCCACCGCTACGACACCGCGACCTCGTGGGGCGACGACAGCAGCTGGGCGGTGGTGAACCCCTGGACGCCGTGACCTGATCCCGTCGCCGAACCCCAGCGCCCCGCACCGGACACCGGTGCGGGGCGCTGGTCGTCGGCTCAGGTCCGGACAGCGACCAACTGGGGCGCGGCCACGGCGAACCGGGCGGTGACGGTGGTGCCGGAGTCGGTGTCGAGCGCGACGGCCGTGGCGAGGGTGCGCATGATGCCCAGCCCGCGCCCCCGGAAGGACGCGGGGTCGTGCACCGGGGGGCGCCACCGCCCCTCGTCGCTGATGCTGACCAGCAGGCCGTCGTGGTCGAGGTCGAGGTCGACCACGACGGGACCGGGGACAAGACCGCGGTAGCCGTGCTCGACGCTGTTGGCCACGGCCTCGTCGACGGTGAGCAGGACGTCGCTGGTCAGGCCCGCGGGGGCGCCGCGATCGCGCAGCCACGCGGACACAGCGCGGCGCACCCCGCCCAGCTCGGCGGAGTCGGCGCGCACGACGATGTGGAGACCGGAGGTGCCCATCGAGGTGCTGTTACCCACTTCGCCCGGATTTCACACCTGCCCCTCGTGAAGTCACCCGGGTCCGTCCGCACCCCACTGCCCCCACGGGGTCGCGCCCGCGCTGACCAGGCCTTGCCGGGGGGTCACCGCCGGGCGAGGACCGGGTGCGGCACCTGCCGGTACGCCCGGACGGAGGCGAACGCCAGCCACCCCAACCCCACGACCACGGCCACCCACAGCAGCAGCACCCCCACCGGGGCCCCACCGGTGGCGGCGCCACCGGCGAACCCCAGCAGCACGACGACCCCGGCCACCCGGGAAGCCGCCCCCACGACCCCGGCGGCGGTGAAGCAGGCAGCCGCCAAGCACAGGAACCCCACCCCGCCGAACGCCAGGTGCAGCACCCCGCTGGCGGAGGCCCCCTCCGGCGCGCCGGGCGGGAACCCGCCCACGGGATCGGGCCGGAACACCCCGCTCAGCACCAAGCACACCCCGTACACCGCGAGCAGGGCGCCGGTGGCGCGCCGGGGCAGCGCCCGCCAGAAGCCGTACGCGGCCGCGAGCACCATGAGCCCGGTCAGGACGAAGTTGAGGATCTGCAACCAGCCGCCGTCGCCCAAGGTCAGCAGGCTCAGGGCGTGCTTCGACAGGTCGAAGCCGGGGCGGGTGAGGGCGAGGACCAACCCGAAGACCAGGTAGAAGACGGGCGCCACGACGCCCCAGCCGAGCAGGGACCTCGTGACGGCCGCGGCGCCGTCGAAACCGGGTCGAGACGCCATGGCGCTCTCCTTCTTCGCAGGTGAGGGGAAGTTTTGCACTGAGGAGGGCAATAGTAAACCGGTGAGTGCAGCACCTCGGGCGGGGGGCGGTAGGGTGCGGTGTGCCCGCATCCTCGACCGACCCGCGCGTGGCCCGGTCCCGGGCGGTGATCACCGCGGCGGCGGCCGAGCACTTCCTGCGCGTGGGCTACCTGGCGGCCAACGTGGACGAGATCGCGGCCGAGGCGCGGGTGTCCAAGCGGACGATCTACAACGTCGTGGGGGGCAAGGAGCAGCTGTTCCGCGACGTGGTGGCCGAGGTGCTGGGCACCGCGGCGGCGTTCGCGGGGGCGGCGACGCGGGAGCTGGCCGACACGCCCGAGACGCTGCTCGACCTCGCGGAGCGGTTGGCCGCGGTGGTGCACGCGCCGCGCGTGCTGCGGTTGCGCAGGCTGCTCATCGCCGAGGCGGGCCGCTTCCCCGACCTGGCCCGGGAGTACTACGAACGCGGCCCCGGCCGCGTCATGACGACGCTGTCGGCGGCGTTCCGGGACTACCACGGCCGCGGCCTGCTCGCCGCCCCCGATCCCGACCTCGCCGCCGAGCACTTCGCGTTCCTGGTGCTCGGCGCCTCCCTCGACCGGGCCCTGTTCACCGACGAGCCGCCGCAGCCGGGCCGGGCGCGGGCGGGCGCGGAGGCGTTCCTGCGCGCCTACCGCCCCTGACCCGCTCCAGGCCAGGGGCGGTAGGCGGCGGCGATCACCCCGACGCCAGCGCCGACAGCACCGGGGTGCGGGTCGCGCGGCGGGCGGGCAGCAGCGGGGCGAGCACGCCGATCAGCACCGTCACCGCGACGAACACCGCCATCCGGCCCCAGGGCACGACCACGGCCACGCTGTCCTGCCCCACGACCGCCGCCGCGCCGATCGCGCACCCGGCCACCAAGCCGATCGCGGCGCCGAGCAGCGAGACCAGCACCGCCTCCAACCACAGCACCGCGCCGACGCCCCGGCGGCTCAACCCCACCGCGCGCAGCAGCCCGATCTCCCGCGTCCGCTCCAGGGTGGACATCGCCATCGTGGTGAACACGGCCAGCGCGCCGATGAGGACGGACACGCTCAGCAGCGCGTAGAGGATGTTCAGCACCAGCATCAGCGGCGCCACCGCCTGCTCCTGGTACTCCTCGCGGGTCATCACCACGGCCGTGGGGTTGCCCAGCGCGGCGCGCACGCCCGCCTGGACCGCCGCCAGCCTGTCGCGGTCCACTCCGATCAGGATGGTGTCCGGGTGGTCGTCGAACGCGGCTCCCCCGAACCCCGTGCCGCCCACCACCGCGTCGTGGTCGAAGCCCTCGGGCATGTCCACCACTGCCGCCACGCGCAGCCGCACGGGCTCGCCGGAGCCCGCCAGCGACCCGCTCACCCGCGAGCCCACCGACCACCCGTGCGCGCGGGCCTGGGGCGAGGCCACGGCGATCGCACCGTCGAGGTCGTCCAGCGACCCGGACACCACGGCCATCGGCACCAAGGCCCCGACCCCGCGCGGGTCCACGGAGGCGATGTCGAGCGCCGACTCCCCCACCCGCACGTACCCGGTGGTCACCTGGGTCACCGCGCGCACCCCGGGCACGCGCCGGACCTGCTCGACCATGCCCTGCCCCAGCTCGGCGAAGGGCAGCGCCTCCACCCGCAGGTCCGCGCGGTCGCCCAGCGCCACCCGCGCCCGGTCCGACTCGGCCACGGAGGCGATCGGCACGGTGACGGCCGCGCAGGAGGCGAGGCCGATCATCAGCGCGCCCGCGGTGGCCGCCGTGCGGCGCGGGTTGCGGCGGGTGTTCTCCACCGCGATGGTGCCGAGCACGCCCGCGACCCCGCCCAGCGGCCGCCGCAGCAGCGCGGTGAGCTTCGTGCCCAACCACGGCGTCAGCACGACCAGCCCGATCAGCAGGACGGGTGCCCCCAGGTACATCAGCTCGTAGGACTGCGTCGACGCCGCCACCACGGCCGCGCCCAGCCCGGTCACGACGACGCCCGCGGCCGTGCGGCGGCGCAGCGAACGCCGGTCCGGCGGCAGTTCCGCGCGCAGGGCGGCGATCGGCGGCACGGTGGCGGCCCGCCGGGCGGGCACCCACGCCGCCACCACCGTCACGGCGATGCCCACCCCCACCGCGGCCAGCGCCGCCGTGGGGGTGAACACGGGCACGTCCGGCGTCGGCCCGTCCGTCACCTCGAACAACCTGCCCATCGCCACGGCGCCCAGGACGCCGAGGGCGTAGCCGGGGACGGTGGCGGCCAAGCCCGCCACCACCGCCTCCGCCAGCACCGAGCGCAGCACCGTCCTGCGGGACGCGCCCACGGTGCGCAGCAGCGCGTGCTCGCGGGCGCGGGCGGCGGTGAGCATCGTGAAGGTGTTGCCCACGAGGAAGGCGGCGATGAACAGCGCCAGCCCGGCGAACGCCAGCAGGATCGTGGTCACCTTGTCCGAAGAGGACAGGGACCCGTCGAGGTCGGCGCCGCTGAGCACCTCCAGGTCGTCGGGCACGACCTCGCGCAGCGCCGCCCGGAGGTCGCCCGCGCCCGGGGCGGCGACCACGTCGACGGCGGTGTAGGAGTCGGGCGCGGGCCCGAACAGCGCACGGGCGGTCGCCCCGTCGAAGGCGGTCATCGTGCCGCCCGCGGTGATGCGCGCGTCGACGGCGGTGAACTCACCGACGACGGCCAGTTCGCGCGCCTCCCCGGCCACGACCACGCGCACGCGCTCCCCCACGCGGTACCCGGTGCGCTCGGCGGTGTTGCGGTCCAGCGCCACCTCCCCGGCGCGCTCGGGCGCCCGGCCCGCGGTGAGGGTGTCGACGGCGCCGGTGAAGGTGACCCCGCCCGCGTACCCGGGCGGGCCGACGAGGTCGCCCTCGCGGTCGACGACGAACGCGCGCCCCTCGGAGATCGGGCGCGCCGCCGCCACCCCGGGAACCCCGCCCACCGCGCGCACGAGGTCGTCGGTGACGGGTGTGTCGACCCGCAGCGGGCTGATCCGCACCGCGACGTCGGGCGGGGCGGTGGCGCGCAGGCCCTCGGCGGTCTCGCGCACGGCCTGCCCGTAGAGCAGGGCCGCGACCACGAGCCCGACACCGAGGACGACGCCGAGGAAGGGCAGCACGAGCCGGGTGCCACCGGCGCGCAGCGAGTTCACGGTCAAGCTCGCCATCAGCCGCGCACCTGCTCGTCGTCGAAGCGGCGCATGCGGTCGAGCACGCTGTCCGCGGTGGGGTAGGGCATCTCGTCGACCACCCGCCCGTCCGCCAGGAACAGCACCCGGTCGGCGTACGCGGCGGCGGCCGGGTCGTGGGTCACCATGAGCACGGCCTGGCCCCACTGCCTGCTGCACTCGGCGAGCAGGGCCAGCACCCGCGCGCCCGAGCGCGAGTCCAGGTTCCCGGTGGGCTCGTCGGCCACCACGATGTCCGGGCGGGTCACGACCGCCCGCGCGCACGCCACCCGCTGCTGCTGGCCGCCGGAGAGCTCGGCGGGCCGGTGGTCCAGCCGGTCGCCCAACCCCATGACCTCGACGACCCGGTCGACCCACGCCCGGTCGGGGCGCTTGCGCCCCAACGACAGCGGCAGCAGGATGTTCTCCGCCGCGGTGAGCGTCGGCAGCAGGTTGAACGACTGGAACACGAACCCGATCCGCTCGCGCCGCAGCGCGGTCAGCCCGTCGTCGTCCAGCGACCCCAGGTCCACCCCGCCGACGCGGGCGCTGCCCGACGACGGGGTGTCCAGCCCCGCCAGGCAGTGCAGCAGCGTGGACTTGCCCGACCCGGACGGCCCCATCACCGCGGTGAACTCCCCGCGGCGGAACCGGGCCGACACCCCGTCGAGCGCGACCACGGCGGCCGACCCGCTGCCGTGCACCTTCCCCAACCCCACCGCCTCGGCCACCACAGCGCCCGGCGTCCCCGTCTCCCCTGCCATCTCCCGCTCCCCGATCGTCGCGTCCGCACCGCGTCCCGGTGCTGGGGACGATCGTGCTGCGGGTGCGGGGTGCGGCGGATCGACCGCGCGGTCGAGCGGCCTGGGCCCGGTCTCAACCGAAAGGTTGAGGCCGCGCGGGCGGCGCTGTCGTAGCGTGGCCGCATGGTCGGGATGATCGCGCGGCTGAGCGTGCCGCAGCGCGTGCTGGTGGGGGCGCTCGTCCTCGCCGCGGCGTTCGTGGCCCTGGTCGAGGCGCAGACCGCGGGGGTGGTGCAGACCAAGGTCGGGTACCTGGTGTGCGCGCTGCTGCCGGTGGCGCTGCTGCTGCGCGGGGAGATGACCGTCGGCAGCGTCGTGCTCCTCGGGGTGCTCTCGGTCGGGTTGACGGCGGCGTGCGTGCTCCTGGAGGGCGGGTCGGAGAACACCTTCGGGCTCGTCGAGGCGGCGGGCATCGGCTGGGTGGTGGTGCAGGTCGTCGTGCAGCACCGGCCGCGCCGGGCGGTCCCGGCCGCGCTGCTGCTGGCCTTCGCCCTCGGGCTGCAACCGCTGCGGCTGACCGGGGAGGACGAGTCGCTCATGGCGCTCCTCGGCGCCGCGCTCGTGGCCGGGGCGGGGTTCCTGCTGCTCATCGGCTCGCAGCTGCGGCTGCGCGAGCGCCACCGCGCCGACGCCGACGACCTGGCCAGGCAGAACCAGCGCCTCGACCACGCCAGGGACCTGCACGACTTCGTCGCCCACCACGTCACCGCGATCGTCACCCAGGCCAAGGCGGTGCGCTTCGCCGCGGCGCAGGGGGCGCCGCCGTCGCCGGAGCAGCTGGACGGGATGCTCGCGGCCATCGAGGACGCCGGGTCCCGCGCCCTGGTGTCGATGCGGAACATGGTGGCCGTGCTGCGCGACGACCACCGGGCGGCCACCCCCCGGCACCGCACCCTGGGCGAGGTCGTCGCGGCGGCCGTCGAGGGCTTTGCGCCCGCGGGCCCGCGGGCCGTGGCGCGCCTGGGCGCGGGCGTCGCGGACCGGCCGCTGCCGCCCGGCACGCTGGACGCCGCGCACCACGTGGTGCAGGAGTCGCTGACGAACGTGCTGCGCCACGCGACCGGCGTCAGCCAGGTGGAGATCGGCGCGCACCTGCGCCCCGGCGACCGCGTGGAGGTCACCGTGACCGACGACGGGTCCGCGGCCGGACCCGCCTCCGCGGGCGGGCACGGCCTGGTGGGCCTCACCGAGCGGGTCGGGGCGGTCGGCGGCACGCTCACCGCGGGCCCCACCGGGTCCGGCTGGCGCGTGGCGGCGGTGCTGCCCGCGTGACGACCGTGCTCATCGCCGACGACCAGGAGATGGTGCGCTCGGCGTTCCGGATGATCCTCGACACCCAGCCGGACCTGGAGGTGGTGGCCGTCGTCGCGGACGGCCGGGCCGCGGTCGACGAGGCCCGGCGGCTGCGCCCGGACGTGTGCCTGCTCGACATCCGGATGCCGGTGCTCGACGGCCTGGAGGCCACCCGGCTGCTGGCCGGGCCGGAGGTGGCCGACCCGCGCAACGTGCTCATCGCGACCACGTTCGACCTCGACGAGTACGTCCACCGCGCGCTGCACAACGGCGCCTGCGGCTTCCTGCTCAAGGACTCCTCGCCGAACCTGCTCGTCGAGGCGGTGCGCGCGGCGGCGACGGGCACCAGCCTGATCTCCCCGTCGATCACCGTGCGCCTGCTGCGCCACCTCGCCCCCGCCCGCGCCGAGGCGCCGCGGCTGGTCGAGCCGCTGACCGAGCGGGAGATCGCGGTGACCCGGCTGGTGGCCGAGGGCAAGACGAACGACGAGGTCGCCCGGTCCCTGTTCGTCACCCTCGCCACGGTGAAGACGCACCTGGGCAACGTCCAGCGCAAGCTCGGCGTGCGCAACCGGGTGGAGGTGGCGGCCTGGGCGTGGCGGACGGGGTTGTGCACCCCCGGCTGACCCGCGCGTGCGCGCACGAGCCCGACCAGCCGGGGCGCACCACCGGAGTCCGGGCTACCAGGTCACCGGCAGCTCGTAGACGCCGTAGACGAACCCGTCGTGCTTGAACGGCACCTCGTCGAAGTCCGCGGCCAGCGCCAGGGTCGGGAAGCGGCGGAAGAGGGAGCGGTAGACCACCTCCAGCTCCAGCCGGGCCAGCGGCTGCCCGAGGCACTGGTGCACGCCGAAGCCGAAGGCCAGGTGGTGGCGGGCGGGGCGGGTGATGTCGACCCGGTCGGGGTCGGGGAACGCCTCCGGGTCGCGGTTGCCGATCTCGTTGGGCAGGACGATGCCCTCGCCCGCCTTGATCAGCTGCCCGCCGACCTCGAGGTCCGCCAGGGCCAGGCGCCTGCGCCCGCCGTGGGTGATGGTGAGGTAGCGCAGCATCTCGTCCACCGCCCGCCGGGCCACCCCGGGGTCGTCGGAGTCGCGCAGCAGGGCCAGCTGCCCGGGGTTGCGCAGCAGCAGGAGCGTGCTCAGGCCGATCATGTTCGCGGTGGTCTCGTGCCCGGCGATGAGCAGCAGCACGGCCATGTCGGTGACCTCGTCGACCGACAGCTCCCCCGCGGGCACCCGCTTGCCCAACGCGGACAGCAGGTCGTCGCGCGGGTGGTCGACCTTGGCCTCCACGAGCCCGCGCAGGTACCGGCCGAGGTTGCCCATCGCGGCCGTGCGCTCGTCCGGGGTGGACCCGCGGTTGATCAGGACGCGGGTGTTGTCCTGGAAGAAGTCGTGGTCGTCGTAGGGCACGCCGAGCAGGTCGCAGATCACCAGCGACGGCATCGGCAGCGCGAAGGCGCGCACCAGGTCCACCGGGTTCGGCCCGGCGGCCAGCTCGTCGAGCAGCCCGTCGACGACGCGCTGCACCGCGGGGCGCATCGCCTCGACGTTCTTGATCGCGAACGCCGAGCCCACCATCCGGCGCAGCCGCGCGTGCTCGGGGTCGTCCATGCCGATGAAGCTGAGCGACTTGCCCCGGCCCGGCGCCTGGCCGGGGTAGTCCGGGTGGGTCATGTCCGCGCTGACCCGCGGGTCGCGCAGCACGGCGCGCTGGTCGGCGTGGCGGGTGACCAGCCACGGGGTGCTGCCGTCCCAGATCCGCACCCGGCTCACCGGTCGGTCGCGCTGGAGCTCGCGCAGCGGGGGCGGCGGGTCGAACGGGCAGCCCGCGGCGCGCGGCATCGGGTAGTCGGGGACCTGCTGCGACGGGTCGGCCGTGGACGTCATCTGACCTTCTCTCCTCGGGCTGGGTCGGGGCGGTGCGCGCGGCCTACCCGTGCACCTCGATGGCCCCCGCCGGGCACACCTCGGCGGCCTCGCGCACCGCCTCGTGCAGCGCGGTGCCGGGGGTCTCGTCGAGCAGCACGACGATGCCGTCCTCGTCGCGCTGGTCGAACACGTCGGGCGCGGCGAGCACGCAGGACCCCGCGCCGCAGCACTTGTCCTGGTCGACGGTGACCTTCACGGTGTCATCTCCGATCGGTGGTGGGGCCTGTCCGCTGCCCGCGGCGGCGTTGTCGCCCTGCTGGCCGCAGGGCGTCCCCTGGTTCTGCTTGCGTGTCGGCCCTGATACGGAAAGTCAACAGACCGGGTCGAAGTAAGTCAAGCAGCTGACTTAGATACCCCGCACCCGGTACGCTCCGCCCCCGGGCCGCCGGTGCGCGGCCCGCTCGCCCCCGTCCCGGGGTCCCTACTGCGGAAGGCTCGACGATGCCCGCTGGGCACTCCCCCACCACCCGGGTCACCAACCCCGCCGCGGTCGTCGCGGTGCTGGCGTTCGGCGGCATCACCGTCTCGCTCATGCAGACCGTGGTGATCCCGCTGGTCCCGCGCCTGCCCGAGCTGCTGTCCGCGGACCCGGGCGACACCGCGTGGGCCATCACCGCGACCCTGCTGGCCGCAGCCGTGGCCACGCCGACCGTGGGGCGCCTCGGGGACATGTACGGCAAGCGCCGGATGCTGCTGGTGAGCCTGGTGGTGCTGGTCGCGGGGTCGGTGCTGGCGGCGCTGAGCTCCACGCTGGGCCCGATGGTCGTGGCCAGGGTGCTCCAGGGCGCGGCCTCCGGGGTCATCCCGCTGGGCATCAGCATCATGCGCGACGAACTGCCCGCCGAGCGGCTGGGCTCGGCCATCGCCCTGATGAGCGCGTCGCTGGGCGTCGGCGGCGCGCTCGGGCTGCCCGCCTCGGCGCTGCTGGTCGACCACCTGGACTGGCACGCGCTGTTCTGGCTCGCCTCCGCCCTCGGCGCCGTCTGCCTGGTGCTGGTCGTGGTGCTGGTGCCGGAGTCGCCGGTGCGCGGCGGCGGCCGGTTCGACCTGCTCGGCGCCCTCGGGCTGTCCGCGGCGCTGATCATGCTGCTGCTGGCGATCTCCAAGGGGTCGCAGTGGGGCGCGGCGACGAACGCCGCGCTCTACGGCGGCGCGGCGCTGGTGCTGGTCGCGTGGGGCTGGTGGGAACTGCGCACGCCCGCGCCGCTGGTCGACCTGCGCACCTCGGCGCGCCGCCAGGTGCTGCTGACCAACACCGCCTCGGTGGTGTTCGGCTTCGCCATGTTCGCCCAGTCGCTGGTGCTGCCGCAGGTCCTCCAGGTGCCCACCGCGACCGGCTACGGCCTCGGGCAGTCGCTGGTGGTCGTCGGCCTGGCCATGGCGCCGTCCGGGTTGGTCATGATGGCCATGTCCCCGCTGACCGCCCGCCTCTCGCGCGCGGCCGGGCCGCGGGTGACCCTCGCCGCGGGCGCGGTGGTCGTCGCGGTGGGCTACGCGCTCGGCATCGTGCTCATGTCCCAGGTGTGGCACCTGGTCCTGGTGTCGTCGGTGATCGGCGCGGGCATCGGGCTGGGCTACGGCGCCATCCCCGCCCTGGTGATGGGCGCGGTGCCGGTGTCGGAGACCGCGGCGGCCAACAGCTTCAACGCGCTCATGCGCTCCATCGGCTCCTCGGTGAGCAGCGCGGTGGCGGGCGCGGTGCTGGCGGGCATGACGGTGTCCCTGGGCCCGGTGGACCTGCCGTCCCAGGCGGGCCTGCGGGTGGTGCTGGCGATGGGCTCGGGCGCCGCGGTGCTCGCCGCCGCCATCGCGCTGCTGATCCCGCGCTCCCCCTCGGTCAAGCCCGCGGAGCAACTGGCCGAGCCCGCCACCGCCTGATCACAGCACCAGCGACACCCCGGTGGCCGTCACCACGGCGGCCACCCCCAGGTCGACCACCCGCCACGCGGTGGGCTTGGCGAGCACCCCGGACAACCCGCGGGCGCCGAAGCCGAGCGCGCTGAACCAGGCCGCGCTGGCGAGCACGGCACCGGCGCCGAACCACCACCGCTGGTCGCCGAACCCCGTCGACGCCGTGCCGAGCAGCAGCACGGTGTCCAGGTAGACGTGCGGGTTCAGCCAGGTGAGCGCCAGGCAGGTCGCGACCACCCCGGCCGAGCCAGCGCCCACCACCAGCGCGGCGGGGCGCACCGCGCGCCGGACCGCCAGCACCCCGTACCCGATGAGGAACGCGGCGCCCACCCAGCGCACGACCTCCAGCACCACCGGCCAGGCCATGAGCGCCGACCCGACCCCGCCCACGCCGAGGGCGATGAGCAGCGCGTCCGAGGCCGCGCAGATGGCCACGACCACCGGCACCCGCTGGCGCAGCACCCCCTGCCGCAGGACCAGGGCGTTCTGGGCGCCGATGACGACGATGAGCGAGAGTCCGGTGCCGAGCCCGGCGAGCACTGCGTTGAGCACGGCGACGACGTTAAGGACGCGCAAAGGGTAACACCAGCTCAAGTTTCTTCAGTATCGTCAGCAGCCGTGATGCTCGACCCCGAGTGCGTGCGCACGCTCCTGGCCGTGGTGGACGAGGGCACCCTCGACGCCGCGGCGAAGGCCCTGCACGTCACCCCGTCCGCGGTCAGCCAGCGCATCAAGCAGCTGGAGCAGCGCACGGGCCGGGTGCTGCTGGTGCGCGGCAAGCCCGCCCGGCTCACCGAGCCCGGCGAGGTGGTCGCCCGGCACGGGCGGGCGCAGGCCCTGCTGGACCACGACACCCGCGTCGCGCTCGGGCTGCTCGACGAACCGGCCAGGATCGCCGTGGCGGTCAACGCCGACTCGCTGTCGACCTGGTTCCGCCGGGCGATCGCGGCCCTGGCGGGCACCGACGGCGTGGTGCTGACCGTGCACCGCGACGACGAGGGCCACACCGCGGACTGGTTGCGCCGCGGGCAGGTCATCGCCGCGGTGAACACCGACCCCACGGTCGTGCAGGGCTGCCGCTCGACCCCGCTGGGCAGCATGCGCTACCACGCCGCCGCCACGGCGTCCTTCGCCGCCCGCAGGCTGTCCGAGGTGGACGGACTGGCCGCGGCACCGGTCGTCGCCTTCGACGAGAAGGACCGGTTGCAGGACGCGTTCTGCCGCGCCCGCACCGGCAAGCCCGCCTCCGACCACCGCCACTTCGTCGCCGACAGCCACGCGTTCGAGGAGGCGGTGTCGGCCGGGTTGGGCTGGGCGATGCTCACCGAGCACCAGGTCCGGCGCTACCCCGACCTCGTGCTGCTGGCGCCCGACCACCCCGTCGACGTCCCGCTGCACTGGCAGCAGTGGAAGCTCGACTCCCCGACGCTGTCCGCGGTGGCCGCCGCCGTCACCTCGGCAGCGCGCGCGGAACTGCACTGGGACCCCGCGCGGGCCTGATCACACCGCCCTGAACACACCGCCGCCCCCGCTCCGGGGTCCGGAGCGGGGGCGGGGTGCGCGGTGTCAGGCGTCCAGGAGCGCGCGGACGCGGTCCTCCCCCACCGCCAGCAGCAGCGTGGGCAGGCGCGGACCGGTGTCGCGGCCGATGAGCAGCTGGTAGAGCAGCACGAAGAACGAGCGCTGCGCCGCCTTGAGCTCCGGCGTGGGCTTCTTGAGGTCGCGCGGCAGGCCCAGCATGTCCTTGGGGACCCCGTAGACCAGGTCGGTCAGGCCGTCGAGGGTCCAGTCCCGGCTCAGCTCGTCGAGGAACAGGCCCACCATCTTGCGCTGCTCGTCGTCCATCCCGGCCAGCAGCTCGCGGTCGGGCTCGGCGCGCACGGCGGTGTGCTGGTCGGCGGGCATGTACTGCTCGACCCAGGTGGCGGCCAGGTCCAACCGGGGGCGCACCTGGTCGAGGTCGACCAGGTCGGTGTCCACGCCGCGCAGGATGCGCAGGGTCTGCTCGGGGTCGCCGGTGGTGATGTCGACGACCGAGGCCAGCGTGCGGTAGGCCAGGTGGCGCTCGGTGTCGGGCAGCTCCCGCTCGGCGGTGCGCGCCGAGCGGGCGTGCGCGGACCGGTCGCCCGCGGTGGCGGTGCCCGCGGCGACGCGCGCGGTGAGGCTGTCCCACTCGTCGTAGAGCCGGTGGATCTCCTGGTCGAAGGCGATCTTGAAGGACTGGTTGGGCTTGCGCCGGGCGTAGAGCCAGCGCAGCACCGCGGGCTCCATGATGGACAGGGCGTCGCCGGGGGTCGGCACGGCGCCCGCCGAGCTGCTCATCTTGGCCATGCCGGTGATCCCGACGAAGGCGTACATCGGCCCGATCGGCTGCTCACCGCCGAAGATCTCCCCGACCAGGCGCCCGCCCACCTCGAACGACGAGCCGGGCGAGGAGTGGTCCACCCCGGACGGCTCGAAGTGCACCCCCTCGTAGGCCCAGCGCATCGGCCAGTCGACCTTCCACACCAGCTTGCCGCTGGTGAACTCCGACAGCAGCACCTCCTCGGCGTGGCCGCACTCGCAGGTGTAGCTCAGCCGGGTGGTCTCGTCGTCGTAGGAGGTGATGGTGGTCAGGTCGCGGCCGCACGCGGTGCAGTACGGCTTGTACGGGTAGTACTCCGCGCCCGCCGCGCCCGCGGAGGACCCGTCCGGGTCGTCCACCGGCTTCTTGGTGCGGTGCTTGGCCAGGATGGCGTCGATGTCCTTGCGGCGGCGCATGGCCAGCAGCACCTGGTCGCGGTAGGCGCCCGACCGGTACATCCCGGTCTGGCTGATGCCGCGGAACGGCACCCCCAGCTGCTCCAGCGCGGCCACCATGGGCGCGCGGAAGTGGTCGGCCCAGTTGTCGTACCGGCTGCCCGGCGGCGCGGGGACGGCGGTCAGCGGCTTGCCGATGTGCTCGGCCCAGGACGGGTCGACGCCCGCGGGCACCCTGCGGTAGCGGTCGAAGTCGTCCCAGGAGATCAGGTGCTCGACCGGCACGCCGCGGCGGGCGATCTCGTCGGCCACCAGGTGCGGGGTCATGACCTCGCGCAGGTTGCCCAGGTGCACCGGCCCGGACGGGCTCAGCCCGGAGGCGCAGACGACCCGCTCGGCCCCCCGCCGCCGCGCGGCCTCGACAACCTCGTCGGCGAACCGGGACACCCAATCCGCCTCTACCGCCTGATCCACTGGCCGACCAACTCCCTAACTCCGCACGTCGAGCGGCACCAGTATCCCGCCCACCGGGAAGCGGGCGCGGGCACCCCCGCGTGTGGTTTCGCCCGCTCGCGGGTTCGGGTATGCAGGCGTGGCACACCGCACCGATAGGAGCTCACGCATGCCGTCGAACGACCTCGCCCAGCAGCTGCTGCGCCTGCACCAGGAACCCGCCCTGCTCACGGTGGTGAACGTGTGGGACGTCATCAGCGCCAAGGTGGTCGCGGACGTCCCCGGCACCACCGCGCTGGCCACCGCCAGCCACTCCATCGCCGCGAGCCGGGGCTACCCGGACGGGGAGAACATCCCGGTGGCGGAGATGATCGCCGAGGTCGGCCGGATCGTGGCCGCGACGGCGCTGCCGGTCACCGCCGACCTGGAGGGCGGCTACGGCGACGCCCCGGAGACCATCCGCCGGGCCATCGACGTCGGTGTCGTCGGCGCGAACCTGGAGGACCAGCTCAAGCCGCTGCCCGAGGCCGCAGCGCAGGTGGCGGCCGTGGTGAAGGCCGCGGCCGACGCCGGTGTCCCGGACTTCGTGCTCAACGCCCGCACCGACGTGTTCGTCAAGAACCGCGACGGCGACCCCGACGCGCTGCTCGCGGAGGCCGTCGAGCGCGGCAAGGCCTACCTCGACGCGGGCGCCCCGGTGGTGTTCGTGCCGGGCAGGCTCACCACCGAGCAGGTGCGCGTGCTCGTCGACGCCTTCGGCCCGCAGAAGCTCACCACCATCGGCATCCCGGGCACTCCCCCGCTGACCGAGCTCCAGCAGCTCGGGGTGGCCAGGGTGTCCTTCGGCCCGCTGTCGCAGCAGGTCGCGCTGACGGCGCTGGCCGAGCTGGTGGAGTCGGTGCACACCGGCGGTGGCATCCCCGCGGGCACCCGCCCGCTGAACTGAGTTCGCGGCCGGGTCCGGGCGCCCGCGTCCGGTTCGGCGGTGGTGTGCGGTCCGCGCCCGTCGGGTACCGCCGTGGGGAACACCGAGAGCGGAGGAGCCCATGGTCCAGGTAAGCCGAACGTTCACCGTCGCCAAGCCGCTGCCGGAGGTGGGCGCCTACCTCAGCGACTTCTCCAACGCCGTGGAGTGGGACCCGGGCACGGAGTCCTGCGAGCGGATGGAGTCCGGCCCGGTGCGCGTGGGCGCGCGCTGGCACAACACGTCGAAGATCGCGGGCGTGGAGACCGAGCTGGTCTACGAGCTGGAGGAGCTGACGCCGGAGCTGATCCGGTTCGTGGGCCGCAACAAGACGGCGACGTCCACCGACGAGATCACCCTCGCCGAGGGCGAGGCAGCGGGCACGACGCGGATCACCTACCAGGCGACGATCGAGTTCCACGGCGCGGCCAAGCTCGCCTCGCCGATCGCCAAGGCCGTGTTCGAGAAGGTGGGCAGCGACACCGAGGACAGCTTGAAGCGCGTCCTCGGTGCCGTCCACGCCTGACCGGTCGCGCCCTGGCCCGGGTCCCCGGGCCAGGGCGCCCCGTCAGCGCCTGCGCAGGACCGACGCGAAGCGGCGGCGGGCCCGGACCGGCAGCGCGCCGGAGGTGACGTCGGACAGCAGCGACGCCACCGTCTCCTGCGCGCACGTGCGGTTGGCCCCGATGCCGCCGGAGGGCCCGCGCTTGATCCACCCCACCACGTACACGCCGGGGAGCCCCTCCACCCGGCCCGCGGTGTTCGGCACCGTGCCGGTGAGGTCGTCGAAGGGCAGCTCCGCGACCGGCGTCCCCTTGTAGCCGATGGCGCTGATGACCTGCCCGGTCGCGATCTCCACCCCGCCCGCGAGCAGCCCGCGCACCCCCGTCTCGCCGGTGATGGCCTCCGGCGGGCGGTGGAAGCTGAGCACGATCCGCTTGCGGTCGCCGCGCGGCGGCACCGACCAGTCCACGGCCTCGCGGGTGACCCCGCGCAGCACGCCCGCCTTGCCGGTGCCCTCGTCGATCGCCTGCCCCACCTGGGGGTCGTGGTCGTCGACCACCAGGTCGACGTCCGGGCGCGCGGTGAGCGCCAGCAGCTCCGGCGCGGTGTAGGCGGCGGTCGCCGGGCCGCGGCGGGCGACCAGCACGACCTCGCGGACCTTGCTGGAGCGCAGCCGGGCCAGCGCGTGCGGGGCGATGCTCGTGCCCGCCAGCTCCGCCGGGTCGGCGGTGAGGATGCGGGCCACGTCCAGCGCCACGTTGCCGGTGCCGACGATGACGACGCGCTCGGCGGACAGGTCCACCACGTCGGCGGGGACGTCGGGGTGGCCGTTGTACCAGCCCACCACCGTCGTCGCGGTGGTGCTGCCGGGCAGGTCCTCCCCCGGGATGCCCAGCCTGCGCGCGGACGCCGCGCCGACGGCGTAGATGACCGCGTCGTGCCGGGAGCGCAGCTCGTCCAGGCTCACGTCCTCGCCCACCTCCACGCCCAAGCGCAGCCGGACGCGGGGGTGGTCGTGGAAGCGGGCGAAGGTCTCGCCGATCATCTTGGTGGACGGGTGGTCCGGCGCCACGCCGAAGCGCACCAGCCCGCCCGGCACGGGGTGCCGGTCGAACAGCGTGACCGAGGCGCTGGTGTGCAGGACCAGGTCCTGCACCGCGTACATGCCCGCCGGGCCGGTGCCGACCACCGCCACGTCCAGCGCGGGCATGTCGCTGGGGATGTCGTGGGCGAAGGTCGGCTGGGACCAGGCGTGGAAGTTCGGCCCGTCGACCACCGGGCGGGCCCGGTCGGCGTAGTAGGCGGCGTTGATGTCGGCGTAGGCCGCCAGCGCCCCGGTCAGCTCGTCGATCGGGTGGATCGCGTCGACCGGGCAGGCGTCGGAGCACGCGCCGCAGTCGATGCAGGTGGCCGGGTCGACGTAGAGCATCTCCGCGGTGGCGAAGTCCGGCTCGTCCGGGGTCGGGTGGATGCAGTTGACCGGGCACACCGACACGCAGGTGGCGTCGTTGCAGCACGCCTGGGTGATCGCGAACGCCATGGCCGTCAGACGAGGTTGGCGCGGCGGTAGAACCGCAGGGCGGGCTTGGTCAGCAGGCCGCAGGAGTCGAGGAACTCCATCAGGCCCGCGCAGCTCGACCGCAGCACCGAGCGGTGGTGCTCGTTGCGCTTGGCCTCGCGCAGCGCCCGCTTGGCGTCGAGGCCCGCGGCGGCGTAGACGTCCTTGTTGATCATGCTGCTGACGATGAAGTAGGAGACGATCGAGATGACCAGGGCGTTCGCCTCGCGGCGCACCCGACCGGCCTCCTGCAGCCGCTCCTTGGTCTCGGCCCTGGCGAACTTCATGTGCCGGGACTCCTCGACCACGTGGATGTTGTTGATCGTGCGCACGAAGGGCACCACCCGCTCGTCGCGCATGCTGGCCCGCTGCATCACGTCCAGCACCTCCTCGGCGACCAGGATGGCGGCGTAGGCGGCCTCGCCGTTGGCGGTCGCGGCGAAGATCCGGCCCAGCTCCACCACCAGCCGCTGCGGCCGGTAGGCGGGCGCGCCCAGCTTCGCGGCGCCGCGGGCGAACATGATCGAGTGCCTGCACTCGTCGGCGATCTCGGTCAGCGCCCACTGGAACGCCGGGTCGGTCGGGTCCTTGGCGTAGAAGTCGCGCAGCACCATCTGCTGCAGGATCATCTCGAACCAGATGCCGGTGCTGGCGACCGAGGCGGCCTCCTGCCTGGTCAGCGCCTTGCGCTGGTCCTCGGTCAGCTCCGCCCAGTACGGGGTGCCGTAGAGGGTGCTCCACTCCGGGCTCATCCCGTGGTACGACGTGTCCAGCGGGGTCTCCCAGTCGACCTCCCGCAGGGGGTCGTACGAGAGCTTCTGCGCCGAGTCCAGCAATCGCCGCGCGGTCTCCGCGCGTGCGTCACCCGCCGGGCTGCGCTGCTCATCGATGCTGGTCACGACCGCCTCCTCACCTGTGACTCCGATTCACTATTACCAAAGGTAACATGTAACCCCGGGTCACACCAGAGGGCGCGGGGGGCGGAAAACCGGTTTTGTCGGCCCCCCTGGCTATGCTGGGATGCACAAGCGGGGAGCCAGTCCCCGCTTCGCGAGGTGGCTCGCGAGATCGTTCACGCGAGATCGCTCGGACCACATCGCTCGAACTGCATCGCTCGAACCAAGGGGGGAGGGGATGGTCGTGGCGGGCGTGCCCGAGAACCCGACCGGCACCGCGCAGCGCAGGCGGTCCGACGCCGCGCGCAACCACGAGCGCATCCTCGCCGCCGCGCTCGACGTCGTCCTGGAGGAGGGCGTCGGCGCACCGCTGGACCGGATCGCCAAGCGTGCCGGGGTGGGCAACGCGACGGTGTACCGGCACTTCCCGTCCCGGGAGGCGCTGATCCGGGACCTGGTCCTCGCCGCGGCGGTGCGCACCGCCGACACCGCCGAGGAGCTGGCCGCCGACGCGGGCGCCGACCCGGTGGCGGCCCTGCGGGCCGTGCTGCACCGGGCCGCCGACGGCCGCGTCAGCGCGGTCGGGTCCGCGGCGGGCGAGCCCCCGCCGGTGTGCGCGGCGGAGTTCGCCGCGGCCAACGACCGGCTGGTGGCCGCGCTGGGGCGGCTGCTGGAGCGGGGCCAGCGGCTCGGGCGGCTGCGCGGGGACGCGCGGGTCGAGGACGTGTTCCTCGGCCTGTGCAAGCTGAGCAGGCCGCTGCCGGGGACGAGCGCCACGGGCGTCGACGTCACCGCCCACCGGCACCTGGACATCCTGGTCGACGGCCTGTGCGCGACCAGCCCGACACCCCTGGTCGACGCGGTCGACCGGGTCGCGCCGCGCGGGGGCGCGGCATGACGCCCGCCACCGGGTAGACCACCAGCCCGACCGCCGGACCCGCGACGCAGCGGCCACCCCGGCCCACACTGACCACACCCCCGCGACCGCGCACCCGTGCCGCGCCGCGGTGGGAGCCCCTGAGGAGACACGACCGCATGAACGCCGACCCGAGCACGAACGCCGACGCGCCGGTGGCGCCACCGGGGCCGATGCCCCGGGCCACCGTGCTGCTCATCGGGACCCTGGTGCTGTCCGCCTTCGTGATGGTCCTCAACGAGACCATCATGAGCGTCGCGCTGCGCGACCTGACCGTGGAGCTGCGCGTCACCGCCACCACGGTGCAGTGGCTGACCAGCGGCTTCCTGCTGACCATGGCGGTGGTCATCCCGACCACCGGTTACCTGCTGGAGCGGTTCACCGCCCGCCAGGTGTTCACCGCCTCGCTGGCGCTGTTCAGCCTGGGCACCCTGATCAGCGCGCTGGCCCCGGGCTTCGCCGTGCTGCTGGCGGGCCGGGTCGTGCAGGCCTCGGGCACCGCGATGATGATCCCGCTGCTGATGACCTCGGTGATGCGGCTGGTGCCGGTCGACCGGCGCGGCGCGACGATGGGCACCATCTCCATCGTCATCGCGGTGGCGCCCGCCATCGGCCCGACGATCGGCGGCGCCGTGCTGTCCTCGCTGGGCTGGCGGTGGATGTTCTGGTTCGTGCTGCCGCTGGCGCTGGCGGCGCTGGCCGCGGGCGTGCGGCTGATGCGGCTGGAGTCGGGGTCCCGGGTGATCCCGCTGGACGTGCTCTCGGTGGTGCTCTCGGCCATCGGGTTCAGCGGTGTGCTGTTCGGCCTGGCGGCCATCGGCGAGTCCGCGCACGGCGACCCGGTGCTGCCGCCGTGGGCGCCGATCGCGCTCGGCGTGCTGGCCCTGGTGCTGTTCACCTGGCGGCAGCTGCGCCTGCAGCGCGACGACCGGGCGCTGCTCGACCTGCGGCCGTTCACCCACCGCACGTTCGTGGTGGGCGTGGTGCTCTCGGCGCTGCTGTTCATGGCCCTGCTGGGCGCCGCGGCGATCATGGTGCCGCTGTACCTGCAGACGGTGCTGGGCGAGAGCACGTTCGTCACCGGTCTGGCGATGCTGCCCGGCGGGCTGGCGATGGGCCTGCTCGGCAGGCCGGTGGGCAGGCTCTACGACCGCCTCGGCGCCCGCACCCTGATCATCCCCGGGTCGATCGCGCTGGCCGCGGCGCTGTGGCTGTTCGCCCTGCTCGGCCCGGGCTCGCCGCTGGTGGCGGTGATCGGCATCCACACCGTCCTCATGATCGGCATCGCGCTGATGATCACCCCGCTGATGACCGACTCGCTCAGCTCGCTCAGCGACCACCTCTACTCCCACGGCAGCGCCATCCTGTCCACCCTGCAGCAGGTGGCGGGTGCGTTCGGCAGCGCGGTGTTCGTCAGCCTGGCCACCCTGGGCAGCGCCTCGGACACCGGCATCCCGGACATGGCGGGCCTGCGCCTGGGCTTCGTGGTGGCCGGGTGCATCGCCCTGGCCGCGGTGGCGGTCGCCGTCCTGGCCGTGCCCAAGCGCCCGGCGCCGAACGCGGGAGCCGTGGACACCGAGGGTGAGGTCGGCAAGGTCGGGGAGGTCGGGGAGGTCACCGTCTGACCTCCCGCGTCCACCCGGGGACATCCACGCGGTCGGGCGTCCCCTCGTGACCACGGCCCCGCGCCACCGCGCCGGGGTCGTGGTCGTCCCTGCACCTCAGTGCGGCGGGGGGATCGTGGAGCCGTGCCGAGGTCTGGGACCTCGCGTGACAGCTGTCTAGGATCCCCGGTGTGCAGAGCCCGGCGGTGCGGCTGCTCGACGACTCCGAGCCCGACTCCGCGGCTCACGTCCGGACGAAGTGAGGACGCCGATGTCCCTGCTGTCCCGCCGCCCCGTCGCCGACGTCGTGGCCCGGGTGCTCGCCGCGGGCGCGCGCCGCGCCACGCCCCGTGCGCTGTTCCCCGAGATCCCCCGCCGCACCACCGGGACGACGATCCCCACCCGGCACGGCCCGCTGCCCGCGACGCTGTACCACCCGCCGGGGCGCCCAGGCGGTGCCTACGTCAACGCCCACGGTGGTGGCTTCGTCCTGGGCAAGCCGGACATGGATGACGCCCTGTGCCGGTTCCTGGCCGAGCACACCGGTGTGGTGGTGGTGAACGTCGACTACGTCCTGGCGCCGGGGCACCGCTTCCCCGCACCCTGCGAGCAGCTCTACGACGCCGCGGTGTGGGCGGCGGAGCCCGAGCGCGAGTGGGCGGGCTTGGGCGTCTGCGTGGGCGGGCAGAGCGCGGGCGGGTCGCTGGCGGCGGCCGCGGCCCGGTTGGCGCTGCGCGCGGGCGGCCCCGACCTCGCGTTGCAGGTGCTGCACTACCCGCCGCTGGACCTGGCGACCCCGGCTCGGGACAAGCCGGTGCCGCCCGGGACCCGGCCGATGCTGCGGCCGTGGATGTCGGAGGTGTTCGACACCGCCTACGTCCCCGACCCGGCCCGGCGGCGCGACCCGCTGGTCTCCCCCGCCTGGGGCGCCGACGTCGAGGACCTCACCGGGATCGCGCCCGCGGTGGTGATCACCGCCGAGCAGGACCTGCTGCGCGCCGAGGCGGTCACCTACGCGGCCCGGCTCGCGGAGGTCGGGGCCCTGGTCGACCACCACGACGTGCCCGGGGTCGACCACGGCTACGACCAGACCGGCGCCTCCCCCGGCCTCGTGCACGCCGCCTACTCCTACCTCGCGGGCAAGGTGTCGGACGCGGTCTCGGCGTAGTCGGCCGCACCTGCGCGCAGCGCGGTCACCCCCGGCGCGAGGCCTCCACTTCGGACCAAAAGGCGAGGACCCTGGTGTTGACCTCGTCGGCGCGTTCCCCCGCGATGGCGTGTGTCGCGGTCTCCCAGACCTCCGCGCGCACCCCGAACCGCTCCGCCCTCGCCGCGGCCCGGCGGGCATCGTGCAGGACGCTGCGCCCCGCGATCAGGGCGAGCGCGGGAACCGCGAGGCCGCGCAACTGCTCGTCGGTGAACGGCACCGGGGTGGGCAGTGCGATGCGGTAGGTGCGGATGCCCTCGTTGATCACGGTCGCCACCGGGTCGCCCGGCTCGACCTCGGCGCCGCCCGCGATCCACCGCAGGAACGCGGGCCGCCCCCACCGCTGGACGACCGGGAGCACGCTGAGCGCGCTGCGCAGCAGCAGCTGGACGGGGAACCGGGCGAAGGTCTGCACCGGGTCGACGAGCACCAACGAGGCCAAGCGCTCGGGGGCGCGCAGGGCGAGGTTGGCGGCCAGCCACCCGCCGAAGCTGTACCCGAGCAGGTGGGCTCCCCGCAGGTCCAACCGCTCCAGCACGTCCACCAGCCAAGCCGCCTGGTCGGCGGCGGTCCGCACCGGCGCGGTCTGCACGCTGCGCCCCGGTTCGCCGAGCAGGTCGAGCGCGTAGACCGGGCGGCTGCCCGCGAAGGCGGGCAGGTTCGGCTCCCACATCACGACCCCCCCGGCCCGTCCCGGCAGCAGCAGCACCGGGTTCGGCCCCGGCGCGCCGAAGCGGTAGCAGCGCACGGTGCCGAACCCCGTGCCCACGTCGACCACCTCGTCCGGGGCGGGCAGCGCGTCCAACCCCCGCTGGTAGGCGGCGTCGTAGTCGGCGCGGGCCCGCTCGGAGGTGAAGCGGCCGAGTGCGCCCGTCTTTTTCACGATACGAACGTATCGCGATGCGTCGGTTTTCGCAATCCGCTCGTATCGCGATACGCTGCCGCCGTGCCGAAGCGGGTGGACCACGAGGAACGCAGGCGGCTGATCTCCGCGGCGGTCCGGCGCATCGCCGCCGACCGCGGCCTGGAGGGCGTGAGCCTGGGCGAGGTCGCCGCCGAGGCGGGCATCTCCAAGGGCCTGGTGCAGCACTACTTCCCCACCAAGGACGCCATGCTGCGGCACGCCACGGCGACCCTGCGCGACCAGGTGCGCGACCGGGCCGCCCCCACCGACCTGCGCTCGCTGCTGGTCTCCCTGCTCCCCCTGGACGCCACCGCGCGCTCGGACGCGCTGGTGGCCACCGCGTTCCTGGTGCGCGCGCTCAAGGACGAGGAGATCGCGCAGCGCTTCCGCGCTGGGTACGCCGAACTGCGCTCGGTGCTCACAGCGCTGCTGGCCGCCGAGCACCCCGGCTGCCCCGACCCGGGCGCCGAGGCCGACCTGCTCTTGGCCGTCGTCACCGGCCTGTCGGACGCCGTCCTGCTGGGCCACCACTCCCCCGCCGGGGCGCTCGCCCTGGTGGACCGCCACTTGGCCCGGCTGTCAGGCTGACCCCAACCGCTCCCACAGCGCCTCGTCGCTGGTCAGGGCCAGCAGCACCCGGCGCAGGCCCACCAGCGGGCCCGGCTGGAGGGTCGCCGCCCAGATGGGGGCGACCGAGGCCCCGTCGGCGGCGGCGACGACCAGGTCCAGGATCGGCCTCGGCAGGCCGTCGGCGGCCAGGTCGGCGTTCCAGCGCCGGGCGTCGGCCGCCAGCAGGTCCGCCACGGCGGGGTCGGTGAGCAGCTGGGCGACCAGGGCCAGGTTGTTGCGCACGGCCTGGTCGTCGTCGAGGGTGTCGAGGCAGGCGCGGACGTAGGCCCGGCACAGCCTGCCCGGCGCGGTGTCGTCCGGGTCGACCGCGGCGAGCACCTCCGCGCGGAAGGTGTCCACGGACTCCTGGGCCAGCGCCAGCACCAGGCTGTCCTTGGTCGGGAAGTGGTAGAGCAACCCGCCCTTGGACACCCCCGCCGCGGTCGCGATGCCGCCGAGGGGCACCGACAGGCCGCCGGTGCGGATGGCCGCCGCGGCGGCGGTCATCAGGGCGCGGCGCGTGTCCTCCGGCGACCGACCGGCCTTGCGCGGCATGCTCAGCCCTCCACCTCACCCGTGCGTGCACCGGTGTTCTTACCGGAGGGGATCGCGCGCCAGGCGATGAGGGCGCCCGCGGCGGTGATGGCGGCCGCGATCAGGGCCGTGACCTGCATGGCCCCGGTGAACGCCACGCGCGCGACGTCGGCGTGCCCCGCCGCGACCGCGGTGGCGAGCGAGTCGCGGGTGGCCGCGTCGGTCACCGAGGCGGGCAGCATCGACCGGTAGAGCAGGGTCACCACCGAGCCGAGCACCGCGATCCCCAGGGCCGTGCCCAGCTCGTAGGCCGTCTCCGACACCGCCGAGGCCGACCCGGCCCGCTCCGGGGCGACGGCGGAGACCACCGCGTCGACGGTCACCGTGAGCGCCAGCCCCACGCCCAGCCCCATCGGCACGAGCGCCAGCCCCAGCCACAGGTAGTCCTCGGCGCCCTCCGCCACGGCCACGAGCACCAGGCCCAGCGCGGTCGTCAGCAGCGCGGCGCCGACGGTCCGGCCGCGCCCCAACCGGGCGGTGAGCACGCCGACCAGGGCGATGACCGCGATCGAGGCGAGGGTGGCGGGCAGCTCCGCCAGCCCGGCCGCCAGCGGGCCGAACCCGCGCACCAGTTGCAGGTACTGGGAGAAGAAGAACAGCGTGCCGACGAGGGCGAAGATCGCCACGAACCCGGCGACGACGGCACCGCTGAACGCCGGGTTGGCGAACAGCCGCACGTCGATCATGGGCGAGTCCAGCCGCCGCTGCCTGCGCGCGAACAGCGCGCCGCAGCCCAGGCCCACCGCCGCGGCGAACAGCGCCCGCGCGTCCGGGCCCGCGGACACCGCGTGCTTGACCGCGTAGACCAGCGGCACGACCGCGGCCATCGACAGCGCGGCGGAGGGCAGGTCGAACCGCCCCGGCCGCGGGTCGCGCGACTCCGGCAGCAGCACCGCGCCCGCCACCAGGAACACCAGCACCACCGGCACGTTCACCAGGAACACCGATCCCCACCAGAAGCGCTCCAGCAGCAGCCCGCCGACGACCGGGCCCAGCGCCACCCCGCCCGCGGACGCCGCCGACCACACCGCGATCGCGCGGGTGCGCTCGCGGGCGTCCGGGAACAGGGTGCGGATGATCGACAGCGTGGACGGCATCACCGTCGCCCCGGCGACCCCGAGCAGCAGCCGGGCGGCGATGAGCACCTCGGCCGTCGGCGCGAACGCGGCCAGCACCGAGGCGGCGCCGAACGCGGCGGTGCCCAGCAGCAGGGTCCGCTTGCGCCCGAACCGGTCGGCCAGGGTGCCCGCCACCACCAGCAGGCCCGCCAGGGCCAGCGAGTAGACGTCCCCGATCCACAGCACCTCGGCGGCGCTGGGCGCCAGGTCCCGCGCCAGCGACGGCACGGCCAGGTAGAGCACCGTCCCGTCGATCGCCAGCAGCAGCACGGCACCGACCAGCACGGCCAGCGCCGCCCACCTCCCGCGCCCCACCCGGACGCCGTCCTCCACCACGCTCATTACGCTCACTGTACCGTCCAGCCGGTACAGTTTCGCAATCCTGATGCCGCCAGTGGGACCGGCGTCACCCTGGCGGGACCCCGTTGACCAGCAGGTATCGGCGTTCGTGGACCGCGGCAGGTCAGCCCAGGACGGCGGGGGCGCGGTAGCGGATCGTCACCCGCTCGCCGCCCAGCCACTCCGTCAGCCGGGCGGCTTCGGCGTCCAGCTCCCGGCGCGCGGCGGCGGGCACGTCCGCCAGCAGCCGCACGCGCACCACGCCCGCCTCGTCCTGCACCCAGCAGCCGACGATGCGCCCGTCGACCCAGGCCGTGGTGACCGCGTTGCCCGCGCGGTCGAACAGCTGCGGCCCGTGCGGGCCCAGGTAGAAGTCGCGGCCGCGCCAGCCCATCACCGTCGGGTCGAGGGTCGGCAGCAGCGCCACCCAGTGCCCGGGGTCGGCCACCTCGTCGAGGTCGTCGGGCAGCAGCCACCCGGTGCCGCCGCCGTCGAGCGACACCCGCACCGCGTCGAGGTCGGCCAGCGCCGCGCGCACGATCGCCTTGGTGGCGCCCAACCACCACACGACGTCGTCCTCCGTGCCGGGCCCGAAGGTGCGCAGCCAGCGCCCGACCAGCTCCCGGTACCCCTGCGCGGCGCCCACCCCGGGCGGTGGCGCGCCCAGCCAGTGCGCGTTGGTGGTCCACTGTGGACGCGAGACCCGCCAGCCGCCGCTGTTGAGGCCGCGCACGACGTCCCCGCGGGCGCCCAGGTACACGATCACGTTGGTGGCCAGGTAGGTGCCGCCGGTCGAGTGCCCGGTCCGCTGGTCGATCATCGGCACGGCCGCGCGCAGCTCGGCGGCCTGCAAGCCGCCCGGGGCGTCGGAGAGCACGGCGAGCACCTGCTCGCGGGCGCGGTCCACCCAGGCGTCGGCGTCGGTGGTGAGCCCGGCGGCCAGCACCTCCTTGGCGATCTTGGCCCGCTCCTGGCCCGCGACGCGCGCGGACGCGCTCGCCCAGACCGCGGGCAGCAGGTCGCGGGGGAAGGCGAACAGCGTGCGGCGCATCGCCAACTGCTTCACCAGGGTCTTGTCCCGGTGCAGCGCCCGGTCGACGTCGGCGATCTCGAACCCCGGCACCCGCGCCCAGCAGGACAGGTGGACGGTCGGGGGTTCGGTGGCGTGCAGCGCCGTCATCGCCGCCGCCACGGCCTCCGGGGAGCCCAGGCGGCTCGCGGGCGCCAGCGCCTGCCGGGTGGCCAGGCGGGCGCGTCGTTCGTCGTCGCTCACGTGCCGCACCGGGCCATCCTGCCATGACCGGATCGTTCCGCGGGACGGCGTGCCGCGCCCTGGTCGCGCGGCGGTCGCCGGGACAGGCTGGTGGCATGAGCAGCGCACTCGTCGTCATCGACGTGCAGGAGTCCTTCCGCCAGCGGCCCGACTGGGCCCAGGTGTCGAACCCGGGGGTAGTGGGGCAGGTGGGCGCGCTGGTCGAGCACGCCCGCGCCGAGGGCGACCTGGTCGTGTGGGTGCTGCACAGCGAGCCGGGCAGCGGCACCGCGTTCGACCCCGCCTCGGGGCACGTGCGGCTCATCGAGGGCCTGTCCCCCACCGACGGCGAACCGCTGCTGCACAAGACCTCCCACAACGCCTTCACCACCACCAACCTCCAGCAGTTGCTCACCGCGCGCGGCACCCGCGACCTGCGGGTGTGCGGGATCAGGACCGAGCAGTGCTGCGAGACGACCGCCCGGGTGGGCTCGGACCTCGGCTTCGGCATCACCTTCGTCACCGACGCGACCGCCACCACCCCGCTGCCGCACTGGCGCACCGGTGCCGTGCTCGGCACCGCCGAGCTGGTCGAGCGCACCGAGTACGCCCTCGCGGGGCGCTTCGCCACCATCGCGACGGTCGCGGAGATCACCGGGGTAGCGTGACCGGATCGTGAGCCGTGTGGTGTTCCTCTTGGCACCCGGGGTCCACCTGCTCGACCTCGCCGGTCCCGCGCAGGTGTTCTCCGGGGCCGCCGACCTGGGCCTGCCCTACGAACTGGTGCACGCCGCCGAGCAGCCCGACGTGCCCACCGCGCAGGGCCTGGTGGTGCGCGCGGCGGACCTGCCGAGCACCGACCCGGACGACCTCGTGGTGGTACCGGGGTGGCGGGTCGGCGGACGGCTGCGCGCCACCCCGCTGGGGCAGCGGGCGCTGGACTGGCTGCGGGCGCACCACGCCGCGGGCGGGACGGTGGCGAGCGTGTGCGCGGGCGCCGACGCGCTGGGCCGGGCGGGACTGCTCGACGGGAGGCGCTGCACCACCCACCACGAACTCCAGGACGACCTCGCCCGCCGCTACCCGGCGGCCACGGTCGTGCCGGACGTGCTGTACGTGGTCGACGGGCCGGTGGTGACCTCGGCGGGCATCGCCAGCGGCATCGACCTGGCCCTGCACCTGGTCGCCACCCGCCACGGCCCGGCCCCCGCCGCCCGCATCGCCCGCGCCATGGTCGTCTACGCCCGGCGCAACGGCGACGAGCAGCAGCACAGCGCCCTGCTGCGGCACCGCTCCCACCTCAGCGAGGCCGTCCACCGCATCCAGGACACCATCGAGTCCCGCCTGTCCGAGCGCCTGCCGCTGGCCGAGCTCGCCGCCCTGGCCGCGTGCAGCGAGCGCACCGTCACCCGCCTGTTCACCAAGGCCACGGGCATGACACCCCTGCGCTACCAGCAGGCCCTGCGCGTCGAGCGCGCCGAGCACCTCATGGCCCACGGCGCGACGGCCGAGGCCGCTGCCCGCGCCGTGGGCTTCGAGGACGCCAGGATGCTCCGCAGGTTGAGACATCGCCCCCCGCCGCCCGCCCCCTCGCCCCGCCCGGCATCGTCCCCGGCCCGGCAGCGGCGGTGAACTTCCAGCCCGGTCCGCCATGGCCTGCCCCGGCACAGCGCCGCCCGCTTCTGCGAAGACGGTCCGGCACGGTGGCGAGCGGGCTGGTGCTTGCCCCTTCGGGCACGGGAGCCGGGCCGTCTGGGCCGTGCCGGTTGTCCGGTTCGGCGCAATGTCGGGTTCGGCACTGTCGCCGTGCGTGAGGGCGCGCTTACGGTTCGACCCCTCCCCGGACGGAAGGACCTGAACACGTGAAGCGCAGACGGAGCAAGGCCGTGCTCGCCGCCGCTGTCGGGGCGGCAGTGTCGATGGGCGTGTCGGTGGCCGTGGTGGCCGCGCCCACCGCGGCGGCCCAGCCGCAGTCCGGGCCGAGCGCCCGGATCATCGTGGGGTACCGGGCGGGCGCCGCGGCGGCGGTGTCCGACACCGCCGCCGCGCAGGACGCGGGCCGCAAGTCGAGCCGGGCGCAGGGCAAGCTGCTGCGCAGGCTCTCGACCGGTGCGGCGCTGGTCGAGGTGGCCGACGGCAGCAGCGTGGCGTCGGTGATGGCCGCCTACCGCTCGGACCCCGCGGTGGCCTATGTGGAACCGGACCTGGTCGTGCAGCCGCTGGCCGCGCCCAACGACACCGAGTACGGCAAGCAGTGGGACCTGTACGAGCCGACGGCGGGGATGAACGTGCCAGGCGCGTGGGACCAGACCACCGGCACCGGTGTCACCGTGGCGGTGATCGACACGGGCTACGTCGCGCACTCCGACCTCGCCGGGCAGGTCGTGGCGGGCTACGACTTCATCTCCGACGCCTCCAACGCCAAGGACGGCAACGGCCGCGACGCAGACCCGTCCGACCCCGGTGACTCGGCGGGCTACTTCGAGTGCTTCCTGCAGCCGTCGCACTCCTCAAGCTGGCACGGCACCCACGTCGCGGGCACGATCGCGGCGGCCACCAACAACGGCAAGGGGGTGGCGGGCATCGCCTTCGGCGCGAAGGTGCAGCCGGTGCGCGTGCTGGGCCGCTGCGGCGGCGCGACCTCCGACATCGCCGACGCGATCACCTGGGCCTCCGGCGGCACCGTCAGCGGCGTCCCGGCCAACCGCACCCCCGCGAAGGTCATCAACCTGAGCCTGGGCGGGCAGTCGTCGTGCCTGGCGACCTACCAGAACGCCATCAACGGCGCGGTGTCCCGGGGCACCACGGTGGTCGTCGCGGCGGGCAACTCCAACGCCGACGTCTCCGGCTTCACCCCCGCCAACTGCAACAACGTCGTGGCCGTCGCGGCGAGCAACCGGGCGGGCAACCGCGCCTTCTACTCCAACTTCGGCGCGAAGATCGACGTGACCGCCCCGGGTGGCGAGACCCGCCGGGAGACCGACGCCTCCGGCACCACCACGACCCCGGAGAACGGCATCCTCTCCACGCTGAACTCCGGCGCCACGACCCCCGCGGCGGAGACCTACAAGCCCTACATGGGCACCAGCATGGCCGCCCCGCACGTGGCGGGCCTGGTGGCGCTCATGGTCGCCAAGAAGCCCGCGCTCACCCCGGCGACCGTGGAGTCGCTGCTGAAGGCCAACACCCGGCCGCTGCCCGGCACCTGCACCGGCGGGTGCGGCACCGGGCTGGTGGACGCGACGAAGACGGTGCAGGCCGTCAGCTGAGCACCCGTCCCGGCCGCGGCCCCCCGCGGCCGGGACGGCGTCAGATCCACCCCCGCCGGGCGGCGAGGACCCCGGCCTGGAACCGGGTCTGCGCGCCGAGCACCCGCATCAGCTCGGTGAGCCTGCGCCCCACCGTCCGGTCGGTCACCCCCAGCGTGCGGGCGATCGACCGGTCGGCCATGCCCGCCGAGAGCAGGGTGAGCAGCTGCCGGTCGCGCGAGGAGATGCCCGCCCCGTCGCGCACCGACACCGGCGAGGCCCCCGCCCACAGCGCCTCGAAGCAGGACAGCGTCACGTCCAGCAGCGACGAGCGGCGCACGACGACCCGCCGGGCGGGGTCGGGCTCGTCGTAGGACAGCGGCAGCACCGCCACCTCCCGGTCGACGATCACCATCTTGCGCGCGACCCCCGGCAGCACCCTGGCCTGCTCCCCCGCCAGCACGCAGCGGTGCATGTGCTCGGCCTGCGCGGGGTTCTCCAGCGCCTCGGGGGCGTAGACGACGCGGAACGCCACGCCGTCGGCCAGCAGCCCCAGCTCGGCGTGGTTGGGCGCGGACACCCCGCCGAGGTAGGGCGGCGCGTCGACCACCAGCACCTCCGAGCGCGCCCGCGCCTGGGCCCGGGAGACCTCCGCCACCACCGCGTCCTCGCCCTCGACCACCTCCACCACCCGGCCCCCCGCGCCGGCGACCTCGCGGCGCAGCCGGTCGGCGATCCGCTCCACCTCCACCTGGACCTCCGCCAGTTGCGCGCGCCGCCGGTGCACCAGCGCGGTCACGCCGACCTCCGGCGGCACCGCGACGTACTCCGCGGGCGCCCGGCCCAGCTCCGAGACCAGCCCCGCCTCGGCCAGCCGGTCGAGCGCGGCGCCCACGGCGGTCACGGTCAGGCCCAGCACCAGCGCGAGGTCGGCGGCACCGCCGCGGCGCCGGTCGAGCAGCGCCAGGTACACCCGGTCGTCGTCGGGCCCGAAGCCCACGGGTTCCAGCAGCCCCATCCCACCTCCCGGTGATCACACCCGGGAAGAGGTGCGGGCCACCCGGCCGACACGCCGCGCACCCCAACGGAGCACCGGCGCCTCGCGGACAGCGGTTGTCCGCAAGGGCGGGCACAGTGCCCGCCATGGACGACGTCGACTTCACCGGATCGCGCATCGACCACCTCAACATCGCGGTGCCGGACCTGGCCCGCGCGGTGGCCTTCTACGAACCCGTGCTCGCCGCCATCGGCATCGGCACGACGATGACGGTGCCCGCCTCACCGGAACTGCCCGCCATGCACGCGTTCGGCTCGGCGCACAAGCCGTACTTCTGGCTCATCGACGGCGGGGTGGTGGGCTCGAACATGCACCTGGCCTTCACCGTGGACGACCGGGCGGCGGTGCGCGCGTTCTACGACACCGCGCTCGCGCACGGCGCCACCACCCTGCACGCGCCCGGCGAGCACCCGATGTACCACGACACCTACCACGGCGCGTTCGTCGCCGACCCGCACGGGATCAACCTGGAAGCCGTCTGCCACCGCTGATCCCCGCGGGCTCGCCCGTTCCGCCGTCGAACCTCTCCGCGGTCGAGGGACCGGCCGCGCGCTTCCCCGGGTCGCGGGCGCGTGTTACTTTCAGCACGCGCCCGCATCCGGTGAAGGCTTGTCGAAAGCGTTGCCCCGCACCGCCCCGGCAAGGTCCACCGGACCTGTCCCGAGGAGTTCGACGATGGCTCCACTGCGCCGGTTGTGCGCCCTGCTGATCGCCTTCCTCCTGCTGGCGGCACTGCCCGCGAGCGCCGGGGAGGTGAGCGCGACCGGGGCGACCGGGCTGCGCGCGGCCGACCCGAGCGTGATCCGCGTCGGCGGCACGTACTACTCGGTGCAGTCCGCGGGCGGGGGCATCGAGGTGCGCCAGGCGGGCTCGCCGGGCGGGCTGGCGGGGGCCGCGCCGCGGCGGGTGTGGACCGACCCCGGCCTGGGGTCGGTGTGGGCGCCGGAACTGGTGCGCGACAGCGGCCGGTACTACATCTACTTCGCGGCGGGCAACGACGCGGCGCACCGGATGTACGTCATCAGCTCCGCGAGCCCCGACTCCGGCTACTCCGGGCACACCCAGCTGCGCCTGCCCGGCGACAAGTTCGCCATCGACGGCACCCTGTTCACCTTCGGCGGCCAGCGCTACTTCGTCTGGTCCGGCTGGGAGGGCGACACCAACGTCGAGCAGAACCTCTACATCGCGCGGATGTCCGACCCGCAGACCCCGACCGGCGGCCGGTTCATCATCTCCCAGCCGCGGGAGCCGTGGGAGCGGGTGGTCGGCAACCCGTTCATCAACGAGGCGCCCGAGGCCATCCGCGACCCCAACGGCCAACTGCACGTCGTCTACTCCGCGAACGGCAGCTGGAGCGACCAGTACTGCCTGGCCGACCTGCGCCTGCGCGCGGGCGGCGACCCCACCTACGAGTGGGACTGGTACAAGTCCAACGGCTGCCTGTTCGGCTCCAACCGCTCGACGATGATGGGCGGCTGGGACCCGACCCTGTACGTCAACGGCCCCGGCCACCACACCTTCGTCCTGCTCGACGGCGACATCGCCACCAGCCCGCCGCCCGGGCCCACGTTCCCGCTCATGTACCACGCCGTCGCCAAGGGCACGCCGTACAGCTGGGACAACCGCTTCTGGTACACCGGCAGCTTCACCTGGTGGGGCGGCACCACCTACAGCAGGCAGAACGTCCCCGGGTCACCCACCGACACGGGCTGGGGCCTGAAGTTCTTCGAGTGACCCGCCCTGGTCCAGCCGCGACGGCCACCACGTGCGCGGCCCGAGGTCGACCACCAGCGCGGGCACCAGCACCGACCGCACCAGCAGCGTGTCGAGCAGCACCCCGAACGCCACGATGAACGCGATCTGCGCCAGGAACAGGATCGGGATCACCGCCAGCGCGGAGAACGTCGCCGCCAGCACCACCCCCGCCGAGGTGATCACCCCGCCGGTGAGCACCAGCGCGCGCGGCGCACCGGCCCGCGTGCCGACCGACCTCGCCTCCTCCCGCACGCGCGTCATGAGGAAGATGTTGTAGTCGATCCCCAGCGCCACCAGGAAGACGAACCCGAACAGCGGCACCACGGGGTCGGCGCCGGGGAAGTCGAGGACGTGGTTGAACACCAGCGCCGAGACCCCCATCGTGGCCGCGAAGGACAGCACCACGGTCCCGATGAGCAGCAGCGGCGCGAGCAGGGCCCGCAGCAGCAGGGCCAGCAGCAGGAAGATCACCAGCAGCACCACGGGGATGATGACGAGCCGGTCGCGCGCGGCGGTGTCCCGCGTGTCCAGCAGCGTCGCGGTCGTCCCCCCGACCTTCGCGCCCGCGGGGTGCACGGCCTCGCGCAGGCGCTCGACCGTCGCCAGCGCCGCTTCGGACCCGGGCGCGTCCGACAGCACGACCTGCACCTCAGCGAGACCGTCCCGGGCCACCCCGCGGCGGACGTCGGCCACCCCGTCCACCCGCGCCGCCGCCGTCACCTGGTCCACAGTGGCCTCAGGGGTGATGACGACGGCCGGGGACCCCGATCCCCCTGGGAAGTACCGGGACAGGATTTCCTGACCCCGCACGGATTCCACGTCGGTGAGGAACACCGCGGACTGGTCGGTGCCACCCGCCTTGAGCTGCGGCAGGAAGGCCGCCCCGACGACCAGCACCAGCGCGCTCAACACCCAGGCGACCCGCGGCTTGCGCGTCGCCGCACCCGCGATCCGCGCCCACACCCCGGACTTCTCCGGGTGCTCGGACCCGAACGCGGGCCGGAACGGCCAGAACGCCGCCCGCCCCGTGAGCGCCAGCACCGCGGGCAGGAACGTCACCGTGGTCACCAGCGACGCCCCGATCCCGATGGCCGCCACCGGCCCGAGCCCCCGGGTCGAGTTGAGGTCGGACAGGAGCAGGCACAGCACCCCCAGGATGACCGTGCCCGCCGACGCCGCGATCGGCTCCACCGTCCCCCGCCACGCGGCCTTGATCGCCGCGTACTTGTCCTCGGTGTCCCGCAACTCCTCGCGGAACCGCGCCACGAGCAGCAGCGCGTAGTCGGTGGCGGCCCCGAACACGAGGATGAACAAGATCCCCTGGCTCTGCCCGTTCAACGCGATGACACCGTTGTCCGCCAACAGGTAGACGACGAGGCTCGCCAACCCGAGCGCGAACACCGCCGACAGGAGCACGAAGACCGGCAACAGCGGACTGCGGTAGACGACGACCAGGATGAGCGCCACCACCGCCCCCGCCACGAGCAGCAGCAGCCCGTCGATCCCCCCGAACGCGTCCACGAGATCAGCGGCTTGCGCGGCAGGACCGGTGACCAGGGCGGTGAGCCCTTCCGGTGCGGTGCTCGCGATGTCCGCCCGCAACGCCTCGACCGCCTCCGCGACACCGGTTGCCGGATCGAGCGGGACGAACACCTCGGCGGCGTTCTGGGCGGGGATCACGGGTGACCCCTTGGCGAGGGTGGCGAGGAACGCCCGGTCGGCGTCGGTGAGGCCACCCTGCCGCTCAGCCACCACGATGGCCGGGATGGACTTGCCCTCGCCGAGCTGCCGCTGGAGGGCGGAGACCTCCACGGACTCGGATTCCGCGGGCAGGAACGCGCTGCCGTCGTTCTCCGCCACCGAGCTGAGCTTGCCCGCGAAGGACCCGGACACCCCACCCAACGCCAACCACGCGACGGCCAGCAGCGCGGGCAGCAGCCACCGCAGTCTCGTCCCCATGCCTACCTCTTCGATCGGCGGATTGTTCGACGGGCGAAATGTAGCTGGGTGGGGGTGGGGGTGCAAGTCGGGGGG
>NZ_MKQR01000009.1:0-123591 GCF_001940455.1 Actinokineospora bangkokensis | reverse complement strand
GGGGGGGGCGCGAGGTCGCCCGGGGGGGCCGGGGGGGCGGGGGGCGGGGGGGGGACCTGCGGGGTCGGGGGTGGCGGCCATGTCCTCCATCCTGACACCCGGGCGCAACCCGCTGTCACGGTCCCAGGTGCACGAACGGTGCCCACAGGTCGGGGCTCGCCGGGTGGTCGCGGCGCACCCGGTCGGCCGCGTCGGTCAGGGCCTGGGCCGCTCGGGTCGCGTCGAGCCGTCCCCCGCGGGCCATGCCCGCGTACACGCCCTCGGCGACGGAGGCGGCGATGTCGTCCGGGACTCCCCAGAGGGTGCCCACCACGTGCCGGTAGCCCGCCATCTGCAACGCGGCCGCCAGGTGGATCGCCTCGTCGGCCAGGGCCACCGAGCCGCCCGCGGTCCCGCAGGCCGACAGGTAGGCGAACTCGGCGCCCTGCAGGTCGCAGCCCGCCAGGCGCAGCACCGTCAGGTCACCGCCGTCGAGGTGGAGGGCGCTGTCGCCCGGGCGGTGGACGACCTGGGTGGCGTGGCAGGCGAAGTGGGCCCACCCCGCCCCCGCCAGCGCCTCGACGACCTCGTCCGGCCCGGGGCCGGTCAGCACCCGCGTGTCCGGCACCAGCTGGGCGATCCGCCCCAGTTCGCCCACCACGGCGGGGAGCGGGGGGTGCCCGGGGGTGTGCGCCATGCCGACGGCCACCAGGCCCGGTGCGGGCCGGAACGGTTGGCGGGCCCGCAGCAGGCTGCTCAGGCCGGTCGCGTAGGAGGACACCGTGCGGGCGGGGACGGTCGGCGGCCGGTTCCTGGCCGCGGAGCCGTAGCGGCCGGCGGCGTGCAGGGGCAGCAGCGTCAGCGGGCCCGTGGGGCACCACCACATCCGGTGGCGCACCGGTCCGGCCACCCTGTCCAACTCGGACAGCACGGGTGCGGCCACCACGTCCCACAGCCAGCGCAGCAGGGACAGCAGGGTGTTGCGCAGGTGCGCCCGGCCTGGTCCGCCGCCCCCCGCCTGCGCGATGGCGTCCAGCAGGGCGGTCGTGCGGCCCTGCGCCTCGTCGGGGGTGAGCCACGGCAGCGGGACGACGACCACGCCGTCCGGCCGGACCACCAGGGCGTCGCTGCGCGTCCGGTGCAGGTTGACGACCACCACCGGCCCGTCGGCGGCGGCGTGGCGCAGGCGGGAGAACGGGACCGGGCCGAGGAAGTCCGCGAAGCCCGGCAGCGCGCGGGCGCGGCGCAGCAGCACGTCCCAGCGCTCCACCGCGGCCCGGTGCGCCGCCAGCGCGCGTTCGTCGGCGGTCGCGCCGGTCGGCTCCGCCTGGTCGATCAGCGCGCGGGTGCGGTCCAGCTCGTCGGCCAGCGCCGGGTCGGTCGCGCGCAGCGCGGACAGGTCGGAGCGGGTCTGCAACGCCTGCCCCCACAGCACGTTGCGGCTCTGGTCGACCAGCTCCACGGCGCGCTCGGGCATCCCGGCCGCGAGCACCAGCGCCGCGGCCTGCCCGCCGATCCAGCCGGTGCGCGAGAGCGTGCGCTCGCGCACCTCGCGCTGCAGGCCGCGCCAGGCCAGCAGCGGCAGCAGGCGCACCGACTCGCCCACCGCCTCCGCCACCGCGGCCAGGTCGCCCGCCGTGAGCGCCGCGCCCATCCAGCCCTCGGCGGCCAGCAGCCTGCTGAACGGGCGACCGGACTCCGCGCGGGCCGCCGCGGCCCAGTCGGCCATGGCCGCCGCCAGGTCCTCCGCGCCGCCGGTGGCCCGGTACCGGCGGTGGTGGTGGCGGGCGCGCTCGGCCAGCACCGCCATCCCGGACGGGTGGCCCGCGGGCAGCACGCGCAGCGCCTCGGTGAGCAGGTCGAGCGCCTCGGCGGGCGGCGGTTCGACGCCGGTGCCGATCAGCTGCGCCAGCACCAGCAGCCGGGCGCCGAGCTGGGCGCTGTCGGCGGGCGTCAGCGCGACCGCCGCGCGGGCGGCCGCCGTCGCCTCCGCCAGGTCGGCCGGGTCGCCGCGCTCCTCGTGGCGGATCGCCAGCAGCGCCGCGTGGTTGCCCTGCAGCACCAGCCGCAGCAGGCCCAGCTCGCCCGCCAGGGCGATCGCCTCCCGGTTGCGCCGCACGGCCTCGTCCAGCTCGGCCGGGTCGCCGGTGCGGGTGAACCGGGCGGTGAGCACCATGGCCAGGGCGCTGAGCCAGGAGCAGCGGACGGGGCCGGTCTCCCCCCGCGCGGGCTCGACCGCGCGGCACACCGCCAGCGCCTCGTCGAGGTCGGCGGCCTGCTCCAGGTGGTAGTAGCGGCGCAGCAGGGCGAACACCAGCAGTTCGCCCGTCTCCTCCCGGCCGGGGGCGCCGTGGCCCGCGGCGCCCAGCGCGACGCGCCCCAGCTCGACCGCGCGGTCGAGGTCGGCGGTGCCGCGGGTGCGCTCGAACCGCACCCGCAGCGCGGCGCCGAGCGCGCTGGCCGCGGCGGGGGTGGCCGCCGGGCGCTCGGGGTCGACGGCCCCGCCGAGCACCCGCAGCGCCTCGTCGAGGGTGTCCTCACCGCCCAGGTCGGCCCGGGCGGTGAGCATCGTGCCGACGAGGGCGACCACGGCGTCGCGCACCGGGTCGTCCTGGGCCAGCCGGGACAGCAGGGCCCTGGCCTGGCGCTCGACACCCGCCAGCGCCGCCGGGTCGGCGGTGATCACCACCCGCGCCCTGGTCAGCTCGATCAGCGCGGCGCCCAGCGGGGCCAGCTCGGCCAGCTCCTCGGGCAGGTCCGCCAGCAGCCCGGCGGCCGACTCCACCGCCCGCGGGTCACCGGTGGTGGTGAACGACCCGATCAGCGACAGCGCCGTCTCGGCCGTGCGGTCGACGAGATCGGGCGGCGAGTCGAGCAGCGCGCGCAGCCGGTCGGTGAGCGCGGCGGGGTCGCGGTCGCGCAGCAGGGACGCGTGCAGGCGGGCCCACCGCAGCTCCTGGCCCGCGCCCAGGCGCAGGTGGTGGCGCAGCAGGAACCAATGCCCCAGCACGCGCAGCACCCGGTCGCCGTGGGCGTCCGGGTCGGCCAGCACGGTGCCGTTGAGGGCGACCGCGGCGGCGTGGGCGCGCTCGTCGTCGAGCAGGTCGGCGTGCTCGTCGCGGTCGAACGTGGCGAGCCTGCTGGCCAGCTCGACGACCACCCGGTCGGACATCAGCAGGCGACCAGCGCGCCGACCGACGTGGGGGTGTTCTCCGCGTCGAAGCGCACCGTGGTCTGCCAGCAGGTCGAGGACGACGACAACCGCAGGGTCGCCCGCGGGGCCTGCGTGCCCTCGCCCCAGAAGCCGGTGATCCGGGCGGAGTCGTAGGGGGCGTGCTCGAGCAAGGGGGCGGCGAAGGCGGGCAGGTCCTCGGGCGTGTTCTCCGCTTCGCAGAGCAGGGTGCCGAGGCGGGCGCGGACGAGGTCGAGCCCCTCGCCGCCGGTGACGCCCGGCGCGGGCACCACCCGCACCAGCAGGCAGGTGAAGGCGGGTCCGGTCGGCACCAGGCGCCGGTCGAGGGTCGGCAGCGAGTAGACCTCCGAGGGGAGGTAGGTCGGCAGCGGGACCAGCGGCGGGTTCGGGTCGTAGGTGGGCAGGGTGTAGCGGGTCGTGGTGTCCGCGCCGACGACGCGCCCCGGCGTCGACCCGGTGCCGGAGGACGCGTCGTTGTCGACGATGTTGAACAAGCCGATCAGAGCGGCGACGACGACACCGACACCGACGGTGGCCGCGGTGCCGTTCTCCGGCAGGGAGAACCGGCGGACCCTCCTGGTGCGCGGACGGGCGGCGGTCAGCCGCTTGCGCCACGCCTGCGCCCCGACCCTCCCCGGGGCGGGGCCCAGCGTCGCGACCACGTGCTTGCGCAGCCTGCGCGGCACGGCGGTGGTGTCGGTGGACTGCTGGTCGGTGGCGAAGACCCGGACGACCATCAGGCCGAACTTGTAGAGGTCGCCCTCCCGGGTGGCCTCCTCCTCCTGCGGCACCACCCAGTCGGGGGTGTGCACCGGCGGCAGCACCGACTGCCCGCCCAAGCTCATCGCGTCGCAGTCGATGAAGTGCGCGTGCGGGCGCTCCTCCCGGCTGAACAGCAGGTTCTTCGGGGACAGGTCACCGACGGCGATGTCGAGGCCGTGCAGGAACGCCAGCGCCTCGGCGGTGTCGGCGAGGAACCGGAGCCGGAACTCGTCGGTGACCGCCAGGCCGAGCTCGCGCAGGTAGTCGGGGTGGTTGAGCAGGAACTCGGCGGAGGTGAGCACGGTGCTGACCTCGCCGCCGAAGCGCAGCGCCGCCGTGCACCGGGCGGGGGCGCGGCGCATCAGGAACCCGCGCACCACCCCGTCGCGCCGCACGACCGCCTGCGGCCAGGAGGTGATCGTGAGCAGCCGCGCCCGGTCGGCCTCGGGCAGCTCCAGCGGGAACACCGCGAACCGGCGCAGCACCTCGACGTCGACGTCGTCGACCAGCCGGGGCGAGTACTCCTTGTAGAGCACGTCGGCCTGCTCGAACTCCGGCAGCTCGTAGACCTTGCCCTGCCCGCCGGAGTCCAGCGCCACCAACCGGCCGAGTTCCGCGACGTCGAACTCCAGCGGCGCGGTCACGACCAGACCACCACCGCGGTCCGGTCGTCGTCGAAGGTCTCCCGGGAGAAGTCCACCACCCTGGCGAACCCCAGCCGGTCGGGCGGGGACGCCAGCGCGGCCGCGAACGCCGCGCCGACCGCGCCCCGGCCGTCCCCGAGCGGCACGCCGACGCCGTCGGTGGCGAGCAGCAGCGCGGCGCCGGGGGGCAGCTCGACCCGGGTGGGCGAGCGCTGCTCCGGCAGCCGGGGCAGCGCGGCCGTGGTGGAGGTCAGCACCTCGCCCTCCGGGGCGGGGAAGGTGGGCGTGAGCACGCCGTCCGCGAGCACCCAGGCCCCGGAATCGCCCACCCGCACGACGTCCGCGACCGCCCCCTCCGCGGTGGAGGTGACGACCGCGAGCACGAGCGTGGTGGCGAGCACCCGCTCGGCGCGTTCCGCCGCCCCGTCCCCCTGTGCGCCGTCCGCCTGTGCGCCATCCCCCGCAGCGCCGTCCGCCTCGGGAGGCAGCTTCTCCGCGAACTGCACGAGCGCGTACGCCGCCCACCGCAGCGCCACTTCCCAGTCGACCCCGCCGTCGCCGAGGGCCCGGTGCGCCTGCTCCACCGCTGTGCGCACCGCCAGCGTCGCCCCCACGTGCGCGAGCGGTGCCGCCGACACCCCGTCCGCCACGGCCACCACCACCGACCCGGTGCCCGCGTGCCAGGCCACGGCGAAGTCGTCCTGCCTGGGGGTCCCGTCGTGCCGGTGCTGGTCGCCCCGCACCGACGCGCCGCGGACCACGAACGGCCCGGCCGCCCACCCGTCCACCACCGTGTCCGGCCGGTGCACCGGCTCCCGGGCGGGGCGCGGCTCGAACGCGGGCCCCGCCACCCCGATCACCACCCGCCCCGGGTCGGGGTCGGCGGGGAGCGCGGCGACGGGCGCGTCAGACAACGTCCACCGCCATGACGAAGTTGTCGGGGCGCTCCACCACCAGTTCCATGGAGTCGGTGGTGGCGGTGCGGGCGGAGGCGACGACGCTCTTGGTCAGCGCGACGCTGAACTCCGCGATCGCCAGGCCCAGCTCCGTGCCCGGGGTGGCGACGAACGCGAACTCCGGGCGGGTGGCGATGGCCAGCACCGTCTTGGCGTTGGCCTCCCCGATGCCGCAGGCGATGATGTTCGGCGCGGCGCGGGTCGTCTCCTTGTCGGTCAGGCCCGCGTGCTCGGCGCGCCAGTGCGGCTCGTCGGTGGGCTGGCCGTCGGTGAGGAAGAAGACCGCCGGGCGGAACACCGCGAAGCCCTGCTCCTTGAGCGCGGCCACGTCGTCGGGGATGCGCTCGCGCAGGGCGCGCAGCGCCGCGCCGTAGCTGGTGCCGCCGCGGGTGCTCAGCTGCGGCAGGGTCGCCTCGGCGCGCAGGTCGGCCAGGGTGAGCCGGACCTGGACGTCGTCGGCGAAGCCGAGGATGGTGAACCGGACCTTGGCCGCGGCCATGGGTTCGCGCAGCAGGGCGCGGTGCAGCGCGGCCAGGCCCGCGTTCAGCTCGTCGACCACCGGTGCCATGGACCCGGACTCGTCCGCCACCACGTACACGGGGAGCACGTTCCCCCGGTTCTCCACCATCGTCGCCCCCTCGCCGGACCGGTGCGGGCGTCCAGTCTGGCACGCGGGGCACGGGTGGTGAGGTGGTTTCCGATCACCCCGACGAGCGGTTTTCGGCCGCCTGGCCTGCCCCAACGCGCAGCCGCCGGTGCCCGCTCTCCTGTCCGCGGTCCTGCGCCGGGTTCGCCCCGGCGGGGCCACGCTGTGGGCGGAGGGACGCCGCACGGGAGGGAACCGCCATGGCCTGGTCGGACTGGTCGTCGTACTCGGACCTGCTCAACCGCCTGTGGGACCAGCGCGACAGCTGGCGCGACGCGCGGACGCTCGACGAGCTGGTCGAGAAGATCACCTCGGCCCAGCCGGGGCTGCTCGGCGGCGACGAGCGCAGCCAGGTGGGCGAGCACGGCCTCACCGCGCTCATCGCCGCCCTGTCCGCCGACCACAGCGACCCCGAGGCGCTGCACCGGCGCCTGCGGCTCGCCGCACTGGCGCGCCCGGCGGCCGACCACGGCTTCGGGTCCGAGTGGGCGGGGCGCTACGTCACCCTGGACGCCGACGGCAAGCGCCTGCACTCCACCGACCGCTACGCCGAACCCGCGGGGTGGGCGCCGGTGGACGCGCCCGCCGAGGCGCGCCCGGCGAAGACGTTCGACAGCACGTCCGGCCTCTACTACGACGCGACCTCCTGGTACCTGCCCGACGAGACCACCCCGGTCACCCGCGACCCCGCCCACCCCACGCGCTCCCGCGACGCCCAGGGCACCGTCTACGTCCAGGGCGTGCGCTGGGCGCCGGGCGAGCAGAACTACGACGCGGCCGCGGGCCGCTGGGGCAGGCTCGACCCGAGCGGGGAGTTCGAGTACTTCCACGACGAGGACCAGGTGTGGGAGCGCCAGTGGGACCACGGCTGGACGCGGCTCAACCCCGTGCTGGAGCGCTGGCTCCCGCACGACCGGGCGTCCGGCACCTGGTTGCACGAGGGCGCGTGGCGCACCGCGGCGGACATCGATGCGCTCGTCGCGCCGAAGGTCCAGGAGCCGGTCGTGCCCCCGGCGCCGCAGGCCGAACCGGCTGCGGCGGACCGGGCCGTGCCAGAACCCGAGTCGGTGCCGGAGCCGGGCGCCGCAACGGGATCCGGCGAGGTACCGCCGGAGGCGGTCGAGGTGCCGCCGGAGGTCGCCGCCGAGGTGGTCGACGCCCGCAGCGAGGTGCTGGAGGCCGCCATCGCCGAGATCCGCGCGGCGAACGTCAGCCCCGAGGAGCTCAGCGACGCCGCGATCGCCGCCATGCTCGACGCCCAGACGATCAGCAACCTGGAGCAGTGACGCGGCGGCCCCGGGCCGCCCGCGCGGCGCGCGATCCCGTTGTGCGGGCGCGCGCCGCCGTGCCTAAGCTCAGCCGGTGCGGAGCACCCAGCTGGCCTTGGCCGAACACCCCTTCTCCACCGCGAACCTCCTCCTCGTCCTCGGCGCCTGCGCGGCCGCGGTCGTGCTGCTCATGGTCGTGACCGCCCTCATCGGGCGCGCGCAGGGCCGGGTGGCCGTCGTCGACACCGCGTGGCCGCTGGGGTTCCTGGTGATCGCCGTCGTCGCGAGCGCCCTGGGCGACGGCGTGTGGTGGCGCAAGGTGCTCGTGTTCGTCCTCGTGGCCGTCTGGGCCGGGCGCCTGGCGTGGCACGTGAGTTCGCGCAACAAGGGCAAGGGCGAGGACCCGCGCTACGAGAAGCTGCTGTCGGCCGTCCCCGAGGACAAGCGCTTCCAGTACGCCGTCGTCCGGGTCTTCATCACCCAGGGCGTCGCCATGTGGTTCGTCTCGCTGCCCGTGCAGGTCTCGGCCACCACCGGCGACGGGGTCTGGTGGATCGCGGTCGTCGGCGCGGTGGTCTGGGCCGTGGGGCTGTGGTTCGAGTCCACGGGGGACCGCCAGCTCAAGGAGTTCAAGGCCGACCCGGCCAACAAGGGCAAGGTCATGGACAAGGGCCTGTGGGCCTACACCCGCCACCCCAACTACTTCGGCGACTTCACCGTCTGGTGGGGCCTGTACCTCGTGGCGTGCACCACGTGGCAGGGCGCGCTCACCATCCTCTCCCCCGCCGCCATGGCGTTCTTCCTCATCGTGGCGACGGGGGGCAGGCTGCTGGAGCGGGAGATGGCCAAGCGCCCCGGCTACCCCGAGTACCAGCAGCGCACCAGCTTCTTCATCCCCCGCCCGCCGAAGTCGGCCTGAGCGGGCACCGCGGGGCTCAGCCCAGGAAGAACTTCTCCCTGACGAAGTCCACATAGGCCTCCGGGCTGCCCTGGTCCTGCGCGCCGGACCGGGTGTGGGTCAGCGCCCCGCCGCGCGCGAGCCGCAGCGTCGTGGTCGCGCTGCGCGGACCGGGCGCCGGGTCGGGGTCGTGCAGCACGTGCACCGGGTCCGGGAACGCGGCGCGGGCCTCGGCGGTGGTGGCCGCCGGTGGCTGCCCGGTCCGGTTGGCGCTGCTCACGTGCAGCGTGCCGATGCCGGTGAACAGCGGTGCCAGCGGCAGCCACCGGGTGCCGAACAGCAGGGCGTGCCCGTCGCGGGTGGCGGGCGCCACCCACGGCGGCACGGACGCGACGGGCAGCAGCAGGGTCAGCTGCTCCTCCAGCAGCAGCGCCCTGGCGAAGTCCAGGGTCGGCGCGTCCAGGTCCGTCAGCGCGGCGAACTCCGCCCACCGCACGTCGTCGGTGATCCACAGCGCGACGGGCTGGTCGACCGGGCGGCCCTTGGCCCGGTTGACCGCCTCGGGCGTGGTGGCGGTGACGACGCACGTCAGCGGGGCGGGGTTGGGCACGACGACGGCCGTGCCCGCTTGCAGCGCCGCGGTGGCCTCGGCGAGGGCGGTGGGGGTGATCACGGTGATGACCTCCTGGTGAGGAACGCGTCCAGGTCGGCGTCGGGGATGACCGCGTCGTTGCGGCGGTACGCCTCCGACTTCACCCAGGCGAGGGCATCGCGGGTGCGGTCGGGGGTGAGCTGGTGACCCAGGCGGGTGGCCACGGCGTCGATGACGCGGGCACTCGCCAAGTGGGTGACCACGACCGTGGGTTCCACCCCCACGGTCGTCGGGTCGAACGGCTGGAACACCTGCGGGCGGGCGAACGGCGTGCCGGTGGAGATCGTGCCGACGCCCGTCCCGACGATCGGCGTCGTCACCGAGATCGGCAGGCCGGTCTCGCGCGCCACCGCCCGCGCGATGGCGGGCAGCCGGGTGAGGTCCGGGGCGGTGAGCCACAGGTCGGTGTCCCCCAGCAGCTCCGCGCCGCGCTGCGCCAGCAGGAACAGCAGCTGCTCGGTGGCGACCATGCCGCTGCGCTCGGCCACGCCCAACCAGGACGACGACAGCACGCGCACCCCGGCTCGGGCGGCGGCGAGGGTGTTCGCCAGCCCCAACCCCAGGTCGTTGTGCAGGTGCGACGCGAAGACGACCTCGTCACTGGCGCGGGCCAGCAGCGCGGTGAACACCTCGGACGTGCGCGCGGGCAGCAGGTCGCCGGTGGTGTCCGCGACGACCACCACACCCGCGCCCGCCGCGGTCAGCTCCGAGGCCGCGTCCGCCATCAGCGCCACGTCACCCCGTGGCGCGTCGGCGAAGCACACGTCCGGGACCACACCGGCGTCCCGCGCGCCGGAGAGCAGCGCGGCGGCGTCGCGCAGGGCCTGCTGGGCGGTGGTGTGGACCATCACGTCCGCCATGACGTCCGAGGCGGGGACGACGACCATCACCCGGGCGTGGTCGGCGCCGCGCACCGCGTCCACCGCCTGCGCCACGTCGCGACCGCGCGCCCGGCACACCGCCGTGGGCGACACGCGGTCCCCGGCCTCCAGCGCGACGCGGCGGGTGGCCTCGAACTCCTCGGCGCAGACGGCCGGGAAGCCCGCGGCGAACACCACGTGCGCGGGCCCGTCCGCGCCGAACAGCGCGCCCTGCTCGCGGGCCAGCCGCACGCGGAAACCCGCGCTCATCAACGTCTTCCCCTGCGCCCCGTCGCGCGCGGACTCCTCCCACAGCACCGCGCGCCCCGCCGCGGCGGTGGCCCGCACCACGTCCTCCACGCAACCCCCTGGCAAGCACCGGATCATCGGTCTGGCACCAGCTAAGCCGGGTGGGAGGAAGCGGTCAAAGTGTTGTTCCCCGCAGTGCGCACCAGTGTTTCCGCCGTGTGTCAACGACAAACGCGGGATGCGCCACACACCGCGGCGCTGCATCCCGTTCCGCGCACATCCACCCTGGTCGCACCGCGGAACCCCGTGGGTGGTCCTGCTGGTACCAGGTTCGGCTCGCCCTGCCTCCCCCCGCCGCGCGATGATGTACTCGTATGCGCAACACTTCACATGGGGAACGGGAGATCTGGTGCTCACTGTCAACGCCTACGCCGCCACTTCCGCGACCGAGCCGCTCGTCCCGACGACGGTGGACCGGCGCGACGTCGGACCGCACGACGTGCTGATCGAGATCAAGTACGCGGGCATCTGCCACTCCGACATCCACACCGTGCGCAACGAGTGGGGGGAGGCGCCCTTCCCGCTGACCCCGGGCCACGAGATCGCGGGCGTGGTGTCCGAGGTCGGCCCCGAGGTCACCCGGCACAAGGTCGGGGACCGGGTGGGCGTCGGCTGCATGGTCGGCTCGTGCCGCGAGTGCGAGAACTGCAAGGCGGGCGACGAGCAGTACTGCCGCAAGGGCTTCACCGGCACCTACGGCGCCACCGACGTGGACGGGACCACGACCCAGGGCGGGTACTCCACCCACGTCGTCGTCGCCGAGGACTTCGTCGTGCGCATCCCCGAGGGCGTGGACCTGCCCGAGGCCGCACCGCTGCTGTGCGCGGGCATCACCACCTACTCGCCGCTGCGCCACTGGGGCGCGGGCACCGACCGCAAGCGCGTCGCGGTCGTCGGCCTCGGTGGGCTGGGCCACATGGCCGTCAAGCTGGCCGCGGCCATGGGCGCGGAGGTGACCGTGCTCTCGCAGTCGCTGAAGAAGCAGGACGACGGCCTGCGCCTGGGGGCCAAGCACTACTACGCCACCGGGGACGCGGGCACGTTCGAGTCGCTGGCGGGCAGCTTCGACCTCATCATCAACACCGTCAGCGCCAAGCTCGACGTCGACGCCTACCTCGGGCTGCTCGCCGTCGACGGCGCGCTGGTCAACGTCGGCGCCCCCGCCGAACCGCTGTCGGTGAACGCCTTCTCGCTGCTCACCGACCGCCGCTCGTTCGGCGGCTCGATGATCGGCGGGATCCGCGAGACCCAGGAGATGCTGGACTTCTGCGCCGAGCACCACCTGGGCGCCGAGGTCGAGGTCATCCCGGCCGACAAGATCAACGAGGCCTACGAGCGCGTGCTCGCCTCGGACGTGCGGTACCGCTTCGTGATCGACACCTCCACCCTCTGACGGGTGGGGTGGGCGCAGCGGCGCGAGGGCGGGGCAGCGGGACGACCGCTGCCCCGCCCTCGTCGCCGTCAGGACGCGGACTGCGCCGCGAACAGGTCGTCGAACACCCGGAACCGGTCGAAGCCCAGCGCGTGCTCCCGGGCCGCCTCGGCCATCGCGCGCCGCTCCTGCTCGGACATGTGCAGCACGGCCCGGTCCAGCGCCGCGCGCAACCCCGGCACGTCGTTGGCGCCGACGATGACCGCGGTGTCCCCCACCGCCTCACCGGTGCCCCCGGTCAGGGTCGTGATCACCGGCCCGCCGCCCGCCAGCATCTTCTCCGTCAGCGCGATGCCGAACGTCTCGACGAACTCCTGCTCCGGCCGGGTCGGCAGCGCGTAGGCCGCGCACCCGGCCATGAGCAGCGGCTTCTCCTCGTCGTCGACGTCGGTGAGGAACTGCACGCGCTCGTCGCCCGCGGCCAGCGCGCGCATCGCCTCCAGGTTCGGGCCGGTGCCCGCGACGACCAGCTTGACCTTCCGCGCGGCCTGGGAGCCGGTGTAGGCGTTGATCAGGTCGTCGACGCCCTTGGCCCGCGCCACCCGGGACAGGAACAGCACGTAGCCGTCGCGGCTCAGGCCCCGGCGGGCCAGCGCGGCGTCCACCGCCGCCGGGTCGAGGTCGACGTAGGCGGAGGTGTCCACCGGCGGGTAGCTGATCTCCACCCGCCGCTGGCACTCCTGGGCGAAGCGGGTGCCGCAGTGGGCGTCCACGTCGCGGGCGGCGGCGGTGATCTCCTGCTTGGTGAACTCCGAGACCGCCAGCAGCCGGTCGTTGGCGAGGAAGGTGGTGAACAGCGCGATGGCCGCGCCGAAGGTGCCCTCGCGCAGGCACGAGCGGATGACGTTGGTGATGTCGGAGCCCACCGCCTTGGCCATCGTGCGCACGTCGGGGGCCAGGCCCGCCGCCCTGGCCGCGGTGACCGCGTCGCGGACGACGGCGTCGTGCGGGGCCAGGTACATCGACAGGCACGTGGTGGGCACGCCGTCGGCGAGCAGTTCGACCAGCCTGCCAGTCAGCCCGGCCATGAAGCGGCCGTCGGGGACGCGGTAGTCGCCCACCGGTTCCGGGCGCTCGACGGTGATCCCGTCGCTGTAGGGCAGGATCCGGTCGAGGGGCTTGAGGGGCAGGCCCGCCGCCTGCAGGGCCGGTATCGGCCAGGTCAGCAGGCGGACGTCGGTGAAGCCCCTGGTGAGCGCGACCTCGGCGAGGTTGCGCGCTTCCCCGGAGTGTCCGCAGATGACGGGGTCGGCGCGGACGGCGATGACGAGACGGCGGTGCGGTGGGCTCATGGGCGGGCTCCCGTGCCGTGCGGGTCGGACAACGACGGCGGCCGGAACTTGCTGCCCCACTCCGAGGGCTCCGGGCCGAGTTCCAGGTGCAGCCGCCCACCGGCGTGCACGGTGGCGGCGCTGAGGTGGGCGACGTCGAGCGGCTTGCCGTTGAGGCGGGCGGACTGGACGTACTGCGGCGCTGGCGGGCGGTCGAACCCGTCGGAGCTGATCGGGGCCTGCCGGTGCCCGCTGGTCTCGATGGTGAAGTCGCCCTCCGCCAAGTGGATGGTGGCCTGCTCGAACGCCGGGGCGTTGACCAGGAACAGGCCCTGCCCGGCGATCGGGAACAGCCCCAGCGACGCCCACACGTACCAGGAGCTCAGGCCACCGGAGTCGTCGTTGCCGGGCAGCCCACCGGGGCCGGTGCCGAACTGGTGGGTCAGCGCGGCGTGCACCACCTCGGCGGTGCGGTCGGGCCTGCCCGCGTAGTGGTAGGACCAGGGCGCTTCCATGTCCGGCTCGTTGTTCAGGCCCTCGAACCGGTTCAGCGCGTAGCCCGCGGCCATGGTCGTCGGGTCCGGGCGCACCCCCGGCTGCACCACCGGGTCGGCGCCGAAGCCGAAGAACGAGTCGAGCATCCGCACGAACGGCGCGTCCCCGCCCGCCAGCGCGATCCGCCCGGCCATGTCGTGGATCAGCCGGAACGAGTAGTTCCACTTGCCGCCCTCGTAGAACGAGGAGTCGACCAGCAGCCCGGTCGCCGGGTCGAAGGCGTTGGACCACAACCGGCTGCGCGCCACCATGTCCTCGGCGAGCATCGGGTCCCCCATCGCCCTGGCCACCCCCGCCGTGCAGTGGTAGGCGTAGGCGAGGTCGAGGGTGTGGGTGATGGGGTGCACCACGCCGTGCTCGTAGTAGTCCTCGCCGTACATCCGGCGCAGGTCGTCGGCCATGTGCACCAGCGCCCAGTTCCAGTCCAGGTCACCGAGGCCCAGCGCGTGCGCGTCGGCCAGCGCGGTGTGCGCGAGGGCGCTGGCCTGCCGGAAGAACCGGTCGGCGCCGCGGGCCATCCGGTAGCCGATGGGGAAGTTGCCCTCCTCCTCGCACACCCGGATGAGCGATTCCAGCAGGTCGACCGCGCGGTCGGGGACGATCGCGGCGAGCAGCGGGATCTCGGTCTTGTAGATGTCCCACATGGTGCACACGTCGAAGGCGAACGGGCCCGGGGTGGGCCAGAACGGGCTCTCGTCGTCGCCGAAGCACGGCTTGATCAGGGAGTGGTACATCGAGGTGGCGAAGACCTGCCTGCGGGCGTCGGTGCCGCCCTGGACCTCGACGCGGCCCACGTGGTCGGACCAGTTGGCGCTGGTGCGCGCCCGCAGGTCGTCGAAGGCCAGTTCGCCCTCCCCGCACTCCCGGTGCAGGTTGCGCCTGGCCTGCTCGCAGCCGCGCAGGGAGAACCCGATGCGCACCTCGACGCTCTGCCCGGCCGCCGCCGACCCCATGAACAGCAGGCCGAACGGGCGCAGGGTGGTCTGGCGGATGCGGTCGAAGTCGAGCCGGGTGCCGCCCTCGATGAGCCTGCGGTCGTACCAGAGCATCTGCCGCCAGCGCGGGGTGTCGAACTCGACGTAGACCGACAGCGGGACGCCCTCGACCACCACGGTGCCCTGCGCGCGGCCGGGGCCGACCATCTCCACGTGCGCGCGCAGCGGCACGGTGCGGCCGTGGTCGATGGCCAGCCCGCCGCACGACAGGTCCAGCACCACCCGGGCGCTGCGGGTCTGCGGGAAGGTGTAGCGGTGGACGGCGACCTTCGCGCCCACGGTCAGCTCCGAGCGCACCCCGGTGTCCAGCGTGGCCGCGTAGTAGCCCGGCTCGGCCACCTCGTCGTGCAGCGCCCACGCCTGGCCGAGGCAGTCCAGCGGCTGCACCATCGGGGTCACCCGCACGTAGTTGTAGTACTTGCGGATCGCGCCGGTGCCCGACTGCTGGAAGTGGGTGAACCCGGACGCCTGCGGGGCGTCGAACATCGCCTCCGGCACGCCCTCGGTGTTCTTGGTGTAGAGCCCGTAGCCCGTGGGGTAGGCACCGGAGTACGCGCACGCCGACACCATGCCCAGCGGCGAGGTGGCGCCAGGGTGGGTGTTGCCTACCTGGGGCTTGGGCCACCACCAAGTCGCCGCGAGCCCCTGCGCCGGTGGCAGGTCGGTCGCGGCGGTGCCGATGAAGGGGTCGATGTCGCTCAAGATGCCGCGACTGTAGGTCAGCCGAGCCGGCGCGGTGGTTTCGGTGAAGTGAACCCGTCGTGTCACGGGGGTCACTATCCCGCGACCGGGGTCGGCCGCGGGGGGAAACCCAGAGCCGCGTGAGCGGGACGCGTGCCGGGCCCGCGAGGGTCGAGGTGCCCAGCGGCGCAGCGCCCCCCGCGATCGACCTGCGCGGCCCGGCCCGGTTACTCCAGGCCCATGGAGCGGCGGATCTCGGCGAGCTTGTCCTTGCCCTTGCGCTCCCGCTCGGCCAGCTGGTCGTCGAGGGACGCGACGTCCGGGCCCGAGCCGCCCAGGCCCGCCAGCTCGACGCCGCCGTCGGCGGTCGCGCCGCGGGACTCGATCCGGCTCCGGACGTAGTCGAAGCTGGGCACGCCCGACTCGGAGTAGTCCGGCGGCGGCACGGGCGCGTCCGGCACGGCGGGCACCCCCGGCTCGTCGACGATCTCCGCGTCCACCACGCCGTCGTGCTGGTCGCCGTTCTCGGGCTTGTCCATGTGGTCCCTCCTGGTGCTCCACCACCGACCTTACCGGTGCGGATCACCTCGGCGGCGGCGCGCGGCGGCCGGGCGCTCCTGTGTCCACTGTCGACGGTCAAGGGTCCGCGCGGGGCATCGTCCCGGTCGCCCCGTTCTCCGAACGGGTCCTTTCCTGAACCGCTCCGACCTGCGCGCGCCCGTTCGGTGGCCGTCTGGGGCTTCGCCCGACGGGTCCGGTGTGGGCGCCCTAGGGTGGGGTCATGGGTCGGAGGGTGAGCGCGGCGAAGGCGCGCGCGGCGTTGCGCGGGTCGGCGCGGGTGTCCTGGGACGTGCTGGTGGTCCTGGTGCTGACCGGGGTGGCGCTGTGGTTGCTCGGGCGGATGTGGTCGGTCGTCTGGCCGGTGGTGATCGCGCTGCTGCTGACGACGCTCACCTGGCCGGTGGCGCGGTTCCTGCGCGCGCACCGCTGGCCGCCCGCGCTGGCGGCGACGGCGGTGACGCTGCTGGGGCTGGCGGTGGCCGCGGGCACCGCGACGCTGATCGTGGTGCCGGTGGCGGGCCAGGCGGACGAACTGGCCGACGGCGTGGTCGACGGCGTCGACCAGGTGCGGCAGTGGGCCTCCGGGCCGCCGCTCAACATCCGCGACGACCAGGTCACCGCCGCGCTGGACATGGGCGTCGAGCGCCTCAAGGACAGCATCGGCGACATCATCAACGCCGCCGTCACCGGGGTCGGCACCGTGGCCAACGGCCTGGTCACCGCGGTGCTCGCGGTCTTCCTGATGTTCTACTTCCTCAAGGACGGCCCGCGGTTCCTGCCGTGGCTGCGCGGGCAGCTGCCCGGGCGAGCCGCCGACGACGTCCCGCTGGTGGCCGAGCGCTGCTGGCAGACGCTGGGCGCGTTCGTGCGCTCGCAGGCCTTCGTCGGCCTGCTCGACGCGGTGTTCATCGGCCTGGGCCTGTGGGTCATCGGGGTGCCGCTGGTGCTGCCGCTGGCCGTGCTCACCTTCGTCGCCGCGTTCATCCCCATCGTGGGCGCCCTGTTCGCGGGCTTCGTCTCGGTGCTCATCGCCCTGGTCTTCAACGGCTTCTGGGACGCGCTGCTCGTGCTGATCGTGATCATCGTGGTGCAGCAGCTGGAGGGCAACGTCTTCCAGCCCATGCTGCAGAGCCGCGGCCTGGGCCTGCACGCCGCCGTGGTCCTGCTCGCGGTCACCCTGGGCGGCACGCTCGCGGGCATCGTGGGCAGCCTCTTGGCCGTCCCCGTGGCCGCCATCCTCGGTGTCCTCTGGCAGCACCTGCGCGACCGCGTCAGCGACCCCGTCCCCGACCCCCCGGCCGAAGAAGAACCCCAGCAGACCTAGGCGCCGGTCGTCGACCCTGGCCGGATGATCATCAGGACCGTCACCACGGCCCACAGGAGGTTGAAGGCGCCGGTCGCCATGCCCAGCCGGGCGGTGGTGGACGGGCCCGCGGTCGCCAGGTCGTCGAGCAGGGCGGCTTGGCCGGGGAGGACGACCAGGGCGAGCAGCAGCGCCGCGGCCGCGGTCAGGGCGATGGAGACAACCACCCACACCTGGCCGGTGACGCCCATGACCCCCGCGGTGGCGAGGCCGAGGACCGGGACGGCGATGCCGACCGCCGCGTAGACCCGGCAGATGCGGTGCAGGGTGCGCAGCGCGGCGAGGTCGCGCGGGTCCTCCGAGGCGAGGGCCCGGCGGGTGGACGGCGGGAACATGCTGGCGGCGACGGCCACGGGGCCGACGGCCAGGATGGCCACGAGCACGTGGGCGGCGAGCAGTGCCTTGGTCATGGCGGCCACGCTAGCGACGCGGTGATCACGACGGGAGTGGCACGATTGCCAACTTCCACCAGATTCGCGCCAGGGCGCTGACCTGGGCCCACCGGTCACTACGCTGGTGGGCGCAGGTGGCGGGATTCGAACGCACCCCGGGAGGAGTGCCATGCACACGGTGGCCGTGCTGGCCCTGGACGGGGTCATCCCGTTCGACCTGGCGACCCCGGTGGAGGTCTTCACCCAGACCCGGCTGCCCGGTGGGCGGCCCGCCTACCGGGTGCGGGTGTGCGCGCCGACCCCGCAGGTGGACGCGGGCGCCTTCGCGCTCACCGCGCCGCACGGGCTCGACGCGCTCGCCACGGCCGACACGATCGTGCTGCCCGGGTGCCGGGACATCACCGCCGCCGTCCCCGACGACGTCACGGCCGCCCTGCGCGCCGCCGCCGCGCACGGCACCCGCATCGCCTCGATCTGCTCCGGTGCGTTCATCTTCGCCGCCACCGGCCTGCTCGACGGGCACCGGGCCACCACGCACTGGCTGGCCTCCGCCGAGCTCGCCCGCCGCCACCCGCACGTCGAGGTCGACCCCGACGTGCTCTACGTCGACAACGGCCGGTTCCTCACCTCGGCGGGCGCCGCGGCGGGGCTCGACCTGTGCCTGCACCTGGTGCGCCGCGACCACGGGTCGGCCGTGGCCGCCGATGCCGCGCGCGCCTCGGTGATGCCGCTGGAGCGCGAGGGCGGCCAGGCGCAGTTCATCGTGCACGACCAGCCGCCCGCGCCGCGCGGGTCGGCGCTGGAGCCGGTGCTGCTGTGGTTGCAGGACAACACGGCGGCGGACCTGTCGCTGGAGGACATCGCCGAGCACGCCGGGATGAGCACCCGCACGCTCAACCGGCGCTTCCGCGAGCAGACCGGCACCACGCCGTTGCAGTGGTTGCACCGCGCCAGGGTCCGGCAGGCCCAGCACCTGCTGGAGGCCACCGACCACCCGGTGGAGCGGATCGCCGGGCAGGTCGGCTTCGGTTCGCTGACCGCCTTCCGCGACCGCTTCAAGCGCGTCGTGGGCACCAGCCCCGCCGCCTACCGGCTGGCTTTCCAGGACGCCGGGGGCCGGTAGACCGGGCCTGCCAAGACGCGGGCGGTCGCGGCCAGGCCGTCATGACCAGGCCGTCATGACCAGGCCGTCATGACAAGGCCGTCAGAACAGCCTGCGCGGGCCGATGAGGGCGGCGACGCCGATGAGCAGGTAGCCCAGGGTGGGCCCGAACGCGCCGAAGTCGACCGAGGCGAGGTCGAACCCGCCGGTGAGGTCCGCGACGGCGGAGACGTGCACGCCCGACAGCGCGAGCAGCACGACCCCGGCGATGCGGCGGAACACCGAGATCGCCGTCTTCGCCGCGAACGCCACGCCGACCAGCAGCGCCACCGCCACCACCGCGACGACCAGCTGCGGGGTGCTGAACCCCTCCTGGGGGACGCCGAACAGGCCGGTGAACGGGCCGAGGCCGAACCGCAGCGCGACGTAGCCCAGGCCGAGGATCGCCAGGCCCGCCCACACGACCTTCATCGCGACCGACTCCAGGACCGCGGAGAAGGCGAGCAGGACGCTCAGCACCACCAGCGGGTAGCTGAACAGCACCACGTACCAGTCGCCGAAGTCGTCGAGCCCGCCGCTGGACACGGTCTTCCACAGGTCGATGAGCGACTGGGTGTCGCCGCCGGTGAGGCTGATCCACGGCAGCAGCGTCGCGCTGATGACCTGCACCGCGGTGCCGAGGATCGCCAACAGCACGCCGAGGCCCGGCAGCCGGAACCCGCCGCCGGAGCTGTGCCGCTCGGGTTCGCGGTACTGCTCGCGCGGCGGTTCGGGGCGGGGCTCCGGCCTGCGCGGCTCCGGCCGGTAGCCCTCCTGGCGGGGGCGCTGCGGCGGGCGCGCGGGGGCGTGGCCCTGCTGCCGGTAAGGGTCTTGGGGGTACGGGTCCTGGGGGTACGGGTCCTGGGGGTAGTCCCGCCGGTACGGGTCCGGGGCGTATCCCTGCTGGTAGGGATCCTGCTGGTAGCCCTGGCCGTGGTCGGGACCGCCGTAGGGCTGTTCGCGCCCGTACCCGGGGTCGCGCGGTGCGCGGGGGCGGGGCCGGTTCGGCTGGTACGGCGGTTCCGACATGGGGCCAGACCGTACCCGACAAGATGGGTCCATGACCGAGGCAACGCGCGCCGTCGCCGCGCACTTCGCGCGCCGGGTGGTGCGGGACGTGCTCGACCGGTTCGACCGGCGGTGGGAGATCGCGGAGATCCGGGTCGGGCCCGACGGCAACGCCGTGGCGCGGGTCGACGACGCGGGCATCGGCGAGGTGCGCTTCCCGCTGGCGGACCCGGTGGTGGCGGCGCTGGTGGTGGCCTCCCACGTGCAGGACAGCGTCGTCGAGGGGTCCCGCTGGGGGCAGGCGCTGCCCGCCTGTCCTCGCCATCAGCACCCGCTCACGCCGACTGTCTTCGGCGGCACGGCGGTGTGGGCGTGCCCGCGCGGGCCCGGGGTGCACCGCGAGCCGATCGTGGAATCGGACTGCCGGGAGACCTTCCCCGCGCTGTTCCGGGAGCAGCACTGGGAGTGGGGCGACATCCGCGCCCGGTTCACCACCGCCGCCGCCCCCGCCGACACCATCACCAACGTCCACGTCATCTGCTCCGTCGACGACGGGATCGTGGTGTGCCGGGACGAGCAGCGCTGGTTCCTGCCTGGCGGCACCACCGAGCCGGGCGAGACGTGGCAGCAGTGCGCCGAGCGGGAGCTGCTGGAGGAGGCCGGGGTGCGCCCCACGGGCCCGCTGCGCTGGATCGGGGTGCACCACGGCCGCACCGGCCGTCCGAAGCCCTACCGGCCACACCTGCCGCACCCGGACCTGACGTGGCTGTGGGCGGTGGCACCGGTGGAGGTGGTGGGGCCGCCGTCGAACCCGCCGGACGGGGAGCAGGTGCAGGAGGTGCGGGTGGTGCCGCCCGCGGAAGCGTTGGACCTGCTGGGCACGGCCAACGACTGGTACCCCGAGTTGGTGCGGCTCGCGCTGCTGCTCTGAGCGGGGGCTCCTTATCCTGTGCGCGGCGGGGAGACCGGAGAGCGAGGACGCTGTGGCGAAGTACGTGATCGGGCCCGACGTGGCGCTGCGCTTGGCCGAGGACGGGACGGCGGTGGCGGCGGGCCACGTCCTGCTGGCGCCGACGCTGATCCGCTCGCAGGTGCTGTCCACCCTCTACACCCGGTTCCGCGCGGGGGAACTGACCCAGCGGGAAGCCGACGCCCGGCTCGACCGCGTCCGCGCCCTGCGGCTGCGCCTGCTGGGCGACCGCGTGCTGCAAGCGACCGCGTGGAAGATCGCGGACTCGCTCGGCTGGGACGACACGCACACCGCCGAGTACCTGGCCCTGACCCGGTTGCAAGCCGACGCCTTCATCACCCTCGACGCCGACCTGGCCCACGCCGCGCGCGCCGTCGTGCCCACCGCCGGGATCGACGCCCTCGTGACGGCTTAGGCGCGTCCTGCCGGTGGCGGGAAACCGCGCCACGATCGGCCTCTTGCCGCGCGTCCCGGTGCGAGCACAGCATGGGATGCGGTCCTGCGCGAGGAAAACCGGTTCCGGGCACGAGGTGAACCGATCCCGTGCTTGGCGGCCGCCTCCGCCGGGGTACCTCTGTCCGGAACCCCCTAGTCCCGAGGAGTGTCATGCCTGTCAGACGCTCAACCCTCGCCACGGCCGCCGCCGTCCTGCTCCTGTCCGCCTGCGGTACCGCCCCCGACGCGCAGTCCGCCGCGGTGCGGCCCGCCGCACCCCGCGACCCCGCGACCGTCGACGCCGTGCGGGCGCCCACCGCGGCCAACGCCGCCGCGCTGGTGCCGGTGACGCTGACCGTGCCCAGCGGCATGAACGCGGCCCCGTTCGACGTACCCCGACAAGCGCTCGTGCCGCAGGGGTGGACGCTGTCGGTGTACGCGCGCCTCAAAGCGCCCCGCCTCGCCGCGTGGGCGCCGGACGGGACCCTCCTGGTGTCGGTGCCGCAGGACGGCACGGTGCGGCGGGTGAGCGCCAACGGCGCGGTGACCACGCTGCTGAGCGGGCTGAACCAGCCGCACGGCCTGGCGTTCGCGGGCTCCGGGCTGTTCCTGGCCCAGAGCAACCGCGTGGACGCCTACACCTACTCGCAGGGCACCGCCGTCAACCCGGTGCCGATCGCCGTCGGCCTGCCGGACGCCAAGAGCCCCGAGCTGGGCGGGCAGTACGCCCACGCCCTCAAGAGCGTGGCCATCGGCCAGGACGGCGCGGTGTACATCTCGGTCGGCTCCACCGGCAACATCTCCACGGGCGACCTCTCCGCCACCCCGCCCCGCGCGTCGATCCTGCGCGTGCCGCCCGGCGGCGGACCGACCCAGCCCTTCGCCGTCGGCGTCCGCAACGGCACTGGGCTGGCCGTCGCCCCCGACGGCGCGGTCTGGACGGCGGTCAACAACCGCGACAACATCCAGTACCCGTTCAACCGCCCCTACGGCAGCGCCACCGGGAGCTCCCTGGGCCAGGTGATCCCCGACTACGTCCGCGACCACCCGGCCGAGCCGCTGGCCAAGCTCACCCAGGGCCGCAACCTCGGCTGGCCGTACTGCAACCCCGACCCGGACGTGAACCCCGGCGTCAAGGGCACCGCCTTCGACTACTCCGCCCCGCCGTTCACCCGCGACCAGGAGACCAACCCCACCGGCGCCAAGCTGAACTGCTCCACCCTGGCCCCGGTCGAACAGTCCCTCGGCGGCCACTCCGCGCCCTTGGGCCTGTCGTTCACCACCACCGCCCTGCCCGCCCCGTACGCCCGGGGCGCGCTGGTCGGGGTGCACGGCTCGTGGAACGCCTCCCCGCCCCGCGCCCCGGAGGTCTCGTTCTTCACCTGGGCCAACGGTTCCCTGGGCGACCAGCAGACGTTGGTCGGCGGCTTCCAGTCCTCCTCCGGCGCCCGCTGGGGTCGTCCCGTCGCCGCCGTGCAGGGCCCGGACAGGGCCATCTACATCACCGACGACCAAGCGGGCGCGATCTACCGGTTGGTGCCACCTGCGGCCTGAACCGTTCCGCCCATCGTGGCGAAACCTCGCCCGGTTGGGTGAATCTTCTCGGCCCGGGTGACACCACCCGTCCGCGCCTGACCGCCCCAGCGGCCCCAGGCAAGGAGATTCACCCAACCCCGGCGCCCCGGCGGCTCGGCCGCGCTCACCACCGCCCCCACCCCGTCCCCCACCAAGGCAGGCAGCCCAGCACCCCGCCAGTACAGGCGCTGGGGGTTCAACTAGCTCTCGTCCAGCGAACTCCAGCAGGGTCCGCGACGCGGACCCGCAGCGCCGCGGACGTGGCGAACACCTCGTCGTCGGCGGGCGCCGTCATCGTGATCTCCCTTGTGTTCACCGGGAACCAGCGTGTTCGCGCCGGTAGGATCCCAGCATGGGGGTGCACGCGGCTTCAGGTGTCTACGACGGTGTTGTCGCGCCGTTCGTGACGGGCCTGGCCGTCGTGGGCGGGCTCGCCGCGGTGCTCGGGATCGCGCTGCTCGTCCCGCGGTTGCTGCGATCCCGGCCCCGGCGCGCCACGGCCGCGGTCGAGCCGCCGCCCGACCCCGCGCCCGTCGCCGACTCGGTGGAGTTCCACGGCATCGCGGGGGTGGCCGAGCCGCAGGCCCCGCCGGAGACCCCCGTGGTGATCACCGTCGTGGTGGAGGCGGTCGACGAGGGGGACGGCGACGTCGTGGTGCTGCACGGGGACGAGCGCGCGCACCGACGCGTCAAGCAGGTGCACGTGCACGCGAAGGAACTGCCCGCCACGCTGCCCGACGCGGCCCTGATCGCCTTGCGCGAACTGGTGCGCGACCCGGCGGAGCCCGCGCTCAACACGCGGTTCCGCCGGGAGCTGCCGGAGACCGGGGGCCCGCTGACGGCGGTGGCGGTCATCGGGACGGGCGGGGAGCTGCACGTGCGCCTGCCGCTCCCCCGGCTGCTGCGGTCCAGCCCTGACCTGGCGGCCAAGTTCGCGGAGTCCATCGGGCACTCCCCCGTGCTGGCCGCGCTCGACGCGGCGGTCACCGCGGCCCTGCGCGGCATGAACGGCGTCACGCTCCTGCACGACGAGCGGGCCGCGGAGCGCCCACCGCACCGCAGGCCCCGGCGCTCGTCCTCCTGAGCCTCACTCGTCGGGCACCCACTCCAGCAGGTCGCCCGGCTGGCACCCCAGCACCCGGCACATCGCCTCCAGCGTGCTGAACCGCACCGCCTTGGCCCGGCCGTTCTTCAGCACGGCGACGTTCGCGGGGGTCAGGCCCACCCGCTCGGCGAACTCGCCCACGCTCATCTTCCGCTTCGCCAGCTCCACGTCGATGCGCACGACGATCGCCATCAGATGACCCCGTCCAGGTCGGTGCGCAGCGCGGTGGCCTGGCGCAGCAGGGCGCGCATCACCAGCACCACCAGGCCGAACACGGTCAGGCACGTGCCGAGCAGGAGCAGCAGCATCGGCAGGCCGGGGTCGTCGGCGCCGAGCACGACGACCGCGAACACCCCGCCGAGCACGACCCACGCCGCCAGCACCGCCCAGAGGATGCCGTCGACCCACTTGAACGCCTCCGGGCTGAAGATCCGGTCGCGCCGCACCAGCGACAGCAGCTTCCACGTGCACACCACGACGACCTCCGCGCACAGGACCAGGAAGGCGGCGATGGCGGTCGCGGGCCACCGCAGCGACGCCGAGGCAGGGTCCTCGGCGGCCATGTGGGCGAACTGGCCGGGCAGGGAGAACGTCTGGAACACCACCAGCAGGGCGAACAGCACCACCAGGAACACCCTGAGCGCGACAACCGCGCGTCGCTCGATCGACATGCATCGAGTTTCGCTAGTGATCTATCGAAAGTCAATAGTTAGCGTGCGTGGCCACCGGCGGGCGGGCGCGCCGCCCGACCGGCTCGCGGCGCGCGCCGGACGGTGGTTCACTGCTGGACCATGGCAGCCACCCCCGCGCACGACCTCTACCGCCGCTGGCTCGCCGACCTGTGGAACGGCGACGCGAGCGCGGCCCGGGACCTGGTGTCGGCGGACTTCGTCGGGCACTGGCCCACCCGCGAGGTGCGCGGCCCGGACGAGCTCGCGGCGGTGGTGGCCAAGACCCACGGCCTGTTCGACGCGCTCGACTTCACCCTGGAGGTGGGCCCGCTGGTCGAGGACGACCTGGTGTGCGCCCGCTGGTCCGGCCGCGGCTACACCAGCGACGGCGAGCTGACCTTCCACGGCAACGACCTGCTGCGCGTGCGCGACGGCCGCTTCGTCGAGTACTGGACGGGCACCTCCTCCGGCTCCTGAGCGCGCGTGGTCGGGGTGGGTGCCCCGACCACGCGCGCCGGTGTCAGCCGCGGGCCTTGGCGGTCGCGCGGTCGTTGGCCTTCTGGATGGCCGCCACCAGCTCCTGCTTGGACATGCTCGACCGGCCGGGGACGTCCAGCTCCTTGGCCAGGTCGTAGAGGTGCTTCTTCGAGGCGTTGGCGTCCACCCCGCCCGCCGTGGGCCCCGGCCGCGAGGTCCGGCGGCGGGCCTGGTCGTCGGAGGGCCCCTTGCGCTCCTTGGGCTCCCAGTGGTCACCGACCTTCTCGAAGCTGTGCTTGACCGCGGCGAAGGCGGTGCGGTGCGCCCGCTCGCCCTCGCCGTAGGTGCCCACGGCCGAGTCGTGGGCCTTCACCCAGGTCTGCTGAGCCTTGCGCGACGAGCGCTCCAGGGTGCTGGGCAGTTCCTGCTTGCCGGGCATGCCGTCCTCCTCCGTCACGGGGCGTTCGGGGCGAACACCGCGCGCACGCAGTCGTCGTCCTTCTCCTTGAACAGGTCGTACCCCCGCTGGCCGTCCTCCAAAGGCAGGACGTGGGTGGCGAACTGCTCGGTGGACAGCTCCCCCGCGGCGATGCGGTCGAGCAGCATGGGGATGTAGCGCTGCCCGTGCTGCTGGGCGCCGCGCACGGTCAGACCCTTGTTCATCAGCGCGCCCAGCGGGAACTTGTCGACGAACCCGGTGAACACGCCCAGGATGAACACCGACCCGCCCTTGCGGCAGGCCTGGATCGCCTCGCGCACGGCGATCGGCCGGTCGGTCTCCAGCTTCAGCTTGCTCTTGACCTGGTCGTAGACGTGCTGCGGCCCGGGGCTGTGCGCCTCGCACCCCACGGCCTCGATGCACACGTCCGGCCCGCGCCCCGCGGTCATCTCCCGCAGCTCGGCGCCCACGTCGGTGGCGGTGTAGTCCAGGGTCTCCACGCCGAAGCGCTCGCGGACCATGTCCAGCCGGTAGCCGAAGCGGTCGATCACCACGACCCTCTCGGCGCCGAGCAGCTGCGAGGCCCGCGCGGCCATCTGGCCCACCGCGCCCGCGCCCCACACCGCCACGACGTCCCCGCCGGTGACCCCGCCCAGGTCGGCTCCCATCCACCCGGTCGGGGCGGCGTCGGAGGCGAACAGCGCGCTCAGGTCGCTGACGCCCTCGGGCACGGGGAACGCGGTCATGTCACCGAAGGGCACCCGGATGTACTCGGCGTGGCTGCCGCGGAACCCGCCCAGCGCGTGGGAGTAGCCGAACACCGCGCCGGGGTTGGACCCCCAGAGCAGCTGCGTGTGCCCGGGGTTGGTGTTGGTGTTGTCGCACAGCGACCACAGGTCGTGCTTGCAGTACCAGCACGAGCCGCAGCCGATGAACGACGCCACCACCACCCGGTCGCCCACCGAGTGCTTGCGCACCGCGGGCCCGACCTCGACGACCTCGCCGCAGAACTCGTGGCCCAGCACGTCCCCGGCCTCCATGAACGGCACGTGCCCGGTGAGCAGGTGCAGGTCGGAGCCGCACGAGGTGCTGTATTTGACCTTGACGACGATGTCGTGGGCGTTCTGGATGCTCGGGTCCTCCAGGTTCTCGACCCCGACCTTGTTCACGCCTTCCCAGCAGAGGGCCTTCACAGCCGACCGACCTCCTTGGCGTGCGCGTTGACCGCGGACAGCAGGCGCCCCGCCGGTCCCGGGTGGGTGGAGGGGTGGGCGTCGGGCTGGACGACCTCCCCGGTCTCGATGAGCGACTTCGCGTCGCGCAGCGCCGCCCGCAGCTCACCGGTGCGGACGCCGCGGCCGATGGCCTTGGCCATCAGTTCGGTGCCCTTGTCGCCGGGCGCGGGCCGGACAACCACCTCGACGCCGTCGCCGAAGCGGGCCAGCGGCTCGGGCAGCGACGCGCCCGTGGGCACGTCGGCGGGCGCGGCGTAGACGGTGACGCCCAGCCAGCGGGGCTGGTCGTCGTCGTGGGCGGGTCCGGTGCGGGACTTGCGGACCGCCCCGGCCACGGCCGCGGCGCCTGCCGCCATCACGGCGGCTCCGATCGCTCTCATGGTGGTCTCCTCGTCGTCGGTGGGTGCAGGGGGTGGGTTCGGGGGGTGTGGGGTCGTCACGGGCGTCCGCGCCGCGGGGTCTGCCCGGCGACCCCGTGGCGCAGCGGCGTGCCGGGCTCCGCGGCCGTGCCGGGCGAGGCAGGCGGGCGGCCGGGCTCGCCCGCCACCTCCGGCGGGCTCCCCTGGGTGCCGCCGGAGGGCCTGGCGCCCGCGCGCAGCTGCTCCAGGCGCGCCTCCACGGCGGTCAGCACCAGCGGGCGGTGGGCGTGGGCGCGCTCGTAGGCGTGCAGGTCGGCCAGCTCCGGTTCGTCGAGCGAGCGGATCCGGTGGCGCAGCGTCTCGACGGGCAGGCCGTCGTAGTTGGGCAGCGGTCGGTCGTCAGCGGCCATGTGGCATCCCTCCTGGGCCGCAGGCTGCCCACCGCGAGGGCCCGGAAACACCGGGGTGGAGGAGTTTGAGGTGGCCGTGCTGAGCAATACCGGGTACCGGTGGCCGCGGGCGCGGCCGCGACGAGGAGCAGGAGGCAGTGGATGCTCAGCCGCGACGAGGAGCGCAGGCTCGCTGAGATCGAGCGGCGCTTGGCCGAGGGTGACCCGGGGTTCACCGCGGAGCTGCGGGCGGCCTCGGTGGGCGCGCGGCGGGCCAGGCGGTCGCGGGCGGTGCTGGTGGCGTGCTGCGCGCTCGGTGCCGCGCTGTTCGCCCTCGGGGTGGCGGGGGGCTCGACCGAGCTGGTTTTCTGGGGCCTGGTGTCCTTCGGCTGCGCGGTGGCGGCCCGGCGGGTGGCCCGCCGGTCGACGGCGGGCGAGGGGGACGCATGATCGGTCGGTGTCGCGGGTAGGTCGTGGTTCGCGGGAGGTGGGCTGTGCAGACAGGTGGACTCGGTGCGCTCCTCACGGCGGCGGAGGAGGCCTCGCCGGTGGAGTCGGTGGACGTGACCGCGCGCGACCTGCAGGCGCGCTTCGCGGCTCGGGACGTGTCGTTCCTGCTGGTCGACATCGTCGGTGAGCGGGTGGTGCGGCTGGCCAGGACGCCGGACTCCGGCGACGGGCGGGGCTCGGAGCAGATCCCGCTGCCGGGCAGCCCCTACGAGCAGGTGCTGCACACCCAGCGCCCTTGGCGGGCCGCGGTCGACGGCGGGGTGCGGGTGGTGCTGCCGGTGACCAACCGCGGCGACTGCCTTGGCGTGCTGGAGCTGACCGTGCCGTCACTGGACGACGCGGCCTTGGCCGAGCTGGGCGAGGCGGCGCACGCGCTGGCCTACATCATCGTCACCGACCGCCGGTTCACCGACCTGTACCACTTCGGCGAGCGCACGACCCCGGTGAACCTGGCCGCGGAGATCCAGCACCAGCTGCTCCCCTCAGCCGACTGCTGCGAGGCCGCCCAGTTCACCATCGCGGGCGCCCTCGTCCCGGCCGACCAGATCGGCGGCGACACCTACGACTACGCCCTGTCCCGCGACGCCCTGCACCTGTCGATCACCGACGCGGTGGGCCACGACGTCCGCTCCGCCCTGGTCGCCACCCTGCTCGTGGCCGCCCTGCGCGGCGCCCGCCGCGCGGGCTGCACCCTCGACGAGCAGGCCGCCAAGGCCAACCAGGCCCTGCTGGAGCACGTGCCGGGCGCCACCGCCACCGGTCAGCTCGCCCGCGTCGACCTCACCGACGGCCACCTCGACCTGGTCAACGCGGGCCACTACCCGCCCCTGCTCCTGCGCGACGACCAGGTCAAACCCCTCGACCTGCGCGCCAGCATCCTCTTCGGCGCCGCCGAGGGCACCCCCTTCGAGGTCCAGCACGTCCCCCTCCACCCCGGCGACCGCCTCGTCCTGTTCACCGACGGCATGGTCGAACGCGACGCCGCCGCCGTCGACCTCGCCGACATCACCTGGCGGACCCGGGCCCTCCACCCCCGGGAAGTCGTCCGAACCCTCACCGCCGCCGTCAAGAAGGCCTGCGCCAACCACCTCCGCGACGACGCCACAGTCGCCTGCCTCGACTGGCACGGCCCCCGCACCAACCGCCAGGCGGCCACCGGCGCCGACACCACCACCGCCTCCGCCTCCCCCACCACCTGACTCCCTCCCCCAGCCCCCCACCCAACAGCCACCACCCCCGAGCACCCAACCCCCGCCCAACCCGCTCCCCAAAGAACCGGAGCACAACGCAACCGGCAGCCCGGCTACGCAAACGCCCGGGTGGGTGGTTCTGCTTGACAGGGGAAGGCGATCATGTGCTACCCACGGCGGGGGGTGGGGCCGCAGGCCTCACCTTTTCCCCACCCCGAGCACATGATCGCCGCAGGGGCCCCTGTCAAGCAGAACCACCCACCCGGGCACAGCCCCAAAATCCCGCGCTCTTTCCCGCCGCGCAGCGGCAACCACCCACCCCACAAGCCCAACTTCACGCCCACCACGTGTAAAACCCGCCCCACCGGGTAGTTCCCGCGCCGCCCACCCGTTGGAAGCGCCGTGTCTCCACTCCCCTGCCCCTGCCGCTGGAAGGAGGCAGCATGACCAGTTCCGTCCTCCCCGGGCGCCGCGGCGCGAGTGCGGCCCCGGGCAGCCAGGCGTTGCGCAACGGCAGGCGCGCCGTCGACCGTCACCTGTCCCGGGCGTCGGAGGCGGGCTGGTGCCCGGTCGCGGCCACCGGGGTGCTGCTGGACGCGGCCCGCCCCCAGGTGCGGCGGTGGCGGTGCGGGCCCGACGGCGCGGGGTGGCTGTGGTGGTTCGTCGACGGGGGCGGTACCGCGTTCGGGGCGTTGGCCCGGCCAGCGGCCCTGCGGCGCACGCGGGCGGGCTGGCGCCTCGACCGGCCCGGCGACGACCTCGTCCAGGCCGCGGAGCACCTGGGTGTGCCCGCCGTCGACCTGCTGTTCTGCCGCGACCGGGCGCACCGGTCCGGCCTCGACTGCGGCATCGCCCACTACGGCGGCGCGCACTGCCGGGGGCGCAAGCGCGCGGGCGTGTCGGTGGTGCCGGGCCTGGTGGCCGAGTACCTGGCGCCGCGGGTCGGGCCGACGCTGCCGGGCGCGGTGTTCCACTGGTCGCTGCCGCTGGAGGACGTGGCGCGCGCGGACCGGCCGCAGCCGCCGCTGCGCCCGTCGCCGACCGTGCGGGGGTGCGTGGCCGACTTCCTGGCCCAGCCCCAGTCCGGGGCCCGGCAGGTGGCGAAGGCGCTGGTGGAGCCGCTGCACCTGCTGCGGCTCGGTCAGTTCTCCGCCGCGCTGGCCGACTACGCCCAGCCCGCGCCGGACGGGGTGTTCACCGCCCTGCCCACCGACCGCGCGCTGTTCAGCGTCCCGTACCTGGCGCACGTGCTGCGCGGGCTGCGCCGCAGGCCGCCCGCCTACGCCGCCGACCTGCTGGCGGGCCGCGCGCCCGGCGACCCGCCGAACGGGGTCGGGGGTGTGGCCGTCATCCGGCTGTGATCGGCGGTTCGGCCCACAGCAGGTGGCGGACGCGCGGCGGTTCGACGGCCAGGTCGCGCGCCCGCTGCTCGACGAGCACGTCGACCCCGGTGCCGCGCTCGACGTGCTGGCGCAGGTGCTCGTGCCAGGTGTCGACGGTGAAGGCCTCCAGGTAGACCCCCGGCGCCCCCTGGTCGCGGAACAGGCCCCAGCGGGACGCCCCCGTGCGCCTGCGCGAGCGGCCGACGGCCCGCATGGCGGTCGTGAACGCCGCCGCCTCGGGATCGGCGACCCGCCACTCCACGGTCACCAGCACTGGTCCCCGGTCCGGGTCGTCGACCGGCGGCGGCTCGTCCCACAGGCTCGCGGGCGAGGTGTCGAGCCGCCGGTCGGTCAACGGCACCGCCCGCACCGCGACCAGCGCCGCGAGCACCATCGCGGCCGAGGGGACCACCATGGCCACCGCCAGCCCGAACCACCCGGCCACGGCCCCCCACACCACCGCGCCGAACGCCTGGCCACCCATGAACACCAGTTGGTAGTAGGCCAGCGCCCGAGCACGCGTCCAGGCTGGCAGCAGGAGCTGCGCGGCGGCGTTGAGCGTGGACAGCACGGCCATCCACCCCATGCCCGCCACCAGCATCGCCGGGACCACGACCGCGGTCACGGGCACCAGCGCCGCCAGCGCGACGACGACGGCGTAGGCGAGGGTGGCGCTGGTGATGACGGTGTTCGACCCCCACCGCCGCAGCAGTGCGGGCACCACGAACGCCCCCGTCACCGCGCCGACCCCGAGGCTGCCCAGCAGGACGCCGTACCCGCCCGCGCCGAGGTGCAGGGGGCCGCGGGCGAGCGCGGGCAGCAGCGCCCACAACGTGCTGCCGAAGGCCACGAACAGCGCGCTGCGCACCAGGACCCGGGAGAACAGCGGTGAGCTGCGGACGTAGCGGGCCCCGGTGCGCACGGCGGTGAGGACGTGCTCGGCGCCCAGCGGTCGGTGGTCCGCGGGGCGCCGCCACCGCCAGAGCACCAGCAGCACGCCCAGGAAGGACACGGCGTTGAAGGCGAACGCCGCCTGCGGCCCCGCGACGCCGATGAGCGCGCCGCCCAGCGCGGGCCCGATCGCCCGGCCGACGTTGACGTTGACGCTGTTGAGCAGCGCCGCCTGGCGGATCTCCGCCGGGGGCACCAGCTCCGGCTGGATCGCCTGGAACGACGGCATGGTGAGCGCCTGCCCCACGCCCATCACCGCGATGAGCCCCAGCAGCGACGCCGGGGTCGCCGCACCGGCGCCCAGCAGCAGCACCAGCGCCAGCGACCCCGCCAGCATCAGCGCCTGCCCGCTGAGCAGCACCCGCCGCCGGTCGAGGATGTCGCCCACCGCGCCGAAGGGCACCACCAGCAGGAACACCGGCAGGGTGGTGGCCGCCTGCACCAGCGACACCGCCAGCGCGCCGCCGCCGAGGTCGCCCATCGCCCACTGCGCGCCCACCGTCTGCGCCCACGTGCCGATGTTCGAGGCGAACTGCGCCGACCAGACCGCCCGGTAGGTGGCCCGGCGCAGCGGCGCCCACGTCGACGGGGTGGCGGCGGCCGGGGGTGGGGCGGTCTCGGGCGTCATCCGGTTCTGGTACCTCCCGCGCGCGCGGTAAAACGCCGCCACCACCCGCGCGCGGGGGTTGAACGCGTGCGCGCTGGGTAGAACGCCGGGACCTGCGACCCCGGGAGTGCTCCATGGCCACGGCGCCCACCGCGACCACGCCGGTCCCGACCCGCCCCTACCCGGCGCGGCGGGCGCCGCGCGGGTCGGCGTTCCTGGCGCTGCTGCGCACGACCGACCACAAGCGGATCGGGGTCATGTACCTGACGACCTCGTTCGGGTTCTTCCTGGTGGGCGGGGTGATGGCGCTGCTCATGCGCGGGGAGCTGGCGGTGCCGGGCATGCAGTTCCTCTCCCCCGAGCAGTACAACCAGCTGTTCACCATGCACGGCACCGTGATGATGCTGCTGTACGCGACGCCGAACGTGTTCGGGTTCGCCAACTTCGTGCTGCCGCTGCAGATCGGCTCACCGGACGTGGCGTTCCCCCGGCTCAACGCGCTGTCGTACTGGTTGTACCTGTTCGGCGGGCTCATCACCCTCTCCGGGTTCCTGCTGCCCGGCGGCGCGGCCGACTTCGGCTGGTTCGCCTACACGCCGCTCTCGGACAGCACCAACTCCCCCGGCCCCGGCGGGAACCTGTGGGCGATGGGCCTGGTCGTCGGCGGGCTGGCGACGATCCTGGGCGCGGTCAACATGCTCACCACCGTGGTGTGCCTGCGGGCGCCGGGGATGACGATGTGGCGGATGCCCATCTTCACCTGGAACATCTTCTTCACCAGCATCCTGGTGCTGCTCGCGTTCCCGATCCTCACCGCGGCGCTGCTGGGCCTGATGGCCGACCGGGTGCTCGGGGCGCACGTGTTCGACCCGGCCAGCGGTGGGGCGATCCTCTGGCAGCACCTGTTCTGGTTCTTCGGCCACCCCGAGGTCTACATCGTCGCGCTGCCGTACTTCGGCATCGTGTCCGAGATCTTCCCCGTGTTCAGCAGGAAGCCGCTGTTCGGGTACAAGGGCCTGGTCTTCGCCACCATCGGCATCACCGCGCTGTCGATGACGGTGTGGGCGCACCACATGTTCGCCACCGGGGCGGTGCTGCTGCCGTTCTTCTCCTTCCTGTCGTTCCTGATCGCGGTGCCCACGGGCATCAAGTTCTTCAACTGGATCGGCACGATGTGGAAGGGGCAGCTGACGTTCGAGTCGCCCATGCTGTTCGGCATCGGCTTCCTGGTGACGTTCCTGTTCGGCGGCCTCACCGGGGTGCTGCTGGCGGCGCCCGCGATCGACTTCCACGTGCACGACACCTACTTCGTGGTGGCGCACTTCCACTACGTGCTGTTCGGCACCATCGTGTTCGCCACCTTCGCGGGCCTGTACTTCTGGTTCCCGAAGATGACCGGCCGGATGCTCGACGAGCGGTTGGCTAAGCTGCACTTCTGGACGACGTTCCTCGGCTTCCACCTGACGTTCCTGGTGATGCACTGGCTGGGCAACGAGGGGATGCCGCGCCGCTACGCCGACTACCTGCCCGACGACGGCTTCACCGCCCTGCACGCCGTGTCCACCGTCGGCGCCTTCGTCCTCGGCGGGTCCGTGCTGCCGTTCATCTGGAACGTCCTGCGCAGCTACCGCTACGGCGAACCGGTGGAGGTCGACGACCCGTGGGGCCACGGCAACTCACTGGAGTGGGCCACCACCTGCCCGCCACCGCGCCACAACTTCACCGAACTGCCCAAGATCCGCTCCGAGCGCCCGGCGTTCGAACTGCACTACCCGGAGATGGTGCAGCGCTTCCGCGAGGAGTCCGTCCTGCACCGCCGCGCGGGCCGAGCCGCCCCCTCGGAGGTCGCGGCCGCGGGCACCCAGCCGGACGACCAGAGCCCCGAGACCGACCCGCGCGCCAAGTGACCGTCATCGCCCGGTAGCACCGTCGACCAGCTCGCGGAGGATGTCGGCGTGGCCTGCGTGCCTGCCCGTCTCCTCGATCATGTGCGCCAGCGTCCACCGCCACGACGGCGTGCGCCGCCCCGCCCGCGGCCCGGGGGCCGCCAGGTCGTCGCACTCCGCGATGGCCTCGTCCGCCTGCCTGGTCGTCTCCCGGTAGGCGGCCAGCACCTCCTCGGCGGTGGCCTGCGCGTCGGGGTGGAAGGTGGCTTCCCAGTCGCGCACAGTCGCCCCCAGCAACCAGTGCCGCTCGACCTGCGTCAGGTGCGAGATGAGCCCCAGCAGGGACGTGCCGGACGGCACGCCTGCGGCCCGCACGTGTGGTTCCGGCACCCCCTCGGCCTTGGCCGCGATCGACTCGCGCAGGTAGGAGAGCAGGCCCCACAGCACCTCCTTCTCGGACGGTCCCGTCGCCGGTGGGCCGGTGTCGCGCCTGCGCGCCATGTGCTCACTCCCCTGTGGACTCCTGAGGTCGTCCCCACCCTGGCACCGCCCGTGCCGATCGGCACATCAGCTTGCCGATCCGGCAAGCCAGCGGGTGCGGGCCGCAGGTGTCGGCGACCACCCGGGTACCCTCGCGGTGTGAACGGCCACTGGCACGTCGTGCTGCCACCTCCCGGCGCCTGAGCGGACGCCGACACCCGCACCCGCCCCGACCAGGGGTTCCGTCGTCGCGCGCCCGCGCAGTCCCCACCAGGACCCGACGACCGGAAGACGACCGTGCCACTCCGCACCACGCCCGCGTGGGCGCGCCTCACCGCAGGCCCCGCCCCCATCCTCACCGCCGCCGTCCTCTGGGGCACCACCGGGACGGCAGGCTCCCTGGCCCCCGCGAGCGCCCCACCCGCCGCCGTCGGCTGCGCGGGCCTCACCCTCGGCGGCCTCCTGCTGTTCATCACCTCCCGCGGCGCCCGCTCCCTGCCGCCCACCAGCTCCCGCCGAGACCGCTGGTCCTTCCTGCTGGGCGCCATCGCCGTAGCCGGCTACCCGATCACCTTCTACCCCGCCGTCTCCCGCACCGGCGTCGCCGTGGCGACCGTCATCGCCCTCGGCAGCGCCCCGGTCTTCGCGGGCCTGCTGGGCTGGGCCACGGGCCACGGCCGTCCCACCGGCACCTGGGTGGCCGCCACCACCGCCGCCATCCTCGGCTGCGGCCTGCTGGTCCTCGGCCCCCACCTCACCGACCACCCGACCACCGTCGACACCACCGGAACCGCACTCGCGGCCGCGGCGGGCTTCTCCTACGCCGCGTATTCGGTGATCGGCAGCCGCCTGATCGCCTCCGGCCACGAACCGGACCGGGTGATGGGCGCGCTGTTCGGCGCGGCGGGCCTCCTCGTCCTCCCGCTCGTGCTCACCCTCGACACCACCTGGCTCACGCGGCCCAGCGGCATCGCGGTGGCGACCTACCTCGCCCTGTTCACCGTCTACCTGGCCTACCGCTGCTTCGGCCACGGCCTGCGGCACACCCCGGCCCCCACCGCGACGACCCTCACCCTGGCCGAACCAGCCGTCGCCGCCACCCTGGGCACAACCGTCCTCGGGGAACGCCTACCACCGCTGTCCTGGTGCGGCCTCCTCGTGCTGGCCGCAGCACTGACCCTCCTCACCAGACGCCGATGACCACCACGAGTCCACCCCTCGATCTTCAGAGGGCAACCAACCCACCACCCAAGCGCCCTCTTCACCGCCCTGCGCAGCGCAAACCTGGCCCCCACCCCCGTCAGCTACCCTGGCACGGCCGCCCCCACCACCGGTCGAACCGAGGACGCATGAGCACCACCCGCAACCGCCTGTTCCTCAGCGACAACACCGCGGGCGCGCCCCCCGAGGTCGTCGCGGCCGTCGCGGCGGCGGCGGGTGAGCAGAGCGCCCCCTACGGCAGCGACCGGTTCACCGACAGCCTGCGCGGCAGGCTCGCCGCGGTGTTCGAGCGGGAGGTGGCGGTGTTCCCCGTCTCCACCGGCACGATCGCCAACTCCCTCGGCCTGGCCGCGCTCGTGCCGCCGTGGGGCAGCGTGCTGTGCCACCCGGAGAGCCACATCAACCTCGACGAGTGCGGCGCGCCGGAGGCGTTCACCGGGGGCGCGAAGCTCGTCGGCGTGCCCGGTGCGGACTGCCGGGTCGACCCGGGGGCGCTGCGGGAGGCCGTGCGGCGCGGGGCGGGGGACGCGCACTCGGTGCAGCCGAGCGCGCTCAGCCTCAGCCAGGCGACCGAGGTGGGCACCGCGTACTCGGCGGCGCAGGTGCGGGAGCTGGCGGGCATCGCCAAGGAGGCCGGGCTGGCCGTGCACGTCGACGGCGCCCGGTTCGCCAACGCCGTCGCGCACCTCGGCGCCTCCCCCGCGGAGCTGACCTGGAAGGCGGGCGTCGACGTGCTCTCCTTCGGCGCCACCAAGAACGGCACCATGACCGCCGACGCGATCGTCTGCTTCGACGGGGCCGCGGCCGAGCAGCTGGCGTTCCGGGTCAAGCGGGCGGGCCAGCTGGCGTCCAAGATGCGCTTCCACTCCGCCCAGCTCGACGCCTACCTGGCCGACGACCTGTGGCTGCGCCTGGCCCGCCGGTCCAACGGCACCGCGGCCCGCCTCGCCGGGGGCTTCAAGGCCGCGGGCATCGAGCTGCTGGCCGAGCCGCAGGCCAACATCCTGTTCGCCACGCTCCCCGACCGGGTGCGCGACGGGCTGCTCGCGGCGGGCTTCGCCTTCCACCACGACCGCTGGGCCCCCGGGGTCGCGCGGTTCGTCACCTCCTTCGCCCACACCGATGACGACATCGACGAGCTGATCGCCACCGTCGAGCGGGCTTGATCAGATTTCTCCCGCCGCCCACCCCCTCGTCCCCGCCCGGCATCGTCCCCGGCCTGGCACCACGGCTCACCCGGTGCCATCCCCGGCCTGGCACCACAGCTCACCCGGTGCCATCCCCGGCCTGGCACCACGGCTCACCCGGTGCCGTCCCCGGCCTGGCACCACAGCTCACCCGGTGCCGTCCCCGGCCTGGCACCGAGGCCGCTCGGCTTGCTCCTCGGCTTGGTGACCCGCCGCTGGTGAGCAGGAGGCGTGGGGCTGGGGTCAGGCCTGGTCTTGGCGTTCGACGCCCGCGGCCGACCAGCTCGCCAGGAGGTCGAGGGCGTGGCGGGAGGGCGACCCGGGTTCGGTTGTGTAGACGTACAGCGTCGTGTCGGGGTCGCCGGGCGGGTTGAGGGTCTCGTAGTCCACGGTCAGCTCGCCGACGAGCGGGTGGCGCAGCCGCTTGGAGCCGTGCGTGCGCTGGTGCACGCGGTGCTGCTCCCACCACGCGTCGAACTCGGCGCTGTGCTCGCGCAGTTCCGCCACCAGCGCGCGGGTGGCGCGGTCGTCCGGGTCGCGCCCGGCCTCGAAGCGCAGGCTCTCCACGGCGGCGCGCGCCTGGTCGGCCCAGTCGACGAACAGGGTGCGGGCCTCGTCGTCGAAGAACATCCAGCGGGCGTAGTTGCGCTGCGCGCGCGGCAGCGCGTCGAAGTCGGTGAACAGCGCCCTGGCCAGCCGGTTCGCCGCCAGCACGTCGGTGCGGCGGCCCAGCACCACGGCGGGCTCGCCGTCGAGGGCGTCCAGCAGCTGGTGCAGGCCGGGGCGCACGCGCTGCGCCCCGCGGGTGCGGCGGCGGGGGGCGCTGGTGAGGCCGATGAGGTCCTCCAGGTGCGCGCGGCCCGCCGCGTCGAGCCCCAGCGCCCGGCCGAGGGCGGCGATGACCGAGGGGGACGGGCTCGCGCGGCGCCCCTGCTCCAGCCGGGTGTAGTAGTCGGTGGACACCCCGGCCAGGCGGGCCACCTCCTCGCGCCGGAGCCCGGGGACGCGGCGCGCCCGCCCGTCCGGGGGCAGGCCCGCGCGCGACGGGTCGACCTGGCTGCGGGCGCGGCGCAGGAAGTCGGCCAGCTCGCGGTTGATCTCGGGCATGGCCCGATTGTCGCTGACGCCCGCAGGACGCGCCTGGGCCTGCGAGGACCTGGTTCACCCCGTCGGGTCAGCTTGAGCGCACCGCGTCTTGTCGGTGGGCGCCGGCACGATGACCGGCATGGGGGAACAACTCGTCGCGGCCGTCGCCGCCGCGCTGCCTGACGTCGTGTCCGCGATCCCGCCCGCGCCCGCGGCCGCCCTGGGCAGGCTGGGGAGCCGGGGACCGGTGGTGCGCCGGTCGCAGGTGCCGGAGCCGCCGGTCGTGGCGGCGCTGCGCGCGGTGGAGCCGTGGGTGGTGGAGCGGGTGCACGGCGCCCTGGAGGGTCCGCTGGCGCGGCTGCGCCTGCCCGACCTCGGGTTGACCGGCGGGCTCGCCCCGCCGCCGTCGGGCGCGTTCGCCACCCTCCACGCCGGGTCGGAGCCGGAGGCGCTGCGGGAGACGCGGCTGCTGGCGCGCACCAGGCCGGGGCTGCTGGAGCTGGTCGCCGCCACGAGCGCGGGCCTGCCCGCGGAGGCGCTGCTGGGACCGCTCCGGGTGGGCGGGGACGAGGAGGCGTTGGCGGCGGCGCACGGTGCCGGTCACCTCGCGCTGGCCGTCATCACCTCCGCCTTGGCCCTGCGCGAGCTGGGGCAGGGCACCGCGGCGGTGGTGGGGACGGCGTTGGGGGTGGCGACCGAGCGGCTGCGCAGCGCCCCGGTGCCGCCCGGCTACGCCGACGCGGTGGTGGCCCGCCGCCGGGCCGAGTACCGGCTGCCGCAGGCGGGCAGCGACACCGTCGCGGTGCGCGACCACGCCTTCGCCCTCGCCGAGGGGGCTTTCCCCGTGGGCGCGGACTTCACCGCGAACGGCCTGGTGGACGTCGTGCCGGGCGGGGTCGTGGTCCGCACCGGCGGGGAGCGGGGGACCCTCGCCGTCGGCTTCCGCGTGCTGGCCGGGCCGCCCGACGAGGTGGACACCGCCGAGTGGGACGAGGTCGTGGACGTGAGCTGGACGGCGACCCGCGGTGACGCCCGCCTGCTCGGCTCCGACGAGGCCCGCCCCGCCCCGCGCCCCGGCGGCGCGCCGGAGCAGGTCTGGGGCCTGCGCACACCGCCGTGGCCGGGCGACTACCGGGTGCGCGTGCACGCCTACGGCCGCGACGACCCGAGCGGCGAGAGCGCCGCCATCTGGCTGTGGGAGGCACCCGCCGAGCCGCCGCGCGTCCACGCCAGGGCGGATCGGCTGGGGCACCGCCTGCGCGGGGAACCCGAACCGCCCCCGGTCCACCGCCCGGAGGCGGCGTACCGGTGGGTCCAGCGCAGCGGGCTGTCCGTGGCGGCCACCGTCACGGTCGTCACGGGCTCGTCCGCCGCCGAGGTGGTGCGGGCGTTCGGCGCGGACCCGGGGGCCCCCGCCTCGCTGGCGGACCTGCGCAGCGGGGCCCACGGCTGGGAGCAGATGTGGCTGGCCGTGCTCGACCGGGGCGCGGACGTGCTGGTGGTCGAGGAGAACGGCTTCACCGGCAGCCACGGGCCGGTGTTGTCCCTGGCCTCCCGCTCGGGCCGGGCGGCGAGCATGTTCTGGAACGTCAACGCCGTCACCAGGTTGTCGTTCGCCGAGCGCGGCGAGGTGCTCGGCTCCTGCGAACCCGGCCTGACCCCGTCCCCGGACCACCCGGCGGCCGCGGCGGCGATGGCGGACCTCGACTTCGCGAACTTCCGCGACAAGCACGAGAAGGGGCTCGTCGCCGTGGAGCGCTTCACCGGCCGCGGCCTGACCGAGGACGACCTGCACCGGATCACCGAGGCGGGCGTGGCCTACCTCATCCCGCAGTGGCCGGGGTGAGCGCGTGCACCACCACGCCGGTGAGGACAACGAGGTGGTGAAGCCCGGGACGACGTCGCCAACGGCCGTTCACGGCACTGCGCGGCGGCAGCCGTCACACCCCACCCACCGCGGGGAGCAAAGCGGACTCTCCGGGCGTTGAACGGGGTGATGAACACCCTCCGCTTCCACGTCCTCGGTGACTCGCTCGCCGCGGGGGTCGGGTGCACCAGGGCCGATCAGACCCTGGGGCACCGGCTGTCCGACACCCTGCGCCGAGCGGGCCACCAGGTCGACCTGAGCCTGCACGCCGTCTCCGGCGCCCGGTCCACCGACCTCGCCCCCCAGGTCCGCTCCGCCACGGCGGCGGGCGTGGACCTGGCGCTGGTCGTCATCGGCGCCAACGACCTCATCTCCTTCACCCCGCCCCAGGCGGGCGCCCGGCTGCTCGGGGAGGCGGTGCGGGGTCTCACCGGCACCGGCGCCGCCGTCGTCGTGGCCACCACCCCCGACCTCAGCATCGTCACCGCCGTGCCCGAGCCGTTCCGCGACGTGGTCCGGCAGGTCAGCGCCGCCTACGCGCAGGCGCAGGCCGACGCCGTGGACCGGGCGGGCGGCTCGGTCGCCGCCGTGGGCGCGGAGCTGTTCGACAGCTTCCGCGCCAACCCGGCCCTGTTCTCCGGCGACCGCTTCCACCCCTCCCCCGCCGGCTACGCCCTCATCGCGGACGCCCTCGCCCCGCACCTGCTCACCGCCGCCACCCGCCACGCCGCCTGAGCGGACCGCGCCCGCACCTCGGGACGGGTGGCCGGGGCGGGGGTGAGCGGCCAAGCTCGGGGCAGGACCGAGGGAGGAGCGGGATGGCAGCACCGGACAAGCGGGACCCGTCGACCGTGGGCGAGCGGACGTGGGCCGTGCACGGGGGCAACGACCCGCACGCGACGACGGGGCCGATCCGGACCCCGCTGGTGCTGGCGAACTCCTACCACCTGCCCGAGGACGCCTCCCAGGTGAGCTGGTCGGCGGCCGGTGGGCTGTTCTACGCCCGCAACGGCCACGCCAACCAGCACGTGCTGGAGGCGAAGCTGGCGGCGCTGGACGGGGGTGAGGCGTCGGTCGTGTTCGCGACCGGGGTCGCCGCGCTGCACGCGCTGTTCTTCACCCACCTGCGCAGCGGCGACCACGTCGTCGTCTCCAGCGTGACCTACGAGGCGGTGTGGCGGCTGTTCGCCGAGCTGCTGCCGCGCCGCTACGGCATCGAGGCGTCGTTCGTCGACGTCACCGACCTCGACGCGGTCCGCGGGGCGCTGCGGCCGACCACCAGGCTGCTGCACGTCGAGTCCATCGCCAACCCCACCACCGCGGTGGCCGACGTCGCCGCGCTGGCGGAGGTCGCGCACGGGGCCGGGGCGCTGCTCAGCGTCGACAGCACGTTCACGCCACCGCCGCTCTACCGGCCGCTCGCCGACGGCGCGGACGTGGTGGTGCACTCGCTGACCAAGTTCATCAACGGCCACGGCGACGCGATGGGCGGGGTGGTGACCGGCAGCCGCGCCCTGCTCGACCAGGTCCGGGCGGACGCGCTGGTGGACGTGGGCGGGGTGCTGTCGCCGTTCAACGCGTGGTTGATCACGCGCGGCTCGGTGACCCTGCCCCTGCGGCTGCGCGCGCAGGTGGCCTCCGCCCAGCGCATCGCGGAGTTCCTGGAGCAGGACCCGCGGGTCGCGTTCGTCGCCTACCCGGGCCTGCCGAGCCACCCGCAGCACGAGCTCGCCCGCCGCCAGTTCACCGGCGGCTTCGGCGCGGTGCTGACCTTCGCCCTCACCGGCGACTCGGCGGCGCACACCCGCTTCGTCAACGCCCTGAAGGTCATCACGCCCGCGGTGTCGCTGGGCCACGACGAGACGCTGATCGTGCACGCGGGCCCGGGCACCAGGGGCGGCGACGAGAACTACCCCGAGCACTTCCACCGCGCCGGTCACCTGCGCCTCGCCGTCGGTCTGGAGGACACCGACGACCTGGTTGACGACCTCGCCGCGGCCCTGGACACCGCCTGACGGCGACGGGCCGCGCTCGCCGTGCCCGCGGTCGCGCCCCCGCCTAGGGTTGGCGCACCAGCGCCGCGGAGGAGTGCGATGAGCGACACCAAGGCCATGGCGCGTGCCGAACGCGCGGAACTCGTGGACTTCCTGGCGACCCTCACCCCCGAGGAGTGGGAGGCGCCGACCCTGTGCGCGCGCTGGCGGGTCCGGGACGTCGTGGCGCACGTCTTCGACTACGACTCGCTCGGGGTGGGCGGCACCGTGCGCCGGTTGGTCAAGGGCGGCGTCGCCGGGAACCAGGCCGGTGTGGACGAAGCACGCGCACGCACCCCGGCGGAGCTGCTGGCGGTGGCCAGGGAGCGCGTCTCGCCACACGGCCTGCCCGCCGCGTTCGGGGCCCGCATCGCGCTGACCGATGGGCTGGTGCACCACCAGGACATCCGGCGCCCGCTCGGCAGGCCCCGGGAGATCCCGCCGGAGCGGCTGGTGGCGGTGCTGGGCTTCGCGAGGATCGCGCCGCCGATCGGCGCGGCCAAGCGGGTCAGGGGATTGCGACTGCGGGCGACCGATGTGGACTGGGCAGCGGGCGAGGGCCCGGTGGTGGAAGGCCCCGCCGAGCCGCTGCTGATGGCGATGGCGGGGCGCGCCGGGGCGGTGGAGCAGCTGTCGGGCGCCGGGGTGGCGACGCTGGCCAGCCGCCTGTGAGGAACCGGGCGGGGGTCAGCGGCAAGATTCGCGGACGTACCCCGCGGACCCTTGGGGCAGCACGTCCTTGTCCCTGCGGACGATGCTGAGCGATCCCCACTTCGCGCAAGCGTTCGCCAGTCCCTCATCGGTGTACTCGATGACGATGACGTTGTCCGCGAAGTAGGGGGTGTAGTCGCCGCAGTTGTCCTGCTCCCCGCACTCCTCGACCACCGCGAAGTCCGCACCGTTCGCCTGTCGTCGGGGCGCGAGGTCGGAGGTGTTCTTCTGCGCGATGGCCAACCCCGCCCGGTGGGCGTGGGCGGCCAGGAGGCGGAAGAAGGCCTGCGCCTCGTCGGCGGTGAGCAGGTCCTGGGAGCGCGTGTAGCTGTCGAAGTTGTCCGGCTCGACCGCCCGGTAGCCCTTGGCCGCGCACTCGTCGATCCACCGCCCCACCTTGGCGGCGACGCGGGTGCGCTTGTTCTCGGTGCGCAGGTCGAGCAGGGCCTCGTCCCACTCCTCGTCGATCACCGGCTCGCCCCCGGTGCCGCGGAGCAGCAGGTCGGGGTCCCACTCCCCCTCGGCACCGGGCTGGGCCTGGAAGGCGTTGACGTAGCAGATGGAGTACACGCCGGGAGCGGCGTCGGCGGTGCGATCGCGGCTGAGCACCCGGACCCCGTCCGGCGGCTCGTAGGCGCCGCCCAACTGGTAGTCGAACGCCGCCCCGGCGGGCGGGGCGGCCACCGCAGGTCGCGACGCGGGCCCCGCGGACGCCGGAGGACCACCAGGCCCCTCCGATGTGGCGCTGCACGAGGCCACGCCGAACACCGCCACCACAGCCAGGACCAGCCCGCGCGTCACACCCGAACAGTACGGTCCCCGCCCGGCACAGCCACCGCCGCACGGCTGATGGCACCGAGGTGAGGCGGCTCACGACCAGGGCGGAACACCAGGCGGGGGATCGCCGTTGTACGTGCTGGTCGGTGCGGAACGAGTCCCCGGGCCTCACCCACTGCCTTCGCGGAACACCCCCACGGGAGCCGCGTCGCGCCACTCGCCGCGAGGCGACCGCCGCACCGACCCCCACACCAGCCCTCGGCCGCCGTCTCCCCCCTCGCGCGGCCGGGGGCTTCCCGCTCCCCAGCCCGTGTCAGGACGACGCCAGGTGCGCCTGGAGGCGCGCGTGCCGGAACTGGTGCACCGCGCCCACCTGCCGCAGCACCCCCCGGCGGCATGCGTCGTCCAGGAAAGCCGCGACCGACCACGGCAGCTTCCCCGTCAGCGGCAGCCACACCCGCGCGAACACCAGCCAGTGCCCCCACGCCGTGACGCACACCCCGATCGCGAACCCGACCACCGGCCCGACGGTGAGGTCCAGCGGCAGGGTGGCGGGGTCGAGGCGGCCCTGGGCGAGGGCCAGCAGCGCGGCGTGCAGCAGGCCCAGCACGACGCCCAGGCCCGCGAACCCGCCGACGACCATCCGGCGGTTGGTGCGCAGCAGGTGGGCGGGGTCGACGCTGGAGCGGATGTCGACCGGGGCCTCGACCCCCGCGAGCAGGCCCCAGGCGACGCCGCTGACCACGCCCATGGCGATCCCGGTGGCCAAGCCGCCGGGGAAGCCGGAGCCGGGGATGCCCATCGGGTTGTGCCCGGCGGAGTTGGCCAGGCCGAGCACCACGCCCGCGCCGAGGCCGCCCGCGACGCCGACCGCCAGCCGGGGCAGGAACCGGGCGCGCAGCCGCCGGGCGCCGCCGCGCGGGGCGAGGCGGACCCGGGAGGGCCGGAACGGGCCGCCCTCGACGGCGTTGCCGATGCCGTGGCCGAGGGCGAAGGCCAGGCCGAACCCGGCCCAGTTCTCCAGGGCCAGCACGAGCGCGTTGACCGGGGTGCCGCCCGCGGTGGGAGCGCCCAGCAGCCGGATGAGCGCACCGCTGAGCACACCGACGAACAAGCCTGCGACGACGCCGAGGACGACCATCCTGGCGGAGCGGCGCATGCTCGCGCCGAGCTGCCACCAGGCGAGGTCCTGGGTGCCGAGGCGGTCGAGGTGGCGGGCGAGGTGGGCGAGCCAGCCGCGCACGCGGTCGGGGTCCCAGCGGGCGTCGGGGTCGCGGTAGACGGTGGGGATGAAGCTGGCGAGCAGGTGGTCCTCAAGGTCGTGCTGGCTGGCGAAGCGCGCGGGGTCGAGCAGGGCGGCGGGGTCGGCGCCGTCGGGGCCGCTGTAGGCGGTGCGGGCCAGGCCGACCATGAGCGGGGTGGTCAGGACCGTGCGCAGGTTCAGGCACGCGGGGCGCTCGGGGTGCGCGCGCAGCTCGGCCAGCACCGGGTCCCAAGCGGTGCCGCCGCCGGACTTGCGGGCGGTGCGGGGCAGGTAGTCGGCGAGGTCGGCGACGGTGAGGTCGGTCAGCCGCACGGCCGCGGCGGCGGTGAGGGCCGCCGCGCCCGCCACCGCCGCGTACTCGCCGGGGCGGCTGGTGAGCAGCAGCGGCAGGGTGGTGGCGTTGAGCGCGTCGAGGGCGGGCCGGTGCAGCCCGGTGGCCAGCTCGTCGAACCCGTCGAGCACCGGCAGCACCCGCCCGGCCTCGACGAGCGCGGTCGCCAGGTCGCCGCCGTCGGGGCCGGTGGCCTCCAGACCGGGGTGGTCGCGCACGAGCTGGGCGGCCAGCCAGTCGCGGAACAGGGTCGCGGTCGGGTCCCACGAGCCGAGGGCGAACACCACCGGGACGGCGCCGCCGGGCGGTCGGGCGCCCAGCAGGTCGAGGACGAAGCGGGCGGCGAGCACCGACTTGCCCGACCCGGTGCGCCCGAGCACCACCAGCCGCCCGGACGGCACCCGCCGGTACACCTCGGCCACCTCCGGCAGCCGCCCGGCCAGGTCCAGCGGGCGCGCGGTGGCGCCCGGCGAGGCGCGGCAGATGTTCTCCCAGTGGTCCATGACCCCCTCGGGGGCCAGCTGCCAGCGCACGGGGAGCGGGAACGGGTCCTGCACCCGCCGCAGCTCCTCCTCCCGGCCCAACCGCGCCCCGACCGCGTGCGCCAGGTCGTCGGCGGCCGCGGCCAGCCTGCGCTCCAAGGTCGACTCGACCGGCGCGGCGGGTGCGAGCAGGCCCACTGCACCGCTCGGGCGCACCGCCGCGGGCTCGGTGCGATTCGGCGCCCCTGCGGGCGGCTCGGTGTCGCGGCCCGCCTCCTCGGCGGGTGGCGCGACGACGGGTTCGGCGGGAGCGGCGGGCTCAGCGCGCTCGGCGGCTTCGGCGGGGACGACGAGTTCGGCGGAACCAACAAGTTCGGCGGGGACAGCGAGTTCGGCGGCAGCGGCGTGCCCGTCGACCACCGCCAGCACCCGGGCCCGCTCGTCCGGGGCCAACCCCAGGGCGTCGGCGAGCAGGCGCACCGTGTCCAATTGGGGGTTCGCCCGCTCCCCCGTCTCCAGCCTGCGGATCGTGCGCACCGACACCCCGGCCCGATCGGCCAGCTCCTCCTGGGTCAGCGGCACCCGCCTGCGCAATTCCCTGAGCACCACGCTGAACTGCGTCGTCACGGCTCGAACCTTAACCAGCGCGGAGCGCTCCGACGGCCCCCACCGGGGGATTGCGCCCAACAAGACGCGTGCCCTGTCACCCACTCGCGCCGACACCGCCGAAGGCCTGGCGCGCGCATGCCACCCCGTGTCCCAGTTGGCCATTCAGCTTGACACACCGACAGGTGGACAGACCCCTGGGAAAAGGGCAACCCCCGAGAGGTGGATGACCCTGAGAAATGGATTACAGGGTGCCCGCGCAGCGATATGCCTAACCGCGATTCCAGTGGGCAACCTGGCGCATGTCCGCCATCCAGAACGACGACGCACCGGATCCCGATCCGGCCAGAGACCTCCTGCGCCTCGCGGCCCTGCTGCACAGCGCGGGCACCGCGGCCCACGTCCTCACCCTGACCGCCGCGACCGCCCAGCTCGCCATCCCCGGCACCGACCTCGCCAGCGTCACGGTGCGCGGGCCGGACGGCCTGCTCAGCACCCCGATCAGCCTGGACCCGGTGGCCGCGGAGCTCGACAACCTCCAGTACGAGACCGGGGAAGGGCCCTGCGTCGACGCGGCGGCCGGGCGCGGCGGGGTCCGGGCGCTCGACGACGACACCACCTGGCCCACCTTCAGCGCGCTCGCCACCAGCCGCGGCTACCGCTCGGTGCTCGCGACGACGATCCTCGGCACCCAGCCGGACGGGGTGGCCAAGGGCGCGCTCAACCTCTACTCGACCGCCGCCGGGGCCTTCGACGACGAGGACGCCGACACCGCGCTAGTCCTGGCCGCGGCGTTGTCCCTCGCGCTCGCGGACACCGGCGCCACCACCTACGCCGACCTGCGCCGCGCCCGCCTGCCGCACCCCATCGGCGCCGCCGCCCTCGCCGAGCGCAGCGCGCAGGCCATGGCGGGCCCGCGCTCGTCCCCGCGCGAGGGCGCGGCGCTGCACGAGGTCGCGGGCAGGCTCAACACCACGCTGGCGGGGCTCGACGGCGTGCTCACCGCCCAGCGCTCCCACCTGCTCGGCGGCTGACCGGCGGCGCCGTCACCGGTCGATGCGCGCCAGCACCGCCCAGACGCCCACCTCGCCCGCCGCGAGCAGCGGCACGTCGGCGCGCCCGCGCGCGATCTCGAAGACCGCGCGCAGGTGCGTGCCGGGCTCGGCCACCAGGCACACCGAGACGCCGCGGGCGCGCAGCGCGAGGCCGAACCGCAACAGCTCGCGCACCCCGGCGACGCAGCAGAAGTCCAGGGAGCGCAGGTCGACGGCCACGCACGACGCCGGGTCCTCGGGGGCGGCGTCGTGCAGCTGCGACCGGCACCGACCGAGGACGGTGCGGTCCAGCTCGCCCAGCAGCTCCACGAACACCAGACCGCCGCTCTCCTCGGTCACCAGCACGGCGAACACGGCACACACCCCTCACACCCCCGCGGGACAGGTCTGCGCGAATACCCCACGTCACGCGGGTCATGCTGCGGGTTCCGGACACCGGCGGCGCCGCGCGGGCGGGCGCGCCGAGCCGCACCCGGGTTTGACATCCGCCCACCGGGGGAAGTGATCAGCGCGGGTGGCGCACCCCCGCTCCGGGCGGAGCCGGACGGGTGCGGCACACCGCGCGGACGCAGGGGCAATGGTGGCCCGTTCGGGCGAACTTCGACCGGGACAGGTCGAGGCGAGCCCACCGGGTGCACGGGGTGCCCGGAGGAGAACGGGCTGGAGGGCAGACGGGTGTTCACGCTCGACACGGGGTCGCTGGGCCGCGCGACGGCGGTCATCGCCGTCGCGGGGGACGTGCGGGCCGGGGAGGCGGGCGCCTTGGCCAAGGCGCTCACCGAGGCGCGGGGACGGGTCGAGCAAGCCGTCGTCGTCGTGCTGGACCTGCGGGGTGTGGGCGCCCTGTCCACCGCGGCCGTGCGCGAGGTCGTGGCGTTCTGCGCGGCCACGGACGCGCTGGGGTTCACCGCGTGGCTGGTGACGGCGCCGTCGGGCCACGTGCGCGAACTGCTCGCCATCGCCGGGGTGCACCGGTTCGCGCGCGAGGTGTCCGCTGAGGACCTGGGGGTGCGGGAATCCGCCGCGCAGCGGTGAAGCGGGCGTCTCACCCCCCTGTGGTCGTGGCTTCCGATCCCCTGGGGCCGCGAGTACGGTGAGCCACCCGTCATGCGACGTTGGAGGTGCGGCGTGCGAGACACGAGCGGTGCACGGACCGGGTCGGCCGTGGTCCGCGCGGTCTTCCGCGGGGCCGTCGACATCAGCAGCACCGAGGAGTTCCGCGCGGCGCTCGACGCCGCGTTCGACCGGACGGCGCCCGAGGCGGAGCTGGTCGTCGACCTCACCCCGCTGGAGCTGCTGGCCGCGTCGGGCCTGCGCGAGCTGGTGCGGCTGCACCACCGCTGCGCGGCCGCGGGCGTGCGGCTCACCGTCCTGGTGCGACCGGGCTCGATCGTCGCGCGAGTCATCGACATCGCCGCGGCCCGCCTCCCCCGCCAGCCGCGCGTCGACGGCCCCCGGCACCCCTGACCCGGGTTTCGCGCCCCGGGCGCGGGGAAGCCGGTGGCAGCCGATCACGGGAGGCCACCGATGACCAGCTCGACGCGCGCGGCGACCGGCGCGGGTCCGCGCGACGCCCTCCGGCTGCCCGGCACCCTGCTCGGCGTCGGGCTGGGCGGGTTCGTCGACGGCATCCTGCTGCACCAACTGCTGCGCTGGCACCACATGCTCACCAGCACCGACACCGACAACATCGGCGTGCCCTACTACGACCCAGGCACGGTCTCCGGGCTGGGCATGAACACCGTGTGGGACGGGGTCTTCCACACCGTGTGCTGGCTCGCCGTGCTCACCGGCCTGGCGCTGCTCCACTCGCGGCTCACCGCTGACCGCCGCACCCCGTGGACCTCCCGGGCGCTGTGGGGGTGGGTGCTGGTGGGCTGGGGCCTGTTCAACCTGGTCGAAGGTGTCCTCGACCACCACGTGCTCGGCATCCACCACGTGCGGAGCGGTCCGGGTCAGCTGTGGTGGGACCTCGGGTTCCTGCTGCTGGGGGCGCTGCTGGTGCTCGGCGGGTGGGCGCTGCGGCGCAGCGCGCGGCCGCTGCCCGCCCGGTCCTGATGCACCACCACGGCGCGGACGCGGGCGCGGCCCTGCCCGCGCTCGTCCTGGCTCTGGCCGCGGCGACCTACCTGTCGTTGGTGCGCCGCTCCCGCGCCCGCAACCCCGCTCGGGGCTGGAGCCCTTGGCGCACCGCGAGTTTCGGCGCCGGGCTCGTCCTCCTCGCCGTCGCGTTCCTGCCGCCGGTGGCGACGTGGGCGCGAGCGGACTTCCGCGGGCACATGGTGCAACACCTCATCGTCGGGATGTACGCACCGGTGGCGCTGGTGCTCGGCGCTCCCGCGACGCTGCTCCTGCGCGCCCTTCCCGTGCACCAGGGCAGGCGGCTGAGCGCGCTCCTGCACAGCCGTCCGCTGCGTGCGCTCGCCCACCCGCTGACGGCGTTGCTCCTGTCCACGGTCAGCTTGGTGCCGCTGTACTTCACACCACTCTTCACTGTCCTCACCGCCCACCCGGCCGGGCACTGGTTGCTGCACGCGCACTTCCTCGTCGCGGGCACCCTCTTCGCGCACGTGATCGCCGGGCCCGACCCGCACCCGGGACGGCCCGGCACCCGCACCCGGCTCGTCTACCTCGGCTGCGCGATCGCGGTGCACGCGGTGGTCTCACAACTGCTGTACGGCGGCTTCTGGACCCGCGTGGACGCGCCAGCCGACCAGGTGCGCGGTGCCGCGGAGGTCATGTACTACGGGGGTGACCTCGCCGAACTCCTGCTCGCCGTCGCCCTGCTGACCACAGCCCGCACCCGCGCCCGGCGGTCCGCGGCTGCTGCGAGCGCGTGACGGACGGTGGAGCGGGAGACTGCCTGCGCGGTCAGGCAGCCGCGGCGACGCGCAGGGTCGGCACGTCGAGGAAGTCGACGACGCGGGCGACCGCCCGCGGCGCCGAGCGCAGCACCAGGGTGGCCCCGTGCCGGTCGGCGTGGTCGGCCAGCGCGAGCAGGGAGCGGTGGTCGGCGAACCCGAGGTCGGCGACGTCGAGGACGACCCGGCCGTCGGCCCCGGGCTCCGGGTCGGCGCGGTCGAGGACCGCGCGGAGCAGGTCGAGGGTGGCCAGGTCCAGCTCCCCCGCGAGCCCGGCGGTGGCGCCCGGCGTGCCGAAGAGGCGGAAGCGGGTGGCGGGGTCGTTGCCGGTGGCGTGCACCGCCGAGAGCTGCTCGATCGCCCGTTCGCCCAGGCCGCGGTCGTAGGCGCACATGGCCGAGAACGGCACGTCCACCATCATCCGCTCGACGCGGTGCTCGTAGCGGGTGAAGGCGGCCAGCTGGGGCCCGGTGGCGACCAGCTCGGTGCAGTCGGCGGCCACCCGCAGGCCGGTGTACCCGGCGGCCACGGCGGCGGCGGTGGCCGCGGCGTACACCCGGACCTGCTCGTCGGGCCGCACCACCGCGCCCGCGGTGTAGGTGTCGTCGAGCGAGACCACCCGGGCACCACCCGCGCCGAGCGCGGCGCGCAGCCGCCCCGCGGCCGGGTCGCCCGTGCCGAGCAGCCGGTCGGTGAGCTCGCCGGGGTCGCCCGGGGCGACCAGCCAGACCTGCTGGCCCAGGCCGATGCCCTGGTCGAGGAAGGTCCGCGCCCGTCCGACGAACTCCTCGGCACCGTCGCAGGCCCAGCAGACGTGATCGGCGCGGCCCAGGTCACCGGTGTGCTCGACCGTCCCGTGGCGCCGCATCACCCCACCCTAGCCGAGGTGCGGTCGATCCTGACCCGTCCGCGCCGGGTGTGGCCAGGTGTTCACCCGCGCGGGGGCCGCCCACCGCCCGGACCGCGCCGGGCGCGGGGCCCGGGGGCGCCCGCGGCGGGCGGCCTAGACTAGCGTCACCCCAGTCCAGCCCACGACAACGGAGGAGCACGGGTGTCGACCGGCAGCACCGTCCAGGCCGCGCACGCCGACGTGGTGGGCGAGGCGGGTCGCCGCCGGACCTTCGCCGTGATCAGCCACCCGGACGCGGGCAAGTCCACGCTCACCGAGGCCCTGGCGCTGCACGCGCGGGTCATCTCCGAGGCCGGGGCCGTGCACGGCAAGGCGGGGCGGCGCGGGGTGACCTCGGACTGGATGGAGATGGAGCGCGCCCGCGGCATCTCCATCACCTCCGCGGCGTTGCAGTTCGGCTACGGCGACGCGGTGGTGAACCTGCTGGACACCCCCGGGCACGCCGACTTCTCCGAGGACACCTACCGGGTGCTGTCGGCGGTCGACTCGGCGGTGATGCTGCTCGACGCGGCCAAGGGCCTGGAGCCGCAGACGCTGAAGCTGTTCGACGTGTGCCGCCACCGGGGCATCCCGGTCATCACCTTCATCAACAAGTGGGACCGGCCCGGCCGCGAGGCGCTGGAGCTGTGCGACGAGCTGACCGAGCGGATCGGCCTGCAGCCGATGCCGCTGACCTGGCCGGTGGGCCAGGCCGGGCACCTGCGCGGGGTGCTCGACGTGCGCACCGGGCAGTTCGTGGAGTACCAGCCGACCGCGGGCGGGGCCACCGCCGCCCCGGACGTGCGGCTGGACCCGGCCGCGGCGGCCGAGGCGGTCGGCGCGGAGTGGGCGCGGGCCTGCGAGGAGGCCGAGCTGCTCCAGGCCTCCGACGGGGAGTTCGACGTCGACCGGTTCGCCGCCGCGTCGGCCACCCCGGTGCTCTTCGGCGCGGCGGTGCGCAACTTCGGCGTGCGCCACCTGCTCGACCTACTCGTGGAGCTGGCCCCGCAGCCGACCCCGCGGGCCGGTGTGGATGGTGCCGACCGGCCGCTGGACGCGCCGTTCTCGGCGTTCGTGTTCAAGGTGCAGACCGGCATGGACCCCGCCCACCGCGACCAGATCGCGTTCGCCCGGGTGTGCTCGGGGGTGTTCGAGCGCGGCATGGTCGTGACCAACGCGGTCTCGGGCAAGCCGTTCGCCACCAAGTACGCCCACCAGGTCTTCGGCCAGCAGCGCTCGACCCTGGACACCGCCTTCCCCGGCGACGTCATCGGCCTGGTGAACGCCAACGCGCTGCGGGTGGGCGACACCTTGCACGACGGCAAGCCCGCGGTGCGCTTCCCCGGGCTGCCCAGCTTCGCCCCCGCGCACTTCGCCGTGGCGCGCCCGGTGGACCTGGGCCGGGCCAAGCAGTTCCGCAAGGGGGTCGAGCAGCTCGGCGCCGAGGGCGTGGTGCAGGTGCTGCGCTCGGACCTGCGCGGGGACGCGGCGCCGGTGTTCGCCGCCGTCGGCCCCATGCAGTTCGAGGTGGCCGCGCACCGGATGGAGCACGAGTTCAACTCCCCCGTGCGCCTGGAGCACCTGGCCTACCGCACCGTGCGCCTGCTCGCCCGCCCCGACCAGCGCACCACCGTCGACGGCGGCACCCGCAGCGAGGTGCTGACCCGGCTCGACGGCGCCGACCTGGCGCTGTTCCTCGACGACATGGCGCTGCGGCTCATGCAGCGCGCGCACCCGGACCTGGAGCTGCGCCCCCTGCTGGCCGAGGGCGGCAGCTGAGGCAGGCGCCCCGAGGGGTGGCCCTCACAGGGCGCCGGTGAGCGCTTGCAGGCCGAGGCTGGACGCGGCGACGGCGACCCAGAGCAGCCCGCCGAGCAGCAGCGGACGCACCCCGGCCGCGCGCAGGTCGGCGGGGCGCAGGGCCAGACCGGTGCCCGCCAGCGCCGTGGTGACCAGGAACGCGCCGGTCGCGCCGAGCGCGGGCAGCCAGGGGTCGGGCACCAGGCCCGCGGAGCGCAGCGTGGCGGCGGCGAGGAACCCGACGAGGAACGGCGGCACGACCCGGTGCCAGGGCACGGGCCCGTGCGCGCCACCGCGGCGGGCGACCAGGGCGGCGAGGCCGAGCACCACCGGGATGATCATCAGGCTGCGCGCCAGCTTGACCACCACGGCGTGCCTGCCCGCCTCGGCGCCGTAGGCGTAGCCCGCGGCCACCACCGAGGACGTGTCGTTGACCGCGGTGCCCGCCCACAGCCCGAACGCCTGCGCGTCGAGGTGCAGCAGGTGCCCCAGCGGCGGGAACAGCAGCACGGCCGCGACGTTGAAGGTGACGATGGTGCCCACCGCGTAGGCGGTGTCGGCCTGGCGGGGCCGCAGCACCGAGCCCGCGGCGGCGATGGCGGACGCGCCGCAGATGCCGGTGCCCACCGCGATCAGCGTCCTGGTGTCCCCGCCGACGCCGAGCAGCCTGCCCAGCATCAGCCCGCCGCCCAGCGCGACCGCCAGCGTGCCGAGCATGACCGGCAGCGACCCGACGCCCACCCGCGCGACCTCCCCGAGGGGCAACCCGGTGCCCAGCACGACGATCGACAGCGGGAGCACCACCCGCCCGGCGAAGCCGAAGCCGTCCGTCCACACCGGACCGCGCAACCGCGGCACGAGCGACCCGGCGGCCGCGCCCAGCGCGATCCCGAACACCGGCCCGCCCACCAGCGGCACCACCGCGCCCAGCGCCGTGGCGACCGCCGCGACGGCCACGGCCACCAGCAGGCCGGGCACGACCCGGCGCACCGGGGGCCGCGCCGCGGCGGTGGGCCGGTCCGCGACACCGGCGCTCATGACCCGCACCCCGGACGTGACCGCTCCACCCCGCACCTCCAAATGTCTGTACATTTGAAGCTACGAGTTGTCCGTACATTTGACAAGCCAGTGCGGCGGGGGCCACTCGCTAGAGTGCGCGCGGGAGGTGCCGTGGTCGCAGTCGAGTTGGACCGCAGCGGGGCGACGCCGCTGTGGCGGCAGGTGCGCGAGCACCTGCTGGCGCGCATCGGCGCGGGCGAGTTCGACCGGCACTTCCCCGGCGAGCTCGCCCTGGTCGAGGAGTACGGGGTGAGCAGGCAGACCGTCCGCCAGGCGCTGCGCGACCTGCGCGCCGACGGCACGGTGGTCGCCGAGCGCGGCAGGCAGCCCAGGGTCGCCGCACCGGCGGAGATCACCCAGCCGGTCGGCGCGCTGCACAGCCTGTTCGCCGCGGTGGAGGCGGCGGGCCTGGCCCAGGACAGCGTGGTGCACCGGCTGGAGGTGCACGCCGACGCGCTGGTGGCCGAGCGCCTGGGCCTGGAGGCGTCGACCCCGCTGGTGCACCTGGAGCGGCTGCGCCTGGCGGGCGGCGACCCGCTGGCGATCGACCGGGTGTGGCTGCCCGCCGCCACCGCCCGGCCGCTGCTCGACGCTGACTTCCGGCACACCAGCCTGTACGCCGAGCTGCACCGGGCGACCGGCCTGCGGGTCGAGCACGGCCGCGAGGAGGTCCGCGCCGTGCTGCCCACCGCCGCCGAGCGCGCCCGGTTGCGCTGCGGCGCGGGCACGGCGGCGCTGTCGATCACCCGGCTCGGGTGGGCGCGCGGCGTTCCGGTGGAGTGGCGGCACACCCTGGTGCGGGGTGACCGCTTCGCGCTGACCGCCGACTTCTCCGGCCGCGACGGCTACCGGCTCACCGGCTCACCGCGCTGAACCACCCGGGACGGCTCACGGTTCACGCGGCGCCAGCGGGTCGACGGCCGGGCTTTCCAGGACGGCGCCGTCGACGTCGAAGCGGGAGGCGTGGCACGGGCAGTCCCAGCTGCGCTCGGCGCCGTTGAACCGCACCAGGCAGCCCAGGTGGGTGCAGCGCAGGGACACCGCGTGCAGGGCGCCCGCCCGGTCGCGGTAGACGCCCTTCTTGCCCTGGGCGTCGGAGAGCACGCGCGCCTCGTCCACCGGCACCTCGTCGGCGCTGCCCGCCTCGGCCGAGTGCAGGCGGTCGCCGACGAGGTCGGCGGCGACCTTGGCGTTCTGCTTGACCAGGGTGGGGGCGCCGCGCAGGGTGACCCGGTGCGGGGTGAACAGGTCCTGGTGCGGGCTCGCCGCGCCGCTCACCCGGTCGGCCAGGACCGCGCCCGCGGCGCTGCCCATGGCCAGGCCCCACTTGTTGAACCCGGTCGCCACCCACAGCGACGACGCCCCGGGCAGGTAGGAGCCGACCATGGGGAGCAGGTCGTAGGCCTTGGGGTCCTGGGCCGACCAGCGGTGGGTGATCTCCGCGACGTCGAAGTGCCTGCGGGCGAAGTCCTCCAGGTCGGTGTAGCGGGTGCGGTCGACCCCGCGCTCGCCCGAGGGGTGGCTGCGCCCGCCGAGGACCATGAGGTCGCCGTGCCTGCTGAACGACCAGGACGGCGAGCCCGCGCTGATCGCCAGGTCCCGCGGCGGGGCGCCGGAGGCGAGCCGGGCGGCGACGCAGTAGGAGCGCTCGGCCTCCAAGCGGGCGAAGAACAGGCCGCGGTCGAGCAGCGGGTAGTGGGTGGCGATGACGACCTGGTCCGCGGTGATCTCGCCCTCGGCGGTGCGCACGGTGTACGGGGCGGTGACGGACACGCTGCGCACGCGGCTGTGCTCGTGGATGACCCCGCCCGCCGCGGTCAGCGCGGCGGCGAGCCCGCGCACGTACTTGGCCGGGTGCAGCAGCACCTGGTCGGGCAGGCGCACCGCGCCGAAGGTCTCGAACGGCAGGTCGATCCGCTCCTCCCACTGCACCTGCAGCCCGGCGCGCTGGGCCGCCTCGAACTCGGCCTCGACGGTCCTGCGCTCCCCCTGGGCGAAGGCGTAGGTGGCGGCCGGGGCGAGCTGGAAGTCGCAGTCGATCTCCGCGGCGAGCTGGGCGACCAGGGCGACGCCATCGCCCGCCGCGGCGGCGTAGGCGGCGGCAGCGGGCTTGCCGTGCTTGGACTCGATCGAGGAGTACATCGTGGACTGCAACGCGGTGACCTTGGCGGTGTTGTTGCCGCTGACGCCCGAACCGACGGTCGCGGCCTCCACGACGGTGACGTCGACGCCCCGCCTGCGCAGCAGCAGGGCGGTGGTCAGCCCGGCGATGCCCGCCCCGACGACGACCACGTCCGCGCGCTCGGCCCCCACCAGGGCGGGGTGGTTGTCGGCGGCGGTGTCCCGCAGCCACAGCGACTGCTCAGCGGTGGTCGTCCCCACGGCGTTCCCTCCTGAAGGCTCCGGTGTCCGGGCCGGGGTTCCCGGGGGCAGCGGTCTCAACCGGATTTCGCCTGCGCGTGGTGACCACCCTCATCGTGCCCGAGGGGCCCCGGCGGCTTACCGTGGGAGGCACCCCGCCGCCGCGGCGGCAGAGGAGGTGCGGTGGACGTCGCGAGCAGTGGCGCGCAGCCGGACGTCCACACCGACCAGACCCCCGTGATCGAGGCGCTGGCCGAGCCGGGGCGGGTGGCCGCGCTGGGCGAGACGGGGCTGGGGGCGCAGGCCGACGCGGAGTTCGACGCCGTCTCCGAGCAGGTGCGCGACCTGCTGGGGGTGCCGGTGGCGCTGGTGAGCCTCGTGGACACCGAGGGGCAGCACTTCCCCGGGGCCGTCGGGCTCGGTGAGCCGTGGGCGTCCTGCCGCGGCACGCCGCTGTCGCACTCGTTCTGTCAGCACGTCGTGGTGTCCGGGGAGCCGCTGGTGGTCGAGGACGCCCGCGAGCACCCGGTGCTGCGGTACAACGAGGCGATCGTGGACCTCGGCGTCGTCGCCTACGCGGGGTTCCCGCTCACCGACGGCGCCGGTCGACCGCTGGGCTCGCTGTGCGCGATCGACCACGTGCCGCGGGTCTGGCGCCGCGAGGAGCTGGCGGTGCTCTCGGCGCTGGCCGACGGCACGTCCGCGCGGCTGCGCCTGCGGATCTCGCTGCGCGACGCCGAGCGCGAGCGGGCGCAGACCGCGGCGGCGGAGGCCCGGCTGGTGCGGGCGCTGGAGCGCTCGCAACTGCTGCTGGCGGTGTCCGAGGCGCTGACCAAGGCCGTCGACGTGGACGAGGTCCGGGAGGTCGTGGCGGGCGTCGTCTCCGAGGCCGTGGGGGCCACGCACGTCCACATCGACCTGGAACCGGTGGTCGACGGGCCGTGGCCGCGGCAGGTGGCGCTGTTCGCCGACGAGGCCGCCATCGCCGCGGGCTTCGCCCCCGAGGTCGCCGCCGCGCACCTGGCGCGCGGGCTGAGCGCGCTGGTGCGCACCCCGCTGCACGCGGCCGGGGAGGTCATCGGCGCGCTGGAGCTGGGCTGGCCGGAGCTGCCCGAGGCCGGGCCGCAGCACCAGGTGGTGCTGGCGACGCTGGCCGACTACATCGGCCGGGCGGTCGAGCGCACCCGCTTCCTCCAGCAGCGCATCACCGTGGCCCACCAGCTCCAGGACGCCATGCTCAGCCCGCTGCCGGAGGTCCCCGGGCTGGCGATGGCGGCGCGCTACTGGCCCTCCTCGCAGACCGACCACGTCGGCGGCGACTGGTACGACGCCGTGCTGTTCGACGGCGGCAGCGGGCTGGCCGTCACCGTCGGCGACATCACCGGCCACGACCTGCACGCCGCGGCGGTCATGGGGCAGGTGCGCAGCATGGCCCGGCAGGCCACCTGGGAGCGCCCGGCAGGCCTGCCGTCGGCGGTGGTGGACGCGGTCGAGCGCGCCTGCGCCGCGGTGGGGCCACCCGCCACCGGGTCGCTCGTGCACTGCCACCTGCGGCCGCTGCCCGGGGGCCGGTGGGAGGTGCGGTGGGCCAACGCGGGGCACCCGCCGCCGTTCATCCGCCGCGCGGACGGCACCGTGGAGGTCCTCGACCAGCGGGACATGATGTTCGGCTACCCGCGGCTGCGCCCCAAGGGGATCGACGACCACACCGCCGAGCTGGCGCCGGGCGACGTGCTGCTGCTGCACACCGACGGGCTGACCGACCGGCGCGGCCTCGACTCCCGGGTGGAGACCGCCGAGCTCGCCGCGGACCTCGGGGCCGGGGGCGTGGACGACCTGCCCGCGCTGCTCGACGGGCTGTTCGCCCGGCGGGTGGTGCTCGACGACATCGATGACGACGCGGTGCTGGTGGCCCTGCGGGTCGACGCGCCCGGCGCAGGCGTCAGCTGACCCCGTCGAGCGGGATCGTCAGCGAGACCGTCGTGCCGCGGCTGGTGTCCAGCCGGACGGCGGAGGCCACCGCGCGCATGATCTCCAGCCCGCGGCCGCGGGTGCTGTCGGGGGCGGGCCGCGGCGGGCGCCAGCAGCCGTCGTCGGAGACGACCACGAGCAGGGCCGTGGCCCCCAGCTCGGCGGAGACCCGCACCGGGCCCGGCACGCCGCCGCGGTAGCCGTGCTCGACGCTGTTGGTCATCGCCTCGTCGACCACCAGCAGCACGTCGACCACCAGGTCCGGGGAGGCGTCGCGGGAGCGCAACCAGCTCCGCAGGTCGTCGCGCACCGCGGCCAGCTCACCGCTGCGGGCGGCGATCTCGGCGGTGAACCGCGCGGGCGCCCGGGTGGCGGGGGTGTCGGTCATCGGCGTCCGCGCGGGACCGCCGGGACGCGCGTGGTCATCCGTCCTCCTCGCCGAGCGCGTGCGCACTCCGGGGGAAGTGTCGCAGGACCGCCGACCGCCCGCACGAAGACCCCGCCGGGGGTGGGCCGTTGACCTCAAGCGCTTGAGGGGTGGTTCGCTGGGGGCCATGGTCGCGTTGAGCATCCAGGAGGTGTCGCGGCACTGCGGGCTGAGCGAGCCGACGCTGCGGTACTACGAGGACATCGGGTTGATCGGGCCGGTCAGCCGGGACGAGCGCAGCGGGCACCGCCGCTACGGCACCGCGGACGTCGACACCCTGGAGGTGCTGGCGTGCCTGCGTGCGGTGGGCATGCGCATCGAGGACATGCGGGTCTACCTGGCCAACCGGGCGCGCGGGCTGTCGACCTCGGCCGAGCAGCGCGACCTGCTGCTGCGCCAGGCCGAGCGGGTGGAGGCGGAGATCCGGGCCAAGCAGGCCCGGCTGGGGTACCTGCGGGAGAAGGCGGCGCTGTGGGACGCCCGCCACCGGGGTGACGCCGAGGCCGAGGCCGCCAGCTCCGCGCGGTTACCCCTGCTCATCGCGGGGATGGAGCTGGGCGCGTCGCCCGCGCGCTGACCGGAGCGCCGGAACCGGTGCGGGGTTGCCTCGACGTGGCGCGGAGCACAGCGGACGCGTGCGCCCGGCTGCACCTTGCAGGTGTACGACAACGAGTGAACGGTGCGGCCATTCGAGCACCGCGCACCGGGGTGAGGTGACGCTGGGTCACCGGATCGGTCGGACCCACCGGGGTCGACGTCGCCCTGTTCAGCGCTCAAGGCCGTCGGTGATCAACGCAGGATAGTTGCGGGCCACCCCGATGAGTGAGCTGGATTTCGATTGGGGCGCAAGGAGTTTGGTAGCTTCCCTCCCGCTCGCCCATCCGGGTGTGTGATCGACACCTGTGCCGCCGGGGGACGGGGTGTGGAGCGGGCCGCCATCTCTTTCTCCTGTGCGAAGGGGTTTTGCCTTGATGCGGTTGGACATGCGTACCCGCGGCACCGCCGTCCTGTCGGCGGTCGTGGTCGGGGTGGTGGGCGCCGCGGCGCCCGCGAGCGCGGAACCGGACGCCGGGTCGGCGTTCGGCGCCTCGGCGAGGGTGTCGCTGCTGCCCGGTGTGCTGGGCGAGCAGGGGCTGACGGTGGACACGGGCCGGTTGGCCCCCTCGTCGACGGCCGGGCCCACCGAGGCCTCGGTGGTCGACGTGCCGCTGGCCGGGCTGGTGCGGGCCAAGGCGGTGACGAGCTCGTCGGTGGCCTCCCGGGCCGGGGTGCACTCGACCGCGGCGATCGTCGACGCGAGCCTGCCGGTGCTGGCCGCGCTGGCGGGCGGCACGCCCACGGTGCGGACGCTGGCCTCGGAGTGCACCGCCACCCCCGCCGGGGTCACCGGGTCGGCCACGGTCGTCGACCTCGACCTGGCGGGGCTCGGGCGGCTGCCCCTCGACGGCAGCCCGAACCAGCGGCTGGGCATCCCCGGGGTGCTGGAGCTGGTCGTCAACGAGCAGGTGACCGCCGCCGACGGCACGCTGACGGTCAACGCGCTGCACCTGCGCCTGCTCGGCGGCCCGGCCGCCCAGCTGGGCAGCGGGGACGTCATCCTGGCCTCGTCGACCTGCGGGCGGGTCACCTCGGTCGCGCAGACCACCACGCCCGCGGCGCCCACCACGACCACGGCGCCGCGGCCCGCGGGCGACCGGCAGGTCGCGCAGGTCCCGGTCGGCGCCCCGGAGACCGGGTCGGCGGGCCTGCGGTGACGCGCCGCCCGCTGCTCGGCCTGCTCACCCTGCTCGCCGCCGCGCTGGTCGCCTGCTCGCCCGCGGAGCCCGCACCGCAGTCCGCGCCGCAGCAGGCGCAGGTGAGCGCGCCGAGCGCACCGGTGACGCCGCTGTGGATCGACGTGCCCAGCATCGCGGCCCGGTCCACCCTGGTGCAGCTCGGCCTCAACGCGGACCGGACCGTCGAGGTGCCGCCAGTGGACCAGCCGATGCAGGCGGGCTGGTACCGCGACAGCCCGGCGCCCGGCGAGGCGGGCCCGGCCGTGGTGCTCGGCCACGTCGACGGCAACCGCAAGCCCGGCATCTTCTGGCGGCTCAAGGACGTGGCGGTCGGTGACCGCGTGGAGGTCGGCCGCGCCGACGGCAGCACCGTCGCCTTCACCGTGTACAAAGTGGACCAGGTGGCCAAGGACACCTTCCCCACCGACGCGGTCTACGGCGACACCGACCGCCCGGAGATCCGGCTGATCACCTGCGGCGGGAAGTTCGACGCCGCGAACCACAGCTACCTGGACAACGTCCTGGTCTACGGTTCGCTCGCCGCCTGACCGCCACGACCGACCCCGACGGGGGTGCCCGACCACCGGGCACCCCCGTCCGGCGTCAGCGGGCCAGGCCGCGCTCGATCGCCTCGATCACCTTGGGCCGCAGCTGGGCCGCGGAGACGATCTCGTCGACCGACCCGACCGCCACCGCGCGCTCGATGTTGTGCACCCGGTCGAACTCGGCCGCGACCTCACCCAGCTTCTCCGCGCGCACCGAGGCGCGCACGTCCACCAGCTCGGCGGCCAGCGCGGCGCGGTCGGCGCCGGTGGCGGCGGCGACCTTCGCCTGCACGTCGACCACCCGGGAGTCGGCCGCGGTGCGGCTGTTGACCTCACCGGCGAACACCACCGCCGCGGCGGGGGCGCCGCCGAGCACCGAGGCGAAGGAGCCCTCCAGCGCCAGCACCGTCATGTTCGGGTTGAGCGCCTTGGAGAACACCACGAACGCGCCGCCGTGGTAGCGGGAGATCACGCAGAACACGATCGGGCCCTCGAAGTTGACGATCGCCCGGCCGATCTCGGCGCCGTACTCCAGCTGCAGCTTGCGCATCGACTCCGGGGAGCCGTCGAAGCCGGACAGGTTCGCCAGCACCACCAGCGGGCGGTTGCCCGAGGCGGCGTTGATGGCCCGCGCGGTCTTCTTCGACGACCGCGGGAACAGCGTGCCCGCGGTGTAGGTGTCCGGGCCGTCGGTGGGCGGGAACCCGCGGCGGGGCACCGCCCGCGACTCGATGCCGATCAGGCACACCGGGCGCCCGCCGATGTGGACGTCCTGCACCGCGGAGGTGTCGGCGTCGGCCATGCCCGCCCAGCGCTCCAGCACCGGGTGGTCCTGGTCGGACACCGCGCGCATCACCGTGCGGATGTCGAACGGCTTCTTGCGGTCGGGGTTGTGCTCGGCGGAGAACACCTGGCCCACGGTGGTGAAGTCGCAGCCGACGACCGCGTGCGGGTAGTCGCTGATGTCGCGGTCGAGCGGGTCGGTGGTCCCCGCGGTGCGCGGCGCGGTCTCCCCCGGCGCGACGTAGGTGTGCTCGTAGTGCGCCATGAGCACGTCGCGGGCGGCGTTGAGGTCGCGGGCCCAGTACTGCGCCTGGCCGTTGGGGCCCATGACGCGGTCGTAGCCGCCGATGCCGAAGTTGTCCTCGGCGGACACCCCGCCGGAGAAGTCCAGCGACTGCTTGCCGGTGAGCACCATGGCCGAGTCGGGCGTCATGACCAGGATGCCCTTGGTGTGCATGAGCATGGTGGCCTCGGCGTTCCAGTACGGCTGGGCGCCGACGGTGATGCCCGCGACGACGATGTTGATCTCGCCGCCCGCCTGGGTGAAGGTGACGATCCGCTTGAGCGCGGCCGCGACCCAGTCCATGTTCTCGGTGCCGGAGGTCATCGAGATCCGCGCGCCCGCCGACAGCGCGAACCACTCCAGCGGCACGCCCATCCGCTCGGCCAGGTCGAGCGCGGCGATGACCCGCGAGCACTCCGGCTCCGACAGCGCGCCGAGCGCCTTGGTCGGGTCACCGAGCAGCACGACCCGGGTCACGCCCTCGGGGTGCAGGGCGGTCGGGGTGCTGACCACGCCCGCCACGACCGCGGCGGTGTTGCCCCCGCGCGGGCGGTCGACCGGCACCAGGGCGCCCGACCCGTCGAGGTCGTGCTCGACGAAGCTGCCGCTGCCGGCGAGCAGGTCGGTCAGCTCGTAGGGGTAGGTGTAGCCGCGGCGGGCCGCGCGCAGCACCTTCTGCCGGTAGTCGTCGAGCGGCAGCACCGGGTCGGTGCTGGGCTCGCCCACGTGCAGGCGGGGGGTGGCGTCGGGGCCGAGGGAGATGCGCACGGCCACCTCGGAGACCCGGCCGTCGGCCTGGCGCTGCCGGGACAGCACCTGCACCTCCTCCAGGCCCGCGCCGCGGGCGGTCGGCATGACGCGCTGCACGACCGACTCGACCTCCTCGGCGGTGAGGTCGGTGGTGGGCCAGACGTAGATCATGATGCGGTTGGTGTCGAACCGCTTGCCGCTGGGCCGCTGGGCCTGGACGTTGCGGATCGCGTCGAGGCAGGCGTGGAAGACGTCCTCGACCGCGGGCAGCGCCACCAGCCTGCCGTCCTCCTCCCGCAGCGGGGTGAGGTCGCGGACCTGGGCCAGCACGAACAGCCGCTCGTCGGAGCGGTTGCTGCGGGCGGCCGCGCGGAAGAGGTAGATCTCCTCGTCGGTGGAGGGCAGCCGGGTGAGGTCGAACTCGCGGAAGCGCTGCAACTGCAGGCGTCGGGCGATCTGCGGGTGCAGGCCGCGGATGAGCCGGTCCTCGGCGAAGCCGCCGCCCTCGGCCGGGCGGAAGGTGAAGTGGTGGTGGTGCACCGCGCCCCGGGCGCCCGCCGCGGTCAGCGTGACGCGGCGGACGTTGGCGGGCAGCGGGTGCTCGGCCAGCGCCGCGGTGAACCGCTCGGCCATGCCGTCGACGTCGGGCTGCGGCTCCCAGCGCAGGTACAGGTCCGCGACCACGGTCTCCTCGCCGTGCCCGGCGGCGACGTCGGCCAGCGCGCCGAGGGCGGCGGGCAGGTCGGCGACGTCGACGGCGGTGGTGAACAGCCTGCTCGCCCGGCCGTCGCGCACGTGCTGGGCGGTGACCACCCGGCAGCCCCCGGCGTCGCCCGCCTCGACCAGCGAGAGCGGCCGGTTGCCGTAGTAGCGGCGGGTCAGCACCTCCAGCAGCGGGGCGTGGTCGCGGTCGGGCAGGCCGATGCGCTGGCCGATGATCCGCACCAGCGGCTCGGGGCCGCTGACCATCGCCTGGATGCGCTCGGCGCGGTCCGGGGAGTCGGGGTTGCGGTCGAGGTGGCGCAGCTCGTCGCGGACCGCGGCGTAGACCTGGGCGCGGGTGCGGCGCAGCAGCGGCTGGGCGAACCAGCGGAACACCACGCCGCGGGCCAGGTCGGCCACCGCGGGGAAGCGCACCTGGGTGGCCTCGACCAGGTGCTCCAGGGTCAGCCCCGCCTCCTGGCGCAGCGACACCACCGGCAGCGACCCGGCGAGCCACTGGCGCAGCAGCTCGGAGACGACGTCGACGTCGGCGGCGGTGCGCTGCTGGGCGAGGAAGACGCGGAAGACCGCCGCCTCCAGCTCCGGGGTGCGGTCGAGGTCGGCCACGCCGTAGTGCGCGAGCACGGTGCGCAGCCTGGCCTGGAACGGCTCGGGCAGCCCGGCCCGCTCCACGTCGAGGCTCTGCAGGTAGACGTGGAAGTGCTCGCGCGGGCTGTGCACCGGGCCGCCGGGCTCCAGCGGGTCGCCGGGCTGGTTGCGGCTGAGCTCGGACAGGTCGGCGAACAGCCGCAGCAGCTCGATCTCGCCGGGCAGCGGCCTGCCGCCCAGCTCGGCGCGGGCGGCCAGGTAGCCCGAGAGCGGGTGCTCGCGGTCCTGGGCGGCGACGTCGAAGCCCAGCAGCAGCGCGCGCAGGTCGCGCAGGCCGCGCTCGGCGCGGTCGGCGGCGGACAGGCCGGTGGGGGCCTGCGGCAGCTCGACCTCGACGACCCCGGTCGCCGCGGCGCTCTCCTCCGCGTCGTCGCTGAGCGGTTCCAGGCGCATGAGCGGGGCACCGGTCTCCACCTGGCTGCCCACCGACACCGGGCACTCGCGCACCCGGCCGCGGAAGGGCGCGCGCAGCACGGTCTCCATCTTCATGCTCTCCAGCACCAGGATGGGCGCGCCCGCGTCGACCTCGTCCCCGACGACCAGCGGGGTGGCCACGACCAGCGCGGGGGCGGGCGAGCGGACCACGCCGCCCTCGTCGCGGCTGATGCGGTGGGTGACGCCGTCGACCTCGACCAGGTGCACCGGGCCGTGGGTGGCCGAGACGAGCCGGAAGCGCCTGCCGTTGACCGTGATCCGGCCGCTGTGCGCGTCGTGCCGCTCGACCTCGACGTCGGCGCCGTGCACGTCGCCGCCGCCGGAGACGCCGACGCGGTAGCGGGTCTGGTCGGTGCGCGAGACGGACACCCGGTAGCCGGTGCCGCGCAGCTTGAGGTCCAGCGGCCTGCCGCTCTCGTGCTGCACCTGCGGGCGGCCGCCGTGCGCGGTGGACAGCAGCCGGGTGCGGCTGACCTCCTCCTCGTCCTCGTAGGCCTCCACGGCGGCGGCGATGAGCGCGATGGCGGAGTGCTCGTGGGCGACCAGTCGGCCCTCGGCGCGCACCCGGTCGATCCAGCCGGTGTCGGCGCTGGCGTCGATGACCTCGGGCTGGTCGAGCAGGTCGAGCACGAAGCCCTTGTTGGTGGCGCCACCCTCGATGACCACGGTGGTCTCGGCCATGGCGCGGCGCAGCCTGCCCAGGGCCTCGTCGCGGTCGCGGCCGTAGGCGATGACCTTGGCGATCATCGAGTCGAAGTCGGCGGGGATGCTGTCGCCCTCGCTGACCCCGGTGTCGACCCGGATGCCGGGCCCCGCGGGCAGCTGCAACCGGGTGATCCGCCCGGGGGCGGGGGCGAAGTCGCGGTCGGGGTCCTCGGCGTTGAGCCGGGCCTCGATGGCGTGCCCGGCCTCGGCGGGCTGCGGGCCGGTGAGCCTGCCGCCGGAGGCGACGTGCAGTTGCAGCTTCACCAGGTCGGTGCCGGTGGTCAGCTCGGTGATGGGGTGCTCGACCTGCAGGCGGGTGTTGACCTCCAGGAAGGCGAACAGCCGCTCCCCCGGGTGGTAGAGGAACTCGACGGTGCCCGCGCCCCGGTAGTCCACCGCCAGCGCCAGCCGCTCGGCGGCGGCCTTGAGCTCGGCGGTCTGCTCGGGGGCCAGCACCGGGGAGGCGGACTCCTCGATGATCTTCTGGTTGCGCCGCTGCACCGAGCAGTCGCGCACGCCCAGCGCCCACGCCGTGCCCTGGCCGTCGGCGATGACCTGCACCTCGACGTGCCGGGCGCCGGTGACCAGGCGCTCGAGGAAGACCACGCCGGAGCCGAACGCGCGCAGCGCCTCCTGGCTGGTGCGCTCGTAGGCCTCGGCCAGGTCCTCGCCGGAGGTGACCTTGCGGATGCCGCGCCCGCCACCGCCCGCGGTGGCCTTGAGCATGAGCGGGTAGCCGATCTCGGCGCCCGCGGCCAGCGCCTGCTCCAGGGTGGCGACCTCGCCGCGGCTCCACGGCGCCACCGGGACGCCGACCTCCTCGGCGATGAGCTTGGCGCCGATCTTGTCACCCAGCTTGCGCATGGCCTCGGCGCTCGGGCCGATGAAGGTGACCCCGACCTTCTCGCACAGCTCGGCGAACGCCGGGTCCTCGGCCACGAAGCCCCAGCCGACCCAGGCCGCGTCCGCGCGGGTCTCCACCAGCGCCCGCTCCAGCACGGCGTGGTCGAGGTAGGGCCGCGCCGACGCCGGGCCCAGGGCGTGGGCGTCGTCGGCCTCCCGGACGAACGTGGCGTGGCGGTCGGCGTCGGTGTAGAGCGCCACCACCTCGATCGGCTCCCCGGTCTCGGCCGAGAGCTCGCGGACGGCGTGGATGAGCCGCATCGCGGCCTCACCACGGTTGACGACGGCGATGCGCTTGAACACCTGCGAACCCCTCCCGGAACCCCACCGTGCGGCAGGGCGCGCCCGGGTTCCGGGCGCGCCTGCGACTACCCAGCACCCTGCTAGTTCCGGACCGATTCACCAAGGTCGTCCATCGCGCACGCCGCCAGCCCACTTTTGTAGGAACCCTCTAAAGACACCCCTGACGGCGACCTGCGTCCCGCCGCGCTACCCGGGCGGAGTAGCGCTGGTCACTCCCCCCGGTGACAGGGGTGTGAACTGCTCCGGATCCCCGCCCGGCAGGGACGGCGCCGGGAGGTTCCCCCACACGCCTGGCGACCGGGCCCCACCTGATCGACGATGGGTGCGGACGACCACGCGGGAGGCGTCGATGACGACGGAGACCACCGTGCGCACCAACGACGGGGTGGCGCTGCACGTGACCTCGGACGGCGAGGGGCCACCCGTGGTCCTGGTCGCCGGGTACGGGGCGACCGCCCGGTCGTGGGTGTGGCAGGTGGAGGCGCTGACGGCGGCGGGCTACCGCGCGGTGTGCGTGGACCGGCGCTCGCACGGCCGCTCGGACAACCCCGGCCACGGCAACCGGCTGGCCCGGCACGGCAAGGACCTCGACGAGGTGCTGGCGGCGCTCGACCTGGGCGAGGTGGTGCTGGTCGGCGGGTCGATGGGCGCCAGCGCGGTCTGGGCGCGCACCGACCTGTGCGGCACGGCGGGCGTGCGCGGGGTCGTCAGCGTGGACCAGACGCCGAAGATGGTCAACACCGCGGACTGGCCGCACGGCTTCTACGGGCTCACCGACGCCAACAGCGGCGTGTTCTTCGCCGGCGGCGTCCCGCAGACCGGGCGCGGCCTGCCCCCGGAGCGCGCGCTGGCCACCTACACCCGGCTCACCGAGCGCTTGGGCGACCCGTCGGCGCTGGGCGTGCGACCCGCGGGCACCGAGGCGCTGCTGCGCGACCACGCCGCGCAGGACTGGCGCGACGTGGTGGCCCGCGCGGACGTGCCGGTGCTGATGGTGGCGGGCCGCGACAGCCAGTACTGGCCCTGCGAGCACGCCGCGGCCGCCGTCGAGCGCACCCGCGACGGCCGGTCGCACGTCCTCGACGACTGCGGCCACGCCGCCAACCTCGACCGGCCCGAGGAGTTCAACGCCGTGCTGCTGGCCTTCCTGAAGGAGCTCTGAGTGGACCTGCTGGCCGAGATCGGCGCCGCCCTGCCCGCCGACCGGGTGCTGACCGACCCCGACGTCACCGCCGCGCTGAGCCACGACGAGGCGGAGTGGGCGCCCGTGGGCAAGCCGGTGGCGGTGGTGCGGGCGCGCTCGGCGCGGGAGGTGGCCGAGGTGGTCAAGGCCTGCCACCGGCACCGGGTGCCGGTGGTGGCGCGCGGCGCCGGGACCGGGTTGTCCGGCGGGGCCAACGCGGTGGACGGCTGCGTGGTCGTCGCCTTGGACAAGATGGACGCGGTGGTGGAGGTCGACCCGGTCGAGCGGTTGGCGGTGGTGCAGCCGGGGGTGGTCAACGACCACCTGCGCGCGGCGGTCGCCGAGCGGGGGCTGTGGTACCCGCCGGACCCGGCCAGCTCGCCCTGGTCGACCATCGGCGGGAACGTGGCCACCAACGCGGGCGGCGTGTGCTGCGTGAAGTACGGCGTCACCCGCGACTACGTGCTGGCCCTGGAGGTCGTCACCGGCACCGGCGAAGTCGTGCGGCTGGGCAGGCGCACCGCCAAGGGCGTCGCCGGGTACGACCTGGTGGGCCTGGTGGTGGGGTCGGAGGGGACGCTGGGCATCGTCACCGAGGTGACTGTGCGCCTGCGGCCCCTGCCGCCCGCCCCGCGCACCATCGCCGGGCACTTCGCGTCGGTGGTGGACGCGGGCGCGGCGGTGCGGGCGGTGGCGGAGGCGGGGTTGACGCCTTCGGCGCTGGAACTGGTCGACCGGCACTGCCTCAAGGCGGTGGACGACTGGAAGAACATGGGGCTGGCCGTCGACGCGGAGGTGCTGCTGCTCGGCCGGGTCGACGAGCCGGGCGAGGCCGGGGAGGCCGCCGCGGCGGCGGTGCTCGCCTGCTTCGAGGGCGCGGGCGCCACGTGGGCCGCCCGCTCGACCGACCCGGTGGAGGCGGACGCGCTGTTCGCCGCCCGGCGCCTGGCCTACCCGGCGCTGGAGCGGCTGGGCCCCGTGCTCACCGAGGACGTGTGCGTGCCCGCGGCGGCGGTGCCGGAGATGCTGGCCCGGATCGAGCGCACCGCGGCCCGCCGGGACACCCTGATCGCCAACATCGCCCACGCGGGCGACGGCAACCTGCACCCGCTGCTCATCACCCCGCGCGGCGACGAGGACGCGCGGGTGCGCGCGCAGGCGGCGTTCGACGACATCGTGGCCGACGCGCTGGACCTGGGCGGGACGGTGACCGGTGAGCACGGCGTCGGCCTGCTCAAGCGCGGCGGGCTCGCCGCCGAGCTGTCCCCGGCCGTGCTGGACATGCACCGGGCGGTCAAGGCGGCGCTGGACCCCGCGGGGATCCTCAACCCGGGGAAGGTGATCCCGGCGTGAAGCTGCGCGTGGCGACCACCGGCAGCGGCCCCCGGCGGGCGGCGCTGGTGCACGGGCTGGGCAACTCCGGCGCCACCTGGGGTCCGCTGGCCGAGCGGATGGCCGAGCGGGGTTGGACGGTGCTGGCGCCGGACCTGCGCGGGCACGGGGCGAGCCCGCGCGCGGACGACTACACGATGGCCGCCTACGCCGACGACCTCGTCGAGACCCTGCCCGCCGGGCTCGACCTGGTGGTGGGGCACTCGCTGGGCGGGTCGGTGCTGCGGTTCGCCGCCGGACGCCTCGCCCCCGCCCGCGCGGTCTACCTGGACCCGGGGTTCGGCATCAGGCTGCCGGTGGAGGGCGCGGCGGCGAAGCTGTTCTGGGCGGCGCCGAAGCTGTCGCTGGGCGTGGTCGGCCTGCTGGGGCTGCCCGCGACCCGCAAGCGGGAGGCGGGCTGCTCGGAGCGGGTGCGCGCGCTGCTCCAGCGGGCGAAGGCGGACGCGGACCCGGCGATGATCATCCCGACGTTCCACGACGCCGCGCTGACGAAGATGCGCGCGCCGGAGGACCCGGCCGTGCCGTCGACGGTCCTGCTGTCTGCGGAGAGCGGGCAGGTCGTGCCGGAGGAGCTGGCGGCGGGCCTGGCGGGGCGGGGCTGGGAGGTGCGGCGGGCGCCGCAGGTGCGCCACAGCTTCTGGTTGGAGGACTTGGACTACACCGTCGAGTCCTTGCGCGACCTGCTGTGAGGGGCGCGCCGCCCGGGCAGTCCCGGGCGGCGCGCCAGGGTGTCAGGGGTAGCTGACGACGTTCACCGGGACGGTGCCGTCCGGGGTGGTGCCGCCGACGCCGTTGACGACGTGGGTGATGGTTCCCTTGTAGTTCAACGACACCGTGAGCAGGCTGTGCAGCCGCACGCCGCCGTTGTCCGGCACCTCGAAGGCGTGCTCGGCGCGCACCGACGGGTTGACGTTGAAGAAGCAGTAGCTGCCCAGGCCCCACGCCTCGTGCGCGGACACGCCGTCGGCGACCTTGTAGGCGGCGTACCCGGTGACGCCGTTGGGCGCGTTCCACGCGCCCTGGTCCGGGACGTCGTAGGGCATCTCGTTCTGGAAGAAGATGGTGCGCCCGCGTTCGCCGTTCCAGATCACCTGGTACTTCTGGTAGTGCTCGACGAACAGTCCGGTGGCGAGCACGTCGTCGCCGTTGACGACCACGCCGGTGTCGCCGGTGGCCTCGGTCCAGCCCCAGGTGCCCGCGTTGCCGTGGTCGGCGCGCCAGGCCCAGGTGTGGTCGATGACGACGTCGTCGCTGTTGACCACGAGGCTGTTCGTGGCGTGGCCGGCGATGGAGCCGCCGACGCGGAAGAACACGTCCTGGACGGTCGTCGGGTTCTGCGCGTGGTCCGCGCCCGAACCCTGCTCCCCCACCGTGAGCAGGCTGGCGGAGTTGGTGGTGCCCGCGTCGAACAGCAGGCCCTTGAGCCGCACGCCGTCCACGTCGGACACCTCCATAGCCGTGATCCCGCCGTCCGGCACCAGGGTTGCGTAGCCCAGGCCCATCACCACGGTGTTCGGGTTGGTGACGCGCAGGGTCTGGTCGAGGTGGTAGATGCCGGGGGTGAACAGGACGTTGCAGCCCGAGGACAGCGCCGCGTTGACGTCACCGGCGCTGGCACCGGGGGTGGCGACGTAGAACTGGCTGATGGGCAGGGAACTCCCCGGGGTGCTGCCGCCTGCCCAGCTGGGCCCGGAGGCGTTGGTGCGCAGGTCCGGCAGGAACACCCGCCACGCGCCACCGCCGTCGACGTAGAGGTAGGGCACGTCGCGGGAGACGGGGGTGGTGGCGAGGGTGGTCTCCGGCGGGTTCGGGAAGGTGTTCGCCGGGGCACCGGACGTGCCGGAGAACACCATGTTCCAGACGCCGCCCTCCCAGCTGCCGTACGCGCTGTCGCGGGTGTACCACTGCTGCTGCGACACCGACGCGGTCTTGCCGGACACCTTGGAGTCCGCGATGTACCCGCCGCTGGAGTAGCCGTAGCTGGCCGGGTAGAGCTGGAGGTCGCCGCGGATGTCCATGCGGCGGAAGGGCGCGGCCTGCGACACCGCCCAGCGCGTCGCGCCCGCGCTGGGGTTGACGGCCAGGTTCTCGGTGGAGCGCCAGAAGTTCTGCAGCGCGACGCCGCCGTCGGACTCGTTGAACGCGTCGACGGTGATGTCGCCGTTGATGACGACGTCGCCGGGGTTCTGCCCGAGGCCGTGCACGGAGGTGTAGAAGCCGACGTTGTCGTGCACCGCGTACTGGCCGGGCTTGAACAGGTGCGCCACCCGGCCGTCGGCCATCTGGTCGACCAGCGTGTCCTTCTGCGCGGCGAAGTCGGCGTCGAGCTGGGACTGGATGGACTCGGCGGGCATGCCGGGGTCGAAGACCCTGGTGTTGGGGCCGAAGTCGGGGTCGGACGGCTGGGCGCAGGCGGCGGGCGCGGGGCCGGCGCCCGCCGTGGCCGCCGGGGCGACCGCGCAGACCCCCGCCGCGGCCAGGACGGCGGCGGCGGGCAGGAACAGGCGTTTCACAGCTCTCCTCACGGGGCGGGCGTGTGGACGACCTGTCCCGGGGACGTCCGATTGGACTGGACCATAGTTCGGCACCCCGGGGGTCCGCCACCCGACAGGTGACGGGGGCCCGGGGTGTCACCGCGCGTGCCCGCCGCCGCCGGGCGCACCCCCGGAATGGCGGTGGGCATCGGCGCCCGCGTGTGCGACCGTGGGAAGGCTGGGCGTGCGCCGCGGAGGTGGGCAGTGGGCTGGCTGGCGGAGGCGTGGACGCGGGGCTGGGGGCGCTACGCCGCGGCCGCCGGCGCCTCGGTGCTGCTCGCGACCGCGGTGTGGGTGGTGCTCCGGCGGCGGCGCAGGCGCCGGGACCGGCGCGCGGTGGCGTGGGAGCGGGTGTTCGCGCCGGTCCGGCCCACGCGGTCGACCGAACCGCTGTGGTTGCTCTCGGCGCCGGTGACGCGGTTGTGGGGGTGGCGGCGCGAGCGCGCCGAGCTGGTGGAGTGGTGTTCGGGGACGGGCGTGTCGGTGCGGGTGCTGGGCGGACCCGCGGGGGTGGGCAAGACCCGGTTGGCGGTGGCGGTGGCCGAGGCGCTGCCGCGGCCGTGGTCGGCGGGGTGGTTGCGTCGGGTGGACGGCCTGACCGGTGCGGTGCGGGGGCCTTCGCTGGTGCTGGTGGACGACGCCGAGCTGCGGTCGGACCTGCCCGAGCTGCTGGCGGTGGTGGCGCGGGCGACCGTGCCCGTGCGGGTCCTGCTGCTGGCGCGCGACGCCGAGCGGCTGCGCGCCTCGCTCGGCTTCGGCGTCGACGCGCCACCGGTGGTGCTCTCGGCGTTCGGCGGGCCGACCGACCGGGTGCGCTGGTACACCGACGCCGTCCGCGCCTACGCCAAGGAGCTGCGCACCGGTGTGCCGCCGTTCGGCGCCGCGGGGGTGGGTGCGGACGGCGACACGGTGTTCCTCGTGCACGCCAGGGCCTTGCTCGCGGTGGCGCACCGCACCGACTCCCGCTCGGTGACCGCCCGGGACGTCGCCGCGGAGCTGCTGACGCTGGAGACCGTGCGGTGGCGCGGTGCGCCGCTGCCCGGTGACGACCTGCTCGCCGCCGTCGCCGCGCTGGTGGCGGTGCCCGCCCCGGACCCCTACGCGGGGGTGATCACCCTGCGGTGCCTGCCGCGCTTCGCCGACCACCCCACCGCCGCGCTCGTGGCCGTGGTGGAGTGGGTGTGGCAGCGCTACCCGCCGGGCACCGACCACCGCCCCCGGTTGCGGCCGATGGCGGTGGCGGAGTGGTTGGTGGCCAACCACCTGGAGCCCGAGGCGCTGACGCGGCTGACCCCGGAGACGGCGGGCCCGGTGGTCCGGCTGCTGACCCGCACCCACCAGGACTTCCCCGAGCACGTGCTGGGGTTGCTCAAGCACGTCTTCACCGCGAACCGCGGCGTGCTGGACCCGGGGCTGCGCGCGGTGTTCGCGGTCCTGCCGGGGGACATCGCCGTGGACGCCATGCTGGCGGCCGTGGTGCGCGACGCCCCCGAGGTGCCGTCGCTGGCGGTGGAGGAGGCGCCGCGCGGGTTCGCCCGGTTGCGGCTGGCGCTGGCGATCCGCCAGATCCAGGTGGTGCTGGCCGACCCGCGCGCGGACCGGGTGGACACCGCGCGGGCGTGGGACCTGCTGGGCATGCAGTGGCGGGTGCTCGGGCACTCGGCGGACGCCCTGTCCTCGCACCGCAAGGCGCTCGCGCTGTGGCAGGGGGCGTGGGACCGCGACGACGCGCCGCAGGGGGTGGCCCGCTCGTTGACCGCGGTGAGCGACTGCCTGGCCGACTTGGGGGACCCGGAGGGGGCGCTCGCCGCCGCGCAGGACGCCGTGGCCGCGGTGGAGCGGGCACCGGACGCGGACGCCCCCGGGTTGCTGTGGTGGGTGCGGGGAACGCTGGTCGAGCGGCTGCGCTACCTGGGCCGCTACGAGGAAGCCGTCGACGTCGCGCGCCGCTCCCCCGCCTCGGGCACCCGGCTGGCGCGGGCGGCGGACCTCGACGAGCTGAGCGTGAGCCTCGACTTCGCGGGCCGCCCCGACGAGGCCGTCGCCACGGGCAGGCAGGCGATCGCGCTGCTGCGCGGCCACGACGAGGTCTCCCACGTGGCGGCGCTGGCGACGGTGCTGACGAGCCTGAGCGACCGGCTCGACAAGCTGGGCCGCCCCGCCGAGGCCCTCTCCGCCGTCGAGGAGGCGCTGGCGCAGCGGCGGCGGTTGCGCGACGGCATCCCCGACCTGGCCACGACCCTGCTGGCGGTGGCCGACCGGTTGCGCGCGGCGGGCCGGGCCGCCGAGGCGCTGCCGGTCGCCGACGAGGCGCTGGGCCACTTCCGGGTGCTGGTGGCGGTCGACCGGCGGACCCACCTGCGCGGCCTGGGCACCGCGCTCGCCCTGCGCGCGGAGTGCCTGCGCGCCGTCCGGCGGCCGGACGACGCGGCGGGGTCGATGCGGGCGGCGGTGGAGGCGGGCCGGGAGCTGGCGGAGTGGAACCGGCACCGGGCCCTGCCGCACCTGGGCGCGTGGCTGCACGCCCTGGCCGGGCACCTGCTGGGGGTGCGCGAGGACGCCGAGGCGGTCAAGGTCGCGGAGGAGGCCGTCGCGCTGCTGCGCGAACTGCACGAGGTGAACCGGGAGGCGGGGATCGGCCCGCTCGCGGCGGCCCTGCGCCGGTCGGCGCACTGCCTGGACCGGGTGGACCGGGGCGCGGAGGCGCTGACGGCGCTGCGCCAGTCGGTCGCGCTGTGGCGGGAAGCGGCGTCGGCGCACCCGGACGTGCACTCGGAGAACTACCGCGCCGCCCTCACCGACCTGCGCGACCACTTGGACGCGCAGCACACGCGTCTGCCCCGGCCAGAGCGTTGAGTCGTTTCACAACCCGGCACAACGACGAACGAGCTGGCACCAGGCTGGTCGGCGCGCTACTGGTTCGCGCCTCGGCGGCGCTTGGCGGGCTTGGGCGGGCGCTTGGGGTGGTCGACGACCCACGGCCCGAAGTGCGCCGCCTCGGCCTCGGGCACGTCGTGCAGCACCACGTCGACGTCGCGGCCCGGGCGCAGGGTCCTGGCCACGTCGCGGGCGCGCTCACCGATCGTCACGGGCAGGTCGGGGTGGCCCAGGCGGACGTTGCCCACCAGCACCACGTCCCGCTCGCCGTCCTCGCCCACGGCGCTGATCACCCCGGCGTAGGCGGGGTCGCCCGCGAACAGCAGGGTCCCCTCCGCGCCCGCGACCGGGATCTTGAGCCCGCCGAACTCCCCGACCTCGTCCCCGTCGGCGTCGAGCAGCAGCAGCGTCTTCTTCCGCAGCGCCCACTGCCGCCAGGGCAGCAGCCCGCTCAGCTCGGCGAACACCAGGTCGTGGTACCAGCGCCCGTACTTGTACCGCAGCTCCCGCCAGGGGTGGTGGGCGAGGACGTTGACGATGGCCTCGGGGTTGTAGGACTGCTCCACGACCCACGACCGGCGCTCCAGGGCACCCCACTCGCGGTCGACGACCCGCCGCGCCACCAGCTCCCGGGTGTCCGGGTCGGACAGCGCGGAACCGGGCTCGGGGTCGACGTCGAGGAGTGCCACACCACGACGGTAGCGAACGGCGGGAGCGGACCTTCCGGGCACATCCGGCAGCCGCACGCCGCGTACCGGGGGTGTCACGCGCCGTGTCGTTGATCTCACTGGGGGCACCGGTGCCGACGACGTACCTTTCCTGGTGCACCCACCCGGCGGGGTGGGGCGGACCGAGGGGCGGCACATGACGACGGTGTTGAGCGCGCTGCGGGAAGTCGGGTCGCCCGGCGGGCCGCGGCTGCGCGACGTGGTGGGCGCGGCGATGGCGCAGCACGCCGACCGGCCCGCGCTCGCCGAGCGGGACGTGGAGCTGGTGACCGACCCGGCCACCGGGCGGACGGCGGCGCGGCTGCTGCCGTCGTTCTCCACGACCACCTACGCGCGGCTGTGGGCGGACGCCGCCGCCATCGCCGCCCAGTGGCACCACGACGAGCGCGACCCGCTGCCCCCGGGCGGGTTCGTCGCCACCCTCGGCTTCACCAGCCGCGAGTACACCACCGTCGACCTGGCGATCCTCATCGCGGGGGCGGTGGCGGTGCCGTTGCAGGCCAACTCCCCGGCCGAGCAGCTCATCCCGGTGGTCGCGGAGGCCGAGCCGCTGGTGCTGGCCACCAGCGCCGAGCGGGTGGGCGCCGCGGTGCGGATCGCGCTGGCCACCGGGTGCGTGCGCCGGGTCGTGGTGTTCGACCACCGGCCCGAGGTCGACGACGAGCGCGAGGCGGTGGCCGAGGCCCGGCGCACGCTCGCGGAGGCGGGCTCCCAGGTGCGGCTGAGCACCCTGGCGTCGGTGCGGGAGGCCGGTGCCGCGCTGCCCGAGGTACCCGCCCCCGCCCCCGACCCCGGCGGCGACCCGGACCCGCTGCGCCTGTTGATCTACACCTCCGGCAGCACCGGGGCCCCCAAGGGCGCCATCTACACCGAGCGCAAGGTCGCGAGCCTGTGGGCGGCGCGGTGGAACGACAACACCGACCCGGTGACGTTCCACTTCATGCCGATGAGCCACGCTGCGGGCCGGGTCGCCCTCTACGGCGGGCTGAGCATGGGCGGCTGCGGCTACTTCACCGCGCGCAGCGACCTGTCGACGCTGCTGGAGGACATGGGCCTGGCGCGGCCCACCGAGGTGCTGCTGGTGCCGCGGGTGTGCGACATGCTCTTCCAGCGCTACCAGGCCGAGCTCGACCGCAGGCCGGGTGAGGAGGAGCAGGTCAAGGCCGAGCTGCGCGAGCGGGTGCTCGGCGGCAGGCTGACCCACGCCGCGGTGGGCACCGCCCCGGTGGCCCCGGAGCTGGCGGCGTTCCTGGCCTCGGTGGTGGGCAGGCCGGTGTTCGACGCCTACGGCTCCACCGAGGCGGGGATGATCATCGTCGAGGGCTACGTCATGCGGCCCCCGGTGCTGGACTACAAGCTGGTGGACGTCCCCGAGCTGGGGTACTTCACCACCGACGTGCCGCACCCGCGCGGCGAGCTGCTGGTGAAGTCGGCCCAGCAGGTGCCCGGCTACTACAAGCGCCCGGAGCTGACCGCGGAGGTCTTCGACGAGGACGGCTTCTACCGCACCGGCGACATCATGGCCCAGATCGGCCCGGACCGGCTGGCCTACCTCGACCGCCGCAAGAACGTGCTGAAGCTGTCGCAGGGCGAGTTCGTCACGGTGGCGGTGCTGGAGGCCGCGTTCGACACCCACCCGGCGATCAGCCAGTCCTACGTCTACGGCAACAGCGAGCGCGCCTACCTGCTGGCGGTGCTCGTCCCGTCCGAGCAGGCGCTGGCGGAGTCCGGCGGCGACGAGAACGCGCTGCGCGCCCTGCTGGCCGCGGCGCTGCGCCAGGTCGCGGCGGACCGCTCGTTCAACTCCTACGAGATCCCCCGCGACTTCCTCGTCGAGCACACCCCCTTCACCACCGAGAACGGCCTGCTCTCCGACCTCCGCAAGCTGCTGCGCCCCCGGCTCAAGGAGCGCTACGGCGACCGCTTGGAGCAGCTCTACGCCGACCTGGCCCGCGCCGAGGTCGAGGAGCTGCGCGAGCTGCGCCGGACCGCGGCCGAGCGCCCGGTACTGGAGACCGTGCGCTCGGCCGCGCGGGCGCTGCTGGGCCAGCCGGGCGCGCAGATCAGCCCGGACGCCCACTTCACCGAGCTGGGCGGCGACTCGCTGTCGGCGCTGTCGTTCTCCACGGTGCTGCACGAGACCTTCGGCGTGCCGGTGCCGGTGGGCGTGGTCATCAGCCCCGCCAACGACCTGCGCGCGATCGCCGCGCACATCGAGGCCGAGCGCGCCTCCGGCGGCACCCGCCCCACCGCGGCGAGCGTGCACGGCGCGGGCGCCACCGAGGTCCGCGCGGCCGACCTGACCCTGGAGAAGTTCCTCGACGCCGACACCCTCGCCGCGGCCGCCGCGCTCCCCCGCCCCACCGGCACCCCGAGGACGGTCCTGCTGACCGGCGCCAACGGGTACCTGGGCCGCTTCCTGTGCCTGGAGTGGCTCGACCGGGTGGCGGCCGTGGGCGGCACGGTGGTCTGCCTGGTGCGCGGCGCCGACGCCGCCGCGGCGCGCGCCCGGCTGGAGTCGGCGTTCGACAGCGGCGACGAGGCCCTGCTGGAGCGCTTCCGCGCCGTGGCCGCCGACCACCTGGAGGTGCTGGCCGGGGACGTGGCTGACCCGGACCTCGGGCTGCCCGCCGGGACGTGGCGGCGGTTGGCCGAGTCGGTGGACCTGGTCGTGCACCCCGCGGCGTTGGTGAACCACGTGCTGCCCTACGACCAGCTGTTCGGGCCCAACGTCGTGGGCACGGCGGAGCTGATCCGCGTGACGCTGACCACCCGGCTCAAGCCGCTGCTGTACCTGTCGACGGTGGCCGTGCTCGACGACCCGGCCATCGACGAGGAGGCCGACATCCGCCAGGCCTCCCCCGTGCGGGCGCTGGGCTCCTCGTACGCCACCGGGTACGCGGCGAGCAAGTGGGCGGGCGAGGTGCTGCTGCGCGAGGCGCACGAGGCGTTCGGTCTGCCCGTGCGGGCGTTCCGGTCGGACATGATCCTCGCGCACACCCGCTACACCGGGCAGCTCAACGTGCCGGACATGTTCACGCGCCTGCTGTTCAGCGTCCTGGTCACCGGTCTGGCCCCGCGCTCGTTCCACACCGGTGGCGGGCCCGCGCACTACGACGGCCTGCCCGTGGACTTCACCGCCAAGGCCATCAGCGACCTCGGCGCGGCCCCGACCGACGGGTACACCACGTACAACGTGCTGAACCCGCACGCGGACGGGATCGGCCTGGACACCTTCGTCGACTGGCTCGTCGAGGCGGGCCACCGCGTCGTCCGCATCGAGGACCACGGCCAGTGGGTCGACCGGCTCACCACGGCCCTGCGCGGCCTGCCCGAGCAGCAGCGCCAACGATCCCTGCTGCCGCTGATGGACGCCTTCGCCCACCCGACCCCGGCGGTGAACTCCTCGGTCGTCCCGGCACCGCTGTTCCACGCGGCCGTCCGCGCGACCGGCTCGGACATCCCGCACCTCACCCCGGCGCTGATCACCAAGTACGCCGACGACCTGGCCGCCCTCGGCCTGCTGTGACCCGTTGCCCGGGTGGCCGTTCCGCGACCGCCACCCGGGCTGCGGGGCTCGGTGCCGCCACGCCGAAGGGGGTGAGCTGACAGCCTTCTGTCCTTCTCCCGCCGCGAGCGGGACGGCTACCCTGCTCCCCCGGGGGATGACTGCTGACGGGACGGCGGATGAGCGGCACGATCGCGTTCTGGTCCTACTCGCGCCACGACGACGAGGCCGAGGGCGGGCGGATCTCCCGGCTGGCGCGCGACCTCGGCGCGGAGCTGACCATGACGAGCGGGGTGCCCACCGAGGTGTGGCTCGACCTCGACCACCTGGACTGGGGCGCGCCCTGGCACGAGGAGGTGGGCGAGGCGCTGCGCGCGGTCGCCTACTTCATCCCGGTGCTCACACCGCGGTTCTTCCAGCGGGTCGAGTGCAGGCGCGAGCTGAACGTGTTCACCCGGGGTGGGCGGCAGGACGGGCGGGTGGTGCTGCCGCTGCTGTACCTGGACTACCCGTCGGCGCGCTCGTCCGCGCCGGACCCGGCGGTGGCGCTGGTGAACCGCTACCAGTTCCGCGACTGGCGCGAACTGCGGTTCGAGTCGCCGGAGTCAGGGGTCTACCGGCGGGGCGTGCACGCCGTCGCGCGGGCGCTGGTCGACTCCCCCGCACTGGACCCGGCCTTGTGCGACAACGGGGAGACGGTCGAGGTGCTGACGGCGAACGTGCTGCGCGGTGTGCTCGACGTCAGCGCACACCTGCACACCGCGCATGCGGCAATCCGCTCTGCTGGCGGGAACAGCACAGCGCTCGTCACCGAGTTGGGGGATACGCCTACCGAGTTGGTGCACACCGCGCACGTGCTCAACGGCGACGTCTACGCACTGCGCGCCGCGCTCACCCGGTCCCAGGAGCACCAGGCCCTCGCGCGAGAGCTGGGCAAGCCCCTGCACGAGGTCTTCCGGCGGCACGCGGACCTCGCGGAGTCGCTGGAGAAGATGGGCACCCGCCTGCCGGGCGCGCAGCACGCGCTGGAAGCGGTGCGCCTGGGGGTGCTGCTGGCGGCCGACTGCCACCACACCGCCGCCCACTGGTCGAGGGGGAGCTGATGACCGAAAAGGACATCCACGCCGAGGCGAACGCGCTCAGGGCCCGGTTGGCGAGCGAACCCCCGCGGGCGCTCATCGCCGACACCGCCGCGCTCGCGGCCAGGGTCGTCGACAACGCCTTGGCGGTGACGGCCTCCCCCGACGACGGCGCCCCCGGCTGGCACGGTGCTCGCCGGGCGCAGCAGGCGCCCGGCGAGCGGATCACCGTGCACAACACGATCACCGGCAACGCGGGCAACGTCATCCAGGCGGGCACCATCCACGGCGACGTCGTCTTCCGCGACCACCCGCGCCGCTGAGCCAGGATTGGACATACCGCCGCACATCAGCCACCAACGCCCGAGGCAGCCCGACACGACGACGAACGAGCTGACGCCTAGGCCGTGACCAGTTCCGCGCGCCTCGCCCCGGCGCGGTTGACCGCGACCAGCGCCACCCAGGCGATGACCAGGCCGCCGACCATGGTGGCCGCCATCGCCGGGCCGTCGTTGCCGAGCACGCCCACCAGCGGCGCCACCAGCGCGGCGGTGGTGAACTGCGCGGCGCTCAGCAGGGCCGAGGCGGTGCCCGCGGCCTCGCCGTGGCGGGACAGGGCCAGCGCGGGCGCGTTCGGCAGCACGAAGCCCACCGAGGTCAGCAGCGCGATCACCGGCACCAGGAAGCCGACCAGCCCACCGAACCCGGTGGTGGTGACCACCAGCAGGACGACGGCGAAGAACAGCCCCGCGCTCAGCGCCCAGAACACCACCCGCTCCGGCGGCATCCGGCGCAGCAGCAGCGGGTTGAACTGCGACAGCCCGAACTGGGAGACCGCGCCGACGGCGAAGACGAGCCCGAACTGCTGCTCGTCGAGGCCGAACTGGTCCTGGAGCACGAAGCTCGACCCGCCGACGTAGGCGAACAGCACGCCCATCGACAGCGCGGCCACCGCGGCGAGCACGACGAACCGGGTGTCGGCGAGCAGCCCCCGGTAGGTGCCCAGCACCGAGCGCAGGGCCAGCGGCCTGCGCCGGGCCTGGTCCAGGGTCTCCGGCAGCAGGAAGTGGGCCACCGCGATCAGCACCAGGCCCAGCCCGGCCAGCACGGCGAACACCCAGCGCCACGACCCGGCCAGCAGCACCGCCGCGCCCAGCGACGGCGCCAGCACCGGCGCGGTGCCCATCACCAGCATCAGCCGGGTCATCGCGACCGCGGCCGCGTGCCCCTCGTACAGGTCGCGCACGACGGCGAAGGCGACCACCGAGGCCGCGGCGCCGCCCATGCCCTGCACGACCCGCAGCAGGCCCAGCACCTCGATCGACGGCGCGACCAGGCACAGCAGCGAGGCCGCCACGTGCACGGAGATGCCCAGCACGACCGGCTTGCGCCTGCCCAGCGCGTCCGACAGCGGCCCGATGACCAGCGTGCCCAGGGCCAGCCCGATGAGCGTGCCGGTCAGCGTCAGCTGCACCATCGACGGCGCCGCCCGCAGCTCGGTGCCCAGCTCGGGCAGGGCGGGCAGGTACATGTCGATGGTGAGCGGGCCGAGCGCGATGAGCGCGCCCAGCACCAGGATGACGCGGGCCCGCGGTCCGCGCGCGACCGCTTGCGAGTTGGTCATGGTCTCCCACCCCCGGGGCAACAGGTACCCCAGGGCCAGCGCGGGGCGCGACCGGTTTTGTTCCCGGCCGGGCGCGGTGGGGGACGCGCGTCACACCGCCGCGGTGACCCCGCCCGCCAGCAGCCGCAGCCGCTCCTCGGTGACCGAGCCGCGGGGGGCGGTGTAGGTGCACAGCCGCAGGTCCGGCTCGGCCGGGACGAGGAACGACTCGAAGGTCAGCAGCAGCTCCCCCACGTGCGGGCTGACCACCCGCTTGACCCCGCGCTCGCGGTCGAGCACGTCCTGGGCGTCCCAGAACCGGCGGAACTCCTGGCTCAGCCCGCGCAGCTCGTGCACCACCCGGTGCACCCTGGCGTGGTCGGGGAACCGGCCGACCTCGGCGCGCAGCTGCGAGACGGTGCTCTCCGCGGCGGTCTCCCAGTCGGGGTAGACGGTCCGCGCGTCGGGGTGGGTGAACAGCAACCGCGCGGCGTTGCGCTCCTCGGGGGCCAGGGCGTCGAAGTCGAACCCGATCCGGGCGCCCAGCCGGTTCCAGGCGAGCACGTCGGCGCCGGGGCCGTAGACGACGGCGGGCACGGAGTCGGCCATCGCGTCGAGCAGCTCGCGCAGCTGCGGGCGCACCAGGGGCCGCTCGTCGCTGCCGCAGGCGCCGAGGGCCGAGCGGCGGCCGGGGGCGGTGATGTTGCGCAGGTAGGTGTGCTCGTTGGCGGTCAGGCACAGCGCCCTGGCGATCGCGTCGAGCACCGAGTCGGAGATCGTCGGCGCCCGGCCCTGCTCGATGCGGGTGTAGTAGTCCACGCTGATGCCCGCGCGGGCGGCGACCTCCTCGCGGCGCAGGCCGCGCACCCGCCTGCGGGCCAGGCCGTCGGTCAGGCCGAGCTCGGCCGGGTCGAGCGCGGCCCGGCGCGCCTTGAGGAAGGGGGTGATCTCGACTTCGACGTGGCCCATGGGCCCATTATCCGCCGGGTGGCCCTGGCAGGCCCAGGATGCGCCTGCCCTGGCGGGCCACGGCGGGCACCGGCACGGTGGGGGGCGGACGACGAAGACCTGGACGGGGAGGAGCTGCTGATGCGGCACAGGATCCTGGGTGGGACCGGCATCTCGGTCAGCGAGTACGCGCTGGGCGCGATGATGTTCGGCGCGATGGGCAACACCGACCACGACGACAGCGTGCGGATCATCCACCGGGCGCTGGACGCGGGCATCAACTTCATCGACACCGCTGACATCTACTCGCGCGGCGAGTCCGAGGAGATCGTCGGCAAGGCGCTCAAGGGGCGCCGCGACGACGTGGTGCTGGCGACCAAGGCGCACGGGTCGATGGGCGATGACCCCAACCACAGCGGCAACTCCCGCCGCTGGCTGGTGCGCGAGCTGGAGGCGAGCCTGCGCCGGTTGGGCACCGACCACGTCGACCTCTACCAGATCCACCGGCCCGACCCCACGACCGACGTCGACGAGACCCTGGCGGCCCTGACAGACCTGGTGCGCGCAGGCAAGGTGCGGGCGGTGGGCAGCTCGACGTTCCCTGCGGAGCAGATCGTCGAGGCGCAGTGGGTGTCGGAGAAGCGCGGGCACGTGCGGTTCCGCACCGAGCAGCCGCCCTACTCGATCCTGGCGCGCGGGGTGGAGGCGGCGGTGCTGCCCACCGCGCAGAAGTACGGCATGGGCGTGCTGAGCTGGGGGCCGCTGTCGGCGGGCTGGCTGTCCGGCCGCTACACCTCCGCCGCGGACCTGACCCGCGGCGACGGCGGGCGCGCCAAGCTCGAAGGGCAGAAGTTCGACCCGTCGGTGCCGGGCAACGCCAGGAAGCTGGAGGCGGTCTCGGCGCTGGCCGAGGTGGCCGCCGAGGCGGGCCTGACGCTGCCGCACCTGGCCGTGGGCTTCGTGCTGGCCCACCCGGCGATCACGTCGGTGATCATCGGCCCGCGCACCGCCGAGCACCTGGACTCCCTGCTCGACGGGGCGGGCACGGTCCTCGGCGACGACGTGCTGGACCGCATCGACGAGATCGTGCCGCCGGGGGTCGACCTCAACCGGGCCGACAGCTACTACACCCCGCCCGCGCTCCAGGAGCCCGCGCTGCGCCGCGGCGGGGCCAGGCCCACGGGGGTCGGGCGGCGCGCCTGAGGCCGTCCGGGGTCAGCCCGGGGACACCGGTGCCAGCAGCAGGCCGGTGATCGCGTCCACGGTGGTGCGCGCGATGGTCTCCCAGTCCGGTTCCGGCGCGGCCAGCTCGTGCTCGGCCATGCCGTGCACGAGCAGCAGCCGGACCATGTCGCGGCGGGCGGTGCTGGTGGGCTCGGGCAGCTCGGCCAGGCAGCCGCGCAGGCCCTCCAGCACCTCCTGCAGCGCCGGGGAGGTCAGCGCGTCGGACTCCGCGAGCGGCCGGAAGGTGGGGTCGGCGAGCACCTGGGCGCAGAACCGGGCGAACCAGGTGGGACCGTCCTGGGCGGACAGGTGGTCGGTGAGCGGGCGCACCAGGCACTCCACCCAGTCGCGCAGCTCGCCGGTGCGCTTGGCGCGCTCCAGCAGCGGGGCGCGCAGCGCCTCCATCGGGGCGGTGTGGCGCAGCAGGATGGCGCGCACCAGGTCGGCCTTGGTGCCGAAGTGGTAGCCCACGGCGGCGTTGTTGCCCTGGCCCGCGGCGGCGCTGATCTGCCGGTTGGACACCGCGTAGAGGCCCTGCTCGGCGAACAGCCGCTCGGCGGTGCCCAGCAGCAGTTGGCGGGTCGCGTCCACCTGCTCCGCCCGCTGCGATCGACCCGCCTCCGCCACCACGGGGACACCGTACCCGGGTGTTTGTCCGGGTCGGCGCCCTCGGCGGTGTCCCCGGTGGTGTGTCGCGCGGTCTGGTGGTCCGCCCGGTGCTGTGGACAACCGGGCGCGGGCGCGACCGCCCGGGGTTAACCTGGCCGCACCGCCCGGGCCGGACCACCCGGCCCGCCCACCCGTGCCGCGACCACTGGAGCACCGATGCCAGCGCCGTCCCAGCTGCTGTCCCGCCGCGACGTGGAGTTCCTGCTCTACGACTGGCTCGACGTGGCGGGGCTGACCGCGCGCAAGCGGTTCGCCGAGCACTCCCGGGAGACCTTCGACGCGGTGCTGGACCTGTGCCGGGACATCGCCGCGGAGCGGTTCGCCACGCACAACCGGCGCAACGACGTCGAGGAGCCGCGCTTCGCCGACGGCCGCGCGGTGGTGCACGAGGAGGTCGGGCCTGCGCTGGACGCGGTGGCGGCGGCCGGGTTCCTCGGCGCGGCGATGGACGCCGAGGTCGGCGGGCTGCAACTGCCGCAGGTGGTGCAGACCGCCTGCGCCGCGCACTTCGCCGCGGCCAACGTGGGCACCTGGGCGTACGCGTTCCTCACCATCGGCAACGCCAACCTGCTCACCGCGCACGGCTCGACCGAGCAGGTGGACCGGTTCGTGCGGCCCATGCTGGAGGGCCGCTTCCACGGCACGATGTGCCTGTCGGAGCCGCAGGCGGGCTCGTCGCTGGCCGACATCACCACCCGCGCCGAACCGCGCGGGGACGGCACCCACCGCCTCTTCGGCAACAAGATGTGGATCTCCGGCGGGGACCACGAGCTCGGTGAGAACATCGTGCACCTGGTGCTGGCGAAGGTGCCCGGCGGCCCGCCGGGGGTCAAGGGCATCTCGCTGTTCGTGGTGCCCAAGTTCCTGCTCGACGCCGACGGCGAGGTGGGCGAGCGCAACGACGTGGCGCTGGCGGGCCTCAACCACAAGATGGGCTACCGCGGCACCACCAACGCCCTGCTCAACTTCGGCGAGGGCGCGCACACCCCCGGCGGCGAGGCCGGTGCGGTCGGCTACCTGGTGGGGCAGGAGAACCAGGGCCTCGCGGCCATGTTCCACATGATGAACGAGGCGCGCGTGGGCGTGGGCACCGGCGCGGCGGCGCTGGGCTACACCGGCTACCTCAAGTCGCTGGAGTACGCGCGCACCCGCGCCCAGGGCCGCCCGGTGGCGGGCAAGGACCCGGCGCAGCCGCAGGTGCCGCTGGTCGAGCACGCCGACGTGCGGCGGATGCTGCTGGCGCAGAAGTCCTACGTCGAGGGGGCGCTGGCGCTGGTGCTCTACTGCGGGCGGCTGCTCGACGAGCAGCGCACCGCGGAGTCCGACGCCGAGCGGGCGCGCGCCGGGCTGCTGCTGGAGGTGCTGACGCCGATCGCGAAGAGCTGGCCGTCGCAGTGGTGCCTGGCGGCCAACGACCTGGCCATCCAGGTGCACGGCGGGTACGGCTACACCCGCGAGTACGACGTGGAGCAGCACTACCGGGACAACCGGCTCAACCCCATCCACGAGGGCACCCACGGCATCCAGGGCATCGACCTGCTCGGGCGCAAGACGGCCATGGCGGGCGGCGCCGCCCTGGCGGCGCTGGCCGAGCTGCTCTCCGCCACCGCGGCCCGCGCCCGCGCGGCCGGGGGCGAGGCCGCCGAGCTGGGCGCCGCGCTCGACGGCTCGCTGGGCAGGCTGCTGGAGGTCACCGCCGCCCTGCACACCGAGCCGGACCCGACGGTGCGGCTGGCCAACGCGTCGCTGTACCTGGAGGCGGCGGGGCACGTCGTGGTGGCGTGGGTGTGGCTGGAGCAGTTCCTCACCGCGGGCGACGGCGAGGACGACCTGCGGGCGGGCAAGCGGGCCGCGGCCCGGTACTTCTTCCGCTACGAGCTGCCGCGCACCGGCCCGCAGCTGGACCTGCTGGCCGCGCTCGACCGCACCACCACCGACCTGGACCCGGCCTGGCTGTAGGCGGGCTGTGGTCCGCCCGACAGCTCGGCGCCCGGTGAGGCGCACTCGCGTCTGGGATACTCCGGGCATGGGTCGAGGGGCCATGCGGGGGGCGTGCCTGGCGGTCGCGGTCGCGGCGGTGGCGCTGCTGTGCCCGACCGCGGCGACCGCGCAGCCGATGGGCGGGGTCAACCGGGCGCTGGTCGACGCGCGGGGCACCGCGGAGGTCCGGCGGCAGGTCGTGGCGGTGTCCGAGGCGCTGCTGTCCTACTCCACGGGCGATGTCGACGGGTACCGGGCGCGGGTGCGCGAGCTGACCGCGGGCAGCCTGTCCACCCAGCTGGGCACCCTGGCGCGCCAGGTCGGCGCGGCGGGCGGCGGGGTGGTGCAGACGACGACGGTGTCCCGGGTGGCGGTGCGGTCGCTGGACGCGCGCTCCGCGAGCGCGGTGGTGTTCGCCGAGCGGCGCACCGGCCGGGCGGGCACCGACCTGGTGCGCTCCACGCCCACCCGGTTCACGGTGGCGCTGGTGCGCGACGAGGGCGTGTGGAAGGCGACCGGCATCGACCTCTACGGCGTGCGATGAGGCCCGGGTCGCGCCGGGGGTGGGCGCTGCCGCTGGTGAGCGCGCTGGTCGCGGTGGCGGTCGCGGCGGGGGTGCTGGTGCTGGCCCTGTCCGCGGGCGGCAGCCGGGTCTCGGCGAGCCCGCTCGACCAGGACCCGGTGGAGGTGCGCCTCACCGACGCCCGCGACGGCGCACTCGCCGCGGCCCGGCGCGGGGTGGCCGCGCTCAACACCGAGCGGTGGACCTCGATCGACGCCGACCTCGACGCCCAGGAGCAGGTCTCGACCGGCGCGCAGCTGGAGGCGGTGCGCGCCCGCCGCGCGGCCGACCGGCAGGCGGTCGTGGGCGCCCGCACGCGCAGCACGGCGGTGGTGCACGACGCGGCGGTGGAGGAGGTCGACCCGGACGCGGGCACGGCCACCGTCCTGGCCGCGGTCGGGGTGCTGGTGGAGGCCCCGGGCAGCGCGCCGACCGCCCGCCACGCCTCGTACGCGGTGTCGATGACCCGCACCCCCGGGGGCTGGCTGGTCGCGGCCGTGGAGGGCATCGGCGCGGGCTGAGGACCCGCGGCCAATCCGCGCCGGGCCGGGCGGCGAACCCAGGGGGTGCGTCTGGATGACCGGGTGTCGGCGATGATCATGCACGCCACGGCGCGGTTCACCGTGCGCTACGGCGAGCGGCTGCGCTTCGCCGGGCGCGACCTGCCCCGGCCCGCCAAGGTGCGGGTGGGCACCCGGCACGGGCGGGTGCCGGTGCGCGTCTACCGGTCGCCGGAGGCCGACGACTCCGCCGCGCACGTGCACTTCCACGGCGGGGCGTGGCTGATGCGGTACCCGGGGATGGACGACTGGTGGTGCCGCTACCTGGCCGCCACCACCGGCCGCGCGGTGCTCAACGTCGACTTCCGCACCGGGCCCTACGTCGCGTTCCCGGTGGCCCAGGAGCAGTGCCACGACGTGACCGCGTGGGCGGCGGGCCGCTACGGGCGGGTGAGCGTGGGCGGGTTCTCCTCCGGCGGCGGGCTGGCCGCGTCGGTGTGCCTGCAAGCGCGCGACAGCGGGTCGTGCGCGCCGCGGTTGCAGGTGCTCGGCGTGCCCGCGCTCGACCTGGCCTCCGAGCTGCCGACCGGTCCGGGCATGATCTCGCCGGAGCTGCGGGCCCTGGTGCGCCGCGTGTACTTCCCGGACCCGGCGACCCGCTCGCACCCCTACGCCTCCCCCGCCCTGGCCCCGGACCTGTCCGGGCTGCCCCCCGCGCTCGTCCTCACCGCGGGCCGCGACACCCTGCGCCACGACGGCGAGACCTACGTGCGGCGGCTGGGCCAAGCGGGGGTGGCGGTCACCCACCACGAGACCCCCGGCGTCGACCACTACTTCCTCACCGAGGACCCCGTGCGGGCCCGCAGCACCATGGCGATGGTCGCCGACGCCATCGCCGCCAGCTGACCTGCCCCGCGCGACCCGCCGCCGATCGGGCAGGCCCCAGCGGTGGTCCGCGCCTGCGGCGCGGCCGCCCCGGGTGTAGAACACCGGTGTGGAGGTCGTGGAGCTCGACATCGACGACGACGCCGTGGCCACGGCCGTGCACGAGGTGGGTCTGCGCGCCTACCGGGTCGAGGCCGAGCTGATCGGCTTCGCCGGGATCCCCGCGCTGGGCGAGGACCTCACCCAGCTGCGGGCGCGGCCGCTGACCTGGTTGGGGGTGCTCGCCCCGGGCCCGGTGGCGTTCGCCGCCTACGCCGACAACGACATCGACCGGTTGTGCGTGGACCCGGCCTGGTTCCGCCGCGGGCTGGGCGCTCGGCTGGTGGCGGCGGTGCTGGACCGCACGACCGGCGACCTCACCGTGTCCACCGGCGCCGACAACGCCCCCGCCGTGGCCCTCTACGAGTCCGCCGGGTTCACCAGGACGGGCACCACGACCCCGGTCCCCGGCCTGCGGATCGCCACCTTCCGGCTACAGCGCGGGCGAGCGCCCCTCGTACGGGGTGGACAGCACCACCGTGGTCCGGGTGGACACCTTGGCCGCCTCCCGGATCTTGCGCAGCAGCTCCTCCAGGTCGGCGGGGGTGCGCACGCGCACGAGCAGCACGTAGGACTCGTCCCCGGCCACCGAGTAGCAGGACTCGATCTCGGCGATGTGCTCCAGCCGCTGCGGGTAGTCGTCGGGGGCGGCCGGGTCGATCGGGGTCAGCGAGATCAGCGCCGTGAGGGGCAGGCCGATGGCGTGGCTGTCGAGCCGGGCGGCGTAGCCGCGGATGACCTCGCGCTGTTCGAGCCTGCGCACCCGCTGGTGCACCGCCGACACGCTCAGCCCCACCCGCTCGGCCAGGTCGGTGAAGCTGCACCGGCCGTCGGCGGCCAGCTCGCGGGCGATGGCCTTGTCCAGCGGCTCCAGCTCGGCCATCAGCCCAGCACCACCAGCTCGTGCGGGCGGGTGTTGAGCGGCTCCACGCCGTCGTCGGTGACCACCACGATGTCCTCGATCCGCGCGCCCCAGCGGCCGGGGAAGTACACGCCGGGCTCCACGCTGAACGCCATGCCCGGGACGAGTTCGGTGGTGTCGCCCGCGACGATGTAGGGGTGCTCGTGCCCGTCGAGGCCGATGCCGTGGCCGGTGCGGTGGATGAAGAACTCGGCCAGGCCCGCGTCCGCGAGCACCTGCCTGCCCACCGCGTCGACCGACTCGGCGCTGACCCCCGGGCGCACCGCGGCCACCGACGCCGCCTGCGCCCGCTGCAGGGCCGCGTAGGCCTCGGCCACGTCGGCGTCGCGCGGCTGCCCGACGGCGTAGGTGCGGGTGCAGTCCGAGCAGTACCCCGACCCCAGCGGGCCGCCGATGTCGACGACCACCACGTCCCCGGTCTCGATGACCCGGTCGGACACGTCGTGGTGCGGGCTGGCCCCGTTGGGCCCGGAGCCGACGATGACGAACTTGGCCGTCGCGTGCCCCTCGGCGACGATGGCCGCGGCGATGTCGGCGGCCACCTCGGCCTCGGTGCGCCCGGCGCGCAGCCACTCCCCCATCCTGGCGTGCACCCGGTCGATGGCCGCGCCCGCAGCCCGCAGCTGCTCGACCTCGGCGGCGTCCTTGACCATCCGCAGCCCGCGCAGCACCGGCCCGGCGAGCACCTGCTCGACCCCGGGCAGCGCCGCGCGCAACCCCAGCACGTGCAGCGCGGGCAGCATGTCCCCCAGCGCCACCGCGCCCGGCTCACCCACCGCCGCGCGCACCAGCGCGTACGGGTCCTCCCCGTCGACCCAGGTCGCGAACTCCACGCCCAGGCCGGGCAGGTCGTAGGGGGCGTACCCGGGCGCCTCCAGCTTGGGCACCACCAGCACGGGCGGACCCGCCACCGGGAGCACGAGGCTGGTGAACCGCTCGTGGGACACCACGGTCCCGCCCACCAGGTACCGCAGGTCCGACCCCGGGGCCACCACCAGCGCCCCGACCCCCGCCTCGGCCGCCGCCGCCCTGGCCCGGTCCAGCCGCGCCCGCAACAAGTCCGCACTCACCATGGCCCCACCCTATCGCCGCCCACCGACACCGCGGAGCCGCGAAGCGCACCCGACACGGGGACCGGGACCGCCCCGCCCACGCCCCGCGGTGTGGCAGGCTGCCCCCGTGAGCGGCCCCCTCGTACTGCTGGACTCGGCAAGCCTGTACTTCCGGTCCTTCTTCGCCCTGCCCGAGTCCATGACCTCCCCGGACGGGGTGCCGGTCAACGCCGTGCGCGGGTTCGCGGGCATGATCGCCCAGGTCATCACCGAGCGCGGCCCCTCGCGGCTGGTCGCCTGCCTCGACGCCGACTGGCGCCCGGCCTTCCGGGTCGAGGCGATCCCCAGCTACAAGGCGCAGCGGGTGGCCGACCCCGCCCGCAACGAGGAGGAGGTCCCCGACACCCTCACCCCGCAGGTGCCGATCATCCTCGACCTGCTCGACGCGCTGGGCATCGCCACCGCGCAGGCCCGCGGCTACGAGGCCGACGACGTCATCGGCACCCTCGCCCACCGCGAGCGCGCCGCCCCGGTGGAGGTCATCACCGGCGACCGCGACCTGTTCCAGTGCGTGCGCGACGAGCCGACGCCGGTCCGGGTGGTCTACGTCGGCCGCGGCTGGTCCAAGGCCGAGGTGGTGGGCCCGGCGGAACTGGCGGCCAAGTACGGGCTGCCGCCGGTGGGCCAGGCCTACGCGGACATGGCCGTGCTGCGCGGCGACCCCTCCGACGGCCTGCCCGGCATCACCGGCATCGGGGAGAAGACCGCCGCCAAGCTCATCACCCGGTTCGGGTCGCTGGCGGCCCTGGTCGACGCCGCGGCGCGCGGGGACGGGGACGTGCCGCTGCGGGTGCGCTCGGCGTTCGAGGCCGACGCGGACTACCTGGCCAAGGCACCCCTGGTGGTGCAGGTGGCCACCGACGCCGCCATCGAGGCCACCGGGGTGCCCGAGGTGCCGCACCCGGTGGCCGACGTGGACCGGGTCAGGTCGTTGCAGGAGCGCTGGGGCCTCGGCAGCGCCGTCGACCGCCTCCTCACCGCCCTGGGCGCCTGAGCGGGCCGGGTCAGAAGAACGTGCCCGCCCACGCGGGTCGGTCCACCGCGAACGCGGCGTCCACCCGGGCCGCGGCGTCCACACCGGACAGCCGCAGCCTGCCGACGTCGGCCAGCGCCGACGGCCGCACCGCGCCCAGGTACAGCTGCGCCAGCACGTCCACCCCCAGCTCCACGTCCGCCACCTCCTCCACAGTGGACATACCGGAGGGCGAGACGCGGTAGGTGCCGGAGTTCTCCGGCAGGAACGGGTCGGCCACCCGCAGCACCGCCTCCCCCGCCCACGACCGCGCCGCCAGCGCGGCGGGCACGTCCACCAGGCGCAGGGAAAGGTCGTTGGACTGGGTCACCTCCCGCACCGCCCGCGGGTCGGTGAACATCGCCCGCACCTGCTCGTCCAGCGGGCGGGAGAGCACGTCCACCTCGTCGAGCAGGTCGATCGACACCAGGAACCGCCACAGCGCGTTCACCGCCTCCGGCGTCGCGCCCTTGAGGTCGGTCACCGTCGCCACCGTCTTGTCCCCGGACCGCGCGGTGGAGAACACCGCGAACCCGTCGTCGCCGTCCGGACCGGTGTGGACGGCGACCTGCTGGTGGGTGTCGGTGCCGGTCGACCACCCGATCGAGGTGTTCCACAGCGCCCGCGGCCGCGCCACCGACCCCACCCGGTCGCGCGCCACCCGGTCGTACAGCGCCGACAGCAGGTCCACCACGCCCTCGGTCCCCACCAACCGCACCTCACCGGCCACCGGCAGCCCCGGGTGGAACACGGCCTTGTCCCGCACCACCACCGCCCGCTGCGCCAGCACCCCCACGCCGTAGCCGAACCGCCCGTAGATCACCGGTTCCGTCGCCCGCAGCGCCGCGAACACCTCACCCCGGGCGGCCACGTCCGCCAACTGCGCGCGCATCAACGCCGTCAACGCGCCCCGCCGCCGGTGGTCGGCCCGCACCCCCACCCTGGTCACCAGCGCCACCCCGCGCTCCTGCCCGCCCGGCACCCGCAACCGCGAACCCCACGACAACGCCGTCCCCGCCAGCACGTCCCCCGCGAACGCGCCCCAGGTGCGCCCCGGCTCGAACGAGTCCCCCAACCACTCCCACTGCGCGTCCGACACCGGCGGCCGGTGCAGGCTGCGCATGAACAAGGTCTGGGCGGGGCGCTGCTCGTCCTCGCGCAGCGGGCGGATCTCCAAGTCGCTCACCCACCCGATACTGCCCGCACGCACCGGGGGCGCGCGACCGCAATAGCGGGCGCGCGCCCCCGGGGAGCCGCGACGGGTGGGACCCGGTCAGTTGTCGAGCGGCGGGGCGACCTCGTACTCGCCGTCATCGCTGCGCACGGTGATGTTCACCGTCTTCTCCTGGCCGCCGATGGTGACCTTGCAGGAGAACCGCGCGTCCTTCTTGACCTCCTGGTCGGCCGGGCACGACACCGACTCCACGTCGGCCACCGAGTACTTGCCGGTCAGGACGCCCTTCACCCCGTCCTGCACCGCGCCCTGGTCGAACACCTTCGTCACCAGGAAGCCCGGGGTCACGAACGCCGTCACCGCGAACGCCCCCACCAGCAGCACCACGACCACCACGGCGATCCAGATGCCCGCCCCACCGCGCTTCTTCGCGGGCGGCGCGCCCGGGTAGCCCGGCGGCAACCCACCGGGACCACCCTGCGGCTGGTTCGGGTTGAGCGGCTGGTTCGGGTTGTACTGCCCGAACGGCGCCGCCTGCTGACCGGTCGGCGGCCCGTAGCCCTGCGGCTGGTTCGGGTACTGCTGCGTCGGCTGGGGCTGACCGGGCTGGGGCTGCTGCTGGGTCGGCTGGTACGGCGACTGCTGCTGGTAGCCGTACTGGCCCTGCTCCGGCGGGTACGGCGACTGCGGCTGCTGCGGGTAACCGCCCTGCTGCGGGAACCCACCGGACGGCGTCCCCGGCGGGTTGCCGCCCCCGTAGGGCTGCTGGCCCCACTGCTGCTGGGGGTCCTGCCCGCCGGACGGCCCGTAGGGGCTGCTCATGGTCTCGCCTCCGCCAGTCCTCAGGTCGCGCGGCCGGACCCCCTGGGGCCCAGCCCACCGGTCACCGCTTGGGCGCGATCAAACCACAGCCTGACCCACCGCACCCACCCGGCACCGCCCACGGTCGCACCCCCGCCGTAAGGCGGGCCTATGCCGGTCACCCGGACGGACCAGCACCCCGGCGCACCCGCCCCGACCGGCCCGTCCCACCACCTGATCGGGCGATCAGGTGGCCGCCAGCGCCACCACCCCCCGGCGGATCGCCCGCACCGCCTGGTCGGCCGCGGCCCCCACCGGGTCACCCCGGCCCACCACCGACGCGATCTGGTCGAGCAGGTCCATGACCTGCCTGCACCAGCGCACGAAGTCACCGGCGGAGAGCTCCTGGCCCACCGACTCCGCCGCGGTGATCACCCGCTCCAGCGACTCCCCGCGCGCCCAGCGCAGCACCGTCCAGGCGAACCCGGGGTCCGGCTGGCGCGTGCGGTCCAACCGGTGGTGGCGCTCGTCGGCCTCCAGCTCCGCCCACAACCGCTGCGTCTCGGCCACCGCGTCGGCCACCGCCCCACCGGGCAACCGCGACTCCATCGGCCCGTCCCGCCGCGCCTCGTACACCAGGCACGACACCACCGCCGCCAGCTCCGGCCCCGGCAACCCCTCCCACACCCCGTTGCGCAGGCACTCCGCGGCCAACAGGTCCGACTCCGAGTACAGCCGCGCCAACCGCCGCCCGTGCTCGGTCACCACCTGCTCACCCGCCCGCTCCCCCTCCCCCGGGGCCAGGTACCCGCGGTCGGCCAGCAGCGCCCGGATCCGGTCGAACGCCCGCGCCAGCGAGTGCGTCGTCGCCGCCACCTTGCGCTCCACCGACTCCGTCTCCGCCAGCAACCGCTGGTAGCGCTCGGCCCACCGGGCGTGCGCCTCCCGGTCCTGGCACCCGTGGCACGGGTGCGCCCGCAGCGCCCGCCGCAGCGCGGCCAGGTCCGCGTCCTCCCCCGACTCCCCACCCCGGCGCCCGCGCCGCGACCGCGTCGGCACGCTGATGCCGCTGTCGCGCAACGCCGAGGCCAGGTCCCGCCGCGACCGCGGCGAGCGCGTGTCCACCTGCCGGGGCAACCGCACCCGCCCCAGCGCCGACACCGGCCCGGGGAAGTCCGCCACCGACAACCGCCCGGCCCACCGGTCCTCGGTCACCACCAGCGGCCGCGGCTCACCGCTCGCGTCCACCCCCGGGTCGATCACCACCGCCAACCCCGACCGCCGCCCGGTCGGCACCGCGATCACGTCCCCCTTGCGCAGCTGCTCCAGCGAGTGCGCCGCCTCCGCGCGCCCCACCGCCCGCGACTGCCGCGACAACGCCTTCTCCCGCTCCCCGATCTGCCTGCGCAGCGAGGCGTACTCGGTGAAGTCACCCAGGTGGCAGGTCATCGACTCGGCGTACCCGGCCAGCGCGTCGCGGTTGCGGTCGACCTTGCGCGACAGGCCCACCACCGACCGGTCCGCCTGGAACTGCGCGAACGACTGCTCCAGGATCTCCCGCGCCCGCCCCGCCCCCATCCGGTCGACCAGGTTCACCGCCATGTTGTAGCCCGGCCGGAACGACGACCGCAGCGGGTACGTGCGCGTCGAGGCCAACCCCGCCACCTGCTTGGGGTCCACCCCCGGCTGCCAGACGACGACCGCGTGCCCCTCCACGTCGATCCCCCGCCGCCCCGCCCGACCGGTCAGCTGCGTGTACTCCCCCGGCGTCAGCTCCACGTGCGCCTCGCCGTTGTACTTGACCAACCGCTCCAGCACCACCGTGCGCGCGGGCATGTTGATGCCCAGCGCCAGCGTCTCCGTCGCGAACACCGCCTTGACCAGCCCGCGGACGAACAGCTCCTCCACCGTCTCCTTGAACGCGGGCAGCATCCCCGCGTGGTGCCCGGCGAACCCCCGCTCCAACGCGTCGCGCCACTCCCAGTACCCCAGCACCGCCAGGTCCGCGTCGGGCAGCTCCCGGGTCTTGGACTCCACGATCACCCGGACCTCGGCCGCCTCCTCCTCGGAGTTCAACCGCAACCCCGACCGGGCCAGCTGCGACACCGCCGCCTCGCACCCCGCGCGCGAGAACACGAACACGATCGCGGGCAGCAGGTCCGCGGCCCCCAACCGCTCCACCACCTCCACCCGCGACGGCGGCCGGAACCGCGGCCCCCGCTGCCCACCGGCCCGACCCCCGCGCGCCTTGGGACCGTGCCATGGCGCGTGCAGCCTGCCCGCCTCCTCGGTGCGCCGCAGCAGCGTCGGGTTGATCGCCAGGTCCCCGCCGCCCTGCTCCTCACCCGCGAACAGGTCCATCATCCGGGTGCCGACCTGCATGTGCTGCCACAGCGGCACCGGCCGGTGCTCGTCGACCACCACCGAGGTGTCCCCGCGCACCGCCACCAGCCACTCGCCGAACTCCTCGGCGTTGGACACCGTGGCCGACAGGCTCACCAGCGTCACCCACTCCGGCAGGTGCAGGATCACCTCCTCCCACACCGCGCCGCGGAACCGGTCGGCCAGGTAGTGCACCTCGTCCATCACCACGTAGCCCAGCCCCTCCAGGGCCGTCGACTCCGCGTAGAGCATGTTCCGCAGCACCTCGGTGGTCATCACCACCACCGGCGCGCTGCCGTTGATCGAGGTGTCACCGGTGAGCAGCCCCACCGACTTCGCCCCGTACCGCGCGGTCAGGTCCGCGAACTTCTGGTTCGACAACGCCTTGATCGGCGTGGTGTAGAAGCACTTGCGGCCCTCCGACAGCGCCAAGTGGACCGCGAACTCCCCGACCACGGTCTTGCCCGCACCGGTCGGCGCGCACACGAGCACGCCGTGCCCCTGCTCCAGCGCCTCGCACCCGCGAACCTGGAAGGGGTCCATCTCGAAGGACAACCCGGCCGCGAACTCCGTCAACCTCGGGTTCTGCGACCTGCGCCGCGACGCCGCGTACCGCTCGGCGGGGGACAAGGGGGAACTGTCAGACACACCCCAAGACTTCCACAACACCCCGACACTCGTCGCGCGAACTCCGCACGCACCCCACCCGACCAGCCCTCACCCGACCACCTCCAAGGCCCCCGGCACGCACTCCACCACCACCGGCAGCGGCCCCAACCGCTCCCCGTCGGCGTAGGCCACCCACTCGTTGTCCCCGCCCAGCGACACCCGCCGCGCCCGCAGCGTCCGCACCGCCGGGTGCCCGACGTGCTCCCCCGTGCGCAGCGTCGGCAGCATCCGCACCAGGTCCCACCTCGACATCTGCCCCACCACGGTCAGGTCGAACACCCCGTCCGCCGGATCGGCCCGCGGGCACACCGGGATGCCCCCGCCGTAGAAGCCGGTGTTGCCCACCGCCACCATCGTCGCCGCCAACTCCAACCGCCCGCCGTCGGTGTCCACCACCAGCGTCCGCTGCGACAGCGCCGCCAACTCCGCCACGATCGCCAGGTCGTAGCGCCTGCGCCCGTGCGGCCAGCGCATCCGGTTCACCCGCTCGTTCACCGCCGAGTCGAACCCCGCGCACAGCACGCTCGCGAACCACGCCCCACCGGCGACCCGCCCCAGGTCCACCCGCCGCCGGGCACCCGCGCCCAGCGCCGCCACCACCGCCTCCACCGCCTCGGCGGCCCGCGCGGGCACCCCGAGCGCGCGCCCCAGGTCGTTGCCCGTCCCCGACGGCACGACCGCCAGCGCCACCCCGTGCTCCGCGCAGAACTGCACCGCCTGGTGGACCGACCCGTCCCCACCCACCACCACGACCACGTCCAGCCCCGCGTCCCTGGCCCGCAGCAACCCCGCCCGCGACCGCTCGACGGTGTCGGCCTCCACCACCGTCACCCGCGACACCACGCCGGACAACCGCTCCACGACCCGGGGCGCCACCCGCGCCGCCGCACCGTGGCCGGACGCCGCGTGCACCACCACCGCGACCCGCAGACCCGCCACCGCCACCTCCCGATCACCGGCGCACATCATCCCCCGCGCGCGGGGGTCGCGGGGCGGGTCCGGTCAGGTGATGTCGTCGGTCCGCTTGACCTGCTCGGCGGGCTGGACCGGCTGGGGGTCCGCCGCGGGGTCCGGCTCGGTGGCGAACAGCGCCGACGACGGCGTCGCCTCGTCGTCGTCGAGCGGGCCGCCCAGCGCCGCGGCCTCCCGCCGCGCCTTGCGCCGGTCGTGCACCCGCGAGACCTGCACCGCGACCTCCAGCAGCACCGTCATCGCCACCGCGAGCGCGACCATCGAGATCGGGTCGGTGCCCGGCGTGGCGAACGCCGCGAAGACGAACAGCGCGAAGATCATCCCGCGGCGCCACCGCTTGAGGTTGGCGTACGGCAGCACGCCCACCCGGTTCAGCATGATCACCAGCAGCGGCATCTCGAAGCTCACCCCGAAGATGAGCAGCATGACCAGCACGAACGAGATGTAGTCGCTGGCGTTGAGCGCGGTGATGAAGAACGACCCGCCGAAGGAGACCAGCACCTCCAGGCCCTGCGGGATCACGTAGAACGCCAGGAACCCGCCCGCCAGGAACAGCAGCGAGGCGAACAGCACGAACGTCCCGGCGAAGCGCCGCTCGTGCTTGTGCAGCCCCGGGGTGATGAACGCCCACACCTGGTACAGCCACAGCGGCGCGGTGATCACCGCACCCGCGGCGATGCCCACCTTGAACTGCACCAGGAACGCCTCGAACGGCTGGGTCTGGAGCAGCTGGCAGGACCCGTTCGGGTTGAACCGCAGGTCAGCGGGCAGCGAGCAGTACGGCTGGAGCAGGATGTCGCCCAGCGACGGCACCGGGCCGAAGCGGGTGAAGAACCAGATGAACCCGAACACCCCGCCCGCCAGGATGGCCAGGACCGCCAACCCGAGCCGGTTGCGCAGCTCGTACAGGTGCTCCCGCAGCGCCATCGTGCCATCGGGGTTGTGCCTGCGGCTGCGCAGCTTCCGCCGCTCGCTCGCCACCGTGGGGACCGGGCCTCTCCGTCAGGTCGGCCGGGTCAGCCGGCGTTCTTCTGCGCCTGCTCGCGCGAGGCGGCCAGCTGGCGCTTGAGCTCGGCGTTCTCGGCCTCCACGGCAAGCTGGCGCTTGAGCTCGGCGTTCTCCGCCTCCGCCGCGGTGGGCGCGGGCTCGGCCTTGGCCACGCCCAGCTGCGCGGGCGGGGTGGCCGCCACCGGCTGCCCGGCCTCGGCCTTGGCCACGTCGGCCTGGTCGTCCTCGCGCATGCCCTTGGTCTCGGCCTTGATGATCCGCATGGACTGCCCCAGCGAGCGGGCCATCTGCGGCATCTTCTTCGCCCCGAAGAGCAGAAGCACCACGACCGCGATGATGATGATCTCGGTGGCACCCAAGTTCATCGCCCATCCTCCTGTCTCGTCCGCTTCCCCGATGGTACGCGGTCGGCGAGGGCCACCCGCAGCGCGGCGGTCCTGGCCCGCAGCAGACCGACCTGGTCGTCGATCCCCGACCGCGCCGCACCCACCGCGGAGCGGGTCCGGCCCGCGCCGCGCAGCACCCGGACCACGGCGACGACCACGACGGTCAGCCCGACCACGACCAGGGCGGCGCTCAGCAGGTACAGCACGCGACCACCCTACCCGCCCCGAGGTGACCGGCCGCACTCCCCGGGACGTGCAACCGGGATCGGCTAGGTGGACGCGAGGTGGCGGTCCATCCGGGCCACCGCGGCCGCAGCCTGCGCCCGCAACCGCTCCCCCAGCTCCACCGGGTGCTCCACCGTCACGTCCCCGCCGAGCCCGAGCAGCAGCCGGGCCAGCCACGACGGGTCCGCGTAGCGCATCCGCACCCGCAGCCGCCCGCCCGACAGCTCCTCCACGCCCTCCACCGGGTAGTACTCCGACACCCAGCGCGCGTCCTCGTCGAGCACCAGCACCGCGACCAGCTGGTCCGGCGCCGCCTGGAACAGCCCCGCCGAGGTGTCGGTGGGCGCCGCGTGCGGCGGCGGCGCGGCGGGCTCGTCGAGCACCCGGGCGCCGTCGACCCGGTCCAGCCGGAACAGCCGGGTGTCCTCGGCCCGGCGGCACCAGGCCTCCAGGTAGCCCCGCCCGTCCACCAGCAGCATCCGCATCGGGTCCACCACGCGCTCGGTCACCTCGTCCTTGGACGCGGTGTAGTAGGTGATGCGCAGCGCCCGACCCGCGGCCAGCGCCTCCTGCACGACCTCCCGGGCCCGCGCGGCCCCGGCCCCCTCGCGCACGCCGAGCCCCACCGCCACGCCCACCGGGCGCGCCTGCCCGGCCGCGGCCTCGATCTTGGCCACCGCCCGGCGGATCGCGTCGGCGTCCACCCCGGGGGTCTCCTCCAGCGCCCGCAGCGCCACCAGCAGCGCGGTGGCCTCGGCACCGGTGAGCCGCAGCGGCCGGGACATGCCCGCGTCGAAGGTCACCGTGACGGTGTCCTCCTCGAAGGAGATGTCGATCAGGTCGCCGGGGCCGTAGCCCGGCAGCCCGCACATCCACAGCAGTTCGAGGTCCTTGCGCAGCTGCTTGGGCGCCACGCCGAAGTCCGCGGCCGCGTCGTCGATCCGGATGCCCGGCCTGGCCAGCAGGTAGGGCACCAGCGACAGCAGCCGGGGCAACCGGTCCTGGGTGCTCACCGGCGCGCCTCCGCCCCGTCCGCGGCGAGCGGTTCCCCGCCCACCCGGTAGCCCTCGGCCACCGCCAGCAGCCGCTCGCGCACCGCCTTGGCCAGCACGTCCGGCTCCAGCACCAGCACGTCCGCGCCGTACCCGGCCAGCCACTTGGCCGCCGAGTCCGGGTAGGCCAGGTCCAGCTCCAGCACGTCGCCGGGCACGCCGTCGACCTCCCGGCGCCCGACGACCGAGGCCCACCGGCGCACGCCCGCGGCCCGCCCGTCGGCCACCCACACCCGCACGCCCGCCGGGGGCTGCGGCTCACCGCCGGTGCTCGCCACGAACCGCAGCAGGTCCACGTCGTCGGGCCGGTGCACCTGGCCGGGCTTGCCGACCTTGCGCACCTGCCCCACGACCCGGCTCAGCCGGAAGCAGCGCGGGGCGCCGCGGTCGCGGTCGTGCCCGACGACGTACCAGCGGCCGCGCCAGGACACCACGCCCCAGGGCTCCAGCACCCGCTCGCGCAGCTCGGCGGGCGAGGGCCTGCGGTAGTCGAAGGCCACCGCCTGCCCGGCCTGCACCGCGGCCAGCAGCGGGCCGAAGGCGGGCTCGGTGGTGCGCACCTTGGACTCGACCAGCGTCGGGGCGCCCCGGTCGACGTCCACGTCGACCCCGGCGGCGCGCAGCTTCACCAGCGCGCCCTGGGCGGCGCCGGTGAGCTCCGGGGAGTCCCACAGCCGCACCGCCAGCGCGACCGCGGCGGCCTCGTCGGGGGCTAGGTCGATCTCGCCGAGCTCGTAGTCGCGGCGGGCGATGCGGTAGCCGTCGACCGGGTCGTCGACCTTGTTGCGGCCCACCTCCAGCGGGATGCCCAGCTCGCGCAGCTCGGTCTTGTCCCGGTCGAAGGTCCGGAAGAAGGCCTCGTCGCTGGGCGCGTCGGCGTACCCGGGGACGATCTTCCGGATCCGGTTCGCGGTGAGGTACTGCCTCGTGGAGAGCAGGCACAGCACCAGGTTGACTAGTCGTTCGGCGCGTGCGACGGACACCGGGGCACCATAACGCCCGCCAGCCGTGCGTCGACAGCCACCACGCCCGAACACCCGTGCGATCGGCCCGGGTTCACGCGAACGTGACACGAAGCTCACACCTGGTGAGAGGTGACAGAAAAGTTCACCAGGTCCGGGTGTCTTTGTTCCGGCCGCACCAGCACTCTTGCGAGAGCAACGACAGGCTCGACGAACCGGTTATCTTGATAGCTCATAGTTGATTGTTAGTGCGCAAGCGACAAAGTTGGCACCCGGGCGCAGCCCTGTTGCGCGCATGCCGGTCCGGGGTGCGCAAACCCCTCACCGGAAGCGCACGAGCAACACCGGGCCGCATATCGGGATAGCGGAAGGGGCGGCGCGCGCAGCAGGGGGCCGACCGGGCGATTGCTGGATTTTCTGCCGAAAGACACGTGGGTCCAGCAGGCCTGCGGCGCTATCGTTGATCGGGACGAGGGTGCTGATCGGCGGCACCCGGGGTGTGAACAGGAACAGGCATGGCGACTGGCACCGTGAAGTGGTTCAACGCGGAAAAGGGCTACGGCTTCATCGCGCAGGAGAACGGGCCCGACGTGTTCGTCCACTTCAGCGCGATCCAGACCAACGGGTACCGCACGCTGGAGGAGAACCAGGCGGTGGAGTTCGAGGTCGTGCAGGGCCCCAAGGGCCCGCAGGCGGACAAGGTCGTCCCGCAGTAGCACCTCCGGCCGCGGCGAGCCCGCGGCGCGCGGACAGCGAAGGGCCCGGCCCCCTCGGGGAGCCGGGCCCTGGCGCGTCCGGGGTCCTACAGCGAGGCGATCAGCCGCTCCACGCGCTCGTCCACGGCGCGGAACGGGTCCTTGCACAGCACGGTGCGCTGGGCCTGGTCGTTGAGCTTGAGGTGCACCCAGTCGACGGTGAAGTCGCGGCCCGCCTGCTGGGCGGCGGCGATGAAGTCGCCGCGCAGCTTGGCCCGGGTGGTCTGCGGCGGGGTGTCCTTGGCCAGCTCGATCTCGCTGTCGTCGGTCACCCTGGCCACCAGGTCCTTGCGCTGGAGCAGGTCGAAGATGCCCCGGCCGCGGCGGATGTCGTGGTAGGCCAGGTCGAGCTGGGCGATGCGCGGGCTGGACAGGTCCAGGTCGTGCTTGGCCCGGTAGCGCTCGATCAGCCGGTGCTTGATGGCCCAGTCCACCTCGCGGTCGATGCGGGACAGGTCCTGCTGCTCGACCGCGTCGAGCACCCGGCCCCACATGTCCACCACGCGCTGGGCCAGCGGGTCCGGCGAGCGGCGGGCGACGTGCTCGACGGCCTTGGCGTGGTACTCGCGCTGGATGTCCAGCGCCGAGGCCTCCCGGCCGCCCGCCAGCCGGACCAGCCTGCGGCCGGTGAGGTCGTGGCTGATCTCGCGGATGGCGCGGATGGGGTTGTCCAGGGAGAAGTCCCGGAACTGCACCCCCTCCTCGATCATCTCCAGCACCAGGTTGGCGGTGCCGACCTTGAGCAGGGTGGTCGACTCGGACATGTTCGAGTCGCCGACGATGACGTGCAGCCGCCGGTAGCGCTCGGCGTCGGCGTGCGGCTCGTCGCGGGTGTTGATGATCGGCCGCGACCGGGTGGTGGCGCTGGAGACGCCCTCCCAGATGTGCTCGGCGCGCTGGGACAGGCAGTACACCGCCCCGCGCGGGGTCTGCAGCACCTTGCCCGCCCCGCAGATCAGCTGCCGGGTGACCAGGAACGGCAGCAGCACGTCGGCGATCCTGGAGAACTCCCCCGCCCTGGTGACCAGGAAGTTCTCGTGGCAGCCGTAGGAGTTGCCCGCCGAGTCGGTGTTGTTCTTGAACAGGAAGATGTCGCCGCCGATGCCCTCGTCGGCCAGCCTGCGCTCGGCGTCGACGAGCAGGTCCTCCAGGATCCGCTCCCCCGCCTTGTCGTGGGTGACCAGCTGCACGAGGTCGTCGCACTCCGCGGTCGCGTACTCCGGGTGCGAGCCGACGTCGAGGTAGAGGCGTGATCCGTTGCGCAGGAAAACGTTCGAGGAACGCCCCCACGAAACCACCCGCCGGAACAGGTACCGCGCGACCTCGTCCGGGGACAGCCTGCGCTGCCCGTGGAACGTGCAGGTCACGCCGAACTCGGTTTCGATGCCGAAGATCCGCCGCTGCATCCCCCAAGCCTAGGCGCTCCGGCCGACGTTGACCGTGCGCCGATCGGGGTGGTCCACATCTTGTTATCCAGCGCACCGTGACCGGGTGGGCGCGCCCACCCGGCGGAGCGGGTCGGACTCCGGTTGAATCCGGGGTCGTGTCCGGACGTGTGCGCAAGTCGTTCCGCACGGTGGGGCGGGTCGACCTCGACCTGATGACCCGCTGCGCGGACCTGCCCAGAACCCCGCTCGACCCGGTGATGAAGGCGCTGTCGACCTCGGCGAACAAGGGCAGGCTGTGGTTCGCCGTGGCGGGCGCCCTGGCGCTGGCGGGCGGGGCGCACCGGCGCGCCGCGCTGCGCGGCGTCGGCGCCATCGCCATCGCGAGCACCAGCGCCAACCTCGTCGCCAAGAACCTGTTCCCGCGCAGGCGGCCCGCCGCGGAGCTGCTGCCGCTGCACCGGCGGCTCGTCAAGCGGCCGACCAGCTCGTCGTTCCCCTCCGGCCACTCGGCCTCGGCGGTGGCCTTCACCGCGGCGGTGGCGATGGAGTCGCCGCTGGTGGGGCTGGCGCTGCTGCCGCTGGCCGCGGCCGTGGCCTACTCCCGGGTCCACAACGGCGTGCACTGGCCCACCGACGTCGCCGCGGGCTCGGCGATCGGGCTGGGCGCGGCGTGGGCGACCCGGCACTGGTGGCCCCGCTCGGACCGGCCGACCGGGCCGGGCGAGAGCGCGCTGTGCGCCGACCTGCCCGCCCTGGGGCAGGGCGACGGCCTGCTCGTGCTGGTCAACCCCAAGTCCGGGCCGCAGGCCGTCGACCCCGGCGAGGAGGTGGCGCGGCGCTGGCCGAGGGCGACGGTGGTGAACCCGCTGCCGGACACCGGCATCATCGAGCAGCTCGCCGGCCTGATCACCGCCTCCCCCGGCGACACCCGGGCGCTGGGCGTGGCGGGCGGCGACGGCACCGTGGCCGCCGTCGCGGCGGTCGCGGCGGAGTTCGGGCTGCCGCTGGTGCTCATCCCCGCCGGGACGCTCAACCACTTCGCCAGGGACGTCGGGGTGGAGTCGGTGGCCGAGTCGGTGGAGTCGGTGCGCCACGGCACCGGGGTGCGGGTCGACCTGGGCGAGGTGCGGGTGACCGGGCCGAGCGGGGAGCCCGAGGCCCGGTGGTTCGTCAACACCGCCAGCCTGGGCGGCTACCCGGAGATGGTGCGGCTGCGCGAGCACCTGGAGTCGCGCAAGTGGGCGAAGTGGCCCGCGGGCGCGGTGGCGCTGGTGCGCACGCTGCGCGCCGCCCAGCCGATGAGGGTGGCGCTGGACGGGGCGCCGCAGCTGGTGTGGATGGTGTTCGTCGGCAACGGGTCGTACCGGCCCAAGGGCTTCGCGCCGTCGCGGCGGCCCGACCTGGACAGCGGCCTGCTGGACGTGCGCTACCTGCGCGCGGACGTGCCCTACTCGCGGGCGCGGTTCGTGGTGGCGACGCTGACCAGGACGCTGGCCCGCAGCCACGTCTACCGGCAGCGCGACGTGGCCGAGCTGGACGTGCGGCTGCTCGACGGGCACCGCAGGGTGGCCACCGACGGCGAGGTGGGGCCGCTGGGCAGCGGGTTCCACTTCCGCTCGGTGTCCGGGGCGCTGGCGATCTACCGCGACTGCTAACGCCGCTAACGCTCGACCGTTTGCGTCGCTAACGCTCCGGTGTTAGCGTTGTTCTTGGTTGGACGAGAGCAACGCTAACAGGAGGTTCGCCATGAGGGTCGCCATCGTCACCGGGGGGTCGCGCGGGATCGGCCGGGCGACCGCCGCGCGCCTGGGCCGGGACGGCTTCGCCGTCGTGGTCGGCTACGCGGGCAGCGCCGACGCGGCCGCCGAGGTCGTGCGCGAGGTCGAGGCGGCGGGTGGCGAGGCCGTCGCCGCGCAGGCGGACGTCGCGGAGGAGCAGCAGGTCAGCGCCCTGTTCGACACGGCGCAGGAGCGTTTCGGCGGCGTCGACGTGGTGGTGCACGCCGCGGGCAGGATGCACCTCGCCCCGGTCGCGGAGCTGTCCCTGGACGAGCTCGACGCCCTGCACCGCACGAACATCCGCGGCACGTTCGTCGTCGCGCAGCAGGCGGCCCGCCGGGTGCGCGACGGCGGCGCGGTCATCACCTTCTCCACCTCGGTGGTCGGCCTCTCGCTGCCCACCTACGGCGCCTACGCCGCCAGCAAGGGCGCGGTGGAGGCGCTGACCATGATCCTCGCCCGTGAGCTGCGCGGCCGCGACATCACCGTCAACGCCGTGGCCCCCGGCCCCACCGCCACCGACCTGTTCCTGGAGGGCAAGAGCCCGGAACTGGTCGAGCGGATGGCCAAGCAGCCGCCGCTGGAGCGGTTGGGCGAGCCCGCCGACATCGCGGAGGTCGTCGCCTTCCTCGCCGGGCCTGCCCGGTGGGTCAACGGACAGGTCGTGCGCGCCAACGGCGGCATCGTCTAGCCGCGGGATCGTCTATCGGGGGATGGTCCAGCGGTTCAAGCCGGGCGTGACGCGCGAGGGGTGGCCCGGTCCGTGGGAGCAGCTGATGACAGCCGCCCACTCGGACCGGGCCACCCCTCGTGGCGGTCTCACATCCCGGGAACCTCGACGGCCCCCGGACTACTCAGCGGAGTCCGGCGGCAGCTGGACGTCCTCCACCGGCGGCGCGGGGGACTCCGGCTCCACCTGCTCCTCGCCCGCGGGCAGCAGCGCGTCCAGCGCCGCGCCCTCGATCCGCCGGAACAGCCGCCGGGGCCGCGTCCGGTCGAGCGTGGCCACCTCCAGCTTGCCCGGCTTGGCGTCCCCGTTGCCCCCGTTGGCGTTCGCCTGGGCCGTCAGCGCGGCCAGGGCCAGCGCCACGGCGTCGCGCAGCGACGCGCCCTCGGTGTAGTGCTCCTTGAGGTGGCTGGTGATCGGGTCGGTCTGCCCGCCCATGACCAGGAACTGCGGCTCCTCGACGATGGACCCGTCGTAGGTGAGCCGGTACAGCTGGTCCTTGTCGGGGTTGGCGCTGACCTCCGCCACGCAGAGCTCGACCTCCATCGGCTTCACCTGCTCGGTGAAGATGGTGGCGAGGGTCTGGGCGTAGACGTTGGCCAGCTGGCGGGCCGAGACGTCGCGGGGGTCGTAGGAGTAGCCCCACAGGTCCACGTGCCGGATGCCGCCGCGGCGCAGGCTCTCGTACTCGGAGTAGCGGCCCACGCCCGCGAAGCCGATCCGGTCGTGGATCTCGCTGATCTTGTGCAGCGTCGACGACGGGTTCTCCGCCAGCAGCACGATGCCGTCGGCGTACTTGAGCGCGACGACGCTGCGGCCCCGGGCGATGCCCTTGCGGGCGTACTCCGAGCGGTCGCGCATCAGCTGCTCGGGCGAGGCGTACAACGGCATCGTCACGGTGCGGGCTCCTCACTGGTGCTCATCGGGGTGCTGCTGCTCATCCGCGGGGCCGCTCGGCGCGCCCGGCGACCACGGCCTCGGCGACCGCGCCCGCCTCCTCCTCCGACACCCGGACGGCGCCCTCGGCGGTGACGGTGGCGATGCTGGGGTAGATGCGGCGGGCCAGGTCCGGGCCGCCGGTGGCGGCGTCGTCGTCCGCGGCGTCCCACAGCGCCTCCACCGCGACGCGGATGGCGGCCGCGCGGTCGGCGGCGGGGTCGTACAGCTTCTTCAGCGCGCCGCGGGCGTACACCGAGCCGGAGCCGATGGAGTGGAAGCCCGCGCGCTCCTCGGACTTGCCGCCGGTGATGTCGTAGGACACGATCCGCCCGCCCCGGGCCGGGTCCGCCGCCTCGGGGTCGTAGCCGACGAACAGCGGCAGCACGGCCAGGCCCTGCAGCGCGATGTCGAGGTTGCCGCGCACCATGCTCGACAGCTTGTTGGCCTTGCCGTCCAGCGACAGCGGCACGCCCTCGATCTTCTCGTAGTGCTGGAGTTCGAGGGCGTAGAGCTTGACCATCTCCACGGCCAGGCCCGCGGTGCCCGCGATGCCCACCGCGGAGAACTCGTCGGTCAGGTAGACCTTCTCGATGTCCCGCTGCGCGATGACGTGCCCCTGGGTGGCCCGCCGGTCACCGGCGATGAGCACGCCGCCGTCGTAGGTCAGCGCGACGATCGTGGTGCCGTGCGGCACGTCGTCGCGGTGGTCGCCGCGGCGGGCGTCGACGGTCACCGGGCGCCCGCCCCGGCCCCCGGGCAGCAGCTCGGGGGCCTGGGTGCGCAGGAAGTCGGTGAACGACGAGGTGCCCGCGGACAGGTACGCGGGCGGGAGGGCGGCGCCCATCCCGGTGGGGGTGCTGTGTTCCATGCCTGCTTTCGTTCCCTCGCGCGGTGGGTGAGCGTCTCGCCTGGCCTAGCGGCGGCTCACTCGCCGCCCTTCTGCACGTAGGCCCGGACGAAGTCCTCGGCGTTCTCCTCCAGGACGTCGTCGATCTCGTCGAGGATGGCGTCGGTGTCGTCGCCGAGCTTCTCCCGGCGCTCCTGACCGGCGGCGGTGGTCTCGTCGACCCCCTCGTCGCCGTCCCCGCCGCCCTGCCGCTGCGTCTGCTCCTGGGACATGTCGCCTCCCGGTCGTGGCTGGCCTACCAGAACACTACCGACCCGGACCGACATCCGTCTGCGACCGGGCCGGTGCCGTGCTCGGTTTTCGGCTGCGGGCGAACCCGCCGCCCGCTACTTCCTGCTCGCCCCGGTCAGCGCGTCCACCAGCTCCTCGGCGGTGTTCGCCGCGTCGAGCAGGGCGCCGACGTGCTGCTTGGTGCCGCGCAGCGGCTCCAGGGTGGGGATGCGCACCAGCGACTCGCGGCCCACGTCGAAGATGACCGAGTCCCAGGAGGCGGCGGCGATGGAGGCCGCGTAGCGCTCCAGGCAGCGGCCGCGGAAGTAGGCGCGGGTGTCCTGCGGCGGGGTGGTGATGGCCGCGCGCACCTCCTCCTCGCTGACCAGCCGCTTCATCGAGCCGCGGGCCACCAGCCGGTTGTAGAGGCCCTTGTCCAGCCGCACGTCGGAGTACTGCAGGTCCACCAGCTGCAACCGGTGGGAGTTCCAGTTCAGGCCGTCGCGGGCGCGGTAGCCCTCCAGCAGCCGCAGCTTGGCCGTCCAGTCCAGCCGGTCGGCGGTCTCCATCGGGTCGCGGCGCAGCTGGTCGAGCACCTGGCCCCAGGTGTCGAGCACGTCGCGGCCGACCCGGTCGACCTCGGCGCGCTCGATGTTCTCCGCGATCAGCTCGTGGTAGGCGGCCTGGATGTCCAGGCCGGTGAACTTGCGCCCGCCGGAGAGCTCCACGGTGGCCTTGAGCGTGGGGTCGTGGCTGATGACGTGCACCGCGCGCACCGGGTCGGCCAGCTTGAGGTGGTCGAAGCGGACCCCGGCCTCGATCAGGTCCAGCACCAGCGCGGTGGTGCCGACCTTGAGGTAGGTCGAGGTCTCCGCGAGGTTGGCGTCGCCGATGATGACGTGCAGGCGGCGGTACTTGTCGGCGTCGGCGTGCGGCTCGTCGCGGGTGTTGATGATGCCGCGCTTGAGCGTGGTCTCCAGGCCGACCTCGACCTCGATGTAGTCCGCGCGCTGCGACAGCTGGAAGCCCGGCTCGTCGCCGGAGGCGCCCAGGCCGACCCGGCCGGAGCCGCAGACCACCTGGCGGGAGGCGAAGAACGGGGTGAGCCCGCCGATCACCGCGGTGAACGGGGTGCTGCGGGCCATCAGGTAGTTCTCGTGGGTGCCGTAGCTGGCGCCCTTGTTGTCGATGTTGTTCTTGTACAGCTGCAACCGGGGCTGGCCGGGGACGCTGGCCGCGCGGATGGCGGCCTCCTCCATGACCCGCTCCCCCGCCTTGTCCCAGATGACCGCGTCGCGGGCGTTGGTGACCTCGGGGGCGGAGTACTCCGGGTGCGCGTGGTCGACGTAGAGCCGGGCGCCGTTGGTGAGGATGACGTTCGCCGCGCCCAGGTCCTCGACGTCGGGGTCGGTCGGGGCCATCCCGGGCACGCCCAGGTCGAAGCCGCGGGCGTCGCGCAGCGGGGACTCCACCTCGTAGTCCCACCGGGCGCGCCGGGCGCGCGGGATGTCCGCCGCCGCGGCGTAGGCCAGCACGACCTGGGTCGATGTCAACACCGGGTTCGCTGTCGGGTCGCCCGGCACCGCGATGCCGTACTCCACCTCGGTCCCCATGATCCGCCGCATGCCGCCAGCCTACGGCCCCGGCCGCCCGGGGGCGCCGTGAGCCGCGCCGCGCGGGCCGGATCACCCGGGTGGCCGGTGCCGCGCGGGTCAAGCCCGCGCGCGGCCCAGGGCGGTGGCCGCGACAGGGGCGACGCGGGTGATCGCGTCGCGGGCGGCCTTGGTCGTCGTGGACTCCACGGAGACAGCGGTGAGCAGGTCGCCGCTGGCCAGCACGACGGTGCAGCTGACCCGGGTGTTCGCGCCCGCGCACCAGGACAGCTGGCGGTCGGCGCCGTCGACCTCGTCGAGGGTGAACCCGTCATCGATGAGGAACCGGGTGCCGCTGACGGTGAAGGAGCGGCAGTCCAGCGCGTCCCGCGCGGCCTCGACCGCGGCGGTGACGCCCGACTGCTCCGGGGTGTGCACGACGTACTGCCGCAGCACCGACCCGCGGGCGTAGCGCCACTGGGCGGTGAGGCCCGCGTCGGCCCCGGCGCCCAGGTTGATGGCGCAGTCGGGCAGCGCGATGGCGAGCGAGGACGCGGGCGCGCCGACCGGGGTCACGCCCTCCTCGACGAGGTCGGCCTGGGTGAGCGCGGCCTCGGCGACGAGCTCGGCGGGCGCGGGGCCCGGCGGGGTGGTGCTGGTCGCGGGCGCGGCGGTGCTCGTCGACGGCGGCGCGGAGGACACCGCGGCGGGGTCGTCGTAGTAGGTGGAGAGGTCGTTCGCCCGACCCGAGCACCCCGCGAGCAGGGCGGCGGGCAGGGCCGTGGCGCAGGCTGCCAACGCGTGCACGCGGCGCAACGGACGTCCTTCGGCTCGGCGGTGGGGATCACCGGCAACTTACCGGCAGCGATCACCCGACCGGTGCGAGGGTGCCACCCGCCCGCGTGGTCAGCCCCAGCGCAGCGACGACCGCGCCGCCCAGTAGGCCGCGGGGTCCTCGGCCAGCCCCGGCAGGGTCGGCGTCGGCAGGTCGAGCGCGGCGAGGTTGGCCCGCAGCTGGCCGGTGCCCGCCGGGCCGAGGAGCACGACGTCGGCCCAGGGGTTCGCCAGCGCGGCGGCCAGGGCGATGGCGTCGGGCCCCACCCCCTCGGTCGCCGCGGCCGCGCGCACCGCCGCCGGGGGTTGCACGGCGAGCCTGCCGTTGGCCAGGGCCTCCTTCACCGTGACCTCGACGCCCTCGCCGTGCGCCTCGGCCAGCGCGGGGCCGACCGAGGTCTCCAGCAGGTTCCAGGTGGACTGCACGGCGGTGAAGAGGCGGACCCCGCCGCGGCGCAGGGCCAGTCCACGGCGGACGGTGTCGGCCTGGGCGGGCCCGGAGGTGGAGAAGCCCAGGCGCAGCCCGGTGCCCGCCAGCTCGGCCAGCGCGTCGAGCAGCGGTTCGTCGGTGAACAGCGGGCTGTCGGCGGTCAGCGAGTGCACCTGGTAGAGCGAGACCCGCTCCCCCAGGTGCTCGCGCGTCTCGGCGAGCTGGGCGCGGAACCGGTCGAGGGTGTGCTCCTTCTGCTCGTGCACCGGCGCGTCGAGCCGCCAGCCGCCGACGTAGGCGTAGCCCCACTTGGAGGTGACGACGACGTCGGTGTGGCCGCGGTCGGTGAGCCAGCCGCCCAGGAACTGCTCGGCCAAGCCGTAGGAGCGGGCGGCGTCCACCCGGCGGACGCCCGCGGCGTGGGCGGCGTCGAGCACGTCCCAGCAGTGCGCGCGCAGCTCGTCGACGCCGCGGTGGGCGGGCAGCGCGTCCTCGCGGCCGAGGTTGATGTAGGCGGGGCGGCCCAGGGCGGCGAGGCCCAGGGCGAGGCGGTGCGGGGTGGACACGCCCCCATCCTGCACCCCGGGACGCGGGCAGGCCCCGCGCAGCGGGTGCGCGGGGCCTGCTCGGTGCTGCGGGGTGCTACAGGTACTGGCCGGTGTTGTTCGCGGTGTCGATCGCCCGCCCGGTCTCGGTGTTCTTGCCGGTCACCAGGGTCCGGATGTAGACGATGCGCTCGCCCTTCTTGCCCGAGATGCGCGCCCAGTCGTCCGGGTTGGTGGTGTTCGGCAGGTCCTCGTTCTCGGCGAACTCGTCGACGATCGCGTCCAGCAGGTGCTGCACGCGCAGGCCGGGCTGGCGGGTGTCCAGCACGGACTTGATGGCCGACTTCTTGGCCCGGTCGACGATGTTCTGGATCATCGCGCCGGAGTTGAAGTCCCGGAAGTAGAGGACCTCCTTGTCGCCGTTGGCGTAGGTGACCTCCAGGAACCGGTTCTCGTCGGTCTCCTCGTACATCCGCTCGACCGTGTGCTGGATCATCGCGTCCACGCAGGTCTTGCGGTCGCCGCCGAACTCGGCCAGGTCGTCGGCGTGGATGGGCAGGTTGGCGGTGAGGTACTTGGAGAAGATGTCCTTGGCCGCCTCGGCGTCCGGCCGCTCGATCTTGATCTTCACGTCGAGCCTGCCGGGGCGCAGGATCGCCGGGTCGATCATGTCCTCGCGGTTGGAGGCGCCGATGACGATGACGTTCTCCAGGCCCTCGACGCCGTCGATCTCGCTGAGCAGCTGCGGGACGATGGTGGTCTCCACGTCCGAGCTGACCCCGGAGCCGCGGGTGCGGAAGATCGAGTCCATCTCGTCGAAGAACACGATGACCGGCGTGCCCTCGGAGGCCTTCTCCCTGGCCCGCTGGAAGATGAGCCGGATGTGCCGCTCGGTCTCGCCGACGAACTTGTTGAGCAGCTCCGGGCCCTTGATGTTGAGGAAGTAGGACTTGGCGTCCTTGGGCGCGGAGTCGCCGCGGGCCGCGGCCACCTTCTTGGCCAGCGAGTTCGCCACCGCCTTGGCGATGAGCGTCTTGCCGCAGCCGGGGGGGCCGTAGAGCAGCACGCCCTTGGGCGGGCGCAGCTCGTACTCGGCGAAGAGGTCCTTGTGCAGGAAGGGCAGCTCCACCGCGTCGCGGATCTGCTCGATCTGCCGGAACAGGCCGCCGATGTCGTGGTAGTCGACGTCGGGCACCTCCTCCAGCACCAGGTCCTCGACCTCGGCTTTGGGCACCCGCTCGTAGGCGTAGCCGGACTTGGCGTCGACCAGCAGCGAGTCGCCCGCCTTGAGCGGCGCGTCGGCCAGCGGGTCGGCCAGCCAGACCACGCGCTCCTCGTCGGCGTGGCCGACCACCAGCGCGCGCACCGGCCCGTCGTCGGTCTCGGCGGGCAGCAGCTCGCGCAGCGTCGAGACCTCGCCGGTGCGCTCGAAGCCACCGCCCTCGACCACCGTGAGCGCCTCGTTGAGCCGCACGGACTGGCCGCGGCGCAGCAGCTCGCCCTCGACCGAGGGCGAGACCGATACCCGCATCCGGCGGCCCGCGGTGAACACGTCCACCGTGCCGTCGTCGAACCGCTCCAGGAACACGCCGTAGCCGCTGGGCGGCTGGGCGAGGCGGTCCACCTCCTCGCGCAGGGCGAGCAGCTGGGTGCGCGCCTCGCGCAGCGTGTCGACCAGCTTGGCGTTCCGCTCGGTGAGCTGGCTCACCCGTTCGGACGCCTCCGCCAGCCGCTGCTCCAGCAGCCTCGAATGCCGTGGGGATTCCGTCAGTTTCCGGCGCAGCAGAGCGACTTCCTCTTCGAGGAAACGGATCTGCGCGGCTTCCGACTCAGGGCGCTGGGCCCCGGCGTCGGGCGCGTCACCGTGCTCGTTCTCGGCGTCTTCTGGCCGACTGCCGGGACGATCGTGCTGCATGTCGGCACCTCCTCCCGAACTCGTACCCCTACGGTACCGGCGATCACCGACAAGGACAGACCATCCGGATGTCGGAACTTGCGCGTCACCCCACCGCAACACCCGCCGCGCGGCCCGCGGGCGGTCCACCTGGTACGTGCGGGAACCGGTCGACCGCTACGGTGCGTCGAGGCACTAGGCCGACCGCGCGCACCCACCCGGACACGCAGCGCGAGCCCACCACCGCGCACCACAACCCCGGGGGAGACCCGATGACCCAGCCGCCGCAGCCGCCCCACGACGGCGGTCAGCACCCCGGCCAGTTCCCGCCGCCCGGCGGCTACCCGCCCCCGCAGCCGGGGTGGCAGCAGCAACCGTTCCCGCAGCAGCCGGGCCAGTTCGGGGGTCCGCAGGGCCAGTACCCGCCCGCTCCCGGGTACCCGGGGGATCCCGCCGGGCCGTACCCGCAGGTGGACCCGACCACCGGGCAGCCGCTGGGCCAGCAGCCCCCCTACCAGGGGGGTTACCCGGGAGTTGGTGGCTACGCAACGCAGTCGAACCCCTACGGCCTTCCGGGTGACGCCTTCGGACCCCGTCCGGGCCGCGGCAAGACGCCGTGGGTGATCGGCATCGCCGCCCTCGCTGTGATCGGGCTCACAGTCACCCTGGTGCTCGTGCTGACCTCCGGAGGGGGCACCGGCAGCCCCGGCGCGACCGCCGAGAGCGCGGCGGACGCCATTGGGGCCCAAGACGTCGCGGCCTTCAACAAGCTCGTGTGCGACCCCTCCGACGCGCTCGACGACGGCGACCTCGGCCGCGGCGCGGCCCGCGGCGGCGAGAGCACCACGAAGGTGAAGCGGGCAGAGGTGACCAGGGCCGACGACGAGGGCACCAACGGCAGGGCCTCGGCGGAGGTCGCGGTGGAGCTGACCAACGGCCGCTCGTTCACCGCCCAGCTCGACCTGCGCGAGCGCGAGGCGGGCGGGGACTGGTGCGTGCGGAACCTGACCGTGGGCGGGATCGGCGTCAACTGAGGCAAGCGGGTCCCGGTTCGGCGGGGGTGCCGCCCTGGCGCACCGACACCGGTCGCGCGGGTCCGGACCGCCGGGACTACGGGCGGTGCGGCGGACACTACGCTGGGGGCGAGGTGGGGTTGCCCGTTCGGGTGGCCGCGGTGGAACGGGTCGCCGCTCCCGGGCGTCCACCTCAGCAGGGACAGCGAGCAGCACGAGTCAGGGGCGAGCATGACCTATCCTCCGCAGCCCGGGCACCAGAGCGGGCCGGACCAGCCCGGCGGCTGGGGGTACGGCGACAACCAGGGCGGACAGGGCGGCGGGGGCGGCTACGGCGGTCAGACCGGTCAGTACGGCGGACAGTACGGCGGGCACTACTCCGGCCAGGGCCAGTACTCCGGTCAGGACCAGTACGGGGGTCAGGACCAGTACGGGGGTCAGGACCAGTACGGCCAGTACGGCGGTCAGACGGGGCAGTACGGGGGCCAGGACCAGCAGGGCTACGGCAGCCAGTACCCGCAGACCGCCGCTTACCCGCAGCAGGTCGCCTTCTCCGGCGGGCAGCCGCCCAAGAAGTCCAGGACCGGTCTGGTCGTCGGCATCGTCCTCGCCGTGGTGGTGCTGCTCGGCGGTGGTGGCGTCGGCGCCTACTTCCTGCTCAAGGACGACGGGCAGTCCGCCGCCCCCGGCCCCAGCAGCAGCGCGGCGCCCACCTCCGACAGCAGCGGCGACGACGACGGATCGACCACCACCAAGCGCCCCACCACCAGCCGGTCGGCGCCGCCGACCAGCGGTTCGGAGGGCTCCGGGTCGGGCGAGCCCGAGCCGCAGGAGATCGTGCGCCAGTACATGCGGGCCTACGAGACCAAGTCGTTCTCGGCGGTGGTGTCCAACGCCTGCGCCGCCTACAAGAAGAAGTACGGCACCGACACGAGCGCGCTGGAGGACGAGCTGCGCCCGTACAAGATCCAGGCCACCGAGAAGGGCGAGCCGGAGGTCAGCGGGACGGTGGCCACCGGCCGCTTCGACCTCAACCTCACCAGCGACCTCGGCGAGGACCGGGACGTGACGATCGAGATCAAGATCGTCAAGGAGTCCGGTGGCTGGAAGTTCTGCGGCGAGAAGACCTGAGCCGCGCACACCCGGTCGCGCCCCGCTCACCTGCGGTGGTGGGGGCGACCACCCGCCGGGGTGGACCCGCCACGACCCGCCCCCGGTGATCGTCCACGACCCCGGGCCGCACGCGTATCATCCCGGGGCGAGTCCGGCCGGGCAGCCCCCGGCACCGGTCGTCGCGCGGCGCGACGACCGACCGGTGCAGGCACCGGTGAGCAGCGAGGAGCCAGGGTTCGATGACCTACCCACCCCAGCAGCCAGGGCCCTACGGCCAGGACCCCCAGGGCCAGCAGCCCTACGGCCAGCAGCCGGGCGGGTACGACCCGACCCAGCAGTACCAGCAACCGCAGCAGGGCGGCTACGACCCCACGCAGCAGTACCAGCAGCCCCAGCAGGGCGGCTACGACCCGACCCAGCAGTACCAGCAGCCGCAGCAGGGCGGGTACGACCCGAACCAGCAGCAGTACCCCTCGTCGAACCCGTACGGCACCCCCGCGCAGGACCCGTACGGCCAGCAGCAGGGCTACCAGCAGCCCGGGTACCCGCAGCAGCCGGGCTACGACCAGTTCGGCGGCCCCGGCGGTCAGCCGCCGAAGAAGAACACCGGCAAGATCGTCGCGATCGTGCTGGCCGTGGTGGTCGTGCTCGCGGGTGCCGGTGTCGGCGCCTACTTCCTGTTCGGCAACAAGGACGACAACGGCGGCACGGCCGCGCCCAGCGGTGGCGAGACCAGCGCTGAGCAGACGACCACCTCGAAGAAGTCGACCAGCACCCGCAAGACCACCGAGACCTCCGACGAGGAGACCACGGAGGAGACCTCCGAGGACAACGGCGGTGGCGGCGGCAGCGACTCCGGCGGCGGCGGCGCCGACCTCAAGGCCGCGGGCGACAAGTACGTCGCGGCGGTCAACGCCAAGGACGAGGCGGCCGCCTCCGCGCTCAGCTGCGACGGCTCCCCCGGCATCATGTACACCAGCGTCGCCCCCAACGGCGGCAAGGTGAAGGTCGTGGGCTCGCCCACCGAGTTCGGCCCGTCCGACGGCAAGGTCGACACCCAGGTCACCATCGGCTCCAGCGACCCGATCGACTTCCCGATCGTGTTCCGCAAGGGCGACAAGGGCTGGTGCGTCTCGCTCTGACCCCAGGACCCAGGAGGGGGTGGACCGGTTCCCGGTCCACCCCCTCCTGCCGTTCCCGGACTACCCCTTGCTGGGGCGCCGCTGCGGCTTGGGGGCCACGACGCCGTCGGCGAGCCTGCGGCAGGTGATGAGGAAGGCGGTGTGGGCGATCATCCGGTGCTCCGGGCGCACCGCGAGGCCCACCGAGTGCCACGGGCGCACCAGGGTCTCCCACGCCTGCGGCTCGGTCCAGCACTCCTGCTCGCGCAGCGCCTCGTGCACCCGGGACAGCTGGGTCGTGGTGGCCACGTAGACCACCAGCACACCCCCGGGGATCAGGCTGCGCTTGACCGTCCCGAGCACCTCCCAGGGCGCCACCATGTCGAGGATGACCCGGTCGACGTCGCCCTCGTGGTCGGCCAGGTCGCCCAGGGTCAGCGTCCAGTTCGCCGGGTGCTCGCCGTAGAACTGGCGCACGTTGCGCTCGGCGTGCTCGAGGTGGTCCTGGCGGATCTCGTAGGAGGTCACCGTCCCGGTGGGGCCCACGGCGCGCAGCAGCGAGCAGGTCAGCGCGCCCGACCCGGCACCGGCCTCCAGCACCCGGGCGCCGGGGAAGATGTCGCCCTGCATGACGATCTGCGCGGCGTCCTTGGGGTAGATCACCTGCGCCCCGCGCGGCATGGACAGCACGTAGTCGTTGAGCAGCGGCCGCAGCGCCAGGTAGCCGGTGCCCGCGGCGGAGTGCACGACCGAGCCCTCGGGCAGCCCGATCAGGTCGTCGTGGGCGAGCGCGCCGCGGTGGGTGTGGTACTTCTCCCCCTCGGCCAGCACCAGGGTGTAGTGCCTGCCCTTGGGGTCGGTGAGCTGCACCCGGTCCCCCACCTCGAACGGACCGCTGACCTTGCGCACGTGCCTGGCCTCTCTTCTTCCGGCTGCCCCGCACCCGGCCTCGCCTGGGGGGATCGACCTGGAATGGTCGCAGACCGGACCGCGGTCACCCGGCCGGGGCTGTGTTCACGAACCCGCCACCCACCCCCGCGTCCCCACCCGGCACCGTCCCCCACCTGCCACCACGGCCGTCAGCCCCGCCCCGGGCAACCGGGAACAACCAGAAACGAGCTGACGTCGCCTCCTGGGGAAGCGCGCTAGCGGCGGCCGCGCAGGGCGGCGCTGAGGTCCTCGCGGTGCAGCACGCCCCACGGGCGGCCCTCGTCGTCGACGACCACGAACTGCCAGGCGGCGGTGCCGTGCACGCGCTCGGCGATGTCCTCGCCCGGTTCGGAGGCCAGCAGCACCGACTCGGGGCGGATGGGCTCGGCGGCGCGCTCGGCGGGGGTGAACGGCGCCACCTCGGCCAGCCTGCGCGCGGCGGGTTCGTCGAGCAGGCCCGCGGCGACCCCGTCCGCGCGCACCAGCACGACCCCGCGCCCCGCGGCGGCGGCCAGCGCGTCGGCCACCGGGCTCTCGGCGGGCAGTTGCAGCACCGGCCGCACCAGGTCGGCCAGGCGCAGGTCCGCGGGCCACTGGCGGGTCTGCTCCGCGGCCAGTTCCCCACCCGCGCCCGCGACGACGAACCACGCGGTCAGCAGGCACACGCCCAACCGCAGCCACCGGTCGTCGCTGCCCTCGACCACGCCCCACAGCGCCCAGACGACGAGCAGCGCGGCCACCAGCCACCCGCCCACGACCGCGGCCTTGGTGCCGAACCCGCGGCGCCCGGTCAGCGCCCAGACCCCCGCCCGCAGCATCCGGCCGCCGTCGAGGGGCAGGCCGGGCAGCAGGTTGAACACGGCGACGGCGGTGTTGGCCAGGGTGCACTCCAGCACCAGCAGCCACACTGCCCCCTCCGACGGCATCGCCAGCAGGCCCACCCCGCACGCGGCGGCCAGCAGCACCGACACGGCGGGCCCCGCCGCCGCGACCACGCCCTCGTGCGCGGGGCTGCGCGGGGTCCTGGCGATCTCCGACAGCCCGCCGAGCAGGAACAGCCGCACCCGGCGCACCGGCAGGCCCAGCCGCAGCGCCACCACGCAGTGCCCCAGCTCGTGCGCGAGCACCGACACACCAAGCAGCACGGCGAAGGCGGCGGCCAGCAGCACGGCGGTCACCGCCGACACCCCCGGCAGCAGGGTCCGCACCAGCGGCGCGTAGAACACGACCACCGCCAGCGACCCGAGCCACCACGACGGGGCGAGCACCACCGGCACCCCGGCGTACCGGAACAGCAGCAGCCCGCCCTGGGCGGGCTCGGCCGACGGGTGGGCGGCGCTCGTCATCAGCCCAGGGTAGGCCGCGCGGTGTGGGGCGGCGGTGATTCCCGGTGTGGCGGTGATCCTCCGCGTGGCGGTGATTCTCCGTGGCGGTGATTCTCGGTGTGACGTGGCGGGGCGCGCGGGATTGTCGGTGGGCTTCACTAGGGTCGGGGGCATGGCAGCAGGCACCGACACCGGACCGGCGGCACCCCAGGTCGACGACCGGGGGCGCGCCCGCAGGCGCCCCGCGCTGTCCCCCTCCCGGGCCAGCGACTTCAAGCAGTGCCCCCTGCTCTACCGCTTCCGCGCCGTCGACCGGCTCCCGGAGCAGCCGTCCAAGGCCCAAGTCCGCGGCACCGTCGTGCACGCGGTGCTTGAGCGCCTCTACGCCCTGCCCGCCGACGAGCGCACCCCCACCACCGCCCACGGCCTGCTCGACCCCACCTGGGCCGACCTGCTCGCCGAGCGCCCCGAGTTCGCCGCCATCTTCGACGACCAGGCCGACGCCGACGAGCTGCGCGCCTGGCTCGACACCGCCCGCGGCCTGCTCGACGGCTACTTCGAGCTGGAGGACCCCCGCAGGCTCCAGCCCGACGCCTGCGAGCTGATGGTCGAGACGGAACTGGACTCCGGCGTCCTGCTGCGCGGCTTCATCGACCGCGTCGACGTCGCCCCCACCGGCGAGATCCGCGTCGTCGACTACAAGACCGGCGCCGCCCCCCGCGAGATCGGCGAGGCCAAGGCCCTCTTCCAGATGAAGTTCTACGCCCTCGCCCTCTGGCGCCTGCGCGGCGTCGTCCCCAGCAGGCTCCAGCTCATGTACCTGGCCGACCGCCAGAACCTCGCCTACGCCCCCGACGAGGCCGAACTGGCCCGCTTCGAGCGCACCCTGGACGCCATCTGGAAGGCCATCCTGCACGCGGGCAAGACCGGCGACTTCCGCCCCAACCAGAGCAAGCTCTGCGGCTGGTGCTCCCACCAGGCCTTCTGCCCCGCCTTCGGCGGCACCCCCCCGGAGTACCCCGGCTGGCCGGAGCCCGACGCGGGCGAGGAGTCGGCTTTGGACAGGGCAGACTGAGGCCGCTCGCAGGCTTGCTGCGTGTTCTCCTCGTCTGCGGTATCGAGCCTTGATCGCAGGGGGTTTCCGGCCAGCTCGACGCGGTGGAACCGCCAGTGGTACCTCGCAGGCAAACCCAAGCGAAGCAAGAACGCTTGTGCTTCCAAGGAGTCGCCCACCAACGGACCCGAGCCCGGACAGCAGGCACTGCCCGGTTGGGTGGATCCGCTTGGTCGGGGGTGACGATCATGTGCTACCCAACGGGACGGGCGGGCGTCTTTTCAGCCCGCCTTTTCCCCGCCCGACAGCACATGATCGTCATAGGGGCCCCGACCAAGCGGATCCACCCAACCGGGCCCACCACCCAAGCCACCCGCTTGTCCAGAGCCCCGCGCAGCGGAGAACCGGCGCAGCCGGAAAGGCCCCGCGCAGCGGAAGGAAGAGCGCAGCGGAAAAGGGAGAGCGCAGGGGAAGGGAGAGGCGGTAGGGTCGGGCACGCCGTGTGGAGAGAAGGGGGTGGTACCCGTGCTTGGTGTGACGTGGGTGCTCCCCTTCGGGGTCGCGGTGGGGCGGTAGGTCGTCCGGGAGCGCCGGTTGCGGTTCTCCTGGAAAGGCTGTGCCATGAAGTTCGATTCCGAGCAGGTCCTTGAGGGCGGGGCCCTCGAACGTCGATTCACCCTGGGCGAGGTCCCAGGACTCCTGTGGACACCCGCGGCTGCGCGCGGCCCGGAGCCCGTGCCGTTGGTCCTGCTGGGGCATCCCGGTGGGGTGGACAGGATGTACCCCCGGCTGGCCGAGCGGGCGCGGCACACCGTGGCCCAGGGCTTCGCGGCGGCGACCATCGAGTTGCCGGGGGGTGGGGAGCGGCCGCGGATCCCCGAGCTGGAACGAGCCCGAGCCGACCTCCGCGACGCGCTGCACGACAAGCAGCCGGTCGACGGGATCGTCGACCGGTTGGTGCTGCCGTTGGTGGAGTTGGCGGTGCCGGAGTGGCAGGCCGCGCTGGACGCGGTGCTGTCACTGCCCGGGATCGGGGGCCCGGTGGGGTTCTCCGGCGGGGTGATCGCCGTGGCCACGCGGTTGGCGGTGGTGGAGCCGCGGATCTCGGCGGCGGTGCTGTTCGCGGGGAGCTACGTGCCGCGGGTGATGTTCGCCGACGCGCGGCGGGTGTCGATCCCGCTGCTGGTGCTGTTGCAGTGGGACGACGAGCACAACGACCGGCAGTTGGCGCTGGACCTGTTCGACGCCTTCGGTTCGGCGGAGAAGACGCTGCACGCCAACACCGGGGGGCACACGGGGGTGCCGGGGTTCGAGGCCGACGACGTGGGGCGGTTCTTCGCGCGGCACCTCAGGTGAGCGCACCCCGCTGGTGAGCGCGCGCCGGGTCGGGCCCGACCCGGCGCGCGGCCGGGGTCCTCACGTCCACAGGGGACTCAGAGCTGGCGGTAGACGTCCTCCAGGGTGATGCCGCGGCCGATCATGAGGACCTGGACGCGGTAGAGCAGCTGGGAGACCTCCAGCGCCAGCTGCTCGTCGGACTCGTGCTCGGCGGCGATCCAGACCTCGCCCGCCTCCTCCAGGACCTTCTTGCCCTGCGCGTGCACGCCGGCGTCGAGGGCGGCGACGGTGCCCGAGCCCTCCGGGCGGGTGGCGGCCCGGTCGAGCAGTTCGGCGTAGAGTTCGTCGAAGGTCTTCACGGGGTGCGATCCTGCCACTCCTCGGCGGGCACCCTGGTCAGCGGGGCCAGCGCGCGCAGGGTGTCGGCGTCGAACCCGATCAGCGAGTCGCGCTGCACGCGGCGGGGGCCCGCGGGCACGGGCACCTCGCAGGGGACGACGACGGTCAGGCAGCCCGCGGCCACCGCGGAGGTGGCGCCGGTCGGGGAGTCCTCCACGGCCACGCAGCGCGCCGGGTCGACGCCGAGCAGGTGGGCGGCCTTGAGGTAGGGGTCGGGCAGGGGCTTGTTGCGCCGGTCCACCTCGTCGCCGCAGACGGTGGTGTCGAACAGGTCGCGGCCGATGGCGTCCAGGGCGATCTCGGTCAGCGGGCGCTCGGTGGAGGTGACCAGGGCGGTGGGCAGGCCGGTGGCCCGCACGGCCCGCAGCGCCTCCGGGGCGCCGGGGCGGAACACCAGGTCGGTGGCGAACAGCTCGGCCATCCGGGAGTCGACCCAGGACACCGCCTCCGCGACCTGCTCGGGCGCGGGATCGATTCCCCCCTCGGCGAACAGCAGCCGCATGGTGGTGGGGACGTTGCTGCCGATCATGGCGCGGCGGGTCTCGGCGGAGAGGGTGAAGCCCAGCCGCTCGGCGAACTCGTAGAGCGGGATGTCCCACAGCTTCTCCGAGTCGAGCAGGGTGCCGTCCATGTCCCACAGCACGGCGGCGGGCAGGGCTGGGTCGACGCGCTGGCTCGGCATGTCCCCAGCCTACGATCTCCCCGGACCGGCCCTGGGCCGTAGGCTGGACGGGTGACCGATCCGGACCCGCAGAAGGCCGCCGAGCGCGCGCCCAGCCCCGACGCCCACGACCTCGTCGACCCCGTGCTGGTCGCGGCGTTCGAGGGCTGGAACGACGCGGGCGACGCGGCGAGCACCGCCGTCGAGCACCTGCAGCTGACCTGGGACGCCACACCGCTGCTGGAGCTCGACCCCGACGAGTACTACGACTTCCAGGTGACCAGGCCCACGGTCAAGCTGGTCGACGGCGTCACCAGGCGGGTGGAGTGGCCCACGACCCGGCTGTCGATCTGCAGGCCGCCGGGGTCGAGCCGGGACGTGGTCCTGCTGCACGGCATCGAGCCCAACATGCGCTGGCGCAAGTTCTGCGCCGAGCTGCTCCAGCACATCGACGACCTGCGCATCAGCACCGTGGTGACGCTGGGCGCGCTGCTCGCCGACACCCCGCACACCCGGCAGGTGCCGGTGACCGGCACCGCCTACGACGCCGACACCGCGAGCCGCTACGGGCTGGAGCGCTCCCGCTACGAGGGGCCCACCGGCATCGTGGGGGTGTTCCAGGACGCCTGCGTGCAGGCCGGGGTGCCCGCGATCTCCATCTGGGCGGCGGTGCCGCACTACGTCTCCCAGCCGCCCTCGCCCAAGGCGACGCTGGCCCTGCTGCACCGGGTCGAGGAGATCCTGGACGTGGAGGTGCCGCTGGGGGCGCTGCCCGAACAGGCCGAGGAGTGGACGGCCACGGTCAGCGAGATGGCCGAGGAGGACGAGGACGTGCGCAACTACGTGCGCGCCCTGGAGGAGCGCGGCGACGCCGACGACTCCCTGGACGAGGCCAGCGGCGACGTCATCGCCGCCGAGTTCGAGCGGTACCTGCGCAGGCGCCGCCCTGGTCCCGGCCGCGGCGGTTCCGGCCCCGGGCCCACGGGGGTGTGAGGGAGCGCCTCGCGCGGCTCGCGCTCTACGCGGGCGGCTTCCTGGGCCCGTTCGCGGGCGGGGTGCCGACCTCGATGCTGCCGGAGCTGGGGGCGGACTTCGACGTCTCCCCGCAGGTGGCGACGTACTCGCTGACGGCCTACCTGGTGCCGTTCGCGGCGCTGATGCTGTTCTCCGGCGCGCTGGGGTCCCGGTGGGGCGCCCAGCGCGCCGTGCGGGTGGCCTACCTGGTCTACGTGGTGGCCTCGGTGGTGTGCGTGCTCGCGCCCGCGTGGTGGCCCTTCCTGGCGGCGCGCGCGGCGCAGGGTGCGGCCAACGCGTTCACCACCCCCCTGCTGCTGGCCGCCGTCGCGGCGATCACCCCGCCGGACCGGCTCGGCCGCGCGCTGGGCCTGTTCGCCTCGATGCAGGCCGCCGGGCAGACCAGCGCGCCGCTGCTGGGCGGGCTGGCCGCCGAGGTCGACTGGCGGCTGGCCTTCGTCGTCGTGGGCGTCGTGGCGCTGGGGCTCGCGGTGGTGGGCCTGCCCGGCGACCTGCGCCGGGAGGGCAGGGCCACGGTGCGCTCGGCGTGGCGGCCGCGGGTGCTACGCGCGGGCGCGGTGGCCCTGGTCGGCTGGTCGTGCCTGGGTGGGCTGTCGTTCCTGGTGGCGATCCGGCTGGGTGGGGTGTTCGGTCTCGGCGCGGCCGAGCGCGGGCTGCTGCTCACCGGGTTCGGCGTGGTGGGGCTGCTGACGGCCCGGTTGGTCGGGCAGGGGGTCGACCGGGTGGGGCCGCGGCGGGCGGTGGTGGCCGGGGTGCTGCTCGGCGCGGTGCCGGTGCTGCTGGTGGGGGTGCTGCCGTCGGTGGCGGCGATCGCGGTGCTCTGGGCGTCGGCGGGGGTGTTCTCGCAGCTGCTGCTGGTGGGCCTGAACGCGATGGCGCTGTCCGGGGGTGGGCCGGACCGGGGTGGGGCGGTGTCGGTGGTGCAGGCGTTCCGGTTCATCGGCGGCGCGGTGTCGCCGATGGTGTTCGGGCCCCTGTACGCGGTGGCCCCGGTGCTGGCGTTCGCGCTGCCCGCGGCCCTGCTGGTGGCGGCGGCGCCGGTCACCCCCGGGCAGGAGCGCCCGGGGGTGCGCGCGGAACGGCCCTA
>NZ_MKQR01000008.1:33781-160919 GCF_001940455.1 Actinokineospora bangkokensis | reverse complement strand
GGACACGCCCTAGGGCCGATGTTCAGCTCATTCGTCGTCGTGCCGGATTGCCACGGGCGCGACTGGCGACCGTGGTGTCAGGTGCCAGGTGGGGACGCGGGGATGGGTAGGTCCGACACAGCCCTAGAGGGCGACTCCCAGCAGGGCGTCGACCGCGGCGGCGACCTCGGCGCCCGCGCCGGGGTCGCTGCCCGGCTGCGCGGCCCACGCGTCGAGGGCGGCGAGGGCGCCGGGGGTGTCGAGGTCGTCGGAGAGGTGGTCGCGCAGGCGGGCCACCACGTCCGCGGCGGGGGCGGCGGTGGGCGCGCCGACCGCGGCGCGCCAGCGGGCCAGCCGGGCCTGCGCGGCGTCGAGGATGTCGGGGGTCCACGAGCGGTCCTGGCGGTAGTGCCCGGACAGCAGGCCCAGCCGGATCGCCATCGGGTCGACGCCGTCGGCGCGCAGCCGGGAGACGAAGACCAGGTTGCCCTTGGACTTCGACATCTTGGCCCCGTCCAGGCCGATCATCGCCGCGTGCCCGTAGTGCCGGGCGAACGGGTGCTCGCCGGTCAGCGCCTCGGCGTGCGCGGCGCTGTACTCGTGGTGCGGGAAGATCAGGTCCGAGCCGCCGCCCTGCAGGTCGAAGGTCATCCCGAGCCGGTTGAGGGCGATGACGCTGCACTCGACGTGCCAACCGGGGCGGCCGGGGCCCAGGTCGGTGTCCCAGCTCGGTTCGCCGTCGCGGGCCGCGCGCCAGAGCAGGGCGTCGAGCGGGTGGCGCTTGCCGGGGCGGTCGGGGTCGCCGCCGCGCTCGGCGAAGAAGCGGTCCATGGTCGGGCCGTCGTAGCCGGACTCGTAGCCGAAGCGCCCGGTGGCCCGGTGGTCGAAGTAGACGTCCGGGTGCTCGGCGTCGTCCACCCGGTAGGCGTGCCCGTCGGCGAGCAGCTTGCCGACCGCGTCGACGATCTCCGGGATGGCCTCCACGGCGCCGACGAACTCCCGCGGCGGCAGCACCCGCAGCGCCACCATGTCCTCGCGGAACAGCGCGGTCTCCCGCATCCCCAGCACCACCCAGTCGTCGGAGTCGCGCTCGGCGCGCTCCAGCAGCGGGTCGTCGATGTCGGTGACGTTCTGCACGTAGTGCACCTGGTGGCCGTTGTCCAACCACTGCCGGTGCACCAGGTCGAAGGCGAGGTAGGTCGCCGCGTGCCCCAGGTGCGTGGCGTCGTACGGGGTGATCCCGCAGACGTACATCGTCGCCGTCGGCCCCGGGGCCGTGGGCCGCACGCCCCCGGAGGCGGTGTCGTACAGGCGGAGCGGGCGCGGGGTGCCGCCCACCTCCGGCACCGGGTGGGATTGCCAGGTCTGCATACCCCCGACAGTAACCGGCGGGTCCACCGCCGCCGCGCGCGTCGCAGTGGGCGGGAGCGCGTGGGCCGTTCGGGTGGGGTCGGCTGTGACGCGCACCACGACGGGCGCAGGCGGGTGACGATGGTGGGTGGTGCGCGCCGGGCGGTGTCGGCGCCGCGGGAAGGGGGAGCCGATGACCGCTCCGCTGCGGGTGCTCGTCACCGTGGACGAGCCGGGGTTGGGCCGGTTGTCGGAGGTGGTGGCGGCCCTGCGCGCCGCCGGGCTGGTGGTGGACACCGTGCTGACCCACGTCGGGGTCGTGACGGGGCTGGTCGCGCCCGCCGACGTGCCCGCGGTGCGGGCGGTGGGCGGGATCGAGCAGGTCGAGGTGGAGCGCGACGACTGGGACGCGGGCTGACCCGGCGGGTCAGCGCCCCCGGGTGAGGGCGTCGGCCAGCGCGGCGAAGTCCGCCGCGGTGGTGGGCGCGGCGGCGGCGACGCGGACGTGCGCCCGCCCGCCCCAGTGCACGATGACCGCCTCGACGCCCAGCGCGCTGAGCTCGTCGGTGTAGCGCTCGGCGTCGGCCACGTCGCCCACCAGGCCCTCGGGCAGGCGCACCAGCCGCATCAGCGGGCAGTGCCGCGGGCTGACCTGCCCGGGTTGGCCCGCGGCCTCGGCGACGACGCGGACGCCCTCGTCCAAGCGGGCGGCGACCGCGTCGACGGCCTCCCAGCCGCCCAGCGCGTTCCAGTGGTCGATGGCGGCGGGGATCGCCATCCACGCCGTGTAGTCGGCGGTGCCCGCGTTGTCGAACCAGCGCGGGTAGCCGCGGGGGTGGTCCCAGGACGGCACGAGCGGCAGCACGACCTCCCGCCACCGCGGCGCGATGTGGAACGCGGCGGCCGAGCGCGGCACGTAGGCCCACTTGTGCAGGTTGCCGACCCAGAAGTCCACGCCGAGGGCGTCCGGGCGCTGCCGCAGGTGCCCCGGGACGTGCGCGGCGTCGACGAACACGGGCACACCCCGCTCGCGGGCGGCGGCGGCGACCTCGGCGACCGGGAGCACCAGGGCGGTCGGGGAGGTGATGGCGTCGATGAGCAGCAGCCGGGTGCGGTCGGTGATGCCCGCGGTGAAGGCGGCGACGACCTCGGCGTCGGTGGCGTCGGCCGGGAACGACACGGTGGCCAGCTTCGCCCCCACCCGGTCGGCCCTGGCCTGCGCGGCGATGGCCAGCGAGCCGTAGGCGTGGGTGGACAGCAGCAGCTCGTCCCCCTCGGCCAGCGGCAGCGACGCCAGCACGGTGGCGGCGGCCTCGGTGGCGTTGCGCACGAGCACGACCTCGCTGCCCAGGAACCGCGACGCCGCCTCGCGCCCCGCCGCCACCAGCTCCGGCCCGTCGACCCGGTGGAAGCGCAGCGGGTTGGCGTCGGAGGCCTGCCGGAAGCGGGCCTGGGCGGCGCGGACCTCGACCGGGACGATGCCGAAGGCGCCCGGGTTGAGGTGGTGGGCCGCGGGGTCCAGGAGGAAGCTCACGCGCCCACCTTCCCACCCCGCGGCCCGCCGGGGTAGCCCGTCAGCGGTCGGCGGGGGCGGGGTCGGGCAGGTTCTGGTGGGCGCCCTCGCGCACCGCGCGGCGGATCTGCTCGATGTTCTCCCGCAGCAGGTCGGAGATCAGCTCGTCGGTGCGCGGGTCGGCCAGCATCTCCAGCACCACGCGCAGGGTGGTGTCGGTGACGGTGCTGACCACCTCGTCGTGGAACGGGATGCGCTTGAACCGGCCCGCCTGCGGGTCCTGCTTCACCTTCTCCAGCACCATGTCGCGGATCTCGGCCCGGTTCTCGTCGAGCGCGCTGGCGATGTTGCGGGCGTAGTGGCCGGTGCGCAGCACGTTGACGACCTCCTCCAGCACCGCGACGGTGAGCGGCTTCTTCACCACGTCGATGAGCACCCCGCCGAAGCGGGCCATCGCGCGCAGCGCCAGCTCCTCGGCCACCGTGCGCTCCACCGGCCTGCGCAGCTTGGTCAGCACCACCACCACGCGCACCACCCGCAGGAGCCGGAAGACCCGCAGCCACCAGTGCGCCAGCGGCACCATGCCCACCACGTCGTACCAGTTGAGCAGCACGAACCGGCCGGTGAACCCGGCGCGGCGCCACCGCCACAGGAACTCCGCGGCGAAGACCGCGCAGAAGACCCAGTCGAGGCGGACGAGCAGCGCCCCGGTGGCGTCGTGGGGGTGCCAGAAGGCCCGGTACACGAGCAGACCGGTGGAGACCGCGCCGAGCAAGAGCATCACCCAGTCGTCGACGTCGACGCGCCGCCTGCCCGAGGGGGTGGAGATCACCATGGGTTCACCCTCCCGGACGACGCGGGCCGCGGCCACTCGCCCCGCCGGGCGGCCCCGCGCGGGTAGGCTCCCGTCACCGCGCAACGCGGACCGATCTTCGGGCGTCCTGGTCGGGGGGACGACCCAGCGAGCGGAGGGACAGCCATGAGCGGGGCCGGGTTCGCGCACGAGGCCGCCATCCACCGCGACGACGAGTCCTACCGCGCGCTGGCGCTGGGGTTCCTGCGCGCGGGGGTGGACGCGGGCGCGACCACCGTGGCGCTGCTCGGCGCGCACGGCCAGGACCTGCTCGCGGACGCGCTGCCCCCGGCGGTGGCGGTGCTCGACACCCGGGTGCTGGGCCGCAACCCGGCGCGGCTGCTGCCCGCGCTGCGCGAGCTGGTCGACGCCGCCCCCGGCCCGGTGCACTGCTTCGGCGACCCGGTCTGCCCCTCGCGCGACGGCGACGTGGCCGAGGAGGCGTGGCTGCACGACGCGCTGCTCGACCAGGCCTTCGCCGACGACGACCTGCGGCTGCGCTGCCCGGTGCCCGCCGACTGGGCCGACCGCGCGGGCCGCAGCCACCGCGAGCTGGTCGACGAGGCGGGCACCCGCCCGAGCCCCGACTACTCCCCCGGCACCGGCCGGGAGGCCTTCGCCGAACCGCTGCCCGAGGCGGCCGTGCGGATGTCCGAGGACGCCGTGCACTTCACCCTCGACGACCTGCCCGAGCTGCGCGACCTGGTGACGGTGCGGGCCAGCGCCTTCGGCCTGCCCCGGGAGCGGGCGCTGGACCTCACCCTGGCCAGCAACGAGGTCGTCACCAACAGCATCGTCCACGGCGGCGACCGGGGGACGCTGCGCCTCTGGCACGACGAGCGCACCTTCACCTGCGAGGTCACCGACAGCGGCCACATCCGCAACCCGCTGGTGGGCCGCACCGCCCCGATCCCCTCCACCCAGGGCGGGCGGGGCCTGTGGCTGGCCAACCAGGTGTGCGACCTGGTGTCGGTGCGCTCCTCCCCCGACACCGGCACCGTCGTCCGGCTGCGGGTCGACCGCTAGGGCCTGACCACGACCCGCCACCCGCCCCCGCGTGGGGCACGCCTCACCGGGACGTGGTCCCGGCGCCGGTCACGGGATCAGGGCCTCGATCGCCTTGGCGACCCGCTTGTCGGAGATGGGGCCGGTGCCGCCGAGGGTCTGGGCGAAGTAGCTGACGCGCAGCTCCTCGATCATCCACCGCACGTCCCGCACCTCCTGGGTGCCGCGGGTCGCGGGCGGGCGCTGGTGCACGGCCTCGTGGTAGGCGTCCTCCAGGTCCTGGATGGTGTGCATCCAGGCGCGGTCGCGGTCGGGGCGCTCGGGCAGCTTGTCGAGCCTGCGCTCGATGCCGCGCAGGTAGCGCTCCAGGTGCGGCAGGCGAGCGGCGCCGGTCTCGGTGATGAACCCCGGGTGCACCAGGGCCGTCAGCTGCTCGCGGATGTCGGCCAGGGCCTCGGTGAAGATCGGGCCCTTGGTGGCGGCGACCCGGTTCGACACGTCGTTCCACGCCTGGACCACCCGGCGGGCGGCTTGGAGCACCTCCACCACGGTCGGGTTGAGGTGCTTGCGCACGTAGTCCTGGAGGCGCTTGAACCCGGGCTCGTCCCAGGCGACCCCGCCGAGGTGGGCGATGAGGTGGTCGGTGGCGGCGTCGACGCAGTCGTCGAGCAGGGCTTGGACGCTGCCGTGCGGGTTGTGCGAGAGCACCAGCTTGTCGCGGTTGGACAGCGAGCGGATGACGTGCTTGGCCGGTGAGGACACCCCGAGCAGCACCAGCTTGCGGGTGCCGGTCCACATCGCCGCGCGCTGCTCGGCGGCGGTGTCCATCATCCGCACGGCCACCGTCGAGCCCTCGTCGACCAGGGCCGGGTAGGCGGTGACGACGAGCCCGTCCTGCTCGGTGCGCGCCACCTTGGGCAGCGCGCCGATCGTCCACGAGGTCAGGCCGCGCCGCTCCAGCTCGACGGTGGCCTGCGCCAGCGACTCGCGCAGCTGCGACCTGAGCTGCTGCTTGAGCGCGCCGAGGTCCTTGCCCTTGGCCAGGGTCTTGTCCCCGTCCACCACCCGGAACGTGGTCTTGAGGTGCTCGGGGACGGCGTCGAGCTGCCAGGCGTCGCGCGGCACCAGCACACCGGTGAGCGCGCGCAGCTCGCGGCCCACCGCGTCGGGCAGCGAGTCCTCCACGTCGGCGAGCCTGCGCACCACGGCCTTGGCGAAGTCGGGCACCGGCACGAAGTTGCGGCGCAGCGGCTTGGGCAGCGACCGGATCAGCGCGGTCACCACCTCCTCGCGCTGGCCGGGCACCTGCACCGAGAACCCGTCGCCGGAGAGCTGGTTGAGCACCGCGATCGGCACCCGGGCGGTGACGCCGTCGTCGGCCTGCCCCGGCTCGAACCGGTAGGACAGCGGCAGCGTGAGCCCCTGCTGGGTGAGCTGGTCGGGGAAGGCGCCCTCGTCGACCGCCACGGAGTCGTTGACCAGCAGCGACCGCGGGAAGGTGAGCAGGTCGGGGGTCTCGTGCCGCTGCTTCTTCCACCACGAGTCGAAGTGCCGGGCGGAGACGACGTCGGCGGGCACGCGCTCGTCGTAGAAGCGGAACAGGGTCTCGTCGTCGACGACGATGTCGCGCCTGCGGTACCGGTGCTCCAGCTCCTCGACCTCGGCCAGCAGCGCGCGGTTGTCGCGCAGGAAGTGGTGGCGGGTCTGCCAGTCGCCCTCGACGAGCGCGTGCCGCAGGAACAGGTCGCGGGACAGCTCCGGGTCGATGCGCCCGTACTGCACCTTGCGCGAGACCACGATCGGCAGGCCGTAGAGGGTGACCCGCTCCATCGCGACCACCGACCCCTGCTTGGCCTCCCAGTGCGGCTCGCTGTAGGTGCGCTTCACCAGGTGCTGCGCCAGCGGCTCGATCCACTCGGGCTCGATGCGGGCGGCGGTGCGCGCCCACAGCCGGGTGGTCTCGACCAGCTCGGCGGCCATCACCCAGCGCGGCGGCTTCTTGAACAGCGCCGAACCCGGGAACACGGCGAACTTGGCGTTGCGGGCGCCGACGTACTCCTTGCCCGCCGGGTCGCGGAACCCGACGTGCGAGAGCAGCCCGGCCAGCAGCGACTTGTGCACGTTGGCCGGGTCGGCGGCCACCTCGTTGCCGGTGATGCCCAGCTGCTTGGCGACCTGGCGCAGCTGGGAGTGGATGTCCTGCCACTCGCGGATCCGCAGGTAGTTGAGGAACTCGGCCTTGACCTCCTTGCGGAAGCGGTTGCCCGACAGCTCCTTCTGCCGCTCGCGCAGGTGGTCCCACAGGGTGAGGTAGGACAGGAAGTCCGAGTCGGGGTGGGCGAAGCGGGCGTGCTTCTCCGCGGCGGCCTGCTGCTTGTCCTGCGGGCGCTCGCGCGGGTCCTGGATGGACAGCGCGGCGGCGATCACCATCACCTCGGTGAGGCAGCCGTTGGTGTCGGACTCGATGACCATGCGGCCCAGGCGCGGGTCCACCGGCAGCTGCGCGAGCTTGCGGCCCAGCGGGGTGAGCCGCTTGGCCGGGTCCGGCTCGCGCGGGTCGAGGGCGCCGAGCTCGTGCAGCAGCTGGGTGCCGTCGGCGATGTGCCGCCTGTCCGGCGGCTCGATGAACGGGAAGTCCGCCATCTCGCCCAGGTCGGCCGCCGCCATCTGCAGGATCACCGAGGCCAGGTTGGTGCGCAGGATCTCCGGGTCGGTGAACTCCGGGCGGGCGAGGAAGTCCTCCTCGCTGTAGAGGCGCACGCAGATGCCGTCGGAGGTGCGCCCGCAGCGGCCCTTGCGCTGGTTCGCGCTGGCCTGCGACACCGGTTCGATCGGCAGCCGCTGGACCTTGAGCCGGTTGCTGTAGCGGGAGATCCGCGCCAGGCCCGGGTCGACGACGTACTTGATGCCCGGCACGGTCAGCGAGGTCTCGGCGACGTTGGTGGCCAGCACGACGCGGCGCCCGGTGTGCGGCTGGAACACCCGGTGCTGCTCGGCGGAGGACAGCCGGGCGTAGAGCGGCAGGACCTCGGTGCCCCGCAGGTCGGCGGCGGCGAGGGCGTCGGCGGTGTCGCGGATCTCCCGCTCGCCGGAGAGGAACACCAGGATGTCGCCGGGCCCCTCCGCGCTCAGCTCGCGCACCGCGTCGAGGATGCCCTGGGTCTGGTCGCGGTCCGGGTCGGCGTCGGGGTCCTCGGGGTCGACCAGCGGCCGGTAGCGCACCTCCACGGGGTAGGTGCGCCCGGACACCTCGATGACCGGGGCGCCGCCGAAGTGCCGGGAGAACCGCTCGGGGTCGATGGTCGCGGAGGTGATGACGACCTTGAGGTCCGGGCGGCGCGGCAGCAGCCGGGACAGGTAGCCGAGCAGGAAGTCGATGTTGAGGCTGCGCTCGTGCGCCTCGTCGATGATGATCGTGTCGTACTGGCTGAGCAGCCGGTCGTGCTGGATCTCGGCGAGCAGGATGCCGTCGGTCATCAGCTTGACCAGGGTCCGCTCGCCCACCTGGTCGGTGAACCGGACCTTCCAGCCCACCGTCTCCCCCAGCGGCGTGCCGATCTCCTCGGCCACCCGCTCGGCCACCGTGCGCGCGGCGATCCGGCGCGGCTGGGTGTGCCCGATGTGCCCCTTGACGCCCCGGCCCAGCTCCAGGCACATCTTCGGGATCTGGGTGGTCTTGCCCGAGCCGGTCTCGCCCGCGATGACGACGACCTGGTTGTCCCGGATGGCGGCGAGGATGTCCTCCCGCCGCTGGGTCACCGGCAGCTCCGCCGGGTACTTCAGCGGCGGCAGCGAGGCGCGCCGGTTGGCGACCCGCTGCTCGGCGGTGGCCACCTCCTCGGCGATGCGCGCCAGCGCCGCGGCCCGGCGGCCCGGGTCCTTGGTCTTGCGCAGGCCGTCCAGCCTGCGGCCGAGCCGCCGCTGGTCGCGCGCCATCAGCTCGGGCAGCCGGGTCCGCAGGTCGGCGGTGGAGGGGGAGGTCTCAGGGGCACTCATCGCCCCTCCAGCGTAGGCGCTGACCGCCGGTGGCCTCACCCCACTTACCCCCACGGCGCACACCCCGCGGCCCGATCCACCTCCACAGGACGTTCACACGCCCCACCCCCCGTGCCCACGACCCGGGAATACAGTCGCGGCCATGGGGAACAGGCGCAGGGTGCTGGTGGTCGAGGACGACGTCACCATCGCCGGATCGATCGCGGCGCGGCTGCGGGCCGAGGGCTTCGACGTGGACCTGGCCCACGACGGCCCCGCCGGGGTGGCCTCGGCCGAGGCGCACCGCCCCGACCTGGTGGTGCTCGACGTCATGCTGCCCGGCTTCGACGGGCTGGAGGTGTGCAGGCGGGTGCAGGCCGCGCGGCCGGTGCCGGTGCTCATGCTCACCGCCCGCGACGACGAGACCGACCTGCTGGTGGGGCTGGGGGTGGGCGCGGACGACTACATGACCAAGCCGTTCTCCCCCCGCGAGCTGACCGCCAGGGTGCACGCCCTGCTGCGCCGGTTCGAGCGGGCGACCGTGGTCGATGGCGCGGTGCTGGCCGTGGGCGACCTGGAGGTGGACCCGGTGCAGCGGCGGGTGCGGCGGGCGGGCGAGCAGGTGCACCTGACGCCGATCGAGTTCGAGCTGCTGGCCTACCTGGCGGCCCGCCCCCGGGCCGTGCAGCCGCGCGAGCGGCTGCTGGCCGAGATCTGGGGGTGGGGCGAGGCCGCGGGCACCCGCACGGTGGACAGCCACGTCAAGGCGCTGCGCCGCAAGCTCGGCGCCGACCTCATCCGCACCGTGCACGGCGTCGGCTACGCGCTGGAGGTGCCCGCGTGAGCACCTGGCAGGCCCTGTCCGACCGGCTGCCCCGACCGCTGGACCCGGTGCGCTCCATCAAGGTCAAGCTCGGCGTGCTGCTGCTGGGCTCGGGCGGGGTGGCGTTCGCGTTCTTCTGGTGGAACATCGGCTGGCTGCCGCCGCGGACGGTGCTCGCGGCGATGCTCGGGGCGCTGATCACCTCGCAGGTGCTCGCGCACGGGATGACGCGCCCGCTGCGCGAGATGACCGCCGCGGCGCAGGCGATGGCCCGCGGCGACTACTCCCGGCGGGTGCGGGTCACCGCCCGCGACGAGGTGGGCGAGCTGGGCCGGGCGTTCAACCGGATGAGCACCGACCTGGCCGCGGCCGACCGCAGCAGGCGCGAGCTGATCGCCAACGTCTCCCACGAGCTGCGCACCCCGATCGCGGCGCTGCGGGCGGTGCTGGAGAACGTCGTGGACGGGGTGAGCCCGCCGAACCCGGCGACCATGCGCACCGCCCTGGCGCAGACCGAGCGGCTGGGCAGGCTGGTCACCGAGCTGCTGGACCTGTCCCGGGTCGACGCGGGGGCGCTCGCGCTCGACACCGGGGTCGTGCCGGTGGCCCCGCTGCTGGCCGAGGTGGTGGCCGAGGCCGAGGTCAACGCCGCGGCGGCCGGGCGGTCGGTGGTGTTCCGGACCTCGGTGCGCCCCGGCGGCGCGGCGGTGCGCGCCGACCGCGAGCGCCTGCACCAGGTGCTGGTGAACCTCGTCGACAACGCGGTGCGCCACGGCCCGGCCGACGGCGTCGTGCGGATCACCGCCGTGGGCGGCGACGGCGGCGTGGTGCTGGAGGTGGGCGACGAGGGCCCGGGCATCGCCCCGGCCGAGCGGGAGGCGGTGTTCCAGCGGTTCACCCGCGGCGAGCGCGCCACCGGCGGCGGCACCGGCCTGGGCCTGTCGATCGCGCGGTGGGTGGTGGAGCTGCACGGCGGCACGATCGCCGTCGTCGACGGCGGCTCGGGGTGCCGCATCCGCGTCACCTTGCCCGACCGACCGGCCGCCACCACCCCGGCCTAGCCACTCCGGCAGCCCGCCGATCCCGTAGTCCAACAAGCCCGTAGTCCAACAGCCCCGCAGCTCGATCCCCCTTGCTCCCAGCGCCCCGGCACCGCCGGCGGCGCCCCTGACCCTGCCCGTGGAACCGGAGGACCCATGACCGAGCAGACCACCAGACCCGGGGTGCTCGACCCCGGCGGCGTCGACGCCTGGTTGGACGCCGCGTGGCGGCCGCGCAGCGCGCACGCCCCGCGCGGGGTCGTGGTCGCCATCGCCCTGGCCGCCCTCGTCGCGGCGGTGTTCGTGCGGTTCGACCGCGCGGGTGTCGGGTGGACGCTGGCCGCGATCGCGGTCATCGCGGCGCTGTTCTGGGCCGGGGGCACCAGCGCGCCCGACTGGCGGTGGCTGCTGCTCAGCGGGGCGCTGATGGTGCTGCCGACGCTGCGGTCGGCATTCTGGCTCACCGAGCTGGCGGTGCTCGGGAGCCTGGTCGCCGCGGCGATCGCGGTGGGCGGCGGCTCGCGGGCCCGCGAGCTGGCGCTGGCGCTGTGGTACCCGGTGATCGCGGTGCTGCGCGGGGTGCCCTGGGTGTGGCGCGGGGTGCTCGCGGGTCGCCGGGGGCGGGCCGGGGTGCGGGTGGGCCGGACGGTGCTGCTGACCGCGCTGGTGCTGGTGGTGTTCGGGTCGCTGCTGGTCAGCGCGGACGACGCGTTCGCCGACGTGGTGTTCGCCCTGCTGCCGCCGCTGGACGTGGCGTGGGTCGCGCGGGCGCTGTGGGCGTTCGCCCTGACCGCCGCGCTGCTCGCCGGGTTGGTGTTCCTGGTGGACTCGCCGGTGCGGTCGACCGCGGCGGGGCAGCGGGCGCGGGAGCGGTCGGGGCGGGTGGTGGAGTGGGCCGGGCCGGTGGGGGTGCTGGTGCTGCTGTTCGCCGGGTTCGTCGCGGTGCAGCTGCGGCAGCTGTTCGGCGGCGAGGCGCACGTGGCGGGCACGGCGGGGCTGACCTACTCCGCCTACGCCAGGGGCGGGTTCTGGCAGCTGCTGTTCGTCACCGCGCTCACCCTCGTCGTCATCGGGCTGGCGGCGCGGGTGGCCCCGCGCGGGACCCGGGGCGAGCGCACCTGGCTGCGCGCGCTGCTCGGCGCGCTCGTCGTGCTGACCCTGGTGATCGTCGCCTCCGCGCTCAGCCGCATGTGGACCTACCAGCAGACCTACGGGTTCACCGTGCTGCGGTTGCAGGTCTCGGCCGTGGAGGTCTGGCTGGGCGTGGTGTACGTGCTCGTGCTGGTCGCCGGTGCGCGGCTCAGCGCCGCCTGGCTGCCCCGCGCGGTGGTCGCCGCAGGCCTGCTGGGGGTCCTCGCGGTGGGGCTGGCCGACCCGGAGCGGCTGGTGGCGGAGCGCAACGTCGCCCGCTACGCCGAGACCGGCGAGCTGGACTCGGACTACCTGGGCGGGCTGTCCCCGGACGCCGTGCCCGCGCTGGTGGAGCTGCCCCCGGACGCGGGCCGCTGCCTGCTCGACGACCACCGGCGGGTGCTGGCCCAGGGCTACGACGACGACGGCGCCTCGGGCTGGAACCTGGCCCGCGACCGCGCCCGCGAGCTGCTGGCCGCCCAGGACCCGCTGCCCTGCGGCGCCCCGGGCTGACCGGGCTCGCGGCGCCGCGGGCCCGGCGGGTGAGCGGGCTCGCGGCGCCGTGGTCCGGCGGGGTGGGCGCCGACCTCCTAACGTGGGCGCCGTGAGCATCGAGACGGACGTGGTGGTCGTCGGGGCGGGGCTGGCGGGGCTGGCCGCGGCGGTGGTGCTGCACCGCGCCGGGCGCGAGGTCGTGGTGCTGGAGGGCGACGAGGCGCCGGGCGGGCGGGTGCGCACCGACCGGGTGGGCGGGCTGCTGCTCGACCGCGGGTTCCAGGTGTTCAACGCGGGCTACCCGGCCGCCCGCGACCTGCTCGACATCGAGGCGCTGGCGCTGCGCCCGTTCCTGCCGGGCGCGCTCGTCAGCGACGGCGACGGCCTGCACCTGGTGGCCGACCCGCGCCGCGAGCCCGCCCGGCTGCCCGCGACCCTGCGCGCCCCGATCGGCTCCCTGCCGCGCAAGGCGATGCTCGGCGCCTACGCCGCAGCGGTGGCCGCCGCCCCGGCGGGCGCGCTGCGCGCCCGCGACGACCGCCCCTTCCGCCAGCGGCTCGCCGAGTACGGCATCCACGGCCCGGTGCTGGAGCGGTTCCTGCGCCCGTTCCTCGCGGGCGTGTTCCTCGACCGCGACCTGGTGGTGCCCACCCGCTTCGCGGAGTTCGTGCTGCGCAGCTTCGCCCGCGGCACCATCGGCGTCCCGGCGGCGGGCATGCGCGCCATCCCCGACCAGCTGGCGTCGCGGCTGCCCGACGGCGCGGTCAAGTACAGCTTCCCCATCCGCGAGGTCACCCCCGGCCGCGTGACCGGCGACTTCGGGTCGATCAGCGCCCGCCACGTCGTCGTCGCCACCGGCGGCCCGGCCGCGCACGCCCTGCTCGGCGGCCGCATCACCGAGGTGCGCACCCGCGGCTGCACCACGCACTACCACCTGGCGGACAAGGCCCCGGTGGAGGAACCGGCGATCGTCCTCGACGCCGAGGACCGGGGTCCCCTGGTCAACAGCATCGTGCTCACCAACGCCGCCCCCGAGTACGCCCCGGGCCGCGTCCTGGTGTCCTCCACCTCCCTGGGCACGGACGGCGGGGACGGCACCGACGAGGCGGCCGTGCGCGCCCACCTCGCGAAGCTCTACCACTGCGACACGTCCCAGTGGGAGCACGTGCGCACCTACCGCATCCCCGACGCGCTCCCCGTCTCCGGCAGCCCCCTGCGCCAGGCGGTCGACCTGGGCGAGAACCTCTGGGTGTGCGGGGACCACCGCGACACCCCCTCCCTCCAGGGCGCGCTCGTCTCCGGCCGCCGCACGGCGAAGGCGCTGCTGGCCTCGGAGTAGGGGCGGCCGTCCCCGGTCTTGAGCCACCGCGGCGGATCCTTGAGGAACGCTTGAGGAACGGCGGACGGGCGGCTGAGGTTCGCGGCCCACCCTTGTCCCATCGGCCCCGGAAGGCGGGGCCAGGGATCAAGGAGCACACGATGACGGTTGTCCGCCCCGAGCAGCGCCGCAAGTCCGCCTGGCGCCCGCTGGCCGTCGCCGCCTCCGGCGCGGCGGTGCTGGTCGCCGTCGGCGCGGGCGTGTGGGCCACGCTGTCGGCGCAGGCGGTCAACACCACCCCCGAGCAGGTCACCTCCGGCACGCTGAAGCTGACCCTGGCCAACAACGGCGCCGGGTTCGGGCAGTCGGTGTCCAACCTGGCCCCCGGCGACGTGGTGAACCGGTTCGTCACCCTGACCAACGGCGGCACGCTGGACGGGCAGGCGCTGACCATGCAGGTCGCCGCCACCGGCTCGGCCGCGCTGATCACCGACGGCACCGGGTCCTCGACCACCAAGGCGCTGCGGGTCGCGGTCGACTCGTGCCCGACCGCGTGGGCGCCGACCACCGGCACCTGCTCGGGCACCGTGACGAACCTGCTCGCCGCCACCCCGCTGTCCGCCCTGAGCACCGCAGCCACCCTCGTCAGCGGCTCCGTCACCGCGGGCGCCAACGAGTACCTGCGCGTCCAGCTCACCCTGCCGGACCAGAACGAGACCACGGTCAACGGCACCCTGCCCGCGAGCACCATCCAGGGCCTGACGGCGAACCTGACCTACACCTTCACCGAGACCCAGCGCACCGCCACCACCACCAACTCCTGACGGCAGCGCCGCCCCCGCGGCCAGACCCGCGGCGGGGTCCGCAGCCCCCGGGCCCCGCCGCGCACCACCCCGCCCGCCCGTCGGCCCCCAGGTCGGAGGACCCCGATGCCGCGCACCGCCACCGCGCTCGTCGCACTGGTCGTGCTCCCCGTCGCGCTCGCCACCCCGGCGTGGGCGACGGCGAAGGGCAGGGCGTCCGGGGCGGCCGTGAGCGCCACGACCGGCACCTGGGCGGCCGTCCCGACCGCGGTGGGCGTCTCGTCCCCCGCGCCGGGCAGCGACTACACGGTCAACTGGAGCCTGCTCGACAGCACGCCGAGGTTCGGCCAGGTCGTCAACACCGGCACGTTCGCGCTCCCCACCGCCACCTACGCGCTGACCAAGGCGGGGGTGGGCGCCCTGACCGCGACCATCAGGGTGGAGGCCTGCGTCGGGGCCACCTGGAACCAGACCGCGAACACCTGCGCGGGCACCGTGACCGCGCTGACCACCACCGCCGTGACGTCCACCCGGTCCACCGGGCCGGGGGCGGGCGGCGCCGCGCTGAGCGTCCGCTTCACCCCCACCGGGCTGTCCACCCTGGGCGTGTCGTCGGCGTCGCTGACCGTCAGCACCTCCCGCGCGGACGCCCGCGCGGCGACCACCACCACCTCGTGAGGTCGCAGCCATGACCACGCACCGTCTCACCGCGTCCAGCCCGGCCACCCGGCGCACCGTCGGGGACCTGCTGACCGCCCACCGGGCCGAGACCGCGACCGCCCACCGGGCGAGCGCCGACACGATCGAGTGGTGCCGGTCCGGCCGGTTCGCGGGTGACCTGCTCGCCGACACCCCGACCCGACCGGTCCCGGCCGCCCCGGCGCCCGCCGACACCGCGCCCATCGACACCGCGCCCATCGACACCGCCGACCTCGCGCCCGTCGCCCCCACACCCGTCGTCCCCACGCCCGCCGACACCGCCGATCCCGCGGCCGCTGACGACACCGAAGCGGCCGAACCCGTGGTGCGGTCCCGGCGCGGCCTGCGGCGCGTGCTCTCCGGCGTCGCGCTCGCCGTGGTCACCGCCGCGGCGATCGCGACCGGGGTCGGCGTGGTGGTGTTCAAGGTCGGCTTCGCCACCGTCCTGTCCCCCAGCATGGAACCGGGCCTGCACCCCGGCGACCTGCTGCTCACCCGCGCCGAGCCCACCGCCGACCTGGAGGTGGGCGACGTCGTCGTGCTGCCCAGGCCGGACGCGCCGGGCGAGCGCTACTCCCACCGGGTGGTCGCGGTGCGCTGGAGCGACGGCGACCCCGTGGTGACCACCAAGGGCGACAACAACACCGCCGCCGACCCGCAGCCGCTGCGCATCACCTCCGACACCGTGCCGGTCGCCTTCGGGCACGTGCCGCGGGTGGGCGGGGTGGCGCTCGCCGGGCAGCGGCCGTGGGTGCGCGTCGCGCTCATCGTCCTGGTCGGGCTGGCCCTGTTCGAGGCGCTGCGGCGCGCGATCCTGCGGAGGGCGGCGTGAACCTCGGGACCCAGGTCGAGACCACCGCGCTCTCGGTGGCGGACCCGGCGCGCACCGGCACAATGTGCAGGGTGAGCGGGACGGCGAAGGTGCTGGTCGTCGAGGACACCCCCGACATCAGCGAGGTGATCGAGCTGGCGCTGACCGGGGCGCGGCTCGACGTGCTGGCGGTCGACGACGGCCACCGCGCGCTCGCCGCCGCGCTCGACTGGTCACCCGACGTGGTGGTGCTCGACCTCAACATCCCCGGCCCGGACGGGTTCGAGGTCTGCCGCAGGCTGCGCCAGTTCTCCGCCGCGTACGTGCTCATGCTCACCGCCCGCGCGGACGAGGTGGACAAGCTGGTGGGCCTGTCGGTGGGCGCCGACGACTACCTGACCAAGCCGTTCTCCCCGCGCGAGCTGGTGGCGCGGGTGCAGGCGATGCTGCGCAGGCCGCGCGCGCTCGCGGGCACCGCCCCCGCCGAGCCGCTGCCCGCCACCACCCGCGACGTCGGGCCGGTGCGCCTGGACCTCGACGCCCGCGAGGTCACCGTCTCCGGCCGCCCGGTCGCGCTGACCAGGATCGAGTACGACCTGCTGGTGGCGCTGACCGAGAACACCCGCCAGGTGCGCACCCGCGACCAGCTGCGCGAGCGGGTCTGGGGCGGGTCGTGGCTGGCCGACGACCACGCCGTCGACGTGCACATGTCGAACCTGCGGCGCAAGCTGACCGCGGCGGGCGCCACCGGCGTCATCGCCACCGTGCGCGGCGTCGGCTACCGCGTGAGCCCGGGGAGGCCCGCGTGACGAGGGTGCTGGTGGTCGACGACGACGAGGACGTGGTGGAGGTGCTGTCGCTGAGCCTGAGCGCCTGCCGCGGCTGGACCGTGCGCACCGAGACGTCCGGGAGCGCGGCGCTGGCGGCGTGCGCGGCCTTCGCCCCGCACGCGGTGCTGCTGGACGTGGAGATGCCGGTGCTCGACGGGCCCGCGGTGCTGGCCAGGCTGCGCGCCGACCCGCTGACCCGGGAGCTGCCGGTCGTGTTCGTCACCGGCGCCGTCGAACCGGGCCTGGCGGTGCGGCTGCGCGCGCTGGGCGCCGCGGCGGTGCTGCCCAAGCCGTTCGACCCGCTGCGCATCGGTGACGAGGTGGCGCTGGCCCTGGGCTGGTAGCCGCTCACCACCAGGGCTTGTCCTGCTCGGGCCCGCGCACCGGGAGCACGACCACGAACTCCGTGCCGCCCCCGGCGGCGGGCGCGGCCACCACGCTGCCGCCGTGCGCGTCGACGATGCCGCGGGTGATCGCCAGGCCGAGGCCCGCGCCGCCGCGGGTGCGCTGCTCGGGCACGTCGTACTGCACGAACGGCTCGAAGATCTCCTGCAACCGCTCCAGCGGCACGCCCGGCCCCTGGTCGCGCACCACCACCACGGCGTGCTCGCCCTCCAGGCGGCACGACAGGTCGACCCGCCCGCCCGCCGGGGACACCTTCACCGCGTTCGCCAGCAGGTTCGTGACCACCTGCACCAGCCGGTCGGCGTCGCCGCGGACCGCCAGCTCCGCGGGCCAGTCCCGGGTGAGCCGCACGTCGGCGGCGCGCGACACCTGCTCGACGGCGTGCACCGCCTGCTCCAGCACCTCCGGCAGGGCCACCTCGGCCACCTTGAGCCGCATCGTGCCGCGCTGCATCAGGTGCACGTCGAGCACGTCGTCGGCCAGCCGGATCAGCCGGTCGGTGTTCTTGGCCGCGATGCCCACCAACCGCTCCAGCTGCGGCGGCAGCTCCCCGAACCGGCGCGACATGGCCAGCTCCAGCGACCCGTGGATGGAGGTGAGCGGGGTGCGCAGCTCGTGGCTGACCACGGAGACGAAGTCCCGGCGGCTGCGCGCGGTGTCGCGCTCCCACCGGGTCGCCTGCACGACCGTGCACTCCAGCTCCACCCACGCGGCCAGGTCGCGCAGCTGCGCGCGCTGGGCCACGGTCAGCTCCCGGGGCCTGCGGTCGACCACGCACAGCGTCCCGATGAGGTGCCCGGACGGCGCCGCGACCGGCTGGCCCGCGTAGAACCGGATGTGCGGCTCGCCCACCACCTGCGGGTTGTCGGCGAAGCGCGGGTCGCGCGTGGCGTCGGGCACCTCGAACAGGGTGTGGTCGGCCGCGGCGATGGCGTGCGAGCAGAAGGACACGCTGCGGTGGGTCTCGGTGGCGTCGAGGCCGATGCACGACTTGAACCACTGCCGGTCCACGTCGACCAGCGACACCAGCGCGATCGGCACGTCCATCAACCGCTGCGCCACCCGGGTGATGCGGTCGAACCGCTCCTCGCGCGGCGTGTCCAGCAGCCGCAGCGCGCGCACCGCGGCGACCCGCTGGATCTCCGAGTCCCAGCCCTCGCTGCCCACGTCCCCGTACCCCCGACCCTGCGCCCAGCCCCTCCTGCCCCGAGTATTGACCGCGTTGACCTGCGCTTACGTGCGCGGGACCGGAGAAATCCCCGATCGGGTGACCCCGCCGGGGCGGGCGGCGCGGGGCCCCGGCCGACACGCCGCGCCCGCCGACCCGGTGATCGCGGGCGGGTGAACTAGTGTTCTAATGCGCGTTCACCACGTGTCCTTGAGAGGGAGTCGATCGTGTCCACCGAGACCGGTGTCGAGACCGTGACCACCACCGCAGCGCCCGCCCCCGCGGCGGCGCCCGCGCCCGCCGCCGAGGCCACCCCCGCGCCCGCCGCGACCCCCGCCGCCGCGCCCGCGCCCGCCGACCAGGCCGAGGACAAGCCCGCCCCGGCCAAGAAGAAGGCGCCGCGCGCGGCGAGCACCGCGAAGAAGACCCGCACGGTCGAGCTGACCCTGACCGTCACCGGCACCGCCGAGGGCGAGTGGCAGGCCGAGCTGACCCAGGGCGGCAAGCGCGTCCTGCAGGGCATCGAGGTGCCCGCGGCCGCGGTGTCGCGCGCCGCCGCCGAGCTGCACGAGGACATCTCCAAGGCCATCGAGTCGGTGCTCGACACCGCCCGCGAGCAGCACCGCGCGCGGATGGCCGAGCTGGAGGCGGAGCTGGCCAAGGTGAAGGCCGCCCTGTCGGACCTGCAGGAGGGCTGAGCCCCGCCCCGCCGCCCGCCCCCGCGGGGTGGGCGGCGGGTCCGCCCGGTCAGCGGCCGGAGAAGGTGGCCTTGCCCGGTCCGTCGGTGAGGAACGAGCGCACGCCGCCGCGCAGGTCCTCGGTGTCGAACAGGGCGCTGGCGATCCGGGTGACGTGCGCGTTGGCCTCGGCCACCCCGCCCGCCTCGTAGTGCCGCAGGACCTCCTTCGTGGCCGCGTGCGCCTTGGTCGGCCCGTCGGCCAGCCGCTCGGCGTAGGCGAGCGCGGCGCCCGCGAAGCCCTCGTCGGGCAGCACCCGGTTCACCACGCCCCAGCGCTCCAGCTCGGCGGCCGGGTAGCGGTCGCCGGTCATGACGAACTCCTTGGCCCGCCCCACCCCGGCGCGCGCGGCGAGCCGCTGGGTGCCGCCCATCGTGGGGGTGAGCCCGATGACGTTCTCCACCAGCCCGAACTTCGCCCGCTCGGCGGCGAGCAGGATGTCGCAGGCGACGGCGATCTCGAAGCCCCAGGTGAGGCAGAGCGCGTGCGCGGCGAACACCGTCGGGCAGGGCAGCGCGGCGATCCGCTCCGGCAGGTCCAGCATCTCGTCGAACAGCCGCTGGGCCTGCTCCCGGCTGCCCTGGGCGTCGAACAGCGACACGTCCACCCCGCCGGTGACGACCTTGCCGCGGGCCTGCAGCAGCACCGCCCGGGGCAGGTCGCGCTCGACCTCGGTGAGCACGGCGGCGATCTCGTCCTGCAGGGCGGCGGTGTAGAGGTTCAGCGGCGGCGAGTCCACCGTCACCACCGCGACCGCGCCGACCCGCTCCAGCTCAACACCCACGTCGCACTCCCAGCCTCGTCGCCATCGGGACCAGGCCATTCTGCTGCCCGCGCCCGCCGGTCGCCGGGGCGGCCCGCCGCACTCCAGGCGTCCGCCTAGGTGTGCTCGGCCACCACGTCCGCCTGCCCCGCGCGCGGCGACCCGGCACCGCGGAGCCTGCGGCCACCGGCCCGGGACCGCCGCCTAGACTGCTGAGCCGCGTGACGACCAGGGGACGGGAATGGCAGCGATCAGTGGCGGGGCGGTCCAGGACGACCCGACCGGGGGGCTCCCCGGCATCGATCCGCAGCGGTTGGCCGCGTGCCTGGCCGTGCTCGCGGAGGTCGACGGGCTGCCCACCGAGCACCCGGACGCGGTGGCGGTGCGGCGGGCGACCGCGGGGATCTACAAGTCCGTGCGCAAGCGCCGCAAGGCCGCCAAGCGCGCCGCGGTGACCGAGGCGGACCGGCAGGTCACCGAGGCGACCGCCACCGGGTCGCCGCAGCGCATCGACGACGAGACCCAGGGCATCCCGCTGGTCTCCTCGGTGCCGGGCGCCACCGCGGGCACCCTGCTGCGCGCCCGCTCCTGCTACACCTGCAAGCGCCGCTTCCACGTCGTCGACGCCTTCTACCACCAGCTCTGCCCGGAGTGCGCGGAGCTGAACCGGTCGCGCCGCGACGCCAGCACCGACCTCACCGGCAGGCGCGCCCTGCTGACCGGCGGCCGGGCCAAGATCGGCATGTACATCGCGCTGCGCCTGCTGCGCGACGGCGCGCACACCACCATCACCACCCGCTTCCCCAACGACGCCGTGCGCCGGTTCGCGGGCATGCCGGACGCGCACGAGTGGCTGCACCGGCTGCGGGTGGTCGGCGTCGACCTGCGCGACCCGGCCCAGGTCGTCGACCTGGCCGACGCAGTGGCCGCGGCGGGGCCGCTGGACATCCTGGTCAACAACGCCGCGCAGACCGTGCGCCGCTCCCCCGGCGCCTACGCCCTGCTCGCCGAGGCGGAGTCCGCCCCGCTGCCCGCGGGCCCGCGCCCGGAGGTCACCAGCCTGGGCCGCACCTCCGACGCCCACCCGAAGGCGCTCGCGGGCGCCTTCCACCTCGACGCGGACGCGGCCACGGCGCTGGCGCTCACGGCGGGCTCCGCCTCGCCGGAGCGGGTCGCGGCGGGCACGGCGATCGACGCGGGCGGGCTGGTGCCGGACCTGCACGACAGCAACAGCTGGGTGCAGCGGGTGCACGAGGTGGACCCGGTGGAGCTGCTGGAGGTCCAGCTGTGCAACCAGACCGCGCCGTTCATCCTCATCTCCCGGCTGCGCCGGTCGATGGCCTCGGCCGCCGCCCGCCGCAAGTACGTGGTGAACGTCTCGGCCATGGAGGGCCAGTTCTCCCGCGCCTACAAGGGACCCGGCCACCCGCACACCAACATGGCCAAGGCCGCGCTGAACATGCTCACCCGCACCAGCGCCGCGGAGATGCTCTCCGACGGCATCCTGATGACCGCCGTCGACACCGGGTGGATCACCGACGAGCGCCCGCACCCCACCAAGGTCCGGCTGGCGGCGGAGGGCTTCCACGCCCCGCTGGACCTGGTCGACGGCGCGGCCAGGGTGTACGACCCGATCGTGCGCGGTGAGGCGGGCGAGGACCTGCACGGCGTCTTCCTGAAGGACTACGCACCGTCACCCTGGTGAGCCGGGGGAACCAACCCGTCACGCGTGCGTCTCTCTGCTCGACAGCTCAGCAGGAGCACGGCAGACAGGGGTGGGTTCGATGGGCAGCAGCGCCTTACGCAGATGGTTGGTGGTCCCGGCGGGTGCGGTCCTCGCCCTGAGCGCGACGGCGTGCACCACCGTGCAAGCGAGCCAGGGGCAACCCGCCCCACCCAGCCAGGCACCGAGCGTGACCACCTCGGCACCCGTCGCGTCGACGGCGCCCACCGAGCGGACCGCCGAACCGGACGACTCCAAGCCCACCACGACCACCACCAAGAAGGCGGGCGGCGGTGGCGGCGGCGCCACCACGACGACGACCGCCAAGCAGGCGACCCCCGCGGCCAAGGTGGAGAGCCTGTCGGTGGTGAAGAAGCCCTCCTGCCCCGTCCAGGGCACCCAGGACGCCCCGTTCTCCTCCCCCGGCGAGCCCGTCGTGATCGCCTGGAAGGTCACCGGCGCACCGGGCGCGGCCATCGCCGTCGACAACCCCTCGGTCTACGGCGGCTACGGCAGCGACTACCCCGCCTCCGGCCAGCTGGAGCTGTCCTTCCCCTGCGAGGGGACCTCCGGCAGCACCACGCACACCTACACCGTGTGGCCGCAGGGCGCGAAGTCCTCCCCCAAGACCATCACCGTCTCCGCCCGGAACAACCCCTGAGCAGGAGTGAACCCCGCCCCACCGGGTACCTCCCGGGGGCGAGGGAAGGAACGAACATGCGCGGTTACGTCGTCGAGGGAGTGCTGACCGGGGCTGGGGCCGTCTGCACCCTCTCCCTCGGCCTGCAGAACGACACGACCCTGTGGCTGGTCGTGGGGATGCTCCTGGCCGGGGTCTCCCTGGCCTGCTTCCTGGCCACCATCCGCAACCACTTCCGCCGCCCCGCCGCGGCGCCCCCCGAACCCACTCCCCTGCGGCCGCGGCGCAAGCTCGGCACCCGCCGGGGCCTGCGCCTGGACCCCGACACCCCGCACCGGCCGCTGCACCGCCGCCTGGCGCACTTCCGCAAGGCGGGCTGACCCGGCCCGGGTCCCGCGCGCCCGCGTCAGCGGGGCAGCTTCACCACGGTCACGAAGAACTCGTCGATCTTGCGGATGACCTCGATGAACCGGTCGAAGTCCACCGGCTTGGTGACGTAGGCGTTGGCGTGCAGCTCGTAGCTGCGCAGGATGTCCTCCTCGGCCTCCGAGGTGGTCAGGACCACGACGGGGATGCTGCGGAGGGTGGCGTCGGCCTTGACGTCGGCCAGCACCTGCCTGCCGTCGAAGCGGGGCAGGTTGAGGTCGAGCAGGATCAGGTCCGGGCGGGGCGCGTCGCTGTACTGGCCCTCGCGGCGCAGGAACTGCACGGCCTGCTCGCCGTCGCGCACCACGTGCAGGGTGTTGCGGATCTTGTAGTGCTCGAACGCCTCGCGGGTCATCAGCACGTCGCCGTCGTCGTCCTCCACCAGGAGCACGTCGATGATCTTCATACCGGTGGGGTCGGTCACGGCGTCTCGGCTTCCTGTGGTGGCGGGGTGGTCCAGCGCGGTCCGCGGGCCAGCGTAGCGCCCGGGCCCGCTCAGCCGCGGGGCGCGGCGGCGCCCGGCGCGTCGCCGTCGACGCGGCTGACCAGCAGGGCGGCCACGTCGTCGACGAGGTCGCCCTGGTTGAGCGCGCGGGCCCGCTGGATCAGGTCGTCGAGCAGGGTGGCGCGCCAGTCCGGGCCCCCCTCGGCCAGTTCCCCCACCAGCTCGACCAGCCGGTCGACGCCCAGCCGCTCGGCCGTCTCGCCCATCCGGCCCTCGATCAGGCCGTCGGTGTAGAGCACCACCGACCACCGCTCCCCCAGCTCCACCGTCGCCGAGGCCCACGTCGCCGTCGCCCGCACGCCCAGCGGCACGCCCGTGGGGGCCGACAGCAGCCCGGGGCCCGCGGGGGTGAGCACGACCGGCGGCGGGTGCCCGGCCAGGCGCAGCTCGGCCGTGCGCCGGTCGGGGGCCACCGACAGCACGCACACCGTGGCGAACAGGCCGTCGAGGTGGCGCTCGTGCAGCAGGACGCGCTGCATGGTGGAGAGCACCTCGTCCAGCGGCCTGCCGGCCAGCACCAGGGCGCGCCAGGCCACGCGCAGGTGGACCCCCAGCGCCGCCTCGTCCGGGCCGTGCCCGCAGACGTCGCCGATCATCACGTGCACGGTGCCGTCCTCGACCTGGACGACGTCGTAGAAGTCCCCGCCGAGCTGCATCCGCTGCCTGCCCGGCCGGTACTGCGGCACCACCCGCAACCGGTCGTCGGACAGCACCGGCGAGGGCAGCAGGCCGCGCTCCAGGCGGGCCTTCTCCGCGGCGTAGACGCGCTCCTCGTGCAGCTGGCGCTGGATCTCCTCGGAGCGCACGCGCTCGACGGCGTAGCGGATCACCCTGGTGAGCAGGTCGCCGTCGACCTGGCCCTTGACCAGGTAGTCCTGGGCGCCCGCGGCCACCGCGGCGATGCCCTGCTGCTCGTCGGCCAGCCCGGTGAGCACGACCACCGCCACCTCGCCTCCGCCCGCGGCCTCCAGCTGCCGGACCGCCTCCAGCCCGCTGGCGTCGGGCAGGCCCAGGTCGAGCAGCACGCAATCCTGGCCCGCCAGCAGCCGCACGGCCTCGCGCACGGTCTGCGCCCTGGTCAGCCGGATGGGCGCCGCGACCTCGGCCAGCAGGGCCTCCACCAGCAGGGCGTCCCCGGCGTCGTCCTCGACCAGGAGCACCCTGACCAGGTCCTGGGTGGCCAGGACAGCATCCATATCCACCTGCTCCAGCCGGGCGACGCCGTGGTCCTGGCGTCTGCGTGCCCGCGATCGTAACGGGACCACCACCGCCGCACGGTGACCACTCCGCGCGCCGGAACAGCGCGCGTGGTCCGCGTCGGGATTGGGTACCTCCGAACACGGGTACCGTGAGAGAAGCGGACAAAAAGGAGGCTGCCGATGGCAGGCGTGCTGAACCGGATCAAGGCGTGGGTGCGCAGCCCGCAGGGCCGCACGATGGTCGACAAGGCGAAGCGGGCCGCCAGCGACCCGCGCAACCAGGCGAAGGCCAAGGCGGCCGTCGCGAAGCTGCGCGGGCGCGGTCGCGCCCACTGACCCAAGACCCCGACAGCGGTGGGCGCCCAGTGGCGCCCACCGCTGTCGTCGTTGCGGGACAAGGCCGTTCGGCCGCGCCGCGCGGCGGGCATCGGGCCCAGCCCCCGCTGGGCCCGATGGCCCACCGCCCGGCATGGGTTGGCGGACAGCGGAAGCCGGTCCGGGGAACCCGACCCCGAACCGGCTTCTCGTGCTGTTCCAGCGCTGTCAGTCTGTTCCAGCCCTGTCAATCCTCTGGGCTGTGTCAGTCCCCTGGGCCGTCAGTCTCCTGCGCCGTCAGTCTCAAGGATGCGGCGCACGTGGTCGAGCGTGGCGTCGAGCCCCTGCTCCACCTCGTCGCCGCCGTGCGGCGTGGTCAGTTCCAGCCGCACCAGCGAGCGGTCCTGCTGGGCGGTGACGTCGAGCCTGCCGCGGTAGTCGCTGTCGTCCTCCGAACCCCACTCGACGCGGTTGGCGGTGCGGTCGACGCGGAACCACGCCTCCCCCGCCACCTCCTTGCCGTTGACGTCCGCGCTGACCTGCACGGCGTCCGGGTTCGCCTGCCCGCCGACTGGCCGGGCGGAGTCCAGGCGGTCGAAGTACTCGGGCAGGTTCCCGACGTCGGACAGGTAGTTGAAGACGCGGTCGGCACCCGCCTTGAGCGTGATGGACCTGGTGTACGTGGGCATGCGTCGTCCCTCCGTGCCTCGCGGGCGGTCGTCTCCTGCAAGCCCGCGGTCGCGCGTGGTCGCCCGGTGGCGGAGCGCGGCCGCGGTGGGCTCAGCCGTCGACGTCCGCCGGGGTCTTCTCGTGGTGGGCCTTGCCGTGCGTGCGGCGCTCCTCCTTCATCCCCGCCTCGTGCAGGTGCCTGCGACCGCCGGTGAGCCGGTCGCGCACCTCGCGCTCCAGGGAGCGGAACGGCTCGTAGTACTCGTCGTCGTAGTCCTCGACGACCTGGAACGTCCACCGTCCCGGAAGGACGTTGCGGCCGACCAGCTCCTCGCGCAGCCGCTTCGCCACGTCCTCGTGGCCCGCCGCGGCCAGCTCGTCGACCGCCTCGCCCAGCGCGAGGTCGGCCGAGCCGGTGAGCTGGTGGAAGGAGTAGAGGTGGCCGCGGGCGCGCTCCACCGTCTCCAGGGCTTCGGTCACCTTGCCCACGGCGCTGATCGTGCGCTCGTCGGGCTCGTTCCGCTCAAGGGGTTGTGCGCTCACCGCCGCTGGTTACCCGCGCGGGCCGCGCGCACACACTCAGGCGCGGCGGTCGAGCAGGCCCCGGGCGCGCAGCAGCGCGGCGGACGCGCCGTCGACGTCGGCGGCCGCGATCCGGGCGCGCGCGTCGGCCACGGCCTCGGCGGCAGGCAGCACCAGGCAGGTGTCCCCGGTGGCGGCCGTCCTGGCGAGCGCGCCGAGCAGGTCGTCGGCCACCCGCGCGTCGGCGGGGTCGAGGGCCAGGGCGGTGAGCGCCGCCTCGACCGCGCGGCGCAGGTCGAGCCCCGGCGAGGGGAGGCCGGGCAGGGGGATCCGGTCCAGCTGACGTGTCATGGGTCACTCCTCGGGTTTCCCTGAGCCTGCCCGGTCGGCCCGGCGAAACCGAGTGTTCACAACGCCTACCACCCAAGAGGGTGACACATCGCGGCGCTGTCCGGAAAGCGCGAACGCCTCCTGCCCCGACCCTGAGGTGATCGGGACAGGAGGCGTTCGCCCCCGGGGTCGCCCCCGGGTCAGCAGGCGTCGCCGCCGCGCGGCACGGGCAGCAGCGCGGGGGCGTCGTGCAGGCCGTCGTCGGCGGCGGTCAGCGCGGCCTTGGCGGCCACGAGGTCGCCGCGGTCGAGGGCGTCGACCGCGCGCCGCACGGCGGTCACCTGCGGGACGAGCATGCAGGTCTCCCCCGCGGCGGCGGTCCAGGCGAGGCCCACCACGAGCGCGGTGCGGGCGTCACCGTCCAGGTCGGACAGCGCGGCGCGCACCGCCGCGCGCAGCCTGCGGCCGGGCGGGGTGGGGGCCACGCGCGGCAGCGGGGCGCGGCGCACGGGGGTGATGCCGGGCTGCACGGCCAGGTTCGGGCTGGTGGGGGTCGCGGGCAAGGGGGCGCCAGTGGTGAGCACGGTGACCTCGATTCTCCGGCGGGCGGTTCCGGGCAGGCGCGAGTACCACGTCTCTCGACAAGTGAAACACGGATTTTCCCGGGCTGTCCGCGCGGGTGAACACGTGTTCGACCGCGGTGTAACATCCCGGACATGCCCCAGGCGCTCCAGGCCTCCCTCTGGGACGGTGTCGACCCCCCGGCCCTGGGCCCGCTCGTCCCCGACCGCGCGCACTTGGACGCGACCGCGTGGGTGGACGTGCTCCCCGGCTGGCTCACCGGCGCCGACGACCTCTACCAGCAGCTCGCCGACGAGGTGCCGTGGCGGGCCGAGCGCAGGCAGATGTACGACTCGGTGGTCGACGTGCCGCGCCTGCTCAGCTTCTACCGCGCGGGCGCGGCGCTGCCGCACCCCGTCCTGGCCGAGGCCAAGCAGCGCCTGTCGGCGCACTACGGCGAGGAGTTCACCACCGCGGGCTTCTGCTTCTACCGCGACGGCGGCGACAGCGTGGCCTGGCACGGCGACGACAAGGGCCGGGGCTCGCACACCGACACCCACGTGGCGATCCTGTCGCTGGGCTCCCCCCGCCCGCTGCTGCTGCGCCCCCGCGGCGGCGGTCCCACCACCCGCTACCCCCTCGGCCACGGCGACCTGCTGGTGATGGGCGGCGCCTGCCAGCGCACCTGGGAGCACGCCATCCCCAAGACCGCCAGACCGGTCGGCGGCCGCATCAGCATCCAGTTCCGCCCGCACGACGTCCTCTGACGCGCAGGCGGTTCCGCCGGTCCACCGATCAGAGCAGGCTCACCGACCCCGCGGCCCCCTCGGCGTGGTGGACCGCTCGGCGGGTCCGCGCGGCACCTGCGGAACGCGCCCGGGACCGCGCCCTCGACACCCGCCACCTCTGTCGCTATCTTGATACCGGATAGCGACTTGCGAACTCCAAGAGCAGGAGCACACGTGGACGCCGGTGATGTGGGTCGACTCCTCTTCGGCCGCCCCAGCAGGTTGCGGCTGGCCCTCTGGATCCACCAGCACGCCGGGCCGCGGTTCTTCCAGTCCGAGCCGCCCAAGACGGTGATCGCGCAGAGCGCCTGCGGGGTGGAGCTGACCAGGTTGGTCGACCTCGGGATGCTCACCGAGCACCGCGAGCCCGCCAACCGGCGCGTCTACTACGAGCGCACCCGCAGCCCGCTGTGGTCGATCATCACCGCGGCCTCAAAGGTCGTCGACCCCGTCGACAAGTAGTCGACGGGGTCGAGCGAGCGCCGGGTCACCGGGTGGGCGGGGCGCTCCCGTCGCCCGGGCCCGCGCCACCGGGACCACCCGCCCCGGGACCGCCCGCGCCGCCGGGGCCACCCGCCCCGGGGCCACCCGCCCCGGGGCCACCCGCGCCGCCGGGGCCGCCCTGCCGGGTGAGGCGGTCGCCCTCGGTGATCGACTCCGCGGTGGCGGTGTCCCCCTTCTCGGTGGCGATGATGGTGACCCGCTTGCCGGTCTCCACGGCGGACTTCACCGTGGCCGCGTCGATCGCGTAGGTCTTGGTGTAGCCGTCCGCGCTCTTGGCGGTGATCGAGGTGTCGCTGACCGCGGTGACCTCGCCGGTCTGCACCAGCTTCGTCTCGTAGCCGCCGCTGCCGTCCGAGGTCACGAACTCGCCGTGCAGCGCGCCCATCAGCCCGCCCATCGCACCACCGCGGGCGCCGCCCGGGAAGCCGCCGGGCCCGCCCGCCATGCCGCCGCGACCACCCTGGCCGTCGGCGCTGGCGTTGCCCGCCGCGTACACCGCGAAGCCACCGGCGGTGGCCACGCCCACGGCGACGGCGGTGGCCGCGGCCGTCTTCTTCCACGACCAGCGGGGAGCGCTGCGCTGCTCCGGGGCGGGCGCGCCCCAGGTCGCGGTCTGCTCCGGCGCGGCCTGCGCCGCGGCGGGCTGGGCCGTGGTGGGCTGCTCCGGCGCGGGCTGGCCGGGCTGTCCGGACTGGTCCGACATCGTTCCTCCTGGATCCACCGCAGGGCCCCGTGCCCTCGGTTCCGCCCAGCGTGGCCGCGTTCCCTGTGCGCAGGCTGTGCGGAGCACCAGAGGTCGCTATGTCCGGTGCCGTCGCGGGCCGCCCGCGCGCACAGGTGCTACACAGGGACCGCACAGCGCAGTCCGAACCGCCCGCCCGAGGATGGGAGCATGTCCGTGAACGCCGCCTCCCGCCCCGACCTCCGCAGGCCCGACGGCCTGCCCGTGCGCGTGCTGGTCGTCGACGACGAGCCCACGCTGGCCGAGCTGGTGACCCTCGCCCTGCGCTACGAGGGCTGGGACGTGCGCAGCGCCCTCGACGGCGCCACCGCGGTGCGCACCGCCCGGGAGTTCAAGCCGGACGCGGTGGTGCTCGACGTCATGCTGCCCGACTTCGACGGCCTGGAGGTGCTGCGCAGGCTGCGGGCGGAGTCCGACGCGCTGCCGGTGCTGTTCCTCACCGCCAAGGACTCAGTGGAGGACCGGATCGCGGGCCTGACCGCGGGCGGCGACGACTACGTGACCAAGCCGTTCAGCGTCGAGGAGGTCGTGCTGCGGCTGCGGGCGTTGATGCGGCGCACCGGGGTGACCGAGACCGGCAGCGACGCCACCCTGGTCGTCGGTGACCTCACGCTGGACGAGGACACCCGCGAGGTGCACCGGGGCGGGCAGGAGATCACCCTGACCGCCACCGAGTTCGAGCTGCTGCGCTTCCTCATGCGCAACCCGCGCCGGGTGCTGAGCAAGACCCAGATCCTCGACCGGGTGTGGAACTACGACTTCGGCGGCCAGGCCAACATCGTCGAGCTCTACATCTCCTACCTGCGCAAGAAGGTCGACGCGGGCCGCGAACCGATGATCCACACCATGCGGGGGGCCGGCTATGTCCTCAAGCCCGCCGGATGAGCCCATCGTCGGCGAGCTGAGCCCGCGCAGGCGGGCGGAGCTGCGCGAGCGGCTGCGCGCCCGCCCGGTGTCGCTGCGCACCCGGCTCATCGCCGAGCAACTGGTGCTGCTGGCCCTGGTGTGCCTGGTGATCGGCGTGGTGACCCTGCTGGGCCTGCGCGCCTACCTGGTGCGCAACCTGGAGGAGCAGCTGCGCGACGCGAGCGCGCGGGCGACCATGTTCGTCCAGCGCGGCAACCCCGCCAACCCGCTGCCGCTGCCGCCGGGCCCGCGCGAGCACCCCGGCACCGACGCCCCCGGCCAGGGCCCCGACACCCTCAACGCCACCATCCAGGACGGCGACGTCGCCATCGCCCGCAGGCTCACCAGCACCGGCGACAGCGAGGCGCTGCCCACCGACCTCGACGCGGTGCTGCTGGGGCTGCCGGTCGACGGCACCGCCCACGACCGCGAGCTGGGCGGGCTGGGCGACTACCTGCTCCTCGCCTCCCGCACCGAGCGCGGCGACCTCACGGTGATCACCGGCCTGCCCCTGCGCGGGCTCGACAACACCCTGTGGACCACCGCCCTGCTGCTGGGCGGCATCGCCCTCATCGGCCTCACCACCGCGGGCGTGGCGGGCACCCTCATCGTCCGCCGCACCCTGCGCCCCCTCGACCGCATGGCCGCCACCGCCCAGCGCGTCTCGGAGCTGGAGCTCGACCGCGGCGAGGTCGCCCTCTCCGTCCGCGTCCCCCGCGCCGACACCGACGAGCACACCGAGGTCGGCCAGGTGGGCGCCGCCCTCAACCGGATGCTGGGCCACATCGGCAACGCCCTGGCCGTCCGCCACGCCAGCGAGACCCGCGTCCGCCAGTTCGTCGCCGACGCCAGCCACGAGCTGCGCACCCCCCTGGCCGCCATCTCCGGCTACGCCGAACTCGCCCGCCGCCGCCAGGACGACCTCCCCCCGGACGTCGCCCACGCCCTGAGCCGCGTCGGCTCGGAGTCCCAGCGCATGACCACCCTCGTCGAGGACCTCCTCCTCCTCGCCCGCCTCGACTCGGGCCGTCCCCTGCTCCTGGAGACGGTCGACCTGTCCCTGCTGGTCATCAACGCCGTCAGCGACGCCAAGGCGGCGGGCCCCGACCACCGCTGGCACCTGGACCTGCCCGCCGAACCCGTCCACGCCGTGGGCGACCAGGCCCGGCTGCACCAGGTCCTGACCAACCTCCTGGCCAACGGGCGCACCCACACCCCGCCGGGGACGACGGTGACCGCGGGGGTGCGCCAAGAGGGGGATTCCGCGGTGCTGACCGTGGTGGACGACGGACCTGGGATCCCCGCGGAGCTGCTGCCGGAGGTGTTCGAGCGGTTCGCGCGGGGGGATGGGTCCCGGAACCGGGCCGCGGGGAGCACGGGGCTGGGGTTGGCGATCGTGGCCGCTGTGGTGCAGGCGCACTCGGGGACGGTGCGGGTGGAGAGCGTGCCCGGGCGGACGGAGTTCACGGTCCGGCTGCCGGCCGCTGCCGGGTGAGTGCGCTCGGCTCCGTGCTTGTTCGCGGCATTCTGGCGGGTGTGAAAAGCCTTTGGGGAAGTAGTGGCGTCGGGGGGACTATGGGTGAACCGCATCAGCGAGCCATCAGGTCATTCAAGCGAGGTTTGGCGCGATGGCGCAGCCTGCCCGAGCAGAGCTACTACTCGCCCATGGTGCTCGAACCTCACGAACGCACGGCCCTCAGCGACGTAGTTCACGCCACTGCTGTCGAAACTCTGCTTTGGATTCGCGGCTTTGATCGGGCTGCACGGGGACAGGACGGCATCGACCCTCTGTCCGGCTATGTGCGACCGGATTGGATGCGGGCCGCAACTTATGTCGCAAGCAAAGGTGTGCACCGCTTGGTCGACCTGTCGATGGTTGAACAAATTGCTACACCCTTCGCACCGCTGGGTGTCCGCCCCTATGCGGGGGTTGTCATGATCGCGCAATATCGCTGGTTGGATGACCCCGCCCAACTCCCCACCCCACGACCCCAAGACATATCCGAGCAAACAGCATTCTTAACATTTTGGGCCGGTCGATTCCTGTCGCAAACTCTTGCTGAAGTGGAACAGTGGATTGAGCAGTGGATCGAATAGTTGCACCCGGACTCCGCTCTCGCTTCTATAGCGTGAGCCCCTAAGGAAGGACTGTGATGACCACACGACAGCGTGCCGGGGCCACCGGCAAACCGCCCGCCACTGGCGCGACCGGGCTGGCCGTCACCTGGCGCAACAAGCGCTTCACGCTCCCCACCGCCGAGGCGTTCCCCTTGGAGGCGCTGGAGGCTGAGGAAGAGGGCAAGCATCTGACCGCGCTGCGGTACATCCTCGGTGATGAGCAGTACGCGGCGTGGCGGGTGCTGGCGTCCACCACGGCCGACGCCGAGGAATTCTCCACCCGCGTCATGAAGGAGCTGGGGGAAACCGCTGACCGTCGCCCAGCTATTGGGCGACGACATCACCGCCGAGGCCCTGGAGGTCGACCTGCTCGCAGGTGGGGTGGACCTGCTCGACCTGTACCGGGGCGGACTGTCCTACCGGCGACTGTGCGCCCTGGTGACCCACCTGCCCGATGACGCTGCCGTGTGGAGCGCCCACCGGCCCGGTGGCAGGTACAGCACCGTCGAGCTGCTGCTGGTCGCGTTGGAGCGGCGGATCACGGTCTTGTAGGCCACCGTGGCTGCTGCGCTCGGACAGCCGGTTCCCGATGAGCATCTGGCCGGGCCGCTCGACCATGGCAGGGCGGACGAGGAACCCGAGTTCCAGGTGCGGTCGCTGCGGGAGATCGCAGCGTGGATGCGTGGTTAGGGTTCCTCGGAGACGACGGACGGGCGGGTGCCGGTGGCCAGGAACTCGTGCAGGCCCCGGCGCACGGTCTCGATGGGGACCTCGGAGTCGGCGGGGACGTCGCTGAGACTGCCCATGTAGACGTACTCGACGGTGGTGGCCGGATCGCCATCACCGATGGTGCGCCCCGCGTCGTGTGCGTGGTAGTGGATGAAGCCCTTGTCCTGTCCGAGCCCCACTTCGAGCACAGGGTAGCCCTCGTTGCCCAGGATGCCGACCTGGATCATGGCCGGACAGCGGTGGGCGACGGTGTCGGCGCGCACCCGCTCGATGAGCGCGTCGAGTTCGGCGGCGGTCCGCATGGGGATCACCGGGTCGCCCTCGTCGTAGGCGTCACGGCTGTCCTGGTCGTACCAGACGCCTAGCTCGGCCACTTCTTCCCTCCAGTGAAGACCTCGTGGTAGCCGGGACCGTATACGGTCAGGGTGCACCCGGCGGGCAGGATGACCGGCAGTAGCTTCCGGCAGCCCATGAACCCCTCGCACGCCCGATTGTTGATCACCAGGGTGACCTCGCGGGTGCCGGTCTTGGCCATGCGCTTGGCAACCTTCATCTCGACGTGGTGGATGGTGACCAGCGTCCCGCGCGGGTTCAGCCCGGCCTGCGTCAGCAGCTCTGTGACCTCGGCCGACTCGGCGTCGTCCCCGCTGATGACCACCTCGCCGGTCGGGTCACCCAGGATTCTGCCGTGGGTCTAGCGACCCTCCGGATTCGGCTTGGGGACCTTCGGCGGCAAATCGTCCAGCACATCCTGCACCTGCGGCGGCGGGGGCGGACGCCCTGGCTCGCGCCGCGCCGCGGCGGGTGACCTCGCGCCGCTGGCTCGGCGCTGTTCGATCGCAGTCGGGGGCGGTTGAGGCCCGCCCACAACGCGGGCCAAGTAGTCCTCCACGAGCGCCCGCGCCCGCTGGAGCAGCCCGTGCACCTCGGTCAGGGTCCGCGCCGCGTTGCTCAACTGGGCGACCGCCTGGCCTGCTTCAGCCTGGGTCGACCCCGCCACCGCCGCTGACAAAGCCTGGTGGGCTTCATCCAGCCGACCCGCTGCCTCGACCAGCGCGGCCGGCGGCACTCGGTCGAGCACCGCGCGCACGGCGGCGGCCGCGACCCGCCATCAGGGCTGGTGCCCCGTGGCGACTGTCGGGCATGCCTACCTCAAAGTGCTCCGCAGCCTCAAAGGGCTCGGGCAGCACCTGCGCGACCAGATCCGCGCCGCCGAGGCTGGCGCCCCAGCGGTGTCGCTGACCACGCAGGTGCAGACCGCGCTGCTGCGCGAGCAGTTGCGTGCTGCCGCCCGTGAGGGTGACCAGACCACGCCGGGGGTCCGGCGGCAGCCAGAAAGGCGAGCGCAGCGGTGAGGATGAATGCGTTTAGGCGCCGCGCCCGGTCTTCTGCTGAAGGGCGTCGATGCGCTCGCTGGCCTGCGCCTTGGTGAGGTCGTCGGGGACCTCCTCACCCGCCTCCTGGGCGAGGGTGTGCAGGTAGGAGCGCTGGGGACCGGTCATGGGTTCGTCGCCGGTGACCCAGTCTTCGGTGGGCTTGTCCGGGGTCGGGTCGGTCATCGGTGCTCCTCGTCTCGAACGCCTGTTCGTCCAGGTGGGACAACGCTAGCCCGGGTGGCGGTGGGGCGCACGACGAGCAGCGGGGGCCGAGGGGGCGAATACTGGCGCCAATGGAGACGATCCCGCCCCACGTGTTCGTGATCTTCGGTGCCACCGGGGACCTCGCCAAGCGCAAGCTGTTCCCCGGGCTGTTGCGGTTGCACCGGGAGGGGCTGCTGCCCGAGTTCGCCGTCGTCGGGTCGGGGCGGCACTCGCCGGGCACGGACGAGGAGTTCCGGGCGAAGCTGGGGTTGGCGGACGAGCCGGGGTGGGCGGAGTTCGCCCAGCGGGTCACGTTCCAGACCTCGTCGGCGGAGGACGGCGCGGACCTGGCCGAGGTGGTGGCCCGCAAGCGCAAGGAGTTGGGTGAGGACTCGCGCACCCTGCTCTACCTGTCGGTGCCGCCGGGGACGATGCAGCCGATGGTGGCCATGCTGGGCCACACCGGGTTGGCCCAGGACGCGCGGTTGGTGCTGGAGAAGCCGTTCGGCAGCGACCTGGGGTCCGCGCGCGAGCTGAACGCCGCCCTGCACGAGGTGTTCGACGAGGACGACCTGTTCCGCATCGACCACTTCCTCGGCAAGGAGGCGGTGCAGAACATCCTGGTGTTCCGCTTCGCCAACGGCCTGCTGGAGCCGGTGTGGCGGCAGGGGCACATCGCCTACGTGCAGATCGACGTGCCGGAGGAGATCGGCATCGAGGGCCGGGCGAGCTTCATGGAGGCCACCGGCACCTTCCGGGACATGGTGTCCACGCACCTGTGCCAGCTGCTGGGGTTCCTGGCGCTGGAGCCGCCCACGGAGATCTCCGCCGAGGCGCTGCGCGCGGAGAAGCTCAAGCTCTACCGGTCGCTGCGGCCGCTGGACCCCGGCAAGGTCGTCTTCGGCCAGTACGAGGGCTACCGGGACGAGGAGGGCGTGGCCGACGACTCCGACGTGGAGACGTTCGTGGCGCTGGAGGCCCGGGTCGACAACTGGCGGTGGAAGGGCGTGCCGTTCTACCTGCGCACCGGCAAGGCGATGGCGCAGAGCCGCCGGGTGATCACCGTCGGGTTCACCGAGCCGCCGCTGTCGATGTTCCCCGGCGAGGTCGCGGGCTGCCCGAGCGAGCTGGTGTTCGAGCTGACCGAGGAGCCGCAGCTGGCGCTGCGCATCCGGGCGAAGGTGCCCGGCCCGACGATGGAGATCGGCTCGGCGCGGATGGACCTGGACTTCGGTGAGGCGTTCGAGGGCAGCCGACCGCTGGAGGCCTACGAGCGGCTGCTGCTGGACGTGCTGCGCGGGGACCAGACCCTGTTCTCCGGTGCCGCGGAGATCGAGCGGTTGTGGGAGGTGTGCGAGCCGGTGCTGGCGGACAGGCCCGCCCCGCACCCCTACGCCAAGGGCGGGTGGGGGCCGCAGGAGGCGCTGGACCTGCCCGGGGAGCTGGGCTGGCGGGTCCAGCGCGGATGAGCCGCTCCCCCATCGCCGAGCACGGGATCATCGGGGACCTGCGCACGGCGGCCCTGGTGAGCACCCGGGGCGTGGTGGACTGGTTCTGCGCCCCGCGCTTCGACTCCCCCAGCGTCTTCGCCGCCCTGCTCGACGACGAGCGGGGCGGCGGCTGGGCGATCGAGCCGACGTGCGAGGTGGTGACCAGGCACCAGTTCTACTTCCCCGACACCAACATCCTCATCACCCGGTTCCTCACCGAGGACGGCATCGTCGAGGTGCAGGACTACATGCCGATCCTGCGCCCGCACGACCCCGACCACCGCCAGCGCCTGGTGCGCCGGGTGGTGAACGTGCGCGGGGACGTGCGGGTGCGGGTCCGGGTGCAGCCGCGGCCGGACTACGGGCGCACCACGCCGCGGGCCACCGGGGACCGCAGGCGGGTGCGGTTCGACTCCGCGGGCCTGCGGCTGGAGCTGAACTCCACCGTCGACCTCGACGTCGACGACGGCGTGGCCACCGCGGAGTTCTCCCTCGCCGGGCAGGACGCGGCGCTGTTCGTGCTGACCGTGGGCGACGGCGAGGACGGGTGCTCGCAGGACTGGTTCGACGCTACTGTGCGGTTCTGGCGGGACTGGCTGTCGCAGTCGCGGTACACCGGGCGGTGGCGGGAGATGGTGCACCGCTCGGCGCTGACGCTCAAGCTGCTCACCCACGAGCCCACCGGCGCGGTGATCGCCGCGCCGACCCTGGGCTTGCCCGAGCAGCTGGGCGGCGAGCGCAACTGGGACTACCGGTACGTGTGGCTGCGCGACGCGGCGTTCACCCTGTACGCGCTGCTGCGGCTGGGGTTCACCGACGAGGCGGAGGCGTTCACCGGCTGGCTCACCGACCGGGTGACCGACGACCACGACGGGTCGCTGGGCCCGCTGCGGGTGATGTACACGATCGATGGGGACAGCGACCTCGACGAGGTGGAGCTGGACCACCTGTCCGGTTACGGCGGGTCGCGGCCGGTGCGGGTGGGCAACGCCGCCGCCGGCCAGCTCCAGCTCGACGTCTACGGCGAGATCATCGACTCGATCTACCTGTTCGACAAGTACGGCGAGGGCATCTCGCACGACTCGTGGTCGAGCCTGTGCGTGCTGCTGGACTGGCTGATGGACAACTGGGACCGCCCCGACCACGGCATCTGGGAGTCGCGCGGCGGCCCGAAGCAGCACACCTTCTCCCGGGTGATGTGCTGGGTCGCCGTCGAGCGCATGGTCCGCGTCGCCCGCCGCCGCGGCCTGCCCGCCGACCTCACCCGCTGGACCACCGTCCGCGACGAGATCTACGCGCAGGTCATGGACCGCGCCTGGACCGGCGAGGCCTTCGCGGGCGTCCTCGACGACGGCGAGCTCGACGCCGCGGTGCTGCTCATGCCGATGGTCAAGTTCTGCTCCCCCACCGACCCCCGCTTCCTGTCCACCCTGGACACCATCGACGCGAACCTCGTCGTCGACGACAGCCTGGTCTTCCGCTACGACCGCGCCGACGGCCTCGACGGCGACGAGGGCACCTTCTCCCTGTGCTCCTTCTGGTGGGTCGAGGCCCTCGCCCGCACCGGCCAGCACGACCGCGCCCGCCTGGCCATGGAGAAGATGTTCACCTACGCCAACCACCTCGGCCTCTACGCCGAGGAGATCGCCCTCACCGGTGAGCAGCTGGGCAACTTCCCCCAGGCCTTCACCCACCTGTCCCTCATCAGCGCCGCCACCAACCTCGACCGCTTCTACTCCTGACCCGGGTCGGGCACGGTGTGGAGCAGGTCCTCGGGGGCGGAGAGCCGCCAGGCCTCGAAGACCAGTTCGGTGAGCTCGTCCTCCTCGACGCCGTCGAGGAGGACGACGACCCAGCCGAAGCCGCCCCAGGTGAACTGCTCCTCGAAGACGTGGGGGCGTTCGGCGACGAGGGCCTTCTGCTCGGAGATGAGCTGCTTGAGCCCAACGGTCTGGGTGCGGGGCCAGTAGTAGGCGAAGCGGTTGCCGCGGACGGTGAGGGTGCTGTGCCGCTCGCCGTCGGAGCGCGTGACCTCCGCCAGCGACTCGGTGATCCGGAAGAACTGCTCGTTGGTCGCCATCCCGCCCCCTGTCTTCGGGGGGCAGCTTAGAGGTCGGGGGCTCAGTCCTCGGCCGCACCCGCAGGGCGGCGTCGGGGGCGCAGGCGTGCAGGGCCCGGCCGGGGGAATCCCGGCCGGGCCGCACCCGGTCCTGGCTTACGGCACGGCGACGCGGCCGGGGGCAGCGGCGTTGTCGGCGGCCGCCTGGCTGCGCTGCGCGGTGGTCACGCACACGTCGTCACCGGGGAACGCCTCGCGCCACACGTACCCGGAGACGCAGGTGTGCGGACCGTAGGCGCCGTTGGTCCACCGGCTGGCCGCGGCGCTGTTGTCCGCGGAGACCTGGCTGCGGGTGGCGGGGGTGACGCAGACGTAGTCGCTGAGGTCCGCCTCCCGCCACGTGTAGCCGCTGACGCAGGTGTTGGGGCCGAAGACCAGGCGCGCCGGGTTCACCCGGGAGGCGTGCGCGGCGTTGTCGCTGGACGCCTGGGTGCGCTGCGCGGTGGTCACGCACACGTCGTCACCGGAGAAGGCCTCGCGCCACACGTACCCGGAGACGCAGGTGTGCGGGCCGTAGGCGCCGTTGGTCCACCGGCTCGCCGCGACGCTGTTGTCGTAGGCGACCTGGCTGCGGGTCGCGGGGGTGACGCAGACCTTGTCGGTGGAGCGGGCCTCGCGCCAGACGTAGCCGGACACGCAGCGGGTGGTGATGTCGGAGGTGATGGTCACCGCGGCACCGGTGGCGGTCTTCGCGCCGAGGGTGATGGTGACCCCGTTGGCGCTCAACGACTGCACGGGCGCGCGGCCCGCGGCCGGGGTGGCGCGCAGCAGGTACGGGGTGCCGCCGCGGACCTCGTGGATCAGCACGATGTCGGCCGGGATGCCCGCGCTCCAGCCGGTCTTCCGGCGGTACTCGACGGTGTAGTAGTTGTGCAGGTCGTTGGGGTTGAACGGGATCCGCACGACCAGCGGCCCGGAGCCCGCACCGGGGGTCTCCAGCGGGGCCAGGGTCACCGTGCGCGACCCGACGCCGTCGGCGCCGAGGGTCAGCACCCGGTTCGAGGGCAGCCAGCCGAGCTTGTCGCGGAAGTAGCCGTTGAGGCCGACCGCGCTGGTGCCGAAGTTGGTGGTGCCGAAGGCGTGGATGTTCATCGCAGACATCTGGTCCCACGGGTCGTCGTACTCGCCGGGCTGCGACCACGAGGCGTTCTGGTAGGTGGTGTCGTTGGAGAACGAGTGCCCGAGGCCGTAGCCGTGCAGCATCTCGTGCGCGGCGAACCCGACGTTCCAGGCGCCCGGGTCGAGCAGGACGCGCCCGCCCGCGGCACCGGAGTCGACGTAGTCGTTGAGGATCGCGACGGTGCGGTGGCCCGAGGGCACGGCGTAGCCGTTCGCGGCCGCGGTGTCCACGCAGTCCTGGATGCGCTGGCCGCGGCTCTTGCCCTGCTCCTGGGCCAGGGTGAACGCCATGGTGTACCAGCCGCGCACCACCGACCCGGTGAGGGTGACCTTGCCCGCGGACTGGTCGGCGAAGTAGTCGGCGACGCCGCCGAGCCCGGCGCCGTCCTGGGTGAGGAAGTTGCGGAAGAACGCCGGGGCCTGCGGTTCGGCGGCGCGGTCGGAGAACTTGCAGAGCAGCACCGACCAGCCGGTCTGGCCGCGCACCGGCACGGCTTGCGCGGGCGGGGTCAGCACGCCGAACGCCAGCAGGGCGGCGAAGAGCGCGATGAGCGCGGCGCGGGTTCTGGGCACGGGGAAACCTTTCTGCGGCAGGGTGAATACCGCGTCGACGGGGGACGCGGTGCGGTGGTCCGGGGGTGGCCCACCTCGCCTCGTCCACCGGTCAGGGGCCGGTGCGGGCGGGTGTTCCGATTTCCACGAGGTAGGTCGGCGCTTTCCCCGCGGACGTTTCGGGGCGGTTTCCGGGCCGAAGGTCCCGAGTCCGGATAAGCCGATAATCTCCTTTCCCCCCGCGATGCCGGTGACCTGCGGTCTCCGCCGGGGCGCCGGAGCGGGCGCGGCGGGCAGGACCACCCGATCGGCGGTGCGCGGTGCGTCACACCCCGTTCACGGATCGCACAGCTCGCTCACAGGCAACCCACACCGACCACCCAGCGCGGCCCAGCACCGTCATCGCCATGACCCTCGTCGCCGACCGCACCGCGCCCACCGACGACCCCGGTGGCGCCCCCGAGAGACCCGCCCGACCCCGGCCCGGGCTCCACCGGGTCGGGCTCGCGGTGCTGCTGGTCGGCACCGGCGTGCTCTACCTGTGGGACCTGGGCGCCTCCGGGTGGGCGAACGCCTACTACTCGGCCGCCGCGCAGGCGGGCGGGCAGAGCTGGTCCGCCTGGTTCTTCGGCGCCACCGACGCCGCGGGCGGCATCACCGTGGACAAGACCCCCGCCGCCACCTGGCTCATGGGCCTGTCCGTGCGCGTGTTCGGGCTCAGCTCGTGGAGCGTGCTGGTGCCGCAGGCGCTGTGCGGGGTCGCCGCCGTGGCCGTCCTGCACGCCGCCGTCAAGCGCACCTCCGGCCCGGCGGCGGGCCTGGTGGCGGGCGCGGTGCTGGCGCTGACGCCGGTGGCGGCGCTGATGTTCCGGTTCAACAACCCCGACGCGCTGCTGGTGCTGCTGCTGACCGCGGCCGCCTACTGCGTGCTGCGTGCGCTGGAGGGCGCGAGCCCGGCGTGGCTGGCGTTGGCCGGGGCCGCGGTCGGGTTCGCGTTCCTGGCGAAGATGCTGCAGGCGTTCCTGGTGCTTCCCGCGTTCGGGCTGGTCTACCTGGTCGCGGCGCCGACCGGGCTGGGCAAGCGGCTCGCGCACCTGGGCGGGGCGCTGGGCGCGGTGGTCGTCGCGGGCGGCTGGTGGGTGGCCGTCGTCGAGCTGGTGCCCGCGAGCGCCCGCCCCTACATCGGCGGCTCGCAGGAGAACTCGGTGCTGGAGCTGGCCCTGGGCTACAACGGGATCGGGCGGCTCAACGGCGACGAGGTGGGCAGCGTCGGCGGTGGCGCCGGCTGGGGCACCCCGGGCCTGACCCGCCTGTTCGGCACCGAGATGGGCTCGGAGATCGCCTGGCTGCTGCCCGCCGCGCTGCTGGCGCTGGTGGGCGGGCTGTGGCTGACCCGGCGGGCCCCGCGCACCGACCGCACCCGCGCGGCGCTGGTCGTCTGGGGCGGCTGGCTGGTCGTCACCGGCCTGGTCTTCAGCCTGATGAGCGGCATCATCCACCCGTACTACGCGGTGGCGCTGGCCCCGGCGGTGGCCGCGCTGGTGGGCATCGGCGCGGTGGGGTGCTGGCGCAACCGGCACGACCACGCCTCGGTGGGCCTGCTCGCGGCCGGGGTGGCGATCACCGCCGTGGAGTGCTCGCTGCTGCTGGCCAGGGAGCCGGACTGGCTGCCGTGGCTGCGGCCGGTAGTGCTGTTCGGCGGGCTGCTGGCGGCGGCGCTGATCGTGCTGCTGCCGGTGCTGCCCCGGCTCGCCGCCCGGGGGGTAGGGGTGCTGGCCCTCGTGCTGGCCCTGGCCGCCCCCGGCGCCTACTCCGTCGCCACGGCCGCGGTGGCGCACTCCGGCGCGCTGCCCTCGGTGGGCCCGGCCGGGCAGGGCTTCGGCGGTGGTCCCGGCGGCGGGTTCGGCGGGGGCCGCGGCGGCGGCATGGGCGGCCTGCTCGGCGCGCCCACCCCCAGCGAGGCGGTGGTGACCGCCCTGCGCACCGGCTCCGAGGGCTACGAGTGGGCCGCGGCGGTGATCGGCTCCAACAACGCCGCCGGGTACCAGCTCGCCGTGGACCTGCCCGTGTTCGCCCTCGGCGGCTTCAACGGCACCGACCCCGCCCCCACCTTGGAGCAGTTCCAGCGGATGGTGGCCGACGGGCGGGTGCACTACTACATCGCGGCCACCTTCATGCAGGGCAGCTCCGGCAGCGACGACGCCCACGAGATCGCCGACTGGGTGCAGCGCAGCTTCACCGCCACCGACGTCGACGGCGTCACCCTCTACGACCTGTCGGCCGGGGCGTGATCCCGGTCATGACGGGCGAGGACACAGGTTCCGCACAGCTTCGGCACACCGACCACCCAGCGGCCCACCGGAGGCTCCCCACCATGAGCGCGACCACCACCCCCATCCCGCAGCAGGGCGCGGGCCGCGGGCCCGTGCGGGTCCAGGGCCCCGCCCCCGTCCTCGACGTCGTCGTGCCCGTGTTCAACGAGGAGGTCGACCTGGAGCCCTGCGTCCGCAGGCTGCACGCGCACCTGGGCGCGCAGTTCCCGTACCCGTTCCGGATCACCGTGGCCGACAACGCCTCCACCGACCGGACCCCCGAGGTGGCCGCCGCGCTGGCCGCGGAGCTGCCCGAGGTGCGGTCGGTGCGGCTGGAGCAGAAGGGCCGGGGCCTGGCGCTGCACACCACCTGGCTCGGCTCCGACGCCGAGGTGCTGGCCTACATGGACGTGGACCTGTCCACCGACCTGGCCGCGCTGCACCCGCTGGTGGCGCCGCTGATCTCCGGGCACTCCGACGTGGCCATCGGCTCCCGGCTGGCCCGCGGCGCCAGGGTGGTGCGCGGGCCCAAGCGCGAGTTCATCTCCCGCTCCTACAACGTGCTGCTGCGCTCGACGCTGCGCGTGCGGTTCTCCGACGCCCAGTGCGGGTTCAAGGCCATCCGCGCCGACGTGGCCAGGGCGCTGCTGCCGCACGTGGCCGACACCGGCTGGTTCTTCGACACCGAGCTGCTGGTGCTGGCCCAGCGCGCCGGGCTGCGCATCCACGAGGTGCCGGTGGACTGGGTGGACGACCCGGACAGCCGGGTCGACATCGTCGCCACCGCCCTGGCCGACCTGCGCGGCATCGTGCGGGTGGGCCGCGGGCTGGCCACCGGCGCCATCCCCATCACCCGGCTGCGCGAGCAGCTCTCCCGCGGCGCGATCGACCTCGACCCACCGGGCGTGCCGCCGCGGCTGCTGCGCCAGCTGGTGCGCTTCGCCGCGATCGGCGTGCTCAGCACCGCCGCCTACCTGGTGCTCTACGTGCTGCTGCGCGGCGGGATCGGCCCGCAGCCCGCCAACTTCATCGCCCTGCTGGTCACCGCCGTGGCCAACACCGCGGCGAACCGGCGGCTCACCTTCGGCGTGCGCGGGACCGAGGGCGCCGCCCGCCACCAGTTCCAGGGCCTGCTCGTCTTCGCCCTGGGCCTGGGCCTGACCAGCGGGTCGCTGGCGCTGCTGCACGGGCTCACCGAACCGGGCCGCGGCCTGGAGGTCGTCGTCCTGGTGGCGGCGAACCTCACCGCGACTATCCTGCGGTTCCTGCTGCTGCGCGGCTGGGTCTTCCGCCGCACCGACCAGTCCGCCCTCGAGGAGACCGGCACCGCGGTGCCGAGTGTGGAGAGCGCTCGATGACCACCTCGACGGCCTCGACGACCCCGGCCGCCGCCCCGGTGGCGGGCTCCCCCACCGCCCCGGTCGCGCCCACCGCCACCACCGCCGCGGTGGCGGGCCGGGCCCGGTGGGAGCGGCCCGCGCTGGCCGCCCTGCTGGTGGTCACCGGCGCGCTGTACCTGTGGGACCTCAGCGCCTCGGGCTGGGCCAACGACTTCTACGCCGCCGCCGCGCAAGCGGGCACCCAGTCGTGGAAGGCGCTGTTCTTCGGTTCGCTGGACGCGGGCAACGTCATCACCGTCGACAAGCCGCCCGCCGCGCTGTGGCTGATGGCTTTGTCCGGGCGGCTGCTCGGGTTCTCCTCGTTCAGCATGCTGCTGCCGCAGGCGCTGCTGGGCATCGGCTCGGTGTGGCTGGTGCACAGCGCGGTGCGCCGCTGGTCGGGTCCGGTGGCCGGGCTGCTGGCCGGGGCCGCGCTGGCGCTGACGCCGGTGGCCGCGCTGATGTTCAAGTTCAACAACCCCGACGCGCTGCTGGTGTTCCTGATGGTGCTGGGCGCGTACTCCACCGTGCGCGCCACGGAGGCGGCGAGCTGGAGGTGGCTGGCGCTGGCGGGGGTGGCCATCGGCTTCGCCTTCCTCGCCAAGACGCTCCAGGCGTTCCTGGTGCTGCCCGCGTTCGGGCTGGTGTACCTGTTCGCGGCGCCCGCGGCGCTGGGGAAGCGGGTGGTGCACCTGCTGGGCGCGGTGGTGGCGCTGGTGGTCTCGGCGGGCTGGTTCGTCGTGGTGACCGACCTGTGGCCGGTCTCGTCGCGGCCCTACATCGGCGGGTCCACCGACAACAGCGAGCTGGACCTCGCACTGGGCTACAACGGCCTGGGCCGGATCTTCGGCGGCGACGGCAACCGCGCGGGGGGCGGCGTGGGCGGTGGCGCCTTCGGCGGGGAGGCGGGCCTGGGCCGCATGTTCGGCAGCGCCTTCGGCTCCGAGGTGTCCTGGCTGCTGCCCGGCGCCCTCGTGGTGCTGGTGGCCGGGTTGTGGTTCACCCGGCGCGCGCCGCGCACCGACCGCACCCGCGCGGGCCTGGTCCTCTGGGGCGGGTGGACGGTGGTGACGGCGCTGGTGTTCAGCTACATGCAAGGCACCATCCACCCGTACTACACCGTGGCGTTGGCACCGGGCATCGCCGCACTGGTGGGCATCGGCGGCCGCGAGCTGTGGCGGGGCCGGGAGAACCTGGGCGCCCGCGTGGTGCTGGGGCTGGCCGTCGCGGTGACCGCGGGGTGGGGCTTCGTGCTGCTCGACCGGGTGCCGGACTGGCTGCCGTGGCTGCGCTGGGTGGTCGCAGTGCTCGGCGTGCTGACCGCGACCGCGCTCATCATGGGCGTGCACCGGTTCCGCCGGGCCGCGCTGCCGGTCGCGGTGGCCGCGCTGCTGGCCACCCTCGGCGCCACCTCGGCCTACGCGGTGGCCACGGCGACCACCGGGCACAGCGGGTCCATCCCGACCTCCGGCCCGACCGGGGCGGGCGGCACCGGCCGGGGCTTCGGCGGCCCCGGCGGCGGCCTGCAGGTCGACCCGGAGCTGGTGGCGGCCCTGCGGGCCACCACGGGCACGTGGGCCGCGGCCAGCACCGGGTCGATGGGGGCGGGCAGCCTGCAGCTGGCCAGCGGGCGGCCGGTGATCGCCATCGGCGGCTTCAACGGCGGCGACCCCGCCCCCACCCTGGCGCAGTTCCAGCGGTACGTGGCCGAGGGCCAGGTGCGCTACTACGTGCCGGGCGGCCGCGGTGGTGGCCCCGGCGGTGGCGGCGGCGACGTCGGCACCTGGGTGGAGGCCAACTTCGAGCAGGTCACGATCGGCGGGGAGCTGGTCTACGACCTCAGCAGGCCGCTGGGGTGAGGACTTTGGACCCCTGGGACAGCGGCGCCGGGCCCGCGTAGGCTCCGGGCATCTCGGTTCCGACGCCGCTGGGAGGGTGCCCGCCATGCGCACAGGCCTCCTCGCGCGGGGTGGTGGCGGCCATCGCTGAGCCGCACCAGCCGCACCAGCCGCCCGACGCGCTCCTCCCCGACCGGCCCACCCGTCCCCGGCTGCCCGGCCACGCCGACCTCACCACGCGCCCGGACTTCGAGGCGCTGCTGTCGGTGCTGTGCTCCCGGGCGGCCGGGGACGTCCACCTGGACCTGGGCGAGCTGGACTTCATCGACGTGTCCGGGGTGATCTCGCTGCTGCGCGCGGCGGCGACCCTGCCCGAGGGCAGCCACCTGGTGCTCAGCAACCCGCCAGAGGCCATGCGGCGCATCCTGGAGGTGCTCAACCCCGGCCCGGACCCCGGCATCCGGCTGGCCTAGGGCCTGTCCCCGGGAACCCAGTTGCCGTGGAAGCCCTCGGGCACCCGGACCGGCAGGTGCACGGTGGCCACCGGCTCCAGGGTGGCGGCGTCGAGCAGGGCCAGGTCGGTGCGGTCGGCGGCGGGGTCGGTCACGAACCCCATGAGCACGCCGTCGTCCTCGGCCGCGCCGGGGGTGCGCGGCTGGAAGGTGAACTCCCCGATGGCCGCGCCGGGGAAGTGCCTGCGGAGCTGGCTCCCGGACTGGAAGTCGTGCTTGAGCAGGGTGTCGGCGCGCCCGCCGGAGCCGAAGGAGATGCTGTAGCCGTAGCGGTGCCTGCGCCCGGTCAGCCGCTCGTCGACCCGGGGGAACTCCTGCGGCCGGTCGTCCACGGTGGACTGGGTGACCTTGCCGGAGGCGGTGTCGAACGTCCACTGGTCGAGCACCGGCGGGCCCTCGGTCGGGCCGTGGCGGTCGGTGTCGAAGGTGCGGTCGTGGCGCACGACGTCGAGCACCACCGAGTCGCCGGAGTCGTAGGCGTTCAGCGCGTGGTACACGTAGGACGGTGCGACGTCGAACCAGCGCACGTCCGACGCCCCGCCCTCGCGCGGCAGCAGCCCCACGCGCGCCGGGTAGCGCGGGTTCCACCGGTAGGGCAGGCCCGCGTTGCCCGCGGCCGCGCCGGACATCGCCATGGCGACCGGGTTGGGCAGCCGGACGCGGCCGATGAGGGCGGAGAGCACGAGCCGGGCGGGGGCGCGCAGCGCCCGGGGCACGCTGGCCTGGACCGCCGTCGCCGGGTCGAAGGTGACCGGCAGGTCGTAGAGGACCACGTACTTCTCGGTGAGGGAGAAGTTGTGCATCATCGGGCTGCCGCCGACGGGGATGTCCAGCTCGCGGCGGACGCGGCCGTCGGCGCCGACGACGGTGTAGCGCACCCGGTCGCCCCAGCCGAAGAAGTACGACACCGCGTGCAGCTCGCCCGTGGCGGGGTCGCGCAGCGGGTGCGCGGTGTAGCCGCCGCGCAGGGTGCCGTCGAAGTCGCAGATGCCGGTGGTGGCCAGCTCGTCGTCCAGCTCGTAGTTGGCCACACCGCCCTCGACCAGGGCGAGGGTGCGGCCGCGGTGGCCGATGACGTTGGTGTTGGCGCCGAGCCCGCCGAGGGTGCCGCGGGCCGGGCGCGGGCCGCCGTCGGCCTCGGTGCGCACCCAGCGGTTGCGGTACCACTCGGCCTTGCCGCCGCGCAGCCGCACGCCGTGCACCATGCCGTCGCCCATGAACCAGTGGTAGGCCTCCGGGTCGACCTCGGCGGCGGGGTTGGGGCCGTTGCGCAGGTAGCGGCCGTCGAGGTGGTCGGGGATGGTGCCGGTGACCGCGAGGTCGACCTCGGTGCGCTCGGTGTGCACGGGCGCGTAGGTGCCCTGCAGGTAGGGGTTGCCCACGGCGTCTCCTCTCCAGGGGCATAACCTTGTTATCCCCTCCTGTATAACCGAGTTATGCCACACTGGCAAGCATGGCGGAGGCACGGGAGAGGTTGGTGGCCGCGGCGCTGCGCCTGCTGGCCGACGGCGGGCCGGACGCGGTGCAGGCGCGCAAGGTGGCCGCGGAGGTGGGCGCGTCGACCATGGCCGTCTACACCCACTTCGGCAACATGGGCAGGCTGGTCGACGCCATCGCCGCGGCCGGGTTCGGCCTGCTCGGCGACCGGCTCGCGGCCGTGCCGCGCACCGAAGACCCGGTGGCGGACCTGGCCGCGCTCGGCCTGGCCTACCGGGCGCACGCCCAGGAGAACCCCGACCTCTACCGGGTGATGTTCGGCGTCACCGCCATCGGCGGGCACCGCCCGCGCACCGCCGACCCCACCGCGGGCGGCGACCCCGGCGGCGTCGCGCTGCGCGCCTTCACCCACCTCGTCGACGCGGTGGCGGCGGTGGTCGATGCGGGGCTGGTGCGGCGGGTGGACCCTGCGCAGCTGGCCGCGCAGCTGTGGAGCGCGCTGCACGGGTTCGTGCTGCTGGAGATCGCGGGCTTCCACGGCGACGACGGCGTGGAGCGGGTGCTCGCGCCGATGACGGTCAACCTGCTGGCGGGCGCGGGCTACGACGCGGCGGCGGGCGGCGGGTGGCCGGGGGTCAGCGGGCCCCCAGCATCGCCATGACCAGCTCGGCGTAGCGCTCGCCCAGCGTGCCGGGGTCCGGTTTGGACTCCGGGGTGTACCAGCGCGCCACGTCCACGCACAGCGACAGGATCGCGCGCGCCGCGGTCGGGGTGTCCGGCGCGGTGAACACCCCCGCCGCGGCGCCCTCAGCGATGAGGTCGCGCACCGCCCGCTCGGTGCGGCGGCGCAGGTCGGCCACCACGTCGAAGTCCGCGGGGCGCAGGGCGTGCAGCTCGTACTGCACGATCCGCGCGACCCGGTGCCGGGTGGCGTGCCAGGTGGTGAACCGGGCGACGAGCACGCGCATCCTGGCCGCGGCGTCGCCGGGGCCCGCCGCGGCGGTCTCCACCATCGCCAGCGCGCGCTCGTGCCCGGTGCGGCTGATCGCGAACAGCACCGCGGCCTTGGACGGGAAGTGCACGTAGAGCGCGGCGGGCGACATGCCCGCCGCGGTGGCGATGTCGCGGGTGGTGGTGGCGTGGAAGCCGCGGTCGGCGAAGGCGTCGACCGCGGCCGCCATCAGCCGCTTGGCCGCGTCCGGGCGGACGTCGGGCCACAGGTCCTGCGGATCGGTCATCACCCCGCCAAGCCGACCAGCGCGGCGAGCCTGGTCCGGTGCGCGCCGGGCGCGCCCAGGGCGATCTCGTCGGCCTTGGCGCGCTTGAGGAACAGGTGCACGGGGTGCTCCCAGGTCATGCCGATGCCGCCGTGCAGCTGCACGGCCTCCTCGGCGGCGTGCACGGCCACGCCCGCGCACAGCGCCTGCGCGGTCAGCACCAGCACCTCCAGGTCCTCGGCACCGGTGGCCAGCGCGTCCGCGGCGGCGCGGGCGGCCGCGCGGGCGAGCGCGATCTCCTGCCACAGGTCGGCCAGGCGGTGCTTGAGCGCCTGGAACGACCCGAGCGGGCGGCCGAACTGGTAGCGCTCCTTGAGGTAGGCCACGGTGGTGTCCAGGCACCACTCCGCGACGCCGACCTGCTCGGAGGCCAGGATCCCGGCGCCCGCGAGCAGCGCCGCCCTGGTGGCCGCGGCCCCCGACCCGGCGAGCCGGACCCCGGGCGCGGCGGACAGCTCCACATCGGACAGCGGGCGGGTCAGGTCCAGCGGCACCACCGGGCGCACGACCGCGTCGGACGCCTCCACCGCGTACAAGGCGTCCCCGGCGGGCACCAGCAGCACCTCCGCCGCGCCCGCGTCGGCCACCGAGCGCACCGAGCCGGTGAGCGCGTCGCCGTCCGCGGCCACCGCGGGCAGCGGGCCGTCGTGGAACGCCGAGAGCGGCACCACCAGCGCGGCGGTGGCGCCCTCGGCGAGCCTGGTCAGCAGGGCCGCGGTGCGCGGGTCGTCCTGCTGGTCGCGCAGGTGCAGCAGCGCGGCGGTCGCGAGCACGGCCGAGCCCAGGAACGGCACCGGCGCGACCGCCCGGCCCAGCTCCTCGGCCACCACGGCCACCTCGCGGAAGCCCGCGCCCTGGCCGCCGACGTCCTCGGGCACCGGCAGCGAGGCGGCGCCGACGTCCACGGCGAGCGTGCGCCACAGGTCCAGGTCCAGCGGCCGCTCGCCCACCACCCGGGCGAGCACCGCGGCCGGGTCGGCGCGGTCGGCCAGCAGCGCGCGCACCGAGGCGCGCAGGTCGACCTCGACGTCGCTGTAGAGCAGGTCGGGGTCGCTCATCGGGGCAGGTCCTTCCACGGCAGGTCCTTGTCGACCCTGGGCTCGGACGGCAGGCCCAGGACGCGCTCGGCGATGATGTTGCGCAGCACCTCCGAGGTGCCGCCCTCGATGGAGTTGCCCTTGGCGCGCAGGTACCGGTAGCCGGCGTCGCGGCCGAGGAAGTCGACCAGCTCCGGGCGGACCATCGTCCAGTCCCCGTAGCGCAGCCCGTCCTCGGCCAGGAACTCCACCTCGAAGCCCGACAGCGCCTGGCTGAGCCGGGCGAAGGCGAGCTTCATGGCCGAGCCCTCCGGCCCCGGCGCGCCGTGCGCGAGCTGCTGGCGCAGCCGGATGCCCGCCAGCCGCAGCGCCTCGGACTCCACCCACAGCCGGGTGAGCCGGTCCCGGGCCTCGGCGGTGTGCCGCTCGGGGTGCGCGCGCCAGGTGTCCGCGACCACGCCGATCATGCCGCCCTCGCGGGGCACAGCGCGGCTGCCGATGGCGACGCGCTCGTTCATCAGCGTGGTCTGGGCGACCTTCCAGCCGTCGCCGACCGCGCCGAGCCGGTGCGCGTCGGGGATCCGGGCGTCGGTGAGGAAGACCTCGTTGAACTCGGCCTCGCCGGTGATCTGGCGCAGCGGGCGCACCTCGACCCCGGGGTCGGTCATGTCGCACAGGAAGTAGGTCATGCCCCGGTGCTTGGGCACGTCCGGGTCGGTGCGGGCGACCAGGATGGCCCAGCGCGCGGTGTGCGCGGTGGAGGTCCACACCTTCTGCCCGGTGACCACCCAGTCGTCGCCGTCGCGGCGGGCGCGGGTGCCCAGCGCGGCGAGGTCGGAGCCCGCGCCGGGCTCGGAGAACAGCTGGCACCACACCTCCTCGCCGGTCCACAGCGGGCGCAGGAAGCGCTGCTTCTGCTCGTCGGTGCCGAAGGCGAGGATGGTCGGGGCGGCCATGCCCAGGCCGATGCCGATCCGTCGCGGGTTGTTGTCCGGGGCGCCCGCCTCGGCCAGCTCCTCGTCCACGACCGCCTGCAGCGCCCGGGGCGCGCCGAGCCCGCCGAGGCCGACGGGGAAGTTCACCCACGCCAACCCCGCCGCCCAGCGGGCCTCCAGGAAGGCCCGCCGGTCGGTGGTGGCGGGGTCGTGCTCCCGGAGCAGGTCGGCGACGAGGTCGCGGACCTGCCCCGGGGTGGTCGGTGCGCTCACGGCGCCCCCTCCGGCTTCGGGACGAGCAGGACGACGGCCTCCGCGACGCACGCGGGCTTGTCCTGCCCCTCGATCTCGACGGTGTTGCGCAGCACGACCTGGATGCCCTGCTTGCCCGGGGTCACCTCGGCGACCTCCGAGCCCATCCGCACGCGCGACCCCACCCGCACCGGCTGGGGGAAGCGCACCTTGTTCAGGCCGTAGTTGACGCCCATGAGGAAGCCCTCGAACCGGTACACGGTGGCGCCGAGCATCGGCAGCAGCGACAGGGTGAGGTACCCGTGCGCCACCGTCCCGCCGAAGGGCCCGCGGGCGGCGCGCTCGGCGTCGATGTGGATCCACTGGTGGTCGCCGGTGGCGTCGGCGAACTCGTCCACCCGCGCCTGGGTGATCTCCACCCACTCGCCGTGCCCGAGGTGCGTGCCGACCGCGCCCGCGAGGGAGTCCGGACCGCTGAAGACGTGCATCGTCAGTCCCTCGGTCCGCCCGCGACGTAGATGACCTGGCCGGAGACGAAGCCCGCCTCCTCCGAGCACAGGAACGACGCGGTGGCGGCGATGTCGTCGGGGTTGCCCACCCGGCCGACCGGGATCATCGCCGCGGCGCCCTTCTTGAAGTCCTCGAACGGCACGCCGACGCGGGCGGCGGTGGCGGCGGTCATCTCGGTCTCGATGAACCCGGGGGCGATCGCGTTGGCGGTGACCCCGTAGCGGCCCAGCTCGATCGCGACGGTCTTGGTGAAGCCCTGCAGGCCCGCCTTGGCCGTGGCGTAGTTGGCCTGGCCGCGGTTGCCCAGCGCGGAGGTGCTGGACAGGTTCACGATCCGGCCGTACTTCTGCTCGGTCTGGTGCTTCTGCACCTCGCGGGTCATGAGGAACGTGCCGCGCAGGTGCACGGCCATCACGGTGTCCCAGTCGCTGTCGGTCATCTTGAACAGCAGGTTGTCGCGCAGCACCCCGGCGTTGTTCACCAGCACGGTCGGCGGCCCCAGCTTCTCGGCCACCTCCGCGACCGCGGCCTTGACCTGCTCGGCGTCGCTGACGTCGGCCCCGACCCCCAGCGCCGTGCCGCCCGCGGCCTCGATCGCCGAGACGGTCGCCTCGGTGCTCGCCGCGTCCAGGTCGATGACGCCGACGGCGAACCCGTCCCGGGCGAGGCGCTGGGCGACGGCGGCCCCGATCCCTCGGGCGGCGCCGGTCACGATGGCGGTGCGGGACTGCGACACAGGAGTCCTCCAGGTGGTTGCGCGACAGCGACTAAGCAAGCGCTTAGGAAGCTACTCGCGCGCCGCCCGGCTGTCCACAGCTCGGAGGACCGGACACCGCTCCCCCACCGCCCGGCCTACAGTCGGGGGGTGGCGACCTTCGGCGAACTGATCCCCGGCTCCAAGCTGCGCAAGGTGACCGACGAGGACGCGGGCACCGGCGAGCGGGCCGACCCCGGTGGACCGCTCGACCTCGATTCCGGCGTGGTGTTCCTGCGACCACGCGCGGATCGACCCACGGAATCGGACGAAACCGACTCGGCGGGATCGGATTAGGAGATTATCCGACATCCGGCGAACTAGGCGTCGGTTTTTGTCACGCCGTCATCACCGGGCTGGGGCGGGTTTTTGGTGGGCACGCCGAAAACGCGCAGGGTGGCCTCGACGAAGGAGTCCTCCAGCTGCGGCAGGGCCGCGGCGCCGCGCTGGCGCAGGCAGGTCCTGATCGCGTCGGCGATGCCGCCGATGAGCACGTCGAGCACCGCGTCGTCCACGTCGGCGACGGGGGTGCCCTGCGCGCGGGCGTAGGCGTGGGTGGCCCGGAAGAGCAGGGCGAACTGGTCGCGGCCCTGCATGACCTTGTCCACCATGTCCCCGCCCGCGCGCAGGGTCTCGATGTGCACCGCCCAGCTCGCCTCCGGCGCCGAGGCCAGGACCTTGAGGTAGGCGCGGATGCCCGAGCGCAGCCGGACCCGCCAGTCCTGGCCGGACACGGCCGTCTCCGCCGCCCCGATGGCCTTGACCACGTCGGCGACACCGTGGTCGATGGCGGCCAGGAAGCACTCCACCTTGCCGGAGAAGTGCTCGTAGAAGGTGCGCCGGGAGACGCTGGCGCGCTCGACGAGGTCGCCGATCGTCATCTCCGGGTAGCCCTTGTGCGCCGCGGTCCACAGCGCCGCGTTGAGCAGCCTGCCCCGCTGCGAGGCCCTGACCTGCTCCGGGTCGAGGCGGTGCCTGCCGCTGGGCAGCGGACCGCCCCCGTCGGGCAGGTCGTCGAACGTCGGCGGCGAGGGTGGCGAGCTCACCGGTCCAGCCTACCGGTAGTGCCGTTGTCACCAGGCGCGCAAACCGCGACAGCCCGTTTGGGAAGCGGTGACGAAGCCATTCACCGCTCAATTCCGGCCTTGTGCGCGCGAAGATCGGTACCGTAGCGTTTCAGACGTCAAGGCCCCTTTTTTCGATGCCGCGACAACTCCCGTTGGCGCGTTGTGTCGATTCCCACGAAAACGGAGGACAACGAATGTCCGAAGTCCAACGACGACGGCCGGGGCGGCTGCGCACGGCCGTCGCCGCCGTCGCCGTCGCGGCGGGCGCTGCCGCGGGCACCTGGGCCGTGGTGCCCGCGGCCGAGGCCCTGCCGGTGGAGACGGTCCCGCCCATCGGGGCGGACTCCGGCCGCTTCGCGCTGCCGATCAACTGCGAGATCACCCTGCCCGACTTCGGCGGCATCAAGGTCCTCGACCTGCCGACCACCGTCGACATCCAGGGCGTCGCACCCACCCAGCTGCGCCCCGGCCAGCAGTTCTACCTCACCGAGGGCAAGGGCGGGATGGTCTTCCCCTCCTGGCTGCCCAGCCTGGCGGGCGTGGTCGGCATCACCAAGGTCGACGCCAACCTGGTCGAGATGAACATCGGCGCGAAGGGCGCCAGCCCCTCGAAGATCAACATCTCGCCCGCGGGCGGCCTGCTGCTGCGCGACATCCCGTTGCAGTTCGGCAAGGACCTCGACGTCCGGGTGCCGGTCGACGGCGGCACCTTCCCCGACATCGGCCCCTACACCGCGCCCGCGGACGGCGTGGTGACCCTCCAGTTCGACAGCGCGCTGGTCGACATCACCCTCAAGGCCGACTGGGGCCTGCGCCTGGCGGTCAAGGCCAAGTGCCTGCCGGTGGCGGGCAACGCCCTGCTGTCGATGGCCGTCGGCGGCGAGCCCGGCGGCGAGCCGGTGGCCTTCCACGGCGTGCCGATGGACCAGTTCCAGCCGGTCGCGGCCAACAACCAGGTCGGCATCATCAACTCCCCCTACAAGTGCACCGTCCTGGGCGCCCCGTTCGACGTGGGCATCGCGGTCGGCGCCAACACCCCGCTGTCGGTGAAGAACGGCGGGTCGATCACCTTCACCAACGCCTCCGGCGCCCTGGTGGTGCCCAAGGCCACGGTGGACCAGCTCATCGCGGCGGGCTTCCGGAAGGTCTCCGGCAAGGTCAACGCCCTCAACCTCCAGGCGACCGGCGGCTCCCCGAAGCAGCTCAACGTGCTCGGCCAGGGCTTCCCCATCCCGGAGACCGCGCTGGTGGCGGGCAAGGACATCATCGTCCCGCTCCCGCCGAGCGGCACCCTGACCGCGGGCCCGTGGAAGCCGGACCTGCTGTCGTCCCACGTGAAGATCTCGCTCGGCACCGCCGACGCCGACCTGGTCTTCGACGGCGGCCAGCCCACCAAGGCCAGCTGCGCCGTCCCCTCCCCCGAGGTCATCCTCCTCGACGCCCCGGTCACGAACTGACCCGGCGCTGACGTCCCCGCCCGCCACCGGCACCCGGTGGCGGGCGGGTCCCCTCGTCCCACATCGTGGACGGGGATTAACCGCGGCGCGCCCCGGTGTTGGCAGGGGTGACCGGCGGGCCCACCCGCCCGCCTCATCCGAGGAGCGTGTTGGACGTGAAGATCGGCATCATCGGCGCCGGGAACATCGGTGGGGCCCTGACCAGGGGGCTGACCCGGCTGGGCCACGAGGTCCGGATCGCCAACTCCCGCGGGCCCGAGACCCTGGCGGACCTGGCGGCCGAGACCGGCGCCACCGCCGTGCCCGCCACCGAGGCGGCCGAGGGCGCGGAGGTCGTCGTCGTGACGATCCCCCAGAAGAGCATCCCGGACCTGCCCGCGGGCATCCTCGACGGCGCCGCGCCCGGCGCGGTCGTCATCGACACCGGCAACTACTACCCCCAGCAGCGCGACGGCCGCATCGACGCGATCGAGGCGGGCACCACCGAGAGCCGCTGGGTCGCCGACCACCTCGGCGCCCCGAACCTGGTCAAGGCGTTCAACGGCATCGCCGCCCTGCACCTGCAGGACAACGGGACCCCCAAGGGCACCGCCGACCGCATCGCCCTGCCCATCGCAGGCGACGACCCCGCCGCCAAGCAGAAGGTCGCCGACCTCATCGACGCCCTCGGCTTCGACCCGGTGGACGCGGGCACCCTGGACGAGTCCTGGCGCCAGCAGCCCGGGACCCCCGGCTACGGCCAGGACTTCCCGGCCGACCGCCTCAAGGCGGCCCTGGAGGAGGCCTCCCCGGAGCGCACCGCGGAGTGGAAGGCCTGACCCCGCGCCCGAACCCCGGTGTCCACGTCGGACTCGTCCGCTGTGGACACCGGGGGCGCGCGCCGCACGATCCCCGCGTTTCGCGGTCCGTCACCCTCGTTCCCATCACCGGCGTCCAGCGCCCCTCGACTGAGCGCTCGGCAGGGCATCAGCCGTAGGCCAGGTGGCGGATGTCGTACCGGGTGGTCCGCGTGTCGCCCTCCACGGTCAGCCAGACCGGGTCGTCGAAGGGGACACTGGCGACCACCACGATCACCGGGTCGCCGTCGGGGACCGTGCGGGGGTCGATGGCGCGGGAGCCGCCCGCGGTGTCGATGGTGATGCGCTCGGCGTGGTCGTCGGACTCCTCCCGGACCACCCGGATGACGACGAGCTCGTGGCCCTCCGGCGCGATGACGTCCCAGTCGGTCTCCATGTCGAGCTGGGCGGCGGCCTCCGCGGGCAACGTCCGCACCACCGCCACCGACGTGACCCTGCCCTCGACCGGCGGCGCGGTGAACCGGCCCCGGTCGGCCGGGACCGGGTCACCCACCTGACCGAGGCCGACGACCGTGTTGACGCGCAGCAGCGAGGCCGACGCCTCGTAGCTCTGCCTGCACCCCGCCAACGCCGACAGCGCCAGCAGCACGGCCGACCACGCCGGCGCGCGTTCACCCCCGAGCTTGAGCTTCATGGCACGAGCATCCCGCACGCCCGGCGGGAAGGGGCCCGATCCCGCGAGCAGGCGCCGAGGTCGGGGACGGACACGCGCCGTGGCGGCTCAGCCCAGGACGAGCTGGGCGTGCATCTCCCACACCAGGATCTCCGCGCCCTCGGGCCCCGCGGTCACCCGCTGCCCGCCGGTGGCGGTCATCCGCGCCGCGTCGCCGGTCGACAGGGGGCCGGAGCCCTCCAGCGACACCGAGCCCACGGGCACGAACAGGTGCAGGAACGGCGCCTCGGGCAGGGTGACCTCCCCACCGGGGGCGAGCCGCGCCGCGTAGAGGGCGGCGTGCTTCTGCCCGATGCGGATCGCCGCCTCACCCTCGTGCCGCGCCATCCCCGACGCGACGGGGACGAGGTTGCCCGCGAGCAGCTCGGCGTCGATCTCCAGCTGCTCGTACCCCGGCTTGGTGCCGGACTCGTCGGGCACCACCCACATCTGGATGAAGTGCACGGGCTCCCGGTGCTCGGGCTCGCCGGACAGCCGCCAGGAGTCGTTCTTCTCCGAGTGCAGGATCCCGGTGCCCGCGCTCATCCGCTGGGCCAGGCCCGGGTAGATGATGCCGTTGTGCCCCTCGGAGTCCTGGTGGACCAGGGCGCCGCGCAGCACCCAGGTGACGATCTCCATGTCCCGGTGCGGGTGGGTCTCGAACCCCGCCCCCGGCGTCACCACGTCGTCGTTGTTCACCAGCAGCAGCCCGTGGTGGGTGTTGGCCGGGTCGTGGTGGTGGCCGAAGGAGAACGAGTGCTTGGAGTCCAGCCAGCTGATCTTCGTCGCGTACCGGTCCCCCGCCGTGCGGATGTCCACGCCCGTGCTCATCGCGCCCACTCCCCTGGATCCATATCGTCAAGCTCTCAACTACCTGACGGCAACACTAGCCCCATGTAGTTGCAGTGTCAACGACAGGGGTCCTCCGCCGGGTGCCCGCCAGGCGGTCAGACCGCCTCGACCGGGACGCCCGCGGCGGTGAAGCCCGCGAGGGTGGTGGGGTCGGCGCCGGTGTCGGTGATGAGGAGGTCGACGGCGGTCGGCGGGCAGATGCGGGCGAAGGCGTTGGCGCCGATCTTGGTGCTGTCGGCGGTGATGACCACGCGGCGGGAGCGGGCGGCCATGAGGCGGTTGACGGTGGCCTCGCCCTCGTGGTGGGCGTAGGCGCCGAGGCGGGGGTCGATGGCGTCGACGCCGAGGAACAGCAGGTCGAGGGTCAGCTCCTCGATGATGAAGGCCGAGAGCGGGCCGGTGAGCTCGAAGGACTGGGGGCGGGCGACGCCGCCGGTGACGACGATCTTGACGTGCGGGCGGACGGCGAGCTCGTTGGCGATGTTGAGCGCGTTGGTGACGACGGTGAAGGCCGGTTCGCCCGGGGTGGTGGCGGCCGGGCGGACGGCCAGCGCCCTGGCGATCTCGGTGGTGGTGGTGCCGCCGTTGAGGCCGACCACCATGCCCTTGGCCACCAGGGCGGCCGCGGCCTTGCCGATGCGCTCCTTCTGCGAGGTGTTGCGCGCGGTCTTGTAGCGCAGGGGCAGGTCGTAGGCGGTGTTGTTGGCCACCGCCCCGCCCCGGGTCCTGGTGAGCAGCTGCTGCTCGGCCAGGTGGTCGAGGTCGCGGCGGATGGTGGCGGCGGAGACGGCGAGCTCGGCGGCGAGGTCGTCGACGTCGACCTTGCCGCGGGTGCCGAGCAGGTCGAGCAGGGTGCTCAGGCGCTCGTAGCGGTCCACCGACGCTCCCCTCCGTGGTCGTGGCGACCGGGGCAGTATCGCGCACTCTTGGCTTCGCGTGCGAGATCACGCAGTATTCACCGCGTCCACGAACACGTTCACGCGATCGCGGGAGGCCGGATGGACCAGCGGGCGGTGGTGGCGGTCGACATCGGCGGCACGGCGGTGAAGGCCGCGCTGGTGTCGGCCGAGCTGGTGGCGCTGCGCGAGCTGCGCAGGCCCAGCGAGCGCGCGGGCGGGGCGGTGGCCCTGGCGCCGGTGGCCGCGATGATCACCGAACTGGCCGCCGACGCCGAGGTCGTCGGGGTCGGGGTGGTGGTGCCGGGCATCGTCGACGACGCCGCGGGGGTGGTCCGGGCGGCGGTCAACCTGGGCTGGGTGGACCTGCCGCTGCGCGCCGAGCTGGCCGCGGCGGTGGGGCTGCCGCTGCGGGTGGGCCACGACGTGCGCGCGGGCGGGCTGGCGGAGTTCACCGTGGGCGCCGCGGCCGGGGTGGCCAACGCCTTCTTCACCGCCATCGGCACCGGCATCGCCGCCGCGGCCAAGGTCGACGGGCACCTGCTGGCGGGCGGCGGGTACGCGGGCGAGTTCGGGCACATCGTCGTGGACCAGGCGGGGGACGTGTGCGGGTGCGGCACGGTGGGCTGCCTGGAGACCCTGGCCGCCGCCCCGGCGCTGCCCCGCCGCTACCGGGCGCTGACCGGCGTCGAGCGCACCGCGCAGGAGATCGCGGGCTTGGTGGGCGCCGACCCGGCGGCCACCCTGGTGTGGGAGGACGCCGTGCGGGCGCTGGGCACGGCACTGCACACCGCGGTGACCCTGTTCGGCCCCGAGGTCGTCGTCCTCGGCGGCGGGCTGTCGGAGGCGGGCGCGGCGCTGGTCGACCCGGTGGCCGCCGACCTGGACCGGCGGCTGTCCTTCCAGCGCAGGCCGCGGGTGGTGCGCGCGGCGCTGGGCCAGCAGGCGGGCCGGGCGGGCGCGGCGCTGATGGCGTGGGAGGCGGCGGGCATCACGCCAGCGGCCGCACTGTGAGCACCTGCTCGGCGCGGCCCACCGGCCCGCGCAGGTCGTGCAGGGTCGTGCTGGTCAGCCCCTGCCCGGTCGCGCCGAACACGACCGAGGTGTCGAACCCGACCCACTCCCCCTCCGGCTGGCGGAACAGGTGGACGGTGAGGTCGAGGTTCGGGAACGCCCACTTGGCCGGGTGCTCCCGCACGGCGATCCCGTTGGCCGTGTCCACCAGCCCGAGGAACCGGGCCACCGGGCTGACCCGCTCGCCCCGCACGAGCGCGGTCGGGGTGCGCAGCCAGGCGACCACGCGCCCCGGCTCGGGCCCGGACACCACGCGCAGGTCGACGCCCTCGATGTAGCCGCCGGGCCACAGCTCGGTGATCGGGTGCGGGGGCAGGTCGTGCGGGGGCGGCAGGGCCGGGCCCGCCCCACCCGCGACCGCCGCCGTGTCCGAGGTGGACAACCGCCAGACGCGGGCCACCGCCACCGACCGCCCCGCGGCGGAGGCCGTCGCCTCCACCAGCTCCACCGTGCGGCCCGGCCGCAGCACGCGGACCGCCACCTCGAACTCGGCCATCCCGATGACCCCGAGGATGTCCACCGACACCCGCGAGACGACCTTGTCCGACGGCGCGCCCCGGTCGACCGCGTGCGCCAGCAGGCCGATCAGCGGGCTGATGTGCTGCTCGGCGGTGTTCCACGCCCCTCCCGTGTGGACGGTGGGGAGGAACGTGGTGTCACCCGTTCGCACGAAGTAGGAGTCCGCTGCGGTCATGCGGCCACCCTAACCCCGGCGCGGGTGCGCCCCCCGGCTCACACCAGGGGGAGCATCGACGGCCGCCACACGCCGTCGTGGGCCAGGGCGGCGTCCCGGCGCTCGACCGGGACCTCGCCGTAGGTCGTCGTCCGCTGGCGCGCGGGGCGCCCCGCGGCGGCGGCCAGGGCTTCGAGGTCGGCGATGGTCTTGTAGCTGCCGTTGTCGCTGCCCGCCATGCGGCTGATGGTCTCCTCCATGAGCGTGCCGCCGAGGTCGTTGACGCCGCCGTTGAGCACGTCCACGACGCCCTCGTCGCCCAGCTTCACCCAGCTGGTCTGGATGTTGTCGATGCGCCCGTGCAGCAGGACGCGGGCGAGGGCGTGGACGGCGCGGTTCTCCAGCTGGGTGGGCCCCGGGCGGGCGATGCCCGCCAGGTAGAGGGGGGCGTTGGTGTGGACGAAGGGCAGCAGGACGAACTCGGTGAAGCCGCCGGTGCGGTCCTGCAAGCGGGCCAGCAGCTTGAGGTGGGCGACCCAGTGGGCGGGGGTGTCGACGTGGCCGTACATCATCGTGGAGGTGGTGGGGATGCCGAGGTCGTGCGCGGTGGTCACCACGTCGACCCACGCGGCGGTGGGCAGCTTGCCCTTGGTCAGCACCCAGCGGACCTCGTCGTCGAGGATCTCCGCGGCGGTGCCGGGCAGCGAGTCCACCCCGGACTCCTTGGCCGCGGTGAGCCAGTCCCGGGTGGACAGGTTCGCCCGGCCCGCGCCGTTGACGACCTCCATCGGGGAGAAGGCGTGCACGTGCAGGCCGGGCGCGCGCTTCTTCACCTCGGCGGCGATGTCGAAGTAGGCGGTGCCGGGCAGGTCGGGGTGGATGCCGCCCTGCATGCACACCTCGGTGGCGCCGACCGACCAGGCCTGGTCGGCGCGCTGGCCCACCTGCTCCAGCGACAGGGTGTAGGCGTCGGCGTCGGTGCGGCGCTGGGCGAAGGCGCAGAAGCGGCAGCCGGTGTAGCAGACGTTGGTGAAGTTGATGTTGCGGGTGACCACGTAGGTGACCTCGTCGCCGACCGCGTCGCGGCGCAGGCCGTCGGCCAGGGCGGCCAGGGCGGTGATCTCCGCGCCGGGCCCCGCCGAGAGCAGCACCAGGGCGTCGGCGTCGGACAGCCCCGCCGGGTCGGCCTCGGCGTGGCGCAGGGCGGTCAGGAACTCCGGGCGGGCCGCGCCACCGGTGCCCCGGAGCGGGCCGGTGCCGGTGGGCACCTGGGTGCGCAGCTCGTCCCAGTCGCCGTAGACGGAGTCGAAGTCGTCGCGCCGGTCGCCGGTGCGGCCGTCGGTGTCGATGGTGGTGTTGAGGTCGGTGCGGCCGCTGGCCACCAGCGGCACCTCGGGCTCCTGCCACGGGCGGCCCACCACGGGCGCGTCCGCGACCGCGAGGCCGGTGGCCGGGTCGGCCAGGGCGTCGACGTGCGGGCGCAGCCGGGGGTCGAGCCACGGCTCGCCCTTGAGCACGTACTCGGGGTAGATCGTCAGCCGCTCGGCCAACCGGTAGCCCGCGGCTGCGGTCTGCTCGGCCAGCGCGTCGAGCTGCGGCCAGGGGCGCTCGGGGTTGACGTGGTCGGGGGTCAGCGGCGACACCCCGCCCCAGTCGTCGATGCCTGCGCGCACCAGCAGGTCGAACTCGCCGCCGATGAGGTTCGGCGGGGCCTGGATGCGCACCTTCGGCCCGAGCAGCACCCGCGCCACCGCCACGGTCGCGGCCAGTTCCTCGGCCTCGGCGTCGGGCGTGGCGCGCATCGCGGTGTCCGGCTTCGCGCGGAAGTTCTGCACGATGACCTCCTGGACGCCGCCGTACTGGCGCGCCACCCCCCGGATGGCGAACAGCGACTCCACCCGGTCGGCCACCGTCTCCCCGATGCCGATGAGGATGCCGGTGGTGAACGGCACCGCCGAGCGGCCCGCGTCCTCCAGCACCCGCAGCCGCACCGCGGGTTCCTTGTCCGGGGAGCCGTAGTGCGGGCCGCCCGGCTTGGCCCAGAGGTCGGTGGCGGTGGTCTCCAGCATCATCCCCATCGACGGCGCGACGGGCTTGAGCCGCTGGAGGTCCGACCAGGACAGCACGCCGGGGTTGAGGTGCGGCAGCAGCCCGGTCTCCTCCAGCACGCGGATCGCCATGGCGCGAACGTAGGACAGGGTGTCCGGGTAGCCCGCGGCCTCCAGCCAGTCGCGCGCGGCCTCCCAGCGGTCCTCGGGCCGGTCCCCGAGGGTGAACAGCGCTTCCTTGCACCCCGCTGCGGCGCCCTGCCTGGCGATCTCCAGCACCTCGTCCGGGCTGAGGAACGGGGCGGGCAGCCTGCCGGGGACGGTGGCGAACGTGCAGTAGTGGCAGCGGTCGCGGCACAGCCGGGTGAGCGGGATGAACACCTTCTTGGAGTAGGTGATCACCCCGGGGCGGCCCGCGGCCTCCAGCCCGGCGTCGCGCACCCGGCCCGCGGTGGCCAGCAGGTCGTCGAGGTGGGCGCCGCGGGCGTGCAGCAGCACCTCGGCCTCGGTGCGGTCGACGCTCACCCCGTCCCGGGCGCGGCGCAGGGCTCGGCGGAGCGCGGACTCGCTGGGGGTGGTGGTGCTCATCCCCCCAGGCTAGTCATGGCGGAGGGTGGGGCCGCGCGGCCGCGGTGGTGATCTCGTCCACCGGGAGGTGCCCTCGGGTTGGGAATAAGCAGGGGCCCCGGTGGCGGTCCACCGGGGCCCCGACGTCGAACAGGTGCTCAGCCGGGCAGGGTCTCCGCGAGCGCCTTGCGGGCCCGCTTCTGCGCCTTGGCCGCGGCCTTCGCCGCAGACTTCTGCGCCTGGCCGACCGCCTTCTGGGCCTTGTCCGCCGCGCTGCCGACCTGGCTGCCGACCTGCTTGGGCGCCCGGGTCACCGCCTCGGTCACCGACTCGGTGGTGTCCGCGGTCCACGCGCCGAAGTCCTGGGCCGTGCGGCCGAGCTTGCGGCCCGCCCGCTTGGCCCGCCACGCCACCGAGGGCTTGCCCGCGGTGTCGGCGGAGGCGAGCAGCAGCCCGCCCAGCAGGCTGATGTTCTTGAAGAAGTGGATCTGCTGCTCCTGGCGCCGCTGCGGGTCCTTCTCCTCCCAGAACCGGTGGCCCGCCACCGTGGTGGGGACCAGGCTGCCGGACAGCAGCAGCGCCGCCAGCCGGGGGAACTTGCCCAGCGCGAGCAGCACGCCCGCGCCCACCTTGACCGCCCCGTCCACCTTGACCAGGGTCAGCGCGTCGGTCGGCACCTGCTCGGGCAGCTTGGGGCCGACCTTGTCCAGCGCGTCGGTCAGCAGCGGCTTGGTCATCTCCACGTGCGCCTCGGGGTGGCGCAGCGCGGCGATGCCCCCGCTGATGAAGATGCCCGCCAGCATCGGCCGCGCGATCCTGCGCAGGATCATCGGAGCCGCCTCCTCTCTGTCGTCGGTCCAGGTCTGTCGTCGGTCCAGGTCTGTCGTCGGTCCGGGTCTGTCGGTCGTCCGTCCCGGTCGATCGCCACTTCCCGGCCGGTTTCCCCGGTCGACCGTCGCCGGTCGACCGGGGCTGGTCGATCGGCTAGTCGATCCGGTCCTTGGTCCGCTCGACCAGCTCCTGGACGTGCTCCAGGCTCCCGCACCCGGCCTCGATGCGCTCGTCGCGCACGGTCGCGAACCGCTCCCCCAGCTCCGCGCGCCGCTGGTCGGGCACCGACTCCCTGGCGTCGTTGAGGATCGTCCGCTCCTCCTCGTCGACGTGGTGGTTGATGTCCTTGACCAGCTCCTCGAGCTTGTCCTCCCACTCGTCGGAGGCGGTGTCGGACACCCGCATCAGCGCCAGCAGCGCCACGTGCCCCTCGGCGTGCTCCTCGGCCCCGTGCTCGACCTCGTGGTCGTCGACCCCCTTGAACCGCCGCAGCGCGGGGTACACCTCGGACTCCTCGGCCTCGGCGTGCCCGACCAGCAGGTGCGCCAGCTCCGCCAGCAGCGCCCCCCGGTCGTTGCCGCGGTCCCGCAGGCCCCGGAACAGGTCCTCGAACCGCCGGTGGTCAGCGAGGATCAGGTCGACGACGTCGGTGTTGGTGGTGGTCGGCATGTGGTGGGCCTTCCGTGCTCGGGTTACGCCCCGGGAACTACCCCGGCGCACCCCAGGTCAACCCTGACCGGTACACCGGACGGGCGTACCCGTCCCCAGCAGCGGAGCGGAGGTGGCGGGGCAGGTCAGGTGCCGATCCCGACGCGGTCGGTCCTCCCCGACGAAGACGACCAGAGCCTCGGGCTGCCCGGACCCGGTCGGGTCCGGGCAGCCCGGGGTCACTCGGAGCCTGCCTCGATGTCGCCCTCGACCTCCAGGTAGAGCTGCTGGAGCTGGGCGAGGGTGGCGGGGTCGGGTTCGGCCCACATCTTGCGTTCGGCGGCTTCCAGGAGGCGTTCGGCGATGCCGTGCAGGGCCCAGGGGTTGGACTCGGTGAGGAACTTGCGGTTCTCCGGGTCCAGGGCGTAGGTCTGGGCGAGCTTGTCGTACATCCAGTCCGCGACGACGCCGGTGGTGGCGTCGTAGCCGAACAGGTAGTCGACGGTGGCGGCGAGCTCGAAGGCGCCCTTGTAGCCGTGCCTGCGCATGGCCTCGATCCAGCGGGGGTTGACCACGCGGGAGCGGAAGACGCGGTTGGTCTCCTCCGACAGCGAGCGGGTGCGCACGGCCTCGGGGCGGGTGCTGTCCCCGATGTAGGCGGCCGGGGCCTTGCCGGTGAGCGCGCGCACCGTGGCGATCATGCCGCCGTGGTACTGGAAGTAGTCGTCGGAGTCGGCGATGTCGTGCTCGCGGGTGTCGACGTTCTTGGCCGCCACGGTGATCCGCTTGTAGGCCGACTCCATGTCCTCGCGGGCGGCGACGCCGTCGAGGTCGCGGCCGTAGGCGAACCCGCCCCACACCGCGTAGACCTCAGCCAGGTCCTTGTCGTCGCGCCAGTTGTGCGAGTCGATCAGCGGCAGCAGGCCCGCGCCGTACGCGCCGGGCTTGGAGCCGAAGATGCGGGCGGTGGCCCGGCGCTCGCCCTTGGTGGACTCGGCGCGGACGTGGGCGCGCACGTAGTTGTCCTCGTCGGCCTCGTCCAGCCCGGCGATGAGCCGCACCGCGTCGTCGAGCAGGTACACCACGTGCGGGAAGGCGTCGCGGAAGAACCCGGAGATGCGCACGGTGACGTCGATGCGCGGGCGGCCCAGCTCCGCCAGCGGGATGACCTCCAGGGCGCTGACCCGCCGCGAGGCCTCGTCCCACACCGGGCGGGCGCCCATCAGGGCCAGCACCTCGGCGATGTCGTCGCCCGCGGTGCGCATGGCCGAGGTGCCCCACACCGACAGCCCGACCGAGCGCGGCCACTCGCCGGTGTCCTTGCGGTAGCGCTCGACCAGCGAGTCGGCCATCGCGGACCCGGTCTCCCAGGCCAGCCTGCTCGGCACCGCCTTGGGGTCGACGGAGTAGAAGTTGCGGCCCGTGGGCAGCACGTTGACCAGGCCGCGCAGCGGCGACCCGCTCGGGCCTGCCGGGACGTACCCGCCCGCCAGCGCGTGCAGCACGTTGTCGATCTCGTCGGTGGTCTTGGCCAGCCGGGGCACCACCTCCACGCAGGCGAAGGTCAACACCTCGGCCACCGCCGGGTCGTCGGTGACCTCGGTGACCCGCGCGGCGTCCCAGCCGCGCTCCTCCATGGCCTGCACCAGGGCGAGGGCGCGCGCGTCGATCTCGTCGGTGCGGGTGCGGGACGCGGAGCCGTCCTCGGCCAGGCCCAGCGCCTCGCGCAGGCCGGGCAGCGCGGCGGCCTGCCCGCCCCACATCTGCCGGGCGCGCAGCATCGAGTTGACCAGGTTGACCCTGGCCTCGCCCTCGGGCGCCAGGCCCAGGGTGTGCAGGCCGTCGCGGATCTGCACGTCCTTGATCTCGCACAGCCAGCCGTCGACGTGCAGCAGGAAGTCGTCGAACTCCGCGTCGTGCGGGCGGTCGTCGAGGCCGAGGTCGTGGTCGAGCTTGGCGGCCTGGATGAGCGTCCAGATCTGCGCGCGGATGGCGGGCAGCTTGGCCGGGTCCATCGCGGCGATGTTGGAGTGCTCGTCGAGCAGCTGCTCCAGCCGGGCGATGTCGCCGTAGCTCTCCGCGCGGGCCATCGGCGGGACCAGGTGGTCGACGAGGGTGGCGTGCGCGCGGCGCTTGGCCTGGGTGCCCTCGCCCGGGTCGTTGACCAGGAACGGGTACACCAGCGGCAGGTCGCCCAGGGCGGCGTCGGGCCCGCAGGAGGCGGACAGGCCCAGGTTCTTGCCCGGCAGCCACTCCATGTTGCCGTGCTTGCCCAGGTGCACCACCGCGTGGGCGCCGAAGGTGCGCCGGACCCACTGGTAGGCGGCGAGGTAGTGGTGGCTGGGCGGCAGGTCCGGGTCGTGGTAGATCGCGACCGGGTTCTCCCCGAAGCCGCGCGGCGGCTGGACGATCAGCACGACGTTGCCCGCGCGCAGGGCGGCGAGCACGATCTCGCCCTCGGGGTCGGCGGAGCGGTCGACGAACAGCGACCCGGGGGCCGGGCCCCAGTGCTCCTCCATCGCCTCCCGCAGGTCGGCGGGCAGGGTGTCGAAGAACTCCCGGTACTGGGCGGCGGAGATGCGCACGGGGTTGCCCGCCAGCTTCTCCTCGGTGAGCCAGTCCTCGTCCTGGCCGCCCGCCTCGATCAGGGCGTGGATGAGCGCGTCGCCGTCGCCCGCGGCGATGCCGGGCAGGGCGTCGGGGCCCTCGGCGGGGCCGACGTCGTAGCCGCTGTCGCGCAGGGCGGTGAGCAGCCGGATGGCCGAGGCGGGCGAGTCGAGGCCGACGGCGTTGCCGATGCGCGCGTGCTTGGTCGGGTACGCCGAGAGCATCAGCGCGACCTTCTTCTCCGCCGGGGGCACGTGCCGCAGCCGGGCGTGCGCGACGGCGATCCCGGCCACCCGCAGGGCGCGCTCGGGGTCGGGCACGTACACCGACAGGCCGTCGGCGTCGAGCTCCTTGAACGAGAACGGCACGGTGATCAGGCGCCCGTCGAACTCCGGCACCGCGACCTGGGTGGCGGTGTCCAGCGGGGACAGGCCGTCGTCGGACTCCGCCCAGGCCTCCCGCGACCAGGTGAGCGCGAGGCCCTGCAGGATCGGGATGTCCAGGTCGGCCAGCGCGCCGACGTCCCAGGCGCCGTCGTCGCCCCCGGCGGAGGCGGCGGCGGGCAGCGTGCCGCCCGCCGCGAGCACGGTGACGACCAGGGCGTCGAGGGAGCCCAGCACCTCCAGCAGCTCGGCCGGGGCGGTGCGCAGCGAGGCGCAGTAGACCGGCACGGCCTGCCCGCCCCGCGCCTCCACGGCGTCGGCGAGGGCGGCGATGAAGCCGGTGTTGCCCGCGAGGTGGTGGGCCCGGTAGTAGAGGATGCCGACCCGCGGGCCCTCGGTGCGGGTGGGGGTCCAGTCCAGGCGGCCCCACGCCGACAGCTCGGCCGGGGGCTGGAAGCCGTGGCCGGTCAGCAGCAGCGTGTCGGACAGGAAGTGGGCCAGCTCACGCAGGTTGTCCGGGCCGCCGAAGGCCAGGTAGCGGTGCGCCTCGGAGACCACGCCGCCGGGGGCGGTGGAGCACTCCATCAGCTCGGCGTCGGGGGCCTGCTCGCCGCCGAGCACCACCACCGGGCGCCTGCCCGCGAGCAGCGCGTCGAGGCCCTGCTCCCAGGCGCGGCGGCCGCCGAGCAGCCGCACGACGACGACGTCGACGCCGTCGAGCAGGCCGGGCAGGTCGTCGACGTGCAGGCGGGCCGGGTTGGCCAGCCGGTAGTCCGCGCCGGACGCGCGGGCGGAGAGCAGGTCGGTGTCCGAGGTGGACAGCAGCAGGATCATGGGTCCCTTCCTGGGGTCCGCGCCCCGGGGTCGGTGGGCGACGGCCGGAGTTCCTGGCTCCCCGGGTCCGCGCGGCGGCCCGGGTGACAGTGGCGGGACCGCGCCGGTCTCGCACCGGCTTCCTCCACCTGCCATCGCTGTGTCCCGCTCACCTTATATTCGACGGGTGGCCATCCCCCAGCGCCGATCGGGCGCCGACGCCTGCCCCGGTGCGCTCGACACGCACGCGGCGGCCGACGGCGGCCTGGCCAGGGTGCGCGTGCCCGGCGGCCTGCTGCGCCCGCGGCAGCTGCGCGCGGTGGCCGCGGCGGCCGCGGAGCTGGGCACCCCGGTGCTGGAGCTGACCTCGCGGGCGAACCTGCAGGTGCGCGGCCTGGGGCCGGGCGGGGCGGCGGAGCTGGGCGAGCGGCTGGCCGCGGTGGGGCTGCTGCCCTCGGCCACGCACGAGAAGGTGCGCAACGTGCTGGCCTCGCCGCTGGGCGACCGGCGCGGGGTGGCGGAGCTGGACGCGGCGCTGTGCGCCGACCCGGCCCTGGCCGAGCTGCCGGGGCGCTTCCTCGTGGCCGTCGACGACGGCTCGGGCGACGTGGCGTGGGCGGGCGCGGACGTGGCCGCGCTGCCGGTCGACGGGCGGGTGGCGCTGCTGCTCGGCGGGGCCGACCACGGCGTGCGGGTGGCCCCCGACCAGGTCGTCCCCGCGATCCTGACGGCGGCTCGGGCGTTCCTGGAGCTGCGCGGGCAGCAGTGGCGGATCGCGGAGCTGGGGCCCGGGGTGGCCGAGATCGCGGCGCGCCTGGGCGCTGGTCCGGAGCGGGTTCCGCGCGGCGCCGCGCGCACGGCCGGTCCGATCGGCGCCGTGCGGCTGGGCGGCGGGGCACCCGGGTTCGGCGTGGCCGTGCCGCTGGGCAGGCTGACCCCCGAGCAGGCCGAGCAGCTGGCCCGTCGCGAGTACGCGGTGCTGACGCCGTGGCGCGGCGTGGTCGTGCCGGGCGGCGCCGAGGGCCTGGCGGACGTGGGCCTCATCACCACCGCCGACGACCCCGGGCTGGGCGTGACCTCGTGCACCGGGCTGCCCGGGTGTGGGAAAGCGCACGCGGACGTGCAGTCGCAGGCCCGGCGGCTGAGGGTGGGTGGGCGCGCCGTGCACTGGTCGGGCTGCGACCGGCGGTGCGGGCGGCCCGCGGGCGGCGCGGTCGACGTCGTGGCCGGGCCCGGCGGGTACCTGGTGGACGGCGTGGCCGTGGCCGCCGAGGACGTCGTCGGCGCCGTGGCGGCGGTGCGGTGACCCCGGTGGACCCGGTGGCGGTGGACCCGGTGGCGGTGAACGCGGTGGCAATGACGCTGAGCGCAGTGGGAAGGACGCGGTGAGCGAGTACATCAAGGACGGGGCGGAGATCTACCGGCGGTCGTTCGCGACCATCCGGGCCGAGGCGGACCTGGGCGGGCTGCCCGAGGACGTGGCCAGGGTGGTGGTCCGGATGATCCACGCCTGCGGCATGACCGACCTGGTGGGCGACGTCGCCTACCACCCCGAGGTGGTCTCGTCGGCCCGCGCGGCGCTGCTGGCCGGGCACCCGGTCCTCTGCGACGCCCACATGGTCGCCTCCGGCATCACCCGCCGCAGGCTGCCCGCCGACAACGACGTGCTGTGCACCCTGTCGGACCCGCGCGTGCCCGGCTTGGCCGAGGAGATCGGCAACACCCGCAGCGCGGCGGCGCTGGAGCTGTGGCGCGACCACCTCAACGGGGCCGTGGTGGCCATCGGCAACGCGCCGACCGCGCTGTTCCGGCTGCTGGAGCTGATCGACGCGGGCGCGGGCCGCCCGGCGGCCGTGCTGGGCCTGCCGGTCGGGTTCATCGGCGCCGCGGAGTCCAAGGACGCGCTGGCCGAGCACGGCGGCGGCATCCCGTACCTGGTGGTGCGCGGGCGGCGCGGCGGCTCGGCGATGGCCGTGGCCGCGGTCAACGCGATCGCGAGCGAGCAGGAATGAGCGGCACCCTCTACGGCGTCGGGCTGGGCCCCGGCGACCCCGAGCTGGTCACGGTCAAGGCCGCCCGGCTGATCTCCGGCGCCGACGTCATCGCCTACCACTCCGCCCGCCACGGCCGCTCCATCGCGCGCGGGGTCGCCGAGCCCTACCTGCGCGCGGGCCAGATCGAGGAGCAGCTGGTCTACCCGCTGACGGTCGAGTCCACCGACCACCCCGGCGGGTACGCGGGCGCGATGGCCGACTTCTACGAGTCCGCCGCCGCCCGGCTGGCCGCGCACCTGGACGCGGGCCGCGACGTGGTCGTGCTCGCCGAGGGCGACCCGCTGTTCTACGGCTCCTACATGCACATGCACAAGCGCCTCTGCGGCCGCTACCCCACCGAGGTCGTGCCGGGGGTGACCTCGATCAGCGGCGCCGCCGCGGTGCTGGGCGTGCCGCTGGTCGAGGGCGAGGAGGTGCTGACGGTGCTGCCGGGCACCCTCTCCGCCGAGGCGCTGACCGCCCAGCTCGCGGCGACGGACTCGGCGGCGGTGCTCAAGCTCGGGCGCAACTTCGAGAAGGTGCGCGGGGCGCTGGAGGCCGCGGGCAAGCTCGACCGGGCCCTCTACGTCGAGCGCGCCACCTGGGAGCAGGGCCGCACCGCGCCGCTGGCCGAGGTGGACCCCGGGTCGGTGCCGTACTTCTCGCTGGCGCTGCTGCCCAGCCCGGTCAACGACGGCGTGGCGGCGGGGGTGTCCCCGCACGTGGCCGCGGAGGTGGCCGAGGGGGCGGTGACCGTGGTGGGCACGGGCCCGGCGGGCAGGCCGTGGCTCACCCCGGAGGTGCAGGAGGCGCTGGCCGTCGCCGACGACCTGGTGGGCTACAAGACCTACCTGGCGCGGGTGCCGGTCAACCCCCGCCAGCGCAGGCACGCCTCGGACAACCAGGTGGAGGCCGAGCGCGCCGCGTTCGCCCTCGACCTGGCCAAGCGCGGGCGGCGGGTGGTCGTGGTGTCCTCCGGCGACCCGGGGGTGTTCGCCATGGCCGCGGCGGTGGTGGAGGTCGCCGCCGACCCGCAGTGGAAGGACGTGCCGGTGCGGGTGCTGCCGGGGGTGACCGCGGCGCAGGCGGTGGCCAGCCGGGTCGGGGCGCCGCTGGGGCACGACTTCGCCACCCTCTCGCTGTCCGACCGGCTCAAGCCGTGGGAGGTCATCGTCCGGCGGTTGGCCGCGGTGGCGGGCGCCGACCTGGCGATCGCGATCTACAACCCCAAGTCCAAGGCCCGGCCCTGGCAGTTGGGCGAGGCGCGCGAGGTGCTGCTGCGCCACCGCTCCCCCGACACCCCGGTGGTCGTCGGCCGCGACGTGGGCGGGCCGGAGGAGTCCGTGCGGGTGGTGCGCCTGGCCGACCTGGACCCGGAGACCGTGGACATGCGGTGCCTGCTGCTGGTCGGCTCGTCGCAGACCCGCGTCGTCGAGCGCGGCGACGGCACCACCGCCGTCTACACCCCGCGCACCTACCCGGGGGCCTGACCGGTCAGCGAACGAGGCCGTCGACCAGCCGGTCGAGGCCCCAGAGGTACTGCTCGACGGTGTTGTAGGTGGCGATGACGGCCGCCGAGGCGGCGGTGCGCGGGAAGTGCTCGGCCGGGATGGCCGCGGCCGCCGCGCGCCGCGCGCCGGGGTCGGCGCCCTGGTCGGCCGCCTCCAGGGCGATGGCGCCGAGCAGGTAGACCATGACCGCGTAGCTGGCCCTGGCCGCGTCCGGGCCGGTCACGCCCGCCTCGGCCAGGGCGTCGAGCAGCAGTTCGCCGAAGCGCAGGGCCTCGGGCCCGTCCAGCGGCGCCGACATGATCATCGCGGCCGCCCCGGGGTGGGCGAGCAGCCCCGCGCGCACGGCGACGGCCATCGCGCGCACCCGGTCGCGCCAGGGCGCGTCGCCGGTGAGCGCCGGGTTCGCGTGCCTGCCCACCAGCCGGTCGACCACCGCCCGCAGCACGGCGGCCTTGTCCGGGAAGTACGTGTAGAGCGCGTTCGGCGCCACCCCCGCCGCCGCCGCGATGCGCCGCATCGACAGCGCCTCGGCCCCGCCGTCGTCGAGCAGGCCCAGCGCGGCGTCGGTGATCACCTCCGCGGACAGCGTGCGGCGCGGCCCGGGTCGTCCCGGCATCCAGCGGCTCCTCGTTCGGTTCCCGGCCCAGGGGGCTTGACGGTGGACAGCGTACAGGATTAACTCTGCACACCGTACAGATTGTACGGCGTTCAGAGATGGAGCGAGACCATGCGCGACCGCGCCCTCGGGGTCCTGATGATCGGCGGGGCGGTGGCGGCCAACGCCGCCTTCGCCGTCCTCGGCCCGCTGTTCGACTACCCGGACGTCCTCGGCAGACCGGCGCCGGAGGTGCTGGACCGGTTCCACGGGCGGCCGGTGCCGATCGCCGCCGCGTTCCTGCTCCTGGCCGCGGGCGCCGGGCTGCTCGCCCCGATCGCGCTGCGCCTGCGCGCCCACGCGCGCCGGGGGCGGGCGGTGGCGGCGGTCGGGGTGGCCGCCGCGGCGGTGCAGGTGGTCGGGCTGCTGCGGTGGCCGCTGGTGGTGCCGTTCCTCGACCGCGACGACGTGGGCACCTTCCGCGCCCTGCACGCCGCGCTCGGCACGGCGCTGGGCGAGACGGCCGGGTACCTGCTGACGGCGGCGTGGACCGCGCTCGTCGTCGCCGGGCTCGGGTCGCGGATGCCGGGCGGACCGCTCACCCGGGCGCTCGCGGTCGCGTCCGCGCCGATGGTCGCCGCGGGCGCGCTGGCGCCGCTGGGGGTCCCCGGCGTCGACGAGGTCAATTTCGCCGGATACGTCCTGTGGAGCCTGTGGCTCATTGCGTGCGGGACGTTTTTCATCATCGGCGCACGAAAATCGAATCAGGAACAAGCCGGTTCCCACACCCCCCGGACACCCGCCGCGACAGCGCATCCGAGCATGTAAACCGCCCTGTCCGGTGGGCTGGCAACCAACCGTGGGAACTTTCGGGAAACACCCACCACCACTTGCCCCACCCCGGTCGGACGTGGTTTTGTTTCGCCTGCGGAACTCTCGGAACAGCGAATCCGGCCGGGCGGGTCGGAATAGCGCATCCGGCGTATCACCGCCGATACCCAGGAAGGTCGTTCCCCCATGAAGGTCAACAAGAAGGTGTTGGCGGGCGCCTCCGCCGCCACCGCGGGCGCGCTGGTCGCGACCGGTCTGCTGCTCGGCGGCGGGACCAGCTCGGCGACCCCGGTGTCGCTCACGCTGAACTACAGCTGCCCGTTCCCGCTGATCGGCAACCAGACGATCAAGACGGTCATCAACACCGACCTGCCCACCACCATCGCCGTGGGCCAGCCGACCGGCACCTTCGACATCAAGGCGATCACGACGGTGCCCGACACCGCCACCCAGGGCCTGGTCCTGGTCGGCGCCGCCACCGTCGAGGGCAGCGCGAAGGCCGCCGCGACCGTGGCCGCCCCCGGCATCACCCTGCCGGTGCAGGTGCCGATCTCCGTGCCGAAGTCGCCGGTCCCGGCCTCGGGCGCGTTCGACCTCACCGCCACCGGCTCCACCCCGTCGCTGACCTTCAGCAACCCGGGCACGGCCACCATCACCATCGGTGCGCTGAACCTGACCCTGTCGCCGAAGCGCGCCGACGGCACCGAGACCGGCCTGGGCACCTTCGACTCGGCCTGCACCCTGCTGCCGAACCAGAACACCACCCTGGCGACGTTCACCATCACGACGCCGGAGACGACGACCACCACCACCACGACCACCACCACCGAGCCCACCACCACGACGACGGAACCGACGACCACCACGACGGAACCGACGACGACCACCACCGAGCCCACGACCACCACCACCGAGCCCACCACGACGACGACGGAACCGACGACCACCACGACGGAACCGACGACGACGACCACGGAGCCGACGACCACCACGACGGAGCCGACCACCACCACCACGGAGCCGACGACCACCACCACGGTCCCGACCACCACCACCACGGAGCCGACGACCACCACCACGGTCCCGACCACCACCACGACCGAGCCCACGACCACCACCACGGTCCCGACGACCACGACCACGACGCCCAACCCGGGCACCAAGGTCGACTTCAAGGTCTCCGGCTCGTCGAAGCTGGTCCAGCTCAACGGCACCGTCCCGCTGCAGGGCTCGTTCGCGGCGACCGCCGACCTGGCGAAGGGCACCTACACCGGTGACCTCTCGCTGAAGTCCACCAGCGGCAAGTTCCGCATCTTCGGCTTCATCCCGGTGGGCGCCACGGTCGCCTTCGACCCGGTGGGCCAGTCCTCGGGCACGGTGTCGCAGACCGCGGTGACCTTCAACAGCAAGCTCAACGTCAAGCTGACCAAGGTCTCGATCTTCGGCTTCCCGGTCTACCAGGGCGACAGCTGCAAGACCAAGACCCCCTCGGACATCCAGCTCAAGTCCAGCGGCAAGTTCGACGTGACCAAGGGCGGCAAGCTCAAGGGCAAGTACGCCCTGTCCGAGACCGTCAAGTGCGGCCCGCTGAGCCCCATCATCGGCGCCTTCGTCGAGAGCTCGGGCAACACCATCGACATCGACCTGACCCCGGCCAAGAAGTAACGCCGCTCAGCGACGGTCGACCGCTCGGCAGAGCGCAGCACCACCGGCAGGCCCCTCCCGCACCGGGAGGGGCCTGCCTGCCGTTCACGGCCTGCGCGCCGCGGCGGGCACCGGGACGCCCCTGCTCACCAGGTCGGCGGTGAACCGCCTGGCCAGTGCGTCGCTGGGCGCCGGGTCGAGCACCACGACCTGCCGGGTGAGCCGGGGGCGCAGCGGCCGCACGGCGACGCGCGCGGCGGGCGGCAGCGCCGTGGTCGGGACGAGCGCGACGCCCAGGCCCGCGTGCGCGAGGTGCACCGCCGTGGTGGCCGAGCGGGTGCGGGTGACGGCGGTGAGAGTGGTGCCGTGCGCGGCCGCCGCCTCGTCCAGCCACGCCGCCAGCCCGTTGTCGGGGTGGAAGTGCACGACGTCGAGCCCGTCGAGGTCCGCCCAGGCCAGCGCCGGGCCGGGGTCGAGGTCGGGTGGCAGCACCGCGACGACCTCCTCCTCCCCCACCACCGTGACGCGGCCGTCGAAGCGCTCCGGCCGCGGCGCCAGCCCCAGGTCGGCCTCCTGGGCGGTGAGCAGGTCGGCCACCGCCCGCGCGCCCCGGCACTCCACCACCGACAGCGCCACGCCCGGCCGCGCGAGCCGCCACGCGCGCAGGACCGGCGCCAGCAGCGGGGCGACCATCGTCTCCGCGCACGCCACCCGCAGCCCGCCGCCCGCGCCCTCGGCCACCGCGCGGCCCAGGGCCACCGAGCGCCGCGCCGCGGCCAGGGCGACCCGGGCTTGCTCGACGACGGCCACGCCCGCCGCGGTGGCCCGCACCCCGCGCGGCAGCCGCTCCACCAGCGGCGCGCCCACCTCCCGCTCCAGCGCCGCCAACTGGTGCGACAAGGCGGGCTGCGACAGGTGCAGCGCCGCCGCGGCGGCGGTCACCGACCCCCGGTCCACCGCTTCGACCAGGCATTCCAGCGCGCGCAACGTCGGCATTCGCAGAACTTATCGCAATCCGAGAAAGCATGGATCTCATGGAGGGATGATCCCGGGCTCCCCCGGCGCTGCACGGGAAGAGCGGCAACCGCCGCGCACAGTGAACTCCGAACAGCGGACAGAGGAACAACGGACATGGGCACCCTGGTGGACAAGCACATCCTGATCGTGGGCGGCAGCTCCGGCATCGCGGCGCGGGTCGCCGAGGACGCCGCGGCGGCGGGTGCGCACGTGGTCGTGGCGGGCCGCGACCCGTCGCGCATCAGCGCGGGCGGGGTCACCACGGCCCGGGTGGACCTGACCGACGAGGCGTCGATCGCGGCGCTGGCCGCCACCCTGGAGCGGGTCGACCACCTGGTCGTCGCGGGCGCCGCGCACGCCAACGGGCCGGTCGCGGGCCTCGACCGCGACGCCGTGCACCGCGCGTTCGACGTCAAGGTCATCGGGCCGGTGCTGCTGGTCAAGCACCTGGGCGCGAAGCTGGCCGCGGGCGGGTCGGTGGTGCTGTTCTCCGGTGTCGCCGCGAGCCGCCCGGCACCGGGGCTGTCGATGATGGCGGTGACGAACGCGGCCGTGTCGACCCTGGTCGCCGCGCTGGCGCTGGAACTGGCGCCGGTGCGGGTGAACGCGGTGTCCCCGGGCATCGTCGACTCCGGCGCCTGGGACGCACGGCCGGACAAGGACGACTTCCTGGCGGGCGTGGCGGGGTCGCTGCCCGCGGGCAGGGTGGGCACCACCGCCGACGTGTCGGCCGCGGTGCTCGCGCTGCTCACCAACGGGTTCATCACCGGGACGACCGTGCACGTCGACGGCGGCGGCTCGCTCGTCTGAGCCCGGTTCGGCGCCGCTCGGAGTGGCGGGGCCCCGGTGTGGGTACAGGGGACTCGTGCGATCGTTCTCCTGCCCCGAGTGCGGCAACGTCCTGTTCTTCGAGAACTCCTCCTGCGTGGTGTGCGGGACCGAGGTGGGGTACCTGCGGTCGGCCCGCGCCATGGTCCGCGCCGCGGCCCGGTGCGCCAACGCCGAGCTCGCCGGGTGCAACTGGGTGCCCGCCGCCGACGGCGAGCTGTGCGGGTGCTGCGCGCTGACCAGGACCAGGCCCGCCGACAGCGACCCGGCGGGCCTGGCCACCTTCGCCACCGCCGAGGCGGCCAAGCGGCGGCTGCTGCACCAGCTCGACGACCTCGGGCTCGACAGCGGCGGGGTCACCTTCGACCTGCTGTCGAGCTCGGAGTCGCCGGTGACCACCGGCCACGCGACCGGGGTGATCACCCTGGACGTGGCCGAGGGCGACGACGCCCACCGCGAGCAGCTGCGCGCCCAGCTCGACGAGCCGTACCGGACCGTGCTCGGCCACTTCCGGCACGAGATCGGGCACTACTTCTGGGAGCAGCTGGTGCGCGACGACCCGGACGCCTTCCGCGAGCTGTTCGGCGACGAGCGCGCCGACTACCAGGAGGCGCTCAAGGAGCACTACGCGGGCCCGCCGCCGGAGGGCTGGCAGGAGGACTACGTCAGCACCTACGCCACCGCGCACCCGTGGGAGGACTGGGCGGAGACCTTCGCCCACCTGCTGCACATCCGCGACACCGTGCAGACGGCCGCGGCGTTCGGCGTGCTGGTGGCGGGCACGCCGATCGCCCCGCACCCCGACACCCCGGTCGACGCGCTGCCCCGCGACCACCTGCCGTTCACCGAGCTGATCGACACCTGGGTGCCGCTGTCGCGGGCGGCCAACCAGCTCAACCGCAGCATGGGCAAGGACGACCTGTACCCGTTCGTGCTCTCCCCCGCGGTGCTCACCAAGCTGTCCTTCGTCGACGGCCTGGTGCGCTCAGGGCAGGACCGAGAGCAGGGCTGACGCCGGGTCGCGGTGCGGCGGGCCTGCGGGCCACCACGTGCCCGCCCGGTCGCGGTAGGGGTGCCAGCGGCCGTCGCGGTCCAGGCGCAGCTGGTGCGGGCCCGCCGTCCACCGGTTGTGCCGCACCAGGGCTTCGGGCGCTTCGCCCTCGTCCCAGGTGGCGGCCAGGGCTTCGCGCGCGTGGGCCAGCACGGCCGGGTCCGGGGTCCACGGCTCGGCCAGCACGGCCAGCCCGGCGGGCCCGCCCGCCCGCCACGCGGCCACGGCCCGGTCGAGCCCGGGGCGGTCGGGGACGCGCGCCCGCGGGTGGGTGGCGGCGAAGCGCACCGCGTCGGCCCACTCGTCGAGCACCGGGGTGTCGGGGTCGGCCAGCAGCTCGCGGGCGCGCAGGGCGGCGTCGAGGGCCAGCATCTCCAGCACCTGCGGCTCCACCCCGGGGGCGGGCGGGATCGAGGGCACCTCGGGTGGGCCGTCGGGCAGCGGCGGCGGGTCGGGCAGGGGCACCGGGGCCGCGGCGAACGCCGCCGCGGCCGGGTCGCCCGCGGCCTCCCGCGCGGGGGCGCGCAGGGGCTCCAGCAGCTCGTCCCGGTCGCGGCCGCGCAGGAGCAGCAGCACGAACGGGTCGGCGTCGAGCAGCCAGGCGGTCTGGTAGGCCAGCGCGGCGGCGTGCCTGCACGGCAGCTCGAAGCCGGGGCACGGGCAGTCCGGGTCGAGGTCGCCGACCTCGGGCAGCAGCCGCACGCCCGCGTCCGCCGCGGCGGCCACCAGCGCGGGGGGCACGTCGCCGTCGAGCAGCGCGGCCAGGTGCCCGACCTCGGCGCCGACCTGCCGGAGGAACCGGTCCCACTCCGCGCCCGACAGCGGTTCCAGCAGCACGGCGGTGTGGTAGGAGGTGTCGTCCTCGTAGTCGCGCACCACCGCGGACAGCCGCCCGCGCGAGGCGGTGATGGCGCCGACGTAGCCCGCGCGGGCGTAGCGGCGGCCCTGCCGCAGCTGCGCCTCGTCGAGCGCGGTGTCCTCCAGCGCCTTCACCCACGCCCGGCCCCACCAGGAGCGGGCGAAGGACCCGGCGCCGCGGGCGGGCGGGAACGCCGGGAAGCCGCGGGCGGCCGGGGTCACCGACCGCCCCGCAGCTCGACCAGGTCGGCCAGCTCCGCGTCGGTCAGCTCGGTCAGCGCGGCCTCCCCGCCGCTGAGCACGGCGTCGGCGAGGTCGCGCTTGCCCCGCAGCAGCTGCGCGATCCGGTCCTCCACCGTGCCCTCGGCCACCAGCCGGTGCACCTGCACCGGGCGGGTCTGCCCGATCCGGTAGGCCCGGTCGGTCGCCTGGTCCTCCACAGCCGGGTTCCACCACCGGTCGTAGTGCACGACGTGGTCGGCGCGGGTGAGGTTGAGCCCGGTGCCCGCGGCTTTCAGCGAGAGCAGGAAGACCGGGAACTCCCCCGCGTCGAAGGCGCGCACCAGCTCCTCGCGCCGCGGCACGGGCGTGCCGCCGTGCAGGAAGCCGGTGCGCACGCCCCGGTCGGCCAGGTGCCGCTCCAGCAGCCTGCCCATCCGCACGTACTGGGTGAACACCAGCACGGCGCCGTCCTCGGCCAGGATGGTGCCCAGCAGCTCGTCGAGCAGCTCCAGCTTCCCCGAGCGGCCCGCCAGCGCGCCCTGCGGCTCGCGCAGGTACTGCGCCGGGTGGTTGCACACCTGCTTGAGCGCGGTGAGCAGCCGCATCACCAGGCCGCGGCGGGCCATGCCGTCGGCGACGCGGATGCGGTCCATCGCCTCGCCCACCGCGGCCCGGTAGAGCGCCGCCTGCTCGTGGGTCAGCGCCACCGGCCGGTCGGTCTCGGTCTTGGGCGGCAACTCGGGGGCGATGCCCGGGTCGGACTTGCGGCGGCGCAGCAGGAACGGGCGGACCAGGGCGGCCAGCCGCGCGGCGGCGGCCTCGTCGCGGTCGGCCTCGATCGGCTTGGCCCAGCGGGCGCGGAAGCCCGCGGCCGTCCCCAGCAGGCCGGGGGTGGTCCAGTCCAGCACCGCCCACAGCTCGGACAGGGTGTTCTCCACCGGGGTGCCGGTGAGCGCGACGCGCGCGCCGGAGCGGATCGCGCGCAGCGCCTTGGCGGTGCCCGACGCCGGGTTCTTCACGTGCTGGGCCTCGTCCGCGACCACCAGCCCCCACGCGTGCCCGGCCAGCCGGTCGGCGTCCTGGCGCAGGGTGCCGTAGGTGGTGAGCACGAAGCCGTCGTCCGCGCCGTCGAGGGTGCGGCCGGGGCCGTGGAAGCGGCGCACGGGGGTGCCGGGGGCGAAGCAGGTGACCTCGCGCTTCCAGTTGCCCAGCAGCGACGCCGGGCACACCACCAGCGTCGGCCCCGGGTGGGTGGGCGCGCGGTGCAGGTGCAGGGCGATGAGCGTGACGGTCTTGCCCAGGCCCATGTCGTCGGCCAGGCACGCGCCCAACCCCAGCCCGGTCATCCTGGCCAGCCAGCGCAGCCCGCGCAGCTGGTAGTCGCGCAGGGTCGCCGCCAGCGCCCGCGGCGCCTCGACGACCTCGGTGCCGGAGTCCGGGTCCTGGATGCGGGCGCGCAGCCCGGCCAACCAGTCGTCGGCCTCCACCTCGACCCGCTCGCCGCCGACCTCGGCGGTGCCGGTCAGCGCCGCGCCCAGCGCCTCGATCGCGCTCAGCGGCTCGCGCCCGCGCGCCCGGCGGGCCAGGTCCGGGTCGACCAGCACCCACTCGTCGCGCAGCCGCACCACCGGCCGCCGCGCCTCGGCCAGCCGGTCCAGCTCGGCCGGGGTGAGCGGGTCGCCGCCGAGGGCCAGCCGCCAGTCCACGGCGAACAGCCCGCCGCCCGCGAACACCGACCCCGCCGCGGTGGTCGGCCCGGCCCGGCCGACGACGGCCCGCGCGCCCAGCGACCGCACCAGCTCGCGCGGCCAGTGCACCGGCACGCCCGCGGCGGCCAGCCGGGGCGCGGCGGCGAACAGCTCGGTGACCTCCCCGTCGTCGAGCACCAGCCGGTCGGGCGCGGACCGGGCGAGCAGCCGCTCCAGCGCGGGCCAGGCGCGCGCCGCCCGGCGCAGCGCCCGGACCAGCTCCAGGCGGGCGTCGGCGCCCAGCCGGTGCCCCGCGCCCGCCCACAGCTGCTCGGCGTCGACGACCACCGCCGGGTCCGCGAGCGAGTGGGCCTGCACGACGGCGTGGAAGGCCGCGCCCGCGTAGTCGCCGCCGGGCACCTCCACCCGCAGCGACGCGCGCACCCCCGAGTCCAGGCCCGCGGACAGCTCGTCGGACCACGGCCGCAGCTGGGGCACCCGGTTCGGCGCGCGGGAGGCGAACAGCGGGCCACCGGCGGCCAGCGGGGCGGCGGCGGAGCGCGGGGCACCGTCGGCGACGGCGTCGACGAACGCGCGCACCAGCCCGAGCGGGTCGGCCAGCGTTCCGGGGGCACCCGGGACGGGCTCGGCGCGGGCGGTGGCGGGCATCGCCGCGGCCAGCTCGCGCAGCCGGGCGGCGTCCGCGGCGTCGAGCGGCCCGGCCCGCCAGGTGTCGAACCCGCCCGGGGAGACCCCCGGCACGACGCGGCCGCGGGCGACCAGCTGGAGGGCGACGACGACCACCGCGCCCCAGAACGCGGCGGCGGGGTCGCTGCCCGGGGTGCGGCGGGCCCGGCTGAGCACCGGGACGGCCTCGGCCACCGGCAGGGTCAGCACCGGCACCGCGCGCTCGACGACGACGCCGTCGACCGGGGTCAGGATGGTCAGCTCACCGGTGGGGTCCGCGGGCAGGTCGCCGTGGAAGGCGACGGTCCCCTCCCGGTGCGGGTCGGCGGGCCGGAAGACCGGTGTGCACCGGGCCAGACCAGCGGCGGTGCCGGGTGCGATCGTGCCCATGCTCTCCCTGGGACAACCCCGGGTGCCCGGGGCGCGGTGCAGAGGAGGACCACCCTACCCGCGGGTCATCGGCTGAACTCCACCTCGTCGTCCACCGGGCCGTAGCGCAGCGTGCGCACGTCGGCGGGGTAGTTCTGGCGCAGCCGCCACGGGGCGCGGGCGGCCTGGGCGGGCAGCCGGGACTCGGCGCGCTTGACGTACCCGGCCTGCAGGTCGAGGAACGGCACGCGCTCGACCGAGGCGTCGGGCTCCTTGGGCGTGACCACCCGCAGGCCCTCGGCGTCCATGTGCGCGAGGAGCCTGCACACGTACTGGGCGGTGAGGTCGACCTTGAGCGTCCAGGAGGCGTTGGTGTAGCCGATCGCCAGCGCCGCGTTGGGCACGCCGCCGAGCATCATGCCCTTGTAGGCGACGTGGTCGGCCGGGTCGACCTTCTCCCCGTCCACCGACAGCGCCATCCCGCCGAGCATGAGCACGTCCAGGCCGGTGGCGGTGACCACGACGTCGGCGTCGAGGGTCGCGCCGGACTCCAGCTCGATGCCGGTCTCGGTGAAGGTGGCGATCCGGTCGGTGGCGATGGAGGCGGTGCCCTTGCGCAGCGCGCGGAACAGGTCGCCGTCGGGGACGAAGCACACGCGCTGGTCCCACGGGTCGTACTTGGGCTTGAAGTGCTTGTCGACCTCGTAGCCCGCGGGCAGCCTGCGCACGGCGTCCTTGCGCAGCAGGTCCTTCACCAGCTCGGGGCGACGCCTGCTGAGCTGGTAGAACAGGGTCGCGGTGAGCACGTTCTTCCAGCGGATCACCGGGTAGGCCACGCGCGCGGGCAGCCACTTGCGCAGCGCGTCGGCGATGGGGTCGCGGGCGCCCAGGGTGAGCACGTAGCTCGGGGAGCGCTGGAGCATGGTGACGTGCTCGGCGGTGCCCGCCATGGACGGCACCAGCGTCACGGCGGTGGCGCCGCTGCCGATCACCACGACCTTCTTGCCGGTGTAGTCCAGGTCCTCCGGCCACAGCTGCGGGTGCACCACGGTGCCGCCGAAGCGCTCGATGCCGGGGAACTCGGGGGTGTAGCCGTGCTCGTAGCGGTAGTAGCCGGTGCAGGCGAGCAGGAACGAGCAGGTGAAGACGGCGACCTCGCCGGTGTCGGAGCGCTCGGCGGTGACCGTCCAGCGGGCGTCGGGGGTCGACCACTCCGCGCTGACGACGCGGTGGTGGAAGCGGATCCGCTCGGTGATGCCCTCCTCGCGCGCGGTCTCGGCGATGTAGTCGCGGATGGCGGCGCCGTCGGAGATCGACTTGGGCCGCGTCCAGGGCTTGTGGGCGTAGCCGAGGGTGAACATGTCCGAGTCCGAGCGCACGCCGGGGTAGCGGAACAGGTCCCAGGTGCCGCCGAGGGCGCCGCGGGCCTCCAGGATGGTGAACGTCTTGCCCGGCAGCCGCCTGCGCAGGTGGCTCGCGACCCCGACACCGGACAACCCGGCGCCGACGATCAGGACGTCAACGTGCTCGGCGGCCATGGCCGGTCCCCTTCCGCGCGGATCACTGGGGCCAACCTACCACCGTTAACTTACCGGGAGTAGGGTCAGGCCCCGCCCGCGTCCCGCCACCGCGCGGCGTAGCGGGCCTCGCGCTCGGGGTCGCGGGCCTCCTTGCGCTCCTCGCGCAGCCTGGCCGCGGTGCCGGGGGCGAAGCCGTAGCGGGCGACCAACCCCTCCACGCTCTCGATCGAGTAGGACAGCGCGTAGTACATGCCGACGATCAGGCCGAGGGCGCCGCAGGCCAGGGCGAGGCCGATCGGGGCGTCGAGCGCCAGCAGCAGCACCAGGGTGATCAGGACCGTGGCGGGCAGGACGGCGCGCAGCAGCACGCGCAGGGCGAACCGCGCGAGCCAGGTGCGGTCGGTGGCGGTGCGCAGCACGTAGTCGGCGTGGCGCCGCGGCATCCGGCCGCCCACCGCGTACCAGAGGCGCGCGCCCAGACCGGGCTGGGCGGGCTGATCAGACTGGGTGGGTTGGGCGGGCTGGGTCATGACGGCTCCTGTCTCGCGGCGGCGATGACGCGGGTGAGGGCGGCGTGCAGGGATTCGAGGTCCGCGACGGGCATGCCGAGGGTGGCCACGACCTGCGGGGGGATCTCCAGCGCGCGCTCGCGCAGCGCCCGCCCCGCGTCGGTGAGGGTGACCGCCAGCGCCCGCTCGTCGTCGCGGTCGCGGTCGCGGCGCAGGTACCCGGCCGCCTCCAGCCGCTTGAGCAGCGGGGTGAGGGTGCCGGGGTCGAGGGCGAGCATCCCGGACAGCTCCTTGCCGGTGAGCGGGGAGCGCCCCCACAGCGCCAGCATGACCAGGTACTGCGGGTGGGTCAGCCCCATCGGTTCCAGCAGCGGCCGGTAGATCGCGACCACGCTGCGCGCCGCGATGGACAGCGCGAAGCAGACCTGCCGCTCCAGCGCCAGGGGGTCCTCGCCCAGGTCCGGTTCGCCCACGACCACTCCTTTGGTATGCCAATGATTAGCGTACCAAGTATCGGGGCGGACCCGGGCTCCGTGTGACGGACGTCCAAGGGGGACGGGTCAGTGCTCGGTGAGCTCCGTGCGCGAGCGGACCTCGTCGTCGCGGAAGATGTGGAAGGCGTGCTCGTCCTCGGTGAGGACCTTGAGGAAGCCGGGGCTGACGTCGAAGACGTAGTAGTCCCGGGTGCCCTCGGTGGTGGTCTCGATCCGCTCCAGCGGCACCCACGGCGTCGACACGGCCGCGGCGCAGGCGAGGGCGGCGGTGGCCGCGAGCAGGCGGGAGCGCTGGAGGACGAACTCCACGGCCTTGCCCACGCGCGGGTGCGAGCGACCGCGCTGGACCAGCGGGATGAGCACGGCCAGCACGGCGATGCCGATGAGCAGGCCCCAGCTGTGGAAGGTCCGCACGTGCGCGACGATCAGCGACACGAGCACCACCGACAGCAGCGCCGAGCCCACCCACTGCGCCCGCTCCTCAGGGTGAGCCCGTCCGGTGAGCTTGGCGAACACCGTGAACGGCAGGATCGCCACCAGCAGCACGCTGCTGACGACCTCGTTGGCCATGAACGTGCCGAGGAAGATCGCCGGGGCGTCCTCGAAGTCGAGGGTGTGCAGCAGCGCGAACGCCGTGTGCCAGTCGTAGTGGGCCACCGCCAGGAGGCGGAGCAGGACGAACAGCGCGGCGACGCCGGTCAGCGTGCCCGCCCAGCCGCGGACGGACCGCTGACCGACCTCGTCGCCCTGCTCGCCCTGCCCCACCCCTGCGTGCCCGTGCACCGCGCCCCTCCCCGCCCTGGCGCCCGCGGGTCGGCGGGCGCTCGCGGGTCAGCAAAGCAGACGGGCGCGGGGTCAGCTCGCCCGGACCTCGTAGGCGCAGCCGGGCTGGCCCGCGCTGTGCAGCAGCCTGCGCCCGTACGAGAACTCCGGGCACAGGCAGGCGCCGAAGACCTCGTCGTCGGCGGTCTCGAACTCGGCGGCGCGCTGGGTGGGGATGGTGGGGATGGAGTCATCCATCGGGGGACCTCCTACCGGGGTGCTGGTCCGCCAGCATGGCGTCTTGTCCGGTTAGGTGCCCCGTGCGCGGGGTGGTCAACCACCCCGGTCGGCGGAATTGCGGCACGCCCGCGCGGCCGCGCCGGGTGTGAAGGTCCCCACGAACGCGCCCGGGGGGCGCACACCCGGCCGTACCGGTGGTACGTCCCTCTGAACCGATCAACGAGAGGAGCGTCCCGGTGTCGGATGCTTGGCTGAGGGTGCTGTCTGCCGCAGGGGTGGCAGTCGTCGTCTTCGCTGTCTTCCTGGTCGCGGAACGCTTGTTGCGCAAGGGCTTCCGCCGGATCGGCGGGCGTTCGCCGCTGCTGGCGGAGCTGGCCGAGCACGCCTCGCGGCCGCTGCGGGTGTTCGCGGCGCTGGTGATCCTGCGCGCCACCGTGTTCGTGGCGCTGCCCCGGGGGGCGTGGACCGACCCCGCGGAGCACGCGATGACCCTGGCGCTGATCGCGAGCGGGGCGTGGTTGCTCACGGGTGTCCTGCTGTCGGTGGAGCAGACGGTGCTCTCGCGGCTGCGGGTGGACGAGCGCGACAACCGGCACGCGCGCCGCGTGCAGACCCAGATCACCCTGGTGCGCCGGGTGACGGTCGCGGGCGTCGCCGTGCTCGCCCTGGGCGCGATGCTGATGACCTTCCCGGGCGCGCGGGCCGCAGGGGCGAGCCTGCTCGCGTCGGCGGGCGTCATCGGCGCGATCGCCGCGCTGGCCGCGCAGTCGCTGCTGGGCAACGTCTTCGCCGGGTTGCAGATCGCGTTCAGCGACGCCATCCGGCTCGACGACGTGGTGATCGTCGAGGGCGAGTGGGGCCGCATCGAGGACATCACGCTGACCTACCTGGTGGTGCACATCTGGGACGACCGCAGGCTGGTCATCCCGACCTCGCACTTCATGTCCAACCCGTTCGAGAACTGGACCCGCCGGGAGGCCGCGCTGCTGGGCACGGTGGAGGTCGACGTGGACTGGGCGATGCCGGTGGAGGAGATGCGCGCGGAGCTGCGGGCCATCCTCGACAGCACCGACCTGTGGGACGGCCGCACCTGCGTGCTCCAGGTGACCGACGCGGTGAACACCCTGGTGCGGGTGCGCGCGCTGGTCAGCGCCGCCGACGCGCCCACCCTGTTCGACCTGCGCTGCCTGGTGCGCGAGCGGCTGGTGGCCTGGGCGCGCTCGCAGCACCCGTACGCGCTGCCCCGGCTGCGCTCGGAGCGGGTGAGCAGCGGCCACCGCCCCCGGCAGGAGGGCGCCGTGGCCACCGAGCACACCGAGCCCGACCAGGACGCGCGCCTGTTCGGCGACAGCCCGGACGGCCGCGTCCGAGAGCACGCCTTCACCGGCCGGGAGCGCTGACCCGGCCGTTACCCACCCGTTGTCGACTTCCGCGGCCCGGCGGTGTCGGATCCCCGGTGGGGGCTCCGACCTGCTGGCGACGGAGGAACGGAACGGGAGGACCCGGATGCGTGTCGACAAGCTCTCGGTGCCGGGCGCGGTGCTGCACCACGAGGTGCGCGGCAGCGGCCCGCTGGTGCTGCTGATCTGCGGCGGGATCTACGACGCGGCCGGGTTCGCCCCGCTCGCGGACGCGCTGGCGCGGCGGTACGCGGTGGTGACCTACGACCGGCGGGGCAACTCGCGCAGCCCGCTCGACGGGCCGCCCGCCGTGCAGGACGTGGCCGAGCACGCCGCGGACGCGCACCGGCTGATCAGCCACTTCGGCGGGCCGGCGTTCGTGTTCGGCAACAGCAGCGGGGCGCAGATCGGGCTGGCGCTGGCCGCCCGGCACCCCGAGGCCGTGCGGGTGCTGGCCGCGCACGAGCCGCCGCTGTTCTCGCTGCTGCCGGACGCGGCGAAGTGGCGGTCGGTGATCGACGACGTGGGCGAGGCGTACCGGGCGGGCGGTGCCGGGGCGGCGATGGGCGTGCTCGGCGCGGCCCTCGGCGGTGGCGAGGAGGACCCCGGGCCGCAGGACCCGGAGATGCTCGCCCGCATCCCCGCCAACCTCGACACCTTCGCCGGGTACGAGGTGCCCGGCTTCGGCCGCGCCCCGGTCGACCTGGACCTGGGCGTCCCGGTCGTGCCCCTGGTGGGCGCGGCCTCGGCCGGGGAGCCCGCGCACGAGGCCACCCTCGCGCTCGCCCGCCACCTGGGCGTCGAGCCCAGGACCGTGCCCGGCGGCCACGGCGGCTTCGGGCCGCACGCCGCCGCCTTCGCCACCGCGCTCACCCAGGCCTTCGAGGAGTCCCGATGACCGTCACCGCCCGCCTCGCGATCTCCCTCGACGGCTTCGCCGCGGGCTTGGAGCAGGGCATCGACAACCCGATGGGCATCGGGGGCCTGCGCAACCACACCTGGGCCTTCGGCGACGTGCACCCGGTGGACGCCGCCGTCCTCGCGGAGGCGAAGGCGGGCATCGGCGCCTACGTCATGGGGCGCAACATGTTCGACGGCCACCGCGGCCCGTGGGACCTGTCGTGGCGCGGCTGGTGGGGCGAGGAGCCGCCCTACCACTGCCCGGTCTTCGTGCTCACCCACCACGCCCGCGACCCGCTGCCGATGGCGGGCGGGACCACCTTCCACTTCGTCACCGAGGGGCCGGAGGTGGCGCTGGAGCTGGCCAAGGAGGCCGCGGGCGACCAGCGGGTCGACATCGCGGGCGGGCCGTCGACCGTGCGCCACTACCTCGCCGCCGGGGAGATCGACGAACTGCTGGTGCACCAGGCCCCCGTCGTCCTGGGCGCGGGCGAACCGCTGTTCGCCGGGGTGGACGTGGAACTGGTGCCGCTGCGGGTCGCCCAGTCGCCCAAGGTCACCCACATCACCTACAGGGCCAGGTAGCACCACGGCGCGCGGCCCCGGGGGCCCGTCCCGGGGCCGCGCGCTCACAGACGCCGCACAGCCGCGCCACACCCCGCGTCCAGGCGTGAGCCCCAGAGTTCACGCCATGACAGCGACAACCGCGGCCCGGACCGGGGCCGACCCCATCGACACCCAGGCCCGCACCGTGGTGCTGGACGTCGTCATCCCCGTCCACAACGAGGAGCGCGACCTGGAGCGCAGCGTGCGCGCGCTGCACCGCCACCTCGCGCGCACCCTCCCCTACGACTTCCGCGTCACCATCGCGGACAACGCCTCCACCGACGCCACCCCGCTGGTCGCCCGTCGGCTGGCCGCCGAGTTCGCGGAGGTCGAGGTCGCGACGCTGCGGGAGAAGGGCCGGGGCCGCGCGCTCAAGGCGGTCTGGACCGCCTCCGACGCGCCCGTGCTCGCCTACATGGACGTCGACCTGTCCACCGACCTGGCCGCGCTGGACGCGCTCATCGCCCCGCTGCTGTCCGGGCACTCGGAGCTGTCCACCGGCTCCCGCCTCGCCCGCGGCGCGCGGGTGGTGCGCGGCGCCAAGCGCGAGTTCCTCTCCCGCTCGTACAACCGGCTCCTGCGGGTGGCGCTGCACGCGGAGTTCTCCGACGCGCAGTGCGGGTTCAAGGCCATCCGCGCCGACGCCGCCGCCCGCCTGCTGCCGGTGGTGGAGGACACCGCCTGGTTCTTCGACACCGAACTGCTGATCCTCGCCCAGCGCTCTGGCATGCGCGTCTACGAGGTGCCCGTCGACTGGACCGAGGACCCCGACTCCAGCGTCGACGTCCTCGCCACCGCGCTGGCCGACCTGCGCGGGGTGGCCAGGATGCGCCGCTCGCACCGCCACGGCGTGCCGCGGGTCGCCGACCCGACCGCCCTGCCCGCCGTCCACGCGGCCTGACCCCACCCCTTCCCGAGAGGAACGAGCACCGACATGACCACCCTGCTGTCCCGGCTGGAGCCGGGGGCCCGCCACCGCGCGGCCGACCACGCTCCCCCGGTGCCGCGCCGGCGGCGCGTGCTGCGCGGACCGGCCTCGGACCCCTCCTGGGCCCGCCCCGCGCTGCTGGTCCTGCTGGCGATGACCGCCGTGCTCTACACCTGGAACCTCACCGCGTCCGGTTACGGCAACGAGTTCTACGCCGCCGCGGTGCAGGCGGGCACGCAGAGCTGGAAGGCGTGGCTGTTCGGCTCGCTCGACTCCGGCAACGCCATCACCGTCGACAAGCCGCCCGCCGCGCTGTGGGTGGCCACGGCGTTCGCCAGGGTTCTCGGCTTCTCCAGCTTCTCGGTGCTGCTCCCCCAGGCGCTGATGGGCGTGGCCGCCGTCGGCCTGCTGCACGCCACCGTCAAGCGGGTCAGCGGCCCGGCGGCGGGGCTGGTGGCGGGCGCCGCCCTGGCGCTCACCCCGGTGGCGGTGCTGATGTTCCGCTTCAACAACCCGGACGCGCTGCTGGTCCTGCTGATGGTCGCCGCGGCCTACTGCGTCACCCGCGCCACGGAGAAGGCAAGCGGCACGTGGCTGGCGCTCGCCGGGGTGGCGATCGGGTTCGCCTTCCTCACCAAGATGATGCAGGGCTTCCTCGTGCTGCCCGCCTTCGCGCTGGTCTACCTGGTCGCCGCCCCCACCTCGGTCGGCAAGCGCTTGGCACACCTGGCCGGGGCGCTGGCCGCCGTGATCGCCGCCGCGGGCTGGTACATCGCCCTGGTGGAGCTGTGGCCCGCGAGCAGCCGCCCGTACATCGGCGGGTCCACGACGAACAGCCTGCTGGAACTGGCGCTGGGCTACAACGGCCTCGGCCGCATCCTCGGCGGTGAGGGCAACGGGGGCGGTGGGGGCGGCACCGGCTTCGGCGGCAGCACCGGCCTGTTCCGGATGTTCGGCTCCGCCTTCGGCAGCGAGGTCTCCTGGCTGCTCCCGGCCGCCCTGGTCGGCCTCGTGGCGGGCCTGTGGCTGACCCGCCGCGCGCCCCGCACCGACCGCACCCGCGCCGCGCTGCTGCTGTGGGGTGGCTGGCTGCTGGTCACCGCGCTGGTCTTCAGCTTCATGAGCGGCACCACCCACCCCTACTACGCCGTCGCCCTGGCGCCGGCCATCGCCGCCCTCGTCGGCATCGCGGGCCGCGAGCTCTGGCGCGGCCGCGGGTCGGCCACCGCCCGCCACTGGCTGGCGGGCATGGTCGCGGTGACCGCGGTGTGGAGCTACGTGCTCCTGGCCCGCGACGCCGACTACCTGCCGTGGCTCAAGTTCGTGGTCGTCGCGGTGGGCCTGGTGGTCACCACGGTCCTGGTGGTCGGCTTCGCCACCACCCGCCGCGCGGCGGTGGTCCTGGTCGCCGCCTCGGTGCTGACCGCGGGGCTGGGCACGGCCGCCTACGCGGTCACCACGTCCTCGGTCGCCCACGGCGGCTCCATCCCCACCTCCGGCCCGTCCTCGGCGGGCGGCACGGGCCCGGGAGCGGGCGGGTCCACCCAGGGCGACCCGCTCAGCGCGCTGCTGGCCACGACCACGACGAGGTGGGCGGCGGCGGTGTCGGGGTCGCAGACCGCCGCGGGCCTGGAGATCGCCGGCGGCAGGGCCGTGATCGCGATCGGCGGGTGGAGCGGCACCGACGACGCCCCCACGCTCGCGCAGTTCCAGGCGGCCGTGGCGAACGGCGAGATCACCTACTACGTCGCGGGCGGCGGCAGGGGCGGGGGTGGCCTGGGCGGGGGCTCCACCGGCACCGAGATCGCCACCTGGGTGCAGGAGAACTTCACCGCCTCGACCGTCGGCAACTACACCGTGTACGACCTGACCGCCTGACAGCCTGACCACCTGATAGGGCGGACGGCGGGGCGCCCGGCACCGAGCCGGGCGCCCCGCTCCTCGTCCTGCCCGGTGGGCGTTCAGGCCCGGCGCCGGGCCAACCCACCGGTCACACACCATCGTGTGGATGAGCGCGCGCCCGGGTCCGCCGCGGTGGTAGCTGTTGTCCCGCCAGGACAGTGGGAGGCTCGGGGTGACGATGGACATCCGCGGTGGGGACATCCGCGTGTGCGGGATCGGAGACGAGGCAGCGGATTCCGCGGCCCAGCAGGTCGCCGCGCACAAGCAGCTCGGCCTGGACGGCATCGAGCTGCGGTCGGTGGGCGGCAGGCGGGTGCACGAGCTGTCCGACCCCGAGGTCGACCGGCTCGTCGACCTCCTCGACGGCCTGCGCGTGCCGGTGGTCGACACCCCGCTCGGGGACTGGTCCACCAGCATCGGCACCGACGCGGCCGCCGACGCGCACGTCCTGGGCCGGTCCGCGCGGGTCGCGCGCAGGCTGGGCTGCCGGTACCTGCGGATCATGTCCTACCCCAACGACGGGCGCTCGGAGCACGACTGGCGGGCGGCCGTCGTCACCCGCGTGCGGTTGCTGGCGGGCATCGCCGAGGGCCTGGGGGTGACCCTGCTGCACGAGAACTGCGCGGGCTGGGCGGGCCGGAGCGCGCGGCGCGCGCTCGACCTGCTCGCCGAGGTGGACAGCCCGGCGCTGCGGCTGCTGTTCGACACCGGCAACGGCGTGGCGCACGGGTACCCGGGCCTGCCGTTCCTGCGCGAGGTGCTGCCCCACGTCGAGCACGTGCACGTCAAGGACGGGCGGCGGCAGGCGGGCGCGGCCGTGTTCTGCGCGCCGGGGTCCGGCACCGCGCAGGTGGCCGAGTGCGTGGGGCTGCTGCTCGACTCCGGCTACCGGGGGTGGTTCAGCCTGGAGCCGCACGTCGGGGTGGCCCCGCACCTCGGCGTGGCCGACGACCCGGTGCGCCGGGCGCGGGCCTACGCGGACTGCGTGCACTCCTTCCGGTCGCTGGTGGCCGGTGTCCCCGCGGCGGCGGGGTGACGGCGCGGTGACGGTGCTGCGGCGGGTGGACCTGGACTGGCTGCTGGAGCTGGTGTCGATCCCGACGGTCTCGCCGCTGGAGGGCGGGGACCTGGCGGGGTTCGAGCGGGCGCAGAGCGCGTTCGCGGGCGGCGCGGCCGAGCGGGGCTTCGGGCTGCGGCGGTGGGACAGCCCGCCGGTGGCGGAGCTGGACCGGCCGGACGTGCCCGGGGCGGTGCGGGAGGTGGCCGCGGGCGACCCGGCCGGGTTCCTCGCCGCGCAGCCGTGCCTGGTCGTGGGGCTGGGGCGGCCGCGGCCCACCGAGCGGCGGCTGGTGCTGAACTTCCACATGGACACCGTCGGCCCGCACGTGCCGCCGCGGCTGGAGGGCCGGGTGCTGCACGGGCGCGGGGCGGTGGACGACAAGGGGCCCGGGGTCGCGGCGCTGGTGGGGGTGCGGCGCGCGTTCGACGAGGACCCCGGGCTGGCCGACTGGATCGAGGTGCTGGTGGCGTCGGTGCCCGGCGAGGAGGGCGGCGCGGCCGGGGTGCTGGGCACGCGGTGGCTGGTGGAGACCGGGTGCGTCGGCAGGCTGATGGTGTTCGCGGAACCGACCGGTGGCCGGGTGCTCGACGCGTGCAGCGCCACCATGACCCCGGTCGTCACCGTCGCGGGCACCGGCAGCACCGACGACCGGCCCGCGGACGGGCACAACGCCACCATCGCGCTCGGGCTGCTGGCCACCCTGCTCGCGGAGCGGCTGGGGCCGCGGGCCGAGCGCGCGGGGGCGAGGGTGTGCGTGGCGGGCGTGCACACCGGCCGGGCGCACAACCGCGTCTACGGCACGGGCGCGCTCAAGCTCAACATCGCCTACCACGACCACGCCACCGCCGCGGCCCTCGCCGAGCAGGTGGAGCGGGTGGTGGCCGGGGCGGGGGCGGAGCTGGCCGACCGCTTCGGCGACAACCCGCTGGTGGCCAGGCTGGTGGCGGACTGGTCGCGGGTGGTGCGGCTGAGCTGGGTCAAGCGCGGGCTGCCGCCGCTGGCCAACCGCGACCCGGTGATGGAGGCGGTGCTGGCCGAGGCCGGGCTGGTCCGCCACGACGGGGTGGCCGACGGGACGGCGTTCACCTGCGACGCCATCTGGGCGCCGGGCCGCGACCGGTACGTGGTGGCCTGCGGGCCGGGTCAGCTCGACCGCGACGGCGCGCACACCCCGAACGAGCACGTCCGCCTCGACGACCTCGACGACTACGCCGACCGGGTGCGCGCGCTGGTGCGCGCGTTCGGCGCGCACGTCCGGCGCGAGGGCGCGGCGGTGGACGGCGGCACCCCGGGGGCGCGGCGGTGAAGGTCGGCCTGATCGGTCTGGGCACCATCTCGCGGTACTTCCTCGACGCCATCGCCGCCGACGACCGCACCACCCTGGCCGCGGTCTGCGACCTCGACCCCGACCGGCTGGTCGAGCCCGCCGCCGCGGGCGTGGCGACCTTCACCGACACCCACGAGCTGCTGGACTCCGGCCTGGTCAGCGCCGTCGTGCTCACCCTGCCCAACGACCTGCACGCCGAGGTGGCCAGGGCGGCGCTGGCGCGGGGCATCGCGGTGTGCTGCGAGAAGCCGCTGACCACCGACCCCGCCGACGCCCGGTCGCTGGTGGACGCGGCGCGCGCGGGCGGGGCGGTGCTGTTCACCGCCTTCCACCGCCGCTACAACGACAACCTGCGCGCGCTCGCCCAGGCGCTGCCCCCGCGCGAGGAGATCGCCCGGGTCACCGCCCGCTACCACGAGGACATCACCGAGCACACCGGCGGCGAGGGCTGGTACCTCGACCCGGCGCGCTGCGGCGGCGGCTGCCTGGCCGACAACGGGCCGAACGCCCTCGACGCCGTGCGCCTGCTGCTGGGCGACCTCGCGCTGGTCGACGCCACCGTCGGCGACGTGCGCGCGGGGGCCGAGCACTGCGCGGAGCTGGACCTGGACGCGGGCGGGGTGCCGGTGCGGGTGGAGCTGGACTGGGCGCTGCCCGCCGGGGAGGTCAAGGACGTCACCGTGCACCTGCGCGACGGCACCTCCCGCACCGCCGACCTGCTGGCCGGGTTCCCGGGGTTCAAGGCGTCGCTGGCGCACGAGTACCGCGGCGTGCTGGCCGACTTCCGCGCCGCGGTGGGGTCCGGCCGCACCGGGGACCCCGGTCCCGCGCTGGTGGAGCTGGTCGCGGCGGCCTACCGGGTGGCGCGGGCCAAGGAGGGGCGGCCGCGGATGCGCCGCAAGGCCGACGCGCGGGCGCGGATGGTGACCCTGATGTTCCACTCCCGCGACGACCGGGGGATGGTGCTGTCGCCGTGGGACTCCCGGTGCGTGCCCGCCGGGCACGTGCACGAGCTGGTGACCACCACCGACCGGCCGCGGGCGGCGGGCGACCGGGTGGACGCGGTGGGCTTCCTCGGCTTCGCGGCGTTCCCCGAGCCGACCGTGCTGCACCGCGGCGACGAGGTCTGGACCGATGGCGGCAGGCGGGTCGGCGTGGTCGCCGGGTTCGACGAGTGCCACGCCCCCAACCACCTGAACGTGCTGATCAGCTCGGACGCCGTGCTCACCGCGGGCGAGCTGGACCTGGGCATCGGGCACACCCTCCACTTCAGACCCGCGGCGGGCTGAGCGGGCCCGCGCCACGCCGAGCGGGGGCGGTTCCTGTTTGGGCGTCCGTCGTTCGTGTCATTCTTGAGGCGTGGTGGGTGCTGAGAGTGGGGACCGGCTTGTCGCCGGGCGGTACCGGCTGTCCAAGCAGCTGGGCGCGGGCGGCATGGGCGTGGTGTGGCAGGCCTACGACGAGCGCCTGCACCGCACGGTCGCGGTCAAGCAGCTGACCGTGCCCCCGTCGCTCACGGCGCCGGAGGTCGACGAGGTCACCCGCCGCGCGGTGCGCGAGGGCCGGATCGCGGCGAAGCTCCAGCACACCTCCTCGATCACCGTCTTCGACGTGGTCGAGGACGAGGGCACGCCGTACCTGGTGATGGAGCACGTGCCGTCGACGAACCTGTCGGTGGTGCTGCGCGAGCAGGGCACGCTGCCGCTGGACGAGGTCGCCGCCATCGGCGCGCAGGTGGCCGCCGCGCTCGCCGCCGCGCACGACGTGGGCGTGGTGCACCGCGACGTCAAGCCGGGCAACGTGCTGCTCGGCCACGACAACACCGTCAAGATCACCGACTTCGGCATCTCCCGGCTGGTCGAGGACGTCACCGGCACGACCACCACGAACATCGCGGGCACCCCCGCCTACCTGTCCCCCGAGGTCGCCCAGGGCGGGTCGGCCACCTTCGCCTCGGACGTGTTCTCCCTGGGCGCGACCCTCTACGCCGCCGTGGAGGGCCACTCGCCCTACGGCGCACAGGAGAACACGATGGCGGTGCTGCACCGCGCCGCGTCCGGCCGGGTCGACCCGCCGCGCAACGCGGGGCCGATGACAGACCTGCTGCTGGGCATGCTGGCCACCGACCCCGCGGCCCGGCCCACGATGGCCAAGGTGCGCGACGTGCTCACCAGCCGCGACTGGGCCGCCGCCGACGTCCCGACGCAGATCGCCCCGCCGCTGCGCACCGCCCAGTTCACCCCGGCGGAGCCGGTCCCGGAGCCGACGAAGCTGACCCCGGCGGCCACCACGGCGCTGCCCCCGGTGCGCGAGCCGGAGCCGGACGGCGGTGACAAGGACGGCGACGGGAACAACCGCAAGACGGGGGTGCTCATCGGCGCCGCGGCGCTGGTGGTGGCGCTCGCCATCGCGGTGATCGTCGTCGTGCTCAACCGCGACTCCGGCACCGAACCGGTCGCGGCCCCGCCCACCGACTACGTCACCGAGACCGCCCCGGCCACCACCACCGGGGGCGAGGCCAGCCAGGCCCCCGCTCCCCCGGCGCCGCCCACCACGACGACGACCACGACCACCCCGCCCCCGTCGTCGACCGCCCCGCCGAGCACGTCGGCCCCGGCGGGCGCCCCGGCCGACAGCCCGGAGGCCCGCGTCGCGGCCATCACCGACTACTACGCGGTGATGCCCGGCGGCACCGAGGTCAACTGGAACCGCCTGACCAGCCGCTACCAGGCCCGCACGGCGGGCGGGTACGCCTCCTACCAGCGGTTCTGGAGCGGCTTCCGGTCGGTGTCGGCCTCCGGCGTCGTCGCCAGCGGCCCCAACACCGTCGACGCCACGATCACCTACACCCGCACCAACGGCGCCACCAGCAACGAGCGCACCCGGTTCACCCTGGTGGCCGAGTCCGGGGTGTGGAAGATCGACAACAGCTCCGTCATCGGCTCGGCCTGACCCGACTCGCGCGTGCGGGCCGTGGACGGCCCGCTGCCCGGTGTCTCGGGCCGTCCGCGCGGGCCGGGTCGGGTTGGTGGTCAGCCTGCCGCGGGGGGCTGGACCGTCGACGACCAGACCTCGAAGTGGCGGCGCATCGCCGCGCGGGCGGCGTCGGGGTCGCGGGCCTCGACGGCGTCGACGACCTCGTGGTGCACGGTGTCGACGACGCGGGTCTGGCCCGGTTCCACCGGCAGGTGCTCGGTGGCCGCGCGCCGCCGCTCGACCACCTCCGAGCGCATGGCGTGGCGCAGCCCGTCGAGCACGATGGTGAAGATCGGGTTGTCGACCACCCGGTAGAGCGTGCGGTGGAACTCCAGGTCGGCCTCCAGCGCCTGCGCCTCGTCGCCCGCCGCGCTGGCCTCGACCATGGTGTCGACCAGCGCGCGCAGACCCGCGACCTGCTCGGGGGTGGCGGTGCGGGCGGCCGACTCGGCCACCGAGAGCTCGATCAGCTCGCGGGCGGAGCGGAACTGGCCGGTGCTGAGGTGCCCGAGCTGGGTGGACAGGTCGAAGTAGAGCTGGATGAAACCGCCGTCGGGCACCCGCAGGTAGGAGCCGCGGCCCTGGGTGCGCTCCAGGAAGCCGAGCATCTCCAGCACGGTGAGCTGCTCGCGCAGCACACCCCTGGTCAGCTCCAGCGACGCCACCAGCTCGCGCTCGGTGGGCAGCCGCAGCCGCCCGGTGCCGGGCTCGCGGGTGGCCTGCTCGGCCAGCCGGTGCGCCAGGTGCGCCAGGTCGACCGCCATCCGCCCACCTCCTCGTGCGCGCGGTCCGGCCGGGTCGGCCCGGCCAAGGCGCGAACCTACGCCCCGCCCGCCCGTCCGGCAACATTGGTCCGATCTTTCACCCGTCACCCTGGGTGAGCAACCGGACGACCTCGGCGACCCCGGTGGCGACCGGTCCGGCCGCGGGCTCCGGTCGGCGCACCACGACGACGGGGACGCCCAGCTCACGGGCGGCGTCGAGCTTGGCGGAGGTGAGCGGCCCACCGCTGTCCTTGGTCACCAGGACCTCGATGGCGTGCGCGCGCATCAGCGCCAGCTCCCCCTCCGGCGTGTACGGACCGCGATCGAGCAGCAGCTCGTGGCGGGCGGGCAGCGGCGGGTCCGGCGGGTCGACGCAGCGCACCAGGAACCACTGCGGGCAGGCGGCGAAGGCGGGCAGCCCCTGGCGGCCGGTGGTGAGGAAGACCCGGCCGCCGAGGTCGGGCAGCGCGGCCGCGGCGGCGGGCAGGTCGTCCACCCAGTGCCAGGTGTCGCCCGCGCGCTCGGCCCACCCGGGGCGGCGCAGCACCACCAGCGGCACCCCGGACAGGTCGCTGGCGCGGGCGGCGGAGGCGCTGATCCGCTCCGCGAACGGGTGGGTGGCGTCCACCACGGCGTCGTAGCCCTCGGCGCGCAGGTGCTCGGCCAGCTTCTCCGGCCCGCCGAACCCGCCCACCCGCACCTCCCCCACGGGCAGCCGCGGCCGCTGCACCCGGCCCGCCAGCGAGGACACCACGCGCACACCGGCCCCGTCCAGGGCGGCGGCCAGCTCGCGGGCCTCGGCGGTGCCGCCGAGCACGAGCACCTTCACCGGCGGTCCCGGTCCACCGAGTACAGGTGGCTCTCGCAGTAGCCGTCGGGGTTGAGCACGCGCCCGACGATGATCACGGCGGTGCGCTTGACGCCCGCGTCCGCGACCTGCTGGGCGATGTCCGCGAGCGTGCCGCGCAGGACGACCTCGTCGGCGCGGGAGGCGTAGGCCACGACCGCGACCGGGCAGGTGGCGCCGTAGTTGGGCACCAGCTCCGCGACGACCTCGGTGATCCGCTGCACGGCCAGGTGCAGCACCATCGTCGCCCGGGACGCGCCGAGGGTGGCCAGGTCCTCCCCGGCGGGCATCGGCGTCGCGCGGGCGGAGGTGCGGGTGAGCACCACGGTCTGCCCCACCGCGGGCACGGTCAGCTCGGTCTTGAGGCTGGCTGCCGCGGCGGCGAAGGCCGGGACGCCGGGGACGACCTCGTAGGGCACCCCGGCGGCGTCGAGGCGGCGCATCTGCTCGTGCACGGCGCTGAACACCGACGGGTCGCCGGAGTGCAGCCGCGCCACGTCGTGCCCGGCGGCGTGCGCGGCGACCAGCTCCGCGACGATCTCGTCCAGGGTGAGGTCGGCGGTGTCGACCACGCGGGCGCCCGGCGGGCACAGCTCCAGCAGCTCGACCGGCACCAGCGCGCCCGCGTACAGGCACACCGGCGCGCTGGACACGACCCGCTGCCCGCGCACGGTGATCAGGTCGGCCGCGCCCGGCCCGGCACCGATGAAGTGGACGGTCACTGGTCCTCCCCGCTCTCGGGCCCCGCGGGCTTGACCGCGACCCACTGGGTGATCGGCATGGCCTGGCGCCAGCCGGTGAAGCCGCCGATCGGGGCGGCCCTGGCCACCGACAGCCTGGTCAGCGCGCCGCCGACCGCCGCGTGCCAGCGCGCCACCAGCGCCTCGGACTCCAGGGTCACGGCGTTGACGACGACCCGCCCGCCCGGGCGCAGGGCGTCCCAGCACGCGTCCACCACGCCGTCGACCGTCACGCCCCCGCCGACGAACACCGCGTCGGGGGTGGGCAGGTCGGCCAGCGCGGCCGGGGCGGCGCCGCGCACCAGCCGCAGCTCGGGCACCCCCAGCGCGGCGGCGTTGCGCTCCACCCGGTCGGCGCGGTCGGCGCGCGGCTCGACGGCGATGGCCCGGCAGGTGGGGTCCACGCGCGACCACTCGATGCCCACGCTGCCCGAGCCGGCGCCGACGTCCCAGAGCAGCTGCCCGGGTTCGGGCGCCAGCGAGGACACCGTCAGCGCCCGCACCTCGCGCTTGGTGATCTGGCCGTCGTGCTCGTAGACGTCGTCGGGCAGGCCGGGCACCGCGGGCAGCAGGCGGGCGCCGGGGTCGGCCACGCACTCGACGGCGATGACGTTGAGCGGGCTGACCCGCCCCGCCCAGGTCGCCGCGGTGGCGCGCAGCACGTCCTCGTCCGGTGAGCCGAGGTCGGACAGCACGGTCATCGGGCTGGCGCCGAAGCCGCGCGCGGTGACCAGCTCCGCGACCGCGGCGGGCGTGGCCTCCCCCTCGCTGAGCACCAGGACGCGGCTGCCCGGGTGCAGCGCCGAGTGCAGCCGCTCCACTGGGCGCGCCACGGTGCTCACCACGGTCACGCGGTCGAGGGCCCAGCCCATCCTGGCGCACGCCAGCGACGCCGAGGACGGGTGCGGGAGCACGTGCACGGCCGTGTGCCGGGCCAGCGTCGCGCCGATGCCGAAGAACATCGGGTCGCCGCTGGCCAGCACGCACAGCCGCTTGTCGGCGTGCGCGGCGAGCAGCGGCGCCACCGCGGGCAGCAGCGGCGTCGGCCACGCCACCCGCTCGGCGGCGCACGCCGCGGGGAGCAGGTCGAGCTGGCGGGTCGACCCGACCACGACCTCCGCCGCCGCCAACGCCCGCCGCGCCACCGGGGCGAGACCCGCCCAGCCGTCCGCGCCGACGCCCACCACTGTCACCACGCCGACAGACGCTAGGCGGTCTTCCGCCGAAAGCACCACCCGCCCCCTCGTCCCCACGGCCGCCGGAGGGGCGGTGGTGCACCCGGGCACCACGCTGGGCGCGCGTCCCTGACCGCGCCCCGGCGGACGCCCGCGCCCGCGGGCGATCAGCGGCGCGGCGCGCAGAGACGCACACCACGCCGCTTGTGACCCGGTGGCGCGGGGTGCGACGATCGCGGGCAGACCAAGCAGGGGAAGCGGGGAAACCGGTGCGAATCCGGTGCGGTCCCGCCACTGTGACCGGGTAGTGCCACCGCCAGGTGTGCCACTGGGGCCGCGTGCCCCGGGAAGGCGGCGGGGGCGCGGTGACCCGGGAGCCAGGAGACCCGCCCCCTGCCACGACCGACCCGGGCGCGGACCCGGAGTGAGGATCACCGCTGGTGACTGCGCACGCCCCCGGCTTCCCCTTCTCCGCCGTCGTCGGCCACGACGACCTGCGGCTGTCCCTGCTGCTGAACTCGGTGCACCCGGGCATCGGCGGCGTGCTGGTGCGGGGCGAGAAGGGCACCGCCAAGTCGACCGTGGTGCGCGCGCTGGCCGCGCTGCTGCCGCCCGTGGCGGTGGTGGCGGGCTGCCGGTTCGGCTGCGACCCGGCCGCCCCCGACCCGCGCTGCCCGGACGGCCCGCACGACGACCCCCGGCCCACCTCCCGCGACGCGCGGCTGGTGGAGCTGCCGGTGGGCGCGACCGAGGACCGGCTGATCGGGTCGCTGGACCTGGAGCGGGCGCTGACCGAGGGAGTGCGGGCCTACCAGCCGGGCCTGCTGGCCGCCGCGCACCGCGGGGTGCTCTACGTCGACGAGGTCAACCTGCTGCACGACCACCTGGTCGACCTGCTGCTCGACGCCGCGGCCATGGGTCGCGCGCACGTCGAGCGGGAGGGCGTGTCGGTGGCGCACGCGGCGTCGTTCCTGCTGGTGGGCACGATGAACCCGGAGGAGGGCGAGCTGCGCCCGCAGCTGCTCGACCGGTTCGGGCTCACCGTGGAGGTGCGGGCCTCCCGCGACGTGGACACCCGGACCGAGGTGGTGCGCAGGCGGTTGGCGTTCGAGGCCGACCCGGCGGGCTTCGCCGAGGGCTGGCGCGCCGCCGACGCGGAGCTGGCGCAGCGGATCGCCACCGCCCGCGCGGTGCTGCCGAAGGTCGTGCTGCCTGACCGGGAGCTGCGCCGGATCGCGGCGCTGTGCGCGTCGTTCGACGTGGACGGGATGCGCGCGGACCTGGTGGTCGCCCGCGCCGCGAGCGCGCACGCGGCGTGGCGCGGCGCCGAGGCCGTCGCCGAGGAGGACGTGGTCGTGGCCGCCCGGCTCGCGCTGCCGCACCGGCGCCGCCGCGACCCGTTCGACGAGCCGGGGCTCGACGAGCAGCAGCTGGAGCAGGCGTTGCAGGACGCCGCCGACGCGGCGGGCCCCGACCCCGACGACGACCCCGGTCCCGGTGGCGGCGCCCCGCACGACTCCCCCGACCTGCCCGACAACCCCGACGCCCCCGACAACCCCGACAGCACAGCCGGTGGCCCCGACGCCGCAGACCAGCCAGTGCCGCCGCAGCCCGCGGCGGGCACGCCGACGGACGACGCCGACGCCCGCGCCCAGGGGCCCGGCCAGCGGGCGGCCACCCCGGACGCGCCCTTCCGGGCCCGGCTGTTGCAGGTGGACGGTGTGGGCGAGGGCGCGCCCGGCCGCCGGTCGCGCTCGCGCGCGGGGTCCGGCCGCGCGCTGCGCGCCGCCGCGGGCCAGGGCACCGGCATCCACCTCGTCGGCACGCTCACGGCCGCGGCGCCGTTCCAGCGCGCCCGGGGGCGCAGCGGTCCCGGCCTGGTGGTGCGCCCCGGCGACGTCCGCAGGGCCGTGCGCGAGGGCCGCGAGTCCAACCTGGTGCTGTTCGCGGTGGACGCGTCCGGGTCGATGGCCGCGCGCAAGCGCATGTCCGCGGTCACCGGCGCGGTGATCTCGCTGCTGCGCGACGCCTACCAGCGCCGGGACAAGGTGGGCCTGGTGACCTTCCGCGGCGCGGGCGCCGAGGTGGCGCTGCCGCCGACGTCGTCGGTGGAGGCGGCGGTGGCGCGCCTGCGCGACCTGCGCACCGGCGGGCGCACCCCGCTCGGCGACGGGCTGCTGCGGGCGCGCGAGGTGCTGCGCGTGGAGCGCCTGCGCGACCCGCGCCGCCGGGCGCTGCTGGTGGTCGTCACCGACGGCCGGGCGACCGTGCCGGTGCGCCGCGGCGGCGACGCGGTGGCCGACGCGCTGCGCGCCGGGGGCCTGCTGGCCGCCGACGGGGTGGCCGCGGTGGTCGTCGACTGCGAGTCCGGGCCGGTGCGCCTGGGCCTGGCCGCGAAGGTGACCGCCGCGCTCGGCGGCACCCCGCTGCGCCTGGAGGAACTGTCCGCCGACAGCGTGGCCGGGGTCGTCCGGGCCGCGCGCGCCGCCTGAGGGGGTCGTCGTGCCGCAGGGCAAGCCCACCGCCGTGCCCCAGGACGGGCTCACCACCCGCCAGCGCCGCAACCGGCCGCTGCTGCTGGTGCACACCGGGGAGATGAAGGGCAAGTCCACCGCCGCGTTCGGCCTGGCGCTGCGCGGGTGGAACCAGGGCTGGTCGACCGCGGTCTTCCAGTTCGTCAAGTCCGCCAAGTGGAAGGTCGGCGAGGAGAACGCGCTGCTGGCCCTGGGCCGGCTGCACGAGCAGACCGGCGAGGGCGGCCCGGTGCAGTGGCACAAGATGGGCGCGGGCTGGTCGTGGTCGCGCAAGCAGGGGGAGGAGGCCGACCACGCCGAGGCCGCGCGCGAGGGGTGGGCGGAGATCCGCAGGCGGCTGCGCGCCGAGGAGCACGACGTCTACGTCCTCGACGAGTTCACCTACCCGCTCAAGTGGGGCTGGCTCGATGTCGACGAGGTGGTGGCCGAGCTGCGCGACCGGCCGGGCCACCAGCACGTGGTGATCACCGGCCGGGACGCCCCGGCCGCCCTGGTCGAGGCCGCCGACCTGGTGGTGGAGATGACCAAGGTCAAGCACCCGATGGACACCGGGGCCAAGGGCCAGCGGGGCATCGAGTGGTAGCCAGGCTCGTCGTCGCCGCCCCCGGGTCCGGCAGCGGCAAGACGACCATCGCCACCGGCCTGGTGGCCGCGCTGCGCCGCCGCGGGCACGTGGTGGCCCCGTTCAAGGTGGGCCCGGACTACATCGACCCCGGCTACCACACCCTCGCCGCGGGCAGGCCGGGCCGCAACCTCGACCCGGTGCTGGTGGGCGAGCACCGGGTGGCGCCGCTGTTCCGGCACGGCGCGCGCGGGGCGGACCTGGCCGTGGTGGAGGGCGTGATGGGCCTGTTCGACGGGCGCATCGGCCACCAGGTCGACGCGGGCGGGTTCGGCTCCACCGCGCACGTCGCCGGGCTGCTCGACGCGCCGGTGCTGCTGGTCGTGGACTGCCGGGGGCAGAGCACGAGCGTGGCCGCGCTGCTGCACGGCTTCCGCTCCTACCGCCCCGGCGTGCGGATCGCGGGCGTGGTGCTCAACCAGGTCGGGTCGGACCGGCACGAGCAGGTGCTGCGCGAGGCGTGCGCGGACGTGGGCCTGCCGGTGCTGGGCGCGGTGCGCCGCGCGGTGGAGGTCGACGTGCCGTCCCGGCACCTGGGGCTGGTGCCCGCGGCCGAGCACGGCGACCCGGCGGTGCGCGCGGTGGCGGCGATGGCCGACCTGGTCGAGGGGTCGGTGGACCTCGCCGCGGTGGTCGACCTGGCGCGCGGCGCGCCGGGGCTGCCCGGCCCGGTGTGGGACCCGGCCGCCGAGGTCACCCCGGTCGCGGGCCGCCCGGTGGTGGCCGTGGCGGGCGGCCCGGCGTTCACCTTCGGCTACGCCGAGCACGTCGAGCTGCTGCGGGCGGCGGGCGCGGACGTGGCCGTCGTCGACCCGTTGCACGACCCCGAGCTGCCGCCGGGCACGTCCGCCCTGGTCCTGCCCGGCGGCTTCCCCGAGGCGCACGCGGAAGCGCTGTCGGCCAACGAACCGCTGCGCGCGGCCGTGGCCGACCTCGCCGCCGCGGGCGCCCCGGTGCACGCCGAGTGCGGCGGCCTGCTCTACCTGGTGTCCAAGTTGGACGGCCAGCCGATGTGCGGGGTGCTGCCCGCCGAGGCGGAGATGACGCCCCGGCTGACCCTGGGCTACCGGGACGCGGTGGCCACGACGGCCACGCCCCTGCACGCCGAGGGCACCCGGGTCGCGGGCCACGAGTTCCACCGCACGCGCACCCTGCCCGGGGCGGGGGCGCCGACGTGGGCGTGGCAGGCGGCCGACGGGACCGCCCACCGGGAGGGCTTCGCGTGGCGCGGCGTGCACGCCTCCTACCTGCACACCCACCCGGCGGGCACGCCGGGGGCGATCAGCCGGTTCGTCGCGGCAGCGCTGCGGCCCGCTCCTTGAGCACCACCAGCGTCTCCTCCTCGTCCAGCGCCGCGGCGGCGGCCTCGTGCCACTCGCGCACGAGGCCGCGCACGTCCTCGGCCTTGGCGATGACGCGCGCCTCCACCGGCGACTCCTGGTAGGCGATGTCCTTGCGGTCGCGGAAGCGCAGCACGGTGAAGTCCTGCGGCATCACCGGCAGCGGCGCGTCGAACCGCAGCAGGCGCAGGTGCAGGGCGGGGTGGCGCTCGGCCATCGAGATCAGGTGCTCCAGCTGCGCCAGCGCCACCTCGGCGGGCGCGGCCGCCACGAGCCGCGCCAGCGCGCCCTCCCCGAGCAGCACCCGGTGCCGCGGCGGGTCGTCGAGGTCGTAGAGCCGGGCCCGCGCCGCGCGCCCGCGCACCCGCTGCTCGACCTCGCCCGCGTCGTCGGAGCCGAACAGGGCCCGCATGTAGGGCTCGGCGTGCAGCAGCCCGGGGAACCGCTCCCCGGTGACCGCCAGGATCTCCTGGGCCTCGGGCTCGCGCTCCAGCAGCTGCTGGAAGGAGGTGGACCGCTCCTCGGCGCGCCGCGGCCGCCGCTTGTACTCCGCTTCCTCCCGCCGCACCTGGGCGAGCACGCGCTGCGCCTCGGGACCGGTCACCGCCAGGGCGCGCAGGACGCGGTCGAGGTCGGCGGAGGTCAGCCGGGTCTCCCCGGACTCCACTTTGTTGATCTTGCTCTGCGTGCAGCTCAACAGCTCCGCGAGCTGGGTCTGGGTCAGCCCCGCCGCCTCGCGGAGCGCGCGGACGTAGCTCCTCGGCGTTGCGGGGGTGACGGGTGCCGGGTTGGCGGGTGCCGGGTAGTCGGATGCCACTGTGGTGTCTGCTTCCGTTTCACTCGATCCAGCGAACGACGCGAAGACTAGCCACGCTGGGCCAGAACGCTCCCCCGCGAATCCCCCGAAGCGGTGAGTGCGATTACGCGGGTTCCCGGAGGAAGCCGACCAGCCGGACCAGCGCGGCGGACGGCAGCAGCAGCACCCCGGCGCTCGGCGCCTTGGAGTCCCGGATGCCGACGCCGGCGCCCACCCGGGGGTTCACCTCCACGCAGTCGAGCTGCCGCCCGCACCCGCGCGCCCGCCGCCAGCCGCCCTCCGGCACGCCGCCCACGGGTCCCGTCACACCGCCCACAAGGTCCCCCAGTCCCCCGACCTGCACCGGAGCCCATCGTGGCACCCGGTCCGACGAGCCGACAACTGCCAGTTATAGGACAACTACTTTCGGTGATAGCATTTATCGGCCGCCCTGCGGCGCACCCGCTCGTGGCAAGGTCGAGGTGTGGGGACGACCGACCAGGGAGGCACCGCTTGACCGCGCTCGACCGGCTGCGTGAGCTGCTCGGCCCCTGCGTCGCCACCGACGCGGCCACCCGCAGGCTGTACGCCTCGGACGCGTCGAACTACCGGGTGGAGCCGCGGGCGGTCGTCCGGGTCGCCTCGGCCGGGCACGCGGCGGAGGTCGTGGGGCGCTGCCACGAACTCGGGCTGCCGGTGACCCCGCGCGGGGCCGGGACGTCGGTGGCGGGCAACGCCATCGGACCCGCGGTCCTGCTCGACCTCACCGCGCTCGACGCCATCACCGCCATCGACCCCGACGCGCGCACCGCGACCGTGCAGCCGGGGGTGGTGCAGGCGAGCCTGCAGGGGGCGGCGCGCCCGCACGGGCTGCTCTACGGCCCGGACCCCTCCACCGCGGACCGGTGCACCCTCGGCGGGATGATCGGCAACAACGCCTGCGGCGCGCACGCCGTGGCGTGGGGCAACACCCGCGACAACACCGAGCGGCTGCGCGTGCTGCGCGCCGACGGGTCGCAGGTGGTGGCCGACCACGGCACCACCGGGGACCCCGACCTCGACCGCCGGCTCAAGGCCGTCATCGCCGCCGACCTCGCCGTGGTGCGCACCGAGCACGGGCGCTTCCCCCGCCAGGCCTCCGGCTACGCACTCGACGCGCTGCTGCCCGAACGCGGGTTCGACGCGGCGCGCTCGCTGGTGGGTTCGGAGGGCACGCTCGGCATCGTGCTCGAAGCCGTCGTGCGGCTCGCGGAGGCGCCGCGCGCCCGGGCGCTGGCGGTGCTCGGCTACCCGGACATGCCCACCGCCGCCGACGCCACGCAGGCGATGGTGGCGCTCGGCCCGTTGGCCGTGGAGGGCATGGACCGGCGCCTGGTCGACGTGGTGGTCTCCCGCAAGGGGCCCAGCGCCGTGCCGGACCTGCCGCGCGGCGCGGGCTGGCTGCTGGTGGAGACCGGCGGGGGCACGCCCGCCGAGGCCCGGGCGGCGGCCGCGGCCGTGCTCGCCGCCTCCGGCGCCCTCGACGGCCGGGTGCTCACCGACGCCACCGAGGTCGCGGGCATGTGGCGGATCCGCAGCGACGGCGTGGGCCTGGCCGGGCGCACCCCGGGGGGCCAGGACGCGTGGCCGGGCTGGGAGGACGCGGCCGTGCCCGCCGACCGCCTCGGCGCCTACCTGCGCGACCTCGACGCCCTGCTGGCCCAGCACCACTACGACGGCCTGCTCTACGGGCACTTCGGCGACGGGTGCGTGCACGGGCGCTTCGACTTCGACCTGCGCACCCCCGGCGGCGCCGCCCGCACGCGGGCCTTCCTGGAGGACGCCGCCGACCTGGTGGCCGCGCACGGCGGCTCGCTGTCCGGGGAGCACGGCGACGGGCGGGCGCGCGGTGAGCTGCTCTCGCGGGTCTACTCGCCGCGGGCGCTGGCCGTGGCCGCGCGGGTCAAGCGCGCGTGGGACCCCGACGGCAGGCTCAACCCCGGCGTCCTCGTCGACCCCGCCCCCGTCGACGCCGACCTGCGCGTCGGCCCGCACCTGCCGGTCCTGGCCACCACGGGGTTCGCGCTCCCGAACGACTCCGGCGACCTGACCCGGGCCGTGCACCGGTGCGTCGGCGTCGGCCGCTGCCGGGCCGACCTGACCGCGTCCGGCGGGGCGATGTGCCCGTCGTTCCTCGCCACCGGGCAGGAGCAGCACTCCACGCGCGGGCGCGCCCGGCTGTTGCAGGACATGGTGGGCGGCGCCCGGCCGGACTGGGCCGACCCGGCCGTGCACGAGGCGTTGGACCTGTGCCTGTCGTGCAAGGCCTGTTCGTCGGACTGTCCGGCCGGTGTGGACATGGCGACGTACAAGTCCGAGGTGCTGCACAACCGCTACCGGGGCAAGCTGCGGCCGATCACCCACTACTCGCTGGGGTGGCTCCCCGTGGCGGCCCGCCTCGCCTCCCGCGTGCCCGCCGTGGCGAACACCCTGCTGCGCAACGACTTCGTGAAGCGCGCCGCGGGCATCGATCCGCGCCGGAACCTGCCCCGCTTCGCCGCCAAGCGGTTCCGCAGGCTGTTCGCGCCCTCCCCCCAGGCGGACAAGCGCGTCCTGCTGTGGGTGGACACGTTCACCGAGTCGTTCACCCCGGAGGTCGGGCTCGCGGCCGTCAAGGTGTTGCAGGCAGCCGGCTACCGCGTCGAGATCACCGGCCGCCAGGTGTGCTGCGGTCTCACGTGGATCTCCACCGGCCAGCTCGACACGGCCCGCAGGCAGCTCCGGCGCACCCTCGACGCGGTGGGACCCGCGCTGGACGCGGGCATCCCCGTCGTCGGCCTCGAACCGTCCTGCACCGCGGTGCTGCGCGGCGACGCCGCCGAACTGCTGCCCGACGACCCCCGCGCCCAGGCCCTCCAGGGCTCCACGCTCACCCTCGCGGAACTGCTCACGAGCACACCCGGTTGGGCACCGCCCGACCTGTCCGATGTGGACCTCGTCGCGCAACCGCACTGCCACCACCGCGCGGTGATGGGCTGGAAGGCGGACGAAGCCCTGCTGCGCACGGCTGGGGCGAAGGTCGAGGCGGTGGGCGGGTGCTGCGGGCTCGCGGGCAACTTCGGCGTCGAGAAGGGCCACCACGACGTGTCGGTGGCCGTGGCGCGGACGGCGCTGCTGCCCGCGCTGCGCGCAGGCTCCCCCGTCCTGGCCGACGGGTTCTCCTGCCGCACCCAGCTCGACGACCTGCGCGGCAAGGAGTCGCTGCACCTGGCGCAGCTGCTCGCGGACCGCCTGCCCTGACACACGCGTCAGGCCCCGCCCTCGACGAGGGCGGGGCCTGACGGGGATCGACTAGCGGGCCTTGGTCAGCCCGCGGTGCAGCAGGGTCGCGAAGGCGATGGCGATGCCCGCCCACAGCACCGCGGAGGTGCCCAGGGACGCGATCCGGAACTCCCACAGCGTCGCCGCAGGGAAGCTCGCGGGCACTTCCTGGATCGTGGGCAGCAGCTTGGCCACCACCGTCATCACCACGGCATAGCCCAGGGCCGCCACCAGCACGGCGGTCCACCCGCCCAGCCGGTCGACGAGCTTGCGGCCCACCACCACCGCCAGCACGGCCAGCACCAGGGACACTGCGATCACCAGGAAGAACAACCCGGTGCGCTGGCCGATGGTGTCGCCGTTGCCCACCGCGGGCGGGTTCGCCGGGTAGGTCAGGAACGGCACCAGGACGACCGAGGTGTACCCGATGCCCAGCAGCGCCACCGCGGTCCCGCGCGGGCTCGCCGGGCCCAGCCGCCCGTAGGCGAAGGCGAACGCCAGGCCGAACAACCCGCCCAGGCCCAAGCCGTAGGCGAGGGTGCCGATGGCCAGGCCCCCGGTGGACTGGAACTCCCGGGAGATGACCTCGTCCCCGTCGTCGCCGTGGGAGTGGCCGGACGCGGTGCCCTCGTCGTGCGAGTGGCCCGCGCCGTCACCGTGGTCGTCGGTGGGCGCCGCCGCGCCCCGCTCCTCGATGGCGATGGCGGCGTCGACGGAGCGCTCCCCGAAGGCCTCGGCGAACCCGAAGGCGAGCACGCCGCCCACCAGGCCCGCGAGCAGCCCCCACACCAGCAGCGAGCGCACGTTCAACACGGCCGGGCGGGGCCCGGCCGTCGTGTCGGTCGTGGTCACCTCAGTGGCAGGGGAAGCCGAGCAGGTGGCGGGCGTCGTGCACCAGCTCGTGCACGTAGGTGCCCTGGAACACCGCCAGCGCGCCCTGCTCGGCGCCGACGAAGTACAGCACGATGAGCGAGAGGATCCCGGCGAACACCGCGTAGGGCAGGATCTGCCGCACGGGGATGCTCACGGGGATGGGGGTGGGGAGAGCGACGGCAGGCGTCGTCATGGGGTGCCTCCTCAGGCTGCACGCGGCCCGACGGGTCGAGGGTGTCGACGGTGGAGGGTCTGACTCCGGCCCCGGGCTGACCCGGGACCGTCACAGTGGCGCGGCCGTGCCGGGTTCACACCGGCTTCCTCATACCATCACGGTCAGTCCGACAACCTATGGGAGCGCCGAGTGCAGTGTCAACGCGCCGTGGCCCACACGGTCCGGCCAGTTCAGGGGGCGTAGGTGAGCACCCGCCTGACGCTGGTCAGCCACGGCGCCACGGCCGCGACCAGGGCCGCGGCGTTCCCGCGCGACGAACCGCTGCTCGACACCGGGCCCGCCGCCGCGGACCTGGGCCGGGTGGCGGTGGCGCTGCGCGGCCCGGAGACCCGGTGCGCGCAGACCGCGGCCGCGCTGGGCCTGGCGGCGATCACCGACAAGCGGTTGCGCGACCTGGACTTCGGCGGCTGGCGCGGGCGCACCCTCGACGACGTGGCCGCGGCCGAGCCGGACGCGGTGACCCAGTGGCTCACCGAGCCCGCCGCCGCCCCGCACGGCGGGGAGTCGGTGGCCGACCTGGTGGTCAGGGTGGGCGGCTGGCTCGACGAGCGGCCCCCGGACCCGGTGCCGGTGGTGGCGGTGACCCACCCGTCGGTGGTGCGGGCGGCGGTCGTGCACGCCCTCGGCGCCGACCCGTCGGCGTACTGGCGCATCGATGTGGTGCCGCTGGCGCGGGCGGTGCTGCGCGGCGGGCCGGGGCGGTGGTCGCTGCGCTGGCTGGCGCCCGCCGCGCAAACGCCTCCCGGGTAGCCGCGCGCGATTCCGCCGGGAATGCGGAATGCCGAAAAGCGCTCACCAACAATGATTCCGAAAGGGCGGAGTCCAACGCCGGCGCAGAGCGGTGACATCGGGCTCGCGACCTTGCGCGCGGGCTCGATCTCCGGGACGCTCAGGCAACCCATCCCGCACGCCGCGGGGTGTTCGCCGCGCGTTCGGCGCGCGGGGGCGTCGAATCCCGCGCCTGCCGGTGCGGGATTTTCGCCGGAGCGGTGGGAGGCCGTGCTGGAGACGGGTGCCGGGAACGCGGCGGCGCCGGGGCGGACCCGGCCCGCGGGCGCGCAGCCGGGTCCGGAACCGGTTGCGGTGTTCAACGACCCGCCCCCCGCCGATGCGCTCCCCGCAGACCCCCGCACCGCAGACCCCGGTACCGCCGAGCCCCGTACCGCGGACCCCGGCGCGACGACCGACCCCGCCGACCCCGCCCCGCCGGGTCTGCTGCGCGACCCGCTGTTCCGCGGCCTGGTCGACCGGGCCGCGGCGGCCGAGCTGTCCCAGGAGCGGATGCGCCAGCTGCTCGACGCGGTGCTGTCGGTGGCCAGCGACCTGTCCCTGCCCGACGTGCTGCGCCGCATCGTGCGGGTGGGCTGCGACCTGGTGGGCGCCCGCTACGGCGCGCTGGGCGTGCTCGGCCCCGACGGCACCCTGGCCGAGCTGATGCACACCGGGCTCGACCCCGAGCAGGCCGCGGCGATCGAGCGGCTGCCGGTGGGCGAGGGCGTGCTCGGCGCGGTCACCCACCACGACGGCCCGCTGCGGCTCGACGAGGTGGCCGCGCACCCGGCGGCCGGGGGCTTCCCGCCGGGGCACCCGCTGGTGCGCTCGTTCCTCGGGGTGCCGATCCGGCTGCGCGAGCAGGTCTACGGCAACCTCTACCTCGGCGAGAAGACCGGCGGGCGCTCGTTCACCGCCGAGGACGAGGACGTGCTGGTCGCGCTCGCGGCCGCGGCGGGCATGGCGGTGACCAACGCCCGCCACTACGACCTGAGCCAGCGCCGCGAGCGGTGGCTGGTGGCCACCACCGAGGTCACCGCCGAGCTGCGCACCGGGGGCCTGGCCGAGGACGAGGGCCTGGCGCTGCTGGCCCGCCGGGCGCGCGAGGTCTCCGGCGCGGAGCTGGCGCTGGTGGCGACCCCGGACGACCCCGAGCACCTGGTGGTGCGGGTGGCCGACGGGCGCTTCGCCGACGAGATGGCCGGGGCCAGGATCACCACCGTCGACAGCCTCACCGGTGACGCGTTCAGCACCGGGCGCACCCGCTCGGTGCGCGAGGTCGCGGAGGCGACCCGCTCCCGCTCGGCGCGCACCTTCGCCACCCTGCCCGACGGGATCGCGGAGCTGGGCCCGGCGGTGCTGGCCCCGATGACCGGCGGGCGGACACCGGTGGGCGTGCTGGTGGTGCTGCGCGCCCGCGGCGCGGCGCCCTTCGACGAGACCGACGCGCGGATGGTGCACGAGTTCGCCAACCAGGCGGCGATGGCGGTGGGCTTCGCCGAGGCCCAGCGCGCCAAGCAGCGGTTGGCGCTGTTCGAGGAGCGCGACCGCATCGCCCGCGACCTGCACGACCTGGTGATCCAGCGGCTGTTCGCGCTGGGGCTGGGGTTGCAGGCGCTCAAGCGCGACCCGGCCGCCGCCGACGCCCCGGAGCGCGTCGGCGGCTTCATCGCCGAGATCGACCAGACCATCCGCGAGCTGCGGCGCAGCATCTTCTCCCTCCAGCAGCCGGTGAACGGGCCCTACAGCCTGCGCGGCGACGTGCTGCGGGTGATCTCCGACGCCACCGTGACCCTGGGCTACGAGCCCACGGTGCGGCTGGAGGGGCCGCTGGACTCGGTGGTGCCCGCCGACATCGCGCTGGACCTCATCGCGACGCTGCGCGAGGCGCTGTCCAACGTGGTGCGGCACGCGGCGGCGGCGGGCGTGCAGGTGACCGTGGCCGTCGACCGCCGCGCGACGCGGCTGGAGCTGGCGGTGCACGACGACGGCCGCGGCCTGCCCGAGGGCCTGTCGCACCGCAGCGGGCTGGCCAACATGGCGCAGCGGGCGACGCGGTGGGCGGGCCGGTGCGCGATCGAGCGCGGGCCCGCCGGGGGGACGAGGGTGGACTGGTCGGTCCCCCTGGGGTGGACGGCCGCCGCGGCGGCCACGCGCGGCCTGGAGGGGCGCCCATGAGCATTTCCGTGTTCGTGCTCGACGACCACGAGGTGGTGCGGCGCGGCCTGCGCCAGCTGCTGGAGGTGGAGCCGGACATCGACGTCGTGGGCGAGGCGGCGAGCGCGGCGCAGGCGATGGCCAGGATCCCGGCGGTGCGCCCGGACGTGGCGATCCTGGACGTGCGGCTGCCCGACGGCGAGGGCGTGACGGTGTGCCGGGAGGTCCGCTCGCTGGTCGACCCGCCGCCCGCGTGCCTGATGCTCACCTCGTTCTCCGACGACGAGGCGCTCTTCGGCGCGATCATGGCGGGCGCGGCGGGCTACATGCTCAAGCAGGTCACCGGCAACGACCTGGTCTCCGCGGTGCGCACGCTGGCGGGCGGCGGCTCGCTGCTGGACGCGGGCGTCACCGCCACCGTGCTCGACCGGTTGCGCGGCCGCGAGGCCGAGGACCCGCGCTACACCTCGCTGAGCCCGCAGGAGCGCAAGATCCTCGACCTGATCGCCGAGGGGATGACCAACCGGCAGATCGCCGCGTCGCTGTACCTGGCGGAGAAGACGGTGAAGAACTACGTCTCCACGCTGCTGCACAAGCTGGGCTTCGACCGCCGCACCGAGGCCGCCGTGTACGCCACCCGGTTGCAGAACTCGCGCCGCTCCTCGGGCTGACGAACCCGTTCCACGCACCCGGTGGCAGTGCCACCGAGCGGGTGAATTCGGCGTTCCGCGCGGCACTCGGGAGCGCGCGCGGAAATGCTCGGAATCATCCGCGCCTGCGCTGTTTCCCCTCACCGCCCGCGCGTTCTCCGCACTCCACCACCAGGGTTCGGCGGTGGGTGGCGACCGGTGGTGCCGATTCGGTGAGAGCCACCCGATCAGGTGGGTGTTTCGCCAGGAAACCACGTCCTACCGCCGGTAACGTCGACCGCGTCCCGCGCTATACGGCTGTCAGGGGAATGCGGGCGGTGAAGGGGTGGTGCGGGTGGCGAACACCTTGGTCCCCCTGCCCGCGCCGTGCCCTCCCGGGCGGGTGCCCAGGGTGTGCGTCGTGGTGGGCGACGCGGTCTCCGCGGTGAAGCTGGCCCCGGTGGTGGTGGCCATGCGCGAGCGCGACCGGGTGCGCCCGCTGGTGCTGGCCTGCGGCACCGGGGCGGCCGGGGCGGTGGCCGCGCTGGCCGAGTTCGGGCTCACCCCCGACCACACCACCGCCCCCGCGCCCGCCGAGGGCGACGGGTCCTGCGCCGCGGCGCTGCTGGCCGACCTCGACGAGGTCTTCGCGGGCCGCGAGCCCGACGCGGTGCTGGTGCAGGGCGACTCCGCCACGGCGTTCAGCGCCGCGATGGCCGCCTTCTACCAGCAGGTGCCGGTGGTGCACCTGGACGCGGGCGTGCGCTCGTTCGACCTGACCGCCCCGTTCCCGCAGGAGGGCCACCGACGGCTCATCGCCCAGGTGTCCTCCCTGCACCTGGCCGCCACCCCGGACGCGGTGGCCAACCTGGCCGAGGAGGCGCACACCGGCCCGAAGGTGCTCACCGTGGGCAGCACCGCCGTCGACGCCGCCCTGGCCGCGCTCGACCGGCACACCGGGCACGCCGACCCGGGGGTGCGCGAGCTGGCCGCGGCCGTCGCCGCCGGGCGGGCCAGGGTGGTGCCGGTGGTGCTCGACCCGGACCGGTGGTCCCGGGAGGCGGCCTCGGCCGTGCTGCGCGGCGTCGGGGACCTCGTGCTGGCCACCCCCGACCTGGAGGTGGTGCTGCCCGCCGCCGGGGAGCTGCGGGAGCGCGCCGAGGACCTGCTCGGGCGGCTGGTGCGGGTCACCATCACCGACCCGCTGCCGCAGCCCGCGCTGCTGGCCCTGCTCTCGGCCGCCGCGGCCGCGGTGACCGACTCGGCCGCGCTGGCCGAGCAGGCGCCCACCTTCGGCGTCCCGGTGCTGGTGGTCGGCGGCGAGCGCGGCGGCTGGGCCGAGCCCGACCGCGCGGGCCACCCGTGGACGGCGGGCCCGGACCGCGCGGTGGTGGCGCGCATCGCGGAGAAGCTGGTGCTCAGCCGGGTGCGCAGGCGGCCGCCGTCGAACCCGTTCGGCGACGGCCGGGCCGCCGCGCGCTGCGAGCAGGCGGTGCAGTGGCTGCTCGGGCTGCGCCCCCGGCCTGGCGAGTTCGCGCCACCCGCCCGGTGAGCGCTGCCCGCCGCGCCCCCGCCACCACCACCGACGCCACCACCACCGACGCCGTCACCGCCGCCGACCAGCACCGCCGCCTCCCCCACCCCACGCCGCGCACCCCGGCGGCCCGCCCTTGACGGGATTCCCGATGTCGACCCATCCTGATTCGACCTCCCCAGCCGAGCTGCTGGTCGTCCCCACCGCCGGAGGCCGCATGACCCTGAACGCGCAGCCGGGCCCCGCGGCCCCGCCGGCGCCGCGCGCCGCCCCGCCGCGGCGCTGGACCGCCGCGCTGGCGCTGGCCGCGCTCGCGGTCAACGTCGGGTTCTTCGGCCCGTTGCAGATCCTGCTGGCCAGGCAGGCGGAGTTCATCGCCGCCGGCGGGTCCAAGGAGTCGGTGCTCGGCGCGGTCGCCGCGGTGGGCGCGCTGTGCTCGATGCTGGCCAACCCGCTGTGGGGCGCGCTGTCGGACCGCACCGCGGGCCGCTGGGGCAAGCGGCTGCCGTGGGTGCTCGGCGGCGCGCTGGCCGGGGCGGCGGGCCTGCTGCTGCTGGCCACCGCCGAGTCGGTGGCGGTGATGGTGCTGGGCTGGTCGGTGGTGCAGATCGCGCTCAACGCCGAGTTCGCCGCGCTGGCCGCGGCCATCCCCGACCAGGTGCCCGAGGAGCGGCGGGGCGCGGTGGGCGGCTGGTTCGGCCTGGCCCAGACCGCGGGCGTGCTCACCGGCACCGGGCTGGCGGTGGGCGGCGGGGCGGCCGCGGGCGGCTCGGTGGTCGGCGGGTACGCCGCGTGCGCGGTGTTCGTGGTGCTGGCCAGCGTGCCGTTCGTGCTGCTGCGCCGCGACACCCACCTGGCCGCGGCCGACCGGCCCGCCTGGAACGCCCGGTCCTTCGCCGCCGGGTTCTGGCCGCGCGGGTTCGGCGCCGACTTCGGCTGGGCGTGGGCCACCCGGTTCCTGATGAACCTGGGCAACGCGCTGTCCCTGCTCTACCTGCTGTACTACCTCAAGGACGAGGTCGGGGTGGCCGACCCCGAGGGCGGGGTGCTGGTGCTCACCGCGACCTACGCGGTGGCGCTGCTGTCGACGGTGGTGCTCGGCGGCGTGTGGTCCGACCGCACCGGCCGCAGGCGGGTGTTCGTCACCGGGTCGGGGCTGGTGATGGCCGCCGCGGCGGCGCTGATGGTGGCCTGGCCGACCTGGCCCGGCGCGGTGATCGCCGCCGCCGTGCTCGGCCTGGGCTTCGGCACCTACACCTCGGTGGACTTCGCCCTGGTCACCCAGGTGCTGCCCGCCGCGGCCGACCGGGGCAAGGACCTCGGGGTGATCAACGTGGCGAACACGCTGCCGCAGGTGCTCTCCCCGGTGCTGGCCGCGCCGATCGTGCGCCACCTGGGCGGCTACGCGGTGCTGTACCTGGTGTCGGCGGGGATCGGCTTGCTCGGCGCAGCCCTGGTCTACAAGATCAAGGGCGTTCGCTAGTCCCCGAGCCCGCCGCCCAGGAGCGCCCCCATGGCCGAGCCGTTCCCCACCTTCCCCGACGGCTTCCTGTGGGGGGTGGCCTCGGCCGCCTACCAGGTGGAGGGCGCGGTCGACGAGGACGGGCGCGGGCGGTCGGTGTGGGACACCTTCTGCGCCGAGCCGGGCCGGGTGCTCGACGGCGCGACCGGCGCGGTGGCCGCCGACCACTACCACCGCTACCGCGAGGACGTCGCCCTGCTGCGCGACCTGGGCGTGGGCGCCTACCGGTTCTCGATCGCCTGGCCCAGGGTGGTGCCCGCGGGCTCGGGGGCGGTGAACCCGGCGGGGCTGGACTTCTACGACCGGCTGGTGGACGAGCTGTGCGCGGCCGGGATCGCCCCGGCGGCCACGCTGTTCCACTGGGACACCCCGCAGGCCCTGGAGGACGCGGGCGGGTGGCTGTCCCGCGGCACCGCGCAGCGGTTCGGTGAGTACGCCGCCGTCGTGGGTGAGCGCCTGGGCGACCGGGTGCGGATGTGGATGCCGCTCAACGAACCCGTGGTCGTGACGATGTTCGGCTACGCGCTGGGCCACCACGCCCCGGGCCGGGCGCTGGGGTTCCAGGCGCTGCCCGCCGCCCACCACCAGCTGCTCGGGCACGGGCTGGCGGTGCAGGCGCTGCGCGCGGCGGGCTGCACCGGCATCGGCATCGCGAGCAACCACGGCCCGGTGTGGCCCGCGTCGGGCTCCGAGGACGACGAGTCGGCGGCGGAGACCTACAGCGCGCTGGTCAACTGGTTGTTCGCGGACCCGGTGCTGCGCGGGGAGTACCCGGCGCCGGAGCTGACGGCGCTGATCCCCGGGCCGGTGGCCGCGGACCTGGCGACGATCGCGCAGCCGCTGGACTGGTTCGGCGTCAACTACTACCGGCCCACCCGCGTCGGCGCGGCGGGGGGCGGCGGTGAGCGGGACGTCGAGGGGGCGATGCTGCCGCCGGGCCTGCCGTTCGAGCCGCGCAGGATCACCGAGTACCCACTGACCGACTTCGGCTGGCCCATTGTCCCGGAGGGCTTGGCCGAGACCGTGCGGATGTTCCGCGAGCGCTACGGCGACGCCCTGCCCCCGCTCTACATCACCGAGAGCGGTTGCTCGTTCCACGACCCGGACCCGGTGGACGGCCGGGTGCCCGACCAGGCCCGCATCGACTACCACGACGCCCACCTGCGCGCCCTGCACCGCGCCATCACCGAGGGCGCCGACGTGCGCGGCTACTTCGCCTGGGCCGCCACGGACAACTTCGAGTGGGCGGCGGGCTACCGCGAGCGGTTCGGCCTGGTCCACGTCGACTACGAGACGCAGCGGCGGACGCCGAAGGACTCCTACCACTGGTACCGCTCGATCATCCAGCGCTGATCGGCGCTACGGCGCCCACGGCGGCGACGCGGGCTCGTTCATCGCCCCGGAGCTGGGCCGGGTCGACACCGCGCACGTCGTGGGCGCCCACCTCACAGCGCGGACGACCAGGAGAACTTGGCGCTGTTGCGGGACTGGGGCAGCAGGGGCACCCCGGGCTACGCGGCCGCGCACGGCACCCACCCGCACACGCTCGCCCCCGCCGTGTCCGACTCGCCCGCGGGCAGCACCTGGCCGACTCGGGTGTGCCGACCGGGGTGGCGGTCTTCCCCGGCGGCAGCACCATCCGGGGCATCGCGGAGAAGCAGAACACCGTCGTGCACTGGTCCGAGTTCACCCGCGGCGGCCACTTCGCCCCGATGGAGGCCCCCGACCTGCTCGTGGCGGACCTGCGCGCCTTCTTCCGGGCGCTGCGCTGAGCGGTCGGGGCAGGGCCGGTCAGGGCACGGGCAGCGACCGGGGCAGGCGCACGACCTGGGCGGCGTAGGCGAGCCCGGCGCCGAAGCCGATCAGCAGGGCCAGGCCGCCGGGTTTGACGTCGCCCTCGGCCAGCAGCCGGTCCAGGGCGAGCGGGATCGAGGCGGCGGAGGTGTTGCCCGCGTCGACGACGTCGCGGGCGACGACCGCGTCCGGCGCGTCGAGCTTGCGCGCCAGGGCCTCGACGATGCGCAGGTTGGCCTGGTGCGGCACGATCGCGTCCAACTGGCGGGGCACCACGCCCGCCTGCTCGCAGGCGCGCAGGGCCACCGGGTGCACCGCGTTGGTGGCCCAGCGGAACACCGCCTGGCCCTGCATGCGCATCACCCCGACGCCGACGGGGATGTCGATGAGCTCGGCCTGGGAGCCGTCGCTGCCCCACACCACCGGGCCGATGTCGGGCTCGTCGGCGGCGACCACCACCGCCGCGCCCGCCCCGTCGCCGAAGATGATGGAGGTGCCCAGGTCGGCGGGGTCCACCCAGGACGTCATCTTCTCCGCGCCGACCACCAGCACGCAGCGCGCCGACCCCGCCCGCACCGCGTCGGCGGCCACCGCCAGCGCGTAGCAGAACCCGGCGCACGCGGCGTTGAGGTCGTAGCCCGCGGCCCCCACCGCCCCGACCCCGTCCGCCACCAGCGCCGCCAGCCCGGTGCGCGGCGACTCGGCCGAGCAGGAGGCGACCACGACCAGGTCCACCGCCGAGCCGTCCACATCGGACCGCTCCAGCGCCCGCGCGCCCGCGGCGACCGCCATCGCCTCCCGGGTCTCGCCCGCGGCGTGGCGACGGGCCACGATCCCGGTGCGCTCGCGCACCCACTCGGCCGTGCGCCCGAACCGCCGCGCGATCTCGGCGCTGCCCACCACCGCCCCCGGGCGGTGCGCCCCGAAGCCCGCGATGCGGGCGCCCGGGGCACCGGAGGACTGGCGGATGCGGCGCGAACTGGGGAGAGGCACGCGGCCACTCTGCGCAATTACCGCCGAGTACCCCTCGCGATGCGACGCACGACACACCGAAAGGATTACCGCAGGTCAGCCGGCACGCGAACTGCTTTCCCCATCAGTAACCGCCCCCGAAGTGCCGGTTCCGAAAGATAACTGCGTATTACTAGCAGTCACACCACCGATGATCGGCACAGCGCGCCCCGACCCGCTCGCACCCGCCCGCACAGCCGACAGCCCGGGTCCCGCCGCGGCGAGGCCCGGGCTGTCGGCTCCGGTCAGACGTTGCGCCGGTACTGCCCGCCCACCTCGAAGAAGGCGGTGGTGATCTGGCCCAGGGTGCAGACCCGGGCGGCGTCCATCAGCACCTCGAACACGTTGCCGTCGGTGGCGGCGACCGCGCGCAGCCGGGCGAGCGCGGCCTCGGCCTCCTCGCGGTGGTCGCGCTGGAAGGCGCGGACCCGGTCCACCTGGGACCGCTTCTCGTCCTCGGTGGCGCGGGCCAGTTCGATCTCGACGACCTCGTCCTCCTCGCCGCGCGGCGGCAGGAAGGTGTTGACGCCGATGAGCGGGAGGCTGCCGTCGTGCTTGCGGTGCTCGTAGAGCATCGACTCGTCCTGGATGCGGCCGCGCTGGTAGCCGGTCTCCATCGCGCCGAGGACGCCGCCGCGGTCGGAGATGCGGTCGAACTCCACCAGCACCGCCTCCTCCACCAGGTCGGTCAGCTCGTCGATGACGAACGAGCCCTGCAGCGGGTTGTCGTTCATCGACAGGCCCCACTCCCGGTTGATGATGAGCTGGATGGCCATGGCGCGGCGCACCGAGGACTCGGTCGGGGTGGTGATGGCCTCGTCGAAGGCGTTGGTGTGCAGGGAGTTGGCGTTGTCGTAGAGCGCGCACAGCGCCTGCAGGGTGGTGCGGATGTCGTTGAAGTTCATCTCCTGGGCGTGCAGCGACCGGCCGGAGGTCTGCACGTGGTACTTGAGCTTCTGCGACCGCTCCCCCGCGCCGTAGCGCTCGCGCATGGCCACCGCCCAGATCCGCCGGGCCACCCGGCCGATCACCGAGTACTCCGCGTCCATGCCGTTGGAGAAGAAGAACGACAGGTTGGGCGCGAAGTCGTCGATGTGCATCCCGCGGGCCAGGTAGGACTCCACGTAGGTGAACCCGTTGGCCAGGGTGAAGGCGAGCTGGCTGATGGGGTTCGCCCCGGCCTCGGCGATGTGGTAGCCCGAGATCGACACCGAGTAGAAGTTGCGGACCCTGTTGCGGATGAACCACTCCTGGATGTCGGCCATCATCCGCAGGCTGAACTCGGTGGAGAAGATGCAGGTGTTCTGGCCCTGGTCCTCCTTGAGGATGTCGGCCTGCACCGTGCCGCGCACGTTGGCCAGCGCCCACGCGGTCAGCTCGGCGCGCTCGTCGGCCGAGGGCTCGCGGCCGTGCTCGGCGGTGAACGCCGCGACCCGCTGGTCGACGGCGGTGTTGAGGAAGTAGGCCAGGATCGTCGGCGCCGGGCCGTTGATCGTCATCGACACCGAGGTGGTGGGCGAGGTCAGGTCGAAGCCGTCGTAGAGCGCCTTCATGTCGTCCAGGGTGGCGATGGAGACCCCGGAGGTGCCGATCTTGCCGTAGACGTCCGGCGGGGTGTCGGGGTCGCGGCCGTAGAGGGTCACCGAGTCGAACGCGGTGGACAGCCGGGTGGCCGGGTTGCCCTCGGACAGCAGCTTGAACCGGCGGTTGGTGCGGAACGCGTCGCCCTCGCCCGCGAACATCCGCGCCGGGTCCTCGCCGTCGCGCTTGAACGGGAACACCCCGGCGGTGAAGGGGAAGTACCCGGGCAGGTTCTCCTTGCGCAGGAACCGCAGCAGCGAGGCGTCGTCGTCGAAGCGCGGCAGCGCCACCCGCGGCACCCGGTTGCCCGACAGCGTCTCCCGCCACAGCGCGGTGCGCAGCTGCTTGTCCCGGATCGTCACCACGAACTCGTCGGCCCGGTACCGCTCGGCCAGCTCGGGCCAGGCGGCGAGCTGCGCGGCGGTGTCGCGGTCGAGGCGGTCGGCGGCCTCCTCGGTGAGCTTGGCGATGTCGTCGGTGCCCGCGCCCGCCCGCTCCAGGGCCTGCCGGGCGCGCGTCAGCGCCGAGTGCTCCGCGACGGCCTCCACCTGCTGCTCGGTGCGCCGGTGGTAGCCGCGGACGGCCTCGGCGATGTCGGACAGGTAGCGGGCGCGCTGGGGCGGCACGACCGTGGCGGCGGTGGTGGAGGTGCGCCCGGTGACGACCGGGAGGGTGCCGTCCGCGAACGGCACGCCCTTGGCCCCGAGCAGGCCGCGCAGCTCCTGGTAGAGGGCGGTGACGCCGTCGTCGTTGAAGGTGGCCGCGGAGGTGCCGAAGACGGGCATGTCCTCCCAGGACCGGCCGAACGCCTCGCGGTTGCGCACGAGCTGGCGGGCGACGTCGCGGCGGGCGTCCTCGGCGCCGCGGCGCTCGAACTTGTTGATCGCCACCACGTCCGCGAAGTCCAGCATGTCGATCTTCTCCAGCTGCGACGCCGCCCCGAACTCCGGGGTCATCACGTACAGCGAGGTGTCGACGAAGGGCACGATGGCCGCGTCGCCCTGGCCGATGCCGGGGGTCTCCACCACCACCAGGTCGTTGCCCGCGGCCTGGCAGGCGGCGATGACCTGGGCGAGCCCGTCGGGCACCTCGGCGCCCGCGGTGCGGGTGGCCAGCGAGCGGAAGAACACCCGGTCGCCGTCGAGGGAGTTCATCCGGATCCGGTCGCCGAGCAGCGCGCCGCCGCCCTTGCGCCGGGTGGGGTCGACGGCGATGACCGCCACCCGCAGCTTGTCCTGCTGGTCGAGCCGCAGCCTGCGCACCAGCTCGTCGGTGAGCGAGGACTTGCCGGACCCGCCGGTGCCGGTGATGCCGAGCACCGGGGCGGTGCGCGGGGCGGCCTCGATGGCCTGGGCCAGCGCCGGGTCCAGGGTGCCCGCCTCGATGGCGGTGATGGTGCGCGCCAGCGCGGCGTGGTCGCCCGCGAGCAGGGCCGCCGGGTCGGGCGCGGGCAGGGTGGCCGGGTCGGTGTCCGCCTCCGCGACCATCAGGTTGATCATCCGGGCCAGGCCGAGCCGCTGGCCGTCGGCCGGGGAGAAGATGCGCGCGACCCCGCGCGAGTGCAGCAGGGCGATCTCGTCGGGGACGATCACCCCGCCCCCGCCGCCGTAGACCTTGATGTGCCCCGCCCCCTGCTCGGCCAGCAGCTCGACCAGGTAGCTGAAGTACTCGACGTGGCCGCCCTGGTAGGCGCTGATGGCCACGCCCTGCACGTCCTCCTGCACGGCGGCGGTGACGACCTCGCGCACCGAGCGGTTGTGCCCGAGGTGCACGACCTCGGCGCCCTGCGACTGCAGGATCCGGCGCATGATGTTGATGGCCGCGTCGTGCCCGTCGAACAGGCTCGCCGCGGTGATGAAGCGCACCGGGTGGGCCGGACGGTGCAGCTCAGCGGACATGGGGACCTCCGGGGGACGAGCGGGGCCGACGGCGCCGTCGGCGGTGTGAATAGTTTGACGTCCTACTATCGGATGGGCAAGCACAGGGGGTGCGACAGGCGTCGTTACCCGTCGGTAGCCCCGGTACGACCCGACCGTAGCGACGCGCGCCGGGCCCGGGAACCGCCCGCGCGACCGCGTTCGCCCACGTCGACGGCGCCCGCGGCGCCCGTGCCTGGTCAGAGCCCAATAAACCCTCGGAATATCGGATCTCCGAGTGATGTACGCCATGCGGACGCGCGCCCGGCTGCCCGGTGGCGCCCGGCCCCCCGGCAGGGGTCGTCAGCGCTACCATGCCCTCTCGTCCAGGGGCGCCGACGAGGCCGCCGAGCACCGCGGCGCCCGCCGCCGACACCGCCTCCGGGAGCAGCAGATGAGCGCACACGACTGGCTCTGCGAGGCGGTCGGGCTGGCCGAGCGCAACGTGGCGGCGGGCGGCGGCCCGTTCGGGGCGCTGGTGGTCCGCGGCGGCGAGGTCGTGGCCACCGGGGTCAACCGGGTCACCCCCGACCTCGACCCCACCGCGCACGCCGAGGTGGTGGCCATCCGCGCGGCCTGCCGGGCGCTGGGCGACTTCAAGCTCACCGGCTGCGTGCTGGTGAGCAGCTGCGAGCCGTGCCCGCTGTGCCTGTCCGCGGCGCTGTGGGCCAGGGTGGACTCGGTGCTCTACGCCGCCGACCGGCACGACGCCGAGGCGGCGGGCTTCGACGACCGGGTGTTCTACGACGTGTTCGGCCTGCCCCGCGAGCGCTGGCCGCTGGCGGTCGCCCACCAGCGCACCGGCACCGAGGCGGGCCCGTTCAGCGCGTGGCAGGGCAAGACCGACCGCACCGACTACTGAATCTGATCCAACCCGCCACCCGCCCCCGCGTCCCCGCCCGGCAGCGTCCCCGACCGACCACCACGGCCGCCTGCACCCCGCGAGGTAGACCGGCACCGTCCCCGACCTGGCACCACGGCCGCCTGCACCCCGCGAGGCAGCCCGGCACAACGACAACCGGGCTGGCGCAGCCCCTGTGGTGGAACTGCGCTGGGCGGGGGTGCTACCGGGTGGCGACGCCGGTGTGCTCGGTGACCCAGCGGCCCCCGCTGACCCGGTAGACCGACAGCACCGGGTCCTCGATGTCGCCGAACTCGTCGAAGGAGATGCGGCCGGTGATGCCGTCCGCGGAGTGCCTGCCGATGGCCTGCACGACGTCCGCGCGCTTGGCGGTCGACCAGTCGCCGCCGCGCAGCGCCGCGGCGGTGCTCTCGATGATCACGTTGGTGGCGTCGTAGGCGAAGGGGCCGTACACGGTGTACGCCTCGCGGTAGTCCGCGTCCGCATACGCCTCAACGAACTCCCGCGCCCCGGACAGCTCCTCCGCGGGCGCCCCGACCGAGGTGGCCAGGTCGCCGTCGCGGCCGCCCAGCTCGACGTACTGGGTGTCGAAGTCGCCGTCGCCGCCGACGAGCGGGACGCCGAGCCCGGCCAGCTGCTTCGACAGCGGGCCGCCCTGCGGGTACTGGCCGCCGAAGTACACCGCCTGCGGCCGGGCGGCGCCCACGACCCGCACCACCTCGGTGAAGTCGGTGTCCCGGTCGGACACCCGCTGCTCCGCCACGACGGTGATGCCCAGCGCCTTGGCGCGGGCGGTGAAGGTGGTCGCGAGCCCGACGCCGTAGGTGAGCCCGTCGTCGACGACCGCGACGCTGCGGATGCCGCGCGAGGCGAGGTGCTCGGCGGCGAAGGGACCCTGCAGCGAGTCGACGCCGACCACGCGGAAGTAGTTGGGGAACCGCCTGCTGAGCCCCGAGGCGTCGTGGGTCACCGCGTCGGCGGTGTTGGCGGGCGACACCTGCGCGATGCCCTTGGCGGCCAGCACGGGCGCGGTGGCCATCGCCACCGACGAGTTCAGCGTGCCGACGACGCCGACCACGGCGGTGTCCCCGGCCAGCGCGGTGGCGGCTCGGGCCCCGACCTCCGGGGTCGCCTGGTCGTCCTGGGCCTTGAGCGCCAGCCGGTACCCCGGCACCGCGCAGCGCTGGTTGGCCTGCTCGACCGCCAGCCCGGCCGAGTTCTTGATGCCCAGCCCCAGCGCGGACAGATCACCCGACAGCGGCGCGATGAGCCCGACCGAGAGGGTGCCGCGGCTGGTGTCGCACGTCCCCGCCGCCTGCACCGCGGGCGCCTCGGCCGAGCTCGACGGCGACCCGCCGCCCGCCAGCCCGGTGGGCGCCTGCCCGTCGAACAGCTTGGGCACGAACACGAAGCCCGCCACCACGAGCACCACCGCCGCCGCGGCGACCGGGATGACCCACTTCGGCAAGCCCGTGCGCGGCGGCACCGCGGTGGGCTGCGGGCCGGTGGGGTAGGTCGGCGGCGAGAACGTCCTGGGGGCGTGCGCCAGCGCCGTCTCCGCCTCGTGCACCGCGGTGGGCTGGTCGAGGTGGACGGTGCCCACCTCCTGCGGACCGGTGCCGGTCCGCGCAGGGCCGGTCTGTCCAGCACCGGTCTGCCCAGGGCCGGTGCCGGTGTGCGCGCGGGCCTGCTCCGGCCCAGACAGCAGGGGCGCGGTCCACCCGCCCGACAGCTGGGCGAGCGCGTCCCGGGCCTCCTGGGCGAACGCCCCGGCCGAGGCCGGGCGCTGGGCGGGGTCCTTGGCCATGCCCCGGGCGATCACCGGGCCGAGCGGGCCGGGCAGCACCGGCGCCGGGACGTAGCAGTGGGCGTGCATCATGGCCAGCGCCCCGTCACCGGGGAAGGGCTTGCGCCCGGTCAGGCACTCGAACAGCACGCAGGCCAGCGCGTAGACGTCGACCCCGTGGTCGACCTCGCCGGTGGTGAACCGCTCGGGAGCCATGTAGTCCAGCGTGCCGATCGCGGAGCCGGTGCTGGTGAGCATGGAGCGGTCGGTGGGGTCGAGGCTGCGGGCGATGCCGAAGTCACCGAGGTAGGCGCGCTCGGGCGGGCCGGGCTCGACCAGGACGTTGGCGGGCTTGACGTCGCGGTGCAGCAGGCCCTGCGCCTTGGCCGCGTCCAGCGCCGCCGCCACCTGCGAGACCACCGCGACCGCGCGGGCGGGCGCCAGCGGGCCGCCGGTGCGCAGCAGCTCGGCCAGGTCGGGGCCCGGGATGAGCCGCATGTCGAGGAACATCCGGCCGTCGACCTCGCCGAAGCGGTGGATGGCCACGACCTCGGGCGCCGACAGCTTGGCCGCGGCGCGCGCCTCGCGGCGGAACCGCTCGCGGAAGTCCGCGTCGCCGGACAGCGCGGCGGGCAGCACCTTGAGCGCGACGTGGCGCTCCAGCTCGGTGTCGAACGCGCGGTAGACGATGCCCATCCCGCCGCGCCCGAGTTCCGCGTCGAGCCGGTAGGTGCCGAATGTCGCTGCCATGCCGCCCTGGTTCCGCCGTGGACTTCCGTCAGCGGGTCAATCGGCGGTGGTCCTGGTTTCGTATCAGCGCGCCACCGGAAGGTTCACGCCCGCGCTACCGCACGAGCAGGAACACGACGCCCCCGAAGACCGGGCCCACCAGCGCCCCGACCACAACCTGCGCGGCGGTGTGGTCGCCCAGCACCACCCGCGACCACGCGACAGCCACCAGCAGCACGAGCAGCAGCAGCGCCCACGGGCCGTAGAGCAGGGTCGTCATCGCCACCGCTCCCCCGGCGACCGCGGTGTGCAGGGAGACCTTCCAGCGGCGGGTGATGAGGATGCACACCACCAGGGTCACCACCATCGCCAGCGACAGGGCGAGCACGTCGCGCGGGGCGCCGCCGACCACGAGGATGCCCACCCCCACCAGGGTCGAGGCGAGCCCGAACAGCAGCGGGACGGCGCGGTGCTCCCGGTCGCGGACGTGGTGGGTGTCCCAGCGGCCGCGCCGCGCACCCCGGACGATGAACACCATCGGGATCGCGCTGGAGAACAGCGCCACCTCCAACCCCCAGAGCAGGGTCAGCCCGGGGTGGTGCCCGGTGGCCGCCCAAGCCACGGCCAGCGGCAGCAGCAGGACGACGACGGCCGGGGCGAAGACCTCGCTGATCGCGCGCGCCACCCGCAGCTTGGCCGGTGCGGTGCTGGCCGGTGCGGTGCTGGTCGCAGTGGTGCTCACCGCCTGATGATGGCAGCACCCCCGGTCCGCTCGGAACCGCCCAATCCGGTGCGGGCGGGGCGCCGAATCCCCTTCGGCCCGACCCGCGGTGCGCGGGGCGGGCCGGAGCACCAGCACCGATGGAGGGAGCCCGAGGTGGCCCGATCGACACCAGTCGCAACCACGTTGGCCCAGGTCGCCGAGCGGGTGCTGGGCGCGCCCCTGCCCATCCGGCTGCGCGCCTGGGACGGCAGCGAGGCCGGGCCCGCCGGGGGGCCGGTGGGTGTCGTGCGCAGCCGCCGCGGCCTGCGCAGGCTGCTGTGGGACCCGAACGAGCTGGGCCTGGCCCGCGCCTACGTCACCGGTGACCTCGACGTCGAGGGCGACCTGTACGCCGCGCTGGCGCTGTTCTGGGCGTTGCAGCGGGAGGCCAAGCTGAGCGCGCCGCGCCTGTCGCTCAAGGAGAAGGTGCGGATGTTCGGCACCGCGGCCCGGTTGGGCGTGCTCGGGCGCAGGCCCGCCATCCCCGCCGCGGAGGCGGTGCTCAGCGGCGAGGAGCACAGCAAGGCCCGCGACCGCGACGCCATCGCCCACCACTACGACCTGTCGAACGAGTTCTACCGCCGCGTGCTCGACCCGCAGATGGCGTACTCGTGCGCGTACTGGACCTCCCGCGAGCCCGGCTACACCGTCGAGGACGCCCAGCGCGACAAGCTCGACCTGGTGTGCACCAAGCTGGGCCTGCGCCCCGGCATGCGGATGCTCGACGTGGGCTGCGGCTGGGGGTCGCTGTCGGTGCACGCGGCGAAGTACTACGGGGTGGAGGTCCTGGGCATCACCCTGTCCAAGGAGCAGCGGCAGTTCATCCTCGACCGGCTCGACCGCGAGGGCCTGGCCGACCGCGTGGAGGTGCGGTTGCAGGACTACCGCGACCTCGACGAGGAGGTCGACGGGCAGTTCGACGCCATCGGCACCCTGGAGATGGGTGAGCACGTCGGCGCGGGCAACTACCCCGTCTACGCCGCCACCCTGCACCGCATGCTCAAGCCCGAGGGCCGCCTGCTGCTCCAGCAGATGTCCCGGGGCGCCACCGCGCAGGGCGGCGGGGCCTTCATCGAGACCTACATCGCCCCGGACATGAACATGCGCCCGGTGGGCCAGACCATCGACTTCCTGGAGGACGCGGGCCTGGAGGTCCGCGACGTGGAGTCCATCCGCGAGCACTACCTGTGGACGGTGCAGGCGTGGGCCGAGGAGCTGGAGTCGAAGTGGGACGAGCTCGTCGGCATCGTCGGTGAGGAGCAGGCCCGCATCTGGCGCCTCTACCTCGTCGGCGGCGGCCTGGCCTTCGCCGAGAACCGGATGGGCGTCAACCAGGTCCTCGCCGTGCGCCCCACCCCCGCGGGTTCCTCCGGTCTGCCCCGCACCCGCGCGGAACTGCTCGCCCACAAGCCGGTGTCGGAAGAGCCCGCCACCCCCTGACCCCCCGGGGTCGACGCCCTGGTAAGCCAGTGCGGGTCACACCCGCCCCCAACACCCCTGGAGACACCCGTGAACGTCGGGGACAAGGTCGCAGACTTCACCCTCAAGGACGAGACCGGCGCCGACCGGTCCCTGAGCGGCTTCCTGGCCACCGGCCCGGTCGTGCTGTTCTTCTACCCCGCCGCGATGACCGGCGGCTGCACCGCGGAGAGCTGCCACTTCCGCGACCTCGCCACCGAGTTCGCCGAGGTCGGCGCCCACCGCGTCGGCATCAGCCCCGACTCGGTGGACAAGCAGGCGCAGTTCTCGTCGATCAACTCCTTCGACTACCCCCTGCTGTCCGACCCAGACGGCACCGTGGCCACCCAGTTCGGCGTGCGCCGCAAGTTCGGCCCCCTGCTGACCAAGCGCAAGACCTTCGTCATCGACACCGACTTCACGGTGCTGGAGACGGTCAAGAGCGAGCTGCGCATGGCCGTGCACGCCGACAAGGCGCTGGAGGCCCTGCGCGCTCGGCGCAGCGCCGCCTGATCCGCCGATCCCCTGCCGCGTGGTG
>NZ_MKQR01000008.1:31350-32382 GCF_001940455.1 Actinokineospora bangkokensis | reverse complement strand
GCCCGCAAAGAAAATCCCGCGCTCTTTAAAGCCCAAAGCCGAAGGTGAGGCGACAGAACACCCCGCTAAGCAGGCGGCCCCACAATGCTCCCAGCAGGAACCTCAGCGTCCTTCCCCAACGCCTCGAACAGCGCCGACGCCTTGGCCTTGTCCCACAGGATCACGTCCTGCCCGCCCACCGACTTGCTGCCGCTGAACGGCACCGTCGTGGTCAGCAGGTCGCTCGACGCCATGGCCAGCCCCATCGACGGCAGGTTCCACAGGTGCGCGCTGTCGTCCACGGTCAGCGCGTCGGGCGCCGCGCCGATCAGCGGGAACAGGCGGAAGGGGTTCACCAGGGTGCCCGGGCTGGTGACCTTGTCGGTCAGCGCGGAGAGGAACTGGCGCTGGCGGATGACGCGGTCGAGGTCGGCGCGCGGGCCGACGCGGGTGCGGACGTAGCCCAGCGCGTCGGGGCCGTCGAGTTCCTGGCAGCCCGCGGGGAGGTTGATGCCCGCCTTGGGGTCGTCCAGGGGCTCGGGCAGGCACATGTCGATGCCGCCGACGGCGTCGACGACGTTGGCGAAGCCGCCGAGGCCGATCTCGGCGTAGTGGTCCAGGCGCAGGCCGGTGACGGTCTCCACGGTGCGGGCGAGCAGGGGGGCGCCGCCGAGGGCGTAGGCGGCGTTGAGCTTGTTGCTGCCGTGGCCCTCGATGGGGACGTAGGAGTCGCGCAGGAGGGAGACCAGGGTGGGGCGGGTGTCGTTGTCGGGGATGTGCAGCAGCATGATGGTGTCGGTGCGCTTGCCCTCCGGGTTGCCGGTGGCCAGGCGCTCCTCGTCCTCGGCGGAGAGGCCCTCGCGGCTGTCGGAGCCGACGATGAGCCAGTTGGTGCCCGCGCCCGCGGCGGGGCGGCCCGGGTAGTCGGGCAGGGCGTCCTCGCGGTTGAGGCTGGTCTCCAGGTAGATCGCCGAGCCCACGACCAGGGCGATGAGCAGCAGGAACACGCCCAGCACCACCTTGCGCCAGCGGCGCGGGCGGCGGCGGGGCGGG
>NZ_MKQR01000008.1:0-30116 GCF_001940455.1 Actinokineospora bangkokensis | reverse complement strand
GGGCGGGGGTTGACCGGGGGCCGGTCGCGCGGGTCGCGCTGGGGCCTGCCGAAGCCCTGCGGCGGCCTGCCCGGCTGTCGCGGTCCGTGTCCGTAGCTCATGGCAACCCCTCGTCGCGGCACGTGTCCTGCTCACCCTGGTAGACGCCCGGGTACCCCGCAGGTTGTGCGGACACGATAGGGGCCGGGCGACCCGTCAAGATCACCCGGCCCCGTGGTCCCCGCCGCGGGCGGTCAGCGGCCGATGGACAGCTGGCGCACCCCCAGGTACCCGGAGCGGAAGCCCGCCTCGCAGTAGGCGAGGTAGAACTCCCACATCCGGCGGAAGGTGTCGTCGAAGCCGAACCCGGCCACGCGCGACCACTGCTCGGTGAAGCGCGCCCGCCACTGCCGCAGGGTCTCGGCGTAGTCCTGGCCGAAGTCGCGGAAGGCGTGCACCCGCATGCCGGTGTGCACCGCCAGCGTGCGGTCGATCGACTCCGGCGAGGGGATGATCCCACCGGGGAAGATGTACTTGTGGATCCAGGTGTAGGAGTCCCTGGTCGCCAGCATCCGGTCGTCGGGCATGGTGATCGACTGCAACCCGAACCGGCCGCCGGGCTTGAGCAGCCGGTCGACGGTGCCGAAGTAGGAGGGCCAGTACTTCTCCCCCACCGCCTCGATCATCTCCACGCTGACCACGGCGTCGTAGCTGCCCTGGGCCTCGCGGTAGTCGCGCAGCAGCACCTGCACCCGGTCGGCGACGCCCGCGTCCGCGATCCGCCGCTCCGCCAGGTCCTTCTGCTCGGTGGAGATGGTCAGCGTGGTCACCCGCGCGCCGCGCTGGGCGGCGCGGATGGCCAGCGCGCCCCACCCGGTGCCGATCTCCAGCACGTGCGCGCCGGGGCCGACCGCGGCGTAGTCGAGCACGCCGTCGATCTTGCGCAGCTGGCCGTCGCGCAGGTCGGTGCTGCCCGGGGCGAACAGCGCCGACGAGTAGGTCATCGTCTCGTCGAGGAACGCCTCGAACAGGTCGTTCGACAGGTCGTAGTGCCGGTGGATGTTCTCCCGGGAGCCCTCGACGGTGTTCTCCTCGGCGGCGGGCTGGCGGCGGTCGACCCAGCGGCGGAAGGTCTGCAACCGGGGCGGGATGAGCGTGCTCATCCTGGCCGCGAACTCGGTCAGCACCTCGGCCAGGCCGTTGCTCGACCAGTCCCCGACCATGTACGACTCGCCGAAGCCGATCTTGGCGTCGGCGCCGAGGCGGTGGAAGAACGCCGTGGGGCGGTGGATGCGCATCACCGGCGCGTCCGGGCCGCCCGCGCCCAGGCGGCGGCCGCCGGGGAAGGTGACCCGGACCGGCAGCGTGCGCACGGCGTTGGCGAACAGGGCCCGCGCGATGCGGGCGCGGAACGGGCTGACGGGCGGGGTGAACAGCCCGTCCCAGTCCTCGGTGCGCGGTGGCGCGGGCTGGGAGGGGGTGGCCTCCCCCCGGCGCAGTGGCGTCTCGGTCACTGGACTCCTTCTTGCGGGACGTGCCGTGGTCGGCGGATCACCGGTACCCGGCGCAGCCACAGGGCGACGCCGTGCCTGCGGATGAGTGCGGTGACGCGGTGGGTCATGAGGGGGCGGCGCAGCACCATCCTCAGCACCTCCGCGGGAGTGGCGGGCGTCCGGTCCCCGGACAGTGTGGCCGTGAAGGGTGTCGAGCCGCCCTGCCGGAGGGTTACCGTCAGGGAAAGCCTGGCACCTGGCCTGGGCAACCGCATCAGGTACTCGCCGTCCACCGCCAGGAAGGGTGACACGTAGAACTCCTTGTCGGCCCGCGCCCGCCCCCGCTCGTCGGTGCGCAGCAGGTAGCAGTGGCGCTCGCCGTAGGTGTTGTGCACCTCGGCCACCACGCACTCCAGCTCGCCCGCCGAGTCGTGCACCCAGTACACGGTCAGGGGGTTGAACACGTAGCCGAGCACCCGCGCGTTGGTCAGCATCAACACCCGACCGGTGACCTCGACCCCCCGGGTGGACAGCCACGCCACGAGGTTCTGCTTCACCGTGCGCCCGGGGTCCCCGAGGTGGTCGCGGGCCTCGATCCTCGCGAACGGGCGCAGCCAGCGCGGCAGCTCGGGCATCCGGTCGAGGTCGACCAGCCACATGTACACCCGGTGGGCGAAGTCCTTGTCCACCAACTGCCTGCGCACGTGGCTCACCGAGGCGTCGTAGAGGGCCGGGACGACAACGGACTTATCGGTCTTGTCGGACTTCGCGGGCGCTCGCGGCCCCGGGTCGACGGCCTCGGCGGTCACCGGGCGTCCCACCCGGAGCCCAGGGCCTCCGCGGCGCGCACGCCGGAGGCGCAGCCGTCCTCGTGGAAGCCCCAGCCGTGGTAGGCGCCCGCGTAGGCGACCCGGTGGTCGGTCAGCTCCGGCAGCCTGCGCTGGGCGGCCAGCGACTCGGGGGTGTAGACGGGGTGCTCGTAGACCATCCTGCGCAGCACGCTGGCCGGGTCGACCCGCTCGGGGGCGTTGAGGGTGACCACGTAGTCCTCCGGTTCGGACAGTCCCATGAGGCGGTTCATGTGGTAGCTCACCTGCACCGCGCCGCTGTCGACCGAGCACGCGGGCTTGAGGTAGTTCCACGACGCCCTGGCGTCCAGCGCGCGCGGCATGATCGAGGCGTCGGTGTGCAGCAGGGTCTCGTTGCGGGAGTACTCGAAGGCGCCCAGCACCTCCCGCTCGGCCGCGGTCGGGTCGGACAGCAGCCGCAGCGCCTGGTCGGGGTGGGTGGCCACGACGACCTTGTCGAACCGGTGCGGCACGTCGGCGTCGTCGCGCACCTCGACGTGGTCGGCGTGCCGGGCGACCGCGCGCACCGGGGTGGACACCTCCACAGCCGTCAGCCCCTTCACCGCGCGCTCCACATAGGTCCGCGAGCCGCCCACGACCGTCTTCCACTGCGGCGAGCCGGTCACCGAGAGCATGCCGTGGTGCTGGAGGAACTCGAACAGGTACCGGGCCGGGTAGCGCATGCTCAGCTCAGCGCCCGAGGACCACACCGCCGAGACCAGCGGCACCAGGAAGTGGTCGACGAAGTAGCGGGAGTAGCCGCCGATGACCGCGAACCCGCGCAGGGTGGTCTCGCCCGGGTCGTCGCGCAGCACCCGGCGGGCGTGCACGTGGAACTTCTTGACCTCGGCCAGCATCCTGAGGTAACGGGGGTTGGCGAGGTTGGCGCGCTGGGCGAACAGCCCGCGCGGGCCGCGCGCCCCGGCGTACTCCAGGCCGCAGCCCTCGCACCGCACGCTCATCGACATCTCCGAGTCGCGGGTGGCCACCCCCAGCTCGGCGAACAGCCGCAGCAGGTTGGGGTAGGTGCGCTCGTTGTGCACGATGAAGCCGCTGTCCACCCTGGTCAGCCCGCCGTCGGGGGTGGCGAGGTCGTGGGTGTGGGCGTGGCCGCCGAGCCGGTCGTCGGCCTCGAAGAGGGTCACGTCGTGGTGGCGCTGGAGCAGGTAGGCCGCGGTCAGCCCGGACACGCCACTGCCGATGACCGCGACCCGCTGCCGGGCACCCATCCCGTCTTCCACCACTTGGACCTCCTAGAGCGGAACGTGCAGCCCCTCCGGTGAGGGCGTTCCCCACGCATTCGTTATGAGCGGGTCGACCGGTTGGGTCCCGAGTGCCCCGAGCGCGAAATCGGTGGTGAGCCGGGTCCAGCGCCCGGCCCGGCGCAGCATCGCGTGCCCGTCGCCCGCCACGTCGAAGCGCACCACGCGGTCGGTGACCGCGCGCGCCCGCCGGGCGAAGTCGAGCGAGAGGCGGGGGTCGGTCGTCCGGTCGCGGTCGCCGTGGGCGATGAGCAGGGCCCGGCCCGCGACGTGGGTGACCGGTTCGCCCGGTTCGCACCACGGGGCGAGCCCGACCACGGCGACCACGTCGTCGTCATCGGCCACCCGCAGCGCGACCCGCCCACCCATGGAGTGCCCGACCAGCACCACCGGGACCCGCCCGTGCAGGCGCCGCAGCTCCGCCAGCGCCCACCGCGCGTCCTGGACGGGGTCGAGGTCGGGGGCGTTCCAGCCGCGGTAGCGGTTCTGGAGCAGGTGGACGGCGACGCCCCGGCGCGCGCCGTGCCGGTGCAGGTCGCGGGCGAAGGGCACCATGCGCAGGTGGGCGAGCTGGAGCGGGGTCACCCGGCCCCGGCTGCGCTCCCGGCCGCCGTGCAGGACCAGCACCGCGCCGCGCACGTCCTGTCCGGACGCGGCGGGGCGGGTGCGCAGGCGGGGGTGTGCGGTGTCGTCCACAGCACAATCTTCGCCGCCGGGGGTGGGTTCGGCCTGCCACGCCGTTCGCGACCCGCGTCACAGGCACCGCCGGGGCGAGCCGATAGCCTCGCGGGGTGACCGAGTACGGCCGGATCGAGACGCCCGCGGGCCTGTTCGACGCGATCACCGACGGGGAGCCGGGCGACCCGCCGGTGCTGCTGCTGCACGGGTTCCCGCAGGCGGCCCTGGAGTGGGAGCACCAGGTGGGGGTGCTGGGGCACGCCGGGTGGCACGCGGTGGCCTTCGACCAGCGCGGCTACTCCCCCGACGTGCGGCCGGACGACGTGGCCGACTACCGGATGGAGCACCTGGTCGCCGACGTGGTGGCCGTGGTGGACGCGCTCGGCTGGTCGACGTTCGACCTGGTGGGCCACGACTGGGGTGCCGCGGTCGCGTGGAACGTCGCCGCCGGTCTCCCGCAGCGGGTGCGGACCCTGACCGCGGTGTCGGTGCCGCACCCCGGCGCGCTGACCAAGGCGATGCGCGAGGACGAGGACCAGGCCGCCCGGTCGCACTACATGCAGGTGTTCCAGGAGCGGTCGGCGGAGAAGCGGCTGCTGGCCGACGACGCCGAGGCGCTGCGCCGGGTGTTCGAGTGGCGGGTGCCGGAGTCGTCGGTGCAGGAGTACGTGGCGCGGCTGCGCGAGCCGGGGGCGCTCACCGCCGCGCTGAACTGGTACCGGGCCATGCGGCACAACCCGACCCCGGACAAGGTGTCGGTGCCGACGATGTTCGTCTGGAGCACCGAGGACTCCGCGATCGGGTCGACCGCGGCGCTGTCCTGCGACCAGTGGGTCACCGGGCCCTACCGCTTCGAGATGCTGGAGGACGTGTCGCACTGGGTGCCCGAGGAGGCCCCCGACCTGATGACCGGCCTGCTCATCGACCACCTCCGCTAGGGCGTGCTCCACAGGAGGGGTGGCGTCGGCTCGTGCGTCGTCGCGCCGGGGTGCCCCGGGCGGGGACGCGGGGGTGGGTGGCGGGGTCGCGGAGCACGGCCTGGTCCGGTGTGGACGGGGGACCACCGGTGATCGCGGGGGTGCTGCTCGCGGCGGGCGCCGGGCGGCGGTTCGGCGCGCCCAAGGCCCTGGTGCGGCTGTACGACCGGCCGCTGGTGGCCTGGGCCGCGGCCGCGCTGGGCGGGTGCGACGTCGTCGTCGTGGTGCTCGGGGCGGCGGCCGAGCGGGTGCGGGGGCTGGTGGGGCCGGACGGGCTCGTCGTGGTGAACCCCGACTGGGCGGGCGGCATGGGGTCCTCGCTGCGCGCGGGGCTGGCGGCGGTGCCCGCCGAGGCGGAGGCGGCGGTGGTGCTGACGGTGGACACGCCGGGCATCCCCCGCGCGGCCGTGGAGCGCGTGGCCGGGGGCGCGACCCCGGCCTCACTGGCGCGGGCGACGTGGGACGGGGTGCCCGGGCACCCGGTGGTGCTGGGGCGCGACCACTGGGCCGGGGTGCGCGCGGTGGCGCGGGGGGACGTGGGGGCGCGGGCGTACCTGCGCGGCCGGGAGGTGCGCGGGGTGGAGTGCGGTGACCTGGGCTGGGGTGTCGACGTCGACACGCCCGCCGACCTGGACCGGTTGGTGGAACTGATGCGAGGAGGGGACGGCTGATGGCCGACGACGTCTACGGCGACCTGGTGCTGGCGCACCTGGCCGCGGTGGGTGAGCACAACGCCGAGGCGCTGGCCGAGGTGGCGGAGCTGATGCTGGCGGGAGTCCGCGGCGGGGGGCTGGTGCTCACCGCCGGGGCGGGGCACTCGCTGGCCGCGGTGGCCGAGACGTTCTACCGGGCGGGCGGGCTGGCCTGCGTGCGGCCGCTGTTCGCCGACGAGCTCCAGGTCTTCGGCGGGGCGCTGCGGGCGACCGCGGCCGAGCGGCAGCCGGGGCTGGCCGCGCGGGTCTTCGCCGAGGTGCCGCTGTCCGGGCACGACCTGCTGGTGGTGTTCTCCACCTCGGGCATCAACCACTACCCGGTGGAGCTGGCGGCGGCGGCGCGGGCGGCCGGGGTGCCGGTGGTGGCGGTGACGTCCCGGTCGACCTCGGCGCAGGCCGCGCCCCGGGCCGGGTCGCGGCTGTTCGAGCACGCCACCCACGTCCTGGACACCCTCACCGGCCCCGGCGACGTGGCCTACCCGCCGTCGGCGCCGGTCACCTCGTCGCTGTCGACGCTGGCCAACGCCTACCTGTGGAACCAGCTGCTGGCCCGGCTGCACGACCTGGCCGAGGCCGCGGGCGTGGTGCTGCCGCGCTGGCGCAGCTCCAACTCCGAGGGCGGGGACGAGGCCAACCAGCAGTACTTCGGCGTCTACGGCCCGCGCGTGCCGCACCTGGGCACCGGCTGACCGCGGCGGTCGCCGGGCCCGCGCGGGGCGGCCCGGCGACCGGGGTCAGTGCGTCATCACGGGGCCGTGAGGGGGTCGGCCAGGCCGGTGGTGCTCGTCGCCGGGCCCAGCTTGCTCGCCGCGGCCACCGGCGCGGGGAACCCCAGCACCGCCAGCGTGCCGTTGACCTGGTTGCCCGCCTCGCAGTCGGCGGTGCACGCGGTGGGCGGGTTGGCCACCTCGGTCGCGTCCTCGCCGGTGACCATGCCGAGCCTGCCGCCGCTGGCGACGTCCCACACGCTCATCGCCCCGCAGTGGTCGCGGGTCTCGGCCAGGCCGAGGGCGTTGGTCAGGTCCGGCCCGCACTCCGGCTGCCGGATGCGCGTGGCGACCTGGGCGGAGTCGCGCAGGATGAGCCGCGGCGCGCTGTCGCTGGTGATGTTGACCCGCGGGGTGACCCGCACGCACGCCTGCCCGGGCGGGCCGGTGGTCACGTCGGCGCAGCCCGAGCCGAGGTACTGCCCGAGCCGGTCGCGGAAGTTCTGGTTGTCGAAGTAGTGCGCCCCGGCGCCGAGGGTGTGCACGACGCGGGTGCGGGTGCCGTCGGCGCGGGCGGGCTCCATCTGGAAGATCCCGCCCTGGGCGCAGTCCTTCGCCTGGACCTTGACCGACGCGCCGCCGCCGGAGCGGGAGATCTCCAGCCGCTCCTTGCGCACCTCCAGCGTGATCGGCGAGGACAGCACCGCCCCGCGCAGGTCGGGCACCTTGCCCGCGAAGACGGGGGTGGGCCTGCCGCCGGTCATGTCGCCGGGGTTGGCCGCCCCGGTGAAGGCGTAGTCGTGGACGGCGAAGGTGGCCGGGTCGACGTCGAACCGGGTGTAGCGGCCCACGACGCTGAAGCGCCCGGCGGGGGCGGTGACGGTGCCGCGGAACTCGCTCTTGCCGTTCTTGCCCAGCACGGTGAACGACCCGTCGGTGCAGAAGGCGGAGCTGGCGGCCACCGCCGCGGGGGCGGTCAGCACCGGGGCGATCGGGACGAGCAGCGCGAGGCAGGCGGTCGCGGCGGCGCGGGCGCGGTGCCGGGTCGGCATGGTGGTTCTCCTTGCCCGGAGGCGATGTCCTCCGACCACTGGGCCATCGCGCCGAACATCATTCGAGTTTCAACGATCACCGGATCAGGCGAGCGGACAACCCGTTCGTCGCAGCGCTCGCGCTCCGGTGTCACAGCGCCCGCGCTCCGGTGTCGCAGCGCCCGGGCTCAGGCGGCCGACCCGGCGTACTGGGTCTCGTGCAGCACCGCGTAGCGGCCGCGGGCGGCCAGCAGCGACTCGTGGGTGCCGCGCTCGACGACCCGGCCGTCCTCCACCACGAGGATCTGGTCCGCCCGGCGGATCGTGCTGAGCCGGTGCGCGATCACCAGCGCGGTGCGCCCCGCCAGCGCGTGCGCGAGGGCCTCCTGCACCGCCGCCTCGGACTCGGAGTCCAGGTGCGCGGTGGCCTCGTCGAGGATGACCAGCCGGGGTTGGGCCAGCAGGATGCGGGCGATGGTCAGCCGCTGCCGCTCGCCGCCGGAGAGCCGGTAGCCGCGCTCGCCCACCACCGTGCCCAGCCCGTCGGGCAGCGAGTCGACCAGGTCCGACAGCCGCGCGCCGCGCAGCGCCGCCAGCAGCTCGTCGTCGGTGGCGCCCGGCTTGGCGTAGCGCAGGTTCGCCCGGATGGTGTCGTGGAACAGGTGCCCGTCCTGGGTGACCACGCCGACGGCGCCGCGCAGGTCGGCGGCGCTGAGCTGGCGCACGTCGACGCCGCTGAGCCGGACCGCGCCGGAGTCGACGTCGTAGAGCCGGGGCACCAGGGTGGCGATGGTCGACTTGCCCGCCCCCGACGAGCCCACCAGGGCCACCAGCTGCCCCGGCGCGGCGGTGAACGACACCCCGTGCAGCACCTCCCGGCTCTCCCGCTGGTCGAGCACCGCCACCTCCTCCAGCGAGGCCAGCGACACCCGCTCGGCCGAGGGGTAGCCGAAGCGCACGTCGTCGAACTCCACCGACACCCCGCCCGCGGGCAGCGGCGTGGGCCGGTCGGGCTCGGTGATCATCGGGGGCAGGTCGAGCACCTCGAAGACCCGCTCGAAGGACACCATCGCCGTCATCACGTCCACCCGCACGTTCGCCAGCGCCGTCAGCGGGCTGTAGAGCCTGGTCAGCAGCAGGGCCAGGGACACCACCGTGCCCGCGGCGAGCTGCCCGGTGAGGGCGAGGTAGCCGCCGAGGCCGTAGACCAGGGCCTGCGCCAGCGCCGACACCAGCTGCAGGGCGGTCATGAACCAGCGGGTCGTCATCGCCGCGCGCACGCCGATGTCGCGCACCCTGGCGGCGCGCTCGCCGAACTCCTCCGCCTCGACCCGCGGCCTGCCGAACAGCTTGACCAGGGTCGCCCCCGGCGCGGAGAACCGCTCGGTCATCTGGGTGGTCATCGCGGAGTTGAGGGTGGCCGACTCGCGCTGCAGGTCGGCCATCCGCCTGCCCATCCGGCGCGCGGGCAGCACGAACACCGGCAGCAGGACCAGCGCGAGCACCGTGACCTGCCAGGACAGGGTCATCATCACCCCGAGCGAGAGCACCAACTGCACGACGTTGGTGACCACGCCGGACAGGGTGGTGGTCAGGGCGCGCTGGGCGCCCATCACGTCGTTGTTCAGCCGGGAGACCAGCGCGCCGGTGCGGGTGCGGGTGAAGAAGGCCACCGGCATCCGCTGCACGTGCTCGAACACCGCGCGGCGCAGGTCGTAGATCAGCCCCTCCCCCACGCGGCTGGACTGCGCGCGCCCGGCCACGCCCAGGCCCGCGTCCACCACGGCCAGCCCCGCGATGGCGACCGCCAGCCACACCACCACCGGCACCGACCCACCGCCGACGATCTCGTCGACCACCCGACCCGCGAGCAGCGGGGAGGTCACCGCGAGCACCGCCGACACCACGGTCAGCCCCAGGAACAGCGCCAACCGGGCGCGGTGCGGCCTGCTGAACGCGGCCACGCGGCGGACGGTGCCCGGCCGCAGGCCCCTCGGCGCGTCGGCCGCGCGCACCGCTCCCGCCATCAGCCTGCGCGGACTGTCCACGTGATCCCCTCTCACCGACCCGACCCCGGTGCAACGCGCGGCGCCCCCGGCTGCTTCCCGGGGGGCCCGGCACCAGCACAACCTGCCACAGCCGGGCCGGGCACGCGGGCGGGCGGCGGGGTCGTCGGGGCCGCTGAGTAGCCTGACCGCGGTCGGGGGCGGGCCACGCCCGCCCGGGTGGAGGAGGATCGGATGCCGCTGCGCGCGGCGCTGCGGCGCGACCACGCGGTCGTGCTCGACGTGGTGCTCTACGCGGTCAGCGGGGCGTTCGCGGTCGGCACGGCGTTCGGCTCGGAGTTCTACGGCTACCGCGTCTGGGGCAACTGCGCCTCGGTGGGCTACCTGGCCGCGGCGCTGCTGTCGGCGTGGCTGCTGCTCACCGGCGACCGCAGGCGCGCGCGGGTGCGCTGGACGGCGGCGGCCGTGGGCTGGGGGGCGGCCACCCTGCTGCCGCTGGGCCTGCTGGTGGCCGTGCGCGACCCGGGGTTCCGGTGGGGGCCGTGGCCGTGGTCGTTCCCCTCGCAGCCCGAGGTGTGGGTGATCGAGCGGGCCGCGCGGGCGCTGCTGGCCGACGGCACCCCGTACCTGCCCCTCGCCGCGCTGGGGCCCACGCCCAACCCGGACGACTACACCCCCTACGGCCCGGCGATGACGCTGTTCGGGATGCCCCGGGCGCTGTTCGGCGACCACGCGGTGACCGACGCGCGGATCGCCTTCCTCGTGGTGTTCCTGGGCGCCCTGGCCCTGTCCTGGCACCTGCTGGGCCGCCCGCCCGTGCCGGTGCGCGCCGCGCAGCTGCTCGTGGTGGGCCCGCTGACGGCGCTGACGCTGGCGGTGGCCGGGGACGACGTCGCCGTCCTCGGCCTGGTGGTGCTCGCCGCCGTGGTCGCCCACCGGCCCGGGGTGCGCTCGGCGCCGCTGTGGGCCGGGCTGCTGTGCGCGGTGCTCATCACGATGAAGCTCACCGCCGTGCCCGCCGCGGTGGTGCTCGCGGTGGGCCTGGCCGCCGAGCGGGGGCGGCGCGGGGCCGCGGTGTTCCTCGGCGCGCTCGCCGCGGGGACGACCGCGCTGGTCGTCCCCGTGCTGCTGGTCGACCCGGGGGCCTTCGTCGAGCACGTGCTGAAGTTCCCGGTCGGCCTGGGCCGCTCCGGCTCGCCCGCGTCGAGCCCGTTCCCCGGCCACCTGCTCGCGGGCACCGGTCCGGCCGGGCACGCGCTGGCCATGGTGCTGCTGCTCGCCGCCGCGGCCGCGATCGCCGCGTGGCTGGTGGTGCGCCCGCCGCGCACCGCCGCCGACGCCGTGGGGCGCACCGCGACCGGGTTGGGCGCGGCGATCCTGCTCGCCCCGGCGACCCGCTGGGGCTACCTGGTCTACCCGGTGGCGCTGATCGGCGCCGCCCTGCTCCTGCGCGCCCGCTCCGCCACAGCGGGCAGCGCCGAGCCGGACCGCACCGGTGCCCCCGTCGACCCGCCCCCGGTGCCGCTCGGCTGAGCGGGCACCGCGGACCCGCCGCGGGATCACCCCACCCCCGCCCCGCAGGTCCGGCCCCCTCGGGTCCGACCGCCCGGGGCGGGAGCGGCGTCAGGCCTTCTTCTTGGTGCGGGTCGCCCCGCCCCGACCGCGCAGCGTCACACCGGACTCCGACAGGACTCTGTGGACGAACCCGTAGGAGCGGCCCGTGCTCTCGGCCAGCGCGCGGATGCTCGCGCCCTTCTCGTACTTCTTCTTCAGGTCGGTGGCGAGCTTGTCGCGCGTGGCACCGGTGATCCGCGCGCCTTTCTTCAGGTCAGCCACGTTGTCCGCCTTCCCATAGCGTGTGGTGGGCCACGGATGGGCCCTACCGCCGCAATGATCGAACACGCGCCGCAGGAATGCCAGACGAGATGGCCAACTATCAGCGGGAAGGGGGGTCACCGCCGATGCCGGACCTGCGACGCAGCGTGATCCCCGCGCGCAGGCTCCCAGCGTGCGGCCCGATTTTCAGGCGAGCTGGACCAGTTCGAGGTACTCGGCCGACCAGTGGTCCTCGGTGCCGTCTGGGAGGAGGATCACCCGCTCGGGTTCCAGCGCCTCGACCGCGCCGGGGTCGTGGGTGACCAGCACGACCGCCCCGGAGTAGCGGCGCAGCGCGTCGAGCACCTGCTCGCGGCTGGCCGGGTCGAGGTTGTTGGTCGGCTCGTCGAGCAGCAGCACGTTCGCCGCGCTGGAGACCAGCCCGGCCAGCGCCAGCCGGGTCTTCTCGCCGCCGGAGAGGGTGCCCGCGGGCTGGTCGAGCTGCTCGCCGGTGAACAGGAACGTGCCCAGCAGCGACCGCAGCTGCTGCTCGGGGGTGTCCGGGGCGGCGCGGCGGACGTTGCTCCACACGCTCGCGTCGTGGTCGAGGGTCTCGTGCTCCTGGGCGTAGTAGCCCAGCCGCAGCCCGTGCCCGGCCACCACCCGGCCGGTGTCGGGCGCCTCCATCCCGCCCAGCAGCCGCAGCAGCGTCGTCTTGCCCGCGCCGTTGAGGCCCAGGATGACCACCCGCGAGCCCTTGTCGATGGCCAGGTCGACGCCGGTGAAGATCTCCAGCGAGCCGTAGGACTTGCTCAGCCCCTCGGCGGTGAGCGGGGTGCGGCCGCAGGCGGCGGGCTCCGGGAAGCGGATCCTGGCCACCTTGTCGGCCACCCGCTCCTCGTCCAGTCCGGACACCAGCTTCTCGGCGCGCTTGATCATGTTCTGCGCGGCGACGGCCTTGGTGGCCTTGGCCCGCATCTTCTCCGCCTGGGCCATCAGCGCGCCCGCCTTCTTCTCGGCGTTGGCCCGCTCGCGGCGGCGGCGCTTCTCGTCGGCGGCGCGCGCGTCGAGGTAGCGCTTCCAGTCCATGTTGTAGGTGTCGACCTCGCCGCGGGTGGCGTCGAGGAACCACACCTTGTTCACCACGTCGGCCAGCAGGTCGACGTCGTGGCTGATGACGACGAGGCCGCCGGTGTGCGCCTTGAGGAACCCGCGCAGCCAGGTGATCGAGTCCGCGTCGAGGTGGTTGGTGGGCTCGTCGAGCAGCAGGATCGTGCCCGAGCCGCCGCCCGCGCCCGCCTCGGAGGCGGCGAACAGGATCCGCGCCAGCTCCACCCGCCTGCGCTGCCCGCCGGAGAGCGTGCGCAGCGGCTGGGCCAGGACCCGGTCGGCCAGGCCCAGGTTGGAGCAGATGCGCGCGGCCTCGCTCTCGGCGGCGTACCCGCCCAGGGAGGCGAAGCGCTCCTCCAACCGGCCGTAGCGGGCGACCGCCTTGTCCCGCACCGCCTCGTCGGCGTGCTCGGCCATCGCCGTCTGCGCCTTCTCCATGTCGCGCAGCAGCTGGTCGAGCCCGCGCGCGGAGAGCACCCGGTCCTTGGCGGTGACCTCCAGGTCGCCCTCGCGGGGGTCCTGCGGCAGGTAGCCCAGCTCGCCGGAGCGGCCGACCTTGCCGCCGTAGGGCTCGCCCTCGCCCGCGAGCACGCGCAGCGTGGTGGTCTTGCCCGCGCCGTTGCGGCCGACGAGGCCGATCCGGTCGCCGGGCTGCACCCGCAGGGTGGCGTCGGCGAGCAGGACGCGCGAACCGGCGCGCAGTTCCAGGTCAGTGGCGGTGATCAAAGGGAGGACTCCGATGCGTGGTGGAAGCGGGCTGCGGCCATCGGCCCGCGAACCGCGGCTCGCGGGCCCGCCAGCGCGTCATTCCGTGCGGACCACTCACCCAGTGTACGGGTTCGGCGCGGGCGGTCCACGGCCGCACCGGGGTGTGGGCGCCGCCGCGGCCGCGCCCGCTAGGAACTAAGCGCTCGCTTGGCTACGCTGCTGCCATGACCAACGCCGACTTCGCCGGGAAGACCGCCCTCGTCACCGGCTCCAGCCGGGGCATCGGCCTCGCCGTGGCCACCGAGCTGGCCCGCGGTGGCGCCGCGGTGACCCTCTCCGCCCGCAAGCAGGACGCGCTCGACGCCGCCGCCGAGGAGGTCCGGGCGGCCGTCCCCGGCGCCCGCGTCCTCGCCGTCGCGGGCAACACCGGGCACGACGAGGACCGCGCGCAGGTCGTCGAGCGCACCGTGGCCGAGTTCGGCTCGCTGGACGTGCTGGTCAACAACACCGGCATCAACCCCGTCTACGGCGACCTGATGACCGCCGACCTCGACGGCATCCGCAAGATCTTCGACACCAACGTCGTCGCCGCCCTCGGCTTCGTGCAGCTGGCGCACAAGGCGTGGATGGGCGAGCACGGCGGCGCGGTCGTCAACATCGCCTCCACCGCGGGCCTGCGCTCCACCGGCGTCATCGCCGCCTACGGGGCGAGCAAGGCCGCGCTCATCCGGCTGACCGAGGAGCTGGCCTGGCAGCTCGGGCCCGCCATCCGGGTCAACGCGGTGGCCCCCGCGGTGGTCAAGACCAAGTTCGCCGAGGCGCTGTACTCCGCCGGGGAGGACCAGGTCGCCACCGCCTACCCGATGAAGCGCCTGGGGGCCCCGGAGGACATCGCGCAGCTGGTGGCGTTCCTGGCCTCGGGCCGCTCGGCGTGGATGACCGGCGAGACCGTGCGCATCGACGGCGGCCTGCTCGCCACCGGCTCCCTGGGCTGACCCCGCTGCCGCCCCGGACCGCTCACCCGCTGGTCCGGGGCGCGGTGGACGGCGGGTCGACCGGCGTCGCCGTGGGCCGTGGCCGCGGTGGCTGCGGCTCATCGCCCCCCGGCGGCGGCGGTCGGTGCGGCGCGTGCGCGGGCGGCGGCCCGTGGGTGACGTCGAAGAGCACGTAGCCACCCAGCCCCCCGAGCAGCAGCGCCCCCACCGCGACAGCGACGGTGGTGCTGAGGGGAACGGTCCGGGACATCAGGGCCTTTCCACGAGGACGACAGGACGAAGCGGCCAAGCCCCACCCACCCTGCCAGGCCCCCCAAGCCCCAGCTGCCGCCACCCACAATCCGGCAACCTCCCCACCGACCCGGAACGACGCCGCGCGGGAACGCGGGGGAAGGGCGCCCAAACCACCCACCCCAACCACCGCTGCTGCCACCCACAATCCGGCACACGTCCACACCAAGCCGGGAACCATGCAAGTCGGGGACGAGGGGGGAGGGCGACCGAACCACGCTCCCCAACCACAGCTGCCGCCACCCCACAACCCGGCAGACGTCCGTACCAGGCCGGGAACCATGCAAGTCGGGGACGAGGGGGGAGGGCGACCGAACCACGCTCCCCAACCACAGCTGCCGCCACCCCACAACCCGGCAGACGTCCGTACCAGGCCGGGAACGATGCCGGGCGGGGACGAGGGGGTGGGTGGCGGGAACAAATGTCTATGTTACAGCACGAACGCGTCGGACCAGAACTGGCCTTGCCTGCCGGAGAGGGCGTCGAGCAGGGTCACCGCCTGGGTGTCGGTGAGCGAGGCCACGAAGTCGATGACCGCCCGGCCCTGGGCGAGGGCGCGGATGGCGGAGCGGCCGCGCGGGGGTTCGCCGGTGGCGCCGACGAGGCTGTCCGGGTTGTGCCGGGCCAGGTCGGCGTACTCGGCGTGGGCGAGGGCGACGAGGTCGCGGAGCCTGCGCGGCAGGCGGTCGGCCTCGAAGCGGTCGTCGAGCCACTGGTCGAGGGCCTCGACCAGGCTGGTGAGCAGGCGGGCCTGGCCGCGCTGGTGCAGGGCCAGGTCGGGGCGCAGCAGCACGAAGCGGCGGTGGACGAACTTGAGCACCTGCACCTCGTGCCACTGGCGCTCGGCGAGCAGGACGTGCCCGGAGCGGGTGGGCGGGTCGGCCAGCACCCGCACCCCGTCGACCAGGCGGGCGGTCCAGCCCGCGGAGAAGCGGCCGAAGGCCTGCTCGGCGGCCACGGAGCCGTCGAAGGGCATCGACAGCAGGTCGTCGACGAGTTCGGCGCGCACCCGGGTGACCGCGTCGGCGAAGGCGTCGTCGTCGACCATCCAGCCGTCGCGGGCGTGCAGGCGGCGGCGCAGGGCCTCCAGGGAGCTGCCGGGGCGGCGGCTGCCCGCCAGCTCGGCGGGGTCGAGGGCGGCGAAGCCCGCCCGGTCTGCCTCCCACAGGCCCAGCTCGGCCGAGACGGGGGCGTGCTGCAGGACGCCGATGCGGTGGAAGTCCTCCAGGTCGTGGATGGCGTAGGCGATGTCGTCGGCGTTGTCCATCACCGAGGCCTCGACGGTCTGCTGCCAGTCCGGCAGCCTGCCCGCGAAGGGGGCCCTGGCCTGGGCCTGGTCGTCGAGTTCGGTGACGTAGACGGAGAACTTGCTCGACCCGGTGCCCGGGGCGTCGGCGGGTTCGGCGGCGCCGCGCGGCGGGTCGGGCAGCTCGCGCGGGTGCGGGCGCGGACCGGCCAGCCGGGCCCACGGGTACTTCAGCACGGCGGCGCGCACGGCGGCGGTGAGGTCGAGGCCCGCGGCGCGGGGGCCGCGGGTGTCGATGGTGGTGACGATCCGGAAGCTCTGCGCGTTGCCCTCGAAGCCGTCGGGCAGGGCGAAGCGGTGCCGGGCGATCCGGTCGAGGACCTGCTCACCGAGGTGGCCGAAGGGCGGGTGGCCGAGGTCGTGGGCCAGGGCGGCGGCCTCGACCACGTCCGGGTCGCAGCCGCCGAGCTTGTCCAGCAGCGGGGCCAGGTCGGGGTCGGCGGCCAGCCGCTCGGCGATGGCCCTGGCCACCTGGGCGACCTTGAGGCTGTGGGTGAGCCGGTTGTGCAGCAGCCCGGACCCGCTGGCGCTGACCACCTGGGTGACCCCGCCGAGCCGGGCCAGGAAGGGCGAGGCGACGATGCGGTCGCGGTCGGCGCGGTACGGGCTGGCCGCCAGGTCGGTGGCCGCCGCGCCGCCGTCCCGCCGCGCCTGCCGGGGGTCGTCCGGGTGCCGGGGGTCCATCGCGTCGGGCATGGGGTCGAGCTTAGGAACTCCCCGCTGCCGGGGCGGAGCCGGTGTGGTCGGATCGGGATGTGGACGTCGTGGTGGTCGGGGCGGGACCCGCCGGGTGGGCGGTGGCGGAGGCGTGCGCGCGGCGGGGCGCGGCGGTGGCGCTGGTGGCGCCGCGGCCGCACGCACCCTGGCCCGCCACCTACGGGATGTGGGAGCACCAGGCGCTGCTGCCCCACCACGACCCGGTGCCGGTGCGCGCGGGCGGGCGGTGGCTCGATCTGCGCTACACCGTGCTGGACAACGCGGCGGCCCTGGAGCAGCTCGCCAGTGCCCCCGTGACCCCCGTGGCGGGCTCGGTCGTCTCGGCCACCCGGGGCCCGCGCGGCGCCACGGTGGTGCTCGCGTCGGGACGCCGCATCGCGTGCGGGGCGGTGGTCGACGCCAGCGGCGCGCGGCGGGTGCTCTCCGGCGGCGCGGGCGGCCCGCGCGCCGAGCAGACCGCCTACGGGCTGGTCTTCCCGGCGGATCGGGTGGCCGGGCTCGTCCCGCCGGGCCGGGCGGTGTTCATGGACGAATGGTCCACAGTGGACGGTCTGGCCACCTTCCTCTACGCCGTGCCGCTGCCCGGCGACCGGGTGCTGGTCGAGGAGACCTCGCTGGTCGCCAAGCCCGGGGTGGCGGTGGGGGTGCTGCGCGACCGGCTGCTGGCCAGGCTGGGCGCGGCGGGGGTCGACCCCGGCGCGGCGGTGGACCGGGAGGTCGTCCGGTTCCCGATGGACCTGCCGCGCTCGCGGGTGCCCGCGATCGGGGCGGCGGCGGGCATGGTGAACCCCACCACCGGCTACAGCGTCGCGGACTCCCTCGCCGTCGCCCCCGCCCTGGCCGAGGCGCTGACCACCGGCGCGCCGGACCCGGTGTGGACCCCGGCCGCCCGCTCGGTGCACGCCCTGCGCGCGCACGGCGCCCGGGTGCTGCGCTCGCTGCCCGCCGCGGGCGTGCCGGAGTTCTTCGAGCGGTTCTTCGCCCTGCCCGAGCCGGTGTGGCTGCCGTTCCTCGTCGGCCGCGCGGACGTGGCGGGCACCGCGCGGGCGATGGCGGGGCTGTTCCGGGCGGCGCCGTGGCGGCTGCGCGGCCGGTTGGTCACCGGAGGGCTTCCCGGAGCTTCCTGAACTCCGCGGCCAGGGCGTCGAGCTGGTAGTGGGCGTTGAGCCCGCTGGGGTTGGGCAGCACCCACACCCCCGCGTCGCCGATCGCGGTGGGCTGGCGGCCGATCACGGCCTTGGGGACGTCGAACGCGGTGCGGTAGGCGGTGATCCCCACCACGGCCAGCATCCGCGGCTGGTGCTCGCGCACCACCCGCACCAGCCGCTCGCCGCCTCGGCGCAGCTCGTCGTCGGTCAGCTCGTCAGCGCGGGCGGTGGCCCTGGCCACCAGGTTCGTCACCCCCAGGCCGAACCCGGTCAGCTCGTCCTGCTCGTCCGGGCGCAGCAGCCGGGGGGTGAAGCCGGAGGCGTGCAGGGCGGGCCAGAACCGGTTGCCCGGCCGGGCGAAGTGGTGGCCGGTGTAGCCGGAGTACAGCCCGGGGTTGATCCCGCAGAACAGCACGTCCAGACCCGGTGCGAGCACGTCGGGGATGGTGCGGTCCTTGGCGGCGGCCAGCTCGGCGCGTGAGGGTCTGGGCACGCCCCCCATCGGAGCAGAAGTCGATCACCGGTGCCACCGGGTCCACGCGGTCGACCGGAAGCTGTCGCGCGCCGACAGCCCCGTCCCCCCTATGGGGTGAACGCCTTTGTCACCGGAAGCGGTAAACCCGCGCACCCCCGCCGCGCCCGCCCGGTGGTTCTCCGCCGGACCGGAGCACCGGCGGGCCCGGCCCCGGGACGGCAGGAGGGCCCCGGCGCGGTGCCGGGGCCCTCCTGCGCTCGACCGGGTCGGGTCAGCGGGTGGACCGGGTCAGACGGTGAAGCCGAGCGCGCGCAGCTGCTCGCGGCCGTCCTCGGTGATCTTGTCCGGGCCCCACGGCGGCATCCAGATCCAGTTGATCCGGAAGTCGTCGACCACGCCCGCGCCCACCAGCGCGCCGCGCGCCTGCTCCTCGATCACGTCGCTGAGCGGGCACGCCGCCGAGGTCAGCGTCATGTCCAGGGTGGCGGTGCCGTCGTCCTCGACGCGGATGTCGTAGACCAGGCCGAGGTCGACGACGTTGATGCCGACCTCGGGGTCGACCACGTCGCGCATGGCCTCCTCGACGTCCTCCACCGTGGCCGCGTCGACCTTCGGCGGCGCCTGGTCGGTCATGCCCGCCGCGCCGCGCACGACCCCCTCCGGGGAGACGTCGGTGGTGGTGGTCTCGTCACTCATCGGGTCAGGCCTTCCCTTCGGCTCGCACGACGGCGTCCTTGAACGCCATCCAGCCCAGCAGCGCGCACTTCACGCGCGCCGGGTACTTGGCCACGCCCGCGAAGGCGATGCCGTCCTCCAGCACGTCCTCGTCCGGCTCCACCTCGCCGCGGCCCTGCATCAGCTCCACGAACGCGTCGAGCTTCTTGAACGCCTCGCCCACCGGCTTGCCGACCACCAGGTCGGTGAGCACGGAGGTGGAGGCCTGGCTGATCGAGCAGCCCTGGCCGTCGTAGGAGACGTCGGTGACGGTCTCGCCGTCCAGCTTGACCCGCAGCGTCACCTCGTCCCCGCAGGTCGGGTTGACCTGGAAGGACTCGGCGTCGAACGGGTCGCGCAGGCCGCGGCCGTGCGGGTTCTTGTAGTGGTCCAGGATGATCTCCTGGTACATCTGCTGCAGCTGCATCAGCCCACCCCGAAGAACCGCTGGGTCTCGCGCACCCCGGCGACCAGCGCGTCGACGTCGGACAGGTCGTTGTAGACGTAGAAGCTCGCCCGGATGCTGGCCGGGACGCCCAGCCTGCGGTGCAGCGGCCAGGCGCAGTGGTGGCCCACCCGGACCGCGACGCCCTGGTCGTCGAGCACCTGCCCGGCGTCGTGCGGGTGCACCCCGTCGAGCACGAACGACACCGCGCCGCCGCGGTCGGCCACCCGGCCCGCGCCGTCGAGCACCGGGCCGAGCACCCGCACGCCCGGCACCTCGGCCAGGCCCGCCAGCGCGGCCACGGTCAGCGCGTGCTCGTGGTCGGACACCCGCTGCATGCCCAGCTCGGACAGGTAGCCCACCGCCGCGCCCAGGCCGACCGCCTGGGAGGTCATCGGCGTGCCCGCCTCGAACCGCTGCGGCGGGGCGGCGAAGGTGGAGCCCTCCATCCGCACCATCTCGATCATCGAGCCGCCGGTGAGGAACGGCGGCAGCGCCGAGAGCAGCTCGAAGCGGCCGTAGAGCACCCCGAGCCCGTACGGGCCGAGCATCTTGTGGCTGGAGAACACCGCGAAGTCGACGTCGAGCGCGCGCAGGTCGACCGGCTGGTGCGGGACCGACTGGCAGGCGTCGAGCAGGGTCAGCGCGCCGACCTGCTTGGCCCTGGCCACGATCGCCTCGGGCGGGTTCACCGTGCCGAGCACGTTCGACTGGTGGGTGAAGGCCACCAGCTTCGTGCGCTCGGTGACCAGCGAGTCGAGCTCGGACAGGTCGAGCCTGCCCTCGTCGGTGACCGGGAACCAGCGCAGGGTCGCGCCGGTGCGCGCCGCGAGCTGCTGCCAGGGCACCAGGTTCGCGTGGTGCTCCATCTCGGTGGTGACGATCTCGTCGCCGGGGCCGAGGGCGAAGCGGGCCGCCTCGGGCCCGGCGGTCGCGGCGTTGCCCATCGCGTAGGCGACGAGGTTGACGCCCTCGGTGGCGTTCTTGGTGAAGACCAGCTCGTTGGGCAGGGCGCCGACGAAGGCGGCGATGGCCGCCCTGGCGTCCTCGTAGGCGTCGGTGGCCTCCTCGGCGAGCTGGTGCGCGCCGCGGTGCACCGCGGCGTTGTGCTGCTCCAGGAACGCCCGCTCGGCGTCGAGCACCCGCGTCGGCTTCTGCGAGGTGGCCCCGGAGTCGAGGTACACCAGGTGCTTGCCGTCGCGGACGGTGCGGCCGAGGATGGGGAAGTCGGCGCGCAGGGCGGCGACGTCCAGCTGCGCTGGGACGGTGGTGGTCACCTGACCGGCACCTCCTCTGTCTGAGGTTCGGGCTCTGTCTGGGGTTCGGGTATCCGGAGTTCGGGCCCCACCCCGCCCCGGGCCGGGGCGGGGGGTGCTCGACAGGGTCAACGTCAGGCGGTGGCGCCTGCTTCCTGGGTACCGGTGTACTTCACGTAACCCTCGGCCTCCAGCACGTCGGCCAGCTCCGGGCCGCCGGACTCGACCACGCGGCCGCCCGCGAACACGTGCACGAAGTCGGGGGTGATGTGGCGCAGGATGCGGGTGTAGTGGGTGATCAGCAGGACGCCGGTCTCGCCGCCCTCGCGGTAGCGGTTGACGCCCTCGGACACCACGCGCAGCGCGTCGACGTCGAGGCCGGAGTCGGTCTCGTCGAGGATGGCCACCTTCGGCCGGAGCAGGTCGAGCTGCAGGATCTCGTGCCGCTTCTTCTCCCCGCCGGAGAAGCCCTCGTTGACGCTGCGCTCGGCGAAGGAGGGGTCGATGCCCAGCTGGCCCATCGACTCCTTGACCTCCTTGACCCAGGTCCGCAGCTTGGGGGCCTCACCGCGCACGGCGGTCGCGGCGGTGCGCAGGAAGTTCGACATCGACACCCCGGGCACCTCGACCGGGTACTGCATGGCCAGGAACAGGCCTGCGCGGGCGCGCTCGTCGACCGACATGGCCAGCACGTCCTCACCGTCGAGGGTGACGGTGCCGGAGGTCACCTCGTACTTGGGGTGGCCCGCGACCGCGTAGGACAGCGTCGACTTGCCCGACCCGTTGGGGCCCATGATCGCGTGCGTCTCGCCGGCCTTGACGGTCAGGTCGACGCCCTTGAGGATCTCCTTCGGACCGTCCTCGGTGGCGACCGAGACGTGCAGGTCCTTGATCTCCAGGGTGCTCATTTCTGTCTCTTCTCCAGGTGGTGCCGGGTGCTCTGCCCCGGCCCCGCCGCGGCCGCCGCCGTCGCGACCGGGTCGGTGGCGACGGCGGTCGGGGGCGCGGGTCGGCGGGCGGGGTCAGGCACGGTTCAGGGGGGTCGTGACGTCGACCAGGACGTCGTCACCGTCGACGGTGACGGGGTAGACCGGCACGGGCTCGGTGGCCGGTGGCGCGGAGGGGGCGCCGGTGCGCAGGTCGAAGCACGACCCGTGCAGCCAGCACTCCAGCCCCTTGCGGGACAGCTCCCCCTCCGACAGCGACACCTCCGCGTGCGTGCACTCGTCGCGCAGCGCGTGCACCTGCCCGCCGGTGCGGACCAGGACGACGGGTTCGCCGTCGACCTCCACCGGGAACGGCTTGCCGTCGTCCAGGTCGGCCAGCGAGCAGGCGCGGGTGCTCACGCGCCGACCGCCTCCAGCTCGGCCTCGATCGCGGCCTCCAGGCGCTCGCGCACCTCGGGGACGCCGATCCTGGCGATGAGCTCGTGGAAGAAGCCGCGCACGACCAGCCGCCGCGCCTGGTCCTCGGGGATGCCGCGGGCCTGCAGGTAGAACAGCTGCTCGTCGTCGAAGCGGCCGGTCGCGCTGGCGTGCCCCGCACCGGCGATCTCGCCGGTCTCGATCTCCAGGTTCGGCACCGAGTCGGCGCGGGCGCCGTCGGTCAGCAGCAGGTTGCGGTTGAGCTCGTAGGTCTGGGTGCCCTCGGCCACCGCGCGGATGAGCACGTCGCCGATCCACACCGTGTGCGCGTCCTCGCCCTGCAGCGCGCCCTTGTAGACCACGTTCGAGGTGCAGTTCGCCTGGTTGTGGTCGACGAAGGTGCGCAGCTCGAAGTGCTGGTGGGCGTCGGCGAAGTAGACCCCGGACAGGTCCACCTCGGCGCCGCGGTCGGCGAAGGCGGCCGTCGGCGACACCCGCACCAGGTCCCCGCCGAGGGTGACGGTGGTGTGCTTGAGCACCGCGTCCCGGCCGATCCTGGCGTGGTGGGCCGAGACGTGCACCGCGTCGTCCGCCCAGTCCTGGATGGACACCACGGTGAGCTTGGCGCCGTCGGCCAGGACGAACTCGACGTTGTCGGCGTAGACCCCCGAGCCGCGGTGGTCGAGCACCACGGTGGCCTCGGCGAAGCGCTCGGCGCGCACGGCCAGGTGCCCGTAGGCGACCTGCCCGGCGCCGGGGCCGTCGACGGTGATCGTCGTCGGCGCCGAGGCCCGCTGCTCGGTGCCCACGGTGACCACGACGGCCTCGGTGAACGAGCTGTAGGCCTGCGCGGCGATCCGGTCGGCGGGCACCCCGCCCTGGCCGAGCCGGTCGTCGTCGCGGCCGACCCGCTCCACCGACACCTCGGCGGGCGCGTCCACCGCGACGGTGGCCGTGCCGGTCGCCGCGGCGCCGGTGTGCAGGCCCGCGAGCCGCTTCATGGGGGTGAAGCGCCACATCTCCTCGCGACCGGACGGCACCTCGAAGGCGTCGACGTCGTAGGAGGTGAACCACTCCGCGCGGGACGCCTCGGGCACCACGGCCCGGGCGCCACCGCGCGCCTGCCCCTTGTCCCCGGCCTCACCCAGGACGGCGGGCTGTGCTGTCGACATGATTAGCCGACCGCTCCTTCCATCTGCAGCTCGATCAGTCGGTTCAGTTCCAGCGCGTACTCCATGGGCAGCTCGCGCGCGATGGGCTCGACGAACCCGCGCACGATCATCGCCATGGCCTCGTCCTCGGTCAGGCCGCGCGACATCAGGTAGAACAGCTGGTCGTCGCTGACCTTGGAGACCGTGGCCTCGTGCCCCATCTGCACGTCGTCCTCGCGGATGTCGACGTAGGGGTAGGTGTCCGAGCGGGAGATCTGGTCCACCAGCAGCGCGTCGCACTTGACCGTGGACTTGGCGTGGTGGGCGCGCTTGTTCACCTGCACCAGGCCGCGGTAGGAGGTGCGGCCGCCGCCGCGGGCCACCGACTTCGACACGATGGTCGAGGAGGTGTGCGGGGCCATGTGCACCATCTTGGCGCCCGCGTCCTGGTGCTGGCCCTCACCGGCGAAGGCGATGGAGAGGACCTCGCCCTTGGCGTGCTCGCCCATGAGGAACACCGCCGGGTACTTCATGGTCACCTTGGAGCCGATGTTGCCGTCGACCCACTCCATCGTCGCGCCCTCTTCGGCCTTGGCGCGCTTGGTGACCAGGTTGTAGACGTTGTTCGACCAGTTCTGGATGGTGGTGTAGCGGCAGCGGCCGCCCTTCTTCACCACGATCTCCACGACCGCCGAGTGCAGCGAGTCCGAGGAGTAGATCGGGGCGGTGCAGCCCTCGACGTAGTGCACGTAGGCGCCCTCGTCGACGATGATCAGGGTGCGCTCGAACTGGCCCATGTTCTCGGTGTTGATCCGGAAGTAGGCCTGCAGCGGGATCTCGACGTGGACGCCCTTGGGCACGTAGATGAACGAGCCGCCGGACCACACCGCGCCGTTGAGGGCGGAGAACTTGTTGTCCCCGTGCGGGATCACCGAGCCGTAGTACTCCTCGAACAGCTCCGGGTGCTCCTTGAGCGCGGTGTCGGTGTCGAGGAAGATGACGCCCTGCTTCTCGAGCTCCTCGTTGATCTTGTGGTAGACCACCTCGGACTCGTACTGCGCGGCGACCCCGGCCACCAGGCGGGCCTTCTCGGCCTCCGGGATGCCCAGCTTGTCGTAGGTGCGCTTGATGTCCTCGGGCAGGTCCTCCCAGGAGGCGGCCTGCTTCTCGGTGGAGCGCACGAAGTACTTGATGTTGTCGAAGTCGATGCCCGAGAGGTCGGAACCCCAGGTCGGCATCGGCTTGCGGTCGAAGAGCCGCAGCGCCTTGAGGCGGCTCTCCAGCATCCACCCCGGCTCGCCCTTCTTGGCGGAGATGTCCCGCACGACGGCCTCGGAGAGGCCGCGCTGGGCGCTCGCACCCGCGGTGTCCGAGTCGGCCCAGCCGTACTCGTAGCGACCCAGGGACGCCAGGGTCTCCTCCTGCGACAGGGGGGTCGCGGGGGTCGCTGTGGTGGTGCGCTGCTCGGCAGCGGCAGTCATAGGGACTTCCCTCCATCCGGAACTCGGGCGGGGCCGCGGGCGGCTGCGCCGCTCCCGGACCCCGTGGCGTGCCGTGGTCGCGCGCCCCGCCGGGGGGACGCGGCCTGCTCCGGCACCGTGGCCTGCTCGGGGACCTTGGGCACGTGCGTGGTGCAGGCGGCACCACCGCCCGCGATCGTGGCCAGCCGCTGCACGTGCGTGCCGAGCAGGTCCGCGAACACCGCCGTCTCGACCTCGCACAGCTGCGGGAACTCCGCGGCGACGTGCGCGACCGGGCAGTGGTGCTGGCAGAGCTGCTCGCCGACGCCCACGCTGCGCGTGGAGGCGGCGTAGCCCTCCCGGGTCAGCGCCGTGGCCAGGGCCGCGGCGCGCTCGGTCGGGTCCTGGCCCGCGGTGATCGCCTCGCGGTGCGGGTCGACCATCCCGGCCACCCGCCGCCGGGCGAACGCCCGCAGCGCCGCCTCCCCGCCGGACTCGGCGAGGAAGCGCAGCGCGGAGATCGCCAGGTCGTCGTAGGCGTGGCCGAACCGGGCGCGCCCGGTCTCGGTGAGCAGGAAGAGCTTGGCCGGGCGTCCGCGGCCCCGCTGGCCGCGGCGGGGGGCGTCGCGCGTGTACGCCTCCCCGCCGACCACCAGCGCGTCCAGGTGCCTGCGGACGGCGGCCGGGCTCAGGCCCAGCGCCTCGGCGGCGGCGACCGCCGTGACCTCGCCGCGCTCGAGCAGCAGCCGGGCGACGCCGTGCCGCGTGCGCCCGTCGGCCTGCTGCTGACCGGCCCCGGCGGGACCGGGGACGGCCTCCTCCTGGGCTGGTGCGGCGGGGTCGGTCTTTTTCACAACACAAGTGTGACGTATTTTCCCCGGGGCCGCAAAGGTGGGTCTCCCGCCGGTGACCCGGGTCACCGGCGACCGCGCCCGCTACCCTCCTGCCCGTGGTGGCGGCAGACCCCGGCGAGCGGGACGAGCGGGACGAGCGGGTCGGCGGGTCGCTGGTGCGGCGGTCCCGGCCGACGCCGGAGTCGGCCCCGCTGGACGCCACCGAGCGCAGGCAGCTGGACACGATCCGCCGCTTCGGCACGGTGGGCTCGCTGCTGCTGCTGATCGGCTCGCTGGGCGCGGGCGCGGCGCCGGTGTTCAACCCGGTCTTCCGGCTGCCGGTGCTGGGCCTGTTCAGCCGGATGACGACGGTGGCGCTGGCGTTCGCGTTCACCGGGGTGTTCATGGTGGTGCTGGCCTGGCTGGCGCTGGGCAGGCTGGCCAGGCCCGGCCGCGAGCGGGCGGTCTCGGTGCCGCAGATGGCGCGCACGCTGGCGATGTGGATCACGCCGCTGGTGTTCACCGTGCCGAGCTTCAGCCGCGACGTCTACAGCTACCTCGCCCAGAGCGAGATCGTGAACCTCGGCCTGGACCCCTACACCGTCGGCCCGGCCCAGGCCCTCGGCCTCAACGACCCGCTGACGCTGGGCGTGCCGACGATCTGGCGGGAGACCCCGTCGCCCTACGGGCCGCTGTTCCTCACCATCGGCAAGGTCATCAGCTGGGCCACCGGGGACCACGTGGTGATGGGGGTGGCGATGCACCGGCTGGTCGCCCTGGTGGGGCTGGCGATGGTGGTGTGGGCCCTGCCCCGGCTGGCGCGGCGGTTCGGGGTGAGCCCGGTGAGCGCGCTGTGGCTGGGCGCGGCGAACCCGCTGGTGCTGTTCCACCTGGTCGTCGGGGTGCACAACGAGGCGCTGGCGATCGGGCTGATGCTGGTCGGGTTCGAGCTGGCGCTGCGCCGCACGCCCCGGGTGGACCCGGACGGGCCGTTCCCGCCGTGGCAGCGCGGGGAGCTGCTGGCCTACGCCGTGGGCGCCTCGGTGATCACCCTCGGCGCCGCGGTGAAGATCCCGGCCGCGCTGGCCCTGGGCTTCCTCGGGGTGATGATCGCGCGCCGGATGGGCGGCACGTGGAAGCACCTGTTCCTCGCCGCGGGCGGGCTGTTCGTGGTGTTCGCCGTGGTGCTGAGCGCCTGCTCGTTCGGCAGCGGCCTGGGCTACGGCTGGGTGGCCACGCTCAACACGGCCTCGACGGTCAAGAGCTGGATGGCCCCGATGACCGCGCTGGGCTTCGGCGCGGGCTGGCTGGGCGTGGTGCTGGGCCTGGGCAACCACGTCGACGCCGCGATCGCGGTGAGCCGGTTCGTTGGCTCGGTCATCGGCCCGGTGATCGCGGCCAAGCTGCTGCTGGACTCGTTCCGGTGGAAGCTGCGCCCGCTGACCGGGCTGGGCGTGGCGCTGGGCGCGGTGCTGGTCTTCGGCGCGACCGTGCAGCCCTGGTACCTGCTGTGGACGGCGGTGCCGCTGGCGGCGGCCGCGGGCAACACCAAGTTCCGCGCGGTGGCGACCGCGGTCAGCGCGGTGCTCGCGGTCGCGGTCGCCTCCACCGGCACGACCTTCGACGGCCGCGTGTTCGTGCTCCCCTACGCCATCATGGCCGCGGTCGTGGTCACCGCCCTGGCGCTGGTGGTGGTGCGCAAGCGGATCCCGCGCGGCGAGTGGCTGCCCGGGCGCCGCGTGACGGCTACCACGGCCTAGGCTTCCACCTCGTGAGCGCCCCCGCCGTCGAGGTCACCGAGCTGGTCTGCCGCTACGGCCGCACGACCGCCGTGGACGGGCTGTCGCTGCGGGTGGAGCGCGGCGCGGTGCTGGCGCTGCTCGGCCCGAACGGCGCGGGCAAGACCACCACCGTCGAGACCTGCGAGGGCTTCCGCCGCGCCGACGGCGGCAGCGTCCGGGTGCTCGGCCTGGACCCGGTGGCCGACGCGGGCGCCCTGCGCCCCAGGGTCGGGGTGATGCCGCAGGGCGGCGGCGCCTACCCGGGCGTGCGGGCGGGCGAGATGCTGGCCCTCGTGGCGGCCTGCGCGGCGAACCCCCTGGACCCGGCCTGGCTGATCGACGTGCTCGGCCTGGCGGGCGCGGCGCGCACCCCGTACAAGCGGCTCTCCGGCGGCCAGCAGCAGCGGCTCTCGCTGGCCTGCGCCCTGGTCGGGCGCCCCGAGCTGGTGTTCCTCGACGAGCCGACCGCGGGCATGGACCCGCAGGCGCGCAGGCTGGTCTGGGACCTGGTCGCGGCGCTGCGCGCGGACGGGGTGTCGGTGCTGCTCACCACGCACCTGATGGACGAGGCCGAGGCGCTGGCCGACCAGGTGGTCATCGTCGACCGGGGCCGCGTGGTCGCCTGCGGCACCCCCGCCGAGCTGACCGCCGAGGGCCCCGACGAGCAGCGGCTGCGCTTCCGCGCCAAGTCCGGGATGGACACCGCGCTGCTGCTGGCCGCCCTGCCCGAGGGCTGCCGCGTCTCCGAGCCCACCGCGGGCGGCTACCTGGTGACCGGCACCGTCGACCCCCAGGTCGTCTCCACGGTCACCGCCTGGTGCGCCCAGCAGGGCGTGCTCGCCGAGGAGCTGAACGTGGGGCGGCGCAGCCTGGAGGACGTGTTCCTGGAGCTGACCGGGCGGGAGCTGCGCTCATGACCTTCCCCGCGGGGACCTTCACCCCCTCCCCCGGCCGCGCGCGCGTGGGGCGGATGCTCGCCGTGCACGCCCGCACCGAGGCCGTGCTGACCCTGCGCAACGGCGAGCAGCTGCTGCTGACGCTGCTCATCCCGCTGGCCCTGCTGGTCGGGTTGAGCGCGCTGGACGTCATCGCCATGCCCGAGCCCCGGGTGGACTCGGTCACCCCGCGGGTGCTGGCCTTGGCGGTCATGTCCTCGGCCTTCACCGGCCAAGCCATCGCGCTGGGCTTCGACCGCCGCTACGGCGTCCTCAAGCGCTTGGCCGCCACCGCCCTGCCCCGCTGGCTGCTGGTGGCCGGGCGGGTCGCGGCCGCGCTCGCGGTGGTGGCGGTGCAGGTGGTGGTGCTGGGCGTGGTGGCGCTGCTGCTCGGCTGGTCGCCCTCGGCGGCCGGTCTGCTGTGGGCGGTGCTGCTGGTCGTGCTGGGCACGCTGACCTTCGGCGCGCTGGGCGTGCTGCTCGGCGGGGCGTTGAAGGCCGAGGTCGTGCTGGCGCTGGCGAACGTCATCTGGTTCGTGCTGCTGCTGGCGGGCGGCATCGTGCTGCGCGCCGACTCGCTGCCGTCCGGGATGGCGGAGGTGGTCCGGCTGCTGCCGTCCGGGGCGCTGACCGAGGGCCTGTCCCAGGCGTTGATCGACGGCGTGGTGCCCTCGCCCTCGGTGTGGCTGGCGCTGCTGGTGTGGGGCGGCGTCGGTGGCGCTGTCGCCGCGCGCACCACGCGGCTAACGTAGTCCGCCTCAGCGGCTCCACTCCCCCGCCGCCACCACGTCCTCCAACCACAGCACCTCCGACTCCAGGTCGTCGCTGCCCTCGCGGCTCGACGTCCCCGGGGTCGACCGCGGCGGGGCCCCGGTGCGCTTCGCCTCGATCGCGGCCGAGAGCGCCCGCGCCTCCGCCCCCGGGTCGGCCTCGCCGTGGGACAGCAGGTAGGGCCGCAGGGCCGCCCGCCCGTCCCAGATCTCGATGACCCTGCGGTGGAGCCGGTACTCCATCCGCCACCACGGCGCCGCCGCGGGCAGTTCGATGCCGGGCGTCGCCGCGCGCAGCGCCTCCCACAGCGGGGTCAGGCGCCGGTAGGAGCGGTAGTGCGACGCCCAGGCCCGCGCGGCGTCCAGGCGCGGGCCCCACGCGGGCAGCGCCACGCCCAGCAGGCAGGTGGTCAGGCCCACGGCGAGCAGGGACAGCTCGACCACCGCCTGCGGCCAGGGCGGACGCACGTCGAAGCGGCCCGCGAGGATGGCCCCCGCCCGGTGCGCCGACCAGACCGCGTTGCAGCAGTTGCCGATGGTCAGCAGCCGCAGGCCGCGGGCGAGCCAGGGGCGGTCGGCGACGCGCGCCCAGCGCAGGGTGAGGCGGGCGTTGACGACCTGGAAGGCGGCGACGAGCGAGACGTAGAGCAGGTTGGTCAGCGACGCCAGGGGTTCGGTGACCCAGTCGACCGCCGCCCAGGCCGGGGACTCGACGGCCTGGGCGGCGGCCCAGGACACCAGCAGGACCGCGCCGAGGGCGCCCATCACGGCCAGCCCGCGGCCCAGGGCCGCGCGGACGCCGCCCGGCGGGCGCACCGACAGGACGTAGAAGGCCTGGAGCGCGAACATCGTGGCCAGCGCGGCGGTGTGGGGGATGATCCAGCTCCCGCCCGCGAACAGCCCGTCCAGGAGCGCGGCGGCGTCGCGGCGGGTCAGCGCCAAGGACAGCAGCAGCAGGGCGAAGGTTGCCCAGAGCCACCACTGGGCCGGGCTCGGGGCGCGGAGCACCGCGACCGTCCGGTGCGCCAGCGCCACGGCCACCACCGCCGTGATCAGCAGCAGGAGGTGCTCGGGGGTCACCGCCGGTCGCGCGCCATGACCCGCGCGAGGCGGTCGATCACGGCGGCCTCGGCGGGGTCGGCGGTGCG
>NZ_MKQR01000007.1:514540-743901 GCF_001940455.1 Actinokineospora bangkokensis | reverse complement strand
CCCCCACCGCCGTGATCAGCAGCAGGAGGTGCTCGGGGGTCACCGCCGGTCGCGCGCCATGACCCGCGCGAGGCGGTCGATCACGGCGGCCTCGGCGGGGTCGGCGGTGCGGGCGGCGCGCAGCGGCGGGCGGACGGCCAACTCGCGGATGAGGCCCGCGGCGACCTCGGCCTCGCGCTCGCGCTCGTCGTCGTAGCCGGCGCGGTGCAGCACGCCCATGCGGCGCAGCAGCTCGGGCGGCACGTCCGGGGTCAGCTCGGCCAGGCACGCGCCCCGGTGGCCGAGCAGCATGTGCGACAGCTCGTGGCAGACGATGTGCTCGGCGCGCAGCGGCGGGGTGTCGGCGTCGTGCACGATGACGTCCACGGTGGGCCCGCTGAGCCAGGCGCCGTCCGGGGCGCCGGGGGGCAGCGGCATCGCGAGCACGTGCAGCGGCCTGCCGCGGTGGGCGGCGACCCGCGCGGTGAACGCGGCGAGGTCCCACGGCCGCGGCACGCCGACCTCGGCCAGCGCGGCGAGCACCCGCCTGCGCAGGGCGCGGTGCGCGCGCAGCCCCCTCACCGCCGGTCGGCCCTGGCCGCGGCGGCCCGCTCGATGTCGCGCACCCGGTTGGCCATCTCCAGGATGGCCGCCCGCCCGGCCTCCGACAGCTCGCCCGCCCGCATCGCGATCGCCCGCACCTGCGCGTCGCGCCACGCCGCCACCAGGTCGAGCTGCTCGTCGACGCGGGCGGACTCGGCGTCGTCGGAGAAGTAGCCCAGCGGCACCCCGAAGAACTTCGCCAGCGCGGACAGGTGCCGGAAGCTGGGGTTGTCCCTGGTGCCGCGCCGCCACGCGGAGATGGCGCTGTGCGAGATGTCGACCGCCTGCTCGGCGCGGATGGCCGCGGCGATCTCCTCGTTGGTGAACGGGCCCCGCCCGGCCGGGTGCACCGCGGCGACCAACCGGTTCAGCTTGCCCGACAACCCGCCCGTGCTCCCCGACATCCCCGCTCCCCCTGTGCCCCGGGCGCCACCGGGCGCCATGGCGTTCGACACCTGTCGCGGGTGGGCACAGCCGGTTGCACTACTGTTGAACCCGCAGGCTTCACGGCATAGGGTTCCACACCCTGGGGAAACGCTACCGCCGGACGGGTCGTGGGGGGAGTGACCTGTCCGGCGGTAGCCCACTGGGAAGGCGATGGGGGAGTTCGCCTTCCGACGACGCAGTGTAGTAGCCCGTGATCGCTGCGTGGAGCCCTTTCGCGAAGATGACCACACTTTTCCGCGCCCGCGCTGCGGTGAGACCGGGCGCACGGTAGGGCGGACCTGCGCACGGCCCCCGGGCGCGGCCCGCCTACCATCGGCCCGTGGCGCTGCAAACACTCAAGGACCGCATCGAACGGCTCCCCGGGGCCAGCGTGCGCGTGCAGCGCGCGGTGGCCATCGCGGTGCTGGTGACGCAGTCGCTGATCGCGGTGACCGGCTCGGTCGTCCGGGTCACCGGCTCCGGCCTGGGCTGCCGCACCTGGCCGCAGTGCCAGCCGGGCAGCATGTTCCCGGTCGACCACCCGGAGTTCGCCGCCCTGCAGCAGTGGATCGAGTTCGGCAACCGCCTGCTCACCGGCGTCGTCGGCTTCATCGCCCTGGCCGCGTTCCTGCTCGCCTACCTCGACCGCCCGCGCCGCCGCCGCTACGTCCGCCTCGGCCTGGTCATGCCCCTGGGCGTGGTCGTGCAGGCCGTCATCGGCGGCCTCACCGTCCGCTTCGACCTGCTGTGGTGGACCGTCGCGGTGCACTTCCTGGCCTCGGCGGTCATGATCTGGCTCGCCACCCTGCTCGTGCACGCCATCGACGAGGGCGACGGCCCCCCGGTCCCGCACGGCCCCCGGGCCCTGCGCGCCCTGCTGCCCGTCCTGGTCGTGGTCCTGGTCGGCCTCCTCGTCGCGGGCACCATGGTCACCGGCGCGGGCCCCCACGCGGGTGACTCCGCCACCCCCCGCCTCGCCCTCCCGGTCGACACCCTCGCCCACGTCCACGCCGCGTTCCTCTACGTCTTCCTCGGCCTCCTGCTCGCCGTGGGCGTCCTGCTCAAGGCAGGCGGCGACGCCTCCCCCAAGCTCTGGCGCCGCTACCTGGTCCTGATCGCGGTCACCCTCGCCCAGGGCACCATCGGCTTCGTCCAGTACCTCACCGGCGTCCCGGAGGTCCTGGTCTCCCTCCACGTCCTCGGCGCCACCGCGGTCATCGCCGCCACCGCAAGCCTCTACGCGGGCACCCTCGAACGCCCCCTGGCCCGCCCCACCCCGGTCGACGAGCGCCACCTTACCCCCCAACCCTGACCCGCCCCCAACTCCGGGCCACCCGCACAGCGCACGCCTCCCGCAGCACAAGCCCGCCCGCGCAGACTTCCCGCAGCGCAAGCCCGCGTACGGCTCACGCCCCGGCAGCGCGCGCTCCCGCGGGGGTACCCCGGCCCAGGGGACCCCTGTTTTCAACGCTAGTGCTGATCAACGTCCGGGCGACAGACCGACTGCGCAACTGTGGACAGCCGCGGCGGCTGTGGACGACCCGCGCCCGACCAGCCCCAGCACCACGCCACTCCCCCGCGCACGCTCGCGCCCGGGTCCCCCCGCCCAGGGGACCCCTGTTTTCAACGCTAGCCCCCGACAGAACCGCGCCGGAAGCACCGCGCGCCAGCTGTGGACTGCTCGACCCTCTGTGCACAACCACCCCGCAGACGCGCAGCGCCCCCGGGTCCGGGGACCTCGGGGGCGCTGCGGGGGAAGCGGGTCAGCCGCGGCCGCGGGCGGCCATCTTGGCGCGGTGAGCGCTGCCGATCTTGGTGCCGGAGACGGTCTCGCGGTTCCACTCGGCGGGTTCGAGGTCGCGGACCTTCTCGACGAGGGCGTCGCCGGTCTCGGCGCTGGGGACGATGACGTCGCCCATGGCGCCGTCCTTGCCGACCAGGACCACCCGGGCGCCGACGCGGCCGATGGGCTCGACGACGGCGCGGGAGGGCTTGCCGTGCGCGCGGACGAAGCCTGCGGCGGCCTTGAGGGCCGCGGGCGGGACCGGGGTGGGGGTGTTCTCGTCTGCCACCCGGTTGAGGGTAGGGCCTGCGGGGGCCGTCCACCCGCCGACCGTGAGCGCGGCCACTGGGGGATGCTGGGCGGGGTCGCCGGTGTTGGTCGGCGGTGACAGCGCGTTCGTCGCGGGAGGAGCAAAAGCGTGCCCAAGGCCGTGGTGGTGTCCGAGACCGGTGGTCCCGAGGTGCTGACCCTGACCGACGTCCCCGAGCGGGACCCGGGGCCCGGGGAGGTGCGGGTGGCCGTCGCGGCGGCGGGGGTGAACTACATCGACACCTATCAGCGCTCCGGGCTCTACCCGCTGCCGCTGCCGCTGGTGCTCGGCAACGAGGGCGCGGGCAGGGTGACCGCCGTCGGGGAGGGTGTCACCGCGGTCTCCCCCGGTGAGCGGGTGGCGTGGACCGGTGCGCTGGGCGGGTACGCGCAAGAGGCCGTCGTGCCGCAGAACGCGCTCGTGCGGGTGCCGGATGGCGTGGACGACGAGCTGGCCGCCGCGGTGCTGCTGCAGGGTCTCACCGCGCACTACCTCGTCGCCTCCCTCTACCCCGTGCAGCAGGGCGACACCGTCCTGGTGCACGCCGCCGCGGGTGGCGTGGGCCTGCTGCTGACGCAGCTGGCGTCCGCGCGGGGCGCCAGGGTGATCGCGACCGTGTCCACGGAGGAGAAGGCGGATCTCGCGCGCGGGGCGGGCGCGTTCGAGGTCATCAACTACGCCGAGGAGGACTTCGTCCAGCGCACCGAGGAGATCACCGGCGGCGCGGGCGTGGCCGCGGTGTACGACGGGGTGGGCAAGACCACCTTCGACGGCAGCCTGGCCGTGCTGCGCCCGCGGGGTGTGCTGGCGCTGTTCGGCGCGTCGAGCGGCCCGGTACCGCCGGTGGACCCCCAGCGGCTCAACGCGGCCGGGTCGGTGTTCCTCACCCGGCCGACGCTGGCGCACTACATCGCCACGCCCGACGAGCTGCGCTGGCGCACCGAGGAGCTGTTCGGCGCGATCGCGGCCGGGACGCTGAGCGTGCGGATCGGCCACCGCTACCCGCTGGCCGACGCGCGGCGCGCGCACGAGGACCTGCAGGGGCGCCGCACCACCGGCAAGCTGCTGCTCATCCCCTGACCGGCCGGTCGAAACGAATGGGCGATCACCCCCGAGGGTGATCGCCCATTCGTGTAAAGCCCTTCCCGGACGGGAAATGGGGACGGAATAATCAGCGCACGGTGACCGCGTCGACGACGAAGACGAGGGTCTCGTTGGGCGCGATGCCGTTGCCGCCCTTCCCGTAGCCCTTGTCCGGCGGGATGACCAGCAGCCTGCGGCCGCCCTGCTTCATCCCCACCACGCCCTCGTTCCAGCCCTCGATCACCGCGGCCTGGCCGACGTTCTCCAGCGGGAAGGTCTCCCCGCGGCTCCACGAGGAGTCCAGCTCCTTCTTGTCCGACCAGGTGACCAGGTCGTAGTGGGTGTCGACGGTCGACCCGGCCACGACCTCCTTGCCCGACCCCGGCACGAGGTCCTTGCTGAGCAGGGCCTTCGGCGGCGAGCAGGTGTCCGGGACGGTGATGGTGGGCTTGCTGCCCGCGGCGCCGTCGACCTTGATGTCATCAGCGGTGCAGGCGGGCAGCGCGGAGGTCGAGGTCGCGGCGGCGGTGGAGGACGTGCCGATCGTCGGGCCCGCGGGCGAGCCCGCGGAGGCCTGCTCGGAGTTGCCGCAGGCGGCGAGGCCGCCGACGAGGGCGACGGCGGTCAGGGCGGTGCCGAGGGTGCGCATGGTGGGTGAGCCTAGGTAGCCGCGCCCGCGCGCCGCGCAGCGGGTGACCACCGGGTGAACTCTCACCCGAATTCCGCATTTCTTCGTCAGTGACTTGCGCGTAGGGTGACATTCCACACCCACTCCCCCTCATCCCCAGCGCATTCCCCTGCCCGTCGCCGGGGGCTGTCCGCTCCCAGGAGGTGACCTGCCGTGCCCGCGGACGCCAAGCGGCTCCGCACCCACGCGATCCAGGAGCTGTTCTGGACCCGGACCGGGTTGCTGCTGTCCGTCCTGGTCGTGGTGTCCTTCCTGGCGATGTGGGCGGCGGGTTCGATCGGTGCGGGGACGCCCAAGAACCTGCTGACCGCGCTGGGCACCGGGACGCTCGTCTCGGCGGTCGTCGGGTTCGGCCAGACCCTGATCACCGCGTCGTCGGCGCAGAAGGCCATGGTGACCCCGCTGGTCGAGGAGAGCCGCAAGGCGCTGCGCGAGCTGTCGGCGGAGTACCGCTCGCTCAACGCCGAGTTCTTCCCCACCCACGTGTTCGAGGCCACCACCGACCCGGACCCGGCGTTCAACGCGCTGATGATGCGCGACCTCGGCGCCACCCGGCAGTTCCTGTTCCGCGGCTTCTCCGGCCGCTACGCCGCGGTGCGGCTGCTGCTCGCCGACGCCGAGTGGGAGGTGCGCGCGGTGGTGGCCGACCCGCGCGGCCGCGCGGCGGTGGACGCCCGCGCCCGCCACCAGCTGCGCCACCGCGGCGCCGAGGTCGACTACGAGGTCGAGTCCGCGCGCCTGCGGGAGCGGCTGCACGAGGACATCCGGATCGGCCTGGTGGGGCTGTTCCTGGCCCGCGCCCGGTGCACCTCGATCGAGGTGACCGCGGTCGCGGACCCGCCGCTGGACCGGCTGGAGGTGTTCGACGACAGCGTCTGGGTGACCCTCTACAGCTCGGTCGCGGGCGCCGCCGCCCTCTACCCGCGCACCCTGCGCTTCTCCGAGGGCTCGTTCCTCTACGACATGCAGCGCGCCGAGTTCGCCAGGCTGCGGGCCTCCGACGGGCAGCGGTTCACCATCACCCCGGAGACGACCAGGGAGGAGTTCGCGGTGCACTTCGCCGCGGTCACCGGCGAGGAGCTGCCCGAGCAGCGGTTCACCGAGCTGGCCGAGCGGTTCCACGCGTTCCGCCGCGACTTCTCCGCCAAAGCCGAGCTGGGAGGCTGACGTGGCCCACCCCACCCGCACCACCGACCTGACCGAGCTGGCCGACCTGGCCGCGCGGCTGCGCGCGGCCGACCTGGCGCAGTGGGCCACCACCCGCGAGGGCGTGCTGGCCTGGGGCGATGCCCCGGCGCTGCGCACCGCCGTGCGCGCGCACCTGCGCGAGCTGGACCCGGAGCGCTCCGCGGCGCTGGTGGGCCGCTCCCGGGAGACCACCACCCACTTCGCCTGGTGCCTGCGCGACCGCACCGCCGAGCCGTTCACCTTCTGGCTGCACGAGTACAAGCCGCAGCGCGACTGGCGGGCGGGGTACGCGGACTCGGTGCACAACCACCGCTACCACTTCTGCACGGTGATCCTGTCCGGCGGCTACCGGCACGAGCGGTTCCGCGCCCGGCTCGACGAGTCCACCGGGCTGATCTCCGACGCCGAGCTGACCAGCAGGCACGACTGCGCGCCCGGGGAGTCGGGGGTGCTGACCGCCGACCAGTTCCACCGCATCCCCACCGCCCTCGACGGCACGCTGACGTTCCTGGTCAAGTCGCGCCCGGTGCGCTCGTGGAGCCTGTCGTGGGACCCCGCCACCGGCGTCGGCCACCGGCACACCCCCGTCGAGTCCAGGTTGGCGGAGTTGACCGGCATGCTCTGACCTGCGGCCTACGATGCACCCCACCCGAGACGCTTGGGAGGGGTCGCACCGATGTCCGTGTCCGCAGAGTCCATCACCCTGGTCGAGAAGCAGGTCTTCGACCTGTGCGAGGTCCACGCCCGCCACCTGCCGTTCCACGGCTGGCACCACGTCAGCTTCGTGCGCGACAAGGCCGTCGGCTTCGCGACCCGCAACGGCGCCGACGTCCCCGTCGTCGAGGCCGCCGCCCTGGTCCACGACGTCAACTACCTGGTCAGGCGCAACTCCCACGCCGAGGAGGGCAGCGGCCTGCGCCGCGACATCCTGCACTCCGCCGGTGTCCTGCCCGCCGACGTCGACCGCATCGACGCCCTCGTCGACGAGGCCGAGATGCGCAACCGCCACCGCGGCATCTCCCTGGAGGCCCAGGCCCTCTCCGACGCCGACACCCTGTTCAAGGCCCTCCCGGTCACCCCGGTCGTGCTGGCCCACAAGTACCTCGCCGAGAACGGCATCGGCCTGCGCGAACTGGCCGACAAGATCGTCGGCGAGCAGCACACCCCGCACGCGGAGGGCTTCTACTTCTACTCCCCCGAGGCCGCCGCCGCGTACACCAAGTGGGCCACCGCCAACCTGGAGCTGTGGCGCTGCATCCAGGAGTCCCTCGACGACCCCACCGTCGAACGCCTCCTCACCGCCGTCGCCTCCTAACGGCTTAACCCAAAAGGGGCACCCCTTTCGGGTGGACGCCGTACGCTCTCCGTGACGAAGGGGGCGTGCTCGGTGGCGAAGAGGCTGGACTGGTCCTACGAGGAGCTGGTGCTCGCGTGCGACGTGCTCGCCCGCCACCCGCGGGGTGTGGCGTGGCACGAGCTGGCGAGCAACCACGAAGAGACCCAGGAGTTGTCCAGGCTGCTCCAGCTGCTGCCCACCCACCCGATCGCGGACCGGTTGCCGCAGTTCCGCAGCCCCGACAGCGTGCGCAAGAAGATGGCCGACCTCGCCACGGCGCACCCCGCCAGCCCCCGGCCGGGCAAGACCAACGGCGGGAAGCGGGACAAGGTCGTGCTGCACCTGTTCCTCACGCAGCCAAAGCGGATGGCGGCCGAGGCGGCAGGTCTGAGAGCGCTCCTGAGCAGCGGGCAGCTCGCAGACCTGCCACCCGTGGACGGCGAAGTCGACGCCCTCGAAGGGCAGGTCGTCTACCGGTACCACCGCAAGCACGAGCGCGACCCCACGCTGCGGGCGAAGAAGCTCGCCGCGGTGGGTGCTGCGGCGTGCGAGGTGTGCGGGTTCGACTTCGCCGCCGTGTACGGCGAGCGCGGCCAGGGCTACGCCGAGGTGCACCACCGGGTGCCGCTGCACGCCTCCGGGCCCCGGCGCACCAGGCTCGACGACCTCGCGGTCCTCTGCGCCAACTGCCACCGGATGATCCACCGCACAACGCCGTGGCTCACTGTCGACGAACTCATCGAGATCGTCCGCGATCGCTGAGCGGGCCCCGGACGCGCGACCGGGGGTCACCCTGGGCGGGTGACCCCCGGTCGGGGCGGGTGACCGGCCGCGGCTAGAAGGGCCAGCCGAGGACGGGCAGGGAGAGGGCGGAGTCGACCGCGAGGGCGACGAAGACGAGGGTGAGGTAGCTGTTGCTGAGGTGGAACAGCGTCATCGGGTTGTTCGGCTCGCCCTTGCGGACCGCGGCGTTGAGGCGGTGGGCGAAGACGAGGAACCACAGGCCCGCGAGGGCGGCGAAGGCGGTGTAGACCCAGCCGGTCGCGGGGACGAGCAGGAGGGTCCAGGCGACCATGACCCAGGAGTAGACGACGATCTGCTTGGCGACCTGCTGGGGGGTGGCCACGACGGGGAGCATGGGGACGCCCGCCTTGGCGTAGTCGTCGCGGAACTTCATGGCCAGGGCCCAGAAGTGCGGCGGGGTCCAGAAGAAGATCACGCCGAACATGACCAGGGCGGGCCAGCCCACGTCGCCGGTGACGGCCGACCAGCCGATGACGACCGGCATGCAGCCCGCGGCGCCGCCCCAGACGATGTTCTGGGCGGTGCGGCGCTTGAGGATCATCGTGTAGACGAGGACGTAGAACAGGATCGCGCCGACGGCCATGGCCGCGGCCAGCAGGTTCGTGGTGGCCCAGAGCCAGGCGAAGGACAGCACGCCGAGCACGAGGCCGAAGACCAGCGCCGAGCGGGTGGGCACGGTGTGCTGGGCCAGCGGGCGGGACCTGGTGCGCTTCATCACGGCGTCGATGTCGGCGTCGACCACGCAGTTGAGGGCGTTGGCCGAGCCCGCGGCCATGGAGCCGCCGACCAGGGTGGTGAGCACCAGCCACGGCGAGGGGATGCCGCGCGCGGCGAGCATCATCGCCGGGACGGTGGTGACCAGCAGCAGCTCGATGATCCGCGGCTTGGTCAGCGCCACGTAGGCCTTGAGCACCGACAGCGGCGTGCGCGGTGGCGTCGAGGGCGCGTGCGCGTCAACGGGCACGGGGGTCACCGACGACATCGCGCTCCTCTGGTGGTGGGTACCCGCCGCGACCTGCTGAGACGCCGGTCACCGCGGGCCGCGGCCGCACCGGGGCGACGGCCCCGGCACCACAGGGATGTTAACCGCGCGCTCCCCGGGTACCCCTGCCGGGTGGGCCGGTGCGGCGCGCGATCGGTCGGAGATCACACGGGACGGCCGCGCGGACTACGCTGGCTCGTGGACCAGGGATGAACTGCGGGTCGAACCTTGTCACCCGCCTGCGGGATCGATCTAGAACCCGATGCGGAAGACTGGGCGCCACGACCCGCCGAGACAGTGGAAGTGGGAGCCGAAGTCCGTGTCCGTCAGCAGCGAAGTGCCCAGCGACGTGTCCACCCTCACCCAGGCGTCCGTGCCGGACGACTGGACCGACCTCGACAAGCGGGCCGTGGACACGGTCCGCGTCCTCGCGGCCGACGCGGTGCAGAAGGTGGGCAACGGCCACCCCGGCACCGCGATGAGCCTGGCCCCGCTCGCCTACACCCTCTACCAGCGGGTCCTGCGCCACGACCCGGCCGACCCGGACTGGATCGGCCGCGACCGGTTCGTGCTCTCGGCGGGCCACTCCAGCCTCACCCAGTACATCCAGCTGTACCTGGCGGGCTTCGGCCTGGAGCTCGACGACCTCAAGGCGCTGCGCACCTGGGGCTCGCTGACCCCCGGCCACCCCGAGCACGGGCACACCAAGGGCGTGGAGATCACCACCGGCCCGCTGGGGCAGGGCCTGGCCTCGGCGGTGGGCATGGCGATGGCCGCCCGCCGCGAGCGCGGCCTGTTCGACCCGGACGCCGCGCCGGGCGAGTCGGCCTTCGACCACTTCGTCTACGTGATCGCCTCCGACGGCGACATCGAGGAGGGCGTGACCTCCGAGGCGTCCTCGCTGGCGGGCCGCCAGGAGCTGGGGAACCTGGTCGTCTTCTACGACGACAACAAGATCTCCATCGAGGACGACACCACGATCGCCCTGTCGGAGGACACCGCGGCCCGCTACGAGGCCTACGGCTGGCACGTGCAGGTCGTCGAGGGCGGCGAGAACGTCACCGGCATCCTGGCCGCGATCGAGGCGGCCAAGGCCGTCACCGACAAGCCCTCGTTCATCCTGCTGCGCACCATCATCGGCTTCCCCGCGCCGAACCTGATGAACACCGGCAAGGCGCACGGCGCCGCGCTGGGCGAGGACGAGGTCGCCGCGGTCAAGCGGATCCTGGGCTTCGACCCGGAGCAGACCTTCGAGGTCTCCGACGAGGTGATCAAGCACACCCGCCAGGCCCTCGACCGGGGCAAGGCCGCGCACGAGGCCTGGCAGCGGACCTTCGACGCCTGGGCCGCGGCCAACCCCGAGCGCAAGGCGCTGCTCGACCGGGCCGGCTCCTACACCCTGCCCGAGGGCTTCGACGAGGCGCTGCCCAGCTGGGACCCCGACCCCAAGGGCGTGGCGACCCGCAAGGCCTCCGGCGAGGTGCTCAACGCCCTGGGCCCGGTGCTGCCGGAGCTGTGGGGCGGTTCGGCCGACTTGGCCGAGTCGAACAACACCACCATCAAGGGCGCGGACTCCTTCGGCCCGGCCGGGGCGGCCACCAAGCACTGGGACGCCACCCCCTACGGCCGCACGCTGCACTTCGGCGTCCGCGAGCACGCCATGGGCTCGATCCTCAACGGCATCGTGCTGCACGGCCCGACCCGCCCGTACGGCGGCACCTTCCTGGTGTTCTCCGACTACATGCGGCCCCCGGTGCGGCTGGCGGCGCTGATGGGCCTGCCGGTCACCTACGTCTGGACGCACGACTCGATCGGCCTCGGCGAGGACGGCCCGACCCACCAGCCGGTCGAGCACCTGGCCGCGCTGCGCGCCATCCCGAACCTGGTGGTGCTGCGCCCCGGCGACGCCAACGAGACCGCCGCGGCGTGGAAGGCGATCCTGTCCCAGCACGACCAGCCGGTCGGCCTGGCGCTGACCCGGCAGAACCTGCCGGTGCTGGAGGGCACGAAGGAGCTGGCCGCCGACGGCGTGGCCAAGGGCGGCTACGTGCTGTCCGACGCCAGCGACGGCGCGCCGCGCGTGGTGCTCATCGGCACCGGCTCCGAGCTCCAGATCGCCGTCGAGGCGCAGAAGGTGCTGGAGGCCGACGGCGTGCCCACCCGGGTCGTGTCGATGCCCTCGATCGAGTGGTTCGACGCCCAGGACGCCGACTACCGCGCGTCCGTGCTGCCCGCGGGCACCGCGCGGGTGGCCGTCGAGGCGGGCATCGCGATGCCGTGGCACCGCTTCGTCGGCGACACCGGCGAGGTCGTCTCGATCGAGCACTTCGGCGCCTCGGCCGACTACCAGACCCTGTTCCGCGAGTTCGGGCTCACCACCGAGGCCGTGGTCGCCGCGGCCCGCCGCTCCGCCGAAGCCACTGGAGGCAACTGATGGCCGACAACCTCAAGGACCTGTCCGACGCGGGTGTGTCGATCTGGCTGGACGACCTGTCCCGCGAGCGGCTGGACTCGGGCAACCTGGCCGGGCTGATCCGCGACGACCACGTCGTCGGCGTCACCACCAACCCGACGATCTTCGCCGGGGCGCTGGCCGACGGCGAGGCCTACGACCCGCAGGTGCGCGAGCTGGCCGCCCGCGGCGCGAGCCTGGAGCAGGCCGTGCGCGAGCTGACCACCACCGACGTGCGCAACGCCTGCGACCTGTTCCGCGACGTGCACGCCGCCACCGACGGCGTCGACGGCCGGGTGTCGATCGAGGTCAGCCCCGCGCTGGCCAAGGACACCGAGGCCACCGCGGCCGAGGCCGCCGACCTGTGGAAGACCGTCGACCGGCCGAACCTGCTGGTCAAGATCCCGGCGACGGTCGAGGGCCTGCCCGCGATCACCAGGACCCTGGCCGAGGGCATCAGCGTGAACGTGACGCTGATCTTCTCCGTCGAGCGCTACCGGGCGGTCATGGACGCCTACCTGGAGGGCCTGGAGCAGGCCAAGGCCAACGGGCACGCGCTGGCCGACATCCACTCGGTCGCGTCGTTCTTCGTGTCCCGGGTGGACAGCGAGGTCGACAAGCGGCTGGAGGCCATCGGCTCGCCGGAGGCGCTGGCGCTGCGCGGGCAGGCCGCGGTGGCCAACGCCCGGCTGGCCTACGCCGCGTTCGAGGAGACCTTCGCCGGCGAGCGCTGGGAGGCGCTGGCCGCGGCGGGGGCGCGCAAGCAGCGTCCCCTGTGGGCCTCCACCGGGGTCAAGAACCCGGACTACTCGGACACGATGTACGTCGACCAGCTGGTCGTGGCCGACACGGTGAACACGATGCCGGAGAAGACGCTGCGCGCGGTGGCCGACCACGGCAAGATCGCGGGTGACAAGGTCACCGGCACCGCGCAGGAGGCCGGTGAGGTCTACGCGAAGCTGTCCTCGGTCGGCATCGACGTCGACGACGTGTACCTGACCCTGGAGAACGAGGGCGTGGAGAAGTTCGAGAAGAGCTGGGACGAGCTGCTCGACTCCGTCAAGGGACAGCTCGCGAACGCGAAGTGAACGACCCGGGGGCGGGCCCGCCCGGCCCGCCCCCGGCACACCAGGGACGAACCAAGGGGAGAGGGCTGGCGCCGCAATGGCAGAGCATCCCGGAGATGTCGCAGTAACCCTGATCGACCAGCGGCTCGCCGAGGAGGCGGCCCCGCTGGTGTCCGGACTCGTCGCCGACCAGGTGGCGTCCAAGCTCACCGCGCAGGACCCCACGCTCTGGGGGCCCGAGGCGGAGTCCGAGTCCGCGATCCGGCTGTCGTGGACCACGCTGGCCGAGTCCTCCCGACCGCTGCTGGCCGAGATCGACGCGCTGCGGGCGGAGCTGCGCGCCGAGGGCGTCGACCGGGTGGTGCTGGCGGGCATGGGGGGCTCGTCGCTGGCGCCCGAGGTCATCGCCAACACCGCCGCCGTGCCGCTGGTGGTGCTGGACACCACCGACCCCGGCCAGGTCGCCGACGCCCTCGCGGGCGACCTGGAGCGCACCGTCATCGTCGTGTCGTCGAAGTCCGGGTCCACTGTGGAGACCGACAGCCACCGGCGGGTCTTCGAGAAGGCGTTCACCGACGCGGGCATCGACGCCGCCGCGCGCATCGTGGTCGTCACCGACCCCGGCTCGCCGCTGGAGAAGTCCTCGGTGGAGGCCGGGTACCGCCGGGTGTTCCAGGCCGACCCGCACGTCGGCGGCCGCTACTCCGCGCTGACCGCCTTCGGCCTGGTGCCCGCCGGGCTCGCCGGGGCCGACGTGGCCGGGCTGCTCGACGAGGCCGCCGCGGCCGCCGAGGTGCTCAAGGCCGACGACGAGGCCAACCCCGGCCTGCTGCTCGGCGCCGCCCTCGGCGCGGCGCACGCGCGCGGCGCGGAGAAGGTCGTGCTCGCCGACACCGGCTCGGGCATCAAGGGCTTCGGCGACTGGGTGGAGCAGCTGGTGGCCGAGTCCACCGGCAAGCAGGGCACCGGGCTGCTGCCGGTGGTGGTCGAGGACTCCGACGCCCCGGGCTTCGCCGACGCGGGCACCGACGCCACCACCGTGGCCGTGGGCCCGGCGGTCGGCACCGCCCGCATCGCCACCGAGGGCACCCTGGGCGGGCTCATGCTCACCTGGGAGTACGCCACCGCGGTCGCCGGGCGGCTGCTCGGGATCAACCCGTTCGACCAGCCGGACGTGGAGGCCGCCAAGGCCGCCGCGCGCAAGCTGCTCGACTCCGCGGGCGACGACACCCCGGACACCCCGGCGGTCACCGACGGCGCCGTGGAGGTCCACGCCTCCGAGGGGCTGCTGCCCGAGGGCACCACCACCGTCGCGGGCGCGCTGCACGCGCTGCTGGCCGCCGCCCCCGCGCACGGCTACGTCGCCGTGCAGGCCTACCTCGACCGGCTGGACGACGCCTCCGCGGTGGTGCTGCGCCCCGAGATCGCGCGCAAGTCCGGCCTCCAGACCACCTTCGGGTGGGGGCCGCGGTTCCTGCACTCGACCGGGCAGTACCACAAGGGCGGGCACCAGAACGGCGTGTTCCTGCAGATCACCGGCGCGGTGGAGCAGGACCTCGACGTGCCCGACCGCCCGTACACCCTCGGGGTGCTCCAGCACGCCCAGGCGCTCGGCGACGGCCAGGTCCTCGTCGACCACGGCCGACCGGTGCTGCGGCTGCACTTCACCGACCGCGCCGCGGGCCTGGCCCAGCTGGTGAACGCGCTCGCGGAGGTGGCCGGGTGAGCACCCGCTGGACCAACCCGCTGCGCGACGAGCGGGACAAGCGGCTGCCGCGCATCGCGGGCCCGTGCGGCCTGGTGATCTTCGGCGTGACCGGTGACCTGTCGCGCAAGAAGCTCATGCCCGCCATCTACGACCTGGCCAACCGCGGCCTGCTGCCGCCGGGCTTCTCCCTGGTCGGCTTCGCCCGCCGCGACTGGGCCGACCAGGACTTCGGCCAGGTCGTCTACGAGGCGGTCAAGCAGCACGCGCGCACCCCGTTCCGCGAGTCGGTGTGGGACCGGCTGGCCGAGGGCTTCCGGTTCGTGCAGGGCTCGTTCGACGACGACGCGGCGTTCGACAAGCTGGCCGAGACGGTGCGCGAGCTCGACGAGCTGCGCGGCACCTCGGGCAACCACGCCTTCTACCTGTCGATCCCGCCGGGGGCGTTCCCGGTGGTCACCAAGCAGCTCGCCCGCTCCGGCCTGGCCAACGCCAGCACCGACGGCGAGTGGCGCCGGGTGGTCATCGAGAAGCCGTTCGGGCACGACCTGGCCAGCGCCCGGCAGCTGAACAAGGTCGTCAACGCGGTCTTCCCCGAGGAGTCGGTGTTCCGCATCGACCACTACCTCGGCAAGGAGACGGTGCAGAACCTGCTGGCGCTGCGCTTCGCCAACCAGCTGTTCGAGCCGATCTGGAACGCCAACTACGTCGACCACGTGCAGATCACCATGGCCGAGGACATCGGCCTCGGCGGGCGCGCGGGCTACTACGACGGCATCGGCGCCGCCCGCGACGTCATCCAGAACCACCTGCTGCAGCTGCTCGCCCTCACCGCGATGGAGGAGCCGGTCTCCTTCCGCCCGCACGCCCTGCGCACCGAGAAGATCAAGGTGCTGGAGGCGACCAGGGCGGTGGAGCCCTACGGCGAGACCACCGCGCGCGGGCAGTACGCGGGCGGCTGGCAGGGCGGGCAGAAGGTGCCCGGCCTGCTCCAGGAGGAGGGCTTCGCCAAGGACTCCATCACCGAGACGTACGCCGCGATCACCCTCCAGGTCAACACCCGCCGCTGGGCCGGGGTGCCGTTCTACCTGCGCACCGGCAAGCGGCTGGGCCGCCGGGTCACCGAGATCGCCGTGGTGTTCAAGCGCGCCCCGCACCTGCCCTTCGACGACACCTCCACCGAGGAGCTGGGGCAGAACGCCCTGGTGGTGCGGGTGCAGCCGGACGAGGGCGTGACCCTGCGGTTCGGCTCGAAGGTGCCGGGCAACTCCATGGAGGTCCGGGACGTGTCCATGGACTTCTCCTACGGCCACTCCTTCACCGAGGCCTCCCCGGAGGCCTACGAGCGGCTGATCCTCGACGTGCTGCTCGGCGAGCCCTCGCTGTTCCCGGTGAACAAGGAGGTCGAGCTGAGCTGGGAGATCCTCGACCCGGTGCTCAAGCACTGGGCGGCCAACGGCACCCCGGACAGCTACCCGGCGGGCACCTGGGGCCCGGACTCGGCGGACAAGATGCTGGCCCGCGACGGCAGGCAGTGGAGGCGGCCGTGATCATCGACCTTCCCAACACCACGACCTCGAAGGTCAACTCCAAGCTGGTGCACGTGCGCGAGCAGGGCGGGGCGACCACCCTGGGCCGGGTGCTCACGCTGGTGATCGTCACCGACGACGGCGAGCGCACCGAGGAGGCCATCGACGCGGCCAACGACGCCAGCCGCGAGCACCCGTGCCGGGTGATCGTGGTGGCGCGCGGGGCCAAGCGGGCCGCGGCCCGGCTCGACGCCCAGATCCGCGTCGGCGGCGACGCCGGTGCCTCCGAGGTGGTCGTGCTGCGGCTCTACGGCGCGCTGGCCGACGAGGGCGCCAGCTGCGTGATCCCGCTGCTGCTGCCGGACGCGCCGGTGGTGGCGTGGTGGCCGTTCGAGGCGCCCGCCAAGCCCGCCGAGGACCCGGTGGGGCGGCTGGCCCAGCGCCGGATCACCGACTCGGCCACCGACAAGAACCCGATCAAGGCCCTGGAGGTGCGCCAGCGGTACTACACCGACGGCGACACCGACCTGGCCTGGACCCGGCTCACCCTCTGGCGGGCGGTGCTGGCCGCGTCGCTGGACCTGCCCCCGCACGAGAAGGTCACCGGCGCCGCAGTCACCGGCGAGGGCGACTCGCCCTCGACCGACCTGCTGGCGGGCTGGCTGGCCGCGACGCTGCGGGTGCCGGTGAAGCGGATCAAGGCCACCGACGGCGAGGGCATCATCTCGGTGGTGCTGGAGCGCAAGTCCGGGCCGATCGAGCTGACCCGCCCGGACGGGCGGGTGGGCACGCTGACCCAGCCGGGCCAGCCCGCCCGCCGGGTGGCCCTGCAGCGCCGCGAGGTGCGCGACTGCCTCACCGAGGAGCTGCGCAGGCTGGACCCGGACGAGATCTACGAGGACACCCTCAAGGGCCTGGGCAAGATCGTGCGGTCGCGCGCCTCGGCGCGCACCCGCCCGGACCCCGAGCGCACCGCCGACGTGGCCGCCCAGGCGCCCACCCTGTCGGCCGCGCGCGCCGCCCAGGTCGCCAAGGCCAAGAAGACCGAGGGCGGCGCCGCCCAGGAGGCGGGCGCCACGCCCGCGGCCAAGGCCGACCCCAAGCCCAAGGCGGACGCCAAGGCCGAGGGCAAGGCGCCGCGCAAGGCCGCCACCACCCGGCCCAGGACGCGGGCGGCGGCGGCCAAGTGAGCGCGGCACCCGAGGTCGCCGTCTTCCCGGCCGCCGAGGACCTCGCCGCGGCCGCGGCCGCCCGCCTGCTGGCGGCCCTGGCCGCGGCGCAGGCCGCCCGCGGCACCGCGTCGGTGGTCCTCACCGGTGGCCGCACCGGCACCGCGGTCCTGGCGGCGGTCCGGGCCGCGGCGTCCGAGGTGGACTGGTCCGCTGTGGACGTCTACTGGGGCGACGAGCGCTTCCTGCCCGCCGGGGACCCGGAGCGCAACGAGACCCAGGCCCGCGCCGCCCTGCTCGACCACGTGCCGGTCGACCCGGCGCGGGTGCACCCGATGGCCCCCTCGGACGGGGTGCACGGCGACGACCCGGACGCGGCGGCCCGCGCCTACGCCGAGCTGCTGGGCCCCGACCCGGTGTTCGACGTGCTGCTGGTCGGGGTGGGCGAGGAGGGGCACACGCTGTCGGTGTTCCCGGACTCCCCCGCCGTGCGCGCGACCGACCCGGTGGTGGCGGTGCGGGACTGCCCGAAGCCGCCGCCCACGCGGGTGAGCCTGTCGCTGCCCCTGGCCCGCAAGGCCCGCCGGGCGTGGCTGATGACGACCGGGGCGGCCAAGGCCGGTCCGGTGGCCGCGGCGGTGGGTGGCGCGTCCGAGGTGGACATCCCGGCCGCCGGGGTGCGCGGGGTCGAGGAGACGGTGTGGTTCCTCGACGAGGACGCCGCCGCTGAGCTGTCCTGACGCAGCGCAGTCGCCGGAGGGCGCGGACCCGCACGGGTCCGCGCCCTCCGGCGTGTCCGCCGGTGTCCTCGTGGGACCCCGCGCCCACGCGGGGGAGACCCTCGGCCGATCAGAGACGCCCGGCCAGCTTCTTGCCCAGCGCCTTCAACCCGGGCGCGTTGTCGGCGGGCTCGTTGTCCAACCGCACCAACCGCAGCGCCGCCCACGTCGACCCGACGCGGAAGAACAGCGTGTTGTCCTCCAGCACGGCCTCGTCCCCGATCCCGGGCACGTCCACGAACTCGTGGTCCAGCTCGCGGTCGATGTCGAGGAACTTCTTGGCGCCGCCGCCGAGGTAGAGCTCCACCTGGGCGGTGCGGCCGTCCGGGGGCGAGGTGTAGGTGCAGGACGGCTCGGTGAGCGGGCCCTCCACCCCGTCCTGGACGGCGATGCCCGCCAACTTCTCCGCGTCGGCCTTCTCCAGGACGTCGCACCCGTGGATGCCCTCGGCGGACCCGCCCTCGTCCGACCCCGGCTCCGGTTCGGACGACTGCGATGACTCCGACGGTTCCGGTGCCGATGAGCCGGTCTCCTCCGCCGACCCCGCGGGCGTGGGGATCGGGGCGGTCCTCGACGGCGTCGGCGCGGTCGACAGGGGCGTGTTGCAGGCGGCGGTGGCGGCGAGGACGGCCACCGCCAGCACGAGGCGCTTCATGCTCATCCCATCCGCTCGCGCACGAGCCGGGCGAACTTGACCGCGGTGGGGCGGTCGCTGTCGTCGGAGACGTCGGTGACGACCTGCACGTCGCACAGGCGGTCGTCGACGGTGAAGAACAGGACGTTGCCGGAGGCGTAGCGCATGCCGTCCGGGGCAGGTTCGATCGTGCCGTAGACGGACAGGTCCGGGAACTCCCCGCCGGGAGCGGTGCCCGTGCCGCCGATGGTGACGGTCACCGAGTGGTAGTCCTCCTGGTTCTCCCAGGAGCACCCCAGGCCCTCGGTGTGCTTCTCGAACGAGCCGAGCACCGCCTTCACCTCGGCGTCCTCCAGCAGGTCGCACCCGCTGACGGCCGGGGCGCCGGAGTCCGCCTGCCCGGGGACGGCCTGCCCGGGGGCGACCGGGGCGGCGGAGGTGGTCTTGGTGCACGCCCCGAGCCCGAGCAGGGCGACGGCGGCCACGGCGACCAGCGCGCGGTTCACGCGGTCACCTCCAGCCACTCGGCGGGGGTGAGGCGGTCGACCCGCCAGCCCGCGCGGGCCGCCGCCGCGGCGACGGTGGGCTCGTCCGGTCCCTCGACCAGGGCGAGCACCACGTCGTCGGCGACCAGCCGGACGGCGCTGACCAGGCGGGTGCCCTCGGTCGCCAGGGCTGTCACCGGTTCCGGTGACCCGTCGGCGCGGTCGTAGCGCTCGACGGCGAAGAGTCTGCTGTCCACGCCGACGACGCTAGGGCCGCCGACCCCCTGCGCGAATCGGGTGTTTCCCCATGCGTGTCGCGTGTGGACACCCGACTGGACGCGCGGCCACCCGGTCGGGCCTTCACCGGGTCTCACCCCACCGGGGTCGCACCGTCACGCGCAGTGGAGTCGGTGTCGGGGCCCGCGGGCCGCACCGCTACCCTCGACCCAGTGCGCCGACTGACTTCCGCGACCTGCGCCGCGCTCCTGGCACTGCTCGGCTGCGCGCTCGCGATGGGCCTGCTCGGCGGCACCCCCACCGGCATCGCCGACAACGGCGACGGGTCCCGCGTGTACTGCGGGGCGGGCCTGGTGCCGCAGACGCCCACCGGCCGCGCGGCCTGGCTGGGCGGGGTGGTGTTCGACTTCGACCGCACCGCGCCGTGCGCGGACCCGCAGCCCTCGGCGGCGGTGTGGGCGCTGCGGCTCGCGGGCGCGGGGCAGGACCCGTTCTCCCTCACCCGGCTGGGGTGGCTCTACGCCCTCGGCGTCGCCCTGGTCACCGCGGCCGCGGCGTGGGCGCTGAGCAGGCGGGGCGGCTGGTGGCCGCTGCTCCTGCTGCCCGCCGCCGCGCCGCTGGCCAACCAGGACTTCGTCCGGTTCTTCCTGTCCACCTTCGCCGAACCGCCCGGGTTGCTCGGCACCTACGCCGTCCTCTGCGGCACGATCGCGATCGCCGCGACGTCGCCCGCGCACCGGCCGGAGCGGGTGGTGGGGCTCGTGCTCACCGCGGGCGGCGGGGTGCTCGCCGTGCTGGCCAAGGTGTCCTTCCTGCCCGTCCTGGGGATCGCGCTGCTGGTCTGCCTGCTGACGGTGGTGGGCACGCACCGGTGGCGGCGCCTGCTCACCGGGCCCGCGGTGGCGGTGGCGGTGGGCCTGCTCGCGGTGGGGCCGGTGACCAGGGCCCTGGACTGGCAGGAGGTCAGCTACCCGGGGGTCAACAGCTTCAACCTGGCCTACACGCTCGTGCTCACCGAGGTCCCCGGCTCCGCGGCGGAACTGGGCCTGCCCGAGGCGGCGCAGGACTACGCGGGCAACGGCTACTACCCCAACGGCCCGGAGGCCGCGCCCGGCGCCCCGGTGGTGCTCGCCGACCCGGCGGCCGTGCGCGGCGCGTCGTGGGCCGTCCTGATGACCAACCCGGGAGCGCTGCTGCGCGCCCTGGGCAACGGCCTGATCGCCACCGAGGGGCGGGAACTGGACTACCTGGCCGACTACCCGTGGGAGCCCGGCAACCGCCCGCTGCCGGTGGGCAAGGCGCTCAGCGGGGCCCAGGGCGCGGACCCGGTGAGCTTCCGCGGTTGGCTCGGCGGGTTCGTGGTGCCGTGGAAGCCGTTCGCGGTCGCGGGGCTGGGGCTGCTGCTCGGGCTGGTCACGCTGTTCGTCCGGCGCCACCCGGTGGTGCTGGCGCTGGGCCGCGCGGCGGGCCTCGCCACGGTGACGGCCCTGGGACTCGTCGGACTCGCGGTGCTGGGGGACGGGTACTTCGAGGTCGCCAAGCACGTCTGGTTGGCCGCGTACCTGCTCGACGCGGCGATGCTGGCGGGGGTGGGCGCGCTGCTGGCGCTGGTCGTCTCGCTGGTCCGCCGCCGCCCCGCCGACCCCGTGCCGCTGCCGGACCACGACGACGCGCCCACAGTGGAATTCCCCCGCGTGACCGCGTGACGGGTGCGGTGCCGCTCGGCACCGCACCCGCCCGCGTCAGGCGATGACCTCGCGCAAGCGCGCCGCGAACGCCACCGGGTCCTCGGCGAACCCGGTGTGCCCGCCGGGGAACGACGTCGTCGACGTGCCCAGCGCCGCCGCGAGCGCGTGGGAGGTGTCGTCGCAGAGCTGCCCGGCGGACTCCTCGCCCAAGCCGATCAGCAGCCGGGTCGGCGCGGCGCGCAGCGCGTCGAGGTCCGGCTCCCAGAACGCGGTGCCGACGAGCATGTGGTCGTTCTGGTAGTCCGCGTCGGCGGCCTGCTGCGGGGTGACCGGACCGCCGAAGATCTGCTCGACGACCTCGTCCGGCAGGTGCAGGCGGGCCAGGGCGAGGAACTTGCGGCCCGCGGCGAGCCGGTCGCCGGAGCGGTGCGTGGCGATGATGTCGTCGGTCCGCGCGCGCAGCTCGTCCCGGTCGTCGAGCAGGCCCGACAGCGGCGGCTCGTGCGCGATCGCCACCCGGACCAGGTCGGGGCGGCGCTGCACCAGGGCCAGCACGCTCACCGCTCCCCCGCTGGAGCCCAGCACCACCGCGGGCCCGGCGTCGACGTGCTCGATGAGCCGGGCGAGGTCGTCGGCGCGCAGCTCGGGGGTCGAGTCGGCGCCGGGGTCGTCGAGCCTGCTGCGGTGGATGCCGCGCGGGTCGCCGGTGAGCACGGTGTGGTCGCCCGCGAGCAGGTCGGCCAGCGCGGCGAACGGCCCGGCGTCCATGGGGGCGCCGATGAGCACCACCAGCGGGCCGGACCCCCGCAGTTCGAAGTAGAGCTCGCCGTCGGGCACGCGCAGTGCCGAGGCGGTCACGGGGTGGGTCGGCGGGGCGGTGAAGTCCACGGGGTCCTCCTGGCGGGGGTGGTTCGTCCACCGGTGTGACCGGGGGCGTGCGGCAGAATCATCGGTCGTGGGCGACCTCCTCGCGACCGATGACCTCACCCGCGCGCTAGACGGCGACGACCGGGCCTTCGCGCGCCTGGTGTCCCCGCTGCGCCGCGAGCTGCACGCGCACTGCTACCGGATGCTCGGCTCCACCCACGACGCCGAGGACGCGGTGCAGGAGGCGTTGCTGCGCGCGTGGCGGGGGCTGGCCGGGCTGCGCGAGCCGGGCGCGCTGCGCTCCTGGCTGTACACCGCGGCCACCCGCACGTGCCTGGACGCGGTGGGCGCGCGGGGTCGGCGGGCGCTGCCGGTGGACCTGGGCCCGGCGAGCCCGCACGCGGTGCTCGACGACGCGCCGCTGGCGGAGGTGGCGTGGCTGGGGCCGCTGCCCGCGCACCCCGACGACCGCTACGAGCAGCGGGAGTCGGTGGAGCTGGCGTTCGTGGCCGCGTTGCAGCACCTGCCGGGCAACCAGCGCGCGGCGCTGCTGCTGTTCGAGGTGCTGGGCTTCTCCGCGGCCGAGATCGCGGGGGCGCTGGGCACGTCGGTGGCGTCGGTGAACTCGGCGCTGCAACGGGCGCGCAAGCTGCTGGCCGACCGGGTGCCGGACCGGGAGCGGTCGCCGCGGGTGGACGACGCGCGGGTGCGCGAGCTGGTCGGGGAGTTCGCCGCGGCGCTGGAGCGCGGCGACGCCGACGCGCTGCTGTCGCTGCTCAGCGCGGACGTCACCTGGTCGATGCCGCCGCTGCCGCACTGGTACCGCGGCTTCGCGGCGGCGGCCGACTTCGCCCTGCGGGTGCCGCTGGGCAGCTGCGGCGAGTGGCGCTCGGCGCCGGTGGTGGCCAACGGCCGCCCGGCGCTGGCCCTGTGGCTGCGCAGGCCCGGCGCCGGGGAGTTCGCGGCATGGTCGATCAACGCGTTCGAGGTGGACGGTGACCGGCTGTCGGTGATCACCTCGTTCGTCGGCGCCGAGCACTTCACCGCGTTCGGCCTCCCGCACACCATCGCCCCCCGCTCAGCCGATCCCCACTGAGCCGCCCCCCGGCTCAGCCGACCCCCATGCAGTCGACCTGCCGGACCGGGCAGCGCACGCGCGGGGCAGCCGCGGCTAAGCGGGCTCCGCCGCGAGGTCGCGGGAGCGCGGCGGGTGGACCGAGCCCACCGTCACCGGCACCCCGCCCTTGGGCCACATGGTCGCCACGCCGACCGGGGCGACCGAGTCCACCGCCAGCGTCAGCTCGGTGCGCCGGGCCAGCTCCGCGATCAGCGCCCGCAGCTCCAGCTCCGCGAAGGTGAACCCGATGCAGTGCCGGTAGCCGCCGCCGAAGGGCACCCAGCTGTAGGGGACGGGTTCGCGGTAGTCCGGGGCGCTCGGGTCCCAGCGCTCGGGGCGGAACTCCAGCGGGTCCGGGAACAGCGAGGGCATCCGGTGGGTCACGTACTGGGAGTAGAGGACCTTCGTGCCCGCGGGGATGGTGTGCCCGGCGAACTCGACGTCCTCGACGGCGGTGCGCCCGGTCAGCACGCCCGGGGTGTGCAGGCGGAGGATCTCCTTGATCGTCCAGCCCACGTAGTCCATCGCCTCCAGGTGCGCGTGGGTGAGCGGTTCGTCCCCCGCGACCCGCGCGACCTCGGCCCGCACCCTGGCGTACACCTCCGGCCTGCTGAGCAGGGCGTAGACCGCCCAGCCCGCGGCCGAGCTGCTGGAGTCGTAGCCCGAGGCGATGAGGCTGATCACCTGGTCGCGGACCTCCAGGTCGCTGAGCCGCTCGCCGGAGTGCGTGCACGAGGTCAGCAGCGCCTCCAGCACGTCGCCGCGGTCCTGCGGCTCGGCCCTGCGCTGGTCGATCTCGGCGCGCACCAGGTCGTCCACGCGCTTGCGGGCGGCCACCGCCTTGCGGTACCCGGTGCCCGGCAGGTCGTGGTCGAAGCGCAGGAACGGCGACCGGTTGATGTAGTGCAGCGCCGTCTCCAGCTCGCGGCCGATGACGTCGGTGTGCTCCTGGAGGCGTTCGCCGAACAGGCAGCGGATGGCGATGCGGCGGATGCAGGAGCGCACGGCCGCGAAGGCGTCGACGGTGCTGCCCGGCTCCCAGGCCGACAGCATCCGCTCGACCTCGGCGGTCATCGTCGGCACGTAGCGCTGCAACCGGCGGTAGGCGAAGGCGGGCTGCACCAGCGACCGGCGGCGGCGGTGCTCGTGGCCGTCGCTGACGACCATCGCGCAGCTGCCGACGACCGGGATCAGCAGGCTCAGCACGTCCCGGGACAGGAACCGGGGCCGCTTCGGGGAGTCGTCGAGCAGCAGCCGGTTGGCCTCGGCGCCGAAGAGCATCACGTAGTGCTGCCCGGCCACGCCGAACTTGCAGACCTCGCCGTAGCGCTCGTTCAGCTCCAGCAGCGCCTGGTAGGGGTCTCCGAGCAGGCCGCGCAGGTAGCGCAGGTGCCCCAGGGGGGTGGGGCCGGGCAGGCGGGTGGGGGTGCTGGTCACGGTGACTCCTACTGCTCGCTGGGTCGGCGCTGCGGCAGCCGCGGCAGGTCCAGGGCGTCGTAGAGCGCCCGGACCAGCGCGTAGCGCCTGGCGAAGGTCTTGACGTCGTCGAGCCTGCCGTTCCAGTACACCGCCACGACCAGGTCGAACCGCGGGTCGACGAGCAGGGTGGAGGTGTTGCCGCCCGCGTGCCCGTAGGTGCGGAACGAGCAGCGGCGGCCGAAGATCGACGGCAGGGTCATGATGCCCAGGCCGTAGGGGAAGTCGCTGTCGTCGATGTGCTTGCGCGGCGTCCCCGGCCAGTGCGTCGCGGTCAGCGCCTGCGCCGTGGCCGGGCCGACCAGCCGCTCACCGGCGTGCCTGCCGCCCGCGAGCAGCACGTCGCCGACCACGCGCAGGTCGGCCATCGTGCCCCAGACCCCCGCCCCGGGCAGCGGCATGGCGCTGACCAGGTTCATCGTGGCCAGCCCCGCCTCCTGGTCCGGGGAGGCGTGCGGGGTGACCCGCTGCTCGGCGGGCAGCGACCAGTCCGCGCCCAGGGTGGCGGTGGTGAGGCCGAGCCGGTCGAACAGCGACCGGTAGCTGTCGCCGGGCGCCCCGCCGGTGACCGCGCCGAGCACCCGGTCCAGGACGAACCAGTTGGTGACCGCGTTGTAGATCATGCGGGTGCCGGGCAGCACCTCGGTGCGCGCGGCCTGGATGGTGCCCCACAGCAGGTCCTCGACGTCGGCCCAGGACGACACCTGGGCACCCGCCGGGTCGACCCCGCCCAGCGGCTCGTCCAGGCCGGTGGTGTGGGTGAGCAGGTCGCGGACCCGGACCTCCTCCTTGCCGCCGCCGGTGAACCCGGGCAGCACCTCGACGACCCGGGTGTCGAGGTCGAGCGCGCCGGACTCCCAGGCCGCGCCGAAGGCCAGCGCGCCGATCGGCTTGGACGAGCAGGTCCACGGGACCCGGGTGCCGGTGGTCAGCGGGGCGCCCGCGCCGTTGTCGCCCACCGCCAGGTCGGCGACCCGGCCCGCGTGCGCGACCGACAGCTGCACGCCGGTCTCCACGCCGCGGGCGATCTCGGCCTCGAACAGCTCCTCGACGGCGCCGAGCTGGAGGGTGGTGCTGGTCATGGTGGGCTGGCTCCGTTGTCCGGGTGGGTGGGGTCCGGGTGGGTGGGTCCGGGTGGGTCCCCTGCGGGGGGTTGGCTCAGTCGTCGGGGTGGGTGAGCCGGTAGACCTGCTCCAGCGTCAGCGAGTGCCACTGGGCGACCAGGTCGGCCTCGGCCGCGGCCGAGGGCCTGCGCACCGCGTCGTCCAGCCGGGCCAGCAGCGCGTAGTCGCCGGGCGGCAGGGCGCCGAAGGGCACGTCGGCGGCGGGTTCGGCGTCGTCGCCGAGCACGGTGCGGGAGAACTCGGCGTAGGTGGGGACCGGGGACGCCGTCACGACTCGGACACCATCGAGCGCACCACCCCGGCCAGGGCGCCGAAGGTCGCGAACGTCTCGCGCACCAGCAGCTCCTCGGGGAACTCCACGTCGAAGGTCTCCTCGATGTCGACCACCAGCTCGATGGCGGTCATCGAGTCCAGGCCGAGGTCGGAGAGCACCGCGCCCGCCCAGTCGCCGTCCTGCGGCCCGCGCCGCAGGTGCCTGCCGAGGACCTCGACCAGGGCGGCCTCGACACCGCCCGCCTCGGCACCGCCCGCCGCGGCGGTGCCCGGTGGGGCGGTGCCGGTCGGCTGGTCGGTCGTCACCGTGTCCGGTGTGCTCATCTCGTCCCCTTCTCCTGCGGCGCCTACCGGGGCGCGCTGCGCGCGCGGAAGCCGATGTAGGGCACGGCGGTGCCCCCGTCGGCCGAGAACACCGTGGCGTTCTCGAAGCTCTCCGGGTTGCGCACGGTGTACGCGCCCCCCTTGATCACCCGGGAGGGCGGTTCCCCGGGCAGCGGGTCGCCGTGGGCGTCGGCGCACCACTCGAAGACGTTGCCGGTCATGCCGCGCAGCCCGTAGCCGTTGGCGGGTTCACCGGCGAGCGCGCGCGGGGCGGTGGCGGCCGGGGCGTACACCGGCCGGTCGAACTCGTCGCCCAGCGCCCAGCGGGAGCCGCCCGGACCACCCGCGGCGTGCCGCCACTCGGCCTCGGTCGGCAGCCCGCAGGCGGTGCCCAGCCGCTCGCCCAGCCAGTCGCAGTAGGCCACCGCGCCCGCCCAGGTGACCCAGGTGACCGGCAGGTCGCCCAGGTCGGGGTCGAGCTCCAGCCCGGTGCCGGTGTCCCGGATGCCCGAGCCCGGCGCGGCGGGGAAGCCGTGCAGCAGCGGGTCCGGGTCGGCGGCGCGGCCGGTGTCGACCAGGTGCGCCCAGTACTGGGCCACCGTGGTGGGCAGGACGGCGAGGCGGAAACCGCCGCCGGGCGCCGGGACGTCGGCGAACGCGGGCAGCGCCGGGTCCTCGGCGCTCACCGGGGCACCGCCACACGGAAGCCGTAGACCTCGCACTTGGTGTCCTCGTAGGCGGCCATCCGGCTCACCGGGGTCAGCGCCGCGGGCGGGTCGATGAACGCCCCGCCGCGCACCACGCGGAACGCGCCCCGGGTGGCGCCGCGCGGGTTGCGCACCGGCTCGGCCCGGTAGGGGCCGTACTTGTCGTGGCACCACTCGCGCAGGTTGCCCAGCATCTCGTGCAGCCCGGCGGCGTCGGCGGGGGTGCTGCCCACCGGGACCGGTCCCGGGTGCCCGGCCGGGAACGCCCCCACCCCGGTCCGCCCCGGCCACAGCTCCTGGCACCGCGGGCCCGCCTGCTCGCCGTTGCACGCGCCGGGGTCGGCCGGGGCGCCGTCGGGGTGGCCCGCGCGGCAGGCGTACTCCCACTCCGCCTCGGTGGGCAGCCGGTAGCCGTCGCGGTCGAGGTCGGCGGTGCGCGCGGCGACGTCGTAGACCGGCGCGCGGCCCTCCACCCGGGACAGCCAGTTGCAGTAGGCGGCCGAGGCCCAGAAGCTGATCTGGATCATGGGGAAGCCGCCGCAGCCGGGCCGCAGCGCGAAGCCGCCCGGCCGGTGCACCACGAAGCACGGGTCGATGCAGTCGATCATCGTGTGGTCGACCGCGCCGGGGTCGGCCAGCAGGAAGGCGTGGAAGTCCGCCGCGCTGACGCACCGGTCGCCGAGCGCGAACGCGTCGAGCCGCACCTCGTGCGCCGGGGCAGCCCCCTCCTCGGGCGAGCCCGCGCGGAACGACGCCGCGCCGAACTCCACCAACCCGAAACCGCGGTGTCCGGCCATGTCCCCCTCGATCCCGTTGCGCCGCACGGACACGAGCCTCCGAGCTTGCCGCACCCGACCCGGCTCGGGCAAGCTGCTCCCCCGGCCGCGAGACAAGGAGCCGTCCGCCCGTGACCGACTGGACATCGCTGAACCTCATCGTCCCGCCGCACACCCGGCACTTCGGGTTCGGCGGCGCGCTGCCGACCGGAGCATATCTCGACCGGCTGGCCGAGCACGTGCGTTCCGCCGAGGAGATCGGCGTGCGGGGGGCGTTCATCTACGACTTCCCGATCGCGATGGACCCGTGGCTGGCCGCCTACGACGTGCTCAGCTGCTCGCGCTCGCTGGAGCCGGTCGTCGCGGTGCGACCGCACGTGGAGAGCCCCGAGGCGACCGCGCGGCGCGCGGTGGACACCGCCTACCGGTTCCACCGGCCCGCGCACGTCAACGTGGTGGCCGGGGCGACCAAGCCCGCGCGCGAGGGCGCCGGGGCCGAGGTGGACAAGGTCGCCGCGCGCGCCCGCCTGGCCGAGTTCGCCGCCCAGCTGCGCGCCGAGGTCGACCGCCGGGCGGACCCGGACGGCCCGCGCACCCTGGTCGTCACACCGTCGTCCTCCACGCCCGGGGTCGTGCCCGCCGACGCGGTGCTGATGATGGCCCGCCCGCGCGCGGTGCTGGCCGAGGACATCGCCAGGGTCCGCGAGGAGCAGGGCGTGCGGCGGGTCTTCCTGCTCATCGGGCTCGTCGTGCGCGACGACGAGGAGGCGGCCTGGGAGGCCGCGCGCGAGCTGTACAAGCCCGACCGCAGGCAGCGGGTCGCGGGCACGCTGTTCGTGTCCCAGGTGGTCTCCTCCGAGCACCTGGCCAGCTACGCCTTCGCCGAGAGCGGCGAGGTCCACGACGAACGGCTGTGGTTCGGCGCGCCCGCGCGCGGCATCGACGCGCCGAAGCTGGTCGGGTCGGTGGCCGCGGTGCGCTCGTGGTTGCGCTCCTGCCAGGACATCGGCGTCACCGACGTCATCGTCGACCTGGTGCCCGACGGCTCGGAGTTCGCCCGCTTCGCCCCCTGCCTGTCCGGCTGACCGGTCCGTCCCCCCGGCACCGCGCGCCCGGACTGTCCGGACCGGACACCCGCGCGGGTCAGACCGGGCTGGTGCGCACCCGCAGCGTGCGCTCGGCGAAGGCGCGCGCCTCGGCCAACCGGTCCTCGTCCTCGGCGGCGAAGAGCACGAACACCCTGCGCTGAGCGGAGGACACGACCGGGGGCACGGTGTCCCCCACCTGGGCGAGCACCCCCGCGCGGACCACCGCCGGGTGCGCCCGCACCTCGTCGAGCCCCTCGATGGCGGTGACCACCCCGGGGTCGAGCAGCGGGAACCACCCGCCCGCCGGGGTCGCCCGCCGCTGCGGCGGGTCCACCAGCGGCAGCCCCACCGCCAGCCGGACGACCGCCTCGAACCAGTCGACGCCGTGGCTGTGCCCCAGCATCTCCAGGATGTAGTCGCCGGGCGTGCGGACCGCGACCTCCATCAGCATCGGCCCCGACGACGAGCAGCGGAACTCCAGGTGCACCACGCCGTCGCGCATCCCCAGCCCGCGCAGGACCCCCGCGGCCAGCTCGTCCACCGCGGCGGCCTCCGCGGCCGGGAGCACCGCGGCGGTGCGGTGGCCGGTCTCGACGAACCCGGGCGGGCCGGTGGTCTCCTTGGCGGTGAGGTTGGCCAGCTGCACCCGGCCACCCCGCACCAGCGCCTCCCAGCTGTACTCCGGGCCGTCCACGGCGACCTCGACCAGCAGCGGGGTCTCGTGGGCGCGGCGGGCCACGGCGTCGGCGAAGCCCGCCTCGTCGGCCACCAGCTCCACCCCGAGGCTGCCGGACTCGCGCACCGCCTTCACCACGACGGGGAACCGCGGGCGGGCCCACGGCAGCGCCTCGGCCAGCCGCGCCACGACCAGGTGCTCCGGCTGGCGCACGCCCTCGGCGGCGAACCGCCCGCGCTGCAACGCCTTGTTGCGCGACAGCACCGCCGCGCGCAGCGACGGGCCCGGCAGGCCGAGCTGGTCGGCCACCAGCGCGGCGGCCAGCACGTGCGGCTCGGCGAAGGCGACCACGCCGTCGGGCCGCGACGCCGCCGCGGCGGCGGCCGCCGCGGCCACCCACGCCTCGTCCGAGTCGCCGTCGACCGGGGTGACCCGGTCGACCTCGCCGGTGAGCGCCTCAGCCCGCTCCCGGCTCTCGACCGCGTGCACGGACAGGCCCAGCCGCTTCGCCGCCGCCACGTACGGCCTGCCCATCATGCCCACGCCCACCAGCAGCAGTTCGGTCATCAGCGCCTCCGGGTTCGGGGTCCGGCCGCGTCCTGGCCGCGGCGACGACCGCCACGCCCACCAGCGCGAACGCGCCCGCCGCCGCGGCCCAGCCGAGGGCACCCGACGGCAGCACGGCCGAGGTGACCAGCCAGGGGCCGATGATCATCGCCCCGGTCTGGCCCAGGTTGTACACGGACAGGAAGTAGCCGCGGCGGTCGGGCGGCGACAGCGCGAAGGACAGCCCCCACGCCCCGACGCCCTGGTAGATCTCCCCGATGGTCATCGCGGTGGTGGCGGCCAGCACCAGGGCGACGGTGAGCACGGGGGCGGTGGCGCCGGTGGTCATGACCAGCAGGCAGCAGGCGGCCAGCGCCAGCCCCGCGCGCAGCTGCCGGTTCGCCGCCGCGGCGGGTCCGACCACACCGCGGCTCAGCCGCAGTTGCAGGGCCACCGCCAGCACGGTGTTGAGCACGACGATGGTGCCGATGACCCAGCCGGGCGCGTTGGTGTACCCGGCGACCCACAGCGGCAGCCCGACCGTGAGCAGCACGGCGTGCAGGTAGAGCAGCCCGTTCAGCCCGGCCAGCAGGAGGTAGCGCCCGCTCGGGCGGCTGCGGCGGACCGCGTCGACGTCGTCGGCGGCGGTGTGGGCGTGCTCGGCCGGGCGCAGGCGCAACCGCAGCAGGACCGCGCCGGACACCAGGAACGAGGCCGCGTCGAGCAGCACCAGCGCGGTGTAGGCGGACGGGTCGGCCAGGGCGATGGTCAGGCCCGCCGCCGCGGCGCCGATCGTGGCGCCCACGTTGCGCACCATGAGCAGCGCCGACATCGAGCGGACCCGGGTGGTCTCGGTGGTCAGCGAGCCCACCAGGCTCTGCACCACCGGCGGCGCGGCCCACTCCCCGGTGCCCGCCAGGCAGGCCACCACGAGGAACAGGGTGTAGTTGTCGGCGAACGGGTAGGCCACGAAGCACAGGCCGCGCCACACCTGGAGGGCGACCAGCGCCCGCTGCGCGCCGATCCGGTCGGAGAGCTTGCCGACCGGCACCGAGCAGGCGAAGCCGACGAGGCTGGCCAGCGACAGCCCGAACCCGACCTCACCTGCGCTCAGGCCCAACCCGCGGGTGAAGAACAGCGCCGACCCGGTCAGGAACATGCCGGTGCCCACCGCGTCGATGAACGACACGACCAGCAGCAGCCGCACCCCCGGCGACTCCGGCAGCCACCCCGTCGCCGCGCGCCGGGCGCGCCCGCGCACCCCGCCCGCGGCAGCGTCCCCCGTCATCCCGCGCCTCCTCCCCCCGGCACCGCGGCGCCGTCCGCCCGGCGGTGGGTGCTCACGCCCCCGCCGCGGGCCCCACCTGGTCTAGCACGGAGTCGGCGACCGCCCGGCGGTCCATCTTGCCCTGGTTGCCCAGGGTGGGCAGCCCGTCCCTGGCGATCAGGTGGCGGGGCACCATGTGGCCGGGCAGCCCGTCCTTGAGGAAGGCGCGGTAGGCGCCCTCGTCCACCGGCTCGGGCGCCGAGTACACCAGGGCGATGTCCGCGCCGATCTCGACGTTCGGCACGCCGACCGCCACGCACGCCTCCACGCCCGGGAAGCGCGCGGCGACGTCCTCGACCTCGGTCGGGCTCACCCGGAACCCGGAGGTCTTGATCATCGCGTCGCGCCTGCCGACGAAGTACAGGTACCCGTCCTCGTCCCTGGTGACGATGTCCCCGCTGAACACCACCGTCTCCCCCGGGTGGTCGGGCAGGGTGCGGAACCGCTCGGCGGTGGCCACCGGGTCGTTCCAGTAGCCCTTGGCCACGCAGCCGCCGCGGTGCACCAGCTCCCCCGGCTCCCCCGGCCCGACCTCCCGCAGCTGCTCGTCGAGCACCAGCAGCTCCACGTCCGGGATCGCCCGGCCGATGGAGCCGCGGCGCGCGCGCAGCTGGTCGGGTTCGAGGAAGGTGGACCGGAACGCCTCGGTCAGCCCGTACATCAGGAACACCTCGGCGTTCGGGAACGTCGAGGTCACCTGGTCGAGCATCCGGTCGGACACCGGGCCACCGGAGGTGCACACCACCCGCACCGACGACAGGTCCACCGCGGGCGCCCGGCGCAGCAGCCGCGGGTCGAACATCCGGGTGATGATCGCGGGCATCACCGGCAGCACGGTGACCGCGTTCGCCGCGGCGAACTGGAAGAAGCTGGCCGGGAACACCAGCTCGTGCAGCAGCAGCTGCGCGCCGGTGCACAGGCACTGCCAGAGCTGGTTGAGGCCGTAGTCGAAGTTCAGCGACAGCACGCCCGCGATCCGGTCGCCGCGGCGCACCCCGAGGTAGTGGCTGGTGATCCGGGCGCCGTGCCACAGGTTGCGGTGGGTCACCATGATCCCCTTGGGCCGCCCGGTGGAGCCCGAGGAGTAGATGATCGCCGCGACGTCCTCGCTGATCGCCCGGCCGGGCACGGCGGTGCCCGCGTGCGCGCGGCGCAGCGCGGGCAGCACCACGGCGTCGTCCGGGCCACCGGCGTCGTCCGGGCCACCGGCGTCGTCCGGGCCACCGGCGTCGCCGGGGTCGGCCTGCTCGGTGCCGAACAGCAGGGGCAGCCGCGGCGCCGCCGTGCGCAGCTCGTCGGCGCGCACCTCGTCGGTGATCGCCGCGCGCAACCCGGCGTCGGTGGCGATGTGGGCGATGTTGTCGCGCTTGAGCGCGGGCAGCACCGGCACGGCGATGGCGTCGGCGAGCAGCACGCCGAGCACGGCGACGGCCTGGTCGGTGGACTTGGCCATGCAGATGCCGACCCGGTCGCCGCGGGCCACGCCCCAGGCGCGCAGGGCGGCGGCGGTCGCGGTGGCCGCGTCGCGCAGCTCGGTGAAGCTGAGCAGGGCACCCGCGTCGTCGGTGATGGCGGGGTCCGCGCCGTAGGCCTCGGCCGCGTCGTGCAGCAGCGCGTGGACGGTGAACAGGTGGGCCGTCGTCACCCGGCGCAGTGTAGCGGCGCGGTCAGGCGAACTCGTCCCACTCGGCGGTGACCAGGGCCCGCTCCACGACGGGGGACTTGGCGGCCAGCTCCGCGCGCAGCCGCCGGTTCGCCGCGCGCACCTCGTCGTCGCGGCCGGACAGCGGGCTGTCCACGCCCAGGTCCAGCAGCCACAGCGGCGTCAGGTCGGCCCCGCGCAGGGCCTTGCCGTCCTCGGTGCCGATCCCGCAGTGCAGGCGGCGCACCCCGGGCAGCTGGGCGGGCAGGTAGCAGTGCAGGTTGAAGTACTCGGCGGCGCCGCGCAGCCGGTCGTAGTCGAACCCCACCGCGCGCAGGTAGGCGACGTCCCCGTCGCGCATGTAGAGCGCGCACCCGACGGCGGGTTCGCCGTCCACCGAGCACAGCAGCACCTCGGCGCGGTCGCCCGCCAGCTCGGCGTGCTTGCGGAACGCCTCGACGTAGGCGGCCGGGTCGGCCTCGATGCCGTGCCGCTGCTCGGTCTGCGCGGCCAGCGTCCCGACCTCGGTGTAGGCGTGCGGCAGGGTGCGGTGCTCGACCCGGTAGCCCGCGGCGGCGAACTTGTTCAGCTCGGTGCGGATGCGGGCGCGCCGCTTGCGCGGGCCCGCCGACAGCCACGCCTCGAAGCCGTCGTCCCCCAGGTCGATCCACGCGTCGGCGGCCAGCGCCACGGGGAACGCGGTGACGCCCGCGGCGCGCAGCGCCAGGACGTCCGGGGTGGTCAGGTACATCGCCACCGCGGGCTCGTCACCGGCCACCGCGCGCACCCGCGCGAGCAGCGCCCGCGCCGCCTCCACCCGGTCCACGCCGGGGGTGGCGAGCAGGTGGGCCAGGTAGCCGCGGCGCTGGGCGACGAGCAGCCCGCGCGGGCCGGGCGCGGGCAGCCCGCGCTCGGCGAGCAGGTCCCACCAGCGCAGGTGCGGGTTGCCCAGGTCGGCCTCGCCGGTGATGCGCGCGACCGGCACCGCGGCGAGCCCCCCGCCGGGGACCTCGGTGTGCACGGCGCTCGACGGGGCACCGGGTTCGAGCGCCACCAGCCGCAACCAGAACGCCGAGGAGTAGAAGCCGCCGCCCGCCAGGGCGTCCCACCGGGCGTCGTCGAGGCCGCCGAGCGGGTGCTCGGGCAGGGCCGCGCACGGCCCGTCGTGCGGTGTCTGGGCAGCGGTCACGCTGCTAACATACGGCGCCATGGTCGAATCTTCCGAGGGTGACCGCTACCTGCTGGTCCTCGGTGCCGCGATGCACCTGCGGGAACGGGCGATCGTCGCCTCGCTGCGGGCGTTCCGGGGGCCGCTGGTGACCATCGCGCGCACCCCGGACTCCGGTGCGGCGAAGTTCTTCGACCACGTGCTGATCGGTGACTTCAGCGACCCGGACGACGCGCTGCGGGTGGTGCTGGAGCACGAGAAGGAAACCGGTGCCACGCCCGCGGGCGTGGTGCCGTTCTTCGACCCCGGCCTGGTGCCCGGGTGGGCCGTGGCCGACCACTACGGCCTGCCGTACCTGAGCCGCGAGGCGGTCGACAACTCCTCCATCAACAAGAACCGGATGAAGGACGTGCTGCTCGCCGCGGGCGTGCCGACCCCGCGCTACACGCAGGTGGGCAGCGCGCGGGACGCGGTGGCCGCCGCGGAGTCCTACGGCTTCCCCTGCGTGGTCAAGCCGTCGGCGTTCGGCGGCAGCCTCGGCGTGCGCCTGGCGGCCACCCCGGACGAGGTGGTCGCGGCCTACGACTACGCCAGGGCGATCATCGACCGGAACTCCGCGGTCTTCACCGTGCGCAACCACGCCATCCAGGTCGAGGAGTTCTGCGCGCTGCCCGACGAGGTCTCGGTGGAGGTGCTGACCCACGGCGGGCACAGCCAGGTCCTCGCGGTCACCGACAAGATCCTCGGCCCGCGCCCGCACTTCGCCGAGGTCGGCCACCGGGTGCCCAGTGTCCACAGTGGCCGTGAGGACGTGGTGGACACGACCGTGCGCGCCTGCCGGGCGATCGGCCTCGACCGCGGCGTGCAGCACGTGGAGCTGCGGCTGGCGCCCGGGGAGGCCCCGGTGGTCATCGAGGTCGGCGCGCGCACCGCGGGCGACGGCATCATCGACCAGGTGGAGCGGGCCTACGGCTTCTCCCCGTACGAGGCGCACGTGCTGTCCTACTTGGACAGGCTGACCGTGCCGCTGCCCGAGCCGGCCGCGACCGGCCTGGCGGGCATCTCGGTGCTCAAGGCGCCCGCGGGCACGATCACCGCCGTCGAGCGGCCCGCCGCGCTGGCCCCGGAGGTCGTCGGCTACGAGGTCTCCGCCCGGCCCGGCGAGCAGGCCGCGCCGGACCAGGCCAACTACCTCGACCGCGAGGGCTGGGTGGAGTTCCACTGGCCGGGGCGCGCTCCCGGGGACGTGCCGATCGGGCGTCAGTCGGAGCTGGCGGCGCAGCTGTCCGCGGAGGTCTTCCGGGTCGAGGGCTGACCGGTCGCGCCGGGCACCGCGGCCAGGCCGTGCGCCCACAGCTCGTACCCGGTGTCCAGGCGCAGGTGCCACCGGGCCTCCGGCACGCCCAGCGCGGCGGCGGCCACCCGGCGCACCGCGTCGGTGTCCGCGCCCCCCTTGGCCCCGCCGGTGACCAGCAGCCCGACCACCCCGGACGGGTCGACCTCCGGGCCGCGAGCGGGGTCGACAAGCCGGTGGAGGGCCAGGTACAGGCAGGCGAGGAAGGCGGTCGGGCCCGGCGGCCAGTCCCCCGCGCACAGCTGGTGGTAGCGCTCGCGGTGGTCGTCGGGGTCGAGGGCGGCGGCGAGGTCGAGCAGCCCAGGGTGGGTGGTCACGGCCTGGCGCAGGGCGGGCAGGGACGCCACGACCCCCAGGTCGGTGAAGACCCGGCGCACCACTGACTCCCCCGGTGCGGGGCGCGCGGTGCCCGCCCGCAGCTCGGCGCAGTAGTAGGCGTCGGTGGTCGCCCCGCCGACGTCGACCACGATGAACGGGGTGGTGACGTCGGGGAACGGGGCGCCGCCCGCGGCCAGGGTCCCGGCGGCCAGTGACACCACCGCGGGGGTGGGCCAGACGGCCACCTCGGTGCGCCCGGCCAGCGCGCGCAGGCCCTTGCTGTCCACCAGGTCCTCGACGTAGAGGCCGCTGACCAGGTCGGCCAGGGCGCCGGTGGCCGGGCGCAGCCGGTGGTCGAGGACGTTGGGCACCACGTGGTCCACCGGCAGGCCCGCGACCACCCCGGGTTCGTCGGCGCCCGCCCAGACCAGCACCTCGTGCGGCCTGCCCGCCTGCGGCGCGCGGCCCAGCCGGTCGCGCAGGTGCACCGGGTCGGCGCCGTCCACCCCGCCGACGAGGACCAGGACGTCGACCGGCGGCGCCGGGGTGTCCCGCGGCAGGCCGAGCAGGTCGGCGTAGACGACGTTGCCCCCGGCGGCCACCGCGGCCCGCACCGCGGCGGCCGTGCTGTGGCCGCGGGTGAGCCCGAGGACGCCGACGCGCAGGCCGCCGTTGGCCGAGCTGCACACCCGCAGCCGCGGCGCGCCGCCCGCGAGGGCGAGCACCTGCTCGCCCGGGGCGACGGCCGGGTCCCTGGGCACCAGCCGCACCGGCCCCGGGCGGGTGCCGTCGTGCGCGCAGACCTTCACCACCGTGCTGCCGATGTCCACCAGCAGCACGGGGTCCGCCGGTGGCACGGGGTCCGCAGCGCTCACGCGAAGATCCTGATGTCGCGCATGAGCGCTTCCCACAGTGGTCCGCCCGCGTCCGGGGCGGCGCCGCGCAGCTCGTGCTCGCGGCGCAGCTGCGCGCGGGTCAGCGGCACGCGACCGGGCTCGCGCACCCGGATCCGCCTGCCCGCGCCCCGGTCGGCGACCAGCTCCCCGGCGTTCTCCTCGTGCGGGGCGAACGGGACGTCGATGATCCCGGCGCGGACCGCCCGGTGCACCTGGGAGACCAGGCTGGGCGCGGGCAGGTCCACGATGGTCGAGAGCACCGTCTCCACCTCGTCGGTGATCAGCTCGCGCTCCTGCTCGACCACCTCGCTGCCCAGGGGCAGGGCGGGCACCATGTCCAGCGCGTACCGCACGGCGCGCACCGCCGCCGCGTTGCTGCGGGCGGTGGGGATGCCCACGGCCTCGTCGGGCGTCTTCACCACCACCTTGTCCGCGCCCAGCAGCGCGCTGGTCGCGGCGGACACCGCGATCAGCTGCCAGGCCAGCACCGGGTCGACGGGGAAGGCGCCCATCCACTGGTGGTAGGCCAGGCGCACCTGCACACCGGTGAAGCCGAAGCGCGCCAACCACTTCCCGGACGCCGACCGCAGCACGTCGGCCACCGCGAGGTCCTGCTCGACGCTGCCGGTCTGCCCGAAGCTGACGGTGAAGGAGGTGACGCCCTGCTCGGCGGCGAGCAGCAGCTCGCACAGCTGCACCACCACCGCGACCACCGGCGGCACCAGGGTCGCGGTCAGCGGGCCGAAGGACTCCCGGTGCACGGGCCGCTCCGGCGGGCCCGCCGTCGCGCACAGCCGGTCGACGTACTGCCAGTGCACCAGCGCGCGCTCCAGCGGGAACGCGCGGGAGTAGGGCAGCGAGTAGCACAGCCCGCCGCCCTCGACCTCGGTGATGCCCGACGCCAGCGCCAGCTCCGCCAGCAGCCGGGCGTCCGGTGTGCCGTGCCGCAGGCTCACCGGGCGGTCGATGCCCGCGAACAGCTCGCGGGTCACCCGGACCCCGTGCGCCACCAGCGGGTAGCCGTTGAGCAGGTCCCGCCCCTCGGCCACCCCGGCGGCCAGCAGCTCGGCGGCCGTGCCGTGGGCGTTGTGCCGGGTGTGGCTGTCGATGGTCAGCGGCAGGAAGTCGGCCCCCGCCTCGTGCAGCGCCTCGGTCAGCGCGCGCTGCTTGGCCGCGGTGGGGAACCCGCCGCGCGGCTGCACGAGCGGGCGGCTGCGCGGGCGGGCGAACAGCACCGAGGCGAACCGGTCGGCGGGCAGGGCGGCCAGGTGCTCGCGGGCGGTGGCCGGGTCCAGGCCCGGCTCGCCGTGGCGGGCCAGCAGCCGGGCGCGCTCGGCGCCGATGTCCGCGCCCAGCCCCCTACCCCGCCCGGGCACGCAGGTCCTCCTCAAGCGCGTCGAACACCGGCTGGAACCCCTCGGGCTGGTGGAACACGCGGTGGAACCCGTAGCCGGTGAACCGCGCGACGACCTCGGCGGTGGGCCGCTCGCCCAGCGCCAGGTTGCCGCCGACGTAGCGCAGGACCCCGCCCAGGCCGAGCTCGGCGAACCGGTCGCCGAACCCGGCGCAGGACTTCTCGCCCTCGCCGTTCACCGAGGCCACCAGCACCGCGCGGGCGCCGGTCTCCAGCACCGCGTCGGCGAAGTCGTCCACGGTGTTGTTGGTGCCCAGGTTGTAGGGCCGGAACCCGTTCTCCGCCATGCCGATGGCCAGGACCCGGTTGGCGACGACGTGGATGTCGTTGCCGACCAGGCCCAGGACCACGCCGCGGTCGCGCGGCAGCACGGTTCGCCCTACTTGCCGCGCACCGTGGGCAGCGGGAGCAGCGTCGGGCCGCCCTCCGCCTTCTGCGCCTCGGTCTGGCCGGGGAAGTCGAAGTGCCGGAAGCAGGAGAACGAGCCCTCGTCGTGCTTGCTGTGCACGAACGCCTTGAGCCGGTCGCTGGTGTTGTAGATGGACAGCATGTCGGTCTCGAACACGTTGCCGATGACGTCGGGGTTGCCCAGCTCGCAGATCATGACGTCGCCGTTGGAGTGCAGGTGCAGCTGCGCCTTGCCCTCGATGCAGCTGGAGTAGATGACGCCGGGGTCGGCGCTGAAGTAGGGCTGGAGCCGCTTCCAGTGCTCGGTGCCCGCGTGGAAGTACGCCGACAGGCAGGAGAAGTACAGCTCGGTCCTCGGGTCGCGGTGCGAGACCAGGTCGACGATCGCGTCCGCGAGCGCGTCGCGGGTCATGGTGTTCTCGTAGCCCTGGTGCAGGCTCGGGATCTCCATCTGGATCTCGTGCTTGCGCACCCCGAGGTCGGCGGCGAACCGGTGCACCTCGGTCATCCGCTTCTCGGTCTCGTTGAACAGGATGGTCTCGACCACCGCGTCGATGGTCGGCGACTCCACCGCCCGCTGGACCGAGTAGACGATCTTCGGGAACATCTTCTCGGTGACCTTGTAGAAGGCCGAGTGCGACTGCGCGTCGGTGTGGTTGAGCGAGAAGTGCAGCACGTCCAGGCCCGCTGCCTCCAGCCGGTCGAACTTCTCCTCGTTGAGCAATGTCCCATTTGAATTGATCTGCGTCGAAATGCCGCGCTCGGTGCACAGCTTGATGATTCCCTCGCAGATTTCGAATTCCAGCAGGACCTCACCGCCGGAGAGCTTCACGCGTTCGAGGTCGGGCAGCGTGTCGATCACCGACGCCACGTCGTCCACCGAAAGGATCTTGCGCTCCAGCAGGTCGTACGCCCCACAGTAGCTGCACCGGAAGTTGCACCGGGATGTCACGCCGATTTCGATCGCGCGCAGGTTGCCCGCGCCGAGCTGCTGCATCTCCAGCGCTTTGAATGTGGACACCGCGTCCCCCTTGGCAGACGACCCGCACAGTAGGATCAGGATCGGCTGACGATACCTCGCAGCCGAGATAGGGCGCAAGGCACCGTTTGCTGGCCGATTGAGCGAGAAATGGAACCGGATGAACCGCGTCGAGTTGGTCCGAACAGCCCAGCGGCACGGCACGCCGCTCTACCGCTACGACCTGGCGGGCGTGCGGGCGCGGGCGGGCGAGCTGCGCGCGGCGCTGCCCGCCGGGGCGGAGCTGCTGTACTCCCTCAAGGCCAACCCGCTCGCACCGGTGGTGGCCGCGGCGCGCGGAGCCGGGTGCGGCGCGGAGGTGTCCTCCCCGGGTGAGCTGGCCTCGGCCGTGGCGGCCGGGTTCGACCCGGCCGAGGTGCTCTACACCGGACCGGGCAAGGCCGAGGCCGAGCTGGTCGAGGTGGTCGGCGCGGGCGCGCGGCTGTTCTCCTGCGAGTCCGCCGCGGAGCTGGACCGGCTGGGGCGGGTGGCCGGGTCGACCGGGCGGGGGCTGCGGGCGCTGTTGCGCCTGATGCCCGCCGGGCGGCCCGCGGCGGGGCTGTCGATGTCGGACGGGCGGCAGTTCGGCTTCGCCGCGGACGAGGCGGCCGCGGCGTGGGCCGCCGCGCCCGCCGGGGTGGAGCTGCTCGGCTTCCACGTCTACCTCGGCTCGCAGCTGGGCTCCGTCGCCGACCTGCTGGAGGGTTTCACCCACGCAAGGGATGTCGTCGACCTGGTGGCGGGTGTGACGGGGGTTCCCCCGAAGGTGGTCGACCTCGGCGGCGGGTTCCCCTGGCCGTACGCGACCGCGGGCGCCGGGTGCGGGCTCGACGGGCTGCGCGAGGGGCTGGAGCGGCTGCTGTCCGGCTGGGAGCACCGGCCGCGGCTGTGGTTCGAGACCGGCAGGCGGGTGGTCGCGGGGGCCGGGGTGCTGCTGGTGACCGTCGTGGACGTCAAGCACCGGCCGAACGGGGTGCTGGTCGTCGTGGACGGTGGCATCAACGTGCTGGGCGGGATGTCCGGCCTGGGTCGGGTGCTGCGGCCGCGCACCGCGGTGGAGAACCTGGGCGCCGGGACCGGCGAGGTGCCGGAGGGCGGCGGGCTACCGGAGGGCGGCGAGGTGCCGGAGGTCGATGTCGTCGGGCCGCTGTGCACGCCGCTGGACCGGGTGGCCGCGCGGGTGCCGGTGGCCGACCCCAAGCCGGGGGACGTCCTGCTGGTGGAGAACGTCGGCGCGTACGGGGCGACGGCCAGCCTGGTGTCGTTCCTGAGCCGCCCCGGCCCGGTGGAACTGGTGGTGGACGGCGACGAGGAGATCGGCACCTGGCGGATCGACGGCCGCGCCGTGCGGCTCACCGGTCCCGCGTGAACCACCCGCGCCACCGCCGCGGTCGCCCGCGCGCGGGTCAGCTGGTGCGGCCCATGACCGCGCCGAGCTGGGCGCGCGTGGTGATGCCGAGCTTGCGGTAGGCGCGGGCGAGGTTGGCCTCCACCGTCTTGGGGCTGACGAACAGCTCCTCCGCGATGAGCCGGTTGGTGCGCCCCTGGGCGGCGAGTCGGGCGACGCGCTCCTCGGTGGGGGTGAGCGCGGTCGCGTCGGCGGTCCGCCCGCCCGTCCTGTCCAGCTCGGACGCCGCGCGGGCCGCCCAGGCGGCGGCCCCCAGCGCCTCGAACTCCGCGAGCGCCTGGCCGAGCAGGGTGCGGGCGGCGGCGCGGCGGCGGGCCCGGCGCTGGGCGACCCCGGCGACGAGCAGGCAGCGGGCGCGGTCGAGGGGCACCACGTCCGGCGGTGTGGCCTCGCGGGCCGCCAGCAGGTCCGCCACCGCGTCGGCGGTGTCCTCCCCGGACGCCGCGGCGAGCAGCACCCGGCCGCGGGCGAGGCCGAGCCCGGTCCACGGGCGGGGCAGCCGGGCGTGCCGCTCGGCAAGCAGGTCCTGGGCGCGCCGGGCGGTGGGCAGGTCGCCGGTCGCCACGCACGCCTCCACCCACTCCGGTTCGTAGCGCAGCGACAGCGGCTCCACCAGCCCCACGGCCGCCAGCGAGCGGCGCACCGCGGCGAACCGCTCGGCGGCCGCGGCGGCGTCGCCCCGGGCCGCGGCGGCGCAGCCCGCGAGGTAGGCGAAGATCCGCTCCGCCGACGGGTCCTCGTTCTCCGCCGCCCAGCCCAGGCCCCAGGCCGCCAGCTCGTCGGCGACCGCGGCGTCACCGCGCAGGGCCGCGAGCATCCCGCGCAGCCACCGCTCCCCCACCAGGCCGGTGCCGAGCTGGTCGCCCAGGTCGGTGGCCGCCTCGGTGTGCGCGGCGGCGTCGGCCCAGCGCCCGGAGTGCAGCTCGGTCTCGCCCAGGTGGCCCAGCAGCTCGTGCTGGGAGGGCTCGTCGCCGCGGGCGGTGGCCCGCTCCAGCATCCTGGTGAGCCGGTCGCGGGCGGCGGCGTGGGCGTCCACCGAGCGCCACCAGATCGCCGGGACGGTGGCGGCCAGCCAGTGCGGGTCGGCGTCCTCCAGCGCGATGGCCTCGTCGAACAGCTCCGCCCGCGGCGCCAGCCCGAGCCGCACCTCCTGGAAGTGCTGGGTGAGCAGGGCCGCGGACAGCAGCGGGCGGTCGGCCGGGCTGCCCGCGAGCAGCCGCCGGGCGGCCTCGGCGTCGGCGCGGGCGGCGTCCGGGGAGGCGCGGAACACCGACAGGTGGGCGTGGATGCGCCCCGCCGCCGGGGTGCCCGGGTCGACCGCGGCCAGCCCGCGCTCGGCCAGCCGCTCGGCCTCGGCGCTGGCGCCGTCGGCGCTCCAGGCCACCACCGCGCGCAGCATCAGCGCCTCGGCCAGCGGCGCGCCGGTGAGCCGGTCGACCAGCGCGTCCAGCTCGGCGGCGGCCGCGGCGTAGTCGCCGCTGCCGTAGCGGCAGCGCGCGGCCTCCAGGCGCAGCCCGTCGCGCGCGGGCCCGTCCGGGGTGAGCTCGACGGCGATGTCGAACAGGCCGGCGGCCAGTTCCGGGGCGCCGCGCGCCTGCTGGCGGCGGGCGGCGGCGGCGACCTCGGCGGCCACCGCCGGGTCCGGGCCGCCGGTGCCCGCGGCCAGCTGCCTGGCCCGCTCGTCGGGGTCGGCCACGACGTCGGCGAGGCGGCGGTGCAGCCCGCGGCGCACCCCCGGCGGGATGCCCGCCCGGACGGCGGCGGCGTGCAGCGGGTGGGCGAAGGCGATGCCGTCGTGGCCCACCGCGAGCAGGCCCGCCTCCTCGGCGGGGTCGAGGTCGGCCGGGTCCACCCCGGCGGCGACCAGGTCGGGCAGGCGGGGCGCGGAGAGCAGGGCGGCCAGCCGGACGGCGTCGCGGCCCGCGGGCGGCAGGGCGGCCACGGCGGCGGCGAGCAGCTCGCGCAGCGAGGCCCGCACCGGCAGGTCGGCGCCGGGCCGGGGCAGCGCCGGCAGCCGCAGCACCGCCCTGGCCAGCTCGATCGCCAGCAGCGGGTTGCCGCCGGACCCCTCGGCGATGCGGCCCAGCAGCGGGCGCGGCAGCGCGGCGCCGAGCCGGTCGCGCAGCACGTGGTGCAGGGCGCCGGGGCCCAGCGGGGCGACCGGCACCCGCAGCGCGTCGTCGAGGCCCAGCGGCAGCGGCGGCGGGTCGCCCGCCGGGCCGCGCACGGCCAGCAGCACCGCCACCCCCGGGCGCACCCGGCGCAGGGCGAACCGCAGCGCCCGCTCGCTGGGCGGGTCCAGCCAGGGCGCGTCGTCCACGGCGACGACCACCGGCCCGCCGCCGCCCGCCGCGTCGAGCAGGGCGCGGGTGGTGGCGCCGAGGACGTGACCGTCGGGGTGGTCGCCCGCCGGGGTGTCGAGCAGGACGGCGCCCGCCGCGGCGCGCTGCACCGGCGGCAGGGCGTCGACCAGCGGGGCCAGCGGGCGCAGCAGGTCGGCCAGGGCCGCCAGCGGCAGCGCGGACTCCGCCTCGGTGGGCGCGCAGGACAGCACCGCGGCGTGCGGGGCGCAGCGGGCCAGGGCCGCGCGCCACACCGCGGTCTTGCCGATGCCCGCGGGCCCGTCGAGCACCACCCGACCGCCCGCGCGCAGCCGCGCGACCACCTCCTCGACGACGGCCTCCCGCCCGGGCAGCACGCTCACGTGGCCACCCGGCCGGGGAAGCGGGCGCCGAGCAGGTCGAGGACCGCGGTGGCCTTGACGGCGGTCTCCTCGAACTCCGCGTCCGGGTCCGACAGCGCCGTCACCGCCCCGCCGACGCCCCAGGACAGCTCGCCGGGGCGCACCACCAGGGTGCGGATGGCGATGCTCAGGTCGACCGCGCCGGAGCAGGCGAAGTAGCCGATGGCCCCCGAGTACACCCCGCGCGGCCCGCCCTCCAGCCGGTCGAGCACCTCCATCGTGCGCTCCTTGGGCGCCCCGGTCATGGACCCGCCGGGGAAGGCCGCGCGCACGCAGTCCACCGGGGTCCGGTCCGCGGCCAGCCGGGCGCGCACGGTGCTCACCAGCTGGTGGACCGTCGCGTAGGTCTCCACCTCGAACAGGCCGGGCACGCTCACGCTCCCTGTGTCGGCGGTGGCGCCCAGGTCGTTGCGCACCAGGTCGACGATCATCAGGTTCTCCGCGAGGTCCTTCTCGGACGCGGCGAGGTCGGCGCGCAGCGCGGCGTCCTGCTCGGCGGTGGACCCGCGCGGGCGGGTGCCCTTGATCGGGCGCGACTCGACCTCCCCCGCCGCGCTGACCGACAGGAACCGCTCCGGCGAGGTGCTCAGCACCGACAGCGGCCCGAACCGCAGCAGCGCGCCGAACGGCGCCGGGCTGGCCCGGCGCAGGTGCCGGTAGGCGGCCAGGACGTCGACCTCGGCCGCGGCGGTGAGCTGGTTGGTCAGGCAGACCTCGTAGCTCTCGCCCAGGTCGATGACCCGGTGGCACTCCGCGATCCTGGCCAGGTAGGCGTCCCGGTCGTGCCGGGCGGTCAGCGGGCCGAGCGGGGTGACGCCCGTGGTGGCCGGGGTGTGGTCGCGCGGGACGACCCGGGCGAGCCGGTCGGCGGTGGCGTCCAGCCAGCCCTCGTCCCCCGCGAAGGCGAGCAGGTGCAGCTCGCCCGTGCGGTTGTCGACCGCGACCGCCCGGTCGGCGAACACCAGCTGCGCGTCGGGGTCCGGGGCGGTGTGCGCGGCGGCGGCGCCGCACTCGGCTTTGAGCTCGTAGCCCAGGTAGCCCACCCAGCCGGGGGTGAACCCGAACGGCAGGTCGGGGGCGGTGGCGCGGTGCGCGGCCAGGTCGTCGTCGAGCCAGTCGAGGAACGGCCGGTCGACCACCTCCACCCGCCCGTCGGAGTGCGTGACGGTCACCAGCCCGGTCGTCACGTCCGCCGCCGCCACCCTGGCCCGCGGACCGCCCGCGTCGCCGAGGAAGTCGAACCGGGCCTGGGTGGTGCTGTCCAGCCAGAACGCGTGCGGGGAGTCGCGGTAGAGCTCGGCGTGGACGTCCTCGGCCGTCAGCGGCAGGGTCAGCGACCGGGAGACCACCCGCAGCCGGGCCGGGCGCGCCCGCGCGGCGATGACCTCGCGCGGTCGGGGCGCGGCGGTGCTCATCCGCTGGAAGTTGGCCAGCAGGTCCAGCCCGTGCTCGGTGCGGATCGACTCGGGGTGGAACTGCACGCCCCAGGCCGGGCGGTGGCGGTGGCGCACGCCCATGAGCACCCCGTCGTCGCTCCACGCGGTCGCCTCCAGCTCCGCCGGGACGCCGCGCACGGCGAGCGAGTGGTACCGGACCACCTCGGTGGGCGACGGGATGCCCGCGAACAGCTCCCGGCCGTCGTGGCGCACCGCCGAGAGCCTGCCGTGGCGCACCTGCGGGGCCGGGCCCACCTCGGCCCCCGCGAGCAGGCACAGCCCCTGGTGGCCCAGGCACACCCCGAGCAGCGGTTGCCGCGCCAGCTCCAGCACCGCGCGGCTGATCCCCAGGTCGCGCGGGGTGGCGGGGTGCCCGGGGCCGGGGCCGACGACGACGTTGTCGTAGTCGGCCAGGCGCACGGCGGACCACGGCTCGTCGTTGCGCACCACGTCCGGGCGCCGCCCGCCCAGCACGGCCAGCGCGTGCACGAGGTTCTGGGTGAACGAGTCGTGGTTGTCGACGACCAGGGTGCGCACCGGTCTCCCTCCCGCTGAACGGCAACTGTTCATTTGCTCCCGCACAGATGTTTGTAACCCCGCGTCCCATCGCGGCCGTTGTCTGTCTTGATGGGTGACGAGACCGTGCAGCACGTCCTCGCGGCAGGGAGGCGAGCCATGCCACAGCGCCGGAGCGACCCTGCCGAGGGCGGCGGTGATGCTACCGCCCCGAGCCGGGTGCCCCACCCGCGCGCGGGTGCGCACGACCGCGCTGAGCTGCGCGGACCGTCCGACGGCAGAGAAGGTGCGGTGGACCGGGCGCCCGGGCCCGCCGCCGAGCGAGGAGGTGCCGCCCTGGTCGCCCACACGGTCACCCCGCACGTCGCCGAGCCCGCCGCGCCCAGCGCCGCGCCCGCGTCCAGGCACCCCGTGCTGCGCTGGCCGGGCGCGCTGCGGTGGCCGACCGCGCTGCGCGGCCCGCTCTCGGACGCGCTGGCGGTGCTGGTCGCCGCGCTGGACGTGTGGCTGGTGGTGCCCCCGGAGATCGACGCCGCCGCGATCTGGCTGTCCTGGCTGGCGGTCCCGGCGCTGCTGCTGCGCAGGCACCTGCCCTTCCTCACCGTGCTGCTGGTCATCCCCGGCTTCTTCTACGGCTGGGCGCAGCTGGCGGCGATGGTCGCGCTGGGCACCCTCGCCATGCGGTACGGCACCACCTGGCGCACCGCGGTGGGGGTGGTGCTGGTCTGGGCGTCGCGGTTCATGGTGTGGCCCTACGACGCCTTCGCCGAGATGACCCTGCGCCAGCACGTGCTCGACGCCATCTACGGGGTGATCGTGGCGGGCATGCCGGTGGCCATCGGGCTGCTGGTGACCGTGCGCGCGCAGCTGTTCGCCCGCATCCGCCAGCTCGACCGCAGCCGGGAGCGGGAGAAGCGGCTCTACGCGGCCACCGTCCGCTCCGCCGAGCGCGCCAAGCTGGCCAGGGAGATGCACGACGTGGTGTCCCACCAGGTCACCCTCATCGCCATGCAGGCGGGCGCGCTCAAGGTCGGCGCCAAGGACGCGGAGTCGGCCGAGGCCGCCGAGACGATCCGGGCGCTGAGCACCAAGACCCTGGAGGAGCTGCGCGAACTGGTCGGCGTGCTGCGCTCTGGCGGCGACGAGGAGGACGCCCAGCCCGGCCTCGACGAGGTCGGCGACCTCGTCGAGGGCGGCGACGTCAAGATCAACCTCGCCATCGACACCGCCCCCGGGCGCCTGCCCGGCCCGGTCTCGCGCGCGGCCTACCGCACCGTTCAGGAGGCGCTGACCAACGTCCGCAAGCACGCCTCGGGCTCCCGCGCCTCGGTGCGCGTCCGCAGCTCGGAGGCCGAGCTGCTGGTGGAGGTCCGCAACGACCGCCCCCGCCGCCGCCGCGGCCCCGGCCTGCCGTCGGGCGGGCACGGCCTGCTCGGCCTCCGCGAACGCGCCACCCTGCTGGGCGGCACCTTCGACGCGGGCCCCACCCCAGAGGGCGGTTTCTCGGTGCGCGCCACCTACCCCCTGGTCGGCTGAGCGGCAGGCACGACGATCGAGGCCCGGCCCGGGGACACCTGGCCGGGCCTCGCCGCTTCACCGGGGCACGCCCCACCGCCCGACCCGGGGTGGCCGGACCGCAACGCCCCGCGCCACACCGGGGCCGAGCGGGGCGCGCCGGGAACGGCTGAGGCCCGGCCGGGGGTGCCACCCCGGTCGGGCCTCGTCACGATCGCCCGCGCGGTCGTCGAACCCCACTGCCGGGTTCGACGACGGCGGTCCCCGCCCAGGCGGGGGCCGCGGCGCGCTCGGGTCCTAGCGCTTGGGTACTACAGCTCGCGCTTGGCGCGGAGCTTGGCCAGCGCCTCGGCGAGGATGGCCTCGCCGTCCTCGTCGGAGCGGCGCTCCTTCACGTAGGCCAGGTGCGTCTTGTAGGGCTCGTTGCGCGGGGCCTTGGGCGGCGCCTGCTCGTCGAGGCCGCCGGGCAGGCCGCACCTCGGGCAGTCCCAGGACTCCGGCCGCTCGGCGTCCAGCGCGAACGCCGGGCGGGACTCGTGGCCGTTGGCGCACCAGTAGGACACCCGCTGCCGAGGGGCGGACTCGCCCCGCTCGGACTCACCCATCGGACCAGCACCGACCCGGGTACCCCGGATCGCGTTGCCACCGGCCATTGGTGTTCACACCCCCACCGCGTGATTGGGAAACCCGGCGCTCTGCCCGCACCGGGTCGCAAGGACTGCGCCGCCCGCCCGAGCGGGCGGGCGCTCAACTGATCTTGACCAGCAGGCCGAGGCCGATGACGCAGATGATCCAGATCGACCCGATGAACAGGGTGATCCGGTCCAGGTTCTTCTCCACCACGCTCGACCCGGACAGGCTGGACTGCATCCCGCCGCCGAACAGCGAGGACAGGCCGCCGCCGCGACCGCGGTGCAGCAGCACCAGCAGGATCAGCAGCAGGCTGGTGACGATCAGGGCGATCTGCAGGATCAGGACGACCATTTCATCCTCGCTGTGGTGGCAGTGGAGATCACAGGCTACCTGGTGCCCGCCCCGGGGACGAGCACCGCCCCGCGTGCGCGCGGTCGCCACCCGACCCCGTCCGCGACCGGCCCCGCGGGCGCCGCCCCCGCGCGGGCGCCCCCCAACTGGTCTGGACCATCCGGGCGAATTTGTTGTGCCGGGGAACAAACCGTGCCGACAATCGGGGTCCCCTGCACGATCCCGCCCACCAAGGGAGTTGGACGATGATCAACCGGAGGAGCTTCCTCGGCGGCGTGGCCGCGGCCGCCGCGACCGCCCCGTTCCTCGGCACCACCCCGTCCTCGGCCTCGACCCGCGTGGTGTCCCCCCGCGCGGCGCTGCCGGTCCGCGTCGTCAACGACACCGGCGCGCACGCCGGGGAGACCCTGTTCGCCTACGTCGTCGGCACCGACCTGGCCACCGGCAGGCAGGTGCACGTCACCGCCGAGGGCGCCGCGGTGCCGGTGTCGACCACCGACAACGGCAGCGACGGCTACACCGACTACGCGCTGCCCGTCGACGGCGAGCGCATGGTGCCCCTGCCCCAGGGCATCTCCGGCCGCCTCTACCTGGCGGTCGGGCAGAAGCTCAAGTTCCGGGCCAACCCCGGCGACGCGCTGGCGCACCCGGCGGGCTGGGTCGAGTCCGACCCCAACTTCGGGGTGCTGCACGACTGCGTCGAGTTCACCTACGACGACACCGGCATGCACTGCAACACCACGATGGTGGACATGCTCTCGGTCCCGCTCGCCATCGACCTCGTGGGCAGGCGCACCCAGTCGACCGGCCGCTTGTCGGAGGGCGGCCGGTCCCGCGTGTTCGGCGCGGTGGGCGCGGCGGCGGGCTTCGCGGGGCTGGTCGTCGGCGACACCCGGGTCATCTCCCCCGGCCACGGCCTCGACTCGGGCCGGTTCAGCGCGGACTTCCTCGCCGCCCACATCGACGAGGTCTGGGACCGCTACAGCACGCGGGACCTGGTCGTCTCGGCCAACGGCACCACGTTCACCGGTCGCGTCCAGGACGGCCAGTTCGCCTTCACCAACGGCGTGCGCCCGTTCGCCAAGCCCTCCACCCGCGACGCCCTGTTCTGCGATGGCGCCCTCGCCGCCCCCAACGACGGCGTCACCGGCCCCGTGGCCGCCGTCCTCGGCGCGGGCCTCAACCGGGGCGTGCTGCTCAGCACCGCCGCCCAGCCGGTCGTGGACCCGACCGCCTACTACACGATCGCCGCCAGCAACCACTACTCCCGGGCCATGCACGAGAACACCGTGGACGGCAAGGCGTACGGCTTCGCCTTCGACGACGTCTGCGAGCACGCCTCCTACATCGAGGACTTCTCCCCCACCGCGATGACCGTCACCGCCACACGCTTCTGACCGGGGACGACGGAGGGGCGCCGGGAGAACCCCGGCGCCCCTCCACCACGCACCACCGCCGCACTACGGCAGCGGGCCGCCCGCGGCCAGCGCGCACAGCTTGGTGAACTCCTCGGCCTGCAAGCTCGCGCCACCCACGAGCGCGCCGTCGATGTCCTCCTGGGCCACCAGCTCCGCGATGCTCCCGGACTTCACCGACCCCCCGTAGAGGATCCGGACCGCGGCGGCGACCTCGTCGCCGTACTTGTCGGCCAGCGTCGCCCGCAGCGCCTTGCACACCTCCTGGGCGTCGGCGGCGGTGGCCACCTTGCCCGTGCCGATCGCCCACACCGGCTCGTAGGCGATGACGACGCCCTTGGCCTGCTCGGCCTTGAGCCCCTTCAACCCCGCCACGACCTGCTCGGTGCAGTGCTCGACGTGCCCGCCCGCCTCGCGGACCTCCAGCCGCTCGCCCAGGCACAGGATCGGGGTGATCCCGTGCTTGAGCGCGGCCTTGACCTTGAGGTTGACCAGCTCGTCGGTCTCGCCGTGGTACTCGCGGCGCTCGGAGTGGCCGACGGTGACGTAGGTGCAGCCCAGCTTGGCGAGCATGGGCCCGGAGACCTCGCCGGTGTAGGCGCCCGAGTCGTACCGGGAGATGTCCTGGGCGCCGTAGCGCAGCAGGAGCTTGTCGCCGTCCACCATGGTCTGGATGGACCGGATGTCGGTGAACGGCGGCAGCACCGCCACCTCGACCTTGGCGTAGTACTTCTCCGGCAGCGAGAAGGCGATCTTCTGCACCAGGGCGATGGCCTCCAGGTGGTTGAGGTTCATCTTCCAGTTGCCCGCGATGAGGACCTGGCGCGCCATCACGCCCCCAGGACCGCGACGCCGGGGAGCTGCTTGCCCTCCAGGTACTCCAGCGACGCGCCGCCGCCGGTGGAGATGTGCGAGAAGCCGTCCTCGGGCAGGCCCAGCTGCCGCACGGCGGCGGCGGAGTCGCCACCGCCGACCACCGAGTACGCCGGTGAGTCCACGATCGCCTGCGCGACGCCGCGGGTGCCCTCGGCGAACGGGGCCAGCTCGAACACGCCCATGGGCCCGTTCCAGAAGACCGTGCCCGCGCCCGCGATGACCTCCGAGTACCGCTCGACGGTGATGGGGCCGATGTCCAGGCCCTTCCACCCCTCGCGGATGTTGGCCGCCAGCACGGTGTGGGTGCTGGCGTCGGCGGAGAACTCGTCGGCGATGACCACGTCGGCGGGCAGCAGGACCTTGCCGGGGTTGTCCGCGAGCAGCCGCTTGCAGGTGTCGATCATCTCGGCTTCCAGCAGCGAGTCACCGACGCCCAGGCCCTCGGCGGCCAGGAAGGTGAAGCACATGCCGCCGCCGACGAGGATCGCGTCCACCTTGGGCAGCAGCGACTCGATCACGGCCAGCTTGTCCGACACCTTCGACCCGCCGAGCACCACCACGTAGGGGCGAGCGGGCTCGCCGGTGAGCTGCTTGAGCACGTCGACCTCGGCCAGCACCAGGCCACCGGCGTAGGCAGGCAGCTTGGCGGCCACGTCGTAGACCGACGCCTGCTTGCGGTGCACGACGCCGAAGCCGTCGGAGACGAACGCGTCCGCCAGCGCGGCGTACTCGTCCGCCAGCGCCGACCGCTCGGCCTCGTCCTTGCTGGTCTCGCGCGCCTCGAAGCGGACGTTCTCCAGCAGGGCGACGCCGCCGTCGGCCAGCCCGGCCACGGTGGCCCGGGCGGACTCGCCCACCACGTCGGTGGCGAGCGCGACGTCGGCGCCGAGCAGCTCACCCAGCCTGCGGGCCACCGGGGCCAGCGAGTACCGGGGCTCGGGGGCGCCCTTGGGGCGGCCGAGGTGCGCGGCGACGACCACCTTGGCCCCGGCGCCGGTGAGCGCCTGGAGGGTGGGCAGCGCCGCGCGGATGCGGCCGTCGTCGGTGATGGTCTCGCCGTCGAGCGGGACGTTGAGGTCGGCGCGCACGAGCACGCGCCGACCCGCCACACCCTCGGCGATGAGGTCGTCCAGGGTCTTCACGGCTGCCCTCAGAGCTTCGACGCGACCAGCGCGGTCAGGTCGGCGAGCCGGTTGGAGTAGCCCCACTCGTTGTCGTACCACCCGACGACCTTGACCTGGTTGCCGGTGACCTTGGTCAGCGGCGCGTCGTAGATGCACGACGCCGGGTCGGTGACGATGTCGGAGGAGACGATCGGGTCGGTGCTGTAGCGCAGGATGCCCGCCAGCGGGCCCTCGGCGGCGACCCGGTAGGCCTCGTTGACCTCGTCCAGGGTGACCTCGCGGGACAGGTTCACCGTCAGGTCGGTGGCCGAGCCGGTCGGCACCGGCACGCGCAGCGCGTAGCCGTCGAGCTTGCCCTTGAGGTCGGGCAGCACCAGGCCGATCGCCTTGGCGGCGCCGGTCGAGGTGGGCACGATGTTCAGCGCGGCGGCGCGGGCGCGGCGCAGGTCCTTGTGCGGCGCGTCCTGCAGGTTCTGGTCCTGGGTGTAGGCGTGGATGGTGGTCATCAGGCCGCGCTCCACGGTGAACGCGTCGTGCAGCACCTTGGCCAGCGGGGCCAGGCAGTTGGTGGTGCAGGAGGCGTTGGAGATGATCGTCTGCGAGCCGTCGTAGTTCTGCTCGTTGGCCCCGAGCACCACGGTCAGGTCCTCGCCCGAGGCGGGCGCGGAGATGATGACCTTCTTGGCCCCGCCCTCGTCGACGTGCTTGCGCGCGTCGGCGGCCTTGGTGAAGAAGCCGGTGGACTCGACCACGACGTCGACGCCGAGGTCCTTCCAGGGCAGCTTGCCCGGGTCGCGCTCGGCCAGCGCCTTGATGGTGTGGTCGCCGACCTTGATGCCGCCGTCGACCACCGACACGTCCTCGGCCAGGCGGCCGAGCACCGAGTCGTACTTCAGCAGGTGCGCCATCGTGCCGATGTCGCCGAGGTCGTTGAAGGCGACGATCTCGATGTCATGACCGCCTGCCGCGACCGCCCGGAAGAAGTTGCGCCCGATCCGACCGAAGCCGTTGACACCTACGCGAACCGTCACCTGCGTCTCCTCTTTGCGACTGGGTGCGAAACCTGTGACCACCGAAAACCGTGACCACCACTTGACCGGCAACCCTACTGCGCGCACGGGCGCGGGCAGGGCAGGAGGTCAGCGGTCTCTCTTTATCGAATCAGATCGGCGTGGAGATCACCACACGACGGCATCGGCGGGTCGGAATTCGTCACCCGGGTGCGCAGACCGCGCAGGCGCGACGCGCACGGTGCGGGTGGTGCGGCGGAGCGGGGTCCGCCGCCCCCCACGACCGGCGCACCCCGCTCCGCATCCCCCTGCGAGCCCCGGTGCCCCTCCCCCAAGCGGCACCCGGGTCCCCCTCGCACCTGGGAAGAGCACCGGGACGGCCGCTGGATACCTCGTGAGACCCAGCTCACAAAGCCGTCACGGTGGGTCATTCACGGACATGATCAACAGTGCGCTGCGCGCCGGGCCGGGTCCCGGCGGACAGCACGACGCCCCGGGACGGGTGCCCCGGGGCGCGCGCGAGGGTTGATCAGGCCTCGACCTCGAGCATCTCCGGGGTCACGGCGGACTCGGTGTCCGGCAGGCCCAGGTCCTTGGCCCGCTTGTCGGCCATGGCCAGCAACCTGCGGATGCGGCCCGCGACCGCGTCCTTGGTCATCGGCGGGTCCGACAGCTGGCCCAGCTCCTCCAGCGAGGCCTGCTTGTTCTTCAGCCGCAACTGGCCCGCGGCGGTCAGGTGCTCGGGGGCCTCCGGGCCCAGGATCTCCATGGCGCGCTGCACCCGCGCCGCCGCGGCGACCGCGGCCCTGGCCGAGCGGCGCAGGTTGGCGTCGTCGAAGTTGGCCAGCCGGTTGGCCGTGGCGCGCACCTCGCGGCGCATCCGGCGCTCCTCCCAGGCCAGCACGCTGGAGTGCGCGCCGAGCCGGGTGAGCAGGGCGGAGATGGCGTCGCCGTCGCGCACCACGACCCGGTCGGCGCCGCGCACCTCGCGGGACTTGGCCGCGATGCCCATCCGCCGGGCCGCGCCGACGATGGCCAGCGCCGCCTCCGGGCCGGGGCAGGTGATCTCCAGCGCGGACGAGCGGCCGGGCTCGGTGAGCGAGCCGTGCGCCAGGAACGCCCCGCGCCAGGCCGCCTCGGCGTCGCAGACCCCGCCGGAGACCACCGGGGCGGGCAGCCCGCGCACCGGGCGCCCGCGCGGGTCGAGCAGGCCGGTCTGGCGGGCCAGGCCGTCGCCGTCCTTGACCACGCGCACCACGTACCGGGTGCCCTTGCGCAGGCCGCCGGAGGTGATGACGTGCACGTCGGCGTGGTGGCCGTAGAGCTCGTGGATCTCCTTGCGCAGCCGCCGCGCGGCCGAGCCGGTGTCCAGCTCGGCCTCGACGACCACCCGGCCGCCGACGATGTGCAGGCCACCGGCGAAGCGCAGCAGGGAGGACACCTCGGCCCGGCGGCAACAGGTCTTGGACACCGTCAGCCTGCTCAGCTCGTCCTTGACCGCGGCGGTCATCGCCACTGCTCCTCCTCTCCCGGCCCGGTCGCGCGCGCACCGGTGCCCCATCCCACCACGGCGCGCCTGGCACCGCCCCGGGGCGTCCAGTCTGCCCTCACCGGCGCGCGGCGGTGGCGACCGCCCTCGCCAGGCTGGCCGACAGGGCGGCGGTGTCGTGCCGGTCGGCGGCGTCGGGGGCGGCCACCCGGTCGAGCCGCAGCTCGGCGCCCAGGGCCGCGGCCGCCTGCCGCAGCCGCTCCGGGGTCGGCACCGAGTCGGCGTCGGCGACCACCGCGTCGACCCGCAGGCTCGGGGCGTGCTCGACGAGCACGTCGAGGTGGTGCTCCGGGGAGAACCCCTCGGTTTCCCCCGGTTGGGGGACCAGGTTGAGCACCACGACCCGGCGCGCCGCGGTGCGCACCAGCGCGTCGTGCAGGTCGGGGACGAGCAGGTGCGGCAGCACGCTGGTGAACCAGGAGCCGGGGCCGAGCAGCACCACGTCGGCGCCGAGCACCGCCTCGACCGCCTCCGCGCAGGCCTTGGGCGGCTCGCTGCGCCGGTCCGCGGCGCACAGCCGGATGCGGCGCACCCGACCGGGGGTGGTGGCCACCGCGACCTGGCCGCGGATCCGGCTGATCGCCGCCGGGTCGGCGCCCAGGCCGGTGACGTCGGCCTCGATGTCCACCGGCTCCGGCGACATCGGCAGCACCCGGCCGCGCACGCCGAGCAGCCGCGCCGCCTCGGCCAGCACCGCCACCGGGTCGCCCACGGTCTCCAGCAGCCCGGCCAGCACCAGGTTGCCCACCGCGTGCCCGGCCAGCGCGCCGGTGCCGCCGAAGCGGTGCCCGAACACCTCGCCCCACGGGCCGGTGTCCGGGCCCGCCAGCGCCAGCAGCGCCTTGCGCAGGTCACCCGGCGGCAGCAGGCCCAGCTCGCGGCGCAGCCTGCCGGAGGAGCCGCCGTCGTCGGCGACGGTGACCACCGCGGTGACGTCCGGGGTGACCGCGCGCAGCGCGGTGAGGGTGGCGTGCAGGCCGTGCCCACCGCCGAGGGCCACCGCCCGCAGCGGGCGCGCGCCGTCCGCCGTCACTCGCGCCCCAGGTCGCGGTGCACGACCTTGACCGCCATGCCGTCCTCGTCGGACAGCCGCCTGGCCAGCTCCTCGGAGATGGCCACGCTGCGGTGCTTGCCGCCGGTGCAGCCCACCGCCAGGGTCAGGTACCGCTTGCCCTCCCGCCGGTACCCGGCGCCGATCAGCCGCAGCAGCTCGTGGTAGCGGTCGAGGAACTCGTCGGCGCCCTCCTGCGACAGCACGTAGTTGCGCACGTCGGCGTCGCGGCCGGTCTGGTCCTTGAGCTCGGGGATCCAGAACGGGTTGGGCAGGAAGCGCACGTCCATCACCAGGTCGGCGTCCATCGGCAGGCCGTACTTGTAGCCGAAGGACAGCACGGTGACCCGGGTGGCGGTGGTCGACTCGGTGCCGAACGCGTCCTCGATCTTGGCGCGCAGCTGGTGCACCGAGAGGGTGGAGGTGTCCAGGATGAGGTCGGCCTCGCCGCGCAGCGGCTGCAGCAGCGCGCGCTCGGTGGTGATGCCGTCGACCAGCCTGCCCTCGCCCTGCAGCGGGTGGCCGCGGCGCACCGACTCGAACCGGCGCACCAGCACGTCGTCGGTGGCCTCCAGGAACAGCACGCGCGGCTTGTAGCCGCGGGCGTCGAGGTCCTTGATGATCGCCGAGAGGTCCTCGGTGAACGCCCGCGAGCGCACGTCCATCACCACCGCGACCTTGGTGATCGCGCCCCGGGCCTGCGAGCCGAGCTCGACCATGGTGGAGATCAGCTCCGGCGGCAGGTTGTCCACCACGAACCAGCCCAGGTCCTCCAGGCACTTCGCCGCGGTGCTGCGGCCCGCGCCGGACAACCCGGTGACCACCGCCACCTCGATGCCGGGGCCCTGCCGGGTCTCTCTCGCGTCGCTCACTGCTGCCTCTCCTGCCCGCCCGCGGCGGTCGTGTCCTGCGTGCCGCCCGCGAGCGCGGTGTGCACCGCGCGGGCGGTGCCCGGGCCGATGCCGGGCACGCTCTCGATCTCCTCCACGCTCGCCGCGCGCAGCCGCTTGAGCGAGCCGAAGTGCTTGATGAGCACCGACTTGCGGGTCTGGCCCAGGCCGGGCACGTCGTCGAGCGCCGAGGCGGTCAGGCGCTTGGAGCGCTTCTGCCGATGGTAGGTGATCGCGAACCGGTGGGCCTCGTCGCGCACGCGTTGGAGCAGGTAGAGCGCCTCGCTGGTGCGCGGCAGGATGGCGGGATCCGGGTCGCCGGGCAGCCACACCTCCTCCAGCCGCTTGGCCAGCCCCACCACCGCCACGTCGGTGATGCCCAGCTCGGAGAGCACCGCGGCGGCGGCCTCGGCCTGCGGCAGCGCGCCGTCGACGACGTAGAGGTTGGGCGGGTAGGCGAACCGCTTGGGCTTGCCGGTCTCCGGGTCGATGCCCGGGCGCGGGTCGGCCTGCTCGGCGGACTCCCCGGCGTGCCGGGCGAACCGGCGCCGGGTGACCTCGGCGATCGCGGCCACGTCGCCCTCGGTGGCCGCCTCGCGGATGGCGAAGCGGCGGTACTCGGACTTGCGCGCCAGGCCGTCCTCGAACACCACCAGCGAGGCCACCACGTCGCTGCCCTGGATGTGGGAGATGTCGACGCACTCGATGCGCAGCGGCGCGGAGTCCAGGCCCAGGTGGTCCTGCAGCTCCTGCAGCGCCGCCGAGCGGGCCGTGAGGTCGCCCGCGCGGCGCAGCTTGTGCTGGGTGAAGGCCTCCTTGGCGTTGCGCTCGACGGTCTCCATCAGCGCCCGCTTGTCGCCGCGCTGGGGCACCCGCAGCGCCACCCTGGCCCCGCGCAGCCCGCTGAGCCAGTCCTGGATGGAGGCCGCGTCGTCGGGCAGCTCCGGCACCAGCACCTCGCGCGGCACCGGGCTGGACTCGGCGCCCTCGCCCGCGCTGCCGTCGTCCATGGCGGCCTGGTCGCCGTAGAACTGGCTGAGGAACTGGTCGACGAGCGCGGTCACCGGGTTGCCCGCGCCCTCCTCGCCGCCCTCCTCCAGCCGGTCGACGACCCACCCGCGCTGCCCGCGCACCCGGCCGCCGCGCACGTGGAAGACCTGCACAGCGGCCTCCAGGTCGTCGTGGGCGAAGGCGACCACGTCGGCGTCGGTGCCGTCGCCGAGCACCACGGCCTGCTTCTCCATCGCCCGCCGCAGCGCCCCGGCGTCGTCGCGCAGCCGGGCCGCCCGCTCGAACAGCAGCTCGTCGGAGGCCTCGGCCATCTCCCGCTCCAGCCTGCGCACCAGGTGGTCGGTCTTGCCCGCGAGGAAGTCGCAGAAGTCCTCGACGATCCCCCGGTGCTCCTCGGCGCTGACCCGCCCGACGCACGGCGCCGAGCACTTGTCGATGTAGCCGAGCAGGCACGGCCGCCCGATCTGCCCGTGCCGCTTGAACACCCCCGCCGAGCACGTCCGCGCCGGGAACACCCGCAGCAGCAGGTCCAGCGTCTCCCGGATCGCCCAGGCGTGCGCGTAGGGGCCGAAGTACCGCACCCCCTTGCGGCGCGGGCCCCGGTAGACGTGCAGCCGCGGGTACTCCTCGTTCAGCGTCACCGCCAGCACCGGGTAGGTCTTGTCGTCGCGGTAGCGGACGTTGAACCGGGGGTCGAACTCCTTGATCCAGTTGTACTCGAGCTGGAGCGCCTCGACCTCGGTGCCCACCACGGTCCACTCCACCGAGCCCGCGGTGGTCACCATCTGCCTCGTCCGCGGGTGCAGGGCGCTGACGTCGGCGAAGTAGGAGTTCAACCTGCTCCGCAGGCTCTTGGCCTTCCCGACGTAGATCACCCGCCGCCCCGGGTCGCGGAACTTGTACACACCGGGGGCATCGGGGATGGTCCCGGTCGCGGGGCGGTAGGTGGACGGGTCAGGCACGCCGTCAACCCTACGGCCGGGGACCGACAGGACCGCGCCGGAGGGGGCCGGGGCGCGCACCCGGGCCGGGCGTTCGCGCGGCGCCGCAACCACATCCGGCCCCGTCGAGCGGGTGCCGCCCCACCCGCCGGTGCCGGGGGTGGGGCGGCACCCCGCCGGTCACGACACGGCGTGCAGCGCCCCGTCCGCCCCGGCCAGGCACGCGGCCGACCCGGCTCCGGAGCGGACGAACTCGGTCACGCAGGCCCCGAGCTGGGCGTGCGCGCGGGCGTTCGGGTGGAACGACTGCTGGGCCAGGTGGATGCCGATGGCGTCGAGGCCCCCGGTCTCGATGGCCTTGAGGTCGACCAGCAGCCGGTTCTGCCACTCCGAGCCGGTCGTGCCGCTGCACGCCTCGCGCCCCTCGGTCGCCCGGGAGAAGTCCAGGAACGACACCCCCGACCGGTCCGCCACCCCGCGCAGCGCCTCGGCGAACTGCGGGACGGCCACCGTCCGGCCCCACTCGGCGTCGTCGAGCCGCAGCGGGCACCCGTCGAACCCGTGGGTCACCGGGTCCATCCGCTCGGTCACCGGCGAGGCGTACGAGGTGAGCACGAACCGGTAGGACCCGTCGGCGTAGCCCGCCTCGCGCATGGCGGCCTTGACGTCGGTGATCGCCTGCTCGACGCGGGGGGCCATGGCGGCCAGCCGCTGCGGCCACTGCGCGGTGAGCGCGTCGGAGCAGTTGCCGCCGAAGGGGTTGAGCCACTTGAGCCCGCAGCCGACGATCGTGTCCGCGAAGGCCGGTTCGTCGTTGGCGCCGACCTGGAGCACGACGGCGGTGACCCGGTTCTCCGTGGCGACCCGCACGAGGCGCCGGGCCTGGGAGCCCTCGGTGTAGTGGGTGGTGTCGGCCAGGGACACGTTGGCGCTGTCGGCGCCGGAGCAGGCGAGGTTGACCGTGCGGTCGGCCAGGGCGGTCTTGTGGATCAGGGCGTTGGCCGAGCGGTGGCACCAGTCGCCGTTCTCCCCATTGGTGCCGGGTTCGTAGTCGCCCGCCCCCTCGCCGGAGATGGCGCTGTCACCGAGGGAGACGACGGCGGTGGGGCGCTCGTCGGCCACCGCGACGGCGGTGGTGGACACCGCGGGCAGGGCCAGCGCCGTGGACAGCGACGCCACGAGCACGGCCGCGGCCGCCGTGCCGATGGTGCGGGTGGAGAACATGGGGCGGGCCTCCCGGGTCCGGGGCGGGGTGACGATCACAGGGGCACGATCGCAGGGGTGACAATCACTGAACCAGGGTTCACCTCGTGAATCCATAACCCGAATGGATCTCGCACACCCGCTGTCCGGCGGGGGCCTGCCCGAGGGGGGCCGCGGGCGCCTGCGGGCCGCAGGGAAGCGGACGGGGTCGGCGCGCGGCGCGGCAACCCCGGATTTGGTTGGGACTACGAACCATACGCGGTACCATGGCGGCCATGCCCGATGAGCCGGACGCCGCGCCCGCCGACCTGGTCGACGCGCTGGTGCGGACCTCGTTCGCGGTGATGGCGGTGCTGACCAGGGTCGCCGCCGAGCACGACCTGTCGCTCACCCAGCTGCGCGTCCTGGCGGTGCTGCGCGACCGGCCGCTGCGGGTGACGGCGCTGGCCGACCACCTCGGGCTGGAGAAGTCGACGATGAGCGGGCTGGTCGACCGGGCGGACAAGCGCGGGCTGCTGGTGCGCGCCCCCGGCGAGCGCGACCGCCGGGCGGTGGACGTGCGGCTCAGCGCGGCGGGCGAGGAGCTGGTGGACCGGGTGCGCGCGGACGTCGAGCGCGCGCTGGACCCGGTGGCCGCCGCGCTGGCCCCCGCCGAGCGGCGCAGGCTGCGCGCGCTGCTGGCCAAGGCGCTCGCCCGCTGAGGCCGCCCCGCGCCGGGCGGCCTCAGCGGGCGGTTGCTCAGGCCAGGACGACGTTGGCGCCCTCGACCTTGACCGCGATCTCCTTCAGCCCCGTGCGGGCGGGGCCCTTGGTGACGGCGCCGTCGGTGCTGGTGAACGTGCTGCCGTGGCGTGGGCAGGTGATGACGCCGTTCTCCGGCGGCTCGACGGCCGCGCCCTGGTGCGGGCACGACGGGTCGAAGGCCTTGACGGCGCCGCCGGAGCGGACCAGCAGCACCTGGCCGTCCGGGCCGTCGACCAGCTTGCCGCCGCCGTCGGGGATGTCGGCCACCGCCGCGAGCGCGGAGCCGCCGGGCGCGCCGCCGGTGGACCCGGTGGACCCGCCGGTCGTGGCGCCGCCGGTGGTGGTGTTCGGGTTCTCCACCGTGGAGCCGCTGTCGGAGCCCGATCCGCAGGCCGCGACCAGGGCGCCCGGGGCGACCAGGGCCACCATCAGGCCGCACAGGACCTGGCGGCGGGATCGGGGCTCGGCGGCGGGGGACGTCGTGGTGGTGTCGACAGTCACTCGGGGGGCCTCCTCGGCGTGCTCGGTGCGTCCGGTTGGTCTACACCGGGGGCTACGCGGGCGCGCGGCGGCGGGTTCAGCCGCCTGGGGGGTTCACAGGTTCTCCTCAGGGTCGGGCTGGCGCCCTCTCCTCGGGGTCGGGTTGGCGCCACCACGGTTCAGGGGGCTTCCCGGATGTCCCGCGCGCCCGGGGGCGAGCAGGGTGGGCGGCATGAAGAAGATCTTGTCCGTCCTCCTGGGCCTGCTGGGCCTCTACCTGGTCGGCCGCGCGATCGCTGAGCCGTTCATCATCGATGTCGGTGACCCCACGTCCTACCACCTCGACTGGGGCGGCCCGAGCCTCGTCGGCGTGCTCGCGGTGCACTGCCTGCCCGGGGTCGTCTCCGCGGTGCTGCTGGTGGTGGCGGCGCGCCGGTGGTCGCGCGGGCGGGCCTCACAGCCCCAGGTGCAGGCGTAGCGCGGCGTCGAGGTCGGCCAGCAGCGCGTCGGGGACCCGGCCCAGGCGGCGGCGCACGCGGCCGGTGGCCACCGAGCGCACCTGCTCGGCCTGGGCCTTGGAGTCGGTGGTCAGCCCGCACGGCGCGGCGGGCAGCAGCACCTGGAAGGGGAACACCCGGCTGGTGTTGGAGGTGATCGGCACGACGGTCACCACGCCCCGGCCGGTGCGGGCGGCGACCTGGTTGGCGGCGTCGTTGGACACCACCACGGCGGGCCGGACCTTGTCGGCCTCGTTGCCCCGCGCGGGGTTCAGGTCGACCAGGTGGATGTCACCGCGGCGCATCGACCGCGGCGTCGGAGGCGTCGGGGGCGGTGCGGTCCCACAGCTCGGCGTCCTCGCCGGTGTCCCACTCGGCGAACGCGGCGGCGTACTCCTCGGCCAGGCTGGACCGGCGCAGCAGCCCGATCGCCTCGGAGATCACCGACGAGCGCGACGCGGACCCCGCGCGCGCCAGGTACTCGTCGAGGAAGCGCACGTCCTCCTCGGGCAGGCTCACGCTCAGCTTCACACCGCCGATGCTACCCGCGGTGGCACCGCCGGGGCACCCCCGTGCCGCGCAAGGTGGTGCCGCCCGCTCAGGCGGACTGCTGGGCGTGCGCGGCCCGGTGCAGCTTGCGCATCTCGCGGATCGCGGCCACCGCCCGGTCGCCGTCGACCGCCTGCACGGCCATCACCGGCACGTACTCGTCGTCGGGCAGCTCCAGCCGGGCCCACGAGGCGCCGTCGGGGAAGCTGATGCCCACCACCGACGCCCAGTCGAACCGGGTGCTGCCCAGCAGGTTGCGCACGGTGACCCCGTCGGCGTCGGCGCTGACCCGCGGCCGGGTCAGCCACAGCGCGCCGCAGGCCAGCAGCACCCCGATGCCCACCATGGCGAGCTGGTCGGAGAGCCGGAAGTACACCCCCGTGGAGGTGTCGCCGCCGAGCAGCACCGCCACCACGGTGAACAGCGCCACGAACACCACCGCGAAGGCGGCGGCCACCCAGCGCACCCGGCGCGGTCGGGACGTCAGCGGTCGGGACGCCTGCGGTCCGGACGTCACTGGAAACCCCTCTCGGTCCACGGCTGGCGCAGCCCGCGCAGCACCAACGCTGCCTCCAGCGCGGCGACGCAGGCCTCGTAGCCCTTGTCCTCGGTCGACCCCGGCCGCCCGGAGCGGTCCACGGCCTGCTCGTCGGTGTTGACGGTGAGCACGCCGTTGCCGACCGGGGTGGCCTCGTCGAGCGAGACCCTGGTGAGCCCGGCGGTGACCGCGTCGCAGACGTACTCGAAGTGCGGGGTGCCGCCGCGCACGACCACGCCCAGCGCCACCACGGCGTCGTGGTGCTTGGCGAGCTCCTGGCACACCACCGGCAGCTCCACCGCCCCGGCGACGCGCACGACGGTCGGTTCGGTGACCCCGGCCTCGGCGGCGGCGGCCAGCGCCCGCTCCAGCAGCGACCCGGTCACCTCCGCGTGCCACTTCGTCGCCGCGATGCCCAACCGGACGCCCGCCGCGTCCGGCGCGACCGCCTCCGGCCTGCCCTCGCCGCTCACGACTGCTCCTCCCGCGGCGCGCTGGCCAGCGCGATGCCGTCCTCGTACTGCTGGAGCTCGCTGAGCTCGTGGCCCATCCGGTCGCGCTTGGTGCGCAGGTAGCGCAGGTTCTCCGGGTTCGGCCACACCGACAGCGGGACCCGGTCGCTGATGGCCAGCCCGTAGCCCTCCAGGCCGACGCGCTTGGCCGGGTTGTTGGTCAGCAGGCGCATCGACTTCACGCCCAGGTCGACCAGGATCTGCGCGCCGGTGCCGTAGTCGCGGGCGTCGGCGGGCACGCCCAGCGACAGGTTCGCGTCCACGGTGTCCTGGCCCTCGTCCTGCAGCTGGTAGGCCTGGAGCTTGTGCATCAGGCCGATGCCCCGGCCCTCGTGCCCGCGCATGTAGAGCACCACGCCCCGGCCCTCGGCGGCCACGGCCTCCAGCGCCGAGTCCAGCTGCGGGCCGCAGTCGCAGCGCAGCGAGCCGAACACGTCGCCGGTCAGGCACTCCGAGTGCACCCGCACCAGCACGTCCTCGCCGTCGGTGAGGTCGCCGTAGACCAGCGCCACGTGCTCGACGCCGTCGTAGGCGGTCTCGTAGCCGACCGCGCGGAAGGTGCCGTGCGCGGTGGGGATGCGCGCCTCGGCGATCCGGCCCACCTGCTTCTCGGTGCGGCGGCGGTAGGCGATGAGGTCGGCGATGGTGATGATCGCCAGGTCGTGCTCGGCGGCGAACACCTCCAGCTCGTCGCGGCGGGCCATGTCGCCGTCGGACTTCTGCGACACGATCTCGCACAGCACGCCCGCGGGCGCCAGCCCGGCCATCCTGGCCAGGTCCACCGAGGCCTCGGTGTGCCCGGGGCGGCGCAGCACGCCGCCCTCCTTCGCGCGCAGCGGCACCACGTGCCCGGGGCGGTTGAAGTCGCCCGCGGTGGCGGCGGGGTCGGCCAGCAGCCGGATGGTGTGCGCGCGGTCGGTGGCCGAGATGCCGGTGGAGATGCCCTCCTTGGCGTCCACGGTCACGGTGTAGGCGGTGCCGCGCGCGTCCTGGTTGGTGTGGAACATCGGCGGCAGGTCCAGCCGCTGGCAGTCGGACTCGGTGAGCGCGACGCAGACGTAGCCGGAGGTGTAGCGGACCATGAAGGCCAGCAGCTCCGGGGTGGTCTTCTCGGCGGCGAAGATCAGGTCGCCCTCGTTCTCGCGGTCCTCGTCGTCGACGACCACGACCGCCTTGCCCTCGGCGATGTCGGCGAGGGCGCGGTCGATGTCCGGGAAGTCACTCACCCTGGTTCTCCTGTCCGGCGGTCTGCACCCCAGTCTGCCCCGCGGCGGCGGCCAGGTGCGGGAGGGTCAGCCGCTCGACGTACTTGGCCACGACGTCGACCTCCAGGTTGACGGCGTCGCCCGGCTCGCGCAGGCCCAGGGTGGTGGCGCGCAGAGTCTCCGGGATGAGGCTGACGGAGAACCAGTCGTCCCCCACACCGACGACCGTCAGCGACACGCCGTCGACGGTGATCGACCCCTTCTCCACCAGGTAGCGGGCCAGCTCGCGGGGCAGGCTGAAGGTCACCAGGTCCCAGTGCTCGGACGGCTCGCGGCGCAGCACGTGCGCGGTGCCGTCGACGTGGCCCTGCACGATGTGCCCGCCGAAGCGGTGGCCCACCGCGGCCGCGCGCTCCAGGTTGACCACGTCGCCCGCGACCACCCCGGCCAGGCTGCTGCGCACCAGCGTCTCGCGCATCACGTCCGCGGTGAAGGTGCCCTCCGCCAGCTCCACCACGGTCAGGCACACGCCGTTGACCGCGATGGAGTCGCCGTGCCCGGCGTCGCTGGTGACCAGCGGCCCGGCGATGGTGATGCGCGCGGCATCGGTCAGCTCGCGCACGGCGACGACCTCGCCGCGCTCCTCGACGATCCCGGTGAACAACGCCCGTCCCTCCCTAGTCCCGGACCGGCACTGCGGAGACCCGCACGTCCGGTCCGCTCATCGTGACCCCTTCGACCCGCAGCCGGTGCGCGCCGGTGATGGTCGACACGCCCGCGTCGCCCAGCGCCTGCGCCCCCGCGCCGAGCAGCGACGGCGCCAGGTGGGCCAGCACCCGGTCCAGCAGCCCCGCAGCGGCGAACGCCCCCGCCAGCGTGGGCCCGCCCTCCAGCAGCACGTCCACCACGCCCCGGGCGCCCAGCGCGGCCAGCACCTCGGCCGGGTCGTGCGTGCGCAGGTGCAGGGTCTCGGCGCTGCCGTCGGCCACCTTCGCGCCCGCCGGGATGTCCCCGAGCCCCACGACGACCCGCAACGGCTGGCGGGCCCGCGGTGTTCCACCCGCGTCGCGCGCGGTGAGCGCGGGGTCGTCGGCGTGCACGGTGCCCAGGCCCGCGACCACGGCGTCGACCTTGCCGCGCAGCTCGTGCACCTCGGCCCTCGACTCCGGCGAGCTGATCCACCGGCTCGTGCCGTCGGCGGCGGCGACCCGGCCGTCGAGCGTCGCGGCGTACTTCCACGTCACGTGCGGGCGGCCGGTGGCCACGGTGTGCAGCCAGGCGCGCAGCGGGCCCCGCCGCACCTCCTCGGCCAGCAGCCCGCCCTCCACCCGCACGCCCGCGGCCCGCAGCACCTCGGCCCCGCCCGCGGCGAGGTCGTGCGGGTCGTCGACGGCGTAGACGACCCTGGCGACCCCGGCCGCGAGCAGGGCACCGGTGCACGGCGGCGTGCGCCCGTGGTGGGCGCAGGGTTCGAGGGTGACCACGGCGGTGCCGCCCCTGGCCCGCTCCCCCGCCTCGGCCAGCGCGCCCACCTCGGCGTGCGGGCCGCCGGGCGGCTGGGTGGCGCCGGTGCCGACCACCGCGCCAGACCGGTCGAGCACCACGGCGCCGACGGCGGGGTTCGGGCTGGTGGTGCCGCGCGCGGCCTCGGCGCGGGCGATGGCGGTCCGCATCGCCGCGGCCAGGGTCTCCTCCACGCCGCCAGTCTTCCAGCCGGGTCCGGAGCGGGGGCAGGCGCCTGTCACCGTGGGACGGGTTGCGCCGCGGGCGCCACCGGGTCCCGGGCCGCTACCCCGTTGTCGACCGTCCGACCGTCCTCGGCGGCGTGCGGGCGGGGCTCAGTGGAACCGGTGGTGGGCGCCCGCGGCCTGCGCCCGCAGGGCCTCCACCGCGCGGGCCGGGTCGTCGGCGCCGTAGACGGCCGAGCCCGCGACGAAGCAGTCGACGCCCGCTTCGGCGGCCTGCTCGATGGTGTCGGCGTTGATGCCCCCGTCGATCTCGACCAGGAGGTCCAGGTGGCCGGTGTCGACCAGGTCGCGGATCGTGGCGACCTTCGGCAGCACGTCCGCGATGAACCTCTGCCCGCCGAACCCGGGCTCCACGGACATGATCAGCAGGGTGTCGAACTCCTTGAGCAGCTCGATGTGCGGCTCCAGCGCCGTCCCCGGCTTGATCGACAGCCCCGCCTTGGCCCCCGCGGCCCGGATGTCGCGCGCCACCTTGACCGGGTCCGTCGCCGCCTCGACGTGGATCGTCACGTTGTGCGCCCCGGCCTCGGCGTAGCCGGGCGCCCACCGCTCCGGGTCCTCGATCATCAGGTGGCAGTCCACCGGGATGTCGGTCACCTTCAGCAGCGCCTCCACCACCGGCAGCCCGAGCGTCAGGTTCGGCACGAAGTGCGCGTCCATCACGTCGACGTGCACCCAGTCCGACCCTCGGATCGCCCCCAGCTCGTCGGCGAGCCGGGCGAAGTCGGCGGACAGGATGCTGGGCGCGATCATCGGCACAGGAGACACGTACCGGGATCTTAGGCACCCGCCCGACTGCTCCGAACGGGTGGCCTCACCGCGCGCGGGTGGCACCGGGCCGGGGGGTCACAGGTGCTTGAGGGCTTCGCGGCGGGAGAGCGGGGACAGGGTGGGGTGGGTGTCGACGAAGTCCTGGACCCAGCCGGGGTCCACGCGGGAGTGCTGGCGCAGGGCCCAGCCGATCGCCTTGCGGAGGAAGAAGTCGGGGTCGGTGAGGTTGGCCTCGACGGCGTGGGTGAGCAGGTCGAGGTCGGTGTCGTGCTTGGCGGGGAGCTGGCAGATGACGGCGGTGCGGCGGCGCCACTTGTCCTCGTCGGTCGCCCAGGCGCGCAGCAACGGGGTCATGGTGTCGCGGTGGGACCGCAGGAGCGGGGCGACGCGGTGGGTGGCGACCTCGTCGACGTAGTCCCACCAGGCGCCGGTGGTGATGAACTCGTCGTAGAGGGGCACCAGGTCGGGGGTCTGCCAGGCGCGGTAGCGGCGGTCGCCGGTCACGTCGATGGCCGCGTAGCGCTCCTCGCGGTAGCAGGCGCCGCGCCACAGCTCCAGCACCGCCTCGGTCATCTCCCGCGGCGAGGAGAACACCACCGCCGCGCACACCTCGCGCAGGGCGGCGGCCCGCGCGGGCTTGGCCACGCCCAGGAACGGCATCTCGGACTTCATGTACCGCTGCATCTGCGGCGCCTTGCCCGGGTCGGCCAGGGGTTCGAGGGCGGCCCGGACGGCCTCGTCGAGGTTCACGCCGGGTAGGTGTCGGTGAGCCGACCGGTCGGGGGCCGCACCCGCGCCAGTTCCAGGGCGGTGTTCACCAGGGGCCCGCGCGGCAGGTCGGCGACCTCCGCCAGCGGCACCCAGGCGGCCATGTCGGTGGTGCCGTTCTCCTCGAAGCGCATCTCGCCGCCGATGACCGTGGCCGCGTACACCAGCCGCAGGGCGTGGAAGTCGACCGCGCCGACCCGGCCGGGCACCTCCTCGCGCAGGGAGTCCACGCCCAGCAGGGCGTCCACCCGCACCTCGTACCCGGTCTCCTCGAACACCTCGCGCACGACGGTGTCGAGGGGGTGCTCACCGTGCTCCACGCCGCCACCGGGCAAGGTCCAGTGCCGGCTGCGCCGCCCGACGAAGTGGGCGAGCAGCACCTCCTCGTTCTCCACGCACACCGCGTACGCGGCCACCCGCAGGGTCTTCTTCACGCGCGTGCCCTCCGCCGCGCCTTCTCCCGCAGCTCGTCGGGCATGCCGTCGACGTCGAGCGCGGGCAGCAGGTCGGCCTCCAGCGTCGTCGCGCGGAACGCGTAGCCGATGGTCAACCCGTGCTCGGGCCGGTCGGTGACGACGATCTCGTCGCCCGCGGTGACCGCGCCGGGCCGCACCACCCGGAAGTAGGCGCCGGGCAGCGCCCGCTGGGTGAAGGTCTTCATCCAGCCGCGCTCGTCGAGCCACACGGCGAAGGTGCGGCACGGGATGCGCGGGACGGTCGCCTGGAGCACCAGGTCCGGGCCCACGTGCCACAGCTCACCGATGACCGCGGCGTTGACGTCCACCCCGGTCGTGGTCAGGTTCTCCCCGAACTGCCCGTCCACCAGCGGTCTGCCCAGCTCCGCGCCCCACCGGGCCAGGTCCTCCGCGGCGTAGGCGTACACGGCCTGGTCGGGCCCGCCGTGGTTGCGCACGTCGCAGATGTCGTCGCCCGCGAGGCCGCTGGCCCCCGGACCGGGCACGCCCACCGGCACCGGGTCGGCCACCGGCCGCTTGTCGATGGCCGAGAACCCCGACTTGACCGCGATCGGCTTCGCCCGCCCCACGTTGACCGACCGCACGCGCGCCTTCTCCATGCCCCCGAACCTACCTGCCCCCACCGACAGCGGACACGCCTCGGGCCCGGTCGCAGCGGCGACCGGGCCCGAGGCTTGCCTAGCTCACCTGGTGGCGTTCGCGATCAGCTTCTGCAGGTCGGCGCGGGTGATGTCACCCGTGTCGACGCTCGCGGTGCGCTGGCGCGCCGCCGCCGAGGGGTCCGGCTGCGGGACCGGGTCGCACGTGGCGTCGGAGGTGCGGCCCGGCTTGCGCGCGGGCAGCTCCCCCGTGGCCAGGTAGGCCGCGATCTTGTCGTCCACGCAGGCCACGCCGTTGAGCGAGCCCGCGTGCGTGGTGCCGCCCACGCCCTCGATGAGCGAGGACCTGGGGAACCGCGAGCGCACCTCCAGGCTGCCCTCGAACGGCGTCGCCGCGTCCAGGGTCTCGCTGATCAGCAGCGCCGCGGGCGCCTTGCGGCCGTCGACGGTGACGGGCTTGCCCGCCTTCGCGGGCCAGAACGCGCACGGCGCGTTGAACCAGGCGTTGCCCCAGGTCTCGAACGGGGCGCGCAGGAAGGTGCGCCAGTTGTCGACGCGCCACTGGTTCCAGTTCGTCGGCCACTGGACATCGGTGCACTGCACGCCCAGGTAGACGGCGAACGAGTTGTCCGAGCCGGGGCCCTGGCCGTTGGCGCCGTCGTACAGGTCCTTGACCAGGCTGTAGTCGCCGTCGTTGACCCAGGCCGAGAACGCCGCGGCGACGTCCTCCCAGCCGAACACGTAGTACCCGGCCGAGAGGAACACGTCGACCCACTCGTCGGGCCCGATGACGCCGCCCGCCGGGTTCTTCAGCAGCTTCGCCTGCTCCAGGTAGAACTTCTGCTGCACCACCCGGCCGCTGGTGCCCAGGTGGTAGACGTCGTCGTGCTTGGCGACCCAGTCGAAGTAGATCCCCATGTTCTTGTCGAACGCGACGTCCTGGTCCAGGTTGGCCTGGTACCAGACCTTGCGCGGGTCGACGTTGCCGTCGAGCACCATGCGCCGCACGCGCTCCGGGTAGAGGGTCGCGTACACCTGGCCGAGGTAGGTGCCGTAGGAGAAGCCGTAGTAGTTGATCTGCTTCTGCCCCAGCGCCTTGCGCAGCACGTCCACGTCGTTGACCGTGTCGGTGGTCTTGAGGTGGTTGAGCAGGTCGCCGCCCGCGGTGCCGCACGCCTTGGCGTAGCCCTTCGAGCGGTCGAGCCAGGTCTTCTCCAGCTGCGCGGTCACCGGCACGTAGAACGGCCGGTTGTACCCGAAGTACGAGCCGTCGCAGGCCAGCGCGGGCTGGCTGGACCCGACGCCGCGGGGGTCGAACCCGATCCAGTCGTAGCTCTGGCCCACCCCGCCCGGGACGTACTCGCCGAGCACCGACAGGGTCAGGCCGGACCCGCCGGGCCCGCCCGGGTTGGTGATCACCACGCCCTGGTACCGGTCCGCGGGCACCTTGGCCTTGATCCGCGAGACCGCCAGCTTGATCGTCGTGCCGCCCGGCTTGGCGTAGTCCAGCGGCACGACCAGGAAACCGCACTCGGCGCCGCGCCGGGCCAGGCCCGGGCTCGCGCACGGACCCCACGCGATCGGCGCGGGGTCGTAGGCCACCTGGGCGGGGCCCGGTGCCGCGGGGGCGGCGACGGCGGGCTGCCCCACCAGCGCACCCCCCAGCACCACGCCCACCGCGGCGGTGGCCGCCACGATTCTTCTCAACTGCTGCCCCTATCTCTTGCCTCGTCCGGCCGTGGTCGCGCCGGACCGCCCGATGCTGCCCCGCCGCGCGGCGCTTGGGAATAGCCGATCGGGGGGTATCGCCGGTGGGGACGGCGTTTCGGTGGGAGTGTCCGAAATCGACGGACGGGTCCCGACGGCCGTCCGGGGCCGAACGGGGTAGGACCCGGGACGTGCCCCGGCCCCCGGGGCGGGGTGCCGCCGGGGGCCGGGGGGTCGTCGGTCAGGCGCGCAGGGTGGCCCCGTGCCGCTCGGCGGCCGCGGTGACGGCGGCGTCGCGGGCGGCGGTGGCCTCCTCCACTGTCAGCGTGCGGTCGGGGGCGCGGAAGCGCAGGGCGTAGGCCAGCGAGCGCTTGCCCTCGCCCACCTGCTCGCCCTCGAACACGTCGAAGAGCCGGATGTCCTCCAGCAGCTCGCCGCCGCCCGCGCGCAGCGTCCTGGTCAGCTCGCCCACCGGGACGCCGGTGTCGGCCACCAGGGCGAGGTCGAGCAGCACCGGCGGGTACGGGCTCACCGCGGGGGCGGGCCTGCGGTCGGTCAGCGGCAGCAGGTCCAGGTCCAGCTCCATCGCGCAGGTGCGCGCGGGCAGGCCCAGGGCCTCGACGACCTTGGGGTGCAGCTCACCGGCGTAGCCCACGGGGAAGTCGCCCACCCGCAGCTGCGCGCAGCGGCCCGGGTGCCAGGGCGCCTGCACCGCCTGGGTGGTGGTCAGCTCCACCCCGGCGGCGTCGGCGACCAGGCGGGCGGCGCGCACCGCGTCCGCCCAGCCCGCGGGCTCGGCGGGGCCCCACCAGCCGGGGCGGGTGCGCGGCCCGGCCAGCACCACCGCGACGTGCGTGGGCTGGTGCGGCAGGGCGGTCTCCAGCGCGGCCAGCTCGGCCCCGCTGGGCCGCCGCGCCACGCCGACCTCCGGCATCGGGGACTGCTGGGTGCGCGGCAGCACGACCTGCCCGATGTGGAACAGCGCCACCTCCTTCGCGCCCCGGGAGGTGTTGCGCACGAGCGTGTCGAGCAGGCCGGGCAGCAGCGTGGTGGCCAGCTCGCCGCGGTCGGCCTCCAGCGGGTTGAGCACCGAGACCGTGCGGCGGCGCGGGTCGTCGGCGTCGAGCCCGAAGGCGTCCCACACCGACGGGGAGACGAACGGGAACGGCAGCACCTCGACGTGGCCGTGCTCGGCCAGCGACCGCGACACCGCGCGGCGGCGGCGCTGGGCGGCGGTCAGGCCCCGGCCGGGGACGACCTTGGGCAGCTCGGTGGGGATGGTGTCGTAGCCCTGCAACCGCAGGACCTCCTCCACCATGTCCGCGGGCTGGCGCAGGTCGTTGCGCCAGCTGGGCGGGGTGGCGGTGACGATGGGCGTGCCGTCGTCGGTGGCGCCGACCTCGACCTGGCAGCCGATCTGCTGCAACCGCATGGTCGTCACGCCGCGCCCGTAGCGCACCCCGGCGACCCGGTCCGGCAGGTCCATCGGCACCACGACCGGGTCGGGCAGCACCGGGCTGCCGACGTCGGTGCGGCCGGGCTGGATGCTGCCGTCGCCGTACTCGCGCAGCAGCCGGGCGGCGCGCTCCAGCGCCGCGGGGGGCAGCGCCGGGTCGACGAACCGCTCGAACCGCTTGGCCGCCTCGGAGGGCAGCTTGTGCCTGCGCACCATCCTGGCGACCGTCGCCGGGTCCCAGATGGCGGCCTCCAGCAGGATGTCGGTGGTCTCGGCGGAGACCTCGGTGCTGGCGCCGCCCATCACCCCGGCCAGCGACACCGGGCCGGAGTCGTCGCAGATGACGGTGTCGTCGGGGTCCAGCGCGCGGGTGGTGCCGTCCAGGGTCACCAGCTTCTCGCCGGGCTGGGCCTTGCGCACGACCAGCCCGCCGCGCAGGGCGGCGGTGTCGAAGGCGTGCATGGGCTGGCCCAGCTCGATCATCACGTAGTTGGTGACGTCCACGGCCAGCGAGATGCTGCGGATGCCCGCCAGCATCAGCCGCCTGCGGATCCACCACGGCGTCGGCGCGGTCGGGTCGACCCCGGTGACCCGGCGGACGGTGAACCGCGGGCAGGCCTGCTCGGCCTGCACCTGCACCGGGATGGACTCCTCCTCGGCCCTGGGCACCTCGATGGCGGCCGGGTCGACCAGCCGCGAGTCCAGCGCGCAGGCCAGCTCCCTGGCCAGGCCGCGCACCGAGAAGCAGTAGCCGCGGTCGGGGGTGATGGCCAGCTCGACCACCGAGTCGGTCAGCCCCAGCAGCTCGATGGCGTCGTCGCCGGGCGAGAGGTCCTCGACCTCGCTGCTGGGCAGCACCATGATGCCGCTGTGGTCGTCGCCGAGGCCCAGCTCGTCGGCCGCGCAGATCATGCCGCGGCTGACCTTGCCGTAGGTCTTGCGCTCGGCGATGGCGAAGTCGCCGGGCAGCACCGCCCCGGGCAGCGCCACCACGACCAGGTCGCCCTCGACGAAGTTGCGCGCGCCGCAGACCACCTCGGTGGTGCGCGGGGTGCCGTCCTCCTCCTCGCCCACCTCGACCTGGCAGAACCGGATCGGCTTCTTGAACCCGGTCAGCTCCTCGATGGACACCACGCGGCCGACCACCACCGGGCCGGTCACCGGGCCCAGCGGGCTGACCTCCTCGACCTCCAGGCCCACCCGGACGAAGGCCTCGGCGATGGCGTCGGCGTCGATGTCGCGGTGCTCGGCGGACAGCTCGACCTGCTGGGTCAGCCAGCTGACGGGGATCCTCACGACGCCTCCGTGCCGAAGGGAAGGGTGAACCGGACATCGCCCTCGACCATGTCGCGCATGTCGGGGATGCCGTTGCGGAACTGCAGGGCGCGCTCCAGGCCCATGCCGAAGGCGAACCCGCTGTAGACCTCGGGGTCCACGCCGCAGGCGCGCAGCACGTTGGGGTTGACCATGCCGCAGCCGCCCCACTCCACCCAGCCCGCGCCCCCCTTCTTCTCCGGGAACCAGATGTCGAGCTCGGCGGAGGGCTCGGTGAACGGGAAGAACGACGGGCGCAGCCGCACCGCCGAGGCCTCGCCGAACATGGCCTTGACGAACGCGTCCAGGGTGCCCTTGAGGTGGGCCATGGTCAGGCCCTTGTCCACCGCGAGCCCCTCGACCTGGTGGAACACCGGGGTGTGGGTGGCGTCGAGCTCGTCGGTGCGGAAGGTCCGCCCCGGGCACACCACGTAGACCGGAAGGTCGCGGGTGAGCAGGGTGCGCGCCTGCACCGGCGAGGTGTGCGTGCGCAGCACCGTGCCGGAGTCCTCGGGCGCGACGTAGAACGTGTCCTGCATGGTGCGCGCGGGGTGGTCCTTGCCGAAGTTGAGCGCGTCGAAGTTGAACCACTCCGCCTCGACCTCGGGGCCCTCGGCGACCTCGTAGCCCATCGCGGTGAAGATGTCGACGACCCGCTCGGTGACCTGGGTCAGCGGGTGCCGGGCGCCGCGCGGGAACCGGTCCAGCGGCAGGGTGACGTCGACGCGCTCCTCGCGCAGCACCCGCTCGTCGCGCTCGGCCTGCAGCGCGGCCAGCCGCTCGTCGTGCGCGGCCTTGATCTCGGCCTGCGCCTGGTTGACCCGCTTGCCCGCCTCCGAGCGCGCCTGCGGCGGCAGCGCGCCGATCTCACGGCGGGCCAGCAGCAGCGGCGACTTGTCACCGAGGTGGGCGGGCTTGGTCGCGGCGAGCGCGCCCAGGTCCGCGGCGTCGGCGAAGGCCGCGCGGGCGGCGTCGACGGCGGACCGGAGCGTCTCCGGCGCGAGCGCCGCGACCTCCTTGGGGTCGTACGGGTCGTTGGCGGCGGACATGGTTGGTGGACAGCTCCCCGGGGTCCTGTGCGGCCTGGTGGCGCACCCGGTCTACCCGGGTGAGCAGGGTCGATCCTAGGTGATCGCCACCCGGGGCCCGCACCGCATTACCCCCACCGGGGAGCCGCCCCGGTCAGCGCCGCCCGCCGGGCAGCGGGACCTCGAAGTGCACCGTCTGGAAGTGGGCCGGGTCGCCGTCGCGGGCGTCGTGCACCTCGACCGCGACCGAGCGCCAGAAGTCGTCGGCGCCGGGGCTGCGCGCGTCGGTGTGCAGGTAGAGCACGTCGTAGTCGGGCGCGGCGGCGACGAAGTCGGTGGCCAGCGCCACGAGCCGCCTGGCCAGGCCGTGCCTGCGGTGGCCGGGGCGGACGTAGACGCGGAACAGCTGCGCGGTGCGGTCGGGGTGGTAGCGGCTGACCAGCCACTCCGGGTGCGGCGGGCTCTTGGGGGCGGCGGCGCGCACGGCGGTGGTGGCCACGACCTCGCCGTCGTGCACCGCGACGAACAGCGCCTGGCGGGGGTCGCGCAGGTAGTGCCCGTCGAGGTCGATGACGTCGGCGTGCCAGGCGGGGCTGTAGCCGTAGCCGAGGTCGCGGTAGAGGGTGTCGAGGATGACCGAGCGGGCGCCGTCGAGGTCGCCGGGGCGGGCCCGGCGCAGGTCGTAGGTGGCGGTGGCGCGGGTGTCACTGAGCATCGGGCTGTTCCTTCATCGGGTTGAGCAGTCGACCACCGGAGGTGGTCAGGGTGCGGTGGGCCAGCGCGGCCACCGCGGCCTCGTCGTGGGTGACCACGACCAGGGCCGTGTCGAGGCGGGCGAGGTGGTCGAGCACCACCCGCCGGGTGGCGGGGTCGAGCCCCGCGGTGATCTCGTCGCAGACAAGCACGTCCGGCTCGGCGAGCAGGGCGCGGGCGAGCGCGGCGCGGCGCAGCTGCCCGCCGGAGAGCGCGGCGGGGCCGCGGCGGGCGGTGGCCCCGTCGACGCCCAGCGCCCCGAGCAGGTCGAGGGCGGCGGCGCGGGCCGCGGGGGCGGCGAGCCCGCGCTTGCGCACGGCGGTCCTGGCGACCTGGGCGAGCACGGTGCGCCGGTCGTCGAAGGACTGCCGGGCGTCCTGGAAGACGTACTGCACCCCGCCGCGGGCGGTGACGGTGCCGCGGCTGGGCCGGTGCAGCCCGGCGATGGCGCGGGCGAGGGTGGTCTTGCCGCTGCCGGAGCGCCCGGTGATGGCGACGCGCTCGGCCGCGGCGAGGGTGAGGGTGACGCCGGTGAGCACGGGGGTGCCGCGGTGGCCGACGGTGACGTCGTCGAGGGCGAGGGCGGTGGGGCCGCCGGGGTGCGGGCGGGGCGCGGCGACCGGCGCGGCGGCGGGGCTGGTGCCGAGCGCGTGGACCTCGTCGGCCAGCTCCTCGACGAGGGCGTGGTCGTGGGTGAGCAGCAGCACGCCGGTGCCCCGGTCGCGCAGCTCGCGCAGCCGGGCGGCGACCTCGCCCCGGCTGAGCGCGTCCTGCCCGGTGGTGGGTTCGTCCGCGATCACCAGGACGGGGTCGACCAGCAGGGCCTGGGCGAGCACGAGCCGCTGCTGCTGGCCGCCGGAGAGCTGGTGGGGCAGCTTGCGCAGGAAGCGGCGGTCGGTGGGCAGCCCCACCCCGGCCAGCGCGGCGGCGACCCTGGGCGCGGGGGCGAGTTCCGCGAGCACCCGGCCGACCCTGCGGACGGGGTTGAGCGCGGTGCCGGGGTGCTGCGGCACGTACCCGACCCGGCCCGCCACCACGACCTCGCCGCTGACCCGCCCGGGGGCCTCGCCCAGCAGCGCCGCCGCCGCGGTCGTCTTGCCGCTGCCGGACTCGCCCACCAGCGCCAGGACCCGCCCGGCGCGCACGTCGAACGACACCCCGGCGACGACGGCCGCGCCGTCGACCTCCACCCGCAGGTCGCGGACCCTGGCCACGACGCCGTCCGGGCAGGCGCCCACCGGGGGCGCGGCGACCGCGGGCAACCGGCTCAGCGGCCGGTGGTCGAAGACGAGGTTGGTGCCCACCGACAGCGACACCACCAGCAGCGCGGGCACCACGACCGCCCACGGCACCAGGAGCAGGCCGCCCTGGTTGCGGTCGACCATGACGGCCCAGTCGGCGGCGTCCGGGGCGACGCCGACGCCGAGGAACGCCGCCGAGGCCACCAGGTACACCGAGGCGGTGAGCCGCACGCCGAGGTCGGCCACGGCGGTGGGCAGGGCGGCGCGGGCGGCGTACCCGCCCGCGACCCGCCACCACGGCTCGCCCTGCATCCACATGGCCTCCGCGACCGGCCCGGTGGCCGGGCCCAGCGCGGCGGCCCGCACCACCCTGGCCACCTCGGGCGCGGTGACCACGACGACGACGGCCACGAGCGTGCCCAGCCCGGGGTCGGCGAGCCCGGCGACGATGAGCAGCACCAGCAGCGACGGCACGGCCAGCACCAGGTCGAGCGGGCGCATCACCAGCTCGTCGACCCACCGGCGGCGGGCGGTGGCCGCGAGCAGGCCCAGCGGCAGCCCGATGGCGTAGGACGCGGCGGTGGCCAGCACGGCGACCAGGACGACGGTGTGCCCGCCGAGCAGCACCTGGTCGAGCACGTCGCGCCCGACGAAGTCGCGGCCCAGCGGCCCGTCCTGGGCGAACGCGGCCCCGCGCGAGGGTGGCCCGGCCAGCAGCGGGCCGAGCAGCGCCACCAGCAGCGGCACCCCGACCAGGACCCACCTCACGCGACCACCCCCGCGCGCGGGGCCAGCCGGAACGCCACGACGTCGGCCACCAGGTTCACCAGCACGGTCGTCCCGGCGAACAGCAGCGCGAGCCCCTGCACCACCGGCAGGTCGCGGGCGGCGAGCGCGTCCACCAGGGTGCTGCCCACGCCCGGCAGCACGAACACCGCCTCCACGACGACGACCCCGCCGAGCAGCCAGTCGGTCGTCCGCGCGACCTGGGTGGCGGCGGGCGCGAGCGCGTTGGGCAGCACGTGCCGGAACCACACCCGCCGGGGTGCCAGCCCCAGCCGCCGGGCGTGCCGGGCGTACTCCGACCCGGCCGCGTCCACCGCGGCCGCGCGGACCAGGCGGCTGATCGAGCACACCGGCCGGGCCAGCAGCACGACCAGCGGCAGCACCAGCACCACCGGCCAGGCCAGCGGGTCCACGCCCACCGCGGTCGGCGGCAGCCACCCGAGGCCGGTGGCGAACACGGCCACCAGCAGGATCGCCAGGGCGAACTCCGGCACGGCGTGCAGCCCGACGAACACCGCCGTCAGCGACCGGTCCAGCCGCCCGCCCGCGTGCCGGGCGGCCACCGCGCCGAGCCACACCGACAGCGGGACCAGCACCGCCAGCGCGGCGACGGCCAGCACCGCGGTCACCCCCAGGCCCGCGCCGATCACCTCCGTGACCGCCCGCCCGGACACCAGGGACGCGCCGAGGTCGCCGCGGGCCAGCGCGAGGAGCCAGTCCGCGAACCGCTCCCCCAGCGGCCGGTCGAGGCCCAGCTGCTCGCGGATGCGCTCGATGCGCGCCGGGTCGGGGTCGTCGCCAGCGAGCGCCACCGCGGCGTCGCCCGGCAGCGCCGCCACGAGCAGGAAGACGGCGGCGGCGAGCGCGACCACCTGGCCGACCCCGAGCAGCGCCCGCCGGGCGAGGTAGCCGCTCACCCCAGCCAGACCCCGTCGAAGCGGGCCCAGTCGAGGGTGTTGGCGGGCGCGGGGCGCACCCCGCCGACCCTGGCCGCGGTGCCGACGATCCAGTCGACCTGACCCCACACCAGGTAGCCGCCCTCGTCGTGGAGCACCCGCTGCATGCGCCGGTAGACCTCGGCCCGCGCCGCCGGGTCCGCGGTGGACACCGCCTGGTCGTAGAGCGCGTCGAACTCCGGCCGCGCCCACTTGGTCGTGTTGGTGGTGGAGGTGGACAGCAGCCTGCCGGAGATGTGCGACTCGATGGGCATGGCGCCGGAGCGGAAGCTGGACAGCGAACCGGACTTGAGCGAGTCCGCCCAGAACGTGCTCTTGTCCCCCACCTCCACCTTCACGTCCAGCCCGGCGGCCCGCGCCTGCTCGGCGAACACCGTCGCCGCCTCGACGAACCCGGTGGCGGCCTCGCTGGTGCGCAGCCCGACGGACACCCCTTCCGCGCCCGCCTTGCGCACCAGCCAGCGCGCCCGGTCGAGGTCGCGAACCCGCTGCGGGATGTCCTCGGCGTAGTGGCGGAAGCCCTTGCCGAACAGGTCGTTGCCCACCTGCCCGGCTCCCGCGAGCGTGCTGTCCACCAACTGCTGGCGGTCGGTGAGCAGGAACATCGCCTCGCGCAGGTCGCGGTTGTCGAACGGCGGCCGGTCGACCTTCATCGCGAACGCCTGCATGCCGGAGTTGGGCGAGCGCACCACGGTCATGCCGGGGTGGCTGCGGGCGGTGACGGGCGAGAGGTCGTGGGCGTACTCGACCTGGCCGCCCAGCAGCGCGTTGACCCGGGCGGACTCCTCGTTGGCGAGGACGAACTCCAGCTCGTCGAGGTGGGCGGGGCGCTCCCAGTGGTCGGGGTTGCGCGCGAGCAGCGTCGTGCGGCCGGGGGTGTGCGAGACGAACCGGAACGGGCCGGACCCGACCGGCTTCGAGAAGTCCTGTGTGGACTCGGGGATGATGTAGGCGGAGAAGGCGGCCAGCGCGTTCGGGAACTCCGCGTAGGGCCGCTTGAGCGCGAACTCGACCGTGCGGTCGTCCACCGCGCGGCTGTTCGGCAGGTCGATGAGCGCGAGGGCGGCCTTGGCGCGGTAGGCCTGCTGGGGGTCGAGGATCCTGGCGTAGCTGGCGAGCACGTCCTGCGCGCGCACCGGCTTGCCGTCGTGGAACCGGGCCTGGCGCAGCACCACCCGCCACCGCGTCAGGTCCGCGCTGGGCTCCCACCGCTCGGCCAGGCGCGGCACCGGTTCGGTGTCGTCGCCGTAGTCGGCGAGCTTGTCGTAGACGGCCTTGGAGCGGGCGACCTCGACGAAGAGGTTGGACAGGTGCGGGTCCAGGGTCTCGCGGGCGCCGCCGCCCGCGAACGCGGCGCGCAACCGCCCGCCGCTGCGGGGTTCGCCCGCGGCCCCGGTGCTGGAGGTGGCGGGGGCGCAGCCGGTGAGCGCGGCCAGCGAGGCGCCCGCGGCCAGGCCGAGGAAACCTCTGCGGTGCAGGGCGGGGAAGGCGGGTGTTGGGGACACGGGGTTCCTTCAGGAGCGGGCGCGGGCGACCAGGTGCAGGCGGTCGCCGGTCATGCCGGTGGACAACGGGGGGTCGGGGACGGGAGTGCCGGTGCGCCACGGGTCGTCGGTGCGCGGGCCGGGGGTGTCGAAGAGGGCGAGCACGTCGAAGCCCGCGTGGTCGCAGAAGGCGCGCAGTTCCTGGGGGAACAGCAGCCGCCACGCGGAGTCCTGCGCGAGCGGTTCGCCCTGGCCGGGCCACTCCCACACGCGGTGGCGGCGCAGCAGTTGCTCGGCGCGGTCGAGGAAGAGGTGGGTGTTCGAGGTGTAGGGGGTGCCGTCGACGGTGACCGTGCGGGTGCGGACCTCGTCGAGCAGTTCGGTGTTGCCGAGGAAGAACGCGCCGCTGCGCATCTCGGCCACCAGCAGCCCGCCGGGCACCAGGTGCTCGCGGCAGCGCGTCAGGCACGACTCCAATTCGGCGTTGGTGTGGCAGTAGAGCAGGGCGCTGTCCAGGCAGAGGATGGCGTCGAACCGCCTGCCCAGGGCGAAGTCGCGCAGGTCGCCCGCGATGAATTCGCCCGCGTAGCGGGCGCTCGCGTGGGCGAGCATCGCCTGCGAGGAGTCCAGGCCGACGACCTCGTGGCCGAGGGTGGACAGGTGCCCGGCGTCGCGGCCGGTGCCGCAGCCCAGGTCGAGCACCCGGTGCGCGCCGCCGAACTCGTCGAGCACCGCGTGCGCCCAGCGGGCGGCCACGTGCTCGGGGTCGGGGAACTGGCGCTCGTAGGCGGCGGGGTTGTCGGTCAGGAAGTTGCTCATGCCACCTTCTCCGGTTCCAGCAGGCCTCGCCGCCCGAGGTGGCGCACGCCCACCGCGCCGCCGAGGCCGAGCAGCACGCACAGCACCGAGCCGATCCAGCCCAGCGGCCCCTCCCCCGCCCAGCCGATCACCACCGTGCTGATCGCGGCGACGGCACCGGACCCGAGGTAGAACACCCCGAAGTACGTGCCGGTCAGCCCCTCAGCCGCGAACCGCGGGATCAGCTCCAGCGCAAACGGTTGCGCCACCACGACACCCAGCGCCAGCAGCACCGCGGACACCACGATCGGCACCGCCCCCGGCAGCGGCTCCCCCGGCGGCGGCCACGCGTAGGCCACCGCCGTCGGCACGAACGCCGCCCCCATCAGCGCTAGTCCCAGCGCGATCGACCGCTCCCGGGGCCACCCCGACAGCGCCCGCGTCACCCGCACCTGGGTCAGCAGGGTGACCACAGTGGTCACCACGAACAGCGCCGCCACCGAACCCGCCGTGCCGGTGAGCCTGCGCGCTTCCACCGGCAGGATCAGGTAGAGCTGGTTCTGCAACGCGTACAGCCCGGACAGCGCCAGGGTGAACGCGGCGAACCGCCGGTCCGCCAGGCACCCGCGCACGTCCGCCCACACCGTGCCCCCGCTCGGCGGCACCTCCCGCCCCGGCAGCACCGCGGCCTGCGCGGCGGTGAGCAGGACGAAGACCCCGGCCGCCACCGCCGCGGCGACGCGGAAGTCCACCAGCAGCAGCACCGCGCCCAGCACCGGCCCGAGCAGCGCCCCGGCCTGGGCGTAGACGGAGAACAGCGCGAAGGCGTCCGCTCGCCGCTCCGGCCCGACCTCCAGCGCCAGGTAGGCGCGCACCGCGGGGTTGAACAGCGCCCCCGCCACCCCGCTGAGCACGGCCGCGACCAGCAGCACCGGCAGCGTGCCCGCCACGGCGAACAGCCCGAACCCGACCGCCCGCAACCCGCACCCGGCGATGATCACCCCGCGCGCGCCCAGCCGGTCGGAGGCGGTGCCGCCGAGCAGGAACAGGCCCTGCTGGCTGAGGTTGCGCACGCCCAGCACCACCCCGACGGTGGCGACGCTGAGCCCGATGTCCTCGGTCAGGTGCGTGGCCAGGTACGGGATCAGCAGGTAGAAGCCGAGGTTGACGCCGAACTGGTTGACCAGCAGCAGCCGCACGGCGAGCGGGTGGCGGGTCACCGGCGCAGCACCCCCAGGCCGGGCAGGCCGCTGGGCCGCAGCAGCCCGCCCTCGCCGCCGATGCCCGTCCACGGGTCGCGGTCGAGCAGCAGGTGCCCGTCGAGGTCGACCCACCGGGCGCGCGCGGCCAGGTGCGCGGCGGGCGCGATGCCCAGCGAACTCGCCACCAGGCACCCGAGCATCACGTCGAGCCCCCCGGCGGCCGCGGCGGCCAGCACCTCGCGTGCGGCGCGCACCCCGCCGCACTTGACCAGCTTGACGTTCACCCCGGCCACGGCCCCGCCGAGCCCGCGCACGTCGTGGGCGGTGGCGGCGTCCTCGTCGGCGACCACGGGCACGGCGGTGCGCGCGGCCACCCACGCCAGCCGGTCCGGGTTGCCCGGGGCGGTCGGCTGCTCCACGGCGTCGAGGCGCAGGTCGGCGGTGCGGTCGAGGAAGCGGACGGCCTGCTCGGGGGTCCAGGCGCCGTTGGGGTCGAGCAGCAGGCGGGCGTCCGGGGCGGCGTGGCGCACCACGCGCAGCCGCGCCTCGTCCTGCTCGTCGCCCGCCTTCACCTTGAGCACCCGGAACCCCTTGCCCACCAACTCCTCCGCCTTGGCGGCGGCCTCCGAGGGCGGGGTGATGCCGATGGTGCACGCCGTGGGCACGTCCGTCCACTCAGGAAGCCCCAGCAGCTCGTGCAGCGGCTTGCCCGCGATCCTGCCGAGCAGGTCGTGCACGGCGGCGTCACACGCGGCGCGCACCCCGGGTGGGCCCGCGGGCAGCAGGTCGAGCAGGTCGGCGGGATCGGACACCCGCTCCACCACCGGCTGCCACCCGGTGAGCACGGCGGTGATGCCGGGGACATCGAGCCGGTGGAAGCCGCTGGTCACGACCTCCCCGCGGCCCAGGTGCCCCCGGTGCTCGACCACGACCTCCACCGCCGTGCGGCCCGTCATCACCGCCCGCGAGATGCGGAACGGCTCGCGCAGCACCAGCTCCCGGGTGCCCCAGACCAGCTTCACGCGGGCACCGCCTCGCGCGCGGCGAGCGGGTCGGCCACCGAGCGGCAGCGCGCCCACTCGGCCACCGCGACCGTCGGGTCCGCGACCTCCACCGGGTGCGCGCACGCGCGCCCGAACAGGCCCCTGGCCCGGCAGAAGCCGTCGTCGAAGATGGTGTCGAGGTAGCGGTGGGCGCCGTCGGGGAACACGGTGACGACCTCGGCACCCGGCTCCACCCGCGCCGCCCACGCGGCCACCAGCGCCACCGCCCCGGTGCTCCAGCCGCCGGTGACGAAGGCGTGCCTGGCCAGCCTGCGGCAGGAGTCGACCACCTCCACCGGCCCCAGCCAGTGCACCTCGTCGAACTGCGGGTAGGCCACGTTGCGCGGGTGGATGCTGCTGCCCAGCCCGCGCATCACCCTGGCGGCGGCGGGCTGGCCGAAGATCGTCGACCCCACGGTGTCGACGCCGATGAGCCGGGTGCCGGGGCGGCGCTTGCGCACCTCGCGGACCAGGCCCGCGCTGTGCCCGCCGGTGCCGACGCTGCACACCAGCACGTCGACGCGCTCCAGCCGGTCGAGCAGCTCGGTGGCCAGCGACGCGTAGCCCGCCGGGTTGTCCGGGTTGTTGTACTGGTCGGGCCAGTACGCCCCGGGCAGCTCGGCCAGCAGCTCGGCCACCCGGTCGAGCCGGGCGCGCTGCCAGCCGCCGACCGGGTGCGGCCTGCGCACGACCTCCAGCCGGGCCCCGTGCGCGCGCAGCAGCGCCCGCATCGGCGGTTCCAGCTCGTCGTCGACGACGAGCACCACCGGGTGCCCGAGCGCCTGGCCCGCGAAGGCCAGGCCGAGGCCGAGGGTGCCGCTGGTGGACTCCACGACGGTGCCACCGGGCGGCAGGTGCCCGCGGCGGCGGGCACCGGTGAGCATGGAGACCGCGGCGCGGGCCTTCATCCCGCCGGGGGCCAGGCACTCGACCTTGGCCCAGAACCCGGGGTGCGGGTGCGGCAGCGGGGTGGTGATGCGGGCCAGCGGGCTGCGGCCGACCAGGTCGAGCAGCCCGGGGTTGGGCGGGTTCACGCGGGAGCGCTCCGGTGCTGGTGGAGGGTGGAGGGGCCGCCGTCGAGCCAGAAGAACGGGTAGGGCTCGGCGGACACGGCGGTGGCCCCGCGGCCGATGAAGTGCGGCAGCACGGCGCTGCCGGTCTGGGCGAAGAGCACCAGCGGCCCGGGGTGGGCCAGCAGCGGGGCGAGCCCGTCGAGCAGCACCATCCCGGTGGCCAGCACCGCGTCGCAGGTGTCGAGGTGGTCGGCGGCGTCGGTGGCGATGGGCTCGCCCCACTCGGTGCGCCCGCCCTTGCGGTCGCACGGCACGTAGTCGACCCCGCGCGCCCGCAGGTGGTGCAGGATCGAGTTCACCACACCGACGACGAGCACCCGCTGCCCCGGCCGCGGGTCCAGCAGCTCGACCACGGTGGCCGCCCGGTGCAGGGACTTGGCCAGCGAGTCGCCCGCGGGCACCACGACCGGGGTGGCGTGCGCCTGGTGCGGGAAGACCGACATCAGGTGCGCGTCGAGCGCGGCGACGCGGACCGCGGGGTCGTCGTCGGCGAGCAGGTCGGCCACCGGCCGCCCGGCGATGCCCTGCACCGCGTCGTCGTCGAGCGAGCCGGGCTCCACTGCGCACGACCCGACCGCCGCGCCGACGCGGACGCTGAGCACCTCGTTGCGGTAGCCGCCCGCGCGGCCCCGGTGCCGCACGCCCTGGCGGGTGGTGAACGCCAGGCTGGCGGTGCCCAGCGGGCCGAACTCCCCCCGCGCCGCGCGGTCGACGAGCTGGTCGACGCTCACCTGTAGGCCACCGACACCCCGGCCAGCAGCTCCTCGGCCCGCGCCCGCGCGCCGTGCGCGCGGTCGACGACCATGACGTGCCCCAGGTAGTTGTTGTTGCTGGTCGCGGGCCCGACCTCGTGGCCTGCGGGCTTGGTGGCCCAGTCCACGACCTCGGGCCGGTCCAGGTCCGCGGTGATCGACCCGACCACCCCGGCCCGCTCGGGCAGCAGGAACGCGATCGCGGCGCTGGCCGCCCCGGTCGGCACCCGGCGCAGGTCGGGCTCCTCGCCGAGGGCGAGCCGGGCGTGCACCATGGGCAGGTCGATCCCTGTGGTGCGGCGCACAAGCTCGGTGATCTGGTTGCCCGCCGGGCGCGGGTTCACCTCGACCAGCCGGGGACCCCCGGGGGTCAGCTTCACCTCGGTGTGCGCGACGCCGAGGGTCAGGCCCAGCCGATCGACCGCGGCCACGGCGGTGCGCGCGAGGTCGGCGGCGGTGCCCTCGGCCAGGTCGGCGGGGAACATGTGCCCGCTCTCGACGAACCACGGGCTGCCCGCGGTGGACTTGTCGGTGACGCCGATGACGTGGGTGGTGCCGCCGTGGCTCACCGTCTCCACGCTGAACTCCGGCCCGGTCAGGAACTCCTCCAGCAGCACCAGCGGCTCGCGCGCCTGCCCGCGGGCGTTCACCGGGAACCCCTCGATGGCGGCGATCGCCTCCTTGAGCTGCTCGGGGTCGTCGGCGCGGCGCACGAACATGCCCGCGCACAGGTCCACCGGCTTGACCACGACGGGGTAGGCCAGGTCGTGCGCGAGCACCTCGGCGGCCGTGCCCAGCGCGAAGCGCGGGGACAGGTCCGGCAGCGCCTGGCGGGTCAGGTCCTTGCGGTAGGCGCGGCGCACGGCCTCCGGGTCGGACCCGGGCAGCCCGAGGTGGTGGGCGATGCGGGCGACCGTCTCCAGGTAGTAGTCGCAGGAGGTGATCACCCCGTCGAACCCGAGCACCCCGTGCAGCCGCTCCACGTGCGGCAGCAGCGCGTCGAGGTCGTTCGTCTCGGCGGTGAGCACGTTGTCCGCCGCGAGCAGCGGGTGCGGGTGGGTGGCCGTCGAGCGCAGGTAGTGGTGCAGGTCCCGGGTGAGGAACGTGAACCGCGCCCCGGCCTCCCGCACCGCCCTGGGCAGCAGGGAGCTCATCGCCCCGACCCAGCTCTCGACCATCAACAGGTGCCGCACGCGCGCCCTCGCCTCCCGCTCGACCACAATGGCGCGAAACGATAACCGTTGTCGTTTCCATCGGGCAAGGGGGGTGCGCCGGAAGGGTGATCGACATCGCTGGACCGGGTGAGCGCGCACGCCGACGAGGCCGCCCGCCGGGAGGGCGGACGGCCTCGGGGGAGGTGTCTCGGGGGCCCGCGCGGGGGCGCGGGGTCAGCGCCGGTGGGCGCGCGCGGAGGCGTAGAGGCAGACGGCGGCGGCGGTGGCGAGGTTCAGGCTCTCGGCCCGGCCGTGCAGCGGCACCTTCACCACGTCGTCCACAGCGGACAGCAGGTCGTCGGGGAGGCCGTGCGCCTCGCTGCCGAACACCCACGCCGTCGGGGCGTCCAGCGCCCCGGCGTCGATGGCCTGGTCGAGGTCGGTGCTGGCGTACCCGTCGGCGGCGACGAGCCGCAGCCCGGCGGCGCGGCAGGCCGCCAGCGCCTCGCGGACGTCGCGGGTGCGCGCGAGGGGCAGGTGGAACACGCTGCCGGTGGAGGCGCGCACGCACTTGCCGTTGTGCGGGTCGACGGTGTCCCCGGCGAAGAGCACCGCCCCGGCGCCCGCGGCGTCCGCGACCCGGGTGACGGTGCCCGCGTTGCCGGGGTCGGCCACCCCGACCAGCACGGCCACCAGGCGCGGCGACCCGGCCAGCGCGGTGGCCAGGGGCTTGTCGAGCAGGTCGCACACGGCCACGACGCCCTGCGGGGTCACCGTCTCCGAGAGCCCGGCGACGGCCTTGTCGGTGGCGGTCGAGACCGGCACGCCGCGCGCGGCGGCGTCGTGCAGCAGGTCGGCGTTGCGCGCGGCGGCGGCCTCGGTGGTGAACACCTCGTGCACCGCGCCGTGCGCCAGCGCCTCCCGCACGGCCTGCGCCCCCTCGGCGAGGAAGCGCCCGGCCTTCTCCCGGCCCGCGCGGCGGGTCAGGGCCCGGGCGGCGGCGACCCGGGGCGTCCGCTCGGTGAACGGGGCCCCGGGTCGCCGGTCGTGCTGGGTGCTCAGGAAGCGGCCTTGCCCTGGGTGCCCGCGTTGGCGCGGGCCAGCTCCACCAGCGCGGTGAAGGCGGTGGGGTCGCTGACCGCGAGCTCGGCGAGGATCTTGCGGTCGACCTCGACACCGGCGACCCGCAGGCCCTCGATGAAGCGGTTGTAGCTGATGCCGTTCTGGCGCGCGGCCGCGTTGATCCGCTGGATCCACAGCTTGCGGAAGTCACCCTTGCGGGCGCGGCGGTCCCGGTAGGCGTAGTTGAGCGAGTGGAGGACCTGCTCCTTCGCCTTGCGGTACAGCCGCGAGCGCTGGCCGCGGTAGCCGCTGGCCAGTTCGAGGGTCGTGCGGCGCTTCTTCTGGGCGTTCACTGCCCGCTTGACGCGTGCCACGGGGTACGTCCTGTCGCGTTCGGCGGGCCGGTCGGGGACCGGCCCGGGGGGTGGTCGGGGGGTCTAGCGGGCCAGCAGGCGCTTGAGGCGCGCCACGTCCGGCTTCGCGACTTCCTCGGTGCCGGAGAGGCGCCGGGTCAGCGTCGTCGGCTTCTTCTCCAGCTTGTGCCGCAGGCCTGCCTGCTGGCGGCGGAGCTTGCCCTTCCCGGTGACCCGGATGCGCTTGGACGTCCCGGAGTGGGTCTTCATCTTCGGCATGGTTCGTTCGATCCTCAGTCGTCGTGCCGCCCCGGCGGGGTCCGTCGGGGCGGCATGCGGTGGGTGGTGACCGGCGGGGTGCCGGTCGAGGTCACTCCGCGGGCGCGGCCCCGGAGTCACCGGCCCCGTCGTCGGAGGCCTGGGACTGCTCGGAGCCCGAGGTCGCCTTCTGCTGCTGCTTGGGCTTGACGTTCTTGTGCGGCGCCAACACCATGATCATGTTTCGGCCGTCCTGCTTGGCCGACGACTCCACGAAGCCCAGCTCCGACACGTCCTCGGCGAGCCGCTGCAGCAGCCGGAACCCCAGCTCGGGGCGGGACTGCTCGCGACCGCGGAACATGATGGTGACCTTGACCTTGTTCCCGTGCTCGAGGAAGCGCACGACGTTGCGCTTCTTGGTCTCGTAGTCGTGGGAGTCGATCTTCGGCCGGAGCTTCTGCTCCTTGATGACGGTGAGCACCTGGTTGCGCCGGGACTCGCGGGCCTTCTGCGCGCTCTCGTACTTGAACTTCCCGAAGTCCATGAGCTTGCAGACCGGCGGGCGGGCCTGGGGGGCGACCTCGACGAGATCAAGATCCGCCTCCAGGGCCAAGCGCAGCGCGTCCTCGATGCGGACGATGCCGACCTGCTCGCCGTTGGGCCCGACGAGTCGGACCTCCGGCACCCGGATGCGGTCGTTGATGCGTGTCTCCGTGCTGATGGGGCCTCCTCGGTCGTACTACCTGGTTCGTGCTGACCCGGTGACCCGGGTCGTGCGCGGCAGTGAGGTCCCCTACAACAACGACAGGCCCCATGCCATTCCGGCATGGAGCCCGCTTCCGCAGCCGATCACCCGTCCGGCCGAACCCCGAGGTTCGTCCCGCACGGGAACACCCGCGACCCGCAGGGGGCCGCGAAGAGACCGGACCCGGCCGCCTGGAGCGGCGACGCGGGTGGGAGCGGGGGCTCCACTTTGCCGCCCCCGCGTCAACGGGGACTGGTCGCACGTGCAAGGGTAGCAGACCGTGAGCGAAGCACCTGCCACCCCCGGCGGCGACACCCCGTCCACCCGCGACCTGGCCGAGATCCCCAGCGTCGAGGTCATCAGCCGCTCGGCACTCATGCTGATGTCCGCCGCCGCCGAACGCCTCGGCCTGGCCGACCCGGACCCCGACACCTCCCCCCACCGCGACCTCGACGAGGCCCGCCGCCTCATCACCGCCCTGGCAGGCCTCGTCACCGCCGCCGCCGAGTACCTCGGCCCCCACGCCGCCCCCATCCGCGACGGCCTCCAGTCCCTCCAGCGCGCCTTCCGCGAGTCCTCCGCCATCCCCGACGCCCCCGGCCAGGGCCCCGGCGAGAAGTACACCGGCCCCGTCTACTGACCCCTCCCCTCCCTCGCCGCACACCCCCCCACGCAGCAGGCACCCCGGCTCCCCCAGTGCCCGCCGCGGCGGTCCCGAACACACCGCACCACCAGAGCAGCGGACAGCCCGGCTGCGGAAGTGCTCGATGCGGTGGTCCTGTGTGGCTGGGGGAGGCGATCACGTGCTACCCCCAGCGGACGGGCGGGCGTCTTTCCAGCCCGCCTTTTCCCGCCCGACAGCACGTGATCGCCGCAGGGGCCCCGGCCACACAGGACCACCGCATCGAGCCCGCCCGAAAATCCCGATCTTTGCGCTCTTCCCGCGAAGCCGAAGGCGAGCCAAGCCACCGAACCCCGCACGCGCCTCACCGGACGAGCCGGTACCACACCTCCGGCCGCCCCACCCCGCCGTACTGCGGCCGCCGCACCACCAACTCGTTGTCCGCCAGGTACTCCAGGTACCGCCGCGCGGTGACCCGGGACGCCCCCACCCGCTCCCCCGCCGCCGCGGCCGACAACCCCTCCCCCGCCCCGCGCAGCGCCGCCACCACGGCCTCCAGCGTCTCCGCGCTCATCCCCTTGGGCAGGGCCAGGTTCTCCGCCCCGCGCAGCGTGCCGAACACCTCGTCCACCTCGGCCTGCCCGGCCGCTTCCCCGTCGCGCGCCCGGAACCGCCCGTAGGCCTCCAGCTTGTCCCGCAGCGCGGCGAAGGTGAACGGCTTCAGCAGGTACTGCACCACCCCCAGCGACACCGCCGCCCGCACCACGGCCAGGTCCCGCGCCGAGGTCACCGTGATGACGTCCGCGGCCACCCCGCCCGCGCGCATCGCCCGCACCACGTCGAGGCCGTGGGTGTCCGGAAGGTACAGGTCGAGCAGCACCAGGTCCACCGGGGTGCCCTCCAGCAGCCGCAGCGCGTCGCGCCCGGAGTGGGTCACGGCCACCACGCGGAACCCGGGCACCCGGTCGACGTACTGCCGGTGGGCGTCGGCGGCGACGGGGTTGTCCTCCACCACCAGCACGCGGATCACGACGGCCGCCGCAGCGGCAGCCGCACGGTGAACACCGCTCCGCCGTCGCGCCCGACGTCGACGGTGCCGCCCGCGCGCCGCACCGCCTGGCCCACCAGCGCCAGGCCCAGGCCGCGGCCGTCCGCGCCCGCCTTGGTCGACCAGCCGCGGCGAAAGGCGGCGGTGACGTCGGGGACGCCCGGCCCGGAGTCGGCCACGCGCAGCACCAGCTCCGCGGGCGTGGCGCGGGCCGACACCCGCACCACCGGCTTCGCCGCGGCCGCGCCCTCCACGGCGGCGTCGACGGCGTTGTCGATGAGGTTGCCCAGGATGGTGACCAGGTCGCGCGGGCTGAGCGGGCCGCCGTCGCCGACCGCGTCGTCGGCGATCTCGGTGTCGTCCGAGACGACCAGCTCCACCCCGCGCTCGCTGGCCTCGGCGGCCTTGCCCAGCAGCAGCGCGGCGAGCACCGGCTCGGCCACCGCGGCGACGACCTGGTCGGTGAGCCGCTGGGCGATGGCCAGCTCACCGGTGGCGAACTCGACCGCCTCGCCGGTGCGGCCCAGCTCCACCAGCGACACCACGGTGTGCAGGCGGTTGGCGGCCTCGTGCGCCTGCGAGCGCAGCGACTCGGCGAACCCGCGCACCGAGTCCAACTCGCCGGTGAGCGCCTGCAGGTCGGTGCGGTCCCGGATGGTCACCACGCTGCCCAGGTCGCGGCCGGAGAAGCGCACCGTGGAGGAGTTGACCACCAGCACCCGGGTGTCGGTCAGGTGCAGCTCGTCGCGCATCTCGCTGCCCGAGAGCAGCGCGGCGGCGAGCTGGTCGGGCAGGCCCAGCTCGTCCACCCGCTTCCCCTCGGCGTCCTCGGGCAGGTCCAGCAGCGCGCGCACCCCGTCGTTGCACAGGGTCACCCGCCGGTCGGGCCCGACGAGCACCAGCCCCTCGCGCACCGAGTGCAGGATCGCCTCGTGGTACTCGATCACCTGGCTGAGCCGGGCCGGGGCCAGCCCCGCGGTCTGCCTGCGCAGCCGCCTGCTCACCAGGTAGGTGCCCGCGGCGCCGGCGAGCAGCCCGGTGGCGGCGACCCCGAGCAGCGGCAGCACCCTGGTCGCGACCTGCCTGCTGATCGCCGCCAGCGTGATCCCCGCGCTGACCAGGGCCACCACCCGCCGCTGGGCGTCGAACACCGGCACCACCGCGCGCACCGAGGGCCCCAGCGTGCCGGTGTAGGTCTCGGTGAGCGACCGCCCCGCCAGCGCCTCGGCGGTGTTGCCCAGGAACCGCCGCCCGATCTCCTCGGGGTTGGGGTGGGTGTACCGCACCCCGTCGGTGCTCATGATCGTCACGAAGTCCACCCCGGTGTCCGCCCGCACCCGCTGCGCGTAGGGCTGCAACACCGCCGACGGGTCCGCCGACCGCACGGCCTCGACCACCGTCGGCGCGTCGGCCACCGCCCTGGCCAGCGCCAGCGCCGTGCCCGCCGCCGACTCCCGAGCCCGGTCCGCCACGTCGACCCACGCCAGCCCCGCCCCCACCGAGACCAGCACCCCCACGATCACCACCTGGAGCACCAGCAACTGCCGGGCCAGGCTCCACTGCTTGCGCCCGCTCACCCGCACAGCATGCCCTGCCCACCCCACCCGGCACCGCCCACAACACCCCCGCACCCCCCGTCACCCACCCCCGTGAACGCAATGAACACAATCGTGACCTGGGACACAAAACCGGGGAGCCTCAGCGCGAGCCACCCGGGCCGCGACGCCGCGGTCCGCCCCCCGAGGAGACACCGTGTCGACGACGACCACACCGCGGCCGCAGCGCCGGGAGAAGACCCACTACCTCTACCTCGCCGTCATCGCCGCGGTCATCGCGGGCGTGGCGGTCGGCATCCTGTTCCCGGCCTTCGGCAAGGGCCTCAAGCCGCTCGGCGACGGGTTCGTCGCCCTCATCAAGATGATGATCAGCCCGATCATCTTCTGCTCGATCGTGCTCGGCGTCGGCTCGGTGGCCAAGGCCCGGTCGGTGGGCCGGGTCGGCGGCTTGGCGCTGGTGTACTTCCTGGCGATGTCCACCGTGGCGCTGGCGATCGGCTTGGTCGTGGGCAACATCCTGCACCCCGGTGACGGCCTGCAGCTGACCGACGCGCTGGCCCAGCAGGGCGAGAAGCAGGTGACCAAGGCCGCGGGCACGACCGAGTTCCTGCTCGGCGTCATCCCCACCACGCTGGTCTCCTCGTTCACCTCCGGGTCGGTGCTCCAGACGCTGCTGGTGGCGCTGCTGGTCGGGTTCGCGGTGCAGGCGCTGGGCAAGTCCGGCGAGCCGGTGCTGCGCGGGGTCGGGCACATCCAGCGGGTCGTCTTCCGCGTGCTCCAGATGATCATGTGGGTGGCCCCGGTCGGCGCGTTCGGCGCGATCGCGGCGGTGGTCGGCGCGACCGGGTGGACGGCGCTGAAGAGCCTGGCGATCATCATGCTCGGCTTCTACGCGACCTGCGTGGTGTTCGTCGCGGTGGTGCTCGGCGGCCTGCTGTGGCTGGTGGCCAGGGTGAACCTGTTCAAGCTGCTGGCCTACCTGGGCCGGGAGTTCCTGCTCATCGTGTCCACCTCCTCCTCGGAGGTCGCGCTGCCCCGGCTGATCGCCAAGATGGAGCACCTGGGCGTGAGCAAGCCGGTGGTGGGCATCGCGGTGCCGACCGGGTACTCGTTCAACCTCGACGGCACGGCGATCTACCTGACCATGGCGACGCTGTTCGTGGCCAACGCGACCGGGTCGCCGCTGTCGCTGGGCGAGCAGGTCTCGCTGATGCTGTTCATGATCATCGCGTCCAAGGGCGCGGCGGGCGTCACCGGCGCGGGCCTGGCGACCCTGGCGGGCGGGTTGCAGTCGCACCGCCCCGACCTGGTCGACGGCGTGGGCCTGATCGTGGGCATCGACCGGTTCATGTCCGAGGCGCGGGCGCTGACGAACTTCGCGGGCAACGCCGTGGCCACGGTGCTGCTGGGCACCTGGACCAAGGAGTTCGACCACGACCGGGCCCAGCGGGTGCTCTCCGGCGAGGTCCCGTTCGACGAGGCCACCATGTCCGACGACCACCACGGCGGCCCGGCCCCGCAGGACGCCGACGCGCCGGGCTCGGAGGTGCCGGGGCCGCGGGCGAAGGAGACCGTCTCCCCGTAGGGGTGTGCGCTTGAGGCTGAGCCGCCCGCGGTCCGATGCCCCCGGACCCGGGCGGCCCAGCCGCCTCGGGGACTACTCGAACCGGCTGACGTCCCCGGCGCCGACCCGAACGACCTCGGGCACGTCGTCGGAGAAGTCGACGACCGTGGTCGGCACGGTCCCGCACTCCCCGGAGTCGATCACGGCGTCGACCTGGTGGTCGAGCGCCTCCTTGATCTCCCAGCCCTGCACCATCGGCTCGTCCTCGCCGGGGATGAGCAGCGTCGAGGAGATCATCGGCTCGCCCAGCTCGGCCAGGATCGCCTGGGTGACCACGTGGTCGGGGATGCGCGCGCCCACCGTCTTCTTCTTCGGGTGCATCAACCGGCGCGGCACCTCCTTGGTGGCGGGCAGGATGAACGTGTAGCTGCCCGGCGTCGCCGCCTTCACCGCCCGGAACACCGCGTTGCCCACGTGCACGAACTGCCCCAGCTGGGCGAAGTCCCGGCACATCAGGGTGAAGTGGTGGTTGTCCCCCAGCTTCCTGATCGCCCGGATCCGCTCCACCCCCTCGCGGTTGCCCAGCGCGCACCCCAGCGCGTAGCAGGAGTCGGTCGGGTAGGCGATCAGCCCACCGGACCGCACCAGGTCCACGACCTGCCCGATGGCCCGCCGCTGCGGGTTGTCCGGGTGCACGTCGAAGTACCTCGCCATGACAGGCAGGGTAACCACCCCGCCGCCCGCCGGATTTCGGGGCACCACCCAAGTGCTGGCGATATCCCGAAAATCGTTCACGGCCTTCCCGGGATCACCCTCCCACCAGGCTGTCCCGGGTGCGCCGCTCCCCAGCTCAGTGCCACAGCGGGTGCGCGGGCCGCTCCCCCGGCACGACCCCCGCCCGCCGGTGCCGCGCCACCAACCCGCGCCGGTGCGCGTACCCGTGCGTCGTCGGCTGGAGGTCGGCGCTCACCGCCCGCACCACGCGGAACGGGCCGGTGGCCGTGTCGGCGCTGGTGACGTCCACCAGCGCCACCCGGATCCCCTTCGTCGACAGCGTCGCCGCCAGGTGGTCGCGGGTCGTGGGGAACGCCGGTTCGGGCAGCGCGCTCAACGGGGTGGTGCCACCGGTCCGCAAGCGGTCGAAGGCGGGGACCGCCGAGGTGGGGAAGTAGAGGGTCGCGTGGTCGAAGGGGGTGCGGACCTCCGCCGAGGTCCGCGGGATCGCGGGCGAGCCCGTGCGCAGGACGTCGGCCAGGGCGGGCGCGGTGGTGGCCAGTTCGAGCAGGGCGGCGCGGATGGCGGCCCGGGGGGAGCGGTCGGCGGCCAGGCCGAGGGCGGCGCCGGGCCAGCGGCGGCCGTCGCCGAGGGCCAGGGCCAGGGCGGTGGTGCCGTAGGCGGTGGTGGGCAGGGTGTGCACCTCGACCGCGGGGCCCAGGGCGGTCAGTGCGCCGACGAGGTCGTGCAGGTCCTCGTCCAGGGTGTCGTCGAGGTCGACGTAGCGGCCGCGGCCGCCGGTGAGCCAGGTGGCGTGGAAGGCGTCGCGCTCGACCAGCTCCAGGACCGCGCGCAGGGCGGCGGCGTCGGGGTCGGCGCCCGCGGCCAGGCCCGCGGTGGTGGCCTGGGCGATGCGGTGCTCGGGCAGCAGGGGCATGGCCAGGTAGGCGTGCACGGCGGGCACCCAGACCGGGCCGCCGGAGTCGAGCCAGGTGCCCCGCACCCACGGGTGGTCGAGCCTGCGGTCGAACGGGACGCACCCGGAGCCGGGGGTGCCGTAGGACAGCGGGTCGAGCTGGGGGAACTCGCGGGGGTCGAGCACGTCGCCGTCGAGGTCGGAGGGGCGGGCCCAGACGAGGCGGTCGGGGTCGGGCAGGGAGGCGGAGTAGCGCTCCACGGCCTCCGCGACCGCGGTGAGCACGGCGTCGCGCTCGGTGGCGCCCCGGCCCCGGCCGACGGGGGTGGTGCGGACGGCGCCGCGGGTGTCGACGGCGCGCGGGGGCGAGGTGGTGGCCGCGTGCGGCAGGCCGGGGCCCAGGGGCCGGTGCGCGGTGACGGTGGCGATGACGCCGGTGAGCGGGTCGAGCCAGCCCGCCAGGGCGGCGCGCAGGGCGTCGACGTCGTCGCCGTCCGGCAGGCCCGGCCGCGCGCCCGCGGCCGCCGCCCCGCCGCACACCGGGCAGGAGGGCAGCGGGACGACCCGGTGCCAGAGCACCCCGCCCGCCTCGGTCAGCTCCGCGACGTGGTCCACCAGGTCGTCGGCGCCCCGGTCCAGCAGGTCACCGATGAGCCGGGCCACCCGCTCGGGCACGGCCGCGGCGGCGCTGGGCAACCGGTCAAGCAGGCCACCCGCGGGGCGGGCCACCCGCTCGGGCGCGGGGGTGCCGGGCGGGCCCGCGGCGCCGCGGTCCAGCAGGTCGTCGACAAGCCGGGCCACCCGCTCCGGGGTGCCGGACGGGTGCTCAGCACCCCGGTCCACCAGGTCGTCGACGAGGCGGGCCACCCGCTCGGGCACGGCGCTGCCGGGCGCGCGCTCGGCGGCGCCGCGGCGGGCGCGGGCGCAGCACGGGCCGCCGGGGCGGTCGGGCACGGCCAGCGGGCCGACCAGCGGGGCGGCGGCGGACAGGTCCACCGGCAGGGCGCGCAGCCGGTTGGCGCGGGCCCAGCGGGCGAAGCCCGCGGTGGGGTTGACCGCGACCGCCAGTTCGGCGGTCAGCGGCACGGGCAGGGCGGGCCCGAGCAGCAGGCGGTCGCCGAACTCGGCGCGCAGGCGGGCCCGCGTGGCCTCGTCGAGGCGCCCGGGGTCGACCTCAGCGGTGCGGGACGGCTGCTCGGGCATGGGGTCTCCTCCGCGGGGGCGTGACCGCGACTACGAGGTTAGGAGGCCGGAGCGGTGGTCGGGATACAGGCGTGTTGCAAAGCGTGTGCAGCAGGACAACCGGTGTGCCCGAGCGTGCTCCCCCACCCGGGTGACGCGGTGTCCCAGCGGCCCTCCCCTGGCCTCCCGGCGCGTCCGGTGTGGACGCGCCGGGAGCGGCTCAGGACAGGACGGGGGCGAGGAACTGGCCGGTGTAGCTCCCCGGCACCGCCACGATGTCCTCGGGCGTGCCCTCGGCCAGCACGGTGCCACCGCCGGACCCGCCCTCCGGGCCCATGTCGATGATCCAGTCCGAGGTCTTGATCACGTCCAGGTTGTGCTCGATGACGATCACCGAGTTGCCCTTGTCCACCAGGCCGTTGATCACCCCGAGCAGCTTGCGGATGTCCTCGAAGTGCAGGCCGGTGGTGGGCTCGTCGAGGATGTAGACCGTGCGCCCGGTGGAGCGCTTCTGCAGCTCGCTGGCCAGCTTCACCCGCTGCGCCTCACCACCGGACAGCGTCGGGGCGGGCTGGCCGAGCCGGACGTAGCCCAGGCCGACGTCGACCAGGGTCTGCAGGTGCCGGTGGATGGACTTGATCGGCTCGAAGAAGGCCGCGGCCTCCTCGATCGGCATGTCCAGCACCTCGGCGATGGTCTTGCCCTTGTAGTGCACCTCCAGGGTCTCCCGGTTGTACCGGGCGCCCTTGCACACCTCGCACGGCACGTAGACGTCCGGCAGGAAGTTCATCTCGATCTTGATGGTGCCGTCGCCCGCGCACGCCTCGCAGCGCCCGCCCTTGACGTTGAAGGAGAACCGGCCGGGCTGGTAGCCGCGCACCTTCGCCTCGGTGGTGGAGGCGAACAGCTTGCGCATGTTGTCGAACACGCCGGTGTAGGTGGCCGGGTTCGACCGGGGGGTGCGGCCGATGGGCGACTGGTCGACCTGCACCAGCTTGTCGAGGTGGTGCAGGCCGTTGACCCTGGTGTGCCTGCCGGGCACCTGCCGGGCGCCGTTGAGCTTGTTCGCCAGCACCGTGGCCAGGATGTCGTTGACCAGGGTCGACTTGCCCGAACCGGACACCCCGGTGACCGAGACCAGGCAGCCCAGCGGGAACGACACGTCGATGCCGCGCAGGTTGTGCTCGCGCGCGCCCACCACGGTCAGCTGCCGCTTCTTGTCGACCGCGCGCCGCAGGGCGGGCACCTCGATGCTGCTGCGGCCCGCCAGGTAGGCGCCGGTCAGCGACTCCTTGTTCCTGAGCAGCTGCTTGAACGGCCCGCTGTGCACGACCTTGCCGCCGTGCTCGCCCGCGCCCGGTCCGATGTCGACGACCCAGTCCGAGGTGCGGATGGTGTCCTCGTCGTGCTCGACCACGATGAGCGTGTTGCCCAGGTCGCGCAGCCGGGTCAGGGTCTCGATCAGCCGGTGGTTGTCGCGCTGGTGCAGCCCGATCGAGGGCTCGTCGAGCACGTAGAGCACGCCGACGAGGCCGGAGCCGATCTGGGTGGCCAGCCGGATGCGCTGGGCCTCGCCGCCCGACAGCGTGCCCGAGGCCCGGTCCAGCGACAGGTAGTCCAGGCCGACGTCGAGCAGGAAGCGCAGCCGGGCCTGGATCTCCTTGAGCACCGCGCCCGCGATCATCGCCTCGCGCTTGCCCAGGGTGAGCGCGTCGAGGAACGCCGAGCACTCCCCGATCGACATCGCCGACACCTCGGCGATCGACCGGTCGCCGCCGGGGTGGTCGAGGGTCACGGCCAGGATCTCCGGCTTGAGCCGGGTGCCCTGGCAGGCCGGGCAGGGCACCTCCCGCATGTAGCCCTCGTACTTCTCCCGCTGGGAGTCGGACTCGGTCTGCTCCTGGCGCCGCTCCAGGAACGGGATCACGCCCTCGAAGCTGGCGTAGTAGGAGCGCTGGCGGCCGTAGCGGTTCTTGTAGCGGATGTGCACCTGCTCGTCGACGCCGTGCAGCACCGCCTTCTGCACCTTCGCGGGCAGCCGCCGCCACGGGGTGTCCATCCGGAACCCCAGCGCCTCCGACAGCGAGGTGAGCAGCCGGGTGAAGTACTCGGCGGTCTGCCCACCCGCCCACGGGGCGATGGCGCCGTCGGCCAGCGACAGCTCGTCGTCGGGCACGACCAGCTCGGGGTCGACCTCCATCCGCACGCCCAGACCCGTGCACACGGTGCAGGCGCCGTACGGGGAGTTGAACGAGAACGACCGGGGCTCCAGGTCCTCCACGCCGAGCGGGTGGCCGTTGGGGCAGGCCAGGTGCTCGGAGAAGCCGCGGCGGCGGCCCGGCGCGTCCTCCTCCAGGTCGACGAAGTCCAGCTCGACCAGGCCGTCGGCCAGCCGCAGCGCGGTCTCCACCGAGTCGGTGAGCCGCTGCTTGCTCGACGCCTTCACCGACAGCCGGTCGATGATGACCGCGATCTCGTGCTTCTCCTGCTTCTTGAGCTTGGGCGGGTCCGACAGCTGGTGCACCACGCCGTCGACCAGCGCGCGGGAGTAGCCCTGCGACTGCAACGAGGAGAACAGGTCGACGTACTCGCCCTTGCGGCCGCGGATGACCGGGGCGAGCACCTGGAAGCGCAGGCCCTCGTCCATGGCGAGCACCTGGTCGACGATCTGCTGCGGGGTCTGCTTGCTGATCGCCTCGCCGCAGGTGGGGCAGTGCGGCTTGCCCGCGCGGGCGAACAGCAGGCGCAGGTAGTCGTAGACCTCGGTGATGGTGCCGACCGTGGAGCGCGGGTTGCGGCTGGTCGACTTCTGGTCGATCGACACCGCGGGCGACAGGCCCTCGATGAAGTCGACGTCGGGCTTGTCCATCTGCCCGAGGAACTGCCGGGCGTAGGCCGACAGCGACTCCACGTAGCGCCGCTGGCCCTCGGCGAAGATCGTGTCGAAGGCGAGGCTGGACTTGCCCGACCCGGACAGGCCGGTGAAGACGATGAGGCTGTCGCGGGGCAGGTCGAGGTCCACGCCGCGCAGGTTGTGCTCCCGGGCGCCGCGAACGACGAGGCGGTCGGCCACTGAGGTCCCTTCGGTCGAGATAACGCGTCGAGATGAGTACGGGTCACACTTGCGTGAGTTCTGGTCGAGATGGGTCTTGGTCGAGATGGGTCCTGGTCGAGCTGCGTAAGTCCTGGTCACACGGCCTGCCGGGGCCCGGGTCGCACCCTGGTCGGGGGCGTGCGCGGGTGCGGGTGGCACCCGCGGCGCGCACGGGACGGCGGCAGGCGGTCATGCTAGGTCGGGGCACCGACAATTCTGGCCGCCCGCGCCCCGGCCCGCACCGCGCCGGTGGTCCTACCCGTCGGTAACCGGGCGGGGCCTACGCTGGGTGGCACGGGGCGCCGCGGTGCGCCGGAGTCGAGCGGTCGGGGGATCGCATGAGCGGATCGAAGGCGTCGGCTGGCGCGGACCGGACCGGCGGGCTGACCACCGGCGGACCGCCGGGCCAGCGTACGCCCGCGCTGGTCTCGGCCGTCGAGCGAGCCACCTCCGCGCACGGGCTCGTGCGCGCGGCGTGGGCGCGGCTGCACGAGGCGGTGGCGGGGCTGGACGAGGACGCCTTCCGGGCGCCGTCGCGGCTGCCCGGGTGGACCAGGGCGCACCTGGTGAGCCACCTCGCCCGCAACGCCGACGCCCTGGTCAACCTGCTGACCTGGGCGCGGACCGGGATCGAGCACCCGGCCTACGCCAGCAGGGCCGACCGCGACGCCGACATCGAGGCGGGCGCCGACCGGCTGGGCCAGGTCATCCGGGAGGACCTCTACGCCGCCTGCGACCGCTTCCACGCCGCGGTCGCGCGGATGGCCGACGACCAGTGGACGGCGGTGGTGGCTCACCCGAACGGGCGAACCTTCCCGGCGGCCGAGGTCGTCGAGCTGGCCCTGGTCGAGGCCTGGAACCACCTGGTCGACCTGGACACCGGCACCGCCTACGCCGACGTGCCCGCCGCCGCCCTGGAGCGGCTGCTGGAGCACGCCGTCCGCCCGCACCTGGCGGGTGCGGGCGGCGGTGTGGTGACCGTGGTGGTGGCGCTCCCCGGCGGCGGTCAGCGCAGCTGGGACTTGGCCATGGCCGCGGCGAGCACCGGGTCGGTGGAGGTGCGCGGGTCGGCCGCGGCGGTGCTGCCGTGGCTCATGCGCGGCGACAGCTCGGCCCTCAGCGACGCCCCCGAGCTCGCGACCTGGGGCTGAGGCACCTGGGGCAGGTCGCGCAGCGCCTCCCCGGTCGCCCTGGCGGTGGCCTTGAGCCGGGCCCACCGGGCGGGCCAGACCGTCGTCAGCCAGCGGTGGGCGGGGTTCTCCACCGCCTTGGTGACCACCCAGCCGAGCAGCACGGCCATCACCGAGCAGAGGACGAGCCTGCCCCACGCGCCCACGCCCGCGTCGAGCAGGAAGCGGGCGAGCACGAAGCCGAGCTCCTGGTGCACGAGGTAGACGCCGAAGGAGATGCCGCCGAGCCAGCGGATCACCGGGGCCAGCGGGCGCAGCACCGGGAAGTCCCAGTCCCGGCCGCCCGCCGCCGCGATGATCAGCGCGACGACCACCCCGAACGCGATCGTCGACGGGGTGTCGGCGAAGTAGGCGTGCGCGTCCTGGGCCACCAGGGCGGCGACGGCGTAGACGGCCAGGTGCCTGCCGGAGAAGCGGCCCTGCGTCCACAGCCAGATCGCCGCACCCACCCCGAACAGCGCGACCCGGTGCAGCGCGAGGCCGTCGAACAGCGAGATGACCCACTGCTGGGCGTCGTCGCCGCGCCAGAGGAAGCGGATCACCAGCGGGGCGATGACCAGCCCCCACAGCAGCACCGGCAGCTTGGCGCCCCGCCCCCACCCGCGCGGCCACAGCAGCGCGGCGGCGACGAACGACATGACCTGCACCGGCAGCGTCCAGTACGAGGCGTCGACCCAGTGGAAGTCCGGTGACCACGCCTGCACCATGAACAGGTTCGCCACCAGGTCGGTCGGGGTCGGCAGGTACCAGCCGAACATCGGCGCGACCGCGCGCGAGACGGCGTAGGTCACCACGACGGCGACCAGGTAGGCGGGCAGCAGCCTGGTCAGCTTCTTCCACAGCCACTGGCGCGTGTTCCCCCGGCGCACCGTCACGCACACGAAGTACGCGGAGATCACCAGCAGCGTGCTCGCCCCGAACTGGAGCGGCAGCACGAACGGGTAGGGCCCCAGCTCGGGGTGGTTGATCGGCGACTGGTGGGTGATGTGCTGGACGACGACGGAGTAGACGGCCAGCACGCGGATGACGTCCCAGCTGATCTTGCGCGGGGACCGTGCCTGGTTCGCGGTCTCTGTGGAGGTCACGGGCTCACTCGGTGTCGGCGGCGGGGGCTCGGTGAATAGGTCACGCGTTGGTAACAGGGTACGTTCCCTGAGTACGGCCTGTTGAAACGGGTACACCCCGGACCTGTGCGCTAGCTTTGAGCGCCGTGGACTTCCTCGACGACTACACCGGCCACGTCGAGCCCGGTGGCCCCGCCGCCCGGCGAACCCTGGGCACCCTGTCCGTGACGAAGGTCTCGGTCGGCCCGATGGACAACAACGCCTACCTGCTCACCTGCCTGGCCACCCGCGAGGCCCTGCTGGTGGACGCGGCCAACGACCCCGACCGGCTCTCCGACCTCATCGGCTCCGGCCCCGACCGCCCCACCCTGCGCACCATCGTCACCACCCACCAGCACCCCGACCACTGGCAGGCCCTCGGCGCGGTCGCGGGCAAGTTCGGCACCGAGACCATCGCCCACCCCGACGACGCCGACCCCCTCCCCGTCCCCCCCGACCGCCTCGTCCTGCACGGCGAGAAGATCACCGTCGGCGAGGTCGAGCTGGAGGTCATCCACCTCCGCGGCCACACCCCCGGCTCCATCGCCCTCCTCCACCGCGACCCCGGCGGCACCCCCCACCTCTGGACCGGCGACTCCCTCTTCCCCGGCGGAGTGGGCAAGACCACCCTCCCCGAGCAGTTCGAGTCCCTCCTCAACGACGTCGAACACCGCCTCTTCGACACCCTCCCCGACGACACCTGGTTCTACCCCGGCCACGGCGACGACAGCACCCTCGGCGCCGAACGCCCCAAGCTCCACCAATGGCGCGAACGAGGCTGGTGACCTGACGGCTTCCCGGTCGGGGCCGCCCACCCCGGGCGACCCCGTCCACCGCTCACACCTCGATGACCATGTCGACAGGCGCGCAGATTGCCGGCACACCCGACTAGCGCCGCTCAGCGATCACCACGCTGGTACTGGCCCTCCCCGATCCGGTCATCGGAGCCGAACAGCGCGTCCGCCTCAACGCAGAAGAGGGCGCGGTCGACCCTGGGCAGCGCGCGGTGTCGATCGACCAGTTCCTCAGCGGTCAACTGCCTCCGCCGAGGCAGCGGACGGACTTCCGCGATGACTGCGTCGTTGCGCGTGATGTGGAAGGTCTCCCCCGCCTCGACCGCATCCATGACCCACGCCGAGTTGTCCTGGAACTCCCGCTGAGTGATGACCTTCACGAGCCGAATGTAGCTGGGCGCAGCACACCGCTGTCCAGAACCGTCTGCCTAGGGGCTTGAACGGGTTTGCAAGAGGCGTGGCGTCGGCTCGTTTGTCGCTGTGCCGGTTTGCCTTGTGCAGGGCAAGCGGCCGTGGTGCCAGGTGGAGGACGGTGTCGGGCGGTGACGCAGGTGGGTGGCGGATGCGTGAAACGCGCCCTAACGGGCGGTGGGGAAGGAGCGTTGGCGGGCGGCTTCGTAGAGGGTGAGGGTGCCCGCGGTGGCGGCGTTGAGGGAGCTGGCGGCGCCGCCGATGGGGATGTGGAGGGTGGTGTCGCAGAGGGTGTGCCACTTGGTGCTCATGCCGGTGGTCTCGTTGCCGATGACGAGCAGGGTGGGGGCGGTGAGGTCGACGTCGGTGATGCGGGTGGGGCCGTGTTCGTCGGTGCCGATGACCTGGAGGGGGGTGCCCGCCTCGCGGACGGCGGTGACCCAGGTGGCGACGTCGGCGGGGGCGGGGGCGCGGACGACGGGGAGGGCGAAGAGGGAGCCGGTGCTGGCGCGGACGGCCTTGGGGTCGTAGACGTCGGCGGCGTGGCCGGTGACGATGAGGCCCGCGGCGCCGAGGGCGTCGCAGGAGCGGGTGAGGGTGCCGATGTTGCCGGGGCTGGTGGGGCGGTCGAAGGCGACCACGAGCATCGACGGGCCCGCGGGGATGCGGGTGAGGTCGTCGGGGGCCAGGGCGGCCACGGCGACCAGTTCGGCGGTGTCGTCGTCGCGTTCGGACAGCTCGGCCAGCAGGTCCGGGGCGAGGTCGTAGACGGGGGCGTCGACCCGGGAGAGCACGCCGCGGGCCCAGTCGGAGGGGCGGCGGCCGTCGGCGCGCAGCAGGGCGGTCAGCGGCCAGCCGTGCTCGACGGCGAGGGTGATGGGGCGGACGCCGTGCACCAGGAACTCCCCGGTGCGCTGGCGCTTGGTGCGGTTGGTCAGCAGCGACTGCCACTGCTGGAACGCCGCATTCCGGACCGATACGCGCTTGCCCACGCGGCGAGTGTAGGGAAGGGCCCATACTCCCCCGCATGGAGTTCTCGACCACCGTGGACCTGCACGGCAAGAGCGCGACCGGGATGGTCGTCCCGGAGGCGGTCATGTCCGCCCTCACCTCCGCCAAGCGCGCGGCGGTCGTCGTCACCGTCAACGGGTACAGCTACCGCTCGACCGTGGCCGCGCGCGGCGGGCAGTTCCTCATCCCCGTGAGCGCGGACGTGCGCAAGGCGGCCGGGATCGCCGCCGGGGACACCGTGGCGGTGGGGTTGGTGCTCGACACCGAGCCGCGCGAGGTGGAGGTGCCCGACGACCTCGCCGCCGCGCTCGCCGACGCGCCCGCCGCCAAGGCCGCCTTCGACAAGCTGTCCTACAGCCAGCAGCGCGCGCACGTGCTCTCCGTCGAGGGCGCTAAGGCCGCCGCGACCCGGCAGCGGCGGGTGGAGAAAGTCATCGAGCAGTTGGTGTAGGGGCACCGCGCCCGGCTCCGACCTCTGGGCGAGACCCGAGGAGGACGACCGTGGACTTCCCCACCCACGCCGCGCAGGTGCTGGCCCAGACCGAGGTGCTGGCCCGCGAGCTGCACGGCGCCGAGCTGCGCACCCCTGTCCCGTCGTGCCCCGGCTGGACGCTGGGCATGCTGGTGCGCCACATCGGCGCGGGCCACCGCTGGGCGGCCGAGGTCGTGCGCACCGGCGCGGCGCTGGACGACACCGAGCTGCGCGTCCTGCACGGCGACGACAGCGGTGTGCTGCCCGGCGACTGGCTCGTCGAGGGGGCCGCCGCGCTGGCGGAGGCGCTGCTGGAGGTCGGGCCCGGCGTGGACATGTGGGCGCCGTTCGACCTCGATGGCTCGACGTTCTGGGCCCGCCGCTTCGCGAACGAGACATTGGTGCACCGCGCGGACGCCACCCTCGCCGTGGGCCTGCCGTTCACCGCCGCGCCCGGGGTGCTGGCGGAGTCGCTGGACGAGTGGATGGACCTCGACGTGCAGCCGGAGCACTTCACCATCACCCCGCGCAAGCGCGACCTGCTCGGTCCGGGCCGCGCGGTGGCCCTGGAGGCGCCCGGTGCCCGGTGGTTCGTCGACCTGACCGGCGAGGTGATCACCTGGGACCGCGGCGACCGGCGGGCGGCCGTCACCGCCCGCGGCTCGCTGGCCGACTTGCTGCTGCTGGTCTACCGCCGCGTCCCGGCGAGCGCGGTCGAGGTCGAGGGCGACGCGGCCCTGCTGGACTTCTGGCTGGACCACGTCGCGTTCGGGTGAGCGGCAGTAGCATGGCGCGGTGGACCAGCCCACCCTCCTGCTGCTGCACGGCCTCGGCGCGACGCGCCGGGTGTGGGACGGGGTCGTCGAGCGCTGGGACGGCGACGCCGTCGCGGTCGACCTGGCCGGGCACGGGTCCGCCCCACCGCTGACCCGCTACAGCTTCGGCGCGCTCGCCGCCGCCGTGGAGGTCGACACCACCCGCCGCTATGTCGCCGTGGGGCACTCGCTGGGCGGGGTCGTCGCGCTGGCGCTGGCGTCCGGGTGGTTCGGGGTGGACGTCGAAGGCGTCGTCGGCCTGGGCATCAAGGTGGCGTGGTCGGCCGAGGACCTGGCGCGCGCGGCCGCCACGGCCGCGAAACCGCCCCGCACCTTCGCCACCCGCGCGGAGGCGGCGGCGTGGGCGGGGCGGTTGGCGGGGTTGCCCGGCGGCCTCGACGACCCGGACGCGGTCGTGCGCGACGGCGGCGCTTGGCGGGCGAGCCTCGACCAGCGCGCGTTCGCCGTCGGGGCGCCCGACGTGGCCGGGCTGCTGCGGGCCGCCCGCTGCCCGGTGGTGCTGGCCACCGGCGAGCGGGACCCGCTGTGCTCCGGCGAGCAGCTGGCGGCGCTGGTCGAGGACCCGGTGGTGCTGCCCGGGCTGGGCCACGACGCGCACGTCGCGGACCCGGCCGCGGTGCTCGGGCTGGTGCGGCGGCTGGGACAGGCCCCAGGGCTCAGCTGACGCCGAGCAGGTCCACCACGAAGATCAGCGTCTCGCCCGGCTTGATGAGGTCGCCCGCGCCGCGCTCGCCGTAGCCCAGGTGCGCCGGGATGGTGAGCCTGCGCCTGCCGCCGACCTTCATCCCCTGCACGCCCTGGTCCCAGCCCTGGATGACCCGGCCCGCGCCCAGCGGGAAGCGGAAGGTGTCGCCCCGGTCCCAGGACGCGTCGAACTGCTCGCCGGTGGAGAACGACACCCCGACGTAGTGCACCTCCACGAGCTGCCCGGCCCGGGCCTCGGGCCCGTCGCCGACGGTGATGTCCTCGACGACGAGGTCGGTCGGCGGCTCGCCAGCCGGGAAGTCGATCTCGGGCTTCTGCGGCGCCATGCTGTCTCCCATGCTCGTGTGCGGTGCCCGGTCATCCTCCAACGCCCGCACACCGCCCGCCCGACGACCCCCACCGCGGGGCGGCGCGGCGACTGCGGGCCGCGGGGGTCGCGGGCGGGGTGCGCCCGGTGCCGCAGGGGGTTGGGCTGGTCGGACCGGGTCGGGTGGCCCTTTCGGTGTTGGAACGCTGCCGGTCATCGGAAAGCCCCACCGAATTCACGCCGCAGTGTGTTGTTCCATGGCAGCCTTCACTCGATCGTGAACAGTTGGTCACTTCGCGTCGCCCTGCTGGGGTGACCGTCGGGGAAGGGACTTGCCGCCGTGCGACAACGACGTTGGACCCTCTTAGCGTTCTTCTCGGCACTGGCCACCGGGCTCACCGCCGTGGTGGCGCTGCACGCGCCCGCCGCCGGGGCGGCCACGCCGCTGACCGTGGCGCAGGCGCTGGGGCAGCAGAACGGCGCCGCCGCCACCGTGCGCGGGTACGTGGTGGGGCAACCGACCGCCACGAACACCGTGGTGCGCTCGAACTACCCGTCGGACTACGCGCTCGCGCTGGCCGACTCCGCGTCGGAGACGAGCACGTCGCGGATGGTGTACGTGCAGATCACCTCCGCGCACCGCAGCGCGTTCGGCCTCAAGAGCAACCCGTCCCTGCTGGGCAAGCTCATCGACGCCACCGGGTCGCTGTCGGCCTACTTCTCGCACCCGGGCCTGACGAACACCACCGCGTTCGCCCTGGTCGGCGGCACCACCACCCCACCAACCACCACGGCGCCGACCACCGCACCGCCGACCACCACGCCGCCCGGCGGGTCCGGTGACTACGACAGCACCTACTACAAGAACGCGATCGGCAAGACCGGGCCATCCCTGCGCTCGGCCCTGCACACGATCATCTCCACCGGGGTCACCAAGCTGAGCTACGACCAGGTCTGGGACGCGCTCAAGGACACCGACCAGGACCCGGCGAACAGCAACAACGTCATCGAGGTCTACTCCGGCGTCTCCACCCCCAAGACCAACAACGGCGGCGGCGTCGACAACTGGAACCGCGAGCACGTCTGGGCCAAGTCCCACGGCGACTTCGGCACCACCACCGGCCCCGGCACCGACGTCCACCACCTGCGCCCCGAGGACGTCACGGTCAACAGCACCCGCAGCAACAAGGACTTCGACAACGGCGGCTCCGCCGTCTCCCAGTGCTCCGGCTGCTACAGCGACTCCGACAGCTTCGAACCCCGCTCCGCCGTCAAGGGCGACGTCGCCCGCATGGTCCTCTACATGGCCCTGCGCTACGAGGGCGACGACGGTTGGCCGGACCTGGAACCCAACGAGAGCACCAGCAACGGCACCAACCCCAACATCGGCAAGCTGTCCGTCCTGCTCCAGTGGAACGCCCAGGACCCCCCGGACACCTTCGAGAAGCGCCGCAACCAGGTCATCTACGACACCTGGCAGCACAACCGCAACCCCTTCATCGACCACCCCGAGTGGGCCGCCTCCATCTGGGGCTGACCCCACCAGCACCACCACCGGTAGGGCGGGAGCACACAGCTCCCGCCCTACCGCGCTTTCCCCAGTAGCTTGTGCTCTTGAAGCAGGGCGCCCACTCACCCAACACAACACGCCCCCACAGCATCGAGCCCGCAAAGCAATCCGCGCGCTTTTGACGCAGCAGCGCGCACGCGACTGCCCCCTGTCCTGAGTGGACAGGGGGCAGTCGCGTCGGGCAGCGGTCAGCAGCCGCCGCAGTTGTAGTACGTCACATCCCAGTGGTTGCTCTCCAGGTAGTACACGTTCCCGCTCCCCGACTGCCACTTGCTGCCGCCGATGGAGGTGAAGGTGCCCTTGATGTAGTTGGTCAGGCAGGTGCTCAGCGAGAAGTCGAGCTTGTAGCCGTTGAAGTGGCTGTAGGTGCCGCTGGCGTGCCCGACCTCGGTGCCGCCGGTGATGTTGAGCGCGCACCCGGTGGCGCTCTTGAGGGTCTGGGCGCCCTGCACGGTGGCGAGGTTGATCTGCTCGAACGAGGTGCAGGTGGAGTTGTACCGGTCGGTGCAGCCGCCGCTGGAGGACCAGGTGATGCCCGAGGAGCGCAGGCGCGAGGCGGCGTCGCTCTGCGAGAGCTTGGTGACCTGCGCGGTGACGTCGCCGGTGGGGGTGAACACCGGGTCGGCCGCGGCGGTGGCGGCGGACGCGGTGGAGGCGGTGGCGGTGCCGATGGCCAGGGCGGCGAGGGCCGCCGCGGCGGTGGTGGCGACCCGGAGCAGGGCTGTGCGCATGGGGACCGGTTCCTTCCGGTGGGCAGCCGCGAGCGGCCCGGGTGGTGCGCCGGGCTGGGGCCTGCGGTGTGCGGCGGGGACAGGGCTGCGCGGGCCGCGGCGCGGGGTCGGGGTGCAGGGTCCGCCCCGCGGCTCGTGCTCAGCCGAAGCGTAATGCGCACGGCGGGCGCTTCCCAGGGGTCGGGCCGGGTATTTTCCGACAGACCACCCCTAACTTCCGGTGACCCCGACCCCGACCGGAGCACGGCGCTCCTGCTTGCGGCGGTCCCCCACCGCGATGGCGAGCGCGACGCAGACCAGCACCACCGCCGTGCCGAGCGCGGTGGCCGTGGCGCGGGCGAAGTCGCCGCCGCGGCTGAGCACCGCGTGGAACACCGTGCTGAGCACCGCCGTGCCGACGGCCTGGCCGATGCGCTGCGCCGTTTGCAGCAGCCCCCCGGCGACGCCCGCCATCCGCGTCGGCACGCTGGAGAGGGTCAGCGTGGTGTTCGGGGAGATGACCGCTCCCCCGCCCACACCGGCGACCAACAGCGCGGGCGCGATCCACCACGCCACCGACGGCCCCTCCACCAGCAGCGAGATCAGCGCGACCGCCACCAGCCCGACGACCACCAGGCACAGCCCGATCACGGTCAACGACCGGCCCAGCCGCTCCACGAGCCGCCCCGCGACCGCCGCCGACACCGCGGAGCCGAGGGCGAACGGCGTGACCGACAACCCCGATTGCAGCGGGCTGAACCCCAGCCCGGTCTGGAAGTACAGCGCGAAGACCAGCCACATGCCGGTGAACCCGCAGAAGTACGCCATGCCCAGCGTGGCCCCCGCGACGTAGCCGGGCGTCTCGGTGAACAGCCGCGCGTCCATCAGCGGCGCCCGCTCCCGCGACACCACCCGCCGCTCCCACCGCACGAAGCCGTAGCCGACCGCCACCGCCAGCGGGAACAGCCACCACAGGTACGCGATGTCGTCCACCTGGACCAGCGGGAACAGCAGGCACAGCACGGTGAGCCCCAGCAGCCCCGCGCCGACCACGTCGATGTCCGGGCGCCCCTCGCTGCGCTGCTTGGGCAGCAGCCGCGCGGCGAGCACCAGCGCCACCAGCCCGATGGGCAGGTTCACGTAGAACACCCACCGCCAGCCGCCCGGGTCGCCGAACAGGGCCAGGATCACCCCGCCCAGCACCGGGCCGACGGCGGTGGAGATGCCGACCGTGGCGCCGAAGACGCCGAAGGCCCGGCCGCGTTCGGCGCCGCGGAACAGGTCCTGGATCAGCCCGGTGTTCTGCGGGGTGAGCAGCCCGGCGGTGAAGCCCTGGAGCAGGCGGGCGGCGACCAGCCACCACAGCGAGGTCGCCGCGCCCGCGAGCGCGCTGGTGAGCACGAACCCGGTGAGCGCCACCAGGAACATCCGCCGCCTGCCCAGCGCGTCGCCCAGGCGCCCGCCCGCCACGAGGGAGAGCCCGAAGGTGAGCGCGTAGCCGGAGATCACCCACTGCACCGCCGAGGGCGAGGCGCCCAGGCCCGCCTGGATCGAGGGCAGCGCCACGTTGACGATGCTGACGTCGAGCAGGCTCATGAAGCCCGCCGCCTGGGTCACCGCGAGTGCCCGCCACCGACGCGGGTCCGGTTCTTCACCTGCCACGGGATTCGTCCTACCCCTGTCGGCGCCGGTTGACACGGGCGGGAGAGAAGTCCCACCCGGACGCCGTCACAGCGCGACCGGCAGCCCGGTCTCCGCGGACCGCAGCGCCGCCTCGATGACCTCCGCGAGCTGCACCGAGTCGGCGGGGTCGACCGGCGCGGGCCCCTCACCGCGCAGCGCGGCGAGCACCCCGCGGTAGAAGGCGAGGTAGTCGCCCTTGAGCGTGGGGACGGTGGTCTCGTCCTCGGTGGTGAGCAGCGTCCCCCAGCGCTCCTCGGGGTACTTGCCGAAGCCCGGGGCGGTCGGCAGCACGCCCGAGCGCGACGCCGCCTCCTGCGGGTCCAGCCCCCAGCTGCGGTACCCGGCGGTGGGGCTGGTGACGGCGAAGCGCGGCGCCACGGGCACGTTCGCGTTGCTCATCCGCAGGTAGGAGCGCACGTCGTCGCCGTGCTCGGAGCTGCCGTGCACCAGCTGGATCGTGGCGTCCTCCACGGCGTCGACCTCCGGGCGCGGCGAGCGCAGGTCGGCCAGGACGCCGGTGGGGCGGCCGAACAGGACGATCGCCTGGTCCACCAGGTGCGCGCCGAGGTCGTGCGCGATGCCCGCGAAGTCGGCCGGGTCGGTGCTCTCCCGCCAGGTGTGGCGCAGCGGGCGGGCGCCGCGCTCGAACCGGGACTCGAAGCGGGTCACCCGGCCCAGCCTGCCCTCGTCGAGCAGGGCGCGGACGGTGCGGAAGTCGCCGTCCCAGCGGCGGTTCTGGAAGGCGGTGAACAGCACGCCCGCCGCCGCGGCGGCCTCGGCGATCCCGCGCACCTCGGCGGCGGTGGCGGCGACCGGCTTGTCCACCACCACCGGCAGGCCCGCGGCGATGGCGGCGTGGGCGTGCTCGGCGTGGAAGCGGTTGGGCGAGGCGACGACCACCAGGTCGACCTCGTCCGCGCGGCGCCACAGCTCGTCGGCGGAGGCGTGCACGGCGACGCCGGGGTGGCGCTCGCGGGCGGTGGCGGCCCTGGTCGGGTCGCCGGTCACCACCGCGCTGACGCGCAGCCCGTCGACGGCGTCGACGAACGGCGCGTGGAACGCGCTGCCTGCCAGGCCGTAGCCGATGACCGCGACCCTGGTCGTGTCCGACACCGGTGAGCACCTCCGCGCTGGTCCGCGCCGCCCGCCCCTCGGGCGGCGCACCCCGGACACGCTAGGTCATGCCCCGAGCGCCCCCTAGAACGTGCCCACCGCGTCGCCGCCGCGGGCGGTCGGCCGCAGCTGCTGCGCGACCTCGGCGAGGGTCGCCGCGCCGCCGCGCCACGGGCGCACCGCCTGGTAGACGCAGAACATCGCCCACAGCTCCTGGGCCACCCCGTCGGGGTCCTGGGAGCGCAGCACCACCGGGCCTGCCTCCAGGGTGTCGAACAGCGACTCGAACCGCCACCGGCCGCGCTGCAGGTCCGCGAGCTCGGCGGCGGGGGCGCGCTCGGGTTCGAGCAGGGTCGTGACCAGGGCGCCCTCGGGGCCGTCGAGCACCCGCACCGGCAGCGACGAGCCGATCGGGTCGTCCTCGGGCACCAGCCGCGACAGGTGGCTGCCGTCGGGCAGCGGGCGCAGCCGGGGCAGCGGCGCGCCGGGCGGCGCCGCGCCGAGCAGGTGCGCGCCCGCGTCCGCGGCGGCCCGCCACAGGCCGTGCTCGACCCGGTCGGTGAGCACGAGGGTGGCCGGGTCCAGGCCGGGCGGGTCGGCGGCGCCGGGGCCGACGCCCACGTCGACCAGCACCCCGCCGGGCGAGGCGAGCACGGCCAGCCCGACCGCGGCGCCGCCGAACGCGGCCAGGTTGGCGGGGGTGTCGGCCACGGCCACCGCCCCGTCGGACAGCGAGCGCACCCGCAGCCCGCGCCAGCGCTGGCCCGCGGCGCGGCCGGAGCGCTCCTCGTCGGCCCGGTCGGCGTCGGCGCGGCCGTGGAACAGCCCGCGCATCACCTCCGGGCCCAGCCGCTTGCGGGCCTTGGTGATCGAGCCCGTGCTCGGCGCGGCGCGCTTGCCCAGCGGCACGCCCGCCCAGCGCAGGCCCGCGGTGAGCCGGGCGAGCACGGCGTCGTAGCCCGCGCCGCCGAACAGCCACAGCGCGAGGGTGAAGTAGACCATCGTGCGGGCGGGCAGCGACCGGGAGCGCTGCTCGCGCACCCCGGCCGCGTCGATCGCGGCGTCGACGGCCGCGGGCGGGAACGCCTCGACCAGCATGCCGATCGCCACCCGGTCGGACAACCGGTCGCGCGCGGCCCTGGCCGCACGTGTCATTCCGCCCACCAATGGACCTCTCAGGCTGGTCGTGCGGCTCCGCACTAAGGAAGTATTGCCCGGCTCGACCGCGAGGACCGGTGCGGCGACATGAATAGCACCGCGCGCCGCCCCGGCGCCAGAGCCGGGCGGGCAATCGGATTCGCCACCCCCTACGCTGGGATTCGCCCGGCTGCCACCCGCACCGCCGGGCGCGGTTTCCCCGGTTCCCCATTCGGCATCGGAAACCGATCCCACGCAGGAGTGCGGACATGATCTCGTTGACCCTGACCGGCCTCGTCGCGGCGGCCGCCGCGCTGGTCCCCACCGCCCACCCGGCCGCGGCTGCGCCGCACGGCAGGCTGGTGCTGGCCACCGACGACGGCGACCGGGTGGTGCGGGTGGTGGACCTGCGCTGCGGCCCGGACGGCGGCTCGCACCCGGCCCCGGCGGCCGCCTGCCGGGCGTTGCGCGCGGTGGACGGCGCCCTCGACGCCCTGCAGGCCCCGGCGGGCACGCTGTGCACGATGGAGATGGCCCCGGTGCGGGTGCGCGCCGTGGGCCACTGGGGGCGCGAGCGGGTGGACTACTCCGCCACCTTCTCCAACCCCTGCGCGCTGGCCACCGCCACCGGCCCGGTGTTCGCGCTGGGCCGCTGACAGCCGTGGCAATGGGTGACGGCGATCCCTTTCCCGGCGGTTTTCACCGTGATCTGACACCGGGCGGGATTCACCGAATGGTGTGACGCGCAACCCGGTCGGAGTTCGCAATCCACTCGGTTTTCCCGGACAGTGATGATCACCACTTCCGGGGTCCATCCCGATGCGCGGAATGCCGCAGGCACCCCTTCCCTGATCACCGGGGGTGCGCCCATCCCCTTGCCTTTGCCGCCGGTTCGGCGCACCGCCCCGAACGCGCGCGGGCCCACCCGGGAGGACTCCCCGGGTGGGCCCGCGCGGGTGCGCTCAGAGGTGGCGCGACCACCAGTCCAGGACCGCGGCGAAGCGCTGGGTGCGGTGCCGGGGCGACCCCGACCGGGTCAGCTCGTGCCCCTCGCCGGGGAACACCAGCAGCTCGGTCTCCACGCCGTTGCGCTTGAGCGCGACGAACATCCGCTGCGCCTGCTCCAGCGGGCAGCGCCAGTCGTGTTCGGAGTGGACCACCGCGAACGGGATGCCGATCTTGTCGACGTGGGTGAGCGGGCTCTGCGCCAGCAGCGCCTCCCGGTCGTCGCCGCAGTAGGCGCCCGCGAACCACCAGCCGATGTCCGACGACCCGACGAAGGAGTCCCAGGCGTTGACCGCCCGCTCGCTCCACGCGGCGGTGAACCGCTCGCCGTGGTGGGCGGCCAGCCAGCCGGTCATCCACCCGCCGTAGGAGCCGCCCATCACCCCGACCCGGTCGGCGTCGAGGTCGGGGCGCTCCAGCGCGGCGTCGAGCACGGCCAGCACGTCCACCGCGTCGACGGTGCCCAGCGCGCCCAGGATCGAGCGCCCGTGCGCCTGCCCGTAGCCCGCCGAGCCGCGCGGGTTGGGCAGCACCACCGCGTACCCGGCGTCGGCGTAGACCTGGGCCTCGTCGAACAGGCCCCAGCTGTAGTACATGAACGGGCCGCCGTGCACGACCAGCAGCACCGGGTGCGGGCCCTCGCCCTCGGGCAGCACCAGCCAGCCGTGCGTGGCGTAGCCGTCGGGGGCGGAGGCCTTGATCTCCACCAGCGGCCGCACCCCGCGGCCGCGCAGCTCGGCGCCGAAGTCGGTGAGCGCGCAGCTCTCGTCCCCGGTCACCAGCACCAGCTCGCCCGCGGTGTCCCAACTGGACACCGTGCACACCACGCGGTCGCCGTCGGCGGCGAACCCGCGCACCACGGCCTGCTCACCCGCGACCAGCGCCAGCTCGGACAGCTCGGCGGCGTCGGCGGTGACCGGCACCCGGCGCAGCTCGACGGCGCCGCGGTTGCGCACGCAGACCAGCACGCCCCCGGGGGTGACCACGGGGGCCTGGCCCTCGCAGTCGACGGTCTCCTCGTCGGTGAGCCGCCGGGGCTCGGCGGGGGTGCCGTCCAGGCGCAGCGGCACCGCCCAGAGGCCGACGTTGGTGGCCACGGTGTTGTCGCCGGGGTAGGCGTCGCCGAGGTAGACCACCATGTCCTCGGCGACGGTCAGCCCCGACTCCACCGACCCGGCGGAGCGGGCGACGAGCACCGGGGCGCCGGGCTCGACCGGCACGGCGTAGAGGTCGTGGCGCTGGGTGTCGCGCTCGCCCCAGCCCGCCTTGGCCGCGACCACCACGTGCTCGCCGGAGGGCGCCCACGCCGGGCCGGACGGCTCGGCCAGGCCGTCGGTGAGCCGCACCGGCTCGCCGCCGTCGAGGCCGACGGTGAACAGCTGGCGCGGGCGGTCGAGCAGGAACCCGACGTCGTCGATGCGGTAGTCCAGGCGGGTGATCCGGCGCGGGGCCTCGTCGCCGGGGTCGGGGCGCTCGGGGTCGGTGCCGTAGCGGCCGTCCTCGGGGACCCTGGCGGTGAAGGCCAACCGGGTGGAGTCCGGCGACCAGACGGGCGCACCGGCGCCCAGCGGGAGGTCGGTGAGCCTGCTCGGCTCCCCGCCGTCGACGGGCATCACGTGCAGCTGGGCGGGCGAGCCGGGGCCCGCGGCGCGCAGGAAGGCCAGGGTGGTGCCGTCGGGGGACAGCACCGGCGCGCTGTCGCGGTAGCCCCGGGTGAACGGCCGGACCGGCCCGCCGTCGAGGGGGACCCGGTGCAACCCGCCCCGGTAGCTGTTGTCGGCCAGGTCCGGGGCGGTCACCGCGGCGACGAGGAAGTCACCGCGCAGAGCGGGGGTCCCGGGCGTGGCGAGCAGTTCGATGTCCTCAGCGCGCACCACAGCGACGTTACCCCACGGCCCGAGCCGACCTGGACGGCTGATTATTCCCAGTCGTCCACAGTCAGCGCGGGCCGCGGGGAGCGCGTCAGCCCTTGTGCCGCACCGGGTCCTGCACCGGCTCGTCCGCGTCCGCGCCTGCGGCGGGCACCCCGCCCGCGGGGGTGCCGGTGGCGGCGGGGACGGCGGGCGCGGCGGCGGCATCCCGCTTGGACTTGATGAGGCTCGCGACGGTGGTGATGGCCAGCACCACGACGATGACCGCCAGCGAGACGGCGATGCCGATCTCGGGCACCGGCACCGGCTCACCGCCGTTGATGAACGGCAGTGAGTTCTCGTGCAGGGCCTCCAGGATCAGCTTGACGCCGATGAAGCCGAGGATGACCGCCAGGCCGATGGGCAGGTAGACCAGCCTGCGCAGCAGCCCTCCGAGCAGGAAGTACAGCTGGCGCAGGCCCATCAGGGCGAAGGCGTTGGCGGTGAAGACCAGGAAGGGCTCCTTGGTGAGCCCGAAGATGGCCGGGATCGAGTCCACCGCGAACAGCAGGTCGGCGGTGCCGATCGCGATCATCACGATGAACATCGGGGTGAAGAACCGCTTGCCGTCGACGCGCACCACCGACGCGCCGCCGTGGTAGCGGTCGGTCACCGGCAGGATCCGGCGGGCGAAGCGGGTGAGCGCGTTCTCCTCGTACTCCTCGTCCTCGCCGAGGCCCTCGCGGGACAGCTTCACCGCGGTGTAGATGAGGAACGCGCCGAACAGGAAGAACACCGCGCTGAACTTGGCGATCGCCACCGCGCCCACGGCGATGAAGATGCCGCGCATCACCAGCGCCAGCACGATGCCCACCAGCAGCACCTTGTGCTGGTGCACCTTGGGCACGGCGAACGCCGACATGATGATCAGGAACACGAACAGGTTGTCGATCGACAGCGAGTACTCGGTGATGTAGCCGGCGAAGAACTCCCCGGCCGCGGTGCCGCCCGCGAACGCCCAGAGCCCGGCGCCGAAGGCGACCGCGCAGGCGACGTAGAACGCCACCCACCGCCCGGCCTCGCCGACGGTCACCTCGTGCGGCTTGCGGTCGACGATCACCAGGTCGATCGCGAGCAGGACGAGCAGGCCGCCGATCGTGGCGAGCCACACCCACAGGGGCACCAGCATCGAGTCACTTCCTCCGGTTTCGGGCACAGGCCGACACCGGAGGTCTCTTCCACCGGCGCGCGGGTCCACACCACCAGGGGGACCGCGGCTGGTCGCGCGACCCGGGTCCCCCGCGGGAGACCGTGCTGACGGAGCGCGCGCGAAGGAATACTCCCCTCCGACACTCCGGACGATTCTGCACACCCGGCGCCGGGAGCACCAGTCGAGGCGGGGTCCGGTTCGTCACATTCCGCGCACCGGCGCAACCCTCGGGCGGCCCGGACGTGCACCCGGTCACCACCGCCCGGCGCGGTCGGCCGAACCGGACACCCGCTGGGACGCCTCTCAGGATTCCCCGGATACCGTCCGTGACGTGCCCAAGCTCCCCCGTCCACGCCCCCGGCAGGTGATCGCGGCCGCCGTCGTGGTCGTGCTCGCCGCCGCGGGTGTCGTCTGGTTGAACCAGGACAGCTCCGAGGCCCCGGTGGCCACCCGGGAGGCGGTGCTCGACCTGGAGTCCGGTCCCGGCCGCGACGAGCCCATCAAGCTCGACACCACCCTGTACCTGCCCGAGACCACCCCCGCGCCCGCGGTGCTGGTGGCGCACGGGTTCGGCGGCAGCAAGCGCAGCGTCGACGGCGACGCCCAGGAGCTCGCCCGGCGCGGCTTCGTCGTGCTGGCCTGGTCGGCGCGCGGCTTCGGCCGCAGCGAGGGCCAGATCGGGCTCAACGCCAAGGACTACGAGGTCGCCGACGCCAGCGCGCTGGTGAGCTGGCTGGCCGAGCAGCCCGAGGTGCAGACCACCGCCCCCGGCGACCCCGTCGTGGGGGTGACCGGCGGGTCCTACGGCGGCGCGCTGTCGCTGCTGCTCGCGGGCACCGACAAGCGGGTGGACGCGCTCGCCCCGGTGATCACCTACAACGACCTGGGCCAGGCGCTGCTGCCGAACTCGGCCACCACGCAGGCCGTCGCGGGCTCCCCCGCCGCCAACCCCTACACCGCCGACGGGGTGTTCAAGCGCTCCTGGGCGGGCATCTTCTTCGCCGCGGGCCTGGGCGGCGCGGACGTGGCCAACCCGACCGCGCAGGCCCCGGAGGCGGGCAGCGAGGAGGACGACGACTCCGGCGGCGCGGCGGGCACCGCGGACCCCGCGGCGGCGGCCACCGGCGACACCGGGCAGGCCCAGGGCCAGAGCGGCGACCGGGGCGCGGCGGCGCCGCGGGGCGCGGGCGCGTGCGGCCGGTTCACCGCCGAGGTGTGCCGCGCGTACTCGCAGGTGGCCACCACCGGCCGCGCCGACCAGCAGACGGTGGACCTGCTGCGGTCGGTGTCCCCCGCGTCGGTGACCTCGGCCATCACCCAGCCCACGATGCTGGTGCAGGGCGAGCAGGACACGCTCTTCGGCCTCGACCAGGCTGACGCCAACGCCCGGCAGATCAGCGCGGCGGGCGCCCCGGTCAAGGTCGTCTGGTACACCGGCGGCCACGACGGCGGCAGCCCCGGCCCGCAGCTGCGCGCGCAGATCGCGGACTGGTTCGACTTCCACCTGCGCGGGCAGGGCAGCGACCCCGGCACCGGCTTCGAGTACGCCGTCACCGGCGCGCTGCGCGCCCAGGGCGCCCCGTCGGTGCGCACCGTCACCGCGGGCGCGTACCCGGGCCTGGGCGGCGCCGCGCCCACCACCCGCGAGCAGCTGCCGCTGACCGGCGAGCAGCAGGTGGTCGTCAACCCGCCGGGCGGCAACCCCGCGTCGATCAGCAGCATGCCCGGCCTGGGGTCGCTCATCGCCGGGTCGTCGCGGCTGGCCGGGCGCATCTCGATCGACCTGCCCGGCCAGGTCGCCCGGTTCAGCAGCGCCCCGCAGGCCCAGCAGCTGCTCATCGCCGGTGCCAGCACGGTGAAGCTGAGGGTGGGCGCGCAGCCGGGGCAGGCGCAGCCGCCGGACGGGGCGGTGCTGTTCGCCAAGCTCTACGACGTGGGCCCGGACGGGACCAGGACGTTGCCCGCGAGCGCGGTGTCGGCGTTCCGCGTGCCGCGGCTGCCCGCGGACGGCTCGCCGGTGGAGGTGACGGTGTCGCTGCCCGGGATCGTCCGGCCGATCGAGGCCGAGCACCGGGTGGAGCTGGCCGTGGCCACCACCGACCAAGCCTACGCCCCGCAGCAGCTGCCCGCGGTCTACACCGTCTCCCTCGCCCCGGACGCCGCCGCGCTGGCGGTGCCGCTGGTGCCCGGCTCGCGCTCGTCCTCGGCGCCGCCGATGTTCCCGCTGGTCGGCATCGGCGTGGTGCTGGTGGTCGTCGCGGCGGCGGTCGCGGTCGCGGCGGTGCGGCGCAAGCGCTCGGACACCCTCGACCCGTCGCTGGCGGAGGTGCCGCTGGTGATCGAGGGGCTGTCCAAGTCCTACCCGGGCGGGTTCAAGGCGGTCAGCGACCTGTCGTTCCGGGTGGAGCGCGGGCAGGTGCTCGGCCTGCTCGGGCCCAACGGCGCGGGCAAGACGACCACCCTGCGGATGCTGATGGGCCTCATCCAGCCCACCGAGGGCGAGATCAGGGTCTTCGGCCACCGCATCCGCTCCGGCGCGCCGGTGCTCTCGCGCATCGGGTCCTTCGTGGAGGGTGCGGGCTTCCTGCCGCACCTGTCCGGCCGGGCGAACCTGGAGCTGTACTGGGCGGCCACCGGGCGCCCGGTGGACAAGGCCCACTTCGACGAGGCGCTCGACGTCGCGGGCCTCGGCGCCGCGGTGGAGCGCAAGGTGAAGACCTACAGCCAGGGCATGCGGCAGCGGCTGGCGATCGCGCAGGCGATGCTCGGCTTCCCGGACCTGATGGTGCTCGACGAGCCGACCAACGGGCTCGACCCGCCGCAGATCCACCAGATGCGCGAGGTGCTGCGCCGCTACGCCGCCACCGGGCGCACGGTCGTGGTGTCCTCGCACCTGCTGGCCGAGGTCGAGCAGACCTGCGACCACGTGGTCGTCATGCACCGCGGGCGGCTGGTGGCCTCCGGCGGGGTGGACGACATCGTGGCGGGCGGCGGCGAGGCGACGTTCCGGGTCGACGACCCGGCGGCGGCCGCGGCGGCGCTGGGCGCGCTGGACGGGGTCGGCGAGGTGCTGGTGGACGGCGAGCTGGTGCACGCCGACCTGGGCACCCTGCCGCGCTCGGCGGCGGTGGCCGAGCTGGTGCGCGCCGGGGTCGCGGTCGAGCAGGCCGGGCCGCGGCGGCGCCTGGAGGACGCGTTCCTGCAGCTGGTCGGAGAGGAGTCGGGCGCGTGAGCGACAACGCGGGTGGGCCCGGGAAGCAGTCGGGCAGCTGGAAGGTCTCCGGCACCAAGCTCGGGGACTCGGTCACCACCGTCTACACCGACCCGGACGCCATCGACGGGCTGGCCAAAGCCGCGGCGGGCGAGTCCACCGGGTTCGACGCCGACGGCTCAGTCGAGGGCTTCCGGTCCGCGGGCACGCTGCCGCTGCGGGTGGAGCTGGTGCGCCAGCTGCGCAGGCGGCGCACCCAGCTGCTGCTGGGGTTCCTGGTGCTGCTGCCGTTCATCCTGTGGGCGGCGTTCGAGTTCGGCCAGGACTCGGGCAACCGGCGCTCGGGCGGGTTCGTCGACCTGGCGACCGCGAGCGCGCCGAACTTCGTGATCTTCGTGCTGTTCGCGGCGGGCAGCTTCCTGCTGCCGATGATCGTGGCGCTGTTCTTCGGCGACACGATCGCCTCCGAGGCGTCCTGGTCGAGCCTGAAGTACCTGCTGGCCATGCCGGTGCCCCGGCACCGGCTGCTGCGGCAGAAGGCGGCGGCCTCCGCGCTGCTGTCGCTGCTGTCGCTGGTGCTGCTGCCCGCGGTGGCCCTGCTGGTCGGCGTGGTCTTCTACGGCACCGGGCAGGCGGTGAGCCCCACCGGCGACGCGATCTCCTTCGGCGACTCGATGCTGGCCATGGCCGGGTCGGTGGGCTACATCGCGGTGAACCTGCTGTGGGTCGCGGCGCTGGCGCTGCTGCTGTCGGTGGCCGTCGACGCCCCGCTGGGCGCGGTCGGCGGCGCGGTGCTGGTGTCGATCCTGTCGCAGATCCTCGACCAGATCACCGCCCTGGGCGGGCTGCGCGAGTACCTGCCGACCCACTTCTCCTTCGCCTGGTCGGACCTGATCTCCACCGACATCGACTGGACGAACATCACCGAGGGCGCGTTCTCCTCGGTGCTCTACGCGGCGGTGTTCGGGCTGCTGGCGGCGCGCCGCTTCAGCCGCAAGGACGTCACCAGCTGATCGACCGCCGCAGGCCCCTGGCCCTGCGGCGGCGCCGGGTCCCACCGCGGGCCGGGTCCCCCACCGGGACCCGGCCCGCGGCGCGCGCGGGGCCCGGCGGGGCCGCGCCGGCGGTCTGGGATGATCACGGTCGTGGACGACGTCGACTACTACGAGCTGCTGGGTGTGCGCAGGGACGCGTCGGCGGCCGAGGTCAAGTCGGCGTACCGCGCCCTGGCGAAGGTGATGCACCCCGACGCGGGCGGCACCGCGGGCACGTTCCGCCTGCTGAAGTCGGCCTACGAGACGCTGTCGGACCCCGACCGCAGGCGCGAGTACGACCGCGGTCCGGCCCCGGAGGTGCCCAGCCCCCGCCCGGCGGCCCGCCGCACCCGCACCCCGGGCCCGCGCCCGAGCCGCTTCACCGACGACCCGTCGTTCGTGCCACCGGGCTGCGGCGTCCCGCCCACCGCGCTGCCCTGGTGGCACCTGACCCGCCACCAGCCCCGCCTGGCGGGCGGCCCCGGCCACGCCCCGGCCGTCGGCGCGGCCGTGGGCGTGCTGCTGCTCGTGGCACCCCTGTTCGCCGTCGGGTCGATGTCACCGCTGGTGCTGGTGTGCTGGCTGGGCCTGCTCGCCGCCGCCTGCGCCGCCGCGGCCCGCCTGGGCCGCGCCTACCTGCGCGCCCAGCGGGCCCGCCGCGCCGCCGTCGCGGAGTTCGCGGGCCGCACCGAGTTCGGCGCACCCGACCCCGAGCACGTCGTCGACCGCCTGACCGCCGACCTGCTCACCCGCTACGTCGGCAGGCTCCCCGGCGCCCGCGTCTTCCACGGCCTCTCCCGCCCCGGCTCGGTCTTCGCCGACATCCCCCACGCCGTCCTCTGTGGACAACACCTGGTCCTCGTCGAGTCCAAGTCCTGGCTCCCCGGCCACTACGACCTCGACACCACCGGCGCCCTCTGGCGCAACGGCCACCCCTTCCGCGGCGGCCACACCGACCTCTTCGCCGCCGTCGCCGCCTTCCGCACCCTCCTCCCCGGCGTCGACGTCCGAGGCGCCGTCATCCTCTACCCCAGCCGCGACGCCGACCTCACCGCCGACCCCACCCCCGCCGCGGGCGTCTCCGTCATGCTCCCCGAAACCTTCGTCCGCACCATCGGCGCCTGGCTGGCCGAGGACTGCGCCACCACCGACCACCACATCCTCCGCACCGTCCGCGCCCAAGTCCTCTCCGAACGCACCCCCGCCTAGCCGCGTTCCCTGTCGGTGGTCTCGGCTAGCCTCGGTTCCGCCCTCCCCTGGCGCACCGGCTGGAGACGGGCGGGTCGGCGGAGGTTCACTCGTGTGGGTTGTGGACAACTCCCGTTGAGGCCCCGGAAGTGTCGGTCCCCTCGATTAAGCTAGAGCAATAGGAACGGCGCGCGGGGGCGGCTCACTACCTCCACTCCCTCGGGCCACCCCCTCCCACCCATCTCAACGAACCAATCAGCAGCCCACCCCGAACACCCACCCGACCGAACACCCACCCGAGCCCAGCCACCACGAGCGCCAAGCGAAGCCAACGCACGCTGGCCACACGACCCGGCTAGCGCACACCCAACGAGTCGGCCAACGGGCCCAGTTGGACCACCACCCCGGCTTCGGCCACCGCAGCGCGGAGCTTCTTGCGGTCGACCGCAGACAGCTCCTCCGCCACCGCCGCGAGCCGGGCCAGGCCGGGGGCGTCGAGGTGGGTGAGGAGGGGGACGACGTCCTCGGTGAGTTCCGGGTCAGCGGTGAGGGCGTGGGCGAACGCGGGCAGCCGGGAGTCGTCGATCATGGCGAAGAGGGCGGGGAGGCGGTCGTGGCTGTCGCTGTGGAGGGCGGTGCGCAGCAGGTCTTCCTCGGGGAGGGCTTCGACGACCGCGCGCAGGGTGCGGTCGGGGACGTCGGCGACGAACAGGCCCATGGTGAGGTGGTCGCCGCGGCGGACGAGTTCGTGGCCGACGGAGACCACGCGGTCGAGGGGGAGCCGGGCGAGGATGGGGCCCAGCCGCCGCGGGTCGAGGTGCGCGGCGACGTCAGCCAGGAAGGCGACGGGGAGGCGTGAGGCGAGGTCCAGGGCCCGGTCGGCCTCCAGGACCGAGGCGACCCGCGCGCACATCACCGGTCCGAATGCCCGCTGGGCCACGGCCGCGGTGATGGCGTTCGGCACGAGCCTGCTGGCCGCGGCGATGCGGAGGTAGGCGGCTCGGCTGTCGTTGAACAGGACTTCGGTGGCCCGGTCCCGGACGGCGCGGACGTCGGCCGGGTCGAGGGCGGTGAGGTAGGCCAGCCGGGCCGGGTCCTCGCCCAGCACCCTGGCCAGCTTGGCGACCTCGACCCGGGCGCTCACAGGCCGAGCGCCTTGCGGATCAGGGCGCGCAGCGGCTTGGGGAGGGCGGCGAGGGAGGCGTCGGTGGACTCCTGGAGCTCGCGCTGCTGGCGGGAGCGGGCCTGGTCGAGAACGGCGGCGAGGTCGCGGCGGTGGGGGGCGGGGAGGGCCTCGACCGGGCCGGGCAAGGTGCCGCCGTACTGGGCCCGCAGTGCCCGCACCGAGTCGTCCACGACTACCTCCCGTCCTCCAGGACTCTAGATCAGCCCACGCCGTCGCACCGGTCAGCGCCAGGTGGAACCCGACCGCGACCGACGACCCGGGGCAAGCGCCGCCAAGAGCGTCCGGCAGTACGCGCCAGCGGTGACTCGGCCGCACGCGGCGATCGCGTTGGGCTCCCCGCTGCGCCCTCGTCCCCACCCGGCATCGTCCCCGACCTGGCACCACGGCCGTCTGAGCCGCACGGGTCGGCCCGGCAGCCGCGCACGGCGCACAACGGCACGCAGCGGCCGGCAGCCACGCGGCACTCAGCGTCCGCTGGCGCCAACATGGGGCATCCCACGTCCGGCAGCGCATGCCAGCACGGCGACACCCCGCGCGCGGCATCGAGGACGACGGGCGTGCGAGCCAGCGAGGCTAGAGCGACGCGAGCGGGCCCGACAACACACACGCGTCAGACGACGGCCCGTAACTCACGACACGGGACGCCACACGGCGGCGGGGCTAGCGGCATCGGGCGCGCGACGCGGGCATCAGATGGCGCGTAAGGGCCGGCGGGGCCGTGCATGGTAGGCGTCGGCCCATGGGATGTCTGAGGCGGCGCGAAGCACGCGGGGGTGGTTGCGTGTTGCGGACTAGGGGTGGCGTCTGGCGGTAGGGGGTGCGGCCGTTCGCCTAGGGGGTGGGGGCCGTCTGGGGGCGCCCTCGCGTTGGTGCGCTGCGCTGTGCACCAGAGTGGCGACGGGGTGTGTTCGCGGTAACGGGGGACCCCCTGACCAGCGATGACAGTGCCGAGAGCCGTCCCGGGCAGCCGGGGGTCCGGGGTGGCGGGTCAGATCCGCGCGCCCCGAGGAGCCAGCCATCACGACCTCGACGATGACCGACTGCCGGTCCCTGCTGGACGCCCCCGTGCTCGGTGCGCGGGATCAGGGTGACCTCTTCGTCCGGTTGCGCGCGGCGTTGGCCGACCCGGACCACCGGACCGAGGCGTGGCCGCTGCTCGTGCGCCTGCGGCACCGGACCGACCTCGACGAGCGGGTGGCGGCGGCGCTGGAGCGCGTCCTCGGGCCCGGGTGGCGGCCTGACCCGCGCGGGCACCACGAGGCCCGCTACTGGGACGGGCAGTCCTGGACCACGCTGGTGCGCACCAACGGCCACGAGTACACCGACCGGGCCCGCCCGCCGGAGGTGCCGTCCGCTCCCCCGCAGTCGGCGGCCGCGACCCCGGGTCGCGCCGCTTCCGGTGTCCTGGGGCCCCGCCGCGCACCGTCGCCGGTGGAGCAGGACGCGCCCCGCGGCAGGCGGTGGTGGCTGGTGGCCGCGGGCGTCTTCGTCATCGCGGCGGGTGTGGGTGGTGGCATCCTCCTGGACAAGGGCTTCGGGCCCAGCGACAAGGCGGCCAGCCAGCTGGCCCGGGACTTCGTCGACGCGGTCAACACCCACGACACGACGAACGTCACCCAGTACGTCTGCACCAAGGACCGCACCGACACCTCCTACCTGTACGGCAGCATCTTCGACCGGGCCAAGGTCACGCTCGAACGCGTGGACCCCCAGGGCGACGATCCCCGCTTCACCATCCTGGCCGCCCGGACCTCCGGCACGAGCGCGCTCCGCCTCAACATCCCCCTCACCGTCGAAGACGGGGAGTGGCGGGTGTGCGACATGAACAAGGCGCTGTCCGGTCGCTGACCCCCGGGCTACCGGACCCGCCGCGCGCGACGGGTCCGCAGGTAGTCGTCGACCACGGCCGAACCCAACCCGTCCAGGTTCGGGTTCACCACACGCCCCCCTCCCCTGCGCGCCAGGATGTCGACGAACTGGGCCAAGCGCTCGTCCTCGCCGAGCATGAACACCGTCACCGACGCGCCCATCTTGGCGAGCATGTCCACTTCGGACAGGGTTTTGCGGAGGGTGGACTCCAGCGGCGGGTAGTGGAAGACCGCTTCGCCGTCAGGTTCCAGGTGGGCGGTGGGTTCGCCGTCGGTGACGATGAGGACGACGGGTTTGGCGCCGGGGTGCTTGCGGAGGTGGCGGTGGGCGAGCAGCAGGGCGTGGTGGAGGTTGGTGCCCTGCTCCCACACCCCCTCCAGGGCGGTCAGCTCACCGATGTCGAGGGTGGCCGCTTGGCGGCCGAAGGTGATGAGCTGGAGCTCGTCGGAGCGGAAGCGGGTGGTGATGAGCTGGTGCAGGGCCAGAGCCGTCTGCTTCATGGGCAGCCAGCGGTCGTCCTGGACCATGGACCAGGAGGTGTCCACGCAGAGGGCGACGGCGGCGCGGGCGCGCTGCTCGGTCTCCACGACCTCGACGTCGGGGACCTCGATGGCGATGCGGTCGCCGCCGGTGGAGGCGGTGCGCAGGACGGCGTTGCGCAGGGTGCGGGAGACGTCCCAGGCCTCGGTGTCACCGAACTGCCAGGCTTGGGTGGCGCCGGTGGGTTCGCCCGCCGCGCCCGCGCTGGCGGTGTCGCGCTCGCCCTTGCGGGAGCGCATCTGGTTGAGCACGTCGGACAGGGCCGACTCCCCGAGCCTGCGCAGGGCCTTGGGGGACAGCTGCAACGACCCGTCCGCGGTGCGCTCCAGCAGGCCCGCGCGGCGCAGTTCGCGTTCCAGCTCGGCCAGCCTGCGGGCGTCGACCCTGGCCTCGTCGCCCAGCTGCCGCTGGAGGGCGTCGAGGTCGATGTCCTCCAGGCGCGCGCCGGGGTAGGACTGGGAGAGCTGTTCGGCCAGGGCGTCGAGCTCGCCGAGGTCCTGCATGGCCTGGGCGCCCTCGCCCATGCCGAGCGGGTTGTCGCCGCGCATGCGGGCCGAGCCGGTCCAGTCCTCGCCGGGGCGCAGGGCGCGCAGGTTGGCGTCCAGGGTGGACACCTGCTCGGCCAGGCGCGGGTCGCCGAAGGCGTTGGCCATCAGCTCGGCGAGCTCGTTGCGCTGCTGCTCGCTCATCGAGTTCATCATCCGCTGGGCGGCGGCGGCGCGGCTGGCCAAGGCGTCGACCAGCTCCTGCACGGTGCGCGGGTTCTCCGGGAAGAACTCGCCGTGGTTGCGCATGAAGGCGTCGAACTGCTCCTGGGTGTCGTCGCCGCGCAGGTGCGCCAGCAGCAGGTCGTTGAGGTCGGCCATCATCCGCCGGATGCGCTCGACGTCCTCGGGGCCCATCTCCTCCAGGGCCTGCTTCATGCCCTGGAACCGCGACTCCATCAGCTCCTGGCCGAGCTTGTCGCGGATCTGCTGGTAGGCCTCGCGGGCCTCCTCGGAGCGCCAGTCGTAGGAGGCCAGCTCGTTGACCTGGGCGGCGGTGCCCGCGGGCAGGGCGTCGAGCTGGGCCTCGCGGAAGCGGGCGTCGTCGGAGGGGTCGGGGAACAGCGCCCGCTTCTCCGCCTCCAGCGCCCGCTCCAGCAGCTCGCGGACCTCGTTGAGGGTGCCGTCGAGGTTGTTGCGCCGCTGGAGCTGGGAGCGGCGCTGCCAGAGCCTGCGGGTGAGGTCGTCGAGGCCCTGGGTGCGCTCGGTGCCGCGGCGCAGCAGCTCCTCCAGCGCCGAGCGCGGCGAGGTGCCCGCCATGACGTCGCGGCCGATGGCCTCCAGCGCGTCGCGCAGGTCGACCGGGGGTGCGAGCGGGTCCGGCCCGTCGGTGTACGGGCCGTAGTTCCAGCGGTCGGCGGGGTCCCAGCGCTCGGCGGTCACGGTCCGTACACCGCCGCCCCGCCCGCCCCCTCCGAGTCCTTGGCCAGCTTGCGGCCCAGGTAGAGGTACTCCAGCGCCAGTTCGACCGCGGAGGCGATGCGCCCGGGCGGGTCCTCGGGGCCGACGCCGAGCCGGGCGGCGACCTCGTGCAGCACGGGCAGTTCGGGCAGCGCGCCGAGCACCTCGGTGCCGGGCACCCGCTCGCCGGTGGCGACGAGGTTGCCGTCGACGACGGCGTCGACCAGCGGGCGCAGGTCGAGCCCGGCGAAGCGGTCGCGGGCGGTCTCGGAGACCGCGCGGCGCAGCAGGTGGGTGAGGTGCTCGGACTCGCGGCCCTCCTCGCCGGACTCGAACTCCAGCTTGCCGCGCAGCACGGCGGGCACGGCGTCGAGGTCGATGGGGCGGGCGACGGCCGGGTCCTCCCCGATCAGCGCCGAGCGGCGCAGCGCGGCGGCGGCGACGGTCTCGGCGGCGGCGACGGCGAACCGGGCGGACACCCCGGAGCGCTGGTCGACCGCGGGGGACTCGCGCAGGTTGCGGACGAATCGGGCCAGGGCCTCCAGCAGCGCGTCGGGCACCTCAGCGACCAGGTCGGCCTCCTGGCGGATGACCCGCACCTCGGCCTCGACGGTGGTCGGGTAGTGGGTGCGGACCTCGGCGCCGAAGCGATCCTTGAGCGGGGTGATGATGCGCCCGCGGTTGGTGTAGTCCTCGGGGTTGGCGGTGGCCACGACCAGCACGTCCAGCGGCAGCCGCAGGGTGTACCCGCGGACCTGGATGTCGCGCTCCTCCATGACGTTGAGCAGTGCGACCTGGATGCGCTCGGCCAGGTCGGGCAGCTCGTTGACCGTCACCACGCCGCGGTGGGCGCGCGGGACGAGTCCGAAGTGGATGGTCTCGGGGTCGCCCAGGGTGCGGCCCTCGGCGACCTTGACCGGGTCGACGTCGCCGACGAGGTCGCCGACGGAGGTGTCGGGGGTGGCCAGCTTCTCGGTGTAGCGCTCGGAGCGGTGGCGCCAGGCCACCGGCAGCTCGTCGCCCAGCTCGGCGGCGCGGCGCAGCGAGGCGGGGGTGATGGGTTCCAGCGGGTGCTCGCCCAGCTCGGAGCCCTCGATCACCGGGGTCCACTCGTCGAGCAGCCCGGCCAGGGTGCGGGCCAGGCGGGTCTTGCCCTGCCCGCGCTCGCCGAGCAGCACCACGTCGTGCCCGGCGAGCAGGGCCCGCTCCAGCTGGGGCAGGACGGTCTTGTCGAAGCCGAGGATGCCCGGCCACGGGTCGCGGCCCGCGCGCAGGGCGGCGAGCAGGTTGTCGCGGATCTCGGCCTTCACGCCCTTGGGCGCATGCCCCTGCTCGCGCAGCTCTCCGGCGGTGCGGGGGAGGCCTGCGGGGGGCGTGTTCACATCGGTCACACCGAGAACGCTACGCAGGTTCCGGCGATCGGTCGACGTGGAGCGCGCTCCAGCTGTGGATAACTCCACCGGCCCCGAACGGGCGTCGGCGGCGCGGCCCCCGGGTCAGTGGTGCTCGGGGGCGTGGCGGATCTCGTCGCGCTGGGCCTTGTAGTAGGACCACTCCCCCATGACCAGGCCCACCAGCACCGCGGCCAGCACACCCAGGGTGACCAGCACCGGGAGGAACGCGACCAGGGGCGTGATGGCCACGAGCACCAGCCCGAGGCCGAGGCGCTGGTACTTCTGCGTGCGGCTGCACCGCCAGGAGATCGCCGCGAGGGCGAACAGGTAGAGCGCGGTGCCGCCGTAGAGCGCCCAGAGCGGGGCGCCGTGCAGGTGGTCGGCGGCGCTGTGACCGTCGTCACCGGCGAGGTAGCCCAGGGCCTTCTTCAGCCCCAGGGCGAGCATGACGATGCCGATGACCGCGGGCAGGTGCAGGTAGGAGAAGGCCGCGCGGGCCATCCGCACCCGCTCGTGCCCCTCGGCGGAGGCCAGGGCGCGCTCGATGAGCAGGCCGTTGGTGTCGAAGTACACCCACCACAGCGCGGCGGCCACGACCAGCCCGAGCAGCGCGCCCGCCACGATCGGCCAGGAGATCGCCAGCTCGTTGACCCCGACGCCGATGGCCACGATCGACTCGCCCAGGGCGATGATGACGATGAGCCCGTGCCGCTCGGCGAAGTGCTTGGGCGAGTTGATCCGCCACCCGGTCGCGCCGATGACCAGCGTGCCGCCGTAGTCGAACAGCACCGCCGCGGCCCACAGCAGGACCTGCACGGCCCCGGTGGTCTGCGAGGCGACCAGCAGCAGCACGGTGCCGCCGACCATGGTGGGCAGGAACCGGAGCACCTGCGCCCGCAGCCCCCGGTCGTCGCCGGAGGCGGTCCAGAACAGCACCAGGTGCACCGCGCGCACGAGCAGGTAGCACAGCGCGAACACGACCGGCCCGTCGAGCCCGCCGGGCAGGTCGTCGAAGGACTCGGGGATGGCGATGGCGATGAGGAACATCGCCGCCATGGCCGCCAGCATCGCCGACCGCGCGGCCCCCTCGTCCGCCTTGACCAGGTTCGACGACCACGAGTACCCGACCCAGCACCACCACACCACGGCGAGGATGAGCGCCCCGCGCAGCAGCCCGCGCGGGGTGGGGTCCTCGGCCATGAACGCGGTGACCTGGGTCAGGGCGAAGACGAAGACCAGGTCGAAGAACAGCTCCAGGGTGGTCGCTGCCGACCCCTCGGTCACCCGCTCCATCCGCGACCGCCGGGTCCGCCCGGGGCGCGTGCTGGGCTCGCTGGTGGACGGCTCGCTCATGGGCAGGATCGTCGCACGCGGGCGCGGGGGCCGGGAGCGCCAGGTCGGGGGTTGGGTAGGTTCGCCGGGGTGGAGGGGGGTCGCCCGTGCTGATGCGCCTGCGGTGGGAGCCGGTGCCCGCGGACTGGTCGGACGGGGTGCGGGCGGTGCTGCCGTTCGCCAGGTGGGTGCCGTGGTTCGCCGCGGCGCTCGGGGTGTTCTCGGCGGTGCTGCTGGTGCTGGGGCAGGTGCTGCCCGCGGTGTTCGGGCTGTGCTGCGCGGTGCTGATCGGCGCCCTGCCCCCGTTCGCGGCGTGGTCGGCGTTCCGGCGCGACCCGATCGCCGGGCGGGTCATCACCGCGGAGGTCGACGAGCGGTCGCTGCGGATGATGACCCTCGACGGCACCGCCTACAGCGTGGTGGAGTTCGCCGGGTTGGCGGGCTGGCGGGAGACCGAGCGCAGCTTCGTGCTGGCCACGGGCGGCTCGGCGTTCCACGTCGTGCCCGGCCGGGCGTTCGCCTCGACCGAGGACATCGACGCCTTCCGGGGCCTGCTCACCGCCGCCCTGGGCGCGCGCTGACCCACCCGTTCCACCGGCCGCGCGCCGTCGCGTACGCTCGGTCCCCGTGTCAGTTCCGAGTGCGACATTCGCGGTGTGGGTTTCGGCCTGGCTGAACGGATCGGCCGCCGCAGACGACGTCCTGGACGCCCTGGGGCACTGGGCCGACCTGCACGACGTGGTGGCCGTGGGCGCCCAGACCGCCGACGCCCTGGAGGTCCCCCGCCGCGGTGAGGCGGGCGGCACCGTGGCCGCGCTGCTGGCCGCGCTGCGCCGCACGGGCGTCACCAGCGGCCGCGCCGTCCTGCCCGTCCCCGGCGACGTGCGCGGCCTGGGTGGTCGCAGCGAGTTCGCGGGCACCGCCCTGCACGCGGGCGAGGCCGTCGTCCTGCACGGCGCCCCCCTGGGCCTGGTCCCCGAACCGGTGGCCGACGGCGTCCTGCGCTGGACCGCCTTCGACATCGGCGACGCCCCCGCCGCCGAGCACCTGCCCCTGGGCGAGGCCGAGCACGAGCTCACCGGCGCGATGCGCGTCGCCGCGGGCGTCCTCACCGAACTGGGTGTCGCCAAGGCCCGCAAGGGCGTCCGCGAGGAGCTCACCGCCCGCACCGCCCACCGCTCCGCCGCCCCCTGGCCCGAGGGCACACCCCCGCGCGCCCTGCGCGTCCTCCAGCGCGCCAACGAGGTCTCCGCCATCCTCGACCTCGCGGGCGAGGACGCCCCCGGCGCCGCCCTCTCCTCCTCCGCCGCCCGCCGCCGCGCCGAAGCCCTCAAGCCCCTCCACGACGCCGTCCGCCTCGCCCGCTTGGCCGCCGTCGACGAAGCCGTCCGGGTCTTCTCCCAGCAACCCACCGACAAGCAGGCCTGATCGCGCCAGGGTTCTCCGGAGCTTGCGGGGTCGAGCCGCGGCCACCGCTTCTAGCCGCTGCTGAGGTTGGCGACGTGTTGTCCACAGCGCGCTGACTTGTCCACAGCCGTTGAGCTGGGCTCGGGTTTTGTCGTCCCACGCCGGTAACGTTGAAAACAGGGGTCCCCTTGCCCGGGTTACCCCCGCCCCAGCATGGGTTTGTGGAAGCTGGGCAATGGCGAGAAGGCGCCCACCCCCACCAGCCGAGCCCGGACAGCAGGCACTGCCCGGTTGGGTGGATTCGCTTGGTCGGGGTGGGTGATCATGTGCTACCCAAACGGGCCGGGCGGGCGTCTTTTCAGCCCGCCTTTTCCCGCCCGAGAGCACATGATCGCCGTAGGGGCCCCGACCAAGCGGATCCACCCAACCGGGCCCACAACGAAAGCCCCCCGCTCTTCAAAGAGCCCCGCGCAGCGGAACCCCCGGCGAAGCCGGGAGTCCGGCGGCAGCCGGAGAGCCCGCGCAGCGGAACCGGCGGCAGCCGGCAAGCCCCGCGCAGCGGCGGAGAGACGGTCAGGTCCGGGCAGGGCGTCGCACGGGTTCGCAGCAGCCTACGGCGCAGGGGGCGCCGTTGCGGGTGCAGCCGCCGACGGCGAACGTGGACAGCTTCCGCGGTGGCACGCCCTCCAACTGTTCCCGCACCAGCTCCACCACGAGCTGCGCGAAGCGGGGGTCGCCGTTGGGGGTGGTGGCGCGGGCGAAGGCCATGCCCAGTTCCTCGGCCTTCTCCTTGGCCTCGTTGTCGAGGTCCCACACCACTTCGAGGTGGTCGCTGACGAAGCCGATGGGGCAGACCAGGACGGCGGTGACGCCGTCGGCGTGCAGGGCCTCGACGTGGTCGACGATGTCGGGGGCCAGCCAGGGGATCTGCGGGGGGCCGGAGCGGGACTGCCAGACGACGTCGTGCTCGGGGGCGCCGACCTCGGCGGCGACCAGGCGGGCGGCTTCGGCGATCTGGCGGGAGTAGCGGTGGCCACCCTCCTCGGGTGGACCCGCGGCCTTGTCGGCGGAGACGGGGACCGAGTGGGCGGTGAAGACGAGCCGGTGGTCGGCCGGGAGGTCCTTGGCGGCCTCGCGGACGGCGTCGGCGAAGGCGGTGATGAACAGGGGGTGGTCGAAGAAGTGGCGGATCTTGACCAGGTCGGGGGCGTCGGCGCCGACCGCGGCCCTGGCGCGCTCGATGTCCTCGTCGTACTGGCGGCAGGCGGAGTAGCCGCCGTAGGCGCTGGTGGGGAACACCAGGGCGGTGCGGACACCGTCGCGGGCCATCTCCGCGACGGTGTCCTCCACCATGGGGTGCCAGTTGCGGTTGCCGAAGTACACCGGCAGGTCGATCCCGGCGGCGGCCAGTTCGGCGCGGACGGCGTCGATGGCCTCCCGGTTGAGGCGGTTGATCGGGGACACGCCGCCGAAGTGGTGGTAGTGCTCGGCCACCTCGTCGAGGCGCTCGGGGGGCACGCCCCGGCCCCGGGTGACGTTCTCCAGGAAGGGGCGCACCTCGTCCGGGCCCTCGGGGCCGCCGAAGGACAGCCACAGCAACGCGTCGGTCATGGGTCTATCCCAGCTCACATGCCGGTGGCGTGCACGCCGCCGTCGACCCAGACCATCGATCCGGTGGTGGCGGGCAGCCAGTCGGAGAGCAGGGCGAGGATGGACTTGGCGACCGGGGTGGCGTCGTTGACGTCCCAGCCCAGCGGGGCGCGGTCGCCCCAGGCGTCCTCCAGCTGGGAGAAGCCGGGGATGGACTTGGCGGCCATGGTGCGCACCGGGCCCGCGGCGACGAGGTTGACCCGGATGCCCCGGGGGCCCAGCTCGCGCGCCAGGTAGCGGTTGACCGACTCGAAGGCGGCCTTGGCCACGCCCATCCAGTTGTAGGCGGGCCAGGCGATGCGGGCGTCGAAGTCGAGGCCGACGATGGACCCGCCGGGGCCCATCAGCGGCAGCGCGGCCACGGCCAGCGACTTGAGCGAGTACGCCGAGACCTCGACCGCCTTGGCCACGTCCTCCCAGGGCGCGTCGAGGAACGGGGCGCCGAGGCAGGACTGCGGGGCGAAGCCGATGGAGTGCACCACGCCGTCGAGGCCGTCGACGTGCTCGCGCACCCGGTCGGCCAGGCTGTCGAGCTGCTCGGTGCTCTGCACGTCCAGCTCGATCACCGGGGCGGGCTCGGGCAGCCGCTTGGCGATGCGCTCCACCAGGCTCAGCCTGCCGAAGCCGGTGAGCACGACCTGCGCGCCCTGCTCCTGGGCGGCCTTGGCGGCGTGGAAGGCGATGGACGAGTCGGTGATCACACCGGTGATCAGCAGCCGCTTGCCCGCGAGCAGTCCGGTCATGGCCGGGGTTCCTCCTGGTGTCGTTCGTCGTGCGCTGCGAAGGTCGATCAGCCGCGCCCCACCTCAGCCGGGCACGCTACCGGTGCCCCCACCCACCCGACCCGGGGACGGCACCGGCACCCCCTCCCCACCCGGTCGGGGACGGCCCTCCCCACCCGGTCGGGGACGGCCCTCCCCACCCGGTCGGGGACGGCACCGGGCGACCCGGCCACCCCAAGCCGGGGACGATGCCGGGCGGGGCCGAGGGGGCGGGTGGCGGGGGGAATGTCCTAATGCCCCATGCCGAGGCCGCCGTCCACGGGGATGACGGCGCCGGTGATGTAGGAGGCCGCGTCGGAGGCGAGGAAGGTCACGGCGGCGGCGACCTCCTCGGGCTTGGCGTAGCGGCCGGAGGGGACGGCGCCGAGGATCTGCTTGCGCCGCTCGGGGGTCAGCTCCTCGGTCATGTCCGTCTCGACGAACCCGGGGGCGACGACGTTGGCGGTGATGTTGCGCGAGCCCAGTTCGCGGGTGATCGAGCGCGCCATGCCGACCATCCCGGCCTTGCTGGCGGCGTAGTTGACCTGGCCGGGCGAGCCCATCAGGCCCACCACCGAGGAGATGTAGACGATCCGCCCGTACCGCGCCCGCAGCATGGCCCGGGTGGCCCGCTTGGTGACCCGCCACGCGCCGGTGAGGTTGGCGTCGACGACCCGGGTGAACTGGTCCTCGTCCATGCGCATCAGCAGCGTGTCGTCGGTGATCCCGGCGTTGGCGATGAGGACCTCGACCGGGCCCTGCGCCTCCTCGACCTCGGTGAACGCCGCGTCCACGGCGGCCGTGTCGGTGACGTCGCACTTGACCCCGAACAGGCCGTCGGGCACCCCCGAGCCCCGGTGGGTCACCGCGACCTTGTGCCCGCCGTCGACGAACGCCCGCGCGATGGCCAACCCGATTCCCCGGTTCCCCCCGGTGACCAGAACCGACCGCGCCCCGGACTGCTCCATCTGCCATCCCATCCCAGTACGTCGGCTCCCTGTCCGGACGAGGCTATCGCCCGGGGCTGACGCCGTCCTTACCTGCCCCGGCGGGACACCTGGCGCGGCGCGACGGCCTCGTCACGGGGTGTGCCCGGGGGGTCACGGCAAGCGCTGGCTGACCACCAGGGAGGCGCCCGCGGAGATCAGCGCCAGGATGGTGCCCAGGATCAGCCAGGGCTTGGAGGCGTCGGCGTACTTGGTCTCGTAGCCGATCTGCTCGCCGAGGGTGTCGTAGACCTTGCGGAGCTGGTCGGCGGTGGCAGCCTTGTAGAAGTCGCCGCCGGAGAGCTGGGCGATCTCCTCCATGGCGGAGTCGTCGACGGCGACGGACTGGGTGCGGCCCTCGATCTCCACGGTGCCGGTGGCGGTGCCGAAGGAGATGGTGGTGATGGGGATCTTCTTCTCCGCGGACTGCTTGGCGGCGGTGAAGGAGCCGCGGGGGTCGTCCTCGGACTCGGTGGGGATGGTCTGCTTGCCGTCGGACATGAGCACGATGCGGGCGGGCGGGGGGCCGTCGGGGCCGCCGACGACCGAGGAGAAGCCCTCGATGGACTGCAGGGCGGCGAAGATGGCCTCACCGGTGGCGGTGGACTGGGCCAGCTTGAGGTTGTCGATGGCCTTGGCCACCCCGGAGCGGTCGGTGGTGGGGGCGACCAGGACGGTGGCGGTGCCCGCGAAGGTGATGAGCCCGAGGTTGACCCCCGGGGTCAGGCCCTCGGCGAAGGACTTGGCCGCAACCTTGGCCGCCTCCAGCCGGGTGGGGGTGACGTCGGTGGCCTCCATGGACAGCGAGACGTCGATGACGAGCATCACCGTGGCGCGGTTGCGGGGCACCTTCTGCTCGGCGGTGGGGCCCGCGAGCGCGACGGTGAGCAGCAGCAGGCCGACGACGAGCAGCGCGGCGGGGACGTGGCGCAGCACGCCCTGGCGCTTGGGGGCGACCCGCTCCAGCAGCTCCAGGTTGGTGAAGCGCAGCACGCGCCTGCGGCGGGAGCGCTGCACCAGCACGTAGCCCGCGGCGAGCGCGGCGACGCCGATGAGCAGCAGGAACCACCACGGGGAGGTGAACCCGGCCAGCGAGAAGGTCATGCCACCCCTCCGGACCAGCGGCGCTTGCGGGCGACGACGAAGCGGACGGTGTCGGCGATCCAGTCCGAGTCGGTGCGCAGCACCAGGTGGGCGGCGCCCGCGCGGCGGATGCCCGCGGCGACCTCCTCGCGGTGCTCGGCGGCGGCGGCGGCGAACTCCTTGCGCAGCAGGGCCGAGGCGTGCACCTCGCGCTGGCGCCCGGTCTCGGGGTCGGCGAGCACGACGGTGCCGACGGCGGGCAGCTCGACGTCGCGGGGGTCGACGACCTCGACGGCGACGAGCTCGTGGCGCACCGACAGCGCGCGCAGCGGGCGCTGCCAGTCGGTGCCGCCGAGGAAGTCGGAGATGACCACGGCCAGGCCGCGGCGGCGCGGTGGCCTGCGCAGCTGCTCGACGGCGGCGGCGAGGTCGCCGCGGGTGCCCTCGGGGGCGCGCGGGGTCTGGGCGACCTTGCGGACCAGGCCGCGGGCGTGGGCGAGGCCGCCGCGGGCGGGGACCCGGACGAGCTCGGCGCCGGTGGAGATGAGCGCGCCGACGCGGTTGCCGCCGCCGCGGGTCAGGTGCGCGATGGCGGCGGTGGCGGCCACGGCGAGGTCGCGCTTCTCGCAGGCGGCGGTGCCGAAGTCGAGGCTGGGCGAGAGGTCGACCACCAGCCAGGTCTCCAGCTCGCGGTCGGCCACGGTCTCGCGGATGTGCGGGGTGGTGGTGCGGGCGGTGACGGCCCAGTCCATCCGGCGCACGTCGTCGCCGGGGGTGTAGGGGCGGGCCTCGCCGGGTTCGGAGCCGGGGCCGGGGACCAGGCCGAGGTGGTTGCCCTGGAGCAGGCCGTCGAGCCTGCGCCGGACGTCGATCTCCAGCAGGCGCAGGCCCGCCTCCATCCGGTCGCCGCGCAGCACCGGGGGTGCCCAGTCGGGCCGGGTGCCGTCGGCACCGGCGCCCTGCGCGCTGGTCACGGCCTGCCCGCCACCCCTGCCGGGGCACCGTTGGCGGGCCGGGCGGAGACCTGCGGCAGCGGCACGGTCTGCAGCACGCGGGAGACCATGTGCTCGACCGGGACGCCGTCGGCGAGGGCGTCGTAGGAGAGCACGAGGCGGTGGCGCAGCACGTCGGGGACGACGTCGACGACGTCCTGGGGCAGCACGTAGTCGCGGCCGCGGACCAGGGCCAGCGCCCGGGAGGCGGCGACGATGCCGAGGCTGGCGCGCGGGGAGGCGCCGTAGGCGATCCAGCCCGCGACGTCGGTCAGGCCGTGCTCGGCGGGGGTGCGGGTGGCCAGCACCAGGCGCACGGTGTAGTCGACGAGCGCGTGGTGGACGAACACGCCGGAGGCCACGTTCTGCAACCGGGTCAGCTCGCCGGGGGTGAGGACCTGCTGGGGCACCGGCGGGGTCACGCCCATCCGGTAGACGATCTCGCGCTCCTCCTCCACCGTCGGGTACTCGACGATGATCTTGAAGAGGAACCGGTCGCGCTGGGCCTCCGGCAGCGGGTAGACGCCCTCGTTCTCGATCGGGTTCTGGGTGGCCAGCACCAGGAACGGGTCGGGCATCGGGAAGGTCTCGCCGCCGATGGACACGTGCCGCTCGGCCATGACCTCCAGCATCGCCGACTGCACCTTCGCGGGGGCGCGGTTGATCTCGTCGGCGAGCACGAAGTTGGCCACCACCGGGCCCAGCTCGACGTCGAAGCGCTCCTGGCCCTGCCGGTAGATGCGGGTGCCGAGGATGTCGGCGGGCACCAGGTCGGGGGTGAACTGCACGCGCGAGAACGACCCGCCGACCACCTTGGCGAAGGTCTCCACCGCGAGGGTCTTGGCGACGCCGGGCACGCCTTCGAGCAGCAGGTGCCCCTTGGCGAGCAGGCCGACGAGCATCCGCTCCACCAGCCGGTCCTGCCCGACGATCACGCGCTTGACCTCGAACACGGTCCGCTCCAGCAGCTGGGCGTCCCGCGCGGGCGTCGCGTCGTTGGCCACCTCGGCCTGGCCGGGCTCGGTCACCGGCGTCCTCCTCTAGTCCTGCACTCCACCGAACCCCAGCAAACCGGACGCGCGGTGAGAGTGCTGTGAGCTACCCCCCGAACTCCCGCAAGTCCCCAGGGGTGTCGATGTCGCGGGCGGCCCCCCACCGGTCGGGCACCCGCTCCCCCGCGTGCGGCCCCAACACCCGACGCAACGACAACCCCCCGGCGTCCTCGGGCACGACCTGCCGCAGCATCGAAAGCGGCCAGGCGCTGAACAACCACTGCGGCTCCCCCGCCGCGTCCACCAGCACTCCCCCGATCGCCGTTACCGCTTCCACGGCTTCGGGGACTACCGCTGGGAGGTCGGCGGCCAACAGCACCACCACGGCGTCATCGGACATTTCGGACAGTCGGTCGATGCCCGCCCGCACGGCCGCCATCGGACCGCCGCCCGCAGGCTGCTCCCGGGTCCACACCACCTCTCGCCCCACGGCCCGCCGGGGCCCCACGACCACTGTCGTCATGCCCGCGGTGGCGTCGAGCGCCCGATCCAGCAGGGAACGCCCACCGACGACGAGCGCGGGCTTGTCCACCCCGCCCAGCCGCGACCCGCTCCCCCCAGCAACCACGATCGCCGCCCGCTCCACACACCCAGGCTAGTTCGGTCGCGCGGAGGCACGCAGCTTGTCCAACGCCCGGAGGACGTCGGCGCGGTTCTTGGCGGACTTGACCCACGCGGGGAGGCGGGACCCGACCGTGCCGTTGCACACCGGGGCGTCGGCGTGGTGGGGGCGTACGCGGATGGCCGCGGCGACGTAGGGTCGTCCACATCAGACAAGGAGCCGCCCACCCGCAGCGGGTGGGCGGCTCCGTTGGGCGTGTTCCAGAAGAGGGCGGCGGCTCGTTCGTCGTCGTGCCGAGTTGCCCCGGACGGGAAGACGGCGGGCCTGTGAAGCGGCTACAGCGTGGGGTAGTCGATGTAGCCGGTGTCGGTGCCGCCGTAGAAGGTGGCCTTGTCGGCGGGGTTGAAGGGGCCGCCCGCGCGGAGGCGTTCGGGGAGGTCGGGGTTGGCGAGGTAGAGCTGGCCGAAGCTGACCAGGTCGGCCACGCCCTCCTCGACGAGGGCGGCGTGCTCGGGGCCGGTGAAGCCGCCGGGGGTGGCGGGGTTGAGCACGAAGGTGCCGCCGAAGCGCTTGCGCAGGTCGACGGTGAGGTCGCGGTCGACGGTCTCGGCGAGGTGCAGGTAGGCCAGGCCGAGGGGGGCGACGGCGTCGACGAGGGCGGTGTAGGTGTCGCGGTAGCCGTCTTCGACGATGTCGTTGAAGGGGTTGGCCGGGGAGATGCGCAGGCCGGTGTTCTGCGCGCCGATGGCGTCCGCGATCGCCGCGGTGACCTCGACGGGGAAGCGGGTGCGGCCCTCCACCGAACCGCCGTAGGCGTCGGTGCGCTGGTTGGCGTTGGTGGAGAGGAACTGGTGGAGCAGGTAGCCGTTGGCGCCGTGGACCTCCACGCCGTCGAAGCCCGCGGCGATGGCGTTGCGGGCGGCGTCGACGAAGGCGGCCTTGGTCTCGGCCAGGCCGTGCTCGTCGAGGGCGATGGGCTCGACGAAGTCCTTCATGCCGTCGCCGGTGAAGACCTGGCCCGCGGCCGCGACGGGCGAGGGTCCCACCGGGTGCAGGACGTCGGGCAGCAGGGTGGGGTGGCTGATCCGCCCGGCGTGCATGATCTGCGCGAAGATCACCCCGCCGCGGGCGTGCACGGCGTCGGTGACCGCGCGCCACGCCTGCACCTGCTCGTCGCTGTGCAGGCCGGGGGTGAACGGGTAGCCCTGCCCGACGGCGGAGGGCTGGGTGCCCTCGGTGACGATCAGCCCGGCCCCGGCGCGCTGGGCGTAGTAGGTGGCCATGGACTCGGTCGGGGTGTTGCCGGGCCCCACCGCGCGGTTGCGCGTCATGGGCGCCATGACGACCCGGTTGGCCAGGGTCCGCCCGCCGACCTCGACGGGCTCGAAGATGCTGGTCATCGCTGCTCCTCCGCTGCGTGCGCAATCACCTGTCCGAACAGGCAACTACCCGGCAGGCTTCCCGGTACCGGACATTTATGACCTATGGCACAGCAGGTTGACAACCCGGGTCCACGATGCGGCACAGCCCTGTCCGAACAGCTATCGTGAGCGGTCATGACGGATGCGGCGCTCCCCGGCCCCGCGCACGCGGGACCGACCAGCCACGCCATTTTCCGGGTGGCGCGGCTGCACCGCACGCTGGCGGCCCGGCTGCTGCGCGAGGTGGGCCTGCACCCCGGTCAGGAGACCCTGCTCATGCACCTGTGGGACTCGGGCCCCCTGCGGCAGGCGGACCTGGTGCCGCTGCTGGGCTCGGACTCGGCCACGGTGACCCGCATGGTCGCCCGCTTGGAGCAGGCGGGGTACGTGCGCCGGTCCCCGTGGCCGGGCGACCGCCGCGCGACCCGGGTGGAGCCCACGGCTGCGGGGTCGGCGCTGCGCCCCCGCGTGGAGGCGATCTGGGCGGAGCTGGAACGTCGGACCTTGGACGGGGTGCCCGAGGACCAGCGCGCGGCGATCCGCGACGCCTTGGCGACCCTGGAACGCGGCCTCACCGAGCAGACCCACCGCTGACCCGCGCACCCGAGGCGGCGATGCCCGCGAGCACGAGGTCGACCCCGGCGGTGAACTGCTCCCGGTCGTCGTGGTCGCGCATCTGCGCCGCCACGGCCCGCAGGAACGGGAAGTCCTCCGCGGGCAGGGACTCCCAGGCGTCGGCCTCCCGGGCCAGCACCGCCGCGCGGTCGTCACCCCCCGAGGACTCCCGGGCCGCGGCGTTCTGCCCCGCCGCCCCGAGGACATAGTAGAGCAGCGCGGTCGTAGTGGTGAACCAGTGCTCGCGCGGCACGCCGAGGGTCATGACGCGGCGGCCGAGGGCTTCGAGGATGCGCAGGCTGGCGCCGTGGGCGGAGGTCCTGGCGAGTTGGGCGGCGAGCTGCGCGGCGACCCAGGGGTGGTCGTCGATGGCGTCGAACAGGCCGAGGGCGAGGGCGTGCACCTCCTCTCGCGGCGCAGCACCCCCACCCGGCAGGTCGAGGGCGGCGGTGACCACGGCCTCGGTGGCGGCGTCGAGCAGTTCGCCCTTGCCGGAGACGTGGTGGTAGATCGCGCCGGGTCCGGTGGCGAGGGCCTGGGAGAGGGCGCGGAAGGTCAGCCCCGCCTCCTCGTCGGCGTCCAGGACGGCGATGGCGGCGTCGACGATGCGGGCCCGGGTCAGGGCGTCGGTGCGCTTGCGGGTGGCCACGGCAGTCATCTTGACAGAGTTGGAACGCGGTTCCAAACTCGGGTGGAACGTCATTCCACTCGAAGGAGCACCCCATGCGCGTCACGATCGTCGGCGCGGGCCTCGGCGGCCTCGTCCTGGCCCGCGTCCTGCACGTCCACGGCATCGCCGCCACCGTCTTCGAGGCGGAGGCCTCGCCCGCGGCCCGCGCGCAGGGCGGCCTGCTCGACATCCACGAGGGCAGCGGGCAGCCCGCGCTGCGCGCCGCCGGGCTCACCGAGCGGTTCCGCGGCATCGTCCTCGACGGCCACCAGGCGATGCGCGTGCTCGACCGCCGCGGCGAGGTCCTGCACGAGGAACCCGACGACGGCACCGGGGGTCGCCCGGAGGTCCAGCGCGGGGAGCTGCGCCGGGTCCTGCTCGACTCCCTGCCCGCGGGCACCGTCCAGTGGGGCAGGAAGGTCGGCTCGGTGCACCCGCTCGGCGGCGGCAGGCACGAGGTGCGCTTCGCGGACGGGGGCTCCACCACCACCGAGCTGCTGGTGGGCGCGGACGGCGCGTGGTCGAAGGTGCGGCCGCTGCTGTCGGACGCGGTGCCGCGCTACACGGGCATGTCGTTCGTCGAGACCTACCTGTTCGACAGCGACACCCGCCACCCGGCGAGCGCGGCGGTCGTGGGCGCGGGGGCGATGATGGCGCTGGCCCCCGGCCAAGGCGTCCAGGCGCACCGGGAGACCGGCGGCACCCTGCACGCGTACGTGTCGCTGACCAAGCCGCGGGAGTGGTTCGGCGACCCCGCCGACCCGGCCGACCTCGCGCGGGTCGCGGCGGAGTTCGACGGGTGGGCACCGGAGCTGACGGGGCTGATCACCGCCTGCGACGCGGCGCCCGTGCTGCGCCCGCTGTACACCCTGCCCGCGGAGCACCGCTGGGAGCGCGTGCCGGGGGTGACGCTGCTGGGCGACGCGGCGCACCTCGCCCCGCCCAACGGCGAGGGGGCGAACCTGGCCATGCAGGACGGCGCCGAGCTGGGGGCGGCGCTGGTCGCGCACCCCGGCGACGTGGAGGCCGCGCTGGCCGAGTACGAGCGGGCCCTGTTCCCCCGCTCGGCCGAGGCCGCGGCGGGGGGCGAGGAGCTGCACGCCAGGATGTTCGGCCCCGGCGCCCCGCGCGCGCTGCTCGACTGGTTCGCGGGCGTGGGCGCCTGACCGGGGGCACCGCCGCCGGGTCGGGCGGCGGTCGCCCCGGGTGCCGCGAGGCAAGCGCTGTCAGGCAGGCGCGGTCGGGCCGGTGCGATCGGGCCGGGTGTGGTCGGGACTGTCGCGGGCGGACGGGTCAGCTGGAGGTGCCCGCGATGTTCACCAGCCAGGAGATGCCGAACTTGTCGTCGAGGGCGCCGAACTCGTCGCCCCACACCATCTTCTGCAGCGGGGTGTGCACGCTGCCGCCCTCGGACAGCTTCTCGAAGTAGCCGCGCAGCTCGTCGCCGTCGTCGCCGCTGAGGCTGACGGTGAAGGAGCCGCCCGGGTTGTACTCCATCTCCGGCGGGGTGTCCGAGCACATCAGGGTGAAGCCCGCGGGGGTGTCGAGCTGGCCGTGCATGACCTTGTCGGCCAGCGGGCCCTCGGTGCCGAACGAGCCGAAGGTGTTGATGGTCAGCTCGCCGCCGAGGACGTGCTGGTAGAACTCCAGCGCTTCCCGCGCGTTGTCGCGGAAGTGCAGGTACGGGTTGAGCTTGGACGCCATGGTGGCTCCCTCGTGTCTGTGCGGGCGTGGACCCCCGCAGAGGGTGGTCCAGTCGGGGCGCGGGCGCACCGGGCCTAAAGTCCCGAGTGTGCGCAGGGTGATCGTGACCGGGATGACCGGCGCGGGCAAGACGACCATGGCCCGGGGCCTGGCGACCCGGTTGGGGCTGCCGTTCACCGAGCTGGACACCCTCGCCTACGAGCCGGGGTGGGTCGAGCGCGCACAGTACACAGCGGACGTGACGGCCATCGCCGGATCCCCGCGGTGGGTGGTGGATTCCTATGGCCAACCCGGCGTTCGCGACCTGCTGTGGCAGCGGGCAGACACGGTCGTGTGGTTGGACTTCCCCCGGCGGGTGGTCGTGCGGCGGGCGCTGTGGCGGTCGCTGGTGCGCAGCGCGCGCCGGGAGCGGATCTTCGGCGGCAACGTCGAGACCTGGGGCGGGTGGCTCAGCCGCGAGCACCCGGCGTGGTCGGCCTGGGCCGGGCACGCCGCGCGGCGGGCGTACCTGGCGGCCCGCGTCGACGAGCCCCGGCACGCCCACCTCACCGTGGTGCGGCTGCGCACCCCGGCCGAGGCGGCGCGCTGGCTGGCAGCCGTGAACCCGGGCGAATAGGACGCTTCCCGCGCGAGCGGTGGCGTCAGCCCGGTCGTCGCCAAAGCCGCACCGGGCACGACGTCAGTCGAAGCGCCGCCCGAGCCGGTGGTCACACGTCCGGGTGAACCTCGTCCCAGGTTCACCCGGACGCGGCGGTGAGCGGGTCCGACGACCCCCTCAGCGCAGGGCGGCCAGGGCCTCCTCGACCTCGGCCACCAGCCGCGCCTTCGGCCGCGCGCCGACGATCGTGCGCACCACCTCGCCGCGGTGGACCAGCAGCATCGTCGGCAGCGACATCACCTGCATGTCGCGCGCCGTGGCCGCGTTCTCGTCGGCGTTGACCTTGCACACCACCAGGTCGTCGCGCTCCTCGGCCAACTGCGCGAGCACCGGCGCGACCATGTGGCACGGCCCGCACCACTGCGCCCAGAACTCCACCAGCACGGGTTCCTCCCGCGCCATGACCTCCGCCGCGAACGTCCCGTCCGTCACCTCTGCGACACCCATCCGGCGCCTCCTTCACTCCGCGGTGGGGCCGACCGCACCGATCCGCCCCGCGTCCACCCGGCAAGGCCCGGGCTCCCTGGCCAGCGCATCGGAGAGCAGGTCGACCAGCCCGGCCCGCACCTCGGCCAGCCGCGCGGCGACCGCGTCCAACTCCGCGATCTTGCGGCGGTACACCGCCACCGAGTCGGCGCAGTCGTCCCCGGCCTCGTGCCCGGCCCGCAGGCACGCCACGAACGGCCGGGTCTCCTCCAGGCTCAGCCCCGCGGCCTGCAACGACAGGATCTCCGAGACCAGCCGCAGGTCGCCCTCGCCGTACTCCCGGTACCCGTTCGCGGCCCGCTCGGCGGGGTCCAGCAGCCCCTGCGCCTCGTAGAACCGCACAGCCCGAGCCGTCGTCCCCGCCCTCTTGGCCAACTCCCCGATCCGCATGTGGCAACGCTAAACGTTGACGCCAGCGTCAAGGCAAGACCTGGTTCGCCGGGGCGGTGCGGGGCAGTGCAGGGCGGTGCAGGGCGGTGCAGGGCGGTGTAGGTCTTCAGAGGACGCGGGTGGCGTAGGGCACGATGCCGCCGTACCGCACCGGCGCGATGCGCACCTGCGAGCCCGAGTACGGCGCCTCGATCATCTGCCCGTTGCCCAGGTAGAGCGCGACGTGGTGGATGCGCCCGCCGGTGGCCCAGAACAGCATGTCCCCTGGCTGCTTCTGGCTCAGCGGCACCCGCCGCCCGGACGTGGCCTGGTACCCGCTGTAGTGCGGCAGCGACACCCCCGCCGCCGCGAACGCGTAGATCATCAGGCCCGAGCAGTCGAAGCCCACCTTGGCGAAGTCGCCGAAGGTGTCCGCGACGCCGCCGTCGCGGATGCCCCGCGTCGGGCCGCGCGAGTTGCCCCCGCCCCACGCGTAGGGCACGCCGAGCTGGGTCATCGCCCGCTTGATCACCGCCCGCGCGTCGCCCACCGGGGCGGGCCCGGCCGCGTCGTCGTTCGACTGCTGGGCCGCGGCGGCGTTGGCCGCGTCCTCCCGCTGCTTGGCCGCCAGCCAGCTCTCGTAGCGCTTGCGCTGGTCCTCCAGGCCGCCGACGCGGGCCTGCGCCTCGGAGAGCTGGCGCTCGTAGTCTGCCTTGGACTGCTGGAGCTCGGAGGACCGCGCGGCCTGGTCGCGGCGGGCCTGCTGGGCGATGGCGGTGGCGTTGTCGGCGTTGGTCTTGGCCTGCTCGGCCTCGGCCTGCTTGCGGGTGGCGAGGTCGAGCGCGGCGCGGGCCCGGGAGTCCTTGTTGGCCTTGGTGGTGCGGGCGCGCTGGAGGGCGTCGAGGGCGTCGAGCTCGGAGCCGGAGACGGCGTTGAGCAGGTCGGCGCGGGCGAGCAGGTCCTGGGGGCTCTTGGCGCCGATGTAGGCCGACAGCGAGCCGATGGTGCTGCCCTGCTTGTAGCTGCCCGCGGCGAAGTCGTCGAGCTGGGCGCGGGCGGTGCCGATGGCCTTCTCGGCGCCGTCGGCCTCGCGGCGGGCGGACTCGGCGTCGGCCTTGGCCCTGGCCGCGACGTCCTGGGCGGTCTGCAGGTCGACCAGGGCCTTGTTGGCGTCCTCCAGCTTGGCCTCGACGTCGGCCTGCAGCTGCATCAGCCGGGACTCGGCCTGGGCGAGCCGGTTGGTCAGCTCACCGACCTTGCCCGCCTTGGCGTCGGCGTCGGCGCGGCCCGCGGAGATCTCGGCGTCGCTGGGGTTGGGCGGTGGCGGTGGGACGGCGACCGCCGTCGTGGCCGTGGTCAGCACCGACAGCAGTGCGAGGGAAGTGGCGTACCACCCGAGCCGTGCGCGCACGCGCACCACCCCTTCCGCGCGAGGTCCCCGACAGTCCTCGGTCCACAGCGGACCGTGCTCCGACTGTGCCACCCGAGCCCCGTGCGCACCACCGCACGCACCCGGAACTTCAGCACCGTCGGCAACAGTGGGATCACAAGACACGCAGAGTCGTAACGGTGCGCGGCGCGACGGCGATGACCGGGCAACAGGATTCACCCGATGGAGACCGTGGTGACGCCGCGTACTGGGGCTGTGCGGGTGCCGGGTCGAGGCGCTGGGACGATGGGGGCCGTGAAGACCCACGTCCCCGCGACCCTGACCGCGCTCGGCCTGGCGACGCTCGTCGCCGGGCTGTTCCTGCCGTGGCTGCGCTCCGGGGTGGTGCTGCGCGACAGCTTCGAGTCGGTCGGGGTGATCCGGGCGATCGGGGTGCTGCGCGGCACCGGCTGGGCGTGGCTGCCGGTGGCGTGGATCGGCCTGGTGCCGGTCGCGGCGCTGGCGGTGGCGGGGCTGGCGGCGGGGCTGCGCCGGGCGGGGGCCGGGCTGGCGGTGGTCGTGTCGCTGGTGGCGGGAACCGTCGCCGGGGTCGCGACCGTCCAAGGCCCCGGCGAGGACAGCCCGCTGGGCATCGCGGGGACGGGACCGACGACCACCCTGGTCGGCGCCGCGGTCGCCGTCCTGGGGGCGGCGGTGGTCTTCGCGGGTGGGCGCGCGGGCGCCAGGAGCACAGGAGGGGCACAGTGACGTATCCGCCGGGGCAGGGCGGGCAGTGGCCGGACCAGACGGGCGGCCAGCCGCAGCACGGGGGCCAGCCGCACGCGGACCCCACCCAGCAGCAGCAGTACCCGGGCTACCAGCCGCAGGGCTTCGGCCAGCCGGGCCAGCAGGGGTACCCGGGCCAGGGCTTCCCCGGCCAGGAGTACCAGGGGCAGGGCTACCAGACCCAGGGCTTCCCGCAGCAGCAGTACGGCTACGCGCTGCCGCCGGAGCAGCCGAAGAAGTCGCGCAAGGGCCTGGTCATCGGCGTGGTCGGCGCCGTGCTCGCGGTCGCCGCGGGCGCGGGCGTGACCGTGTGGGCGATCAACCAGGGCTCGGTGCAGGCGGGCGCGGAGTCGCCGACGGCCGCCGCGACCAGCCTGGTCAGCGCCCTGGGCCAGGGTGACGTGGCGGGCCTGCTCTCCGGGCTGGCCCCGGCCGAGCGCGACCTGCTGACCTCGCTGAACGCCGAGACGACCAAGGAGCTCCAGCGGCTGGAGGTCTACAAGGCCGACGTCGACCCGAACAAGGTCGAGGGCTTCGAGCTGACCACCAAGGACCTGGTCTTCGACGAGGCCGCCGCCGAGCGGGTCAACGACCACCTGACCATCACCAAGCTGGTCAGCGGCACGGTCACGGTCACCTCGGACGCGTCCAAGCTCCCCTACACCGAGGAGTTCCTGGACACGGTCTTCCCGCGCGGGGTGCCCGGCGGCAAGAAGACCGAGACCATCGACATCGCCAAGGTCGTCCGCGAGGAGAACAAGGGCGAGCCGATCCGCATCGCCACCGTCCAGGACGACGGCGAGTGGTACCCGAGCATGCTCTACACCATCGCCGACTACGCGCTGGCGGACGAGAAGCAGGACTGGCCGGCCACCCCCATCCCCGCGGTGGGCGGCGACTCGCCGGAGGCGGCGGTGCGCGGCTTCACCGACGCGGCGCTGGCCGGTGACGTCGAGGGCGTCATCAAGCTGCTGCCCCCGGACGAGATGGGCGTGCTGCACGACGTGGGCCCGGCGATCGTCGACGCGGCGGGCCGCACCGAGGACTCCGGTGCCCGGCTGGTGGACCTGCAGACCGAGACCGAGGGCGTCAGCGGCGGCACGAAGGTGCTGCTCAAGTCGGTGACCCTGGACATCGACGGCGAGCGGGGCACGGTCACCAAGGACGGCGACTGCTACAGCGCCGACACCCCGGACGGCAAGGAGCAGATCTGCGCCGACGACCTGGCGGCCAAGGTCGGCGGGAAGAAGATGGCCTCCGACGCCAAGCAGGCGCTGGCGAACCTGATCAAGGGCATGATGGCCAACACCGGCGTCATCACCACCGAGGTCGACGGCAAGTGGTACGTCAGCCCCATCCGCACGTTCACCGAGCTGGAGCTGACCGCGCTCAAGAGCCTCCAGCCGGAGGACATCCGCGCGCTGCTCAAGCTCGCCAAGTAAGCACCCACCACGAGGCCCGGCCCCCTCCCCCGGGGGCCGGGCCTCGTGCCGTCCCCGGGGTCAGTGGCAGTGGCCGGAACGCCCCAGGGTCTCCACGGGCCCGGCGCCGGGCCGGGTCCACTGCGGCACCGGCCTGCTCGTCCCGCCCCAGGTCGGGGTGCCGTCCGCGTCCGTGCGCCACGACCAGCAGGCGTGGCCGCCCTCGGGCCACCCGGCGGGCTTGTCCTCCCACGCCTCGCCGCGGCCGTAGGGGGTCATGTCGAGCAGCCCCATCGACGGGTTCACGACCTCGTTGCCCCGGCCGGTGGTGGCGTAGGTGAGGAAGGCGCGGTCGCCGTCGCGCAGGTAGCAGGTGATCGACCCCATGCTGTCCCCCACGGGCGCGTCCAGCCCGCGCACGGAGTACCAGGGCTCGGTGTAGCCCATGAACTCGACGTAGGGGGCGACCTCGTCCCATCGGCCCTCGGTGATCACGGCGTAGGACACCCCGCGCGTGTTGAGGTACACGGCGTCCTTGATGTGCCAGGCGGTCGTGGTGCACCCCTCGCACTGCCCCTGGTGCGGGGCGCCGTCGTGCCACATGTGCTTGTAGACGACCAGCTCGTCGCGCCCCTGGAACAGGTCGAGGAACGGCACCGGGCCCCCGGCGCCGACGACCTCCACCGAGGGGTCGAACTCCACCATCGGCAGCCTGCGGCGCTCGGCGGCCAGCGCGTCCCCGGCCCGGGTGTGCGCCTTCTCCTTCACCAGCAGCTCGTCGCGCGCGGCCTGCCAGGTGGCGCGGTCGACCACGGGCGGGCGTCCGGACGTCGGGTCATCGGGTGTCGGGTGATCTGGAGTGGTGGTCATCGCGGGGCTCCCCTGGTCGCCGGTGGTGTCAGCGGATCAGACTCCCGCCGCCCCCGCGACTCATCGGCGGGGCGGCACCGTGTGATGGATCACTCCCCCGACACCCCGGGGACCCCCCTTGAACCGCAATACAGGACAAGCGTACTGTTTGTACCGGGAAGGCCGTCGCGCGGGCCCCGAGGGGGTGCGCGAGACTCAGGCCTGCGAACTGACTGACTTGCGCCGCCACTGGAGTTGGACGTGACCGATTCGAGTTCCACCACCGAGGGCAACCTCGACAGCTTCGGCGCCCGCGCCACGCTCACCGTCGGGGACGCCTCCTACGAGGTGTTCCGGCTGGACGCGGTGGCGGGCTCCGAGCGCCTGCCCTACAGCCTGAAGATCCTGCTGGAGAACCTGCTCCGCACCGAGGACGGCGCGAACATCACCGCCGACCACATCCGCGCCCTGGCGAACTGGGACGCCAAGGCCGAGCCGGACACCGAGATCCAGTTCACCCCCGGCCGCGTGGTCATGCAGGACTTCACCGGGGTGCCCTGCATCGTCGACCTGGCCACCATGCGCGAGGCCGTCACCACCCTGGGCGGCGACCCGGACAAGGTCAACCCGCTGACCCCGGCCGAGCTGGTCATCGACCACTCGGTCATCGCCGACGTGTTCGGCCGCCCGGACGCGTTCGAGAAGAACGTCGACCTGGAGTACGAGCGCAACAAGGAGCGCTACCAGTTCCTGCGCTGGGGCCAGACCGCGTTCGACGAGTTCAAGGTGGTGCCCCCGGGCACCGGCATCGTCCACCAGGTCAACATCGAGCACCTGGCGCGCGTGGTCATGACCCGCGGCGGGCAGGCCTACCCCGACACCCTGGTCGGCACCGACTCGCACACCACCATGGTCAACGGCCTGGGCGTGCTGGGCTGGGGCGTGGGCGGCATCGAGGCCGAGGCCGCGATGCTCGGCCAGCCGGTGTCGATGCTCATCCCCAAGGTCGTCGGCTTCAAGCTGCACGGTGAGCTGCCCGCGGGCGCCACCGCCACCGACCTGGTGCTCACCATCACCGAGATGCTGCGCAAGCAGGGCGTGGTCGGCAAGTTCGTCGAGTTCTACGGCTCGGGCGTGTCGGCGGTGCCGCTGGCCAACCGCGCCACCATCGGCAACATGAGCCCGGAGTTCGGCTCCACCGCCGCGATCTTCCCGATCGACGCCGAGACGATCGACTACCTGAAGTTCACCGGCCGCTCCGCCGAGCAGGTGGCGCTGGTCGAGGCCTACGCCAAGGAGCAGGGCCTCTGGCACGACCCGGCCGCCGAGCCGGAGTTCTCCGAGGTGCTGGAGCTGGACCTGGCCAGCGTGGTGCCCTCGATCGCGGGCCCCAAGCGCCCGCAGGACCGCATCGAGCTGGCCGCGGCCAAGCAGGCCTTCCGCGACGCGCTGGGCAGCTACGCCACCGACGCGCCGAAGTCCGGTGTGGACGAGGCCGTCGAGGAGAGCTTCCCCGCCTCGGACTCCCCCGCCTACCACGGCGACGAGCAGCCCCCGGTGGTCACGCACTCCGCGGCCAAGGGCGCCGACGGCCGCACCTCCAAGCCGACGACGGTGACGATCGACGGCAACTCCTTCGAGATCGACCACGGCGCGGTCGCCATCGCGGCGATCACCTCGTGCACGAACACCTCGAACCCGTCGGTGATGATCGGCGCGGCGCTGCTGGCGAAGAAGGCCGTCGAGCGCGGCCTGGAGCGCAAGCCGTGGGTCAAGACGACCCTGGCGCCGGGCTCGAAGGTCGTCTCGGACTACTTCGACCGCGCGGGCCTGACCCCGTACCTGGACAAGCTCGGGTTCAACCTGGTCGGCTACGGCTGCACCACCTGCATCGGCAACTCCGGCCCGCTCCAGGAGGAGATCTCCGCGGGCGTGCAGGAGGCGGACCTGGCCGTGGTGTCGGTGCTCTCGGGCAACCGCAACTTCGAGGGCCGGATCAACCCCGACATCAAGATGAACTACCTGGCCTCCCCGCCGCTGGTGGTGGCCTACGCGCTGGCCGGGTCGATGGACGTCGACATCACCACCGAGCCGCTGGGCGAGGGCTCCGACGGCAAGCCGGTGTTCCTCGACGACATCTGGCCCTCGCCGCAGGAGATCCAGGACACGATCACCGCCGCGCTCTCGGCGGAGTCGTTCTCCGACTCCTACAAGGACGTCTTCGCCGGTGACGAGCGCTGGCAGGGCCTGCCGACGCCGACCGGCAAGACCTTCGAGTGGGACACCGAGTCCACCTACGTGCGCAAGCCCCCGTACTTCGAGGGCATGGAGATGGCGCCCGCGCCGGTCACCGACATCACCGGTGCCCGGGTGCTGGCCCTGCTGGGCGATTCGGTCACCACCGACCACATCTCCCCCGCGGGTGCGATCAAGGCCGACACCCCGGCCGGCCAGTACCTCACCGAGCACGGCGTGGAGCGCCGCGACTTCAACAGCTACGGCTCGCGCCGCGGCAACCACGAGGTCATGATCCGCGGCACCTTCGCCAACATCCGGCTGCGCAACCTGCTGCTGGCGGGCGAGAACGGCGGCCAGGGCGTGCAGGGCGGCTACACCCGCGACTTCACCCAGGGCGGCGAGCAGGCGTTCATCTACGACGCCGCGCAGAACTACGCCGCCGCGGGCACCCCGCTGGTCGTGCTGGCGGGCAAGGAGTACGGCTCGGGCTCGTCGCGCGACTGGGCGGCCAAGGGCACCAGCCTGCTGGGCGTGCGCGCGGTCATCGCCGAGAGCTTCGAGCGCATCCACCGCTCGAACCTGATCGGCATGGGCGTGCTGCCGCTCCAGTTCCCGGCAGGCCAGACCGCCGAGTCCCTGGGCCTCGACGGCACCGAGACCTTCGCGTTCGAGGGCGTCACCGAGCTGAACGACGGCAAGACCCCGAAGACCGTCAAGGTCACCGCCTCGAAGAACGGCGCGGACGACGTGGTGTTCGACGCGGTCGTGCGCATCGACACCCCCGGTGAGGCGGACTACTACCGCAACGGCGGCATCATGCAGTACGTGCTGCGCAAGATGGTCAACAGCTGATCAGCGGCTGAACTCCGGTTGAGCGGAGGGCGGGGTGCCTGCGGGCGCCCCGCCCTCCTGCTGTGCGCGGGTCTTCGTCACGATGCGCTCGGGCTTGCGGTGGTCATCCCCGCCCGGTGGTGAGGTGCTGGTGACCAGCAGGTCGATGACGACGCCGTCGGTGCAGGTGACGCGCTGGACCCGGCCCTTGTCCCCGAGGTCGACCTCCCGGTCGACCGAGGCCACGTCCGGGTGCTCCGCCAGCAGCCGCGCGACCAGTTCGCGCACGCGGGTGTTGCGCACGGGTCACCACCCGTCCCGGGGAATGCGGTAATCGGGTGCCTGCGACATGCCGGGGCCGCTGATCCGCATGACCTGGACGGCGGAGGTGGCGCCGCTGGCGTGCGAGAGCGCCACGAGCACGTGGTTGTGCGGGCGCGCATCGGAATCCGGGCCCGAGCTGACATCCCGCGCGGACGTCAGCTCGGGGTGGTCGAGCGCGGTGAACGCCGCGGTGAGGTCCGCGGCCAGTTGTTTCGCCTTCATCGGTTTCTCCCGGAGCCGTTTCCGCGTGTCCGGTGGAAGGGCTTCCCGGTGGTCTCCTATGCTGGGTGAGGTGGTTGCGACTTCTGCGGTGTGCGTGCGGACCACACAGTAGATACCCCGCCCGACAAGCGCGTGTTCGTTGCGGGGGTGGAAAGGGAGTCGTGGCGAACCAGAGGAGAAACCCGCAGGCGCGCGATCGCACGATCGGGGCGCAGTTGAAGGCGGTGCGGACCCAGCAGCGGCGGTGGAGCCTGGAGGCGGCCGCCGAGGCGATCGGGTGGTCGGCGGCGACGCTGAGCCGCACGGAGAACGGCAAGCGGCACATCACCAGCGAGGACGTGGCGACGGTGCTGGCCATCTACGGGGTGCCCACCCCGCAGCGCGAGGAGCTGATCGCGGCGGCCAGGGAAGGCGGCACCCAGGCGGGGTGGTGGTCGCGGCCCTTGCCCGGGGTGCTGCCGGATGTCGGCACCCTGGCCAGCTATGAAGCCTCCGCCAACGCCATCACCGACTGGTCGCTGGCGGATGTGCCAGGACTGCTGCAAACCGAGCGCTACGCCATCGGGATCATGATGGACGTTGGCGTCGATGCCCGAGACATCGAGATGCGGTGGATGGCGCGCTGCAAGCGCCAAGAAGTGTTGGCCAAGATCGAGTACACCGCCTTCATTCACGAAAACGTGCTCCGCAGGCCGTTCGGAGGCGTCGCAGCGCTCAAGGAGCAACTGGCCCATCTAGAAGCGGCGCCAGCCAGAGGGCTGAGCGTCCGCATTGTCCGAGAGCCAGCACCCTACCTGTCTTTGCGACACTCGTGGATGCTTTTGCATTTCCCCGAAGCGCCTCCAGTCCTCCACGTTGAGCTATTCGGAAGCAGCATCTATCTGCACGAATCCGAGGTGCACGGCTATGAGACCATACGGGCGATGCTCGATCGGTCGGCCCTTTCCACGATGGAAAGCCGCAGTATGATTGGGCGCCTACGAGAAAGGTTGTGATCATGGAGTGGCGCAAGTCGTCCCGATCCGGCGAGACCAGCAACTGCGTTGAGCTGCGGCAAGACCTCGCCGCCATCCGCGACAGCAAGCGACCCACCGTCGAGCTGCCCGCGTCCCGCACCGCCGTCCGCACGCTGATCGCGGCGCTCACCCGCTGAGCGGTGGGTGCCGCCCGGGAAGCCACCCGGGCGGCACCCGCCCCTCTTCCGCTGACCAACGGAGGTTGCCAACATGGAGTGGCGCAAGTCGTCCCGATCCACCGGCACCAGCAACTGCGTTGAGCTGCGGCAAGACCTCGCCGCCATCCGCGACACCAAGCGGCCCGATGTCGAACTGCCTACGCCCCGCACCGCCGTGCGGACGCTGATCAGCGCGCTCAGCCGCTGACCGGTACCGCCCGGGGAGCCCACGCGGCTCCCCGGGCGGTGGCGGCTGCGCCGGTCGACAATGTCGGCGTGCTGCAGAAGCTCAAGGTGTGCCTGAACGGTGGCCGGGACGAGCCCGGGGTCCCGAGGACGCCCGACGAGGTGTCGCGCTCGGCCAGGGAGGCGGTGGCCGCCGGTGCCGAGGCCGTGCACGTCCACCCCGTCGACGGCGCGGGCCGCGAATCGCTCGACGCGGGCGTGATCGCCGCCGGGGTCGCGGCGGCCAGGGAGGCGCTGGTGCCGGTGGGGGTGTCCACCGGGATCTGGATCACCGGTGGCGACGCCGCCGCCCGCGCCGAGCAGGTGCGGGCGTGGGCCGAGCTGGCCGACAAACCCGACTTCGCCTCGGTGAACGTGGGTGAACCCGGCTTCACCGAGCTGGTCGGCGTCCTGCGCGGCGCGGGGATCGGCGTGGAGGCGGGCGTGTGGTCGGTGGCCGACGCCCGGTGGCTCGCCGCCCAGCCCGACTTCGACCTGCTGCGGGTGCTGGTGGAGGTCATGCCGGGCACCACCGACCCGGCCGAGGAGATCCTGGACGCCCTGGAGGGCGTGCGCGGCCCGCGGCTGCTGCACGGGGAGGGCGAGCACTGCTGGCCGCACGTCGCGCTGGCCGGGAAGCTGGGGCTGCCCACCCGGATCGGCTTCGAGGACACCGCGGTCGGCCCGGGCGGCGAACCCGTGGGCAGCAACGCCGACCTGGTGCGGCTCGCCCTGCGGGTGTGGGAGGACGCCCGCTGAGCCGGGTCGCCCCGGCCCAGCGGCCGCCGGTCACGCGTAGGGGTTGAACGGGATGCCCGCGGGCTTGGCCTTGGTGAGGTTGTCGGCGAAGGCGCTGTCCTTGATGCCCAGGCTGGCGCTGCCGAAGTTGGCGTTGACCAGCCGGTCGCGGATGCCCGCCGGGTAGTTGTCCCAGCTCACCAGGTCCGGGTACTGCCAGGTGCCGTAGTGGTTCTCCGGCACCTCGGTCATCCCCGCGAGGCGGAAGCAGTGCGTGCTCACGCCGTCCTTGTGGTAGATGACCTTGGCGTGCGTGCCCTCCCAGCCGACCTGGGTGCGCGGGTAGGTCGAGTAGTTGCCGTGCGCCGAGGTGGAGACGTACTGGGCCTGGTCGTTCTGCACCCACACCACGACGTGCTCGATGTCGTGGCGGTGCCCGCAGCAGTCGATGCCCGGGACGGCCTGGTCCTTCTCGAAGTACAGGTCGTAGAGGTAGGCGCACCAGCCGTTGTTGCACTTGGAGCGCGAGTACGAGTTGGTGTTGTCCAGGTCCGACTGGTCGTGGCAGTTGCCGTTGAGCGCGCCGGAGTTGTTCAGGCCGGGGGCCAGGGTGCCGTCCGGGCCGATCGCGGGCGTGGGGTAGCAGCCGTCGCCGTCGTAGTCGAAGGCGGGCTGCCACTTCGCGTCGGCGGCCGCGGCGCTGCCCGGCAGGGCCGCGGGCGGGTCGGCCCAGGCGACGCCCGGCACCGCGACGGCCAGCGCGGCCGCCACCGAGACCACGAAACCCGCCTTGCGCGTGGAAATGCCCATGTGTGCTCGTCTCCCGTTTTCCCCGAGGAAGGGTACGGGACAGATTTACCAACCGGAACCCGTTCTGCACAAGGGGCCACCGAATGCTGCCCTAAACGGCAAACCTCCAGCGTTCACCGCCGAGGAACCGCAGGTCAACCCGCCGAACGGAGGGAAAACCCACGGTGGACGAACGATCGGCGCACTCGGTTCCCCGCGCCGGGAAAGAGTCGGATACCCGCACCGGGACAACCGCCGCGCCCCATTCACGTCTGGTTGTGCGAGAAGCCGGAGCGGGAGGGGAAAAGCGATGAGCAGCAGGGCGGGCGGCACCACCGGGTCCACTGTGGTCAGCGTCGACGCGACGATGAAGATGATCCGCGGCGACCTCGGCGTCGACGCCACCGAGGTCGTCGAGCCCGGCGCACTGCTGAACCTCGCCCCGCGCCTGCCGCTGCGGGTGGACGTGGCGGGCGGCGGCCCGGTCGGGCTCGCCTTCGCCTGCTCGGTGCAGGCGTTGCTGGGCCGCGACGTGGTGGTGCGGGTGTTCGACCGGCGGTGGAAGCGCGCGGGCGACCGGGTGGTCTGGCGCGACGCCGCCGACGGCAACCGCCGCCGCGAGCAGGTCGTCACCCTCCAGTCCAACGTCTGGTCCGCCCTGCCGCCGCGGGTGCAGCGCGCCCTGTTCGTCGAGGGCCGCTACGGCGAGATGTGGCCGCTGGGCCCGGACTCGCCGGCCGAGCGCGGCCGCCCCCGCAACATCAAGATCCGCTGGATCGAGGACTGCCTGCTCGACCTCGCCCAGGACCACTACGGCGTCGACGTCGTGCCCGAGGCCTACACCCCGCCCGCCACCCCGGTCGAGGGCGGCGTGCTCGCCATCTGCGACGGCGCCCGCTCGGCCACCCGCGCCGCCTTGGCCGCGGGCTTCGGCACGCCGAACCCGGACCTGTACTCCCTCGACGGCACCCCGTTGCAGGAGCGCGTCCTGGGCATCCGGATCAACGCCCGGGTCCCCGACGAGCACACCGTGCCGCTGACGGTGGCGCAGAACCGGTTCCTGTTCAACTCCCTGGGCGGTGGCTTCATCAACATGCGGCTGACCGCCGAGGAGGCCACCGAGGTCCAGTCGATCGGCCGGTTCGGCCCGGTGGACTGCATCGGCAAGCAGGGCTGCACCGTGCGCCCGGACGGCTACCGCTTCGTCTGCGACCGGCACCAGGCCACGTTCAAGCCCTCGGTGGACCGGCTGTCGTTCCTGTGGCCGCGCATCCAGGACGGGCTGCGGCTGTTCGGCGCGGAGTGGGGCGATGTCGTGGGCATCACCTCGTTCACCCTGGGCATGACGCAGAACTCCCGCTTCACCGCGCAGCTGTCGGCCGGTTCGTACGCGTTCCTGCTGGGCGACGCGGCGAACTCCCTGCACTTCTGGCCGGGGCGCGGGCTGAACACCGGCCTCAAGAGCGCGCTGTCGCTGGTGGGCACGCTCAAGTCGCGGTGGCGCGGGAAGCCGTTGCGGCTGGCCGACTTCGCCGCGCACGAGGGCTACATGCAGCAGTTGCAGTTCCGCGAGAAGATGCGCGCCTGGACCACGATGGTGATGCCCGACGAGCAGGGCCGCCCGCACGGCATCGAGGACCGCATCCGGGCCGGGTTCGAGGGCCCGCACGACCGGCAGGCGCTGATCGGGGAGCTGTTCGCGCGCGTGCGGGCGGTGAAGTCCCGCCTGGTCGACCGGATGGGGTCGCTGGCGGCGGACGAGTGGTACCTCGACCGGCTGCACTCGCTGTCGGACGCGACGCTGAAGTCGCTGCTGAACTCGGCGCCGTGGATCACCCGCGAGGTCGGCGGCGACGAGGTCCCCGTGCAGCCGCTGGACTACCCCGCCGAGCGCGGCGCCCGGGTGCTCGCCCTGGCGTGACGGCCGGGGCGGGGCGTCACGCGCTGCGCAGGACCAGCAGGCTGATCTCGCTGGGCGCGAAGACCCGGAACGGCGGGCCCCAGAACCCGGCCCCGCGGGTGGTGTAGAGGTGCGTGCGGTCGTTCAGCGCGGTCAGGCCCTGCAACCACGGCTGGTCGACGCGCACGAGCAGGTGGAACGGCCAGATCTGCCCGCCGTGGGTGTGCCCGGAGACCTGGAGGTCCACGCCCGCCTCGACCGCGGTGGTGATCTGCTTGGGCTGGTGGGCCAGCAGCAGCACCGGCAGGTCGGGGTCGGCGCCGTCGAGCGCGTGCTCGATGTCGGGCCGGTGCCCCGGCAGGCCCGACGAGGGCGCCGTGCGGTCGTCGATGCCCGCCACCACCAGCCGCGAGCCGCCGCGCTCGACCACCACGTGCCGGTTGTGCAGGGCCTCCCAGCCCAGCTCCGACATGTGGTCCAGCCACTCCTGCGCCTGGCTGAAGTACTCGTGGTTGCCCGTCACGTACACCCGGGCCAGGGCGGCGCGCACGTCCCCGAGGTGGCGCGACTGCGGGCGGCGCTGGGCCACCCGGCCGTCGGCGATGTCGCCCGCGTGCGCCACCACGTCCGGCTCCAGCGCGTTCACCGCCGCCACCGTGCGCTCGGACCACTTCGCGCGGTCGATCGGGCCGTAGTGGGTGTCAGCGAGCAGCACCACGCGCAGGCCGTCGAGGCCCGCGCCCAGCCGGGGCAGGCGGATCTCGGTGGTGCGCACGCGCGGCACCCGCATCGCCTCGAAGTGCCCGTACGCCAGCAGGACCGCGGCCACGACCACCACGCCCAGCGCCACCGCGCGGGTCGGGTTGCCCACGCCCGCCAGGCTCAGCACCAGCGACACGACCCCGCCGACGATGCTCCAGGTGAACAGCACCCAGATCACGCCCAGCAGCACGTCACCGGCCAGCGACGCCGCGTCCGACCCCTTGGCGTGCCCGGCCACCATCAGCAGCGGCAGCGCCACCGCCCCCGCGGCGAACACCACCGTGCCGACCGCCACCACCGCGCCCGGCCAGTCCTGCCCGCCGAGCACCAGCAACCACCACGGCACCCCGAACAGCAGCAGCACCGCGGTGACCGCGACGGCGAGGAAGGGCAGGCGGGGCCGGGCCGGTGCGGCCTGGTCGCGCTGATCGGTCTGCGACATGGGGCCGCTCCTCTCCTGACCGGACCCAACTTACCCGCGCGCGCGAACCCGTGCCGTACCGTGGGCGCGTGACCGGAACCGATCGCTTCGCCTCGGTCGACGACGTGGTGGACCGGCTCGCCGAGCAGGGCTACCTGGCCTCGGCCGCGGTCGCCACCACGGTGTTCCTGGCCGACCGGCTGGGCAGGCCGCTGCTGGTCGAGGGCCCCGCGGGGGTGGGCAAGACCGAGCTGTCGCGGGCGGTCGCCGCCGCCACCGGCTCCCGCCTCGTGCGGTTGCAGTGCTACGAGGGCGTCGACGAGGCCCGCGCGCTCTACGAGTGGAACCACGCCAAGCAGCTGCTGCGCATCACCGCGGGCGGCGACGAGGGGTGGGAGGCCGCGCGCGCGGACATCTTCACCGAGGAGTTCCTGCTCGCCCGCCCCCTGCTGACCGCCATCACCGGCGACGAGCCCACGGTGCTGCTCGTCGACGAGGTGGACAAGGCCGACGTCGAGGTCGAGGGCCTGCTGCTGGAGGTCCTGGGCGACTTCCAGGTCACCGTCCCCGAACTGGGCACCATCGTCGCCCGCCGCAGGCCCTTCACCGTCCTGACCTCCAACGCCACCCGCGACCTCTCCGACGCCCTGCGCCGCCGCTGCCTGTTCCTGCACATCGACTTCCCGGACGCGGACCTCGAACGCCGCATCGTCACCACCAAGGTCCCCGGTGTCGACGCGGCCCTGACCGCCTCGGTGGTCGCCGTGGTCGGCGCCCTGCGCGCCATGGACCTGCGCAAGGCCCCCTCGGTGGCCGAGACCGTCGACTGGGCCCGCACCCTGCTGGCCCTGGGCGCCGACACCCTCGACGAGGAGGTCGTCCGCACCAGCCTCGGCGTCATCGTCAAGCACCAGGACGACATCGCCCGCGTCCGCGACCACCTCGACCTGGACAAGGCCCTCGGCAGCGCGACCCCATGAGCGGGGTGCCGGAGCGGTTGGTCGAGATGGTGACCGCGCTGCGCGGGCACGGGATCACCGCGGGTCCCAGCGAGACCGTGGACGCCGCCGCGGTGGTGGAGGTGCTGGGGCTGGCCGACCGCGAGCTGCTGCGGGAGGGGTTGGCGGCGGCGCTGCTGCGCCGGGCGGACCAGCGCGGGGTGTTCGACGCGGTGTTCGACGTGTGCTTCCCGCTGGGGGTCGGCGCGCCGGAGGGGGCGCGGGACCAGGAGTGGGACCTCGACCGGGTGCGCGACGAACTGGTGGCGGCGCTGGCCGCGGACGACCCGGGGGCCATCGGCAGGCTCGCCGGGATCGCGGTGGAGGCGTTCGGGCGGTACGGGGCGGGCGGCACCGGGGGCGGCGGCTACTCGGCGTACGAGGCGCTGGAGCGGGTGCGGCCGCAGTCGCTGGTGGTGCGGGCGCTGGCCGAGCGCGGCGGCGACAGCGGCGCCTTCACCGACCGCCTGCACCGCGACGAGGTCCGCCGCCGGGTGGAGTCCTTCCGCGCGGCCGTGCGCACCGAGGCTCGCCGCCGCACCGCCGAGGCGCGCGGCCGCAGGCGGGTGCTCGACCACGCCGTCGACCCCTCCCCCGACCGCGTCGACTTCCTCGTCGCCAGCCGCGCCCAGCTCGCGGACCTGCGCCGCACCATCCAACCGCTGTCCCGCAAGCTCGCCACCCGCCTCGCCGCCCGCCGCCGCCGCGCCGCCCGCGGCCACATCGACATCCGCCGCACCCTGCGCCGCTCCCTGTCCACCGGCGGCGTCCCGATCGACCTCGCGTTCCGCAGGAACCGCCCCGCGCGCCCCGAGATCGTCCTGCTCTGCGACCTGTCCGGCTCCGTCGCGGGCTTCGCCAACTTCACCATGCTCCTGGTCCAAGCCCTGCACGACCAGTTCAGCAAGGTCCGCGTCTTCGGCTTCATCGACACCGTCGACGAGATCACCCACCTCGTCCGCACCGGCGCCGCCGACCCCGACTCCCTCGGCGCCCGCATCCACGCCGAAGCCACCCTCACCACCTGGGACGGCCACAGCGACTACGGCCGCTCCTTCCGCCACTTCCTCGACCGCCACGCCGACGCCATCACCCCCCGCACCTCCCTGCTCATCCTGGGCGACGCGCGGACCAACGGCGGCGACCCGGCCCTGGACGCCTTCCGCACCCTGGTCACCCCAGCCCGCCACGCCCACTGGCTCAACCCGGAACGCCGGGCCCTGTGGAACACGGGCGACTCGGTGGCGGACAGGTATGCGGGCCTGATCCGGATGCACGAGTGCCGCAACACCCGCCAGCTCACCACCCTGGTCAGCCGGCTGCTGCCCACCTGAGGTGGGCTACAGCAACTCGTCGTCCTCCAGGGCGGAGAGCCTGGAGAGCAGGTCCGGCCGGTGGGCCAGCGCGGTGTCGCGCTGCGGCCAGCGGAGGTCGTGGGCGTAGTCCCCCAGCGCTTCGGTGTAGTCCGCCACGGGAATGCGGCGATCAGCAAGAGCGCACCAGATCTCAGCGGCCTGTTCCAGGCTGACGCCCTCCTGGAGAGTGGCGTTGAGCGCTTCCAGGGCGTGCTCACGCCCACCCTCACGATCAAGCAACTTCAGGTAGAGCCCCAGGTTCCGAACTCGCTGCCCGAGCATGGGCAAGTCCACTTCGTGGAGGTGTTCGCGCAGGAAGGATTCCGGCACAAGCTCATCGTTCACCAACAACTGGAACACCAACGCCGCATGTTCCGAGGCAACCGGAGCCGCGAAGTTGACCAAGCGCAGGTAGACCGGCCTCCGCTCCTCCCAGCGCCGACCTCGCGCGTGAAACAGGAACGCCGCCAGGAGTTCTGCTACCACCGGCTTGGCGCCCGTCTCCGTGAACACGGTGTACGGCAGCGTTCTTGCGAAGAATCCCGTGGGGCCACCGATCGCAGAGACGACGTGGTCCAACTCCGGCGCGGCGATCAAGCGGGCGGCCCTGAAGAAGGTCGCCTCGGACGCGGGAACCCATTCCCTGCCGCGACTGTGCACCAGCACCTTTCCCGCCGGGCCACCCCGTCTCACAGCGAAGGCCTCCACCACGCTGTGCCATGCGCTTCCGCTCAGCTGCGATTGCCACAGTCGAGCCAACCTCGACCAGCGCTCGCCGTGCAGGTCGTCCTCGGGGAAGAGGTCCGCAGAGGACACCCCGTCCGCGACGACTGTCAGCAGGAGCACCAGGTTCGCGCTGTAGGTGGCCGCGCGCTCCACCTGTGTCATGGCCACCGGCTGATAGGCGTCCTGCGGCACTTCTCGACCCGGCTGCTGCAAGGCTCGAAACGCCGCCAGCAGCGCCTCCCGCATGGCCCGCAGCTGCTCACCTGGGGTCCGCGCCGCTTCCTCCACCAGGAATTCCATCGTCGTCGTGCGCACCGACAGCACCGAGCACGAGAGGAACCCGCGCAACCGGGCGTCGTCCACGTGGCCGTTGTCAGCGAACAGCGCGGAACGGGCAACCCGGATGCGCTCCACGAGGTCGACGACGCACCTCCACGTCAGCCGCGCCACCAGGTATTCACCGAAGGTGGCGTGCAGGAACTCATAGGTGCCGATCTCTTGGTCGTCGACGGTGGCACGCGCGCGGTGGATGTAGAAGAACCTGCCCAGTGCGTCCCGCGCCTGCCCCGCCAAGCGCTGATGCGCGGCGGTGACAGCAGGCCGGGAATCCCCGGCCAGTCCGAGAGCCACCAGATCGGCGGCCAATTCCTCGTCGGTGATCCACTGCGCGCCCCGGTTGAACATGCCGATGGCCACCACCGACAGGATCAACAACTCCTTCTCGACTTCGGCGTCGTCCTCCGGGTCGACCCGCTTCGACACCTCCCGCCGGGCGAACCGGACCAGCAGCCGCTCGTACAGCTCGGACTTGCTGAGCTTGTCCGTCTCCCCTTGCAGCGCGCCGCTTTCGGCGTCGTAAAGGGCGACCATGAGCAGGAGCAGCGGTTGGGAGACCAGGTCGAGGTGGCGTTCGATCGTCTCCAGGGTCAGCGGGCTGCGCCCGTTGGCGCGCAGGTAGTCCCGGTTGGTGTAGTTCCACACGTCGACCCAGCTCTGGATCTGGTCGACCTCGAAGCGCTCGATCCGGGCGACCAGGACCTCCCCGGGGAGCCTCATCCGGTCGGCCACGGTCACCCGGCTGGTGACCACCACACCGACGTGCCTGCCCTGGGTCCGCTCGACCTCCTGGAACCGCTGCACCCGCACGAGGTAGTCGGACTTGCTCACCCCGGTGGCCTGGATCAGCTCGTCGAAACCGTCGAGGAACAGCAGCAGCACCGACTCACCGGCGGCGCGGGCGAACTCCGGCCAGGACACCGACTCGTGGGTGGACAGCCGGATCGCTTGCTCTACCTGATCGTGCACCTCGGCTTCGGCGCGCACGTCCCGCAGCGGCACCCGGACGACGACGAAGTCCGGGGACGGGAGGGTCGCCGCCTGCACCTCGGTTAGCAGCGACTTGCCCGCGCCCGGGTGCCCGAGCACCACCAGCGGCGCCTCCCACGCGGCCGGGGTGGACAGGTGCGCGAGGAAGAACGCGGAGAACCCAGCGCGCGGCGGAACCCGGTCCCAGAAGTCCTCGCTGCTGATGGAGGTGAGCGCACCTGCCTTGGCGAGTTTGAACATGGGGTCGACGTAGGCGTCCTCGACGGTGGGGGCGTCCAGTCCCTCCGGGAGGTCGTCGGCCTTGACCAGCTTCCGACCCAGCACGGCGCGGTTGGACCGCAGGACGCCCTGGAACGCCGGGGCAGCACGTTCCACAGGCTGCGCCCGGTCGAGCAGCTGCGACACGGCCCGCTGCACGTCGCGGACGCGCTCGTGGGTGGCCCGGTTCTCCGACAGGCTCAGCCAGATGGAGAACTCCGGGCACTCCGCCGCCGCCCGCACCAGCGATCCTTCGAAGCGGTCGACGGCCACCAGCGGGGTGCGGGCGAGGGCGTCGGAGAGGGCTTGGCGGCGCAGTGGGCCCAGTTCCTCCCACCAGCTCAGACCCCTCACGAAGTCCAGGAAGCGCTCGTTCAAGCCACCGTAGAACTCCTGGAGCGCGGCACGCGTCTCCGCGGGCGCCGCCTGCACCCCCAGTTCGGGCAGCCGCGAGCCCAGGATCACCTCAGCGACCTGCTTCAACGACTCCGCGGAGCTCTCGGCGGCCAGCCCCAGTTGCTCCCTGCGGGACAGCACGGGCACTTCAGCCTGCACCGACCGGCTCAGCTCGGCCACAGCCTCGAAGAACGCCGTCACCACGAGCACGCCGCGGGCGGCGCGCAGCCGCTGGACCCGATCGACCTGGCCGAGCCCGTGCCTGCGGTCGATGCCCCGGGCGACCAGCTCGGAGCCGACCCTGGTGAGCTCGCTCTTGGCGTCGAAGATCGACAGGAGGTCCGGCACCCCCGGGGTGGCCGCCAGCAGCAGCCCGCCGAACACCTTGTCCAGGGCGTCCACCAGCGGTTGGCCACCCCTGCCCAGAAGGGTGACCGCGTCCCGGTACGTCAAGGGCTTCACCGGCGTTCCCCCATCCTGCGGCCGCGTGCGGCTGGAAGGGTGGCACACCGCGGCCGAAATTGGCCAGTGCCTCGCCTTGCGGGTCAGCGGCGCTTGCGCTTGCCCGCCTGCTCGACGAGCACCTGGATCTCCTCGGCCAAGCCGGGGTGGGTGCGGACGGTGGAGTCGAGGGCGGCGCCGAGCAGGGACTGGGCCAGGTGGTCGTCGGGGTTGGCCTGGACCTGGGAGAGGGGGCCGCGGGTGGCGCCGAAGCGGGTGAGGAGGTCGTGGATGCGGGCGGCGGCGGGGGTGGAAGCGCCGCGGAGGTGGTCGGCGACGAGCGCGGCGCCGGTGTCCGAGAGCGACATGCAGGCCTGCCTTGCGTGCGGGGGGACGTCGCCCGGAGGGTCGCGCCACCACAGGCGGGCGTTACACGCAAGGGTCCTACGCCACATCGGGGCGTGGAGCTGAGCATCCCTCGCTCAGCGCCACGCCCCGCGGCGCTCAGTCGGCCTGGGCGAGGGACAGGGCGAAGCGCCCCTCGGGGTCGGTCCACCAGTGGGCCAGGGCGAAGCCCGCGGTGCGCAGTTCGGACTCCACCCGTTCGCGGCGGAACTTGGCGGAGATCTCGGTGCGCACCTGCTCCCCGGCGGCGAACTCGACCACCAGGTCCAGGCCGCTGATGGTCACGCGCTGGGCCGAGGTGGCGCGCAGGCGCATCTCGACCCACTCGTTCACTTCGTCCCAGTGCGAGAGGTGCGCGAACGCGTCGACGTCGAAGTCGGCGCCGAGTTCGCGGTTGAGCACGTGCAGGACGTTCTTGTTGAACTCGGCCGTCACGCCCTGGGCGTCGTCGTAGGCGGCCTCCAGGGTGGCGCGGTCCTTGACCAGGTCGGTGCCGAGCAGCAGCCACTCCCCCGGCTTGAGCAGGTCGCGCACCGAGGACAGGAAGCGGGCGCGCTCGTCCGGGAGGAAGTTGCCGATGGTGCCGCCGAGGAACGCCACCAGCCGGGTGGGGTCGCCGGGGAGCAGGGACAGGTGCTCGGTGAAGTCGCCCACCACGCCGTGCACCTGGGCGGAGGGGTACTTGCCCGCCAGGACCCCGGCTGCCTCGCGCAGGGCGGTGCCGGAGACGTCGAGGGTGGTGATCTGGGTGAGGGTGCCCGCGGTGCGCAGGGCGTCGAGCAGCAGCAGGGTCTTCTCCGACGAGCCCGACCCCAGTTCCACCAGGGTGTTCGCGCCGGTGGCGGTCGCGATGTCGGCCGCGTGCTCAGCGAGGATCGCGCGCTCGGCGCGGGTCGGGTAGTACTCCGGCAGCCGGGTGATGTCCTCGAACAGCTCGCTGCCCCGGGCGTCGTAGAACCACTTGGGCGGCAGGGTCTTCGGGGACGCGGTCAGGCCGGCGCGGGCGTCGGCGGCCAGGGCGGTCGCCGCGTGGTCTTCGGGAAGGTGCACGTCGAAGGTGGGCTCGGGCACGGTGCCTCCTCAGGAGGGGCCCAGCGCGCGGGTGCGCACGCCGGGGTGGGGACCCGCCTGCGCGACCACCAGGAGGCGGTCGGCGAAGGGGGTCCACCGGGGGTCGTCGTCCCAGGGCTCGGAGGCCAGGGTGACGGAGTCGGGGCCGACGAGCGCGGACAGCGAGTGCCACCAGGTGGTGGCGACCAGCACCGCGCCGTCGGTCAGCATCAGGTTCAGGCGGGAGTCGGGGGCGCGGGCGGCCACGTCCTCCACCACGGACGCGAGGGCGTCCTCAGCGGACACCCCGGCGCGCAAGCGGTTGCGCACCAACGCCCACAGCAGGGCGCTGTCGGTCGGCGCGTCCAGGGTCAGCAGGTCGACCACCGGCAGCTCGGCGGCCAGGTCGGCCACCGAACCGGGCCACCCGCGCACGACCCCGTTGTGGCTGAACAGCCACCGCCCGTCGGTGAAGGGCGCGCACGCGGTCTCCACGACCGGCATGCCCACCGTCGCGGAGCGGGCCGCCGCCAGCACCGCCGGGCTGCTGACCGAGGCCGACAGCGCCGCGAACGACGTGTCCGTCCACATCGGAACGGCGCGCCGGTAGCGGACGGGCTCGGCGGAGCCGGGGGCGTACCAGCCCACGCCGAACCCGTCGGCGTTGACGGTGCCCCCGCCGCGCATGTCGGCGGGGGCCCAGGTCTGGGTCAGCAGCCCGGTCGGACCGGTCAGCAGGCGTGCCAAGGGCACGGCGGGGCCCAGGTACCCCAGGTGGCGGCACATCCGTCAGCGGACCTCGTGCGGCGCGGCGTCGCGGGCGAGCCGGAAGCCGGAGAAGATCTGCCGCCGGATCGGGTGGTCCCAGTTGCGGAAGGTGCCGCGCACGGCGTCGGCGTCGGTGCCGAACGACCCGCCGCGCAGCATCTTGTAGTCGCCGCCGAAGAACACCTCGGAGTACTCCCGGTACGGGAACGCGGCGAACCCGGGGTAGGGGTGGAAGTCGGAGTCGCACCACTCCCACACGTCGCCCATGAGCTGCCGCACGCCCAGCGGGGACGCCCCCGCCGCGTACGCGCCGACCGGGGCGGGCCGCAGGTGCCGCTGCCCGAGGTTGGCGTGCTCGGCCGTCGGTTCCTCGTCGCCCCAGGGGAACCGGCGCGAGCGGCCGGTGGCCGGGTCGAACCGGGCCGCCTTCTCCCACTCCGGTTCGGTGGGCAGCCGCTTGCCCGCCCACGCCGCGTACGCCTGCGCCTCGTGGAAGCACACGTGCACCACGGGTTCGTCGACCGGCACCGGCTCGCGCACCCCGAACCGGGTGCGGTACCAGCCGTCCTCGGCGCGCTCCCAGAACCGCGGCGCCACCAGGCCCGCCTTCTGCCGGTGCGCCCACCCGGCCGCGCTCCACCAGCGCTCGTCGTCGTAGCCGCCCGCGTCGAGGAACGCCAGGTACTCGCCGTTGCTCACCGGCACGGTGTCGATGAAGAACGCGTCGACGTGCACGCCGACCGCGGGCCGCTCGTTGTCCAGCGCCCACGGGTCGGTGGAGGTGCCCATGGTGAACTCACCGCCGGGCACCAGCACCTCGCGCTCGGGCAGCGGCACCACCGCCCGCGGCGGTTCCGGCGCGTGCAGCACCGGGGCGCCCAGGCGCAGCTGGTGGGTGGCCAGCATCGTCTCGGCGTGCTGCTGCTCGTGCTGGACGATCATGCCGAAGGCGAACCCGTCCTGGAGCAGCCTGCGGCCCTCCAGCGGCGAGCGGTCCAGCACGTCGAACACCTTCTCCCGCACCTGCCGCACGTACCCCCGCGCCTCGGCGGGGCTCAGCAGCGGCAGCCCCGGGCGGCTGGCCCGGGAGTGCTGGAAGGCGTCGTAGAGGTTGTCGATGTCCTCGCGCACCGGCTCGCGGCCGCCCACGTCGCGCACCAGCCACAGCTCCTCCTGGTTGCCGATGTGGGCCAGGTCCCACACCAGCGGGGACATGAGCTTGGAGTGCTGGCGGACGAGGTCGTCGTCGTCGACGGCGTCGGTGAGCGCGGTCGAGCGGGCGCGGGAGCGGGTGAGCGCCGCGGCGACGCGGGCGCGCACCGCCTCCCGGCCCGGGTCGTGCAGGTCCGTGCTGGTCATGGCGTCCTCCCGGCGGTGTGCGTGCGGTCGACGAGCGCGGTGCACCGCTGGAGCACGTGCGCGCGGGTGGCCGCGGGCAGGTCGAGGCGGTCCACCGCCGGGATGCCCAGGTCGAGCACCCGGCGGGCGGCCGCGGCGGTCGGCGGGTCGGCCAAGCCCAGGCGGGCGGCCTCCAGCCACCGGTCCGCGACCGGTGCGCAGGCGTCGACGACCGCGTCGACGGTGCGCGGGTCGGCCATCAGCGCGGTGAGCAGCGCGACCGGGACGACCCACTCCGGACCCGGCTGCGCGTCGAGGTAGCGCACCTCGACGTACCCGTGCGGCCGGACCGGGGTGAACATGCTGGTGAGGTGGTAGTCGAGGTCGTCGACGGTGGGTGGTCGCGGCAGCGCGCCGTCGATCCAGTCCGCGAAGGTGACCCCATGCGGCACCGTCCAGTCGGCGCCGGGGCGCCGGGCGAACAGCAGCGGGGTGTCCACCACCTGCCGCGCCCACGCCGCGGCCGGGTCGTCGGTGGCCGGGACGGGGCTGGAGCGGCCGGGCTGGATGCCCAGCACCGCCCGCGCCCGCGCCGAGGCCCACCCGTCGGCCGGGGAGTTGGCGAACAGCGCGGTGCAGACCGGGCCCAGCGAGGTGATCGCGGCGAACCGGGTGGCGACCTGGTCCGCCTCCCCGGCGTCCAGGCAGACCTGGAGGCCCGCCGTCGCGCACATCATGGTCAGGCCCTCGGGGCCCAGCGGGGTGAACGCGTGCTCCATGGCCGCGTAGCGGGGGGTGTCGAGCACCCGGCGCGGGCCGCGGTGCGGGTCCAGGCCGCGGGTGCCCAGCACCAAGCCCGCCTCGTCGAGGCGTCCGGTGAGGTAGGCGGTGTCCGCGGCGACCGCGTCGATGACCGTCCCCAGGGAGGTCGCCGGGAGGGAGGAGATCTCGACCTGCCCGCCGGGTTCGACGGTGAGCAGGGAGCCTGCGGGCAGCGCGTCGTGCGGGCTGCCCGCGCGCACGGTGGCGGGGGCGTGCGGGCCGAGCGCGGCCGCCAGGTGGGCCGGTTCGAGCCTGCGCGCGGGGTCGTCGCGGTGGTGCGCGGTCCACTCCAGCTCGACCCCGACCAGGCGGGGCGGACCGTGCTTGAAGCACACCGAAGCGACGTACGCCTCGGCCTCGACGCGGGCACGCAGCCTTCGGTGGTCCGGCTGCACCTCGCCCGCCTGTTCGACGGTGGTCAGAACGATCATCCCCTTTGTCCGCAAGGGTTTTCGGCCGCGTTCGACGCTACACGCGCCCACCGACAACCGCCGGGTCCCGCGGTTGCGCCGAAGGGGTGGCCTCGATCCCAAAACGTACGTACGGATTGCGATGCTCCGGGGGGCGGTGCCACGATCACCGGGTGCCCAGGGTGAGCCAGGACCATCTCGACGCGCGTCGGCGCCAGATCCTCGACGGCGCGCGGGCGTGCTTCGCCCGCCACGGCTACGAGGGGGCCACCGTGCGGCGGTTGGAAGAGGCTACCGGACTCTCCCGGGGCGCGATCTTCCACCACTTCCGGGACAAGGAATCGCTCTTCCTCGCCCTGGCCGAGGACGAGACCCTGCGGATGAGCGAGGTCGTCGCCGAGCAGGGCCTGGTGCAGGTGATGCGCAACCTGCTCGCGCCCGCGCTGCCCGGCGCGCACCCCGCCGACTGGCTCGGCACCCGGCTGGAGGTCTCCCGGCGGCTGCGCACCGACCCGGAGTTCCGCGCCCGCTGGGCCGAGCGCTCCGAGCAGCTCACCACCGCCACCCGCGAGCGCCTGCTGCGCCAGCGCGAGGCGGGCAAGCTGCGCGACGACGTCGACGTCGACGTGCTGACCTCGTTCCTGGAGCTGGTGCTGGAGGGGCTGGTGTCGCACCTGGCGATGGGCCTGCCCGCCGACGGCCTCGGCCCGGTGCTCGACCTGGTGGAGGAGTCGGTGCGCCGCCACCGCCGCAGCGGCTGAAAGCGGTTGTGCGCCCGCGCGCGGCCTCGCAGAATCGGCACGCATGGGGTTGTGGCGGTTCCTGCTGGCGGCGACGGCGGCCAGGGTCGCCGACGAGATGGTGGGCGTCGCCCTCGTCCTGCTCGCCCTGGACCGCACCGGCGACCCGGCGCTGGCCGGGCTGATGGTCACCGCCTACGCCCTGCCCTCGATCGCCTCCGGGCCGGTGGTGGGCGCCGTCCTCGACCGGTCGCCGCACCGCACCCGCGTGCTCGCCGCCAACGGCCTGCTGCTCGCCGCGGCCTGCGTGGGGGTGGAGCGCACCCTGGGGCACGGGCCGAGCGCCGTGCCGCTGCTGCTCACCGCCGTCACCGGGGTCGCCCTGCCGCTGACCAGCGGCGGCTACTCCAGCCTGGTGCCGCTCCTGGTGCCCCGCGACCAGCTGACCAGGGCCAACTCCTTCGACGCGGGGTCGTTCAGCGTGGCCGCCATCCTGGGCCCCGGCCTGGCGGGCGCGCTCGCGGGCGGCGTCGGCTCCCCCGCCGCCGTGCTGGCCATCAGCGGGCTGGCCGTGCTCGGCGCGCTCGCCACCGCCACCCTGCCCCGGGTCGCCAGGGCCGACGCCGACCGGCCGCGCCTGGGGCGGGTGGTGCGCGACGGGCTCGTCCACCTCGCCACCACCGCCCCGCTGCGCGGCGCCACCCTGGCGACGGTCGTGGCGTTCCTGGCCGCGGGCCTGCTCAGCACCGCCTTCCCGCTGCGCGCGGCCGAGGTCGGCGCCGCGGAGTCGGCGGGCGGCTACCTGTGGACGGCGATGGAGGTGGGCAGCCTCGTCGCGGTGCTGCTGCTGTCCCGGCGGCTGCTGGCGGGCGACCGGCCGGAGCGGGTCGTCTTCGGCTGCCTCACCGCCCACGGCGCGGTGCTGCTCACCGTCGCGCTGGCGCCCGCGCTGCCGCAGGCCCTGGTGGCGGCGGCCGCGGCGGGCCTGGCCAACGGCGCCACCCTGCCCGCGATCATGGCCACCCGCCAGCGCCACACCCCGGTCGGCCTGCTCAGCCAGGTCTCGGTCACCGGCGGCAGCCTCAAGATCGCCGCGTTCGCCGCGGGGGCCGCGGCGGGCGGCTGGCTCGTGCCCGCCGTCGGCGCCGGGGCGGGCATCGCCGTCGCGGCCGCGGGCCAGCTCCTCGCCGCGGGGCTCGGCGCGCTGGCCGCGCGGAGTGGCAGCCGCCCCGCGGCACTGGTGGACTGAGGGCCATGGACCACATGGCTAGCGCACGCGAGGTGGCCGATCGGGCCGCGCACCGCCTGCACGACTGGGACGCCCCCACGCCCTGCTCCGACTGGGACGCCCGCGAGCTGCTCAACCACCTCACCGCCGAGCAGCTGTGGGTGCCGCACCTGCTGGCCGGGGAGACCGTCGAGCAGGTCGGGGACCGCTACGACGACGACGTCCTGGGCGACGACCCCGTCGCGACCTGGGAGCGGGCCAACGCCGCCGCGGCCGAGGCGTGGGCGGGCGTTCCGGACGACCGGGTGGTGCACCTGTCCTTCGGGGACACCCCCGCCGCGGAGTACCGCTGGCAGATGACGATGGACCTGGCCGTGCACGGCTGGGACATGGCCACCGCGGCGGGCGCCGACGCGGGCATCCCAGACGAGCTGGCCACCGCGGTCCTCGACCACATCGCCGACGACGTGGAGAACTGGCGCGGCACCATCTTCGCCGACGCGGTGGACGTGCCCTCGGGCGCGAGCCCCCAGGACCGGCTGGTCGCCCTCACCGGCCGCGACCCCGGGTGGAAGCCCCCGACCAGGGCGTAGTCCCCGTCCCGAGGGCCCGGTGTCCTCGCCAGGACCCGACACAGCGGACGCGGGTCACGTCGGTGCACCGGCGCCCACCGGCCGAACAAGCCCTAGACTGGGTGGGTTGGCACAAGACGATTCGAGGAGCACGCCACCGTGCGCAAGGCGGCACGCGCGTCCCGATCCCCCGGTCGCAGTAGCGGGCCGGGCGACGGGCCCGGCGACCATACCCACCCGGTGACCGAGCGGGGTGCTCGGTGATCGGCGTCCTGCTCAACGTCCTCGGCCTGCTGGCCGTGGCCGCGCTCACCCTCGGCACGGCCCTGTTCGTGGCAGCCGAGTTCTCCCTGACCACGCTGGAGCGCAGCCAGGTCGACCACCACGTCGAGCAGGTGGGCGACCGGCGGGCGGTGGCCATCGCCAAGGCCCACCGCACGCTGTCGTTCCAGCTCTCCGGCGCGCAGCTGGGCATCACCATCACCACCCTGGTCACCGGCTACATCGCCGAACCGGCCATCGCCAGCCTCATCGAGCCGCCGCTGACCTGGGTCGGGCTGCCCGAGGCGGGCGCGGAGGCCGTGGCCATCGCGGTGGCCCTGCTGCTGGCGACCTCGCTGTCGATGGTGTTCGGGGAGCTGGTGCCCAAGAACCTCGCCATCGCCAAGCCGCTCCCCACCGCCCGCGCCGTGGCGGGCATCCAGGCGGTGTTCTCCTCGGTGCTGCGCTGGCTGATCAACGGCCTCAACGGCTCCGCGAACTGGGTGGTGCGGCGCATGGGCGTCGAACCGCAGGAGGAGCTGCGCTCGGCGCGCTCCCCGCAGGAGCTGGGCGGCCTGGTGCGCTCCAGCGAGGCCTCCGGCACCCTCGACACCGGCACCGCCACCCTGCTCAGCCGCTCGCTGCGCTTCGGGGACCGCACCGCCGACGAGCTGATGACCCCGCGCGTGCGGGTGCACGCCCTGCGCGCCGACGCCACCGTGGCCGACCTGGTGTCGCTGGCCAGGGCCACCGGGTTCTCCCGGTTCCCGGTGCACGGCGGCGACCTCGACGACGTGCGCGGGGTCGTGCACGTCAAGCAGGTGTTCAGCGTGCCGTCCGCGGTGCGCGCGACCACCCGGGTCGGGTCGCTGGCCCGCCCGGTGCCCACCGTGCCGGAGACCCTGGAGGGCGACGTGCTGCTCGACCGGCTGCGCGGCTCGGGGTTGCAGGTCGCCGTGGTCGTCGACGAGTACGGCGGCACCGCGGGCCTGGTGACCCTGGAGGACCTGGTCGAGGAGATCGTCGGCGACGTCCGCGACGAGCACGACCGCGGCGAGGTCAGCCCGGTGCGCCCGCTGGGCAAGGAGAGCTGGATGGTGTCCGGTCTGCTGCGCGACGACGAGCTGGCCGACGCGACCGGGTTCCGGATGCCCACCGGCGAGTACGAGACGGTGGCGGGCCTGGTGCTGACCAGGCTCGGCCGCATCCCCGAGGTCAACGACGAGATCCGGCTCGACGGCTGGCGGGTGACCGTGATGCGGATGGACCGCCACCGCATCGCGGAGCTGCGCGTGGCCCGCATGCCCCGCCAGGGGGTGACCGCGTGAGCGACTTCCTCTCCCTGCTCGCCACCCTGCTCCTGCTGCTGGGCAACGCCTTCTTCGTCGGGTCCGAGTTCGCGATCATCACCGCGCGCCGCGACCGGCTCGAAGCGCTCGCCAGGGAAGGCGCCACGCGCGCCACCACCGCCATCGAGGCGTCGCGGGAGCTGCCGCTGCTGATCGCGGGCGCGCAGCTGGGCATCACCGTGTGCTCGCTGGGCCTGGGCGCCCTGGCCGAGCCCACCATCGCGCACCTGATCGAGGTGCCGTTCGCCGCGCTGGGCCTGCCCGAGGCGCTGGTGCACGGCGTGGCCTTCGCCATCGCGCTGGGCCTGGTGACCGCCCTGCACACGGTGATCGGCGAGATGGTGCCGAAGAACCTGGCCATCGCCGGGCCCGAGCGCGCGGCGATGGCGCTGGTGCCGGTGCACTACGCGTTCTGCAAGCTGGTGCGCCCGCTGCTGTCGCTGTTCACCAAGGCCTCCACCGCGGTGCTGCGGCGCTTCCACGTCGTCCCCAAGGAGGAGCTGGAGACCGCCTACACCTCCGACGAGCTGGCGACGATGATCGCGGAGTCGCGCGCGGAGGGCCTGCTCGACGACTCCGAGCACCGGCGGCTGACCAACACCCTCACCTCCGCCGAGCGCACCGTGGCCGAGGTCATGGTGCCGATGGAGCAGATCAAGACCGTCCCGCACCCGCCGAGCGTCGGCGAGGTGGAGGCGGCGGTGGCCGAGACCGGCTTCTCCCGCTTCCCGGTGCGGATGCCCGACGGCAGCCTCAACGGCTACGTCCACATCAAGGACCTGCTGGACCTGGTGGACGCCGACCCGGGCACCCGGCTGCCCTGGTCGCGGGTGCGCGGGCTGCCCGAGCTGCCCGCCGACTCCCACCTGGACGAGGCGCTGGCCGCGCTGCGCCGGGCGCAGAGCCACCTGGCCAAGGCCGTCTCCGCCGACCGCACCGTGCTCGGCGTGGTGGCCCTGGAGGACCTGCTGGAGGAGTACGTGGGCGTCGTGCGCGACGGGACGCACATCAACAGCGGTGGCTGAGCAGGTCCTGCCCGAACCCGAGTGGCAGCGGCGGCGGGCGGCGCACGAGCGGCGGGTCCAGCGGTGGACCCGCCCACACGTGCGCCGCCGCGCGCTGGGCGAGAAGCACCCGGTGCTGGACTTCCTGTTCACCTACTACAGCCACCGCCCCGCCCACCTGGAGCGCTGGCACCCGGGCGCGGGCGTGGTGCTCGCGGGCCCGGCGGCGCGGGAGTACCTGCGCTGGAAGGAGTACGCGGAGGTCGACGGCGGCGTCGCGGTGCGCCCCGAGCTGCCGGAGAACCGGGCGCGCACGGCCCGCTTCATCCGCGACCTGCTCGCAGCGACCGCCGCCCGCCCGCCCCGGCTGTCCTGCTTCGGCCTGCACGAGTGGGCCATGGTGTACCGGCTGCCCGCCGAGCGGGTGCGGCACAGCGCGTGGCCGCTGCGGCTGGGCCAGGACGGCACCGACGCGGTGGTGGAGTCGCAGCGCATCACCTGCGCCCACTACGACGCGTTCCGCTTCTTCACCCCGCAGGCGCGGCCGCTCAACCTGCTCTCGCCCACCCGCGAGGACCAGGTGGCCAACGAGCAGCCGGGGTGCCTGCACGCGGGCATGGACCTGTTCAAGTGGGCCTACAAGCTCGACCCGTACACCCCGTCGGAGCTGGTGGCCGACTGCTTCGACCTGGCGCTGGACATCCGGGAGCTGGACATGCGCGCCAGCCCGTACGACCTGTCCGCGCTGGGCTACGAGCCGGTGCGGATCGAGACGCCCGAGGGCCGGGTGCGGTACGCGCGGCTCCAGGCCGAGTTCGCCGAGCGCGCCGCGCCGCTGCGCAAGCAGCTCATCGAGGTCTGCGACCTGCTGCTCGGCTGACCCCCGGCACCCCCGCTGTTGATCGCGGGCACCGCCTTCTCCTATAGTGCTAGTTATCTAGTTAAACATGGAGGTGTCGGGGTGATCGAGTTCCACCTGGACGGCAGATCCGGTCTGTCGCCCTACCAGCAGCTCGTCCAGCAGGTGCGGCACGCGGTGCGGCTGGGGGTGCTGCGCGCGGGCGACCAGCTCCCCAAGGTCAAGGAGGTGGTCGCGCAGCTCGCGATCAACCCCAACACCGTGCTCAAGGCCTACCGCGAGCTGGAGCACGCGGGCCTGGTGTCCGCGCGGCAGGGCGTCGGCACGTTCGTCACCGCGACCGCGGCACCCATCCCGCCGCTGGCGATGACCGCGCTGCGCAGGGACCTGGGCAAGTGGCTCGACCGGGCGCGCACCGCGGGGCTCGACGACGAGGGGGTCGAGGCGCTGTTCAGCGCCGTGTTTCGCGACCGCCGGGCAGCGGAGGACATAGCGTGAGCACCGCCATCGAGGCCACCGGCCTGCACAAGCGGTTCCGCCGGGCCGAGGCCCTGCGCGGGGTCGACCTCACCGTCCCCGCGGGCGGCGTCGTCGGGCTGATCGGGCCCAACGGCGCGGGCAAGTCGACGCTGCTCGACCTGGTCACCGGCATCCTGGAACCCACCGAGGGCACCATCGAGGTCACCGGTCGCGTCGCCTACGTGGCCCAGGGGGCTCCGGTGTACCCGGGGCTCACCGTGGCCGAGCACCTGCGGCTCGGCGCGGAGCTGAACCCGGACTTCGACCCGGCGCACGCCCGGGAGCGGGTCGAGCGCGTCGGGCTGCCGCTCACGCGCAAGGCCGGGCGGCTCTCCGGCGGTCAGCGCGCGCAGCTCGCGCTGACCCTCGCCCTGGCAGGCCGCCCCGACCTGCTCGTCCTCGACGAACCCGCCGCGGCCCTGGACCCGCTGGCGCGCCGGGAGTTCCTGGCCGACCTGATGGGCGCCGTGGCCGACCGGGAGATGACGGTGCTGGTCTCCTCGCACCTGCTCAGCGACCTCGAGCGCGTCTGCGACCACCTGGTCGTGCTGGTCGACGGGCGGGTGCGGCTCGCCGGGGCCGTGGACGACCTGCTCGCCGGGCACCGCCGGGTGACCGGAGCGCGCCGCGACGACCCGCTGCCGGGGGGTCAGCGGGTCGTCGCGGCCAGCCACACCGAGCGGCAGTCGACCCTGGTGGTGCGCACCGACGACCCCGTGCTGGACCCGCACTGGGACGTCACCGAGATCGGCCTGGAGGACCTGGTGCTCGCCTACCTGGCACCGCCCGCCCCCGCCCGCACCGAGCTGGAGGTGGTCCGATGACCTGGCTCGCGTGGCGGCAGGTGCGCCTGCCCGCGCTGCTGCTCGCGGTGCTGATCGTGCTCGGCGCGATCGCGATGCTCCTGGTGGGCAGGCCGCCCGGGGGCACGAGCTTCGGGGAGCGCGAGGACGTCGCGACACTGCTCTACGGCGGGGCCATCGGCGCCGCCTACGGCCTGCCCGCCCTGCTGGGCGCCTTCCTCGGCGCGCCGGTCGTGACCCGGGAGCTGGAGGCGGGGACGCACCGGCTGGCGTGGACGCAGGGGATCAGCCGGACCCGGTGGCTGCTGACGCGGACGGCCGTCGCGGGCGCGGTCGTGCTGGCCTCGTCCGGGCTGGTGGCCCTGCTCGTGACCTGGTGGGCGGCGCGGCGCGACCACGCCTCCGCCGACTTCCGCTCGTCGCTGGTGAACCCGGACGTGTTCGGGGCGCGGGGGCTCGTGCCCGTCGGCACCGCGGTGTTCGCGCTCGCACTGGGCGTGGCGGTCGGTGCCGTGGTGCGCCGGACGCTGCCCGCTGTGGCGGTGACGCTCGCGCTGGTTGCCGCTGTGCAGCTGGCGATGCCGCTGGTCATCCGCGAGCACCTGTGGCCCCCCGTGGAGCAGGACGTCGCCTTCAGCGCGGAGTCGCTGCGCTCGGTGCTGGGCGACAGCGACGTGGGCGGCATCGCGGAACTGCGGGTCGCCATCCCCGCGCAGGACGCCTGGGTGGTCGGCAACGACACCCTCGACCGGAACGGCGACGTGGTGGCACCGCCCGCGTTCCTGACCGAGTGCTTCACCGGGTACGCACCGGGGTCGTCGGGGCCGGAGAAGCCCGTCGCGGAGTGCATGGCGCGGCTGGACGCCGAGGGCTACCGGCAGCACGTGGAGTACCAACCGACGTCGCACTTCTGGCCGCTCCAGATCGTCGAGACCCTGTTGTTGCTGGTCACGGCTGGTGCGCTGACCTGGTTCAGCGCGTGGTGGGTGCGCACGCGGCTCACCTGAACGGGGGTGTGGATGGATTTCCCCGGGGTCCGCGCGGGCCGGGTAGCGTGCCCGCCGTGACTGGAGTGGAGATCTACACCGACGGGGCGTGCGTCCCCAACCCCGGGCCGGGGGGTTGGGGCGCCGTCCTGCGGTTCGGGGCGCACGAACGCGAGCTGTGCGGGGGCGAGGCGACCGAGACGACCAACAACCGGATGGAGCTGACCGCCCCCATCCGGGCGCTGGAGTCGTTGACGCGCAAGGTGCCGGTGGCGATCTACACCGACAGCACCTACGTGCGCAACGGCATCACGCAGTGGGTGTCCGGGTGGCGCAGGCGCGGGTGGATCACGTCGACCAACACCCCGGTGAAGAACGTCGACCTGTGGAAGCGGCTCGACGACCTGGTCTCGGAGCACGACGTCGAGTGGCACTGGGTCAAGGGGCACGCCGGGCACCCGGAGAACGAGCGGGCGGACCGGTTGGCGCTCAAGGGCCTCCAGGACTCCCTGCGCGCCGCGGGCCTACCCGTGACCGAGGCGAAGGCGGCGGTGCAGCGCCCCCGCAAGGAACCCCAGCCGCGCGGCGAGGGCACGTGCCAGGCGACGACGAAGAAGGGCACCCCGTGCCCGGTCCCACCCCGGCCGTCCGGGCTGTGCCACGTGCACGACCCGGCGGTGCAGTGCGGGGTGCGCAAGCGCAACGGGGAGCCGTGCACCATCGCCACCGGCGGGGGGAGGTGCGACTACCACCGCTGACCCCCGGACAGCTCGGACCCCGCCCTGGGTCTCAGGGCGGGGCCCGGTGCTCGTGGGGCGGTGCCGGTCAGCCCTCGAAGGTGTCGGGGTCCGGACCGGTCCGCTCACCGTTGTCCAGGCCGTCGATGGCGGCCAGGTCGTCGGCGTCCAACTCGAAGTCGAACAGGTCGATGTTGGCCCGGATGCGCTCGGGCGTCACCGACTTGGGGATCACGACGTTGCCCGCCTGCACGTGCCACCGCAGGATCACCTGCGCGGACGACTTCCCGTGCTTCTCCCCGATGCGGGTGAGCGTGTCGTCCTTGAGCAAGCCGCCCGACGCCAGCGGGCTCCACGCCTCGGTGACGATGCCGTGCTTGTCGTTGAACGCCTTCAGCTCCCGCTGCGGCAGGTTGGGGTGCAGCTCGATCTGGTTGACCACCGGCACCACCTCGGTCTCCCCGAACAGCCGCTCCAGGTGCGCGGGGTGGAAGTTCGACACCCCGATCGACCGCACCCGCCCGTCCGCCTTCAACTTCTCGAAGGCCTTCCAGGTCTCCACGTACTTGTCCCGCTTCGGCGAGGCCCAGTGGATCAGGTAGAGGTCCAGGTACTCCAGCCCCAGCTTCTCCATGCTCGCGTCGAACGCCCGCAGCGTGGAGTCGTACCCCTGGTCGTCGTTCCACAGCTTGGTGGTGACGTACAGCTCCTCCCGCGCGATCCCCGACTCCGCGATCGCCCGCCCGGTCCCCTCCTCGTTCCGGTACGCCGCCGCGGTGTCGATCGACCGGTACCCGGCCTCCAGCGCCGCGCTCACCGCACCGGTCACCTCGTCAGCGGGCACCTGCCACACCCCGAACCCGACCTGCGGGATCGACGTGCCGTCGTTCAGCGTCACCTGTGGGACTGTGGACACAGCATCCTCCGTCGTCGTGCGTCTCCCCCTGAGGTACCAACGCACCCGCCGCGTTCAAACCTCCCCCGCCCCGCGCCTTCCCCCCGCCGCCCACCCCGCGCTACCCTCGGCCCCATGACTGCCGGGTCGGCCACGCGCCGCGCACAGAACGGTGACCCGGCCCCGGCGTAACCCGGGGCCCGCCACCCAGGGGATTCCGAAGTAGACACCCACCCGGAACACCCCCAGGAGGCACCCACCATGGCATTCCCCACCCCCGGCGAGACCTTCACCGGCAAGGTCGTGGCCGAAGTCCCCTTCGGCTCCTTCATCGAGCACCCCTCCGGCCACCACGGCCTCCTCCACGGCGAACCCCTCCCCGTCGGCACCGAACTCCACGTCAAGGTCCTCTCCACCGACCCCGACGCCGAGCGGTTCAGCGTGGCCAAGGCGTAATCCGCCAGTCGTGCGCTCCCCCGCGGCCGTGCGCCGCGGGGGAATTCGCCGTGCCCGCCCCCGCATTCACGCTCTCAACCGACCCTCGGCTGTCCCGCAGCCCGCTCCCGCTACCAGCCCCCCCAGGGTCCTCTCCGCCGACCCCCAAGCCGAGCGGTTCGGCGCGGCCAAAGCGTTATTCACCAGTCATGTGCTCCTCCGCGGCCCTGAGCCGCAGGGGGATCACCCATGTCCGCAAACCTCCCAATCCCCGCATTCACCCTCAACCGCATTGCAATGCCGGCAGGCCATCTCAGGCCTAACCGCGCCGCCTCTGTTCATTCCAAGCCATCCCGCAGCCCACCCCAGCCCCCCAGCCCCGAGCCCCCCCAACCTCACCACCCCCAGGCACGTCCACGCGTCACCGCCGGAACCCGCCCTCCGAGTTGATCACCTGCCCCGTCACCCACCGGCTCTCGTCCGATGCCAACCACCGCACCAACCGAGCGACGTCGTCCGGCCTCCCCCACCGCCCCAGCGGCAACCGCTCCCCCACCCGCGCCGTCAGCTCCGCACTGGCCCACCCCGTGTCCACCGGCCCCGGGTTGATCGCGTTGACCGTGATCCCCCGCTCCACCAACGCATCCGACAACGTCCACGTCATCTGGTGGATCGCCCCCTTGCTGATCGCGTAGGGCACCTCCCGCACCATAGGCCCCAAGTGCTGACCCGAGGTGAACAGCACGATCCGCCCCCCACCCCGCCCCTCGTCATAAGCCGCCGCGAACGCCTGGGCCAGCAGGACGCTCGCCCGCGCGTTCACCGCCCAGGTCAGGTCCAACTCCTCCGCGGTGACCTCCATCAACCCGAAGTCCGAACTCCGCGCGTGGTTGGCCACCACCACATCCACACCCCCGAACGCCTCCACCGCCGCAGCGATCACCCGCCCCGGCGCCTCGGCCTCCGCGAAGTCCGCCGACACGTGCCGCAACCGAGGCCCTTCACCACCCAGCAACTCGACGATCCCCTCCACCCCACCCTCGTCAGCCCCCCAAGCCTGCTCCGCGTCATGCGGCGCCCACGAGTGCACCAGCACCGACGCCCCCGCCTCCAGCAGATCGGCCGCCACCGCGAACCCGATGCCCGCTCGCCTGCTCACCCCCGTCACCACAGCGACCCGCCCGGCCAGGGACCCCTCAGCGCTCGTCACCCGACCACCCTAACCACGGCGCCGCCACCCAGCACCCACTCGGACACCCACCCATCTCCCCGCAGGCGTACCCGTCCGCAGGCGGACTCGATGGCCAACTCCCGCCACATCACCAAAGGCCATGCAGCGCGCGGAGATGCCCCGAGCACCCGGCTCCGTCACGGCGGTCCCAAGCCAGCATCGCTCCGACCGAGCGTTGGCCCCAACCCAGCAACGCCCGAAAGCAGCGACGCCCACCATCGCAGAGCCCCAAGGCGGCTGAGCCCCAAGGCGGCACAGTCCCAACCTGCCAGAGCCCCAAACCCGCCAGAGTCCTAACGTGCCGAAGCCCCAAAGCGCCCGCGCCCCAGCGTGCCGGGGACCGCAGCCAGGTGGGCCGACCGAGCCACCCCACACCACCGGGGCCACCCCACACCACCGGGGAGTGGGGCCGGTGGGCTGCACAATCTACTGAGGATGGATCCGGTTGGCCTCTGCGTTGTGGAGCCCGTGCGCCGCCCCCGCGCGTCTTCCTTCTGCTCTAGCTTAACGACGCCCACCGACAGAAATCGGCTCGCCAGAACACTTGTCCACAACCCAGTCGGGTGAACCTGAGCCCGACCAGACCGCGAGCGCACCACCAGCAGCACGCCAGCGCAAACCTACAGCAGCCCAAGGACAAGAACCACGACAACGAACGACGGAGCCCCGGTGACCCCGCCGAAGCGGAGGTCACCGGGGCCCGGGCCGAGCGAGCGTCAGCTGCTGAAGGCCTCGATGGGCGGGCAGGAGCAGACGAGGTTGCGGTCGCCCTTGGCGCCGTCGATGCGGCGGACGGGGGGCCAGACCTTGGTGGCGGGGGTGACGCCCTCGGGGAAGACGGCCAGGTCGCGGGAGTAGGGGTGGTCCCACTTGCCCGCGATGGACGCGGCCGTGTGGGGGGCGTTCACCAGGGGGTTGTCGTCGGCGGGCCAGTCGCCTGCGGCCACTTGGGCGATCTCGCGGCGGATGGCGATCATGGCGTCGCAGAAGCGGTCGATCTCGGTGAGGTCTTCGCTCTCGGTGGGTTCGACCATGAGGGTGCCCGCGACGGGGAAGGACATGGTGGGGGCGTGCAGGCCGTAGTCGGCGAGGCGCTTGGCGACGTCGTCGACGGTGATGCCGGTGGACTTGGTGAGGGGGCGCAGGTCGAGGATGCACTCGTGGGCGACGTGGCCGCCCTCGCCGGTGTAGAGGACGGGGTAGTGCTCGTCGAGGACGCGGGCGATGTAGTTGGCGGAGGCGACGGCGGTGAGGGTGGCGCGGCGGAGGCCGTCGAGGCCCATCATGCGGACGTAGGCCCAGGAGATCGGCAGGATGGAGGCCGAGCCCCAGGGGGCGGCGCTGATGGGGCCGACGCCGGTCTCCGGGCCCGCGGTGGGCTGGAGGGGGTGGTTGGGCAGGAACGGGGCCAGGTGGGCGCGGACGCCGATCGGGCCGACGCCGGGGCCGCCGCCGCCGTGGGGGATGCAGAAGGTCTTGTGCAGGTTCAGGTGGGACACGTCCGAGCCGAACTTGCCGTAGCGGGCGAGGCCGATGAGGGCGTTGAGGTTGGCTCCGTCGACGTAGACCTGGCCGCCCGCGTCGTGCACGAGGCCGCAGACCTCGCGGACGGTGTCCTCGTAGACCCCGTGGGTGGACGGGTAGGTGATCATGATGGCGGCGAGGTCGTCGGCGTGCTCGGCGATCGAGGCGCGCAGGTGGTCGAGGTCGATGTTGCCCGCGTCGTCGCACTTGACCACGGCCACGCGCATGCCCGCCATCACCGCGGAGGCGGCGTTGGTGCCGTGGGCGCTGGACGGGATGAGGCAGACGTCGCGCTCGCCGTTGCCCTGGCTGCGGTGGTAGGCGCGGATGGCCAGCAGGCCGGCGAACTCGCCCTGGCTGCCCGCGTTGGGCTGGAGGCTGACCGCGTCGTAGCCGGTGAGCTGGGCCAGCCACCCCTCCAGGTCCGACACCACGCGCAGCAGGCCTGCGGCCTGGTCGGCGGGGGCGAACGGGTGCAGGTCGGCGAACGCGGGCCAGGTGATCGGCTCCATCTCCGCGGTCGCGTTGAGCTTCATCGTGCAGGAGCCGAGCGGGATCATGCTGCGGTCGAGCGCGACGTCCTTGTCCGACAGCGAGCGCAGGTAGCGCAGCAGCGCGGTCTCGGAGCGGTGCGCGGAGAACACCGGGTGGGTGAGGTAGTCGGAGGTGCGCAGCAGGCCGGCGGGCAGCGCGTCCGGGGTGTCCAGGTCGAGGGCGTCGGCGTCGGCGGACACGCCGAAGGCGGCCCACACGCGCTCCAGGTGGGCGCGGGTGGTGGTCTCGTCGGTGGTGATGCCGACGTGGTCGGCGTCGGTCAGGCGCAGGTTGACGCCCTCGGCCAGCGCGGCGGCGACGACCTCGGCGGCGCGGCCGGGCACCCGGGCGGTGACGGTGTCGAAGAAGCCGTCGTGGGCCAGGTCCACGCCCCCGGCGCGCAGCCCGGCGGCCAGGACGGCGGCCATGCGGTGCGTGCGGGTCGCGATGGAGCGCAGGCCGTCGGGGCCGTGGTAGACCGCGTACATGGAGGCGACGACGGCCAGCAGCACCTGGGCGGTGCAGATGTTGGAGGTGGCCTTCTCGCGGCGGATGTGCTGCTCGCGGGTTTGCAGGGCCAGCCGGTAGGCGATGTCGCCGTCGGCGTCGGTGCTCACCCCGACGAGGCGGCCGGGCAGCTGGCGCTCCAGGCCCTTGGCCACGGCCATGTAGCCTGCGTGGGGGCCGCCGAAGCCCATCGGGACGCCGAAGCGCTGGGTGGTGCCGACGACGCAGTCGGCGCCGATCTCGCCGGGCGGGCGGAGCAGGGTGAGGCCGAGCAGGTCGGCGGTGACGGCGACCTTGGCGCCGCGCTCGTGGGCCGCGGCGATGAGGGCCTCGTGGTCGCGGACGGCGCCGGAGGCCCCGGGGTAGGACAGCAGGACGCCGTAGAACTCGCCCTCGGGCAGGCCGTCGGCCAGGTCCGCGACGACGACCTCGATGCCCAGCGGCTCCGCGCGGGTCTGGATGACGGCGATGGTCTGCGGGTAGGTGTCGGCGTCGACGACGAAGCGGGGCGACTTGGCGCGGCCGCCGCGGCGCAGCAGGGTCATGGCCTCGGCGGCGGCGGTGCCCTCGTCGAGCATGGAGGCGTTGGCGGTGGGCAGGCCGGTCAGGTCGCCGATGACGGTCTGGAAGTTGAGCAGCGCCTCCAGGCGGCCCTGGGAGATCTCCGGCTGGTACGGGGTGTAGGCGGTGTACCAGGCGGGGCTCTCCAGGACGTTGCGCCTGATCACGGCGGGGGTCTGGGTGCCGTGGTAGCCCAGGCCGATCATCGGCACCAGGGTGCGGTTGGTGGCGGCGAGGGCGCGCAGCTCGGCCAGCGCCTCGGCCTCGGTGGCCGGGGCGGGCAGGGCGAGGGCCAGGTCGGGCTCGCGCAGCGACTCCGGCACGGCCCGCTGGGCCAGCTCCTCCAGGGAGCCGACGCCGACGACGTCGAGGATGCGGGCCAGCTCCGCGGGCCGCGGGCCGACGTGCCGGTCGGCGAAGGGGGTGCCGTGCTCCAGTGCGGCGAGCGGGATGCGGTCGCTGGTCATGCGGGCTACCTCCGGGTTTCGGGGTCGGGCCTGGCCGGGCGGTCTTCGCCCGTGGCCCTCCCCCTCTGTCCGTGCCCGCTGCGCGGGCGCCTGAGAGCTTCGCCCGCGCGTGCGGGCTTGCACCTTCGGCGGGGCAGCCCGGTGGTGGCGAGCGGCCCGCTTTCCAGAGGCGCCTCACCCGTGCGGTCCGTTTGCCTGAGAGGTTCCGGGGAGGGGTTGCTCCTTCGGCGCCGGAGTGGCTGGTGGGCCCTCCGGTCTCTCCCGCACGGGGTCTGCGACCCGGTCAGTCTAACCGGTCGGCGGCCACCTGCGGTGCGCCGCGCGGCGCGACGTGGTCGGATGCGGGGATGGACACACTCGCCGCGCTCGCCGCCCTCGACCGGGACCTGCGCCGGGAGCTGCCGCCGCTGGTCGACCACGCGGTCGTGCAGCGCACGGCGCACGTGACCCGGCACGTCGACGAGCGGCCGAACGGCTGGTCGGGGGTGGTGTGGTCCGATGTGGACGAGGTGAGCGCGGGCCCGGTGGTGGCCGAGGAGGTGGCGCGGTTCCGGGCGCTGCCGGGCGACTGCGAGTGGAAGCACTACCACCACGACCGGTTCCGGGCGCTGCCGCTGCACCTGGTGGCGGAGGGGTTGCGGCCGGGGCCGGTGGAGTGGGTGATGGTGGCGGAGGCGGGCGCGGTGCCGCGGGTGCCGGTGCCCGCGGGGGTGGAGTTCGTGCCGGTGCGGGACGCGGCGGGGGTGGCGGCGGTGGTGCACGTGCACGAGGTGGCGTTCGGTGCGCCGTTCGGGTGGTTGGGCGAGCGGATCGCGGAGACGCTGCGCGAGTCGCCGCGGCGGTTGGACGTGCTGCTGGCGGTGGCCGGGGGTGAGCCGGTGGCGGCGGCGCGGACGGAGTACTACCCGGGCACCCGGTTCGCCGGGTTGTGGGGCGGGGGCACGGTGCCGGGGTGGCGGCGGCGGGGTGTGTACCGGGCGCTGGTGTCGGCGCGGGCGCGGGCTGCGGTGGCGCGCGGGGTGCGGTACCTGCACGTGGACGCGATGCCCGCGAGCCGGTCGGCGCTGGGTGGGTTGGGGTTCGTGAAGCTGACCTCGACCACCCCGTACACGCTGGCGTGATGCCGCTGGTCAGCCCGCGTTGCGGGCCTTGCGGCGCTGGGTGAGCTCGTCCTCGCCGGGTTGTTCGACGGCGCCGTCGGCGCGCTCGGCGGGGAACTCGTGGATGGTGCCGCTGATCTCCCGGATGGCCCCGGAGACCGCGATGCCGAACACGCCCTGGCCGCCTTGGAGCAGGTCGACGACCTCCTCGGGGGAGGTGCACTCGTAGACGGTGGTGCCGTCGCTGAACAGGGTGACGTTGGCGAGGTCGCGGACCCCGCGCTTGCGCAGGTGGTCGACGGCGACGCGGATGTTCTGCAGGGACACGCCGGTGTCGAGCAGCCGCTTGACGACCTTGAGGACGAGCACGTCCTTGAACGAGTACAGCCGCTGCGACCCCGAGCCCGCCGCGCTGCGGATGGTGGGCACGACCAGGCTGGTCCTGGCCCAGTAGTCGAGCTGGCGGTAGGTGATGCCCGCGATCTGGCACGCGGCCGGGCCGCGGTAGCCGACGAGCTCGTCCGGCAGCGAGGCGTCCGGGAACAGCTCTCCCTGCTCCGCGTACTCCGGACCCTGCTCGACCACGCCTGCCTCCCCTCGTCCGGCCCGCCGGGGCCGGTGGACGAGACCGCCCGTCCCGCCGTGGGGACCGTCGGCCGGGCGGCGCCCACCGCGGGCGCCGGGCTCACGCCCGGGGGCGCCCGCGCGGCACCGCTCCGCCCCTGACGGTAAGTCGGGGGCGCGGGCAGGTCAACGCGACGCGCGGGGCGCGCGCCGGTCGCGTCGCGGCCTACGTGTCGGCGCCGCGGAAGTCCTCCGGGGAGACCGAGTCGAGGAACTCGCGGAACTTCTCGACCTCGTCCTCCTGCTCGTCCGGGATGATGAGCCCGGCCTCGGCGAGCACGGAGTCCTCGGCGTGGATGGGCACCCCCACCCGCAGCGCCAGGGCCACCGAGTCGCTCGGGCGGGCCGAGACCCGCACGTCGCCGTCGAAGACCAGCTCCGCGAAGAAGGTGCCCTCCTTCAGGTCGGTGATCCGGACCTGCTCCAGCTCCCGGCCCAGGGCGCCGATCACGTCCTTGAGCAGGTCGTGGGTCAGCGGCCGGGCGGGCCGCACGCCCTGCTGCTCCAGGGCGATGGCGGTGGCCTCCACCGACCCGATCCAGATGGGCAGGTAGCGCTCGCCCTCGGCCTCGCGCAGCAACAGGATGGGTTGGTTCTGGGGCAGCTCCACCCGGACACCCACCACGCGCATCTCGCTCATCGGGTCGCCTCCCTCCGCTCGCCGGCGCATCGGCGTCCCGCCTGTTCCCACGAGGATCGCCCATGGCCGGTTCCGACGCTACCCGCCATCCGGCCCCTGTGCGCGACCACGGGCGCTGCCATCTGGTCACATCCGGGGTCCGGCGGGAGCGGTTGTCACATGCCGGTCAACGGCCGCAGCCCGGCGCGCACCAGTTCGGCGTGCAGGCCGACGGCCAGTTCCGCCAGGTCCCTGGCGGTCTGCTCGGCCCGGCGGCGGGCCGCCGGGTCGCGCTTGCGGCGCAGCGGCGCCACCACCTGCTCCACCAGCCCGACCTCGCGGTCGGCCGCGGCGCGGAAGGCCCGCAGGTGGCGCGGTTCGATGCCGTGCTCGGCCAGGGCGGCGGCGGTGCGCGCGATGGGCACCGCCGCGCCGGGGTACCGGCCGCCGCCGTCGGCGGCGACCAGCCCGTACTGCTCCAGCTCCGCCAGCAGGGCCTCGTCGACCCCGGCGCGGGCGAGCACGTCGGCGCGGGCCAGCCGGTCGGCGGGCTCGGGGGCGGCGGGCGGCGCGGGCGCCGGGGCGGCGCCGTCGAGCCGCTCGCGGATCACCCGCAGCGGGAGGTAGTGGTCGCGCTGGGCGGTGAGCACGAAGCGCAGCCGCTCCACGTCGCGCTCGGTGTAGCGGCGGTAGCCGGACGGGGTGCGGTCCGGGGTGACCAGGCCCTCGGCCTCCAGGAACCGGAGCTTGGAGGTGGTCACGTCCGGGAAGTCGGGGCGCAGGCGGGCCAGCACCGCGCCGATGCCCGCGCCGCCCCGCTCCGGCCCCCCGGCCGCACCCGCCACCTGCTGCTAGGCCCCCGCGCCGGGGCCGGTGAGGAACACCAGGCGGAACTTGCCGATCTGCACCTCGTCGCCCCCGGCCAGCACGGCCTGGTCGACCGGCTCGCGGTTGACGTAGGTGCCGTTGAGGCTGCCCACGTCGATCACCACGAACTCCCCGCCCTCGCGGCGGAACTCCGCGTGCCTGCGGGAGACGGTCACGTCGTCGAGGAAGATGTCGCTGTCGGGGTGCCGACCCGCGCTGGTGGTGTCGCGGTCGAGCAGGAAGCGCGAGCCCGCGTTCGGGCCGCGCTTGACCACCAGCAGGGCGGACCCAGCGGGCAGCGCGTCGACGCCCGCGACGGCGGGCTCCGGTGCCGGGGCGTGGGCCTGGGCCTCGGGGTCGGCGAGGAAGTCGGCCCGGAAGACCGAAGTCCGCTCCGGAGACTGCTCCGGCGGGACGCCGGGCCCGTCGTTCGTGCTCACCTGAGCTCTCCCTTGCTGGTCACTTCGCTGAACAGTGCCAACGTACCGTGCGCGATGAGCGGCCCGGACGCCTGCCCCCCGGGCCGGTGGCGACCCGGGGGGCAAGATCGTCTCACGGGGTGGCGCGGGACGCGCGGCGGGTGCGCGGCGCGCCGCGGGGTTTCTCCGCGCGGGCCCGCGCGGGCCCGGGGAGACCGGGCGTCCCGGGCGCCGCGGGGCCGCGCGGGGGGCGGTCAGCCCCTGGTGAGCGGGGTGTAGGCCTCCGCGTCGAGGAGGCCGTCGAGGGTGTCGGGGTCGTCGACCTCGATCTCGACGAGCCAGCCCTCGCCGTAGGGGTCGGAGTTGAGCAGCTCCGGCTGGTCGACCGCCTCGTCGTTGACGGCGGTGACCTCGCCGGTGAGCGGGGCGAACAGCTCGGAGACGGACTTGGTCGACTCGACCTCACCGATGGGCGAACCCTGTTCCACCCGCTCGCCCACCTCGGGCAGCTGGACGTGCACGACGTCGCCGAGCTGCTGCTGGGCGTACTCGGTGATGCCGACGCGCACCAGGGTCTCGGTGCGGGTGGCGACCCACTCGTGCTCTTCGGTGTAGCGCAGTTCCTCGGGGATCAACGTTGGGCCGCCCTCTCACGCGTGGCCAGGCTGCAGGGTGGCGACGAGCTTAGAGGGGGGCGGGCGCGCCGCGATCACGCAGTGCCGTGCTCGTCTGCACGAGGTAGAGCAGGCCGGAGTACACGAACAGCACGCCGCCCCAGATGGCCAGCGCGTAGGCGACCGGGCGGACTGCGGTGGCGGCGTCGGAGGAGCCCTGGGCCAGCAGCAGCAGGGGGAAGGCGTACATCAGGTTGAAGGTCGCGGCCTTGCCGATGTAGGTGACCTCCGGCGGGGCGAAGCCGTTGCGCCGCAGGAGCCAGATGCAGGCGCCGACGAGGGCGTCGCGGGCCACCAGGACGACCGCGACCCAGAGGGGCACGATGTCGCGCAGCACGAAGGCGACGATCGTGGCGAGGGTGTAGAGGCGGTCGGCCGCGGGGTCGAGCAGCGCGCCCAGGCTGCTCATCTGGTCGAGCCAGCGGGCGATCTTGCCGTCGAGCCAGTCGGACACGCCGCTGAAGACCAGCACGGCGATGGCCCAGCCGTCGGCCTGGGGGCCGAGCAGCAGCCACAGGAACACCGGGACGCCCAGCAGGCGCAGCACGCTGAGCGCGTTGGGGATGGTGAAGACCCGGTCGGGGTAGCCAGCCGCGTCGGACATGGCGCAGAACTTACGCGGTGACCCGGGCGCGGGGCGGGGTGGCCCGCCCCGCGCGCCTGGGTCGTCCGAGGTCCAGCCCACCGGCGCGGTGGTGCCGGTTCACCCGGTCGGCGTCAGCAGCTCAGTCAGCTCAGTCGGCTCGGTCAGCTCAGCTTGTCGTGCGACCACCCCTGGCGCTGGAGCGCTGCGGGGGTGAGGCGCGCGAGCCTGCCGCGGTGGTCCAGGCCCACCCACACGGGTGGTTCGAGGACGAAGGCGCGGCCGTCGCTCCAGACGACGCTGCACGGTTGGGTGGGCAGTGCGGTGCCCTCGGTCAGCTTCCTGTCGGCGGTGGTGGACGTGGTGTCGCTCATCTCGGGGAGTCCTGCCTCACGCGGGGGTCGGCTTCGATCCGACCGTTGTGTCGGAAGCAAAGCACGCCGCGTTAACAACAGTCCGGATCGTGGGCGTTTCCGCTTGTTAAAGTCGCGGGTGCTCCGGGTTACCGCGAGACGCGCTCTGCGGAGAACACCTCGACGAGCTTGGCGCTGAACGCCGGGATGTCGTCGGGATTGCGACTGGTCACCAGCGTGCTCGCGCCGGAATCGTCGACGACGACCTCCTGGTCGACCCAGGTGGCGCCCGCGTTGCGCAGGTCGGTCCGCAGGCTCGGCCACGAGGTGAGCGTGCGGCCGCGGACCACGTCGGCCTCCACCAGCGTCCAGGGCGCGTGGCAGATGGCGGCGACCGGCTTGCCGTTGTCGAAGAAGGACTTCGCGAAGTCGACCGCTCCCTGGTCGGTGCGCAGGAAGTCGGGGTTGGCGACGCCGCCGGGCAGCACGAGCGCGTCGAAGTCGGCCGGGTCCGCGTCCGAGGTGGTCACGTCGACGTCGAAGGTGTCGGCCTTGTCCAGGTGGTTGAACGCCTGCACCGAACCGCTGTCGGTGGAGACGAGCACCGGCGTCCCGCCCGCCTGCTCGACCGCCTTCCACGGCTCGGTGAGCTCGACCTGCTCGATGCCTTCGGGAGCCACCAGGAATGCGACCTTGTGGTTGCTGAGGGTGGCCATGAACTAGCTCCTTCCGATCGGGGACGTCCTTTCCCGGAGTTGCCCGATCGGAAGGCGGTTAACCATCACCCGCGCAGGTCGGGGAAATCGTCCTCGGTGAACTCCCCCGCCACCGCGGCGCCCGCGTCGGCGTGCACCTCGTCCTCCCGGCCGCGCAGCTCCACCCGGCGGATCTTGCCGGAGATGGTCTTGGGCAGGTCGGCGAACTCCAGGCGCCGGACGCGCTTGTAGGGGGCCAGGTGCTCGCGGGCGAAGGCCAGGATGGACCGCGCGGTGGCGGCGTCGGGCTCGTGCCCGGCGGCGAGCACGACGTAGGCCTTGGGCACGGCGAGGCGGATGGGGTCGGGCGAGGGCACCACGGCGGCCTCGGCGACGGCGGGGTGCTCGATGAGGACGCTCTCCAGCTCGAACGGGGAGATGCGGTAGTCGGAGGCCTTGAACACGTCGTCGGCGCGGCCGACGTAGGTGATGTAGCCGTCGGCGTCGCGGGAGCCGACGTCGCCGGTGTGGTAGTACCCGTCGCGCATGGCCTCGGCGGTGCGCTCGGGGTCGTCGGCGTAGCCGACCATGAGCCCGACCGGGCGCGCGGACAGGTCCACGCAGATCTCGCCCTCGTCGCCGGGTTCGCCGGTGGCGGGGTCGACCAGCGCGATGGTGAACCCGGGCAGCGGGCGGCCCATGGAGCCGGGCTTGACCGGCTGGCCCGGCGTGTTGGCGACCTGCACGCTGGTCTCGGTCTGGCCGAAGCCGTCGCGGATGGTGACGCCCCAGGCGCGCGAGACCTGCTCGATGACCTCGGGGTTGAGCGGTTCGCCCGCGCCGACGACCTTGCGCGGCGGGGTGCGCAGCTGGGTGAGGTCGGCCTGGATGAGCATGCGCCACACCGTCGGCGGGGCGCAGAAGCTGGTGACGCCGCAGCGGTCCATCTGGGACATGAGCGCGGTGGCGTCGAACCGGCTGTAGTTGTAGAGGAACACCGTGGCCTCGGCGTTCCACGGGGCGAAGACGTTGCTCCAGGCGTGCTTGGCCCAGCCGGGCGAGGAGATGTTGAGGTGCACGTCGCCGGGGCGCAGGCCGATCCAGTACATCGTGGACAGGTGCCCGACGGGGTAGGAGACGTGCGTGTGCTCGACGAGCTTGGGCCGGGCGGTGGTGCCGGAGGTGAAGTAGAGCAGCAGGGTGTCGTCGGCGGCGGTGGGGCCGTCGGGGGCGAACCCCTCCCCCGCGCGCTCGGAGTCCGAATAGGACTTCCAGCCGGGGACGGGTTCCCCCACGGCGATGCGGGTGTAGTCGCCGGGCACGTCGTCGAACTTGGCGGCGTCGGCCGAGCGCACCACGACGTGCCGGGCCCGGCCGCGCTCGACCCGGTCGCGCAGGTCGGCCGCGGCGAGCAGGGTGGTGGCCGGGATGATGACGGCGCCGAGCTTGGTGCAGGCGAGGATCGTCTCCCACAGCTCGCCCTGGTTGCCGAGCATGAGGACCAGCCGGTCGCCGCGGGCCACGCCGAGCCCGCGCAGCCAGGTGGCGACCTGGTCGGAGCGGCGGGAGAGCTCGGCGTAGGTCCACCGGGCCTCGGAGCCGTCCTCCTCGACGATCCACAGCGCGGGGCGGCTCGCGGTGGGCTCCCGGGCGGCCACGACGTCGAACCAGTCCAGCGCCCAGTTGAACGCCGCGGGCCGCGGCCAGGTGAAGCCCGCGGTGGCGGCGGCGTGGTCGTCCCCGTGGGCGACCAGGAAGTCGCGGGCGGCGCGGAACTCTTCGGTGGGGGGCACGCTCACGGTTTCGCTCCTCGTCGACTCGACAACCGCGCCCGAGCCTGCCCCATCACCCCCGGCCGCGCCACCACCGGCGCGACCTACTCCCCGGTGAAGGTCGGCGGCCTGCGCTCGACGAACGCCTGCACCGCTTCGCCGAGGTCCTTGCTGGCCAGGAAGGCGGAGTTCCAGGTGGCGACGTAGCGCAGGCCCTCGGCCACGGTGCGGTCGCGGTCGAGGCCGAGGACGTCCTTGGTGCCCTGCACGACCAGCGGCGGGTTGGCGGCGATCTCGGCGGCGAGGCCGCGGGCGGCGGCCAGCACGGCCTCCTGGTCGGGGTGGACGTCGTTGACCAGGCCGATGCGCTCGGCGCGGGCGGCGTCGATGTCCTTGCCGGTGAAGGCCAGTTCGCGCAGGTGGCCCTCGCCGATGATGCCGGACAGGCGCTGGAGGCTGCCCAGGTCGGCCACGATGGCCACCTTGACCTCGCGCACGCTGAACGTGGCGTCGGCGCTGGCGAGGCGGATGTCGGCGGCGGCGACCACGTCGACCCCGCCGCCGATGCACCAGCCGCTGATGGCGGCGATGACGGGCTTGCGGCAGCGGGCCACTGCGGTGACCGAGTCCTGCATCTGCCGGATCGTGTCGAGGAAGCGGGTGCGCGGGGCCGCGAGGGAGTCGCCGCCGAGCAGGCCGCCCCAGGCCGGGGCCATGGCGGGCAGGTCGAGGCCGTAGGAGAAGTTGCGGCCGCTGCCGGTGAGCACCACGGCGCGCACGTCCGGGTCGGCGTCGAGGGCGTCGAACACCAGGGGCAGCTCGCGCCAGAAGTCCGGGCCCATGGCGTTGCCCTTGCCGGGGCCGAGCAGGGTGACCTCCGCGACGTGGTCGGCGGTGTCGACCGTGAGCGAGACCAGGTTCTCCGTCATGGCCGCGACATTACCCGCGGGTAACATGCCTGTCAGCCCCGGGTCCACCCGATCGTGTCACTCGAACGGCCCACCGGTGTCGATCACGGGCGGTAAGGTCCGCACGCGAGCCGGAACGAGGGGAGCCCGCATGGCGAGCCAGACCGTGATGTCCACGCCGATCTTCGACGAGCTGCTGCGCGAGATGCGCGCGGGGGCGGTCGAGGTGGCGACCGACCGGGGATCGGAGGACACCACGTCGACACCCGCCACGGCCGCGGCGGCGCCGCCCGCCGCGGGGCCGCCGCCCGCCCCGGCGCCCGCGCACGCCGCGCCCGCCACCGCGCAAGCCCCGGAGGCGGCGCCGACCAGCGGGCGCAGGCGCAAGCCGGAGTAGGCGGTCGCCCAGGACGGGCCCCACCACCGACTACCCGGCGGTAACATCGGGGGATGACCGAGGTGACCGAGCGCCCAGGTTCCTTCCGCTTCGACGGCCACGCGCTGTCCTACTCGGAGTTCACCGGCGCCGCGGCGCCCGGCGACCCGGCGGGCCTGGTCGTCCTGCTGCACGGGCAGCTGATGACCCGCACCATGCACCGCCCGCTGGCCAGGGCGCTGGCGGCGGCCGGGCACCGGGTGGTGACCCTCGACCTGCTCGGGCACGGCCGGTCGGACCGGCCCGCGGGCTCGTGGCGCTACTCCATGACCACCTGGGCGACCCAGGTCGTCGGCCTGCTCGACCACCTCGGCGTGCGGCGGGCGCTGATCGCGGGCACCTCGCTCGGCGCGAACGTCACCCTGGAGGTGGCCGTCGCCGCGCCGGAGCGGGTGGTGGGCATGGTGGTGGAGATGCCCGTGCTCGACAACGCCATCGTCGGCGGGCTCGCCGCCTTCGCGCCGCTGCTGGTCACCGCCCGCTTCCTGCCCCCGGTGGTCCGGGCCGTGGCGTGGGCGGCGGACCGGGTGCCGCGCGGGCACCAGTGGGTGGACACCGTGACCGAGACCCTGCACCAGGAACCGGCGGCGATGGCCTCGGTGGTGCACGGCATCTTCTTCGGCCGCATCGCCCCGCCGACCACCCTGCGCACCGCGATCGACGTGCCCGCGCTGGTCATCGGCCACCAGCGCGACCCCATCCACCCCTTCGGCGACGCGCACATGCTGGCGGGCGAGCTGCCCAGGGCGAAGTTCGTCGAGGCGCGCAGCCCGTTCGAGCTGCGGTTCGCCCCGAAGCGGCTCACGTCGGTGATCGAGCGGTTCATCGGTGAGCGCTTCGCCGCCGAGCGGGTGGCCGCCGCGCGCTGATCGGCGCGGCCCGGCTCCGGGCGAAGCGGACGCCGGGTCCTACACTGCCCGCGTGGATGGGGGTCCGGGGCTGCTGACGCCCCTGCGCGCGCCGATGTTCCGCCGCCTCGCGCTGGGGCGGGTGGCGACCTACTTCGGCAACGCGCTCGCACCCGTGGCGCTGGCCTTCGCCGTGCTCGACCTCACCGGGTCGGTGGTGGCGCTGGGCGTGGTGGTGGGGGCCCGCTCGGTCGCCAACGTCGCGCTGCTGCTGCTCGCGGGCGTGCTGGCCGACCGGCTCCCCCGCTCGGTGATCCTGCAGGGGGCCAGCGCGGCGGCCGCGCTCTCCCAGGCGCTGACCGCCGCGGCCGTGCTCGCCGGGTTCGCCTCCGTCCCGCTGCTGGTCGTGCTCAGCGTGGTCAACGGCGCGGTGTCCGCCGCGTCGCTGCCCGCCGCGTCGGCGCTGACCCCGCAGACGGTGCCCAAGGAGCAGGTGCTCCAGGCGAACGCGCTGGTGCGCATGGCGGGCAACACCGCCATGGTCGTCGGCGCCTCGCTCGGCGGGGTGCTGTCCGGCACCGCCGCGCCGGGGTGGGCGCTCGCGGGCACGGCCGTCGTCTTCGCCGCCGCGGCGGTCGGCTACGCGCGGGTCAAGGCGCCCGAGGTCGCCGCGGAGGCGCCGACCCGCCCGCTGGCCGACCTCAAGGAGGGGTGGCGGGCGTTCAGCGGGCGCACCTGGCTGTGGTCGGTGGTGGTGGCGATGATGGTCGTCAACGCCGCCGAGGTCGGGGGTGTGAACGTGCTGGGCCCCTCGGTCGCGGACAACACCATCGGCCGCACCGCGTGGGGGGTGGTGCTGGGCGCGCAGACGTTGGGGGCGCTGGTGGGCGGGTTCCTCGCGAGCCGGTGGCAGCCCCGGCGGCTGCTGCTCACCGGCACCGCGCTCGTCGCCGTGGTGGGGGTGCAGCTGGCCGTGATCGCGCACCTGCCGGAGCTGGTGCCGCTGCTGGTGGTGAACTTCGGCGTCGGCCTGGCCGTCGAGCAGTTCGTCATCGCCTGGGACGTGTCGCTGCAGGAGAACGTGCCGCCCGACCAGCTGGCCCGCGTGTACTCCTACGACGCGGTGGGCTCGTTCGCCGCGATCCCGCTCGGGGAGGTGGCGGTGGGGCCGCTCGCCACCGCGTTCGGCACCGCGGCCACCCTGACCGGGTTGGCGGTGCTGGCCGTGGTCGCCGTGGGTGCCGTGGTGGGCACGCCGAGCGTCCGCGGCCTGGTGCGCGCCACGGGCTGAGCCGTTCCACCCCGGACTGTCGGGGGGCAGGCGCAGAATGTCGGTGTGGACGGAGCGAACCAGGGGAACTACCGGCACGTCTCGGCGGCGCCGACGCTGCCGGGCGGCGCGCACGCGGGCGCGGCCGCGGACGCGGGCGAGTTCGACGTGGCCGCGCTCTACTCCGGCCCGCTGACCGAGGACCCGGCCGCCGCGGCGGCGGTGCCGCTGGACGAGAAGCTGCGCCAGGCCTACTTCTGGATCGTCAACCACGCGATCATCAGCCCGCACTACGACGTCGAGTTCTCCGACGGGCCCTCCCCCGGCGTGGTGCTCGGCGACAGCAAGGCGCGGCTGACCCTGCCCAGCGGGCAGTCCTACTCCAGCTTCGTGCTCATCCCGCTGCTCACCTTCGCCGTGCGGCGCCGCTGCCTGCTGGTGGGCGGGCCGGGGCGCGGCAAGACGGCCAGCGCGGTGCTCATGGGGGTGCTGGCCGGGTACCCGCTGCGCGAGGTGCGCCGGGCCATGCAGCACGGGCACCCGCAGCTGACGATCGCGGACCTGCTCGGCACCCCGCTGCCCGCGGACCTGGTCAAGGCCGAGCGGATCACCGACATCGACATCGCCTGGCGGTCCTGGCTGCCCATGCGGGTCAAGATCGTCGACGAGTACAACCGCATCCCGACCCGCACCCAGTCCGCGCTGCTGACGCTGATGTCCGACGGGTACGCCGAGGTGTTCGACCAGGTCTACGAGGCCGCCGACGCCGCCTGGTACCTCACCGCCAACGACGACGCGGGCGGCGGCACCTACCAGGTGATCGAGGCGCTGCGCGACCGCATCGACGTGGTGGTGCACGCGCTCCAGTTCAACAGCCGGTTCCTGGGCGAGCTGGTGCAGCGGATCGAGCGGCGGCTGCGCCCGGAGGAGGTGGTGCCGCCGGAGATCGTGTTCAGCGCCGCCGAGCACGACCGGGTGCAGGCGGAGATCCTGCGGGTGCCGCTGCCGCCTCCGGTGCTGCGCAGGCTGGAGTTCTTCTCCGCCCAGTTCGAGCTGCTGGAGCAGGCGGGCGAGCAGTTCGAGTACCGCACGAAGGACACCGCCCGCCTCGCCGGGGTCGACCCGCACCTGCTCTCGGTCACCGAGACCGGCCGCGACCGGGTGGCCGACCTGGGCGCGCAGACGCTCAACGGGTTGTCGGTGCGCGCGTTGCAGAGCGTCATCGCCTACGCCAAGGCGCTGGCCTACTTCCGCGACCGGGAGGAGGTCGGGCTCGACGACCTGCGCGCGGTGCTGCCGTTCGTGCTGCACGACAAGCTCGTGCCCGACGACCAGGCCCCGTCGTTCGACGAGGCGGCGAACCGGGCCCACCGCACCGACCGGGTCAGCTGGCTGCGGTCGCTGTTCGACCGGGCCTGCGCCGAGTACGACCGGCTCGACCTCGACGTCGACGACCCGGTGGGGGTGCTGCTGGCGGAGTTCGACCGCGGCCTCGACGGGGTGGGCGAGGCGGAGGTGACCGCCCGGTTGAGCCGGATCGAGTCGCTGCTGGCGGAGTGGGCGCGCGGGCGCAAGCTGCACGGGCACGTCTACGACGACGCGCTGGCGCTGAAGTACCTGCACCAGCGGTACGTGAACTACCGGGCGTGGCTGCGGTGGCGCCCGTGACGCCGTTCCAGCTGGCGCTGTCGAAGGGCCGCGACCGGTACAACACCCGCTTCGCCCTGGCCCGCTACCGCTCCCGCGACCTGTCCGCCGCGGACTTCCTGGCGCACCTGCGCGACCGGGTGGGCCCGGTGGTGGACGCGGCCGGGGTGGACGCCGACCCGGTGCCGCTGACCGACGCGCTGGTCGAGCTGTCGCTGCGGTTGGCCGAGCGCGGGTGGTTGGCCGAGGGCACGCCGACCGCGCTGGCGTTCGCCGCGCTGCCCTCGGTGGCCCGCGCCGCCGGGGCGGCCCCGGACCGGGTGCCCGCCGCGCTGCTGACCGCCGCCCGGCACGTGGCCGCGGCGCCGGTGGGCGACGTGGCCGGGTGGTTGGCGGCGGTCGCGGAGGTCGCGGCGGTGGTGCCGCCCGCCGAGGTGGACCTGCTGCTGGGCGCGGCGGCGGTGGCCGCGTGGCGGCACGGGGTGGCGCTGCTGCGCCGCTCGGCCGTGGACACCATGCGCGCGCTGCCCACCGAGGTCCTGGTGCGGGCGCTGGGCTCGCCGGTGTCGGCGGACGGCGTGGACCGGATGGCGGCCGACCCGTGGGCGGCACCGGTGGGCGGTGAGCCGGGGCTGCTGCTGCGCGGGCGGGTCGGGGCGTTCACCGGGTTCGGCGGGCAGTTCCCGCGGCCGCCGGTGGTGCGCGCCGTGGGCGGGCGCTGGTACGCCGAGTCCGCGGGGGCGGCGTGGGAGGTCGCCGCCGACCGGTACGGGTGGGACCTGCGGCAGGTGGCCGCGGTGCCGGAGCCCGACGGCACAGCGGTGCCGCCGGTGTCGCCGGTGCGGTTGGGCGCGGCGGGCGAGGTGACCGACGGTCGCGGCGGGGTGCTGCGGCTGCCGGAGCTGGCGGACGCGACGAGCGTGGCGGGTGTCGGCGACACCCTGGCCATCACCACCCGCTACTCGCACCGGATCGTGTTCGTGGGCAGGTCGTCGTGAGCTTCCGGACGGCCGAGCTGGCCCAGCGCTGGCAGCAGCAGTGGCCCGAGGCGCTGCGGGCGTGGGGCCGGTTCACCCGGGTGCACCCGCCGCTGCTGTGCGCGTCCACCGGGCGGGCTCGCCGGGAGGGGTTGCACGGCAGCTTCGCGATGTTCCGGCTGTCCGACCGGACGGTGGTGCTCGACCTCACGGCGGCGGTGGAGCTGGGGTTGGCCGAGCACGGGGTGGAGGTGATGGCGCACGAGGTGGGCCACCACGTGCTCTGCCCCGCCGACCTGGCCGACAGCGCCCGCCTGCTGGCCAGGGTCCGGCGCGGGCTGCCCGGGTTGGAGCGGCACGCCGCCGTGGTCGCCAACCTCTACGCCGACCTGCTGATCAACGACCGGTTGCAGCGCAGCCGCGGCCTGGACATGGCCGGGGTGTACCAGCGGATGCGCGGCCCCAAGGGCGACAACCCGCTGTGGGCGTTCTACATGCGCACCTACGAGCTGCTGTGGGCGCTGCCGCGCGGCACGCTCACCGACGGGGTGGACGAGGACACCGACGCCGACGCGTCGCTGGCCGCACGGGTGGCCAGGGTGTACGCGCACGACTGGCTCGCCGGGGCGGGCGGGTTCGCCATGCTCTGCTACCGGTACCTGGCCGAGCTGGCCGAGCGCGACGTGACCCGGCTGCTGGCCCGCACGTGCGAGCCCGGGGTGCACGCGGGCGACGACGTCCCCGGGCTCTCCGCCGACGACGACGGCCCGCTGGTGCACCCGCTGCACGACCCGAGCGTGAACGACTTCGCCCCCGAGCAGGACGGGGAACCGGAGGAGGCCGAGGGGCAGGCGCCCGCGGGCGGGCAGCACCGGGAGCCGTTCGAGTACGGGCAGATCCTGCGGCAGCTGGGGTTCGACCTGTCCGATGAGGACATCTCCGCCCGCTACTACCGCGAGCGCGCCGCCCCGCACCTGGTGCCGTTCCCGGTGCGCCCGCGCCCGGCGCCGAGCGAACCGCTGCCCGAGGGCCTGGAACCCTGGGACGTCGGCGAGCCGCTGGAGCAGGTCGACTGGTTGGCCTCCACGCTGCGCTCGCCGCTGGTGGTGCCCGGGCTGACCACGGTGCAGCGGCACTTCGGGGTCACCGAGTCCGGCGGCGGGGACCCGGAACCGGTCGACCTGGACATCTACGTCGACTCCTCGGGGTCGATGCCCAACCCGCGCAAGCAGGTGTCCTACCTGACCCTGGCCGGGGCGGTGCTGGCCCTGTCGGCGCTGCGGGTGGGCGCGCGGGTGCAGGCCACGCTGTGGAGCGGCACCCGGCAGGTGCTGGTCACCGACGGGTTCGTCCGCGACGAGACCGCCGTGCTGCGGGTGCTCACCGGGTTCTTCGGCGGGGCCACCGCGTTCCCGCTGCCGACCCTGCGCGACACCTACGCCCGGCCCCGGCGCACCACGCACATCGTGGTGATCTCCGACGACGGCGTCGACACGATGTTCCAGCACGCCGACGAGCAGGGGCGACCCGGCTCGGACATCGCCGCCGCCGCGCTGGCCGCCGCGGGCGGCGGCGGGACGCTGCTGCTCAACCTGTGGAGCGAGCACCGGCTGGCGGCGCTGGAGGCGATGGCGCCGGGCTGGGACGTGCACCGGGTCACCGACTGGGCGCAGCTGGTGGACTTCGCCGCGGCCTTCAGCCGCAGGACCTACGACCGGAGCCGCGCATGACCGCCGTCACCGACCTCACCCGCAGGCTGGCCGACACCCCGCCGGTGTTCCTCGACGAGACCGCCGCGTCGGTGCCCGCGGTGGTCTCCGACGTGCTCACCGGCCTGGGCGGGCCGCCGCTGACGGCGCTGCAGGCGCGGGCGTTCGAGCTGGGCGAGCCGAACTGGCGGCGGCTGGTGCTGGTGACCAGCTGGCTGGCCGCCGGGCTCGCGCCCACGCCGACCGCCGCCGGGGAGCTGCACCACCTGCTCGTGCACCCGCTGGTGGAGCTGGCCGGGGTCGTCGCGGCCGAGCGGTTCACCGCCGACGCCGACCGGCGCGAGGAGCTGGCCAGGCTGGTGCTGCACGCCCTCGGCGTGGTGCCCGAGGGCGAGACCGCCGCCCAGGCCGAGGACCGGTTGTCCACCGTGGACAGCCTGCGGCGCAGGCGGCTGCTGGCCGAGGCGGCGCGGGCCGAGGAGCGGGCGGCGGCGATCCGCAAGGCCATGGCCGACAAGCGCGCCCAGGAGGCCGCCGCCCGCTACAGCCAGGTGTGACGATGACCGACGCCCGCGCCTACCCGGTGCCCGACTACGTGCCGATGGGGTCCACGGCGCTCACCGACGCCGAGCGGTGGCCGCTGCTGACCCCGGCCGCGGCGGCGAACCTCGACCGGCTGCGCACCCACCCGCACGCCCCGCCCTACAACCACGCCTGCGGCGACCGGCTCACCGCCGACGCCCTGGGCAGGCTCCGCGGGCGCACCGCCGACCACCACGGGTGGGCGCCCGGGGTGGAGCCGCCGTGGGTGGCCGAGCTGGTGGACCGGGTGTACCGCACCGTCCCCGCCTACCGGCGGCTGCCGCGGCCGCGCTCGCTGGCGGGCGTGCCCCCGCTGACCCGGCACGACCTGCTCCTGTCCGCCGAGCAGCACGTGCCCGACGACGCCGACATCTCCGGGATGATCGTCTACCGCACCTCCGGGTCCCGGGGACCGGCGGCGACCGTGCCGATGACCCCGGAGTTCTGCGCGCTGGACCTGCCGGTGATCGAGCACGTGCTGGCCACCGCCGGGCTGCGGGTCGCGGGCGGCCCGGCGCGGGTGTCGCTGGTGAACACCTACCACCAGCCCGTCGCCTACCAGTTCGCGTCGGTGTCGTCCTACTGGGACGGCGCCGGGGTGGTGAAGGTCAACACGCACCCGTCCGGCTGGCGCTCCCCCGGCGACTGCCGCGCCTTCCTCGACGACCTGGACCCCGAGCTGTACACGGGCAACCCGATCTCCCTCGCCGCGCTGGCCCGGGTGGGGCTGACCAGCCGCCCGCTGGCGGTGCTGTCCGGGGCGATGACCCTCGACGACGCGGCCGCCGCGCGGCTGTCCCGCGCGCTGGGCGCACCGGTGTTCGACCTGTACGGGATCACCGAGGCGGGGCTGCTGGCCTGGCGCACGGGCGACTGCTTCACCGTCGCGCCCCGGCAGCTGTACCTGGAGGTGCTGGACCCGGCGGGGCGGCCGTGCCCACCCGGGGTCGTCGGGGAGGTCGCGGTGACGTGCGGGGAGAACGCGCTGCTGCCGCTGCTGCGCTACCGCACCGGCGACCACGCGGCGCTGTCCTGGCGCGGCGGGGTGCCGGTGCTGCTGGACTTCCACGGCCGCGACCCGGTGGTGTTCCGGTCCCGGGCGGGCGCGGTGGTCAACTCGATCGAGCTGACGCACGTGCTGTCCCCGCTGGGCATGGTCGCCTACCAGCTGCACCAGCACGCCGACGGCGCCGTCGACGTGCGCGTGCACTCCCCCGGGCCCGGTGCCGGGCCGGTCACCGACGCCGTGCGCTCCCTGCTCGGCGACGTCCCGGTGCGGGTGGCGGCGGTCGACCTCTCCGGCGAGGGCAAGCCGCAGCGCTACACCAGCGACCAGCGCTGACCGCGGGCGCGTTCACCCACCGGGAAACCGCGTGCCCGGGCCAGCGGGTGTGGGCACACTGCGGCCCGTGGACCCGATCCTGCTGCTGCACCCGTTCCCGCTCGACGCCCGCGTGTGGGACCCCCTCCGCGCGCGCTTGTCCGCCGAGGCCCAGCTGGTCGACCCGCACCTGCCCGGGTGGGGCGGCACCGCCCTGCCGGACGCGGACCCGTCGCTGGACGCGGTGGCCGAGCACGTCCTGCGCGTGCTGGACGGGCGCGGGCTGGACCGGGTGACCGCGGTCGGGGCGGCGCTGGGCGGGTTCGTGCTGATGGCCCTGCTGCGCCGCGCCCCCGAGCGGGTGGCCGCAGCGGTGTTCACCGGCACCCAGGCCATCGCGGACCCGGACAGGGCGCTGGCGACCCGGGCCATGGTCATCCGCCGGGCCACCGAGGAGGGCACCGGCTGGTTGGCCGACTTCATGCTCCCGCAGCTGCTCACCGCCGAGGACCCGGCGCTGCGCCGGGTCATCGACGAGCAGTCGCCGCGCACCGTCGCCTGGTACGCCGCGGCGATGGCCGCGCGACCCGACTCCCGCCCGCTGCTGCGCGCCCTCGACCTCGACGCCCTGGTGGTGCACGGCGCCGAGGACCCGATCATGGGCGCGCCCGTGGCCGAGGAGCTGGCCGAGCTCACCGGCGCGCCGCTGCACTTCGTCGAGGGCGCGGCCCACCTGCCCGCCTACGAGCAGCCGGACCGCTTCCTCGACGTCGTCCTGCCCTGGCTGAGGGCCCGGCCCGCGGCCGCTACTTGATCCCCGCCGCGTCCATCCCGCGCAGCTCGCGCTTGAGGTCGTGGATCTCGTCGCGCAGCCGCCCCGCCAGCTCGAACTGCAGGTCGCGGGCGGCGGCCATCATCTGGTCGGTGAGGTTCTGCACCAGGTCGGCCAGCTCGGCCCGGGGCATGGACTTGACGTCGCGCTCCTGGGTGACCACACCGGACGAGCGGGCCGCGCCCTTCTCCCCGGTCGCCCGCTTGCCCCGGGAGGTGTTGCGGCCGGACCCGCCGACCGGCACCGCCTCCTCGGAGTCCTCGGCCTCGGTGTAGACGCGGTCGAGGATGTCGGCGATCTTCTTGCGCAGCGGCTGCGGGTCGATGCCGTGCTCGGTGTTGTAGGCGATCTGCTTCTCGCGGCGCCGGTTGGTCTCGTCGATGGCGTGGCGCATCGAGTCGGTGACCTTGTCGGCGTACATGTGCACCTGGCCGGAGACGTTGCGCGCCGCGCGGCCGATGGTCTGGATCAGCGAGGTGCCGCTGCGCAGGAAGCCCTCCTTGTCCGCGTCGAGGATCGCCACCAGCGACACCTCGGGCAGGTCCAGGCCCTCGCGCAGCAGGTTGATGCCGATGAGCACGTCGTACTCGCCCAGCCGCAGCTGGCGCAGCAGCTCCACCCGGCGCAGCGTGTCGACCTCGGAGTGCAGGTAGCGCACCCGGATGCCCAGCTCCAGCAGGTAGTCGGTGAGGTCCTCGGCCATCTTCTTCGTCAGCGTGGTGACCAGCACCCGCTCGTCGCGCTCGGCGCGCTCGCGGATCTCGTGCACCAGGTCGTCGATCTGGCCCTCGGTGGGCTTGACCACGACCTCCGGGTCGATCAGACCGGTGGGGCGGATGACCTGCTCGACGAACTCCCCGCCCGCCTGGCCCATCTCGTACGGGCCGGGGGTGGCCGACAGGTACACCGTCTGGCCGATCCGCTCGGCGAACTCCTCCCAGGTCAGCGGCCGGTTGTCAGTGGCGCTGGGGAGCCGGAAGCCGAAGTCGACCAGGTTGCGCTTGCGGGACATGTCGCCCTCGTACATGCCGCCGATCTGCGGCACCGTGACGTGCGACTCGTCGATGACCAGCAGGAAGTCGTCCGGGAAGTAGTCGATCAGCGTGGCCGGGGCGGTGCCCGCGGCGCGGCCGTCGATGTGCCGGGAGTAGTTCTCGATGCCCGAGCAGAACCCGACCTGGCGCATCATCTCGATGTCGTAGCTGGTGCGCATGCGCAGCCGCTGGGCCTCCAGCAGCTTGCCGCGCGACTCCAGCTCGGCCAGCCGCTGCTCCAGCTCGGCCTCGATGTCGCGGATCGCCCGCTCCATCCGCTCCGGGCCCGCGACGTAGTGGGTGGCCGGGAAGATCCGCAGCTCGTCGCACTCGCGGACGATGTCGCCGGTCAGCGGGTGCAGGTAGTAGAGCTTGTCCACCTCGTCGCCGAAGAACTCGACGCGGATGGCCAGCTCCTCGTAGGCGGGGATGATCTCCACGGTGTCCCCGCGGACCCGGAAGGTGCCGCGGTTGAACGCCACGTCGTTGCGCGAGTACTGCACGTCGACCAGGGCGCGCAGGAACGCGTCCCGCTCGACCTCCCCGCCCACCTTGAGCCCGATCGACCGGTCGAGGTAGGACTGCGGGGTGCCCAGGCCGTAGATGCACGACACCGACGCCACCACGATCACGTCGCGGCGGGAGAGCAGGCTCATCGTGGCCGAGTGGCGCAGCCGCTCGACGTCGTCGTTGATCGACGAGTCCTTCTCGATGTAGGTGTCGGTCTGCGCGATGTAGGCCTCGGGCTGGTAGTAGTCGTAGTAGGAGACGAAGTACTCGACGGCGTTGTGCGGGAAGAACTCGCGCAGCTCGTTGGCCAGCTGCGCGGCCAGCGTCTTGTTCGGCGCCATCACCAGGGTGGGCCGCTGGAGCTTCTCCACCAGCCACGCGGTCGTGGCGGACTTGCCGGTGCCGGTCGCGCCGAGCAGCACCACGTCCTGCTCGCCCGCGCGGATCCGGCGCTCCAGCTCGGCGATGGCCGCGGGCTGGTCGCCGGAGGGCTGGTACTCCGAGACCATGCGGAACTTGCCGTCGGCGCGCGGGATGTCGCTGACAGGCCGGTACTCGGACTGTGCGAGGACTGGGTACTCGGTCGCGAAAGCCACGCCACGAGGCTACGCCGGACCCCCGACAGAAACCGCGCGAGCGGGTCAGCCGCAGTCGCAGCAGCACCCGTCGCAGCAGCAGTCGCAGTTGCAGTCGCAGTCGCACCCGCTGCAGTCGCAGTTGTGGCACCAGCCCTGCTTGGGCTCCCCGGTCCACGGGTCGTGGTACGGGTCGGCGCAGCAGTACTGGCAGGTGCAGCACAGGAAGGTGGCCGCGGCGCAGCCGCCCGCCCACCCGCGCTGCTTGCCCCAGCCCGGCCCCTCGTCCTTGGGCCGCCGGGGCCCGCCGGGCCCCTCGGGGCGCGGCGGCTGCCACCCCGGCGGCGGCGCCTGCGGGGCCTGCCACCCGGGCGGGGGCCCCTGGGGGCCCCGCGGGCCGGTGGCCTCGACGTGGCCGAAGGTGCGCCGCACGGCCGCGCCCAGCTCGTGCGCCAGCAGGGCGTGCACCAGGCCGTCGTCGTCGAACTCGGCCTCCTTGAGCGCGAGCCGCACCCCCAGCACGGCGTCGTCGCACAGCCGCCGGGCCTCGGCGCGGGTGGTGCCGGTGGCCGTCAGCGGGTTCCACGCGCCCGCCGCCCGGTCGGCGTCCTGGTCCTCCACGGCGTCGAGCAGGTGGGCGACCCGGCCGAAGAGCCTGCCCGCCTCGCGCAGCGGCGCCTCGTTGCCGCGGCGGCCGGTGATGAGCGCGGTGTGGGCGAACGCGGCGGCCGTGGCGGTCTCGGCCGGTTCGGTGGCCAGCAGCACCGACGAGCCGGTGACCAGCGCGGACTCCACCTCGCCCTGCCTGCCGACGGCGTCGAGCAGCACCGCGGTGGCGAAGCCGACCCGCTCGCCGGTGCGCTCGCCCTGCACCGCCCAGCGCGCGGCGACCCGGCGGGCGACCCCGGCGACCGGGCGGCGGCCGAAGGCGCCGTCGCGGTCGTCGACGTGGTCGCGCACCTTGGCCGAGGCCAGCACCAGCGACACCGCGGCGGCCAGCTTCGCCCCGTCACCGCGGGCGACGGTGGCCGCGCGCATGCCGCGCAGCGGGCACGGCCCGGCGAGCCTGCGCCCGCCGACCGCGGGCGACTGGGCCTCGACCAGCGCGGAGATGACCAGGCCGTCGTAGTTGGTCGCGGTCCTGGCCAGCTGCCCGTTCTCGTCGCGCAGCGCCAGGCAGAGCCCGCACAGGTGCGCCATCCAGGAGGTGCGCAGGGTCGGCGAGAGCCGGTGCCTGCAGGGGCGCAGGATTCCGAACAACGAGGTCCTCCAGCGGGCGGGATCGCTACCGAACGGCGCCGGAGCTTATCCGCCATCACCCGTTCGGCGGTGGGGAATCCGCCAATTCGCATGGGCCTCGCCTCCCGGGACTGGGCACGATGGCGGTATGGCCGCCAACCACCCGGTCCCGGTGCCGATGGCCCGCCGGGACGACGTCGAGCACGAGGTGCACGCCCCCAAGGTCGAGGTGTTCGACCCGCCGTCGATGACCAACACCGACCCCAAGGGGTTCGTGCGCCGGGTCGACGAGTACCGGGAGACCCCGGCGGGGCTGTACATGGCCCGCGCGGTCGACGGCCACCGGCGCATCGCCTACTTCCGGTCGCTGCTGCTGCCCGAGCACGGCCTGCGGGTGTCGCGGTGGACCCCGCGCCGCGGCGTCGACCTCGGCCACGACTACTACCTCGACGTCGTGGACATCTCCACCGACGGCCCGGTGTGGCGCACGGTGGACCTCTACCTCGACGTGCTGGTGCGGCGCGGGCGCGACGCCAGGGTGGAGGACGCCGATGAACTGGTGGCCGCGCACCGCGCCGGGCTGCTCGATTCGTCCACCGTTCAACGAGCGATGGAACGCACATTCGCCGCCGTCGACGGTATAGCCCATTCAGGTTATGATGTGGATGCGTGGCTGGTCACGCTGAGTGCCGAACCCCCGTGGAGCGATTGACTCATTAGCGTGAAATAGCCGATGAAGTCAACAGATTGCGGCATTATCGCGGCCAATGACACACGAAAGATACAGGCGCGTACGGCATTCGTGACGTCACGAAACGATTCCGGCAGTCGCGTGCCGCTGTCGCGCGGTTACGCTCAGCCGGTGGGCATGGCCATCTCTCCCCAGCTCGTCGACATCGTCGACACGGCCACCGGGGTGCGCAGCTTCTCGTCCGGGGGTTCCCACGCGCTGCGCGTCTGCCAGGTGGAGCGCTGGGGGCTGCGCATGGAGTACACCACCCCGGACGACCCGTTCTCCGACACCGAGATCACCTGGCTGCTGCCGGAGCTCAACCTGCGGCTGACCCAGCAGAAGCCGCGCTCGCGGCACGCCAAGGGCGGCCCCAGCGAGCTGACCGCCGTGCGCGTCCTGCGCGAGGGCCGCCACTGGCGCACCACCGACCTGCTCCTGGGCCTGGCCGCCCCCGGCGGCACCACCGCCCGGATCGTGCGCTCGGAGGAGTTCGCCGCCGCCGTCGCGGGCCGCGTGCTGCGCGTGGGCGACGCCGACCTGGCGATGTGCACCGTCCACAAGACCCTTGAGGAGCTCAGCCGGGTCCGCCACGACCTGTCGTCGTGGCTCGCCCACAAGCACATCTTCGAGGTGTGGCCCCCGTACTGATCGACGGGGGCGGCGCGCGCTACCCGGCCTTCCAGTAGCCGCAGAACAGCACGTCCTCCTTCGGCACGCCCGACTTCACCCAGTGCCGCCGCAGCCCCGTCGCGAGCCCCGCCTCGCCCACGACGAAGCCGAAGAACGGCCGCGGCAGCTCCAGGGCCGTGGCCGCCGCGAGCACCGCCCGGCCCGCGACCGCGTGCGGGTCCTCGCGCACGACCCAGGTGACCGCGACGCCGGGGGGCGCCTGCACCTCCTGCTTGTCCTCCTCGTGCGGCACCTCGACCAGCGCGACACCGGTCGCCGCCGGGTCCAGTGAGGCCAGGACCCCGGCGACGGCGGGCAGGCCGGACTCGTCGGCCACGAGGGCGAAGCGGGTGGTGCCCGCGGGCGGGGTGAAGGTGATGCCCTCGTCGATGATCGCCACCTGGTCGCCGGGGGCGCAGGTCGCGGCCCAGGTGCCCGCCGGGCCATCGCCGTGGACGACGAAGTCGACGTCGAGCTCCCCGGCCGCCGGGCGGAAGGCGCGCACGGTGTAGTTGCGCAGCACCGGGCGGCTGCCCTTGGCGGTGGTGACGAACCGGAGGTAGCTGCCCAGGCTCAGCTTCTCCGGCACGTGCGCCAGCGAGTCGTCGGAGACCGGGATGAACAGCCGGAACCACTGGTCGAAGCCCATCGGGGTGAAGCGGGCGACGTCGCCCCCGCCCAGCGTCACCCGGACGAAGCCCGGGGAGAGCCGGGTGCTGCGCAGGACCTCAAGGGTCAGCGGTGCGGCGTGCTCGGGCTTGACCCGGCTGGCCTGGGTGTTCGATCGCGCCATGCCGTCATATTAGGGTAGCCTAAGCTCACGCGGTAGGTGTCCAGCCGGTCCGCGCGGCCCACTCCTCGGCGCGGTCGCGCGCGGCGCGGAACCACCCCTCCTTCAGCTCCCCGTAGGCGGGGATGGAGTCCGCCCGCCCGGCCAGCTCGCGCTTGTGCGCCGCGTACTCCCCCGCCGCGTCCGGGTTGTCGCGCAACCACGCCGGGACCAGCAGCGCGTAGCGCTGGTTGGGCGCGCCCGCCGGGCGGAGGTGCACGTTGACCCACGACCCCGGGTCGGCCGAGACGTGCGTGCGCTTGGGCAGCGGCTCGCCGCCGTCGTGGTCGGTGTCGCCGTCGAACCCGGGCAGCCGGGGGAAGCCCGCGGCCGCCAGCGGCTCGGCCAGCGCGTCGGCCGCGGCGAGGTCGGCCACGGTGACCTGCACGTCGATGACGTCCTTGGCGGCCAACCCGGGCACCGACGTCGAGCCGATGTGGTCGACCGCCAGCGCCTTGTCGCCCGCGGCCACCCGCAACCGGGACACCACCCGGGCGGCGCGCGCGGGCCAGGTCGGGTCGTAGTCGACCACCACCGGCGCGCCCCGGTCGTCGTGGCGGCCGAGCCGCACGTTGCTCTCGAAGCGCACCAGCCGGTCGGCCCACAGCTCGTCGACCGCGCGCTGCACGACGTCCGGGCTGCCGGAGTTGTCCAGCCACACGTCGGCCGCGGCGCGGCGCTGCTGCTCGGTGGCCTGGGCGGCGATGCGGTTGCGGGCGTCCTGCTCGGGCAGGCCGCGGGTGCCGACGAGCCTGCGCACGCGCTCCTCGACCGGGGCGTCGACCACGATCACCAGGTGGTAGAGGGCGCCCATCCCGTTCTCCACCAGCAGCGGCACGTCGTGCACCACCACCGCCTCGGGGGCCGCGGTCGCGATCAGCTCGCCGGTGCGGGCGGCGATGCGCGGGTGCGTGATCGAGTTCAGCGTGCGGCGGGAGGCGTCGTCGGTGAACGCGATCGCCGCGAGCGCGGGCCGGTCCAGCGCGCCGTCCGCGGTGAGGATGCCGTCGCCGAACGCCTCGACCAGCGCGCGCAGCCCGTCGCTGCCGGGCTCGACCACCTCGCGGGCGATCCTGTCGGCGTCCACGACGTGCGCGCCGTGCTCGGCGAGCCGGGTGGCGACCGTCGACTTGCCCGAGCCGATCCCGCCGGTGAGGCCTACGCGCAGCATGCGCCCATCCTCGCAGCCGTCAGCGGGCGGTGAGCACCCGGTCGACGATCGCCGCGAGCACCCGCGGCGCCTCCCCCGCCGTGACCACCGAGGGCAGCGCGGTGGCCACCACGGTGAGCTCGCCGTGCGCGACCAGCAGCGTCCGGGTGGTGGTCGCGTCGAGCAGCGTGCCCCGGTCCGGGCCCACCGCCACCTCGCTCGCGGTGGCGCTGGTGGCGTCGTCGACGGTGGCGTCCACCCTGGCCCGCGCGGCGTCGGGGTCGGTGTACTGGGCAACGGTGACGGTGAGGCCCGCCGCGGAGGGCGCCGCCCCCTGGGCGAGGGCGTAGTAGCAGTCGAGGCGCGCCGTGCGCTTGATCCCCGGCACCGGCTGCCCCTTCACCGACGCCGTGCCGGGGGGCAGGACGTGCTCGACGAGCTCGTCGAGGTCCTCGCTGGTCAGCACGTCGGCGCACGACCCGGGGAAGGCGACCGGCCCGCGCGGCGCCGCGGACGTGCTGGTCCCGAAGACGGGGATCGCGGGGGCGCTGGGCTTCCGATCGGCAGGCGCGGCACTCGCGCAGCCCGCCACGAGGAGCAGGACGCCCACGACCCAGCGCATGCCCCACCCTAACCCCGCAACAGCCGGGAGCCCCCGGACCACGAGGGTCCGGGGGCTCCCGGGGAGTGCTGTTCGGCCTAGCTGGCTAGCTCACGCACCACCGGAGAGCTTCTCGCGCAGAGCCGCGAGCTGCTCGTCGGAGGCCAGCGTGCCACCGGACTGGGCCTGCTTGTCCGACCCCGCGGAGGAGTAGGACTGGTCGCCACCGGCGGCGGCACCGGCACCCTCGGCCTCGGCGGCGGCGTCCGCCTCCGCGGCCTTGGCGATCTGCTTCATGTGCTGCTCGTAGCGGGAGTGCGCGTCGGCGTACTGGCGCTCCCACTCCTCGCGCTGCTTCTCGAAGCCTTCCTGCCACTCCTGGGTGTCCGGGTCGAAGCCCTCGGGGTAGATGTAGTTCCCCTCGGTGTCGTACTCGGCGGCCATGCCGTACTGGGTCGGGTCGAACTCGGTCTCCGTGGTGAAGCCCTCGTTCGCCTGCTTCAGCGACAGCGAGATGCGGCGGCGCTCCAGGTCGATGTCGATGACCTTGACCATGACGTCGTTGCCGACCTGCACGACCTGCTCCGGGATCTCCACGTGGCGCTCGGCCAGCTCGGAGATGTGGACCAGGCCCTCGATGCCCTCGTCCACGCGGACGAACGCACCGAACGGGACGAGCTTGGTGACCTTGCCCGGCACGATCTGGCCGATCGCGTGGGTGCGGGCGAACTGGCGCCACGGGTCTTCCTGGGTCGCCTTGAGCGAGAGCGACACGCGCTCGCGCTCCATGTCGACGTCGAGGACCTCGACGGTGACCTCCTGGCCGACCTCGACGACCTCGGAGGGGTGGTCGATGTGCTTCCAGGACAGCTCGGAGACGTGCACCAGGCCGTCGACGCCGCCGAGGTCCACGAAGGCGCCGAAGTTGACGATCGAGGACACGACGCCCTTGCGGACCTGGCCCTTCTGCAGCTGGTTGAGGAACTCGCTGCGGACCTCGGACTGGGTCTGCTCCAGCCACGCGCGGCGGGACAGGACCACGTTGTTGCGGTTCTTGTCCAGCTCGATGATCTTCGCCTCGAGCTCGCGGCCGACGTAGGGCTGCAGGTCGCGCACGCGGCGCATCTCGACCAGCGAGGCGGGCAGGAAGCCCCGGAGGCCGATGTCGAGGATGAGACCACCCTTGACGACCTCGATGACCGTGCCGCGCACCGGCTCGTCCGACTCCTTGAGCGCCTCGATCGTGCCCCACGCGCGCTCGTACTGGGCGCGCTTCTTGGACAGGATCAGGCGGCCCTCCTTGTCCTCCTTCTGGAGAACGAGGGCCTCGACCTCGTCACCGACACTGACCACGTCGGCGGGGTCGACATCGTGCTTGATCGACAACTCGCGCGAGGGGATGACGCCCTCGGTCTTGTAGCCGATGTCGAGCAGGACCTCGTCCCGGTCGACCTTGACGATCGTGCCCTCAACGATGTCGCCGTCGTTGAAGTACTTGATCGTCGCGTCGATCGCGGCGAGGAACTCCTCCTCCGTCCCGATGTCGTTGATGGCGACCTGCGGCTTGTTCGCAGTCGGGACAATGGTGGTGTCGGTGGACATTGGGTAGGTGGCTCCGGTGCGGATCGGAATGCGTCGGTTGTCAGGTCTGTCGTCGCTCGGTGGTTCACGGGTGTCGCGCAGCGGATCACTGCCGCCGACTTACACCCCACGAGCAGGACATACTCCGGACAACACACGCCACCCCAGGTTTGATTCCCGGCCTGCGCAGGCCTGGGAAGCGAGCTGGACAGCGCGACACCGCTGCACTTCGCTATGCTACTCGGTCGCCTTCGCACCGGGCAAACCCGGGTACCTCGAACGGCCGTGGTCAACGGCCTGCTGAGACCATGGCCCGGTGACGGACCCCGGAGACGCGGAGCGCGGGCACGCGGGCGGTGGCGCGCGGGTGGCCCGCCGGGACGCGGACTCGGCCGCCTCGGAGGCGGCCAACATCGCGTGGTGGGACGCCGACGCCGACGACTACCACCGCGAGCACGGCGAGTTCCTCGGCGTCAGCGACTTCATGTGGTGCCCGGAGGCGCTGCGCGAGGCCGACGCCGGGCTGCTCGGCGACGTGGCGGGCCGCGACGTGCTGGAGATCGGCTGCGGGTCGGCGCCGTGCGCGCGCTGGCTGGCCGACCGGGGCGCGCGGCCGGTCGGCATCGACCTGTCGAGCGGGATGCTGCGCTACGCGCGCGCGGCCAACGAGGCCACCGGCACGCACGTGCCGCTGGTGCGCGGCAACGCCGAGCGGCTGCCGTTCCGCTCGGCGTCGTTCGACCTGGCCTGCTCGGCCTTCGGCGCCACCCCGTTCGTGGCCGACCTGGTGGGCATGTTCGCCGAGGTCGCCAGGGTGCTGCGACCGGGCGGCACGTGGACGTTCGCGGTGACCCACCCGATGCGCTGGATGTTCCGCGACGACCCGGGCCCGGAGGGGCTGGTGGTCACCGGCTCCTACTTCGACCGCACGCCCTACGTGGAGGTCGACGCCGACGGGGTGCCCAGCTACGTCGAGCACCACCGCACCCTGGGCGACTACGTCCGCGCGCTGACCGCCACCGGGTTCACCCTGTTCGACCTGGTGGAGCCGGAGTGGCCGGAGGGCCACACCCAGGAGTGGGGCCAGTGGAGCCCGCTGCGCGGCGAGCGCTTCCCCGGCACCGCGATCTTCCGCTGCGCGCGGTGAGCGCGCCGCTGCTGGCCGCGCAGTCCGCCCGGTTCGCCGAGCTGGACCCGCTGCTGCCCGCGGCGGTGGCCCCGCCCGAGGGCGAGGGCCTGGTGGTGGCGCTGCCCGGGGGTGACCGGGTGGCCGGGGTGGTGACCCGAACCGAGCACCCGCGGGGCGCGGCGCCGACGCTGTGGGCGGCCTCGGAGGTGTGGGAGCTGCACCCGCTGCTCGGCGGGGCGCCCGGCTCCGCGATGGACGTGCTGCTGCGCCGGTGGGCCGGGGCGATGGCGCGGGTGGCGGTGGAGCAGGACTCGTCCTGCCTGGTGACCTGGCCCAGCCGGGACGTGGCGGCGTCGGCGGCGCTGCTCGCGCACGGGTTCGCGCCGCTGTCGGTGCTGGCGGTGCGGGTGCCCGCCGCGCGCGGGCCGTCGCGGCGGCACCCGGTGTCGGTGCGCCGGGCGGGTTTCGAGGACCTGGAGTTCCTGACTCGCTCCGCGATGGCGGAGCTGGAGTACTCGGCGCAGGTGGGCAGCGCGGTGGTGCGGCCCGCGGCGCCGCGGATCAAGTGGGCGTCGCTGAGCGTGCACCTGGCCCAGGGCGACCCGGTGTGGATCGCGGAGCGCGGCGGCGAACCGGTGGGGCACCTGGAGGGCTGGCAGACGGTGTCGGCGCCCGCCTCGTGGGCGGAGACGCGGGTGCCGCACGGCCGCTGGGGCTACGTCAACTGCCTGTCGGTGCTGCCCGGGTCCCGCGGGTCCGGGGTGGGCGGGGCGCTGGTGGACACCGCGCACGACGAGCTGCTCAACGGGGCCGTGGGCTCCTTCCTCTACTTCAACCCGCCCAACCCGCTCTCCCCTGTTTTCTGGGCGCGCCGCGGGTACCGCCCGCTCTGGACGCTGTGGGAGCTGCGCCCCGCGTCCGCGCTGCGCTGAGCGCCACTGTCCGGTGGATCACCCCGCCGTCGAGTTGACGGGCGTCCCCGCTCGGCGCACTATTTGAACTGACCAGTCAGTTCAAGTAGGGGGTTGCGTGATGCGCGTGCGAGCGGACCGGGTCGCGGTCACCGGGGCCCACGGGCCACTGCTGCGGGCGACCTCGCTGGAGGTCGGGCCGGGCGAGCTGGCGGTGGTGGCCGGGGACCCGCGAGCCGGGCACACGCCGTTCGCGCTGGCCGTCACCGGCCGCATCACCCCGTCCTCCGGCGAGGTCCGGCCCGCGGGCGCCGACCTGCGCGCCCGGTCCGCGCCCGTGGACTCCCCCGGTGTGAGCGAGCCGGAGGGCGCCCTGCCCACCGCCGACGTCGTGGCCGAGGAACTCGCGCTGGCGGGCCTGCGCTCCCGCAGGGCCGACGTCCGCCAGGTCCTCGACGCGCACGGCCTGGCGGCGCGGACGCGGTTCGAGGACGTCGCCCCGGCTGCCCGCACCGCGCTGCTGGCCGACCTGGCCGCCCGGCGCCCCGGCGTCGAACTGCTTGTCCTCGACACCCCCGACCGGCACACCGACGACCACCGCGACTGGTGGGACACCGCCGTGCGGCACGCCGGTTCCGGGCTTGCCGTCGTCGTGCTCTGCGGCACCGCGACCGCCCGCGCCCTGCCCGTGACCCCCGCGCGGCTCCGGTCCGTTGACCAGCCCGCTCCCCTGACCTGCACCGACACCCTGGTGGTGACCCCGTGAGCACCTTCCGACTCGTCCGCGCCGAACTGCGCCGCATCACCTCCGGCACGCTGCCCAAGCTGGCCGTGCTCGCCCTGGTGCTGGTGCCGCTGCTCTACGGCTCGCTGTACCTGTACGCCAACGCCGACCCGTACGGCAGGCTCGACCGCATCCCGGCGGCCCTGGTGGTGGCCGACACCGGCACCACCGAGGCCGACGGCACCCGCTTGGACGCGGGCCGCAAGGTCGCGGACAAGCTCCGCTCCTCCGGCGCCTTCGACTGGCACGAGGTCGCGGCCGACGAGGCCGAGGCCGGGGTGCGCGACGGCCGCTACACCTTCTCCCTGGCGCTGCCCGAGGACTTCTCCGCGGCACTGGCCTCCAGCTCCGCGTTCGCCCCGCGCCAGGGCATGATCACCGTGACCACCAACGACGCCAACAACTACCTGGTGGGCACGATCGCGGACCGGGTCGTCAGCGAGGTGCGCAAGTCGGTGGCCAGCGAGGTCGGCACCGAGGCGGCGGAGAAGTTCCTCGTCGGGTTCGGCACCATCTTCCAGCGCACCCAGGAGGCCGCCACCGGCGCCGGGCAGCTCGCCGACGGCGCCGGGCAGGCGGTCACCGGCGCGGACGCGCTGGCCTCCGGGCAGCGGCAGCTGCTCGACGGCGCCCAGCAGCTCGTCGACGGCTCCACCCGGGCCGCGACCGGCGCGGGCACCCTGTCCGAGGGCTTGGGCACGCTGCGGTCCAAGACCGCCGAGCTGCCCGCGCAGACCCAGCGGCTCGCCTCCGGCGCCCGGCAGGTGGCCGACGGCAACGAGCAGGTCGCCGCGACCGGCGAGCAGGTCGCGGGCCTGGCGCAGGGCCTGGTGGACCGGCTCGACGGCGCCGAGGGCGACATCGCCGCCCGGCTGCGCGCCGCAGGTGTGCCCGAGGCGCAGGTGCAGCAGGTGGTGACGACCCTGCGCGGGCTGCGCGCCCCGATCGACGACGCCAACGGCCGCATCCAGACGGCCACCGGGCAGCTGCGCACGCTGGCCGACGGCGCCGAGCAGGTGGCCACGGGCGCGGAGTCCCTCGCCTCCGCCACGCCCGCGCTCACCGACGGCATCTCGCAAGCCGCCAGTGGCAGCGCGGAACTCGCCAGCGGCACCACCCAGCTGCGCGACGGGGCCGTGAAACTGCGCGATGGTGAGCAAACCGCGGTCGACGGGAGCAGCCAGCTGGCCTCCGGTGCTCGCCAGTTGTCAGACGGCGCGACCAAGCTCCACGACGGACTCGCCGCGGGCCTGGGCCAGATCCCCAACCCCGACACCGGGACCCGCGACGCGACCGCCCGCACGATCGGCGACCCGGTGGCCATCCGCGCGGTCGGGGAGAACAGCGCGGGCAGCTACGGCGCGGGCCTGGCGCCGTTCTTCCTCGGCCTGGCCACCTGGATCGGCGCGTTCGTGCTGTTCCTGTTGGTGCGCCCGCTGTCCGCGCGCGCCCTGGCCGCCGGGCACTCCCCCGTGCGCACCGCGCTCGCGGGCTGGCTCGCCCCGGCGCTGCTGGGCGTGGCGCAGGTCGTGGTGATGTACGCGGTGGTCACGACGGTCATCGGCATCCACCCCGCGAACCCGTGGGGCGCACTGGGTTTCCTGGTGGTCACCACGCTGGCGTTCACCTCCGTCGTGCACGCGCTCAACGCGTTCCTCGGCCCGGTGGGCAAGTTCGCCGCGCTCGTCCTGCTCATCCTCCAGCTGATCAGCGCGGGGGGCACATTTCCGTGGCAGACGCTGCCGGATTCGTTGCTGCCGCTACACAAAGCGCTGCCCATGGGTTACGTCATCGACGGACTGCGGCATCTGCTCTACGGTGGGTCCCTGTCCGGAGTCGCCGTCGACGTGGGCGTCCTCGGGCTGTACCTGATCGGAGGACTGGTGGTCTCGACCATCGCCGCCCGCCGCCAGCGGGTCTGGACGGCCGCGCGCCTGCGCCCGGAACTCGTGCTGTGAGCCCGAGACCGACGCGCACCGGCGCCACCAAGCAGAAGCTGTTCGACGCCACGCTGCGGCTGGCGGGCAGCCGCGGCATGGTCGGCCTCACCGTCGACGAGATCGCCGCCGAGGCGGGCGTGGCCAAGGGCACCGTCTACTACAACTTCGGCAGCAAGGACGGCCTCATCGACGCCCTGCTGCGCTACGGGGTCGACCTGCTCGCCGCCCGCCTGGCCACCGCCGAGGACGCCGTGGGCCCCTGGGCCACGGTCAGCGACCTCGTCGACGGGATGCTGGCCTTCTTCGCCGAGTACCCGACGTTCGCGCAGCTGCTGGTGAGCGAGCTGTGGCGCACCCCGGGCCAGTGGCACCAGACCCTGACCCTGCTGCGCGAGCAGGTCACCAGCATCATCCGCACCCAGTTGCAGCGGCTGTCCGACGCGGGCGAGCTGCCTGCGGGCGTGCGGGTGCGGACCGCCGCGGCCTCCCTGTTCGGCACCGTGCTCGTCGTCGCCCTCGACTGGCAGGTCTTCGACCCCGACCAGACCCGCGAGGAGGTCCGCGACTCGGTCCTCACGCTGGTCCGCGGCCTGCGCGGCGAAGTCCACCCCGGCGACGACCCGCACTGACCGGGTGCGGGGGGCCTTGGACGCCCTCGACCTGCGCTCGTTCGCGACCCCGCTGGGTGAGTGGGCCGGCCCGTGCGTGTCAGGACGCCAGGAGGTGCGGTAGGCCGATCTGGTGGATGCCGGGGAGCCTGCCGGAGGTGGCGCTCTCCACGGTGGCGAGGATGGCCTCGGTGGTCTCGGCGTCGGTGAGCCAGCGGGTGCGGCCCGCGTACCCGAGGACGCCGAGCAGCACCTGGTGGGTGGGGTGGCCGGGCAGGTCCTCGACGTGCAGGGACGTGCCGCGGTGCACCTCCACGACGGGGGCGCCGTCGGCCAGGAGGGGGCTCACGGTCTCTGCCATGGCGCCGTGCAGGCCGTCGTGCGCCCAGACCACGAGCAGGTCGGCGGGGCCGCCGAGGGCGGCGGTGATGCGGCGGGGCAGGTCGGGGTCCGGGGCCGACCAGTTGGCCGGGACCCAGCGGACGTCCAGGTCGCCGGTGGTGGCCGGGTCGGGGCGGCGGCTGGGCAGCACCACCTGCCAGCCGTCCCCGGCCAGCGCCGCCGCCGTGCCGCTGAGGAGTCCGGTGCCGCCGATCACCAGTGCGCGCATGCCCTCGTCTCCCTTCGACGGAACGGGCATACCCGGCATCGGCGCCGTTCACACCTCAGCGGGCGGTGTAGCGCTCCTCGTGCAGCACCTCGGCCAGGGGGACCCGCGCGCGCCAGCCGTGCCGCTCCAGGTCCGGGACCTCCTGCAACCGGCGCACCGGGCCCAGGCACAGCCACGCCACCGGGCGGACGTGCGCGGGCATGCCGAGCAGGTCGCGCAGGTGCTCCTCGCGGTAGAAGCTGACCCAGCCCACGCCCAGGCCCTCGGCGGTCGCCGCCAGCCACAGGTTCTGGATGGCCAGCACCGACGAGTACAGCCCGGCGTCGGCGATGGCGTGCCGCCCCAACACCGCGGGCGACCCGCGCGTCGGGTCGTACCCGACCACGACCGACAGGGTGGACTCCAGGATGCCCTCGACCTTGATCCGGTCGAACGTCCGCGCCCGCTCCCCGCTCAGCGTGGCGGCGAACGCGGCCCGCTCGGCCAGCACGTGCTCCCGGAAGGCGGCCCGGGTGCCCACGTCGCGCACCAGGATGAAGTCCCACGGCTGGGTCATCCCCACGCTGGGCGCGTGGTGGGCGGCGGAGAGCACCCGGTGCAGCACGGCGTCGTCGACGGGCTCGCCGGTGAACTCGGCGCGCACGTCCCTGCGCCGCTGCACGACGTCGTAGAAGTCCACGGAAAGTGAGTGTAGGTCAGCTCTCCGGGCGTGGTGCTGGGTGGTTGGAGAGCGGCGTGGTTTCGTCTGGGGGTTCGGGGGCTTTCGTGGGTGGCCCGGTTGAGTGGATCCGCTTGGTCGGGGCCCCTACGGCGATCATGCGCTGCGGGCGGGAAAAGGCGGGCTGAAAAGACGCCCGCCCGTCCCGTTGGGTAGCACATGATCGCCTACCCCGACCAAGCGAATCCACCCAACCGGGCAGAGCCCGCTGTCCGGGCCAGCTTCGCGGGGTGGTCGCCTTTCCCTCGCAGCGGGACGCCCGACTGGGCTGCGCCTGCTGCGCGGGTCCGGTGTGGTGGGTGGGGCCTGTTCCCCGTCAGTGGGCGGCTTGGTTCCAAGTGGAGCCGAAGCCCACGGAGACGTCCAGGGGGACGTGGAGCTTGAAGGCGCCCGCCATCTGCTCGCGGACGAGGTGCTCGGCCTGGTCCCGCTCCCCGGGGGCGACGTCGAGGACGAGTTCGTCGTGGACCTGGAGGAGGACCTTGGTGTTGAGGCGCTGCTTCTTCAGTTCGCGCTGGACGTTGAGCATGGCGACCTTGATGATGTCGGCGGCGCTGCCCTGGATGGGGGCGTTGAGCGCCATGCGCTCGGCCATCTCGCGGCGTTGGCGGTTGTCGCTGGTGAGGTCGGGCAGGTAGCGCCTGCGGCCGAAGATGGTGGCGGTGTAGCCCTCCTTGCGGGCGCGCTCGACGACCTGGTGGAGGTAGTCGCGGACGCCGCCGAAGCCCTGGAAGTAGTCCTCCATCAGGGCGCGCGCCTCCTCGGTGGAGATGCGCAGCTGCTGGGACAGGCCGTAGGCGGACAGGCCGTAGGCCAGGCCGTAGTTCATCGCCTTGATCTTGGCGCGCTGCTCGCCGGTGACCGAGGTGGGGTCGACGCCGAACACGCGGGCGGCGGTGGCGGCGTGGAAGTCGAAGCCGGAGTTGAACGCCTCGATGAGCGCGGCGTCCTCGGACAGGTGGGCCATGATCCGCATCTCGATCTGGCTGTAGTCGGCGGTCAGCAGCGACTCGTGGCCCCGGCCGACGACGAAGGCGTCGCGGATGGTGCGGCCCGCCTCGGTGCGGATCGGGATGTTCTGCAGGTTCGGCTCGGTGGACGACAGCCTGCCGGTGGCGGCGATCGTCTGGTTGAACGTGGTGTGGATGCGGCCGTCGTCGGAGACCGACTTGATCAGGCCCTCGACCGTCACCCGCAGCCGGGTGGCGTCGCGGTGCTCGAGCATGTGCTTGAGGAACGGGTGCTCGGTCTGCTCGTAGAGGGTGGTCAGCGCCTCGGCGTCGGTGGTGTAGCCGGTCTTGGTGCGCTTGGTCTTGGGCATCTGCAGCTCGTCGAACAGCACCACCTGCAGCTGCTTGGGCGAGCCGAGGTTGATCTCCTTGCCGATCACGTCGAAGGCCGCCCGCTCGGCCGCGCGCACCCGGGCGCCGAACTCCGCCTCCAGCTCCTCGAGCCGGTCGACGTCGACCGCGATGCCCTCGGTCTCCAGCTCCGCGAGCACCCGCAGCAGCGGCAGCTCCATCTCGTGCAGCAGCTCCAGCTGACCGGTGTCGCGCAGCGCCGCGTCCAGCGCGTCGGCCAGCTCCGCGATCGCCCTGGCGCGCAGGATCTCCCCCGCGGCGACCTTGCGCTCGTCGTCGCCCTCCTCGTCCAGCAGCGACAGCTGCTGCTGGCCGTCGGCCTCCTCCACCCGCAGCTCGCGCTTGAGGTAGCGCAGCACCAGGTCGTCGAGGGTGAACGTGCGCTGCCCCGGGCGCACCAGGTACGCCGCCAGCGCGGTGTCGGTGGCCAGGCCGTGCAGCTCCCAGCCGCGGTGGCGCACGGCGTGCAGCGACCGCTTCACGTCGTGGCCGAGCTTGACCATCTCCGGGTCGGCCAGCCACGCGCTGAACGCGGTCTCGTCCTCCTCGGTGATCGCGGTGACGTCGACGAAGGCGCCGATCCCCGCCGCGGTCGCCAGCGCCACCGAGCGCAGCTCCACCGCCTGCCCGGACACCCCGGTGGAGACCTCGCGGAACGCCAGGCCGATGCGGGTGCCCGCCGGGGCGTGCCGGGCCAGCCACTCCCCCAGCTCACCGGGCTCCAGCGCGCCGCCGCTGACCTCGAAGCCCTCCTCGGCCTCCGGCTCGGCGGTGCTCAGCGTCTGGAACAGCCGGTCGCGCAGCACCCGGAACTCCAGCTCGTCGAACAGCCGGTGCACCGCGTCCCGGTCCCAGTCGCGCACCGCCAGGTCGGCCGGGCCCAGCTCCAGCGGGACGTCCCGGACCAGCTCGGTGAGCTGGCGGTTGAGCTGGACGTTGGCCAGGTTCGCCCGCAGCGCGTCGCCGACCTTGCCCTTGACCTCGTCCACCCGGTCGATCAGCGCACCGAGCGAGCCGAACTGCTGCATCCACTTGGTGATCGTCTTCTCGCCCACGCCCGGGATCTTGGGCAGGTTGTCGCTGGGGTCGCCGCGCAGCGCGGCGAAGTCCGGGTACTGGGTCGGGCTGACCCCGTACTTCTCCTGCACCGCGTCCGGGGTGAACCTGGCCAGCTCGGAGACGCCCTTGACCGGGTAGAGCACGGTGACCTTGTCGTTGACCAGCTGCAGGGCGTCGCGGTCGCCGGTGCAGATGGACACGTCCATGCCGTCGGCGGTGGCCGAGGTGGTCAGCGTGGCGATGAGGTCGTCGGCCTCGTACTGGTCCTTCTCCAGGGTGGGGATGTTCAGCGCCCCCAGCACGTCCTTGATCAGGCTGACCTGGCCGCGGAACTCGTCCGGGCTGGAGGACCGGTTGGCCTTGTACTCGGCGTAGGCCTCGCTGCGGAAGGTCTGCCTGGACACGTCGAAGCACACCGCCAGGTGGGTGGGCGCCTCGTCGCGCAGCAGGTTGATCAGCATCGAGGTGAAGCCGTAGACGGCGTTGGTGTGCTGGCCCGTGCCGGTCTGGAAGTTCTCCTTGGGCAGGGCGAAGAAGGCCCGGTACGCCATCGAGTGCCCATCGATGAGCAGGAGGCGGCGGGCGGCGGTCTGCGTGCGGGTGGGGCGGGTCTGCGTCTTGGCGGGCACGTCGGCGAGTCTAGGGTGGGCCACCGACAGCCCCGTGAGCGCCGGGGGCCGCGTCACCCGTCAGGAGGGCCCATGACCAGCACCGCCGACCCGTCCAAGCTGCCCGGGGTCCTCCCGGAGGTCGCCGACCAGCTCCTCGCGGACAAGCTGGGCATCGAGGTCACCGACTGGACCAAGGACAGGCTCGTGGCGACCATGCCGGTCGCGGGCAACCTCCAGCCGTACGGGCTGCTGCACGGCGGGGCGAACGCGGTGCTGGCCGAGACGCTGGGGTCGATCGGGGCCGCGCTCAACGCCCCGGAGGGCAAGGTCGTCGTCGGCCTGGAGCTGTCCTGCACGCACCACCGCGCGGCGCGCGACGGGGTGGTGACGGCGGTGTGCACGCCGCTGCACCTCGGGCGCAGCACCTCCACGTTCGAGATCGTGGTGACCGACGGCGCGGGCAAGCGGACGTGCACGGCGCGGCTGACCTGCGTCGCGGTGGACAAGGCGCCGGGCGCCAGGTGACGCGGGAGGCCCGCCACCCCTGGCGGGTGGCGGGCCTCCCGGCACCGGTGGTGCTGTCAGTCCTCGCCCAGGTACGCCGAGCGGACGCGCTCGTCGGCGAGGAGCTCGGTGCCCGGCCCGTCGAGGGTCGTGGCGCCGAGGTCGATCACGTACCCGCGGTCGGACAGGGCCAGCGCGGCCAGGGCGTTCTGCTCGACGAGCAGGATGGTGGTGCCCTGGGACTGCAACTCCTTGATGGTGTCGAAGATGCGCTGGGTCATGATCGGGGACAGGCCCATCGAGGGCTCGTCGAGCATGAGCAGGCGCGGTCGCGACATCATCGCCCGGCCGATGGCGAGCATCTGCTGCTCGCCGCCGGAGAACAGCCCCGCCTTCTGGTGGCGGCGCTCGCCGAGGACGGGGAACAGCTCGTAGACGTTCTTCATGTCCGCCTGCACGGCCGCGTCGTCGTCGCGGGTGTAGGCGCCGAGCTGCAGGTTCTCCTCGACCGTCATCCGCCCGAAGGTGCGGCGGCCCTCCGGGCAGTGCGCGATGCCCAGGTTGAGCACGGTGTGCGCGGGCAGGCCGGAGATCTCCCTGCCCTCCAGCTTCACCGTGCCCGCGCGGGGCTTGAGCAGGCCGGACACGGTGCGCAGGGTGGTCGTCTTGCCCGCGCCGTTCGCGCCGATGAGGCTGACGATCTGCCCCTCCTCGACCACGAACGACACGTCGCGCACCGCCTCGATGGCGCCGTAGGCGACGCTGAGGCCGGAGACCTCCAGCATCGGGCTCATGACCGCTCCCCCTTGTCGTGCTCGACCGCCGCGGCCGCCTCGCGCACCTCGGCCTCGACCTCCTCCGGCGGTTTGCCCAGGTAGGCCTCGATGACCCGCGGGTCGGCCCGGACGACCTCCGGCGAGCCCTCCACCAGCAGCTCGCCCTGGACCAGCACGCAGACCCGGTCGCACAGGCTGAAGATGAACTTGATGTCGTGCTCGATGACCACGACCGACACCCCGGACTCGCGGATCGCGAAGATCAGCTGCCGGGTGGCCTCGGTCTCCTGCGGGTTCATGCCCGCGGTCGGCTCGTCGAGCAGCAGCACCTTCGGGTCGGTGGCCAGCGCGCGGGCGATCTCCAGCCTGCGCTGGTCGCCGTAGGGCAGGTTGCGCGCGACCTCGTTCTCCGAGCGGGTGAGCCCGACGAACTCCAGCAGCTCGCGCGAGCGCTCCCTGGCCGCGGCCTCCCCGCGCTTGAACGCGGGCAGCCGCAGCAGCGTCGACACCGGGTCCTGCTTCATCCGGCTGTGCCGCCCGACCATGACGTTCTCCAGCACCGTCATGTTCGGGAACAGCCGGATGTTCTGGAAGGTCCTGGCCACCCCGGCGATGGTCACGTGCGCGGGGTCGTTCGGCATGACCGACCCGTCCAGCAGCACCCGGCCGCGGGTCGGGGTGTACAGGCCGGTGAGGCAGTTGAAGAAGGTCGTCTTGCCCGCGCCGTTCGGCCCGATCAGGCCGACGATCTGGCCCTCCTCCAGGGTGAGCGAGACGTCGTTGAGCGCGGTGAGGCCACCGAAGACCATGGTGACGCCCTGGGCCTGCAGCACGGCGGGCCGGGGGGCCGCCTCGTGGGCGAACGCGGTCACGCCGTGCCCCCCTTCGGCGGGGCCAGCGGCTCGTGCTCTGCCACGACCTGCTCCTCCTCTTCCTCGATCGACTTGCCGTCGGCGGTCTCCCCCGCCAGTTCCGCCCGCCGCACCCGGTCGGGCACCAGGCCCTGCGGCCGGAACCGCATGATCAGGATGAGCGCGAGGCCGAAGATCAGCAGCCGGGCGTCGTTGAACTCGCGCAGCTTCTCCGGCAGCACGAACAGCAGCGAGGCGCCGAGCACCGCGCCGGGGATGGTGCCCATGCCGCCGAGGATGACCGCGGCGAGCAGGGTGACCGACTCCAGGAACTTGAAGCTGTCGTAGGAGGCCAGGGTGAGCTTGTGGGCGAAGATCGCGCCCGCCAGGCCCGCCAGGGTGGCCCCGGCGAGGAAGGCGAGGATCTTGGCCTTGCCGGTCATGATGCCCATGGCCCTGGCGGCGTCCTCGTCCTCGCGGATGGCGATCCACGCGCGGCCGATGCGGCTGGCCTTGAGGTTGGCGAACACCGCCATGATGAGGCCGACGACCAGCACGATGAGGAAGTAGTACAGCACGCCGCCGGGCAGCTCCACGCCGAAGACGGTGATCGCCTGGTTGAACGCGGTGTTGCCGATGGAGACCTCGGGGATGCCCGGGATGGCGTTGGAGCCGCCGGTCAGGCCGCCGATGTCGTTCTGCGCGGACCGGGTGAAGATCTCACCGAAGGCCAGCGTCACGATCGCCAGGTAGTCACCGCGCACGCGCAGCGTCGGGGAGCCGACGATGGCGCCGATGACACCGGCGATGACCGCCGCGATCAGCGCCGCCACCGGGAACGGCACGTACCAGCCGAGCCCGGCCGAGACCGCGCCGGACAGGTTCGCCGCGACGAACGCGCCGATGCCCATGAACGCCACGTACCCGAGGTCGAGCAGGCCCGCGAGGCCGACGACGATGTTGAGGCCGATGGCGGTGGCCGCGTACACGCCGATGGTGGTCGCCACCGTCATCCAGTACTCGGTGCCCGCGTCGGTCAGCGGCAGCGCCACCGCGCAGAGCACCAGCACGACGATGGAGAACGCCCGGTGCCGCTCGGACAGCGCCGACACCCAGCGCGCCGCGCCCAACCCGCTCAGCGCGCCGAGCAGGCCGCCGGCCATGCCCAGGAACGCCAGGAAGATCGGACCGGCGTACGGGTTGGCCGCGCCGCCGGTGCCGCCCGCGGTGAGCATGCTCGCCACCAGCCACAGCACGCCCGCGAACGCGACGAGCAGCGACAGGTAGGCCACCCAGACGGGCACCTCGGTGGTGTAGTGCGGCACCTCGGAGACACCGGTGGCCTGCGCGCCCAGCACGATGAGGGCACCGGCGACCACGCCGACGACGGAGCCGAAGGCGGTGACGCCGTCCGCGGCGGTGATGGCGCCGAGGCCACCGCCCGCGCGGGTCATGAAGATGGCGCTGATCAGCGAGATCGCCAGCACGCCCCAGCCCAGCGCGCGGATCGCGCGCACCCGGCCGGGGATGCGGGTGACGAAGGTCAGCACCACCGCGGCCAGGCCGAGCAGCTGCACGTGCAGCCGGTAGCCCTCCAGGGCGAACGGCGCGTCGAAGAACTGCAGGGTGGCCTGGGCCGGGTAGAACCCGTCGTTGAACTGGAAGGTCACCCAGGGCAGCAGCGCCGCGACGATCGCGAGCACACCACCGGCGGCGGTGAACGGGGTGCCGAGCGAGCTCGGCAGGGTCAGCTTGCTGTTCTTGGTCACGCGCGCACCCTCTCGGCCTCGCCGAACAGGCCCTGCGGTCGGAAGACCAGGACCAGGATCAGCACGACGAAGATCCAGACGTAGTCGTACTGGGTCCCGCCGGGCATGTACTGCCCGCCGAGTGTCTTGATCAGGCCGATGATGAACGCGCCGACGACCGCCCCGCGCAGGCTGCCGATGCCGCCGAGGACGGCGGCGGTGAAGGCGAAGATGCCGTTCTGGAAGCCGATCGAGTTGTCGACGTTGGTGATGTCGACGCCGTAGAGCACGCCCGCCACGCCCGCGAGGGCCGCGCCGAGCAGGAACGTCAGCACGATCACCCGGTTGGGGTTGATGCCCATCAGCCGGGCGGTGTCCGGGTCCTGCGCGGTGGCCCGCATCGCCCGGCCCATCTTCGAGCGGTTGATGTAGGTCTGCAGGACCAGCGACAGCACGATCGACACCACGATCAGCAGCAGCTGCGAGGCGCGGATGCTGACCCCGCCGATGCCGATCTGGGCGTTGACGAAGGCCTTGGGGAAGGGCTGGGCGGCGTCGGCGTCCGGGTAGAAGATCCGGATGGCCTCCTGCAGGACGATCGAGACGCCCAGCGCGGTGATGAGCGGGGCGAGCCGGGACCCGCCGCGCAGGGGCCGGTAGGCGAAGCGCTCCATGACCAGCGCGACCACCACCGACACGACCATGCCGCCGATGATCATCAGCGGCAGGGAGACGTACCAGTCGTCCCGCCACGAGGCGGGCAGGAGCCACCGGTACACGGCCAGGCCGCCGAAGGCGCCGACCATGAAGACCTCGCCGTGGGCGAAGTTGATGAGCTGGATGATGCCGTACACCATCGTGTAGCCGAGGGCGATCAGCCCGATCGTGGCTCCCAAGGCGATGCCGTTGGCAATCTGCTGCAACAGCGTCGTCACATCTACCTCCGTACGCGGTGGGGGTGGGCTGTTCGCCCACCCCCACCGTGTGTGTCCTGGTCTCGTGGACCGGTTGTGCCGTCGGGTCAGCCGTTGTAGGTGCCGGTCTGGGCCGAGACCCACTTGCCGCCGGAGACGCTGTAGACGGTCAGGACCTTGTTGGTGCTGTCGCCGAACTCGTCGAAGGAGATGCTGCCGGTCGCGCCCTGGCCGTTGTACTTGGCCATCGCGGAGAGCACGTCGGCGCGCTTGTCGGCGCTCCAGTCACCGCCGTTGAGGGCGGTGGCCACCGAGCCGATGATGGCGTTGGCGGCGTCGTAGGAGAACGCGCCGTAGGCGGCGAAGGCCTCCTTGTAGCCCGCGGCGGTGTAGGCGTCGACGAACGCCTTGGCGCTGTCGAGCTCCTCGGTCGGCGCGCCGACGGAGGTGGCGTAGTCGCCCTCCTTGCCGCCCAGGTCGATGTACTTCTGGTCGAAGATGCCGTCGCCGCCCATGACCGGGATGTTGAGGCCCTTGTCCTTGAGCTGCTTGGAGAACGGACCGGCCTGCGGGTACTGGCCGCCGAAGTACACCGCGTCGGGGGCCTGCGGCTTGATGGTGTCGATCACGCTGGAGAAGTCGGTGTCCTTCTCGCCGACCTTCTGGCGGGTGACGACGGTGGCGCCGAGCGACTGGGCCTTCTCGGCGAAGGCGGTGGCCAGGCCCTCGCCGTAGGTCAGGCCGTCGGTGACGATGGCGATCTTCTTCTTGCCCTGCTTGGAGACCAGGAAGTCCGCCGCGTAGGGGCCCTGCAGCGAGTCGACGGTGCAGGTGCGGAAGTAGGTCGGGTACGGCCGCTTCGGGGAGGCCGGGTTGTCGCCCTTGGTCAGCGAGTCGCTCGTGTTGGCCGGGGAGACCTCGACGATGCTCTTCTGCGCCAGGATGGGCTGGATGGACTGGCCGACCGAGGAGTTCAGCGGGCCGACGACGCCGATGAGGTTCGCGTCCTGGGACAGCTTGGTGGCCGCCTGGGCGCCCTTCTGCGGGTTCTTCTCGTCGTCCTCGGCCTGCAGGGCGATCTTGTAGCCCTTGATGGCGCACTTCTCGTTGGCCTGCTTGACCGCGAGGTCGGCGGAGTTCTGGATGCCCTTGCCCAGCGCCGACAGCTCGCCGGTCAGCGGCGAGACGAGCCCGAGCACCAGGGTGCCCTTGCTGGTGTCGCAGCTGCCCGCGCCCCCGGCGGCGGACCCGTTGGACTCGGTCTTGTTCGTGCCACAGGCAGCGAGCAGCAGCGCGCCCGCGACCAACGCCGTGGCCTTCACCGTCAGGTTACGCACGTGAGGTCCCTTCTCGATCCACCCGGACCGCTCGCGCGAGCCGTTCCGGGCGCAGCCCGGCCTGTTGGCGGGCTGGGGTGAAGCTAATGACCCCGGGCAGCGGAGTCACGCACCGGGCGACCTCGTGATCAGACTGCAACCGAATGGGTGTCCACTTGTTCGCTCGCCGGACGGAACGCTGAATTCCCGGAGTGTTCCCGCGCTGTCTGGGAACGGGTCCCGCACCGGGAGTGGTGGGCCGCCTACCGTGGCCGACGTGCGGAAGAGCAGGCGGGCGGCGGCCGTGGTGATCGGCGCGGGGCTGCTCGCGGCCGCGGTCGCGGTGCTGCGCGTCGACGGGGAAAACGGGCAGCGGGAACCGGTCGAACGGACAGCGCCCGACCGCGTCCAGCGCTACCACTCCGATTTCGTGATATCGCCGGAACCGGTTGCCGAACCGCGGCCGCCGACCGGCCTGGTGGCGTTCCCCGGGCCCGGTCGCATTCGCTTGGATTGGGCCGGGGCGGTTCCCGGGGGCGCCGCGCCGCCGGGTGCGGCGGGGTACGAGGTGCGCCTCGGTGAACGCACCCGGTTGGTCACAGCACCCTCGACCGAGTTCACCGGATTACCCGATGGTGTGAATTTCACGGCGGAAGTCCGCTCTGTGGATGCTTTCGGCAGGCGCTCGGACCCCGCCGTGGTGCGAGCCGCCGCGGGAGCGGAGCAGGCGGGGTGGCGCGCCGGGCTGACGGGGCTGCTCGACGAGTTCCCCGGCGGTCGCAACACCGGCTGGCACGTGCTGGGCTACCCCGGGTGCGTCGACGTCGGCGCGCCCGCCGAGGGCGAGCGGGGCCTGCCCGTCGTGCTGGGCTGCGGCGCCGACGAAGCGGTGCTGCGCGCCCCGCGCCCCCTGGTGGTCGAGGGCGGCAACGCCAGGTTCGCCCTGCTCACCGACGCCGCCGGCCCCGGCGGCAGGCTCACGGTCGACCTGGTGCCCGGCCGCGTCGACCGGGTGGCCCCCGGCACCCCCGGCGCCCTGCGCGTGGTGGTCGACGACCAGGGCGTCCGCATCGGCGACGGCCCCGTGCGGGAGGCACCGCTGCGCGGCGCGGGCGTGGCGACCCGGTTCGAGGTGGTGCTGACCCCGCAGGGCGTGGAGGTGTCGCAGGACGGGCGCACCGTGGCCACCTCATCGACCCCCGCGGGTTGGGCGCAGGCCTACCCCGTGGTGTCGATGCGCGGGCCCCAGGGCCAGCACAGCCGCGTCCACCTCGTCGCCGCGGGCTTCACCGGCCCGGTCGTCGCCGTGCCCGCGGTCGTCGAGGTCCCGGTCAACCCCACCACCCGGCGCGTGCTGTCGACCGCCGACCCGCTGCCCGCAGGCGGCTTCCCCACCCGCTCGCCCCTGCTCGGCTCGCGCTCGGCTCGCCTCGTCGTCACGCTCACGGCAGGAACCGGGCTCGACCCGGGCACGTTGGTCGCCCAGATCGGGCAGGTGCAGGTGCCGCTCACCCCAGCCTTGCCGACAGCCAGTGGTTACCTAACCGCATCGGGTGATCTTCCTTCGACACTACTGGGCGCACAAACCCTGACCCCACTGGTGATCCGCTCCGCCTCCCCCGGCGACGGCACCGTCGTGCAGGAGGTCTACGCGGAGGCGGACGCGGCGCCACAAGCAGCCCAGCCGCAGGCCCGCTCGAACGACCGCAGGCCCGGCGTGGACCCCCTCCCCCAGCCCACGATCACCCTGGGTGACGCCTCGGGTGCGCAACTACCGGGCGCGGTGCCGCAGGTCGCCCCCGGCCGCCTGCTGGTCACCGTCCGGGTCGACGGCGCGGCGGCGTCCTGGGCCACCGGGTCGAGCGCGGGCGTGGACGGCTGGGAACTGGAGGTGGACGGCAGGCAGGCCCTGGGCGTCCCGACCGCACTGGGCGGCCCGGGGGGGGCGGCACCTACGCCGTGCCGCTCGCGCTCACCGGCTTCGCGCAGGGCAAGCACACCCTGCGCGTGCGCGTGTCCGGTGTGGACGGCACGACCACCCGGGCCGACCGCGAGTTCACCCTGGGGTGATCAGGTGATGTTCTCCACCACGGCCTCGGCGACGGCCTTCATCGTCGTCCGCCGGTCCATCGCCGTGCGCTGGATCCACCGGAACGCCTCCGGCTCGGACAACCCCTGCTTGGTCATCAGCAGCCCCTTGGCCCGCTCGATGACCTTGCGCGTCTCCAGCCGCTCGGTCAGCCCGGCGACCTCCTGCTCCAGCGCGCTCAGCTCCGAGAACCGGCTCACCGCCAGCTCGATCGCGGGCACCAGGTCGTGCTTGGCGAACGGCTTGACCAGGTACGCCATCGCCCCCGCGTCCCGCGCCCGCTCCACCAGGTCCCGCTGCGAGAACGCCGTCAGCATCACCACCGGCGCGATCCGGTCCTTCGCGATCGAGGTCGCCGCGTCGATGCCGTCCATCCTCGGCATCTTCACGTCCATGATCACCAGGTCCGGCCGCAGCTCCCCCGCCAGCCGCACGGCCTCCTCGCCGTCCCCGGCCTCCCCCGCGACCTCGTACCCCTCCTCGCGCAGCATCTCCACGAGGTCGAGCCGGATGAGCGCCTCATCCTCCGCAACGAGCACCCGCCGAGTCGGGGCCTGCTGGGCCTCGGCAGCCAGGTCGGTCACCGGGGTCCTCCAATGACTAGTGCGAGCGAAACCGAGCTTGCAGCTTACCGCCGCCCAACCCCCCACCGCCGCCCCGAGGACGTGATCGCGCTGACACCCAACCCGCTCCCGCCCCTCCCCCCGGCGATCGCGTAGAGTCCACCCCCGCACGCCCCCGTAGCCCAACCGGCAGAGGCAGCGGACTCAAAATCCGTCCAGTGTGCGTTCGAATCGCACCGGGGGCACTCCCTGCTTGCACAATGCCCGTCACCTGCGCATTCCCCGTGTTCGCCGTGGTCGCGCAGACGCCTATGACCGGGGCTGTGTGTTGAGCGATGCGATGGCCGATGTCCCCGATCGGGTGGTTCTCGGCGGGCAGGACGGCGCTGATGGTGGCCTGGTGGGTGCTGTGGTGGATGTGCACGGTCAGCTGGGTCAGGGTGAACAGCCTGTCGAGCAGGGCGGCGGGTGCGCGGTGCAGGTTGGCCGCCAGGTGGGGCAGGGTGTCGAGCAGGTACGTCGGCGTCCTCGGATGCGTCACGTCCACGGCAGTCACAGCCTCAACGTAGGAGGCACTCGGAAGAGCTGTGCTCGGATCAACCTGCACCACCGCCGCCTACCTGACCCTCAGCCTCGTCACCCAGTCCGGCCTGGAAGCAGGCGACATCAAGCTCGCCGCCGTCCTCGCCACCGCAACCGCCTACCTCAGCTGGCCCACACTGCTCGCCAGCCAACTCCTCAGCTGGACCGTGCTCGCCGCCTCCACCAACCTCGGGCGCGCCCGCGAACTACCAGCCGAGCCAGCGCTCCTGTTGGGCGCCTTCCTCACCATGACCGCGGGGCTCGAACTCTCCACACCTTCTTGAGCTAGCGTCACTCCGTTGGATCACCCGCCCTCAACCGCGTCGGCTTGCCCGGCGATGCTCGTCAGTACCCCCGTAACGGATGACGGCGTCAAGCCGTCGAGCACCGCGTGTGCACCAGCACTCGTCAACTGCTCCAGAGACGTTGAGCCAGTCGCCACGCCGACCACTGACGCACCGGCGGCCAGGGCAGCGTGCACATCGTTCTCCGTGTCCCCGATCAGGACCGTCCGAGCACCTGGGAATCTTGCACCGGTTGCCTCTTCCGCGCGCTGCCGAGCAATCTGAACCAGGTCGGCCCGCTCATCGGCGTCATCTCCGTACGATCCGAGTTGCAGGTCGAACGTGCTGGCGAGACCGAAAGTCTCCAACTTCACCTCAGCCACCCGTCGCAGATTGCCTGTCAGGACAGATTGCAGCACCCAGGGCAGTCGCGACACGGCATCTAGGGTCTCCTGCACGCCGGGAAGGACACGCCCCACTGTCGCCAGGTCGTGCCGATGACCTTCATACTGCTCAACCAAAGCTTCCGCGTAAGCGCGAACGTTGTGATCCCCGCAGTCGACGTCGTTCAAGGCGAGATTGTCTCGCATGATTTGGAATTCAGTCCGACCACTGATGACCGCGAACTGAGCCTGGTCTTTACCGGCCACGGATCTGAACGCTTGCGCGGACAACCTGCTGCCGACACCGCGAGTCTCCAGCAG
>NZ_MKQR01000007.1:23377-513927 GCF_001940455.1 Actinokineospora bangkokensis | reverse complement strand
CCTACCCGGACGCAGCGTCCGGGTAAGCGCGTCTGACTGGCCCTACGGTCTGTTTCAGGGCCGAAACGGCACGCACTCACGAGACTGGCTGACGACGCGACCAAGTCGCTCACTCGTGCGCGTGTCCTCAGGGTTGTGCCGCTTCGTCCTGAAACAGATCTCCTACTTCAGGCGAGGTGACAGCGATGCGCGCCAACGACCCAACACCGAGCTCCGACATCGGAAACGTCGCTTGCAGCCGCGTATTTCACGGCGGATGCACATTGCGTCTCGCGAAGGGCGACGACTTCGTTGCTGTCTTCCGCGGCACTTGTGTCGAGCAGCGCCGCTTCCTGGTCTTGCGTGATCGCCCTTTCCCCGGACCGGTGAAGGAGGGACCGCAGCGAGCGATCGCCGCGATCCTTCGCGCGGGTTGGCTGTGCTGGTCGGACCACAGGGGACTGGCCCAGGTCGCGACGGCGTGGACGCGTCAGCGCGCCAATATCGTGGGAGGTGGCGGCCGTGGCTGAGTGGAACCAGGTTCCCGTTGCCCCGCTGCGCCTTCTGTCACAGGGGTGGTCTCGTGGTGTTGGTCGCGGCGGTAGGGACGACGCTGCTGATGGTGCGGTGTCTGCGGCAGGTGACCGTCTCCTGCCGGTGTGGCCTGGGTTGGGCTGCGTGGGCGTCGGCGGCCGAGGCACGAGTACCGGGGCACCGAGGAGCGCGGGCGTGGCCGCCCGCTCCGACGCTGGCTCCGCCGGTGCGGGGGTGAATGCCCGGTGGCCGCTGGAGCAGTCCTCATGGCCCGTGGTGGTGTGGGGCGTGAGCCCGCATTTGCCGGGCCGCTCGCACGCGGTGGTTGCTGACCCGCGTGGGGTGGCGGTGTGGGTGGCGGTGTGCGGGTCACCGGTGGTGCGGTGGTGGCGGGCGCGTCCGACCCGGTTGCGGGTGTGCCCGGAGTGCGCGGTGGCGTTGACTTGCCTGGTGTTCCCGGCCCGATCGTGGGTGGCGTGATGGGTGTGTCGCTGCGCCGGGTGGCTGTGGGCGCTCTGATGACCCGGGCGCGGGTCGCCGCTGGGATGACCACGCGGGGAGCCGCAGCGCGGGTGGGGATGTTGGTGGCGTCGCTGAACCGGTCGGAGAACGGCAAACGCCTCCTGACCGACGCCGAGGTGGGCGCGTTGCTGACGGTCTACCGGGCCGACCGGGCCACCTGTGCCCGCGTGGCGCGGGTACTGGACGAGTCCGCGTCGCCGTGGTGGTCGATGGGTAATCCCGCAGACCACACCGCGGTACTCGCGCACCTGGATCAGCGCGCCGAACACACGCTCCACCTGGCGGCGGCAGTGATCCCGGTGCCGTGGCGTACCCCCGCCTACACCCGGGAACTGCATTCCCAGCACCTGCACCTGCTGCCGGGAGCGTTGGAGTCAGTGCGGGAACGTGCGGCGGCGGTCGGGTCCGATGGCGGGTCGCAGACGGTGGTGATCAACGAGGCGGTGCTGGCCGACCCGGTCGAGTCATCGGCGGTGCTGGCCGAGCAACTGCGGGCGCTGCTGTCAGCGATCGGAGAGCGCCAACTGACGGTCAGGGTGGCCGTTACGGCGTGCCCAGTGCCGTTCGCGACGGGACTGGCGTTGTTCACCCTGTCCGGGGCGGTGTTTGCCCACTGCCACGACCAATACTTCTCCACCCTATTCGACGACCCCGAGCACCTGGACCGTATCCAAGACCAGATTGCCGGGGTGCTGAGCACCGCCCATAACCCGATCGCCAGCACTCACCTCATCGACCACTGGGCCAAAAGCCACGCCGACACCTGACCACCCCCCGGGTAGGCCGGCGTTCACATCTGACATTCGACCGCGTCTTACGAGCAGGAAGAACGATTTTCCATGGGCCATGACGAGATCCGCCCCGCGACCATGCGGGCGGCCATCATCGCCAACCGCCTCAACACCGCACGCAACCACCTCGGCCTGACCACCCGTGCCCTGGCCGAGCTGATGAACATGACCGTCGCGATGGCCAACCGGATGATGACCGGCCGCCGCATCCCCACCAGCCTGCAGATCGGCGCCCTCTGCGCCCTGCTGGACATCGACCCCGCCCAACGCCCCCTGCTCTACGACCTGGTCCGCACCGCCACCGACACCACCTGGCTACTACCCCACCACGACCCCGACAGTGCCCGCCTGCTGGGCGAGATCGAGGCCACCGCGGACACCACCGTGCACTACCACCCCCACCACGTCCCCCTCGCCGCCCGCACCCCGGAGTACCACCACGCCGTCACCGGCCACCCCCGACCAGCGACACCACCGCTTACGCCGGACCTGGACCGCACCCTCCTCGTCCCGGAGTCCGCTCTCACCCGGACGCCGGTCCCGGCGGAGGTGTTGCGCGACCAACTCGACGCCCTGCTCCACGGGCCTTGGTCGGTGCGGGTGCTGCCCGCCACCGAACCACCGACAGAAGCGTTCACCCAGCTCCACATCCCCCACTTCCACCCCGTCACCGCTCTCGACCTGCTCACCACCCACCTCGTCCTCGAACACCCCGACACCACCACCGCCTACGAGCAGCGGGCGCGGGACCTGCTCGACCATTGCCTGACCGAGGCCGACTCCCTCGACACCGTGCGCGCCCACCGCACTCCCTTTGGCACCTGACATGACGCACCCACTCGACGATGTCTCCGCACCGGCGTTGGCCGCTCACGCGATCGCCCTGCGCGCCGGAGTCCTGGCCTTCGCCCGGCACCTCGACCTGGCACCCGAAGAAGCCGTCCTCGCGATCACCAGCCACGACCGCCACACCCCCACCGGCGCCGCGGCCAACCTCATCCTCGACCACCTCTGCGACCTCTGGAACATCCCCACCCACGACCGCACCGCAGCCGGTGACCTCATCGACCACTGGGTCCGCGCAACCCTCACCCACCACCACCCCGGAGACACCCGATGACCACCACCGAACACCCGACCCCCACCCACCAGATACTGCGGGCCCTGCTGGGCGAGACCGTGCACGCACTGGCCATGCCCGCCCACCTCGGCGCACAAGCCCACCACCAACTGCGCCTCTGCCTGCTCACCACCCCCATCCACCACACCCCCACCGGCACCTGGGTGTTCCTGACCCAACCACCCGAAACCCCCGCACACCGCACCCTCACCGCGCTCCACGCCCTCGGCGTGATTCCCCAGAACGTTCAGGTGGAACAGCTCCCGACCTGCCCCGACCAATGGGTCACCCCACCGCGCACACCCGCCCCGTGGGCCACCGTCGCCGCAGCGACCCGCCGGGCCGCCACCCACACCTGACCCGTCCCCCGAACCGGCCCGCACCGCCGCTCGTCCGATGCCCCCGGGCACGGCGAGTGCGGGCCCCTACCCCCGACACCCAAGGCCCCCGATGCCCAGCAGCAAACCCCGCACCACCCCCACCCTGCTCAACGCCTACATCGGCGCCCGCCTCCACCACGAACTCACCCACCACGGTTACACCCAAACCCAACTGGCCAAGGCAACTGGGTTCAGCCCGGCCACGGTCAGCCGCACCCTCACCGGCACCCGCAACATCGACACCACCGACATCGCCATCATCATCGCCACCACCGCACTACCAACCTCCCTACGCCACGAACTCACCACCCTGCTCACCACCAACCCACCACAACGCCTCACCCTCACCCACCACCCCACACACCCCGACCCCCTCCACCTTCTCCGCAACCACATCACCGCCACCACCACCTACAGCCCAGACGTCCTACCGCCCCACCTACGCACCCCCGACTACCACCACGCACTCAGGCACGCCCTGCCCACCCACCTCCACAGCGACGCCCATGCGCCCCAGAAGTCCCTCGCCCGCACCAAGCCAACGACCGCACGACTCCCACAACCCAGGTTCCTGATCACCCGGCAAGCCCTGCACCCACCCGGCACACCAGAACCCGTAGCCCGGGCCCAGATGCGCCACCTCGACGACATCATCGGCCACGGCCACGCCGACATCCGGCTCGTGGACGGCCCCCCAGCCACCAACAGGTTCACCCTGCTGCGCCTCGACCGCGACAACCACCTCGTCCTCACCGAACACCTCACCCACCACGTACTCGACGCCCACCCCACCACCATCACCACCCACCAACTACTCCTCGACCACCTCAACCACCACGCTCTCGACCCCAACGCAACCCGCACAGCCCTCCACCACCACGTCACCGGTACCACACCACCGGACCCCCACTCCCGCGCCACACCCTGACCCAACTGGGTCGACCCCACCTAGACCCCTTGCCCTCATCGACACCGACGAGCGTTCCTGGAGCCGACACCCGCACCCACCGCAGGAGGACCACATGAACGGACACGCCAAGATCGCCGGCTGGCGCGGAAGAGAGCAGAACCGGTTCTGCTGCACCGGCCACGACCCCATGAACTACCCCCGCCTCACCCGCCGCACCGAAGCCACCGAAGCCGCCGAATGACCACCGACGCCCTCCACGACAGAAACACCCACACCACCAGCACCACCCACACCGACTGACCCCGAGCCGATCCACACCACGACCCCGGATGCGCCAAAGCCGCAGGTCCGCACCGGTGTCACCCACCACGGACATCGAACATATGTTCGCCATCGGTGCTGAGTTCGACCCATGCAACAGCCGCCCACCACCCCACCTCGGACGGCGCGCTGCGCTACCGAATCACCACCAGCGCACTCATCGGCCCCATTCCGGCCACCTGCAAAACCGGCGCCCACCCCATCCCCGGGCACGGCGAGGTCTACTCCACCCACAACCTCATGATCGTCCACCGCCCCACCGACCCACCGGGCACCCCACCCTCGACCGCGGCCCTCCAACCGCGCCGAATACGACGACCACCCCTACCTCCAGGACCCTCGGTGATCCACACACCCTGGACCCGCCTCGGCGGCGACGGACTCCACGGCCGCCTCACCCGCCTCGAAGGCCTCAGGTACGGAGTCGTCAACTTGCCCATCCACCACGCCGACGGCCGATCCAAACCCTCGTACCTACCCAGCCAACTCGTCCCGTTCACCGCCCCTGACCTTGATCGGCCGCTGAACGACCCGCCGGACGGAAGAGCCGGGACGTCCGGGCCATTTGCGGTGTCCCTGTGCGCTGGGGCCGGTGGGACACCGACCCCAGCGCACGCCTCACCCGGCTGATCGCTCCAGGTCGGCGAGCGCCTGCGCGACGCGGAAGTACTTGTTGTTTGCCAGGTCTCGCACAGTCTTGATGCCGAACGCCGCGTGCAGCTTCTCGCCGTCGCCCTCGCTGACGCCTGCCAACGCCGCGACAGGGGCGTCGAGCACCTCCGCCAGGGACAACTGCTCGAACGCCTTGTCCAGCTGCTTGTCCAGATCCACCGAAATGGCCATACCGGCTTCTTGAAGTTTTGATACGACGAGACCGAGAGCACGGTATCCATGCCGCACGAGTCGGCCGGTCAACCACACGGCAGCCGTACCCGATCGTGTGGTGCGGCAACGCTTGCCGTAACGTTCTGACGCGGGTTCTCAGCCGGGCCCAGTGCCGAAACGCAGCCGACCCGGTATCACAGCCAGTCGGTGATCTTCTTCCTGGCTCGCGCTCCCCCACTGACGGAACCAGGCAAGCGCGGACGAACCTGCACTAGGAAGCCGACACCGTTCCCTTATCGACATAGGGGGTCTACGCGGAAAGGTTTCTCCGTGTCGGCAGCCAGCATCGTGCCTAAGTGCTCATCGTCGCTTTGGAGGTGAAGCCCCGTCGCTGGCCGGTCTTCGGCAAGCTGCGCTTTTCGGGCTTCGACGGTCTTCAGGCGGTCTCGACACCCAGCCCCGGGCTGGTCCGGGTCGATGCCTTGGCGACGATGCGGACGATCACGGCGGGCAGCAGCGCCACCGCCGCGACCCCGGCCAGGTCTGACGGTTCGGGCGGTGTGGTGGTGAGCAAGCTGCGCAGGCCGGGGACGGTGACGGCGGCCAGTTGCAGGGCGATCGCGCCCGCGACGGCGGCGTCGAGGAACCTCGGGCGCCTCCCGGGGCCGCGCAGCGCGGCAGCTACGCCGAGCTGGGCCAAGCCGAGGGTGAGAAAGAGCAGGCTCTGCCAAGGGCGGCCGGTGGCCGCGGCCCAGGCGCCCACGGCGAGTGCGGTGGTGGCGATCAGCGCGCCGGTCCAGGTGATGCGCTGCCAGAGGCCCGCGCCGAGGACGGCTTGGGCGGGTGGCCGGGGGCCTGCGCGCAGGGCACCCGTGGGGGGTGGCTCGGTGCCGAACGCGACGCCGGGTAGGCCGTGGGTGAGCAGGTTGATCCAGAGGATCTGGGCGGGCAGCAGCGTCTGGGGCAATCCGATGAGGGGACCGAGCAGCATGACCGCCACCTCGGCCAAGCCGCCGGAGAGGGCGTAGTGCAGGAAGGTGCGCACGGCTGCCTGGATGCGCCTGCCCTCGGCCACGGCGGTGACGACGGTGCCCAGGTCGTCGTCGGTGAGCACGAGGTCGGCGGCCTGCCTGGCGACCTCGGTGCCCTGTCCACCCATGGCGATGCCGATGTCGGCGCGGCGCAGCGCGGGGGCGTCGTTGACGCCGTCCCCGGTCATGGCCACGACCTCCCCACGTGCTTGCCTGGCCTGGATGACGAGGGGTTTGTGCTCGGGACGGGTGCGGGCGTAGACGCTGACGGCATCGGTGTCGGCGGGGATGTCGGCGGCGGTGGCCACACCCGCCGTGCCTGCGATGCCGACGCGGGCAGCGATGGCGGCCGCCGTGCGCGGGTGGTCGCCGGTGATCATGACCAGGCGGATCCCGGCCCGGCGGAGGGCTCGCACGACCTTGGGGGCGTCGGGGCGGGGTGGGTCGGCGATGGCGACCAGGCCCAGCAGGGTGGCCTGTCCCGGTCCCGGTGCCGCCGGTGCCCCGGGGCGGTCGCTGTGGCGTTCGAGCAGGGCGAGCACGCGCTGCCCGGCTCCGGCCATGTCCGCAGCGACGACTCGGGCGCGCTGGGTGAGGATGTCGTCCGGCAGAGGACCCCCGGGGGCGAGCAGGACCTCCGGGGCGCCCTTGGTGAGCACGAGCCACCCGCCTGAGGGGTTGCGGTGGGTGGTGTCCATGCGTCCCCTGGCGCTGTCGAACGGGATCTCCCCTGTGCGCGGGTAGCGGTCGCGCGCCGCCGCAACGGAGATGCCCCCCTTGCTTACCAAGGCCACGAGAGCGGCTTCGGTCGGGTCCCCCACCGGGGTCCACCGGTGGCCGTCGCGGGTCGGGGGGTCAATGGTGGCGTCATTGCACAGTGCGGCACAGCGCAGCAGTTCCAGCGGCGGTCCGCCCGGGCACCGGATCTCACCAACCGGGTCGTAGCCGTGTCCGGTCACCGCGCAGCGCCCACCTCCCGGGGTCCACAACTCCTCGACGACCATGCGCCCCTCGGTCAGGGTGCCGGTCTTGTCCGCGGCGAGCACGGTCACCGACCCCAACGTCTCGACGGCGGGCAGGGAGCGGACGACGGCGTGGTGGCGGGCCATGCGGCGGGCTCCGAGGGCCAGGGCGAGGGTGACCACCGCGGGCAGGGATTCCGGTACGGCGGCAACGGCGAGGCTCAACGCGGTCAAGGCCGTGGTGCCCGGCGACTGGCCGCTCAGCAGGCCCAGGACGGCCACCAGCGCCGAGAGCGCCAGCGCGGCCCACACGAGGACGCGGCCGAGCTGGGCGAGCCTGCGCTGCAACGGAGTGGGACGGGGCCGCTGGGAGCCAACGGCGGCGGCGATGCGCCCGAGCGCGCTCCGGGCACCGGTGGCGATGACCCGGGCCTCGGCGCGACCGCGGGTCACTACTGTGCCCGCGCAGACCAGTCCCCGCTCCCCCGCACCTGCGGCCTTGTCCACCGGGACCGACTCCCCGGTCAGGGCGGACTCGTCGACCTGGAAGGCCTCAGCGGCCAGGAGTTCTGCGTCGGCGGGGACGATGTCCCCCGCGGTGAGCCGCACCAGGTCGCCGGGGACGAGGTCGACAGCTGGAGTGGTGCGCTCGACGCCCGCACGCACCACTCTGGTGGTGGGGGCGGCCAGGGTGCGCAGGGCGGCGAGCGCGTGCTCGGCGCGGACCTGCTGGGCTACCCCGATGGCCGTGTTGAGCACGACCACGGCGGCGATGACGCCCGCGTCGGTGGCGTCGCGCAGAGCGACGGCGATCGCCGCGGCGGCGAGCAGCAGCAGGATCATCGGGTCCCGCAGTTGGGCCACGACGCGCGCGGTGACACCGGCACCGGCCGCCTCGGGCACCCTGTTGGGTCCCACCCGCTGCCGCACCCGCGCGGCTTGGTCGTCGGTGAGGCAGGCGACAGGTGGGGTCTGGTCGACAGGTGGCGGCGGATGCATGCGCTCTCCGGTGGTGTCGCAGGGCCCTAGGGCGTGTCCTCAAAGCCAGAGTGTGAGGGTGGCGAGGTCGATCATGGCCTGGAAGGACAGGGCGGTCTTGTCGTAGCGGGTGGCGATGGCCCGGAACTGCTTGAGTCGGTTGAAGCAGCGCTCGACGACGTTGCGTCGCCGGTAGGCGACCGGGTCGAAGACTGGTGGGCGGCCGCCTGCTCGGCCTCGTCGTTGTCGTCCGGCCTGTTGGTCGCGGCGTTCGGGGATGGTGGTGGGGATGCGCCGGGCCCGCAGCCAGGCGCGGATGGCGCGGGAGGAGTAGCCCTTGTCCGCGAGCACCCTGCGCGGGCGGGCGCCCGAGCGTCCCCGGCCGGGGCGTCGGAACCGAATCCCGTCCATGACCTGGGTGAACATGGTGCAGTCGTTGACGTTGCCGCTGGTCAACACCACCGACAACGGACGCCCGTGCCCGTCACACGCCAGATGGATCTTGGTCGAGGGCCCGCCCCGAGAGCGGCCGATGGCATGATCACCTGGTTCGCCCTGCCCGCCGCGGGATCGCCCCGCCCCCCGCGCCGGGGTCGACGGCGTGACGGGCCCCGGCCGCGTGCTGGTGCGCCCGCACGATCGAGGAGTCGACCGAGACCTCCCGGTCCAGCTCGTCGACCGCCTCGGCGACGACCCGCACCCTGGCGACCAGCGCGGCCAAGGTCCCGTTGCGCGACCACCGCCAGAACCGGTTGTAGACGGTCTTCCACGGCCCATACCGCTCCGGCAGATCACGCCACGAGATCCCCGTCTTGGCCTTGAACAACATCCCGTTCACCACCCTGCGGTCATCCACCCTCGGACGACCCCTCACACCCGAAGGCGGCAACAACGGCTCCACGACCTGCCATTGCTCATCGGTCAACTCATGCCTGCGCACCACGGGACAAGATCAAAGCAGATCAACCACACCCACTTTGAGGACAGGCCCTAGGGGACGAGCACGGCGGCGCCGCCGTGGACGCGGTCCGCGGCCAGGTCGGCCAGCGCGCGGTCGGCTTGGTCGAGCCGATAGGTCGTGGTGGTGACATGCAGGTGATGGAAGGCGGCGAAGTCGAGGAACTCCCTGGCGTCGGCGCGGGTGTTGGCGGTGACGCTGCGGATCTGGCGTTCCTGGAACAGGTGCCTGCGGTAGTCCAGGGATGGGATGTCGCTGAGGTGGATTCCTGCCACGGCCAGGGTGCCGCCCCGGTCGAGGGCCGCCAGCGCGGGCGGGACGAGCTCGCCCGCTGGAGCGAACAGGATCGCCGAGTCGAGCGCTTCCGGTGGCAGCGCGGACCCGCCCTGCGCGCTGGCCGCACCCAGGGCGAGTGCCAGTTCGCGGGCGTGCGGGTCGCGGGTCATGACGTGGACGGTGGCGCCGCGGGCGATGGCAACCTGGATGGCGAGGTGGGCGCTGGCGCCGAAGCCGTAGATGCCGAGCTTGCCGCCCGCCGGGAGTTGGGCGCGCCGCAGGGCCCGGTAGCCGATGACCCCGGCGCACAGCAGCGGTGCCAGTTCGGCGTCGGTGTAGCCGTCGGGCAAGGCGAGGGCGAAGGCGGTGGGGACTCTGGTGAAGTCGGCATAGCCGCCGTCGGCGTCCCAGCCGGTGTAGGTGGAAGCGGGGCAGAGGTTCTCCGCGCCTCGGGTGCAGTGGCGGCAGTGGCCGCAGGTCCCGCGCAGCCAGGCGATGCCGACGCGGTCACCCGGTGCGTGGGTGCGCACGCCGGATCCGGCGGCCACCACCTCGCCGACGACTTCGTGGCCGGGTACCACCCCGGTGCGGTGCACGGGCAGGTCGCCCTCGACGATGTGCAGGTCCGTGCGGCAGACACCGCAGGCGAGCACGCGCACGAGCAGTTCGTCCTGGTCGGGCTCGGGTAACGGTTCGCGGCCCATCACCAGCGGGCCCTGGGACAGGGAGGCGGGCGCGCGCAACCGCCAGGTGCGGGCGCGCTCGGGGATGGTGTGCCGCATGGTGCATCCCGTGTTGTCCGTGCAGGGCATGGCGGTGCCCTGCGGGTCGAGTGGGTTCGCAGGTGGGGCCTCCCGGACCGTGGTCAAGGACGGGCCACAGGGTGACGACGCCCTGCGGCTGGCAGGCACGCCGGGATCGCGATGCAGCTCACTCAGGCGCACACCCCCTGCGGGGGTGGGCGGCCCCGGCGAGCGACCGATGGCCGCTCGCGGTTCACCCCGTCCTGGGCGGACCGCCACGCAGCAGGTCACGCAGGTCCTCGCGCAGCGTGCCCAAAGCCTTGTTGACCGAGGTACCGCTCATGAGCAGGTCCAACCGGGCGGTGATCACGGACAGCACCAGGGCGCTGTCCTTGCCGTGCACGCCCGCGGTTGCGGCGAAACGCTCGGCGAACGCCGCGGCCGGGGTGTGGCGCGGGGTGTGTTCGGGGACCCAGCCCTCGAAGAACATCCCGCGCAGCAGTTCGGGCAGTTGGGCGGCGAACTGGGCGGCGGCGGACACCGACAGCTCGTCGCGCACCAAGTGCAGCCAGGTGCGCAGGACCCGGAGCACGAACACTTCATCGGCGGTGGGGAAGCCTGCGGCGATCTGGTCGACCCAGTGGTGCGCGCGGTGCGCTGCGGTCTCCAACGCCGAGGTGTGCCGGACGGACACGTTCTCTCCAGTTCTGCGTGCGGTGCGGCCGGTTGGCTGCGGTGGGCGGGTGGTGGTCACCGGTCGGGGGCGTAGTCGTCGAAGTCGCCGTCGGGGCGACGCACGAGCAGGTGACCGCGGCGGTCGGCGGGATCGACGTAGAACAACGCTTCCGCACCGGAGAGTTCCAAGCGCAGCCTGCCCTGGGTCTCGGTCAATCTGGGGGCGGGCAGGTGGAGCGGGCGCACCGGCGAGCCCGCCGGTGCCTGCGGCGGCACCCCGTCCAGCGCGGACAGGTCGTAGCCGTCACCGGCGTCGTGGAGCAGGCAGTCGATGCCGCTGGTGTGGGTGAAGACCAGGTTGTCGGCACCCGACTCGTCGAGGTGGGCGATGGCCTCGGCGACGCTGACCGGGTCGGCGGCGTAGCGGGAGTGGGCGACGACCCGGTGTCGGGCGCCGTGCTGCTCGCCCCGCGCGGAGCGCCGGGTGCGGCCGTGGTCCTGGGTGCGCTGCGCGGTGGCCAGCCTCCGCAGCAGCCGGTGGCGCAGCAGGTCGACGGCCTCGCGCGGGGTGCGGGCGGTGGCCTTGACTCGCACCCCGCGAGCGAGGCCGTCGACGCCGAGGTCGGCGCTGGCCTCGGCGGGCTCGGCCACCGCAGGGTCGGGGTGCAGGCAGATGGCGATGTGCACGCGGTGGGCGGTCAGGCCGTGCTGGGCCAGGGTCGAGGTGACCCGTTCGGTGGCGTAGTCGGCGATGCCTTCGCCGTGCACGCCGCGCACGACCACCTGCGGTCGCGGGACGCGGGCGGGCGGGCGGGGGCTGGTCGTGGCCCTGGGACGGGCGGTTTCGGGAGTGGGCACGGGTTCGTCCTCCTCGTTGTCGTTCGGGATCGTCGTTCGGGATTGGCGTTCGGGCGGGCCGGGTCAGCGGGTGGGTCGCACGACGGCGACCGGGCAGTGCGCGGCGTGCAGCACCGCCCGGCTGGTCGAGCCCAGGCCGACACCCGCGTAGCGGTGGTGGCCGCGGCTGCCGACCACGACCAAGCCCGCCTCGTGGGACAGCTCGACCAGCCGGTGAGCGGGGCGGGCCCGGCAGACCTGCCGGATGACGGTGACGTCCGGGTGCTTCTCCTGCCACCCGGCCAGGCGTTCGTCGAGAAGGCGCTGCTCGTCGGCCTCCACGGCGTCCCAGTCGATGACCAGTGGCAGTGCCGTCCAGAGCCCGGAGAACGCGACGTCGGACCAGGTGTGCACGGCCAGCAGGGAAACCCCGCGCACCGCGGCCTCCTCGAAGGCGACGGCCACCGCCGCTTCCGAGGCGGGGGTGCCGTCGACGCCGACGACCACGGGCCAGACACGGGCGGCGGGGTCTGCGCCGTCGCGGCCGCGGACCACCACGACCGGGCACCCGGCGTGCTCGGCCACCGCGGAGGACACCGACCCGAGCACGGCCTCGCGGATCCCACCCACACCGCGGGTGGCGGTCACCAGCACCCGTGCCCCCGTCGCGGCGTCGAGCAGCACCTCGACGGGGTGGCCCACACGCAGGTCCACCTCGGTCTGCAACCCGGGCCGCGCGTGGGTGGCGAACGCGACGGCCTCGCGCAGGAACTGCGTGCCGCGGTCGACCAGCAGGTCGACGTGGTCGGCGGCATCGGTGGTCGACCGGCTGTGGCGCAGGGGCACGGGGGCGCAAGCGTGCACCAAGCGCAGCGGCAGACCGCGGCGGGCGGCGGCGTCGGCGCCCCAGCGCACGGCGTCGAGCGCGGCAGCCGACCCGTCGATACCGACCACCACGCGGGGGCGCCCGGCCTGAGGCTCGCTCGGCGTCGTCCCCCTGGTCACCGCTGGTCACCACTCGGGACTGGTTCGGGTCGCACCACCGCGACCGGGCAGGCACAGTGGTGCACGAGCGCTTGGCTGGTGGACCCGAGGAAGAGCCCCGCAACCGATCCCCTGCCTCGGGAGCCGACCACGACGAGCCCAGCGTGGTGGGACATCTCGATGAGCAGGGGCGTGGGCGACGAGTGGCGCACCACCCGCTCGACGGCCACCCCCGGGTGCTTGTCGGACCACGGGTGCAGCGCCGCGTCCAGCACCTGCTGGGCGTGCTCGGCGACCGGTCTCCAGTCCACCGCCGGGTGGCCGCCGAGGGCGAGGCCGTCGAGGGCCGGGTTGCCCCACGTGTGCACCGCGGTCAGCACCCGGCCGGTGGCTGCGGCGTGGTCGAAGGCGAAGCGCAGGGCGGCCTCGTCGCCCGGGCCGCCGTCGACGCCGACCACGACGCGCAGATCGGTGTCGCGCTCCGGGGCACCGCGCACGACGACCACGGGGGTCGCGGTGCGCGAGGTCAGCCCCACCGCGACCGAGCCGAGCAGCATGCCGGAGATCCCGCCGAGACCTCGCGAACCCAGCACCACCAGGTCGACCTCGCAGGACAATCCGAGCAGGCGGGAGACCACATCGCCCTCCAGGGCAGTGGTGTGCACCTGTGTGCCGGGTGCGGTCCGGCTGGCCTCGGCGGCGGCAGCGCGCAGCACCTGGGAGCTGCCCTCCCGCAATCCCTCGTGCAGCTCGGGGCCGCTGATCAGCCCCGGCGGGTACCCGGTGATGGGCCAGGGATGGACGGTGGCGATGCGCAGCGCGGCGCGACGGCGTTCGGCCTCGTGCGCGGCCCACCGCACGGCCCGGGTGGCCGAGGGCGAACCGTCAACGGCGACGAGCACGGTGTTCGTGGACATGGTGTTCTCCTTCGCAGGCCTGCGTGGTCGGTGTCCCCGACCCGGCTCCTCATCCGGCCCCGGGGTGATCGTGGAGAACCCCGGAGGGGACGCGGCAGCGTCGGCGGTCCCGGTCTGGGCGGGACCATTGGCCTCGTGCGCGTCGGGCGATGAGCCGAGCCGTCGCTCCCGGGTTCCCGATGGTCCCGTTCGGACCGGGCACACCCGCTCTGTCAGAGCGACTCGCCAGGGCGTAGCACGGTGGTGGGTTCGATCGGCGTGCACGACCAGGCGCGGTTCAGGAGGGACATCTCATGACCGGTGAGGGGGTGGTCAGCCCCGTTCAGGGCGCGCCGGATGGCCCCGACCTGGAGAGCCTGCGCTTGGTGGTGCGGCTGGCGTGCCGAGCGCCGTCGGCACGCAACAGTCAACCCTGGTCGTGGGGGCGCGCACCTGACGGGGACCTGCTGCTGCGCGCGGACGGCAGCAGGTGGCGGTCAGAATCCGGGCTCGACCGGGTGAATCTGCTGATCAGCTGCGGATTCGCCCTGCACCACGCGGTCGTGGCGCTCGCCGCGTTCGGCTGGGCGACCACGGTGCACCGGTTCCCCGACGCGCGCGACCCCTGGTTGTCCGCCCGATTGCGCGCCCGCGCGACCGCGCCGAGGCCCATACCGCTCGTCGAGGCCGTGTCGATCATCCGCAGGCGCAGCGACCGCCGCGCCTACGCCCCAGTGCCCGTCACCGGTCACGTCCTCGACGAGCTGCGGCACAGGGCCCGACAGGCCGGGGCGGTGGTCGAGGTGGTTGCCGCGGAGCCGCGCGCCGCACTGCACCACTTGGTCGTCGAATCCGACACTGGACCCACCCGGGGTGCGGGAGCAGCGCGCAGCGCACTCCGTCCCCTCAACACAGGGAGCGGGTTGCACGCCATGGCGAAAAGGACCTGGGAGGACCCGGGGTCGGGGACGGCGTGGGTCGCGGACCGGGGTCGGGCGTCATTGGACGGGGGCAGCCTGCTGGTCCTGGGTGCAGAGCAGGACGACGACGAGTCGCAGCTGCGGGTGGGCGAGGCGGGCAGCGCGGTGCTGCTGGCCGCGACGGGGGTGCGGCTGGCCTCGTGCGCGCTGACCGATCCCCTGCGGGTGCAGGGCGTTCCGGAATTGCTGCGGACGCAGGTGCTGCGGTGTACCGCCACGCCGCGACTGGTGCTGCGTGTGGGATGGCCGCCTGCTGGCTCCGCCTCTCCCGCGCGCACCTCTCGGCGGGACTTGGACCTGACCACGGCCTGAGGAGAAGTCGGGGTCCGAAACGGGGTTCGGCTACCGCGGTGGCTCGGTTCCCACAGTGCGGCGGGTTGTCCGTGGTGCACTCCGACGTGGGCGCCCGGACCAGAGGTGGTGTGAACACCGGCCGACCGCGCGGGTCAGGCCGGTGGCCCACGTCGTGAGCGCGCGGGTGCGGCTGCGCACCGTGCTGGGAGGACCCAGGACGCGCTCGGCCCGCCGCCTCGATGGCAGGCCGAGCGGCCACTGCGGGGATCGGGCGCTCTGCGGACGACGACGTCCCCGGACTTCGCAGCGCGGGGACGGTACGGCGGTGCTCACGATGCCAGTTGATCCCGACGCCTGCGGTGCTCCTCGTCGTCCATCTCACCCCTCGCGTAGCGCTCGTCGAGCACCCGCCGCGGCGAGGCGGGCCACCTGCCCGAGCCGCGAACCAGGACGGCGACAACGGCCACCAGACCTCCGAGCAGGACCAGCGCACCCGTGATCCCCACTAGAACCGGCCACCACGAACCGCACGCCCCTGAGCTCCACCACACGATGCCCTCCTCTGCTTGTCCGGTACCTGACCGCTGCCGAGCGACACCCGTCGACGTGCTAGGGCCTGTCCTCAAAGCCTCGCCCAGCGATAGCCGCGCCAAATCGAACGCAGGCGGTACCGGCCGAGGAACCAAGTACATCCAGTACGAGGTCCCTCATCCGGGCACCGCCAGCGTCCGATCTGATCACGACTCTCACAGAGCAGGCTCTGAGGACAGGCCCTAGCGCGGGTCCTCGGCGCCGTTGGCGATGGGGATCTGCTTGGCCTTGGGGGAGGACGTCATCGGCACCGTCAACTGCAGGACGCCCGCGGTGTAGGTGGCCTCCACCTTGTCGCCGTCCGCACCGCGCGGCAGGGTGATGGAACGGGCGTAGGTGCCGTAGTGGAACTCGCTGCGCCCGTGCGTCTTGCGCCCCTCGGTGCGCTGCCCGGTGATGGTGAGCACGTCGCCGTCGATGGTGACCTCGATGTCCTTGGCGGGGTCCATGCCCGGCATCTCGGCGCGGATGACGTAGGTGTCCGCGTCGAGGTAGTCCTCGACGCGCATGATGTGGCGGTCCACCAGCGGCAGGGTCTCCAGGAGCCTGAACACGTCCGGCACGAAGCTGTTGCGCGGCAGGATGCTGGTCATCGGATCTCCTCGGTTGCGCGGTTGTCTCGCCTACGACGGTGCCCGTGCGGCGACCACTCCCACACCGCCGGTGGGCCTGTTCCCAGGGGACCTTCGCCCGGCGCCGCCCAGGGAGCATCGGCGGGGCTCTGCCCGCGTTCGTCGTGCATCCCGAGCGGGGCCAGGGGGCACCGCCGGAGCGGGACCTAGCGCCCTGTGTCCCAGTCTGGTGCGGGGCGCAACGTCGGCAGCGGAGCCGATCCGACGAGGAGGACCGCGATGAGAGCGCTGCGCTACGAGGGACCTGGACGTCCAGTGTGGACTGTCACCTCCGACCCCGCGCCCCTGGTGCCCACCGACGCCGTGGTGGCGGTGGACGCGGTGACCCTGTGCGGCACCGACCTGCACATCCTGCGCGGCGACGTGCCGGAGGTCGTCGCGGGAACCATCCTGGGACACGAGGCGGTGGGGACCGTGGAGGCCGTGGGCTCAGCGGTGGCGTCGGTGCGCCCGGGGGACAGGGTGCTGGTGTCCTGCATCAGCGCGTGTGGGCGGTGCCGGTCCTGCCTCAGCGGGCGCCAAGGCTTGTGCACCGGCGGGGGCGGTTGGGTGCTGGGGCATCGCATCAACGGCACGCAGGCCGAATACGTGCGCACCCCGTTCGCCGACACCTCGCTGCACCTGTTGCCCGAGAAGCTGTCCGACGAGGACGCGCTCGTGCTCTGCGACATCCTGCCCACCGCCTACGAGGTGGGCGTGCTCAACGGGCAGGTGCGCCCCGGAGACGTGGTGGTCGTGGTGGGGGCAGGGCCCGTCGGCATCGCCGCGGTGCGCGCAGCGGCGATGTTCACCCCCCGGGCCATGGTCGTAGTCGACCCCGCCCCAGGCCGCCGGCAGATGGCCTTGGCCGCAGGCGCCCAAGTGGCTCTCGACGGCGTCGACGACCCCGGGGCCGCGGTGTCGGAGCTGACCGGCGGACGGGGCGCGGACGTGGTGATCGAGGCGGTGGGGGTGCCCGAGGCCTTCGAGCTGTGCGTGCGCTTGGTCCGCCCGGGCGGGCACGTCGCCAACGTCGGCGTGCACGGCGCACCTGCCGCGCTGCACCTGGAGGCCATCTGGGACCGGGACCTGACGGTCACCACCGGGCTGGTCGACACCCGCACCACCCCGGAGCTGATCACCATGGTGGCCGAGGGCCTGCTGCCCGTGGACGGGATGATCACCCACTCCTTCGACCTGAACGACATCGAGTCCGCCTACGACGTGTTCACGCGCGCGGGCGAGACCGGCGCGCTCAAGGTCGCCCTGCACCGCAAGCACGCCTGAGGGGGCACCGATGGTTGGGCGAACGGGCTCGACCCCCACGGCCGCGGATCCGGCGGCCGAGCCGTGGGTGCTGCCACTGGACCAGGTGACCGTCCACGACGCGGAGGTGGCGGGTGGCAAAGGGGCCAACCTGGGTGAGCTGACCGCCGCCGGGTTCCCGGTGCCGCCGGGGTTCGTCGTGACCGCGCAAGCCTTCCTGGCCAGCATGGCTGCCGCGGACACCCGCGGGGAGCTGGCCGAGGGCGCGGCCGCAGCCAGACCGGATGCCGCCGCCCTCGCCGCGCGGGTGCGCCGAGCGGGGATGCGTGCCGACGTCGCCGAGGCGGTGCGCGCCGCGGCCGGGGAACTGGGCGACGGCGCGCGGATGGCCGTGCGGTCCTCGGCCACGGCCGAGGACGGGACCACCGACTCCTTCGCGGGGATGAACGCCACCTGCACGGGTGTCTGCGCCGAGGACGTGGTGGACAAGGTGGTCGACTGCTGGGCGTCGCTGTACGGGCAGCGGTCACTGGCCTACCGGTCCGAGCGCGGGATCACTGGTGAGCCCGCGATCGCGGTGGTCGTGCAGCGGATGGTGGACTCGGAGCGGTCCGGGGTGGTGTTCACGGCCGACCCGCTCGACGAGTCTCCCGCCACGATCCTCGTCGAGGGCGCGCTCGGCCTGGGTGAGGTAGTGGTCGGCGGAGCGGTCGAGCCGGACACCTACCGGGTCGACAAGAACGGGATGAGGATCACCGGTGTGCGGGTGGGGCACCAGACCCACCGGGTGGGGGCGGGCGGGCGGCAGGAGTTGTCAACCTCCGAGGGCGCCCGCCGCGTGCTCACCGACGAGCAGGTCCTGGCGCTGGCCGCGCTGGGGGTGGACGTCGAACGGCACTACGGGCGGCCCCAGGACATCGAGTGGGCCATCGACGCCGATGGGGTCACGTGGCTGGTGCAGACCAGGCCGATCACCACGCTGGGCGACAGCGCCGGGCCGCTGCTGACTGGTCTGCCCGCCGCGCCCGGCACCGCGACCGGCGTGGTCCGGGTGCTGGCCTCCCCGGCGGTCACCGACCGGTTCGGCGACGGCGACGTGCTGGTGGCGGCGATGACCGATCCGGACTGGGTGCCCGTGCTGCGCCGCGCGGGCGCGGTGGTGACCGACCAAGGCGGGGTGACCTGCCACGCGGCGATCGTGGCGCGTGAGCTTGGGGTGCCCGCCGTTGTGGGCGCCCGCACGGCCACCACCACCCTGAGGGAGGGGATGGTGGTGACCGTTGACGGGTCGACGGGCACTGTCACACCGGGTAAGAGCCGCACCCCGGCGAGCACCGCACCCGCGCGTCCGGCGCCGTCGACGACCGCCGTGAACGATGTGTTGGCCACCAAGGTGTACGTCAACCTCGCGGTGCCCGACCACGCAGAGGAGGTCGCCGCACTGCCGGTGGACGGGGTCGGGCTGCTGCGCGCGGAGCTGATGCTCACCCACGCCCTTGACGGCGCGCATCCCCGGCAGTTTCTGGCCGACCACAACCCGGAGGCGTTCACCGCCGCGCTGGCGGCACCGCTGGACCACATCGCCGCCGCGTTCACCCCGCGCCCGGTGCTCTACCGGGCCACCGACCTGCGCACCAACGAGTTCCGCGCGCTGCGCGGCGGCGCGGCGTTCGAACCGGTCGAGCGCAACCCCATGATCGGCTTCCGCGGCTGCCACCGCTACGTGCGGGACCCCGAGTTGTTCCGGCTGGAGCTCGCAGCCCTGGCCAGGGTGCGCCAGCGCCACCCGAACCTGCACCTCATGCTGCCGTTCGTGCGCACCAGGTGGGAGCTGGCAGCCTGCCTGGACCTGGTGGACTCCAGCCCGCTGGGCAGTCAGCGCGGCCTGCAGCGCTGGGTGATGGCCGAGGTGCCGTCCGCGGCGTACTGGATCAGTGAGTACGCCGGGATGGGCGTTGACGGGGTGTCGATCGGCAGCAATGACCTCACCCAGCTCGTGCCCGGCGTGGACCGGGATTCCGAGACCTGCGCCGAGCTCTTCGACGAGGCCGACCCCGCCGTGCTGGACGCGATCTCGCGGATCGTGGTGGCGGCGCGCAGGGCGGGGATGACCACGTCGCTGTGCGGGCAGGCGCCGACGACCCGACCCGCCTTCGTCGAGCACTTGGTTGGCCTGGGGATCACCTCGGTGTCGGTGGACCCTGGTTCGGTCGGCGCGGTCCGCACTGCGGTCGGGTCGGCCGAGCGGCGGCTGCTGCTGGACGCGGCGCTGCGCCGCTGACGCCGCCCGCCCCGCCTGGAGGGGACCAAAGGTCCCCACCAGCACCGCCAACGGCACTGCGCGCTCCCGGGGTGGGCCGAGCACCGTGGCCGGTGTGAGGGCCCGCGACGGGGCGAGGTTCACACGGGCACGGGTCGACACAGGACTGGTCGGGCGCTCCCCGGCCAGGAGGGAGGAAGAGATGACCGCGCAGCACTCCCCCAACGACGGCACCGGAGGCGCCCAGCGCATCCGGGCGGGTGGGATCGTCGTCGGCTACGACGGATCCGCGGCAGGCACCGCCGCCCTGCGCTGGGCACTGGCCGAGGCCCGGCGGCGCGCGGCGCGGGTCACCGCGGCGCTGGTGAGCGAGCCGGACACCGCCTTCGTACCCGCGATGGCCATGGGGTTGAACCCGCACGGGGCGCGACGCGCCCGCCGGGCGCTGGCGCTGGCCGTCGAGGAGGTGGTCCTCGACACCCCGGGGACCACACCGGCCGTCCGGGTCGACACCGCGGAGCTGACCGGCCGCTCCGGGCAAGTGCTGGCTCGGGCGGCGCGCGGGGCCGACCTGCTGGTGATCGGTGCCCACCACCGCAGGCCGCGGTTGGCCGACGGCGTCGGCGCCTTCGCCGCCGACGTCATCCGGCACGCGGGGTGCCCGGTGGTGGTCGTGCCCGCCACGGGGCGGCCGTGATGGACCCCGACCTGGTACACGACGCCCTGCAGTTGGCCTGCCGGGCGCCCTCGGTGCACAACACCCAGCCGTGGCGGTGGCTGGTGGGTGAGCAGACCCTGCACCTCGTCGCCGACCGCTCGCGGGCGGTGCCCGCCACCGACCCCGACGGCCGCGACCTGCTGCTCAGCTGCGGCGCCGCAGTGCACCACCTGGGCGTGGCGCTGACCGGGCTCGGGTGGGCGCACCGGACGCACCTGCTGCCCAACCCCTCCGACACCGACCACCTCGCCGCCGTGGAGGTGCTCGCCGAACGGGAACCCGACGACGCAGACGTCGCGCTGGCCGCCGCGCTCACCCGCAGGCGGACAGACCGCCGCCGATACTCCTCCTGGCCCGTTCCCGCCGCGTACCTCGACAACCTGGTGCAGGTCGCCGCACGGGAAGGTGCGCTGCTGGTGGCGCTGGAGGACCCGTTCGACCTGCGGGACCTGGCCGCGGTGGCCGCTGAGGCGGCGGTCGACCAAGAGCGCGACCCGTCCTACCGCCGGGAGGTCGCAGCCTGGAGCGGACGCTCCCCCGGCGCCGAGGACGGTGTCACCGCCGCGGCGAGCCCGGCCGCGGGAACCGAGCACGAGATGCCCAACCGCCGCTTCCCCCTGGGGGAACTGAGGTCCCCGCCCACCGCCCCTGGAGAGCGTGACGCGTCCCGGGTGCTCCTGCTGGCCACAGTGCGCGACACCGCCCGGGACCACCTGCGGGCCGGTGCCGCGGCCAGCGCCGTGCTGCTGACCGCCACCGGTATGGGCTTGGCCACCTGTCCGCTGTCGCAACCACTGGAGGTGCCCCTGGCCAGGCGGGTGCTGCGCGAGGGGCCGCTCGACGACGCGGCCGCCCCGCACCTGCTGCTGCGCGTGGGGTTCGCGCCGATCTCGGCAGAACCGCTGCCCACCAGCCTGCGCCGCCCACTCGCCGAGGTCTGCCGACCGCTGCCCGGTGTCAGCAGCACGTGCTGACACCGGCACCCGCAAGCCAGGAGGAGGAGCCAGTTGTGGCAGCCGACGACGACCAAGGCCCAGGCCGGGAATCGACGACACCGCGCACCAGTGCCGCCGGCGACGACCGCCGGCCCGGTCCGCAGGAGCGCGCGGCGCGGGTGCGCGTGGCGCTCGTGCTGTCGGGGACCGCGCTGTTCCTGGCCACGGCCGCGGTCGCCGCGATCGTGATCGCAGGTGATCGGCCGCCCTCGGACTCCCCCGCAGGCACCCGGGCCACGGCGGTGACGTCCGAGCGGGATCGCGCAGCCCCCGGGACAGGGCGGCCCCCGAGACCATCGACAAGACCGACATCAGCGCAGCAGGGCGAGTGGGCGTTCCACCACCAACCGCTGTGGCCGTTTCCCTCCCAGGCCGAAGCCGCGGCGTGGGAGCAGCTGTACCGGGCAGACGGGCACCAGCCCTGGCACCTCGACGCGGCGGCAACCGCGACGGCCTTCGCCACCGGTTACCTCGGGTTCACCGAGATCACCGACGTCCTGTCGGTGTCACAGGTGGACCGCGAGGCCTGGGTAGCTGTCGGCGACCGGAACGATCCCCACACGCGCACGGCCGCTGCCGAGGTCCACCTGGCCCGCTACGGGGCGGGCCCCGACGCGCCATGGGAGGTGGTCGGTACCCGGGACAGCACGTTCAGCCTGACCGCTCCCCGCTACGGCGCCGAGGTCACCTCCCCGGTGACGGTGGGAGGCCGGATCACCGGGATGGACGAGAGCATCCGGGTGCGTGTGCTGCGCCAAGGGGCTCCGGCGCCCCTTGGCGAGTCCTGCTGCACACCTGCGGGTGGCACCGACACGCCCTGGTCAGTCTCGGTGCTCTGGCGCTCGCCCGGAGCGGGCGTGCTGACCATCGTGGCGTCCACGGGCAGCCACCGGACCGCGGTCGAGCGGTTCACGGTGACGGGGGTCACCAGCGCCGGGACAACCTCCTGACCGCACGACCTCGATGGCGCTGTCGACGTGGGAGGCGACGATGTCCGGAGCTCCGGCAGTTCGCGTGACAGGGGTGCTGGACGCACCGAGCCGCGGGCTGTGGTTGGTGAAGTGGCTGTTGCTGGTGCCGCACGCCGTGGTCCTGGTGCCGTTGTGGGTGGGCTTCGTGGTGGTCACGGTCGTGGCGTTCTTCGCGATCCTGATCACCGGTCAGTACCCGCGAACCCTGTTCGGATACACCACCGGGGTCCTGCGCTGGACGTGGCGAGTGCAGTACTACGGGTACGCGGCGCTGGGCACCGACCGGTGTCCCCCGTTCACCCTTGCCGACGTCCCGGACTACCCGGCAAGGCTGGAGGTCGACGAACCGCCACGCCTGTCGAGGGGTGGTGTCCTGGTCAAGTGGTGGTTGCTGGCGATGCCGCACTACCTCGTGGTCGGCCTGCTGGTCGGCGGCGGGAACCACCTCGGCGGCGATACCGGGGACGCCCGCTGGTCGGGGGTTGGCCTGATCGGGTTGCTGGTGATCATCTCCGGGGTGGTGCTGCTGTTCCGCGGCCGGTACCCGGCGGGCTTGCACGACCTGGTGGTGGGGCTCGACCGGTGGGTCCTGCGGGGTGGCGTACGCGGCGCTGATGACCGACGAGTACCCGCCGTTCCGATTGGACACCGGTGCCCGCGAACAGCCGCGGGACGACACCGGGGCGATGGCCGCGCGCGTTCCCGCGCCGGTCGAGCGCGTCCGCTGGACGGCTGGGCGGGTGATCGCGCTCGCCTTCGGGTCGCTGCTTGTCCTGCTGTCCACGGCTCCCCTGGTCACCGGAGGACTTGCGCTGTGGGCCGACCGGTTCGCCCGCGACGCCGACGGCTACGTCACCGCCCCTGTGGTGCAGGTGTTCTCCCCGCACAACGCCGTCACCAGCGAGCACGTGGTGCTCCCACCCGCGGTGGGGTGGTCGGGGGCGAAAGATGTCGTCGGCGATGTGCGGATCGATGTCGTCGATAGCCCCGGGGTGTTCGTCGGAGTGGCGCCCAGCAGCCAGGTGGGCCGCTACCTGGCCGGAGTGGTACGCGCCACCGTCCACACGCCCGGGACCGCGTCCGAGGTGGACACGATACCTGGTTCCGCGCGGCCGCTACCGCCCGCGTCGCAGGCTTTCTGGGTGGCCTCGACCGTAGCGGACCCCGTGTGGACACCGCAGGCGGGTGCTTGGGTGGTTGTGGTGGTGAACGCCGACGGGTCCGCTCCGGTGCGGGCGTCGGTAAGGGTCGCGGCCCGCGCACCAGCGCTCTTGCCGGTCGCGCTCGGCCTGCTGGGACTCGCAGTGCTCGCGGCGGCGGTCGGTGCGCTGTGGGTGGTGTGGGCCATGCGCCGAACCGGGCGTCCGGATGCCGCTCCACCGGCGGAGGACGAGGGCGGTTGATCCGGATGGGCGGTCGTGTTGGACACCGACGCGCACCCATGGTCCCTGTGCGGTCGGGACCACCCGCACTGTGGTCGCTCGCACCCGCGAATGCAGGGTGGTGGACAACCCACTCCACCGGGGCTGGGTGTCGAGGAGGCGACGATGTCGACTGACGGCGCGGTCAACACCGCTCTGGCCGACCACGGCGGCCCGGACGCGGAGACCCTGCGCGCCGCCGTGCGGATGGCGTGCTGGGCGCCTTCGGTGCACAACACCCAACCGTGGCGGTGGCGGCTCGTCCCGGGGGGTGTGCGGTTGTCGGTCGACCGCGGCAGGTGGCTGCGCGCGGCCGACAGCGACGGCCGCGACCTGCTGATCAGTTGCGGAGCCGCGCTGCACCACCTGCGGGTGTCACTGGCCGCGTTCGGGTGGGCGGCCGTGGTGACCCGCTTCCCGGACCCGACCGATCGGGACCTGCTCGCCGAGGTGTCCGCCATCCCCGCCGTACCCGGCCAGGTCGAGGTGACCGACGCGGTGTCCATCACCCGCAGGCGCAGTGACAGGCGTGCCTACGCCCCCTGGCCCGCCACAGACGTCGTCCTCGCGGAGTTGGTGGCGCGTGCCGCGCTGCAGGGGGTGGTGGCCGAGGTCGTCGGAGGCACCGCCCGGACGGCCCTGCGCTCCGCCATCGCCGCCGCGGACGCCGCCCAGAGCGCGGACGACCGGTACCACGCGGAACTCGCGCGGTGGTGCGGGCGGCCCGACGGCGCGGAGGATGGCATCCCCGCCGCCAACATCCCCGCGGCCACGGAGTGGGAAGGCCTGGTGTTGCGCGGGTTCCCCAACCCGGTACTGCCTCCTGCACCCGCGGGACGCAGTGGCGGCAGCCTGCTGGTGCTGGGAACCGCCTCCGACGACGGCGAGTCCCGGCTGCGGGCGGGCGAGGCCACCAGCGCCGTGCTGTTGGGCGCCACCGGCCTGCGGCTGGCCTCCTGCGCGCTGAGCCAGCCGGTGGAGGTACCGGGGGTGCGGGAGCTGCTGCGCACCCGGGTGCTGCGCGGCGACCTGGTGCCCCAACTGGTGGTGCGCGTCGGGTGGCCATCCCCGGGAGCCGGGGAGCTCCCGCGCACCCCACGCCGCAACCTCACCTCCGTGCTGGGGTGAGGGGCGCGCGGGTCAGGTGATCGGTGGTGGGTGCTGCTCGACGCCGAGGCCACCGTCGGCCGGGCACCACAACCGCGCGGACATCGTCGCGGACCTCCGATCGGAGCCGCTGACCTGCGGTGTGGCCGTCGCACCGGTCCGCGTGCGCGGCGATGACCTGGGAGGCCTGGGGCGGGCCAGTGCGTCCGGCCGGGCCGGGCGGTGTCTCCCCCACTACATGGCGCGCTCATCAGGACTGGTTTGCGGGTGGTCGCGGCGCGATCGGTCGGCTGAGGGGGTTCCTGCAGCCGCGGCGCAGGCGGTTGGTGCCTCACCGGCGGTCGGGGAGGTCGAACACCGCCGTGCGGATGCGGCTCAGCGCGGTGTCGACGGTGGCGATCATCTCCACTGCCCTGGCCCGCGTCTGCGGCTCGTCGACCACGTGGGCGACCGCGTGCAAGCCGACCGACACCGAGTGCAGCAGTGGGAAGACCTCGTCGCGCACCCGCTCGGCGGTCCGCTCCCGATCGCGGTCCACTGCTGCGGCGACATCGGTCGCGCGCAGGACCGCCGCAGCCGCGGTCGCCAGCGCTTGGACCAAGAGGAGGTCCGCAGGGTCGGGGTCGGGGCGACCCGCGCCCGCGAACAGGACCAGGCAGGCCGGGGACAGCCCCGGCTCGGTGAGCCCCACGCGCACCGGCACGCCCACGACAGCGACCTGCCCCAGGTCGGCGGCCACCACCAGCGGATCGATGCGCAACCCAGCCGAGGGCGCGTCGTCCACCACGCGGATCCCGCTGGTCGCGGCGACGTGCTGGACCGCCCCTCCAGCGACCAGTACGAGGCTACTCGGGGTTGGGGGTGGTCCCACGACAGCGCCCACCCGCAACCGCCCGTTCCCGCCGGCCACTAGGACGCAGGAGAACCGCGCGTCCACGGCGGCCCGGGCAGCCTCGGCGATGAGAGCGGCGAAGTGCTCCGGCGCCTCGGCGTCCACGTAGCGCCGGACCGCCTCTGACCAGGCTTGTGCCGTGGCAAGCGGGTCGTGACCAGGCCCGTCCGGTCCGCTGTGGGGACCTGTGTGGCGAACCGATGCCACCCCTCGTACGCGTACCGCCACTGGTACCCCCTTCGACACGGACACGGTGCAGGCAGGGCGCAGTTCCCGCCTCGCCCGTCGGGGGTGACTTTCAGAGCAGTCCCAGCCTGCGCGCGACCAGCACGGCGTCCCGGCGGTGCCGGACAGCCAGCTTGCGGTAGATGCCCCGCAAGTGGGTCTTGACGGTGTTCGTGGACACGAACTCGGCCTCGGCGATCTCGGCGATGGTGGCCATCGAGGGCAGGCGGGCCAGCAGTTGCAGCTCCCGACCGGTCAGCGGTGAACCGGCACCGGGCAGGGGGGCCAATCGGGTGAGCACCCCCTCCACGAACGCCTCATGCTCCCCGAACCGGCCCAGTCCGCGGACGAGCACACCGCGCACAGCCGGTCCTGCGGCCAGGATGGGTCGCGGGGCGGCCATCGGAGCGGCGTGGCGCAGGGCCACCAGCAACGCGGTGTGGGCACGTGCGCGGTCCCCGGCGCGGTCGGCCAACAACGCCTCCAGCACCCAGGCGTCGACCAGGGTCGTGGGGACCACCGGGTGGGAGGTCTGCTCCAGCACGGCGACGAGCAACCCACGCGCGCGAGCCACCCGCCCGTGGTGGAGCTGGACCAGCGCGCGCAGCACCGAGTGCTCGGCCCACCCGGTCAGGATGGGCTCGGTGTCGCGCACCAGGTCCGCCGCCCAGCCGGGTTCGCCGACCTGCAGCATGATCCGGACCAGCCCCGGGGCGGCCATGGCGACGACGGGCCTGCTGATCGGCGTGCCGCGGTGCCGGGCCCACCACCGGTGCGCCCTCTCGGCGACGGCGCGCGGCTGCGCCGCGCTGTCGAAGCGGACCAGGGCGTCCAGCCAGTGGGCGGTGCAGGACAGGGTCGTCTCCGCCCGGCGGACCAGGACCGGAACAGCCGGGGCGATAAGGGCAGCGGCGCGGTCGGTGTTCCCCCGCAGGAACGCCACCGCGCCCGCGACGACCGCGGCGAGGGCCGCAGGCCAGCGTGACGTCCACCCGTGGGCGGCCGCGAGGGAGGTGGCGCGTTCGGCGTGCGCGGCCGCGTCGGTCGGGCTGCCCGTGAGCAGGGCCGCGGCCCCGAGGTGGGCGTGCGCCTGCACCGTCAGCCACGGTGGTGGTCGATCGCGGCCCGACTCGACAAGGTGATCCAACCGCTGCCGGGCGCTCTCGGGCCTGCCGGCCCAGAGCTCGGCGACCGCGCTGTGCAAGCGAATCGCGAATCCCAGCGCACCGGTCTGCTGGTCGTCCGGGAGCGGCCAAACCCTGTCCGGCTCTCCTCCGAACCGAGAGCGGTACAGGGACACGAGGCCGAGCAGGGCATCGGACCCGCTGTCGCCCCCGGGCGACAGAGTGGCGAGGATCCTGTCGGCGGCCACGACGTCACCGTCGTCGAGCGCGGCCAACGCGGCGGTGGCACCGACGCTCCTGGTCCGCCGCGCTGCCTCGGGCAGCGCGGAGGTGACGGTGAGCATGCGGTGGCCGCCGCCCTGCAGCACCTCGCGCAAACCCTCTTCAGTGACGATCCCGGTCGCGAGGGCGGTTTCGCGGGCGTGTAGCGCGTGCTCTGCCGCGCGCAGCGCGGCCCCATGGTCGAGCAGGTGCGCCGCGGCGGCGCGGTGGAGGTCCGCGATGTTTCCCGGGCTGGTCGCGCTGAGCGCATTGTGCAGGTGGTCGCGCAGAATCGGGTGCAGCCGGTACCCGTCCTCCGTCTCGACGACGAGCGCGTCGGCGGCGCGGATCCGGTGGAGCAGGGCGGCGGCGTCCGCCATCCCGGTCACCGCCGTGGCCAGTTCGGCCGTGACGACCTCGCAGATGCTGGTCAGCTCCAGCAGTCGACGTTCGCGCGCGGACCAGTACGCCAGGACCTCCTCGTCGAGGTAATGGTCCAGGCCGGTGGCGCGCAGCGCACGGGCACCGGTGAGGTGGGCGGGCCCGGTGGACCGGGCGGCGGTGAAGACCAGACCGGCCGCCCATCCCCGGGTCCACTCCATCAGGCGGTCCAACTCCGCCTCAGTCGGTTGTGCCCGGTGGGCGGACAGCAAGGCGCGCGCCTCGGCGCGGGTGAACCGCAACTCGGTGTCGTCGATCTCCCGCAGGTGGCCCTCCAAGCGCAGTCTCGCCAGGTGCAGCGGCGGTCGTACGCGTCCGCTGAGGACGACGCGCAGCCCGGCGGGCAGCGAGCGGAGCAGTGTGGACACCTCCTGCGACACCGTGGGGTCGCGCAGTCCCTCGACCTGGTCGACCACCAAGACCACTTGCGAGCGCGCACCCGCGCGGACCCCGCCTCCCCCGGTCGAGCGGGCTCGCGCGTCGTCCAGCGCGGCGCGGGCGGTGGCCAGCAGGTCGTCCCCGTCATCGCCCGCCGAGGCCCACAGCACCACCGGACCGGCATTCGCGCGCGGTGCCCGAGCCGCCCACGCGGCAAGGGCCGCGGTCTTGCCCGATCCGGCGGCGCCGTGCACGAACACGACCGCCGGGGAGCCCGGCGCGAGCAGGGCTTGGTCGAACAGCCGGTGGAGGCGGGGGCGGGCGGGCCAGCCGACATCGGGCGCCGCCTCGTCGCGGTGGCGGTCCTCGAGCGGTCGCCGCGAGCTGGCGCTTGCCTTCTGCGCTTTCCCCGATTCAGTGGTTGAGGTGCAGGCGATGGCGGGCGGTGGACCGGACAACATCAGCTCCCTGGCTCGGCGGTGTGGTGAGCCGCAGAGCCTGGTCGCCTCCGGGCGGGATGTGGAAGGTACGGGCGGGCCACCACCGCAGGGACCTTGGTCCCGAGGCGCGCTGCACCTCCGGCTCAGCCGGCCTCGGACTCCAGGTGCGCGCGGGCGGCGTGCCGGGTGAGCGGGATGACGTGGGCCGTGACGGCGGCCTGCGAGCTGATGGTCCGGTAGCTCTCGTGCACGACCGCGCGGACGTGGTCCAGGTCGACCCGACCGGCGAACAGGCGGGACAGTTCGCCGGTGATGGACTCCAGTTCGTCGTTGATCCGGTCAGGCGATGTCGGCGGTTGGGCAGGCATGGTGAACCTTCGGTCGAGGGGCGGTAGGCGGTCGGGTCCGGGGACTACAGCAAGGGTCCGGGGGTCAACGGCGGGACCGCGGTGTCCTGTGCAACGACCGGTTGGGTGGTCGAGGCGGGAGGCACCACGACCACGGGGCAGTGCGCGTGCCGCAGGCAGTAGGCGGTCGCCGAGCCGAGCAGGGTCGACAGGACCCCGGTCGCGCCGCGGCTGCCCACCACCAGCAACGCGGCGTCCTCGGCGGCCTCGACCAGGGTGCGCCCGGGTGGCCCGTCGAGGCGGTGGTGCTCGATCCGGACCTCCGGGTAGCTGCCCGTGACGTCCGCGACCTGGGCGGTGGCCACCACAGGCTCCGGGGAGCCTGCGGTGTGGGCGGTGACCACGCGCACCGCCAGGTGGCGACGGGCGGCCTCCTCCGTCGCCCACATCAGGGCGGTGCGGGCGGTGGCCGAGCCGTCGACCCCGACCACCACGAACCCGGTGGTGCTCATCAGTGGACCTCCTGTGCGCTGTGCCCTGGGTGCACCACGGCCACCGGGCTGTCGGATTGGAGGGCGAGGCCCGACGCGGCGCCACGGGCCGCTCGGCAGTGGTCGATGACCGGACGCCGCTCCGCCGACAGGCCCCGACTGCGGCGAGCGCGGGCGCAGTCAGCCCTCCGCTGGTGCCCCCTCAAGGTGTTCCAGGTCGAGAGTGCGCGCTGTTGTCCAGTGCCGCCTGTGGCACCGGGCCTGGTCTCGGGGGACCAACGGGCCGGGAAGTGGCGTCCAAGGGCACTCCCGGTGTGCCACCGCAGCCAGCTGCTCGCGGCGTACCGACCGCTGTGCCCGGGGACGCCCCGCTCTACGGCCCGGGAGCAGCCCGGTTCCCCGTCGCGCGGCACCGAGCCGGGACTTTGGTCCCTGTCGAAGGCCACCCTGCGCCGCCTGACGGGCGGGTCTCACGCGCCCTACTCTCGTGCGTGCTGGCGGTCGACGAAGGGCAGGCTGATGAGCATCCGGGTTTTCCTGGTGGACGACCACCAGATCGTGCGGCGCGGGGTGGCCGACCTGCTCGACGAACCCGACATCGAGATCGTCGGGGAAGCTGCCTCGGTCGCCGAGGCCTTGGTGCGGGTGCCTGCGGCGGAGCCGGATGTGGCGGTGTTGGACGTGCGCTTGGGCGACGGCACGGGGGTGGAGCTGTGCCGGGAGCTGCGGTCGCGGATGCCGGGCCTGCGTTGCTTGATGCTGACCTCCTACGCCGACGACGAGGCGCTGTTCGAATCGATCATGGCCGGGGCATCGGGGTTCGTGCTCAAGCAGGTGCTCGGGTCGGACCTGGTGGCTGCGGTGCGCACGGTCGGCGCGGGCGGGTCGCTGCTGGACCCGCGCACGACGACCGCGCTGCTGGACCGCATCCGCCGGGAGCGCTCGGAGGTCGACCCGCTGGCCGAGCTGACCGACCAGGAGCGCACGGTCTTCGAGCTGATCGGCGAGGGCCTGACCAATCGCGAGATCGGTGAGCGGATGTTCCTGGCCGAGAAGACGGTCAAGAACTACGTCTCCCACCTGCTGGCCAAGCTGAAGATGCAGCGCCGCACCCAGGCCGCCGTGCTGGCGGCGCAGCTGCGCAAGGACCCCGGGCAGTAGTCCGACCGCCGCGCGCTTACCCCAGCGGGACCCGCCAGCGGACGGTGGTGCCCCCGCCGGGGGTGCCGGTGACCTCGCAGGCGCCGCCGCACTGCTCGGCCCGGTTGACCATGTTGGCCAGGCCGCTGCGCCGGGTGGGGTCGCCGATGCCGACACCGTTGTCGCGGACCTCGATGGTGAGGGTGTCCGCGGCGTGCGCGAGGACGGCGATCTGCGAAGCGCGCGCGTGCCGCACCGCGTTGCTCAGCGCTTCCCGCAGGACGGCCGCGGCGTGGTCGGCGACCTGGGTGGGCACCAACGTGTCGATGGCGCCGGACATCGTCACCGCCGGGACGGGTCCGGCGGCGCCCGTGACCTCGGCGACGATGTCGAGCAGGCGCCTGCGCAGCCCGTCGCCCTCCTCGGCGGTGAGGTCGAAGATGGAGGTGCGGATCTCCCGCACGGTCTGGTCCAGCTGCTCCACCGCGGTCTGCACCCGTTCGCGGACCGCGGGGTCGGTGATCCGGCGCAGCGTGCCCTGAAGGCTCATGCCGGTGGCGTAGAGCCGCTGGATGACGTGGTCGTGCAGGTCCTGGGCGATGCGATCGCGGTCGGCGAGGACGTCGAGCAGGCGCTGGGCGCGCTGGGTGGCGGCCAGTTCCAGGGCCATCGCCGCCTGGCCCGCGAAACCGGCCAGCAGCGGGGCCCGGTCCGAGGCGAACGGAGCGCCGCCTTTGTCCCTGGCCACCGCGAGCACCCCACCCTGGGCGTTGAGGGGGACGATGACGGCGGGTCCGCAGGCGTCGGTCGCGCCCAGGTCGGCGACCACCCGGGGCCGGTTCTCGGCGAGGACGGACCTGAAGAGCTCCCGCACCCCCGCGAGGTCGGCGGCGGCCAGCCGGTCGGCGGCGGGGCCGTGCGCCGCCGCGGTGGTCAACGCCCCGCTGTCGGTGGTGAGCAGGATGGTGGCGCAGTCGGCCCCGGTGAGCTGGCAGGCGCGCTCGGCGATCAGGTGCAGCGAGGCCTCCTGGTCGGCGCCGCCGAGCAGTGCGGCGTTGACCTCCGCGGTGGCGGCCAGCCACCGCTCGCGCTCGCAGGAGAGCTCGAACAGCCGAGCGTTCTCCACCGCGATGCCCGCCGCTGAGGCCAGCGCGGTGACCACCGCCTCGTCGTCGGCGGTGAACTCCGCGGCACCGCGTTTGTCGGTCAGGTACAGGTTGCCGAAGACCTCGCCGCCCACGCGCACCGGGACACCGAGGAAGCACGTCATCGGCGGGTGGTTGGGTGGGAAGCCCACCGAGGCGGGGTGGGCGCGCAGGTCCGGTACGCGGATCGGCTCCGGGTGCTCGATCAGCAGCCCGAGCAGGCCCTTGCCCTCGGGCAGGTGACCCATCAGCGAGCGGGTGGGTGCGTCGATGCCCTCGTGCACGAAGCGAGCCAGGCCACCCCCGTCCCCGAGCACACCCAGCGCCCCGAAGCGGGCGTCGACCAGGTCCACCGCGGCGCGCACGATGCGCTGCAACGTCGAGTCCAGTTCCAGTCCCGCCCCGACCGCGACCACGGCGTCGAGCAGGCCCTGGAGGTTGTCCCGGGCGGAGATGACCTGGCCGAGCCGGTCGTGCACCTCACCCAGCAGCTCGTCGAGCCGCAGCCCGGACAGCAGGCGACCAGCACCCGAGGTCTCCTCGGCCATTCCCGCTCCCCTCCCCCCGACCCGTCCCCGGACTGTGGCACGGCGCGGTGATGGGGACAACCGGCCAGCGGTCACCCCAGCGTCCTGACGGCGTCCCCTGGCGCGCCAACCTCCGGTCCGGCCGATGACCCCGCGTCCGCGGCCATGACGTCGGCGCGCACGACACCGGGCACGCTCTCGGCGAGGACGCGGGCGACGTGGCGGTCCACGGCGGCGCCCTGGCAGGCGGCGAACTGGTCGGTGATCGTGACCGATCCCGCGTCAACGGCAACGCGCCACCGGTGGGGCCCGCCGTAGCCTCGCAGTCGCCTGCGCACGTCCGCCGCGACCTCGGGGTCAGGGCGGGTGAGCAGCCGGACCAGGTCGCGGCGGGTGACCACCCCGACGAGCCGTGACCCGGACACGACGGGCAGGCACCGCCTGCGGTCGGCGAGCATCAGCCGCGCGAGCACGGCGACGTCAGTGCCGGCGCCCACCGCGACGGCGGGGGTGGTCATGACGTCCTCGACGGTGCGCGGGGGCCTGGCGGGGCGTTCTTCGTCGGTGGCGGGTCTGCGGGCGTCGGCGGGGAACCGGCCCGCCAGCAGGTCGGCCTCGGTGACCAGACCGATGAGCCGGTCGTCCTCCTCGACCACCGGGAGCGCGGTGAAGCCGTGGTCGGCCAGCAGCGCGGCGACCCGCCCGACGGGATCCCCGGCGCGCGCGGTGACGACCGGCGCGGACATGATCTGGTCAGCTCGCATCGGTTTCGCTCCTCCGAGGGTTGTGGATCCGCCTGGCGGCCGGTGCGGCGACCGCCGAGAGCGGTCTGCGCGGGGTGGGGGCGCCGGGGTAGCCGTAGCCGAGCCGAAGCACCAGCTGCGGAGCACCGCCGACGAGTTCGGCGAGCGCCGCGCGGACCTCGGGCACCTCGACGGGCTGCGACAGGGGGGACACAGCCAGGCCCGCGACCTCGGCGCTGAGCAGGACCCGCTGCAGCGCACGCCCGGCGTTCAGCTGGGACCGCGCGGTGTCGGTCCTGGTGACCAGCACCGCCAGCTGCGGATCGGTCTCGAAGGGGTCGCTACGGCGGTCTCGACGGTGTGGCGCGAAGTCGCGCGGGACCGCGATGCCTGCCGCGGGCGCCCGGGCGGGCGCACGCACGCCGTCGCGGCGGTTGCCGTCCTGGTGCGTCCACTCGCGTAGTTCGGCCAGGTAGGCCGGGTCCTGGCCCTGGATGTGGTCGGCGCGTTGCACCAGTGCCGCGACCTGCCCGGCGGCGTGTGGGAAGGCGAGCCAGGCGCCTTCGTCGTTCGCGGCGCGCACCAGCGCCGAGCGCGCCGCGGTGGGGATGGGCCGGTCCAGGAAGGGCCTGCGGTTGGTCTGCCTGCGCTCCACCGCGCGTTCGAGGGCGAGTTCGTCGGCGCTGGGAGTGTGCGCCCCGCCCAGCCGCACCGTGGCCAGCAGGTCAGGGTGGGCGCTGTCGGGCAACGGTTCCACCAGCGGGGCGCGGCAACTGACAGCGATGACCAGACACAGGTTGTACAGAGCGGCACCGCAGGACAGACGGGCCTCCCGGGCGTCGGGATCGATGACGGGGAGGACCCGGTCCAGGTCGAGCCACAGGTCGACCCCGTCGTCCCCCAGCAGGAACCGCCACGGTTGGGTGTTGTAGACCGAGGGTGCGCGCGACGCGGCACTGACCGCACGCAGCAGGAGACGTTCGGTGGCCGTAGCTCCCAGGGGGTTCACCGGGTGCCCCGCAGCACCGCGACGGGGCAGCGGGCGTGCCGCACGACCGCCTGGCTGACCGATCCGAGCAGCAGCCCGGCGGCCGTGCCCCGACCCCGCGAGCCGACGACCACCAGCGCTGCGGCGGCGGCGTGGTCGAGCAGCAGCGCGGCCGCCCGGGACCGGCGGATGACGAGGTCGATCGGGACCCCGGGGTGGCGATCGCGCCACGGGGCCACGGCGTCCTCGGTCGCCGACCGGGCTCGGCGCGCCACCGGACCGGTGTCGAGCGCCCCGAGGTCGGCGGTGCGGGCGGCGTCGGCCAGTGTCTCGTGCCAGGCGCGTACCGCGGTGACACCACCACCGGTGGCCTCGGCGTGGGCGAAGGCGAAGGCGAGCACCCGCTGGTCGGCGGGTCCACCGTCCAGCCCGGCCACGACCGTGCCGATGGACGGGGCGGCGTCGTGCACAACCACGACGGGGCACCGGGCACCGGCTACCACCGCGGTCGCCGTGGAGCCGAGCAGCAGGCCCGCGACTCCCCCGAGACCGCGGGAACCGAGGACGACCACCGAGGCGCGCTCGGCGGCGGAGGACAGGCACGACACCGGGTCACCGGACGTGACCTCGCACCGGACGGCGAGGTCGGGTTCGACGGCGCGGGCGGTCGCCGCGGCCCGGGTCAGCACCTCGTCGGCACCGGCACGCAACCTGGCCCTGAGTTCGTGACCTGCGTCGGACAACTCGTCGAACCCGGCGACCGGCCACGAATAGGCGGTGATGACCACCAGTTCGGTGCAGGTGCGCGCCGCCTGGCCTGCCGCCCACGCCACCGCCGCGGACGCGCTCCGCGACCCGTCGGTGGCCGCGAGCACGGGGGATCGCCGCAACGCCGTCCCCATGGTCGACGCGGTGGCGGAGCGGGAGGGGACCGTCACGACGTCCTCCCGCGGAGGTGGTGGCGGCCGGGCCTGGCGGCGGGGACGACCACGACCGGGCAGGGCGCGCGGTGAGCGCACTCGTGGGCTGTGCGCCCACCGCCGACGACCAGCAGCCTGGCGCCTTCGGCGGCGTGCGCGAGCGCGCGGGCGGTGTCGCCGGTGCGCTGGGTGTGCTCCAGCGGGATCCCCGGGTGCGCGGCCGAGGCCTCGGCCAACGCCTCTCGGACAGCGCCCGTCCACGGGTGCGGCGGTCCACTGACCCACGCCGTGACAGCGCGCACCGCGCCGTGGTGCAACTCGGCCTCGTCCATGGCCCACCGGAGCGCGGCGAGGGCGCCCGCGCTGTCGTCGAGCCCGACGACGTAGGTGTTGACATCCGGGGATGGGGTGTCGTGGTTCATGCGGCGCTCCTCAGGGGACGTGCACGGGAGGCAGGTGGCGAACGCCGATGCGCTTGCGGAAGACCCAATAGGTCCACCCCTGGTAGACCAGGACCGCCGGTGTGCCGAACAGCGCGACCCAGCTCATCACCACCAGCGTGTAGTGACTGGACGCGGCGCCTGCCACGGTCAACGAGTACGAGGGGTCCACGGTGGAAGGCAGGACATCGGGGTAGAGCGCGCCGAAGAGCGTGACGACCGCGCCCACCACGGCCACCCCCAGCGCGGCGAACGCCTGCCCCTCCCTCGCGGCGCGCAGCCGGTCCGCAGCGGCCAGGACGGCGGCGATGACCACCCCGAGCGGGACCCAGGTCCACACCGATCCCGACCGCAGCTGCACCAGCACCAGCAGCAGCGCCAGCGGGGTCAGGGCCAGCGGGGCGATCTGGAAGGCGAAGCCGCGGGCCCGGGCGCTGAGCTCACCCTCGGTCTTGAGCGCGGTGTAGACCGCGCCGTGCACAGCGGCGTACCCGGCGATGGCGACAGCACCCAGCAGCGTGGGCCAGGTGACGGCCGCGAACGGCCCGCCCGCCCGGTCGCCACCCGCGTCGAGGGGCAGACCCCACACGTTCCACGACAGCACCAGACCGATACCCAGCGCGGCCACCCACGAGCATCCGGTGATGATCGCGTCCCAGGTGCGGCGCCAGCGGTGCGAGTCGACCTTGCCGCGGTACTCGAAGGACACCCCGCGGCCGATGAGGGCGACCAGGAACAGCAGCAGCGGCAGGTAGGCGGCGCTGAACAGGGAGGCGTACCAGCCGGGGAAGGCGGCGAAGGTGGCACCGCCTGCCACCAGCAGCCACACCTCGTTGCCGTCCCAGACCGGGCCGATGGTGTTGACCATGACACGGCGCTCGGCCTCGTCGCGGGCCAGCACCGGCAGCAGCATGCCGACCCCGAAGTCGAAACCCTCGAGGAAGAGGTAGCCCAGCCACAGCAGGGCGATGATGGCGAACCAGAGCGTGGGCAGGTCCATCGTGGTCTCCTGGTCAGTACGCGAAGGCGAGCTCGTCGGGATCGCCGCTGCCGCGCGCGGGGGCGATGACGCCCCCGACACCGGCCCTGGCGTAGCGGGTGATGAGGGCGAACTCCACGGCGGCCAGCACGCCGTAGATGGCGGTCAGCACGACCAGGGAGGTCAGCACCTCGCTCGCGCCGAGACCGGAGACGCCCTGGGCGGTCAGCAGCCACACCCCGGGCACGCCGCTGGGGTTGGGGGCGACGATGAAGGGCTGGCGGCCCATCTCGGTGAAGACCCAGCCGAAGCCATTGGCCAGGAACGGGGCGGCGATCGCGGCGAGGGCCAGCACGGGGAACCACCGCCCGTCGGGAACCCGGCCTCGCCGGGTCACCCACAGCGCGCCCGCGCACCCGAGGAAAGCCAGTGCACCCAAACCGATCATCAGCCGGAAGCCCCAGTAGGTGACCGGCAGGTCGGGCACGTAATCGATGGGCTTGCCCGCGAACTCGCCCAGGGCGGGGTCGTCGGGGAAGTTGGTGCCGTAGCGCGCCCGGTACTCCCCCACCAGGTCCTGCACGCCCTTGACCTCGCTGGTGGCGTTGCCGGTCGCCAGGAAGGACAGCAGCGCGGGCACTGTGATGGACTTGACCGACTCGCAGTCCGGCCCGGACACGTCGCCGACGGCGAACACGGAGAAGCCAGCGGGTTCCTCCGTGCGGCACAGTGCTTCGGCGGCGGCCATCTTCATCGGCTGCTGCTCGAACATCAGCTTGCCCTGCACGTCACCGGTCACCGCGAGCGCGGCGAAGGCGACCACCCCCACCCAGCCGCCCAGGCGCAACGAGGCGCGCCACACCGCCCGGTCGCCCACCTCGGACCCGCTCGCGCGGTGCTCGCGCCACAGGTGCCACCCGGCGATGCCCACCAGGAAGGACCCGGCGACGGCGAAGGCGCCCGCGATGGTGTGCGGGACCGTCGCCAGCGCCGTGCTGTTGCCCAGCACCGTCGCGATCGAGGTGAGCCGGGGGCGGCCGTCGACCAGCTCCACGCCCACCGGGTGCTGCATCCACGAGTTCGCCGCCAGGATGAAGTACGCCGAGGCGATCGTCGCCAGGCTGAACGCCCACGCGCAGGCCAGGTGCACCCGCTTCGGCAGCCGGTCCCAGCCGAAGATCCACAGGCCGAGGAAGGTGGACTCGACGAAGAAGGCGACCAGGCCCTCCATCGCCAGCGGCGCGCCGAACACGTCCCCGACGAACCGGGAGTAGGCGCTCCAGGACATCCCGAACTGGAACTCCTGCACGATGCCGGTCACCACGCCCATGGCGAAGTTGACCAGCATGAGCTTGCCCCAGAACTTCGTCATCCGCAGGTACTTCACGTCCCCGGTGCGCACCCACGCGGTCTGCATCCCCGCGACCAGCACCGCCAGGCCGATGGTCAGCGGCACCATCAGGAAGTGATAGACGGTGGTGATGCCGAACTGCCACCGCGCCAGGTCCACAGTGTTCATGGGATGAGCCTGTGCTGGACCGGGTCGGCCGGGCAGGTGCGCGCGGCACCCGCGGACCGGGACCTCGGTCCCGAAGCGAGCGGGTCGGAGGGGTGCACGACGGCCACGGGGCAGTCGCAGAGGCGGGTCAACGTCCGGCTGGTGGACCCGAGGCCCATGCCCGCACCGGTGTGCGCACCCCGGCTGCCGACCACAACCAGCCGCGCCCCGGCGGCCTCGGCGAGCAGGGCGCGCACCGGACGATCGCGACGCACCAGCAGGCGCACTTCGACGTCGGGGTGGGCCTGTCGGGCGCCGGAGAGCCGGTCGGCCAGCAGCTGTCGCTCAACGCCCTCGACCGCGAGCCGGTCGACATCGAGCGGCAGCACCGTCCACAGGTCGGTGAAGGCGACATCGCTGAAGGTGTGCACCGCCACCAGGGGCGCGCCGCGCAGCGCGGCCTCGGCGAAGGCCATCGCGACGGCGGAGTCGGAGGCCGGTGTGCCGTCTACCCCGACCACGACCGGCCCGGTGTCTGGTGCGGGGCCCCGGACCACGACGACCGGGCACCGCGCGCACTCGACGACGGCGGCCGACACCGACCCCAGGGCGGATCGCGGCGTCGAACCCAGCCCCCGCCCGCCGGTGACCAGCAGAGCCTCGCCCGCCGCTGCGTCGACCAGTACCCGCTCCGGGGGGCCGGGGCGCAGGGCCACCCTGGTCTCGGTGCCGGGGGCGAGCGCGCGGACCAGCGTGCGCGCCCGGCTCAGCACCCCCCGACCGCCACCGCCCACGTCGCCCGCGTGGACCAGCAGCAGCGGCGCGCCGCGCAGGCCCGTCTCCGCCGCCGCCCAGCGCAGCGCCTGCCACGCCGCGTCAGACCCGTCGACGCCGACCACGACGCGCTCCCCCCGCCGGTGCGCCGGGCGTGGCCGGGTCACGGTCGTCATCGCCGCGCCCCGGACAGCGCTGAGCCCACCTGGGTCAGCAGGGCGGCACCGAGAGCCCTGGTCCCCTGGTCCGGTGGTCCGGCGGGCGCGGGTGCCGGGTCGTCGGGGGCGGCGGCCCCGCCAGGCGCGGGGTCGGCGAGCCCGTCCGCGGCGGTGAGCCCGAGCGCGGCGAGGAGGGAGCGCAGGTCATCGGCGTCGTGGGCGGCGGACGCGGCGTGGCGGGCGGCGCGCCGCCGGTCGACGGGGGTGACCGGCCGGTGCACGAGGGGGATCTGGGTGCTGATGTTCACCGCCGCACCCCCGTCGCCAGCGCCGCAGCCCCGGTGGGGTCCGCGCGGTGACCGAGCGACGTCGCGGGGACGACGACGACAGGGCAGGGGGCATGCCGCAGGCAATGCGCGGCCACCGACCCGAGCGCGGAGGGGCGGACCCGACCGGGACCCCGGCTGCCCACCACGAGCAGTGCGGCGCCCTCGGCGCTGCGCACCAGTTCCTCGCCCACCTGTCCGTGCGCTTGCCGGTACCAGCGGGGCACACCGGGGTGTGCGGTGCCGATGCGGTCGAGGTGCTCGGACAGGGCCAGGTCGACCGGGTGCCCGTCGTGGTGGACGGTGATGACCTGGACGTGCAGACCGCGGGCGGCTGCTTCGTCGAAGGCCCAGTGCACGGCGGCGTCGGAGGTGGGTGAGCCGTCGGCGCCGACGACGATCACCCCGGGGTGGTGGGTGGGCATTGCGGGCTCCTCGCTTTCCGGTCTGGGGTGGTTGGGCTGTCGGGGAGGACGAGGTGGCGCAGCGCGTCGGCGGTCGTGAGGATCCCGGCGATGCGGCCGCGGTCGGTGATCAGGGCGACGTCAGACGCTTCGGCGGCCATGCGCGCCGCGGCCGCGACGAGCGGGGTGGTGTCGGCACTTTCGATGCACAGCGGCGGGCGCACGAGTGCGCGCACGGTCTCGCCGTCATCACCGCTGGCCCACGCCCGCCACAGCAGGTCGGGTTCGTGCAGCACGCCAAGGCAGCGCTCGGCATCGATGACCGGCAGGTACCGGATGCGGTGGTGGGCCATCAGCCGCAGGGCGACCGAGATGGGCGCGTTCGGCGCGATGCCGACGACGTGCGGGCTCATCGCGGCGGCGACGGGGGTGGTCGTGCTGGTCACCTGGCCACCACCGGCACGGCGCAGACCTGGCGGTCCATCTCCAACTCCTCCCGGGCGGGCAGCCTCAGGACCGCGGCGCTCGGACCGCGCTCGACGATCTCCTGAGCGGGAGGCGGGTCGACGGGCAGCCCGAGGTGGGTGAGCGAGTGCAGCACCTCCCGACACAGGTCGGGGTGGTGCTCGGCCACGCCGCCGGTGAACACCAAGGCGTCGAGGTCGTCCAGGCAGGCCCGGGCAGAGGCGATCTCGCGGGCCAGCCGCCGGGTCTGGGTCGCGATGGCCAAGGCAGCGGAGGGGTCGCCGCCACGGCGGGCGCGGGCCAGGTCGCGGATGTCTCCGGAGGTGCCGGACATCCCGGCCAGCCCGGACTCGCGGATGAGCAGCGCGCGCAGCCGGTCGAGGTCGTACTCGCCGGTCGACAGCAGTCCCAGCACCAGCGCCGGGTCGAGCGAGCCGCTGCGGGTCGCCCCGGGCAGCCCGTCGAGGGGGCTGAACCCCATGCTGGTCGACACCGGGCGGCCGAGGGCGACCGCGGTGACCGACACCCCGGCCCCCCAGTGCACGACCACCACCCGGAGTTCGGCGAGATCACGGTCGAGCAGGTCGCCGGTGCGGCGCACCGCGTGGGCGACCGAGAGCCCGTGGAAGCCGCGCCCGCGCAGGTGGTGGCGCTCGGTGAGCCAGGTCGGCAGCGGCAGGGCTGCGGCGACCTCGGGCAGGGCGGTGAAGTAGGAGGTGTCGTAGCAGCCGAGCACGGCGGTGCCGGGCAGCAACGCCAAGGCCGCCCTCGCCAGGCGCAGCGCGGCGGGCTGGTGCAGCGGGGCTAGGGCGCTGTGCTGGTCGAGGTCAGCCAGTTCGGCCGGGGTCAGCGACGTGGGGCCGCCGCGGTCGCCGCCGTGCACGATCCGCACGGCCACCACGTCCGGGCTGGTGGTCCTGGCGAAGGCGGCGAGCGGGTCGAGGGCGCCGCTCCACCGGTCGTCGGTGGCGCGGTCGACGACCCGTCCGTCGACGACCAAGGCCAGCTTGAGGCTCGACGAGCCGGGGTTGACCGTCAGGGTGCGGGTCACCGCGACCACCGCCAGCCGCTGATCTCGGGCAGGTCCTCCCCGGTGCGCAGGGTGTGGGCGTGCTGTTCGGCGAGCTTGTCCAGCAGTCGCTGGCGCAGGTGCCCGATGCGGTCGCCGAGCCGGGGCACGCGTTCGAGGGCGGCCAGGGCGAGGTGGTAGCGGTCGATCTCGTTGAGCACGCACATGTCGAAGGGCGTGGTGGTGGTGCCCCGGTCGTGGAAGCCGTGCACGTGCAGGTCGTCGTGCCTCGGGCGGTCGTAGGTGAGCTGGTGGACCAGCCACGGGTAGCCGTGGAAGGCGAACACGACCGGCTTGTCGGTGAAGATCTCGGCGTAAGTGGCGTCGGGGATGCCGTGCGGGTGCCTGCCCGGTCTGGCGAGCCTGGCCAGGTCGACCACGTTGACGAACCGGACGCGCAGGTCGGGGACGAGGTCGGTGAGCACGTCGACCGCGGCCAGCGCCTCCTGGGTGGGCACGTCCCCCGCGCAGGCCAGCACGACGTCGGTGTCGCCGTCGGTGTCGGTGCTGGCCCACCGCCACACCCCGAGGCCCTGGGCGCAGTGCTCGGCGGCGGAGTCGGCATCGAGGTACTGCAGGCCGGGCTGCTTGCCCGCGACGACGACGTTGACCAGGCCGCGGGTGCCCAGGCAGTGGTCGACCACCGCGAGCAGGGTGTTGGCGTCCGGAGGCAGGTACACCCTGGTGACCTCGGGTCGCTTGGACAGCACGTGGTCGACGAACCCGGGGTCCTGGTGGGAGGCGCCGTTGTGGTCCTGGCGCCAGACATGGGAGGTGAGCAGGTAGTTCAGCGACGGCACCGGGCGGCGCCAGCTCACCGCGGCCGCGGTGTGCAGCCACTTGGCGTGCTGGGCGACCATGGAGTCGACCACGTGCGCGAACGCCTCGTAGGTCGACAGCAACCCGTGGCGGCCGGTGAGCAGGTAGCCCTCCAACCAGCCCTGGCACAGGTGCTCAGAGAGCACCTCGAGCACCCGCCCCGTGGGGGACAGGTGCTCGTCGTCGGGGTGGGTGGGAAGCGTCCACCGGCGGCCGGTGACCTCGAAGACGGCGTCGAGCCGGTTGGAGGCGTGCTCGTCGGGCGAGAAGTAGAGCAGGTTGTGGTGCTCGGCGTTGAGCGCCATGGCCTCACGCAGGTAGCCGCCGAGCACCCTGGTCGCCTCGGCGGTGCCGGTGCCCGGGGTGGGCACGGCCACGGCGTGCTCGACCGGGTCGGGACGGCGCAGGTCGGTGCCGATCCCACCGTGCGCCAGGGGGTTGGCGCTGATCCGCAGCTCGTCGCGGGGTCGCCAGCAGCCGACCAGGGGTATCGGGGCGCCGTCGTCGTCGAACAGCTCCTCGGGGCGGTAGGAGCGCAGCCACGCCTCCAACTGCGCCAGGTGCTGCGGGTCCTCGCGCACCCGGGCGAGCGGGACCTGGTGCGCACGCCACGTCCCCTCGACGCGCTCACCGTCCACGAGCGACGGTCCGGTCCAGCCCTTGGGCGTGCGCAGCACGAGAGCGGGGCGCGGTCGCTGGTCGGGGTGCTCGGCGAGGTCGGCGAGATCGGCGAGGCAGTCGTCGACGGCGTCGGCGTAGGCGCGGTGCACCTCGGCGGGGTCGTGTCCACCCACCTCGACCGGGCGCCACCCGAAACCGGACAGCACCGCGCGCAGCTCCTCGGGGCGCATGCGCCCGAACAGGGTGGGGTTGGCGATCTTGTAGCCGTTGAGGTGCAGCACGGGCAGCACAGCGCCGTCGGTGGCCGGGTTGAGGAACCTGGTGGCGTGCCAGGAGGTGGCCAGCGGGCCGGTCTCGGCCTCGCCGTCGCCGATCACGCAGGCCACCACCAGCCCGGGGTTGTCCAGCGCGGCGCCCGTGGCGTGGGCCAGGCTGTAGCCCAGTTCGCCACCCTCGTGGATGGACCCGGGCACGTGCGGGGAGGCGTGGCTGGGTACACCGCCGGGGGCGGAGAACTGGCGGAAGAGCGCGGTGAGCCCAGCCAGGTCCTGCCCGACCTCGGGGTGGTGCTCGGAGTAGGTGCCTTCCAGCCAGGCCGCAGCGGTGAGCGCGGCGGCGCCGTGACCCGGGCCGGTGACCATGAGCACCCGCCTGCCGGTGGCCATGACCGCGCGGGTGAGGTGGGCGTGGGTGAGGGTGATGCCGGGGACGGTGCCCCAGTGCCCGAGCAGGCGCGCCTTGATGTCCGAGGGACGCAGCGGTCGACGCAGCAGCGGGTTGTCGCGCAGGTAGATCTGCCCTGCGGCGAGGTAGTTCGCCGCGCGCCACCACGAGTCGACGCGGTCGAGGGTGGCCACCTGCGCCGGGGTCGCGGCGGGAGTGGTGGTGGTCGCGGTCATCGGGTCTCCTCGGGTCGGGTGACACCCCTGATCGTCGGCCGCGGCGCGGTACCCGCGGCAGCGGCGGCGGTCCCGCCCGATCGGGGACCTCCGGTCCCCACCACCCCTGCGCTCCGACCCTGCGGGGACCTCAGCCTGGGTCCCCCACCAGGTCGACGGCCTGGGCGAGCGAGTCGGCGACGGTGCCCGAGGTGGTGACGGTGTGAGCCTGCGGCCACGGGTTGGCCACCCGGTCGAGCACGTGTGCCACCGCCGTGCCCGCGTCCGAACCGTGCGAGCGCGGTGCGCCCAACCGTGTGGACAGCGTGGCCTCAGGAGCCCAACAGCGCAGGGCCACCACTCGGGCGCCGCAGGACACAGCCCTGGTGTGGGCCGCTGCGCGGTGGTGGGAGGCTCCCCAGGTGGCGTCGAGGACGACCGAGTGGCCGTGGGTGAGCAGGACCGCGGCGCGGTCGAGCAACGACGCATAGGTGCGGTCGGTCAACTCGGCGGTGTAGATGCCGTGCCCGTACCCGGCCGGGGCGTGCGCCGTGGGGGGCATGCCCACCAGGGTCTTGCGCACCTCGTCGCTGTGCAGCACCGGCATCCCCGTCCGCTTCCCCAGCGCGGCGGACACGGTCGACTTGCCCGTTGCCGGTCCCCCGCCCACGAGCACCAACCGCACCTCGGCGGCACGGGCGTGGCGCAGGGCGACCGCCAGGTGCACACGCGCCCGCGACGCGGCGTCCGGGTCGCCCTGCGCATGGCGCAGGCAGGCGACCTTGGCCCGTACGAACGCCCGGTAGGACACGTAGTGGTGGCGCAGGGAACGCGGTGCCGGGTCGTGCGCGGCGCGGACGTAGCTGTCGAGGAACGCCCGCGCGGAGGCGTCGTCACCCAGCGCCTCCAGGTCGGCGGTCAGGCTCGCGGCGTCGTCAAGGCCGTCGAGGGTGCGCAGGGTGTCGTCGAACTCCAGGCAGTCCAGGGCACGGACCCCCTCGTCCAGGCAGTAGACGTCGGCGGCGAGCAGGTCGCCGTGCCCGTCGATCACGCGGCCCAGCCCGACGCGGTCGGCGAACAGGGGCCCGCGGCAGGCCAGGTAGGTCTCGGTGAGCCGGACGAGCTCCGCGTGGTCACCCGCGTCGAGAAGGGACCCAGCGAACCGTTCGGTCTGCTCGAAGCTCTCCCGCCACCGGGCCAGCAGCGCGTCGCGGCCACCCGGGGAGGGGTCGCGCGCCACGCGGGCCTGGCGGGCGTGGAAGGCGGCCAGGTCGTCTGCGAACCCGGTCACCGCCTCGGTGGGCAAGCGCCCGAGCACGGCCAGGTGTGACATCGCCCGATCGGATGGCATCCTGCGCATGACGACCAGGTGGTCGCACGGGCGTCCATCCGGGTCAACGACGTCGGCAACCCCGAGGTAGACCTCCGGGGCCAGCCTGCGGTTGAGCTCCACCTCCCGCGCGCACGCCGCCTCCCGCGCGGCCCGGTCGGTGAAGTCCAGGAACCCCAGGTCCACCGGCTTCTTGAGCTTGTAGGCACGGTTGCCGACGAGGAACACCACACCGCTGTGGGTCTCGTGGACCTCGATCGGGTCGAGCTGGTCCCGCATCTGCCACCCCTGTCGCGTCGCTGGCCTGCCGGTTCGCCCGTCCAGGTCCATCCCGCCGTTCACCGCGCTCGGTGGGACCACCGCGGTTCCACTCGTTCCCACTCGACCGACCAGGCCCGAGCGCGTGCGCGGTCCACCCTGGACACCACAACGGCTCGTAGGAGCCCCAGCACGGCGCACGCGACCAGCCACGAGATCACCGCGACCACGGACGCCACGACGACCGCCGCGGCGGCGGTGGCGGGTGCGGGGACAGGGGTCTCGGTGCGGTCCACCCAGATCCGGGTCCGCTCCCCGGCGCGGGAACCCTCGGCGGCATCGACGTCGGCTTCCCGTTCGACCCCGTCGGCGCCGGTCCACCGCGCGGGTACCGCCGCGGTGCGCGTGCCTGCCCACGGAGCTGTCGACATGGGCACGTCCGCCAGCAGCGTCGCCGTGCGGGGCTCCCGCTGCACGGACTCGACCGCGGCGCGCTGCGCCCACCTCTCGTGCACAGCGGTGCCCATGGCGGCGGCGAAGGGCAGGGCGCACAGGGCGGTCACCACGAGCAGGGCGGAGATGAGCGCTTGGACGCGGTCGATCGGCCGGGTGGGCGCGACGACCGCGCTCCACCATGCCCGGAGGCGGCGTGTGGTGGTCGGGGGGAGCTTGGGGTGGGACATCACGCACCTCCTCTGTTGTTTGCACAGCCAGTGCACTCCCACCAGCAGGAGGAGGGCAGTGCCCCCGCGCCCGCCGCCGGTGGACGGTGGTCCCGTTGACCCGGCCCTTTGGTCCCTGCTCCCGGGATCGAGCCCGGGGGATGCTCGCCCCTTGGCAGACGACCCGATCCCGACCTGGGGAGGAACGGATGGACGTGCGCACCGCTTACGAGGTGCTGGAGGTGGCTGGTCGGGCACCGTCGGTGCACAACACCCAGCCGTGGCGATGGCTGGTGGGCACCAGGTCGCTGCACCTGCTGGCCGACCGAACCAGGGCAGTGCCCGCCACCGACCCGCACGAGCGCGAGCTGCTGATCAGCTGCGGGGCGGCACTGCACCACCTGCGGGTGGCGCTGGCCAGCCGGGGTATGGGCAGCTCCGTGCGGCTGCTGCCGAACGCGGAGGACCCCGACCACCTCGCGGCAATACGGCTGACCGGTGCTGCGCCCAGGCAGGTCGACGTCGGGCTGGTCGACGCGGTGGCTGGCCGCCGCAGCGATCGGCGGACCTACTCCGACTGCCTGGTACCACCGGCAGCCGTGCGCCTGCTGGTGCGGCGGGCACACGACGAGGGCGCCGTGCTGAAGCCGTTGGACCACCCGGGGGAGGTCGACGCGGTGGTCGACGCCGCGGCAACCGCCGCCGCCACGCAGGAAGCTGACCGCGCCTACGGCATGGAGATGCTGGTCTGGAGCGGCCGGGGGGCGGGCAGCGACGAAGGCGTGCTCTCCGCGGTGAGCCCACGGGCCCCGACTGGCTTCGACCGACGGTTCCCCTGGGGGGTGTTGCCGAGCAACGACGCGTCCGCACCGCGCGGGGGGCGGTTGGTGGTGCTGGCGACCTTGGACGACACGCGGTTCGCGTGGCTGCGCGCGGGGGCGGCGCTTTCAGCCGTGCTGCTCACGGCCACTTCACTGGGGCTGGCCTCGTGCACGCAGTCGCAACCGTTCGAGGTGAGCAGCAGCCGGGCTCAGCTGCGCGAGCGGCTGCTCCACGGCCGAGCCCATCCCCACCTCATCGTCAGGGTCGGCCACGCACCAGCCGGGCCGTTGCCCCCGCGCACTCCGCGCCGCCGGGTGCGCGAGGTCGCGCACCCCCTGCCGGGTGTCCCGACGGCGCGGTGAACCGCCGGGACCCAGCTCAAGGGTGCGGTGCGCGGGTGATGTCGACCGTCATCGGGTCGGGCACGACCAGGCCGGTGTCGTCGAACCGGTGGCGCAGGTCGTTGACCACGTCGACCACACCGTCCACCCGCCGCACCAGCGCGGTCACCAGCGCCACCCAACTGCGCCGCTCGACCTGCCCGCCGATGCGCACAATCCCCTCGTCCACCTGGACCTGCAGGTCCCTCGGATCGATGCCCATGGCCGAGCGGAACACCTCGCGGTCGATCTCGTCGGCGATCTCCTCGTCGGGCCGCAGGAAGACCCGCAGCACATCGGTGCGGTCCACCACGCCCACCACCCGGCCGGCGTGGTCGACGACGGGCAGGGTGTGAACCCGGTGGTCGGCCATCAACCGGGCCACGCGGACGATGTCGGTGTCCGGGGTGGTGGTGATCGCCGGGCTCGACATGAGTTCGCCCGCCGTGGTGCCCCGGGCCTTCACCCGTTCCGCCCGCCGGGCCAGCAGCGCCCATGCGCGCCCGGGGCGCAACTGGGCGCTCTCCTTGGCCAGCAGGTCGGTGGAGGTGACCACCCCCAGGACCCGCCGGTGTTCGTCGACGACGGGCAGCATGTCCACCCGGCTGGCGGCCATCAACTCCACCAGCTTGGCGAAGCCGGTGTCGGCGCGGGCCGTGGTGGGCTGGCTGGTCATGACCCTCAGGACCATGCGGTGTCGCATCGCTGCTCTCCTCTGCTGCGGTCGTGCGCGCTGCTGCGTTCGTCGCCGTGATCTCGGGCGCGGCAGTCGCGCGCTCGCAGCCCGTGGACGAAGGCCGCGACGGCGCGGGGGTCCGGACGTGGGTGCCCGCCCAGGTGCCGCCAGTCGTGCGACGGGCGGTCGGGGGCCAAGGGGGTCAGCACCGCCGACCAGCCGCCGTCGGGGAACCAGTGCAGGACGAGCTCCTCGTCCGATCGCGGATCGGGGTGCAGGTGGAGCCTGCCCAGCACCGATCCCCGCACCTCGACCTCCACGGTGTGCACGGACGCGCCTGTTCGGTCGAGGGCATCGGCCACGTCGTCGAGGTAGCACGCCACGGCGCTGAGGGCGCGGGGGTCGCTGACTCCGGCCGGCTCGCCCGCCCGCGGTGTGACCGTGCTCCTGCGGGCGATGGTGATGTGCGTGCGGGCCGCCGGCGAGCGGGTGGTGGTCGTCATCGGTTCCGTTTCCTCTCAGGGTTTGGCGGGCGCAAGGTGCCGACCGGAGGCCGCTATGACCGTGCTGTGCCACCGCTGACGCTCCACAACTGGCCTAGGCCGGCCTGCCCGGATCTGGTTTCACCCGGGCAGCGCACGCAGCAGTGGGTCCTGCACCGCCAGCGGGACCAAGCGCACACGGGCGTCGACCGCGACGGTCGAACCGGGGCGGACGATCACCGGGTTGATGTCGAGTTCGCGCACCGCGGGAACGAGTTCGGCGAGGTAGGCGATCCGGCGCACCACCTCGGCGAGCGCGATCGGGTCGTCCGACCCCGCCACCAGGTCGGCCACGTCGGCCTCGGTCAGCGGGCACAGCCGCACGCGGTGCCCGGGCGCGGACCCGGCGCTGTTCCCCCCTGGTCCGCACACGACCAGTGGCCCGAAGCGGGGGTCTCCACGCACACCGACCAGCCACTCGCCGCCCTCGGCGACCATGGGTTGCACGAACACCCCGGTGAGCCGATCGCCGAACGTCCCGACCAGCGACGCCACCGGTCCGATGCCGTCGGTGACACCGAGGTGCACCCCGCCCGCGGCGGACTTGTGCAGAAGACCGCCGGTGACCGCCTTGACCGCGACCGGTCCGTGCTCGGCCACGGCGCGGGCGATCTCGGCGACCGCGTCGGCAGGGGCGACCGTGCGCCCCGCGGCGGTGGGCACACCCAGCGAGGCCAGCAGTTCCAGGCTCTGCTGGGGGTCGACCCACCCGTCGTCCCCGGTCGTGGTCCGGTCGTACGCGGCCAAGACCGCGGCGTCATCGAGACCGGTGACGCGGGCGGGGACCACCGGTCGCGCCAGCCAGGCGCACCTGGCCACGGCGTGGGCCAGCGCCCGCGCGGCGGGGTCGACATCGGCGTAGACCGGCACTCGCAGCTCGCCGTGCGCCTCAGCGGTCACCGCCGTCCGGGACCCGGGCCGCACGACCAGGATCGGCACGCCGAGGCGGTGGGCCTGGCGGGCGGCCTGCCCGGTGCCGTCGGCGGGGTCGCCCAGCGCCGTGGGGACGGTGGCGGTGATCACCGCGTCGACAACGGGGTCGGCGGCCACCAGGCCCACGGCCGCGGCGAACACGTCGCCGTCGACGACAGCGGTGGTGTCGACGGGGCCGCTGACGACGGCCCCGGTCGTCAGCAGCTCGGCCAAGCGGGCCCGGGTGTCGGCGGTCAGCGCTGCGCACCCCAGCCCGGCGCGGGTGCAGGCGTCGGCGGCGAGGACCCCGATCCCGCCCGCATTCGTCACGACCGCCACCCGGGGACCGGCGGGCAGGGGCTGCGTGCCGAACAGCACCAGGACCTCGACCGCTTCGGCGATGCCGTCGACGGTGGTGGCGCCGACACGGCGGTGCAGCGCGGCGAGCGCGACCGGCGGGCTGGTCAGACCCGCGGTGTGCGACGTGGCCGCGCGCTGCCCGACCTCGGAACTCCCGGCGCGGACGACGACCAGCGGCTTGCGCCGGGACAAGGCGGCGCCCAGCCGGGCGAAGCGGCGGGGATTGCCGTGAGACTCCAGGTAGGCGACCACAGCGCCGGTGCCCGCATCACCGATGCACCACTGGAGCAGGTCGTTCGCGCTGACGTCGACCTCGTCCCCGAGGGAGACCAGGGTGGACACCCCGAGGCCGATCCGGTCGAGGTCGTGGGCCAAGGCGATGGCCACGCCCCCGGACTGGGCGAGCACACCCACGGACCCGGCACCGGGCACGCGGTCGAGGAAGGTGGCGTCGAGCGCGGCGGAGCGGGCGTTGTTGACGACACCGACGCAGTTCGGCCCCACGACGCGCACGTCGTGCTCGCGCGCCGCCCGACGCAGGGAGCTCACCGCCCCCGGTAGCGCCGACACCCCGGAACTGATGACGACCACCGCCCGCACCCCGCGCTCGGCGCAGTCCCGCACGACCCGCACCACGTCGGCGGCCGGGACGCACACCACCGCGAGGTCCGGGGTGAACGGCAGGGTGGTGACCGAGGGGTGGCTGGGGACACCGAGCACCTGGCGGGCGTGCGGGTTGACCACCGCCAGCGCGCCGGTGAAGCCGCCGTGCAGCAGGTTGCGCAGGACCGCGTGCCCGACGGAGCGGGGATGCCTGCCCGCGCCGACGACCACGACAGACCGAGGGTGCAGCAGTGGGCGCAGCGACAGCAGGTCCGCGATGCGGTCGCGGGTGTCGACCGCCGCCGGGTACCGGGTGGCGGGGGCGAGCGGGATCGTCACGTGCAGGACCTCCTCGTCGCGCTCGCAGCGCAGCGGCAACCCCAGGTCGCCCAGTGCTCGCAGCATCCGGGGGTTGGCCGCGAGCACGTCGGCGGTCAGCGCACCGATCCCGCGCTCGCGGGCCTTGGCGACCAGCCACTCCAGCAGCAGGGTGCCGATCCCGTGGGCCTGCTCGTCGCGGGCGACGACGACGGCCAGCTCCGCGCTCGTCCCCTCCGCTGCGGTGGCGAGGCTGGCCACGCCGAGCAACCTGCCGCCGTGGAAGGCGCCGAAAGCGGGCCGGTCCTCGCCGCCGTTGGTGGTGATGCTGTCGACGTACTTGCCCGCACCTGCCCGGCAGAGCGTGAAGAAGCGCAGGTACCGGTCCTCGGGGCGCAGGTCCGCGTACAGCCCGCGCACGGCGGGCGCGTCACCCGCACCCAGTTCCCGCACCTCGACGGTGGTGCCGTCGGCGGCCAGCGCCCACACCGCCGTGGGCGGTTCCGGTTGCGCGGTGTCCACGTCGGTCACCCGGTTCCCCCGGTGTTGGGTCGGGCCTGGGGGACGACCGCGACGGGGCAGGCGGCGTGGTGGAGCACGGCGTGGGTGGTGGACCCGAGCAACAACCCCGCGAGCCTGCTCCGCCCGTGGGAGCCGACCACGAGCAACCCGGCGCGCTCGGACCGGTCGCGCAGCACCTCTGCGGGCACCCCCCGCGCGGGGTCGACGACCACGGTGGTGTCGGGGTACTTGTCCCGCCACGGCGCGACGGCGCGCTCGGCGAGGTTGCGGGCGTACTCGGCCAGCGGCGCCCACTCGAAGGTCGGCGCCCCGTCCAGGTGCAGCCCGTCGGGCGGGAAGTCACCCCAGGCGTGGGTGGCGGTGACGCTCCCGCCGGTGGCAGCGGCGTGGGCGAAGGCCAGTGCCAGCACGGGGTCGTCGGTGCCGCTTCCGTCGAGGCCGGCGACCACCCCCGGGTCCTCGGCGCGGGTGCCGCGCACCACCACGACGGGGGTGGTGGAGTGGGTGGCGAGCCCGACGGCGACCGACCCGAGCACCAGACCGGCGAGCCCACCGCGTCCTCGGGTGCCGAGCACGACCAGTGCCGCGTCCTGCCCTGCGGCGCGCAGGCGGGGCACGACCTCGCCTTCCAGCACCGAGGTGGTGACCGGCAGGTCGGGGTGGTCCTCGGCGACGACGGCCGCCGCAGCCGACAGCGCGCGCCTGGCCTCTCGGCGCATGCCCGCCCGCAGCTGGTGGGCGACCACCAGGCCTTCGGGGTAGGCGGTGACCGGCCACGGGTGGACGCTGACCAGTCGCAGCGCGCGGCCGGTGCGGGCGGCCTCGGCCGCAGCCCAGCGCACGGCTCGCGTCGACGGCGGCGAGCCGTCGACCGCGGCGATCACCGTTTCGGGGGTGGCTGGCATCGCGTCTCCTCACGCTGGGGCGGCCGGGCACCTCCCATGCCACCGCTCGGGGTGTGCTGTGCGGAAGCGCCTCCGGACCCGTGCCGGCGGGACCTTGGACCGCCTGCGGCGCGCGCGTAGGGCCCTGCCACCGGCGCACCGACGGCGCAACCCTGGGCACCATGTCGACGACCCCCGCGATCGAGATCGCAGGTCTGGCCAAGTCCTACGGCCGCAGGCGCGCCCTGTCCGAGGTGGACCTCCGGGTGCGTCCGGGTGAGGTGTTCGCGCTGCTGGGCCCCAACGGTGCGGGCAAGACGACGACGCTGCGAGTGCTGGTCGACCTGGTCCGGCCCAGCGCTGGGCGGGCATGGCTGCTCGGCATGGACGCGCACCTGGACTCGGTGGCCATCCGCGAGCGATTGGGGTACCTGCCTTCTGGCTTCGCGGTGTACCCGGAGATGACCGGGCGGCGGGTCCTCGAGCTGTGCGCCGAGCTGCGTGACCACCACGACCTGGGCACGGCCCACGACCTGGCCCGCAGGCTGGAGCTGGACCTGGACCGGCCCTGGGGCGAACTGTCGCGCGGCAACCGGCAGAAGCTGGGGCTGGCGCAGGCGTTCCTGCACGACCCCGACGTGGTGTTGCTCGACGAACCGTCCGCCGGTTTCGACCCCCTCGCCCAGCGGGTGCTGCACGACTGGCTGCGCGCCTACGCCGCGCGCGGAGGAGCTGTGCTGCTGTCGTCGCACGCGCTGTCTGAGGTCGAGCGCACCGCCGACCGCGTCGGGGTGCTGCTCGATGGGCGGCTGGAGATGTGCGGCACCGTCGCCGACCTGACCGGGGCAGCGCTGCGAGAGGTGCAGTTCACCTTCGCCACCCCCGTGCCCACCGCGGTGTTCGCCAACCTGCCCGGCGTGCGCGAGGCGGTCGGGGCGGGCACCTCGGTGCGGTGCCGGTTCACCGGCCCCGTCGGCGCTCTGCTGCGCGTGGCCGCGGACCACGACCCCGTAACGGTCACTGGCGGGGAGCCCGACCTGGGGGACGCCTTCGTCGACTACGTGGAGGGACACCGCAACCGTGCGCGCTGAGACAACGAGGACCTGGGTGCTGCTGCGGCTGTTCCTGCGGCGCTCCCGCAGCAGTACGCTCGCCTGGACAACGGGCCTGTTCGCGCTCACCGCGCTGCAGCTGTCGGCCTACCCGGCGGTGCACTCGGTGGCAGCCGACCTGGTGCGGTTGCTCGACGACTACCCACCGGCGTTGCGCTCCGTGTTCGACCTGGACACCGACTTCGCCACCGGCGCCGGGTACCTGCGCGCGGAGCTGTTCAGCCTGACAGCCCCGCTGATGCTGATCGGGTTGGCCATCTCCCAGGCCTCGGCCGCCACGGCGGTTGACGAGCGCGCGGGTCACCTGGAGTTCCTGCTGGTCAACCCCGTCCCCCGCGCGTCGCTGCTGGCTGCCAGGGGGGCCGCGGTGCTGATCGACGTGGCGGTCGCGGCCATCGTGCTGGCCACCACCGTGCTGGTGGGGTGCGTGATGACCGGCCTGGACGTCGGCGCGGCCGGGGTGCTCGCGGCCGTCTCGACCACCACCCTCATCGCGGTGCTGTTCGCCGCGGTCGCCTTCGCCGTCGGTGCCGCCACGGCCCGGCGCGGCGCGGCCACGGCGGCGGCAACGGGACTGGCGCTGCTCACCTACCTGGTGAACGCCCTGGGCGACCGGGTCGGTTGGCTGCACCCCTGGCGGGTGCTCTCGCCGTTCGCCGCGGCGCCGGGGAGGGCCCTCACCGAAGGCCTGCCCGTGTTGCCCTGCCTGCTCGTCGCCGCGGTGGCGGCGTTGGCCGGGACGGCGGCTGTCACCGCCTTCGGGCGCCGCGACCTCGGTGTGTAGACGCGCTCGCGGTGGCCGCCACGTCGAGCGGGTCCAGCACGTCGGCGAAACCACCTCGATGGGTACGAGGAACGGCCGCTCAGCCGTCGTCGTCCTCTTCCGACCCACTGGCCGACTGCACGTACCGGGTGTCCGACCACGCGGCGCGGGCACCGGAATCCCCGATGCGCACCACCTGCACGGCGGACACCGTGGCCGAGGCGACCACCAGGACAGCGGCCAGCAGTGCGGGCCAGCGCGGCAGACGGTCGCGGCGACGGTCGAGCAGCAGCACGGCCAACAGGGTGGCGAACAGGGCAGCCACGAACACCAGCAACTGGTCCCCCAGGTGGGCGTGGGCCCGGATCAGGTCGCTGCCCGCGATGTTGTGCTCCAACTCCTCGCCGCTGCTGGTGGCCAGCGGGATCGACACCAGGGCCATCCCGGTGAGCACCAGCACGGCCCAGCCGTACCGGCGGCGGGCGGCGGGCCAGCAGGCCACCACGATGCCGGTCACCACGGCCAGCGGGACGAGCACGACGACCGCGTGCACGACCAGCGGGTGCAGCGGCAAGCCGAAGACCTGCAACATCCCAACCTCCCCGGGATTCGGTGTGCCCGTGATCCTGGCCCCCGGATCTGGGAGGTTCCTGGGAGCGGTGACCTGCCACCGGGTCCACAATGGCGGCGTGGAGTCCCCCGCTGTCCTGGTCGTCGAGGACGACCGCGCCTTGGCGAGCATGCTCGAACGGCTGCTGGTCGAGGAGGGGTACGCCGTCGACCTCGCCCACGACGGGCACCGCGGGCTGCACCTGGGGCTGACCCGCCGGTACGCGGTGCTCGTGCTGGACCGGGGGTTGCCCGCCGTGGACGGGCTGGACCTGCTGGCCAGGCTGCGCTCGCGCGGGGTCGCCACCCCGGTGCTGGTGCTCTCGGCACTGGGCAACCCGGCCGACCGCGTCGCGGGTCTGGACGCAGGCGCCGAGGACTACCTGGGCAAGCCGTTCGACGTCGACGAGCTGCTGGCGAGGCTGCGCGCGCTGCGCAGGCGCCACGCCGAGCTCGCCAGGGTCCTGGCGGTGCCCGGTGGTCGCCTGGACCTCGACACCCGGTCGGTCGAGCTCACCGGCGAGCGCCGCCAGCAGCGGCTCTCCGAGCGCGAGTGCGCGCTGCTGGCGGCGCTCGCCGCGCGCCCGACGATGGTGTTCACCAGGACCGAACTGCTGCGGCAGGTGTTCACCGAGGCCGAGAGCACCGCCGTGGTCGACTCCTACGTGCACTACCTGCGCCGCAAGCTCGGGCGCGGCGTGGTGGACACCGTGCACGGCCGGGGCTACCAGCTGGGCAGGCCGTGAGCGCGCCCACGACCGCCGAGGCCGCGCTGCTGCGCAGGGTGGCGCGCCGGGTGGGGGCGCAGACCGCGGCGGTGGTCGCGGTGGCCGTGGCGCTCTTCGCGGGCGTCGCCGTGCTGAGCGTGCTCGACTCGCAGCACGCCGCTCAGGACGACAGCCTGGCCGCGGCCACGGCCGACCCCGACGACGTCTCCGCCCCACCGGCGGGGATCTGGTTGACCACCGTCACCGGCACCCGCACGACGAGCACCCCGCGCACACCCCCCGGCCTACCGCTGCGAGCCGACATCGACGCCACCGCCGCCGACGGGACCACCCGGACCACCGACACCCGAGCGGGCGGGGTGGAGTACCGGGTGCGCACCGCGACCCGCGGCAGCACCGTCGTGCAGGCGGCCCTCGACCTGACCACCGCCCACGCCGAGCGCGAGCGGCTGCTGCGAGCGCTGGCCATCGCAGGCGCGGCGGGCTTGGTCGCGGCGACGGCGGTGGGGGTGTGGAGCGGCAGGCGCGCGGCGGCACCGCTGGCCGAGGCGCTGGCCGTGCAGCACCGCTTCCTCGCGGACGCAGGCCACGAGCTGCGCACCCCGGTCACCCTGATCAGCACGCGCGCCCAACTGCTCCGCCGCGCCGTGGACCGACCCCGCGCCGCCCTGCACGCCGACGTGGACGCCCTGGTGGCGGACGCCGCGGCGCTGGCCGCCGTCCTCGACGACCTGCTGCTCGCCGCCGACCCCCGCCAGGACGACGACCGGGTGCCGGTCGACCTCGGGACGGTCGCCGACCGGGCGATCGCCCGGCTGGCCGCTGCCCACCCCGGCCTGAGCGCCACCCGCGACGACGGCGTCCCGGCGACCGCGGTGGAGGCGGTGGTGCACGGCCGCGAACAGGCCCTCGACCGGGCTGTCACCGCCCTGCTCGACAACGCCGCCCGCCACGCCCACAGCCGGGTGGTGGTGTCGGTGGGCCGCGACGGCGACCACGTCGAGGTGACCGTCACCGACGACGGCGCCGGCATCCCGGACTCCGCGCTCCCCCACGTCTTCGACCGCTTCTCCAGCACCGGCAGCCCGGTGGGGGAGCAACGGCGCTACGGCCTGGGGCTGGCCATCGTCGCCGACATCGCCGCCCGCCACGGGGGCTCGGTGCGCGCCCGCACCTCCCGCTCCGGCGCCCTGATCACCCTGCGCCTGCCGACCGGTCGGCCCCGTCGCGCGAGCAGGGGACGCACAGGACGGAGGTAGGGGCGGGGACGGGCGCAAGGCCACTGCCACGGCGCGGCGCGCGGCGCGCAGCGTGGTGGCCATGGAGAAGATCCTCGTCACCTACGCCAGCAAGATGGGCTCCACGAAGGAGATCGCCGGCGTCGTCGGGCGGGTCCTGCGGGAGAGCGGGCTCGACCTCGACGTGCGCGACGTGCGCCACGTCGGCCTGATCGACGACTACGACGCGGTGGTACTTGGCACCGCGGTCTACGCGGGCCGGTGGCGGCCGGAGGCGCGGCAGTTCGTACGCGCTCACCGGGCCGAGCTGATAGCGAGACCGGTGTTCCTCTTCGAGAGCGGGTGGGTGGGTCCAGCCCCCCGTGACCGGCGACCCACCGCGGGTGGGCGCAGGCACGCCGCGACCGTCGGCGCGAGCGCACCGCGGGTCTTCGGCGGCAGGCTGGACCCGGCGCTGGCCACGGGGTTCGCCGACCGGCTGCTGGCCGCGCGGATGCCCGGTGACGCCCGCGACTGGGACAACGTCGAGACGTGGGCGGTCGGGGTCGCCGCCGCCGTGCGCCGCCACCGGGGTACTCAGGTCCGCGGCGGGCAGTGACTTCGGTCCCTGTGCCGGTGCCCGCCGGTGCGGTTCAGTCGGGTGCGTTGACGAGACCGGACGAGGGCAGGTGCGCCATGGCAGCTACCGCGACGGCACGACGCGGCCGCCCGGACCACCTCGGTGACCGCCCGGACGAAGCCGTCCTGCTGCTCGCGGCCAAGGCCGGGGACACCACGGCGGAGGCGCTGTTGCTGGCCAGGCTCCAGCCGGTCGTGCGGCGCTTCTGCGCGCGCAGGCTGGGCGCTGCGGCGAGCCGGTGGGCCGATTGCGACGACATCACCCAGGAGGTGCTGGCGGCCGTCCACAAACAGCTGCCCCGGTTCTCCCGGTCCGTGGACCTGCTGCTGCCGCTGGCGTACACGATCGCCGGGAACAAGATCAGCGACCACTACCGCCGATTGGGCCGTGAACCGGAGGTGCCTGCTGTCGACCTGCCCGACGCCCCGGATGAGAGCGGAGACCCAGCCGCGGTGGTGTGCGCGCGGGAGACGCGCCGAGAGCTGGGTCAGCTGCTGGGAAGCCTCTCCCCCGCGCAGGGGGCGATCGTGAGGATGAGGCTGGTGGAGGGCATGTCCGCCCGGGACACGGGAAACGCCCTGGGCCGCAGCCCCGAGGCGGTGCGGGTCGCCCAGCACCGCGCACTGGCACTGCTGCGCGAGCAGTTGGTCGTGGCGGACGGGGTCCTCGTCCTCCCCTGCCTGCGGTAGGCAACTGCCCTCGCCGGGCGCGTGGCGGAGCGCGCCGCACTCGCGGACACAACCAGCAAAGCCGTTACCCCCGGTGCCCGCGGCGCGGGGTGGGGCGCCGGGCACCCGCGAGCCCCAAGGCGGCCAAACCCAGCCCGTAGGCGAAGCACAGCGGCTGCAGCCAATACCACTCGGCGATGACAACGGTCTCGACGACGACCCAACCGACCAGCACCACCCCCGCCACCGCCACCGCGCGCGACGCCCACGGGGAGGATCGCCACGCGAGCACCGCCGCCGCGGCCATCGGGACCGCGACGACGACGAACAACGCTGCCCCCGCCAAGGGAAGGCTCTGGCGGGGAAGTCGGGAATCGATCTCCGGCCCGAAGCTGAGACCGCCCCCGACCAGGCCCGCGGCCCCGGCGAGGGCCCACATCGCCATTAAGGCGGTGGCGGTCACGGCGAGGGTCCGCCACCGGCCCGGCTCGGTCACCGGGCACCCCCTCGAGGATGGCGCCGCAGGTGAGGCACGTGTGGGTGCCACCGGTACACGGGGTGGTCGTCCCACGCGCCGCGCAGCCGGTCCTCGACTGCCACCACCCCAGGCACCCGGGCCACCCGAGTGCGGACCTCTTCGGCCTGCCCGTCCCAGTCGAGCCTGCCGACCAGCCACACCGTGCCGTGCTCGACCAGGATCCGCACCATCGTGGTGTCCACGCCCTCGATGCGCGGCAGCACGTCCCGCTCGACCTCGGCCTTGATGTCCTCGTCGCGGCGCTGCGGGACGCCGCGGGGGTGGGGTAGCGCCAACGTCGTGGCCACTGTGCTCACTCTCCTCATCCGGTTGTCGCCTCCCACGCTGATCCGCGCGCACAGGCCCGCACAGGGCCCGACGGGTGCCGTGAGCGGGCCGGAAGACGCGCCCGGGTGGGCCCTAATCCCTGCCCCGCACCTGTCTGCGCCCACGGTGGTCCGGTGTGGACAGATCAAGCAGAGCAGGTGTACGCGCCCGCCCGGATGCCGGGACGCCCGGCGCCGCCCGGCGATGGCGGCCAAACGCCCGGTCAGTCGTCCCAGGCCAGGCTCGGGGCGGGGACCGGCGTGAGGTGCACGGCGCCGACCCCGGCCACGGTCCGGCACAGGGCGACCACCAGCCTGCGCTCGGCGTCATCGGCGAAGTCCCCGGTCACGCCGACTTGGCCGTGGTCCACCACCAGCGACCACGCGCGCCTGCTGCCCGCGTAGTCGTCGAGCAGGGCGCGCACCTTCGCCGCGATGACGTCGTCGGGCCGCACCAGCGTGCGCAGCAGGTCGCGGCGGGCGACAACGCCGACGAGCAGTCCGCGCTCGACCACCGGCAGGCACCGGGTGCCGCTCGTCAGCATCGTCCCGGCCACCACCGCCGCTTCTACGTCCGGCCCCACCACCTCGACGGGGCGGACCATGACATCACCGACCACCTCCCGGTCGACCGGGGACCCGACCCGCACCTGCCCCCCGACGACGTCCCCGACCAGCGGGTCGGCGACGTCGTCGGGGTCGACCACGCACCGCAGCAGCTCCGACTCCCCCACCACGCCGATCACCCGCCCGTCCTCGTCGACGACGGGGAGCCCCGCGTACCCGTGCTCGGTCACCAGGGTGACCGCCTCCCGCAGCGGTGTGTCCGGTCGGACGGTCACCACCGGCCGCGTCATGACATCCCGTACGCGCATGGCGCCTCCTAGGTCTTGCTCTCCTCGCCCGATCGCATGCCCACACGGAGAAGTGCGCCGGCACCGGAAGTCCCCACCGGGCAAGGACGTTGCGTCCTCCGCTCCCTGAGGGCGTCCGGTCGGGACGGAGGTCCCGCGCGGACAGTGCGGGTCGGCAATCCCCTTGCGGCGACAGTCCCTGTCCGGTTTTCGGCGCCACCCGGAGCATCGGGGCGTGAGCACCCGGCACGCGCCCCAGGACACGACCGAAGACCCCCAGGAGCCCCTGGCCCGGCTGCTGCGCGACCTGCGAGCCCAGCCCGGGGGGCTGACCTCGCGGGAGGCGGCGCGGCGGTTGCAGGCGCACGGGCCCAACGCGCTGGTCGCCCGCCGCCGCTCGAACTGGCTGCGGCGGCTGCTGGGCCAGTTCACCCACCCGCTCGCCCTGCTGCTGTGGGCGGCCGCGGCGCTCGCGCTGGGATCAGGGTCCACGGCGCTGGGCATCGCGGTGGTGGCGGTGGTGTTCCTCAACGCCGGGCTGGCGTTCGCCCAGGAGCAGCGGGCCGAGCGCGCGGTGCGCACCCTGGCCGGGTACCTGCCACCGATGGCCTCGGTACTGCGCGACGGAGCGCGGACGTCGGTGCCCGCGCGCGACCTGGTGCCGGGCGACGTGCTGCTGGTCGACGAGGGTGACCGGATCTCCGCCGACGCCCGGTTGCTGTCGGGCACGGTGGAGGTGGACCTGTCGACCCTCAACGGCGAGTCGGTGCCGGTGACCCGCACCGCGGGCGACGACGCGGTCGAGGGCGACGTGCTCGACGCCCGCGACCTGGTGTTCAGCGGGACGACCTGCACCGCGGGGTCGGCCAGCGCGCTGGTGCACGCGACCGGGATGCGCACCGAGATCGGCCGCATCGCCGCGCTCACCGAGCACGTCGGGCACGACCGCTCCCCGCTGGAGCGGCAGGTGACCAGAGTGGCGTGGTTGATCGCGGCGGTCGCGGTGGGGGCGGGGGCGGCGTTCCTGCCCATCGGCACCCTGCTCGCGGGGCTGCCCTTGGGGGACGCGGTGCAGTTCGCCATCGGGCTGCTGGTGGCCAACGTCCCCGAGGGGCTGCTGCCGACGATCACCCTCGCCCTGGCGGTGGGGGTCCGGGTGCTGGCCAGGGGCGGAGCCGTGGTCAAGCAGCTGTCAGCGGTGGAGACGCTGGGGTCGACCACGGTGATCTGCACCGACAAGACCGGCACGCTGACCCAGAACCGCATGCGGGTCACCGAGGTGTGGACCCCCGCGGGGGCGGTCGACCCGTTCGGACCGCGCGTCGAGCCCGGGACCGCGGCCGACCTGGCGTTCACCCTGGCCGCGTGCACCACCGCCGAACTCGACGGGGACCACACCGCGGGCGATCCCACCGAGGTGGCCCTACTGCGCGCCGCCGCGGCGCTCGGCGCCGACACCACGACCGCGAGCCGGGACCGATCACGGCTGCGGTCGTTCGCCTTCGACCCCGACCTGCGCCGCATGTCCACCGTGGATGACTGTGGCGCACGTCGGGTCGTCAACGTCAAGGGCGCCCCGGAGGAGGTGCTGACCCTGGTCAACGGCATCGTGGACGCGGACGGGGTGCAGCGGCCGATCACCGCGCGGGACCGCGGTTGGCTGGCCGAGGTGGTCGGAGAGCGCGCGCACAAGGGGCTGAGGCTGCTGGCCGTGGCGCGGCGGGTGCTGCCCGCGGGAGCACCGCTGCCCGAAGAGCGGGCCGACGCCGAACGAGACCTGACCCTGCTGGGGCTGGTCGCGCTCGTCGACCCGCCTCGACCGGAGGTCGCTGACGCGGTGCGCCGGTGCCGCACCGCGGGCATCAGAATGGTCGTGGTCACCGGCGACCACGGGCTGACCGCGCTGCGGGTGGCCGAGCAGGTGGGGATCGCCGACCCGGACACCCCGGTGGTCACCGGCGGGGAACTGGCCCGCATGGGGGAGCCCGAACTGGAGCGGCTGCTCTCCGGCACCCGGGCGGTCGTCTTCGCCCGCAGCTCGCCGGAGGTCAAGCTGCGCGTCGCCGACGCCCTGCGCGCCCTGGGCGGCGTGGTGGCCATGACCGGCGACGGGGTCAACGACGCGCCCGCGCTGCGCCGGGCCGACATCGGCGTGGCGATGGGCCGCAGCGGCACCGACGTGGCCAGGGAGGCCGCTACCGTCGTGCTCACCGACGACAACTTCGCCACCATCGTCACCGCCGTCGAGGCCGGGCGGCGGGTCTACGACAACGTGCGCAAGTTCATCGTCTACATCTTCGCTCACGCCACCCCCGAGGTCGCGCCGTTCCTGCTGTTCGCCCTCAGCGGCGGTGCGGTCCCGCTGCCGCTGACGGTGCTGCAGATCCTGGCCGTCGACCTGGGGACCGAGACCCTGCCCGCGCTGGCCCTGGGTCGCGAGCCCGCCGAGCCGGGGCTGATGGACCGCCCCCCGCGACGCCGGGGCGACAACGTCATCGACGCGCCGATGCTGGCCAGGGCGTGGGGCCTGCTCGGCGGGCTGTCGGCCGTGCTGGTCCTAGGCGGGTACTTCCTGGTGCTGCTCGACGGCGGGTGGACCCCGGGCGCGCCCACCGGGGCGGGCACGCCGCTGCACCACCTGTGGCAGCAGGCCACCACAATGAGCTTCTTGGGCATTGTGGCCTGCCAGATCGGCACCGCCTTCGCCGCCAGGACCGACCGGGCACCGCTGCGCGCAGTAGGACTCACCAGCAATCGACTGCTGCTGTTGGGCGTGGCCTTCGAGGTTGCCTTCAGCGCGGCGTTGGTGGCCGTACCCGCATTGGCCGGGTTGTTCGGCACGGCCACACCACCCGCGCGGTTGCTGCCAGTGCTGCTGGCGTTCCCCGTGCTGGTGTGGGGCGCCGACGAGGTGCTGCGCGCATGGCTGCGCGGTCGGGAGCGCCGCCGGACTCAGGCTGGTCCGGGCGAGGCGAGCAGGTCGGTGAAGGAACGGCGGGGGCTTCGCTCAGGCACCACGCCCGGGTACCCGACCCGCAGCAACACCTGCGGGTAGCCGTCGAGCCCCAAACCCTCGACCAGGTCTCTGCGCACCTCGGGCAGGTGCAGCGGCTGGGTCACCACCGATGCGGCCAACCCCAGCGCGGTCGCGGTCAACCAGACCCGCTCCATCGCCATCCCTGCGTGCAGGTGATCGCTACGCCCGTCCCCGACGGTGCTGACCACCAGCACCACCTCGTCGGCCAACCGCTCCGACAGCACCCGCTCGTCGGGCACGGCGGTGCGCCGCCGGACCAACCCCGCCCACGGCAAGGCGGCCGACGCCCCCGGCTCGACAACCCCGTCGTCACCACCACGGGCACCCCACGCGGCCAACTCGCGCTGGTAGGCCGAATCCGCCCGGTGGACGAGCGCAGCGTGGTGGAAGGAGCGCGCAACCTGATCGCACTCGTGCAGGCGCACGACCGACACCCGAACCCCAGCCAGGGCTGTCGGCGCGGTGAGCCGGTGCACCACCGCCTCAGCAACCGTCCCGACACCGAACGGCGCGCGGTGGCTGGCACGGTCGCGGATAGCACGGTACAGAGCCAACTCCGCCTCATCCGGGCTCAACGCCACCCCCGCCACCACCCGGGCCACCTCAGCAGGATGGGCCGGATCCGGGAACTGCACCACGCGCTCGGACCACCCCAGCCGCCGCACGGCCAAGCGCAAGTTCGCCACCGCCGCACCACAGGAGATCAACCGGTCCCGCCCCACCGGGTCGTGGCGCGGAAGCCTGACGTCCACCCGTTCGAGCACCGACGCGTCACGCCCGCGCAACCACAACCGCCACGGCTGGGTGTTGTGCACCGACGGCGCCCGCGTCACCGCCGCCGCGAGTACTGCCCGCTCCGACGCGTTCCACTCCGCCACCACGTCCTCCGGTCCCACGAGCCCACCGCCGCATCACGGCGCACCCGCGCACCACAGGCGGGCAACCTAATCGCACACCCGGACAAGCCCGCTGCCCAGCGCCACCGGTCCCGGCCTCTACAGGACCTTGGTGAGTTCCGGCGCCCCCTACCGCACGCCTCCCGAGGACCGACGCGGTGAGGGTGGAGAGCCTAGGGCTCAACGAGCGGACGACGGTCGACGGGTGGGCGCGGGGAACGTCGCCCACCCGGAGAACCGGGTGCCGTGGAACTCCAACGTCTGCTTCCAGTTAGCCGACGGGCGGGGGTCACGTTCGCGGAGGTGCGCACGCGGCCGACCTACTTCGACGAGACCTTGAACTCGCCCGAAGCCAGGGTTCCGGTATTCAACGAGTATAGCGGCGTGCTGCGCTGATCGGCGCTTAGCGGGGCAGCGGGGAGGCAGGCCGCTGGCACCGCACCTGAGCCTACTCGCCGTCGCTGCGCTCCACCGGGTTTTCGCCCGACAGCTCTGGTGCACCACCAACGATTCGGATTCCTGCGGCCGAGCAAAGTCGGCTGGTATCGCCGGTCCCCTCCCCGCCAGCCCCCGCAGCCGGGCCCCGGCGCCTGGCCCGGCTCAACGAGATCGCGGATTTTCACCCGCAACTCCTCCAGGCACCTTCCGGGCAGCCCGGTCAGCTCGATGGACTGTTCACCTGCCCCCGATATGCGGGGTGAGCACCCCGGGGCGCCACCCCAGGCACCTACAGTCAAATGTCGACCTCAGCGGCCCACCGGGCAAGCGGGGAGGACCAGAGCGCGGTCCGCTCCTACAGGTGGATCACGCCCTCGCGCTGCTGGTCGACCTGCACGCGGTGGGCGCGGGACGCGACCTCCGACAACTCATCCGGCAAGAACCACATGCCCTGCGCGTCCTCGGACATCTCCTCGCCGCTGCCGCCCCGAGCCACCCGCTGCGCCGTGATCAGCCCTCACTACGACACCGCCGCCGATCACACCACCATCTGATCGGGCAACCGGGGCACGCCGGGCTGGTAAAGCTCGGTGCCGGAGCGCGAGTCAGGGCGTCAGAGGCGTGCACAGGAGCCGCGCAGCTCGCAGAAGAGGGCACCGCCGACGTCGTAGGTCGGCTTGACGCACTGGCCTAGGCGAACTCAGCGACACCCGGGACGTGGAAGCTGGCGCAACCACCCCCCGCCCCACCTGAGGGGGCACGGGCACAACCCACACCACCCGGCGCGACCACAGTCCTCAGCGCGTCGACCAAAGTCTCGCAGCCCCCGGGCACGACGACGACTCGACGACGCGGGCAACGGCCACCACGACCCGGCCGAGCCGATCGACCAGGCAGCGCGGCAGCACCCGGGCCGAATTCGCCGTCCCCCGAACGGGTGATCCTTCCCGGGCCCGTCGTACCTGCAGAGCCCCGCCCCGGGTCGTTTGTGGACCTTTCACATTGTCCACTCCACACCTCGGCAACATCCACCATTCCCGCAAACCCCAGGTCACAGCCACAGGCGAGAACCGCAGGAATGGTCATCGCGGGCCGTATCGCAACCGAAAAATCAATAGAGCCCCTTTAACATGCCAATCCGCGAGAGGTTCAGCGGCGCGTGGCAGCAGCCCACTTGTACTCTTGCTTGACCCGTTTTCGCAGGTCATCTAGCCTGAAGGAGCACCGAAGAGAGTCTCAGCACAATCGCGAGATAAATTGCATCGCGACATGAACAGACAGTGTCAACGCAACCGTGAACAACGCTGGCAACTAAATCAGGAACCCAGGAAGGAACACTATGAGCATCATCTACGTCTACCTCGACCACTCCAACATCTGGATCGGCGGCAACAGTCTCCACCGGCAGCGCCTGGGCATCACCACCACGCCCGACCAGCAGTCCCAGGTCTCGTGGGCCTGCGACTTCGCCAGGCTCTACGAACTGCTGTGTCCGCCCGATCAGCACATCGGCAGATCTGTGCTGGTCACCTCCACCAAGCCAGGCGCGGCCACGACCTGGCGCTACGCCGCCGAGCAGGCCGGGTTCGACGTGCGCATCCAGCCCCGGATTGGACCGGTGGAGAAGCAGGTCGACCAAGAGCTAGGCATGCTCATGGTCGACGACGCCATCGACCACCTGACCCCCAACGACACAGTCGTCCTGGCCAGCGGCGACAGCGACTTCCTCCCCGCCATCGAAAGGGTTCGCCGCCGAGTCCCCGGGGTCACCATCCGAATCGTATCCTGGTCCCACTCCCTCAGCGCCGAACTAGGAGCTACTGCCGACGAGGTGCTCCTCCTCGACCACCACCTCGACCACCTCACTCACCACCGCGCCGCCTGACCCCCGGGGCCGGGGTCAGGGGCACCCAACCCCGGCCCCGGCTCCAAACCACGTCCACCCCATCGCAAAGCCACCGGTTCACGAACGAAGTCACTGGCCAGCACGCCCACCACCGAGCGCAGGTCACTGGACGACGCCTACTGCGACAGTCATGGGTAGCGTTCCAAGGTGGCGGAGGTCGTCGTCGGTCGGCGGCTTGGCCGAGTACCCCCACGAAATGGTCACGTCCACGGCGTTGCGCCCGCGGTGTGCAATCAGCAAGTGGATGGCGATGTTGACACTGCGTCCTCGGATGCGTCCGGCGAGTCCGGCGGACGTCGTCGGCGAGTGGTGGTCGTGGTCCAGCGGTCGTGACCATGTTTAGGTGGTCGTCGTAGAGGGTGTAGGGAGAGAACTGCTTATTCAGGCGCGGATCTCGTCGTCAACAGCCCACTCGGCTGAACCATGTCGACCAACCCGCCACCATTCCTTCCGAACCCCGTTTTCATCAAGCAGTCGCCCATTCGGCACGTCGCGCGACACCCCAGCGCGACAGACTACGATTCTAGTCCGGTCACAGTGGTCGCCAATCACAGCTGCGCAATTTCTCGCGAGTACGCATCATCTGGTCACGATCGGTCCGCAGAGCCGTGCGCCGCTGCGTACGACGCGACTTCCTGGTTGTCGCCGCTACCGGCAACCGAGTGCGACTTTTAGATGAACCCGACCGCGAGGACACATACAGGCGGTTACCCCAGCAAGAAGCTATCCCGAAGTGATACCGATCAGCTCAACACAGAGTATCCTACCAGGCCAGCAAGTGTTCTCCCCGCGCGAGCGGGGCTGTTCCGGCCGCGGACATGATCGAGGTCGCCCGCACCTTGTTCTCCCCGCGCGAGCGGGGCTGTTCCCCGAACCCGTCATCGACGACGCCCCCCCCCCCGATGTTCTCCCCGTGCGAGCCAGACTGTTCCTACGGGCTGCAAGTACAAAGATTGCCCGTTTAGCGAAGGAAGAGCGGTGGCGTGAGATGGCATGGCCGGGTTCAGCGGCCGTAGCGGCGGCGTTGCTGGCGCGGCTCCACCCGGTGCTGGTATTGGCGGCTTCGGGAGGTGTTTCACTGTCGGAGAGTGGGCGGCGGATCAGGGTGAGGTCTTCGTGATCGATGGGGTCCACTCGTGGGCGTGGATGGCAAAGTTGAGTCCTTGTTCGTTGTCCGCGTGGTGGACCATGATGGCTCGTCCGGTCTTGGCCATCTCGACGACTCGGGTCCATATGAGGGTGCGGACGCGGGAGCTGAAGCGGCCGACGAAGACGCCCGGTGAGATCTCGAGCAGCCAGCGGGTCAGGTGCCCGCGTAGCCCGACGGGGCAGGCGGAGATGACGATGACGGTCATTCGGGGTCCTGGTCGTAGGCGACACCGCCGGGGACGTCGCGGCCGTTGTAGTCCCAGAGCATGACCACGTCGGGGTCCTCGAACGCCTCCGGGCCGTATTCGACGACCGGTTCCTGGTCGTCAGCGAGGAGGGACCTGATGTCGTGGACGCAGGTCTCGAGGAACTTGCCGTCCTTCATGCGGTCGCGGATGGCTCGGCGGGTTTCGGAGGGGATGTCGCCCACTCGCCGGGCGGCGATGTCGAACGCCGCGAGAATGGTGATCTCGGACTCGGGCGTGTCGAGCAGGTGGTTCTCCCCGCGTGAGCGGGGCTGGTCCGGTGGCGGCCCCGGTGACGTTGAGGGTGCCGCCGTTCTCCCCGCGTGAGCGGGGCTGGTCCCGCGTCGCCGCGGTAGGAGTCGGCGGAGATATCGTTCTCCCCGCGTGAGCGGGGCTGGTCCGGACTCCGAGGTCGGGTTGTCGCCACTGTGGGTGTTCTCCCCGTGTGAGCGGGGCTGGTCCCGGGTTCGCCGTGTCCATCGAGACCGAGGACGAGTTCTCCCCGTGTGAGCGGGGCTGGTCCCTGGGGGTCGGTGGCGCCGTGGGCGTCCCCGCCGGTTCTCCCCGCGTGAGCGGGGCTGGTCCGTCGGCGGACGCCAACGTCGTGTCGCTGGCCGAGGTTCTCCCCGCCTGAGCGGGGCTGGTCCCGCCTGCTGCTGCACCAACGAGGTCTACATCAAGTTCTCCCCGCGTGAGCGGGGCTGGTCCACAGCGGCAGTTGCCCGACCTCGACACCAGCACCGTTCTCCCCACGTGAGCGGGGCTGGTCCTCACCAGCACCACCTAGGACGAGGAGGGCCGGGGTCCTCCCCGCGTGAGCTGGGCTGGTCCCTACGTCGACTTGGACGGCGACGCGGTCGAACTGTTCTCACCGCATGAGGGAGGCTGGTCCCCCGAGGAAGAGCCCGCACTAGCCGGGCCGGAGGTTCTCCCCCGGGTGAGCGGGGCTGGTCCCGACTGGACCGGCTCATGGGTTTATCCCCGCGCACCAGCCGTTATGCCACGCTTCCGCCGCGGTGGCAATGGCACCTGTACCGACATGATCAACGGTCGTTGCATCAGCGGGGCGAGATTCGGAGAACGTCCCTGCCCGCCATCGGCGCGCCCCGGATCGGTGTGCTTCGTGGGGAAGTCGGCCCGGGGGCACGCTCCAGACCGCCCGAAACGGCCCGTGACCTGCGCAAACCAGGTCACGGGCCGTTCGCGGTGTGTCCGGCTGTATCCGACGATTTCCTGCCAGTACCGGCTAGCTGTTCCCGTTGAGTTCCCGTGGGGACTACCAGCCCCACAGGGTGTCGATGCGTCCCAGGGCGGCGTCCTCCAGGTCGGTGACCACGTGGGCGTAGATGTCGAGCAGGACCTTGATCGAGTGCCCGGCCCATGCCGCGACCTGCGGCGCGGGCACTCCGGCGGCGAGCCAGATGGACAGGCAGCTGTGCCGTAGGTCGTAGGGACGACGGACCACCGGTGAGGCGTACTCCCGCTCGGTCAGGGCGGCCCGCCGGGCCTTATCCGAGAGGCTGGCTTTGCACCCGCACAGCCGCCACAAACTCTTTACTCGCGTCGGAGGCGACAGAGCGCGGGTCGATCCTGCAAGCCGCCGTGGCACGCTCCATCCTGGCGTGGCCACCCATCCACAAGAGATTCGTTCTCGACCTGCTGTAGCGCGAGTGCTTACAGACCGCTCAGTCGAGTTGCAGCTGACTGTCTTCCGCGCTCGACAACTGACGCAGCCGAGATCTCAACTGCTCGCGGTCGACGACTTCACGAGCACCTGCAGCAATCAAGCGCTGGTTCCCGGGAATCGCCACTTTCGGGTTGCGGAGGACGACCAAGGGGCGTTCAGCACGGAGAGCGAGATCCCCCGCCTTGGCGGTGCCGCCGGTCTCACCCGCCTCGACGACAACCACCAGATCGCTCAGCCCCACGACGACGTGGTTGCGCGCCATGGCAGCACCAGCGGTCCAGCGTTGCGCGGGCGGGAACTGCGATATGACCAGGAGGCGATCCGCCGCCCCCGCGTAAAGCTCCCGGTTTGACTCCTTGACCTTGGCGTTGTCGATGCCCTCCGGTAGGACGGCGATGGTCGACCCCCCGGCCTCCAGGGCCGCCACGTGCGAGGCAGCGTCCACGCCACGCGCGTTGCCCGATACCACCGTGATCTTGAGACGCGCCGCTTCCTCCGCGCAGGCACGAGCCGCGCGCACGCCGTCGGCGCTCACTTCCCGCGACCCGCACACACCCACCGCCGCCGTGTGCAGCAGCTCCACCGCACCTCGGTAGAACAAGACGGGCGGCGCCCCGGGAAACCGCCGCAACCTGTCGGGGAAGCGCGGGTCGTCGCACAGCAACGCGCCGATGCCGTTTGCGGCTAGCCGGTCGGCCGTCTCCGCGGCCCGTTCGCGATCTGCATCCGGCAATCGCTCGATCATCTCAAGCAGGGAAGACCGCCCCGAGGACAGCAGCCTGCGCACTGCGGCACGCGGTCCGCCAGCGGCTTGCGCGCACAGCAGGGCGAACGCCAGTTCTTCAACAGCCAGGAGGTCCTTTGCCACTGATGCACAACCAAAGTAGAAGGGGCGGGTCAGGTGAGCATCACCCTAGAGCACCGTAAACGCATCTTCCCCTGCGGCGGCAAGTCGTGGAAGACTGACATTCGAGGTGCTGTCGAGTTAAGGGGACTACTTGACCGATCTGCGAGGCACACCGCGCTACCGGCCAGACTCCCGGGCGAACAGGTTGGAGGCCTGGTCCGTCGAGCGGCTAGGGCCGTGCACGGTGCTGCGGTTCCGCAGTTCGCCGGAGGCGGCCGAGCACATCGTCGGCGCTCTGCCGCGTGCTGCGGCGATCCGGCCCAACCACGACGAACCTGAGTGGCCGCAGCGAATCCGGATGGACTTCACGCCCCCAGACGAGTTGTTCGACTTCCTGGCACTGCTCGAACACAAGGTCCTCCTCATCAAGGTGCACCGCAAGAGCATCCTCGCCGGAGCCGTGGCCTTGGACTGGTACCAGCGTCCTGACGCCACTGGGAAGCTGGGGTTCTCGTCAACCGCCACACGGGTTCGCCTGCTCAAGGGGTACACCCCCAGCACGCCCACCCAGCGGGAAGCCGCCCGTCGAGAACTGTGCGAGCACATGTCCGAGGTCGTGACCAAGCACCTGTGGCTCGCCACAGCCACCCGGATCCTCCCGACCCCGGGCCACAGCGCCACCACACCAAGCTCGGGCGCGCGTTTGGGCCGCGATTTGGCCACCGCTCTCAAAATTCCGATCACCGAGGTGAGCGCTCGTTCCGCGGAGCGCAAACAGGCCAAGAACATGCATCCGTGGGAACGCACGTCCCTAATCAGAGAGTTCGACGTGGCCGAAGACCTGACCGGTCAAACAGTTCTCGTGGTCGACGACATCTACCACTCCGGCGCCACGATGGCAGGAGTCGCCTTCGCGGCTCAGCGCGCAGGCGCAGAAAATGTTCTGGGCCTCGTAGCCGCCCGGGTGCTGCGATCGTGACCGTTAGCCCTTAAGAATCATTGGGGGCATTCCACTCTGAGGATCAGACCCTGTGCTGACCTTAGTAGCGGCCGTTGATGTGCCACTTCGGGGTGGCACTCTCAGCACGGCCGCTCCCGGACGATGAAGCGGTTGCGGCCGAAGACTCGATCGCGGAGCAGACCATCGCGGCGCCAGTGTGCGGGCTCAGCACTGCGTGGAGTTCCGCAGGGCCCCCTGTCGGGCGCTACCGGCCCCTCACCCGGTGTTCCCCTCATGCCTTCCGCTCCTCTTCTGATGCGGCGCCCCGAAGGACCCGAACCAGTCGCGGGCCTTGCCACGCGGCATAGGCGGTGGCCACGAGACCCGTCACGGCTATCGCCACGTTTGCGCCGATGTGGTCACCGAGCAGGCCGAAGATCGCTGGGCTGATCCCCTGCGCGGTCATCAGGCCGGTGGCGAGCAGGCTGAACGCCTGGCCCCGGTTTGGCACGGGTACCAGATCGCGAAAGCGCGCTTGGACGCACAGGCTGTATGCGAGGCCAATGCCGGTCAGGGTCGCCATCACCGCCAAGACGGGGAAGGGCAACGGCAGCCAGAAGGTCACCAGCGGGAGCCCCACGAGGAGCAGCAGCGGGACGACCAGTCGCGGCCGCTGGGAGGGGGACGCGATGCGGCCGACGAGCACCGTGCCGACCAGCATGCCCATCGGGATGCAGGCCAGCAGCAAGCTCGCGGTGCCTGCTGACCAGCGGGTCGCCGCATAGGGGATGACCAAGCCTTCAGCACCTGTGGCCGCGGCGGTCGGAAGCCACTGGGCGAGGATGAGGGTGCGGATGCCGCGGTTGCCAAGCAGCAGCCGGTTCGCGGACCACGTGGCGCGCACGGTGCCAGGTCGCTGCGGTCGGGACGGCTGGGCGGCGGGAAGGTCTGGTAGCCCGAAGCGAACCCACAGGCAAGCTGTAGCGTGCAGGCCCGCAGCCACTAGCAGTGCGCCCTCAGCCCCGAGCAGCGCAACGGCCCCACCCCCACCCACCACGCCGAGCAACTGCGCGAGCGAACTGGTCAGCAGGGACAGCGAGCGGCCGACCACGTAGCTCTCGGCAGGCAGGACATCGGCGATGACCCGCCCGGTGAGCCCGATGAACACCGGTGTCGCGAAGGCGATCGCCGCCACCAGCACCAGGCTCAACCACGGTGGGGTCCACCCCGTGGCCAGCAGCAGGGCGAGCAGGCACTCCACCCCGTACCCCACGGCGATCAGCCGCCGGGGTCGCGCCCTGTCGGTCACCGAACCGAGAAGGCTGCCACCGAGGAGCTGCGGCACGAACGACACCCCGTAGGTGACGGCGCTGAGCAGCATCGAATCGGTGGCCGCGAAGATGGCGATCGACAGCGCCACGGTACGCAGCGTGTCCGCGGCCGTTGCCAGCGACCGCGCGCCGAAGACAGCGCGGAACCGCGGTTCTGCAACGACATCCCGGTACCGGACCGCGCTGGTCCTGGGTTTGGTCGTGATCACCGCACCAGCATCGAACCGGTGGTCGCACCGGTCCAGAGATTCGTTCACTGGCGTAAGGTCGAGGTGGTGATCCGGATCGAGGTGACCGAGGAGGACCTGCTGCGGAGCCGGTTCGCCCTCTCCCCGGCGTTCGAGCTCGACGGCCTGCTGCGGGCATTGGCGGGGGTGTCGCGGACCCGCCTGCCGCCCCGCTGGCGGGAGCGCCTGCGACCGGCGTACGAACGACTCCGCACCCAGCCTGGCTTCGCGGCCCTACTGGCCCTGCAATCGCCACGGCACGGCGCGGCCTTCACCACCCCACCGCCCTCGACGCTCGTCCAGACCTGGGAGGACGACCTGGCGCGGGTGGCAGCGACCCCACTGGAGCAGGCCAGGGCGCACATCGCCGAGTGCACGGCCACCCGCCCCGTCACCGCCCAGCGCACCGCGGCGCTCCTGGCCTCCCCGTCGGTGGTCGACGACATCACCTCAGCCCTGTACAGCGCCTGGCAGGACCTCTTGGCCACCGACTGGCCCCAGATCCGCGCCACCTGCGAACGGGACGTCCTCCACCGCACCGGCAAGCTCGGGCGCGGCGGATGGGCAGCGACGCTCGACGGCCTACCCACGAATCCGCTGGAACAGCGGCGGTGTGGAGATCACCAGGGCACCGGACCAGCACGTGCGGACCTCCGACGGCGTGGGAGTGCTCTTCGTCCCTTCGGTGTTCATCTGGCCCCGCATGGCCGTCCACCTGGAGGCGCCCCACCCCACAACCCTCATCTACCCGGCTCGTGGCGCATCCGCCCTGTGGGAAACGTCTCGCGGTCACGACCCAGCCGCTCTCGCCGAACTGCTGGGGCGGTCCCGGGCGCGGCTGCTGGTCACCTTGGAGGTACCTGCCAGCACCACGCACCTGGCCAGGGAACTCGGCTTGGCGGTCGGCGCGGTAGGTGATCACCTCGCCGTTCTCCGCCGCGCAGGTTTGCTAGACCGGGCCCGCAGCGGTCGTTCCGTTCTCTACCGCCGAACACCGTTGGGGGATGCCCTGGTCGGCGGCGCAGCCGAGTGATCACGCGCGCCGTCAGCTCAACGTGCGCGCCCCACGAGCTTGCGCACGTCCACGAAAGACGCCCACACTAACCACAATGGACAGGCAAGCGCACTCGCTCTGGTCACCTGTCGGGCAAAACAGCTTCCAGTCACCGACCCCGTTGACAGCTGTCAGGCGTATTCGACTGGGCGGGCCGGGTGGTCCGGTTTGCTCCACTGGGAGGACAGGACCGCGTCGGCCAGTGCGCGTGCTGCGATGCCGGTGGTGCCGGTGCGGTGGTCGAGCACGAAGGTGACCGTGCCGGGGTCGGGGAGGCCTTCGACCGGGCACAGGCCCTCCGGCACCAGCGAGGCGGCGAAGAGGCCTACGCCGAGGCCCGCTTGGACGGCGGCGCGCAGGCCGTTGAGGCGCTCGCTGACGCAGCCGATCCGCCACTCGATGCCGTGTTCGCGCAGGGTCCGCAGTGCCCGCACCCGGGTGACGCTCGGCTCCGGGTAGAGGACCAGCGGCAGCGGCTCGCCCGGGTCGGGGCGCGGGCCGGGACCGCCCACCCAGAGCAGGGGGTCGCGGCGGATGCCCTGGCCGGAGTCGCGCTTGGCCACGACCAGGTCGAGGTCCCCCTCGGCCAGCCTGCGGTGCAGGACCACGCTCAGCTCGACCGACAGCTCCACGTCGACGCCCGGGTGCACGCGGCGGAAGCGGCCCAGCACGTCCGCCGCGTGCCCCAGCAGGTAGTCCTCGCACACGCCGAAGCGGACGCGGCCGCGCAGCCCGGGGCGGGCGAAGTACCGGAGCGCGCGGTCCTGCTGGTCCAGGATGCCCCTGGCGAAGCTGGTCATCGCCTGCCCGTCGCCGGTCAGGTGGACGCTGTGCGTGTCACGTTCGAAGAGCACGCGCCCGATCAGGCCTTCCAGGCGTCTGACGTGGTGACTGACGGTGGACTGCCCAAGGCCGAGGCGGCGGGCGGCCTCGCTGAAGCCGCCCGCTTCGGCGACGGTGAGGAAAGTGCGCAGCAGCGCGGGGTCGATCACCCCTCCGGACTACCACTCACCGTCGTGGCGCGCACACGAACTGTGGTTGCGGACACTAGGCGGTGTTTCCAACCCCGTCCCCGCGCGCCACCTGCCCCGTCCCGGGCAACCCGGCACGACGACGGATGAGCTGACGTCGCCCCTTTTGGGTGAAGCCCGCCCTAACGCCGCTTGGTGATGACGACGGGCTTGATGTCCTTCGGCACCGCGGCGAACGCCGAGACCGGCACGCCGAAGGACGCGGCCAGGACCTCGCGCGGGATGGAGTTGAGCGTGCCGACCACGCCGATGTCGTCGTTGGGCTCGGCCACGCTGGTGTTGAACATGACCAGCACGTCCAGCCCCTCGGTGGTGCTGGGGTTCGCGAAGTAGTGGAAGAACCCCTGCGGCGCGAACACCAGGTCACCGCGGTTGGCGGTGAAGACGTCGTTGAGGTAGCTGCCGTCCGGGTGCGTGCCCAGGATGCTCCACTCCGCGCGCCCGGAGATGATGTAGTTCAGCTCCCACGCGGTCGGGTGCCAGTGCGGCTCCCGGATCCCACCCGGGTCCAGGTGCACCAGGTACACCGACCCGTCCTGACCCGCCAGCACCGGGAAGTTCTGCTCGTTGGCCCCGCGCAGGTTCCCCCCGTCGTAGTTCGACGGCGTGGTCGCGCTCAGGTGGAACAGGTGCGGGTGCGCCTCGCCCGACGGCTTGCCGGGCTTGCCCGCCGGGTCCGCCCCCGCCTGCGCCGCGGACACCGTGGCGCCCAGCGCCGTGGCGGCCGCGACCCCCGCGCCCAGCGCGCTGCGCCTGCTGATCTTCGACATCGGATCGCCTCTCGAAGGTGATGTGCCTGCCGCTGAACCTTGGCGGCTCCCCGCGGGGGCGGAAACGGGTGCGGCGAGATCACTGTGATCGCGGCAGCCGATGAGCGTGAAAGGTCTCGATCCCCGCAACCCTCGCTTGGCCCGTGCCACCCGGCCCTCAAACTCGCCACGGTCACCGGACCGCACCTGCGCTCGAACAGCGGACAGCGGTGAGCCGATCGCGGCGACTGCGGTGGAGCCGAGGCAGTTCTGGTCGTGGCGTTCCCCGCGGATGAGATGTCTGAGGCGACGTACGTCCGGCATTGCGTCAGGATGGGCGGGTGGACGAGCGAGTTGAGCGGGCGCTTGAGGGGTTGGTGGAGGCGCCATCTGCGATCAGGGGCAAGGGGTGGGTCGACGCGGATGGCAAGCGGTGGGTTCGCCGGGGTGGGGGTGTGGAGGTGAAGCGGGCGGAGCGGTTGTTGGCGTCAGCTGACGTGCGTGTTCTGCACTTCTGCGGTCCGGACGCGCCGGTGGAGGTTGCGGTGGGTGATCGGGCGGCGTTGTGGGAGCGGGTTCGGCCGTATTTGCGGGGGCGCGGGAAGGAGGTTCACGCGGATTTCGCGGTGGCTGAGTTCCGAGACGGGCAGCGGCGGACGATGCTGGTCATCGAGGAATCGTGTTGACGCGAGCCTCCTGCCGACGGTGGCGGCGCGACGACGACCGGTCTGGACCGTGCGTGGAGATCAACCAGACCGCCACCCACTCGGGTCACCGCATGGTTGCCCGGAGGGGTGAGTCCGCAGGCCGGTTCAGCAGCGCGCGCAGGTCGTCGACGCGCAGCGGGTTGACGCTCACCCAGCCGTGGGCGTCGGTGTCGATGCGGACTCGGCCGGTGGGGGTGTCCACCCAGGAGATTTCCGTTGTCCCTGCGCGCAGTTGGCCTCGCGAGGTCACCGCGGCGAACAGGTCGGTCAGGCGGTCCAGGGCGTCCGGGGCGGCACCGTGGTCGGTGATCAGGTGGCGCACCTCGGTGGCGGGTAGGTGGGCGGCTTCCACCGCTCCCGGGGGCAGCACGATCGGCATCACCGGCGCGGCCGGTGCGGGCGGCAGCAGGTCGAGCAGTTCGCAGGTGCTCTCCGCGTGGCGGGCTTCGACCGGGCCGTTGTCGCGTTGGGCGCACAGGATCGCGCCGGCGGCGCAGCGGGATGCGACCGCGCCGGTCACCCCTGCGTCGTCGAGGAGCACCAGCCGTGCTTGGGCTTGGCGGAAGGCTTCCTGCAGGTCGGCGGCGACCTCGGGCACGTTGCGGGCGGCGAGCGCTGCCCGGGCGGCGGTCAGGGCCTGGCGGCGGAGTTCCCAGGTGTGGCCGGTCGACGGCACCACCAGGGGGAACGGGGGGCGGGTGCCTGCCTCGTGCGCGATCAGGTCCACTTCCACCAGGTCGAGGTGCACCGCTTCGGGGCCGAGGAGTGTGCTCATGACCGCATCCTCCGGCGGTTGTCGAACTCGCAGCGTTCGTAGTCGGTGAGGGTGTCCGACAGGGCTTTGCGGAAGTCGCGCACCTCGGACTCGGCCGCCGCCGCCTCGCCTGCCAGGCCCGCGTCGCCCGCTGCTTCGACGAGGCGGTCGCTGAGGCGCGTCGCCGGTGGGGACGTGCCGAGCAGCGGGTGGGACTGGGCCAGCTCCGCCGCGGCCTCAGCGTGGGTCGCGACGCTGTCCGCCAGTTCCAGCAGGTGGCGCAGGCGGGCGGTCACCGCGTCCGGGTCGATGTGGAATCCGGTCATGAGGTGGCTCCTGGCTGCTCGAGTGCGCCGATCACCGGGACGGACACGGCTTCGCGGACGGCGAACAGGCCGTGGTCCAGATGCGGCATCCGGTTCTGGTGTTCGGTGTCCTCGGTCTTGGCGGCCCGCTGACCGGCGGCGTGCAGGCCGTTGGACTGGTTGGGCGCCGCCGCGGACCTCGTGGTCGATTCGGTGACCTGCCGTGGTTGGGCGGGTTCCCGGACCACCGGTTCACGGGCCGCGAGCTGCCCTCCCCGGTCCGCCGCGCGCGGCGCCACCGGCTTGGGTTCGCTGTCGGCCCGCGCCTCGGGGACGCGGGCGGGGTTGGGTGCCGCTCCCCCGCGCCGCTCGACGCCGGGGGTGCTCACCCGCGACTCGCCGCTGCGCAGGGCGTCTTCGTAGGTGCGCATCGCGGCTACTGCCTGGGCCTTGGCCTGGGTGGCTGCGGCGTCGGCGGCGAACATGCTCGTCTGCGCCGCCGCCACCGTCCCCAGGGCGGACACCGGGCCGGGGTTCGGGGCGACGCCGAACCACAGGTAGAACCCGCTGCGCGGCGGCGAGGGCGGGGTTGGGGCCGGTGCCCGCAGCAACGAGGCGAACTGGTCCGTCGAGACCGGTTGACCGGTCCACTGCTGGAGGAGGGCTTGCTGGAAGGCGGCGTTCTGGGCCTGGGTCTGCGCGGCCTGCGCCGCCAAGGCCTGCTGGAACGCCGTCGTCTGGGTCGGCAGGGCCGCGGTGGGGATGGCGGCGGTCGGTGGTGGGGGCAGGGTGGCCCGGACCTGCGCGAGGGCCTCCGCCGCCTGCTCGGCCACCGCGGCGTGCGCGGCGGCGCGCTCGGCGATGCCGTCCACCCGCTCGGCCAGCTCGTCGAGGCGCGCCGTGGCCAGGTCGGCCGACTCGCCGGACCACCAGGTCGCCAGCTCGTCGCGCTCGGCCCGCAGGGCGGCGGCGCGGGTGGCCAGGTCGGTGCTGTGCGCCCGCCAGCGGGCCGCGAGGTCGCTCGTGGCACCCACGTCCGCCTGCTCCCAGATCATCCGGTGCAGTTCCTCGTGGGTGTGGGCGTCCCAGTTCACGCCGTCGTTCACCCGTGCTCCTCCCCGACGCTGCCGCTGACGCGACGACGGTGCCGCGGGCGGGTCGCGGGGAGCCAGGCCGGAGGCAGGCCATGCGTGGCCTGTGGCCGTGACCTGCGCGGATCAGGCGGGCCGGGCGGCCAGGTGGTCCTGCAGGCGGGCGTGCCGGAACTGGTAGACCGCGCCCGCGCGGCGCAGGACCCCGCGCGCGCAGGCGTCCTCCAGGAACGCACCGACCGCCCAGGGCAGCCTGCCCACCAGCGGCAGGTACAGCCGGGCGAACAGCAGCCAGTGCCCCCACGCCGAGGCGCACAGCAAGTACGCCAGGGACCCGGTCACCCCGGCCACCAGACCGAGCAGCAGGGCGAACCCCGGCGCCACGCGCAGCTCGAACGGCAGCAGGCCGGGCACCTCCAGCGCGGAGAGCACGAGCAGGAACAGCAGCGGGGTCACCACGGCGAACAGCGGTCCGAAGACCACCAGCTGCACCAGCACCGTGCGCCGGTCGGCGGCGAGCAGGTCGGCGGGACTGCCCGCGGACCCCACGTCGAGGGGGTGCTCGAACCAGGTCAGGAGGGCGACCACCGCCGCGGCGGCCGATCCGAGCACCACGGCGAAGACGGTCGCGTCGAACAGCACGTACGGCCACCCCGCCACCACCTGCCCGGTGAGCAGCACGGCCAGCTCGCGCACCACCGTGTACGCCACGGCCAGCACGGCCCCCGCCCTGAAGCCCAGCTTGGCCCGCGCCGCGACCCGGCCCCGGTCCCTGCCCGCGCTCCGGCGCACGCGCAGCCGCACGCGGGTCGGCTCCACCCCCACCCGGCCGATCGCCGCGTTGAGCACCCCGAGCACCACCCCGCCCGCCAGGCCCAGGGCGGCGGCGAACACCGCCCCGCGCGGGGTGAACGACAGCACCGCGGCCTCTCCCAACAGGTCACCGACCCCGATGACCACGCACGAGATCGCGGCGACGACCGCCGCCCGCACCCACACCGGCAGCGACAACCCGAGCCGCCACCAGGCCAGGTCCCGGGTGCCCAACCGGTTCAGGTGCCGGGCGAGGGAGCGGAGGTAGTGCTCCGCGGCTTCCGGGTGGAACCGGGCGCTTTCGGGCTGGTAGCGGTATGCGGATGGCAGGAGGCTGCCCAGCAGGTGCTCCTCCAGCGCGGCGGGGGTGGGGAAGCGGCGGGTGTCGAGCAGTTCGGCGGGGTCGCCCTTCTTGTGGTCGTAGACGGTCCTGGCCAGTCCGACCATCAACGGGGAGGTCAGCACGGCGGCGAGGGTGTGCCCCTCCGGGGTGCGCAGCGCGTCGAGCACCGGGGTCCACCGCTCGTCGCGGGTGGCGCGCGGCAGGTACTCGACGAGGTCGTCTGGCTTGAGGTCTTCCAGCTCCACCGCGACAGACCCGGCGAGGACGTCGCGGGCCGCGACAGCGGCGGCGTACTCGTCGGGCCTGCTGGTGACCACGACCGGCAACCGCGCCGCGTTGAGCGAGTCGACCGCGGCCTGGTGCACCCCGCCGGGCATCTCGTCGAAACCGTCGAGGACCGGCAGCACCCGGCCGGTGTCCACGAGCGCGGCGGCGAGGGTGGTCCCGTCCGGGCCCGGGGCGCGCAGGTCGGGGTGGTCTTCCAGCAACCGGGTGGTCAACCAGTCCCGCAGCGCGGTCGTGGCGGGGTTCCAGGAAGCGAGACCGAACACGACCGGGACGGGCTCCCCCGCGGCCCGGGTGCCGATGCGGTCGAGGACGAAGCGCACGGCCAGCACGGACTTACCCGATCCGGCACGCCCCAGCACCACCAGCCGCCCCGACGGGACGCGCTCGTAGAACCGGACGACCTCCGCGAACCGGCCCACCAGGTCCACTGGCTCGGAGCCGATGTTGTCCCAGGAGTCCGACAACCCCGGCGCGGCGGCCCGCCACCGCACGGGCAGCGGCACCGGGGCGAACACCTGCCGGTGCTCCTCCTCGCGCTGCCACCGCACCAGGACGGTGTGCGCGAGCCGGTCTGCGGCTTCTGCCAACTGCCTGTCCAGGGCCGAGACCGGGGGTGGCTCGGGGGCGGGCTCCGGTTCGTGGTCCGCGCCCGGGTTGCCCGCGCTGAGCAGCAGTTCGGTGCGCTCCGCCTGGGCGAGGCCGAGGGCGTCGGCCAGCCGGTGCACGGTGTCGGTGCGCGGGGTGGCCCGCTCCCCCGTCTCCAGCCCGCGCACCGTGCGGACCCCGAGGCCCGCACGGTGCGCCAGTTCCTCCTGGGTCAGCCCGGACCGCCGCCGGGCAGCGCGCAGTGCCGCGCCGAACCGCTCTGCCACATCCCCCGCCTCACGACGCCCACCGTGCCGCGCCCGAGGGTACCGCCAAGATCAACGCGGAACGGCCGAAGCCGAGCGAGCAGGCGCGCACCAGCCCCCCGCTGAGCGCAACCTGGAAGCGCTGCGGTGGTCCACCGCTCGGCGGAGCGGTGGACCACCGGGCTCTGTCAGGCCTCGCAGAGGGCGGTGTCGAGGACGGTGAAGCGGTCCGGGTCGGTCACCTGGTTCAGGGTGCTGTTGGCCATCACCGCGGCGAACCGGCCGTCGTCGGTGACCATGGTGACCGAGGTGTGGCCGTTGGCGTCGCCGTGGTGGCCCCACGCGACGCCGCCGCAGCTCAGCGGGATGCGGAGCAGGCCCAGGCCGTAGGCGAAATCGCCGTAGGCGGGCTGGATCGGGACCGTCGAGCGCATCTCGGCCAGCAGGGCGGGCGGGAGCAGCTGACCGGAGTTCAGCGCCCGCTGGAACGTGGCGAGGTCCGGCAGCGAGGTGGTCAACGACCCGGCCGTGGCGAAGATCGCCGGGTTCGGCGTGGAGGTCGTGTCGGCGAAGAAGTACACCGGGCCGAACCGGTACCCCAGGTACCCGGGGACGTACGGCGCGGGCAGGGTCGCGTCGCCCTGGGCGGGGAAGGAGGTCCTGGTCAGCCCGAGCGGCTGGATCGTGGCCTCGGTGATCGCCTGCCGGTAGGGCTTGCCGGTCACCTCCTCGATCAGCAGGCCGAGGATGTTGTACCCGATGTTGCTGTAGTAGTAGCCGGTGCCCGGGGTGAACTGCGGCGGGGTGTGGTCGAGCCCGTAGCGGACGAGCTGGGCCAGGGTGTAGGCGCCCGCGGGGTTGGGGACGTAGGTGGTACCGGTCCCGGACTGGTGGCGCAGCAGCTGCCGCACGGTGATGGCGTTCTCGTCGTACCCGTTGCCGGTCACCACCCCCGGCAGGTACCGGGCGATCGGGGTGTCGAGGCTGACCTGCCCGGTCTGCACCAGCTTGAGCACGGTCACCGCGGTGAAGGCCTTGGTCTGGCTGGCGGCCCGGATGTGGCCGTCCCGCCCGATCGCGGTGCGAGTCACCGGGTTGGCGTACCCGGCCGTCACGAACCAGGACGAGTTCGAGTTCCCGGCGTACACCGCGGCCCCCGGCCCGTGCACGGTGACGTACCGCGCCACCGCCGCCCGGGTCGCCGGGTGGTCGACCTGTGCCTGTGCCGCGGCAGGTGCCACGGCGAGTGCCCCCACCAGCGCGACGGGGACCAGTACAGCTCTGCGCACGATTCCTCCTCAGGACGCGCCCCACCACCGGCGGGGCACCAGGAGCCTGCGCACCGGCACGCCCCGGCACGAGGCCACCGGCCAGGCCATCCCTGGCCTCACCCGCCGACCAGCGCCGATACCGCGCTGCCCCCGCCGACCGGCACCGCCGGGGACGCGCCGAGAGGTAGCACGTCCCACGGGTGCGGCCGGCGATGGCACGCACGTCCGGACCGGAGGGGCGCAGGATGCCCGGCCTCACCGCTACGAGGCGTTGCCGGCGGTGATGGTGGTGCGGTGGGCAACCCGTGCGCGGGCCACGCGTCGTCTAGCGTGGCAAGTGCGTCAACCGAGGTTCCTGGAGTCCGAGATGCGCATGGTTCTTCCCCTTGTCCTGGTTGGCTTCCTGCTCGCGGGTTGTGGACAGGGAGCGCAACGAGCGCAGAGCGCACCAGCAGGAGTCCCGTCGCCCGCACCGGTCCAATCGGACAGTCCGCCCTACCCGGTCGGTTCGCCCCAATCGACAGCTCCCGCGGTGGAGAACGGCATGGCGCCCGTGGTGCGGCGCATCCCGACCGACAAGCCGTACGTCTTCCTCACCATCGACGACGGGGAGATCAAGGACCCGGCGGCGGTGGAGCTGGCCAAGCGGGGGTGGCCGACGCTGTTCCTCAACGAGAAGTACTTCAAGGACGACGCCGCCTACTTCACCTCGCTCAACGCCCCGGTCGAGGACCACACGGTCGACCACCCCAACCTGCGCGGCAAGCCCTACGAGTTCCAGCGCGAGGAGATCTGCGACGACGCCGACGCCGAGCAGCGCGCCTTCGGCGTCCGGCCGACCCTGTTCCGCCCGCCGTTCGGCAACTACGACGACAACACCCGCAGGGCGGCCGCCGCCTGCGGCCTCAAGGCCGTGGTGCTGTGGGACGAGACGATCAACAACGGCGCCATGCAGTTCCAGGTCGGCCACCACCTCAGGCCGGGCGACATCGTCCTGATGCACTTCCGCAAGACCTTCACCGAGGACTACCAGGCGTTCCTCGACCAGGTGAAGGCGGACGGCCTGACCCCCGCCCGGCTCCCCGACTTCCTCTCCTGACACCCGGCTGGCCCGCTCCCCCGGTCGGCGGTGTCGCGGTGACCGGTGTCCGCAGGCGCGCTACTGTCGGTCATCGTTCCTGGATGGAGGTGGCGAGGGCCGATGGGCAGCGTGGGCGGATGGGTTCGAGAACTCGCGCCGCGTGGCCAGACCGCCCTGTCCCGGTCGGTGCTGCCCGCCGCCCAGGTCGACCGGGTCGTCGACCGGGTCGGCGCGGGTCCGGTGAGGTGGGCCGTCGAGCTGGCGCAGGGCATGGCGGAGCACATGGTCGCGCGGATCCCGCAGCTCGGCGTGGACGGGCTCGTGCAGGAGCTGCGGAAGGGCTGCGAGGCCGTCGCGGTGAGCATGGTGGCCGCCCTGGCCGAGAACGCCGAGGTCGCCCCGGAGCCCCCGGCGGAAGCGCTCACGGGCGCCGTGGAGGCGGTGGGCCGGGGGGTCGGCGTCGAGCACCTGCTGCAGAGCGTGCAGCTCGGTCACGCCTACGCCGTCCGGGAGATCCTGGCGGAGGCCGAGCGGCACCTGCCCGCCGCCGAGCGGTTCGCGGCGGTGGGGCACGTCTCGGAGGTGCTGTTCGGGATCGTCAACCAGCTGTCCGCCGAGATGACGAGCGAGTTCTCCCGGGCGCACGCCGCCTGGGTGACCAGCTCGGCCGCCGTGCGCAGGGAGCTGGTGCAGGAGGTCCTCGCCGGGGAGCCGGTCGCCGCCGACCACGCGCACCGCGTCCTGGGCTACGACCTCACCCGCTGCCACACCGCCCTGGTCGTGTGGGCCGACGACCTCGAACACGCCGATCCCGGCCAGTTGGCGGGGGTCGCCGAGCAGCTGCTGCGCGACGGCGGGGCGACGGGCACCCTGGTCCTGCCGGTGGGCAGGCAACGGGTGTGGGCGTGGGGGTCGAGCGTCCGCGGCGCCTCGGTGGGGCCCCCGACGTCGACCGGAACGCCCGGGTCCGGGGTCCGGGTGGCGGCCGGGTTGCCCGAGCACGGCGTGGCCGGCTTCGCGTCCAGTCACCGCCAAGCGCTCGACGCCGTCCGGGTCGGGACGCTGTCGCGCGGCGACCGGTGGCTGTTCGACTACGCCGAGCTGGACCTGATCGCCATGCTCAGCGCCGACCTCGACCAGGCGCGCCGGTTCGTGCGCCGTGAGCTGGGCGGGCTCGCCGGGCCCGGGGAGCCAGCCACCACGCTGCGCACCACCCTCAAGCGCTACCTGGACGTGGAGCGGAGCCTGAACACCGCGGCCGAGCTGCTGCACGTCGCGCGCAACACGGTCGCCTACCGCGTCCAGCGGGCCGAGCAGCTTCGGGGCCGGGACGTCGAGGTCCGGCGGATGCAGCTCCAGGTCGCCCTGGCCCTCGCGGAGGAGTTCGGCGACCTCGTGCTGGACGAGCACGCCACCCCGCCCTGACAGCCTCGTTGGACTCCAGTCCAATCGGCGGCGGCCGGGTTCGCACCGCGGGCCAAGCGCCGCGAGGGCCGTGTCCGCTGCACTGTGGGCATGCACTTCGGCTACTGGCCGCGCTCGCTCGCACTGGCGCCTGCTCCGCTGCTCGGTCGCCACACCGCTGGGGAGCGCGCATGGTGATCCACCTCGCCCGCTACCGCCACGCAGGCGAGGTCCGGTGGGCAACGGTCACCGACGGCGGCCTGTCCCCGCTGACCGGCAGCTACGCCTCGACCGCGGACCTCATCCGCGACGGCGTCGACGACTGGCGGTCGGCGGTCGGCGGGCCCACCCGGCTGCCGATCGGGTCGGTGGAGCTGCTGTCCCCGGTGACCACGCCCTGCCGCGTGCTGTGCCAGGGCGCCAACTACCGGCAGCACGCGATCGAGTCCGGGATGGACCCCGACGCGCGGCCCTTCAACCTGTTCTTCGACAAGACCGACGCCTCGGTCACCGGTCCCGACGCGCCCGTCACCCGGCCCGCCCACGTGCGGCTGCTCGACCACGAGGTCGAGCTCGCCCTGGTGCTGCGCAAGCACGTCAACCACGCCGAGACCGTCACGGCCGAGAACCTGCACGAGTACGTCTTCGGCGTCACCATCGCCAACGACCTCTCCGCCCGCGACGTCCAGCTCCCGCAGGGCCAGTTCCTCAAGGGCAAGAGCTACCGCGGGTTCTGCCCGGTCGGGCCCTACCTCGCGGTGCCGGAGCCGGAGGAGTTCCCGCTCCTGGACGACCTGGAGCTGAGCCTGGCGGTCAACGGCGAGCCCCGCCAGCACGACAGCACCCGCAACATGCTGTACCGGCCCGCGGAGACGCTCACCGAGCTGACCACGTTCTGCGACCTCAGCCCCGGGGACCTGCTGCTCACCGGCACCCCCCACGGCTGCACCGCGACCACCCCGCCCGCGCTGGTCCGCCGCCTGGCCACGGCCCTGCTGCCGGAGGACGTGCTGTGGCGGATGTTCACCCGCACCAACCTGCGCAAGCCGTACCTCAAGCCCGGTGACGTCGTGACCGCGGGCATCCGCAGCCCCGACGGCTCCATCGACCTCGGCCGCCAGCGCACCACCATCACCGCACCTTGACCAGCACAGCGACAAGGACAGCCCCATGGAAGCCGCCAGGGAAGCAGGCACCGGCAGGCCCGCGAACGGCGCCGCGCCGGACTTCCTCGCGCACTGGGTCGTCAAGACCGCCCGCCGCGACGAGATGATCGCCTGGTACCGCGAGGTCTTCGGCGCCCGCGTGGTCCACCGGGACCGGCAGGTCACCTTCCTCAGCTGGGACCACGAGCACCACCGGCTCGCGCTGATCGCGGTGCCGCGGGTGCTGCGGTACCTGTTCCCGTTGGCCCGGCTGCGGCGCAAGGTCCTCGGGATCGACCACCTCGCCGTCCAGTTCGCCTCGCTCGAACGCCTGCTCACCACCCACGAGCGGCTGGCGGGGGCGGGCATCCACCCGGTCTGGGCCATCAACCACGGGCCGACCACCTCGCTGTACTACGAGGACCCCGACGGCATCCGCCTGGAGTTCCAGGTGGACAACTTCCCCACCGTCGAGGCCACCGCCGCCCACTTCGCCGGCGAGCAGTTCGCCGCCAACCCGATCGGCGTCGAGTTCGACCCCGCCTACCTGCTCGACCGGCTGCGCCGCGGCGACGACCCCACCGAGCTGCTGCGGCCCGGCGCGGGCACCCGGCCCGGCACCACGCCGCGGTCGGGCAGGCGGGCCATCACCTGGAGGACCCTGTAGGCCATGCGCACCGCACCGGTCGTGATCGCGGGCGCGGGCCCGACGGGGAGCACCCTCGCACTGCTGCTGGCCCGCCACGGCGTCGCCAGCACGGTGCTCGAACGCCGCGAGCGGCCCCTGGTGCACCCGGCGGCCCACGTCGTCAACGCCCGCTCGCGCGAGATCTGGCAGCACGCCTCGCCCCGGCTGGCCGCAGAGGTCACCGCGCTGGCGCCGCCCAACGACACGGTCAGCGTCATCCGCTGGTGCTCCCGGCTCACCGAGCCGCTCGGCGAGATCGACCTGCTGTCCGAGCCCGAGCGCCTCGCCGAGGTCCAGGGGCACAGCCCGTTCCTGGTCACCCACATCGGCCAGCACCAGCTCATGCCCGTGCTGTGGGCGGCGCTGGAGCGGGAGCCGCTGGTCGACTTCCGCCGCGGTGCCGCGATCACCGCGGTCGAGCCGGGCGCCGACCGGGTCGTCGTGCGCACCGAGGGCTCCGCGCACGCGCTGGACGCCGCTTACCTGGTCGCCGCTGACGGCGCCAACAGCGCGGTCCGCGACAGCGCGGGCATCCCGCTGCGGGGCCCGGTCCTGGCGAACATGGGCAGTGTCTTCTTCCACGCCCCCGGGCTGCACCCGCCCGGCACGGTCCGCCCGCTGCTCAGCTGGATCTACCAGCCCTCCTTCTGCGGCGTCATGATCGCCCACGCGGACGGCGACTACATCCTGATGACCGCCTACCTCCACCCGGGGCAGGAGATCGCCAGGGACGGCCTGCGCTACTGGGACCGGGTCCTCCCGGAGGCGCTGGGCAGCACCGAGTTCACCATCCGGTCCACCGGCACGTGGACGATGACCTCCCAGACGGCCAGTGCCTTCCGCCAGGGTCGCCTGCTCTTGGCGGGCGACGCGGCGCACCGCTTCCCGCACACCGGCGGCTTCGGCCTCAACAGCGGCGTGCAGGACGCCCACAACCTCGCCTGGAAGCTCGCCGCTGTGCTCGATGGGGGCGCCGACGACGCCTTGCTCGACACCTACGAGCCCGAGCGCAGGCCCGTCGTCGAACGCTTCGCGGAGCAGAGCGTCGCCAACCACTTCCACCTGGACAAGGTGACCGCGCCCGTGGGGATCACCAACCGCGTGGTGCGGCAGGCGACCGAGGCACTCACCCGGCCGCCGCTGTCCCTGGTGCCTGCTCGCGCCCTGGCCTGGGCCTGCGACCGCCTCACCCCGCTCCAGCTCAAGCGCACCGCGGTGCTGCTCGCGGATTCCGCGCGCGGTAGGCGGGTCCGGGCGCGGGTGGCCGCCGAGATCCCTGGCCAGCTGGAGCACTTCGTCTCCACCGGGCTGGAGTTCGGCTACACCTACGACGGTCCGCTCATCGACGCCGGAACCTCTCCGCCGGTCGAGGACGACGTGGTCATCTACCGCCCCACCACCCGTCCAGGCGCCCGCCTCCCCCACGCCGTCGTCCTGCACGACGGTACCCCGCGCCCGGTCCACGACCTGCTCCGGCACGACGGGCTCGCCCTCGTCACGCCAGACCCGGGGGCGTGGGAGCGCGCGCTGCGGGAGCGGCCTGTCGGGAGCCCCCTGCCGGTGCGCGTCGTCGGTCTCGTCTCCGCGTCCCCGGCGGAGGACAGCAGGCTGGTCGAGCTGTTCGAGGTCGGCTCGCACGGCGCCGTCCTGGTGCGGCCGGACGGCCACGTCGCCTGGCGCACCACCGGCACGGCTGAGCAGGCGACGTCCGAGCTGGACCGGTTCCTGCGCGAACGCTGGCAGCCCTACTGGAAGGCGGCCCGGGCCGCTGGCGCCCTACCGGCCGTGAGCCGCCCGAGCGTTGAGCAAGGCTGAGCACCACAGGAATGGGAGTTCGATGGCTTTCCGACCGTCACGGTCCCTGGTCACCGGCGCCAGTTCGGGCATCGGGGTGGCGTTCGCGCGGGAGTTGGCCGCGCGCGGCTCAGACCTCGTCCTCGTCGCGCGGCGGGAGGAGAGGCTGGAACGCCTCGCGAGCGAGTTGAGGACGGCACACGGGATCACCTGCGAGACAGTTGCGTTCGACCTGTCGGTCGACCGGGCGGGGGCAGCCCTGCGCGCGCAGGTCAGCGGCGATTTCGACCTGGTGGTCAACAACGCGGGCTTCGCCGCGCAAGGCCCGTTCCTGACTGGCAGCGGCGAGGAGTTCGCCCGGGTGATCGCCGTGGACGTCCGGGCCGTGGTGGACGTGTGCCGCGAGTTCTTGCCCGCGATGGTCAAGCGGGGACGCGGCGCCATCGTCAACGTCTCCAGCACCACCGCGTTCCAGCCGGTCCCCTCGCTCGCCGTCTACTCGGCGGCCAAGGCCTTCGTGCAGAGCTTCTCCCAGTCGTTGTGGTACGAGGCGAAGGAGAATGGCGTGACGGTGTTCGCCCTGGCCCCGGGACCCACGCGGACCGAGTTCTTCGAGGTCATCGGCGAAGGCGCGGCGGTGGCCGGGCGGATGCAGACCGCGGAGCAGGTGGCGGCCACGGGGATGCGAGCCCTCGACCGCCGGTCGACCCCGCCCTACGTCGTCTCCGGCGTCGCGAACTCGTGGACGGCGCGGCTCGCGGGACTGGTCCCCCGCAGGCTGCTGATCCCGATCGTGGCCCGCATCCTGCATCCGCTGCCGCCGCAGTGAGGATCGCCGGAACAACGCCGTCGCACCACACCCCACCACGTCCGGAATCGTCGTCAGGATGGTCGTCATGATCTTGGTCACCAGTGCCGCGGGCGGTGTCGGGCGCCCGCTGGTCCGCAGCCTCCGCGCCCGCGGGTTGGACGTGCGCGCGTTCGTCAAGGACGACGCCCAGGCCCAGTTGTCCCGCGACGATGGGGCGACCGAGGTCGTGGTGGGCGACCTGCGCAGCCGCGCGGACCTCGACAGGGCCGTGACCGGCGCGAAGCAGGTGTACCACGCCGCTCCGACGCAGCTCATCGACGAGGTGCCGATCGCCCACACCCTCGTCGAGCTCTGCACGGCCCGCGACGTGCAGCACCTCGGTTTCCACTCGGTGATCCACCCCGACATCGACGCGCTGGTCCACCACCACCAGAAGCTCCTGGTCGAGCGGGTGCTGCGCGATTCGGGTCTGCCGGTGACCATCCTGCGCCCGTCCCACTACATGCAGAACTACCTGGAGTTCTGGGAGTTCATCCTGGCGGGTCTCATGCCCTACCCGGTGTCCCCCACCAGCGTGATGGGCATGGTCGACGTCGAGGACGTCGCCGAAGCGGCCGCCACCGTGCTGAGCGCCCCGGACGAGCACGTGGGCAAGACCTACGACCTCTCGGCGCAGGCACTCGACCGCAACGAAATGGCACAGGTCTGGAGCCGCGTGCTGGGGCACCCGGTGGCCGCTATCCGCCTGCCGCCCAACACCGTCGACAACCCCCTTGCCGCCGCACCGGCGCTGGGTCCCGCCGTTGTCCGGTCGCTGCTCAACACCAAGCTCAACGCGCTGCCCCACCTCGTCCGCGGGATCCGGGACTCGTCAAATGCCCGCGGCATTCGGAGCTGGCCGCCCGAGGCGCGCAGCGCGTACGTCGGGATGATGACGTACTACGACTCCAACGGCCTGCCGGTCGGCAACATGGACGACCTTCCGCAACTCCTCGGCCGCACACCCACGAGCTACGAGGACTTCGCGAAGCGCGTGGCAGCGACAAGGAAGGGCAGCCGCTGAGGCGATCGTTCCGAATGGTCATCCCCCAGGGGCATTCGCTGTCAGAAGGTCAGCACGACTTTGCCGAGCAGGCCGCCCTGCTCGGCCCGTCGGTGGGCCTGGTGCGACTGGTGGATCGGGAACTGAGCGCCGATTCGCAGGCGTAGCGCCCCGGCGTCGACCAGTGCGGCGAGTCGGGACAGGCCCGCGCCGTCCTGCTCGACGTAGTTGGGGCCAGCGTCGAGCGTGCGGCTGGCGAGTCCGTCGGGCACGGTGTCGGCGCCGACGGTGAGGTACTTGCCGCCGTCCTTCACCGCCTGCGGGACGTGGACCCCGGCTGTGTCGAAGACGGCGTCGTAGCACCCCAGCTCGCCCGTCTGGTCGGTGGCGGTATCGGCACCGAGGCGGCGGGCGGCGTCGACGTGTTCCGGTCGGGACACGAGGCCGTGGACGGTGATGCCGTCGTGCGCGGCGAGCTGGACGGCCAGGCCGCCCACCGCTCCGGCCGCACCGGTGACCAGGAGCGTCTGCCCCGCTGTGAGCCGCAGGCGGTCCATCACCTGCAACGCGGTGAGGCCTGCCAGGGGCAACGTCGCGGCTTCGGACAGGCTGACCGACGCCGGGGCGACGGCGAGCAGGTCCGCGGGCAGCGAGACGATGTCGGCCCAGGTGCCCCGGCCGGTGGCGAACTGCGCGGACATCGCGATCACCCGGTCGCCGGTGCTGAAGCCGGGGTGGTCGCTGGCGAGGACGACCCCGGCGAGGTCCCAGCCGAGGGTCATCGGCAGGCGCTCGGGTCCGGCCATGGCCCTGGTCTTCGAGTCCACCGGGTTGATGCTGCTGGCGATGGTGCGGATGAGGACCTCGCCGTCCGCCCGGGCTGGGGCCGGGAGTTCGCGAACCGTCAGCGCGTCGGGACCACCGGGTCGGTCGAGTTGGATGGCGCGCATCACGCCTCCTGCGGTGTGGGCGGCGGATGGGGTCGTTGCGGGTGCCATGCGAAGGACCCTAAAGTTTCACATGGGTGTGAGAGTCAACGCGGTGTGACGGGAGTCGCGGTGTCGGCGCGGACGATCAGGATCGGCGAGCTGTCTCGGCGCAGCGGCGTGAGCCAGCGGCTGCTGCGCTACTACGAGGAGCAGGGGCTGCTCCGGCCGCAGCGCCGACCGAGCGGGTACCGGGAGTACCTGTCCACCGATGTCGACGTGGTGCGCCGCATCCGCGGGCTGTTGGCCGCCGGGCTGTCCACCGCGACGATCTCGTCGGTGCTGCCGTGCATCCGCGAGGACGACGAGCGGCTGGTGCCGACCTGCCCGGACCTCGTCGCGCAACTGCGCCAGGAGCGCGACCGCATCGACCAGGTCATCCTGGACCTCACCACGTCCCGCCAGATCCTGGACGCCGTGATCACCGCGGCCCCGGCGACCTGAGCCGGGCACGCAGCCACTTCGTCGGACCGACCGCCGAAGCCCCCGGCCACCTACCCGCGCGGGCCCTACGCCTCGGTGTCGCGAGCGTCCCGGTGTTGAGCGGTGCGCCGGTCGTGGAGGACACCTGCGTGACGATCCGCGCCGCGCGAGCGATGGTGAGCGCGTGGGTGATGTCCGCCCACCCGGTCACCACAGCGGGAGCAGCAACGAACCGGCTGCCAGCCGGGCTGGCTCGACGCGGTCTGGGGGCTAGCGCAGGTATCGGAGGGCCCGTTGGGCGGCGTGGGCGCCGCACATGCCGTGCGCCCCGGGTCCGGGCGGGGTCGCCGCGGAGCAGAGGAAGTGGCCTGGCAGGCCGGTGTCGTAGGGTTGCAGGGTCGTGCGAGGGCCGAAGACGAGCTGCCGCACGTCCTTGGCGCCGGTGAGGATGTTCCCGTCGTGGAAGTTGGGGTTGTCCGCCGCGAACTGCGCGGGGGACGTGCTGGTGCTGGCCACGACGCGGTCGCGGAAGCCGGGGGCGAAGCGCTCGATCTGGGCGGTGATCGCCTCGGTGGCGTCGCCGGTCCAGCCGCGGGGGACGTGGGCGTAGGCGTAGAGCGGGTGGATGTCGCCCGCGGAGCGGCTGGGGTCGGCGAGGTACTGCTGGCCGACCAGGACGAAGGGGCGCTGGGGCATGCGCCCGGCGTGCACGTCGCGTTCGACCGCGGCGACCTCCTCGGCGCTCCCCGCCACGTGGACGGTGCCTGCCTTGCGCGCGTCGAGCGCGGTCCAGGGGACTCCGCCCTCGACGGCGTAGTCGACCTTGAAGGCTGCGTGGCCAGGGCGGAAGCGCCGGTAGGCGCGGGCGACGCGCGCGGGCAACCGGTCCCCCAGGACGTCGGCCAGGGCGGTCGGGGCGAGGTCCCAGACCACGACGTCGCTGGGGGGCAGCTGCGACGCCGTCCGGATCCGCACGCCGGTCTCGACCTTGCCCCCGAGGTCGAGGAGCAGGGCGGTCAGCGCGTCGGTGATCGACCTCGACCCGCCCTGGGCGACGGCCCACCCGTGCCGGTGCCCGGCGGTGACGATGCCCAGGCCGATGGCGGAGGACAGCGGCAGGTCCAGCGGTCGGAAGGCGTGCGCGGCCACGCCCAGCCACAGGGCGCGCGCCTGCTCGGTGCGGAACGCCCGCGCCAGGAGCGCCGCCGGTGCCAGCGTCGGGACGCCGAACCGGGCCAGGCGCACCGGGTGGTGGGGAACGCGCAGCAGCGGTCCCAGGATGTCGTCGCTGAGCGCGTCGTACCCGGCCACCGGCCGCTCGAACAGCGCCCGCCACCGGCCCTCGTCGCGGCCCAGTTCCACCGCGGTCCGCTCGACGGACTGGTGCAGGACGCCTGCGGTCCCGTCGTCGAGGGGGTGCGCGCAGTCGACCTCGGGGAGCAGCCAGCGCAGCCCGTACTCGTCGAGGCCCAGCTCGGAGAGGACCGGCGAGCCCACCGCCATGGGGTGCACCGCCGAGCAGTGGTCGTGCAGCAGACCGGGCACGAGGGCCTCGACGGTCCTGGTGCCGCCCCCGGTCGTCTCGGCCGCCTCAAGGACGGTGACCTCCAGCCCGGCGCGGGCCAGGACGGCCGCGGCGACGAGGCCGTTGGGCCCGCTGCCGACGATGGTGGCGGTCGTCATCTGGTGTTCTCCTCCGGCAAGACCTGCGGCCCACCGCGCGTCGGGGGTCGGGGGTCGCCCGACGCGCGGTGGGCCGCTCGTCAGGAAGTGGGCGCGGTCGGGCTCTCGACGTCCGCCGTCCCCGCCAACGCGGCGATCCCGGCTTCGGTGCGGCGCACGTCGTGCACGGGGTAGTCGCGCCCGTCGGTGGGCCAGGGCTGGCGTTCGCGCATCTGCGCCACGGTGACCGTACCCGTCTCCAGCAGGCCGAGCGCGGCGTCGTGGATCTCGTAGCGCTGGTCCTGGCGCTGGATCGGCTGTCCTTCGAGCGTCATGATCCGCACGTCGCCGGGGGCGAACCCGCAGCGCTCCTGGATGGCGTTGAGGAGCTGGGCGTTGTGCAGGTGCCCCTCACCGAAGTTCCAGCCGATCGCGAAGCCCGCGATCAACTCGCCGTCGATGACGACCACATCCGGGTCGTCGCCCGCGACCCTGTCCACGAGCCCGTTGTGGGCGCGGCCGTGCGAGTGCATCGCCCGCCAGCTCTGCGCCTTGCCCGCCATGAGGACGGCCGTGCGCGGGTCGTAGAGGCGCGCCAGCTGCTCGGTGGGCAGGGTGCAGCTGGTGGTGAGGGCCTCGGACATCCGCGCCAGGGCCGCCGGGCGGAACATCCAGCTGCTCGTCGCCCAGTTGCCCGCGTAGTACCGCATGGCGGGCAGGAACGACACGAGGTCGGGCCGCACGTTGCCCAGCAGCGGCAGCACCACCAGGCTCGGGAGCAGCACCGCCAGCAGCCACGGGTTCTCCAGCTGCCACACCGTCTGGTCGCCGTGGGCACCGAAGAGGTAGAACAGCGAGAAGATGAAGAAGACGTTCCACTCCAGCGGCACGCCCATGGGGATGGTCGAGAGGATGTGGAGGTGGAACAGCGCCATGTAGATCAGCGCCGCCCACGTCAGGGGCCCGCCGTCGCCGAAGAAGACCAGGAACAGGGGCACGCCGTACTCGGTGGCCGTGCCGACGTGCGCCAGCACCGAGGGCACCCAGGACGGGCGCAGGTCGTTCGGGAAGTCGCGGTACATCAGGCGCTTGACCGCCCGGAACCGCATGAAGGGCGCGTTGCTCATCATCACGGCCACCACGTACGGGAAGTGGTGGTTGAGCTTGGAGGTCGCCGCACCCCACCACAGCGCGAGCATCACCAGCTTGAAGCCGACGAGCTGGTCGCCGTAGGCGAAGAAGAAGATGAACAGCGACAGCCAGTACTGCTCACCGCGCGCCGCGAGGAAGATCGTCTTGTCGCGCAGGCCCAGCACGGCCAGCGCCACGATGAGCGGGACGACGGTCAGCGGGTCGAGGAGCCCCACGCCCTCTGCGCCCGCGACCTCCTGGCCCCCCGGTTGCAAGAGGGCGTACACCGCGGACAGCAGCACGACCAGGTAGACCGCGACGTCGAAGACCGTGCGCCTGCTGCCCTTGGTCAGGGGGACCCGGTTGGGCCACGGTGGCAGCCGGATCGTGCCCGGCCGCACCCAGTACAGGATCGAGCCGATGGGAGGCATGAACCGGGAGGACAGCGGCCCGGAGCCGCACCCGAGCCCGATCACCTCGTACAGCAGCGTCCAGACGACGAGCTTCTGGTAGACGATGCCCTCGTCCCACCACGAGGCGATGTCGCCGAGACCGCCGATGCCCGGTGTCGCGGCGACGAACAGGAGCGCGCCGCCCGCGTAGATGACGAGCTTGAGCAGGTAGAAGCTGTACACCGACTGCGGGCTGCCGAAGCCGTGGTCGACCCAGTGGCGGGTCAGCACCTGCAGGCGCTCAGCGCGAGAGCGCTGCTGCCACTCGGTCATGTCCTGGACGTCGGGCAAGGTGGGTTTCAGCAATCCCATGGGAACAACCTCGTTGTCGTGGTGTGTGGGACGAGCGCGTCACCGCCCCGGGTGCTCTGCGCCGGGGGTGCTGCGCCGGGGGTGCTGCCGGGTCAGGCGGTGATCGGGGCCGCGCGGGCGCGCAGGGCGGGCTTGTCGATCTTCCCGACCTGGTTCTTGGGCACCTCGGCCACGAGGTCGACGCGCGAGGGCACCTTGTACGCGGCGAGCCGCTCGCGCAGGAAGTCGGTCAGCTCCTCGGCCGTGGTGGTGGCGGCACCGCGCAGGGACACCACCGCCACCGGGACCTCGCCCAGCACCGGGTCGGGGACCCCGATGACAGCGGCCTCGAACACCTCCGGGTGCTCGTGCAGGACCGTCTCGATCTCCTTGGGGTAGATGTTCTCGCCACCCCGGATGATCATGTCCTTGATCCGGTCGACCAGGACGAGGTAGCCGTCCTCGTCGAACCGGCCGACGTCCCCGGTGTGCAGCCAGCCCCCGCGCAGCGCCTCGTCCGTGGCTTCCGGCCGGTTGAGGTAGCCCTTCATCACCGTCGGGCCGGACACGACGACCTCGCCGGTCTCGCCTGGCGGGAGCAGCGTGCCGTCCTCGGCCATGACCGCCACCCGCTGACCGGGCATCGGCAGGCCGACCGTGCCCGGCTTGCGCGTGCCGCGCACGGGGTTGAGCGTGGACCCGCAGGTGGCCTCCGACAGCCCGTACCCCTCCACCAGGGTGACGCCGTAGCGCTTCTCGACCGCGCTGATCAGGGGGGCGGGCATCGGCGCCGCGCCGCAGACGACGAAGCGCAGCGAGGAGGTGTCCGGCATCTGGTCGTCGGGCAGGTTCGCCAGCATCGCGAAGATGGCGGGCACGCCGGAGAAGTAGGTCGGCCGGGCGCGCTCCACCGAGGTGAAGAAGCTGCGGGCGCTGAACTTGCCCACGATCGTCGTGCGGCCACCGGCGCGCAGCGGGGTCAGGACGCTGACCACGATGCCGTTGACGTGGAACAGCGGCAGGATCAGCAGGCAGTGGTCGTCGGCGCCGATCCCGGTCGCCAGCAGCGACGACTCGGTCATCGCGTCGAGGTTGGCGTGGGTCAGCAGCACCCCCTTCGGGCGACCGGTGGTGCCGCTGGTGTAGATGATCAGCGCGATGTCCTCGTCCTCGGCGGCCACGGCCTCGGTCGAGCCGCCCGGGGTGCCCGTGGTGAGCTGGTCGACCGGCACCACCACCGGCCCGTCCGCGGGCGCGTCGTCGAGATGGTCGGTGACCAGCACCGCCGCCCCGGAGTCGGTCAGCTGGTAGGCGGTCTCGGCGGCCGTGAGGGCGGGGTTGACCGGGGTGAGGGCGGCGCCCAGCCGCCACGCGGCGAACATCGCCACCACCAGCTCGACCCGGTTGGTCAGCTTCACCGCGACGACGCCCCCGGCGCGCACCCCGGCGTCGCGCAGCCGGTCGGCGGCGGCGCCGACCATGGTCGCGAAGTCGTCGTTGGACACGGCCGGGTGCCCGTCGTCGGCGAGGGCAGGCGCGTCCGGCGCGGTGCGGCGGCGTTCCTCGGGCAGCAAGGCGAAGTGCATGAGACCGGTCCTCGTCGTCGGGGACCCGCCCGATCGGCAGGTCACCGGACCGTACGAGCGGGGCTGTGGTGCACACCACGGCACGCGCTCCGAACATCATCGGCGCCTTCGTGCACTCTGCACAAAACGGCTGGTCAGGCCAGGACCGCTGCTCCGAGCCACCGCGCGGCGTCCAGGGCGGTCTGCAGGTCGTGCGCCGGGTCGGGCAGCGCCTGCCCGGGCAGCAGCTCCACCGCCCGCTCGACCCGGTACTGCACCGAGTTGCGGTGCATGGTCAACGCCGCGGCCGTCGCCGTCACGCTGCCGCGGGCGCACAGGTAGGCCCACAGCGTCTCCCGCAGGACCTCGACGCGGGAGTCCGACCCGGCCAGCTCGCCCAGCTGCCGCCGCACGAACGCCCGCACCTCGTCGACGTCGTGCACCATCAGCGCGAGGGGGGTCAGCTCGCTGAAGCGGGCCCAGCCGGGCCGCCCGTCGACCCCGGCGGGCGCGCCGCCCTCCCCCGTGGTGAGCACGAGCCGCACGCGCTCGGCCTGGCGGTAGGAGCGGCGGAACCCCTCGACGCCGGGCTCGGCGTTGCCGATGGCCACCAGGGCGGGGGGCAGGCCGCCCGCGGCGATGGTCGTCTCGGCCGGGTCGGACACGGTCAACCACACCGCGGTCACCCCGTCGCCCAGCTCGACGGCCAGGTGCGCCCGCGCCCGCGACCCCAGGCGCAGGGCCTCCACGACGGCGTCGGCGGCGCGCGGGACGCCCGTCGTCTGGACGAGCACGCAGCGGTGGACGCCGTCGAAGCCGTACCCGAGGACGCGTTCGGCCTGCTCGGCGGTGATGGGCTTGCGGTCGAGCAGGTCACCGACCACGCGCCGCCGCAGCCCCTGGCTGCCCGACAGCCACGCCTCCCGCTCCACCTCGTACGCGCGCGCGACCTGCGAGGTCACCTCGTCGAGCCAGGTCGTGTTCCGCCGGACCAGCACGGCGACCACCTCGGTGCGCACGTCCGCGCGGACCTGCGCCCCGAACTGGAAGATCAGGTCGGTGGAGCGGGAGTGCCCGACCCAGTAGGCGCGGATCAGCGCGGACAGCGGCACGCCGTTGCGGGCCAGCGCCCGGGCGTAGGACAGCGCGGAGTCGGGGGCCTCCACCGATCCCGGCTCACCGTCGTGCATGAGCGAGTTCATCCCGCTGACGACGTTCTCCGACACGCTCGCCTTCAACAGCCGCACGATCGCGGCGTCGTGGTCCAACTCGGGGATCCGCGCGCGCATCTCGTCGATCAGGACCGCGATGAACTCCTCGCGGGTGTCGAGGAGACGCCCGACGATCGAGGCCGCGTCGTCATCGCTCACCGGTCCATCGTAGTCATCGGCACCTCGGGGACCACCGGGAGCGCAGGCCTAGGGCCTGTCCTCAAAGCCTGCTCTGTGAGAGTCGTGATCAGATCGGACGCAGGCGGTGCCCGGACGAGGGACCTCGTACTGGATGTACTCGGTTCCTCGTCCGGTGCCGCCTGCGTTCGATCTGGCGCGGCTATCGCTGGGCGAGGCTGTGAGGACAGGCCCTAGATCGCCCGCAAGTAGCGGCTCGTCATCGCGTCCTGCACCAACCTGGTGACGGGCCCACCGGCACGCGCCACCAGCGAGGCGTGCCGGGAGAAGGCCACGATCTCGAACAGGACGCCCGCGTCGGTCTTCGACAGCACGAACCGCTCCTCCCCGCGCTCAGGATGACCGGGCAGCGTCCCGTAGGCGAACCCGCACACGTCGTCCTCCTCGACGGTATAGACCACCCTGCACGGGACCGAGAAGACGAACGCGAACCGCATCGTCACGTCGACCCCGGCTTTCGCGCGAGGAGCGGAGGCGGTCACGGCCAACCCGGCGCGCTCGTGCACCTTCCACCCCATCAACAGCTCGGAAGCCTCCGCGAAGGTCCTCCCCGGAGCCAACAGCCGCGACCGGCGAACCGTGCGATACCCGTCAGGCAGCGCTGAGGCCGTCGCCCCCACTTCCGGGTAGGTGAAACCGCGGCTGTCCGGAGAAGGTTTGTTCACACCTCGACTATAGGCCGATCTCGGTGACGGGCTTGTCGACCAGTCTCAATCCACTTGCGACACTTTGTCCGCTCAGGGTTTCGGCAAACGGTAGAGCCGCTAGATCGGCCAGCCGAGCGCGGCGAAGGTGGTTCCGGTGGTGTGGGCGCGGATCCCGGCCAGCGGGTAGGGGATGACGTTGTCGGGCAGGTCGTCGAGGGCGAACCAGTCGATGCCCCCGCACTTGTCGGGTTCCCGGTTGGTGGGTGTTCCCGTCCAGCGCCGCGCGTGGAAGAAGACGCCCAGTCGCGGGGTCGGGCCGGAGTCAGCGACGTGGAGCACCGCCGAGTGGTGGAGGTCGGCCGGGTCGACGGTGACACCGACTTCCTCGAAGACCTCGCGGACAGCCCCCGCGGGCAGGGACTCGGAGGGGTCGAGCTTGCCGGAGGGCAGGTGCCACATCCCATCGCCGTACCCGCCACGGCGTCGGGTGAGCAGGACGTGGTCGTCCCGCAGCAGGAGAACGTGAACGTCGATCACGGTGTGCTGGTCTGGCATTGCCCGTCATGTCCCTGGTGGCGGTCGTCGCGGTAGTGGCAGGCTACCCGCGCTCAATCGCTGGCCGCCGAGCGGCCAACATGGCCTCCACCTGCGTGGTGATCACATCGCAGAGTCGGCGGATCGGGGTGCTGGTGGTGTCGAGGTGCAGGACCGGCACGCGCCTGGTCGACAGCCACGCGCCGACGTGGTCATACAAGTTGATTTCTTTGATGGTGGAGTCGACGCCCTGGTGGAAGCGGCTGTGCGCGCCGCGGGCCCGGACCCTGTCCGCCGCCTCGAACGGGTCGAGGGTGAGGACGACGGCGAGGTCGGGGAGGTCGACGTGGGCGTTGAGGGCTTCGAGGAAGTCGAGTGGCAGGCCGTCCATGCGCTGGAGGACCAGTGTGGAAGGCAGGTAGCGATCGCAGAGCACGAGGTGGCCGTCGTTGCGACGGGGCCGTAGTTCGGTGTCGAGGTGGTGGTAGCGGTCAGCGGCGACGAGACAGGCCAGGGCGTAACCGTGCAGGGTGTCCGCGTTCGCCCGTGCCAATGTGCCGATAGGGCCGTGGGAGGGCTCGGCGGTGGCGTGCACCCGGTGCCCGCGGTCGGCCAGGTAGCGGGCGAGTGCAGCGACCAAGGTGGACTTGCCCGCCCCGGCGGGCCCGTCGATGCTGATCAACAATCCCAGGTCGGTCATCACCGGGCACCTGCCTCGCGGGCGTGCTGGGCGCGGGTGAGTTCCAACAGGCGGGTGCGGACGTGGTCGATGGGAGCATCGCTGAGCTGGAGGTTGACGGTGAAGTTGAATTCGTCGCGGTCCAGCATCGAGTCTTCCCGGCCGTCGGCGGTGAGGTCGACCGGGGAGTAGTTGAGGAGTTGGTCGTCGGTGTAGCGGCCCGTGGCCTTGATGCGGTGCCAGTCGGGGGTTCCGGGGTAGGGGCGGTACTCGAAGGCCGAGACGCGGAAGCGGCCGGGCTGGTCGTCGGTGATGTCCCAGAGGCGGTGGGCCAAGCCGACGGTGGCGTCGATCTCAGCGGTTGTCTCGGTGGGCAGGCCGAGGATCAGGTACCCCTTGACGTTGATGCCGTGCTCGGTCAGCCGCCGCACGACCCGGGTCGTGGTCTGCGGGGTGATCCTCTTGTCGATCAGCTCCAGCATGCGCTCGCTGCCGGACTCGATACCCAACGCGACTTCACGCAGGCCGTTGGCGCGCAGCTCCGCGAGCACGTGGTCGGGCTCGCGATCGAGGACGTTGATCCTCCCGGTGGCGTCCCATGCGGCCCAGCGACCGACATCCTCCGCGGCGAAGGCGTCGCGCATGGAGTGGATGACCTTGCGGGCACCCAGGAACAGGTCGTCGACGAACCGGAAAGCGGTCACCCCTCGGGCATCGCGGAGTTGGTGCATCTCGGCGAGGATGTCGGTCGGGGTGCGGGTGCGGATGGTGACATCGGGATTGGCGCTGACTGCGGCGCCGCAGAACGAACAGTCGTAGGGGCAGCCACGGGCGCCGACCATGTTCGCCTCCCACCGGCCCTGGTCCAATCGCGGGTCCTGGGTGAGGAAGCGGCGGTCGACGAACGGCAAGGCGTTGACGTCGGGGGCCAGCAAGTGCCCCGTGCCGGGCTTGCCTCCGGTGACAGGGATGCGGGTGACGGGGTCCAGCCACATCACCCCGGGCAGGGTTGCGCGGTCGAGGTGGTCGTGCAGCAGGCGCACCACTCGGGTCTCGCCCTCGCCGAGGACCAGCGCCTCGCAGCGGGCCATCCGCGGGTCGGTGAGGATGCGCGCGGGCAGCGCCTTGGCCTGGTGGCCGCCGAGCATGAGCTTGATGGCGGGGTCGAGGGCCGCGGCGATCGTCGCGCTGACCTCGTAGGTGGGCGCCAGCAGGTTGAACCCGGCCCACCGCGGCGACACGGCGTTGACCAGGGCGGCGGTGTGGTCGATGCCGAGGCCGTGGGCCTCGGCGTCCAAGACTCCGACGTTGAACCCGGCCTCGGCGGCGACGGTGGCGATGTAGGCCATGCCCAGCACGGGCAGGGTGAAGTCGTTGACCCTTGGGCGCAGCGCGTAGTCGCGCAGCGGGGCGTTGACGAGGACGACGTCGACCGGGTGCGCCGGGTCGAGGCCGGCGATGAGGTCGAACGCAGTGGCGGTGGAAGGGCTAGACGGCGCCCCCAGTGGCATGACGGACTCCCCAGGCCAAGGTCAGCAATGTCAGGTCGGACAGGTGGTCCCCCGTCATCGATGCCCACCGGGCGGCGAAGGCCTTCTCGTCGGCGGGCCAGTCGATCGAGGGGGCGAGGCGGGCCGCCCAGGTGCGCACAGCCAGGTCGCCGTAGGGGTACAGGTCGAAGCGGTTGGTGTGATCAGCCACCGCGGCGCCCGCGGACCAGGGGCCGATGCGCGGGATCGTGCACAGCGCGGGCACGAGTTCGTCCGCAGGCAGAGCCGACCACTCCTCACCGCGCTTGGTGACCGCTTCGGCCGCGGCGCGCAGGGCGGTGCGGAAGAAGGTCATCCGCAGCCCGGCGAAGTCGGCGTCGGTCAGGCCCAGGACGACCTCCGGGCGGGGGAACGCCCACGCGGTACCCGCGTCCGTGCCCACCGGGGTCCCATGGGCTTGGCAGAGCGCTCGGTGCAGCTTGCGCGCCTGCGTCGCCTTGATGACCTGTCGCACCGCGGCGGTGCTGACCGACTCCCACAAGTCAGGGGTGCGGACCCGGACCACCGGGCCCGCCACCCGCAAGGGACCGGTCAGGACCGGGTCACCTCCGATCGCAGCCGGGTCGACGATGTCGACCCGGAGCGCACCGGCGTCGGGGCGGTGTCCCGCGCGGGCAACGACACCCACGGGCCCGTCAAGGGTGTGCACGGCCCGCACCCACGTGTCCGCCGCCGACGGCGACGGGCACCATGCCGGGTGGTCGGTCATCAGGGTCACAGCAGTCACCGGTGGTCCTCTCGACGTGCGGAGTCGCCGCATTGTCCTCACCCCCGCCGTGTCTCGAACGGGTGACCCGGCGCGCACCCCGAGTCGGCCTGGCTCGAAGTTAGGCGCGCGGGCGGGCCGGAAGCCAACGGGTGTGCCACCTCGGAGCAGGTGTGCCAATGCGGCACAACTGCTGGACAACGCCACCGGCAACCCGAGGTCGATGCGACAATCCCCGACAGGGTTGCCTGCTCGGACGCAAGGGGGTGGACGGTGGCGAACCCGTGGCCCGCGTCGGTGTGGGACGCCAGCCGCCGCGGCGACCGACCAGCCGTCCTGCGAGCGGCGCGCGAGCACCGCGGCTGGTCCCAAGCTGATCTGGGTGCGAGGTTCGGGTGCTCGCGCTCGGTGATCTCTCGGCTGGAGAACGGGCGCCGCGACGGCATCAACGACGTCGAGACCCTGCGCCGCCTCGCAGCAGTCCTCGAACTGCCCGCACGTGCGTTCGGCATCCTCGACACCCCGACCCCGCCCACGTCACCGGCACACCTGGGCGCCGGGAATACGCTGGGCCTCCACTCCACGGGGCCAGAGGGGGTCGATCCGGTGCGTCGCCGCGCGTTCCTGCTGACCGCGGGCATGGTCGGCGCCGCAGCCGCCGCGCCCCGCGCGTTGGCCGCCCCGGGAGACACCACCGTCCGCCTGGCCACCAGCCTGGAGGACGCGCTGATCCGGCCGCCGACCACAGCGCAGCCTGCCACAGCTCAAGCGCTCACCACCGCCCTGGCCTGCGCGCGAACCGATTTCCGCTCCTGCCGCTACCTCGACCTGGCCACCCGTCTCACCGACCTGATCGGCATCGCCGAGGCCACCGATCGACACGACGGCACCCCCACGACCGCCGCGCTGCTGGCCGCGACCTACAACCTCGTCACGCGCGTCCTGCTCAAATCCGACGCCAGCGGATCGGAGTGGATCGCCGCCGACCGGGCGATGCGCGCCGCGAACGCCGCGGGTGATCCGCTCGTGCTCGCAGAAGCCCACCGCATGCTCGGGTCGGCCTTCCGCCGCGCGGGCGACCACGACCGCGCGCAAGAACTCACCCTCGCCGCCGCCGACCACCTCGACGTCCGCACCCGCGCACCGCACCAGGGCCACCTGGCCCTGCACGGCCTGCTCATGTGCTCCGCCGGGTACGCCGCCGCCCGAGCCGGAGACCGGCACCGCGCGGTCGAACTCCTCGACGAGGCCCACTCCACCACAGCACGGCTCACCCCTCAGACACCAGCCCACGCCGAGCTGGCGGCGAACGTCCTCAGCCACCGCGTCTCCGCCCACTACCTGCTCGGCGATGCAGGAACAGCCCTCCATCACGCACACACCGCACCGGCACCGCGCTTCCCTGACACCGAACGCCATGCCCGCTACCTAGCCGACCTGGCGCTTTGCTTCAACCAATGGGACAAGCCAAACCAAGCCCACAAAGTGCTGGCGGCGATCGACGGCTTCGCACCCGACGAGATCCGAACCCGCAGCACCATCCGCCGCTTGGTCGGTGACCTCCTCGGCTCCTCCGGTATCACCGCCAAGCACGAACTTCGCGCTCTTGCCCATCGAGCAGGCATTCCCCACTAGCGGGGTCAGAAGGTGGAGGAGAGGACCACTGAGCCCTGCCCGTCCAGCACGACGAAGCCGGTGGCGGAGGTGCGCGGCAGGGAGGAGTTCAGGTTGCACACCATCGGTGCGGAGCCGGTGCCGATGAACTCGCCCGCGACTCGTTCGCCCTCGGTGGTGCCGCGGATGAGGACTCGGTAGCGGGTGCCGGGGGTGAAGCCGGAGCCGGTCAGCTTGATCTCCGTGCCCCAGGTGTGCGGGACGAGGTCTGCGCTGACCTGGAGGTCGGGGGTCGTGGTGGAGACGGCGACGTGTTCGAGGGGTAGGTCGGGGGGTTGGCCGAGCTGGTAGCCGACGGCCAGGGCGATCACGACCGCTGCTGCGGCGGCTGTGGCGGCCAGCGCTCGGCGGAGGTGGGGTGGGCGCGGGCGGCGGCGTTCGGCGCGGATCCGGGCGGTGATGCCGTCCCAGAGGTCGGGGGGCAGGGCGGGGGTGGGGAGGAGGCGGTCGGGGTCGACCCTGCGGAGGGGTTCGGCCAGTTCCGCGAGTTCGGTGAGCTCCGCGCGGCAGGTGGGGCAGCCGTCGAGGTGGGCTTGGACGGCGGTGCGTTCGGCGGGGGTGAGCTGGTCGAGGGCGAAGGCGCCCAGGGACTCGCGCAGGGCGCGGTGGTCGTCCGGCCTCACAGCTGCACCCCGATCTCGTCCATGGCCAACCTCAGCGCCTTGAGACCGTAGAAGACGCGGCTGCGCACCGTGCCCACGGGCACCCCCAGCTCGGCGGCGACCTGGTCGTGGGGCCTGCCGCGCAGGTAGGTCTCGACCAGGGCGGTGCGGTGCTCCTGGGACAGCCGCCGCAGGGCCTCCTCCAGCACCCAGCCGACGACGACGTCGTCGACGAAGTCGGCCTCGGACTCGGCCAGCGCCGAGAGCTCGTCGCCGGGGAGCAGGCGCAGGGGGCGGACCCGGCGGCCGCGCTCGTGGTCGATGACGGCGTTGCGGGCGATGGCGAACAGCCACACGCGCAGGCTGGCCACCTCCGGGTCGAACCGGTCGGCCGCGCGCCACGCGCGCAGGAACACCTCCTGCACCACGTCGCGGGCCGCGCCGTCGTCGCCCAGCTGGCGGCGGGCGTAGCGGTGCAGCTCGGCGGCGTGGGCGTCGTAGGCGGCGCGCAACTCGTCCTCCCTCGCCAGGTCGGGGCGGGCGCGGTCAGCGCCGCGCCGTCGCGTGCGGTCCACCGGCTCCTCCTGTCGGCCAGGGGTGGGTACGGGGCGGCAGGGCGCCGCGTTCACCCGAAAGTGGAGAAAAGTCCGGTGAACGCCGCGGTGTCCGCCTCCGTAGACATTCGGTGCCACGACGACCGGGGCTCGGTCGGCGGGCGCACCACCCACGACCCCAGGAGAACCATGCGCACCTCGATCAAGGCGCTCGCCGCCGCCGTCGCCGCCGCGGGCGCGGCCTGCCTGCTCGCCACCCCGGCCGCCGCGACCGGCGCGGGCGCGCCGGACCTGCTCGTGCTCGGTTCCGACGGGGTGCTCAGCCGCCACGACGGCGACCGGCTCAAGCACGTGGAGAAGAAGGTCAGGATCACCGGCCTGGGCGCCGGGGACCGCCTGGTCGGCATCGACGTGCGCCCGGCGACCGGCGGCGTCTACGGCATCGGCAAGTCCGGCCAGCTGTACACGGTGGACGCCCGGAGCGGCAGGGCCACCGCGGTGGGCGCGCCGGTCGCGCTGTCCGGCACCGCCGTGGGCTTCGACTTCAACCCCACGGTGGACCGCATCCGGCTGGTGACCGACGCGGGGCAGAACCTGCGCCTGGTGCCCGACACCGGCGCGGTCGCGGCGACCGACGGCGCGCTCGCCTACGCCCCCGGTGACCGCCTGGCGGGCAAGACCCCCGCCGTCTCCGCCGCCGGCTACACCAACAGCGTGGCGGGTGCCACCAGCACGGGCCTGTACGTGATCGACACCCGCTCCGACACCCTCGCCACCCAGGGCACCCTGCCCGGCGCGACGCCCGCGGTGTCGCCCAACACCGGGCAGCTGTTCACCACCGGCAAGCTCGGCATCGGCATCACCGAGGCCAACGGCTTCGACATCAGCGGGACCAGCGGTGCCGCGGTCGCCGCCGTGCGCACCGAGGGCCTGCTCGGCCTGCTGAGCGCCCGCGCCCTCACCCGGGTCGACCTCGCCACCGGCCGCCTGACGTTCCTCGCGTTCCTGTCGTCGACCCCGGTCGGCATCGCGTTCGTCAAGTAGCCCGCCGGTGGGCTTGCCCCCGGGTGCTGCCCGGGGGCAAGCCCACCGCGACAGGTTGCGGAGGACAACCACCCATCCCTCCACAATAGACTTCCCGGCTCGGCGCACCGCCGTGGACGCCCCAGGGGCGCGACGCGGTGCGCTTCGTCACGTTTGGGGTCACCTACCCCGGCTGGACCGTGTGCCACTATGGCCAGGAAAGGTCGAGGGGGAGTCATGGACGAGACAGATGAGCCCAGTGACCCCGATCTGATCAGCTCGGTCAGGGAGGGGGACACCGAGGCGTTCAGCGTCCTCTACGAGCGGCACGTGGAAGCGGCGACCAAGCTCGCGCGGCACCTGGAGCGGTCCGCCGCGGCCGCGGAGGACCTGGTGTCCGAGGCGTTCTCGAAGGTGTTCGACGCGCTCAAGCACGGCAGGGGGCCGGACCTCGCGTTCCGCCCCTACCTGCTGACCGCCGTCCGCAACACCGCCTACACCCGGTCCCGCAAGGAACGCCGCGTCAACCTCGTCGACGACGTGACGCAGGCGGCGGGGGTCCGGGTGGAGGCGCTGAGCGTCCCGTTCACGGACCCGGCGATCGCGGGGTTGGAGCGGGCGCTGACGGCGAAGGCGTTCGCCTCGCTGCCCGAGCGGTGGCAGGCGGTCCTGTGGCACCTGCACGTGGAGGGGCAGGCCCCGCGCGACGTGGCGCCGTTGCTGGGGCTGACCCCCAACGGGGTGTCCGCGCTGGCTTACCGCGCTCGGGAGGGCATGCGCCAGGCCTACCTCCAGGCGCACCTCGCCGAGGCGGCGGACCCGGCCTGCCGCGCGACCGCCGAACGGCTCGGGGCGTGGGTGCGGGGCGGTCTCAAGGCGCGCGAACGGGCCCAGGTGGAGTGCCACCTCGACGGGTGCGGCCGGTGCCGCTCGCTCGTGGCGCACCTGCACGAGGTGAACAGCGGTCTGGGCGCGCTGATCGCCCCGCTGGTCCTGGGTCCGGCGGCGGTGGCCTACCTCGCCGCGACACCGGGCGCGGGGTGGGGCGTGGCGGCTACCGCTGCCGCGGGCACGTCGGGGTCCGCCGGAACCGGTTCGAGCTCGGTGCGCCAAGCGGCCATCGCGGGCGTCTCCGGGCTCATGCTCGTCGCGGCGGTCGTGGCGGCCGCCGCGGTCACACCGGCCGGGGCCCAGGTGCCCGCCACCGGGCAGGGGGTCGCGGCAGGCACCCCGGAGCAGCAGGCGCCCGCGGGTGGCCGGCCTGCCCAGACGACGCCCGAGGCGCAGGACCCGGCCGCCGCACCTCCCGGCGGGACCGGACCCGCCGAGCCGCCACCCGCGCCGGGCGCCTCCGCGCCCACCGGGCCGGGTAGCCCGCCGCCCAGCCCCAGCCGCCCACCGGGCGCCGCCCAGCCGCCCGGGTCCAGCCCGGCGCCGGGCACCAGCCCGGCCAAGCTGGAGATCGGCGTCGACGGGACCGAGCACGAGCTCGAACCCGGGCAGGCCGTGGACCTCCCGGTGCGGGTGCGCAACACCGGCGGGGCGCCGTCCGAGCCGATCTCCCTCGTCCTGCGCCTCCCGCAGGGCGTGCACGCCACCCAGGCGCGGGCGGCGTCCTCGTGCTCGGGCGACACCGAGGTCGTGTGCACCGGCGGTCCGCTCGCCCCCGGGGAGTCGCACGACTTCGTGGTGCGGTTGATGGCCGAGGAAGGCGCGCCGGGCGGCGTGATCTCGGGGAGCGTCGGCGGCGCCGAGATCCGCATCGTCGTCACGGTGCGCGAGCAGGCGGGTTCGGACGGGGTGTCGCTGGCGGTGTTCGCACGACCGGGCGTCGGTGACGGACCTGTGCTGGACACCGTCGTGCGCAACACGGGCTCGCGCCCCGGCCGGGTCTCGGTGGTGTTCGACCGCCCCGTCCAGCGGGTCGGCTCAGCGGGGTTCGAGTGCGCGGGCGCGGTCTGCACGAGCGACGAGCCGCTCCAGCCGTGGGCGGTCGCGCGGTTGGCGGTGCGCCTGGCCAGGCCCGCGCCGGAGGACCGGGTGGTCCTCGTCGAGGCGAGGATCGGCTCGGCCGTCGACCGCGAGGAGCAGCAGCTGTGGTGGCCCAGGGACCGGCCGCGCGCCTAGACGGCCTGTTCCTCGGTCGCGTCCCCGGCTTCCTCTGCCTGGACCGGCGGGGCGGGGTGGTCCGGCTCGGCAGGCGGCTGGTCCGGCTGGGTCGGTTCGCCCGCGGCCTCGGCGGGTTCGACCGCGGGGGTCTCGGCCGGGTCCTCGCGCTTCCAGGGCAGTCCCGCGCGTTCGCTGAGGTACGCGGCGGAGTAGGCCACCGCGTCCCCGTCGAGCAGGTGGACCACCGGTCGGTGGCCGTGCACCGCGGCGAGGGTCGCGATGAGCGTGTTGGCGCAATCGCGCGCTGACACGAGATCGCCGTCCGCCCGGTCCACGAGCTCTTCCCCGTCGTGCTTGACGGTGACCACCCACCCGCCACCCGACTCCTGGTAGTCCACGTAGACCGCGTCCTGCACGCGTCCGCCTCCCTCGCTTCGGCTGCTCACGGAAGAGGAAGACAACGACCGCGGCCGATCCTGACGACGCTTGAGGCAGCTCACACCCGCGCGGCGCCGCGGTGGACCGCCACCGAGGCGAGCTAGCGCCGTTATCGGAAATGGCTCAGCGGCAGCAGGTCGTCATGCGGACTCGGCCGCCCCTCGGCGGTCGCGGCCCGTGCCGCCCGGGGCCTCCCCGTTCGCCGCCGCGCGGAGGTCGGCCTCGAACGATTCGAGGAACTGCTTGGCGGACTCCTGGTCCCCGATGTCGTGGCAGATGTCGATGGCCATCCGCCCCGCGTCCGAGGCCGCCCTGCTCCGCCCCTCGGGGCGGACGAACCGGACCCTCGTGAGGGCCGAACGCAGCCTGTGGGCCTGCCACCACGACATCACGCCTCCCGCGCTGGGTCTTTCCGGGTTCACTCCAGGTACCCGGTGCCGCCGGTGATCACCACCGGTTCCCGCGGTCGGGCACGGGACGCGCACACGGCGACGGGGTCCGCCGCGCCGCGGGCGGGACCGGTCGAGGGCCGAACGGGCGCGCGTCCCGAGTGGCCGGATCGGCGCGCCGGGGCCGGTGGTGATCCGCACGGGTGCCCCGACATCCGGCCGAGCGGCGCTCCGGCTACCCGCGCGCCCACCCGGCAAACGCTTGGCAGCACCCCGCCGCCCACATTTCCCGAATCGCGCACCTCACGCACCCGGATGCCGCCAAAACATCGCCGTGCACACTTTCCCGAGAATTAACCGGGAACGTGTGTCGCCTCACAAAAACGCTTTCCGACCAACCCGACCGGCGCGGTACGGTCGAAGTCCACAGGAAATGATTTCACTCGATCAGGCGATGGCGAGGTTCGTCCATGGCGTTGCGCGCGCGATCGCGCCCGATCCGCTCGACAGTCCTGTTAGCCCTGATCACGCTGGGCCTCTTGCTCGCTGGCGCAGGGAATTCGGCAGCGGCCGGGGGCGTGCGGACGGCCGCGGTGGCCGCCGCCGACCAAGCGGAACAGGATCCGGCGGATGACGGGCAATTGCTCCCACCCGCCCCGGCGAATGAATTCGACGGCGACCCGGGAGAATTCCGGAGCCGTTCCACTGTCGAACCGGTTCCGCCTGCGGAACCGGGTACCGGAATCGGGCAGTGGGCGGTGATCGGACTGCTGGTCCTGGTGTCGGTGCTGCTGACCGGGGTGGCCGGGTCGACGCTGTGGTGGATGCTGCACGCCTGGCGCACGCCGCAGGCGCTGGCCGCGACCGGCTTCACCCGGCGCGCGGCGAGCAGGCCGCTGTCGTTCTCGCTGCTGGTCCCGGCGCGGCACGAGCAGGCGGTGCTGGGGACCACGTTGGACACCCTGGCCGCGATCGACCACCCGGACTTCGAGGTGCTGGCGATCATCGGGCACGACGACCCGGAGACCGAGGCCGTGGCGCGCGCCGCCGCCGAGCGCCACCCCGGCGTCATCCGCGTGGTCATCGACCACAGCCTGCCCAAGAACAAGCCCAAGGCGCTCAACACGGCCCTGGCCGAGTGCCGCGGCGAGGTCACCGGCGTGTTCGACGCCGAGGACGACGTGCACCCGGACCTGCTCCGGCTGGTGGAGGGCCGGTTCGACGAGACCGGGGCGGACGTCGTGCAGGCCGGGGTGCAGCTGATGAACATCCACTCGACGTGGTGGTCGCTGCGCAACTGCCTGGAGTACTACTTCTGGTTCCGCTCGCGGCTGCACTACCACGCCGACGCCCGGTTCATCCCGCTCGGCGGCAACACCGTGTTCACCAGGACCGCGCTGCTGCGCGAGCACGGCGGCTGGGACCCCGAGTGCCTGGCCGAGGACTGCGAGATCGGTGTGCGGCTGTCCTCGGCGGGGGCGGTGGTCGCGGTGGCCTACGACCCCGAGGTCGTCACCCGGGAGGAGACCCCGGACACCGTGCGGTCGCTGGTGAAGCAGCGCACCCGCTGGGACCAGGGCTTCCTGCAGGTGCTGCGCAAGGGCGAGTGGCGGCGGCTGCCGGGCCGCGGGCAGCGGGCGCTGGCCCGCTACACCCTGGCGATGCCGTTCCTGCAGGCGTTCACCGGGGTCATGATCCCCATCGCGGTCGTGGTGATGCTGACCGCCAAGGTGCCCACGCCGGTCACCCTGCTGACGTTCCTGCCCCTGGCCCCCACGGTGATCACCCTGGTGGTGGAGGTGGCGGGGCTGGGCGAGTTCGCCCGCTCGTTCGGGCTGCGCGCCCGGCCGCGCGACTACCTGCGGCTGGTCCTGGGCACGTTCCCGTACCAGGTGCTGCTGGCGTTCGCCGCGCTGCGCTCGATCTGGCGCGAGGCGCGCGGCGACGGCAGCTGGGAGAAGACGGCCCACTCCAACCTGCACCGCGCACCCGCGGTCGAGCCCGCGGGGAGCACCCGGTGACCACGACACTCGACCGGCCCGGCACCACCGGGCCGCAGGCGTCCACGCCGCGTCCCCACCGCGTCGCGGAGTGGTTGCGCGTGCGCCGCACGTCCCTGCTCGTCGCGGCGCCGCTGGTGCTGCTGACCGGTCTCATGCGCTGGATCGGGCTCACCACCGCCCCGCAGCGCATCGACGACGAGGGCACCTACGTCGCGCAGGCCTACGCCGCGTCGCACTTCGGGGAGCTGTCGCACTACACCTACTGGTACGACCACCCGCCCCTGGGCTGGCTCCAGATCTCGGCCTACACCGCGCTCACCGGCGCGTTCGACCGCGCCCCCAACGCCGTGGCGGCGGGCCGCGAGTTCATGGTGCTGGCCGCCGCGGTCAGCGCGGCGCTGCTGTGGCTGCTGGCCCGCAGGCTCGGGGTGTCGCGGTTCGGCGCCGGGGCGGCCGTCGCGGTGATGGCGCTGTCGCCGCTGGCGTTGCAGTTCCAGCGCACGGTGTACCTGGACAACGTGGCGACCCCGTGGGTGCTGGGCGCGTTCGTGCTCGCCCTCTCCCCGCAGCGGCGCCTGCTGGCCACCGCGGGCGCGGCGGTCGCCTTCGCGGTGGCGGTGCTGAGCAAGGAGACCTACCTGCTGCTGCTCCCGGTGCTGGTGTGGCTGGTGTGGCGCAACGTCGACCGCAGCACCCGCCGCTACGTGCTGGCCGTCGCCGCGTCGGTGTTCGTCCTGGCGGGGCTGTCCTACGTGCTGCTGTCGGTGCTCAAGGGCGAGCTGGTGCCCGGCGCCGGGCGGGTCAGCCTGCTCGACGGCGTCCGGTTCCAGCTGGTCGGCCGCGAGTCCAGCGGCAGCCTGTTCGACCCCGCGAGCCTCAGCCGCCGCAACACCGGGATCTGGCTCGCGCTGGACACGGCCTTCCCGGTGGCGGCGTTGGTGGCCGCCGTGGCCGCCCTGTGGTCGACGCGGCTGCGGCCGGTGGCCGCCGGGTTCCTGTTCCTGCTGCTGGTGGTGCTGCGGCCGGGCTACCTGCCGGTGCCGTACGTGATCGCGATGATCCCGCTGGGCGCGCTGCTGGTCGGTGGGGTTCTCGACATCGCCGTGCGCCGGGCCCGGCGCCCGCGCGCCCGGCGGGTCGCGGTGCCGGTCCTCGTCGCGGCCGTGCTCGGGGTCGCCACCGCGGCGCCCGCGTGGGCGGGCCAGTGGCGGGGACTGCTGGTCGCCGACCTGGACGCGCCCGTGCGCCAGGCCGAGGAGTGGGTGCGCGGCAACGTCCCGGTCGACGACCGGGTCGTGGTCGACGACGCCCTGTGGGTGGACCTGGTGCGCGCGGGCCGCGCCCGCGAGGACGTCGTCTGGTACTACAAGGTGGACACCGACCCCGCGGTCGTCGCGCTGGCCCCCGGCGGGTGGCGGGACTACGACTGGGTGGTCTCCACCAACTCGCTGCGCACGTTCCCCGACGGCTTCCCGGTCGTCGAGCAGGCCATGCGCTCGGCCACCGCGGTCGCCACCTTCGGCACCGGCCGGGACCGCGTCGACATCCTGCGCGTGGACAAGCGCGGCCCGGAGGTGCTCGCGCGGCAGACCGCCGCCGACCGGGACGCCCGCCTGCGCTTCGGCCGGGCGCTGGCGGCCAACCCCGGGCTGGCGCTGGGCGACCCAGCCCGGCGGCTGCTCCTCGACGGGCAGGTCGACGCGCGCCTGCTCGGCACCATCGCCACCGCCCTGACCTCGGGGCCGGTGGCGGTCACCGACTTCCCCGGCGTCGCCGGGGAGGACATCGCCGGTCAGCCGCGCAGGCAGGCGCTGTTCACCGGGACCCGCCTCGCCGGGTTCTACCGGGACCAGCAGCCGCCGTACCGGCCCGCCTCGACCACCGAGGGCCCGGACGGCCTCGCCGTGTCGTACCCGCCGACCGCCCCACCGGGGCTGCTCGGTGAGCTGACCGCCCCCTGACCGGCGTCCCCACTGGAAGGAACCACCAGCATGCCCCGCTCCCTGGCAGCCACCACCTCCGCGGCCGCGCTCGCCGCGGTCCTGGTCGGGCTCGGCTTCCCCGCCGCGGCCCACGCCGCCCCGGCCACCCCGACCGGGTGGATCCGGGTCGGGCACCTGTCCCCCGACACCCCCGCGGTCGACGTCTACCTGTCCACGTTCGACGGCACCGCCCGCGAGACCATCCGCAAGGCCGCCTACGGCGACATCTCCCCCTACGCCACGCTGCGGCCCGGCGAGTACACCGTGGCGATGCGCCCCGCGGGGTCCGACGCGCGGTCCCCCGCCATGCTGCTGCGGACCGTGCGCGTGGACGCGGGGTCGGCGGCGACGGTGCTGGCCGTGGGTACCCGGGACCAGTTGCGCAACGCCGTGGTCGTCGACGACCTGTCGGCCCCCGCCGACGGCAAGGCCAAGGTCCGGCTCATCCAGGGTGCGCCGAGCCAGGAGCGGGTCGACGTCGTCGCCGAGGGCGGCCCGGTGCTGGCCCGCGACGTCGTCTACGGCACCGCCACCGGCTACGCCGAGGTGCCCGAGGGGCGCTGGACGCTGAAGGTCGCCGGGTCGAGCACGCCCGGTTCCACCGCCCCCGCCTCGGGCAGCTCCTCGGAGCAGGCCGTCGACGCCCGCGCGGCCACCGTGCAGTCGCTGCTCGTGCTGGACAAGCCGGGCGGCGGCTTCGAGGTGCGCCCGGTCGCCGACGGGTCCGGCGTGCCCACCCCGCCCGCGGGCGGGGTGGAGACCGGCGGGGGCGGCACCGCCGCGCACCCGGCCGGTCTCGGCGCCGCGGGTCTGGTGGTGGTCGTCATCGGGGGTGTCGCCGTCCTGCTGCGCCGCCGGGACCTCTGGTCGCGGTGATCCCGCTGCGCGCAGCCGTCGCCGCGGTCGTGCTGGCCGCGGCGACGGCCTGCTCAGCGGGGGGCGATCCGGCCCAGGGCACCGCCAGGGCGGCCGCCGCCGCGTTCCTCGACCGCTACGCCGACCCCGACGGCCGGGTCGTGCGCCGGGACCAGGGCGGTGACACCGTCAGCGAGGGGCAGGCGTACGCGATGCTGCTCGCCGTCGCGGCGGGCGACGCCGACCGGTTCCGGTCGGTGTGGCGCTGGAGCGCCGAGCACCTGCGGCGCCCGGACGGGCTGCTGTCCTGGCGGTGGGTCGACGGGCGGGTCAGCGATCCCAACTCCGCCACCGACGCCGACCTCGACGCCGCCCGGGCGCTGGTCGTCGCCGGTACGCGGTTCGCGGACCCGGCGCTGGCCGCGGACGGCCGGGCGCTCGCGACCGCCGTCCTCGACCACGCCACCGCCGAGGCGGGCGGGTCCCGCTTCCTCGTCGCGGGCAACTGGGCGCGGGCCGCGCCGCCCACGGTGAACCCCAGCTACCTGTCCCCCGCGGCCACCACCACCCTCGCCCGCGCGACCGGCGACCCGCGCTGGGCGCAGGTCGCCGCCGCGGGCCGCGGCCAGCTCGACGACCTCATGGCGGGCGGCGGGCTGCCACCGGACTGGTCCACCGTGGACGGTTCAGGCCGCGCCTCGCCCACCGCGCTGGGCACCGCCGAACCCCAGTACGGCCTCGACGCCGCCCGCACCGCGCCCCGCTTCGCGGAGTCCTGCGCGCAGGACGACCGCGCCGTGGCCGCCCGCGCCGTCCCCCGGGGCGACCCGCGGGGCGTGCACGCCCTCGACGGCACGCCCAGGGTGGACTGGCAGCACCCGCTCGGGCTCGTCGCCGCCGCGGCCGCGGACCCCGGCAGGCGGGCCGAACTGCTCGACCGGGCCGACGCCCTCCAGGCAGGCACGCCCACCTACTACGGGGCGGCGTGGACCGCCCTGGGCCGCGTCCTGCTCACCACCGACCTGCTCAGCGCCTGCGAGGACCCCGCATGAGGACCCTGGCCACCGCCGCCTGCCTGCTCACCCTGACCGCCTGCGGCACCGCGGAGCGGCCCGTCACCGCTCCGCCGCCGACGACCAGCACCACCGCCCCGGGGCCGCAGCCGCTGCCAGAGCGAGCCGCCACCACGGCGCAGCGGGTCACCATCCCGTCGATCGGTGTCGACTCGACCCTCGTGCCCCTCACCCTCGACGCCGCGGGGGCGCTGCAAGCACCGAGCGACTACGCCCTGGCGGGGTGGTACACCGACGGCCCCACCCCCGGCGACCCCGGGCCCGCGGTGATCGCGGGCCACGTCGACTCCCGCTCCGGCCCGGCGGTGTTCTTCCGGTTGCGCGACCTGGTCCCCGGTGACCGGGTCGCCGTCACCCGCTCCGACGCCACCAGCGCGAGCTTCACCGTCGACGCCGTCGAGCGCTACCCCAAGGCGGAGTTCCCGACCGCGGCCGTCTACGGCCCCACCCCCGGCCCGTCCCTGCGCCTGATCACCTGCGGCGGCGACTTCGACAGCGGCAAGCGCTCCTATGAGGACAACATCGTCGTCTACGCCACGGCTGACGCATCGTGACGCCCGCACCGGGATCCAAGGCGCACGAACCTGTTCAGCACCGAAGCCGCCAAGGCGGGCATCAGCGGTCGGCGGACTCCCGGTGCCCCCGCTCGCGCCGGTTGCGCTCCTGCCGTTCCCGCTCGCGGCGGCCGTAGGTCGCGTTGCGGATGGTCTCCTCGTCCTCCAGGCTCGACCCGAGCGCGCCCGCGACGATGCCGACCGAGGTGCACAGCCACACCAGGTTCAGGTAGGACCCCGCACCGACCGGGTGGCCCAGCGTCTGCGCGAAGTAGTCGCTGTTGATCAGCACAGCCGCGCCGAGCAGCGAGAGCACGAACAGGATCGCGTACATGCACGCCACCCCGATCGCCAGCGTGGTCGCCGTGGAGATGTTGTACAGCACCGCCTTGCGCCGCTCGGCGGCGTCGCGGGGGCGGTCCCGGAGGCGGTTGTACACGACCAGCCACGCCGTCATCACCAGGATGGCCACCACCGAGATCACCGCCAGCCGCAGCGGGGAGAGGGCGTCGGCGAGCTTCCAGAACGAACTGGTGATGACGCCGTAGGCGGCGGTCCCCGCCGCGGCCGCGGTGGCGCCCGCGAGGTGGGGGACGAGCCGACCCGGGCGGTTGTCGCGCACCATCCCGGCCAGCAGCCGCAGCCTCCCGCGCAGCCCGACCAGGGCGACGTGCGTCTGAGCAGACCCGTCGTCGTCGGACAGCGGTTTCGTGGGGGCCAGCGCCTCGCTCAACCGCGTCACCCCGCCCTGGTCACCGGGATCGCCCTCGGCGCCGGAGCGCCGCGACAGCAGGTGCCGCACCACGCGGACGAGCAGCGCCCGCGCCCGCCGCCGCACCAGGACGGCGCCGAGCGCGGGCAGCGAGATCACCGCAACGCCGTGGTCGACGTCGACACCGGCGGCGACGGGGCTGGTCCCCGACCGCCGGGGCAGGTCGGTGACCAGGACCAGCAGGTCCCAACCCCGGTCGCGCCGGTGCCGCCGCGACAGCTCCCGCATCGGGATCTCGCCGTCGTCGTCCAGCGGCAGCTGGTCGACGACGTGCTCCACCCGCCACCGCGCCTGCCCGCCCACCTGCGCGGCGAGGACCTCGGGCAGCTCATCGGCGAGCGAGGTGACCACCTGCTCAGGCAACCCCTCGTCGGCCAGCACGCCGACCACCACCTGGTGCCGTTCGTCCACGGTGCCCACCTCGCTCGTCGATGTCGCCGGTCGGTCGGTCACGCCTTGAGGACGACCTTCTCGCAGTCCTCCTGCTTGTTCTTGAAGAGCTCGAAGCCGCGCGGGGCCTCCTCCAGCGGCAGGGTGTGGGTGATGATCCGGGTGGGATCGATCTCCCCGCGCTCGATGCGCTCCAGCAGCGGCTGGGTGTAGCGCTGCACGTGGCACTGCCCCGTGCGCAGGGTCAGCGACCGGTTCATCCACGCGCCCGCCGGGAACTTGTCCAGCAGTCCGCCGTAGACGCCGATCACCGACACCACCCCGCCGCTGCGGCAGGACAGGATCGCCTGGCGCAGCGCGTGCGGGCGCTCGGTCTCCGACCGCACGGCCTGCTTGACCCGGTCGTAGGCGGCGACGTGCGCGCTGCCGTGGGTGGCCTCCAGGCCGACCGCGTCGATGCACTTGTCCGGGCCGCGCCCGCCGGTCAGCTCCAGCAGCGCCGACCGCACGTCGACCTCGTCGAAGTTCAGCGGGGTGTGGCCCGCCGCCTCGGCCATCCGCAGCCGGTAGGGCTCCTTGTCGATGGCGATGACCCGCGCGGCGCCGAGCAGCCGGGCGCTGTCCATGGCGAACTGGCCCACCGGGCCCGCGCCCCACACGGCCACCACGTCGTCGGGCTGGATGTCGCACATCTCGGCGCCCATGTAGCCGGTGGGCAGGATGTCGGACAGGAACAGCACCTGCTCGTCAGTCAGGTCGGACCCGACCTTGACCGGGCCGACGTCGGCGAACGGCACCCGCGCGTACTGCGCCTGCCCGCCCGCGTACCCGCCGGTCAGGTGCGAGTAGCCGAAGATCCCGGCGACCGGGTGGCCGAACATCTTCTCCGCGATCCCGGCGTTGGGGTTGGAGTTCTCGCAGCAGGAGTACAGCTCGGCGGCGCAGGCGCCGCACGCGCCGCAGCTGATCGGGAACGGCACGACGACCCGGTCCCCGACGCGCAGCCGGTCCGGGGCCACGTCCCGGCCGACCTCGACGACCTCGCCCATGAACTCGTGGCCGAGGATGTCGCCGTCCTGCATCGTCGGCACGTACCCGTCGACCAGGTGCAGGTCCGAGCCGCAGATCGCGGTGGAGGTGATCCGGACAATGGCGTCGCGGCCGTTGAGGATCTTCGGGTCCGGCACGTCGCGGACCTCGACCTTGTTGCGGCCCGCCCAGGTGTTCGCCCTCATGCGCCCGCTCCCTTCTCCAGTTCGGCGTCGGACAACGGCTGCGCGGGGCGCTGCGGGAACTCCTGGCGCGCCCGCTTGCCCCAGGGGGCGCCGTCGGACCGGGCCACCTCCCCGGTCTCCAGCACCTGCTTGAGCCTGCGCAGGTCGTCGTCGAGCTGCTGGTGCGGTTCCTCGCCGAAGTACTTGGCGACCGCCTTGCCCACCGCGCCGCCCGGGATCTCGTAGGCCAGCGCCACGTGCACCTCGGTGCTCACCCCGTCCGGGGCGGGGACGAACCGGACGGCGCCCTGGTTCGGCACGGCGGCGTCCCCGGTCGAGCGCCACTCGATCCGCTCGTCGGCGGTCTCGCCGGTGATCTCCGCGTCCCACTCGACGCTCTTGCCGAACGGTGCGCTGGCCGACCAGTGGCTCGTCCGGTCGCCGGTGGTGCGCACCTCCTCCAGGTGCGCCATGAAGGTGGGGAGGTTCTCCAGGTCGCGCCAGAACGCGTACACCTCCGTCGCGGGTTTGCGGATGGTCGTCGTCGCGGTCAGGTCCATGGGTTCTCCTTCGCGTGCGCCCCGCGCACCGGGCGCGGGGTCGGTGTCCTTCGCTCGACCGGCCCGCACCGCGGTCAGCACGTCCACGAGGGTGATCCCGGCTATGGCGCCGGTGATGCCCACGAGCCGCCGCCGCCGGGCCCCGGTGCGGTGGGAGAGGGCCACGCCCAGCGCGGTCAGGTCCATCGCGTCGCCCGCGACCCTGGTCCACGCCCAGAAGCCCTTGCGCCCGCTGGTCAGGAGCCCGGCGGCGTGCACCAGCTCCCGAGCCCCGACCAGCGGCACGACCACCCGCGACCGCGCGGAGTCGTCCACACCGCTGATCCGGCGCACCCGGTCCGGTGCCACCAGCTGCGCCGCACCCAGCCCGAGGCTGAGCCACCCCAGCAACCGACCCCGCCGCCGCACCCCCTCCCGCCCCGCTCGCCCTGCCGTACGTCGTGCCGGGTGGTGCGCCATGAGCAGCCTCCGCATCCGATCGCGCCCTGTCCGTCCGAGCCCGGACGAGCGTCGCGGTGACATCCGCACCGCGGCCCCCCAGACGAAGGTGCGGCTACCCCCCGGAAATCCCGTTAATCACCGTGTTGCAATGTCCCTTGCGGACGGTGGTAGAGATCCCTGACAAGGCGCCAAGAATGTTTGCCGCGCTTAACCGTGGACGTTCAACTCTTGCCGCATAGCGTGCTCGGCACGGCTGGGACGGTGCCTGTTGACGACTCAAGGATCGCGGACTCCCCAGCGAACACGGCCGACGCCGCGCGAACGCGCACGCAGCCGCGTGGTGCCACCGCCAGTTTGGGAGTACGCAACTGCCAACTGCTGTCCCGGTCTTCATCCGTCGAGGACAGCGGCGATAACGCGGCGCAGTGGGAACGGATCCGCCGAGTACCCGGTCATCGCCAAGCTCTTGCCCGACGCCCCGCATACCTCCGACACCTCTCTGCTGGAGCCGTAGGCGTACGACAGCCAACTGGAGCACGCCAGCGATGGAGTGATCCGACTTGACGTTCACTCCTCGCCGTTGCGGTAGAGGACGCGCCGGAGTCGGTCCGGATCGATCAGCAGATCCAACAGGTAGAGATAACCCAGAAGGGACAGGTCGGGGGGCACCTCTCCAGTGTGGTGTGCCATGAGGGCCTTGACCCGGTTCTGCGCGTTCGCTCTATTGCTTCCAAATCCGTGGGTCGCGTTCCGCAGCAGCTTGACATACTCGGCAGCTGCTGCTTCTAGCGACATCTTCTCGATGACACGTCCGCGGTCAAGGACGTCAATGGATGTTGCACCCGCTTGGCGCGCGACGTAGAAGCCGTACTGGACTTGGCGCAGTGCCTCAACCGCACGAGCGGCGGCCGGTAGGAGGATCGGTTTGGCGCCCTCGGGGATGGCCTGCTCGAGCCGGTGCAACGTGGTGGTCGCGAACTTCAATGAAGCGATGCCTTCGATGTTTTGCGCCGTAAGTCTCTGCACGGTGTCGAGAGTGGAGAACAACAGAACACGCCGCGCTTCTAGATCGCGGTGCGCGGCTTGCAGCGAACACACTCTGCGGAAGAGCTGTTCCACAGTGCTGAGCCCCTGGATGTGCTTGGCCGAGGAGTAGTTGCCCGCAGCGTCGGTGAACACAGCCGGGTCGGTCAGAACCCCGAGCATCTTGTCGATCTTCGACACCCACCACTCGATCGCATCCGCGCACGCAGCAGGACTGATCGCAGTTCCCAGGACGGCCTTGTCCGCTGTGCGCAGGGGGAGTGCTTGCAGTGGCTCCACCGCCTCGCCCGACGCGCCAGGGAGGCACCGCCCGAAGGTGTAGACGATAACCCCTGCGGGGCGGACAGCGTGCTGGGCCCAGACCGCTGGCGTGAGCGCACCGAGCAGTGGCCCGAGGTAGGCGTCCATCAAGGTGGCACCGTCGAGCAGGTGTTCCGAAGACGCGAACGCCAGGTCATCCGCCTCCAAGGCCGCGCGCACCCCACTGGTATCTCCCGCCGCCAACCGGCTGTCGTACTGGACGCGGGCGAGGGTGCCCGGCATCCGCATGCGGAACTGGAGCTCACGGCGACCGCTGACCACGTGAACACCCGGGTCAGTGAAGTAGGGGTCACCGTTCTGACCTGGGAGGCTTTTCAGCCTTTTCAGCGCAGTCTCGACGGTGGCAGGTAGATCTGCCTCGGAAGCGAAACTCGTATCAAGTCTCACGAGGTTGAACGTGTTGACCGCCGATCCTACGGCTGCCACCTTGGCGGCAATGCGTCCACGGGCCCGCTGGTACTCGATGTGCGCTTGGGTTCCGCCGGGTGGTGGTTGGGCATGCCCGAGGATGTCGAATCTGGGCGGACGCCTGCGGGCACCAGCGATGTGCTGAACCTCCACCAGGTTGGGGGCGACGTTCCGGTACCGCTCCACCGGCTGGATGCGCCATGCGTCGGTATCGGCTTCGCGCGTGGCGTGCATCTCGACAGTCTTGAAGTAGGCAACCGGGTCGCCACCCCATAGCCAGGAAGGCACCTCAATCACAGCTGCACGCGGCGGATTTCTCGACACTGCTAGCGCACCTTCCCATCTTCCAGCTCGGTACTATCCCCAAGCCGTCTGCCGACCGGGCTCGTGCTCACGTCTCAACCAGAGGCCCTTGCGCTGGAGCATCGCCCGCAGAGTAATCCGCAACTTGGGTGGACGCACCCAAGCTCACTCAAGTGCCATCCTCGATGGACGGGCAGCTACCTCTACAACGTGCGTCTACAGATCCGTTCGGCATCTCAACGCGCTTCGGCAAGCTCCCATCCCACAAGCGCGCCGGTCGAGGTACCGGGAACATCTGGTCACAGCGGAGCCACCGACCAACGTCAGTGGTCGTGGGGGTGGCGCTCGTCGTAGTCGGAGCGGGCGGTGTCGACGGTGGCGAGGTTGTCGACGACCCACGCCAGGAGGGTTTGCAAGGGGGCTTGGAGGGTGCGGCCCAAGGGGGAGATGCGGTATTCGACCGCCACCGGTTCGGTGGAGAGGACCACGCGGTCGACCACGCCGTTGCGTTCGAGCCTGCGCAGGCACGCGGTGAGGGACTTGGGGGTGACGGCGGGCAGGTGCTGGCGGAGTTCGTTGAAGCGCTGGGGGCGGTCGCAGAGGGCGTTGAGCACCAGCAGCGACCACTTGTCGAAGAGCTGGTCGAGCAGGCGGCGCCCCTCGTCGTCGAGGTCCATCCCGGCCATGGCGGTCTCCTCGGCGATACCTGGTCTCGTTGAAGTACCTGGAAGGTATCAGATATACCTCGGATACCTGGTTCCCGACCGGCTGGAGGCCACCATGACCGACACCTACTCGACCCTGCGGGTCTCCGCCGCGGGCGGCGTGGCGCACGTCGTGATCGACAACCCGCCCGTCAACCTGCTCGACGCCGCCCTCATGACCGACCTGGACCGGTTCGCGGGCGCGGTGGCGCGGGACCCCGAGGTGCGGGTGGTGGTCTTCGACAGCGCCGACCCGGACTTCTTCGTCGCGCACGGCGACATGCGCATCGCGCAGGACCCCGTGGCGTTCGCCGCGCTGGACACGGCCCCGGAGCAGGACCCGGCGCTGAACCCGATGATGCGCCTGCACGAGCGCGTGCGGGCGCTGCCGCAGATCACCATCGCCAAGCTGCGCGGGGTGGCCCGCGGGGGCGGCGCGGAACTGCTCTCCGCGATGGACATGCGCTTCGCCGCCCGCGAGCGCGCGGGCTTGGCCCACCCGGAGGCCAGGATGGGCATCATCCCCGGCGCGGGCGCGACCGCCTACCTGCCCGGGCTGCTCGGCCGCGCCCGCGCGCTGGAGGTCATCCTCGGCGCCGGGCTCGTCGACGCCGTCACCGCCGAGCGGATCGGCTGGGTGAACCGCGCCGTCCCGGGCGCCGAGCTCGACCACGTCGTCGACACCCTCGCCGCCCGCATCGCCGCCCTCGCGCCGGGTGTCGCGCGCGCGGCGGTCGAGGCCGTCGACGCCGCCGCCACCTCGACCGCCCACGGGCTGCGCACCGCCGACCGCCTCCTCCACGACCTCTTCGGCACCCCCGCCGCCGCCCGCCTCGGCCGAGCGGCCCTCGCCGCGGGCGCGCAGACCCGCGAGGGCGAGCGCCACCTCGAAACCCTGATCGACAACCTCACCTGACCCCCCGCTGTTCTGCTCGCTGTGAACCCCGGTCCGACCGGGCTCGACCACGGCTAGCGTCGAGCCCATGGGGATCACCACGCGCGAGGTCCGATACACGGCCGACGGCCTGACGATGGTGGGGCACCTCGCGCTCCCGGCAGGCGTCGACCGCCGACCCGCGGTGCTGGTCGGACCGGAGGGCACCGGGCTCAGCGACGTCGAGCGCCGCCGGGCCGACGCGCTCGCGGGGTTGGGGTACGTGGCGCTGGCCTTCGACCTGCACGGCGGGCGCTACCTGGCCGACCCCGACGAGATGCTGGCCCGCTGCCTGCCGCTGCTGGCCGACCCCGACCGGATGCGGGACATCGGCCACGCCGCCCTCGCGGTGCTGCGCGCCGAACCGCGCAGCGACCCCGACCGGATCGCCGCCATCGGCTACGGCACCGGGGGCGCCATCGGGCTCGAACTCGGCCGCGACGGCGTCGACCTGCGCGCGATCGGGACGGTCAACGCCGTGACCACGGGCAGGCCGGGCGAGGCCGCCCGCATCCGCTGCCCGGTGTGGGCCGGTGTCGGGTCCGACGACCCGATCATGCCGCCCGCGCAGCGGGAGGCGTTCACCGCCGAGATGCAGGCCGCGGGCGTCGACTGGCGCCTGGTGGTCTACGGCGGCGCGCTGCACGCCTTCCACCACCCGGCGGTCGACCACGCCACCCTGCCCGGCGTCGGCCACCACCCGCGGCACGCGCAGCGGGCCTGGCGCGACGTCGTCGACCTGCTCACCGAGTGCGTCCCCGTGGCGGGGTGAGCGCGCGGCCGGTCAGCGGGCGTCGCCGGGACCCGCGCCCGCGTCAGCGAGGACGTCGTCCAGGTGGGCGCTGGTCATGTCGACCACGGCTTCCAGGAAGCGGTGCACGGTGGCCAGTTCGTCCTCGGTGAAGTCCTCGCCCACGGCGGCCAGGCGGGTGGCGAGCCCGCCGAAGTAGCGGTGGCCGGTCCTGGTGCCCTCGGTGGTGACCTCCAGGCGCACGACGCGGCGGTCGCGGTGGTCGCGGACCCTGCGGACGTGGCCCAGCCGTTCGAGCCGGTCCAGGACGAGGGTGGTGCCGCCGGAGGACAGGCCGAGGCGCTGGCGCAGGTCGCTGACGGTGGTGGGGGCGCCGTCCTGCTGGGCTTGGCCGATCAGGGTCAGCGCGCGCATGTCGACGTGCTCCATGCCGAGGCGGCCGGAGATCGTCTCCCCCAGGCGCAGGCCGAGCAGCCCGTAGGTCCGCAGGAGCAGGCCGATGCGGCGGGTCGTCGAGTTGCGGGCGGTCACCGGGCCAGCTTAGCCTCATCCCATGAATATCTCAGTGAATGAATCAATTCGCGCCACCGCCGCCGACCGCACGAGGCAGGTCGTGGTGCTGCTGGCCGCCATCGCCCAGGTCGTGACCTCGTCGTTCTTCGGGCAGTCGGTGGGCGGTGTCGCCCGGGAGGACGTCTCGGCGATCCTGCCCGCGGGCTACGCCTTCGCCATCTGGGGGTTGATCTTCCTGGTGTCGCTGGTGGCCGCCGCGGTGTCCCTGCGACCCTCGGTCATGGGCAGACCCGCCCTGCGCGCGAGCGGCTGGTTGATCGCGGTCGCCTACGCCTGCAACGCGGTCTGGGTGCTGCTCTTCCCCCAGCGGCTGTTCACCCTGGCGCAGGTGGTGATCGTCGTCGGCGCGGTGACGGCGGTCCTGGCCCTCGTCCGGCTCCAGGCGGCGGCCGACCCGCGGGACCGCCCGGTCGGCGGCCTGGTCGGCACCGCCCACGGGCTGGTCGCGGGCTGGCTCACCGCGGCCACGTTCGTCGGCTTCGCCAACACGCTCGTCTCGACCGGGCTGTCCGGCAGCGGCCAGGCGGGCGCCGTGCCCGGGATCGTGCTGCTGCTGGTCGCCACCGCGGTCGCGGTCGCGGTGGTCCGGTCCAGCTCGCGCGGGCCGGTCGCGGGCACGGTCGCGTACGCCGCGGCGGTGGCGTGGGGCTTGATCGCCATCGTCGTCGAGCAGTGGGGCGTGGTCACCTCCGCCGCGCTCACCGCGCTGGTCCTGGCGGTGGCGATCGTCGGCTACGCGGCCGTCGCCGTGCGCCGTCACCGGACCGCGTGACGCCCGCCGCCGCCTCGACCCGGCGTGGGGCAGGCTGGGGGGCACGCCCACCGGGGCTCCCGGCGGCACCCGCACCACGAAAGGCACGTCATGCGCGCACTGGTCCAGCAGAAGTTCGGTGACCCGGCCGAGGTCCTCGCCGTGCAGGAGGTGCCCGACCCCCAGCCCGGTCCCGGTCAGGCCCTGGTGCGGGTGCTGCTGTCCCCCATCCACAACCACGACCTGTGGACCGTGCGCGGCGACTACGGCTTCAAGCCCGAGCTGCCCGCGCGCTCCGGCACCGAGCTGGTCGGCGTCGTCGAGGCGCTCGGCGCGGGCGTGGACGGTCTCGCGGTCGGCCAGCGGGTCGCCTCCGGCGGCACCTTCGGCGCGTGGGCCGAGCTGGTGGTGGCGCCCGCCCGCGCGCTGATCCCGGTGCCCGACGCCATCGGGGACGAGGCCGCCAGCCAGCTGGTGTCGATGCCCTTCTCCGCCATCGCGCTGCTCGACTCGCTCGGCCTGGCCGCGGGCGACTGGTTCGTCCAGAACGCCGCCAACGGCGCCGTCGGCAGGCTCGTCGCCCAGCTCGCCGCGGCCCGCGGCATCCGCGTCCTGGGCCTCGTGCGCCGCGCGGAGGGGGTGGCCGAGCTGCGCGAGCAGGGCATCGACGACGTCGTCGCCACCGACGACGACGGCTGGCGCGACCGGGTCCGCGAGGTCGTCGGCGACGCCCCGCTCAAGGCGGCGGTCGACTCGGTCGGCGGCGCCGCGGCGGGCGACCTCGTCTCGCTGCTGGCCGAGGACGGCGCGCTGGTGGTGTTCGGCGCCATGCACTCCCCCACGCTCCAGATCCCCTCGGGAGAGGTGATCTTCAAGCAGCTCACCATCACCGGCTTCTGGGGCAGCAAGGTCTTCCCGGCCATGGCCGCCGACAAGCGGGCCGCCCTGCTGGGCGAGCTGGTCGAGGGCATCGCCTCCGGCGCGCTCACCCTGCCCGTCGAGCACGTCTACCCGCTGGCGGAGATCAGCGACGCCGCCCGGGCGAACACCGCACCCGGCCGCCGCGGCAAGGTCCTCCTGCGCCCCTGACGCGTCCCGAGCGCCCGCCGACCCGCCGTCCGGGTCAGCGGGCGCGCCGGATGTGGATCGGCCCGCGCGCCGTCGACGGGTCGACCACCCTGCCGTGCTGGACGATCTCCACTTGGTCCCGCTCGACCAACCGGCGAGCGGCCCGGCGCGCAGGCTCCACCAGGTCCTGCCACCCGTCGTCGCCTGCGACCACGCGCGCCGCGTCGGACGGGCTGACCGCGGCGGAGGCGGGACTCCGCGCCAGCAGGTCCAGGATCGCGTCTTCGAGTTGCCGGTCGACCTGGGTCACGCCGCGCTTGCGGCACGCGGTGGAGCAGTAGCGGACGCTGTCCCAGTCGCGCTCCCACTTCTTGCGCCACTCGATCGACCGCCCGCACGACTGGCACGTCTTGGGCTGCGGTGCTGGGGAACGGGAAGGCACGGGGATCTCTCCGCGGATCAGGTCGGTCGACGGTCGTCGCGCCGGACCCGGGTCCCGCCGAGCCCGCCGGTGGGCGGCGGCCCGAGCCGCGAAGCGCGCAGGCCCAGCCTGCGGGAACGCAGGCGCTCGCGCCTGCGGAACGCTCCCGCCCCGGTGCCGCCGGTGGCGACAGCGCTGAAGAACAGCACGATCAGGACGGCACCCAGCCCGCCGAAGACAACGGTGAAACCGAGCACGACGTGGGTGAGCAGGCCCAGGTTCGCCGGGGTCATGGTGTCCTCCTTGCCAGGATCTGCGCGGTCCCGATCCGCACGGTCGGGGTGAGGCGTTCCAACACTGGTGGGACACAGCAGCGGCGCGAACGTCACGGCCTCGACCGGAATGTGCTCCATCTCATCTGGTGTGCGGTGGTTCGCGGTGGAGCCGCCCAGGCCTGGTCAGGGCTCGGTGAGGTGCAGCGCCGGGGGCACGAGGTCGGCCGCGCGGCCCGCGAGCAGGGTGGTGACCATGTGCTGGAGGGAGGACTGGATGCGGTCGTGGCTGATCCGGCCCGCCTCGCCCGCGTCGCCCGCCGCGATGGCGCGGCACTCCTCGGCGCGGTGGCGCGCGGCGGTCGTCATCCGGGACGGGTCCGCAGAGGACAGTCGCCGCAGGCGCAGCAGGAGTGCGCGAGTGGCTTGCAGCGGGCCGAGCAGGTGGGGGTTCGGCACGGCGCGCAGCAGGGCCTGGTCGAACGCGTCCGAGATCCCGTACAGGCGGTCGACCGAGCGGTCCGGGTCCTGCGCGTCGTCGGCGAAGCGGGCGTAGTCGTCCGCCAGCGGGGCGAACAGCGTGCGCTGCGGCGACAGCGCGGCGAGCTGGACGGCGTAGGTCTCCAGGGCGTCGCGCGCCTGGTACACGGCGATGGTGGCGTCCACGCCCACGGCCGACACGGTGGCGATCTGGCCGGAGCGCTGCTCGACGAGGCCGTCGGCGCGCAGCCGCGCCAGGGCCTCGCGCACCGGGGTGCGCGAGACGCCCAGGCGAGCGGCTAGTTCCTCTTCGCGCAGCGGGTCGCCCGGCGGCAGCTGCCACGAGGTGATGTCGGCCAGCAGCGCCGAGTAGACGTCGATCCCGCGTGTCGCCATGCCCCGGACGTTAGGCGGTGGGGCGCGGCGGCCCCGACCCGCCCCTCGCGCGGACACGGCCTACCCCAAGGGGCTGACCCGGTCACCGATCTTGTCGGTGGTCTCCAGCGGCACGCGCGTGGCGTTGAGGAACAGGCTGAGCATGCTGAACCACGCGATCGTGGCGATGTACTTGCGCGTGACCACCGCGCCGAAGGCGTCGAGCAGGGACTGGAGCGTCGGGTCGGTGAGGGTGCCGGTCGTCAGCATCTCGTCCGTGGCGGTGGCCAGCAGCGCGGGCTCGGGGTCGAGGCCGGTCACCGGCCCGTCCGCGGCCAGCGCGTCGACCTGCGCGCTCGTCAGTCCCGCGTTGTGCGCCATCTGCTCGTTGGCCTGCCACTCGTAGGGCACGTTGAGCACCGCCGCCGCCCGCAGGATGATCACCTCGCGGTGCGGGGCGGAGATGTCCGGCGTGCCGAACACCGCCTGCACCATGCCGATCAGCGCCGGGTAGAACTCCTCGGTCCCGGCGAACATCCGCACGACGTTGAGCGCCGTCGCGGGGTCGTAGGAGTCACCGATCACGGCCCGGGTGGAGTCCTCGTCGGGCATCGGCACGGTCACCTGCGTCGCGTAGGGCGTCGGACGTCCCATGGTCCACCTCTCTCGTGAGCTGTATACAGCAAGTATACAACTATTCCGACGCCCCCACCCGGGCGTCCTCGAGGTAGAGGCGGCGGGCGTTGGTCGAGGTGAAGGCATCCCGGGAGGCGTCGTCCGGGAAGGCGCGCAGGAACCGGTCGATGTCCTGCCGCGTCGGCGCCTGGAAGGGGTAGTCGGTGGAGAACAGGAGCCGGTCGGGCGTGGTCACGCTCAGGGCGTGGTCGAGCAGCGCGGGGTCGAGCATGCCGGACGCGGTGATCCACACGTTCTGCCGCAGGTACTCGGTGATGCTCCGGTCCAGGCCCGCCACCCTCGCCACGCTGTCCGCCCGCCGGTGCCAGAACAGCAGCAGCTCGCCCCAGTGGCCGAGGACGAGGCGCAGGTGCGGGTACCGGTCGAGGGTGCCCGCGGCCATCAGGCGCAGGGCCGCGGTCCCGGCTTCGAGGTGCCAGCCCCAGCCGAACGTGGCCAGGGCCAGGTCCACCGGGTCACCGAGGCCGTCGTAAGCGGCCCGGCGCACGGCGTCCGGCGGGATCTGCGGGTGGAGGAACACCGGCTGGCGCAAGCGCTCCGCGACCGCCCACACGTCGTCGAAGCGCGGGTCGTCGAGCGGCACGTCACCGACCCGGCCGTAGACCATCACGCCGGTGAGCCCGAGCGCCGCGGCGCGTTCGAGCTCGCCCGCCGCGGCCGTCGGATCGGCCAGCGGCAGCGTCGCCATGGCGCGGAAGCGGTGCGGGTTCGCCCGGACCGCGTCGGCGGCCACGTCGTTGGCCTCGCGGCTCAGCGCCACCGCCTCGGCGGGCGAGGCGACCTGGGCGCCGGGCGGGGCGAGGGAGAGGATGTGGACGTCGACCCCCTGCTGGTCCATCACGCCGGTCCGCAGGGCGCCGAGGTCGTGCAGCCGGGGGCCCGCGTCGCCGTGCTCGTTGAGGACGAGGCTGTCGTCGACGCGCCCCGGCGGGAGCGCGCGCAGGGCGCGGTCGACGCGGTCGAGCGCCCAGTGCTCCTCGATGCCGATAAGGGTCACCAGTTCACCGCCTTGCCGAACCGGTCGAGGTAGCGCAGCCCGGGGGTGCCGCGCTCGGCGTCGACCGCGTCCACCAGTGGCGGGATGCTGTCCTCGATGCCCAGGACCGCGTTCGGCCCGCCGAGTTCGGTCTTGACCCAGCCCGGGGCCATGAGCAGCAGCGCGCGCCGGTCGTCGCGGTGGCGCACCGCGTAGCTGCGGAACATCTGGTTGAGCGCGGACTTGGTCGCCCGGTAGACCTCGAAGCCGCCCTTGGTGTTGTCCGCGACGCTGCCCTGCCCGGAGGACATGACGGCGATGGTGCCCTCGGGGTCGACCAGGTCCTGCAAGGTCTCGACCGCGCGCATCACGCCCAGGACGTTGGTGCGCATCATCAGGTCGAAGTCGTCGTCCGCGATGTCCACGCCGACCGCCTGCTGGTCGGCCAGGGACACCCCCGCCACGACCCAGAGCAGGTCGAACCGCCGCGCGGACAGGCGGTCGCGCAGCCCCGCCAGCCGCTCCCGGTCGGTGATGTCGACGTGCTCGACCTCGACCGACCCCGGGTTGCGGCCCGCGAAGTCCAGCAGCGGCGAGGGACGGTCATCGCGCACCGTCGCCACGACGTGCGCCCCGCGGCCCGCGTACTCCTCGACCAAGGCCTCCCCTAGCCCCCGCGAGGCCCCCACGACCAAGACGTCCTGGACAGCAGTGGTGTTCATCGGCGCTTCCTCCTGGCTCCACTTTCGCTCATCACTTGTTGAGCCAACGTAGCACGATTCGCTCAACGCTTGTAGAGTGTGATTCGTGGAACAGGGACGAACCAGGGCCGAGCGGCGCGCGGCGACCGCGGCCAAGATCCTCGAAGCGGCCCGGGCCGAGTTCGGTGAGCGGGGCGAGAGCGCGACGGTGCGCTCCATCGCCCGGCGCGCGGGCGTCGACCCGTCGCTGGTGCTCCAGCACTACGGCTCGAAGCAGGAGCTGTTCGCCCTCGCCGTCCGCCCGGTCGCGGAACTGCGGGCCGACGACGTCGCGGGCCACCTGGGCGAGGTGCTGGACGCGCGCATGCGCGACCTGCCCCCCGCCACCCGGGCGCTGATGCGGTCGATGCTCACCTCACCGGAGGCCACCTCGGTGATGCGGGACTACCTCCAGGAACGGGCATCGGTGCTGGCAGGCGCGATGCCCGATGACGACGGCGAACTGCGCGCCGCCGTCATCGTCTCCAGCATCCTCGGGCTCACCATCGCGCGGCACTTCCTCGACCTCGCGCCGCTCACCACCGCCGACCCGGCCAGGACGGCGGCGGTGTTCGACGCGTGGCTGGCACCGCTCGCGGCACCGTCCACCCCGGACTGATCAGCCGTAGACCGTGTAGTACAGGGGCAGGGCAGGCTCGCCGGGGCGCACGAGGTCCATGGACGCGTCGCGGTTGCGGCACACCGTCCCGCTGCCGCACGGGCCTTGGCTGGTGTAGGAGAACTCCACGCGCAGGGGGTGGTCCCGGGTGGCGAGGAGCGGGATGGGGCTGGTGCAGGTGTCGCTGCCGTACCCGCTCTCGTCGAACTCGCACGTGAGGTCGACGTCGCGGACCCCGTCGCGGTAGACGCGGACGGCCTCGGTGCGCAGGTAGAACTGGCGGTAGCCCACGTCGTCGAAGCCGCCGAGCGCGATCCCCGCCGCCTTGTTGCCCGCGGTGGGTTGCAGGACGAGCGATTGGGTCACGTTCGCGCCCTTCCGGTTGGCCTGCACGGTGCCGTAGCGCTCGTACTCCCACTGCGCCTGCACGCCCGCGGCGGTGAGCTGGGCCTGGTTCTGCTGGTAGGGCGCCTCGCGCGGGTCCGGCGGGTCGGGCAGCAGGAAACCGAGCAGGTACTTGCCCAGGGCCGCGCCCACCTCCCAGGCCGCGGTGGCCAGGGCGGCGACCGGGGCGAACGGCGGGAACGCGATGGCCATGACGGTCAGGGCGACGCCCGCGACGTTCTTGGCGATCTCCAGCGCCTTCTGCGCGATCGCGGCGGGCGGGTCGTCGGCGCTGATGCCCACGGCCTCGTTGACGATGCCCGCCAGGCTGCCCAGGACGGGCACCGGCCCGACCACCGAGGTCACCTTCGCCAGCGCCCCGTTGCCCTCGGTGAGCACGCCCTCGACGGCGGAGACCTTGAGGAAGGCGTCGTGCCCGTGCTCGGCGATCGCGGGGATGGCCTTGCTGAGCGCCCTGGTCACGTACGCAGGCACGATGGCCCGCTCGCCACCGGAGTTCGCCGCCGCCACGTCCTGCGCCACCCCGTTCGCCAGCGCCGCCAACTCCTGCTCGGAGAGCACCTGGCCCTTCGCCAACTCCGGCAGCTCGAAGCTGCGCGGGTCGTCGATGACCTGGTGCGCGGTGGCCTGCGCGTCCGCGACCGCCTGGTCGAGCTGGTCCTGGCTCAGCGAGCAGAACGCCGAGACGAGCCGGTCCCCGTCGGCGCGCTCGCACTCGGCGGCGCGCTTGAGCTCGGCGGCCTGCGTCCACGACGGTTCAGGCCCTGGCCTGCCGGACTCGTAGTTGGCGATGCCGTCGAACGCGCGCGCGCTCTCGACCTTGACCGGCTTGCTGCTGTCCTCGGTGAACTGCCACGGGACGACGAGGTCTTCGCGCACCGAGCCGTTCGCCGTCGTGGCCCGCAGCCGCAGCGCCTTGTGCCTGCCGTCGCGGTGCAGCTCCGCGACGAGGTTCTTGCCCTGATCGATGCCGTACTCCGCCTTCACCGCCTTCGCCACCTCGGACGGGTCGGTGTCGGCGGGGTGCTCGACGGTGATCAGGTCCAGCGGCCCGGGGACGGTGTACTTGACGATCCCGCCCGCCTCGGCGACGGTGACGTAGCGCCTGCACCCGCCCGGGCAACTCGACCGCTCGTCGGCACCGCCGTCCTCCTGCGCCTCGTCCTCCGGCGCCTCGTCCTCGTCGGGCCCGCCTGCCTCGTCCGGCCCGTCGACCTCGGGGAGTTCGGTCTCCTCGGGGAGGCAGTGCGCGGCGGGGCGGTCCGGGCAGTCGTCCTCGCTGTCGGGCTGCGCGCCCTCGTCGTCGGAGACCCCGTTGTCGTAGCTGACCGCGGAGATGCTGGCCCCCGCCGCCCGCGCCGGGGAGGACACGCCCATCAGCCCGTAAAAGTCCCCGTCGTGGATGTCCCCGCGCACCCGGTCGGGCCTGGCCATCAACGTGGCGTACTCGCTGGGCTTCGCCCCCTTGTACACCACCAGTTCCGAGAGCCCGGTCTCCTCGCTGATCGCGATCGCCGCGCTCCCCGCGGCGTCCTCCCGGGCCGCGTTGGCGATCGTCACCACCCCCACGGCCCCCACCACGGCGACCACCACGGGCACCACCAACCCCACCCGCACCCCGACTCCGCGCGCCATGACGCCCACTCCCACGAGATCGACTTCCGACAAGTGCCGTCAAAGTAGCGACGCACCCGTGCGCAGCAATCCGAGCAACACCAACGGGTGTCACCGTCGCGGGTGGACTCCACACCCGCTCCGAGCCCGCCCCGGACCGCCGGTCATCGACAGCTGTCGAGCCACGTGCGCAACGCCCACCACGCCTGGAGGGTGGGGACGAACCTGCGGTTGGTGTCGGTCACGTCGACGTCGGTCAGCTCGCGGAAGCGGTCGAGGCGGTACCGGACGGTGTTGGCGTGGACGTGCAGCGCCTTCGCCGTCACGGCCAGGCCGCAGCCGCGGTCGAGGAAGGACAGGGCGGTGGCGGCGAGTTCGCGGTGGAAGTCGTTGCCCGGGTCCAGCGCGCCGAGCAGGTCGTCAACGAGCGCGGCGGCGAGGACCGGGTAGCCCGCGAGCGCGGTCTCCGCGCCGAGCGAGGCCAGCGCGTGCACGCCGGTGCGCCCCTGGGCCGCGGCGACGCGCACGGCCTGGGTGCACACGGGGTAGTGCACGCGCAGGTCGTGCAGCGGCTTGGCCGGGGAGACAACCACCAGCGGCGCGTCCTCGGGGAGCACCGGCACCGCGTGCAGCAGCCCGCTCAGCGTGCCCTCCACGAAGCCGAAGACGCCGCCGAAGGGGGCCAGCCGCTGCTCCAGCCGCCGCGCGCGGCCCGGGTCGGTCTCCGCCGACACGGCGCAGTGGTAGTCCTGGCCGGGGCGCAGGCCCGCCTGCCGGAGCTCGGCGTCCGCGGGCGGCCCGCCGCCGGGCAGCAGGAGCCGCCGCAGGACCTGGGTGGTCAGCTCGCGGCTGGTGCGCGACAGCTCCAGCTCGGCGGCGCGGTGCCCGCTGACGATGTGCTGCTGGAGCAGCCCGACGTAGTCGTCGAGGTCGACGACTACGTCCAGCACCACGCCGTCGTCGACGCCCAGCCCGCGGGCGAGCGCCCGGCAGGTGCGCACGACCTCACCGCGCCCCGCCCGCACCCCGCGCAGCACGTCCGCGATCGGCACCCCCTGCGCGGCCCGGTCGGCGCCCAGGGCGCAGGCGGCGGAGAAGTCGCCGTCGTCGTGGGCGCCCCCGCGCTCGACGTGGGCGGCGGCCCCCGCGATGAGGGAGGCGATGTGCCTGCGGTTCTCCTCGGCCGGCAACCGGGCGACCTCGGGCGAGCGCGCGCGGGCGGCGTCGACGACGGCGGACACGAGGGCGTCGTCCGCGGCCAGCGCGGTCAGCACCCGCGTGGCCGCGTCCCGCGAGCGCTGGTCCACGGCACCTCCGCGACGTCGTTGTGAACGGCCCACAACCACCGCGGATGACCTTGGGGGTGAGGCCCTACCCCCCACGCTGAGCGGGTGGTTTCCTTGTGGTTGCCGGAGCGTAACAGCCGGCGCAATCCCCCGACCTGAGCGGCGACAAGCGCTTCTCGGGACTGGGCTCCCGACCGCCCGGGTGCTTCCGATGAGCCCGCCATCGCAGCGCGCTCACGCCACCACCCCCTCCACCCCAGGAAGGACTGAGCCCTGATGGACACCCCCGCACCCACAGGCCCGGACCGCGCAGGCCGCAGGCGTTCCTGGCGGAGGACAGCCGCCGCGGCCGCCGTGACCGTCGGCGCTGGGCTGCTCGCACCCGCTATCGCGCCCGCGGAGGCCGCACCCGCGCTCCAGGAGGTGATGCTGGTCGGCAACAACTGGGAGGGCGTCGCGGACGTCATCAGGTCGAGCGGGACCTTCGCCAGGATCGGGCGTGTCAACCTCGTGCCGGACAAGGGCGAACGGCTGCGGGAGATCTACGCCGACCCGATCCGCCTGGTGTTCTTCCTGGGCATCCGGGAGACCGTGGGCGAGGGCCACGACCAGTACATCGACGACATGTACACCACCCCGGACGGCTCGGCGATCGTGGTGTCGCGCCCCAGCTTCGGCGACGTCGCCTCCATCGACACCGCCACGGGCAGGCTGCGGTGGCGCTTCCGCGTCGCGGGCTTCCGGGCCGACCACATGGCGGTCTCCCCCGACGGCGCCCGGGTGGCGGTGTCGGCCTCCACCGGCAACACCGTGCACGTCCTGGACATCCGCACGGGCGCCCCGGTGGGCTCGTTCGCCACCGGCGACAAGCCGCACGAGAACACCTTCACCCGCGACGGCGAGCTGTGGAACATGTCGATCGGGGACGTCAACAACGACTTCGACGCGCCGTGGCAGGACTTCCTCAAGGGCGACCGCAAGATCACCATCGCCGACGCCCGCACCCTGCGGGTCGTCAGGACGATCGACATGCGGCAGCGCCTGGACGCCTTCCCCGGAGGCCGGGACTTCTCCGACGCGGTGCGGCCGGTCGCCTTCACCCCGGACGAGTCGACGCTGTACTTCCAGGTGTCGTTCTTCAACGGCTTCTTCGAGTACGACATCGCCGCGGACCGGATCACCCGCGTGAAGGTGTTGCCGAAGAACCCCGCCACCAGCGACGACCGCACCACCTACGTCAACGACTCCCGCCACCACGGCCTGTCGATGAGCCCGGACGGCGGCAAGCTCTGCGTCGCGGGCACGATGGACGACTACGCCACCGTCGTCGACCGCGCGACCCTCCAGCAGGGCCCGCTGGTGCCCGCCGCCAAGCCCTACTGGGCCACCGTCAGCGGCGACGGCACGGCCTGCGTCATCTCCGAGAGCGACGCCGACCAGGTGACCGCCATCAGCTTCGCCACCGGCCGCAAGATCGTCTCCATCCCCGTCGGGGACCACCCCCAGCGCGTCCGCCTGGCCCACCTCCCCGCGGGCTGGACCGGCCCCACCGCCTGACGCCGCCCCTCGCCCCGGGCGCCCCGCCCGGGGCGGGGCCCGCTACTCGACCTGCCTGCGGAAGAACTCCTCCACCAGCTTCTCCTGCTCGGCGTCGAGCCGTCCGACGATCTCGACCTCGTCCTCGCCGCGGCGGGCGACCAGCTTGCGGTGCTGGTCGCGGTTGACCCAGTCCCGCAGCACCAACCCGAGCTGGCGCAGCACGGGCGAGCTGGCCAGGGCGACGATGATCGTGGTCACCGACGCCGCGTCCAGCCCCTTGGCACCGCCCGGCGCGGGTTCGGCCGGGGCGAACCGGACGTCCTGGGCGGGCAGCGGTTCCAGCTCCGCGTGCAGCTGCCGGGCGTCCTCGTCGACCAGCGAGGGGTCCGAGCCGCCGACGGTGATGACGATGTCGACCATGCGGTGCACGATAGCGCTCCGCGAGCACCGGGACGCCGACGTCCGCGCCCTCCCCTGGTAGTTGACACGTCAGTCATCACGGCTCTACGATTGACGTGTCAATCAGGGAGGTCGGGATGGCGCGGGCGCTGCCGACGAAGGACCAGCTGCGGGTGTGGCGCGACTACATCGAGACCGCGGAGGCGTTGCGGTCGCTGCTGGGCAGCCGCCTGCAGGGCGAGTCGGGCATCTCGTCGGCCGACTACCAGGTGCTGCTCGCGCTGAGCGAGGCGGAGGGGCGCAACCTGCGCTCGTCCGCGCTGGCGGAGCTGATCGGGTGGGAGCGCAGCCGCCTCTCGCACCACCTGGGGCGCATGGAGAAGCGCGGGCTGCTCCAGCGGACCCCGTGCGCGGACGACAGCCGGGGCGCGGAGATCGCGCTGACGAACCAGGGCGCGGCGGCCTTCCGCGCCAGTTCCGTCCCGCACCTGCGCGCGGTCCGCGAGACGTTCGTCGACGCGTTCGACGCCCGCCAGCTCGACCAGCTCGACGCCCTGACCACCGCGCTGCGCGCCCACCTCGGGTGGGACGCGCGCACCTGAGCACCACCCTCCTCCGAGGAGACCGCGCGCCACGGCACGCACGCACCCGCACGGTCCCTTCGCTCCTCCTCAGCGAAAGGGCTCCACCATGCAGTTCGGCATCTTCGGGGTCGGGGACATCGCCCCCGACCCGACCACCGGCGTCCCGCGGTCGGAGGCGCAGCGCATCCAGGACACGATCCGGGTGGCGGAGGCCGCGGACGAGCTGGGCCTGGACGTGTTCGCCTTCGGCGAGCACCACAACCCGCCGTTCGTGGCGTCCGCCCCGCCGGTGCTGCTCGCGCACGTCGCGGCCAGGACGAAGCGGATCACCCTGTCCACCTCGATCACGCTGATCACGACCAACGACCCGGTGAAGGTCGCGGAGGACTACGCCTTCCTCCAGCACGTCGCGCAGGGCCGCGTGGACGTGATGCTGGGGCGCGGCAACACCGTGCCGGTCTACCCGTGGTTCGGCCAGGACATCCGCGAGGGCGTGCCGCTGGCGCTGGAGAACTACAACCTGCTGCACCGGCTCTGGCGCGAGGACGTCGTGGACTGGGAGGGCCGCTTCCGCACGCCGCTGCAGGGGTTCACCGCCACGCCGCGCCCGCTGGACGGGGTGCCGCCGTTCGTCTGGCACGGGGCGATCCGCACGCCGGAGATCGCCGAGCAGGCGGCGTACTACGGCAACGGGTACTTCGCCAACCACATCCTCGCCCCCAACTTCCACTTCAAGCCCCTGGTCGAGTTCTACCGGCAGCGCTACGAGCACCACGGCCACGGCCGGGCGCAGGACGCGATCGTCGGCCTGGGCGGGCAGGCGTTCCTCGCGCACCGCTCGCAGGACGCCTTCGCCCGGTTCCGCCCGTACTTCGAGTCCTACCCGATGTTCCGGGGCACGAGCCTGGAGCAGATGGCCGAGGGCACGCCGCTGTCGGTCGGCTCGCCGCAGCAGGTCATCGACAAGACCCTCACCTTCCGCGAGGGCTTCGGCGACTACCAGCGGCAGCTGTGGGCGATGGACATCGGCTCCATCCCCGTCGAGGTCGCGCTGGAGCAGGTGGAGCTGCTGGCGACCGAGGTCGTGCCGGTGCTGCGCAAGGAGATGGAGTCCCGCCGCGCCCCCGGCGTGCCCGACGCCCCCACGCACGCCTCCCTGGTGCGCGCCGCCTACGGCGACGCCGAACCCCGGCAGGCCCGCCCCCGCCCCAACAGCGGCGACAACACCTCCGGTCCCCTCCCCTACCTCGACAGCGACCCCGCCAAGGTGGCGCAGATGCCGAGGTACGCGTGAACGCGCCGGGAGCACCCCTGCGGCTCGTCGCCATCAGCGCGGGCACGTCCGACCCGTCGACCACGAGGATGCTCGCCGACCGGGCCGTGCAGGCGACCACCGAACGGCTCCGGCGGTCGGGCCACGACCCCGCGGTCACCGTCGTCGAACTCGCCCCGATCGCCGTCGGGATCGCCCAGAGCCTGGTCACCGGCTTCCCGAACGCCGCCGTGCAACCCGCGATCGACGCCGTGGCCACCGCCGACGGGGTCGTCGTCTCCACCCCGGTCTACAAGGCGGGCCTCAGCGGCCTGTTCAAGTCCTTCGTCGACCTGCTCGACAACGACCTGCTGATCGCGAAACCGGTCCTCCTGGCCGCCACCGCGGGCAGCGCGCGGCACGCCATGGTGGTCGACGACCACCTGCGGCCCCTGTTCGCCTTCCTGCGCGCCCTGCCCGCCCCGACGTCGCTGTTCGCCACCCCCGAGGACTGGGCCTCCCCCGGCCTCGGCACCCGCACCTCACGCGCCGCGGCCGAACTCGCCGCCCTCATGACCAGCGGCATCACCCGCGCCATCACCGAGACCAACTGGGACGACCACCAGCACAACTTCGCCGGGAACGCCACCCGCTCCCCCCACACCGCGGCCGACGTCGACTTCGACACCGACCTCATGCGCCTGGCCCGCGGCGACACCTGACCCGCCGGCGCTCCGGCGCCCCTGGGGTTGTCGGGCGCCAGCGAGTGCACGGTGGTTGCGGTGGGCGCTCAGAGGGTGTCGAGTTCGGTTCCGTTTTCGTCGAGGACCGTGTGGTCGCCGGGGTGGTCGACCCACACCTCGATGCCGCCGGTCCACCAGACGACCTGGAGGGAGTCCAGGGTGCCGATGGGGGTGCGGAGGTAGATGGACTCGTCTGGTTCCAGGACGAAGAAGGTGCCTATCGGCTCGAAGGAGACCTGGATGGGGCCGCTCTCCGAGGCGGTGAACTTCAGGTCCACCTTGTCCGGGGTGGTTGGGGTCTGGCGCGGCGCGGGCTCCACGGGGTCAGCGTGGCTCACTCGTCCAGGTATGCCAAACCTTGCGGTGGCGAGGCTGGGCTCACCTGGCCCGCGTGGACCCGCCAGGTCGTCGTGCCGCGGGTTTCGTGCATGGCGAAGAACAGCCCCCGCACGTGGTCGTCGTCGCGGGCGGGCAGAGCGGCGATGGCCCGCACCTGGGTGAGCAGCCAGTCGAGCCAGTGCTCGCGGAGGTCGCCGGTGTACAGGACGCACGGGGTGTAGCCGGGGATGTGGTCCCGGATCACCCACCCGCGGCTGTAGTGCTCGTGGGCGTGCGCGGCGATCACGGCGCGGGCGCCTGCCAGGTGGTCCTCGTCGCAGTCGAGCCAGCCGCGGACCCGGACGAACACGCCCATCGTGGCCTCCCCAGACGTTCCGGCAGCACCGCAGTGTGCCAGGCGGTCGCGGTCAGGTGTTGCGGCGGCGGCGGGCGGTGGAGGGCTGGGTGGTGGCGCGCATGTGGTCGCGCACGGGGGTGAGCAGGGCGGCGAGGGCGTCGACGTCGGTGGGGGTGAGGGGGGCCAGGAACAGGGCGCGCAGGACCTCGACGTGGCCGGGGAGGACGCGGGCGAGGCGGTCGCGGCCCGCGGGGGTGATGGTGACCATGACGCTGCGCTCGTCGTCCGGGGAGGGGCCGCGCTCGACCAGGCCCGCCTTCTCCAGCAGGCCCGCCTGGTAGGTCAGGCCGCTGCGGCTGTAGACGACGCCGTCGGCGAGGTCGGTCATGCGGCGGCTGCCGGTGGGGGCGTCGATGCCGAGCTGGGCGAGCAGGTGGAACTGCACGTAGCTGAGGTCGCCCGCCTCGCGCAGCTGCTGCTCGACGCCGTGCCGCAGCAGGCCCGCGACCTCCATGAGGGCGAAGTACGCCCGCAGCTGGGCGGGGTCGAGCTGGGGTCGCTGGCCGGTCATGGGGGTGAGCGTACCGACTGTTGCTTCGAATTTGAAGCAGTGCTACGGTCGCTCCAGTGCTTCGAATTCGAAGCATCGAGACGGAGACGAGGACCAGCCATGAAGGCAGTGCGCTTCCACGAGTACGGCGACCCCGAGGTGCTGCGGGTGGAGGACGTCGACGTGCCCACCCCCGGCGCCGGGCAGGTGCGGGTGCGGGTCGCCGCGACGTCGTTCAACGGGGTGGACGGCAACATCCGGGCGGGGCTCATGCAGGGCCCGATGCCGATGGACCTCCCGCACACCCCGGGCCTGGACGTGGCCGGGACCGTCGACGCCCTCGGCGACGGGGTGACCGGGCTGGGGGTGGGCGACCCGGTGATCGGCTTCCTGCCGTTCGGCGACGACGGCGCCGCGGCCGAGCACGTGCTGGTCGCCGCCGCGGACCTGGCACCGGCGCCCACCAGCATCCCCCTGGCGGACGCGGCGGCGCTGCCGCTGGTGGGGCTCACCGCCCGGCAGGCCCTGTTCGACCACGCCGGCCTGCGGGCCGGGCAGCGCGTGCTGGTCAACGGCGCGGGCGGCGCCGTGGGCGGCTACGCCGTGCAGCTGGCCAAGGCCACGGGTGCCCACGTCATCGCCACGGCGAGCGCCCGCAGCCGCGAGCAGGTCCGGGCCCAGGGCGCCGACGAGGTCATCGACCACGCCACCGCCGACGTGGCGGCCGCGCTCGACGCGCCGGTCGACGTCCTGCTGAACCTGGCGCCCATCACCCCGGAGCAGTTCGCCGCCCTGGCGGCCCGGGTCGGCGACGGCGGGGTCGTGGTCAACACGACCGTGTGGATGCCCGCGCCCTCCGACGACACCCGCGGCGTGCGCGGCATCGACGTCTTCGTCCGCAGCGACGCCGCCCAGCTGGCCGAGCTGTCCGCCCGGGTCGACCGCGGTGAGCTGACCGTCGCCGTCACCGAGCGGGTCCGACTGGACGAGCTCGTCACCGTCCACGCCCGCGCGGCGGCGGGAACCCTCGCGGGCAAGGTCATCGTCCTGCCCACCACCTGAGCGCGGTCACCTGGACCGGGTCAGGACTCCGACTGCCGCAGGGACACGAGCGTGCCCACACCCGGTTCGAGGTCCGGCCAGCCGCCGTCGAAGGTCAGGACGGCGGCCGCGGCGGCGGGGAAGCCCTCGCGCTGGAGCCGCGCCGCGAGGTCGTCCGCGGCGTCGCCCGCGAGGACCTGCGCGAGCCCGTGCAGGCCGGGGTTGTGCCCGATGACGGCGACCGCGGTGGCATCGTCGGGCAGCTCGTTGAGGAGGGCGATCAGCTCACCGGGCGAGGCCTCGTACACGCGGTCCTCGTAGACAGTGCGCGGGCGGCGGGCCAACTGGGCCGCCACGAGCTTCCACGTCTCGCGGGTGCGCACCGCGGGGGAGCACAGCACCAGGTCCGGGGCGACACCGGTGCTCTGGAGCCACCGGCCCACGCCCGTCGCGGCGGCGCGTCCCCGGTCGGTGAGGAGGCGGTCGCGGTCGGGCACGTCGGCCCACTCGGCGTGGCCGTGGCGCAGCAGCACCAGGCGCCGGTGGTTGTCGTCGCTCACCCCGCCCATCCTAGGAGTGATCACCCCCGCCCAGGCCGTGCCGCCGCCCGAACGGGTGGTGGGAGGATGGTCGCGCGACCCCGCGGACGCGCGGGGACCACGAGCGACGAGGAGCGAACCGGGTGGCACGGCTGCACGTCGGCTGCGCGATGTGGACCCACAAGGCGTGGGCGGGGCGGTTCGTGGCGCAGTCGGTGCCCGCGAAGGAGCGGCTGCGGGCCTACGCGGGCTGGTGCAACGCGGTGGAGGGCAACACCACCTTCTACGCCACGCCCGCCCGCACGACCGTCGAGTCCTGGGCCGAGCAGACCGGCCCCGACTTCCGGTTCGTGGTCAAGGTGCCCAAGACCGTCACCCACGAGCGCCGGTTGGTCGGGGTGGAGGCCGAGATGCGGGCGTTCCTCGACGCCGTCGAGCCCCTCGGCGACCGGGCGGTGCTGTGGACCCAGCTGCCGGGCTCGTTCGGCGCGGGCGAGGTCGACGCCCTCGCCCGCTTCCTGCGCAGGCTCCCCGCGGGCCTGCGGCGGGCCGTGGAGGTGCGCCACCCCGGCTTCTTCACCGACCCGCGCTCGACCTCGCTGCTGGAGAGGGCGCTCGCGGGCGCCGACGCCGAGTGGGTGCCGTTCGACACCACGGTCTTCTTCCAGCGCCCGCCGACCACCGCCGCCGCCCAGGAGGCCTGGGAGCGCAAGCCCCGCCTGCCCCGCCGCACCCGGGCGCTCACCGACCACCCGGTCGTGCGCTACCTGGGCGGGGAGACGGCGGAGGAGACGGTCGCGGGGTGGCGGCCGTGGGTCGAGGTGGTGGCGGGGTGGCTGCGCGAGGGCCGCTCCCCCACGGTCTTCCTGCACACCCCCGACAACGACGACGCCCCCGCCCTGGCCCGCCGGTTCCACGAGGACGTCCGGGCGCTCGTCCCCGACCTGACCCCGCTGCCCGAACCGGACCCGGTCGAGCCCGCCACCCTGTTCTGACCTGGTCGGTCACAGCTCCCACGGCAGGAGCGGCGGGTCGCCGGGGTTCGGTGTGGGGGCGGGCCGCTCCTCCTGGGCCTGGACCTCGACCCGGGTGCGGACGGCGGCGGGGTGCCACATCTCCTCGAACGGGCCCAGCACCTCGCTGCCCACACCGCGGCGGCGGACGCGGGAGGCGAGCCAGGGCAGGCCCGCGAGCACCGTCGCGAACAGGGTCAGGACGATCAGGGGTGCGGCGAGGGCGGTCATGGGGCGGCGCTCCCGGTCGCGGGCTCGCTGTCGCGCGCCGCTCGGGTGGTCATGCGGCCCCCTTCGGCTCGGGGAACAGGGCCGCGACCGTGCCCGCGGCGATGGCGTGCACGTCGGTGCCCGGGTCGACCGCCCGGCGCAGGGCGAGGCTGCCGCCGAGCGCGCCGATGACGACCACGACCTGCGCCAGCGGCATCGCGGCGCGCACGCCCAGCCGCGCGCAGGCGCGGGCCACCGCCGCCTCGATCCGCCGCTCGCGCTCCCGCTGGGCGGACAGGACGGTGACCGACAGCTCAGGGTGACCTGCGACCCACGTGGCGAACTCGTGCGCGGCCACCCCCCACCGCGGTTCGTCCGCCCCGAACGCGGGGCCGACGGGGACCAGCGCCGCGATCAACCCCGCCCGGTCTTCGACCTGGTCCAGCCGGTCCGCGAGGTGGCGCAGGTGGTGCTCGACCTGGGCGTCGGAGATCGCCTGCCACAGGCCCTCCTTGCCGCCGAAGTGCTTGTAGAGCGCGCCCCGCGTGTACCCGGCCTCGGCCACGACCTCCTCGACCGTGGCGGCGAGGAACCCGCGCCGGGCGAACACCGCCGCACCGGCCGCGAGCAGGCGTTCGCGGGTCTGCCGCTGCTGCTCCGCGCGGGACAACCTGATCATCGACAGCCCATTCCGTGACGATGTGTTTCCAGATCCATGATGTTACCCGGTTGCCGCAACGTGCAGTTCAGCTCGCGATCAGCCGCCGTTTGCGGTACAACTTGTCGTGGCGGACACCACGACCGGGTCCACCATGATCGGATCGAGCGAACGGGACATCCGAGCGGGACGAGGCCACCCGTCCCCCGGAGAGCAGGCCGCCCCGGCGGCCGCGGCACCGCGACGGCCCACAGGCCGCCGCAGCCCATGTACCCGCGCCGCCCGACCTCGCACTCGCGCCCCGCAGGCCCTCGCCTGTCCGGCCCTTTCGTTGAGAGGGGGGCACCGGTGGAAGACGCCATCGACCCCGACCACATCATCCGCGGTTACGACTAACCCCCGATGACGACCACCCGAGGCCCCCGGAGCACCCCCGCTCCGGGGGCCTCGGCGCGTGCGGGGGCCGAATAAACCGGGTGCGGGTCGTGTTGGCCCGGAGAGGTGCACCCGAGCGGACAGGAGGCGGACCCCCATGAAGGCGGTCATCTACCGGGACAACGGCGGACCCGAGGTGCTGGAGCTGGTCGAGCGCGACCTGCCCGAGCCCGGCCCCGGCGAGGTCCGGGTGCGGGTGGTGGTGTCGGGGGTGAACCCGACCGACTGGAAGACGCGGGCGGGCGCCACCAACCCCAAGCAGTTCCCCGAGGTCACCCCGCACCTCGACGGCGCGGGCGTCGTCGACGCGGTCGGGGATGGCGTCGACCCGGGTCGGGTGGGCCAGCGGGTGTGGCTGTTCATGGCGACCGTGGGGCGCCCGTTCGGCACCGCCGCGGAGTTCCTGGTGGTCCCGGGAGAGCTGGCCGTGCCGCTGCCCGAGGGCGCCGGGTTCGACCTGGGCGCCTCGCTGGGCGTGCCCGCGGTGACCGCGCACCGGGCGCTGACGGTGGCCGAGGACGGGCCGACGCGGCTGGCACCGGGGGCGCTGGCCGGGAAGGTCGTGCTGGCCGCGGGCGGGGCGGGGGCCGTGGGCCACGCCGTCATCCAGCTCGCGCGGTGGGCGGGGGCCACGGTGATCAGCACGATCAGCGGCCCGGACAAGGCCCGCCTGGCCACGGCCGCGGGCGCGCACCACGTCGTGAACTACCGCGAGGGCGACCCCGCGGCGCGCATCCGCGAGCTGGCCCCGGACGGGGTCGACCTCATCGCGGAGGTCGCGTTGGGCGCCAACCTCGCCCTGGACCTGTCCGTCCTGCGCACCCGGGGCACCATCTCGACCTACGCCAACGACGGCGACAAGCCCGTGGGCCTGGACGTGCGCCAGAACATGATGCTCAACACCCGCTTCCAGTTCCTCGTCCTCTACACCGTCGGCCAGGCCGCCCTGACCGCGGGCGCCGAGGACGTCGCCGCCGCCGTGCGGGACGGGGCGCTGCCGGTCGGGGAGGAGCACGGGCTGCCCCTGGTCCGCTTCCCCCTCGCCCGCACCGCCGACGCCCACCGCGCGGTGGAGGCGGGCACCGTCGGCAAGGTCCTGGTGGACGTCGAGGGCTGACCTCCCTCGTCGGTGGGACGGGCCGTCCGGTGGGACGGGCCGACCGGTGGTTGACTGGCGGCATGGACGAGGCGCGGGAGAACGCCTTCGAGCTGGTGGCGGGGGGACGGGCGGTGGTGGTGACCACCACCGAGGACGTCGACCTCAGCACGGCCGACGGGGTGCAGACGAAGTGGGAGCGGGCCGCCGTGGCCGCGGTGCGGGCCGGGGCGGGGTTGCTCATCGTGGACCTGCGCCAGGTCGGCTTCCTGTCCTCGGTGGGGATCTCGGCGCTGATGCTGCTGAGCGCCAATTGCAGCCTGCGCGGGGTGGAGCTGGTGCTGTGCATGGACGAGGACCAGGCCGTGCGCCGGGCGCTCGACCTCACCGGTGTGCTCAGCACGGCCCTGCCCGCCACGACCAGCGTGGAGGACGCCCTCCAGCGCGTGCTCGTCGACCCGGCCTGACCGCGTATCGCAGGCGTATGCGCAACCGCGTACGCCCCGGCAACCCCGCGTCGCCTTCACTGGGGGCGTGAACCACAGCCCGTCCCGCCGCTCGCCTGTCGTCCTCGCCTGCTGCGCGCTCGTCCTGGTCGCCGCCGGGGTGTTCCTCCTGCGGCGACCGCTGCTGATGGCCGCCCCGGCCTGCGTGGCGGGGCGGTGGCACGGCTGCCTGGACACGGTGAACGGCGTCCTGCTGGCGATGCTGGCCGGGGTCCCGCTGGCCGTCCTGGTGGCGTGGGCGCTGGCGCGCGCCCGGCGGGCGGGCGGGGCCGGGTGGGCGTGGCGCAGGTCGCTGGCCGAGGTGGGCCTGGTCTACGGGACGGTGCCGTGGGTGTGGCTGACGCTGATGCCGGGATCGGGCGCCGGGGTCGTCCCCGGTCGGGTGAGCCTGGTGCCGCTGCGCGACCTCGCCACGATGGGGGCGCTCGGGATCGCGGGCAACCTGCTGGTGTTCGCCGCGCTGGGGTTCTTCGCCCCGGTGCGCTTCGCCGCCCTGGCGTCGCTGCCGCGGGTCCTGGCGCTCGGGGCGGTGTGCTCGGCGCTGGTGGAGGTGGCGCAGTTCGCCTTCCGCCTCGACCGGGTGTCGTCGGTGGACGACGTGCTGCTCAACGCCGCGGGCGCCGCCCTGGCGGCGCTCGCTTCGCGCCGCTGGTGGCGGCGGGACGCGCGCCACGACGGTGACCGCGCCGCCACCGCCGCGCACGGCTCCTAGGCTCAGCTCATGCGCGTGCTGATCGTGGAGGACGAGCCGTACCTGGCCGAGGCCATCCGGGACGGCCTGCGGCTGGCGGCGATCGCCGCCGACATCGCGGCCGACGGCGGCACCGCGCTGGAGCTGCTGGCGGTCAACACCTACGACATCGCCGTGCTCGACCGCGACGTCCCCGGCCCCTCCGGCGACGAGGTGGCCCGGCACATCGTGGCCTCCGGCAGCGGCACCCCGATCATCATGCTCACCGCCGCCGACCGCATCGACGACAAGGCCTCCGGGTTCGAGCTGGGCGCCGACGACTACCTGACCAAGCCGTTCGTGCTGCGCGAGCTGGTGCTGCGGCTGCGGGCGCTCGACCGCAGGCGCGGGCACGCCCGGCCACCGGTGCGCGAGCTGGCGGGGCTGCGGCTCGACCCGTTCCGCCGGGAGGTGTTCCGCGACGGGCGCTACGTCGCGCTCACCCGCAAGCAGTTCGCGGTGCTGGAGGTGCTGCTCGCCGCCGAGGGCGGGGTGGTCAGCGCCGAGGACCTGCTGGAGCGGGCCTGGGACGGCAACGCCGACCCGTTCACCAACGCCGTGCGGATCACCGTGTCCGCGCTGCGCAAGCGCCTGGGCGAACCGTGGGTGATCGCGACCGTGCCGGGGGTGGGCTACCGCATCGACACCGGTGAGCGAGCGGGTCGATGACCAGGGCGCCCGGGATGAGCGCGCGCCTGCGGCTCGCGCTGAGCTACGCCGGGTTCGTCGTGGTCGCCGGGGCGCTGCTCATGGCGACGGTGTGGGTGTTCCTGCTGCGCTACGTGCCTGAGGTGATCGTCAGCTACCCGCTGGGCCCGCCGGGGCAGCCGGGGCTGTTCATCCCGGACCGGGCCGACCTGCTGGCCGCCTTCGCGCCCCGGGCCGCGGTCGTGCTGCTGCTCCTGCTGGGGTTCGGCCTGCTCGGCGGGTGGTTCCTGGCGGGCAGGATGCTCGCGCCGCTGACCCGCATCACCCACGCCACCCGGGTGGCCGCGGGCGGGTCGCTGGCGCACCGGATCCGGTTGGCGGGCCGCGCCGACGAGTTCCGCGAGCTGGCCGACGCGTTCGACTCGATGCTCGCCCAGCTGGAGGCCAACGCCGCCGAGCAGCAGCGCTTCGCCGCCAACGCCTCGCACGAGCTGCGCACCCCGCTGGCCATCTCCCGCACGCTGCTCGACGTCGCCCGCACCGACCCCGACCACGACCCCCGCGAACTCGTGGCGCGCCTGCACGCGGTCAACGAGCGCGCCATCCACCTCACCGAGTCGCTGCTGCTGCTCAGCCGGGGCGACCGGGGAGCGTTCGCCCGCGGGCCGGTGGACCTGTCGCTGCTCGCGGAGGACGCGGTGGAGACCCTGCTTCCTCTCGCAGAGCAGCGCGGAGTCGGCTTGACCGTCACCGCGAGCCCCGCCCCCACCTCCGGTTCGGCGGACCTGCTCACGCAGGTGGTCGTGAACCTCGTGCAGAACTCCGTCGTGCACAACCTGCCTGCGGGTGGCCGCGCGGCGGTCCGCACCGGCACCGAGGGCGCCACCACCGTGCTCGCCGTCGAGAACACCGGGCCGGTGCTGCCCGCCGACCTGGTGCCGACCCTGGTCGAGCCCTTCCGCCGCGGGACCGAGCGCACCCGGTCGGACGAGCACGCGGGCGTCGGGCTCGGCCTCGCGATCGTGCACAGCATCGTGCGCGCCCACGACGGGACCCTGGACCTCGCGCCGCTGCGCGCGGGCGGCCTGCGCGTCGAGGTGCGGCTGCCGGGCGGCTCGGCCGTCCGGGGGACGCGCTCGCCGGGCCGCCGGGTCGGCGGGTAGAAACGTCCCCGACCGCCCAGGCGATGTGCTGCGCGGGACAGGGGGACGGGTGACCGAGGGACACGCGGGCGATCTCGCGTCCGCGCGGGGGATGGTCGGCGCTGCGGCCAAGGCGTTGATGGCGAGGGCGGGCGTGTTGGCGGGCCGCGCGCACGCGCTGCTCGGCGCGTCGGAGGCGCTGCGGGAGCGGGCGGGCGACCAGCTCGGCGGGCTGCTGGACGAGCTGGTGAGGACCGAACTCGCCCAGCGCCCGATCACCGACCTGCGCGGGCTGGTGGGCAAGGGCGTGCGGCTGAACGTCCTCGACGACGCCGGGTACAGCACGGTCGAGCGCGTCCTGCGTGTCGACGTCCACCGGTTGCAAGCCGTGCAGGGGGTCGGGCAGCAGTCCGCCAGGCAGGTCCACGCCGCCGCGCGGCGGCTCGCGCGCGACACCCGGCTGGAAGTCCGCTTCCGCTTCGACCCCGACCGCAAGCGCCCGGCGGAGACGCAACTGCTCGCGACCCTCGCCGCCGCCCGCCGGGCAGGCGGCGTCCCGCAGGAGCCGTTGCGGCGGTTCGTGGCGCGGGCCGAGGCCCTGGTGCGAGCCGCGGAGCCGACGAGCAGCCGGGCGGGCATGCTGTTCCGCTTCGGCAGCCGGAAGCAGGACGCGCTCGTCGCGCTCGCCCGGCTCGACGCGCTGCTGTCCGACCCGAGCACCAGGGCCCTGTTCCAGGAAGTGGAACAGCTGGAGCGGGCCGTCGACCCCGCCACCCACCGGCCGGACCAGGTGTGGCGGGAGTTCGGGCAGGACGCCGCCGCGTTCACCGCGCTGGTGTCCACGCTCACCGGCCACCGCGACGACGAACGCGAAGCGGCGCAGGGCTTCCTGCCCGACGAGCTGCGCCAGGCGATCAGCGCCGTCCCGCTGGACACCAGGCGCCTGCGGGCCACCCTGCGCGGGTACCAGGTCTTCGGCGCGCAGTACGCCATCCACCGGGAGCGCGCGGTGCTGGGCGACGAGATGGGGCTGGGCAAGACCGTGCAGGCGCTGGCAACCATCGCGCACCTGGCGGCGAACGGGCAAACGCGCTTCCTGGTGGTGTGCCCGGCGAGCGTGCAGGTCAACTGGCTCAACGAGATCAGCAAGCACACCGATCTCACCGGGCACAGCCTGCACGGCGCGGACCGGCTCATCGCCATGCACCACTGGCTGCGCACCGGCGGTGTCGCGGTCACGACGTTCACCACCCTGGGCAAGCTGACCGGCATCACCGGGTCGGGCATCGCGCTGGTGGTGGTCGACGAGGCGCACTACGTGAAGAACCCCAACGCCCAACGCGCGCGGCACGTGGCGGCGGTGGTGGGTGAGGCGCAGCGGGCGCTGTTCCTCACCGGCACGCCGATGGAGAACCGGGTCGAGGAGTTCCGCAACCTGGTCGAGCACTTGCAACCCGCGGTCGCGCGCGGCTTGGACCCAGCGGACGCCCTGGCGGGGGCCAAGCGGTTCCGGCGCGCCGTGGCGTCGGTGTACCTGCGCCGCAACCAGGAGGACGTCCTCACCGAACTGCCCGACAAGATCGAGGTCGAGGACTGGGTGCGCTTCTCCCCCGACGACAGCGCCGCCTACGAGCAGGCCGTGCGCAGCGGGAACTTCATGGCCATGCGGCGGGCGGCCTTCGCCTCGTCCCAGTCGGCCAAGCTCGAACGGCTCGTGGAGGTGGTGCGGGAAGCCCGGGAGGACGGCCTCAAGGTGCTCGTGTTCTCGACCTTCCTGGACGTCCTGGAGGTCGTGCGGGTGGCGCTGGGCGCGGCCGTGGTGGGGGTGATCACGGGCGCCGTGCCCCCCGCGGCCCGCCAGCGGGTGGTCGACGACTTCACCCGCCGCGAGGGCCACGCCGTGCTGCTCAGCCAGATCGACGCGGGCGGTGTCGGCCTCAACGTCCAGGCCGCGTCCGTCGTCATCATCGCCGAGCCGCAGTGGAAGCCCGGCACCGAGGAGCAGGCCATCGCCCGCGCGCACCGGATGGGCCAGGTGCGCAAGGTCCAGGTGCACCGGCTGCTCGCCCAGTCCAGCGTCGACGAGCGCATCCGCGAGGTCCAGGAGCGCAAGAGCACGCTGTTCGACGAGTTCGCGCGCAAGAGCGACGCCAAGGACGCCGACCGCAGGGCCACGGACACCACCGAGCACCGCCCCGCCGACGACGGCGCCGCGGTCACCGAGCAGGGCATCGTCCGCGCCGAACAGCACCGCCTGGGAATCACGGCCTGACCCCGGCCCCGCGTGACAGGGCCGTGACGCACGGCGTGCGGGGGTGAGCGGGTCCGGCGAGACTGCCAGGATGGCTGAGACGTTGCGCCGGGCGGTGAGCACACCGCTGTTGTTCCTCTTCGTGCTCGGGGACATCCTCGGGGCCGGGGTGTACGTGCTCGTGGGGACGGTTGCCGAGCAGGTGGGCGGCGCGTTGTGGGTGCCGATGGTGGTGGCGCTCGGGTTGGCCGCGCTGACGGCGGGGTCGTACGCGGAACTGGTGACGAAGTACCCGCGAGCGGGCGGGGCCGCGCACTACGCGCAGGAGGCGTTCGGGCCGGTGGCCGGTGCCCTCACGGGGTTCTGCATGCTCGCCGCGGGGATCGTCTCCGTGGGGGCGCTGGCGCGGGCGTTCGGGGGTGACTACCTGGCGGAGTTCGTGACCGTGCCGGTCGTGGTGGCCGCCGTGGTGTTCCTGGCCGCGTTGGCGTTGCTGAACATCCGCGGGATCCGGGAGTCCCTGGGGGCGAACGTGGTCGCGACGTGCGTGGAGGCCGGTGGGTTGGTGCTGGTGGTCGTGCTGGGGTTGTGGGTGGTGCTGCGCGGCGACGCGGACCTGGGGCGGCTGACGGACTTCAGCGGCAGCGGGGGCGGGGCGGTCAGCGGCGTGCTGGCCGCGACCGTGCTGGCGTACTACTCGTTCGTGGGGTTCGAGACGTCGGTGAACGTCGCCGAGGAGACCAAGGACCCGCGCCGGTCCTACCCGCGGGCGTTGTTCGGGGCGCTCGCCGCGGCCGGGGTGCTCTACGTGCTGATCGGCGTCGTGGCGGGGGCCGCCGTGCCCGCGGGCACCCTGGCCGGGTCGTCGGCGCCGCTGCTGGAGGTCGTGCGGGTGGCCGGGGGCGTGCCGACGTGGCTGTTCGGCGCCATCGCCGTGGTCGCCGTGGCCAACACGGCGCTGCTGACCGGCATCATGTCGTCCCGGCTCGCCTTCGGCATGGCCCGCGACGGGCTGCTGCCCGCCGCGCTGGCCAAGGTCCTGCCCGGCAGGCGCACGCCGTGGGTGGCGGCCCTGGCCACGGCGGGGTTGGCCCTGCTGCTGGCGCTGACCGGCGAGGTCGACGCGCTGGCGGGCACCCTGGTGCTGCTGCTGGTGATCGTGTTCGCCGTCGTCAACGCCGCGGTGATCGCCCTGCGCCGCGCCCCCGGCGAGCCGGGGCACTTCCGCGTCCCCGTGGTCGTGCCCTGGCTCGGCATCGCCTCCTGCCTGCTCCTGCTGACCCGCGTGGAGGGCGCGGTCTGGGTGCGCGGCGGCATCGTCCTCGCCGTGGGCGCCGTGTTCGCCGCCGTCACCGCCGTCCGCCGCAAGCGCGGGCTCATCACGCCCCGGGACGGGGCTTGACCTTCGAGTTGGTCGAAGCCCGATGATGGGGGCGTGCCCAAGTCCGAGCTGCTGACCATCGGGGACTTCGCGCGGGCGTGCGGGGTGACGGCCAGCGCGCTGCGCTTCTACGCCGACTCCGGCCTGCTCGCGCCCGCGAGCGTGGGGGCGACGGGGTACCGGTACTACGCGGTCGAGCAGGTGCCGCGGGCCGAGCTGATCCGGCGGTTGCGGGAGATCGACATGCCGCTGGAGCAGGTCGCGCGGGTGCTGGCGGGCGGGCAGGGGGCCGCGCGCCTGGTGGACGAGCACGTCGCCGGGTTGGTGCGGCGGGTGGACCGCGCCCGGGAGGTGGCGGTGGCGGTCAAGGCGGCGCTGGGGGCGGCGCCGGTGCCGGTCGTGCGGGTCCGGGGAGCGGTGTTCGCGGCCGCTGTGGAGCAGGTGCTCACGGCGACGGCACCGGAGGGCGACGTGCCCGTGCTGAACGGGGTGCACGTCGAGGTGTCGGCGGGCGCGATCGGGTTGACCGCCACCGACAGGTACCGGCTGTCGACGCGCACGCTGGTCCCGGACGAGTCCGGTGAGGACGGGTGGACCGCCACCGCGCACGCCGACGACCTGCGGTTGGCGATGGCGTGGGTGCGGCGCCAGCACCACCTGCGGATCGGCGTGCGGTCGTGGGTGCTCCAGCTCGCCGGGGACGACGCGGTGCGCGAGTGCCGCGTGCTCGCCGAGCCCTTCCCCGACTACCGGCAGGTGCTGGAGTCGCTGCCGCCGGTGTCCACCCGGGTGGTCGTGGCCCGCAACGCGCTGGTGGAGGCGCTGGAGCAGCACCACGACCCCGTCGTGCGGCTGGACGTCACCGACGCGGCCGTCTCCTTGGGACGCGCCGTCGACGCCGTGGTGGACGGGCCGCCCACCACCGTCCACTTCGCCGTCACCACCCTGCACCCGGCGGTCAGCAGCGCGGTGGGGCCGGACGTGATGCTCGACCTCGCCGGGGCGGACCAGCCCGTTGTCATCCGTTCCGCCGACGACGGCGACGTGACCACCCTCGTCATGCCGGTGCGGCCAGAGCCAGGAGGAACCACCACGTGACCACCATCGACCGGATCACCGAGGCCGTCGCCCTCGGGCACGCCGGGGACCCCGACACCGCCCGCGCCCGGCTGGGTGAGCTGTGGGACGAGATCGGCCCGGCGGGGGACGCCTTCCACCGCTGCGTGCTGTCGCACTACCTCGCTGACCTCCACGACGACCCCGCGCAAGCGCTCGTGTGGGACGTCCGCGCGCTCGACGCCGCCGCGTCCCTCACCGACGAGCGGGTGCGCGACCACCACGCCAGCCTGCACGTGGCGGGCTTCTACCCCTCCCTGCACCTCAACCTCGCGGACAACTTCCGCAGGCTGGGGTCGTTCGACGCCGCCCGGCACCACCTCGACGCCGCGCGGGAGCGGCAGCACGCGCTCGGCGACGACGGCTACGGCGAGATGATCCGGGGGGCGATCGCGGGCGTCGGCGCGGCGATCGAGCGGCGGTCGACGGCCAAGCGCACCGGCTGATCGAACGCGACCGCCGCGATCGGGCGCGCGGGCGGTGCCCCGGGACAAGCTGGACAGGCGAAAGGGGGCCTGGTGATCTCAGCGCTCAACTGCCTGGTCGACCTGGTCGAGGACACCCTGACCGACGGCGGTGTCGACCTCGACCGGCTGGCCAGGGCCACCGGGACGACCGAGCACCACCTGCGGCGGATGTTCTCCACGCTGGCGGGCATGCCGCTGTCGGAGTACGTCCGGCGGCGGCGGATGACCGTCGCGGCGGCCGAGGTGGTGCGCGGCGACGACGACCTGCTGGGCATCGCCGTGCGGTACGGGTACGGCTCGACCGAGGCGTTCGGGCGGGCGTTCCGGTCCGTGCACGGCGCCGGTCCCGGCGAGGTCCGCCGCGACGGCGGCCCCCTGCGCGCACAACCGCAGCTCAGGTTCCGCCTGACCGTCGAAGGGAGCACCCCCATGGACACCCGCGTCGTCGACAAGCCCGCGTTCCGGCTCGTCGGGCACGCCGCCCGCGTGCCGCTGGTCCACCGCGGCGTCAACGAGCACATCCAGCGCCACGTCGCCACGCTCACGCCGCAGGAGCACCAGCGGCTCAAGGACCTCGGTGACGCCGAGCCACCCGGCCTGCTCCAGGTCACCGACGACCTGGCGCCCGACGCCGCCGAGGGCACCGAGCTGACCTACCTGCACGGGGTCGCCGTGGCCGCGGGCACCCCGGTGCCCGACGACCTCGACGGCATCGAGGTGGCCGCGGGCCGGTGGGCGGTGTTCCGCACCAGCGGCCCGCACCCCCGGGCGTTGCAGGACACGTGGGCGGCCACGGCGACCGAGTGGTTCCCGTCGAACCCGTGGCGGCTGCGGCCGGGCCCGTCGATCGTGGCCATCCTCGACCGCGCCGCGGACTTCAGCACCGCCACCTGCGAGCTGTGGCTGCCGGTGGAGCCGGGCTGACACCGGGCCGGGAGCCGGGGGTCAGGTCGAGTCGCGCACGACCAGTTCGGTGGGGAGCAGCACCGAGGGGGGCAGGTGCCGCTCCCCCGCCAGCTGGGCCAGCAGGCGCCACGCGGTGCTGCGGCCCAGCTCCTCGACCGGCTGGCGCACCGTGGTCAGGGTCGGGTTCGTCGTCGTGGCCAGGACCGAGTCGTCGAAGCCGACCACGGCGAGGTCGTCGGGCACCCGGACCCCGCGCGAGCGCAGGTGCCGCAGGGCGCCGACGGCGAGCAGGTCGGCCGCGGCGAACACGGCGTCGAGGTCGGGGTGGGCGGCCAGCAGCTCGGCCATGGCCGCCGCCCCGGCCTCGACGGTGAAGTCCGCGTGCACCACCGCGTCCGCCCGGTGGCCCAGCTCGCCCATCGCCCGCCGCCAGCCGAGCAGCCGGTCGATGCCCGCCGCCATGTCCTGCGGGCCCGCGATGGTGCCGATGCGCCGCCGCCCGGTCGCGGCGAGGTGGCGGGTGGCGGCCAGCGCGCCGCCGAGGTTGTCCGCGTCGACGTAGGGCACGGTCGTGGCGGTGAGCGGGCGGCCGAGCAGGGCAACGGCCACCCCGGCGTCGGTGAGCCGCTGCGGCAGCGGGTCCATCCCGTGCAGGCTGACCACCACCGCGCCGTCGACGTGGCCCGCGGCGAGGTACTGCTCCAGGCGCTCGCGGTCGGCGCCGTGGCTCATCACCAGCACCATCTGCCGGTCGGCGGCGGCGACGGTGGCCGACACCCCGCGCAGCACCCCCGCGAAGAACGGGTCGCCGAACACGCGCTCGCCGTCCTCGGAGACGACCAGGGCGATGGTGTCGGTGCGGCGGGTGGCGAGGTTGCGGGCGGCGGGGTTGGGCACGTAGCGGGTGGCGGCGATGGCCTCGGACACCGCCGCCCTGGCCCTGGCGCTGACCCCCGGGGAGTTGTTGACCACCCGGGACACCGTGGAGCGCGACACCCCCGCGATCCTGGCCACCTCCTCCAGGGTCGCCGCGTCGCGCTCCCCCGGCTCCAGTCCGCTCACCGCACCTCCGCACCGCCCGGCACCCGGTTCTCCGCTGCCACCTTGGCATACCAGCGCCCGCTGAGCTTCACCGCGCGCGCCTGCGTGGCGTAGTCGACGTGGACGATGCCGAACCGCTTGGCGTAGCCCTCGGCCCACTCGAAGTTGTCCAGCAGCGACCAGGCGAAGTAGCCGCGCAGGTCGACGCCCGCGGCGATGGCGGCGTGCGCGGCGCGCAGGTGGCCCTCCAGGTAGTCGCGCCGGTCGTGGTCGAACACCTGGCCCGCCTCGACCCGGTCGTCGAAGGCGGCGCCGTTCTCGGTGACGTACCAGGTGACGCCCGGGTACCCGCGGTCGAGGTCGACCAGCAGGTCGCGCAGCCCCTCGGCGCGGATCTCCCACCCGGCGGCGGTGACGGGCAGCCCGCGCGGCGGGAACACCAGGTGCTCACTGCCCGGCCACGCCCCGCCCGCCCGCTCCCCCGCGCCCCCGGCGGCGACGTGGTGGTCGCGGTAGAAGTTGACCCCCACGAAGTCGACCGGCGCGGCGATCACCTGCGCGTCCCCGGGCCGGACGTGCTCGGCGAACCCGAGGTGGGCGACGTCGGAGAGCAGGTCGGGCGGGTAGCCGCCGCGCAGCACCGGGTCGAGGAAGAGCCGGTTCTGCAGGGCGTCCACCCGGCGGGCGGCGTCGGCGTCCGCGGCGGACGGGCTCGCGGGCAGCACGGGGAACAGGTTGAGCGTGATGCCCGCGACCGCGCCGGGGACGTTCGAGCGGATCACCGGCACCGCCAGGCCGTGCGCGAGCAGCAGGTGGTGCGCGGCGGCCAGCGCTGCCGCGGGGTCGGTGCGGCCGGGGGCGTGCACGCCGCTGCCGTAGCCGAGGAACGCCGAGCACCACGGCTCGTTCAGCGTCGTCCACATCGACACGCGGTCACCGAGCACGGCGGTGGCGGTGTCGGCGTACTCGGCGAAGCGGGCCGCGGTGTCGCGGGAGGTCCAGCCGCCCGCGTCCTCCAGCGCCTGCGGCAGGTCCCAGTGGTAGAGCGTGGCGACCGGGGTGATGCCGTTGTCGAGCAGTTCGTCGACCAGGGCGTCGTAGAAGGCGATCCCGCGGTGGTTGGGCCCGCCGCCGTCGGGGCGCACACGGGGCCAGGCGATGGAGAACCGGTAGGCGCCCAGGCCCAGCTCCCGCATCAGCGCCACGTCCGAGCGCATCCGCAGGTAGTGGTCGGCGCCCGGCTCCCCGGTGTCGCCGCCGACGACCCGGCCGGGCTGTCGGCAGAAGGCGTCCCAGATGGACTCGGTGCGCCCGTCGGCGGTGGTGGACCCCTCCACCTGGAACGCCGCGGTCGCGGCCCCCCAGACGAACCCCGGCGGGAACTCCAGCGCGCCTGCGGCGGCTCGGGGTCCGGCGGGCACGGGTTGAACGGACACGGGTCTCATCCCTTCACGGCACCTTGCATGATCCCGGCCACGATCTGGCGGCCGAGCAGGACGAACACGACGAGGACGGGGATGGTGGCCAGCGTCGTCCCGGCCAGCACCAGCGAGTAGTCCACGTAGAACCCCGACTGCAACCGCTCCAGCGCCAGCTGCACGGTGGGGTTCTCCGCGTCGAGCACGACCAGCGGCCAGAGGAAGTCGTTCCAGCTGGTCATGAACGTGAACATGCCCAGGAACGCCGCCGCCGGGCGCACCGCGGGCAGGCAGACGTGCCAGAACACCCGCAGCATCGAGCAGCCGTCCACCCTGGCCGCCTCGATCAGCTCGAACGGCACGGCCTCCACGGTGTACTGGCGCATCCAGAACACCCCGATCGCGGTGACCAGGTTCGGCACGACCACCGCCTGCAACCCGCCCGCCCAGCCCAGCTCCGACATCGCCAGGTAGAGCGGGATGATGCCGAGCTGGGTCGGCACGGCCAGGGTCGCCACCACGAACAGGAACAGCGCGTTGCGCCCGCGGAAGCGCAGCTTGGCGAAGGCGAACCCGGCCAGGGTGGAGAACAGCACGGTCGTCAGGGTCACCGTGCCGGAGACGACGACGCTGTTGCCCAGCGCCTTCCAGAACGGCACCGAGTCGAACACGCGCTGGGCGTTGGCGAGGAAGTTGCCACCGGGCAGCAGCGGCGGCACGGTCTCGGTGAGCATGCCGGAGTCGCGGCTGGCCACCAGGAACGACCAGTAGAACGGGAAGGCCGAGCCCGCGACGAACGCGATCAGCAGCCCGTAGGTCCAGAAGCGGGCGCGGCCCCCGGAGGAGCGCTCCTCGTTGCGCGCCGAGCGGCGCAGCGCGCGCGGCAGGGTCAGCGTCACCGCTCACCCCCGGTGCCCGCGATCCTGCGCGTGAGCAGGAAGTTGACCAGCGCGATCACGATGACGACGAGGAAGAGCACCCACGCGATCGCCGAGGCGTAGCCGAGGTGCTGGGTCTCGAACGCCGACTGGTACATGTAGAGCGTCACGGTCTGGAACTGGTTCACCGCACCGCCGTTGTTCGACCCCGGCATGGCGTCGAACAGCTTGGGCTCGGTGAACACCTGCAACCCGCCGATCGTCGAGGTGATCACCACGAAGATCAGCGTCGGGCGCAGCAGCGGCAGGGTGATCGAGGTGAACCGGCGCAGCGGCCCGGCGCCGTCGACGGTGGCCGCCTCGTGCAGGTCCTTGGGGATGGCCTGCATCGCGGCGAGCACGATCAGGGCGTTGTAGCCGGTCCACCGCCAGTTCACCATCACGGCGATGGCGACGTGGCTGGAGAACCGGTCGGCCTGCCAGTCCACCCGGTCCAGGCCCAGCGTCTCCAGCACGCCGTTGACCAGCCCGTACTGCGGGCCGAACAGGTTCGCGAAGATGATCCCGAGCGCGACCAGGCTCGCCACGTACGGCAGCAGCACGCTGACCCGCCACGCCGTCGGCAGCCGAAGCCGGGTGTTGAGCAGCGCGGCGAGCCCGACGGCGACGGTGATCTGCGGGACGGTGGAGAGCAGGAAGATGCTGAGGGTGTTCACCAGCGCGTTCCAGAACTGCGCGTCGGCGAGCAGGTCGGCGTAGTTGCCCAGGCCCACGAACGTCGGGCTGTCGTCGAGCAGGTCCCGGTCGAACAGCGACAGGTAGCCGGTGTAGAGCAGCGGGAACAGCCCCACCACGGCGAAGACGACGAAGAACGGGGCGATGTAGAGGTACGGGGAGGCCTTGACGTCCCAGCGGGTCAACCGGTCCCGCCAGGCCGGGCGGGGCGCGGGCCCCGGCTCCCGCGCGGGGGCGGGAGCCGGGGACTGCCGGGTGCTGACCACGGCTACCGGGCGATCTTCTCGGCGCCGTCGACCACCCGCTGCCACCCCTCGTCGGGGGTGGCGCCCTGCTCCACGGCCTGCAGGGCGGTGCTGGTGACGGTCTCCTGGATGCGCCCGTCGCCGGGGCCCTTGTACTGCGGCTTGGCGACCTTGCGGGCCTGCTCGGCGAACAGCTGCCCGGACTTGATCCCGCCGAAGTAGGCGTCGGTGGTGTCGAGCAGCTGCGGGGACTCCAGCGCCGCGACCTGGCTGGGGAAGTTGCCGGTCTTGAGGAACGCCTTGATCTGCTGCTCGGGGGCGGTCAGCCAGGCGGCGAGCTCGGCGGCCTCCCTGGGGTGCTTGCTCTGCTTGGGCACGGTCAGGTACGACCCGCCCCAGTTGCCGCCGCCACCGGGGAACGCCGCGGTGACCGCCCACTTGCCCGCGTTCTCCGGCCCGGCCTGCGCCTTGACCACCCCGAGCATCCACGACGGGCAGGTCTTGGTGGCGAAGGCCGCGGACTTGAACCCGGAGTTCCACTCGTTGGAGAAGGCGGTGAGCTTGGCCGTCTGCCCGCGCGCGCCCGCGGCGGTGACGGTGTTCCAGTTCTGCCGGATCGCGGCGTTGGACTCGATGGCGAGGGTGTCGTCGGGGGTGAAGAACCCGGTGGGCAGCTGGTTGTGCATGGCGTTGAAGATCTGCGCGTCGGAGTCGAACCACGCCTTGCCGGTCTTGCGCACGTACTCGTCACCGGCGGCGAAGTAGGCGTCCCAGCTGGCGAACAGCGGCTTGACCGCCTCGGGGTCGCTGGGTAGCCCCGCGGCCTCGAACAGGTCCTTGCGGTAGCACATGGCCAGCGGCCCGACGTCGGTCCCGTAGCCGATCAGCGCGCCCTTCTTGTCCTTGCCCGCCTGGTACTTCCAGTCCAGCCACCGCGCGGCGGTGACGTCCTCCGGGCCGATCTCCTCCAGGTTGTTGAACAGGTTCGACTTGGCCAGCACGTCGGAGAGGTAGCCCTCCTCGACCGCCACCACGTCCTCCAGGCCCTTGTTCGCCCCGAGCTTGGTGAACAGCTGCTGGTGGTAGGGCCCGCCCTGCCCGGTCTTGTTGTGCTTGACCGTGATCCCGGGGTGCAGCCGCTGGTACTCGGCCAGCAGCTCCTCGTAGCCGAACTCGGTGAACGTCCCGATGCTCAGCTCGACCTTCCCCCCGCTCGCCTGCTCCTGGCCCCCACCGCAGGCGGCCAGCCCTCCCCCCACCACCGCGATGGCGGCTGCCAGAGCCACGGCTCTGCACATTCGTTGGCGCACATCGACCCCTCGGGTACCACCCGGGCCACCACGACCCCGGCGTCTGGAAATTGGGAGCGCTCCCAATAAGGACGGGTGAAGTGTGGTCCAGCACACGCGCGCTCGTCAAGCATCACCTGCTCAGCGCCATGCCTACCTGCGCCAATCCCCTCCGCGCGGGTGAGAGCGCTCCCAAAGTGGCGGCACGCCAGGAACCGACCTCCGACACAGGCGGGGCCGAGCGCGCCGGGTCACGGGAGGGAGCCGAGCCAGCCTGCGTCGGCGCGGTCGGTGTCGATCGCGCCCCCACCCCCCACAACCACTGTCGATCCGCTTTTCCTCGATCGCCCGCCGTGGCCAAATGGACTGGATTCTTGCCCGAAAACCCCGCGCGGTGGACAAGTTCGACGCCGTTGTCAATGGTCGGATCGACCCGGTTGCATTGCTGGCGCACGCTGGTAATCTTCGTTTCCGCAGGTCGTCGACGTGCTCCGGGGAATTGAATCGGACAATTCGTCGCCGAGTGAAGCTGCCGAAGGGTATGCGGTTCCCATTTCCCGATTCGGTCCTGGAATCGTGCGCCTGCCGGGTCCTACGCTTTCCCGGCCGCCGGGCCCCCCGACCCGCACCGCACCACGACAACACCGCACCACGACAACACCGACACCCCGAGGAACACCATGAGATCCCGCAACGGGAAACGGCTCGCCGCGCTGGTCGCAGGACTGGTGGCCCTCGCCACCGCGGGCGCCGGGCAGGCGGTGGCGGACACGGTTGCCGATCCCGCCGGGCTGCCCTTCGTGGCCCTGGGCAGCTCCTTCGCGGCGGGGCCCGGCATCAAGCCGACCCAGGCCGGGACCGCCGCGTCCGACTGCGAGCGGTCCAACGACAACTACGCCAACCAGCTCGGCCGCGACCTGGGCGCCAACCTCACCGACGTCAGTTGCAGCAGCGCGACGACGAACAACGTCCTGGTCACCGGCCAGCACGGCCAACCGGCGCAGATCAACGCCGTCCAGAGCGGGACCAAGCTGGTGACGCTGACCATCGGCGGCAACGACGTCGGCTACGTCGGCAGCCTGATCCAGGACGCCCAGTGCACCGCGCGCAACACCAACACCCCCGACAACATCCCCGCGTGCTCGAAGAACCCGTCCGGCAACTACGACGCCATGAAGGGCAACATCAAGAACGTCATCGCGGAGATCCGCTCCAGGGCGGGTGCCGACGTGCGGGTCCTGCTGTTCACCTACTTCAAGATCCTCCCCGACTTCGGCAGCATCACACCGCTGGACAGCACCCACCTGTGCGCGAACGTGCCCCTCACCTCGGCCCAGTGGTCGACCATCTCGGCGGCGGGGACAGAGGTCAACAAGAAGATCCGGGAAGCGGCCCGGGAGTCCACCGGGACGACGGTGATCGACATGGAGGCGGAGAGCACCGCCACCGACCGCCACGACGTGTGCGCCGCCGACTCGTGGATCTTCGACTACTCCGCCCCGAGCGGCAAGTGGCACCCGACGGAGGAGGGCATGGGGAGGGCGGCGCAGCTGGTCAAGTCCACGCTGGTCACGCTCGGGCTCACCGCCTACGGGTCGGCCACCTCCGGCTTCGACGGCAAGTGCCTCAGCGTCAAGGGCGGGTCCTCCGATCCGGGCACCCCGGTCCGGGTCTACCCGTGCTCGGACATCGCCGCCCAGAAGTGGGCGTGGACACCGGCCAGCGGCGGCTCCCTGCGCGCGGTCAAGAGCTGCGTCACCGTGACCGCCGTCCCCGCGGCGAACGGCACCCTGGTCGAGATGGACCCGTGCAGCGGCGCACGGACCCAGCGCTGGACCAGGAACGGGGCGGACGGCCTGCGCAACCCGCAGAGCGGGCTCTGCCTCACCGCCCCCGCCGACGGCGGCACGGGACAGCTGTTCCTGTCCACCTGCACCGGGTCCGCGACCCAGCGGTGGGGCACGCCCGCCTGACCCGACGGGCTTCGACCACCCCTCACCACCTCCGGTCGACGACGATCGGGGCTGGTGAGGGGTGTGGCACGCCGGTTCAGCAGGCTGCTTCGGCGGGCGCTCGGGTCGGACAGGGCCGACCGGTCCGCGCTGCGCCGCAGTCGGCGGGAGGCCCTCCCCCAGTCCGGGCTCGCCGCCGCCACTCGTGGACCGCCCGGGATGCCCGGAACAGAAGCGTGGCCGGCACTACTGGGGCACCCGCTCGGGGTGTTGCGCGGTCAGTCGATGACCTTGGCGAGGAGGGCGCGGATCTCGGCGTCCAGCGCGCGGATCTCGGCGTCGATCTCGGCGAGGGGGCGCAGCGGGCGTTCGACGTGGAAGTGGCGGGTGAAGGGGATCTCGTAGCCGATCCGGGTCTTGGCGGGGTCGATCCAGGCGTCCGGGGCGTGCGGGTGGACTTCGCGGCGGAGGAAGTCCTCGGGGTCCTCGGTGAGCGGGACGTTCTCCTGGTCGCGCAGGTCGGGGTCGGGTTCGGGGGTCCCCTTGGCGCGCTGGGGCTCGCCATCGGGGTCGCGGGTGCCGAGGATGTCGCGCAGGGCCTTGGCGGCGGTGGCCGTGGTCGGCCACGGCACGCCCGCCGAGTCGGCCGCGGCGCGCACCGCCGCCCACGCGGTCGCCTTGTCGGGCCAGCGCTCGCCCAGCAGCGGGCGCAGCGCGTCCGCCAGGGCCGCCGCGTCCGTGGCGCGCTGGACGGGTTTGGCCGCCGCCAGCGCCGACAGCGCCTCCTCGGTGACCTCGAACCGCAGGCGCAGCGGGCGTTCCACGGTGATGCGCCGGTAGCCGAAGTCCTCGGTGCGCAGGACCTTCACCGCGTCCGAGTTCCCGTCCGCGGTGGTGTAACGCCGGGTGATCTCCGCGACCTGCTCGGGGCTGATCTGCTTGCGCTTGTCCCCCAACGACTTCCGCATCCGCTGCCACTGGTCGCGCGCGTCCAGCAGGATCACCTTGCCGCGCAGCCGCGCGGGCTTGCGGTTGCTCAGCACCCACAGGTACGTGGAGATCGCGGTGTTGTAGAACAGCTGGTCCGGCAGCGCCACGACGCCTTCGAGCCAGTCGTTCTCCAGCACCCACCGCCGGATCCGGGACGGGCCGGAGTCCGCGCCGCCGGAGAACAGCGGGGAGCCGTTGAACACCAGCGCGACCCGGCTGCCGCCCTCGGCCACCGGCTTGGCCTTGGCCAGCATGTGCTGCAGGAACAGCAGCGAGCCGTCGTTGATCGGCGGCAGCCCGGCGCCGAAGCGGCCGTCGTGGCCCAGGTCGGCGTGCTCGCGCTCGACGACCTCGCGCACCACCTTCCACTCCACGCCGAAGGGCGGGTTGGCCAGCAGGTAGTCGAAGGTCGCGCCGGGGTGCCCGTCGTGGCTGAAGCAGTTGCCGAGGGCGATCGCGCCCGGGTCGCGGCCGGTGATGAGCAGGTCGGAGCGGCAGATCGCCCAGGACTCGCCGTTGAGCTCCTGCCCGGACACCGCCACGCGCGCGTCCGGGTTGAGCCGGGTGATGCGCTCGGCGGCGGCGCTGAGCATGCCGCCGGTGCCGCACGCCGGGTCGAACACGGTGCGCACGACCCCCGGCACGGCGAGCGCGTCCCGGTCGGGGGCCACGAGCAGGTCCACCATCAGCTCGACGACCTCGCGCGGGGTGAAGTGCTCCCCCGCGGTCTCGTTCGACTGCTCGGCGAAGCGGCGGATCAGGTCCTCGAAGACGTAGCCGACCTGGTGGTTGCCGACGACCTCCTGCCGCAGGTCCAGGTCGGCGAAGCGGGCCGCGACCTGCGGCAGCAGGCCCGCCGCGGCCAGCCTGCGCACCTGCTGGGGGAACTCGTAGCTGTCCAGCACCTCCCGCGCCTGCGGCGAGAAGGCCGCCAGGTACTCCAGCAGCCGCTCGGCGGGCTCGGGGTCCGCCGCGATCGAGGCGAGGGTGTGGGTGCTGGCGTTGGCGAACGCGGGCCGCCCGGCCGGTGCCGCCAGGACGCACTCCAGCCTGCGCAGGACGGTGAAGGGCAGGATGACCTTGCCGTAGTCGTGCTGGCGGTAGCTGCCGCGCAGCAGTTCGGCCACCGACCAGGCGTGGTTCGCCAACCGCACGTGCGTCCCGCTGTCCACAGCGCCCTCCCGGGTCTCGCGCCCATCGTCGCAGCCCGGCCGGGCGCGGGCGCCCCGGGCGGGTCAGCGCCCGGCGGTGAGGACGTCGAAGGCCTGCTTGCGGTGCGCGGCGAACAGCGGCAGCGCGGTGGCGGCGTCGCGGGCGCGCAGGGCGGCGGCGAGGGCGCGGTGCTCGGCCGGGACGCCGGTGAGGTAGTCGTCGGCGCTGCGGGCGATGCGGGTGAGCAGGAACAGGTGCACCTGGTTGCGGATCGCGCGCCACGCCGCCGCCAACCGCCCGTGGTGGGCGGCGGCGAACACCGCGTCGTGGAAGGCGATGTCGCGGGCCGCCAGCTCGTGCGGGTCGGCGGCGCGGGCCATGGCCGCCGCGGCGCGGTCGACGGCGTCGAGGTCGGCCTCGGTGGCGCGGGCGGCGGCGGCGCGCACGGCCAGCTCCTCCAGCGCGCCGCGCAGGCTGTCCAGCTCGACGACGTCCTGGTCCGACAGCGCGGTGACGGTGGCGCCGCGGTGCCAGGTGACGTGCACCAGCCCCTCGCCCTCCAGCGCGCGCAGGGCCTCGCGCACCGGCCCGCGGCTGACCTGCAACACCCCGGCCAGCTCGACCTCGCGCAGGGCGGCGCCGGGCGGGTAGGCGCCGCCGAGGATGCCGTCGCGGATGCGGTCGGCCACCTCGTCGGACAGGCCCCGGCGCCGGGCCGGGCGGACCTCGTGGCTGGTCATCGCGTCCTCCCCGCTCACTTGTCGTGATGTTAACATCCAGACATCCCACGAACGGAGGCACCGTGAGCGTCCTGGACTCCCCCATCCCGCGCTTCCACTTGGCCGTCCCGGTCGACGACCTCGACGCCGCCCGCGCCTTCTACGGCGGCGTGCTCGGCCTGACACAGGGGCGCAGCGCCGAGCGGTGGGTGGACTGGGACCTGCACGGGCACCAGTTCGTCACCCACCTCGCGCCCGGGCGGCAGGCCCGGGTGCACAACCCGGTTGACGGCCACGACGTGCCGGTGCCGCACTTCGGGCTGATCCTCACCGTCGAGCGGTTCCACGAGCTGGCCGAGCGGGTGCGGGCCGCGGGCACCGGGTTCGTCATCGAGCCCCACGTGCGCTTCGCGGGTCAGCCTGGCGAGCAGTGGACGATGTTCCTGCTCGACCCGGCGGGCAACGCCCTGGAGTTCAAGGCGTTCGCCGACGACGACCAGGTCTTCGCCGTCTGAGGGCCCCGGCCCGCTCAGACGACCGCGTCCTGCTGCTCGATGCCGTGCACGGCCAACTCGTGCTTGCGGTGGTGGGCCGGGCTGACGCCGTGCACCCGCTTGAACGCCGTGCTCAGCGCGAACCCGCTGCCGTAGCCGACCTTGGCCGCCACCGAGCCGACGGTGGCGCCGGGCTCGCGCAGCAGGTCGGCGGCCAGGGCCAGGCGCCACCCGGTGAGGAAGGCCATCGGCGGCTCGCCCACCAGCCGGGTGAACCGGCGGGCCAGCGCCGCCCGGGACACCCCGGTCGCCCTGGCCAGCGCGTCCACCGTCCAGGGCCGGGCCGGTTCGGTGTGCATCAGCCGCAGCGCGGCGCCGACGACCTCGTCGGTGTGCGCCCGGTACCAGGCCGGGGCCATCGCGTCCGGCCGGGCGAACCAGGAGCGCAGGGTGGTGGTGAGCAGCAGGTCCAGCAGCCGGTCGAGGACGGCGGCCTGGCCGGGTTCGTCCTTGCCGACCTCGGCGGCCAGCAGCGGGATCAGCGGCGCGTCCGACAGCGCGACCAGCGGCGGCAGCGCGCTGAGCAACCGCTCGCTGACCGCCCCGCGCAGGTTGTAGGTGCCGGTGAGCAGCACCGTCTCCCCGTCCGGGTCGTTGCCCCAGGTCCGCACGCCCAGGTCGCGGTAGTCGCCGCCGGGGCCGCTGTCGGGCGCGCGGCAGGCCTGGTCGGGGCCGATGACGATCTGCGGCTCGGTGGCCGGGTCGTCGGCGGCGGTGTAGTGCTCCGGGCCGCGCAGCACCGCGACGTCGCCCGCGCGCAGGCGCAGCGGCGGCTGGCTGTCGACGACCAGCCAGGACTCGCCCGCCACGGCGGCGACCAGGGTCAGCGGGGCCTCGTCCACGACCCGCAGCGACCACGGCGCGCGCATCACCGAGCGCAGCAGGAAGGCCCCCTGGGCGCGGGGCCCGTCGAGGAGGGCGGCGAGGGCGTCCACAGCCCCGATCGTAGTGGCTGGGCACGGCGTAGACGTTCGATGATGCGCGCGCGCTCGTGGGCTATGGAGCGCGCCGCCCCGCCGTTGTTGACTGGTGCTCATGTCGATCATGTCCCAGCAGGCGCTCCTGGTCGCCGCCGCGATCGCGACCGGGCTGGTGGCGGGCACCTTCGCCGCCTTCAGCGCGGCCGTGCTGCCCGGCCTGGCGCGCGGCTCGGACCGCACGTTCGTCGAGGCGATGCGCCAGGCCAACGCCGCCATCCAGAACCCGCTGTTCTTCGCGGCGTTCTTCGGCGCCGCCGTGCTGCCCGCCGCGGCGGCGTGGTCGCTCGACGGCCCGGCGGCGGGGTGGGCGCTGGCCGGGCTCGCCTGCTACCTGGTCGCCTTCGCCACGACGGTGGTGGTCAACGTGCCGCTCAACAACCGCCTGGACGCCGCGGGCGAGGACCACGCGGCCGCGCGGGCCGCCTACGAGCGGCCGTGGACCCGGGCCAACCACGCCAGGGTCGTCGCCGCCACCGCCGCCCTGGGCTGCCTCGTCCTGGCCGCGCTGAGCTGCTGAAGCCGGGTGGTGGACCGGCTGGGGGTCTGTCCACCACCCACCCCCCGGGGAGGGGGCCGCCACTGGGGGGCGGTCCCCTCCCCGGTGCGGGGTAGCGTGGGGCCATGAGCGGAGTCGAGGTCGTGGACGTGCCCGAGCGCAAGCGCTTCGAGGCCCGCGTGGACGGCAAGCTGGCCGGGTTCGCCGAGTACCTGCGCCACGACAACCTGGTCGTGCTGCCGCACACCGAGGTGGACAGCGCGTTCGAGGGCAAGGGCGTCGGCGGGGCGCTGGCCAGGGCCGCGCTGGACGACGTGCGCGAGCGCGGGGTGCCGGTGCTGGCGACCTGCCCGTTCATCGCCGGGTGGATGCAGCGCCACCCCGAGTACCTGGACCTGGCTTACCAGAAGGGCTAGCCCGCACGAGGGGCAGCCGTGGTGCCAGGCCGGGGACGGTGGCGGATCTGAACAACGCCTAGGCCTGGCGCTTCGGGAAGAACGTCCAGCGCACCACGACCAGGGTCGCCAGCGCGGCGACGAGGACACCGGCGAACGCCTGCTGGGCGCCCTGCGTCGCGGCCCCCAGGCACAGGGCGTCGACCGCGGTGAGGACCAGCAGCCTGCGCGCCAGTGACCCCGCCGACAGCGGCGGCCGGTCCGCGGCGAGGCGGCGGTCGTTGACGCGCGCCAGCAGCCTGCGCCTGCCGCCGTACCAGGCCGCGGCCGAGGTGTCGGCGGCCGCGGCGGTGGCGGCGTAGTCGGCGTCGTCCCACGGCACGACGGCGGCGAGGCGCGCGAGGTGCCGGGAGCCGTCGAGCGCGGCGGTCTCGGTGAGGTGGCCCGCCTCGGTGGTCCACAGCGCGCCGTGGGCGAGGGCCAGCGGGCGCACGCGGCACCACGGGTCGCCCGCGATGGCCTCCTGCACGCGCGGGGTGAGCAGCAGGCGGGCGGCGTCCGGGTCCTCGGCGTGCACCTCGAACCGGTCGGCCAGGGTGATCGCGCCCTCGACGGGGTGCAGCACGGCGTCGGGGCGCACCGCGCCGACGAGGTTGCGGGTGGTGCGGGCGTCCTCGGCCGGGTTGTGGTGGCCCGGCACCGGGGTCAGCACGACCGCGGGCACGCGGGGGACGCGCACCTGCACCAGCGCGCACGTGGCGTCGACGAGGGTGATCGCCTGGTCGAGGCGACCCCCGGGCCGCACGCCCGGCCGGTCTGAGGTGTGCGAGGTGTACTGGGCGGCCAGCACGCGGTGGCCCTGCGCGGTGAACTCGACGGCGGTGGTGAACCGGCCTGCGGGGTCGTCGTGCGCCACGGCGGCCACGGGCCCGGGGAGCACGCCGAAGCTCGGCGCGGTGCCCTCGTCGAGCACCACGCCGAGCCTGCGCATCCAGCCCGCCTGGCGGTGCCCCAGCCACCACACCAGGACGGTGAAGGCGAGCGGCAGCAGCGTCCACACCTGGTACCAGCCGCCGTCGAACGTGCCGCCGGACACGGCATACCCGGTGGTCAGCGCGCCGACACCGCCCGCGATCCCGTACGCCACGGCCGACGCGAGCCGCCACCCCCGGTTCTGCGCGAGCACGCCGAGCAGGAGGGCGGCGACGGCCACCGCGCCGCCGAGCGCCGAGGTCTGCGCGACCCCCACTAGATGTCGAGGTTGCGGCGGGTCTCCTCGGGGCTCTGACCGCCGCCGATGTCACCCTTGCGCACCGGTGCGTCCCCGCTGATCGCCTCGCGGGCGGTCTGGTCGGCCTCCTCGTAGAGCGCCTTGCCCGCGCCGATGCCCGCCTTGATGCCCGCCCCGGTGAGGAACGGCGTCACGCCCGCGTGGGTGCCCAGCGCGGTGGTGAGCACGCGCCTGCTGGGCTGGAACACCTGGCGGCCGCCGGAGTCGACGACCTTGCCGACGCGGAAGCGCTCGGCGAACTTCTCCAGCTTGCCCGCGTACTTGACCAGGAACTGCATGAACTCGTCCAGCAGCTTGCCGAACTTGCCCAGGTAGCGGGTGACCTTGGCCAGCACGGTCGCGGCCTTGGCGATCGAGGCGGTCATCGCCGCGGCCACCGAGCCGCCGAGGGTGATCACCGACGAGGCCAGCGCGGGCAGCCACAGCGTGATCAGCCAGGACACCAGCTCGGAGATGATCGCCTTGATCACCTCCTCGATGACCACCATGACCATCGACCACATCTGCAGCACCTCGGCCACCGAGCCCGCGCTGGACCCGACGCCGCGGATGCCGGTGGAGAACTCGCCCAGCGCCTCGCGCGCGGCGTCGCCCGCCTCGTCGCGCCAGTCCTTGAGCGCCTTGTCCCCGGTCGCCTCGAAGTCGTCGGCGAGGGCGAGGAAGCCCTGGGCGATGGTGGTGAAGTTGCCCGAGGCGTGGCCGATGGCCGGGCCGTCGCCGCTGACCTGGTGCAGCGCGTCCTGCAGCGGCTGCACCAGCTCCAGCAGCATGTTCAGCCCGTTGCTGACCAGCCAGCCGATCGGGTCCATGGCGAAGGTGGTGACGTCCGCGGCGGCCCCGGCGACGAACGCCGCGCCGTCGGAGGCCAGCCCCTTCGACGCCGCCGCCAGCTCCGCCAGCCCGTCGGCCTCGCCGAACTGCTGGGCGTGCTCGGCGATGGACTTGCCGGTGGAGTAGACGTTGCCCACGACCGGGGTCGCCTCGGCGGCGCGGTCGAGGTTGGCGCCGAAGCTCTCGTCGTAGGCGGAGACGTCCAGCTGTCCGGAGATGCTCTGCTTGGGCTCGGTCACGTCTCCCCCTTATCGCGGACCGTCGATGACGGCCTCGTGCGCGCCGAAGCGCATCACCGCGTCGTCCTCGGTGCCCTGGTAGGTCGCGGCGGTGTCGGAGATCTTGGTCGACAGCGCCTCCACGCCGGACTTCATCTCCTCCAGCAGCGACCGCAGCTCGGTCAGCTTCTCGGTGTACTGGCCCTTGGCGAACGCGCCCATCACGCCCCAGGCCTCGCCGCTGACGTCGGCGACGTCGATGAGCCGCCCGAAGCCGTCCGCTTCGGACTGGTAGTACCCGAGCTGGCCCGAGTACGACTGCAACGCCGAGATGTCGACGTCGATGTGGTCCGGTGTGGTCATCGGGGCCCCTGGTAGATCGACTGGTCGCTGTAGTCGTCGAAGTCGTCGTCCGGCGCGGTGCGCCGCGCCGGCCGCTCTCGGCGCTGGGACGCCGCAGCGGGCCCGCCGGTTCCCGCGGCCTGCTGCTCGGCGGCCTCCTGCTGGGCCCGCTCGACGAGCCCGGTGGTGCCCAACCCGCCCCCGAAGGCGCCGTCGACGATCCCGGCCTGCCGCCGCGCGGCCTCGGCCACCGCCTCGCGCAGGGTCGCCATGATGGTCTGCGCCAGCGCCTGCGCGGGCCTGCGCATCGCGTCGGCCCCGAGCTGGATGTCCTTGACCGCGCCCCCGGCCCCGGCCACCACCCGCACCGCCCGGTCCGGGGAGGTCGCCACCACCTCCAGCGCGGTCAACTCCCCCTGCACGGCCGCGACGCCGTCGAACCGGGCCTCGGCCTCCCGGATCCTGGCCTGGAACTTCCCGAACTCGGCTGCGAGCCGATCCAACTCAGCGGACACCACGAACTCCTCACCCCGGCAACCGGTTGCCGAACAGGATGCCATTCACCCCGTCCGACGGCCCCTCCTCCCACCCGGTTCCCGAAGTCGAGCCACACGCGGTCTGGGCACCGGACCACCCCCGGGCCCGGTGCCCACCCGCCTACCCCCGCCGAGCCCGTTCCAGCACCTCCTCCAACCGCAGCGGGCTCGCCGGGTGGTGGCTCAAGCACAACGGCGTCGCCACCTGCCGGAACCCGAACGCCTCCCCCGACACGTAGAACTGAGCACGCTCCAACCGGGAGATGTCGGCCACCTGGCTCCCCTTCGCCCTGGCCATCTCGTTCGCCGCGTCGATCTGCGCCGGGCTGTTCAACCGCCCGAAGAACTGCGTCATCGCGTTCCCCGTGATCTGGTTGTGCAACCCCTTCGGCGCCTGCGTGGCGAACAACAACCCCAACCCGTACTTGCGCGCCTGCGACGCCAGCACGATCGTGCTCCGCGTGCTCGCCGTCATCGTCCCCCCGGCCGCCAGGGTCTGCGCTTCGTCCATGACGAACAGACCCCCGAGCGGCCGATCACCGGCGGGGTTGCGCTTGAACCAGGAGAACAGCTCCATCTGCAACTGGTTGACGAAGCTCTGGCGCTGCGCGTCCGACTGGAGGCCGACGAAGCTGATGACCGACACCCGCGCGCGCTTCCCCACGCTCGGGGTGAGCAGCTCACCCGGGTCCACCGGCGTCCCCGTCCCCGCGAACAGCGGGTCGTTGACCATGGCCGCCTTGAGCGCCTCGGCCAGCTCCGCGGCGATCTTGCCCGCGTCGCGCAGCGTGCTGACGTCCTCCGGCAGCTCCTCCAGCAGCGCGATCAGCCCCGGCAGGCTGCGCGAGCCCGCCCTGGCGAAGTGCTCGACGACCTGTTTGAGCACGGCGAGCTTGATGTGGTTGCGCGGCCCGCTGCCGGTCAACCGCACCTGCGGCGCCAGCGCGGCCACCGCGACCTCCACGGCCGCGGCGAACTCGTCATGGTCGTCGAGCACCCCGGCGAAGTCCGGCAACGGCTGGAACGCCAGCGGCCGCCCGTTGGCGCGCGCGGGCGTCCACACCACCACCTCGGTGCCCTCGATGTACCGCCGCGCCGCCTCGGCGTCACCGGGCGCCCACCCGGTCGGCGGCTGCGGCCACGGGTCACCGAGCCGCGCGAGGTCGTTGTTCGGGTCGAGCACGATGGACGACACGCCCAGCAGCGCGCACTCCTCGATGATCCTGCGCAGCAGCACCGTCTTGCCCGACCCGGACCCGGCGAACACCACGGCGTGCTTGCGCAGCGCCTCCAGCTCCACGCCCACCGCCGCCCCGGACTCGACCTCCCGGCCCAGCACCACCACCCCGTCCCCCGGCGGCGGGTGCGTCTCCCCCGCCGCCGGCGGCTCGGGCAGCACCGCGCGCAGCAGCGCCGAGCGGCTGGCGGGCCTGCGCGCCACCAGCCAGTCGTGCAGGTCGGGTCGGTTCGCCGCGATCAGCTCCTTGAGCGCCCAGTACGTGCGCAGGTCGTCCTCCGCGAAGGCCAGCCGATCGCCCCCCGCCTGGTCGAACGACGCCAGCTCCTCCCGGGTCTTCAGCCCCGTCGACCACTTCAGGTTGCGGATCAGCACCAGGTGCCGGTTGTCCGCCCCCTGGTTCAGCTTCGTCGCGGAGATCGCCTTGCGCACCCGGCTCAGCGCCGCCCGGGGGTCCGGCACCGCGATGAACCGGAAGGCCCAGTGCTCCTCCAGGTCCTTCTCCTCGTCCAGCGTGCGCGTGAGCCAGGCGTGCACCTCGTTGCGGTTGGACCAGGTGCGGCACTCCCACTCCATGTTGTCGTCACCGACCTCGGTGATCCACGCGCGCAGCACAGTGGACAGCAGCTCCGGCATCAGGACGTCCTCGTTCTGGGCGTCGAGCATCCCCTGCACGTCCGCCGAGGCCCGCAGCCGCTCGAACAGCTCGTCCAGCTCCGCGTGCCGGTCCACCACCTGCGCCTGGGCCTGGGCGGCCTGCTTCTGGCTCTGCACCTGGACGGGCGCGGGCTCGACCTCTGGGACCTTGTTCGGCGGCAGCGACTCATCGTCGAACGAGACCAACTCCCACACCTGCCCCGCCCGCAGGCACATCTCGACGTGCATGTGCAGCTTCCGCAGCAGCACCCGCGGGGTGAACTGGTTCCACCCGTGGCTGTCGAAGGCAGACGGCGCGATCGGCCACGTCGAGTGCGGTGGGGTGAACCCGACCGCCGCGTAGGAGCCTTCGAGCCTGCGCGCGATGAGCGACCTCCCCACCTCGGCGTCGCGGATGCGGCCCAGGATGCGCGATGGGCGGAACCGGTCCGTCACCGTGTCAGCGGCCTTGTTCTCGATCTTCAGCCACGTGTCCGGCAGGCAGCTCAGGACCGTCAGGGTGCGGCGGGTGACCTCCCGCAACCGCATCAGTCCGTCCGCGACCTGACCGACCATCAGGTCGATCTGGCTGTTGCCATCGCCGTCGGCCTGCTTCTCCGCTTGGTTCAGCAGGGTGTCGAGCTGGTCGACCCCCACCACCAGCGGCCCGGTGAGTGCGAGCAGGCGGGTCACATCCCGGACGCGGAACTCCGCGCGCGGGACCCTCGCCCGGATCCCCCACACCTCCCGCTCACCCCGGCGGGTCTCGGTGTACCCGGCGAGGAATCCCTCCCCGACGTCGTTCTGCTCTTGGTTGTCCGACCCGTAAAGCACCAGGGACCTGGCCATGTCAGCGCACTCCACGCCCACTTGGCGGTCCAATCGACGCACACCCACGACGAACTCGTCGACCTGCTCCCGGGTCAGCCGCTTGCCACCCAGGATCACCTTGGTGACCTCCGGGGGAACGTCCGCCTGCTCGCAGATGCGGCGCAAGAAGCTGCGCAGCTGCGTCTCACCGGAGGCGTCAGGGCGGTTGAACCCGGTGCGCAGGGCGTCCACCGTGTTGTCCCAGAACGCCTCCCCCGTGGTGAGGTCGTTCAGGAAGAAGTAGCCCTCAGCCGCGTGCACCCGCCTTCGCACGGTGCCGAGCAGGTGGGTCTTGCCCACACCTTTGAGCCCTTGCAGCACCAAGCCGATAGGGCTTCCGTTCGAACTCATCTGCGCCGCACGGATGCCCAGGTCGATGCTATCGATGACCTCAGCGTGCAGGCCCTCGACGTGGTATTGGGAGTCGACCCAGACGTGGTCGGGGGTGTCCGCGGAGTCGAGGTAGAGCGAGGACAGCGCTCGCAACTGCTCGCTCATGACGCCTCGACGACGACGAGGTGGCTATCCGCACCGCCGACCCGGATCGCGGCCGCGTGATCAGCCGGGGTCAGGCGCTTGCGGTCGGACAGCGGCGCCAAGTGCACGGCGCCGAGCTTGCTCAGATCCAGCAGCACAGCATCGACCTCCGCGCTCGGGGCGCCGTCGAGCAAGGGGCGCAGGTCCGCGAGGCGCACCCAGTCCTGGGGCCTGCGGGCCAGCTTGGTGTAGGCCTCCCGGATGCGGTCCTCGATCTGCTCCGCGGTCAGGTCGACCACCGGCCGGAAGACCTCCGACAGCGGGTGCCCCTGCCGCGCCAGGTAGCGGTGCAGCGAGGCCAGCACCAGGTAGAACGAGCCGACGAGCAGGCTGCGGGGCTGCGGCGGTGGCGGGGTGCCCTCCGCCAGCTCGGCCGAGCACCAGGCCCAGCCGTCGTCGGTCAGCTCGTGGACGTAGCAGCGCCCCTGCTTGCTGCTCACGACCAGCCCGAGGTCGTTGAGCTGCCTGCGCTCGGCCCCGTTGAGGGGGAACCCGGCGATCTCGGTCAGGTCGGGGTTGCTCACCTCCCGGGCCGTCACCATGAGCGCGAACATGGCCGCGGTCTGCTTGTGCGACAAACGGTCTGCCATCCGACTTTCCTTCCGCACCGAAGACGCGGGACCGGGTGTCCCGCTGGGGTGGTGGAGCAGGTTCGTGGGTGGAACGGCGTGGGGCGGCTACTCGCGCTTGTTGATCACACGCGCGTTGAGGACGCGGATCGCCCACTCGATCGCGCCGACGGTGTCCCTGGGCGCGGGTGTCCTGGGCACAGTCGACCGCCGGGGCCGAGGGGTGATCACCGCCGCGATCTCGTCGGCGATCTCGGCGGCCAGGACGGCGTCTCCGCTGCCCACAACACTGAGCAGTTCACCCACCAGTTCATCGATCAGCGCCCAGAGCGCTTCGGGCAACCGGGCTGCCGAGACCTTCGCGAGCAAGCCCGGGAAATCCGCGTCGCCCTGGTCGACGAGCGGAACCCGCTTGAGGACCTGGTCGACCACCGCCTTGGCGACCTCGTCGGCGCCCCGGGACTGGCTCATCCGCACGTAGCGCAGGTTGGCGATGAACCCCGGCAACTCCTCCGGGTTCGCCGTCTCGGTGAGGATCGGGATGACCCTGCGGTCCTGGCCGATGGTCCGGTGCAGGAACAGCTCGACCTCGGCCTCCTGCCAGCGCGTCAGCTTCCCGTCGACGACCAGGCACAGGTGCCGGGCCTCCGCCTCCGCCCTGGGGATCAGAGACCGGTCACCGGACAGCGACCGCTCCGCGCGCACCCCGCGCTCCGCGAGCGCCTTGGCCAGGGTCTCCGCCAACTCCATCGTCGGGCGGTTGGCGCTGACCAGGACCTCGTGCGAGAACTCCCGGTTCCGCTCCCGCACGCGGGTCACGTAGGCGTCCCGGTTCTCGCCCAGCAGGTCTGTGCGGTCGAAGCCCTGCGCCACCAGGGCGGCGATCGTCTCCAGCGGGTAGGTGATCTGGTCCGGGGTCGGCTCGGTCTCGGCCGCGGCGGGGAGTTGTTCCCCCAGGCTCCAGTAGGCGCTGTAGGGCACGGTGGTGAGCCGCGACACCACTTCCGCCGACACCCCGACGTCGAGCCAGTTCCGGTAGAGCGGGAGCGCTTCTTCGAGGAAGCGGCGGTGCCAGCTCTCCGCCCGTTCGAGTTCGTTGGTGTCGAGCCGCGAGAGCACCGGCAGCGCGCTCAACCTGCTCCGGTCGTACGGGAGCCCGTCCCTGGCGGCCGCCGCGCGGGTCGCGATGTCCACGACGCCCCGGATGCTCTGCATGTTGGGCACCGTGACGAGCACCAGCCGGTCGGGGAGTTGGGCGGTGCAGATGCCGCCGGTGTCCGACACACCGGTGCGGCTGTCGATCAGCACGTAGTCGTACCTGGCCAGCCAGGCGTCGCGGTGGCGTTCGAGGAAGTCCCCGAACCTGCGCTTGTAGAGCCCGTCCCAGTCCGCCGCCTGCACCCTCTCGGAGTAGCGGGCGTCGGCCCGGCCCGCGGCCAGCAGGTCGAGCGCGCCCACCCCGATGAGGCTGATGGTGCGGTCGACGAGGGGGCCGTCCGGGTCGGTGGTGAAGTCGTCGACGAGATCGATGACCCCGGATTCCGGCGGGCTGCTGAGCATGTCCTGGAAGTAGTAGTTGAGGCCGGGCGCCTCCAGGTCCCAGTCGACGCAGAGCACCGAGTAGCCCCACCGGGCCAGCAGCAGCGCGACGTTGGCCAGGGTGAAGCTGCGCCCGACGCCGCCCTTGAAGGAGTAGAAGGTGATCACCGAACCGGGCACGGCGTCACAACCTCGGCAGGGGGGACGGCCCGAGCGGCTCGACGTCGGGGGTGTGGATGGGCCAGCCGTCCTCCCACGGGGGCACGTCGTCGAGCGCGATCACCAGGTCCTCGACGAACGTCAACATGAGCTTGACGAAGTCGAAGTACCCCTGGCTGTTGGCGAACTGCGGTTCCGGGTGCGCGTAGTCCTTGAAGCTGGTCATGTGCCTGCGGCTGGCCCAGTCCGGGTAGAGGTCGCCATCACCGAACACCACCGGGTGAATCAGACCCCGGGGGTCGTTGACGCCCAGCCCGAGGAGCTGTTCCCGGCCCTCCATCGAGGCCCACTCGGCTTTGCACCACTCGTTGGTGAAGTACTTCGGGGTGCAGACCGGGATCAGGACCTTGGCGTGCAGGAGCGCGTGCCGCAGGTCATCCGGCCACCTGCCGCCCGACCTGCCGGAATCGACCGTGAACACCCGGACCTCGTGCAGGGAGTTCTCGTCGAGGAGGGCGCGCAGCCGAGGCTCGAAGTGGGTCTTGACCCACTCGCCCGCGCGGCTGCCGCGCTGATAGCTGATGAACGCGTCGTACTGGTACACGCCCAGCCACTCCCCTTGTGCCGCAACAGGACCGGCCCGAGCGTAGGTCGCTCGGGCCGGTCTTGGGCAGGGGTGAGAGGCCGGCAAAAACTAGACAAAAGCGCGCCGGGACCGTGTTGTGATCAGTCGACGGCGAGTTCGCCGAGCAGGGACCACTCCGTGCCGGGGGTCTCGAAGTTGACGATCTTCGGGGTCGAGACGAGGTGCGGGGGGAGGGTCTCCTGGGCCTTCTTGAAGTGCGGGGCGTTGACGTGCGCGCCGCCCGCCTCGCCGTCGCGGAAGGCCTCGACGAGGACGTACTCGGTGGGGTCGTCCAGGGAGCGGGACCAGTCGAACCACAGGCACCCCGGTTCGGCCCTGGTGGCCTCGGTGAACTCGCGGGAGATCTCCGGCCACTGGTCGGCGTCCTCGGGCTTGACCTGGAACTTGGCCGTAATGAAGATCATTTCTTTCCTTCCGCCGGGCGTGCCCCCAGCATGCCACCGGGCCGCCCGGCACGCCTGTTCCGGCGCGGGCGACAAATGGGCGACAGCCTGTTCGGAGCGGTGTTCACAGGCACACTTCGGGGGTCACAATGCCCCGGACCGGAGGTGGAGGGGGAACGATGGCCGAACCCGTGCTCGACGCGGCACCGCGGGTGTTCATGAGCTATTCGCACGACAGCGAGCACCACCGGGACGCGGTGGGGAGGTTCGCCGACTGCCTGGAGGAGGAGCTGGGGCTGGAGGTGCTGCTCGACCAGTACGAGGACGCCATCCGCATCGATTGGGGCTTGTTCGCCCACCAGATGCGGTCGGCGGACCGGATCATCGCGGTGGCCTCGCGCGACTACCGGCGGCGCATCGACGGCGAAGCCGCCGCCGGCGAGGGGCGCGGCGCCCAGTTCGAGGGCGGCATCCTCCGGGACATCATGACCGAGGACGCGGTGGCGGGCACGCGGAAGATCCTCCCCGTGGTGCTGCCCGGCTGGACCGTCGACGACATCCCCCGGATCCTCAACCCCCACTCCATGACCCACTTCCTGGTCCAGGACGTCTCGGCCGCGGGGTTGGGCGACATCGTGCGGGCCATCACCGGGGTGGCGCGCCACCAGCGGAAGAAGCGCGGTCAGTGGCTGGGCAAGGTGGGGCCGGACGGGGTGCTGCGGGACGCGGCGGCCGGGCCCGCGCGGGTGTGCGAGCAGGAGCGGTGGCTGCGCAGCAGCCCCCAGGTGCGGGCGGGCGGCGCCCGGCTGGGCGGCGTCGAGCACGCTGACAGCGTCGTGCTGAGCCCGGGGGTGCCCGCGCAGGGGTTCGTCGAGGTCGAACTACCCGCCGGGCGGCACCGGTTCACCGCGGTGGCGGGCGTGCTGGACGACGCCGTGGAGCGGTTCCAGACCGGTCGGTTCCGCGTGCTGGTGGACGGCAAGCCGCGCTGGGAGGCCACGGCGGGCATCGGGCAACCGCAGCGCGTCGACGTGGTGGTGCAGGGTCAGGTGCTCCGCCTGGAGATGGAGCGCCCGCCTGCCCTGCCCGGCTCGTTCGCCGGGCGACCGCCGGAGTTGGCGTGGGGGGACCCGGTGGTGAGGTGAGGGGTAGCATCGCGGGCATGGGGTTCCCGGGGACGCGCTTGCGGTTCGTGCTCGCGCTGTTCCTGCCTGCCCTCTTCCTGGCCCTGCCCGGAGGTTCCGGCGGTGGGCTGGTCGCCTCGACGGTGACGGCTGGTGTGGCTGTGGTCATCGCCGTGGCGTTGTTGTGCGTCGTGGTGGTGGGGGTCGCGCCTGCGGGGGTTCGGGCGGTCAGCCTGCGGGAGCGGGCCCGGGGTGTTGGTGGGGTGCGGTTCCGGGATCCGGATGGGCGGGGGCGGACGCGGCCGAGGGCTCCGTCCGGCGCGGGGGTCGCCGTCCTGTAGGGCGCCGGGAGGGTTCCGGCGTGGGCGGTTGACGTCCTCGTCCGCCACCTCTCCCATCAGGAGCTTGCTTTGTTCGACGTCTTCCTCTACCCCGTTTCCGCCGTGCTCTGGTTCTGGCACTGGGTGTTCGGGGGGTTTTTCGGGTCCGACAGCGGGGCCGCGTGGGTGTTGGCCATCGCGTTCCTCGTGTTCACCGTGCGGTTGCTGCTGGTGCGGTCCGCGGTGCGGCAGTTGCGGGCGGCGCGGGTCGCGCAATCGCTTGCGCCCGCGCTGAAGCGGGTCCAGGAGGAGCACCGGGGTGATCGGGCCCGGTTGGCGCGGGAGGTGCAGGAGCTCTACGCCGAGCACGGGACCAGCCCGTTCGGGGCGATCGTGCCCGCGCTGGTGCAGATCCCGGTGTTCCTGAGCCTCTACGCGGTCTTGCGCGACTTCACGCCCGGGGCCGCGGGCAACCACGTGTTCGACCGGGCCGGGGTGGAGTCGTTCCTGCGGGCGGACCTCTTCGGGGCGCGGTTGGGGAACTGGGTGAGCCAGCCCGCGCACGAACTGGCCGCGTTCGCCACCGATCGCGCGCACGTGCTCGGGGTGGGGTTGCCGTTGATGCTGCTGGCCGGGTTGGCGACGTTCCTGTCGATCCGGGTGTCGCAGCGGCGCAACCCCGCCACCGGGCAGGCGGCGACGATCGGCAGGTGGCTGGGGTACCTGGCGCCTGTCGGGGTGCTGGTATCCGGGCTGCTGTTCCCCGTGCCGATCGGGGTTCTGGTGTACTTCCTCGCGAACAACCTGTGGACGCTGGGCCAAGCGCACGTCCTCCCCTCCTTCGTGGAGGGCTCGGCGCCGGTCAAGGCGGATCCACAGTAGACACGGGACTGCCCCGGCGCGGATCCCGCGCCGGGGCAGCGCTCCCGGGTCAGCCGGTCTTGCGGCGCAGCTGGTGCTTGCGCGGGACCGGGACGGTGGACGACCCGCCGCGGACCTGGTTGTCCACGTGCGACTCGCGGGGGTGCGAACCGCGGTTCTTCTGCGCGAGCGCCTGGGAGAAGCGGTCGCGGATGTCGTCCAGGGACGCGGTGCGGGACTTGTTGGCAGCCAAGGTGGCCTCCACGGAGCAGGTCGTGCTGAAGGCGCTCATGCGAGGGATCGGCCTGGCTGAGCGTGGACCAGGCCGAGCGTGGACATGCGGGTACCACCGACGGGAGGTCAAGTGGTGTGCAGCGAGAGTCCCCGGACAGGCGGTGCGAGAAGGCCCGCGGTCCGATCAGGGGGATGGGTCTCGGCGTCTCAGTAGCGCATGCCGACGATGGTGCCAGTCCTCGCTCTCGGCGGTCAAGCGCCTTTTCCCGCGGGCCGTCCTCAGGCCGCCGCGCGGCCCTGGTGCGGGATCCGGCCGCCGGGGCCGAAGGGTTCGGTGCCGCGCAGGGTGACCCGGTGCATGACGCGGCGCTGGTCGCCGTAGTCGTCGATGGCGTAGTGGGCGGTGGCGCGGTTGTCCCAGATGACCAGGTCGCCGGGGGCCCAGCGGTGGCGGACGGTGTGCTCGGGGAGGCCGATGACGGCGAAGAACACGTCCAGGAGGGCGCGGCTCTCGGCGGGGGTGAGGCCGACGACGCGGGTGGTGAAGCCGGGGTTGACGAACAGGGACCTGCGGCCGGTCTCGGGGTGCACGCGCACCACCGGGTGCTCGACCGGCTCCAGGGAGCGGATCCGCTCGCCCTCCCAGGTGCCGCCCTCGCCGCCGAGGCGCTTGTGCAGGTACTCGTCGAAGTCCGCGCGGCCGTCGTGCAGGGCGGTGAGGCCGTCGGCCAGGTCGCGCAGGGGCGGGGACAGCCGCAGGTAGGCGGCCTCCAGGTCGGTCCAGCAGGTGTCGCCGCCGGTTGGGGGCAGCTCGACGGCGCGCAGCACCGAGCCCAGCGGGGGGCGGCGCATGAAGGTGACGTCGGTGTGCCACACCGGGGCCTTGCCGCCGTCGCCCGCGTCCAGGACGTAGATCTCCGGGTGGTCGGCGTCCAGGCCGGGCACGACCGGGTGCGCCGGGGTCAGCTCGCCCAGGCCCGCGGCGAAGTCGCGGTGCCGGGTGGGGGTGAGGTCCTGCTGGCCGCGGAACACCAGCACCTTGTGCTCCAGCAGGGCCGCCCGCACCGCCGCCACCTGCTCGGGCGGCAGCGGGCGGGACAGGTCGACGCCGTCGACGCGGGCGCCGAGGGTGGGGGTGAGCCGGTCGAGGGTGGGGGCGGTCATGGCTGGGCTCCTTCCGGTTGGGCGGTGCCGGTGCGCACTGCCGCGCGGACGGCGGCGGAGACCTCGCCGCGGTACCCGGCGAACTCCGCCGACCCGCGCAGCTCGTCCGCGCCCGCCCCGGTGCGGGGCAGGTCGATGGGCAGGTCCAGGGTGACGCGCCCGGGGCGGTCGCTGAGCACGATCACCCGGGTGGCGAGGAAGACGGCCTCGTCGACGCTGTGCGTGACGAACACGACCGACTGCTCGCCCGTGCTGGTGAACGCGCGGACGTCCTCCTGCAGCCGCTCGCGGGTCATCGCGTCCAGCGCGGCGAACGGCTCGTCCATGAGCAGCAGCCGGGGCCGGGTGGCCAGCGCGCGGGCGATGGCCACCCGCTGCTGCTGGCCGCCGGAGATCTCCCAGGTGCGCCGGGGCCCCAGGTCCGCCAGGCCGACGGTGCCCAGCAGCTCGCGGGTGCGCGCGGCGCGCTGGTTCTTGGGGGTGCCCGCCCAGCGCAGCGCGGTGCCGACGTTGCCGCCGACGGTCTGCCACGGGAACAGCCGCGGCTGCTGGAACACCACGCCCACGTCGCGGCCGGGCACCGGCGGGTGGCCGTCGAGGGCCACCGCGCCGGTGCTGGGCCGCTCGAAGCCCGCCACGAGCCGCAGCAGGGTGCTCTTGCCGGAGCCGGACGGGCCGACCACCACCAGGAACTCCCCCGGCTCGACGCGCAGGTCGACGGGGCCGAGCGCGGGCACGGTGCCGCGCTTGGTCCGGTAGTGGTGCTCGACGCCCGCGAGCTCCAGCAGCGCGTCAGCCATCGGTGGGCACCCGCAGCGCGGACTGGAACACCGACAGGTCGGGCACCGAGTCGACCTTCTTCTGCGACAGCAGGAACTCCGCGGTCGCCCGCAGCTGCTCGGCCAGCTTGCCGGGGGCCTGCGCGGTGCCGAAGTACTCCGGCGAGCGCTGCTCGGCGTGGTCGAGGTAGATGTTCTGCTTGAGCTGCGAGAGGGCGTCCTCGGTGGTGGCGCCGATCTGGCGGCTCACCGCGGCGGCGACCTGCTGCGGGTCGGTCTTGATGAGCTTGATCGCGGCGTCGGTCGCGGCGAGCCAGCGGGCGATGACGTCGGGGTTGGCGTCGAGGAAGTCCTTGCGCGCCACGGTGAAGGTGAGCGTCGGCTTTCCCGCGGCGGCGAGCTTGGCGCTGTCGGTCAGCGTCTTGCCGTCCTTCTGCAGCACGCTGAGCACGGGCGTCCAGACGTAGGCGCCGTCGATGTCGCCGCGCTGCCAGGCCGCCTGGATGTTCTGCGGCTCCAGGTCGACGAGGGTGACCGAGGCCGGGTCGACCCCGCCCTGCTGGAGGGCGGCGAGCAGGCTGTAGTGCGCGGTGGAGCTGAACGGCGCCGCGACCTTCTTGCCCACCAGGCCCTTGACGTCGGTGATGCCGCTGGCGTTGCGCACCACCAGGGCCTCGCTGTCGCCGATGACGTTGAGCAGCTCGATGACCTGGTAGGGGATCTGCAGCGGCGGGCACAGGCCGCCCGCGGCGGGGCTGCTGCCGATCACCGCGAGGTCGATGGCGCCGCCGAGGAACGCGGTGTTGATGCTCGCCCCGGAGTCGAACGGGGTCCAGGCGATGTCGTGGTCGGGCAGCGCCTTCTCCAGCGTGCCCTGGTCCTTGACCAGCAGGGTGCTGTCGGCGAAGTTCTGGTAGGCGATGCGCACCTTCTTGCGCTCACCGGAGGACGACGAGCCGCCGACGCCGCACGCGGCCAGCACGGGGGCCGCGGCGAGCATGGTCAGCACGGATCTGCGCGAGAACTGCACGGTGTTGTCTCCAGGGTGGGGATCGCTGCTCACACCAGCCCCCGCCACGGGGAGAGCACGCGTTGGACCAGCAGGATGAGGGTGTCGATGAGCAACCCGGTGAGCCCGATGACGATGAGCCCGAGGATGACGGTGGAGGTCTGGTTGTAGCGCTGGGCGTTGAGCACCATGCCGCCGATGCCGTCCGCCCCGTTGACCGTCTCGGCGGCCACCACGGAGCTGTAGGCGATGCCCACCGCGATCCGCACCCCGGTGATGATCTCCGGCGCCGACGCGGGCAGGATGACGGTGCCGATGACGTGCCACCGGTTGCCGCCGAGGGCCTGCGCGGCCTCGACGTACTGCCGGTTGACCCCGGTGACCGCCGCCGCGGTCGCCACCGCCACCGGCGGGAAGGCGGCCACCATCAGCAGGTAGACCTTGGGCTCCTCGTCGATGCCGAACCAGATCACCAGCAGGCTCAGGTACGCCAGCGGCGGCAGCGCCCGCAGGAACGTCACCAGCGGTTCGGTGATGGTCCGCACCAGCGGCACCAACCCCATCACCAGCCCCAGCCCGACGCCGATCCCGATGCCGTACACCGACCCCAGCCCCACCCGCCGCAGGCTCACCCCGAGCCGTTCGACCACAGTGGACCCGGCGTACCCGTCGGTGAGCGTCACCACGAACTGGTCCCACACCTGCCCGGGGCTGGGCAGCACCACCGGGGGCCAGAACGCCGCCAGCGCAAGGCCTTCCCAGATGATGAGCAGCACCGCCACCGCCGCCACCCGCACCCCGACGTCGCGCGCGACGCCGGACAACCGCTGTGCCACCAGGAACTCCGTTCGCTCGATCGCGCACGAAGCTACCTGAGCCGAACCCCCCTCCCGTCGCGTCCCGGATCGTGGGCGAACCCTTGCGATCCCGCCGAAAGGTGTGCCGCCGGGCGGCGTGCGGTCAGTCGGCGAAGAGTTCGTGGTAGGCGGCCAGGTGGCCCCAGGGGGTCGTGACGGACTCGGCGGCGAGGACGGCGTGGGCGATGGCGCGGGCGAAGACGGCGGGGGCGGCGGCGAGGGCGGCTTCGGGGGTGCCCGCCGTGCCGGTGGCGGCGGTGAAGATGGTGTCGCCGTCGCTGAGGCCGTGGGAGGGGGTGATGGCCAGGGCCAGGCCGTCGTGGGCTTGTTCGGCGAGGCGGGTGGTCTGGGGGCGGGTGAGGGGGGCGGTGGTGGCGACGATGCCGATGACGGTGTTGAGGGGTTGGCGCATGACTCGGGTGTCCATGGTCGCGGCGAGGCGGGCGGCGGCGCGGGTGCGGGCCGGTTCACCGTGGGGCTGCTGGGGGAACTCGCCGGGGAAGCCGAAGGCGGCGCCGAGGGGGAGGCCGGTGGCGTGGTCGAGGGCGGGGTGGTGGGAGTTCATGCCGACGACCGCGCCGACCACGGTGCCGTCGTCGAGGACGGCGCTGGCGGTGCCGAGGCCGCCCTTCATCTGGGCGGTCAGCGCACCCGTGCCCGCTCCGACGTTGCCCTGGGCGACCGGGCCGGCGGTGGCGGCTGCGGCGGCGGCGCGGCCGGACGCGGCGGTGGGGTGGGCGGTGAAGTCGCCGCCGCGGCCGAGGTCGAACAGGGCGGCGGTGGGGACGACGGGGTCGGCGTCGGGGCGGTGCCCGAGCACCCACTCCAGGACGCCGTGGGCGCTGGCCAGGCCGTAGGAGCTGCCGCCGGTCAGGACGAGGGCGGCGACCTCGCGGTGGTCCTGGCGGGGGTCGAGCGCCGCGGTGTCGCGGGTGCTGGGGCCGCCGCCGCGCACGTCGACGGCTGTGGTGGTGCCCGGGGGCAGCAGGACGACCGTGGTGCCGGTGAGGCGGCCCCCGCCGAGGTGGGTGGTGTGCCCGACGAGGACGCCGGGCACGTCGGTCAGCGCGTTGTGGGCACCGGGTCGCATGGGGTGATTGTCGCCCAGCCCGCCGACACCCGCGCCGCGGCACCGCTCCCGGGCTCAGAGGTCCGGCAGGCGGGGGACGGCGTCGAGGAGGGCTCGGGTGTACGGGTGGGACGGTGCGCGCAGGACGTCCGCCGTGCGGCCCTGCTCGACGGCCACGCCGTCCTTGAGCACCAGCACCCGGTCGCACAGCTGCTGCACCACGCCGATGTCGTGGGAGACCAGGACCAGGGCCAGGCCAAGGCGGTCGACCAGGTCCTGCACGAGGGTGAGCACCTGGGCGCGGACGGCCACGTCCAGGGCGGAGAACGGTTCGTCGGCCAGGAGGACGGCGGGTTCGGGGCCCAGGGCGCGGGCGATGGCGATGCGCTGGCGCTGGCCACCGGAGAACTCGTGGGGGTAGCGGGTCGCCGCGTCCGGTTCCAGGCCCACCGCGGCCAGCAGGGCGGCGACCCTGGCGGTGTGGTCGCCGGGGACGGACAGGCACTCCAGGGGTTCGCGGATGCTGCTGCCGACGCGCATGCGGGGGTCGAGGGAGCCGTACGGGTCCTGGGGCACCATCTGGACCTCGCGGCGGAACCAGCCCAGGTCCCGGCCCGCGAGCACCGGCCTGCCGCGGAACTGCACCGTGCCCGCGTCCGGGCGGTCGAGGCCGAGCAGCACGCGCAGCAGGGTCGACTTGCCCGAGCCGGACTCCCCCACCACCCCCAGCCGCTCCCCCGCCGCGAGGTCGAGGCTGACGTCGCGGACGGCGTGGCGGACGGCGGCGGGGCCGAACAGGGAGCGGCGGGGCAGGGTGTAGGAGCGGTGCACGCCCGCGGCGGTGAGCATCAGGCGTCCCTCCGGAACGACGCGGCGCGGGCGGCCGCGAGCAGGGTGCGGGTGTAGTCGTGGGCCGGCGAGCGCAGGACGTCGGTGAGCGCGCCTTCCTCCAGCACCCGGCCGTGGCCCAGCACGAGCACGCGGCGGGCCACCCTGGCGAGCACGGCGAGGTCGTGGGTGATGAACAGCAGCGCGGCGCCGCGTTCGTCGACGAGCCGGTCGAGCAGGGACAGCACCTCCGCCTGCACCGTCACGTCCAGGGCGGTGGTGGGTTCGTCCGCGAGCAGCAGGGCGGGTTCGCAGGCCAGCGCGCCCGCGATGCCGACCCGCTGGAGCTGGCCGCCGGAGAGCTGGTGGGGGTAGGCGCGGGCGGTGTGCTCGGGGTCGGGCAGGCCGACGTCGGCGAGCAGGGCCACCGCCCGGCGGGCCGCCGCGGCGCGGGACAGGCCCAGGTGGCGCACCAGCGGCTCGGCGACCTGCTTGCCGACGCGCATGAGCGGGTCGAGCGCCGAGCGCGGCTCCTGGAACACCATGGCGACCTGCCTGCCGCGCACCCGCGAGAGCGCGCGGTCGCCCAGCCCGAGGAGCTCGCGGCCGTCGAGGCGCACCGACCCTGTGGCGGTGGCGGCGTCGGGCAGCAGGCCCAGCACCGCCAGCGCGGTGAGCGACTTGCCCGACCCGGACTCCCCGATCAGGCCCAGCCGCCCGCCCGCGTCGAGGTCGAACGAGACCGCGTCGACCACGGTGCGCCCGCCGACGCGCACGGTCAGGTCGGCCACCTGGAGCAGGGTCATCGGGCGTGCACCAGCCTCGGGTCGGTGGCCTCGCGCAGCGCGTCGCCGAGCAGGTTGAGGGCCAGGACGGTCAGCGCCACGGCCAGGCCGGGCCAGATGACCAGCAGGGGGCGGGCGGCGATGTGCGCCTGCTGCTCGTGCAGCATCCCGCCCCAGGACGGCGAGGACGGGGCGCTGCCGTAGCCGAGGTAGGTCAGCGCCGCCTCGACCAGCACGGCCAGCGCCATCACCAGCGACAGCTGCACGATCAGGGTGGGGGCGATGTTGGGCAGCACGTGCCGGGCGATGACGCGCCCGGTGCCCGCCCCGCCGACGCGCGCGGCCAGCACGTAGTCGCTGCGCCGCACCGCGGTGATCTCCGCGCGGGCGACCCTGGCGACCGCCACCCCGAAGCCGATGCCGATGGCGGCGACGACGGTGGCCAGCGAGCTGCCGTAGACCGCGGCGAGCACCATGGCCAGCAGCAGCGTCGGGAACGCGACCAGCACGTCGATCACGCCCACGGCCGCCGAGCCCAGCCAGCGCGGCCCGTAGCCCGCGGCGAGCCCGAGCAGCAGCCCCACCACCGCGGCCACCAGCGCCGAGCACACCGCCACCACCAGGGTCTCGCGGGCGCCGACGAGCAGCTGGCTGAACTGGTCGCGGCCGATCCGGTCGGTGCCCAGCACGTGCCCGTCGGTGAACGGCAGCAGCCAGGACGCGGCCGGGTCGGTGCGCTGCGGGTCGAACGGCGTCCAGAACGCCGAGACCAGCGCGCCCAGCGCCAGCAGCCCGAGCCACACCAGGCCGAACGCGCCGGTCCGGCGGCGCCACACCAGTGCCAGCACCCTCACCGCGCCACCTCCCGCAGCCGCGGGTCGATCACCCGGTGCGCGAGGTCGACCAGCAGGCTGATCAGCAGCACCACCGCCACCACCAGGAACACCTCACCCTGCACCTTCACCAGGTCGCGGTTGCCCACGTCGGCCACGAGCATGCTGCCCACGCCCGGCAGGGTGAACACCCGCTCCACCACGACCGCCCCGACGACCAGGGTGGCCAGCTGCACGCCCAGCACGGACACCACCGGCAGCGCGGCGTTGCGGAACCCGTGCGCGCGCAGCGCCTGCCCGCGGGTGAGCCCCTTGGCGCGGGCGGCGCGCAGGAACTCCGAGGTCAGCACGCCCAGCACCGAGGAGCGGACGAACCGCAGCAGCACCGCGCCCTCGGTCAGGCCCAGCGCCACCCACGGCAGCACGAGGCTCTGCACCGCCGTCCCCGGGGACGACCAGCCGTCCACCGGGAAGCCCTGCGCGGGCAGCAGACCCAGCTGCACCGAGAACACCAGCACGAGCACCAGCCCCAGCCACAGCGCGGGGACGGCGATGCCCACCTGCGACACCGCGCTGATGACCGTGCCCGCGGCGGTGCGGTTGCGCACGGCGGCGAGCACGCCCAGCGGCACCGCGACCAGCACCGCCACGACCGCGCCGCCGAGCACCAGCGGCGCGGTCACGGTGAGCTTGTTGCCCAGCTCGGCGCTGACCGACGCGCCGTTGAGCTGGGAGGTGCCGAAGTCGCCGCGCAGCACCCCGGTCAACCACGACCAGTACTGGGCCAGCACCGAGCGGTCCAGGCCCAGCTCGGCCCGGATCGCCGCCAGCCGCTCGGGCGTGGCGTCGGTGCCCGCGATGGTCGCCGCCACGTCGCCGGGCAGCAGCCGCAGCAGCAGGAACACCAGCAGGCTGGCGGCGAGCAGGGAGCAGGCGAACAGGGCCGTGCGGCGCAGCAGCCAGAGCGTCACTTGCCGACCGCGATGCCGCTCACCGGGAACCGGTTGGTCGTCTCCGCCGAGGGCACGCCGTAGACGCCTGTGCGCACGACGGTGTGGGTCTCGTTGACGAACAGCCAGTCGGTCGCGGCGTCGGCCGCGGCCTGCTTGGCCACCTTCTTGAGCAGGTCGTCGCGCTCGCCGTCGGAGGCAGCGGCCCGCGCGGCGGCGTAGTCGGCCTGCACCTGCTCGTTGTCGTAACCGAAGTAGTAGTCCGGCTTGGCGTAGTTGCCGATGTCGCGCGCCTCGGCGTGGTCGACGACGCTCAGCTCGTAGTCGTGGTTGGTGAACACCCGCGACAGCCAGGTCGGGAACTCCACCTGCCGCACGGTGAGGGTCACGCCGACCTGCTTGAGGTTGGACACCAGCACGTCGGAGATCGCCCGCGGGTAGACGTTGGGGATGTCCAGGGTCACCGAGAGGTTCGCCGCGCCCGCCTTGGCCAGCAGCGCCTTGGCGCCGTCGGGGTTGTAGGCGTCGACGCCGGTCAGGTCCTCGTACCAGGGGTCCTGCGGCGGCACCGGTCCGCCGACCTGGATGCCCGCGCCGTAGGCGGCGATGACGTCCTTCTTGTTGATCGCCTGGCGGAAGGCGTGCCGCACGTCGGGGTTGTCGAAGGGGGCGCGCTTGTTGTTGAACGCCAGGGTGAACTTGTCCGTCGTCGTGCCCTTGAGGACGGTGAAGCCGGTGTTGCCCTGGTACGGCGCGAGCAGCGTGGGGTCGGCGTTGGTCTGCACGTCGGTCTGCCCGGTGGTCTCGGCGTTGTTGGCCGCGCTGGGCTCGGGGATGTAGTGGAAGACCACCTTGGCGTTCTTGGGCTTGGCGCCCCAGTACGCGTCGTCACGGGTGAGGGTGATGTCCGCGCCCCGGTTCCAGTTGGTGATCCGGTAGGGCCCGGAGCCGTTGTCCTTCGCGTCGAGCGCGGCGAAGTCGGTGCCCTGCTTGTAGACGATGCCGCCGCGCTGGGTCAGGTTGAACAGCAGGAACGTGTCGCGCTGCTTGAGGTCGACCTTGACGGTGGTGGGGTCCGGCGCGGACACCGCGGCGACGGAGGTGAACTCGGCCGCGCGCAGCGCCTTGGAACCGGGGGCGATCACCTGCTGGAGCGACCACACCACGTCGGCGGAGGTCAGCGGGGACCCGTCGTGGAACCTCGCGCCGGGCACCAGGGTGAAGGTGTAGGACTTGCCGTCGTCGGAGACCTGCCACGAGGACGCCAGCCGCGGCACGACCTTGTCGCCCTGGGAGGTGTCGGCGCTGACCAGTCCCTCGTAGACGTTGTCGAGCAGCAGCTGGTCGACCGCGACCCCGGAGGTGGGGAACGGGTTGAGGCTGACCGGTTCGAGCGCGAACCGCACGTCCACGGTGGCGCCGAGGTCGAGCTGGTCGTCGGTGGGCGTGGCCGCCTGGGTGCTCGCGGTGGTGGCGCCCGGGTCGGCCCCGGTGCCGCAGGCCGTGGTCGCCAGGATCGCGGCCGCGAGCACGGCCGGGAGGCTGAGCAGGGGGCGCATGGTGCTGGGGCTCCTCTGGTGGTGGTCAGCCCGACAGGGCCTGGTCCAGGTCAGCGATGATGTCATCCACGCCCTCCAGCCCGACCGACAGCCGCACCAGGCCGGGGCTGACCCCCGCCGCGCGCTGCTGGTCCTCGTCGAGCTGGGCGTGGGTGGTGGAGGCCGGGTGGATGACCAGGCTGCGCAGGTCACCGATGTTGGCCAGGTGGCTGAACAGCCGCAGCCGGTCGACCAGGCGGCGGCCCGCGGCCAGGTCGGGCAGCTCGAAGGCGAGCACCCCGCCCACCCCGAGCGGCAGGTACCGCTGGGCGGCGGCGTGCCAGGGGTTGCCCGGCAGGCCCGCGTAGTGCACCGCCGAGACCTCCGGGCGCGCGTCGAGCCACCGGGCGACGGCGGTGGCGTTGGCGACGTGGCGCTCCAAGCGCAGCGACAGCGTCTCCACGCCGTGCAGCAGCAGGAACGAGTTGAACGGCGACACCGCGGGCCCCAGGTCGCGCACCAGGCGGGTGCGCAGGCGCAGGCAGTAGGCCAGGTCGCCGTGGTCGGCGAAGGCGAGGCCGTGGTAGGTCGGGTCGGGCCGGGTGAACTGGGGCCAGCGCTCGGCGTCGGCGGTGAAGTCGAAGGTGCCGCTGACGACCGCGCCGCCGATGGCCGTGCCGTGGCCCGCGAGGAACTTCGTCGTCGAGTGCACCACCACGTCCGCGCCGTGCTCCAGCGGCCTGCACAGGTACGGCGTGGGCACGGTGTTGTCGACGATGAGCGGCACGCCCGCGCTGTGCGCGGCCGCCGCGACGGCGGCGATGTCGAGGACGTTGCCCCGGGGGTTGCCGATCGCCTCGGCGTAGAAGGCGCGGGTCGTCGGGCGCACCAGGGCCAGCCACGCGGCCGGGTCGTCCTGGTCGTCGACGAAGTCCACCTCGACGCCGAGGTCGGCGAGGGTGTGCGCGAACAGGGTGTGGGTGCCCCCGTACAGCGCGGACGCGGCGACCACGTGCTGCCCGGCCTTGGCCAGGTTCAGCACCGCCAGCGCCGTGGCCGACTGCCCGCTGGCCACCGCGACCGCCGCGGTGCCGCCCTCCAGGTCGGCCAGCCGGGCCTCGACCACGGCGGAGGTGGGGTTGGACAGCCTGCTGTAGGCGTGGGTCTCCAGGTCCTGCAGGGCGAAGGCCGCCAGGGCGTGCTCTGCGTCGCGGAAGGCGTAGGAGGTGGTGGCGTAGACCGGGGTGGCGCGCGCGCCGGTGACCGGGTCGGGCTGGGCGCCCGCGTGCACCTGCCGGGTCTCGAACCGGTGGGTCACGACCGCTCCGCCAGCACGTCGCCCCACCAGCGCTGGGCGACCTTCGGGTGCGAGCGCAGCCAACCCACCAGCGCGTTCTCCCCGTACGCGGCGTGCAGCGGGTTGTCCGCCTCCTGGCTGACCCCGCGCGCCCGCCCGGCCAGTTCGGCGGGCAGCTCGATCGGCTCGACCACGGCGTCGAGGCGGGGGCCGAGGAAGAACGGGATCGAGTAGCGCTGCACCCCCGCGGGCGGGCTGACGACCCGGTGCCGGGTCGCGGTCAGGTAGCCGCCGGTGGCGATCTCCAGCATCTCCCCGATGTTGAACACGAAGCTGCCCGGCACCGGCGTGGCGTCGATCCAGCCCCCGTCCTGCGCCTGCACCTGCAACCCGCCGACCTCGTCCTGCTGGAGCAGCGCCAGGTAGCCGTAGTCCTTGTGCGCGCCCACCCCCTGCTCGGTGCCGTCGTCGGGGCGCCCGGGGTAGCGCACGATCTTGACGTGGGTGGAGGCCTCCTCGTCGAACCACCGGTCGAAGTAGCCCTCGTCGGCCCCGATCGCCGCCGCCAGCGCCCGCAGCACCTCCCGGCTCACCCGCAGCGCCTCGTCCTGCCAGGCCAGCACGGTGTCGCGGAACCCGGGCACGTCCTGCGGCCACTGGTTCGGGCCGATGAGCCGCTGCCAGGCGTGCTCGGGGGCGTCGAGCGCGGCCCGCTCCGGTCCGATGTCGACCTGCTCGCGCCAGTCGCGGGTGCCGCCGGTGTACTCGTACCCGGTGCGGGTGTAGCCGCGGAACTGCGGGGAGTTGATGTTCTCGATCGCGAGCCTGCGCTCCTCCGGGAGCGCGAAGAACGCCCGCGCGGCGTCGAACACGCCGGTCATCAGCTCCTCGGGCACGCCGTGGCCCACGACGTAGAAGAACCCCACCTCGTGCGCGGCCCGCCGCAGGTCGTCCAGGAACGCCTCCCGGTCCGCACCGCGGAAGCGGGAGATGTCCATCAGCGGGAGGGCGGTCACCTGCTCCTGGCTGCTCATGGGTGATGACCCTAGGACGTGGTCCGCGCGCGGGCGGCGCCGCTCTCACATTCCGGAAGGCGGGACGCGGGCTCCAGGGCTTCACAGCCAGCCCCGCGCCTCCGCCAGCTTCGCCGCCTCGGCCCGGTTGCGGGCGCCGGTCTTGCCGATGGCGGACGACAGGTGGTTGCGCACGGTGCCCTCGGACAGGTGCAGCGCGCGGGCCAGGTCCGCGACGCTGCCGCCCTCGGCCGCGGCGCGCAGGGTGTCGCGCTCGCGGTCGGTGAGCGGGTCGGGCCCGCTGGCCAGGGACTCCGCGGCCAGGGCAGGGTCGACCACGCGCAGGCCGCCGTGGACGCGGCGGACGGCGTCGACCAGCCGCTCCGGTGGGGCGTCCTTGACCACGAAGCCCGCGCAGCCCGCCGCCATCGCCCTGGCCAGGTAGCCGGGTCGGCCGAAGGTGGTGCAGATGACGACCTTGCACGCGGGCAGGGCGGCGGTCAGCGCGGCGGCGGCGGACAGGCCGTCGAGGCCGGGCATCTGGACGTCGAGCAGGGCGACGTCGGGGTGCGCGCGGCGGGCGGCGGGCAGCACCTCGTCGCCGGTGCTGACCTCGGCCACGACCTCGATGTCGGGTTCCAGGCCCAGCAGGGCGGCGAGCGCGCCGCGCACGAGGGCCTGGTCGTCGGCGAGCAGGACGCGGATCACGACGGCACCACGCCCGACCGCACCCCGTCCGAGGGGGCCGCGCCGGACGGAACCCCACCGGACGGAACCACGCCCGACGGAACCACGGCCCGCAGCCGGAAACCGCCCTGCGGCAGGGGTCCGGCCTCCAGCGCCCCGCCGACCTCGGCGAGCCGTTCGCGCAGGCCCGCCAGGCCCGAGCCGGGCGCCCCGGCCGCGCCGCCCCGGCCGTCGTCGCGCACCTCGACCCAGTCCGGGCCCAGGCGGACGGTGCAGCGGGAGGCGCCGCTGTGGCGCAGGACGTTGGTGGTGGCCTCGCGCACGACGTGGCCGAACACCCCGCGCAGGGCCGGGGCGACGGTGTCCACGGCGGAGGGCAGCTCGGCGGTGACCCCGGCCGCGCGCAGGGCGGCTCCCGCCCCCGCCAGCTCCGCGGCGAGGGTGACCTCCCGGTAGCCGGAGACCGCGGCGCGGACGTCCTGGGTGGCCTGGCGGGCCAGCTCCTCCAGCTCGCGGACCTCGGCCAGCGCGCGCCCCGGGTCGTCGCCGCGCTCCAGCACCCGGCGGGCCAGCGACGCCTTGACGGTGATGGTGGTCAGGCTGTGGCCGAGCAGGTCGTGCAGGTCCCTGGCCACCCGGTTGCGCTCCGCGGCGGCGGCCAGGGTGGCGATCTCGTCGCGGGCCCGGCGCAGCTCGCGCACGGTACGGGTGAGCCTGCCGATGAAGCCCAGGGCCATCGTGACCGACACCAGGGTGGTCAGCGCGCCCCAGCCGCCGGTGAGCCCGATGTCGAAGACCGTCAGCACCGCGAACACCGCCACCACGGCGCCGTCGAGGGCCAGCACCCACAGCGAGGGCAGCATGAGGGCGGTGAGCGCCGCGGCGAACACCACCGCGCTGCTGGCGTCCGGGCCGAGGGCGAGGGTGATCGCGGAGCCGAGCACGAGCAGCGCGGCGCACCCGGCGACCCTGGTCCGCTCCCCCACCCGCCGCGACGTCCACGGGACGGCGACCCCGCCCACCCCGAAGGCGGCGACCGCGGTCAGCAGCAGCGCCTTCGCCCAGCCGGGGTGGTCGTCGCGCAGCACCGCCAGCACCGAGCGGGGCAGGAAGCCCAGCGACACGGCGACGCCGAGCAGCAGCCACACCCGCCGGGTGCGGGTCCACCCCGCCACGACAACCTCGCTGCGCACGGCGTCCACGGTACGGCTCAGGCCCGCGCGCCGTCGGCCCGGAACCGGCGGGCGACCACCAGCCCGAGGCCCGCCGTCCACGCGGCCAGCACCGCGACGGCCTGCCCGGGGCGCAGGTCGTGCAGGACGACGTCGCGGCCGATGCCGCCGTACCAGTAGCTCGGCAGGACGTGGACGGCCCCGCGCAGCCACGCGGGCATCTGCTCGGGCGGGAACCACAGGCCCCCGCCCAGGCTGAGCAGCAGGAAGGTGGCGCTGCCGATCGCCTGCACGCTGTCGGCGGTGGCCACCTGGCCGATCAGCACTCCGAGGACGGCGAAGGGCAGCAGCGCCACCCAGGTGCCGCCGAGCGCCTGGAGCCAGCCGGTCGCGGGCAGGTGCACGCCGGTGGCCGCGCCGACGGCGCCGACCAGCAGGATCGGGCCGAGGGCGACCACCATCGCGGTCATGGCCTTGGCCAGCAGGTAGCCGGTGCCCGACAGCGGGGTCAGCAGCAGTTGGCGCTGCCAGCCCGCCGCCCGCTCGGCGGCGATGCGGGTGCCGGTGGACACCGCGGCGGTCATCCCGCCGAAGGCGGCCATGCCGACCATGAGCACGGCCTTGCCGTCCGCGCTGCCTCCGTACACCGAGGAGAACAGCAGGTAGAACACGACGGGGAAGCCGACGGTGAAGATGAGGAACCGGGGCGCGCGGGCGGTGCGGCGCAGCTCCAGCGCGAGGTAGCGGGCGTTCACTTCTGCTCCTGTGCGGTGAGGGCGAGGAAGGCGTCCTCCAGGCCGAGGGCGCTGATCTCGATGTCGCGGGCGCCGGGGTGGGCGGCGAGCAGGGCGCGCACCGCGGCGTCGGAGTCCGCGCAGGCCAGTTCGGCGCGACCGGCGCGCACCTGGGCGGAGCGCACCCCCGGCAGGGCGGCGAGCCGGTCCGCGGTGGCGCCGGGCACGGCGGCGGTGAGCGTGCGACCGGCGACGGTGGCGCGGACCTGGGCGACCGTGCCGTCCGCGGCGACCCTGCCCCGGCGCACCAGTACCACCCGGTCGGCGAACTCCTCCGCCTCCTCCAGGTAGTGCGTGGCGAACAGGACCGTGCGCCCGGCGTCGGTGTAGTCGCGCATGGACCGCCAGAACTGCCTGCGGGTCTCGACGTCCATGGCGGCGGTCGGCTCGTCGAGCACGAGCAGGTCGGGTTCGCTGACCAGGGCGACGGCGAAGCGCACCCGCTGCTTCTGCCCGCCGGACAGCGCCGCGCACCGGCGCCCGGCGAGGTCCCCGACGCCCGCGCGGTCAAGCGCGGCGCCCACGGGCTGGCGGTGCAGCGCGGCGACCATGCCGACGACCTCGGCCACGGTGGCGTCGGGCAGCAGGGCGCCGTCCTGGAGCATGGCCCCGACCCGGCCCGCGACGACGGCCGCGCGCGGGTCGAGCCCGAACACGCGGACGCTGCCGGAGTCCGGGCGCGCCAGGCCGAGCAGCAGGTCCACCGCCGTCGACTTGCCCGCCCCGTTGGGCCCGAGCAGGGCGACCACCTCGCCCGGGGCGATGGTCAGGTCGATGCCGTCGAGTGCGCGCACCTCCCCGAACCGCTTGCGCACCCCGGAGACCTCCACCGCGGGGACCCGGGTGCGCTGCTGTGTCTGCGTCATGCACCGAGCCTGGCGCGGCCGGGGCGCCGACGCGCAGGCCGCCCGTCACGGGTCTGCCATGACATCCGTCATGGGTGCGGCGGGGCGAGCAGGCGGTCCCACACGACCTCGGCTGCGCCGGTGAGGGGCCCGGAGTCGCCCAGGGCGGCGGGGATCACCGGGGTCGGGGTTTGCCTGCGGTAGGCCATCAGGCCGCCGCGGTAGGCCTCGAACAGCGGCTCGGGCGCGACCACGAGCAGGTCGACCGCCAGGCCGCCCAGGGTGATCAGGTCCGGGTCCAGCGAGTTGACCAGGGCGGCCAACCCGCGGCCGAGCCGCCGGGCCAGCACGACCGCGGCGTCCCGCTCCCGGCCGGGGGCCGCCGCCGCGGCGAGGATGGCCTTGGCGCGGGTGACCGGGTCCTCCGGGGCCTGCCCGTCGACCAGTGTGGACAGTGCGATCGCGTCGGTCTCCGCGCCCCAGCAGCCGGAGGCGCCGCAGGGGCAGGCCAGGTCCGGCGGCCCGAAGGGCATGTGCCCGAACTCCCCCGCCACGCCCCGGGCCCCGGCGACCACCCGCCCGCGGTCGAGCAGCGCGCCGCCCAGCCCTGCGGCGACGAGCACGTGCAGAGCCAGCGCCGCCTCCGCCGCGGCGCCGCGGCGGGCCTCGGCCAGGCCCGCCAGGGTCGCGTCGTTGTCGGCGGCGAAGACCTCGGCGCCCGGCCACAGGGTGCGCAGGTCGACCTCGCGCCAGCCGAGGATGGTGGCGTCGAGGCGGTGGCCGTCGAGGACGGTGCCGGGCACGGACAGGCCCAGGCCCGCCACCCGGCCCGGGGCGCGGTGCAGGGCGCGCACGGCGGCGCGCAGGCCGTCGCGGGCCCGGGGCCAGGAGCCGCCGTGGGTGCCGGTGCGCGAGGTCAGGGAGGTGCCGCCGAGCTGCACGGCGTCGACGCGCCAGCCCTCGTGGGAGATCGCGGCGGCGAGCACGACGGGCCCGCCGGGGTGCGGCACGAGGGTGGTGGTGGGGCGGCCGCGGGCGCCGCTGGGGGCGGCCGGGGCCTCGGCGAGCAGGTCCCCGGCGGTGAGCCTGGCCACGGCCTCGGTGACCGCGCCGCTGCCCATGCCGAGCAGGCGGGCGGCGTCGGCCCTGGTGAGGCCCGGTCGGTCGTGCGCGGCGCGCAGGACGGCGCGGGCCCGCTCGGGGAGGTCACGCACCGGCGGCTCCTAATTTGCTCTGCGACCGATTATATTCGGGCCGGTGCAGACCGACCCGCCCGCGCGCTTCCAGCGCGCCGCCCTCGCCGCGCTCGCGACGGCGTCGTTCGTGTTCGTCACCGCCGAGACGCTGCCGATCGGGCTGCTGCCGCAGATCGCCGCCGACCTGGGGGTGCCGGAGTCCCGGGTGGGCTTCCTGCTCACCTCCTACGCCGCGATCGCCGCGATGACGACGATCCCGCTCACCGCACTGACCATGCGCGTGCCCCGGCACCGGCTGCTGGTCGCGCTGGTGGCGGTGTTCGCCGTGTCCCAGGCGTTCGCCGCCGTCGCCCCGACCTTCTCCGTGCTGGTGCTGACCCGGCTGGTGACCTCGCTGGCGCACGGGGTGTTCTGGTCCACCCTGGCCCCCGCCGCGGCCCGGCTCGCGCCCCCGGACCAGGCGGGCAAGGCCACCGCGTTCGTCTTCGTCGGCAGTTCCGGCGCGCTGGTGCTCGGGGTGCCGCTGGGCACCGCCCTCGGCCAGGCGACCGACTGGCGCGTGTCGTTCGGCGTGCTGGCGGCCGCGGGGGCGCTCAGCGCGGTGGCGCTGCTGTGGCGGCTGCCCGTGCTGGCCGTGCCGCGCGGCGACGGGGCGCTGCGGCGGCTGCGGGCGGCGGGCGCGGTCGTGCGCTCCCCCGGCGTCGCCGTGGTGTGCCTGGTGACGGTGGTCGTCGTGGTCGGCCACTTCGCCGCCTACACCTACCTCGCGCCGCTGGTGCGCGAGACCGGCGGCCTGGACGGGTTCGGGCTCAGCGCGCTGCTGCTCGGGTACGGGCTGGTCGGCCTGGTCGGCAACGTCGCCGTCGGGCACGTGGTCGACCGCCACCCCGGCACCACCTTCATCTGCTGCGTCGGCGCGGTGGCCGCCGCCCTGGTGGTGCTGTCGGTGTTCGACGGCCCGCTGGTCACGGTGCTGTCGGTGCTGGTGTGGGGCTTCGGGTTCGCCGCGGTCCCCGTCTGCTTGCAGTCGGCCGTGCTGCGCGTGGCCCCGCACGCCCAGGACGCGGCCAGCGCCGTGTACGTGGTGTCGTTCCAGGTCGGCATCGGGTCCGGAGCCTACTTCGGCGAGCTGCTGGTCGGCGGCGGGCACCTGGGGCTGCTCACCCCGCTGGCCGCCGGGGTGGCCGTGGTCGCCGCGGTGGTGGTGGGCCTGGCCCGCTCGGCGTTCCCCCGCTCAGGCCGTGCGGCGGACCGCGGGCGCGGGCTCGAACAGGACGAGCGCGTTCTCCACCACTGAGGGCAGCAGGCCGGGCAGGGCGGGGGCGCCCGCGCGCAGCAGGGTCCGCCGGACCAGTTCGACAGCCCCGCCGACGTGCAGGCCGAAGGCGTCCGGCGAGGGGCGGCGCATGCCGGGGTGGCGGAGCCGGGCGCGCTCGTGCAGCCGGGCCAGCGAGCCCGCGGCGGACTCGTGCGCGGCCAGCAGCCCCGCGGTGGTGGCCGCCCCCGCGCTCGGCGCCTCGACGAACAGGCACCACGCGGCGGTCGGGTGGGTGGCCAGCGCGTCGAGCAGGACCTGCCAGGCGGTGTGGACGCGCGCGTGCCAGTCGTGCGGGGCGATCGGGGCCACGGCGGCGCGCAGGGTCCGCGCGAGGTCGGTGGCGGCCGCGCCGCACGCGGCGGCGAAGCAGCCCTCCTTGTCGTCGTGGTGCTGGTAGAAGGTCCGCTTGGACACGGCCGCGCCCGCCACCACGTCCGCGACCGTGGTCGCCGCGTACCCCTTGTCCGCCACGGCGTCGAACACCGCCGCCAGCACCCGGCCCGCCTGCGTCCCGTCGAACCCGAGCACCGTCCGCTCCCTCCGCTGGGGTCAGCCCCCGCCGGAGTGGTCGGACGGCGGCCCGCGGCGGTTCCTGCTCAGGCGCCGAAGACCTCGAAGGCCACGTCGCCGCCGAGCGCGGCGGACACCACGGCCACCGCCTGCACCACGCCGACCACCAGGTCCCGGGTGGCCAGCGACCCCGGCTCGGGGCCGTCTGCCGGGGGGCCGCCCGCGGCCTCGGCGCCCAGCTCGGTCAGCGACTTCCACCAGCGCAGCGCGGTGGTGCGGATGGCCGGGTCGTCCCGGGGGTCCGCGCCCACCAGCTCGGGCAGGTCGGCGGCCAGCTCGGTGGCCACCGCCACGTCCAGCGCGCACGCGTGCGCCAGCAGCAGCGCGCGGATGCGCCGGTCGACCTCGTCGTCGTCGGCGTCGACCAGCACGCAGGCGTACTCGCGCGGGTCGTGCACCAGGTCCGCCCGCCAGGCCGCCACCCGGTCGGCGCCCGCGAACGCCGCCGCCTCCGCCAGCGACCGCAGCACCGCCCGCGCCGGGCCGGGGTCGCCCGCCTCGGTGCGCAGCAGGTCCTCCAGGGCGGCGTGCAGGTCGTCGTAGGGGTCGAACAGGTCCTCGGCGTCGGCGTCGGCCACCGCGCGCAGCACCGGGCGCAGCGCGGCGGCCACCGGGTCGGTGCCGTCGAGGGCCGCCGCCTCCACCGCGTCGGCGCCCAGGTCGAGCAGGACGTGGAAGAGCACGTGGTGCAGCGGGCCGCCGACGACGTCCGGGTCGTCGGCGCCGGGCAGCGGCCCGTCGAGCAGGTCGGGGTGCACCAGGGCGACGCGCACCAGCAGCACGGCCAGCGCGGCGCCCGCGGTCTCCCCGGTCACCGCCACGCCCACCCGGTCGAGGTAGTCGCGGTCGCGCTCGGCGAAGTGCGCCACCACCGGGTCGTCGACCAGCTCGTCCAGCAGCGCCCACGGGGTCGGGGCGTCGGCGTGCACGGCGGAGGTGAGGGCGGTCAGGGCGCGCAGGCCCGCCCAGAGGAACGCGGCCAGCTGCTCGGGCTCCTGCTCGCCGCGCCGGGACAGCTCGTGGCGCGCGGTGAACTCCTCGACCAGCGCGTGCGCGCGCATCCGCAGGTTGTGCTCGGCGTACCCGGTGGACGGGTGGTCGGCCTCGGCGCGCACGTGCGCCAGCAGCGCCTCGGCCAGCGCCGGGTCGCCCCCGCCGCGCCCCACCTGCTGCACCCGCTCGCCGTGCTCGCGCTCCAGCAGCGCCGCGCGCAGCAGCAGGTCCCCGAGCACCCCGGGCAGCGTCCGCGCCCACGGCGCGCCCTCGGCGGCGCCCGCGACCAGGTCGGCGGGGTCGACCATGTGCCTGCGCAGCGGGTCGGGGGCGTAGAGGCCACGCACGGCACCGGCGACCAGGTGCGCCGAGCACAGCTCGACCAGCTCCAGCGGCAGGTGCTCGGCGGGGGTGGCGCGGGTGGGGTCGGGCTCGCCGCCGGGGTCGGCGTCGGCGTCGACCCGCTGCGCGCCGACGGCGTCGAGCTGCCAATCCAGCAGGTCGGGGATGCGGGCGCGCAGCAGCTCGGCCAGGTCGGTGCCCGCCTCCACCGCCCGGGCCAGCCGGTCGGTGCCGACGGTGACCGAGCAGACCAGCGCGCCGGGAGCCCCGGCGACATCGCCGCCCACCAGGTCCACCACGGACCCGTCGGCGTCGGTGTGCCCGTCCTCGGCGTCGAGCACGTCCACGACCCGCAGCAGCAGCTCCTCGCCACCGGCGGTGGTCCCGGGGGCCGTGAGCCGGAAGGTGACCTCGCAGGCCACGACCGCCTCCCTCCAGGTCGGGTCAGCGGATCGTAGCGGGACCCGCCTTGCCCCCGGGGGCAGGCGTGGCCGCCCGGGAACGCCGGACGGCGCCCGGCCCGCGGGGGGCCGAGCGCCGTCCGGGTGGCTCCAGCGGTTACTTCTGGCGCTTGCCGTACCGCTTCTCGAAGCGCGCGACCCGGCCGCCGGTGTCGAGGATGCGCTGCTTGCCGGTGTAGAACGGGTGGCAGCTCGAGCACATGTCGACGTAGAGGGACCCCGAGGTGTTGGTGCTGCGGGTGGTGAACTTGACACCACAGCTGCAGGTGACCTCGATGGGGGCGTAGTCCGGGTGGATGCCGCTCTTCACAGTGTTCTCCTCGTGACGTGGTCGTCGGGTCCCCACCAGGGCCGGAGGGGTGAACCGAAACCGAATTCCACTGTTCATCATGCCACGCGGGCCCCGGTGCCCCGCCGCAGGACCACGACCAGCACCGCGGCGAGCCCGGCGACCCCCGCCAGCACCGCGCAGGCGACGCGCAACCCGGTGGTGTCCACCAGCGCCCCGCCGCTGACCGCTTGCAGCAACGCCCCCACCGCCGCCAGCGAGGCGGTCTCGGTGGCGAGCCGTGAGGTGTTGAACAGCCCGGCGGCGGCCCCCGCCTGACCCGGCTCCACGCTGCCGAGCGCGAGCCCGTCCAGCAGCCCGGTGGTGAGCCCGACACCGGAGCCCACCAGCAGGAACGGGCCCGCGAGCGCGAGCAGCCCGCTGTCGGGGGCGATGGTCACCAGCAGCAGCGCGCCGAGGCCGGTGAGGCAGAGCGCGCCGAGCACGACCGCCCCCGGCCTGCCCAGCCGCGCCCCGACCGACGGCAGCACGACCGTGGGCACGGTCAGGAACAGCAGCCACGCGCCCGCCGCGCCCGCGTCGTGCCCGCCGACGGTGATCAGGTAAGTGGGCAGGTAGACGAGCAGGGGCACGAGCACGGCCATGAACGCCCCCGCCGCGACCGCCCAGGCCAGGAAGGTCGGGTTGCCGAGCGAGCGCGCCCCGGCGGGTTCGGCGGCGCGCCGCCCGGCCGGGGTCGCGGGGAACCAGGCGGAGAGGACCAGGGCGACGAGCGCCAACCCGGCCGGGAGGGCGAAGACGGCGCGCCACCCGAAGCCGTGGACGAGCAGGCCGCCGACCGCGGGGCCGAACGCCAGGCCCCCGCCCAGGACGGTGCCGAGGAGCCCCAAGGCCCTCGCCCGGGCCGCCCCGGTGGCGACCTCGGCGAGGATCGCGGTGCCGCCCGCCACGGCCGCGGCGGCACCGACGCCCGCGGCGACCCGCGAGGCGGTGAGGACGGCGACGTCAGCGGCGGTCGCGCTGACCGCGCCCGCCAGGCAGAACAGCAGGACACCCGCGGCGTAGACCCGCCGCTTGCCCACCCGGTCCGCGAGCGAACCCGCGAGGACGAGGCAGGCGGCGAACGCGATGTTGTACCCGTTCACGACCCAGCGGGCGGGTCCGAGGGTGGTCTGGATGTCGGCCAGCGCCAGCGAGGCGCCGGTGATGGTCAGGGGGAATGCGGCGGAGGACAGCAGGACGGTCGGCAAGACCAGTCTGCGCATGGGTGATCGCCTCGTGAGGTGTGTGCGGACAGGGGATCTCGGCCCACCTGCTGTCGCAGGCGGGCTGGGTCCGCACAGCTAGACCGCGTACTTGGCGGCCGGACGGCGCTCACGAGCCATGGGCACGAGGGTAGCGGGACCACCCGCCGCCGCGGCTACCGCGCCGCCAGGTACTTCCACTGCCCCTCGAACCGGGTGAACCGGCTGTCCTCGACCAGGACGTCCGGCCCGTTCACCGTCAGGAAATGCGCGCGGAAGGACACCGTCCCCTCGGCGTGCAGCAACCCGCCCCCGGTGCGCGAGAGCACCTCCAAGCGCACCCACTGCAAGTCCGGGTCCAGGTCCAGGCGCGCGGGCCGGGTGCTGGGGTGCCAGGTGTGCAGCAGGTGCGCGGTGTCGCCCTCGGTGAAGGCGGTGAAGCGGGACCGCATCAGCGCCTCGGCGGTGGCCGCGGACCCGGTGTCGATCACCCGGCCGCAGCAGTCCGCGCGGGGGAGGGTGGAGCCGCAGGGGCAGGTGGTGGGCACCGGGGCATTCTGCGCCACGGCGCCCCGGTCACCCGCGCCCGGTCACCGGCCGCGGGTGCGGGTGCAGAGGGCGAGCTGGAGCAGGAACCGCTTCTCGCCCTCCAGCGCCTGGTCGCCCAGGAGGTCCTTGACCTGCTGCACGCGGTAGCGGACGGACTGCGGGTGCAGCTGGACGCGCTTGGCGACCTCGCGGGCGTCGCCGTCGTGGCGCAACCAGAGCGCGAGGGTGGTCAGCAGCTTGGCGCGGCGGCCCTCGGACAGCTGGGCCAGCGGGCCGAGGTTGTCCTCCCTGATCCAGCGCAGCAGCCCGCCGTCGGCGGCGGTGAGCAGGGTGACCAGGTGGTCGCAGCCGCGGGTGAGGCGGGCCGGGGGCAGGCTGCCGCGCTCGACCAGGTCGAGCAGCCTGCGGCCGTACTCCACCGACCGGTGGGCCTCGGCGACCGGCATGGGCAGGCCCGCGGCGAAGCGGGTGTCGCGGCCCCGGGCCAACTCCTGCGCCAGCTCCTGCGGCAGCTCGACGTCGGCGGGCACCAGCAGGCAGGTGGTCTCGCGGTCGGTGTTGGCCAGGATGCGCGGGTCCAGCTCGCCGGGCTCGACGCGGAAGGGCAGGTCGGACACCACGGCCACGACCCGCTCGGGCAGCGGCCAGCGGGCGTCGGCGGCGCGGCGCTCCAGGTCGCTGACCGGGCCGGGGGTGACCAGCAGGGCCAGCAGCTCGGCGCGGCGGGGGTCGGAGGGCTCGGTGACCGAGTCGTGGCCCTCGCGGGCGGCGTCGACCAGGTCGTCGGTGAAGGCGAACAGCGCGTCCACGGTCGAGACCATCACCACCGGCGGCACCCGCAGCTCGCCCGCGATGGCGGTGAGCCTGCGCCACACGGCGCGGGAGGCCAGCCGGGCGGCCGACTCCACGCGCTCCAGGCCGCGGCCCGCGCGGCGCTCCTGGGCGCCGACGCCCTTGAGCACGGCCCTGGCCGCGGCCGGGGTGGGGGCGTCGGCGAACACCGCGTCGATGCCCGCCAGCACGGCCGCCTCGACCGCGGTGACGGCGGGGGCGTCGACCGGGCCCACCCCGCCGGTGATGGCCCCGACGGCGGCGCGGACGAGCTCGGGCAGGCGGGCCCTGGCCGCGGTGGCGAGGCGGCGGTGGTCCTGCTCGCCTGCGGGTCGGGGTCGTGCGGTCCTCGTGGTCGTCCTGGCTGTCGTCATCGTGCACCTCCACCCTCGGGCTGTACTCGGGACGGGTGGGTGGGGGCGGCCGGCGCGGGCCGCCCCCACCGGCCGGGCTAGCTGGGGCAGGTCATCTGGAAGCTGGCGAACGAGGGGTCCGGCTGCGGAGCGGGGCAGAGGAACTGGGTGTAGCGGGTGTCCTCGTCGACGTAGCGCTTCATCCACGACACGGTGAACTTGGTCAGCGTGGCGCTGTAGCTGTTCACCGTGAAGTGGTCGGCGTTCTTCAGCTTGAGGTAGCCCTCGTTCGGGCTGGCCTTGATCGAGGCGTACATCGGGTCCGCGTGCATGCCGACCGGGGCGATGAAGTCGTTGTCCGCGCCGATGACCAGCGTGGGCACGGTGACGCCCGCGAAGTCGGCGTAGAGGTTCCACGGCGCCAGCGGGACGGCGGCCTTGAGCGACGGGCGCTTGCTCGCGGCCAGCAGCGCGCCGCCGCCGCCCATCGAGTGCCCCATGACCGCGAGCCGGTTCGGGTCGACCTGGGCCTTGACCGGGGAGTCGGCGGCCAGCCAGTCCACCGCGGCGAGCAGCTGGTTGCTGCGCGGGTCGGGGAAGTCGGTGATGGCGAAGGGCTCCAGGGTCATGACCACGAAGCCGTAGGAGGCCAGCGTCGGGCCGTACCAGGAGGTGATGAACTCCGGCTCCAGGAACCCGGGGATGACCGCGATGGCGCCGTAGGTGCCCTGGCCGGTGTCGGTCGGGTAGTAGATGGTGCCGCGGTTGAAGCCGCGACCGGACTGCGCGGCCACCGACAGCTGCTTGATCTGGAACGGCCCGCGCTGGGCCTTGATCGTCTGCTCCGTCGGGTCCGGGCCCTTGGCGAAGGCGCTCGCACGCACCTGCGCCGCGGTGGTGGGCGCCTGCCCGGCGAACGCCTGGGGCGCCACGAACGCCGCGGTGGTGGCCACCGCGAGCGCCGCGGCGGCCACCGCCGAGCGCTTCAGGAAAGTACCTCGCACGTCCGAACTCCTCGACACTGAACGGGTCCTGGGGTTCGCACGCTAATGCAGCGTTACACGCGGGAAAACAGGCGACAGGAAAGAGCGCACCAATCCGCAGAAGCCGCCGCGCCGAACACTCACCTCGGTGAGCGTGCAGTGGCGCAGATCATCTGTGACGACGTTACCGCAGGTCCAGCGGCACCGCGCGACGGCGCAAAAGGCTACCGGCCAGTTTGTCAGATCCAGATAACGCTTGATACCTCAAGCTTTTCAGAGCTTGCCGCAATGCCCTGCCATTCCCGCCGGGGACAGGGGACCGCCCCGGCGCCGAGGGCAGCGCCGGGGCGGTCGGACCAGGTGGGGGCCTCAGTCGACGGCCGCCGCCGACCACGCGGCGGCCACCGCGGACACCTCAGCGCTGCCCGCGCCGTAGAGCTCCTCGGCGGCGGCGAGGGTCTGGGTGCGCGCGTCGGCGTAGTCCGTGGTGGAGACGAACTTCGTGGTCAGCGCGTTGTACCAGATCGCGGCGGCCTTCTCCCGGCCGATCCCGGTCACCGCGGGGGCGCCGCACGTCGGGCTGTTCGCGCTGCCCTCGGCCAGCAGGTAGAAGAAGTGGTTCGCCACGCCGGAGGAGTGGTGCACGTCCAGGCCGCCGGTGCTGGAGGTCCAGCAGCCCACCGACTTGCCGTCCTTGGTCGGGTCGTCCATGTACCGCAGCGGCTCCCCGGTGCCGAACAGGTCGATGCGCTCCCCGATGAGGTAGTCGCCCGGGTCGGCGGCGTTGCCCGCGGAGAACTCCACCATGGTGCCGAAGATGTCGCTGGTGGCCTCGTTGAGCCCGCCGGACTCCCCGGAGTACACCAGGCCCGCGGTCTCGGAGGTGACGCCGTGCGACATCTCGTGGCCCGCGACGTCCAGCGCGGTCAGCGGGTGCTCGTCGTTCGCCCCGTCGCCGTAGGTCATGCAGAAGCAGCTGTCGCTCCAGAACGCGTTCTGGTAGGCGTTGCCGTAGTGCACGAAGCTCTGCGCGCCGCGGCCGTCGTCGGCGATGCCGTTGCGGCCGAAGGAGTTCTTGTAGTAGTCCCACGTCGTCGCGGCGCCGTAGGCGGCGTCGACCGCGGCGGTGGCGGGGTCGGCCGCGGTGCCGTCGCCCCAGGCGTTGTCGGCGTCGGTGAACACCTGGTTCGACTTGTCGTCGAGCACTTCCTGGTTGCCCCGGCCCGGGTCGGTGAGCTGGTAGCCGCCGGAGGTCTCGGTGGTGTCGAGGGTGACCGACCCGCCGTACATCGACTCCCCGGTGCCCGCGGCCGTCTCGACCTCGTCGTGGGTGTAGAGCACCGCGCCGGTGGCGGCGTCGGTGACCACGTGCAGCACGCTCGGCGTCTGATCGGCCTTGATGCCGGTGAGGACGGTGTCGTAGGCCAGCACGGGCGCGGTGCGCACGGCGTAGACCATCAGCGTGGACTGCCCGCGCTGGGCGTAGGCGGTGGCCATCGGCTCGGCGGCCCGGGTGGACAGCACCCGCGCGCCCGCGTCGGCCGCGGTCAGCACCGGCGTCGTCGACAGGGTGAACGCGGCGTCGGAAGCCTTGTGCAGCGAGCGGATCGCGCCGTCGGCGGCCTCGGTGACGACGAGGTCGCCGCCGAGCACCGGGAGGCCGCCGTAGGTGCGGTCGTAGCGCAGGTGCCGCGCGCCGTCCTTGCCCGCGATGGCGTCCTTGACCACCAACCGCTCGGCCGGGCCCAGGCCCGCGGCGGCGGCGACCTTCCCGGACTCGGTGGCGGCCAGCGACAGCGCGCCCGGCTTGGTCAGCGGCGCGGGCGCGGCGGCGGCCGGTCCGGCGACCGCGGCCAGGGCGGAGGCGGTGAGCGCGGCGGTGGCGAGGCAGGCGGGCAGGGCGCGGCCCGGGACGAGGCGTTTCATGCGGTGCTCCTCGTGTCGCAGGGGAACCCGGCGGCGGCGAACCACTCACCGGGTTGACACGTACCCGGTGATCTTTTCCCGAGGATCGCGCGCTTGGGAAGGGCCGGTCCGTGAAACGCCGCCTGCCCCCGCGGCGATGTCTGGGGTGGGCGCCGCGCGGTTCGCCGCTTTCCCGCCCGGTTCGCGACTTCCGTTGTGGGACACCGGTCGCAGCGCGCGCGGCCGTTCGGCACCGGCCACGACTTGTCACTCTGTTTATATGTTGACAGGCTGACCGGCATGAGCGGCGACAAGGGCGAGACGCGCGACGGCGTGGCCCTGACCAACCTCGACCAGGAGCTGTTCCCCGGCGCCGGGGCCACCAAGCGCGACCTGGTCGACTACCTCGACGCCGTGGCCGACCGGTTCCTGCCGGTACTGGCGGGCAGGCCGCTGTCAGTGGTGCGGGTGCTGCGCGGGCAGGACGCGTTCATGCAGAAGAACCTGCCCAAGTACACCCCGGACTACGTGCGCTCGGTGGAGGTGTGGGCGGAGTCGTCGAAGCGGACGATCCGGTACGCGCTGTGCGACGACCGCAAGACCCTGCTGTGGTTCGGCAACCAGCGCGCGATCGAGTACCACCCCACCCTCGCGCCCGCCGAGCGCCCGCTGCACCCCACCCACCTCGTGCTCGACATCGACCCGCCCGAGGGCGGCGAGTTCTCCCTGGCGGTGCGGGCGGCCGAACTGGTGCGCGCCGCGCTCGCCGACAGCGGGCTGGCGGGCGCGGTGAAGACCAGCGGCGCCAAGGGGTTGCACATCTTCGTGCCCGTTGTGGACAGCGCGCAGCCGGACGACATGGCGGCCGCCATGCGCGCCATCGCCGTGCGCGCCGAGCGGATCGACCCCGACCTGGCCACCACCGCGTTCATCCGCGACGACCGGCACGGCAAGGTGTTCCTGGACTCCACCCGCGCCTACGGCGCCACCACCGCCGCCGCCTACAGCCCGCGCAAGCGGCCCGGCCTGCCGGTGTCGTTCCCGCTGGACTGGTCGGAGCTGGCGGGCGCGCGGCCGGAGGGCTTCACCGTGCACAACGCCGTGGAGCTGCTCGACGGTCGAGACAAGTGGGCCGAGCTGATGCCCCCGGCCGTCCCCCTGCCCGAGGACCTGGTGGCCGAGGGGCACACCATCCCGGTGGCCCGCGTCCAGGCCATGCACGAGGGCAAACGCCGCAAGCGGGCCGCCGAGCGCGCCGCCGCGGAGGACGCCGGGAGCTGAGCGCCCGTGCACCGGCGCCGGACAACCGGGACATCCGGTGAACTTCCCCCTTGTCTGGGTGGTCTGGACCGGGCATAGTTTGTTGTCACCCCGCACAAACACCCGCGAGCGCGGCGCCGGACCTGTCCCGAGGTCCGCGGCGCCGCGGAATGAGGTGACACCGGTGACAACGAAGTCGACCCGATCCCGTCTGCGCGGCGCGTTCTCCTGGGGCGCGGTGGCCGCGACCGCCCTGCTCGTGCCCCTGTCCACCACCGCGACCCCCACCGCGCAGGCCGCCCCCGCCGAGCCCGTGCACGCCGCGGCCACCACCTTCTCCGACGACTTCGACGGCCCGGCCGGGTCGGGGGTCGACGGGTCCAAGTGGCGGTTCGAGACCGGCGACAACGTGAACAACCACGAGCGGCAGTGGTACACCGACGGCACCAACAACGCCGCGCTCGACGGCAACGGCAACCTGGTCATCACCGCCAAGCGCGAGAACCCGGGCGGGTACCAGTGCTGGTACGGCCCCTGCGAGTACACCTCCGCGCGGCTGAGCACGGCGCAGACCTTCACCCAGACCTACGGGCGCTTCGAGGCGCGCATCAAGATGTCGCGCGGGCAGGGCATGTGGCCCGCGTTCTGGATGCTGGGCAACGACATCGGCAGCGCGGGGTGGCCGCAGTGCGGTGAGATCGACGTGATGGAGAACGTGGGCTTCGAGCCCAAGACCGTGCACGGCACCATCCACGGCCCCGGCTACTCCGGTTCCGGCGGCATCGGCGCGCCCTACGGCATCGGCGGCGACTTCGCCGACGGCTTCCACACCTTCGCCGTCGACTGGACCCCCGGCCGGATCGTGTGGTCGGTGGACGGCAACGCCTACTCCACCAAGACCACCGGCGACGTCGGCGGCAACCGGTGGGTGTTCGACCACCCCTTCTACATGATCCTCAACCTGGCGGTCGGCGGCTACTGGCCCGGCGACCCCGACGGCTCCACGCAGTTCCCCAACCAGCTCGTCGTCGACTACGTGCACGTGACCGGCTACGACGGCTGACCCCCGGCCCGGTCCCGCCCGCGCGGGGCCGACCCGGTTGCCGGGGCGGGGCCGTCCCACCCCGCCCCGGCGGCCGACGCGCCCCGGCCCCCGCGCCCGACCTGCGGCGACGCGAGTTGTCCACAGGTACCGGCGCGGGGGTCGGGGGCGGGTCGGCCGTTCGTCGTAGTATCGCCGGGTGCCTTCCCCCACCCAGCCCGCCGCCTGGGGACCCGCCTCCCCCACCGAGTACGACGACCTGCCGCTCCCCCCGGAGCCGGACGAGTACGACGGCGCCTGGGGCGAGCCAGAGCCGGAGCCGGAGCACGGGCCGGGGGCGCCCGCCGAGGACCCGGTGGTGGTGCCCGCCCGGCCCACCGAGCCGGAGACGCCGCTGCAGGTGCTGCGCCGGGTGTTCGGCTACGACGCCTTCCGCGGCGAGCAGGCCGACATCATCGACACGGTGGTGGCGGGCGGCGACGCGCTCGTCCTGATGCCCACCGGTGGTGGCAAGTCGCTGTGCTACCAGATCCCGTCGCTGGTGCGCCCGGGCACCGGGGTGGTGATCTCGCCGCTGATCGCGCTGATGCAGGACCAGGTCGACGCGCTGCGCAACGTGGGCGTGCGGGCCGGGTTCCTCAACTCCACCCAGGACCCCCAGCAGCGCAGGCGCGTGGAGCGCGACTTCCTCGCGGGCGAGCTCGACCTGCTCTACCTGGCGCCCGAGCGGTTGCGGATGGACTCCACCGTCGACCTGCTCGGCCGGGGCGCGGTGGCGCTGTTCGCCATCGACGAGGCGCACTGCGTCTCGCAGTGGGGGCACGACTTCCGCCCGGACTACCTCGCGCTCTCGGAGCTGCACCAGCGCTGGCCGGACATCCCCCGCATCGCGCTCACCGCCACGGCCACCCGGGCGACCCACGCCGAGATCGCCGAGCGGCTCGACCTCACCGGCGCCAAGCACTTCGTGGCCAGCTTCGACCGGCCCAACATCCAGTACCGGATCGTGGCCAAGGCCAGCCCGCAGAAGCAGCTGCTGGACCTCATCCGCACCGAGCACGCCGGCGACGCGGGCATCGTCTACTGCCTGTCCCGCGCCTCGGTGGAGCGCACCGCGGAGTTCCTGTGCCAGAACGGGGTCACCGCGCTGCCCTACCACGCCGGGCTCGACGCGGGCACCCGCGCGCGCAACCAGTCCCGGTTCCTGCGCGAGGACGGCCTGGTGGTCGTGGCGACCATCGCCTTCGGCATGGGCATCGACAAGCCGGACGTGCGCTTCGTGGCCCACCTGGACCTGCCCAAGTCGGTCGAGGGCTACTACCAGGAGACCGGCCGCGCGGGCCGCGACGGGCTGCCGTCGACCGCGTGGCTGGCCTACGGCCTGGCCGACGTGGTGCAGCAGCGCAAGATGATCGAGCAGTCCGAGGGCGACCTGGCCCACCGGCGCAGGCTCAGCGCGCACCTGGACGCGATGCTGGCGCTGTGCGAGACGATCGAGTGCCGCCGGGTGCAGCTGCTCAACTACTTCGGCCAGTCCGGCGAGCGCTGCGGCAACTGCGACACCTGCCTGACGCCGCCGGAGTCCTGGGACGGCACGGTGGCCGCGCAGAAGCTGCTGTCGGCGGTCTGGCGGCTGGACAACGAGCGCAACCAGCACTTCGGGGCGGGTCAGGTCGTCGACATCCTGCTGGGCAAGCAGACCGAGAAGGTCCGCCAGCACCGCCACGACCAGCTGGCCACCTTCGGCAAGGGCACCGAGCTCAAGGAGGGCGAGTGGCGCGGGGTCGTGCGCCAGCTGCTCGCCCAGGGCCTGCTCGCGGTGGTGGGCGACTACGGCGTGCTGCACCTGACCGAGGCCAGCTCCGAGGTGCTCAAGCAGCAGCGCAAGGTGATGCTGCGCCGCGAGCCGGAGCGGCAGGCGGGCAGCGGCGGTTCCGCCAGGGTCAAGCGCTCGGTGGCGCCGCAGACCCCGCTCTCGACCGAGGACAACCAGGTCTTCGAGGACCTGCGGGCCTGGCGGGCCGCCACCGCCCGGGAGCAGGGCGTGCCCGCGTACGTGATCTTCCACGACGCCACGCTGCGGGCCATCGCGGCGGCCAAGCCCACGACGCCTGCCGAGCTGGGCACGATCAGCGGTGTCGGTGAGAACAAGCTGGCCAAGTACGGCGAGCAGATCCTGGCTGCGCTGGCGGGCGAGGACGGCGCACCGGGCGCGGCCGAGCCGGAGCAGGAGGACGCCGCCGTCGGCTGACCCGGCGGAAAACCCCTGGGTCCGCTGAGGCGCGGTGAACTACCGTCTGCGGCGCCAGGACAGCCACCGACACCACCCGGGACCATGCACCAGCTCACCGAACCCGAGATCCGCGCCAGCTTCGCCAACTGCTCCAAGGGCGAGGCCAAGCGCCTGCCCGTGCCCAAGCCGCTGGAGGCGGTCCCGTGGGCGGACCTGGACTTCTTCGGCTGGCGCGACCAGGGCGCGCCCACCCGCGCCTACCTGGTGGCCAGCTGGAACGACCGGATCGTCGGCCTCACCCTGGCGGTGCCGCCCAAGGGCGCCACGAGCTTCGTCCGCACGTCGGTCTGCTCGCTGTGCATGACCACGCACAGCTCGACCGGGGTGGCGCTGTTCTCCGCGCGCAAGGCGGGCGAGGCCGGGCGGCAGGGCAACACGCGGGGCACCTACATCTGCTCCGACCTGGCGTGCTCGCTGTACCTGCGGGGCAAGCTCAAGCCGGAGATGGTGCAGCCCACCGAGACCCTGACCCTGGACGAGAGGATCCTGCGGGTGCGGATCAACCTGGACAAGTTCCTCGACGGCGTGCTCGAAGGCTGACGCTGTGCGCCTGCGCCGTGGGCCAGCGCTCAGGCCGCGGCGACGGCCCGGGTCAGTCCGACCACAGTGGACTTGATGCACCGCCGCACGTCGGGGTCCTCGCCCCGGGTCGTGGTCACCTGGACCTCGATCTCGCACTGCCCGGCGGAGGTCTCGGTGACCGTCAGCGAACCGTGGTAGTCGTCGGGACCGTCGGCGCCCCAACGCATGCAGCGGCCAGCGCGGTCGACGTGCACCCAGGCGCAGGCGTGGTCCGCTTCCTCGCCCAAGCCGGGGATGCAGTCGGGCAGGTGGCGCACGTCGGCCACGTACGCGAACACCTCGTCGGCGGGGACCGCGGCGGTGGTGGTGTGGCTGTAGTGGGACATGGGGCGCGGGTACCCGCTGCTCCCGGCGAGGACACCACCCAGCGGATCTTCGTCCTCGCCCTGGTAGACGCCCGTCGCGGAGTTGGCGACGGCGGTGGCGAGGTCGACCCCGGTGGGGACGGCCCCCACGCGCCGCGGCCGGGCGGGCCCGACCTCGCGGCGCGCGGGGCGCTCCTGCACGGCCGTCACACCAACCACCCCGGGGTCGGTGCGTCGTGCTCCTCGCACCACTCGATCGACCCCACGGTCCACAGCAGGGCCAGCACCAGCACGTCCACCGGGTCGAACCGCGGGTCGTCGAGCAGCGCCAGCTCCAGCTGGAAGCCGGTGTCCTCGGGCCTGCCGTTCAGCTCGGCCAGCAGCGCCCGCACCAGGGCCCGCACCGGCGGGTCGAGCTCGTCGACGACGACCGGGTTGCCCTCCTCGTCCCGCAGGTCCAGCACGAACGCCTTCTCCGCGTCCGCGGAGTCGGCGCGGCACAGCATCATGCCCGCCGTCGCCTCCACCAGCTCCCGCAGCACCGCGGACAACCGGTCCCGGTGATCAGGCCCGGACAGCACGTCCAGAGCCCCCTCGGGACCCCGGGGGTCCATCGCGCCGCCGCGGGTGACGGCGACGAGCCTGCGGGCCACGCCGCGGGGGTGCTCGTTCATCTCATCCTCCTGGTCACAACGCGTCACTGACCCAGACGTACCCGGTCGTGCGGCAGGTCAAGCGCCCAGCCGCGCACGCGCGCAAAACCCCAGTTCACCAGCGCCAGGGCCGAATCCGCCCCGCGCCTGGGAGCCCATCACCGAACCCCGGTCCCGGTGACGGCACGTCCGGGGAACGGCTCGGCCAAGGTCACCGGTCGGCAGCGCCACGACCCCGTTCCGCCGCTGCGCGGGCGGCGCGGTCACACCAGGAAGTGCGCCCGGATCGCCGTGCCGGTGTCGCCGACCCGGAACCGCACCAGGTCGGCCATCGTGTGCACCAGCAGCAACCCCCGCCCGTTCGGCTGGTCCACCGGCGCCACCCGCAGCCCCGCCAGCGGGTCCACCAACCTGCCCCGGTCCCGCACCTCGCACACCAGCTCGCCACCACCCACCCACACCCGCAGCACAGCCTCTCCCCCGCCGTGCTCCAGGCTGTTCGTGACCAGCTCGGTCACCACCAGCGCCACGTCCCCGCGCCGTTCCGCGGACAACCCCGCCCCGGCCGCGATCCCGTCCACCACCGCCCGCGCCGTCCCCAGCGACCCGGTCTCCCCCGCCCCCACCCGCAGTTCCCGGACGTCGCCCCCGGGCTCGTCGAACTCCACGTTGCTCAACGCCAGCGCCCGCTCCGGCGAGTACCCGTGGCCGCCCGCGCCCCCCTCCACGACGGCGTGGGTCAGGTACGCCGCGCCCACCCGGTCGGCACCCAGCTCCGCCGAGTACGGGCACAGCAGCCGCACCGACCGCCCGTCCAGCAGGTAGTTCACCGAGGCCTCGTGGCGCACGCACGCCGCGTGCTCGACCCCCGTCCGCCCCGGCCACTCGACCTCCGCGACGACCAGCGCCCGCTCGTCGAGCACCGGGTGCAGCACCATCGGCACCAACCGGCCGGGGTTGCGCGCGAGGTCCCCCGCGTCGCGCCAGGTGATGTGCGCGTCGACGCCGTCGGCGGCGCAGTGCTCGCGCAGCAGCCGCAGGTTGGGCTCGGGCACCACGACGGTGGTGGGCGTGGTGGCCGCCTGCCGCAGCAGCGGCAGCAGCGCGGCCAGGTAGTCCTCCGGCGTGCGGTAGAGCAGGGCGGAGTGCGACAACGGCCTGCCCTCTCTGTGGGGTGGTGCTCAATGTAGCTGGTGGGGCGCGGTCCGCGACCCGTGGTGGGTGCGGGCCTGTGGATCGTGGTGTGCGGAGCGGGTGCCCGCCACGGATACTGTCCTCGCGGCGCGGAGAGAGGCGGGTGGGTGGGGGTCGAGCACGAGGGCGAGCGGGTGTTCGCGGGCCCGGATCCGGTGGGTGGGCTGATGGCCGCGCTGGACTGGGCGGCCACCCCGCTGGGCGCGGTGCCGGGGTGGGACCCGCAGCTGCGGTCGGTGGTGCGGACGATGGTGTCCTCGCGGCAGCAGATGGTGCTGTTCTGGGGCGAGGAGCGGATCGCGCTCTACAACGACGCCTACGCGCCCACCATCGGCGACAAGCACCCGCGCGCGCTGGGCAGGCCCGCCCGGGAGAACTGGGGCGAGCTCTGGGAGGTCTTGGAGCCGCTGCTGGACCGGGTGCTGCGCACCGGGCGGTCGTTCTGGGCGAAGGACCACCCGTTCCCCATCGAGCGGCACGGGTTCCTGGAGCAGACCTACTTCGACGTCTCCTACGACCCGGTGTTCGTCGACGGCGCCGGGCCCGCCGACGTCGTGGTGGGCGGTGTCCTCTGCCTGGTCACCGAGACCACCGGGCGGGTGCTGGGCGAACGGCGGATGCGGACCCTGGGCAAGCTGGGCGGCGCGCTGGCGGGCCTCGACGACCTGGACCGGGTCGCGCGGGTGGCCGCGGCCACCCTGGGCGACAACCCCGACGACGTCCCGCACGCCGTGGTCTACCTCACCGCGGGCGGCGGCCCGCTGCGCCCGGCCGGTGCCGCGGGGGTGCGGGCCGAGCCGCGGCCGGTCGACCTGGCGGGCACCGACGCGGAGGCGGAGGTGCTGCGCACGGTCGTCACCGACGGCGAGGCGGCGTGGTTGCCGTCGCGGGCGGGCGACCCGCGCGCGCTGGCGCTGCCGCTGACGTCCACCGCGGGCGTGCTGGGGGTGCTCGTCACCGGGGTCAACCCGATGCTCGACCTCAGCGGCGGCTACCGGGAGTTCCTGGACCTGGTCGCCGCGGCGGTGTCCGGGGCGCTGGCGAACGCGGCCGCGCACGGCGCCGAGCGGCGGCGGGCCGAGGCGCTGGCCGAGCTGGACCGGGCCAAGACCGAGCTGTTCACCAACATCAGCCACGAGCTGCGCACCCCGCTGACGCTCATCGCGGGCCCCGCCGAGGACGCGCTGGCCGACGTCGACGAGCCGCTGCCCGCCGCCCAGCGCGAGCGGGTGGAGCTGGTCCGCCGCAACGCCGCGCGGCTGGGCCGCATGGTGGACAACATCCTCGACTTCACCAGGATCGAGAGCGGCGCGCTGCGCCCCGAGCGCAGCGGCACCGACCTGGCCGGGTTCACCGCGGCGATCGCGGACGTGTTCCGCCCCGCGGTCGAGCGCGCCGGGCTGCGGCTGGTGGTGGACGCGCCCGCGCTGCCCGCCGAGGTGTCGGTGGACCGGGACATGTGGCAGCGGATCGTGCTGAACCTGCTGTCCAACGCGCTCAAGTTCACGCTGCAGGGCACGGTGGCCGTCCGCGTGGCCGACGACGGCGACCGGGCGCGGCTGTCGGTCGAGGACACCGGCCTGGGCATCCCCGCCGCCGACCTGCCCAAGCTGTTCGACCGCTTCCACCGGGTGCGCGAGCCCGCCGCCCGCTCCCGCGAGGGCACCGGCATCGGGCTGGCCCTGGTCGCGGAGCTGGTGGGGTTGCACGGCGGGGAGATCTCCGTGCGCAGCGAGCCGGGCGTGGGCAGCACCTTCACCGTCCTGCTGCCCTACGGCGACGCGCCGACCGCCCCCGGCCCCGGCGCCCGGGAGGCGGTGGCCGAGGCGTACCTGGACGAGGCGCTGGGCTGGAGCGAGGACCCGGCGGCGCCGCTGCCGCGCACCGACCCGCGCTCCACCCGCGGCGCGCAGGTGCTGGTGGTGGAGGACAACGCCGACCTGCGCGGGTTCCTGGGCAGGCTGCTGGGCAGGCACTGGGACGCGCGGGTGGCCGCCTCCGGCGACGAGGCGCTGGCCGAGGTGCGCCGGTCGGCGCCGGACCTGGTGCTCAGCGACGTGCTCATGCCCGGCCTGGACGGCTTCGAGCTGCTGGCCGAGCTGCGCGGCAACCCGGCCACCAAGCACATCCCGGTCATCCTGCTCTCCGCGCGCGCGGGCGAGGAGGCCGCGATCGAGGGGTTGGCCGCGGGCGCCGACGACTACCTGGTCAAGCCGTTCTCCGCGCAGGAGCTGGTGGCCAGGGTGCGGTCGAACCTGGAGCTGGCCCGGCTGCGCACCCGGCAGGCGGCGTGGCGGGCGGCGCTGGTGGAGTCGCTCGATGACGGCTTCTTCACCATGGACGCCCGGGGCACGATCCTGGAGATGAACTCCGCCTGCGGGCAGATCCTCGGCTTCGACGAGGGCGGCCTGCCCTACCGCAGGCCCTACCCGTGGTGGCCCGCGACCGAGGCCGAGCCGCGCGAGGCCGCCCGGCTGGAGCAGGAGCTGGACCGGGCGCTGTCCGGGGCGGGCGGGCGGTTCCTGGTGCCCGCCCGGCGGGCCAGCGGCCGCCGGGTGTGGCTGGCGGTGAGCATCAACGAGGTTGCCCAGCCCGAGCAGCCCGAGGGGGTGGCCACCGAGCCGCTGTTCGTCGGCACCGTGCGGGACGTGACCGCCGACCGGGTGGCCGCCGAGCGCGACGCCGCCCAGGCCACCTTCGCCGCGGCCCTGGCCGACGCCACCGACGTGCGGGAGGTGCTGACGGCGGGCGTGCGGGGCCTGGGCGCGGCGTGGTCGACCCGGCCCGCGGTGGTCGTCGGCTGGCAGGTCGACCCGGAGGACCCCGACCAGCTGGAGCGGCCGGTGGTGCTCGCGGACCCCGACGGCCGGGCGTGGGAGGCGCTGCCCGGGCCCGCCCGCTCGGCGATGAGCGCCGCGCGGGCCACCCGGGCCCCGCAGGTGGTGCCCGCGCCGGGCGGCGGGCGCTCGGCCGGGGTGGCGCACCGGCTCGACTCGGCGGGCGCGGACACCGCCGTGTGGCTGGAGCTGGACCCGCCGCAGCGGGTGTCGGACGTCGACCGGTACCTGTTCGTGTCGCTGTGCGCGCAGCTGGGGCTGGCGCTGACCAGGGCGCGCTCGTTCGAGGAGCAGCGGCTGGTCGCGATGACCCTGCAGCGGTCGATCCTGGGCCCGACCGAGCTGCCCGAGGGGTTCGCGGTGCGCTACGAACCGGCCCTGGAGCCGCTGGAGGTCGGCGGCGACTGGTACGACGTGGTGCGCTTGGGCGAGCACCGGGTGGGGGTCGTCGTGGGCGACTGCGTGGGCCGGGGCCTGCGCGCGGCGTCGGTGATGGGCCAGTTGCGCAGCGCCTGCCGGGCGCTGATGCAGCAGGAGAACGCGCCCGCGAAGGTGCTCACGGCGCTGGACGACTTCGCCGAGCAGCTGCCCGGGGCGGTGTGCACGACGGTGTTCTGCGCGATCGTCGACCACGAGGCCGGGCAGCTGGTGTACTCCTCGGCCGGGCACCTGCCGGGCGTGGTGGTGGGCGCGGACGGCGACCACGCGCTGCTCGACGCGGCGAGCTCGGTGCCGCTGGGCGTGCTGCTGCCCGCGCCGCGCCCGCAGGCGGTGCTCGACCTGGCGGAGGGCTGCACGGTGATGCTCTACACCGACGGGCTGGTCGAGCGGCGCGGCGAGCTGGTAGACGTGGGCATGGCCAGGGCGGTGCGGGCGCTGGTGGCCGCGCCGCGCACCGGGCCGCTGGACGCGGTGCTGGACCGGGTGATCACCGAGCTGGTGCCGACCGGCGGCCACGACGACGACGTGGCCGCCCTGCTCTACCGGCACCGCGTGCGGCGCGGGGGTCAGCCGTGAGCGGCCAGCGCCGCGTCGGCGGAGGGGTAGACGGTCAGCACCTTGTCCAGCGAGCTGACCTGGATGGCGCGCAGCACCGGCCCCCCCTGGGTGACCACGCGCAGCGCGCCGCCCTCCCCGGTGAGCCTGCGGTGGAACTCGACCAGCAGCGCGAGCCCGGCCGAGGCCAGGAAGCCCACCGAGGACAGGTCCAGCACCACCGGCTGCTCGCCGGTGCGCTGCTCGGCGGCCTCGTCGAGGCCCCGGCGCAGCGCGGGGGCGGTGCCCATGTCCACCTCGCCGCGCACCCGCGCCAGCACCACGCCCGCCTGCTCGGCCACCTCGACGGTCAACAGCTCGGAACCCATGGCAGCCCTTCTCGACAGCGGAGCACGACGACGAGGGCCGCTGGCTGCTCAACGCCCCGGGCAGATACTAAGGGGCGCCCCCGGGGGACCGCGCGCACGAGGGGGTCAGCGGGCTTGTGTCGAAACGGGACGAGCTGGGTAGTCACCATCCGCACGCGGCCGTGGCCGGGTGGGTCCCGTGCGCCGCGACGACCGGCGGGGACGGGGATGACCAGGGAACGCGCAGCGCGGGTCGCGGGCCGCGGGGGAGATGGGGGAGCATGACTGTGCCGGACACCAGGGCGGACGTGGAGCTGCGGCTGCCCGCCGAGTTCGCGAACCTGCCGGTGGTGCGCGGGGTGGCGGCGGTGGTCGCCATGGGCGCCGACCTGACCGTGGACGAGATCGCGGACCTGCGGCTGGCGGTGGACGAGGTCTGCTCGCAGGTGATCGCCCTCGCCCGGCCCGGCGCCCAGCTCACCTGCACCTTCCAGCGCACCCCCGACGGGATCAGGGTGCGGGCGGCGGCGCCGTCGAAGACCGGGCGGCTGCCCTCCACCGATTCCTTCGGCTGGCACGTGCTCAAGACGCTCACCGACGAGGCGACGGCCTGGCTCGGCGCCGACGGCACGCGGGAGACCCACGTCGAAGTGTTGAAGCGCCGCGCGCGATAACACCGAATCGGACGTACCCGTCGTGACCAATCGGCGCGGGTTGACTACGCCGCGTTGTGCGACACCGGTCACGTGCCTAGAGTCGGGTCTCCACCTGGCTCAAGGAGGCGCTGGTGACCCGGTTCCGCAGGCGCACCATGCTCGCCCTGCTGGTGGCGGCCCCGACCCTGACGGTGGCGGGTGAGCTGCTGTCGGCCTCGCCCGACGCCGAGGCGGCGATCCCCTCGCTGCCCGAGCCCGCCGAGATCCTCGACCTCGGTGACGTGCTGATCCTGGCCGGGACCCCCACCGCCCACATGCTCGTGCTGCGCGTCGACCTCGACGGCACCGCGACCCTGCGCCTGCCGCGCGCCGAGGTGGGCCAGGGGATCACCACCGCGGCGGCGATGCTGGTGGCCGAGGAACTGGACCTGCCGCTGGCGCGGGTGCGGGTCGAGCTCGACGACGCCCGGCCCGAGCTGCTGTTCAACCAGCTCACCGGCAGCTCCAACACGATCCGCTCGGTCTACGGCCCGATCCGCCAGGTCGCGGCGAACGCGCGCGCCCGGCTCGTGGCCGCGGCCGCGGCCCGGCTGCGCACCGGGTCGCTGAGCACCCGCGACGGCGAGGTGGTGGCCGCCGACGGGCGCCGGGTCGGCTACGGCGAGCTGGCCGCGGCCGCCGCCGAGCCGTCGCTGGTCATCGGCATCGCCACCCCCAAGCGCGAGCGCGACTTCCGCGTGGTGGGCACGCCGACGTCCCGGGTGGACGCGCGGGCCATGGTCACCGGCCAGCAGAAGTACACCTTGGACATCCAGGTGCCCGGCGCGCTGCCGACGATGGTGCGCAGGCCCCCGACGATCAACGGCACCGTGCGCGCGGTGCGCAACGAGGCCGCCGTGCGGGCCATGCCCGGTGTGGTCGACGTCGCCGTGGTGCCCACCGGGGTCGCCGTGCTGGCCGAGACGTTCGGCCAGGCGCTCGACGCCAAGGAGGCGCTGGAGGTCGACTGGGGCCCCGGCACGGTTGACGCGGAGTCCGACAGCACGATCCGCGCCAAGCTGCGCGCGGCGGCCCCCGGCTTCGGCGGGCCGCCCCTGCTTGGCAAGGCGGTCGACGCCGAGTTCGACTTCGCCTTCGTCAGCCACGCGCCGATGGAGACCAACTCCGCCATCGCCGACGTCCGCGCCGACCGGGCCGAGGTGTGGTCGGCGCTGAAGTCCCCGATCCAGGTCAAGCAGCAGGTCGCCGAGGCCGTCGGTCTGCCGGCCGACAAGGTCGTGGTGCACGTGGTGCAGGGCGGCGGCTCGTTCGGCCGCAGGCTCTTTGGCGACGCCGCGGTGGAGGCAGCCAGGATCTCCAAGGCGGCCGGGCGGCCGGTGAAGCTGATGTGGTCGCGCATCGACGACATGCGCCACGGCCGGGCCCGCGCGGCCAGCCACCACAAGCTGCGCGCGGTGCACGCCCTGGGCGCCGTGGTGAGCATCGAGCACCGGGTGGCCAGCGTGGAGACCGACTTCGGGCACGGCGTCGGCGACGCGATCACCGCCGAGGCGGCGCAGCTGCCGGTGGCGGGCAACCTGACCTTCGCCAACGTCGTCTTCCTCACCACGGTGAAGTCGCCCTACAACCTAGGGGTCACCACCCGCACCCTCACCGAGGTGCCGCTGGGCTTCCACACCGGCAGCTGGCGGTCGGTGTACTCGGCCAGCGCCCGCGGCGCGGAGGAGGTCGTCGTCGACGAGATCGCGAGGGCGCTCGGCCGCGACCCGGTCGCGCTGCGCCGGGAGCTGCTCAAGTCCGACCGGCAGCGCGCGGTGCTGGCCAAGGCCGCCGCCGAGGGCCAGTGGGGCCGGGCGCTGCCCGCCGGGTTCGCCCAGGGCATCGGCTTCCACGACGAGTACAAGTCCTGCACCGCCTACCTGGTGGAGGTCGACGCGCGCGACCCGCGGGCGCCCCGGGTGGTGCGCGCGACGATCGCGGTGGACGTGGGGCGGGCGGTCAACCCGCGCGGCCTGGAGTCGCAGATGCTCGGCGGGCTCACCGACGGCATCTCCACGGTGCTGCGCGCGGGCCTGCACATCGACCGCGGGCTGCCGCTGGAGGGCAGCTACTCGCAGTTCCACTACGCCAGGCAGAAGGACTCCCCCACCGACGTCCGGGTGTTCGTCCTGCCCGGCACCGGCGACCCCGGCGGCGCGGGCGAGCTGGGCGTGCCCGCCGCCGTGGGCGCCATCGCCAACGCCTACGCCAGGGCGACCGGAACCAGGCCGCGCAGCTTCCCGATCAACTTCCCCGTCGACTTCGAGCCCTTCCCGAGGTGACCCGCATGCCCCAGCACAGCTTCACCGTCAACGGCAGGCCCGTCGTGGTCGAGGCGCCCGACGACCTGCCGACCCTGTGGGCGCTGCGGGACAAGCTCGGCGTCACCGGGCCCAAGTACGGCTGCGGCATCAACGTCTGCAAGGCGTGCACCAGCCACCTCGACGGCGCCGCGTTCAACCCGTGCGTCACCCCGGTGGCCGAGGTCGCGGGCCGGTCGGTGACCACCATCGAGGGCCTGGCCGACGGCGACGTGCTGCACCCGGTGCAGCAGGCCTGGCTGGAGCAGGACGTGGCCCAGTGCGGGTACTGCCAGCCGGGGCAGATCATGGCCGCCGTCGCGCTGCTGCGCCGCACCGCCGAACCCACCGACGCCGACATCGACGCCATCGAGAACGTGTGCCGGTGCGGGTCCTACTTCCGGGTGCGGCAGGCCATCAAGCGGGCGGCCGAGTTGATGAAGGGCCGCTGAGCTGATGCGGGGCCGCTGAGCCCCGCGCCCCCACCGTGACCCAGTGCACAGGGCGAGCACCCCGGTGGGGTGCACGCCCCCCGGCCGGTGATGCGAAGATCGGGCCGTGGGCACCCTGATGGCGATCAGCGATCTGCACATCTCCTACGAGGAGAACCGCGAGATCGTGCGCGGACTGCGACCGGACTCCCCCGACGACTGGCTGATCGTCGCCGGGGACGTCGCGGAGACCACCACCGACGTGCGCTGGGCGCTGGGGCTGCTGGCCGAGCGGTTCGCGAAGGTCATCTGGGTGCCGGGCAACCACGAGCTGTGGACGATGAAGGACGACCCGGTGCAGGCCAGGGGCGTCGCGCGGTACGAGGCGCTGGTCGCGCTGTGCCGGGAGCTGGGCGTGGTCACCCCCGAGGACGAGTACCCGGTGTGGGAGGGCGACGGCGGCCCGGTGCGGATCACCCCGCTGTTCATCGGCTACGACTACACCTTCCGCGCGCCGGGCACCGCCACCAAGGAGGAGTCGCTGGCCTACGCGCACAAGACCGGTGTCGTCTGCACCGACGAGTACTACCTGCACCCCGACCCGCACCCCGGCCGCGACGACTGGTGCCGCGAGCGGGTGGCGATCACCCGGGAGCGGCTGGACGCCTGCGACCCCTCGGTGCCGTTCCTGTTCGTCAACCACTACCCGCTCGTCCGCGACCCCACGCGCGTGCTGCACTACCCCGAGTTCGCGCAGTGGTGCGGCACCGAGCTGACCGCCGACTGGCACACCCGCTACCCCACGGCCGGGATGGTCTACGGGCACCTGCACATCCCCCGCATCACCCACCACGACGGCGTGAAGTTCCAGGAGGTCTCGCTGGGCTACCCGCGCGAGTGGAAGCGGCACGGGAACCCGCACGGCCTGCTCCGGCGGATACTTCCCACCCCGGAGCGGGTGTGAACGCGGTCTGACCTGCGCCGACGCCGCGAGCCCCGCCATGTATGCCGCTAGTGCTATGACCAGTTGAGATAGCTCTCGTGTGATCTGCACCGCCATGCTGTACCCACAGCGGCGGACCGGCCCGGCGGGCCAGACAGGGGTCCGGGACCCGACCGGTCGCCTTCGCGAGAGGTGGCGCGCCATGACCGCGGCGGAGTTGTCCCAGTCCACGACCCCGGCCGGGGGCCTCGACCTCGGCGCCTACCGGCGCGGCCTCGGCTGGCCCGCCGACGGCGACGAGCACGGGGTCTACCTCGACCTGTCCGGCGACCACGTCACCGGCCTGCGGGTGGCCGCGGGCCTGGGCGCGGAGGTGCAGTGGTGGCTGCGGCTGCGCATGCTGGCGGGGCCGGTGCTGGCCACCCCCGGCTCGCGCACCGACTGGACCTTCCTCGTCCAGCCCTTCCCCGAGGGCTCGCGCCGCCCGCTGCCGCTGGCCGTCGAGGCGGTCACCACCCTGGTCATGCTCCCCACCGCGACCACCCCGCACGAGGTCGCGCACTGGGCCACCGCCCCGGACCCGGCCAACCCCACCCTCCCCCAGGCCAGCTCCGTCATCGGCGCCGTGCGCAGCGTCCTCCACGGGAACCGGTTCTAGAACCCTCCCGCCGCCCACCCCCTCGTCCCCGCCCGGCACCGTCCCCGAGCCGGTCGCACGGCCGCCGGGACACCAGGTGGCAGCTCGGGTGAACAGCCCGCGGGGCGGGGTGAGCGGGTCCCGTCGCGCGTGCTGGGGGGCGGGGTCTGGCACCATCGGGAGCACCATGACGCTCTCCGCGCGGATCCCCGCCTCCCCCGACCCCGACGCGCTGTTCGACGCCTTCGAGACCTGGGCGGGGGACCAGGGCCTGAGCCTGTACCCGGCGCAGGAGGAGGCGGTCATGGAGATCGTCTCGGGGGCCAACGTCATCCTCAACACCCCCACCGGGTCGGGCAAGTCGCTGGTTGCGACCGGGGCGCACTTCACCGCGCTGGCGCAGGGCAAGCGCACCTTCTACACCGCGCCGATCAAGGCGCTGGTGTCGGAGAAGTTCTTCGCGCTCATCGACACCTTCGGCGCGGAGAACGTCGGCATGGTCACCGGTGACTCCAGCGTCAACGGCACCGCGCCGATCATCTGCTGCACCGCGGAGATCCTGGCCAACATCGCGCTGCGCGACGGCGACCGCGCCGACGTCGGCCAGGTGGTGATGGACGAGTTCCACTTCTACGCCGACCCCGACCGCGGCTGGGCCTGGCAGGTGCCGATCATCGAGCTGCCGCAGGCGCAGTTCGTGCTCATGTCGGCCACCCTGGGCGACGTCTCCCGGTTCGAGACCGACCTGACCCGGCGCACCGGGCGGCCGACGGCGGTGGTGACCTCGGTGGAGCGGCCGGTGCCGCTGTTCTACTCGTTCGGCATGAGCCCGCTGACCGAGGCGCTGGAGGAGCTGCTCACCACCAACCAGTCACCGGTCTACGTCGTGCACTTCACCCAGGCCGCGGCCCTGGAGCGGGCGCAGGCGCTGATGAGCGTCAACGTGTGCTCCCGGGAGGAGAAGGACCGGATCGCCGCGCTCATCGGTGGTTTCCGGTTCTCCTCCGGGTTCGGCAAGACGCTGTCGCGGTTGGTGCGCCACGGCATCGGCGTGCACCACGCGGGCATGCTGCCCAAGTACCGGCGGCTGGTGGAGCGGCTGGCCCAGGCCGGGCTGATGAAGATCGTCTGCGGCACCGACACCCTGGGCGTGGGCATCAACGTGCCGATCCGCACCGTGGTGTTCACCTCGCTGTCGAAGTACGACGGCACCAGGACCCGGCTGCTCAAGGCCCGCGAGTTCCACCAGATCGCCGGGCGCGCGGGCCGGGCGGGCTACGACACCCTGGGCACCGTGCTGGTGCAGGCGCCCGAGCACGTCATCGAGAACGAGAAGTCGCTGGCCAAGATCGGCGACGACCCGAAGAAGCGGCGCAAGTTCGTGCGCAAGAAGCCGCCGGAGGGCATGGTCTCCTGGGGCCTGCCGACCTTCGAGCGGCTGGTGGCCGCCGAGCCGGAGCCGCTGACCTCCAGCTTCAAGGTCACCCACTCGATGCTGCTCAACGTCATCAACCGCCCCGGCGACGCGTTCGCGGCCATGCGCCACCTGCTGGAGGACAACCACGAGGACCGGCCCGCCCAGCGCAAGCACATCCTGCGGGCCATCGCGATCTACCGGGGCCTGCGCGAGGCGGGCGTGGTCGAGCAGCTCGACGAACCCGACGAGCAGGGCCGCCGGGTCCGGCTGACCGTCGACCTCCAGCTCGACTTCGCCCTCAACCAGCCGCTGTCGCCGTTCGCGCTGGCCGCCTTCGAGCTGCTCGACCCCGAGTCGCCCAGCTACGCCCTGGACGTGGTGTCGGTGGTGGAGTCGACCCTCGACGACCCGCGCCAGGTGCTCTCCGCCCAGCAGCACAAGGCCCGCGGCGAGGCCGTGGCGGCGATGAAGTCCGAGGGCATCGAGTACGACCAGCGCATGGAGCTGCTGGAGGAGGTCAAGCACCCGCGCCCGCTGGCCGAGCTGCTGTCGGCGGCGTTCGAGACCTACCGGCGCGGGCACCCGTGGGTGGGCGACAGCCACCTGTCCCCCAAGTCGGTCGTGCGGGACATGTACGAGCGGGCGATGACCTTCGCGGAGTTCACCTCCTTCTACGGCCTGGCCCGCTCGGAGGGCCTGGTGCTGCGCTACCTGGCCGACGCCTACCGCGCGGTGCGCCAGACGGTGCCCGACGACATCAAGACCGAGGAGCTGACCGACCTGGTGGAGTGGCTGGGCGAGCTGGTCCGCCAGGTCGACTCCAGCCTGCTCGACGAGTGGGAGAAGCTGAGCAACCCCGCCGCGGGCGACCCCGAGGACCTGGCCGAGCCGGTCGACGACACCCCGCCCGCGATCACCACCAACCCCCGGGCGTTCCGCGTGCTGGTGCGCAACGCCCTGTTCCACCGGGTGCAGCTGTGCGCGCGCCGGGACTGGGACGCCCTGGGCGCCCTCGACGGCGACACCGGGTGGGACGCCGAGGCGTGGGCCGACGCGGTGCTGCCCTACTTCGACCAGCACGCCCAGATCGGGGTCGGCCCGGACGCGCGCGGCCCGGCGCTGCTGACCATCGAGCAGGAGCCCGAGCGCTGGCTGGTCCGGCAGGTCTTCGACGACCCGGCGGGCGACCACGACTGGGGCTTCACCGCCGAGGTCGACCTGGCCGCCTCGGACGAGGCGGGCACCGCCGTCCTGCACATCACCGCCGCGGGCGAGCTGTAGCCCGGTGGCGGTCGGGGACGGCGACCGGGTCACCCGGTGCGCGCAGGGCCACCTGCACTGGGGCCGCTACGGCGCGGCGGGGGTGCTGCCCGTGCGCGACGGGCACGTGCTGCTGCAACAGCGGGCGCGCTGGACCCCGGGCGGGGGCACGTGGGGCACCTTCGGCGGGGCCCGCGACAGCCACGAGAGCGCGGTCGAGGCGGCGCTGCGCGAGGTCGGGGAGGAGAGCACGCTCGACCCCGGCCTGCTGCGCCCGTTCGGTGAGCGCGTCGTCGACCACGGCGGCTGGAGCTACACCACGGTGCTGGCGGTGGCGGCGGCGATGCCCGAGGTGCGGCCGGGCAACTCCGAGACGCGCGCCGCGGCGTGGGTCCCGCTCGACGGCGTGCCCCGGCTTACCCTGTTCCCACCGTTCGCTGCGACCTGGCCGGAACTGGTGACCCTCTTGGCAGAACCCACGCTCGTCGTCGACTGCGCCAACGTCATGGGCTCCCGGCCCGACGGCTGGTGGCGCGACCGGCCCGGCGCCGCCACCCGCCTGCGCGACGGCCTCGCGGAGGTCGTGCGGGCGGGCGTGCCCGACTTCGCGGGCCTCGACCGCGCGTACCCGCGCGCCGTGCTGGTGGTGGAGGGGCAGGCCAAGGGCATCGGGTCGGTCGAGGGCGTCGTGGTCGTGGACTCCCCTGGCGAGGGCGACGACGAGATCGTGGCGCAGGCCGAGGCGAACGCGCCCTGCTGGGTGGTCACCGCCGACCGGGGGCTCAAAGCGCGCTGCCAGGACGTCGGCGCGCAGATCCTCGGCCCCCGCTGGCTGCTCGACCGGCTCCCCTAGCCCTCGCGCAGGCCTGCGCACGCGACGCGGGCCCCTGCCGTGCCCGCGTGCCCGGGGTCGGTGTGGGTGTGCTCGGCGTGCAGGACGAGCGACTTCGCCGGGCGGGTGGACAGGCGCCACGGCACGGTGGTGATGCTGACGGCGTTGCCCGCGCGGTCGGTGGTGAAGTCGAGCCACACCTCGTTGCGCGGGTTCGCGTACACCGGGTCCACCGACGGCTGCACGGGGTCGACGCGGTGCTGGGTGTGCGGACCGGCGTCCTCGGGCCGGAGCCCGCACGCCCGCTGGTGCACGTGCGCGCCGTACGCCCGTCCCGGGAGCAGCCCGGTGGCGACCACGACGACCGAAGTCGACTGTCCCCATTCGAACGGGACGGTCATCACGCGGGCGCCCGCGGGCACGGCCGAGCCGTCGTAGACGTACACCGGGGCGAAGTGCGCCGGCGCAGTCCGGGTGGGCACAGTCTGGGCGGGCGCGGGGGAGAACTGCTGCGCGGTAGACAGGAGCAGAGCGAGGGCGGCGCCGAGAACCTGCATGTGCGGATGATTCCCACCGCGCCGGTCCCTCCCAACCGGACACGGCGGGCGTTCACCCCAACGAGCGAACCCGGCGCGTCACTCGGGGCGCGCGGGCGGGATCACGATGACCCGCTGGGGTTCCGGGCGCACCCGCTCGGACTCCACGACGATCGAGTCGACCACCACCGGGCGCCCGGCGCGGGCCCGGGCCCGGCGCAGCACGCGCTCGCGCACCAGGGCGCGGGTGGGCGGCAGCAGCAGGAACAGGGCCACCAGGTCGCTGAGGAAACCGGGCAGGAACACCAGGACGCCCGCGGCGGCCAGCAGCACGCCGTCCACCAGCTCGCGCTCCGGCGGGCGGCGCAGCAGCACCGACTCGCGCAGCGCGGCCACCGTCCTGGTGCCCTCGCGGCGCAGCAGCCAGGCGCCGAGCGCGGTCCCGCCCAGCAGCAACAAGATCGTCGGCAGCAGGCCGATCAGCCCGCCGACGGTCACCAGCACGGCGACCTCGGCGACGGCGGCCAGCAGCACCAGCACAGCGATCGGCACGGCGTTACGCTCCTCGGACGACACCCGACCCGGCGGGATTCGCCGGACACCAGTACAACGGACGGGCGGGCCGAAACGATCCCGACGTCGGGAAATGGCTGGTCACGCCCACAATCACCAGTTCAGGCGACTAGTCAAGACCTCGTGGCCTTCACCACGCGGGCGCAACGCCCTATGCCGATAACGCCGAGTTCACACTATTGTCATGAGAACGCCCGGATGACCCCGGGTTCGACGCTACGCTCGGCACCCGCCCGCCCCCACCGGCACACGGCGGCGGCCGCAGCGCTCGGCTTCGGGCACACCGACGTGCACCTGGCCGCTCCCGCACGATGAGGTGCGCTCCACCGCCCGCGCCCGGGCACCTGACCCCGTCGCCGGGACTTCTCCGACGCGGCACCGGGCCGAGTCGCCGGTGAAGCCGCCCCAGGGCGCCTTCCCCCCGCGACCGGATCCCCGTGCGCGCGCTCCTGACCTTGGGAGGGCCGCTAGCTGTGACGACCCGCCAAGACCACCTGCGCGGTGGTCTGTACGACGAGAACTTCGAGCACGACGCCTGCGGCGTGGCCTTCGTGGCCGACCTCTCCGGCCGCAGAGACCACGCGATCGTCAGCAAGGCCCTCACCGCGCTGCGCAACCTGGAGCACCGCGGCGCCCGCGGCGCCGAGCCGGACACCGGTGACGGCGCGGGCATCCTGATCCAGGTCCCCGACGCCTTCTACCGCGACGTCGTCGACTTCGACCTCCCCGAGGCCGGTGCCTACGCCGTGGGCACCGCCTTCCTGCCCGTCGACGCCGACGCGCGGGCCGAGGTGGTCGCGGTCGTGGAGTCGGTCGTGGCCGAGGAGGGCGGCGTCGTCCTGGGCTGGCGCGAGCTGCCGGTGGTGCCCGAGCACACCGGCGCCACCGCCCGCGCGGTCATGCCGCACTTCGCCCAGCTGTTCCTGGCCGCGGCCGACGGCTGCTCCGGGCTGCCGCTGGAGCGGCTGGCGTTCTGCGTGCGCAAGCGCGCCGAGCACGCCACCACCGCGCACGGGCTCTACTTCGCCTCGCTGTCCTCGCGCACCGTGGTCTACAAGGGAATGCTCACCGAGCCCCAGGTCGAGGCGTTCTTCCCCGACCTGTCCGACGAGCGCGTGACCTCCGCGGTCGGGCTGGTGCACTCCCGGTTCTCCACCAACACCTTCCCGGCCTGGCCGCTGGCGCACCCGTACCGCTACATCGCGCACAACGGCGAGATCAACACCCTGCGCGGCAACCGCAACTGGATGGACGCGCGCGAGTCGATGCTCGCCACCGACCTCATCCCCGGCGACCTGCAGCGGGTGTTCCCGGTCATCGGCCGCTCGGCCAGCGACTCGGCCAGCTTCGACGAGGTGCTGGAGCTGCTGCACCTGGGCGGGCGCAGCCTGCCGCACGCGGTGCTGATGATGATCCCCGAGGCGTGGGAGAACCACACCGAGATGGACCCGGCCCGCCGGGCCTTCTACGAGTTCCACTCCACCCTGATGGAGCCCTGGGACGGCCCCGCGCTGGTCTCGTTCACCGACGGCACCCAGATCGGCGCCGTGCTCGACCGCAACGGCCTGCGCCCGGCCCGCTACTGGGTCACCGAGGACGGCCTGGTCGTGCTGGCCTCCGAGGTCGGCGTGCTGGACATCGACCCGGCCACCATCGTCCGCAAGGGACGGCTGGAGCCGGGCAGGATGTTCCTCGTCGACACCGCCGAGGGCCGGATCGTCGACGACGACGAGATCAAGGGGCAGCTGGCCGCCGAGCACCCCTACGGCGAGTGGGTCGAGGCGGGCATCCTGCCGCTGGAGACCCTGCCCGCGCGCGAGCGCGAGGTGCCCACGCACGCCTCCCTGGTGACCAGGCAGCAGGCCTTCGGCTACACCGAGGAGGAGCTGGGGCTGCTGCTGGAGCCGATGGCGCGCACCGGCGCCGAGCCGATCGGCTCGATGGGCAACGACGCCCCGCTGGCCCCGCTGTCGAGCAGGCAGCGGCCGCTGTTCGACTACTTCTCCCAGCTGTTCGCCCAGGTGACCAACCCGCCGCTGGACGCCATCCGCGAGGAGCTGGTGACCTCGCTGGGCACGCTGATCGGCGCCGAGCCCAACCTGCTCACCGCGGGCGCGGACTCCTGCCGCCGGATCTCGCTGCCGTTCCCGGTGCTCGACAACGACGAGCTGGCCAAGCTGGCGCACGCCAACGACGACGGCGACCTGCCGGAGTTCCAGTCGGTGACCATCCACGGCCGGTTCGACCCGCGCGGCGGCGGCGAGGCGCTGCGCGAGCAGCTGGCCGAGGTGCGCGCCGAGGTGTCCTGGGCGATCAAGCACGGCGCCAGGGTGGTGGTGCTGTCCGACCGCGGCGTCGAGGAGCACCAGGCGCCCATCCCGTCGCTGCTGCTCGTCGGCGCGGTGCACCAGCACCTGGTGCGGGAGAAGACCCGCAGCCAGGTCAGCCTGGTGGTCGAGTCCGGCGACGCCCGCGAGGTGCACCACGTCGCGCTGCTGATCGGCTACGGCGCGTCCGCGGTGAACCCGTACCTGGCCATGGCCACCGTCGAGGACCTGGCCCGCCGCGGCCTGGTGAAGGGCACCGACCCGCACACCGCCGCCCGCAACCTGCTCAAGGCGCTGGGCAAGGGCGTGCGCAAGACGATGTCGAAGATGGGCGTGTCGACCGTGGCCTCCTACCACGGCGCGCAGATCTTCGAGGCGCTCGGCCTGGGCGAGGAGGTCGTCGCCGAGTGCTTCACCGGCACCACCTCCCGCCTCGGCGGCATCGGCTACGACACCATCGCCGAGGAGGTGGCGCAGCGGCACAGCGGCGCCTTCCCCCCGGACGGCGTGCACGCCGCGCACCGCGAGCTGGCCGTGGGCGGGGACTACCAGTGGCGCCGCGAGGGCGAGCCGCACCTGTTCAACCCGCAGACGGTGTTCAAGCTCCAGCACTCCACCCGGGCGGGCCGCTACGAGGTCTTCAAGGAGTACACCCGGCTGGTCGACGACCAGTCGGTGTCGCTGAAGACGCTGCGCGGGCTGTTCGCGTTCAAGGAGGGCGTGCGCCCACCGGTGCCGGTCGAGGAGGTCGAGCCGGTCTCCGAGATCGTCAAGCGGTTCGGCACCGGCGCGATCTCCTACGGGTCCATCTCCAAGGAGATGCACGAGACCCTGGCGATCGCGATGAACCAGCTCGGCGGCAAGTCCAACACCGGCGAGGGCGGCGAGGACCCCGACCGCCTCTACGACCCGCGCCGCCGCTCGGCGGTCAAGCAGGTCGCCTCCGGCCGCTTCGGCGTGACCTCGGAGTACCTGGTCAACGCCGACGACATCCAGATCAAGATGGCCCAGGGCGCCAAGCCGGGCGAGGGCGGGCAGCTGCCCGGCCAGAAGGTGCACCCGTGGATCGCCCGCACCCGCCACTCCACCCCGGGCGTCGGGCTGATCTCCCCGCCGCCGCACCACGACATCTACTCCATCGAGGACCTCGCCCAGCTCATCCACGACCTCAAGAACGCCAACCCGGCCGCCCGCATCCACGTGAAGCTGGTCTCCGAGGTCGGCGTCGGCACGGTCGCGGCGGGGGTGTCCAAGGCGCACGCCGACGTGGTGCTCATCTCCGGGCACGACGGCGGCACCGGCGCCTCGCCGCTGTCGTCGATCAAGCACGCGGGCGGGCCGTGGGAGCTTGGCCTGGCCGAGACCCAGCAGACCCTGCTGGCCAACCGGCTGCGCGACCGGATCGTGGTGCAGACCGACGGGCAGCTCAAGACCGGCCGCGACGTGGTGGTCGCGGCGCTGCTGGGCGCCGAGGAGTTCGGCTTCGCCACCGCCCCGCTGGTGGTGTCGGGCTGCGTGATGATGCGCGTGTGCCACCTCGACACCTGCCCGGTGGGCGTGGCGACGCAGAACCCGGCGCTGCGGGCGAAGTTCTCCGGCAAGCCGGAGTTCGTGGTCAACTTCTTCGAGTTCATCGCCCAGGAGGTGCGCGAGTACCTGGCCGCGCTGGGCTTCCGGTCGATCGCCGAGGCGGTCGGGCACGCCGAGGTGCTCGACACCCGCGCCGCGGTGGACCACTGGAAGGCTTCCGGCCTGGACCTCTCGCCGATCTTCCACGTGCCGCCGCTGGAGCCGCGCGCGGCCCGCCACCGGGTCGTCGCCCAGGACCACGGGCTGGACAAGGCGCTGGACAACACGCTGATCCAGCTGGCCGAGGGCGCGCTGAGCTCCGGCGACAAGGTGCGCCTGGAACTGCCGGTGCGCAACGTCAACCGGACCGTGGGCACCATGCTGGGCTCGGAGCTGACCCGGCGCTGGGGCGGCGAGGGCCTGCCCGACGACACCATCGACATCACCTTCACCGGCACCGCGGGCCAGTCCTTCGGCGCGTTCGTGCCCAAGGGGATCACGCTGCGGCTGGTCGGCGACGGCAACGACTACGTCGGCAAGGGCCTGTCCGGCGGGCGGATCGTGGTGCGCCCGCAGCCCTCGGCGCAGTTCGCCGCCGAGCAGCACGTCATCGCGGGCAACGTCATCGCCTACGGCGCGACCTCGGGCGAGGTGTTCCTGCGCGGCAAGGTCGGGGAGCGGTTCTGCGTGCGCAACTCCGGCGCGCTGGCCGTCGTCGAGGGCATCGGCGACCACGGCTGCGAGTACATGACCGGCGGCCGGGTCGTGGTGCTGGGCCCCACCGGGCGCAACTTCGCGGCGGGCATGTCCGGCGGCATCGCCTACGTGCTCGACCTCAACCGGGCCAGGGTCAACCCCGAGATGGTCGACCTGGACCCGCTCGACGCCGAGGACGACGCGTTCCTGCGCGAGGCGGTGTCCAAGCACCTGGCCGAGACCGACTCGGCGGTGGCGCGCGCGCTGCTGGCCGACTGGGACAGCGCGCTGGGCCGGTTCAGCAAGGTCATGCCCAAGGACTACAAGCGCGTGCTGGCCGCCAGCGCCGCGGCCGAGGCCGAGGGCCGCGACATCGACCAGGCGATCATGGAGGCCGCACATGGCTGAGAGCACGTGCGCCCCCACCCCCACCCGGCCCCGCCCCCTGGGCGCGGCCCCGGCCCAGGAGGTGCTCCGTGGCTGACCCGAAGGGTTTCCTGACCACCCGGCGCGAGACGCCCACCAGCCGCCCGGTGTTCCTGCGCCTGCAGGACTGGCGCGAGGTCTACGCCCAGGAGTCGGTGGCCGAGTTCACCGCGGGCGGCAAGGGCGCCGAGCAGGCGGGCCGCTGCATGGACTGCGGCATCCCGTTCTGCCACAACGGCTGCCCGCTGGGGAACCTGATCCCCGAGTGGAACACCCTGGTGTGGCGCCAGGACTGGAAGGTCGCCAGCGAGCGGCTGCACGCGACCAACAACTTCCCGGAGTTCACCGGGACGCTGTGCCCGGCGCCGTGCGAGGCGGCGTGCGTGCTCGGGATCAACGACGACCCGGTCACGATCAAGCGGGTGGAGATCTCCATCGTCGACCGCGCCTGGGACGAGGGCTGGGTGACCCCGCAGCCGCCCGCGACCAGGACCGGCAAGCGGGTCGCGGTCGTCGGCTCCGGCCCGGCGGGCCTGGCCGCGGCCCAGCAGCTGACCCGCGCGGGCCACGACGTCGTGGTCTACGAGCGGGCCGACGCCGTCGGCGGGCTGCTGCGCTACGGCATCCCCGAGTTCAAGATGGAGAAGTTCCGCCTCGACCGGCGCCTGGCGCAGATGCGCGCCGAGGGCACCGAGTTCACCACCGGGGTCGACATCGGCGTCGACATCACCGCCGAGCAGCTGCGCGCCGACCACGACGCGGTGGTCCTGGCCGGTGGCGCGACCCAGTGGCGCGACCTGCCCATCCCCGGCCGCGAGCTGGGCGGGGTGCACCAGGCGATGGAGTTCCTGCCGCTGGCCAACCGGGTCGCGGCGGGCTCGCTGGCCGAGCCCGCCATCTCCGCGGCGGGCAAGCACGTGGTGGTCATCGGCGGCGGCGACACCGGCGCGGACTGCGTCGGCACCTCCCACCGCCAGGGCGCGGCCTCGGTCACCCAGCTGGAGATCATGCCCCGCCCCGCCGACGCCCGCACCGACGCCTTCCCGTGGCCCACCTACCCGATGCTCTACCGGGTGTCCTCGGCCCACGAGGAGGGCGGCGAGCGCGTCTACGCCGTCTCCACCACCGAGTTCCTGGGCGACGAGCACGGCAACGTCCGCGCCCTGCGCCTGGCCGAGGTGGAGAACGTCGACGGCCGCTTCACCCCGGTCCCCGGCTCCGAGCGCGAGATCCCCGCCCAGCTCGTCACCCTCGCCATGGGCTTCACCGGCCCGGAGAAGGGCGCCCTGCTCACCGACCTCGGCGTCGACCTCGACCAGCGCGGCAACGTCGCCCGCGGCCCCGATTACCAGACCACCGTCCCCGGCGTCTTCACCGCGGGCGACATGGGCCGCGGCCAGTCCCTCATCGTCTGGGCCATCGCCGAGGGCCGCTCCGCCGCGGCGGGCGTCGACGCCTACCTCACCGGCCGCACCGTCCTCCCCCGCCCCATCGACCCCACCGACCGCCCCCTCACCTGAGCCGCACCCCCCAGCAACGGCCCCGCGACCAACGACGTTCGCGGGGCCGTCCCTTTCCCTCCCCAACCCCTCTCCCCCTCCCTGGCACAACGCAATCCCCCTCGCAGCAGGCGCCCCGGCTACGCAGATGCTCGATGGGGTGGTTGTGCTTGGTCGGGGAGGCGATCATGTGCTACCCAACGGGACGGGCGGGCGTCTTTTCAGCCCGCCCCCAAACTCCCGGATGCTCCCCAACGCAGCAACAGCCCGCCATCCACACTTGGGATGACGGGCTGTCGACAAGACCGCGCACCGCGCGGGACACTGCGCCCCGTGGCCGACGACCTGACCGACGAGGACTTCGCGTTCCTCCGGTTCACCGACTTCGGGCAGCTGCCGCCGCGGGTGCTGCCGCACGAGCTGGTCGCCCTGCGGGAGACCGAGCACGCCCCGGACTACGCCGACCTGGCCTACGACGCCCGGGACCGGGCCGAGGGCTGATCCCGCGCCGCCTCCAGGCGGGTGAGGAAGGCGGTGACCTGCGCCTGCAGGTCCACGATCTGCTCGACGGTGCTGCCGGTGGCCTCGACGATGGCGGCGGGCATGCGCTGCACGCCCGACCGCAGGGCCTCGCCCTGGTCGGTGAGCGAGACGACCACGCTGCGCTCGTCCTCCTGGCTGCGCTCGCGGCGCACCACCCCGCCCGCCTCCATGCGCTTGAGCAGGGGCGAGAGGGTGCCGGAGTCCAGCCGCAGGGTCTCGCCGAGGTCCTTGACCGACAGCGGGCCGCGGTCGAACAGGGCCAGCAGCACGATGTACTGCGGGTAGGTCAGGCCCACCTCGTCCAGCAGCGGTCGGTAGCAGGTCGTCATGGCCCGCGACGCCGAGTACAGGGCGAAGCACAGCTGCTGCTCGAGCAGCCCCGGCGCGCGGTCGGTCATGACAACCTCCTGGATCAGACCACGGACAGCTGGACGTCGATGTTCCCACGGGTGGCGTTGGAGTACGGGCACACCTGGTGCGCCTTCTCCACCAGCTCCTGCGCGACCTCCTCCGGCACACCCGGGATGCTGACGGTCAGCGCCACGGCCAGCCCGTAGCCGCCGCCGTCGATCGCGCCGATGCCGACGGTGGCATCCACCCGCGACCCGTCCACGTCCACCTTGGCCTGCCGCGCGACGACCTGCAACGCGCCGTGGAAGCACGCGGAGTACCCGGCGGCGAACAGCAGCTCCGGGTTCGGCTTGTCCCCACCGGGCCCGCCCATGGACTTGGGCACGGCCAGGTCGAAGTCCAGCACCCCGTCCTCGGACCGCACGTGCCCGGACCGCCCCCCACCGGTGGCGGTGGCCTTGGCCTCGTAGAGCGCCTTCACGTCTGCCTCCTGCGTCTTCTCGTCGTGCTCGACACCGTCGACGTTACCGCCGAGTTCAGTTGCGCACAACTCAATCGCCTGTGACCGGCAGCACCCGCCGCAGGAACCCCTCCGTCACGCTCAACCGCGCCTGGTTCCCCAACGACCCCTGCGCCCCCGTGTCGTACGCGTGGTTGGCGAAGGGCAGCGCCACCGAGGTCACCGCCACCCCGCCCCGCCGCGCCACGTCCACGAACCGCCGCACCCCCACCGCGGGCACCACCACGTCATCATCCGGCGAGATCACCAACGTCGGCGGCGCCTGCGCGCTGACCACCGCCTCCCCCGACAACGCCCGGTACCGCTCCGGCACCTCCGCGGGCGTCCCCCCGAAGTACGCCCGACCAAGCCTGCGCGTGTCCGTGGCCAGGGAGTCCCCGAACGCGTAACCGTTCTCGTAGCCGCCCACCGGATCCACAGCCGGGTACTGCACCGCCACCGCACCCACCCGCGGCACCTGCCCACCGCACGACGAAACAGCCTTCCCCTGCGCAGCCAGGTAAGCGGTGGTCACAGCCAACTGTCCCCCCGCCGAATCCCCCAACAACGCCACCCGCCCACCATCAGCCCCCCACCCCGGCGCCCGCTCCACAGCCCACCGCAACGCACACCCGACCTGCGGCCCCGCGACGTCCCAGGTGTGCAGCTCGTCCGTGGCCAACGTGTACTCGACGCTGACAACCGTCCACCCGCGGTCAGCGAACCACCGCATGTCCTTCCCTCTGTCCAGTTCGGACCCCGCAACCCACCCCCCACCGTGCACGTAGACCAGCAGGGACGAATTCGCCGCCGAGGACCGGTACACAGCAGCACGAAGCTCCTGCCCACTCGGCGTCGTGGTGTAGACGGTGTGCTCGTCGGGAGCGGTGTTGGTGGAGGGGTTGGGGAACATCGCCAGGAGCGGGTTGATGGACCCACCGGCGTTGGTCGTGGCACTCCAGAACAACCCGCAGATCACCAGAGCGGCCGCAGTCCCCACACCGCTGACCCCCGCCAACACAGCCCCCACCCGCCGAAAGCGCTTGCGCACCAACAAAGCCGCACCGATGACGACCAGCCCCACCACAACCGAAGGCGCAGCGGTGGTAGCGGCCACGGCCGTCCCCACATCGCCCAACAACCCCAACCCGGGCAAGAACGCCCCCACCGCCAACAGCAGCAATCCCACCGCGAACCAGGCAACCACCACAGTGCCCACAACCGCCCACACACCTCGCCGCATCACCTCCCCATCGTGAGCGACTGAAACCATCCCCGCACAGCGAACCCCGCGACCGGGCCGACAACCGGGTCAGCCAGGTTCGAGCAGCCACATCCCGACCAGGCTCCGCACGACCCGCTGCACGGCAGCGGCCCCCGGGAGCGGTGCTCCCGGGGGCCGCGCGCGCCGACGGTCAGAAGTTGATCATGTGACCGGCGAGGCCGTGGACGGCTTCCTTGACGGCTTCGCCGAGGGTGGGGTGGGCGTGGACGTTGCGGGCGACCTCGTGGACGGTGAGGTCCCACTGCTGGGCGAGGGTGAGCTCGGGGAGCAGTTCGGTGACGTCGGGGCCGATGAGGTGGGCGCCGAGGAGTTCGCCGTGGGTGGTGTCGCTGATGAGCTTGACGAAGCCGCCGGGGTCGGCGAGGCCGTGGGCCTTGCCGTTGGCGGTGAAGGGGAACTTGGCGACCTTGACGTCGAAGCCCTTCTCCCTGGCCTGGGCCTCGGTGTAGCCGAAGCTGGCGACCTGGGGCTGGCAGTAGGTCGCGCGGGGGATCATCACGTAGTCCAGCTCCATGGTCTCCGCGCCCGCGATGGTCTCGGCGGCGACGATGCCCATCGACTCCGCGGCGTGGGCGAGCATGAGCTTGGCGGTGACGTCGCCGATGGCGAAGATGTGCGGGACCGAGGTGCGGCAGCGGCCGTCGACGTCGATGGCGCCGCGCTCGGTGAGGGCGACGCCGGTCTTGTCCAGGCCGTAGCCCTCGACGCGGGGCTGGAAGCCGATGGCCTGCATGACCTTGTCGGTCTCCAGCACCTCCTCCTTGCCGCCCTTGGACACCGTGACGCGGACCTTGTCGCCGGAGTCGTCGATCTTCTCCACGCGGGTGCCGGTGCGCACGTCGATGCCCAGCTTGCGGTAGCGGCGGGACAGCTCCTTGGAGACCTCCTCGTCCTCCAGCGGCACCACGCGGTCGAGGAACTCGACGATGGTGACCTGCACGCCGTAGTTGTGCAGCACGTAGCCGAACTCGACGCCGATGGCGCCCGCCCCGGCGATGACGATGCTGCCCGGCAGCTCGGAGGCGAGGATCTGCTCCTCGTAGGTGACCACGCGCTCGCTCAGCGAGGTGCCCGGCAGCAGCCGGGTGGTGGCGCCCGCGGCGATGATGGCGTGGGAGAAGGTGACGGTCTCGGTGCCGCCGGAGCCCAGCTGGACCTCGATGGTGTTGGCGTCGGTGAAGCTGCCGCGGCCCTCGAACTGGGTGATCTTGTTCTTCTTCATCAGGTAGTGCACGCCCTTGACCCGGCCGTCGGCGACCGAGCGGCTGCGGGTGAAGGCGGCGCCGTAGTCGAACGTGACGCCCTCGGCGCCGCGGATGCCGAACGCGTCGGCCTCCCGGGTCACCAGGTGGGCGATCTCGGCGTTGCGCAGCAGGGCCTTGGACGGGATGCACCCGACGTTGAGGCAGACCCCGCCCCAGTACTTCTCCTCGATGATGGCCGTGGACAGCCCGAGCTGGGAGGCGCGGATCGCCGCGACGTACCCGCCGGGTCCAGCGCCGAGGACGACCACGTCGAAGTGTGTGCTCATGGCCCCCACACTATTCCGGCGCGGGCCCGCTCCCCCGCCCGGCACCGCCCCCGACCTGCCGGGTCGGGCGCGGCGCGCACGGCGGGGTGGGGCCGGTCACGCGCGCCCCGGGGGCGTTCAGCCCCTACCCGCGGGTAGCCACGCCGAGCCGCCCACGCGGGCGGCCGGGACGACCACGGCGGCGGGCCGCCGCCGGTCCGCGCCGTCGAGGAGCACCTGCACCTGGCGGGCGGCGGCCGCGTCGGCCACCCCGGTCGCGGGCAGCCGGTGCACGGGCAGGGCCGCGTCGACCTCGACATCGGCGGTGCCGGTCCCGGGACCGACGAGCACCAGCCCGGCGACGGTGCCGGGGAACTCCGCCGCGAGGCGGACGGCGATGTCCACCAGCGCGGCGTCGGCGACCAGGTGCGCCCGCGAATTGCGGTCCGCCAGGGTCTCCAGGACGTCCTCGATGCGGTGCAGCTCCCCCACCACCCCGCTGGGCACGGCGCACCACGCCAGCTGGAAGTGGCGCTCCAGCGGGCGCCAGGCACCCGGCAGCTCGTGCGGGCGCCGGTCCTGCGCGGCCAGCACCACCGCGGCCGGGCCGGAGTCGGGCCCGCGCCACAGCGGGGTCGCGGGGATCAGCTCGGGGGTTCTCGCCACCTGGTCCTGCACATCAACCTCCTGATTTCGCCCACCCTGGAGGGGGCGTACCCAGGTTGGGTGGGTTCAATCACCCACCCGGGTCGACCAGTGGCGCATCTCGCACCCGGGTCAGGCCGTCGGCGGCTGCTCCAGGACCGCGAAGTTCAGGTGCCCCTCGGCGTCCTGCTGGACGTCGAGCACCTTGTCGTCGAGCAGGTCGGCCGCGCCCGGCTCCAGGAACACGTTCGCCTGGGGCTTGGGGCTCACCACCTGGTCGCCGTCCACCGGCGCGGGGGCCAGCGCGACCGCGAGCGGCGCGGCCCCGTCGTGTTCCGGCTGGACCAGGGTGAACCGCAGCCCACCCTCGTCGGCGATGCCGTCCTGCCTGGTCAGCGCGCTGATCGCGTCCGCTGCCGCCTCTGTGACCGCCAGCATCCTCTGGCTCCTCTCCGTGTCGACCGGGGCGCCGTTGCCCCTCCCGTCGCGTCATCGGTCTCGGTCGTGCGCCTTGCCCGGCCCACCGTACGCAGGTCCCACCCCGCCCGCCGGGCGGTCGGGGTCCACCCGGCTTGCCCCCTCCTCGCCGTGATCTTTAGAGTGGGGCCGAGCGGTTGAGCAAGCAGCCGCAGCGCGCCCGGTCCGGATCCACCCGGTCCCGGCGCTCGCGCGAAGCGAGTAGCTGCGAGTTGCCCGACCCGCACCCGCGTCGGCTGTCCCCGACGCGCCCTCCTCGCCCGCGCGAACCCCTGCAGGAACCGGGATGAGCCAGGAGGAGCGAGGATGGGCAGCGCGGTGCGAAGACCGCCGTCGTGCGGTGGAGGGCGCCGGTGACGCCCGACCACGACGGCCGGATCGCACAGCTGCGGTCCGAGCTGGACGGTCTGCGGCGCGCCCTGCGGACCCGGGCCACCATCGAGCAGGCCATGGGCGTGCTGGTGGTGCTGCGGCGGTGCTCACCCGGCGAGGCGTTCGAGGCCCTGGTGCGGCTGTCGCAGCAGTACAACACCAAGCTGCACCGGATCGCGCACCTGGTCGTCGGCATGTTCGCCGAGCCGGGCGCCGAGCCGCTGGAGGCCTACCTGCGGCGCACCACCGCGGGTGACGAGCCCGCGCCGGAGGACGACGCCGACGCCATGCGCCCCGACGAGGGGTTGCTGGCGGCGGTGCGCGCGCTGGCCGCCGCGGGTGAGCCGGGTACCCGCGAGCAGGCGGCGCACGAGCTGTACCGGCTGCTGCTCGACCGCGGCTGGGTCCCGCCGTACGAGGTGCTGGGCCCGATGGCGGGCGAGCCGGAGCCACCGGGCTGAGCGGGCGGGCGCACCGGGCGCCCGCGCGCGCCGGGTTAGGTTGGGGGCGGGCCGCACAGGCGCGGCCCGGGGAGAACCGGATGGGAGTCCGAAGCGATGACCGACAGTGAGCACCGGGTGGCCGGGGGCAGCACCGAGGCCGGGTCCGCGTTCGCCCCGGCCGTCGACGACCGCATCCGCGTGCGGCTGGCCGCCGACCTGGCCAACCTGCCGGTCGTGCGGTCGGTGGCGGGCACCGTGGCGGCCCTGCTCGACCACGACATCGACGCCATCTCCGACCTCAAGCTCGCCGTCGACGAGGTGTGCTCGACCCTGATCACCCGGGCGCGGCCGGGGGCGGCGCTGGAGTGCTCGTTCGCCCGCGACGGCGACCTGGTCCGGGTCGAGGCGTGGGTGCCGACCGGGGAGCCGGTGTCGGTGGACACCTCCTCGTTCGGGTGGAAGGTGCTGACCACGCTCACCGACGAGGTGGACTCCTGGTCCGGGCCCGGTCGCGACGGGGAACCCCAGTTGCGCATCGCCATCGCCCGCGGCCGGACGGGGGGCACCCCGTGACGCCCAGACGCGAGGAGCACAGGAGCAGCGGGCCCGGCGACGGCGGGCAGGTCCCGGAGGAGCAGAACGGGCACGAGTACACCCACCTGGCACCGGTGTTCGCCCAGCTCGCGGAGCTGCCCCCGGGCGACCCCCGGCGCGACCCGCTGCGCGAGCGCCTGGTCACCGGGCACCTGCCGCTGGCCGAGCACATCGCCACCCGCTTCGCCCACCGCGGCGTGGCGCGCGACGACCTGGTGCAGGTCGGCACGGTGGGGCTGATCAACGCCGTGGACCGGTTCGACCCCGGCCGCGGGATCGACTTCCTGTCCTACGCGGTGCCGACGATCATGGGCGAGGTCCGCCGGTACTTCCGGGACACCGCCTGGTCGGTGCGGGTGCCCCGGCGGCTCAAGGAGCTGCACCTGACGATCTCGGCGGCGGGCAACGAGCTGTCCCAGCGGCTCGGGCGCGCGCCGACGCCCAGCGAGATCGCCGAGCACCTGTCCATCCCCAAGGAGGACGTCTACGAGGGCCTGGAGGCCGGGCAGGTCTACCAGTCGGTGTCGCTGGACGAGGCGCTGTCCTCCAGCGAGCCGGACTCCGACCCGCTGGCCGACACCTTGGGCGAGGACGACGCGGCGCTGCTGGGCATCGAGGACCACGAGTCGCTGCGGCCGCTCATCCAGCGGCTGCCCGAGCGCGAGCGCACGATCCTCATGCTGCGCTTCTTCAAGAACATGACCCAGACGCAGATCGCGGAGCGGATCGGCGTCTCGCAGATGCACGTGTCCCGGCTGCTGTCGAAGACCCTCGAAGCCCTGCGCACGGGGCTGGTGGAGGAGCCGGACCAGGGCTGAGGCGCCGGGGCGGCCGGGGCCGGTCGGCGCGGGTGCGGGGGACCGCGGGTCAGCGCGGGGGTCAGGAGGCCTTGGCCGCCCGGTTCCTGGCGGCGTAGGCGGCGCGGCGCTCGGCCTCGTCCATCCCGCCCCAGATGCCGTAGGGCTCGATCACCGTCAGCGCGTGCTCGCGGCACTGGGCGAGCACCGGGCAGGCGCTGCAGATCTCCTTGGCGGAGCGCACCCGCGCGGCCCTGGCCTGCCCGCGCTCGGCGTCCGGGTGGAAGAAGCGCGCGCTGTCCATCCCGCGGCACGCGCCGCGCCGCTGCCAGTCCCAGGTGTCGGCAACCGGTCCGGGCAGGCGAGAGACGTCGCTCATGGGGGCTCCCCTCGTGGCTGGTTGACCCGGTGGTACCCGAGCGGTTGCGCGGTCAAACGAGGTGTGCAGAGAATTCTCGGTGGGCTGCTGAACAGGACTTTTGCCCTGCTCGGGGCCGAACCGGCGACAGCGGCGGAGCGAGCCGCCCTGGAGGGTGACGTGGCGCGACCGATTTGGCACGGAGCGATCAACTTCGGCCTGGTGACGGTGCCGGTGGACATGTTCGGCGCCACCGAGGACCACACCATCAGCTTCCGGCAGTTCGAGCGCGGCACCTCCGACCGGATCCGGTACAAGCGGGTCAACGAGCGCACCGGCGAGGAGGTCGCCTACGCCGACATCGTCAAGGGCGCCGAGGTCGGCGGCGGCGAGTACGTGATCGTCGAGCCGGACGAGCTGGACCGGATCGCCCCCGGGCGCTCGCGCACGATCGACATCTCCAGCTTCGTCGCCCTGGAGGAGATCGACCCGATCCACTTCCAGAAGACCTACTGGCTGGCCCCCTCCAAGGACGAGTACGGCAAGGCCTACTCGCTGCTGCTGCAGGCCATGCGCAAGACCGGCCGGGCGGGCATCGCCAGCTTCGTGATGCGCGGCAAGGAGTACCTGACCGCCATCCGCGCCGGTGAGGACCTGCTCATCCTCACCACGCTGCTGTTCGCCGAGGACATCCGCGACCCCGCCCAGGAGCTCAAGTCGATGCCGGAGGTGTTCCCGGCGCGCGGCAAGGAGCTGGACATGGCGGTCAACCTCATCGACTCGATGACCGACGAGTGGGACCCGGACAACTACCACGACACCTACACCCAGCGCGTCGAGCGGCTCATCGAGGACAAGCGCAAGGGCAACGAGGTCGTCGCCGAGGAGGAGCCCGCCGCGCCGACGAAGGTGGTGGACCTGTTCGAGGCGCTGAGCAAGAGCGTGGAGAGCAGGCGCAAGCGCCGCTCGGGTGGGGACCAGGGCTCGTCCGGGTCCGCCGGGTCGTCCCGCTCCCGGGGCCGGTCGAAGGCCCCGGAGGTGGACCTCGGTGCGCTGAGCAAGGCGGAGTTGGAGAAGATGGCGCGCGAGCTCGACATCAAGGGCAGGTCCAAGATGACGAGGGACGAACTGCAGGAGGCCGTGGCCGCCGGAGGGCGGCGCGCGTCGTGAACGGGAGGGTGGCGCAGGTGCGCGGGGAATGCCCGGATTGCGCGGTCGGCTTGGCCCACTGCCACGGGACGCTGCTGGTGGCGGGTACCGGGGTCGTGGAGTGCAGCGACCCCGAGTGCGAGGACCTCGACGAGGCGGTGCACCCCCTCGTCCTGCGGCTGGCCGCCGCCGACCGGGCCACCGCCCGCGACCGCCGCGCGTCCTGACCCCGGGCCCCGGCCGGGCGCTCAGGCGGGTTCGGTGCCGGGGTGGTGGGTGCGCTGGTGCGGGACCGGGTCGCCGAGGGTGGCTTCGAGGACCGAGCGCAGCCAGGCGCGCAGGCCGGGGTGGGTCTCCAGGGCCACGCGGGCCGGTTCCGGGGCGCGCGGCAGCCGCGGGACGTCGCCGGGGTCGAGGTCGGCGAGCAGGTCGCGGACGGCCCTGTGGTAGTCGAGCACGAGGGCTTGGCGCAGGTCGGCCCTGGCGTGCTCGTCGAGGTCGGCCCAGGCGGCCAGCAGGGCCCGGCGGGCGCGGTGCACCCCCAGGGTGAAGCGGGTCGCCGTCGCGGGCTCGATGCGCTCCTGCGCCAGCAGCGCCCGCACCACCGCGTGCGCGGGCGCGTCCACCTGCTCGACGACCTGCCGCACGAGGTCTCCCTCGTCCCCCACGACCCCGCCCCCTTCCCTGCCGCGACCGGACCGGGCGTGGATCGTAACCACGCGCGGCGGCGCCGGAACAGGACAAGAGGTGGACAACCGCACGCGGTCGCCCGGACGGCGTAACGCCCTTTGTGGACGCGCGGGACGCGCGGCACCCGTTGGCGCGCAGCGGTTCGCGGTGGTCCGCCGCGCGGTCAGCACTCGATGACGTTGAGGGCGAGGCCGCCGCGCGCTGTCTCCTTGTACTTGGTGTGCATGTCGGCGCCGGTCTGGCGCATGGTCTTGATGACCTTGTCCAGGTGCACCACGTGGGTGCCGTCGCCGCGCAGGGCCATCCGGGAGGCGTTGATGGCCTTGGTGGAGCCCACGGCGTTGCGCTCGATGCACGGGATCTGCACCAGGCCGCCGACCGGGTCGCAGGTGAGCCCGAGGTGGTGCTCCAGGCCGATCTCGGCGGCGTTCTCCACCTGCGCGACCGTGCCGCCGAGCACCGCGGTCAGCCCCGCCGCGGCCATCGCGCACGCGGAGCCGACCTCGCCCTGGCAGCCGACCTCGGCGCCGGAGATGGAGCCGGTCTCCTTGAGCACCACGCCGATCGCGGCGGCGGTGAGCAGGAAGTCCACCACGCCGTCGAGGGTCGCCACCGAGACGAACCGGGTGTAGTAGGTCAGCACCGCCGGGATGATGCCCGCGGCGCCGTTGGTGGGGGCGGTGACGACCCGGCCGCCGGAGGCGTTCTCCTCGTTGACGGCCAGGGCGTAGAGGGTGACCCAGTCCATGACGTAGAGCGGGTCGTCGGTGCCGTCCTCGGCGAGCAGCTTCGCGTGCAGCGCCTTCGCCCTGCGCGGCACCTTCAGCCCCCCGGGCAGCACGCCGTCGCGCTCGCACCCGGCCTCGATGCACTCGCGCATCACCCGCCAGATGTCGAGCAGCCCGGCCCGCACCTGCTCCTCGGTGCGCCAGACCAGCTCGTTGGCCAGCATCACCTGCGCGATGGTGAGGTCGTGGGCGCGGCAGTGCTCCAGCAGGTCGGCGCCGGAGCGGAACGGGTAGGGCACCGGGGTGGTGTCGGCGGAGATCACCGGCCCGCCCGCGGCGTCCTCGTCGAGGACGAACCCGCCGCCGACGGAGTAGTAGGTCCGCTCGGCCAGCGGCGCCCCGGCCGCGTCGAAGGCGGCGAAGGTCATCCCGTTGGGGTGCAGCGGCAGCGCGCGGCGCCGGTGCAGGACGAGGTCGTCGTCCTCGGTGAAGGCGATCCGGTGCGCGCCGAGCAGGGCCAGTTCGCCGCGGGCGCGGATGGCGGCGACCCGCTCGGGCACCGCGGCGGTGTCGACGTCCTCCGGCCGCTCCCCCTCCAGGCCCAGCAGCACGGCCTTGTCGCTGCCGTGGCCGTGCCCGGTGGCCCCGAGCGAGCCGAACAGCTGCGCGCGCACCCGCGCCACCCGGTCGAGCAGCCCGGCGTCGCGCAGCCCCTCGGTGAACATCAGCGCGGCCCGCATCGGCCCCACGGTGTGCGAGCTGGACGGCCCGATGCCGACGCTGAACAGGTCGAAGGCGCTGACCGCCACGACGTACCTCCTGGCTCCGCGGTGGTGGGCGGGGACCGGGTCGCGGTCCCCACCCCACCTGGTCGGCCCCGCTCGGGTGGAGCGGGTGCCCGTGGACCCGCGCGGTCGCGCGGGCCGGTGGCTCGGGCCTGCCCCGGGGTGGCGGCAGGGTCGTGCGCGCGCCGCCGGGGGCGGCGCGGGGTCCCGTCAGCCCAGCTCGGGGTAGAGCGGGTGGCGGGCGGTGAGGGCGGCGACGCGGCCGCGCAGGGCCGCCGCGGCCTCGTCGTCGAGCTCGGGGCCCGCGGTGAGCGCGGTGGCGATGACGTCGGCGACCTCGGCGAAGTCCTCGCCGGTGAAGCCGCGGGTGGCCAGCGCCGGGGTGCCGATCCGCAGGCCGGAGGTGACCATCGGCGGGCGCGGGTCGAACGGCACGGCGTTGCGGTTGACCGTGATGCCGATGTCGTGCAGGCGGTCCTCGGCCTGCTGGCCGTTGAGCGCGGAGCCCACCAGGTCGACCAGGACCAGGTGCACGTCGGTGCCGCCGGTGGCCACCTTCACGCCCGCCTCGGCGCAGTCGGCCTGGGCGAGCCGGTCCGCCAGGACGGTGGCGCCCTCCAGGACGCGCTTCTGCCGCTCGGCGAACTCGGCCGAGGCGGCGATCTTGAACGCCACGGCCTTGGCCGCCACCACGTGCTCCAGCGGGCCGCCCTGCTGGCCGGGGAACACCGCGGAGTCGACCTTCTTGGCCAGCTCCTGCTTGCACAGCACGACGCCGCCGCGCGGGCCGCCGAGGGTCTTGTGCGTGGTGGTGGTCACCAGGTCGGCGTGCGGCACCGGGCTGGGGTGCAGCCCCGCGGCCACCAGGCCTGCGAAGTGCGCCATGTCGACCAGCAGCTTGGCGCCCACCTCGTCGGCGATCCGGCGGAACTCCGCGAAGTCGAGCTGCCGCGGGTAGGCCGACCAGCCCGCGATCACCAGCGAGGGCTTGCGCTCGTGCGCCAGCCGCTCGACCTCGGCCATGTCGACCAGGCCGGTCTCCCGGTCGACGTGGTAGGCGGCCACGTCGTAGAGCCTGCCGGAGAAATTGATCTTCATGCCGTGCGTGAGGTGCCCGCCGTGGGCCAGGTCCAGGCCCAGGATGGTGTCGCCGGGCTTGAGCACCGCGGCCATCGCCGCGGCGTTGGCCTGCGCGCCGGAGTGCGGCTGGACGTTGGCGTGCTCGGCGCCGAAGAGGGCCTTGACCCGCTCGCGGGCCAGGTCCTCCACCACGTCGACGTGCTCGCAGCCGCCGTAGTAGCGCTTGCCGGGGTAGCCCTCGGCGTACTTGTTGGTCAGCACGGAGCCGTGCGCCTCGAGCACGCCCAGGGGGGCGAAGTTCTCCGAGGCGATCATCTCCAGGGTGTCGCGCTGGCGGTGCAGCTCGGCATCGATCGCGGCGGCGACCTCCGGGTCGACCTCGGCCAGGTGCTGGGAGAAGGTGCTCACCGGGCTCATTCCCCCGACTCGGTGGTGAAGGCGTCGTAGCCCGCGGCGTCGAGCAGGCCCTCCGGCGTGCCGTCCACCCGGACGCGGAAGAGCCAGCCGTCGCCGAACGGGTCGAGGTTGACCAGCTCGGGGTTGTCCACCACGGCCTCGTTGATCTCCACGACCTCGCCGCCGACCGGGGCGTAGAGGTCGCTGACGGACTTGGTGGACTCGATCTCGCCCAGCGGCTCGCCCGCGGTGGCGCGCGCGCCGACCTCGGGCAGCTGCACGAAGACCACGTCACCCAGGGAGTCGGCGGCGTACTTGGTGATGCCGACCGCCGCGGCGGTGGTGTCCGCGAGGTCGATCCACTCGTGCTCCTGGGTGTAGGACAGGTTCTGCGGGTTGGTCATCTCGTCCTTCGATCTCTGGTGCCGGTCGTCGCAGTGCTGTGCTCGGGCTGTCGGGGGGAGGTCGCGCGGGTCAGGCGCGCCGGTAGAAGGGCAGCGCGACGACCTCGACCGGCAGTTCCTTGCCGCGCAGGTCGACCGCGAGGGTGGTGCCGGGGGCGCTGTGGGCCACCGGCACGTAGGCGAGGGCCACCGGGTGCCCCAGCGTGGGCGACAGGGCGCCGCTGGTGACCGAGCCGATGACCGCGCCGGAGCTGTCGTGCACGGGGTAGCCGTGCCGGGGTGCGCGCCTGCCCTCGGCCCGCAGGCCGACGAGCACCTGCTCCGGGACGTCGGCGTCGCGGCGGCGCTCCAGGGCCGCGCGGCCGACGAAGTCGCCCTTGTCGAACTTGACCACCCGGCCGAGGGCGGCGTCGAACGGGGTGAGCGCGGCGCTGAGCTCGTTGCCGTAGAGCGGCATGCCCGCCTCCAGGCGCAGCGTGTCGCGGCAGGCGAGCCCGGCGGGGACGAGGCCGTGGCCCTGCCCGGCCTCGGTGAGCGCGGCCCACACGTCGGTGGCCTGCTCGGCGGGGACGTACAGCTCGAACCCGTCCTCGCCGGTGTAGCCGGTGCGGGCGAGCAGCACGTCGTGCCCGGCGGCGGTGGCCGGGACGCTGGCGTAGTACTTCAGCGCGCCCAGGTCGGCCCCGGTGACCGCCGCGACGACCGCGGCGGAGGTGGGCCCCTGGACGGCGATGAGGGCGGTGGCCGCGGACCTGTCGACGACCTCGACGTCGAAGCCCGCGGCCCGCTCGACCAGGGCGCCCGCGACGGTCGCGGCGTTGGAGGCGTTGGCCACCACCAGGAAGCGGTCCTCGGCCAACCGGTACACCACCAGGTCGTCGAGCACCCCGCCCTCGGCGTTGACCACCATCGTGTACCTCGCGCGCCCGGGCGCCACCGCCGACAGCTTGCCGACCAGGGCGTAGTCCAGCGCCTCGGCGGCCTGCGGGCCGGTCAGCTCGATCTCGCCCATGTGGCTGAGGTCGAACAGGCCCGCCGCGGTGCGGACGGCCTTGTGCTCGGCCAGCTCGCTGCCGTAGCGCAGCGGCATCGCCCAGCCCGCGAAGTCGGTGAAGGAGGCGCCCAGGGCCTCGTGCACCGCGTGCAGGGGGGAGGGTGTGCTCATGGGGGTGTCCGTTCTCCTCGGGCGTGACGACCGGCGCGGGCCGGGGCGGGCGGGTAAGCAGATGGGCTGGCGGGCGGGCGGGTGGGTGGGGCGCTCAGGCTGGCGGTGTGCGCCCAGCCTGGCACGGGCGTCCGGCGGCGGGCAGCTCGGAACCCCGACCTGGGGACAGGTCGGGGTGAACGGTGTCCCGGCGGGACGGGGATGGGGGCTGGGCGGGCACGGTGGCCTGGCGGACGGGCATTCGGGAGTTCCTCCGGACGTGCGCGGACTGGGAACTCCCCCTCTGTCATGGGACCTGAGAGCTTCACCGCGACCCCGGGGTGCGACCGGTGGCCCGCGGCTTGCACCGTGGGTGGGGCGCCCTGGGGCGCCCGCTTTCCAGAGTGGCCTGGCCAGGGGCGGTAGCTGTACCTGAGAGATTGGCGGGGAGCTTGCTCCTTCGGTGCCCCCGGTGCTGCTGGGGGCTCTCCCGTCCCGGCTCGTGGCGGCCCGATCTTCGCTTGTGCGGCCCACCTAACCAGCCGCGGCCCGCGCAGTCCAGCCCGGCGCGCGCGGTGGGCGCGCGCTCAGTCCAGGCGGAAGCCGAACGGCAGCTCCAGCCGGTGCGCGGCGAGCAGCGCGGAGTCGGCGAGCAGGTCGCGGGTGGGGCCGTCGGCGACCACCACGCCCCCGTCGACCAGCACGCTGCGCGGGCACAGCTGCAGGGCGTAGGGCAGGTCGTGGGTGACCATCAGCGTCGTGCGGTCCAGGGAGAGCAGCACCTCGGCCAGCTCCCGGCGGGCCACCGGTTCCAGGTTCGCCGACGGCTCGTCGAGCACCAGCACCTCGGGGTCGCAGGCGAGCACCGTGGCCAAGGCCACCCGGCGGCGCTGCCCGCCGGACAGGTGCAGCGGTGAGCGGTCGGCGTGCTCGGCCATGCCGACCGCGGCCAGCGCCGCGGCCACCCGCTCGTCGAGCTCGGCGCCGCGCAGGCCGAAGTTGGCCGGGCCGAAGGCCACGTCCTCGCGCACGGTGGGCATGAACAGCTGGTCGTCGGGGTCCTGGAAGACGATGCCGACCCGGCGGCGGACCTCCTTGAGGTTCTTGCGCTCCACCGCCAGCCCGCCCACCGAGACCGACCCGGCGCCCGGGGTGTGCACGCCGTTGAGGTGCAGCACCAGGGTGGTCTTGCCCGCGCCGTTGGGCCCCAGGACGGCCACCCGCTCGCCGGGCTCCACCCGCAGGTCGATGCCGAAGAGGGCCTGGTGGCCGTCGGGGTAGGCGTAGGCGAGGCCTTCGACGAGCAGGGCGGGCGTCACCCCCACAGTGTGGCCCCCAGGACCGCGGCGGCCCCCAACGCGGGGGCCAGGCCGAGCAGCCAGGTGCGCGGGGCCGCCGCGCCCCCGGCGTCGGGCATCGCCCCGGTCCAGCCGCGCGACACCATCGCCAGGTGCACCCGCTCGCCGCGCTCGTAGCTGCGGATGAACAGCGTGCCGACGGCCTTGGCGGTGGCGCCGACCTGCCAGAGGAAGCGCGGGTCGTGCCCGCGGCAGATGCGGGCGACGCGCATCCGCCGCGCCTCGGCGGTGATCACGTCGAGGTAGCGCAGCATGAGCGTGGCGATGGTGGTGACCAGGCTGGGCACCCGCAGCCGCTGCAACCCCACCAGCAGGTCGCGCGGGGTGGTGGTGGCGGCGAGGGTGAGCGAGACCAGCACGCCCAAGGTGCCCTTGACCAGGATGTTCCACCCGGTGAGCAGCCCGGTCTCGGACACGGTGACGCCCAGCAGCCGCGTGCTCGGCCCGCCCGCCAGGAACGGCAGCGCCAGGGCCAGCACCACGAACGGCGCCTCGATCAGCGCGCGCTTGGCCAGCCAGTGCGGGGGGATGCGGGCGACCGCCCACACCCCCGCCAGCACCAGCAGGTACAGCCCGAACGCCCAGAACTCCGTGCGCGGGGTCGACACCACGCAGAGCACCACCACCAGCGCCGCCACGAGCTTGACCTGCGGCGGCAGCCGGTGCACTGGGGTGTCGCCGGGCCGGTGCAGCAGGTGCGCGTGTCCCGCCCCCACCGGCTACTCCTCGCTCGGACGCCTGCGCAGCACCCAGAACAGGCCGAAGGCGACCGCCAGGGTGAGCACCACGCCGATCACGCCCGCGACCCCGGACAGCCCCTCGTCGCCGCCGACCGAGTAGTCCGCGAGCGGGCTGTCGGACAGGGCGTGCTCCCGGGCGCCCTGGGCGATGCAGTTGCCGGTCAACTGCTCACCGTCGGGCCCCTCGGTGACCTGGCAGCCCTGGAGGGTGGCGTGGTCGAGGCCGTCGGGGCTGGGGTCGGCGAAGTAGGACACCCCGCCCGCGAGCACGAGGGCGACCAGCAGGAAGCCGAGCAGGAACCGGGTGTTGCGCTTGGCCGTGGTGCTCATGCCGCCGCCTTCCCGCGCAGCTCCAGCGGCTTGGCGGTGCCGCGCAGCAGGTAGACCAGGTCGGGGCGCACGGCCGCGACGGCGCCGACGGTGAGCGCGGTGATGACGCCCTCCCCGATGCCGATGAGCACGTGCACGCCGAGGATGGTCGCCGCCACGGTGCCCAGGTCGAACGCCGCGTCGCCGCCCAGGGCGAACTCCAGCACGAAGCCCAGCGCCGCCACGACGGTGTTGACCAGCGCGGCGGTGAAGGCGACCAGGACGAGGCCGGTGCGGCCCCTGGCGGCGACCCGCTTGAGCAGCAGGGCGGTGCCGAACCCGGCGGCGGTGCCGATCAGCGCCATGTTGGTGATGTTGGCGCCGAGCGCGGACAGCCCGCCGTCGGAGAACACCACGGCCTGCACGACCAGCACGATCGACACGCACAGCGCGCCGACCCAGGGCCCGACCAGGATGGCGGCCAGGGCGCCGCCGAGCAGGTGCCCGGACACGCCCGCGAGCACCGGGAAGTTGAGCATCTGGGTGGCGAAGACGAACGCGGCGACCAGCCCGGCCATCGGCGCGGTGCGGTCGTCGAGGTCGGCGCGCGCCCGCACGGCGGCGACGCCGACGCCGACCACGGCCACGCCGAGGAACAGCAGGGTCGTCGGCGAGTTGAGCAGGCCGTCGCTCATGTGCATGGCGACCGAGGTGGTCATGGCACCTCCGGGGGCGGGGTGGGGACGTACCCGGTGAGCCTATTGCGCATGGGGTGCTAACGCCATTCCCCTGCAACAGCACACCGCGTGCAGCCGGTCACGCCCCCACCGGCGCTCAGAACCGGATCAGCGTGCGCCCGCCCCTGCCCTGCCGCATGTCCTCGAACGCCTGCTCCACGCCGTCGAGGTCGGTGACGGTGGTGACCAGGCCCGACACGTCCAGCTCGCCGCTGGCCACCAGGTCGAGCAGGCGCGGGACGTCGACCTCGGGGTCGGTGGAGCCGAACAGGCACCCGGTGAGGCTGCGGCCCATCCAGTACAGCTCCAGCGCGGAGAACTCCACCACCGCCTTGGCGCTGCCCGCGCCGACGACCACGACGTGCCCGCCGCGCCTGCTCGACGACCAGGCGGTGCGGATGGTGGCCGGGATGCCGACGCACTCGAAGGCCACGTCGGCGCCGCGCCCGCCGGTGAGCTTGCGCACCTCCTTGGGCGTGGTGTCGGCGGAGACGAGGAAGTGCGTGGCGCCCTGGGCCACCGCCAACTCCTCCTTCTCCGCGTGCACGTCGACGGCGATGATCGGGCTGGCGCCCGCGATCCTGGCCGCTTGCAGCACCGAGAGGCCGATGCCGCCGACGCCCACGACCACCACGGCCTGCCCCGGGCGCACCTGGGCGGTGTTGAACACCGCGCCCGCGCCGGTGAGCACGGCGCAGCCCAGCACGGCCGCCTGCTCCAGCGGGATGTCGGCCGGGATCTTCACCGCGCCGCCCTCGGGCACGATCGTCTCCTCGGCGAACGCGCCCGCGCCCAGGCTGGGGTACAGCGGCGTCCCGTCGGGCAGCGAGCCGTGCGCCACGGTCGCGGCGTCGCCGTTGCGCGCGCACAGCCACGGCTCGCCGTTCTCGCAGAACCAGCACTCCCGGCACGGCGGCGCCCAGTTGAGCAGCACGTGGTCGCCGGGGGCGACCTTGGTGACCCCCTCCCCCACGGCCGTGACGACGCCCGCGCCCTCGTGGCCGAGCACGGCGGGCACCGGCTGCTTGAGCGTGCCGTTGGACAGCGACAGGTCGGAGTGGCAGACGCCCGCCGCCGCCACCTTGACGCGCACCCGGCCGGGGCCGGGCTCGGGCAGGTCGATGTCGACGACCTCCGTCGGCTTGCCCTGCTCGGTGAGCACTGCGGCCCTGACCATGTCGCTCCTCAACGGTGGGGTCGAACTGGGGTGGGGTCCAACTGGGGTGGGGTACCAGGAGACTGGCACGGGGGCGGGGCGGCCGCCAGGGGTGGCCGCCCCGCTGTGGGCTGGGCCGCAGCGGGGGTCTCCGACGCCGCGGGGGTGGGTGTCAGCCGAGCGTGCCCGAAACGCTGGCGTGCCCCTTGAGCAGGTTGCGCGCGATGGTGCGGCGCTGGATCTCGTCGGTGCCCTCGTAGATGCGCAGCAGGCGCAGCTCGCGGTACCAGCGCTCCACCGGCAGCTCGCGGGTGTAGCCCATGCCGCCGTGGATCTGCAGGACCCGGTCGACGATCTCGTTGGCCTTGACCCCGCCGTAGAGCTTGGCGATGGACTGGTGGTGGCGGGAGTCCACGCCCGGCTGGTCGACCAGCCACGCCGCGTGCAGCACCAGCCAGCGCAGCGCCTCGATCTCCACGGCCGAGTCGGCCAGCATCCACTGGATCGCCTGCCGGTTGGCGATCGGCTCGCCGAAGGTGACGCGGTTGTTGGCCTGCTCGATGGCCATCTCGACCAGCCGCTCGCAGGCGCCGAGGGCGCGCGCGGGCAGCATGTACCGGCCGCGGCCGATCCACTTCATCGCCAGCGCGAAGCCGCCGCCCACCTCACCGAGGACGTTCTCCCGCGGCACGCGCACGTCCTCGAAGACCAGCGCGGCCGGGCCCCACTCGCCCATGGTGTCGATGTGCTCGCTGCGCCAGCCCATGTCGCGGTCGACCAGGAAGCAGGTGACGCCGCCGTTGGCGCCCTTCTCCTTGTCCGTCACGGCGAACACCATCGCGAAGTCGGCCTCGTTGCCGCCGGTGATGAAGGTCTTCTCGCCGTTGATCACCCAGTCGGTGCCGTCCTGGCGGGCCGCGGTGCGGATGTTGCGCGCGTCGGACCCGGCGCCGGGTTCGGTGATGGCGAAGCAGGAGCGGCGCTCGCCGGACAGCGTCGGCAGCAGGTAGCGCTGCTTCTGCTCGTCGTTGGCGTGGTAGAGGATGTTGTCGGCGTAGCCGCCGAAGCGGAACTGCACGAAGGAGCGGCCCAGCTCGGCCTCCAGCAGCGCGGACATGACCGCGCTCAGCCCCATGCCGCCGTACTCCTCGGGCGTCTGCACGCCCCAGAACCCGGACTGCTTGGCCTTGTCCTGCAACTCCACCAGCTCGTCGTGGGTCAGCCCCGGCTGGTGCGCGCGCTCGCGGCGCAGCACCTCCTGCTCCAGGGGCATGACCTCCTTGCGGACGAAGGTCCGGACCCAGTCGCGGACCTGCGCCTCCTCCTCGCTGAGCGAGAAATCCATCCCGTCCTCCTTGTCAGGCGAAGGCGTTGACGCCGGTGAGCGCGCGGCCGATGAGCAGCTTCTGGATCTGGGTGGTGCCCTCGTAGAGGGTCATCACGCGCGCGTCGCGCAGGTACTTCGACACGGGGTACTCGTCGAGGTAGCCGTACCCGCCGAACACCTGGATCGCCAGGTTGGCCGCGGCGACGGCGTTCTCGCTGGCGTGCAGCTTGGCCATCGAGGCCGCGGTGCCGAAGGGCAGGCCGCGCTCGATGAGGTCGGCCACCCGCCACACCAGCAGCCGCGCGGCGTCGGTGCCGACGGCCATGTCGGCCAGCATCTCCTGCACCAGCTGGTAGGAGGCGATGGGCTTGCCGAACTGGGTGCGCTCCTTGGCGTACTGGACCGAGGCCTCCAGCGCGCCCTTGGCCAGCCCGACGCAGCCCGCCGCGACCGACATCCTGCCCTTGTCCAGCGCGGACATGGCGATCTTGAACCCGACGCCCTCGTCGCCGAGGCGGGCGCTCGCGGGCACCCGCACGCCGTCGAGCACCAGCTCGCCGGTGGACTGCCCGCGCAGGCCGAGCTTGCCCTTGATCTCCCGGTGCTCGAAGCCGGGCGCGTCGGTGGGCACCAGGAACGCGCTGACGCCCTTGGGACCGGGGCCGCCGGTGCGGGCGAAGACCAGGCTGACGTCGGCCCAGGTGCCGTTGGTGATGAACATCTTCGAGCCGGTGATGACGTACTCGTCGCCCTCGCGCACGGCCCGGGTGGACAGGTTGCCCGCGTCCGAGCCGGTGTCGGGCTCGGTCAGGCCGAAGCAGGCCAGCGACTCGCCGCTGCACAGCCGGGGCAGCCACCGCTGCCGCTGCTCCTCGGTGCCCCACTTGTGGATCGACTTGCCGACCAGCCCCAGCGAGACGCTGACGATGCCGCGGATGGCCGAGTCACCCCGACCCAGCTCCTCCATCACCAGGCAGTAGGACAGGTTGTCCCCGCCGGAGCCGCCGTACTCCTCGGGGATGGTCATGCCGAGGAACCCGACGGCGCCGAGCTTGGCGACGATCCCGCGGTCGACCTGCTCGCGCCGGTCCCAGTCCCGGGAGTTCGGCACGACCTCGCGGTCGATGAAGTCGCGGGCGAGGTCCCACAGGGCCTGCTGCTCGTCGGTGAGGGACAGGTCCACCACAACTCCCTGGCGTCATCGCTGCTGGACGGGCGCACCGCACAAACCAAACGGTGTTAGGTTAAGCCAGGATAGGATGACCCGCGACCGCGGGGCAACACCGCGCGGCAGTGACCCGGGAGACACACGTGCCCCGTCCGACGACCCCCCTGCTGAGCCGGGAGCGCATCCGCGCCACGGCGCTGGCGCTGGTCGACGCCGACGGCCTGGACGCGCTGTCGATGCGCAGGCTCGCCGCGGCGCTGGGCGTGCAGGCGGCGTCGCTCTACAGCCACTACCGCACCAAGGACGAGCTGCTGCAGGACGTGGCGGACGCGGTGATGTCCGCTGTGGACGTGTCGGACTTCGCCGGGGTCGACTGGCGGGCGGGCCTGCGGACCTGGGCGCGCTCCTACCGCGCGGCGCTGGCCGCGCACCCGAACCTGGTGCCGGTGCTGGCGTCGGGGCCCGCCCGCCGGGAGACCGCGCTGGCCCGCGCGGACGCGGTGCACGGCGGGCTGGTGCGCGCGGGCTGGCCGCCCCGCTACGCCACGATGATCGGCGCGTCGACGAAGTACCTGGTGCTGGGCGCGGCGATGTCGTCGTTCTCCCGAGGCTTCGAGGACGACGTGCAGGTCTACGTCGACCGGTACCCGCACCTCGACCAGGCGCACCGGCTGCGCGAGCACGCCGACGAGATCGACGCCGACAGCTTCGACCTGGCCCTGGAGGCGTTCGTGGCCGGGCTGGCCCAGCTGCGCGCGACCCTGGGCTGACCGCGACCCTGGGCTGACCGCGACCCCGGGCTGACCGCGGGCCTCAGCCCACCCCGGCGCCGTGCAGGGTCACCCAGCGCTGCATGGAGTACTCGACCATCGTGATCAGCGTCTGCTTGACGCTGTCGCGGTCGCGGGCGTCGCAGGGCACGATCGGCACCTGGGGCGGGATCGCCAGCGCCTCGCGCACCTCCTCGACCTCGTGGTCGAGCACGCCGTTGAAGCAGTTGAGGCCCACCACGTAGGGCAGCTCGCGCTCCTCGAAGAAGTCGATCGGGCTGAACGAGTCGGCCAGCCGCCGGGTGTCGGCCAGCACCACCGCGCCGATGGCCCCGCGCACCAGGTCGTCCCACATGAACCAGAAGCGCTGCTGGCCCGGGGTGCCGAACAGGTACAGCACCAGGTCCTCCTCCAGCGACACGCGCCCGAAGTCCATGGCGACCGTGGTGGTCTGCTTGTCCGGGGTGGCGGAGGTGTCGTCGATGCCGGTGCTGGCGCTGGTCATCACCGCCTCGGTGGTGAGCGGGACGATCTCGGACACCGCGCCGACGAAGGTGGTCTTGCCCGCGCCGAACCCGCCCGCCACGACGATCTTGACCGAGGTGAGCGCAGGCGCCGCGGTGCCCTCGGCACCGCCGGGGCCGTCAAAGCCGACGGAGTCCACTGAGAACCCTTTCCATCAACACCAGGTGCGCGCGGTTGGCGCCCCCGGCCGCTGTCTTGTGCACGACGACCAGGCCCAGCTGGGCCATGTCCCCCAGCAGGACCTTGGCGACCCCGAGCGGGGCGCCCATCAGGGTGGCGACCTCCGCGACCGAGCGCGGGTCGCGGCACAGCACGGCGATCTCGCGGTGCTCGGACTCGGCGAACGCGGCGGCGTCGGCGGTGCGCTCGCCGGTGGAGACCATCGTCTCCACCCGCAGGTCGAACGCCGAGCGGGTGCGCCCCCTGGTCCAGGCGTAGGGCCGCACGATGGCGGTGGTCTCGGCGGCGACCGGCTCGCAGGCCTCGACCCGGGGCCACTCCGGCTCCACCCGCAGCACCCCGCGCTCACCGACCGGGGCGGCCGGGGGCGGCGCGGGCACCTCCTCGGCGGGGCGCTCGGCGTGGTGGCCGAGGGTGAACCCGTTGAGCACGTCCGCGAAGCCCCGGTCCGGCAGCTCGGCCATCACGCGGGCTGCCGGACCAGCCGACCGGACGAGCCCTGCAGCGCCGCCCGCAGCTCCGGGGTCAGAATCTGGCCCACCCGGTCCACCAGCAGCGTCATCTCGTAGGCGACCTGGCCGATGTCGCAGGTCGGGGCGGCCAGCACGGCCAGGCAGGAGCCGTCGCTGATGGCCATCAGCAGCATGATCCCGCGCTCCATCTCGACCACGGTCTCCTTGACCGCGCCCGCCTCGAAGCAGCGGGCCGCGCCCTGGGTGAGGCTGATCACCCCGGAGGCCACCGCCGCCAGCTGGTCGGCGCGGTCGACCGGGAGCCGGGCCGAGGAGGTCAGCAGCAGGCCGTCGGCGGAGACGACCACGGCGTGCGCGACGCCGGTGACCCGCTCGGCGAACTCGTTGACCAGCCACCCGAACTGGCTCGGCTTCGGCTGTGCGCTCGTCATGTGCTCGTGCTCCTCGGCGGGTCGGGTTCGGGGTTCCGGGACATCGGCGGGGACGTCGTCGGGGTGGGCTCGCGGGGCGGGGGTGGCGCCGGGGGTCGGCGCATCAGCCCCACCCCCGGTCCGGGTCCTGGGCGGGCTCGGGGCGGCGCGACAGCGACTCGCGGCCGCGGCCGATGCCGCGTTGCAGGCTGCCCAGCCGGGTGCGCAGCGCCGCGGCGTCGCGCTCCATCACCGGTCCGGGCGCCGGGGCGGGCGCGGGGTCGAGGCTGCCGGGCAGCAGCCGCTGGCGCGGGGTGCGCCGGGGCAGCCCGGTGTCGGCGACCTCGGCGGGCGGGGTGTCCGCGCTGATCCGGAACCCGGCGCCGGTGAGGTCCGGCCCGGCGGGCTCGGGGGCGGCGTGCGCGGGCCCGGCGTGGTGGGCCCCGCGCGCCCGGTGCACCCCGCGCTGGTAGCTCGACAGCCGCTGCCGCAGCTCGGCGGCGTTGCGGGAGCCGATCGGGGCGCCCGGGGGCACCTCGGAGGAGGGCCGGTCGATGCTGCCGGGCACCAGGTTGCGGCGCGGTGTGCGGCGCGGCAGGCCGGTGCCGGTGAAGTCCTCCGGCGCGGTGTCCGCGACCGCCTGGGCGGTGCTGAACCCCTGGTCGGCGGCGAAGTCCCAGGACCCGGTCGGCGGGGTGCGGACGTCGTCGGCGGAGCTGGCCGGGTCGTCGGTGACCGCGCGGAACCAGGCCGAGATCATCTCGTCGAAGATCGGCGTGGTCTCCTGCAGCGCCGCCGCGGGCGGGGCGCCGGGGGCGCGCTCCGGGGTGGTGTCCCACCACCCGGTCTGCTCGGCGGGGCTCGGTGCGAACAGGTGCTCGCCGGTGGCCTCGGCGCGCTGCCCGCCGGGTCGGCCCGCACCCTCCCGGCCCCGACCCTGCTGGCCCGCGCCCCGCTGGGCGTCGCCGCGCCTGGTGGAGCGCGGCTCGCGGCGCGGCAGCGGGACCTGCTCACCCGCGGGGCGGTCGGGCAGCGGCGGGCGCACGCTCGACCAGCCGGTCGCCTTGGGCTCCGGCGCGGCGGGCTTGTCCGCGGCCGGGGGCTGCTGCTGGTCGCCGCGGGCGTCGGACTCGCGCGGGGTGGGCACCTGCTCGGGCAGGGTCGCGCCGTCGCCACCGGCGGGCGTGCGGCGGGGCAGCCCGGAGCTGGTGGTGGGCGGGCCCGCCGGTGACCGGTGGGCACCGTTCACCCCGGACCCGTTGACGCGGGACCCGTTGGCGGCGCCGTTCACCGACCCCTTGGTGGCACCGTTGACCGAGCCGTTGGCGGTGCCGTTCACCGAGCCGTTCACCGCGCCGTTGGCGGTGCCGTTGGCCCGGGTGCCGTGGCCGTTGACCCGGGCCGCGCCCTCCGGCGCGGTCCGCCGCGGGGTGGCGGGCTTGAGGTCGGCGACGTTGGCGGTCACCAGGTCGGCCGGGATGACGACGGTGGCGCGGGTGCCGGACTGGTTGCCCGCGCGCAGCCGCACCTGCACCCCGTGCCGGGCGGCGAGGCGGCCCACGACGAACAGGCCCATCCGGCGCGCGGTGGAGCCGTCGACCGTGCCCGCGTCGGCCAGCCTGCGGTTGGCGTCGGACAGCTCGTCGTCGCGCATCCCGATGCCGCGGTCGACCACCTCGACCCGCACCGTGCCGCCCTCGGTGTGGTGGCTGGTGACGGTGACCTGGGTGGTGGGGGCGGAGAACGCGGCGGCGTTGTCCAGCAGCTCGGCCACCAGGCGGACGAGGTCGCCCACGGCGTAGCCGACGACGAGCACGCTCGGCGGGTCCTGGATGACGACCCGCTGGTACTGCTCGATCTCCGAGACCGCGGCGCGCAGCAGGTCGGCCAGCGGTGCGGGCTGCTGGGAGCGGCGCGCGGGCTCGCTGCCGGAGAGCACCATCAGGTTCTCGTTGTTGCGCCGCATCCGCGTGGCGAGGTGGTCGAGCTGGAACAGCGTGTCGAGCTGGTCGGCGTCCTCCTCGTCGCGCTCCAGCCGCTCCAGCAGGTGCAGCTGGCGCTGCACGAGGCCCTGGCTGCGCCGGGAGAGGTTGACGAAGACGCCGCCGTAGTGGGCCCGCAGCGCGGCCTGCTCGCCCGCCAACCGCAGCGCCTGCTCGTGCACCGCGTCGAAGGCGCGGGCCACCTGGCCCACCTCGTCGGCGGTGGGCACCGCGATGGGCTCGACCGCGCCGGGGTCGGCCACCCCGCCGTCGCGGATGCGGGCCACCTCGGCGGGCAGCCGGGTGCGGGCCACCTCCAGCGCGCCGCGGCGCAGCTCGGCCAGCGAGCGCAGGATCTGCCTGCCGATGAGCACGATCACCGCGGCGGCCAGCACCAGCGCCAGGATGAGCACCACCGAGGCGATCCCGGCGGCGTCGCCCGCGGCGTCCTGCAGCTCGTCGGAGCGGGCCTTGAGGCCCTGCCCGAGGGTGGAGCCCACGGCGCTGATCCGGCCGGAGGTCAGGTCGGAGGCGACGTCCCAGTCCCCGGCCGAGACCGGCAGCGCGGCCCCGGGGGCGGGCGGGGCGCTGCCGTCGCCGAGCACCTGGCGCAGCAGGTCGGCGCGGTTGCGGGCGGCGGGGATGGACAGCTCGCGCTCGTAGTCGGCGCGCTGGGCGTCGGTGGCCACCGCCCGGTAGGCGGCGTCGTGGTCGTCGAGGCGGGCCTGCGAGTCGCGCAGCGCGGCGAGGTCGGCGGCGGTGAGCCCGCCGCGGGCGATGCCGACGGCGACCTGCGCCCACTGGTAGCGCACCTCCTCCTGCACGGCGTCGAGCTCGTGCAGGGCGGCGGCGGTGCTCGCCAGCGCCTCGTCGGTGACCTCCTCGGCGGCGGCGCGGTCGAAGTCCAGCAGCGCGGCGGTGACCTCGGTGTAGCGGGCCAGCGCGGTGGCGCTGTCGACCTGGGCGGCGGCGACCGGGCCGCGCAGCTGGTCGAGGCGGCCGAGGGCGGTCTGCACGTCGGCGTAGCGGGCCCGGGTCACCGGGGAGGCGAAGTCCGCCTTGGCCACGGCCTTGCCCAACTGCTCGCGGGCGTACTGCACGCTCTGCCGCTCGCCCGCGGTGGCGCCGCCGACGTCGCCGTAGCCGCCGGTGAGCAGCACCGCGGACTTGGTGCGCTCGACCTGCACCCAGTTGAGCAGGCCGCGCAGCGCGTCGGTGACGGCGACGACCCGGTCCACGTCGCGGTAGGAGTCAGCCCGCTCGACCTGGTCGGAGATGCGCAGGGCGCCGAGCACGACGGCGAAGGCGACCGGCACCAGGATGACGGCGCCGAGCTTGACCGGGATGCCCCAGTCGCGCCAGCGGGTCAGCGCCTGCCAGGCGGTGCGCTCGCCGGCTTCCCCACCGGCGGCGCCGCGCCGCGGCCGGGGCCCGCGACCGGTCTCGGGTCGGGCGCCGGGACCACCGGGGTCCCGCGCGCCCCGCCGACTGCCCGCGGGCGGTGCGGTGGCGGTCACGTGCCCGCCCCCGCACCGCGGCCCGGGCGGGCCGATCGCGCGGCGGTCTCGCCTCGCCGCCGGAACAACACCATCACCGCGCCGCTCTCCTTCCACGGAAGACCTCGGACAGCACAGAGCACCACCGGGGGGCAATCACGCCGGGGCAACCACGGCCGGGTTCGCCGCCCTCAACGGACATCGGCGGTCCCAGCGGGAACTTGAGGCCGAACACTACCTCAATCCGGCGATTCGCCAAGTCTTCCCGACGCACCCCCGGCGACCAGCGAGAACGCGCGGCAAAGGGCGCCGGGAACAGTTTCGGAGCGGTGCCCGCCACCATCCCGACGGGCGTTTTCGTCACTCTGCGGAGATCAAATGGACTTGAGTCCCACGGTCGGGTGACCTCGTCCCCGGCGCCGAGACACCCCGGCGGCAGTGCAGGCCAGGCTGGCCTCACCTGGGGAAACCCCTGTTCACCGTCGCATCCGACCACCCGCGCCGATCGGGGGCCGACCGCTCCCCCGACTGGACCGACCGCTCACTGCAAGTTCCAGTTCGCAAGCTGTCGGCACAATTCACTATTCCGTGTGAAGCCCGCGGCCGGTCGCACCGATATCGGCGTCATCTCGTTGATCGCCCCGGCGGGGGAGAACCGGCCGGGAATTGCTCCGGCGCCGCCCCGCGTGGTTAACATGTCGCCCGGCCATTCGACCGCAGGCCATTCCCCGCTCATACCCCCGCTTCGGGAGGAATGCATGACCGGAGTCGCCACACCCCCCACCCCCCGGCGCGGCGCACCCCGGGGCGAACCCGGCGGCGCCACCTTCGGCGGCATCGACGCCCCCGCCGCGGCGGGCCCGGACCTCGCCGCCCTGCGCGACACCCCCGCCTTCACCGCCCTGCGCTCGCGCTTCCGCCGCTTCGCCTTCCCGATGACCGCGCTGTTCCTCGCCTGGTACCTGGGCTACGTGCTGCTGGCCGCGTTCGCGCCGCAGGTCATGGCGATCCGCGTGGCGGGCGCGGTCACCGTCGGGCTGCTGCTGGGCCTGGCGCAGTTCGCCAGCACCCTGGCCATCACCCTCGGCTACGCGCGCTGGGCGCGGCGCAGGCTCGACCCGCTCGCCGCCGAGGTCCGCGCCGCCGCGGCGGCCCGCCGGTGAGCCCGCTGGCCCAGCCCGCGCAGGGCGTCGGGGACCCACTGGTCAACGGCGCGGTGTTCGCCGCGTTCGTCGTGGCCACGCTGCTGGTGGTCTACCGGGTCAGCCGCCGCGGGCGCACCACCGACGACTACTACGCCGCGGGCAGCCGGTTCACCGGCGCGCAGAACGGCTTCGCGCTCTCCGGCGACTTCCTGTCCGCCGCGTCGTTCCTGGGCATCGCGGGCGCGATCGCGGTGAACGGCTACGACGGGTTCCTGTACTCGGTGGGCTTCCTGGTGGCGTGGCTGCTGATCCTGCTGCTGGTCGCCGAACCGGTGCGCAACACCGGCCGGTTCACCATGGGCGACGTGCTCGCGCACCGGATGCGCCAGCGCCCGGTGCGCGCCGCCGCGGCCACCTCCACGCTGGTGATCTCGCTGTTCTACATGCTCGCGCAGATGGCGGGCGCGGGCGCGGTGGTGGCGCTGCTGCTCGACGTGCACGGCGCGGGCGGGCAGGCGCTGGTGATCGCGGGCGTCGGCCTGGTCATGATCGTCTACGTGCTGGTGGGCGGGATGGGCGGCACCACCTGGGTGCAGATCATCAAGGCCACCATGCTCGTGCTGTGCGCGGTGCTGATGACGGTGTTCCTGCTCGGCAAGTTCGGCTTCGACCTCTCCGCGCTGCTGGAGCAGGCCGCCGCGGGCAACGCCAAGGGCGAGAAGGTGCTCGCCCCCGGCGTGCAGTACGGCCACACCACCACGAGCGCGGTGGACTTCCTGTCGCTGTCGGTGGCCCTGGTGCTCGGCGCGGCGGGTCTGCCGCACGTGCTCATGCGCTTCTACACCGTGCCCGACGCCGGCCAGGCGCGCCGCTCGGTGGTGTGGGCGGTGGGGATCATGGCCGTGTTCTACGCGGCCACCCTGGTGATCGGCTACGGCGCCTCGGCGCTGGTGGGCTCGGACCGCATCCTCAACTCCACCGGCCGGGAGAACTCCGCCGCGCCGCTGCTGGCCTTCCAGATCGGCGGCACGGTGCTGCTCGGCGTGGTGGCCGCGGTGGCCTTCGCGACGATCCTGGCGGTGGTGGCCGGGCTGACGATCACCGCATCGGCCTCCTTCGCCCACGACGTCTACGCCAACATCCTGCGCCGCGGCGAGCCCGCGCCCGGGTCGGAGGTGCGCGTCGCGCGCGCCACCGCCGTCGTCATCGGCCTGCTCGCCACCGCGGGCGGGGTGCTGGCCAACGGGCAGAACGTCGCCTTCCTGGTGGGCCTGGCGTTCGCGTTCGCCGCCTCGGCCAACCTGTCGACCCTGCTGTACTCCCTGTTCTGGAAGCGGTTCACCACCTCCGGCACGCTGTGGGCGATGTACGGCGGGCTGGGCTCGTGCCTGCTGCTGGTGGTGCTGTCGCCGGTGGTGTCGGGCGAGCCGACCTCGATCCTGCCCGGGGTGGACTTCGCGGTGTTCCCGCTGTCGAACCCCGGGCTGGTGTCGATCCCGGTGTCGTTCGCCTGCGGCTGGCTGGGCACGGTGCTCGGCCGCGAGGAGGCCGACCCGCGGCGGCAGGCGGAGATGGAGGTCCGCTCACTCACCGGGCTCTGAGGCCGCGGGCGCCTGCGCGCGGCGCAGCAGCGGCAGCGTCGCCAGCACCAGCGCCGCGGGCAGCACGGAGAACCCGAGGGTGATCGCGGTGGCCGCCGACCCTGGCTGGGTGGCCGGGTCGGCGCCCGCCCGGTAGCCGCCGAGGGCGAGCACCAGGCCGAACACCCCCGGCCCGAGCGCCAGCCCGAGGGTCTCCCCCGCCGTCCAGACCCCGGAGAACGCCCCCGCCCTGGTGCCGCCGGTGCGCCGCTCCTCGGCGCTGATGATCTCCGCGAGCAGCGTGATCGGGAAGACCTGCAGGCCCGCGTACCCCATGCCGCAGCAGGCCACCAGCGCCACCAGCACCGGGGTGGGCGGCAGCAGGGCCGCGCCGAGCAGGGCGAGGGCGAACAGCGCCGTGGACGCCAGCCACCCCGCCCGGATGCCCCACCGGGCCGCCGCCCGCCGCCACAGCGGCATCACCACCAGCGCGGGCGCGACGAACGCGGCGAACAGCAGCGTCTGCGCGCCCGGGTCGCGCAGCACCACGCGGGCCACGTAGTCGACCCCGGCCAGCAGGGTGCCGATCCCCACCGCCTGCACCACGAACCCGGCGAACACCACCCGGAACACCGGGGCCCCGCGCACCGCCGCGAACAGCTCCCGGTAGCCCATGCCCGCCGAGGTCGAGCGCACCACCGGGGCGTCCTTCGTGCCGAAGTAGACGCTGAGCACGCCCACCGCGATCAGCGCGCCCACCGCCACGCCCATGGCCCGGTAGCCGTCGAAGGCGTCGCGCAGCAGCGGGGCCCCGGCGCCGGAGAGCAGGATCGCCACGGCCAGCACGGCGATGCGCCACGCGGTCAGCCGCGTCCGCTCGCCGGTGTCGGCGGTCAGCTCCGGGGTCATCGCGTTGAACGGCACCTGGAAGAAGGCGAACGCCGTGGCGCACAACAGGAACAGCGCGGTGACGTAGCCGCCGTCGAGCCACGGCGAGCCGAACAGCGGGGGCAGGAACATCAGCGCGAACAGCACCGCCAGCGCCAGCCCGGCGCGCAGCAGGAACGGCCTGCGCGGGCCCAGCGGGTGCCGGGAGGCGTCGCTGATCCGCCCGGCGACCGGGTTGAGCAGCACGTCCCAGGCCTTGGGCAGCAGCACCAGCACCCCGGCGACGGCGGCGGGCACGGCCAGCTCGTCGGTGAGGAAGGGCAGGAGCAGCAGGCCGGGCACCGTCCCGAAGGACCCGGTGGCCAACGAGCCCATGGCGTAGGACGCACGGATCCGGCTGTTCACAGGCGGGGATGCTACGGGCAGGGGCGCCGGGTGTTGCGACGGACACGGGACGCCCCCCGGCGCCCCGCCCGGTACTACGCTGCTCGCCGTGCTGCACTCCCCCTCCGACGCGGCGGTGCGCGCGTACCTCGACGAACGCGCCCCCGCCACGCCGTGCCTGGTGCTTGACCTCGCCACCGTGCGGGCCAACTACCACCGGCTGCGGGCGGCCCTGCCGGAGGCGGGGGTGCTCTACGCGGTCAAGGCGAACCCGGCCCCGGAGGTGGTGGCCGCGCTGGCCGCCGAGGGGTCGGGGTTCGACGTCGCCAGCACCGGCGAGGTCGACCTGTGCCTGGCGCAGGGCGCCGACCCGGCCGACCTGTCCTACGGCAACCCGATCAAGAAGGCCGTCGACGTCGCGTACGCCCACGCCCGCGGCGTCCGCCGGTTCACCACCGACTCCGACGGCGACCTGGAGGCCATCGCCGAGCACGCCCCTGGCGCGCGGGTGGCCGTGCGGTTCCTGGTGGACGCGCCCGCCTCCGGCACGCCGTTCGGGGCGAAGTTCGGCTGCTCCCCCGCCACCGCGGCGCGGCTGCTGCGGCGCGCGGCGGAGCTGGGGCTGCGCGTCGACGGGCTGTGCTTCCACGTCGGGTCGCAGCACACCGACCCCGCCGCGTGGGTGGCGGGGGTCGAGCAGGCCGCCGCGATCACCCGCGCCGCCGGGGTGCCCGCGCCCGCGCTCAACCTCGGCGGCGGCTTCCCCACCGGCTACCGCACCCCCGCGCCGCCCCTCGACGAGCACGCCGCCGCCATCCGCGCGGCCGTGGCCGAGCACTTCCCCACCCCGCCGCGGCTGTGGGTGGAGCCCGGCCGGGCGGTGGTGGCCACCGCCGGGGTGCTGCGCAGCGAGGTCGTGCTGGTCTCGCGCAAGTCCGACGGCGACGAGCGCCGCTGGGTGTACCTGGACGTGGGCCGCTACTCCGGGCTGGCCGAGACGGAGAACGAGTACATCGCCTACCGGCTGCGCACCCCCCACGACGGCGGACCGGACGGCCCGGTGACCATCGCCGGGCCGACCTGCGACGGCGATGATGTGATCTACCAGCGGACCCCGTATCGTCTCCCGCTGGCGCTGCGCGCGGGCGACCACGTCGACATCCTCGACGCGGGCGCGTACACCGCGAGCTACTCCTCGGTGTCGTTCAACGGCTTCCCGCCGCTGCCGGTGCACGTCGTCGGCTGAGCGACCCCGCGGGGGCCGCGCGACGCGGCGCCGGACAACGCAATAGCCCCCAGGCACACCCCCCACCACACCCCCCGTTGGAGGTCTAATGTCGTACGACGGCGCGCCCGACCAGGGCGTCGGCCAGTTCGCGGGCAGGCACGTGCTCGCCGAGTTCGACGGTGTCGATCCGTCGCTGCTGGACGACCTCGGCTTTCTGCGCACCACCCTGGAGGGCGCGCTGAAGTCCGCCGGTGCCACCGTCTGCGACGTGGTGTCCAAGCGCTTCGAGCCGCAGGGCGTCACGGTCCTGGCGCTGCTGTCGGAGTCGCACGCCTCGATCCACACCTACCCCGAGATCGGCTCGATGTTCGTCGACATCTTCACCTGCGGCGACACCGCCGACCCGGAGCTGGCCGCGGCCCTGCTGCGCGACGGCCTCGGCGCGCGCGACGCGCGGATCACCACGGTCCACAGGGGACGTGCGGGCGTGACCGCGGAGTCGGCGGCGTGAGCGACATCCTCGAACCCCTCGGCCCCGGCCTCACCCGCACCTGGTCGGTCGGGGAGGTGGTCGTCGACACCAAGACCGAGTTCCAGCACCTGGTCATCGCCGACACCGCCCAGGGCCGCTCGCTGTTCTGCGACGACGACCGGCAGAGCACCGAGCAGACGCAGCTGACCTACCACGAGGCCCTGATGGTCCCGGCCTTCCTGCTGGTGCCCGAGGTGCGCCGGGTGCTCGTGGTGGGCTCGTCGGAGGGCGTGGCCAGCCAGCTCTCCGTGGCCGCGGGCGCCACCCTGGTCGACCACGTCGACATCGACCAGCAGGCCGTCGAGCTGTGCGCGGAGCACCTGCCCTACGGCTACACCCCGCAGGAGCTGGCCGCGGCGGTGGCGGGCGACGGTCCCGTCCACGTGCACTACGCCGACGGCTTCAAGCACGTGCGGGAGTCCGCGCAGCGCTACGACGTCGTCGTGGTCGACCTGCCCGACGAGCGGCCCGAGTTCGCCCAGCACAACCGCCTGTACGAGGCCGAGTTCCTGACCAGCTGCCGCGAGCTGCTGGCCCCGGGCGGGGTCGTGGTGTGCCAGGCGGGCTGCCAGACGATGTGGCGCAACGAGACGCTGATCCGCTCGTGGAAGCGGTTCAACGACGTGTTCGCCACGACCGTCTACTACGGCTCCGACGAGCACGAGTGGGCGTTCCTGTTCGGCATGGCCGACGCCGTGGACGACCCCACCGCGCGGATGCGGCAGCGCCTCACCACGCTGCCCTACCGCCCGGAGTCCATCGACGACCTGGCCCTGCAGGGCAACACCATCCCGCCGTACCTGGTGCGCAAGTCGCTGGGGTAGCGCGGTGCACGCGGGAGGGGCCCGGCGGTGAGCCGGGCCCCTCCCGCGTTCAGGTCCGGTTCAGAGCTTCTCGCCCGCGCGCACCTTCGCGGTGACCTTGCGCTCGACGACGAACGACACGAACGGCAGCGTCCCGGCCAGCAGCACCAGCAGCGTGCCCTTCACCGACCAGCGCGCCTTGAGCGCCAGGTCGAAGGCGAACACCAGGTACACCGCGTACAGGAACCCGTGCGCGGGGCCCACCACGGCCACCGGCGTCGCGTTGTCGAACCCGTACTTGACGACCATGGCCGCGACCAGCGCCAGCAGGCCCACGCCCACCACGTAGGCGAGGATGCGGTAGCGGGCCAGCGCCCCCCGGGTGCCCTTGGCGGCGACCGCCTGGCCGGGGTTCTCCTCGTCGGTCATGCTCATCGGGGCTCCTGGGCGTTGAGTCCTGCGAGGTAGCGGTTGTAGGCCGCCAGCTCGTCATCGTCCTCGTGCGGCTGCGCGGCCGCGCGCGGGCGGGCGGGGGGTGGTGGGGGCGGAGGGGGCGGCGGCGCGGGGGGTGCCGCGGGCTGCTGGGCCCGGAGCTTGCGCAGCCGCCAGAACATGTAGGCGGGCGCGATGCCGAACAGCGGCCACTGCAGCACGTAGCCGAGGTTCTGGAAGGTCCCGTTGGCCGACTCGAACCGCTGCCACTGCCAGTAGGCCAGCCCGCAGCAGGCGAGCAGCGAGAGGGCGCTGACCGCCACCACCGCGAACTTCCGCAGGCCGGGCACGCCCCCGATGCTAGCCCGGGTCGGCTGAGGGGGAGCGGGCGCGTGCCCGCCGCATGAGCTGCGCCACTCGGGCGCGCGGGGGCGGGTCAGCCCTGGGCGGAGGCGGTCCTGGCGTACCCGTCGGCCAGGCCGAAGACCTTCTGCCCGTAGGGCACCGAGTTGTTGTAGGAGAACACCCCGGCCCACCAGCCCGCGGGGGTGCCCAGGTCGCGCCCGCCCGCGCACAGGTAGCGGCCCGCGGCCAGGGCGGCGTCGTCGATCTGCTGCGGGTCGCCGCGGCCGTCGAGGTTGGCGTCGGAGGACCAGGCGCGCCAGGTCGAGGGGATGAACTGCATCGGGCCGACGGCGCGGTCGACGGTGGCGTCGCCGTCGAACAGGCCGCCGTCGGTGTCCCCGATGGCCTTGACCCCGGCCGAGCCGTCCAGCGGCACGCCGGTGATCGGCTTCGACGGGCGGCCGTCCGCGCCGAGGGTGGCGCCGCCGTACTGGCCGTGGTTGGACTCGATCCGGCCGATGCCCGCCAGCGTGGGCCAGGACAGGTGGCAGCCGGGCGTGGTCGAGCGCACGACCAGCTCGGCGTTGCCGTAGGCCATCAGCGCCCTGGCCGGGATGCCGGTGGGCCCGGCGAGCCGGTCCGCCCAGGCGCGCAGCGGGTCGGCGCCCGCGGCGGCCCGCGGCTGCGGGGCGGCCTGCGCGGTCACCTCGGGCGGGGCCGCCGAGTTGGGGCGCACGTCCGCGGCGGTGACCTGCTCGGCCGGGACCTCCGGTGCGGGGCCGGGCGCGGGGGTGACCAGCGCGCGGACCAGCAGCACCGACCCGGCGGCCAGGCCGAGCACGAGCGCGACCACGGTCAACCGGGCGGCGACGCCGGTCGGGCGCAGCCGGGTGAGGGCGGCGCGCAGCCGGGTGGCCGTCGACCGGCGCGACCGCGCCGGGTCCGGCCCCTGCTCGTCCCGCTCCGCCTCGATCGGGGTCTCCACGTCCGCCACCGCGCTCCAGCCCTGGTTCCGCCACCGCCCCCGGGCGCACGCGGCGCGTCGGGGACACCCAGCATCAACGACGGGCCCACCCTGCCGATACGCGGGGGGCGCTGTCACGTCCGGGTGACACCGTTCCGGATGGTGAAACGTCCACACGGCACCGGCGGGTGCCGTGGGCGGTCGACCACCCGGCGGGTCGGTGCGGGGCCGGGACCGTCCGGTGTGGCGGGCGGGCGGGGCGGGACCGCGCCGCGCGGGGCGGGCCCGCGCAGGTCGGGTCGCGGGTCAGGCGGCGCCGTCGCGGCGCTGGCGCTGCAGGCGCGCCACGCACCAGGCCGGGGCGCTGCCGCGGCGCAGGTGCTCCAGCACCGTGAGCGGTCCCAGCCTGCGGGACAGGTCGGACGGGGCCAGGCCCGCCGCGCGGTAGTCCAGGGCGCGCTGGTCCAGCGGGCTCATGCCCGCGTCCCACCACTCCTCGGCCTCGGCCACCCCGCCCACCATCTGCCACCAGCCCGCGGCGGCGGCCAGCAGCTCGTGCGGCACCTCCGGCAGGCGCACGCGCATGGCGGCGATGTAGGCCGGGTCGGCGGCCTCGACCGACGCCCAGGAGTGGGCGCCCGCCCGCGCGCGCTGGCCGGGGATGCCGGGGGCCGCGGCGGGCACCGGGGCGTCGGCCAACCACTGCGAGGCGATGCGGCTGGCCTCCACGGCCTCCGCGTCCTGGGCGCGCTCGGCGGTCCACTGCCGGACCAGGGCGTCGACCCCGGGATCGTCGAGCATTCTGCCTCCTGGAGGTCTCATGATCACTCGATGGCTGAAACCGTAGGGCCACGGACCGACAGTTCGCCAGACCCCGGACCGCCCTGTTTCCCGGATTGGGTCGGATGGCCGCTGAATCCACCCGGACGGTCCAGTTTGGATCTTCTCCCGACCTGCTCCCATCACCGACGGTGACCGGATTCGGCGCCGCCGGTGCCCCGAGGGCTGCCCGTGGGGGAACCACCACCCGCCTGGACGGACTACCCGCCGGTAGTACCGGGCGGTAGCACCGGTCGGCGCGGGGAACGCGGGGTCGCCGGTGGCGGCGGCGGGCCGGTGGGCCCGCCGCCGACCGGTCACGCGAACAGGTTCTTCAGGAAGGTGATGATCGCCTCGGCACCGCTGCGGAGCCAGTCGATAATGCTGCCGACCATGCCCGCGGCCTGCGTCGGCTGGGTGATCACGTAGAACAGCACCAGGGCGACCCCGATGAGGATCGCGGCCTTCTTGACGTCCATCGGCAACTCCGTCCACTCCCGCGCGGGCCGGGGCCCGCGCCCCCTCCATCGTCCACCACCGGGGTGGTGGCGGGGGCCGTTTTCCGCACGCGGGGCGGCCCCCGGCGCGGTCCGCCGGGCGCCGCCGCGGTCACCCGATGATCACCGTACCGGCGGGGCGGGCGCGCACCCGCCGCGCCGCGCGGGCGCCGGTGAACGAGCGCTAGCCGATCCCACGGGAGGTGGCACTTCTGCGCAACTGTCCCGGGTCCGACACCACGGCTTGTCCGCGACCGATAAGAATGGGGAGGACCGGGGCAGGATCTCCTCGGCTGCTGGCTCCTGGAGCCGGCCCCCGCGCGCCCAGCAGGCGCGCGAGAGCACACGAGGCTGTGAGGGCGCCACAAGCGTCCTCACAGCCACCCGTGCCCCAGCTCACGCGCTAGGCGATGACACCCCTCCCGCGCAGCCGCGCGAGGTCGTCGTCCGCGACCCCCAGCCCGGCCAGCACCTCGGCGGTGTCCGCCCGCGGCTGGCTCGGCGGCGTCGGCACGCCTGCCGCCGACCGGCTGAACTTGGGCGCGGGCGCGGGCTGCACCCGCCCGCCGACCTCGACGAACGACCCGCGGGCGACGTTGTGCGGGTGCGCGGTGGCCTCCTCCAGCGTGAGCACCGGGCTCAAGCAGGCGTCGGTGCCCTCCGCGAGCTTGGCCCACTCGTCCCTCGTGCGGGTCTTGAGGGTCTCAGTGAGCATCGCGCGCAGCCGCGGCCAGTTGGCGGGGTCGACGTGCGCGGGCGTGGTCGCCGGGTCCCAGCCCAGCACCCCCAGCAGCGCCCCCCAGAACCGGTTCTCGATCGCGCCCACGGCCACGTGCTTGCCGTCGGCGGTCTCGTAGGTGTCGTAGAAGGGCGCGCCGCCGTCGAGCATGTTCTCCCCGCGCGGGTGCGGCCAGGCGCCGATGCCGCGCAGCCCGTGCAGGTGGGTGGTGAGCAGCGCGGCGCCCTCGACCATGGAGGTGTCGACGACCTGGCCGCGGCCGGAGGTCTGCCGCTCCACCAGCGCGGCCAGCACCCCCATCGCCAGCACCAGGCCGCCGCCGCCGAAGTCGGCCAGCAGGTTCACCGGGGGCACCGGCTTGCCGCCCGCGGGCCCGATCGGGTCGAGCGCGCCCGCGATGGCGATGTAGTTGATGTCGTGCCCGGCGGTCGGGGCCAGCGGGCCGTCCTGGCCCCAGCCGGTGATGCGCCCGTAGACCAGCCGGGGGTTGCGGGCCAGCAGCGCGTCCGGGCCCAGGCCCATCCGCTCGGCCACCCCCGGGCGGAAGCCCTCCACCAGCACGTCGGCGTCGTCGACCAGGCGCAGCACCAGGTCCAGGCCCTCGGGGTCCTTGACGTCCACCCCGATCCACCGGCGGCCGCGGGTCAGCGGGTCGTCGGGGAAGGACAGGACGTCGGCCCCCGGCGCGGCCCGGTCCACCCGGACGACCTCCGCGCCCAGGTCGGCGAGCACCGTGCAGGCGAACGGCGCGGGCGCCAGCCCCGCCAGCTCGACGACCCTGATCCCGGTGAGCGGTCCTGCCATCGTTCCTCCAGCTGGTGTGCGGGTGTGCGGCGCGGGCTGCTCCCCCGCCCGCCGGGGCGGCCCCCGCCGGGGCGGGCGGGGGCCGGGGGTGTCACAGCGAACGGGAGATGATCTCCTTCATGATCTCGTTCGTGCCACCGTAGATCCGCTGCACCCGCAGGTCGGTGTACATCCGCGCGATCGGGTACTCGTTCATGTAGCCGTAGCCGCCGTGCAGCTGGAGGCACTCGTCGACGGCCTTCATCGCGCGGTCGCTGGTGTAGTACTTGAGCATCGCCACCGTCGGGATGTCGAGCTGGCCGACGAGGTGCTTCTCGATGCAGTGGTCGAGGAACACCCGGCACACCTTGGCCTCGGTCGCCACCTCGGCGAGGGTGAACTTGGTGTTCTGGAACCCGAACACCGGGCGCCCGAAGGCCTGCCGCTCCTTGGTGTAGCGCAGCGTCTCGCGCAGCGCCTCCTCCAGGCACACCACCGCGGACACGCCGATGATGAGGCGCTCCTGGGGCAGCTGCTGCATGAGCTGGACGAAGCCCTGCCCCTCCTCGGTGCCCAGCAGGTTCGCCACCGGCACCCGCACGTCGTCGAAGAACAGCTCGGCGGTGTCCTGGGCCTTGAGGCCGATCTTGTCCAGCACCCGGCCGCGGCGGAAGCCCTCCCGGGAGGTCTCCACGCCGATGAGCGAGATGCCCTTGGCCCGGTCGGCGGGGTCGGTCTTGGCGACGACGATGACGAAGTCGGCCTGGCCGCCGTTGGTGATGAAGGTCTTGGCGCCGTTGACGACGTAGGTGTCGCCGTCCCGGATCGCCTTGGTCTTGACGTTCTGCAGGTCCGAGCCGGTGCCCGGCTCGGTCATCGCGATGGCGCCGACCCACTCGCCGGAGGCGAGCTTGGGCAGCCAGGCGTGCTTCTGCTCCTCGGTGCCGTAGGCCAGCACGTAGTGGGCGACGATGCCGTTGTGCAGCGACACACCCCAGCCGCTGTCGCCGGAGCGGGCCTGCTCCTCCAGCAGCACGGTCTCGTGGGCGAAGGTGCCGCCACCGCCGCCGTACTCCTCGGGGATGGACAGGCACAGCAGGCCGACCTCGCCCGCCTTGCGCCACAGCTCGCGGTCGACCTGCTTCTGCTCGATCCACCGCTCGACGTTGGGGCTGAGCTCCTTCTCGCAGAAGGTGCGGGCCAGGTCCCGGAAGGCGTCCAGGTCCTCGTCCATCCAGGGTGCGCGCTCGGTCACGGCGGGGCCTCTCCAGTCCGGCGGTTGTCAGCCGCGCAAGAAACAATCAGGCGTGCATGTAAGTTCACCCGTGAAGGTACACACGATCCGCCCGGCCCGTAAAGTGGTGACCCGACCAGGGAGGACCGAGGCCCGTGACCACCGCCCGCACCCACCGCACGCAGCGGGAACGCCGGGAGCAGACCCGCGAGGCCCTGCTCGACGCCACCATCTCCGCCCTGGTCGAACTCGGCTACGCGCGCACCACCGTGCAGGAGATCTCCGCGCGGGCCGGGGTGTCGCGCGGCGCGCAGCAGCACCACTTCACCACCAAGGCCGAGCTGATGACCGCCGCGCTGGAGCACCTGTTCGCGCGGCTCATCGGCGAGATGCGCACCATGGCCGCCTCCCTGCCGCCGGGGCCGTCGCGGGTCGCCCGCGGGATCGACCTGCTCTGGGAGGCCTACTCCGGGACGCTGTCGACCGCGGCGGTGGAGCTGTGGGTGGCCGCGCGCACGGACCCGGAGCTGCGCGCGGTGCTGCGCCCGGTCGACCGGGCGCTGGGGCACGCGACGCTGGAGCTCTACCGCGAGGCCGCGGGGGCGGAGCTGCCCGAGGCCGAGGTGGAGACGCTGATGCTGCTGAGCGTGAACCTCGTCCGCGGGCTCGCGCTCGACGCGATGATGGGCGGCGGGGCCGAGCGGCGCGCCCGCCTGCTCGACGAGTGGAAGGGCCAGGTGCTCGCCCGGCTCGCCCGGTGACCGGCGTGCCGTGCAGCGGCCGACCCGGCCCTCGCTCGGGTCGGCCGCTGCACAGGGGTAGAGGGGCGGGGGCGCCGATCGTGACGTTCGCGTTCGCGAATAGTGCGGGGTCCCACACCCGCGGCCCCGGTGCTGCGAAGATTCGCGGGTGTCTGCGCCTCACGCGTCCGGACCCGGTCGGGTCCCCCCTGCCCCCCACTCCCCCGGTCCCTACGGACCCCCGCCGCCCAGCGGCCGAGCGCCGTCGCGGGGGGTGTGGACCTCCGGGCTGATCGCCGTCCTGGGGTTCACCGCCGCCGCCGTGCTCGCGGTGGTGGGCAGCTTCCAGCAGTTCTACCGGTTCGAGGTCCGCGCGGACGGCGCCACGAGCACGCTGGAGCAGAACCTCTGGGAGGTGGCGAACGATGAGCGGGTGGTGGGCGCGCCGGTGCCTGCCGGGACGGGGTGGCTCGTCGTCGCGGCCGCGGGGTTCCTCGCGATCGCGGCGCTGGTCGGGTTGGTGGCCGCCCTCCGGCCCGCGCGGGCGCTGCTGACGACCGTGCGGGTGGCGGGCGCCCTCGGGGCGGGGGCGCTGGCGGGCATCGCCGGTTTCACCCTGCTGCTGCTCTCCGACGTCGTGGACCAGGTCCTGCGGGCACGGCCCGAGCAGTCCGAGCAGGTGGAGATCACGGTCGGCACCGGGCCGGGGCTGGTGCTGCTGCTGGTCGGGGCCGGGGTCGGGGTGCTGGCGGTGGTCCCCGCGCTCATCCGCAAGGAGCCCAAGGCTGCGCCCGCCGAGCCGCTGACCCCGTCGATGGGGTTCCCCGTGCAGCGCGCACCGCAGTTCCAGCACCCGGGGGCGGCGCAGCACCGGCCGCAGGCGGGCGCGCCGAACACCGGGGCGACGGTGGCGATCCCGCGGGCGCAGGCCGGGCCCACCCAGGTGGTGGCGCAGCAGCCCGGAGCGCCTGCTCCCCACCAGGGCTACGCGCCCGCGGGGTTCCAGCAGCAGGGGCCCGCCTGGGGTCCTCCTCCCGCCAAGGCGGAGGCGGCCGGGGACGACGGGGAGACGACGCAGGTCGTCGGCGGGGCCGCGGCCGCCGGGCAGCACCCGGAGATCGATCGGGCGGACATGCCCGCCACCACCCTCGACGAGAACCCCGACGACAAGACGACCGAGGTCAGCGCGCTCAAGCCGGACGCCCCGGCTGACGACGCGGAGAAGCCGTCGGAAGAGCGCGCTGCGGTGGACGCTGGGGAAGACGTCGCGGTGGCGGCCCCCGAGGCCGCCCCGTCGGAGAAGGACACCGCGGAAAAAGCCACTGCGGAACAGGACACCGCGGAGAAGGACGCCACGGACAAGGACCACATCGAGAAGGCGGCCGTGGACACCAGCAGCAGCAAGGAATAGACCAGTGAACGCGCAGTGCCCCCGGCGGGAGTTCCCGCCGGGGGCACTGTCATGTGTGGACGGTCAGCAGTTGCTGGGGGCCTGCTTGTCCGCGAAGCGGTCGACGATCCACTTGTGGGCGTCGCCGTTGCCCGCCAGGATCCCGGTGAGGTGGTCGGAGATGTAGGTGTTCCACTGCACCTCGACCCCGGCCGAGCAGTACGTCTTGCGCAGCGCCTCGGCCTGCGGGGTGTTCACGATCTCGTCGGTCAGCGCGTGGTACTGGAACACCGGCACCCGCGGCGGGGTCTGGCCCAGCTTGTTCTGCGCCAGCCGCGCCTGCCACTTCGGGTCCTGGAGCGGGTTGCTGGTGGTGTAGTCGCTGATCCTCTTGAACGGGTAGTTGGTGAGCAGCTCGATGACGCAGGCGTTGGCCTTGGCGTCGGCGATCTCCTTCTTGCCGGTCTCGTTGAGGTAGGAGTCCAGCTGGAGGTCGGGGTAGGCGTAGTCCAGGCCCACCGCCGCGAAGGCGAGGAAGCCGAAGCCCAGGTACCCGTCGAGGCCCTTGGCGACCTCGGTCAGGTCAGCGGGCACGCCACCCGCCGCGACGCCGACGAGGTTCAGCTCGGGGGCGTAGGTGGGCTGCTTCTCCGCCGCCCACAGCGATCCGCCGCCGCCCTGGGAGTAGCCCTGGAAGATCACCTTGGCGTCGGCCCTGAGCCCGGTCTGCGGCAGGCGCTGGGCCGCGCGCACCGAGTCGATCACGGCCGGGCCCATGGACTGCCCGGTCATGTAGGTCGGGCGGTTGGCCTCGCCGGGGCGGTAGCCCTCGTAGTCGGTGACCGCGACCGCGTAGCCGGAGCTGATGCTGTCGTTGATCGCGGGCTGGTCGTAGAGGGTGCCGCGCTCCAGCGCCTTCGACGGCGTGCACTTGTAGGCCGGGCCCTGGGTGCCCACCGCGAAGCCGACGACCGGGGTCTTGGCCGGGTCCGCGCCCTTGGGCGTGAAGACGGTGCCGGTGACCGCGTCCCGCTCGCCGAGGGCGTTGGTGGACAGGTACATGACCTGCCAGGCGTTCGCGTTGAGGCCGTTGAGCGGGGCCAGCGACGGGCGCCAGCGGATGACGTCGCCGGGCTGGCCGTCCGGGAGCGGGGAGGGCGGCAGGTAGAAGCTGTCGTCCAGCGGGCCGGGCAGGGTGGGGGCGGTGGCCGCCGCGGCCAGCGGCGCGGCACCCGCGGTGGCGGGCAGCACGCCGGTGGTCGCGACCGCGGCGCCGGTGACCGCGACCGCGGCAGCCGCGAACAGCGCGAGGCGCCGTTTCGTCCGGGTCAACGTTGACCTCCGTCAGGTGGTGCGGGTGGTGACAAATTCACCATCTCGACCACCCGGTCCGCGGGTCAATGGCCGCCGGGCAATTCGTGGGGGCGTGACAACCGGCGCCGCCGCGACGCGTCTCCCGATGCGCACGAAAAGACCTGGGAACGCCCATGTTTCCCGATTTCCCAGCTCCGCCAAGGGCTTCGCGGCCCACCGGAGGCCGGCGTCCGGAACGGACGTTCCGGTCAGGACCGCCGGGACAACCGCAGCGCCAGCACCGGGCAGGCCGCCGCCGCGCGCTTGGCCTGCGCGAGCAGCGCCGCCGGGACCGGCTCGCCGCCGACCACCGGGTAGCCCCACTCGTCGAGGTCGACCAGCTCCGGCAGCACCTGCGCGCACAGGCCGTGCGCCCGGCAGCCGATCGGGTCCACGCGGAGCACCACCGCCCCGCCCACCGCGCTCCCGCTCATGCCAGGCACCTCCCGTGCGCGTGCGCGGCGATGTCGTCGGAGAACACCCGCAGCGCGCTCGCCGCGAGCCGCACGGCGCCGTCGGGGTGGGCGCAGGCACCGCGCCCGGGGATCACGCCGAGCCTGCGCCGCAACCGGGCGACGACCTCGGCGGGGGCACCGCCTGCCGCCAGGGCGGCGAGGTCGGCGGCGATGGCGGGCAGGCCGAACGCGCAGGGCCCGCACTGCCGGGCCGACTCCCCGGCCAGGTAGCCCAGGACGTGCGCGGTCTCCCGCACCCCGCACCCGCCGAGCACGCGGAAGGCGCTCACCCCGGGCACGTCCGCCACGCGCAGGTGACCCGCGCGCACCAGCCACTCGCCGCCGAGGCCACCCGCGAGGACGGGGCCCTCGGGATCGGCACCGGCCATCCGCAGCAGGTCGCCGACGGTCGCGGCGGCGGGCACCTCGAAGACCCCGCCGTGCGCCGCGGCCCCGAGGACGGTGGACAGGCGCGTCTCGTCGCGGCGGAACGCCTCGGGGCCGGTGCGGGCGAGCAGCGCCAGCTGCGCCAGCGTCTCGACGTTGTCCACCAGCGTCGGCCTGCCGCGGACGCCGCGCTCGGCGGGGCGGACGAGCTTCACCAGCGGCCGCGCGTCACCGGTGTTGAGGAAGTTGACCAACGAGGTCTCCTCGCTGGCCACGTACCGCCTGGGGACGTCCACGACGGACACCGCGATCGACAGCGCGCGGGCCGCCACGGCCTGGCGCAGGGCGGTCCCGTCGTGCGCGCAGAGGATGGCCTCGCGGGCGCCGACGGCGTGCGCCGCCAGCTCCACGCCGTCGAGCACCAGGTGCGGCGCGGTGGCGAGCAGCGCCTTGTCCTTGGCGCTGGCCGGGTCGCCCTCGCAGCCGTTGGCCACCACGACCGGCCTGCGGCCCGCGGCGACGGCGCGCAGCTTGCGCCCGGTGGGGAACCCGCCACCGCCGCGGCCGCGCAGCCCGGCGGCGTCGACGGCGGCGAGCAGGTCGTCCGGGCGGGGCCGGGGCAGCGGGCCGTGCACGGCGGCGTGGGCGGCCAGGTCGGGGGTGGCGGTGGCGAGCAGCCGCCGGGTCGCGGTGATCACGGGGTCCTCACCGGGGTGTCGGGGTGGAGGCGGGTGGTGCGCCAGAGCAGGGCGCCCGCGGCCGCGGCGACGCAGACCACGTCGAAGCCCAGCACCCAGGCGGTGTCGTCGCCGGCCATGGCGAAGCCGTGCACGAGCGCGACGGGCCAGGAGGCGTAGGAGGCCAGGTGCACGCCCCGCCACACCTCCAGCGGCAGGCGGGTGCGCAGCAGGCTCGTGATGAGCACGGCCAGCAGCAGGTCGAACGCGACCGCGCCGAGGCCGAGCCAGAACGGGTCGTACGCGGAGGCGAACGGCACGACGGCGTCGACGAGGCCGATCTCGACGTAGCCGTCGGAGACGGCGCTCACGACGTGCACGACGAGGAACGCCAGGCTCAGCAGGGACAGGTTGCGGTGCAGCCGCTGCACGGCGAAGCGCGGCAGGCCCGCCGCCGCGAACCTGCCCGCGGTGAGCAGCCCCAGCACCAGGGTGGCGGTGAACAGGGCCAGCGACACCAGGCCGGTGGCGCGGCTGATGTACCAGAGCACCATCACGCCACCGCCTGCCCCGCCGCGGGCCACGAGCCGACCGGCCGGGGTGTGCCGTCCGCGGCCACCAGCAGCGCGGGCAGGTTGCGCTCGGCCAGCCACGCCGGGGCGTCGGCGCCGAGCACGATCGCGGCGGTGGCGGCGGTGTTGGCGTCCACGCAGGACTTGGCGTGCACGGCCGCGGTGCGCCACACCACCTCCGCGCTGCGCCCGGTGCGCGGGTCGATCACGTGGTGCACGGGGTGCCCGGCCCGCCGCCACGCGCGCTGGGTGGTGCTGGAGGTGGCCACGCCCCCGGCGCTGAGCCCGATGCGCGACACGGGCTCGTGCTCGGCGGTGCGGTGGTCGTCGCCGACGGCGACCTGCCAGCCGCCCCCGGGCGCCGGGCCCGCGGTGGCGATGTCACCGCCGAGGCCGACGAGCACGCCGGTGCCGGTGCGCAGCGCGATGGCCCCGGCGGCCCGGTCGGCGGCGAACGCCTTCGCCGTGGCGCCCAGGTCGAGCCGCACGCCGCGCGGCAGCAGCACCCGCCGGGCCCGCTCGTCGAGGTGCACGCGGTGGTAGCCGGGGACCCGGCTCGCGGTGGCCGGGCGCGGGTCGTCGGCGGGCAGGTCGGCGAAGTCGCGGTCGTAGCCCTGCTCGACCATGGCGGTGCCCACGGTGGGGTCGACCAGGCCCCGGGTGAGCCGGGCGGCCCGCAGCGCGACGCCGAGGGCCTCGGCCAGCAGCGGGCTCACCGCGACGGCGTGGCCGCGGTGCTGGTGCAGCACGGAGATCTCGGTGTCGGGGCGGAAGCGGCTGCACGCCTGCTCGACCTCGGCCAACTGGGCCCGCAGCACGGCGGCGGCCGCGCGCAGCCGGGCGGGGTCGGCCACGACGAGCGTGGCGGTGCTGCCCCACACCGGGAAGTCGGTCCGGGCGCTCACGAGCCACCGGACCCGGCGTGCGGGTGGCCCGACCCCGAGGACACGCCCTGGTCCGACGACGACAGCCCGCCGTCGGACCCGGTGTCCGAGCCCGTGCTGCCGGTCGAGGTGCTGTCGGTGGAGGTGCTGCTGGTGGACGTGCTCTCGTCGGCGGCGGCCGTGCTGGTCAGGGCCACGCCGAGCACCCCGGCCAAGGCGGTGGCACCGATCGCCACCCCCGCGGTGATGGCGGCGACCCTGCCGCTCACCGCGTCCCGCCAGTGCGCCCGGCCACGTCGGGTCTGGTCCATGGCTGTCGTCCTCTCCGCTGGTCTCGGGGACGACGATGCCGGTTGAATCTTTGACTACGCTGTGAGCCGGGTGTGCCGCCGGTGAGCGGCGGCCGTGCGGCGCGGTCGGCTCACGGGCGCGGCGGCACCGGCACCGGGAGCGCGGGCAGGCCGTCGAGGCTGGTGGGCACGTTCGGCTTGGCCTCGCAGTAGGCGCGGAACTCCTCGTCGGACTTGCGCTCGAAGTACTCCGCGTGCAGGGTCCGCTCCTCCCGGTAGTCCATGAACGGCACGGCGAACCCGCACGTGCCGCTGATCCGGTCGGCGGTGACCACGATGACCGCGCGGATGGCGGGGGCGTCCCCGTCGGGGAACCTCGCCACCAGGTCCGGCCAGCGCGGGTCGTCGCGGAACACCGGGTACCCGCGGCCGTGCACCCGCACGATCGCGGGCGGGCCGTCGAAGGCGCACCACATGACCGTGATCCGCCCGTTCTCGCGCAGGTGGGCGATGGTCTCGGCGCCGCTGCCGCCGAAGTCCAGGTACGCCACGGTGCGCTCGTCGAGCACCTGCAGCGACCCGGACCGGCCCTTGGGCGAGAGGTTCACGTGGCCGTCGCCGGTCAGCGGCGCGGTGGCCACGAAGAACAGCGGCTGGCGCTCGATCAGCTCGCGCAGCCTGCCGTCGATCGCGTCGAAGGTCTTCCCCATCCCCCGATGGTCCCCGGCGGTCGAGCGCTTTCCTAGGTCCGCCCGGGTGCACCGGGGGCGGGGATGCTCACAAGGCCGAAACACGAACGGACAGCCCAGGCAACCTCCCCGCGGTTGGCTGTGCCCCATGGACAGCACCGCCCACACCCCGGTGAACACCAGCACGACGTGGCGCCTGCGCGTGCGGCTGGAGGACAGCCCCGGCGCGCTCGCCAGGACCACCACCCGGCTCGCCGCGCGCGACTGCAACGTCCTGGGGCTCTCGGTGCTGCCGGTGCCCGGCGGCGTCGTCGACGAGATCGTCGTGACCACCCCGGCGGGCACCGCCGCCGACGACGTGCTCGACGACATCCGCGCCGAGGGCGGCCAGTGCGTCGGGCTGACCAGGGCCGACCTGCGCGAGGTGGTGGACAGGACGACCGCCGCGCTGCGGGCGGCCGCGGCCGCGCTGCGCGACCCGTCGGCCACCGCCGAGTCGGTGCGGGTGCTGCTGGGCGCCGACGCGGTCCAGGTCGCCGACCCGGGGGTCGACGACGCCGCCCCCGACCCCGACGGCAGGCACCGCGCGGTGGTCCGGGTGGGCGGCGCGGTGCTCATCGCCCGGCGCGGGTGGGCGCCGTTCACCGACGTGGAACTGGCCAGGGTGTCCGCGCTCGGGGAGGTGCTGACCGCGGGCGAGGTGACCGCGATCGCCCCCGCCGCCGTGCTGACCTCGGCCGGGGCGGGCGTGGTGCTGCGCACCGGCACCCCCGAGGACGCCGACGCGGTGGCCGACCTGCACTCCCGCTGCTCGGCGAAGACCCTGTTCGCCCGCTACCACGCCGGGCTGCGCACGCTGCCCAAGCGCTGGCTGCACCGGCTGCTCCAGCCCCCGCGCGGCACCACGCTGCTGGCGGTGTGCGGCACCCGGGTGGTGGCGATGGCGCAGCTGATCCGCACCAACGACCCCGACGAGGCCGAGATCTCGGTGCTGGTGGAGGACAGCTGGCAGCGCACCGGCCTGGGTTCGTCGATGATCGCCCGGTTGGGCGCGGTGGCCCGCGGCGCCGGGCACCGGCGGGTGGTGGCCTGGTGCCTGCCCTCGGAGGTCGGCTTCGAGCGGGCCGCGGTGGCCTCCGGGCTGCCGGTGACGCTGCGCCGCGAGGACGGGATGGTGCGGGTCTCGCTGTCGGTGGCCGCCAGGGTCGGCGCGGGCGCGGTCGGCGTCGGCGTTCCTGACTCGGAGTAAGTTACCCCTGTCGCGGATACCTACTGCGAAGTAGCATGGGCTCTCCAGCCGACCCGAGGGAGCGTCCATGTCCGCCGCCGTGTCCAGCAGCACCGCGTCCGCAGGCACCATCGGGGGCGTGCCCGGCGCACCCTCGGCCGCCAGGGCCGCGGCGCTGACCGCGCGGGCGGTGCGGGGGGCGAACCCCACCTCGGTGGAGATGGCGGCGCCGTTCACCGGTCGGCCCATCACCACCCTGCCGCAGGTCGACGACGCCGACGTGCGGGCCGCCTTCGCCACCGCGCGCGAGGCGCAGGCGCGGTGGGCGGCCACGCCGGTGGCCGCGCGGGCGCGGGTGTTCCTCAAGCTGCACGACCTGCTGCTCGCCCGCCAGGACGAAGCGCTGGACCTGATGCAGGTGGAGACCGGCAAGTCCCGGTTGGACGCCTACGACGAGGTCGCCGTGGTGGCCATGGCCGCGGCCTACTACGGGCGCAAGGCGGCCAAGCTGCTCGCCCCGCAGCGCAAGGCGGGCGCCCTGCCGGTGCTGACCAGGACCACCGAGGTGCGCCACCCCAAGGGCGTCGTGTCGATGATCTCCCCCTGGAACTACCCGCTCGCGCTGACCGGGTTGGACGCCATCCCCGCGCTCGTGGCGGGCAACGCGCTGGTGCAGAAGCCGGACAACCAGACCGCGCTGACCGCGCTGTGGATCCAGGAGCTCGCCGAGGAGGCGGGCCTGCCCGCGGGCGTGTGGCAGGTGGTTCTCGGCCGCGGTTCGCGCATCGGCAACGCGCTGCTGGAGGAGGGCGACTACATCGCCTTCACCGGTTCCACCGAGACCGGCAAGGGCCTGGCCGCCCAGGCCGCCGCGCGGCTGACCAGCTACTCGATGGAGCTGGGCGGCAAGAACCCGATGATCGTGCTGCCCGACGCCGATGTGGACAAGACCGCGGCGGGCGCGGTCACCGCGTGCTTCTCCTCCGCGGGCCAGCTGTGCGTGTCGGTGGAGCGCATCTACGTCCACGAGAGCATCCGGGAGACCTTCACCGAGGCGTTCGTCCGGCGCACCAGGGCGATGAAGCTGGGCACCTCGCTCGGGTACGGGGTGGACATGGGCTCGCTGTCGTCCACCGACCAGCTCAAGACGATCTCCGAGCACGTCGACGACGCCAGGGACAAGGGCGCCACCGTGCTCGCGGGCGGCAAGGCCCGCCCCGATCTCGGCCCGATGTTCTACGAGCCCACCATCCTCACCGACGTGCGCGAGGGCATGCTGCCGCACAAGGAGGAGACCTTCGGCCCGGTCGTGTCCATCTACGGCTACACCGACCTCGACGAGGCCGTGGCGCGGGCCAACGACACCCGCTACGGGCTCAACGCCAGCGTGTGGACCCGCGACACCCGCGCGGGCGAGCGGGTCGCCGCGCGCATCCACGCCGGGACGGTCAACGTCAACGACGGCTTCGGCGCGGCGTTCGCGTCGGTGGACGCGCCGATGGGCGGCATGGGCGAGTCCGGGGTGGGGCGGCGCAACGGCGCCGAGGGCCTGCTCAAGTACACCGAGGCGCAGACCATCGCCGCGCAGCGGGTGATCCCGCTGCGCCCGTACAAGGGCGTGCCCGCGCGCGCGTGGACGGCCGGGCTCACCGCGGGCCTCAAGGCGCTCAAGCGCCTCCCGCGCTGACCCCGGGCAGGGCGAACCACCCCGGGGGCGGGGCGCTGCCCTCGGGGGGTTCGTGGAGCGGGTGGTGCCCGGGTGCGGGGCCACGGCCACGACCGTGGCCCCGCCGTCGATCAGCCCGCGACGACCGGGTGCTGTCGATCAGCCGGCCTGCGGGCGGGTGGACCGCCTCAGCGGTCGCAGAGCAGGTCGCCCTTCACCGCGCCGAGGAACTCGGCCCACTCGACGTCCGCGAACGCCAGGTGCCCGGACTCGGGTTTCTTCGAGTCGCGCACCGCTGCGCCGCTTCTGCTGACGACGAGCTCCACGCAGTCGTTACCGGCACCGCTGTGGCTGCTCTTGCGCCATTCGGCGCCTGCCAGCTCAGAAACGGTCACGCCCCACTCCTCTCGTTCATCCGTTCAAGCGGGACAGCCGCTCGGCCGCCCGCGCGACCACGTCGACGGTGTCATCGGGTTTCAACGCCGCCGCGCGCAGGTGGTCGAACAACAGCGTGTACCTGCGGACGTCGGACGCCTCTTCCAAGTAGACGCCCGACATGGAGTTCTCGACGTAGACGACGTCCGGGTCCGCCTGCTCCGGGAAGCCCAGGATGAGGAACGGAGCCTCCATGCCCGCGTGCGCCCCGGCCCCGAAGGGGACCACCTGGAGCGTCACGTGCGGCATGGTCGACGCCTCGACGAGCCGGGTCAGCTGCGCGTGCATGACCCCGGGTCCGCCGGTCACGCGGTGGAGCACGGCCTCGTCGAGCACCACCCAGTACTCGGGTGGGTTGGGGTCGGTGAGCAGGCGTTGCCGTTCGATCCTGCCCGCGACCCGCTTCTCGACCTCGGCCTCCTCGACATCCGGGCGGATGGCCCGGATGACGGCTCTGGTGTAGTCCTCGGTCTGCAGCAGTCCGGGCACCAGCAGTGCCTGGTGGGCGTGCAGCGAGGACGCTTCGGCCTCCAGGCCGACGAAGGAGCCGGTGAACACCTCGTTGTAGGCGTGCCACCACCCCTTCTGCCGCGCTTCCCTGGCCAGCTGCACCAGCGCCTCGCGCCGGTCCTCGTCGATGCCGTACAGCTCCAGCATGTCCCGGACGTCGCGCGGGGTGACCCCCACGGTGCCGGTCTCGATGCGGCTGATCTTCGAGGCGGAGCACTCCAGCTTCTCGCCGACCTCGTCGATGGTCAGCTCGGCCGCCTCGCGGAACCTGCGGAGCTCGCTGGCGAGCCTGCGACGGCGGACCGTCGGGCTGTGTCCACGAACCACGATCCTCACCCCTTCCTGCCCTGAAGTCGTCCCGTCGCGGCCAGTGGTTTCGCCAGTGTCAGCACTGATCGCCCGAGAGCACAAGGGATCTTCCCCCAGTCCGGGGGTTGAGCGTGTTAGGGGCTAACTGTGACCGGAGGGGTTGTCACCCGTTCGTGTAATGCAACTTGCATTCTGCGGGTTTCGGGCCGCAAGCTGCATAGACCTCGCGGTCCGCGCCCCTCCCCGGGTCGCTGTCGGGTTCATCGGCCGGTGGCCGCGGGCACTTGAGGGCCTGGCGGCAACACGACACGGGAGGCGCGCGGTGAGCACGGCGTTCGGTCAGATGGAGTCGTCGCTGCGGGGCTACCTCGCCGAGCTGAGCACCCGCGCCGCCACCGGCAGCGGCCTGCGCGACCTCGCGCGGCTGGAGCTGCCCCGGGTCGTCTCGGCGCTGCGCGCGCTGCTCGCCGAGCACCACCCGGACGCCGACGGGCGCTGCCCCACCTGCCGGACCAGGCTGTTCTCCCGCGCGCCCGCACCCTGCCGGGCCCTGCTCACCACCCACCTGTGCCTGCTGGCGCTGGAGGAGGAGCGCGCCGAGGACCCGGGCAGCGCCTACGCCAAGCACGTGCTCCCGCCGAGCTGACCCGCCGGGGCAGACCCCGGAGCGCGCGGTCACCCACCCCTCCCCCGCGCTCCGGCCGGGGTCGACGGCCACCCCCGCGACCGGCCGCGACCCCGCGGCGGGACCGGCGCCTCCCCGACGGCGCCGGTCCCGCCGCGCACCCCGCCCGCGGGCGGCGTGCGCACCGTGCACTCCCGATCGGGAAGTTGCGCCCCGGGTGGACGGGCCGCGCGGGGGCGTGCGCCGGGCGCGCACACCCAAGTGGACACGAACCGTCTCGGCTCCCCGGTGGGGCTTCGGAGGCCGGACCGTCCGGGTGAACCTCCCCCGGTTTCACCCTGACGGACCAATGGGAACGCGGCTGCGTCCCAATGAGTGCGACTTATCACTTTCTTCACGCACCAACTGCTAAGCGCGTGCTGAACGACATGCGTGAACCGCGTCGCAGGTGACAACCCGGCAGCGGCGGTGGGCGCTCCCCCGGACCTCAGCGGGGGAAGCGCACCAGGCCCTCCTGGACCACGGTGGCCACGAGCCTGCCGTCGCGGGTGAAGAACCGGCCGGTGGCCAGCCCGCGCCCGTTCGACGCGCTGGGCGAGGCGCAGTCGTAGAGCACCCACTCGTCGGCGCGGAACGGGCGGTGGAACCACATCGCGTGGTCCAGGCTCGCGCCGCGCACGTCGTCGGTGCCCCAGTAGACCGCGTGCCGGGCCAGCACCGCGTCCAGCAGCGTCATGTCCGAGGCGTAGGCGAGCACGCACACGTGCAGCAGCGGGTCGTCCGGCAGCACCCCGTCGGCGCGCATCCACACCTGGTTGCGCGCCTCCCGCGGCCCGTTCGCCCGGGACACCCAGGCGGGCTCGGTGACGTAGCGGATGTCGATGGGCCGGGGCCGGGTGGTGACGTTGGCGAAGGTCGCGCGCAGCTCGTCGGTCACCAGGTCCGCCTGGGACGGCAGGCCCTCCGGGCCGGGCACGTCCGGCATCCCCTCGGCGTGCTCGGCGCCCTCCTCGGGCAGCTGGAACGACGCCGACAGCGAGAAGATCGGCTTGCCGTGCTGGATCGCCAGCACCCGGCGGGTGGTGAACGAGCGCCCGTCGCGCACCCGGTCCACCTGGTACACGATCGGCACGCTCGGGTCGCCGGGGCGGATGAAGTAGGCGTGCAGCGAGTGCACCGACCGTTCGGCCGGGACGGTGCGGCCCGCGGCCACCAGCGCCTGCCCGGCGACCTGCCCGCCGAACACCCGGATCGGGGAGTGCTTCGGGCTCACGCCGCGGAAGATGTCCTGCTCCACCCGCTCCAGGTCCAGCAGCGCGACGAGCCGGTCGAGCACCGGCTGCCCGTGCGGGACCCCGTCGGCCGCGCGCGGCGCGTCGGCGGGGACCTCGGAACCGGCGGCGATCCTGGCGGCTTCGGTCATCCTCACCCTCTCCTCGCCCGGCACCGTACCCGACCGGCACCACGCCCGGCCGCCACGCGCACCGCGACCCGGTACGACAACGAGATCCCGCAGACGACGAGATCACACCGACAACGAGATCACACCGACGGCGGGACCGCGCTGGGCAACGAGACCACGCCCACGGCGCGATCACCGCCGGTCCCGCCGGGAACACGCCCTAGGCGTGGTCCTCCTCACCCAGCCGGTGCACGCGGATGAGGTTGGTGGAGCCGACGGTGCCGGGCGGCGACCCCGCGACGATCACCACGAGGTCACCCGGCTGGTAGCGGCCGATGGTGAGCATCGCGTGGTCGACCAGGCGCACCATCCGGTCGGTGGAGTCGACCTCCTCCACCAGGAACGTCTCGGTGCCCCAGGTGAGCGCGAGCTGGCTGCGCACCTCGGCCTCCGGGGTGAAGGCCAGCAGCGGGAGGTGGGTGTGCAGCCGGGCGAGCCTGCGGATGGTGTCGCCGGACTGGGTGAAGGCGACCAGGGCCTTGGCGTTGAGCCGCTCCCCGATGTCGCGCGCGGCGTAGGACAGCACCCCGCGCTTGGTGCGCGGCACGTGGGTCAGCGGCGGCACGGTGGGCGACTCGGTCTCGACCGCCTCGATGATGCGGCTCATCGTCTGCACCGACTCGATGGCGTAGCGGCCCACCGAGGTCTCGCCGGAGAGCATCAGCGCGTCGGCGCCGTCGAGCACCGCGTTGGCCACGTCGGAGGCCTCGGCCCGGGTCGGCCGGGAGTTGTTGATCATGGAGTCGAGCATCTGGGTGGCCACGATGACCGGCTTGGCGTTCTCCCGCGCGATCTGGATCGCGCGCTTCTGCACCAGCGGCACCTGCTCCAGCGGCAGCTCGACGCCCAGGTCGCCGCGGGCGACCATGACCCCGTCGAAGGCCAGCACGATGGCCTCCAGGTTGTCCACCGCCTCCGGCTTCTCCAGCTTGGCCACCACCGGCAGCCTGCCGCGGCCGGAGCGGTCCATCACCTGGTGCACCAGGTCGATGTCGGCCGGGGAGCGCACGAACGACAGCGCGATGAAGTCCACGCCCAGCTGCAGGGCGAACTCCAGGTCCTCGATGTCCTTGTCCGACAGCGCGGGCACCGAGACGTTCATGCCGGGCAGCGACAGGCCCTTGTTGTTCGACACCGGGCCACCCTCGGTGACCTCGCAGACCACGTCCGGGCCCTCGACGGCGGTGACCACCAGGCCCACCTTGCCGTCGTCGACCAGCAGCCGGTCGCCCGCCTTGGCGTCGTCGGCCAGGCCCTTGTACGTGGTCGAGACCCGGTCGTGGGTGCCCGCGACGTCCTCGACGGTGATGCGCACGACGTCACCGGTGCGCCACTCCACCGGGCCGCCCGCGAAGGTGCCCAGCCGGATCTTGGGGCCCTGCAGGTCCGCCAGGATGCCCACCGCGCGACCCGACTCGTCGCTGGCCTGCCGCACCAGGTCGTAGACCTGCTTGTGGTCGCTGTGGGCGCCGTGGCTGAAGTTCATCCTCGCCACGTCCATGCCCGCCGCGACCAGCTCGCGCACCCGCTCGGGGGTGGCGGTGGCGGGGCCCATGGTGCACACGATCTTCGCTCGTCGGCTCACACCGGGACAGCGTAGTCCGGTCAGCTTGACCGATCCCGATGTACCGGGCGGTAGGTGCAGAAATTAGGGTGGTGTTCGAGTGAGCTCCACTCGCGTTGCCCCGGCTGACCCACCCCCGCGGTCGTCGCGCCGCAGGTCAGCGGCGCGGCTTCTCGCTCACACCGACGTGGTCGCGGGCCCACTCGTTGAACGGCCGCAGCTGCCGCCACGCCGTGCGCACCCGGTCCAGGCAGCCGGGCTCGTGCAGCACGTCGTCGGGCTCCCACACCTTGACCGCGTAGATGCTGCGGTGCTTGAGCAGGTCGAGGCGGGGGTGGTCCTTGTCGACCCCGCGCGGGGAGGTCTTGAGCTTGTCGCCCAGCAGCTGCCAGCCCTGCTCCTCCAGCGTGGTCAGCAGCTTCTGCAACTGCTCGCCGTGGATGTCCTCGGCCACCGCGGTGCGGAAGCGGGCGAGCTGGTCGGACTGGAGGTAGAAGCAGCCGCCGCCGACGCGCAGCCCGTCCGGGCCGACCTCGGCGTAGTAGGCACCGGCGCCCCTGCCGTGCTCGACGACACCACCGCAGTGGGTCTTGTACGGCGTCTTGTCCTTGGCGAAGCGCACGTCGCGGTACGGGCGGAACACCTTGGGCTTGCCGCCGTCGGCGAACTCCGGCTCCAGCGCGGCCAGCAGGGCCTCCATCGGCGCCCGGACGTCGCTGTCGTAGGTGGCCCGGTGGGCGTCCCAGTAGGCCTTGGAGTTGTCGGCGACCAGGCCGTCGTAGAAGTCGACGGCGTACTCCCCGAACCCGGTGAACGCCGCGGTCACACCCGCTCCGCGGCGGTCGAGTCGTGCCAGCGCAGCAGCGCCGCCGCCAAGTCCTCGTCCGGCTCGTAGCTGACCTCGTCCACGGCACCGATCATCCGCACCGGTTCGAGGGCGTTGGTGGCGAAGGCGGCCGCGAAGTCCCCCAGCTCCTCAGTGCGCACCGGCCGCACCTCGAACGCCCGGCCCGCGCGCGACATCCCGCTCTGGACCAACCCCATCGACACCCCGGGCAGCACCGGCGCGCTCGGCCACACGACGGTCCCGTCGGCGGTGGCGAAGCCGACGTTCCAGGTGGCGCCCTCGCTGATGTGGCCGTCGCGGTTCTCGAACAGCACGTCGTCGAACCCGGCCAGGCGCGCCAGCCGCCGCTGGTAGAACAGCCCGAAGGTGCCGACGTGCTTCACCTGCGGCAGGTCGCGCTGGTAGCCGGCGGTGCGCACGCGCAGCGGCCCGGCCGCGCGCTCGGGCACCGGCGAGACGTCGACCAGCACCTGCGGGGTGGCGGCGGCCTCCGGGGCGCGCGGCACCAGGTCCGCGGCGACGACGGTGACCCGCACCGCCACCGCGCCGGTGGCGCCCTCGATGGCGCGGCGCACGGCCGCGCGCACGTCGTCCTCGGGCAGGCCCTGCCCGAACACGACCCAGCAGTCGCGGTCCAGCCGCTCCAGGTGGCGGGCCAGGCCGCGGACGCGGCCCGCCTCGACGCGCATGGTCGTGTAGTGGCCGTACCCGGTGGTGCCCAGCGGCAGGCCGCCCGTCGCCGCGGTGGGGGTGGCGGAGAGTTCCGTGCTCATCGGCGCCACTCTCTCACGTCACCACCCGGCGGTGTCCAAGGCGGCGTCCAGCTCGGTGGCGGCGTGTCGGCACAGCTCCGCGCCGCCGGAGGCGATCGCCCTGGTGCTCACCGCCAGGCCGCCGGTGTGCACCTGCACCTGGCACATGTACTCGTCCTGCTGCTCGACCACCCCGGGCCGCCCGCCGACGTCGACGGCCCGGCCCTGCGCGGGCCCCTCCTCGGTCATCGACAGCTGCACGCCGTGGAACTCCCCGTCGCCCCAGGCGCACGCCCGCTGCCCGTCCCCGGTCTGCGGGGTGGGCTCGGCGGGGGTGGTGCCCAGGACGGGGGCGAGCTGCGCCGGGGTGAGCAGCGTGCACGGGTCGGGCGCCGCGGTCAGCTCGTGCACCGGACCGGGCTGGGTGGGCGCCGGGGCCGACACCGACGGGGCGGCGGGGTCGGCCGGGGCCGCCGTGGCGCGGGCGTCGTCCGGCGCGGAGCCGCAAGCGGACAGCAGGAGCAGGAGGGCGGCGACGACCGCGGGGGCTGGCTGCACGCCGACATTCTGGCGCGCGAGCCCGCCCCCGGCAGGTCGGAACGGATCTTGCCGGTCAGACGGCGGCGAGCGGCAGCGCGGTGGGGTGCACCGGCGAGGGCAGCTGCGAGTGGCCCATCAGGTGCGCGTCCACGGCGTGCGCCACCGAGCGCCCCTCCGCGATCGCCCACACCACCAGGGAGGCGCCCCGGTGGGCGTCGCCGCAGACGAACACGCCCGGGGTGGTGGTCTGCCAGTCGGGGCCGCAGGACAGCGTGCCGCGCCTGGTCAGCTCCAAGCCGAGGTCGCCGAGCAGGGGCATGTGCTCGACGCCCTCGAACCCGATCGCCAGCAGCACCAGGTCGGCGGGCACCTCGCGGCCCTGCTCGTCGACCGGCACCACCTGGCGGGCACCGGTCTGCGGGTCGCGGCTGACGGTGACCTCGCGCAGCACGGCGGCGCGCACGTTGCCGTCCTCGTCACCGACGAAGCGCTCGACGGCGACGGCGAACTGCCGCTCACCGCCCTCCTCGTGCGCGGGGTAGGTGCGCAGCACCACCGGCCACACCGGCCACGGCGAGCGGCCGCTGTCGCGGGCCTCCGGCGGCTGCGGGTACTGGTCGAGCTGGGTGACGGAGGCGGCGCCCTGCCGCACGGCGGTGCCGTAGCAGTCGGCGCCGGTGTCGCCGCCGCCGATCACCAGCACGTGCTTGCCCGCGGCGTCGACCGGGGTGGGCTCGTCGCCCTCGCACTGGCGGTTGGCGGGCACCAGGTGCTCCATCGCCAGGTGCACCCCGCGCAGCTCGCGGCCGGGCACCTCCGGCGCGTCGCGCCCGCGCAGGGCGCCCACGGCGAGCACCACGGCGTCGTGGCGGGCGCGCAGGTCCGCCACCGACAGGCTGCCCGGGCCGGTGCCGCCGACCTCGCAGCCGGTGACGAACCGGGTGCCCTCGGCGCGCAGCTGGGCCAGCCTGCGGTCGAGGACCTTCTTCTCCATCTTGAACTCGGGGATGCCGTAGCGCAGCAGCCCGCCCAGCCGGTCGTCGCGCTCGTAGACGGTGACCTCGTGGCCCGCCCTGGTCAGCTGCTGGGCCGCGGCCAGGCCCGCGGGCCCGGAGCCGACGACCGCGACCGTGCGGCCGGTGGCCACCCCGGGGCTGACCGGTTGGGCGTAGCCGCGCTCCCAGGACACGTCCGCGATGGTGCTCTCGACCCGCTTGATGGTGACCGGGCCGCCGGAGTCGGGGCTGATCGACAGCACGCACGCCGCCTCGCACGGCGCCGGGCACAGCTTCCCGGTGAACTCGGGGAAGTTGTTGGTGGCGTGCAGCCGCTCGGCCGCCAGCGACCAGTCGCCGCGGCGCACCAGGTCATTCCACTCCGGGATGAGGTTGCCCAGCGGGCAGCCCGCGGTACCGCTGTGGCAGAACGGGATGCCGCAGTCCATGCACCGGGTCGCCTGCTCGCGCACCTGCCCGTCGCGCACCGCGGGTTCGAGCTCGGCGTAGACCTCGCCCCAGTCCCCCACCCGCTCGTCCACCGGCCGCTTGGCCGCGTCGGCCCTGGGCACCTTCAGGAAGCCGTTCGGGTCAGCCACAGGACACCTCCGGTGCGGGACAGGCGGGGACGAGCAGACGGGCAGCGGGAGAGGTCGAACACCGCTCAACCGCAGAACGACGCAAGGCGAACCCGTCCCCCGCGAGCCGGGGACGGTGCCGGGCGGGGACGAGGGGGCGGGTGGCGGGAGAAATCAAATACCGCTCAACCGCAGAACGACGCAAGGCGAACCCGTCCCCCGCGAGCCGGGGACGATGCCGGGCGGGGACGAGGGGGCGGGTGGCGGGAGAAATCAAACACCGCTCAGCCACGGGAGGCCTCCATGACGGCGGTGTCGACGTCGCGGCCTTCGGCGCGGGCGAGGCGCATCGCCTCCAGGACGCGCTGGTAGTCGCGCGGCATGACCTTGGCGAAGCCCGCCGCCCGCCGGGTCCAGTCGCCCAGCAGCGAGGCGGCGACCGGGGAGCCGGTGAGGTCGTGGTGGGCCTGGACGGTCTCGCGCAGCCACTTGAGGTCGTCGCCAGTGGGCGCCTGGAGCTCCACCATGTCGGTGTTGACCCGCTTGGGGTCCAGGTCGAGCACGTAGGCGATGCCGCCGGACATGCCCGCGGCGAGGTTGCGGCCGGTGGGCCCGAGCACCACCGCGCGGCCGCCGGTCATGTACTCGAAGGCGTGGTCGCCCACCCCCTCGGCGACGATGACCGCGCCGGAGTTGCGCACCCCGAACCGCTCCCCCACCTGGCCGCGCAGGTAGATCCCGCCCGAGGTGGCGCCGTAGCCGATGACGTTGCCCGCGATGACCTGCTTCTCCGCGGCGAAGCGGGCCGCCGGGTCGGGCCGCACGACGATGGTGCCGCCGGAGAGGCCCTTGCCGACGTAGTCGTTGGCGTCACCGACCATCTCGATGGTGACGCCCTGCGGCAGGAACGCGCCCAGCGACTGCCCCGCCGACCCGGTCAGGGTGAGGTGGATGGTGCCCGGCGGCAGCCCCTCGCTGCCGAAGCGGCGGGTGACCTCGGAGCCGAGCAGCGTGCCCACCGTGCGGTTGACGTTGCGCACCGGGAGCTCCAGCCGCACCGGGTGCGCGTCCTCCAGCGCCGCCTCCGCGAGCGCGACGATGGTGCGGTCCAGCGCCTCGGCGAGCCCGTGGTCCTGGGCGCGCACGCGCCGCCGCGCCCCGCCGTAGGGGTTGTCGGGCACCGCGAACACCGGGGACAGGTCGAGGCCCTGGGCCTTCCAGTGCGCCGCGGCGGCGTCGGTGTCGAGCAGCTCGGCGTGGCCGATGGCGTCGTCGAGGGTGCGGAAGCCCAGCCCGGCCAGCAGCTCGCGGACCTCCTCGGCGACGAACCGGAAGTAGTTGACCACGTGCTCGGCCTGGCCGGTGAACCGCTTGCGCAGCACCGGGTTCTGCGTCGCGACGCCGACCGGGCAGGTGTCGAGGTGGCACACCCGCATCATCACGCAGCCCTCGACGATGAGCGGCGCGGTGGCGAAGCCGTACTCCTCGGCGCCCAGCAGGGCGGCGACCACCACGTCGCGCCCGGTCTTGAGCGCGCCGTCGACCTGGACGGTGATCCGGTCGCGCAGGCCGTTGAGCACCAGCGTCTGCTGGGTCTCGGCCAGGCCGACCTCCCAGGGCGTGCCCGCGTGCTTGAGCGAGTTCATCGGGGAGGCGCCGGTGCCGCCGTCGTGCCCGGAGATGAGCACCACGTCGGCGTGCGCCTTGGACACCCCCGCCGCGACCGTGCCCACCCCCAGCTCCGACACCAGCTTCACGTGCACGCGGGCGTGCTCGTTGGCGTTCTTGAGGTCGTGGATGAGCTGGGCGAGGTCCTCGATGGAGTAGATGTCGTGGTGCGGCGGCGGGGAGATCAGCCCGACGCCCGCGGTGGAGTGCCGGGTGCGGGCGATCCACGGGTAGACCTTGTTCGGCGGCAGTTGCCCGCCCTCGCCGGGCTTGGCGCCCTGGGCCATCTTGATCTGGATGTCGTCGGCGTTGACCAGGTACTCCGAGGTCACGCCGAAGCGGCCGGAGGCGACCTGCTTGATGGCCGACCGGCGCCGGGGGTCGTGCAGGCGCTCGGGGTCCTCGCCGCCCTCGCCGGTGTTGGAGCGGCCGCCGATCTCGTTCATCGCGATCGCCAGCACCTCGTGCGCCTCGGCCGAGATCGACCCGTAGGACATCGCGCCGGTGTTGAACCGGGTGAGGATCGCCTCCACCGGCTCGACCTCGTCCAGCGGGATCGGCGGGCGCTGCCCGGTGCGCAGGGCGAACATGCCGCGCAGCGCGCCGCCCTCGCGGTTGAGCCGCTCGACCTCGGCGGTGTACTGCCGGTACACGTCCGCGCGGCCGGTCCTGGTGGCGTGCTGGAGCAGGAACACCGTCTCCGGGGTGAACAGGTGCAGCTCGCCCTCGCGGCGGTAGGCGTACTCGCCGCCGACCTCCAGCCGCCGGTGCACCCGCTCGGTGGGGTTGTCCGGGTGGGCGCGGCGGTGCCGGGCGGCGGCCTCGGCGGCGATGACGTCGAGGCCCACGCCGCCGAGCTTGGAGCTGGTGCCGGTGAAGTACTCGTCGAGCACGTCCTGGGCCAGCCCGAAGCTCTCGAAGACCTGGGCGCCGGTGTAGGCGCCGACGGTGGAGATGCCCATCTTGGACATGATCTTCAGGACGCCCTTGACCAGCGCCTGCACGTAGTTGCGGACCGCCTTGTGCCGCTCGGTGCCGGTGATGGTGCCCTGGGCGATGAGGTCCTCGATCGTCTCGAACGCCAGGTACGGGTTCACCGCCGCCGCGCCGTAGCCCAGCAGCAGCGCCACGTGGTGCACCTCGCGGGCGTCGCCGGTCTCGGCGACCAGCGCGACCCGCAGCCGCTCCTTGGTGCGCACCAGGTGGTGGTGCACCGCGGAGACCAGCAGCAGCGACGGGATCGGCGCCATCCGGTGGTCGGAGTCGCGGTCGGAGAGCACCAGGGTGCGCGCGCCCGCGGCGATGGCCTCGGAGGCCTCCCGGCGCACCCGCTCGATCGCCGCGGCCAGCGCGGGCCCGCCGCCGTCGGCCTCGAACAGGCCACTGAGGACGGTGCAGGCGAACCCGGGCAGGTCGCCGTCGTCGTTGACGTGGATGAGCTTGGCCAGCTCGTCGTTGTCCACCACCGGGTAGGACAGCTGGATGTGGCGGCAGGACGCCGGGCCGGGGTCGAGCAGGTTCTGCTCCGGGCCCATGATGCGCCGCACCGAGGTGACGACCTCCTCGCGGATGGCGTCCAGCGGCGGGTTGGTCACCTGGGCGAAGTTCTGCTTGAAGTACTCGTAGAGCAGCCGCGAGCGCTGGGAGAGCACCGCGGGCGGGGTGTCGGTGCCCATCGACCCGATCGGCTCGGCGCCGGTGACCGCCATCGGGGCCAGCAGGACCTTGAGCTCCTCCTCGGTGTAGCCGAAGGTGAGCTGGCGGCGGAGCACCGACTCGTGGGTCTGCACGACGTGCTCGCGGTCGGGCAGGTCGGAGAACTTGAGCAGGCCCGCGTGCAGCCACTGGTCGTAGGGGTGCTGGTGGGCCAGCGCGGTCTTGACCTCGTCGTCGTCGACGAGCCTGCCGCCCGCGGTGTCCACCAGGAACATCCGGCCGGGCCGCAGCCTGCCCTTGGCGACCACCTGGTCGGGGGCGACGTCGAGCACGCCGGTCTCGCTGGCCAGCACCACCCGGTCGTCGGCCAGCCGCCACCAGCGCGCCGGGCGCAGGCCGTTGCGGTCGAGCACGGCGCCGACGAGGGTGCCGTCGGTGAAGGTGACGCACGCCGGGCCGTCCCACGGCTCCATCAGGCTGGCGTGGAACTGGTAGAAGGCCCGCCTGCGCGGGTCCATGGCGCGGTGGTTCTCCCACGCCTCGGGGACCATCATCAGCACCGCGTGCGGCAGGCTGCGCCCGCCCAGGTGCAGCAGCTCCAGCACCTCGTCGAAGCTGGCGGAGTCCGAACCGGACGGGTCGACGATCGGGAAGAGCCTGCTCAGCTCGCCCGGGATCAGCTCCGAGGCCAGCAGCGCCTCGCGGGCGCGCATCCGGTTCCGGTTGCCGCGCACGGTGTTGATCTCGCCGTTGTGCGCGACGTAGCGGAACGGGTGCGCCAGCGGCCAGGACGGGAAGGTGTTGGTGGAGAAGCGCGAGTGCACCAGGGCGATGGCGCTGGTGAGCCGCTGGTCGGTGAGGTCGGGGAAGAACGCGGGCACCTGCGCGGTGGTCAGCATTCCCTTGTAGACGATCGTGCGCGAGGACAGCGACGGGAAGTAGGTGCCGCAGCCCGCGGCGGCCGACTCGCGCTCGACCCGCTTGCGCAGGCAGAAGGCCAGCCGGTCCAGGGCGACGCCCGCGACCGGGCCGCCGTCCTGGCCGGGCTGGGCGGCGACCAGGAACGGCATGGCGAAGTGCGGCATCACCGAGCGGGCGGTGGGGCCCACGTCGGCGGCGTCCGGGGCCACCGGCACCTCCCGCCAGCCGAGCAGGACCAGGTCCTCCTCGGCGGCCACGCGCTCGACCAGGGCGACGGCCTTGGCGCGCTCGTCGGCGTCGGCGGGCAGGAAGGCCAGGCCGGTGGCGTAGGCCAGGGCGCCGTCGGCGCCGGGCTCGGGCAGCGCGAAGCCGACCTCGGCGCGCAGCAGCGCGTCCGGCAGCTGGATCAGGATGCCCGCGCCGTCGCCGCTGGTCGGCTCGGCGCCCGCGGCGCCGCGGTGCTCCAGGTTGGCCAGGGCGGTCAGCGCGTCGGTGACGATGCCGTGCGAGCGCCTGCCCTTGATGTCGGCGACCATCGCGACACCGCACGCGTCGCGCTCCTGCGCCGGGTCGTAGAGGCCTTGGGTGCGCGGCAGTGCGGAGAAGATCATGCGCGGGTCCTCCTTCAGCGTCTCGCGCTCAGGATCGGGCGGTCGCCTGGGTCGTGGGGGTACCTCGGCGGCGGTGCCTGGGGTCTGGGCACGGGACGGCAGCGGCCCGCGGGGAGTGGTCCGAGCTTAACAGTCCTGAAACGAACAAGAAACCGTCGTCACACCCGGACTTCGCCGTGCCGGTGCCCGCGTGCGCGGCCACCGCGTGCGTTGCTCCGAGCAGCATACCCAGCGCACCCCGGTGGCGCCCGCACGCGAACCGCTTGCGGCTGCTAGCGTTCTTCGACCGTGACCAGCCCGAAACAGTCCCGGCCCGCGCGCGGGTGGACCCGGCGCGCCGCGGCCCTGCTGACCGCCGTCCTCGCCGCCACCGCCGCGTGCGCGACCCGCGAGCAGCCCGCCACCCCCGCCCCCACCGCGGCGCAGGTGAGCTTCCCCGTCACGGTGACCCCGCCCGGCGGCGCGCCGCTGACGGTCCCGGCGCGGCCGGAGAGGATCGTCTCGCTGTCCTCCACGGCGACCGAGGGCCTGTTCGCCCTCGGCGCGGGCGGCCAGGTCGTCGCGGTGGACGACCAGTCCAGCTACCCGGCGGAGGCGCCGCGGACGGACCTGTCCGGGCTCACGCCCAACGTCGAGGCCATCGCCGCGAAGTCGCCCGACCTCGTGGTGGCCTCGGGTGACCCGGGTGGGCTCGTGGCGGGGCTGGCCAAGCTCCGGGTCCCGGTGCTGGTGCTGGCGTCCGCCAAGACCCTCGACGACGTCTACACCGAACTCGACGTGCTCGGCAGGGCCACCGGCCACCCCGCCGACGACCTCGTGGCGCGGATGCGGTCCGACATCGAGCGGGTCGTGGCGGCCACGCCGAAGAAGCGGCTGACCTACTACCACGAGCTCGACCAGACGCTGTACTCCGCGACCTCGTCGACGTTCATCGGCCAGGTCTACGGCCTGTTCGGACTGACCAACATCGCCGACGCCGCAGACGCCACCGGCTCGGGCTACCCGCAACTGTCCGCCGAGTACGTCATCGCGGCCAACCCCTCGCTGGTGTTCCTGGCCGACGTCAAGTGCTGCGGGCAGAGCGCCCAGACCGTCGCCGCCCGGCCCGGCTGGTCCACCGTGGACGCCGTGCGCGCGGGCCGCGTCACCGCCCTCGACGACGACATCGCCTCCCGCTGGGGTCCCCGCGTGGTCGACCTGGTGCGCGTCGTCGCCGACGCGGTCGCGAAGGCCTGAGGTGCCCACCAGGACCCGGCTGTCCCCCGGCGCGCTCGCGGTCGCGCTGCTGGTGCTGCTCGCCGCGGTCGCGGTGGCGACCCTGCTGGGCGCCGCCGAGCTGGGCTGGACCAGGGTCCTGCGCGAGGTGTGGGCGCAGCTGACCGGCGGGGTGTCGCCGCTGTCGGAGCGGGAGGCGGCGATCGTCTGGCAGGTGCGCCTGCCCCGGGTGCTGCTGGGCGCCCTGGTCGGCGCCGCGCTGGCCGGGGCGGGCGCGGCCTACCAGGGCGTGTTCGGCAACCCGCTGGCCGACCCGTACCTGCTCGGCGCGGCGGCGGGCGCGGGCCTGGGCGCGACCCTGGTCGTGGTGCTCGCCCCGACCACGACCGGCTGGGTGGTGGGCCCGCTGCCGCTGGCCGCCTTCGCGGGCGCCCTGGGCGGGGTCGGCCTGACCTGGGCGCTGTCGCGCGCCGCGGGCGGCGGCACGGCGGTGCTGCTGCTGGCGGGGGTGGCGGTGGCGGCGTTCCTGACCGCGGTGCAGACCTCGGTCCAGCAGCTCGACACCGACACGGTCAGGCAGGTCTACACCTGGATGCTCGGCGGGCTCAACGCCTCCGGGTGGCGCGAGGTGCTGCTGGTGCTGCCCTACCTGGTGGTCGCCGGGCTGGTGCTGTGCCTGTGCGCCCGGCTGCTCGACGTGCTCGCCCTCGGCGACGAGGAGGCCGCCTCGCTGGGCGTGCGGCCGGGCCGGGTGCGGCTGGTGGTGCTGCTGGCCGCCTCGCTGGCGACCGCCGCGGCGGTGGCGGTGAGCGGGTTGATCGGCTTCGTCGGCCTGGTCGTCCCGCACCTGGTGCGGCTGCTGGCGGGCTCGGGCAACCGGGTCGTGGTGCCGCTGTCGTTCATCGGCGGGGCGGTGTTCCTGGTGGTCGCCGACCAGGTGGCGCGCACGGTGGTGGCCCCGGCGGAGCTGCCGCTGGGGGTCATCACCGCGTTCACCGGGGCGCCGTTCTTCGCGTTCGTCCTGCGCGCGCAGCGGGGGCGGGTGCGGTGAGGGTCGAGCTGCGGGACGTGGCGGCCGGGTACGGCGGGGCGCCGGTGGTGCGCGGGGTGAGCGCCGAGGTGCCCGCGGGCGGGTGGCTGGCCGTGGTGGGGCCCAACGGCGCGGGCAAGTCGACGCTGCTCAAGGCCGTCGCCGGGCTGGTCCGCTCGACCGGGGTGGTCGAGGTCGGCGGGCGCGCGGTGGGCGGGCTGCGGGCGCGCGAGCGGGCCCGGCTGATCGGGTACGCCCCGCAGGTGGCGGTGGTGCCCGACGGGCTGGCGGTGGCCGACTACGCGCTGCTGGGCCGCACCCCGCACCTGGACCCGCTGGCCCGCGAGGGCCGCGCCGACCGGGAGGTCGTCGCCGGCGTGCTCGACCGGCTCGACCTCGCCCACCTGGCCGACCGGCCGCTGCGGGCGCTGTCGGGCGGGGAGCGCCAGCGCGCGGTGCTGGCCAGGGTCCTGGCCCAGCAGACCGGGGTCCTGCTGCTCGACGAGCCCACCACCGGCCTGGACATCGGCCACGCCCAGGCGCTGCTCGACCTGGTCGACCGGCTGCGCGCCGAGGACGGCACCACCGTGGTCAGCACCCTGCACGACCTCGTGCTGGCCGCCCAGTACGCCGACCGCCTGCTGCTCGTCGACGGCGGTGGCCCGGTCGCGCACGGCAGCCCCGCCGACGTGCTCACCCAGGAGGTCGTCGCCCGGCACTACGCCGCCGAGGTCGAGGTGCTGCGCACCCGCGGCGGCCACCCCGCGGTGGTGCCCAGCCGTCCGGTTTGAGCGCTCCGCGCAGGTTTTCCCGGGTGCCGCAGTAGCGGGGTTAGCACGAATCGCACCCTGTACGAAGTGGCCCTTGAGCAGCGGATTCGCCCCGTGGTACCCCTGCGCGACCTGCTGTCGAGGAGAGGGTGTCGCGTGCGCGAGTACAGGTGGGCAGTGGCGGGGGTGGTGGTGGCGGCCGCGTCGGCGCTGCTGGTGGTCGGCCCCGCCCGAGCAGGCACGACCGGGGCGGCGGCGCCGCCCAGACCGGCGTCGGTGGAGACCGAGAACGCCAACGTCCCCTGCGAGCTGCGGGAGACCCCGGAGTACCCGGCGCTGCGGTTCGACGCCGCGATCCCGGTGACCCTGGACGTGCCGGAGGTGCTGGAGGTCGGCACGCCCTCCCCCGCCGTCCCGTGGGAGGCGACCGCGTCGATCGGCCTCGACACCCGGCCCGGCACCCCGCTGGGCGCGGCGCTCCACGCGCGCGGGGCGGCGAAGCTGCGGGTGGAGACGACCTCCAGCATCTTCTCCTACTCCTTCAGCGGCGGCGGCGTCCCGGCCACGCTGCGCACCACCGGCGAGCAGGACCTCGGCGGCACCGCGCTGACCGCCACCGGGTCCGGTTCGCTGACGCCGCTGCGGTTCACCGAGCCCAGCAGGCCCGGCGAGACCACCCCGGCGATCTGGTTCTCCTCGTCCTGGGCGCAGCTCACCCCGGTCACCGCGGACGGCACCGCCCTGGCCCCGCTGGCGGTCAGCTGCTACTCGCTGCCGAGCTTCTTCCTCTGGCGCAGCGTGCTGGTCCTGCCCGCGGGCTTCACCACGGTGTCCCGGGAGGCGGGCACGAGCCGCTGCGTGCTCGCCGCGACCGCCCAGCACCCCCGGCAGGAGTTCGCGCTGCGGTTCCCCGTCACGCTGCGCGTGCCGAAGAAGGCCGTGGCAGGCACGCCGACGGGCCCGCTGTCCTGGTCGTCGAACTACCCGGTGGCCGAGCTGGACCTGCGCTCCGGGGCGCTGCACGACGAACTGGTGGCGGCGGGGGCGACCTCGCTGCGGATGACGGTCACCGGCCGCCTGCACTACAACTTCCCCTGGACGACCCCGCAGCGGATCACCGCCAGCGGCACGCAGCCGGTCGACTCCAACGGCCTGACCACCGTCGCCAGGGGTGAGCTGCCGCCGCTGACCTTCCTGCTGCCGTTCCCGCAGGCCCCGGCGCTGTTCTACGACGCCAAGCCGGGCGAGCTGCTCGTGGTCGAACCGCTGCTGGCGGACGGCACCGCGCTCGCGCCGCTGCCCATCACCTGCACCCGCGCGCCGAACCTGGCGCTGTGGCACCAGGTGGACGTCGGCCTGCGCTGACCCGCCGGGTCAGTCGCCGGAACCGCCTGCCTTCTCCTTCGGCTTGCCGTCCGCGCTGTCTGCCTTGGTGTTCGCACTGTCGGCGTCGGCGCTGGTGGAATCGGCGGCCGGAGAGCCCTTGGGCTCGGCGCCGGTCCGGTGGGCACCCGCCTCGTCGGTGTCCACCGGGCCGCCCGCCGGGGTCAGCACCTCGCGCGGGCCGCGCTTGGCGGCGAGCACGAAGTAGGCGACCGCGCCCAGGAACACCAGCAGCGACACCCACACGTTGATGCGCACGCCGAAGACCTGCGTCGCCGGGTCGGTGCGCATCAGCTCGATGAGCCCGCGGCCCAGGGTGTAGCCGGCCACGTACACCGCGAACGCGCGGCCGTGGCCCAGCCGCAGCCTGCGGTCGAGCAGGACGACCAGCGCGGCCACCAGCAGGTTCCAGATCAGCTCGTAGAGGAACGTCGGGTGCACCGGGGACCCCGCGACGAGGTCGTGGTTGACCGCGACGCCGTTGAGCGGGTCCTCGATGCCGTTGGCGTTGACCCGCTGGTAGATCTCCAGGCCCCAGGGCAGGCTGGTCGGCCCGCCGTAGAGCTCCTGGTTGAAGTAGTTGCCCACGCGGCCGATGGCCTGCGCGGTGACGATGCCCGGGGCGATCGCGTCGGCGAAGACCGGCAGCGGGATGCCCTTGCGGCGGCAGCCGATCCACGCGCCGACCGCGCCCAGCGCGATGGCACCCCAGATGCCCAGCCCGCCGTCCCAGATGCGCAGCGCGTCGACCGGGTTCTTGCCCGCGCCGAAGTACCGGTAGTAGTCGGTGGCGACGTGGTAGAGCCTGCCGCCGACCAGCCCGAACGGCACCGCCCACACCGCGATGTCGATGACCGCGCCGGGCGCGCCGCCGCGGGCCTGGAAGCGCTTCTCACCCCACCAGATCGCCACGACGATCCCGAGGATGATGCACAGCGCGTACGCGCGGATCGGGACGGTGAGGAAGCCCAGGTCGATCTGCCACACGCCGCGGTCGGGGCTGGGGATCGTCGCGAGGAACTGCGTGGAGGCGCGCATCACGGCCACCACGGTATCGGGGGCGCCCCGACCTCAGCCGATCGGGGCGGGCGAGCGCCGCACGCCCTCGGCCAGCTCGGCCGCCAGCGCGCGCACCGCGCCCTCGCCCGCCCGCGCCGCGGACACGAACGCCGACCCGACGATGACCGCGTCGGCGAACCCGGCCACCTGGGCGGCCTGCTCGCCGGAGCGCACGCCCAGGCCGACGCCGATCGGCAGGTCGGTGTGCTCGCGGGTGCGGGCGACCAGGCCCGCGGCGTCGCTGCCCACCGCGTCGCGGGCGCCGGTGACGCCCATGACCGCGGTCGCGTAGACGAACCCGGAGGAGGCCGCGGTGGTGCTGGCGATCCGCTCGGCCGAGGACGACGGCGCCACCAGGAAGACCCGGTCGAGCCCGTGCGCGGCGGAGGCCTCCAGCCACGGCCCGGCCTCGTCCGGGATCAGGTCGGGGGTGATGATCCCCAGCCCACCGGCGGCGGCGAGGTCGCGGGAGAAGGCGTCCACGCCGTAGCGCAGCACCGGGTTGAAGTAGGTCATGACCACCGCGCGCCCGCCCGCGGCGGTGACGGCCTCCACGGTGCGGAACACGTCGCGCAGCCGGAAGCCCGCGCGCAGCGCCTCGTCGGCGGCGGCCTGGATGGTGGGGCCGTCCATCACCGGGTCGGAGTACGGGACGCCGACCTCCAGCAGGTCGCAGCCGGAGTCCACCATGGCCTTGAGGGTGTCGACCGCGCCGTCGACGGTGGGGAACCCGGCGGGCAGGTAGCCCACCAGGGCCGCGCGGCCCTCGGCCCTCGTCCCCGCGAACAGCTCGTCGAGCCCGCTCATCAGGACTCCCCCGCCTCGTCGTAGAAGCCGAAGTACGTGGCCGCGGTGTCCATGTCCTTGTCACCGCGACCGGACAGGTTCACCACGATGAGCCCGTCCCGGCCCAGCTCCCGGCCCAGTTCCAGCGCGCCCGCGAGGGCGTGCGAGGACTCGATGGCCGGGATGATGCCCTCGGTGCGCGAGAGCAGCCGGAAGGCGTTCATCGCCTCGGCGTCGGTGGCCGAGCGGTACTCCGCGCGGCCGGTGTCCTTGAGGTGGGAGTGCTCCGGGCCCACGCCGGGGTAGTCCAAGCCCGCGCTGATGGAGTAGGCCTCGGTGGTCTGGCCGTCCTCGTCCTGCAGCAGGTAGGACATCGCGCCGTGCAGCATCCCCGGCGTGCCGTGGCCCAGGGTCGCGCCGTGCTCGCCGGAGTCGATGCCCTTGCCACCCGGTTCGATGCCGACGAGGCGGACCGAAGGGTCGTCGACGAAACCGTGGAAGATGCCGATCGCGTTCGACCCGCCGCCCACGCAGGCGGTCACCACGTCGGGCAGCCTGCCCGCCTGCTCCAGCACCTGCGCGCGGGCCTCGATGCCGATGACCTTGTGGAAGTTGCGCACCATGAGCGGGAACGGGTGCCCGCCCGCGGCGGTGCCCAGCAGGTAGTGCGTGGTGTCCACATTGGTCACCCAGTCGCGCAGCGCCTCGTTGATGGCGTCCTTGAGCGTGCGCGAGCCGGAGCTGACCGGGATGACCTCGGCGCCGAGCAGCTTCATCCGCGCGACGTTGAGCGCCTGGCGCTGGGTGTCGACCTCGCCCATGTAGACCACGCAGTCCAGGCCCATGAGCGCGCAGGCGGTGGCGGTGGCCACCCCGTGCTGGCCCGCGCCGGTCTCGGCGATGACCCGCTTCTTGCCCATCCGCTTGGTGAGCAGCGCCTGGCCCAGCACGTTGTTGATCTTGTGGGAGCCGGTGTGGTTGAGGTCCTCGCGCTTGAGGAAGACCCGCGCCCCGCCCGCGTGCTCGGCGAAGCGGGGGGCCTCGGTCAGCAGCGAGGGGCGGCCCGCGTAGTCGCGCAGCAACCGGGTGAACTCGGCGGTGAACTCCGGGTCCAGCCTGGCCTTGTCGTACTCGGCGGACAGCTCGTCGAGCGCGCCGATCAGCGCCTCGGGCATGAACCGCCCGCCGTAGGGGCCGAAGTGGCCGCGCGCGTCGGGGTCGTGCGGCCCCGGCGCGTGCGGGTCGATCTCGTCGTGGGCGCCCACCTGCTGCTCCTGCCGGTCGTGCTCGGTCACCGGCTCGGCCTCGGGCACGCCGGGTGCGACCCGGCGGTGACCAGCTGCACGAGCGCGGCCTTGGGGTCGTCGGTGGCGACCAGGCCCTCGCCGACGAGCACCGCGTCGGCGCCCGCCCCGGCGTAGGTCATCAGGTCGCTGGGACCGCGCACACCGGACTCGGCGACCTTGACCACGTCCTGCGGCAGGCCGGGGGCCAGCCTGCCGAAGGCGTCCCGGTCCACCTGGAGGGTGCGCAGGTCCCTGGCGTTGATGCCGATGACCTTCGCGCCCGCCTCCAGCGCGCGGTCGGCCTCCTCGGCGGTGTGCACCTCGACCAGGGCGGTCATGCCCAGCGACTCCACCCGGTCAAGCAGCGACTCCAGCGCGGGCTGCTCCAGCGCGGCCACGATGAGCAGCACCACGTCGGCGCCGTGCGCGCGGGCCTCGTGCACCTGGTAGGGGCTGACCACGAAGTCCTTGCGCAGCAACGGCACGTCGACCGCGGCGCGCACGGCGTCGAAGTCGGCCAGCGAGCCGCCGAAGCGGCGCTGCTCGGTGAGCACGCTGATGACCCGGGCGCCCGCGGCCTCGTAGTCGCGGGCCAGCGCCGCCGGGTCCGCGATGGCGGCCAGGTCGCCCTTGGACGGGCTGCGCCGCTTGACCTCCGCGATGACCCCGACATCGGTGCCGCGCAGCGCGGTGTAGGCGTCGCGCGGCGGGGGCGCCGCGGCGGCCCTGGCCTTGACCTCGTCGAAGGTGACCACGGCCTCGCGCGCGGCCAGGTCCTCGCGGACCCCCGCGACGATCGACTCCAGGACGTTCACCGCACGCCCCCGAGCACGACGCCGGAGTGACCCGAGACGCGCACCGCTGCGCTGGTGTACTCGCTCACAAGCACTGCCCCTTCCCGCCGTTTCGATGCTAACTCCGGACCTTTCGGCCAGGAGGCACCGGGTCCCCGCCCGTTCACCGCCCGGGTTCCCCACCCGCGGTCGGGTCCTGCCCCTCGGACAGGGCCTGCCACAGGTCGTCCTCGGTGCGCGCCGACCCCTTCGCCGCGCCGGGCGCGGCGTACCGCGACCCCATCCCGGGCACCCGCCCGGCCACCGCGAGCAGCAGCGCGCCGCCCGCCGCGACCACCAGGCCCGCGGCGACCACCGCGGCCCTGGCCCACCACTGCCCGCCTGAGGTCGCCACGGCGGCCACGGCGGGCACCAGGCCCGCCGCGGCGAGCAGCACGCCGGTCACCCGCCGCATCCGCGGCCCGAACGCCAGCGCCGCGGCCACGCCCGCCACCGACAGCACCGCGATCGGCAGGACCGGGGCCAGCGCGTCCCCCACAGTCTGCGCCGTGCTGCGACCGGCGCCGGTACCGGGCACCGGTGCGGTGGTCGTCGCCCAGGTCAGCGCGGACGCGCCCCACAGGAAGGCGGCCCCGACCAGCAGCAGCCCCACGACGATCCACAGAGGACGTCGAGAGGGGGGCTCCTGGTCGCTCGGCCGCTCGCTCACCCGCGGGTCGCCCCCCGCATGGTGCCCGCGGCGGCGATGGCGGCCAGCACGGCGCCCGCCTTGTTGCGGCACTCGGCGTCCTCGGCGGCGGGGTCGGAGTCGGCGACCACGCCCGCGCCCGCCTGCACGTAGGCCACCCCGTCGCGGACCAGCGCGGTGCGGATGGCGATGGCGGTGTCGCCGTCGCCCGCGAAGTCCAGGTAGCCCACCACGCCGCCGTAGAGCCCGCGCCGGGTCGGCTCCAGCTCCTCGATCAGCTCCATCGCCCGGGGCTTGGGCGCCCCGGACAGGGTGCCCGCCGGGAAGCAGGCGGCCACCGCGTCGAAGGCGGTCTTGCCCTCGGCCAGCTCACCGCTGACGGTGGAGACGATGTGCATGACGTGGCTGTAGCGCTCCACCCGGAAGAAGTCGACCACCTGCACGGTGCCCGCCGCGCACACCCGGCCCAGGTCGTTGCGGCCCAGGTCGACGAGCATCACGTGCTCGGCGCGCTCCTTGGTGTCGGCCAGCAGGTCCTTCTCCAGGACCAGGTCCTCCTCGGGGTCCGCGCCGCGCCAGCGGGTGCCCGCGATGGGGTGGGTGGTGACCTTGCCGTCGCGCACGGTCACCAGCGCCTCCGGGCTGGAGCCGACGATGGCGAACCCGTCCAGCCGCAGCAGGTACATGTACGGACTGGGGTTGGTGGTGCGCAGCACCCGGTAGACGTCCAGCGGGTCGGCCTCGGTGCGCATCTCGAACCGCTGCGACACCACCACCTGGAACGCCTCGCCCGCCCGGATCGCCTCCTTCGCCGCGAGCACCGCGCCCTGGTAGTCCTCCGGGGTGCGGCGGCGGGTGTAGTCGGCGGGCGGGCGGTCGAACACCGCCGCGGTGGAGGGCGCGGGGCGGCTCAGCGCCTCGGTCATCGCGTCCAGCCTGGCCAGCGCGTCGTCGTAGGCGGCGTCGACGCGCTCGGGCGAGTCGTCCCAGTTCACCGCGTTGGCGATGAGGGTGATGGTGCCCTCGTGGTGGTCGAGCGCGGCGAGGTCGGTGGCCAGCAGCATGACCAGCTCCGGCAGCCGCAGGTCGTCCTCGGCCAGCTCCGGCAGCCGCTCCAGCCTGCGCACCGCGTCGTAGCCGATGTAGCCGACCATCCCGCCGGTCAGCGGCGGCAGGTCGGGCAGCGGGTCGGTGTGCAGCGCGCGGACGGTCTCGCGCAGCGCGTCCAGCGGGTCACCACCGGTGGGCAGGCCGACCGGCGGGGTGCCCACCCAGTGCGCCTCGCCGCCGGTGGCGGTGAGCGCGGCGGGGCTGTTCACCCCGATGAACGACCAGCGCGACCAGGACCGGCCGTTCTCCGCCGACTCCAGCAGGAAGGTGCCGGACCGGTCGCCCGCGAGCTTGCGGTACACCGACAGCGGGGTCTCGGCGTCGGCCAGCACCCGGCGCACGACCGGGATGACGCGGCGGTCGGGGGCCAGCGCGTGGAACCGCTCGCGGGTGGGGCTGACGCTCCCCATGCCCACCGACGCCGCGGCGGGTGTGGACGGGACGCCGATCGCACTCACCATGCCGACATTCTGCCGTGTGCCCCGGCGGCCACCCGGCACCGGGGTGATGGCCTTGGTGACCAGCGCGGATCCGGGTGCGCGGGGGGCATGCGGCATGATGTCGGCGGTGAGCGCGAGCACGGCGGGCGACGGCGGCGGGCGGCGCCGGGGCCGCCGCCCCGGCGGCGCGGACACCCGGGCCGCGCTGCTGGCCGCGGCCAGGGAGGTCTTCGGCGAGTCCGGCTACCGCGACGCCACGGTGCGGGCGATCGCCGGGCGGGCCGGGGTGGACCCGGCGATGGTCAACCACTGGTTCGGCGGCAAGGAGAAGCTGTTCGCCGCCGCGGTGCTCAAGCTGCCGTTCGACCTGCCGGAGTACGTCGCCCGGATGCGCGCCGCGCCCGCCGAGGAGCTCGGTGAGCGGATCGTGCGCGGGTTCCTCGGCGCCTGGGACGCCGCGGACGGGGCGCACTTCTCGGCGCTGATCCGCAGCGCGGCCTCGCACGAGGAGGCGGCCTCGTCGCTGCGCGACTTCTTCCTGGCCAACCTGTTCCGGCAGCTGGCCGACCGGGTGGCCGACGACCGGCAGGAGCTGCGCGCCGGGCTGGTGGCCAGCCAGATGATCGGGCTGGGCGTGGTGCGCTACCTGGTGCGGTTCGGGCCGGTGGCCGACGCGGGCGTCGACGCGCTGGTGGCGTCGGTGGCCCCGACCGTGCAGCGCTACCTCACCGGCCCCCTGGCCTGACCAGCCTCGTCGGACCAGCGCCGACCAGCCGCGTCAGAGCAGCGGGCCCGCGTCGAAGCAGGTGCGGTCGCCGGTGTGGCAGGCGCCGCCCTCCTGGTCGACGAGCAGCAGGACGGTGTCGCCGTCGCAGTCGATCCGCACGTCGCGCACCGCCTGGGTGTGCCCGGACGTCTCGCCCTTGACCCACAGCCGCTGGCGGCTGCGGGAGAAGTAGGTCGCCCGGCCGGTGGTCAGCGTGCGGTGCAGCGCCTCGTCATCCATCCAGGCGACCATCAGCACCTCGCGCGTGTCGTGCTGCTGGGCCACCGCGCACACCAGCCCGTCGGCGTTGCGCTTGAGCCGCGCGGCGATCGCCGGGTCGAGCCGGTCAGTCACGGGGTCCTCCGAAGTGCAGGTCGGCCGGTCGGGTCAGGAGCAGGACGACAGCGTAGACGTTGGCGGCGGCCAGCAGCCCGGACACGACCCGCAGCCACCACACCTGGTCGCTGAGCGCGATCATCACGTGCAGCACCGCGACGAGCACCCCGAACACCCCGCCCGCGAGCCTGGCCAGCCGCCACCGCGCCCACAGGGTGCCCACCACCAGGGCGGCGAGCAGGGTCGCCACCAGCGGCAGCCGCAGGAACCCGGGGTCGGAGGTGAGCTGGAGCACCAGGCCCTCCAGCAGGAAGACCAGCGCCGCGCCGGACAGCAGCGCCAGCGCCAGCCGCACCTCCAGCGGCCTGGTCACCGGACCTCGACCCCCGAGCCGCGCAGCACGTCCTTGACCTCGCCGATGCGCAACCTGCCGAAGTGGAACACGCTGGCGGCGAGCACCGCGTCCGCGCCCGCGCCGATCGCGGGCGGGAAGTGCTCCAGCTCGCCCGCGCCGCCGCTGGCGATCAGCGGCACGTCGATGCGCCCGCGCACCATCTCGATCAGCGGCAGGTCGAACCCGACCTCGGTGCCGTCGTTGTCCATGGAGTTGAGCAGGATCTCCCCCACGCCCAGCTCCTGCCCGCGCTCGGCCCACTCCACCGCGTCCAGGCCGGTGCCGCGCCGCCCGCCGTGCGTGGTGACCTCGAAGCCGGACGGGGTCTGCGGCTGGTCGGCGGGCACCCGGCGGGCGTCGACCGACAGCACGATGCACTGCGCGCCGTAGCGGTGCGACGCCTCGCGCAGGAAGTCCGGGCGGGCGATGGCCGCGGTGTTGATGCTGATCTTGTCCGCGCCCGCGCGGAGCAGCTTGTCGATGTCGCCCACCTCGCGGATGCCGCCGCCCACGGTGAGCGGGATGAACACCTGCTCGGCGGTGCGGCGCACCACGTCGTAGGTGGTCTCCCGGTCGGCCGAGGAGGCCGTGACGTCCAGGAAGGTCAGCTCGTCGGCGCCCTCGGCGTCGTAGGCGGCGGCGAGCTCCACCGGGTCGCCCGCGTCGCGCAGGTCGGTGAAGTTGATGCCCTTCACCACCCGCCCGGCGTCGACGTCGAGGCAGGGGATGACACGGACCGCTACTGGCATGCCGCGAGCCTACGGGTTGGCCATACTCGGGCCGCCGGGAGTGGGGAGGGCGCGGATGCCGGGCAGCGGGCGCAGGCCGGGGCCGACGCGGACCAGGGCCGCGGTGCTGCGGGCGGCCCGCGCGCGCTTCGCCGAGCACGGGTTCGCGGGCACGACGATCCGCGCGGTGGCCGAGGCCGCGGGCGTCACCCCCGCGCTGGTGCACCACTTCTTCGGCGGCAAGGACCGGTTGTTCGCGGAGGCGATGCGCCTGCCGCTGGACCCCGAGGCGGTGGTGGCCACGGTGGTGCAGGGACCGCGCGAGCAGGCGGGCGAGCGGGTGGTGCGGCTGTTCCTGCGGCTGTGGTCGACCCCCGAGGCGGCGCAGGCGTTCCTGGCGGTGCTGCGCTCGGTGGCCACGACCGAGCGCGCCGCGACGATGCTGCGCGACTTCCTGGAGGAGGCGGTGCTGGCCAGGGTCACCGACGCGCTGGGGGTGTCCCGGCTGGCCGCCACGGCGATGTCGGCGCACCTGGTCGGTCTCGCGGTGCTGCGCCACGTCGTGCGGGTGGAGCCGCTGGCCTCTGCCCCGGACGAGGAGGTCGTCGCGCTGGTGGGCCCGGTGGTGCAGGCGTACCTGGGCGGTGGGCCACCCTAGCGGGGGCTGCGGGCGAGGAACTTGTCCAAAGCGGACTTCGCGGCGCCGACCTCGTCCAGCAGCGCGGCGATGGCGACCCGCACCTCCTCCACGACCAGGTCGCGCTCGACCAGCAGGGTGGCCCGGCGCTCGCTGCCCCGCCACCGGCTCTGCGACTTGCGCTCCATGCCCGCGGCCTTGCGCAGCTTGCCCACCACCGCCTGCGAGCGCGCCTCCAGCTCGCCCAGCACCGGCTCCACCGCCAGCATGAACCGGTCGACGGCCACCGGCAGCGCGTGCTCGGCGCGCTCCCTGGCCCTGGCGAACTCCCCGGCCAGCTCCGGGCCGGGGGCCAGCGCCCGGTCCACCCCGTCGACCACGTCCAGCGCCCCCGCCCCCTGGTCGAAGGCGGACACGGCCATCTCCCACAGCACGGCACCCTGGTGCAGCGCGGCGACGACCAGGGCGGGGGCGTGCTCCCCGCGCAGGGCGTGCCGGTCGGCGCGCAGGGTCGACAGCGCGTGGGACAGGGGCTCACCCGTTCGCATGGCACCTCACTTCTGCCGACGCGGCCACGCTAGCGACGCGCGGCGGTGCCCGACAGGGGCGACCGGGCGAATCCCCTGCCCCGGTAATTGAACACTCGGCCAATTGTGCGCAGGTCGCTGAGCAGCGGATTCCCGCCGGCCACCCGGGAACAGCCCGCTGCGGGACGGCGCCGACCCGGCGCGGGCCCCGGCGTGAGCTGCGCCATGTCGCCCACCCGGAGCCCGCTGGTCAGGCGACCGGGCCGGAGGCGGTGCGGACCTTCTGGGTGCCGCTGAGGGTGGCCATGGACTTGGCGTACCTGGCCGTCGAGGTCGGGCTGGTGCGGTCGGCCAGGTAGTACCAGTCGGTCTGCACGCGCTCGGGGGTCACGTCGACCACCGAGTAGCCGTGGCTGTCCAGCTCGACGTACTTCAGGTGCGGGTTGCCGAGCTGGAGCCCGCCCTCGGCCAGCAGCGACACCGTGCGCGGGTCGACCTTGAGGATGTCGTCGATGTTGTCGCTGGTCACCGAGGTGCCGACGAACTCCACCGCCGCGCTGTTGCCGTTCCACCAGTAGCTCGACCGGTCGACCGGCACGTCGGCGGCCCACGAGGAGTGGATGTCGCCGGTGAGGAAGACGGTGTTCTTGACCTTGTTGTCCCGCAGGTGCCCGAGCAGCTCCTGCCGGTCTGCGGTGTAGCCGTCCCAGGCGTCGGAGTTGGCGGCGACGTTGCCCACCGGCAGCCCGATCAGCTCCCCGACGGCTTCGAGGAAGCGCGCCTCCAGGTTGCCCACCGAGATCGGGGTGATCATCACCGAGTTGCCGACCAGCTTCCACTGCGCGTCGGTGCCCGAGAGCCCGGACTTGAGCCACGCCATCTGCGGGTCGCCGGTGATGGTGCGCGCCGGGTCGGCGGGGTCGCCCGAGGACGGCGTGGTCTGCAACGAGCGGTAGCTGCGCAGGTCGAGCATGGACAGCTCGGCCAGCCGCCCCCAGCGGAACCGGCGGTAGATCTCCCCACCCGGCCCCTGGCGCACCGGCATCCACTCGAAGTACGCCTGCCGCGCCGCGGCCTTGCGCGCGCCCCAGTCGCCCTCGGTGTCGGGCTGGTGGTTCTCCGCCCCGCCGGACCAGGTGTCGTTGGCGTACTCGTGGTCGTCCCAGGTGATGAACCACGGCTGCGCGGCGTGCAGCGCGCGCAGGTCCGGGTCGGTCTTGTACTGGGCGTGCCTGCGCCGGTAGTCGGCCAGGGTGACGACCTCGTTCGCGGGCTCGTGCGGCCGGATGGTGACCCCGCGCGCGGTGTAGCTGCCCGCCCGGTACTCGTAGAGGTAGTCACCGACGTGCAGCACGCCGTCGAGGTCGGCCCGCGCGGCCAGGTGCCGGTAGCTGGAGAAGTAGCCCGCCTGCCAGTTGGAGCACGACACCAGCCCCAGCCGCAACCTGCCCACCGCGGCGTCCGCGGCGGGGGCGGTGCGGGTGCGCCCGACCGCGGACGTGGCGCCGTCGAGGCTGAACCGGTAGTGGTAGGCCGTGGCGGGCGCCAACCCCCGCACGTCGACCTTGACGGTGTGGTCGGCGGCGGGCCCGGTGCGCGCGGTGCCGGCGGCCACCACGGCGGTGAACGCCGCGTCGGTGGCCACCTCCCAGCGCACGTCGACCTCCGGCCCCACCCCGGACCCGGGCGTCGCCTCCGGCGTCGGCGTCACCCGCGTCCACAGCAGCACACCCCCCGGCAGCGGGTCACCCGAGGCGACCCCGTGGGCGAACTGCGCGGGCCCGGCCGCGGCGCTCGCCGCCCCGACCACCCCCGCGGGGATCAGCAGCACCCCACCGGCGACGGCGGAGGACTTCAGGAATCTGCGGCGGTCCACGGTCACGGGATCATTGGTACACCGCACCAGGAGGTGTCACACCCCCTGTTCGGCGGAACTTGCGGTGAACACGCGGCACCACCCCCACCCCGCTACCGTCCCCCCATGGCCGACGCCCTCACCCCCCTGGCGGACAGCAAGTACCTCCTCGTCCGCACCTTCCGCCGCACCGGCAAGCCCGTCGACACCCCCGTCTGGCACGTCCGAGAAGGCGACCACCTGCTCTTCTGGACCGTCTCCGACTCCGGCAAGGTCAAGCGCATCCGCAACAACCCCGAGGTCGAAGTGGCCCCCTGCACCCTGCGCGGCACCCCCACCGGCCCCTTCCGCAAGGCCACCGCCACCCTCCTGCCCGCAGCCGAGACGGCCACCGTCCGCCGGAAGATCAGCAAGCGCTACGGCCTCATGGGCTGGCTCACCACCACCGGCAGCAAACTCCGCCGCGGCGACAAGGGCACCGTGGGCGTCTCGGTCTCGCTGACCTGAGCTGCGGGGCCGAGGGCACGACGGGGGCGGTGGCACTCGCGCCACCGCCCCCGTCGGAACGCGTTCAGAGACTGATCACCGCACGGCGGCGAGGGCGTCCTCCAGCGCGAAGTTCCCGTTGTACAGGGCCTTGCCGATGATCGCGGCCTCGATGCCCTCGGGCTCCAGCGCGGCCAGGGCTTCCAGGTCCGCCACCGACGACACCCCGCCGGAGGCGACGATGGCGCCGGTGGTGCGGGCGGCGAACTCGCGCAGGAGGGGGATGTTCGGGCCCGCGAGGGTGCCGTCCTTGCTGACGTCGGTGACGACGTAGCGGGGGCAGCCGTCGGCGTCGAGGCGGGTGAGGGTTTCCCAGGGGTCGCCCGCTTCGGTGGTCCAGCCGCGGGTGGCGAGGCGGTAGGAGCCGGGCGTGCCCTTGACGGCGAGGTCGATGGCGATGCGGTCGCCGTGGTCGGCCAGGACGCGGCGGCACCAGTCGGGGTTCTCCAGGGCCGCGGTGCCGATGTTGACCCGGGCGCAGCCGGTGGCCAGGGCGGCGGCGAGGGTGGCGTCGTCGCGGATGCCGCCCGCGAGTTCGACCTTGACGTCGAGGGTGCCGGCGATCTCGGCGGTGATGGCGCGGTTGTCGCCGGTGCCGAAGGCGGCGTCGAGGTCGACGACGTGGACCCACTCGGCGCCAGCGGCCTGCCAGGCGAGGGCGGCGTCGAGCGGGGTGCCGTACACCGTCTCGGTGCCCGCCTCCCCCTGGTGGAGGCGGACGGCCTTGCCGTCGGAGATGTCCACGGCCGGGAGGAGGTAGAAGCTCACCCGGGTGAGCCTATCGGGCCCACTCCCGCAGCCAGTTCTCCAGGAGCTGGGCGCCCGCGTCCCCGGACTTCTCCGGGTGGAACTGGGTGGCCGACAGCGGCCCGTTCTCCGCGGCGGCGACGAACTCGCCGCCGTGGTCGGCCCAGGTGACCAGCGGGGTGGGCATCGGCGGCTCGGGGTGCAACTCCCAGGAGCGCGCGGCGTAGGAGTGCACGAAGTAGAAGCGGGTGTCCTCGGGCATGCCCTGGAACAGCACGGACTTCTCCGGGAAGCGCACTGTGTTCCAGCCCATGTGCGGCACGATCTCGGCGCGCAGCCGGTCGACGGTGCCGGGCCACTGCCCGCAGCCCTCGGTCTCCACGCCGTGCTCGATGCCGCGCTCGAACAGCACCTGCATGCCGACGCAGATGCCCAGCACGGGCCGCCCGCCCGCGAGCCTGCGGCCGATGATCCGGTCGCCCTTGACGCCCAGCAGCCCCTCCATGCACGCCGCGTAGGCGCCCACGCCCGGCACGACGAGCGCGTCGCACTCGACGGCGGTGCGGAAGTCGGAGGTGACCTCCACGTCGGCGCCGACCCGGCGCAGGGCGCGTTCAGCGGAGCGGAGGTTGCCGGACCCGTAGTCCAGTACGACGACGCTTGCCACCCCTCCAGCCTAATCGCCTGGCGCCGCGCGGCACACCTGACCTCTGTAACCACATCGTTACCGCTGCGCGGGTAGCCGACCCCACCGGGCGGGTACCTGACGTTCGCTGTCGGGGCTGGTTGTGCGGAGTGGAGGCATCGTGCGGCGGATGACCCTGACCCGGGCCCTGGAGGGCGGTCCGGCGCGCTGGACCATCGCGGGGGCGCTGGTGGTGGCCGCCGCGGTCAACACCTACCTGGCGATCAGCGAGGCCGTGCTGTGGCCGGTGCCGCTGATCGTGGTGTGGCTCGCGCTGGCCGTGGCGGTGCTGGTCGCCCAGGCGGGTGGCGAGGCCGTCGAGGAGGAGCTGCCCACCACCGCGCGGGAGGCGCTGGCCCTCACCGCCGACGAGCCAGCCCCCTCCCGCGCCTTCGCCTGACCCGCCGTCAGGCCCCCAGGAACCCGCGCACGGCCTCCCGGATGCCCGCCGGGTCGAGCCCGTGCACGGCGTCGTGCTCCTCGACCGTGCCGTAGGCGTGCACCTCGGCGTCGCGCCGGACGCCCAACCCGAGCTGGCGGTGCGGCAGGTCGCGCAGCGCGGCGGCCACCACCCCAGCCGACGTGTCGCGCAGGTACGGCTCCACCACGACGACGTTCGGCGCCGCGGAGTCCACCGCCGCGCGCAGCCCGGCGGCGTCGAAGGGCCGCGCGGTCGCCGTGTAGAGCACTGCCACGTCCAGCCCCTCCGTCGCGGCGAGCACCTGGTCGAGCACCGGCCCCACGGCCACCACCACGCCGAGCGACCCGTGCCGCACCGGGACGAGCCCGCCGGTCGCGGGCATCGGCGCGCTGTTCTGCCGCTGCGACAGCCGCAGGTACACCGGCTCGTCGGAGGCGAGGGCGGCGCGCAGCAGCGGTTCGACCTCGGCGGCGTGGCCGGGGACGTGGATGGTGTAGCCGGGCAGCGCGTCGACCAGCGCCACGTCGGCGGGCGCCTGGTGGGTGCGCCCGGTGGACGGCTCGTCGTAGGAGGCGCCGATGCTCACCAGCACCGGGTGCACGCCCTGGTGGCCGAAGTCGAGCTTGACCTGCTCGTAGGGGCGCTCGATGAGGAACGGCACGTAGGTGTGCACGACGGCCCGGTGCCCGGTGAGCGCGAGCCCGGCCGCCACGCCGACCATGGCCTGCTCGCGGATGCCGACGTCGACCACCCGGTCGGGGTGGCGGGCCAGGGCTGAGGTGAACCGGTCCGCGGAGATGGCTGCGATGACCAGCGCGACCCGCTCGTCCTGCTCGATGGCCTCGGTGGTGACGCGGACGAACTCCTCGCGCATGCCGGTCGTCGTGGTCGTGGTGGTGGTGGTGGTCGCGGCGCCGGAAGTGGTGGTCGTGGTCATGGGTCAGCCCTTCTCGATCTCGGCGACGACCGCGAGCGGGGCGCCGGGGTGGTCGGTGGTGAGCGCGCGTTCGAGCGCGGCGTGGTCGCGGCCGTCGACGGTGGCCGTCGCCCAGCCCTCCACGGCGAAGCGGGCGGCGATGCCCCCGGGCCAGCCGTGGGTGGCCGAGCCGTTGTCGACGACGACGGCGGTGAGGTTGGCCTGCCCGCGCCGCCCGGCCACGGCGATCGCCTCGTGGTTGCTGCCCTCGTCCAGCTCGCCGTCGCCCAGCAGCACGAACACCCGCTGGCCCGCGGTGAGCCCGATGGCCTGCCCGAGACCGATGGGCAACCCGTGCCCGAGCGAGCCGGAGCCGATCTCCACCCCCGGCACCAGGGTGCGGTCGGGGTGATAGCCGAGCACCGAGCCGAATGACAGCCAGTCGTCCAGAGTGGACTCCTCGATGAACCCCTTGGCGGCCAGCACGGAGTAGAACGCCATCGGCCCGTGCCCCTTGGAGAGCAGGAACCGGTCGCGCCCGGGGTCGTCGGGGTGGGCCGGGTCCACGCGCAGGACGCGGTCGTAGAGCACCCACAGCACGTCGAGGGTGGAGGCGGCCGCCCAGTCGTGCTTCTCGTCGCCGGTCAGCCGCCCGTAGAGGGCGGGCAGGTCCGCGTATGCCTTCGTCATGCCACCACCTTGCGACCTCCAGTGCGCTGGAGGTCAACTGCGTGGCGCCGGGGGGCCGCGGTGTGGTGGACTCGGCGGCGACATGGACGACAAGCAGATCACCCGCCGCTCGAAGCGGCTGGCGAAGGCGCTGCGCCACGACCCGGCGGGCGTGGGCCTGGAACTGGACCCGGCGGGCTGGGTGCCCGTCGCCGACGTGCTGCGCGCCCTGGGCCTGGACCGCGCCACCCTCGACGAGGTGGTCGCGACCAACAACAAGAAGCGCTTCGAGTACGACCCCGACGGCCTGCGCATCCGCGCCAGCCAGGGCCACACCGTCCCGGTCGACCTGGGCCTGACCCCCACCGCCCCGCCTGACGTGCTCTTCCACGGCACCGTCGCGGCGGCCCTGGGCGCCATCGCCGTCGAGGGCATCAGACCCATGTCCCGCCACCACGTGCACCTGTCCCCCACCCGCGACACCGCCACCGCCGTCGGCGCCCGCCGCGGCAAGCCGGTCGTCCTGGAAGTCCGCGCCGCCGCCATGGCCGCCGAGGGCCACCAGTTCTTCCGCACCGCCAACGGCGTGTGGCTCACCGACGAGGTCCCCCCGCGGTACTTCGACCTACCTGGAGGTCACCGCTAGGCCGCGTTCCGCGGCCCGCCACCACCACTGGCGAGCTGCCGCCCCCTCGCGCGGGAGAAGCCCTGGCCCACCCACCCCCGGACCGGAGGTAGTCTCGGCGGGGTGTCCAAGCTGCCCGAGGTGCTGACCATCGGCGAGGTCGCCGACCGCAGCGGTGTCCCCCACACGGCCCTGCGCTTCTACGAGGAGCGCGGCCTCATCCACTCGGTCCGCACCGCGGGCAACCAGCGCCGCTACCCCCGGGCCGTCCTGCGCAGGCTCGCCTTCATCCGCACCGCCCAGCGCGTCGGCCTCTCCCTGGAGGAGATCCGCGACGCCCTCGCCACCCTCCCCGACCAGCGCACCCCCACCAAGTCCGACTGGCACCGCCTCTCCAAGACCTGGCGCGGAGAGCTCAACGCCCGCATCGAAGCCCTGAAGAAGCTCCGCGACAACCTGGAGTCCTGCATCGGCTGCGGCTGCCTCTCCCTCAAGTCCTGCCTCCTCGCCAACACCGACGACCGCCTGGCCCGCTTCGGCCCCGGCGCCCCGGGCCTGCGCACCACCGCGGAGGACTGACCCCCTTGGTGCAGCCGGTTGTCCACACCCCGCCAGGCTGTCCACAGCCACTTCCCCAGGACTCCCGTTCCGTCACCCCCCACCGGTAACGTTGAAAACAGGGGTCCCCTTGCCCGGGCTACCCCCGCGCCAGCCTGGGTCAAAGTGGCACGAGAAGGCACCAAGGCGACCACCCCCACAAGCCGAGCCCAGGCAGCGAGCACTGCCCGGTTGGGTGGATTCGCTTGGTCGGGGGTGACGATCATGTGCTACCCAAACGGGACGGGCGGGCGTCTTTTCAGCCCGCCTTTTCCCGCCCGACAGCACATGATCGTCATAGGGGCCCCGACCAAGCGGATCCACCCAACCGGGCCACCCACCCAAGCCCCCGCTGTTCAAGAGCCCCGCGCAGCGGAGAACCGGCGAAGCCGGCCAAGAGCCGAGCGCAGCGGAGGGCCGAGCGCAACGGTCAGGAAGAGGCGAACCACGCGACGGCACCGCCGGCGGCCAGGAGCGCCAAGACGCCCAGGACGGCGGCCGCGACCGTGGAGCTGTTCTTGTACGCGGAGTACGCCCCGCCGATGAGGATGCCCGCGAGGGCGGCGAGCAGGACGACGACGAACTCTGTGGGCACGGGGCCGCTCCTCCTACAGGGTGCCCTTGGTGGAGGGGATGCCGCCCACCCGGGGGTCTGGTTCGGTGGCCGCGCGCAGGGCCCTGGCGAAGGCCTTGTACTCGGCCTCGGTGATGTGGTGGGGGTCGCGGCCGTGGATGACCCGCAGGTGCAGGGCGATCTGGGCGTGGAAGGCGATGGACTCGAAGACGTGGCGGTTGAGGACCGTGGGGTAGTTGCCGCCGACGGTGAAGCCGACCATGACCTCGGGTTCGCCGACGTGGACGCAGTAGGGGCGGCCGGAGACGTCGACGGCGGCGTGGGCGAGGGTCTCGTCCATCGGGATCCAGCAGTCGCCGAAGCGGCGGATGCCGCGCTTGTCGCCGAGGGCCTGGCGCAGGGCCTGGCCGAGGACGATGGCGGTGTCCTCGACGGTGTGGTGGGCGTCGATCTCGACGTCGCCGGTGGCGCGGACGGTGAGGTCGAGGCTGCCGTGGCTGCCGAAGGCGGTGAGCATGTGGTCGAAGAAGGGGACGCCGGTGGCGACCTCGACCTGGCCGGTGCCGTCGAGGTCGACGCGCACGAGCACCGACGACTCGCGGGTGCTGCGCTCGACCTGGCCGACGCGGGCGGGCGAGTCCGGGGTGGACGGTGTGGTCACTGCACGACCTCCTTGGTGGCGGCCAGGAACGCGTCGTTCTCCTCGGGGGTGCCGATGGTGGCGCGCAGGTGGCCGGGGATGCCAACGTCGCGGATGAGCACGCCCCTGTCCAGGTAGGACTGCCAGGTGGCGGCCGGGTCGGCGAAGTGGCCGAACAGGACGAAGTTGGCGTCGCTGGGCACGACCCTGGCGCCGAGGCCGCGCAGCGCCTCGACGACCCGGTCGCGCTCCCCCGCGAGCCGGTGCACCGAGGCGAGGGTGCCCTCGGCGTGCCGGAGGGCGGCGCGGGCGGCGGCCTGGGTCAGCGACGACAGGTGGTAGGGCAGGCGCACCAGCAGCAGCGCGTCGACCACCGCGGGCGCGGCGGCGAGGTAGCCCAGCCGCCCGCCCGCGAAGGCGAACGCCTTGGACATGGTGCGGCTGACGATGACCTGCGTGGGGAACTCGTCGATGAGGTGCACGGCGCTGCGCTGCGGGGAGAACTCCGCGTACGCCTCGTCGACGACGACGATGCCCGGGGCCGCGGTGACGAGCGCGCGCAGGTCCTCCAGCGGGATCGACTGCCCCGTCGGGTTGTTGGGGCTGGTCACGAACACCACGTCGGGCTTGCGCCGCGCGAGTTCGGCCACGGCGGCGTCGACGTCGAGGGAGAAGTCCGCCCGGCGCGGGGTGGGCGCCCACTCGGTGCGGGTGCCCGCGGCGATGATCGGGTGCATCGAGTACGACGGCTCGAAGCCCAGCGCGGAGCGCCCCGGGCCGCCGAAGGCCTGCAGGATCTGCTGGAGCACCTCGTTGGACCCGTTGGCGGCCCACAGGTTCGCCGCGCCCAGCCCCAGCCCGGTGGCGCCGGACAGGTACGCCGCGAGGTCGGTGCGCAGGGCCACCGCGTCCCGGTCCGGGTAGCGGTGCAGGGTGGCGGCGATCTCCCGGGCGGCCTCCGCGATGTCCGCGACGAGCTCCGGCGGCGGCGGGTACGGGTTCTCGTTGGTGTTGAGCTGGTGCGGCACGTCCAGCTGCGGCGCCCCGTAGGGGGAGCGGCCGCGCAGGTCCTCGCGCAGCGGCAGGTCGGACAGGCGCGCGCCCGCGCCGGGGGTGCTCACGACCCGTCCCGGAAGCGCGCGGTGACCGCCTGCCCGTGCGCGGGCAGGTCCTCGGCGTCGGCGAGGGCGACGACGTGCCCGGCCACCTCGCGCAGCGCGTCGGCGGAGTAGTCGACGACGTGGATGCCGCGCAGGAAGGTCTGCACCGACAGCCCCGAGGAGTGCCGCGCGCAGCCGCCGGTGGGCAGCACGTGGTTGGAGCCCGCGCAGTAGTCGCCCAGCGACACCGGCGAGTACGCCCCGACGAACACCGCGCCCGCGTTGCGCACCCTGGCCGCGACGGCGCTCGCGTCCTCGGTCTGGATCTCCAGGTGCTCGGCGGCGTAGGCGTCGACCACGCGCAGGCCGTCGTCGAGGGAGGCGACGAGCACGGTGCGCGACTGCGGGCCGGACAGCGCCGTGGTGACCCGCTCGGTGTGCTTGGTGGCCTTGACCTGCCGCTCCAGCTCGGCGTCGACGGCGTCGGCGAGCTGCTCGGAGGTGGTGACGAGCACGCTGGCGGCCATCGGGTCGTGCTCGGCCTGGCTGATCAGGTCGGCGGCGACGTGCACCGGGTCGGCGGTGTGGTCGGCCAGGATGGCGATCTCGGTGGGGCCCGCCTCGGCGTCGATGCCGATCAGGCCGCGCAGCAGCCGCTTGGCGGCGGCGACGTAGATGTTGCCGGGGCCGGTGACCACGTCGACCGGCTCCAGCTCGCGGCCGTCGGTGTCGGTGCCGCCGTAGGCCAGCAGCGCCTGGGCCTGCGCGCCGCCGACCGCCCACACCTCGCTGACGCCCAGCAGCTCGGCCGCGGCGAGGATCGCCGGGTGCGGCTTGCCGCCGAACTCCGCCTGCGGGGGCGAGCACACGACCAGCGACCGCACGCCCGCGGCCTGCGCCGGGACGACGTTCATGACCACGCTGGAGGGGTAGACGGCCAGGCCGCCGGGGGCGTAGAGGCCGACCCGGTCGACCGGCACCCACCGCTCGGTGACGGTGCCGCCGGGCACGACCTGGGTGGTCTTGTCGACCCGCCGCTGGTCGGCGTGCACCAGCCGGGCGCGGGCGATGGACTCCTCCAGCGCCGCGCGGACCGCCGGGTCGAGGAAGGCCAGCGCCGAGGTCAGCTCGCCCGCGGGCACCCGCACGGTCTGCGGGCGCACCCCGTCGAACCGCTCGGTCAGCTCCAGGGCCGCCTCGACGCCCCTGGCCCGCACGTCCTCGACGATCGGCCGCACCAGATGCAGCGCCGCGTCCACGTCGACCTCGGCCCGCGGCAGCGCGTGGCGCAGTTCGGCGGTGGAGGGGGTCGCGGAGCGCAGGTCGGTACGCGAGAGCACGGGGGTCCTTCCGTGGTGGTTGACCCGTCCAGACTAGGGCGTCGGCCCGCCCACCCCCGCCCCCGGTGCCCCGGCTCACGCCAGCCGGGCCACCGCCGCCACCGCCGCGTCGACCTGCTCGGGGCTGACGAAGCAGTGCGGGGAGGCCCGCACCAGCTCGTCGAGGCCGCGTCGGGTCATGTCGAGCCGGGTGGACCCCAGCCTGCTGACGGTCGTGGTGACGCCCCGGGCGCGCAGCCCGTCGCGCACGGCGTCGGCGGCCACGCCGTCCACGGTGAAGGTGACGAGCCCGCTGCGCGTGGTGCCCAGGTCGCGCACCCGCACGCCCGGCACCGAGCGCAGCCCGGCCCGCAGCCGCTCGGCCCGGTCGGACACGGCGGCGGCGATCCGGTCGACGCCCAGGTCGAGGGCGTAGCGGGCGGCCGCGATGAACCCGAGCCTGCTCGCGGCGCTGTGCTCCCACAGCTCGAACACCCGCGCGTCGGCGCGCAGCTCGACCTGCGACGTCCCGGTCCACTCGCCGCTGTGCAGGTCGACCAGCCGGGGGCGCAGCCGGGCGCGGACGTGCTCGGGCACGACCAGCACCCCGGTACCCCGGGGCCCGCGCAGCCACTTGCGCCCGGTGGCGCTGAGCATGTCCACGCCCATCGCGCGCACGTCCAGCGGCAGCTGCCCGAGCGACTGGCAGGCGTCGAGCAGCACCAGCGCCCCCACCGCGTGCGCGGCGTCGACGACCTCGCGGACGGGGTTGACCAGGCCGCCGTTGGTGGGCACGTGCACCAGCGACACGAGCTTGACCCGCTCGTCGAGCAGCCCGGTCAGCGCGTCCACGTCCACCGCGCCGGTGCCGTCGGAGGGCACCGCCTCGACGGTGAACCCGGTGCGCTCGGCCAGGGTCAGCAGCGGGATGGCGTTGCCCGCGTACTCGGCCTCGGTGACCAGCACCCGGTCGCCCGCGGCCAGCGGCACCGAGTCGACGGCGGTGAGCCAGGAGCGGGTGGCGCTCTCGGTGAAGGCGACGTCGCCGGGCACGCAGCCCAGCAGCTCCGCGACCACCCCGTAGCCCGCCTCCAGGTCGTCGAGGCGCTCGTCGTGCGCCCGGTACCCGCCCACCTCGGCCTCGCGGCGCAGGTGCGCGTGCACGACGTCGAGCACCGGGGTGGGCGGCAGCGAGGAGCCCGCGCTGTCGAGGAAGACGTGGTCGAGGCAGCCGGGGGTGTCCGCGCGCAGCCGGTCGAGGTCGAGCGGCCCGGTCACCGGGGCGTCCAGGTCGCCAGGTTCCACCACGGCCCCCAGGTCTGGTCGGTGCCGGTCGCGTCCACGACCGGCCGGTAGCCGGTCCAGTTCTGCCGCAGGACGTAGGTGTGGTCGACCTGGGCCAGCACCACCAGCGTCGGGTCCACCGCGTACGCGCGCTGGGCGGCGCGGGCCTCCACGGCCCGCTGCGCCGGGTCGGTGGCCGCGTCGGCCGAGGCCAGCGCCTGGGCGACGGCCCCGGTGAACCGCGGGCGCAGGTCGCCGACGGTGCGGAACGGGTCGCCGAAGGAGGTGACCGAGGGGGTCTGCGCGGCCTGGGCCGCCGCCGGGGTGGGCGTGACCTCGACACCGATGGCCCCGACCTGCTTGGCGAAGGCGGTCACCAGGTCGCGGTCGACCTGGTCGCGCTGGTCGTAGGACACCGGGAAGGCCAGCCGCTGCCCGGCCCTGGCCCGGGTGCCGTCCGCGCCGACGACCCAGCCCGCGGCGTCGAGCAGCTGGTTGGCCGCGGCGACGTCGCGGGTGAGCGCGGCGGTGGGCTCGACCAGCTCCGCGACCTGCGGCGGCACCGGCAGCGAGGCGACCTCGCCCTTGCCGCGCAGCGCGTCGCGCACCAGCGCCTCGCGGTCCACCGCGAGGTTGAGCGCCTTGCGCACGGCCGGGTCGGCGGCCACCGGGGAGCCGGTCAGCGCGACGGCCCGCAGGTCGGTGCTGCCGTGCTCGACCACGGCCAGCCCGTCGGCGGTCTCGAACCCCTCGGCGAGGGCGGGCGGCAGCACGGTGCCGTCCAGCTCGCCCGCGCGCATGGCCTCGGCCCGGGTGTCGTCGTCGGGCAGGAACCGGATCGTCACCTTGGTGATGGCGGGCGGCCCGGCGAAGTAGGCCTGGTTCGCCACCAGCTCCAACCGGTCCTGGCGCACCCACGACGCCACCTTGTACGGACCGGTCCCGACGAGCTGGCCCTGCGCGTCGGTGGCGACGACGCCGAGGGTGAGCAGGTCGGGGAAGTCGGGGTCCGGGCGCACGAGGTCGAACCGCACGGTGGTCTTGTCCACGGCCTGCACCCCGGCCAGCACCTCGTACTCCGCGCGCAGCGGCGAGGTCTGCTCCAGCACGCTGCGGTAGGTGGCCACCACGGCGGTCGAGTCGAACCCGCTGCCGTCGGTGAAGCTGACGTCGTTGCGCAGCGCCACCGTCCACGACCGGCCGTCGGCGGCGGGCACCGGGGCGGCCGCGGCCAGGGTCGGCTTGAGCCCGCCGTCGGGCTGGTGCTCGACCAGCCCGTCGTAGACCAGCGCCGCGCCGTGCGGCGCGTACCCCTGCCGGGGGTCGAGCGTGGCAGGCTCGGTGGTGGTGCCGAGGATCAGCGAGGTCCCGCCGGGGTCGCCCGACGCGGGCCTGCTCGGCTCCCCGGTGCACCCGGGCAGCAGCGCGACGGCGGCGAGCACCGCGGCGACGCGGCCGCGGTGCGAAGGTGGGAACGGCACGAGGCCCGAGGGTAGTCGGGCCCCGAGGAGGAGGGTGTGCGGATTGCGTACCGCGCTCTGCCAGATCAGCTCGACGACCGACCCGGCCGAGAACCTGGAGCGGGTCCGCGCCGGGGTGCGCGCCGCCGCCGGGGCGGGGGCGGACCTGGTCGTGTTCCCGGAGGCCACCCAGTGCCGCTTCGGCGTCCCGCTGGGCCCGGTGGCCGAACCCCTCGACGGCCCGTGGGCCACCGCGGTCGCCGAGGCCGCCGACGCCGCGGGGGTCGTCGTGGTGGCGGGCATGTTCACCCCCGCGGGAGACCGGGTGCGCAACACCCTGCTGGTCACCGGCCGCGGGCAGCACCGGGGCTACGACAAGATCCACCTGTTCGACGCCTTCGGGTTCGAGGAGTCGCGCACCGTCGCCCCCGGCACCGAGCTGGTCTCGGTCGAGGTGGACGGCGTCGTGGTCGGCATCACCACCTGCTACGACGTCCGCTTCCCCGAGCTGTACCGGGCGCTGGCCGCGGGCGGCGCGCACGCCATCGTCGTCGCCGCGTCCTGGGGCTCCGGGCCGGGCAAGGTCGAGCAGTGGGAACTGCTCGTGCGCGCGAGGGCCCTGGACTCGACCGCCTGGGTCCTGGCCTGCGGGCAGGCCTTCTCCGACCTGGAGAGCAAGGCCCCGCTGGGCGTCGGCCACAGCGTCGTCGCCTCCCCCACCGGGGCCGTCGTGGCCGCCCTCGGGCCCGAGCCGGACATGCTGCTGTGGGACGTCGACACCGACGTGGTGGCCAGGACCCGCGAGGCCTTGCCCGTCCTGGCCAACCGCCGGCTCTGAGCGAGCGGGCTCAGCCCGCCGCGACCGAGCGGGCGACCCGCTCGTGGGCCTCGTGCTCGGCCAGCCGGGCGCGCAGGTCGGCGCGGACGTCGTCGTAGGTGTCCTGGCCCAGCGGCAGGCGCAGCGGGGTCTCACCGCTGTCGACCAGCTCGACCATGGCGCGGGCGATCTTCGCCGGGTCGTTGGGCAGGGCGAACGCGCCGGAGGCCAGCGCGCGGCGGGTGTCGCCCGCGGGGGTGGCGTCGTACTCGGGCATGGCGGGGGCGGTGGCCAGGCCGGTGCCGAAGCCGGTGGGGGTCGCGCCGGGTTCGACGATCGTCAGGTGGATGCCGAACGGGCGGACCTCGGCGGCGACGGTCTGGCAGAAGCCCTCGATGCCCCACTTCGACGCGTGGTAGTAGGCGAAGTTCGGGTACGTCGTCTGCCCGCCCGCGGTGGACACCTGGAGGATGCGGCCCGACCCCTGGGCCCGCAGGTGCGGCAGCGCGGCGCGCACGACGTGGATGGAGCCGAGCAGGTTCGTCTCGACCACCGCGCGCACCTGCTCGTCGGTGGCCTCCTCCACGGAGGCGAACACCCCGTACCCGGCGTTGTTCACGATGACGTCGATGGTGCCCAGCTCGGCGAACGCCTCGTCGACCACCGCGCGCACCCGGTCGGTGTCGGTGACGTCCAGCTGCCGCACCCACAGCCGGTCGCCGTACCCGGTGAGGTCGTCCAGCGCCTCCGGCCTGCGCAGGGTGGCGGCGACCCGGTCGCCGCGCTCCAGCAGCTGCTCGGTCAGCAGCCTGCCGAAGCCCGAGGACGTCCCGGTGATGAACCACGTGGTGCTCACTGTCCAGCCTTTCGTCGACAACGCCGCCGACGCTAGGAGTTGGAGCCGCCTCTAGGTCAAGCGCGCCCAGGGCCGGGGTTCGCGATTCCCACCGCCACCAGGGCGAGCGCTCAGGCGCGGCCACCTCGTGCGGCACGGCCTACGCTGGGGGGCATGACAGCTGCACCGAGCACGGCGCTGACCATCGGTGAGGTCAGCGAGATGACCGGACTGTCGACGCACACGCTGCGCTTCTACGAGAAGGAGGGCCTGTTCGTCGGGCCCGTCGAGCGCAACTCCGCCGGGCGCCGTGTGTTCGGGGAGGAGGAGGTCGCCTGGCTGCGGGTGTGCACGCGGCTGCGGTCCTCGGGCATGTCGCTGGCCGACATCCGCCGCTACGCCGAGCTGGCGCGGGCGGGCGCGGGCAACGAGCGGGAGCGCTTCGAGATCCTGCGCGCGCACGAGGCGAAGGTGGTGCGGCAGATGGCCGAGCTGCAGGACGCCCTCGACGTCATCCGCTGGAAGGTCGAGACCTACGAGCGCCACCTCGCCGCCGGGTCCGCCGACACCCTCTGGCGCGGCGGACCCGAGTGCGCGGTCACCGACGGCGGGCGATGACCCGGGCACCCCGGCGCGGCACCTGGGTGATGTTGCGGGCCTGCTGGGGTTCCGGCGCGCCCACCGGCTCCAGGTCGTAGCGCAGCAGGATCGCGCGCAGGATGATCCCGGCCTCCTGCAAGGAGAACCCGGCGCCGATGCAGCGCCGCACCCCGCCGCCGAACGGGATCCACGTGCCCGACTCCATCGAGGCGCCGATGAACCGCTCCGGCCGGAACGCCCGCGGGTCGGGGTGGTGCTCGGGGTCGTCCTGCACCAGGCCGATGCACGGGGAGATGACCGTGCCCGCGGGGATGCGGTGGCCCGCGATCACCTGCGGCTCGGTGATCCGGCGGCCAACGCCGTAGATCACCGGGCGGCTGCGCATCGCCTCCTTGGTGACCGCCTGCAGGTACTCGTGGTCCTCGGCGTCGGCCGCGGCTTGCGCCTTGCGCAGCACGTCCGGGTTGCGCGAGAGCTCGTGCAGCGACCACGCCAGCGCGGTCGCGGTCGTCTCGTGACCGGCGAGCAGCAGGGTCATCATGTGGTCGCGCAGTTCCACCGCGCGCGCGTCCGGGTCGGCCTTGAGCAACCGGGAAAGCACGTCGTTGCGGTCGGTGAGGTCCGCGCCGCGGCGTTCGGCGATCTCCTCGTAGAGCAGGGCGTCGGCCGCCTTGAGGTTCTCGACGTTGCGCTTCCACGGCCAGACGTGCTTGAGCTTCGGGAAGCTCCAGCCGAGCACGTCGATCGGACCGATGTCGGTGACCTTGTTGATGAGCGGGCGCAGCGCGGCCAGCCGCTCGCCCTCGGCCATGCCGAACACCACCCGCAGGATGATCTCCAGCGTCACCGCGTTCATGCTCGCGTGCGTCCGGAAGGGACGGTCGAGCGGCCAGCGGGACACCTCGGCCTCGGCCAGCTCGGCCATCATGTCCGCGTACCCGCGCAGCGCGGCGCCGTTGAAGGCGGGCATCAAGCGCTTGCGCGCGGCCAGGTGCGCGTCCTCGTCGAGGATCAGCAGGGACTCCTGGCCCATCACCGGCGCGAGGATCGCGTTGCCCTCACCGGCGTGGTAGACCTCCGGCGCGCCCGCGAACACCGCGCGGATGTCCTCCGGCCTGCTGATGGTCACCACCGTGCGCCCGCCCGCGAGCCGCACGGTGAACGCGTCGCCGTAGCGCCGCCGCCAGCGCGGCGACACCCGGGCGCGCGAGCGCAGGAACAGCGCGGTCTGGGCGACCTTGGGCAGCCGGGGCCCGGGCGGCAGGCCCTCGACGGGCGTGCGGACGTCGGCGGTCAACGGGGCCTCCCGTGGTCTCGGTCACCCTGACCCCCGATTTATACATCCGTATAGATGGCTGGGGCAACCGGATGGACGGGGCAACTACGATCCACGGGTGGGACATCGCGAACTGCTCCTCACCGCCGCCCGCCGCCTGCTGGAGGACAAGGGCTACGCGCACATCACCGCCCGCGACCTGGTGGCCGCCTCGGGCACGAACCTGGCCTCCATCGGCTACCACTTCGGCTCCAAGAACGGCCTGCTCAACGCCGCCCTCGGCGCCGTGTTCGAGGAGTGGACCGACGCGCTGGCCGAGGTCGCCCTGGCCGACCCGGCCAGCTCCCCGGTCGAGCGGGCCCACCTGACCTGGGCCACCGTCCTGCGCCACCTCGCCGACAAGCGCGCCCTGCTGCTCAGCTTCGTCGAGGCCCTCGCCCAGGCCGAGCGCGACCCCGCCCTCCGCGAGCAGCTCGCCGCCCTCCAGCACCGCACCCGCACCCGCATCGCCACCATCGTCGCCTCGTCCTACCCCGACGACGTCTCCCCCGAGGACCCCCGCTGCACCGCGGTCGCGGGCTTCATCCTCGCCGTCTGCGACGGCCTGGCCCTCCAGTGGCTCCTCGACCCCACCCGCTCCCCCAGCCCCGACCACCTCCTGTCCGGCCTGGCCGACCTCCTCTCCGCCTCCCGCTAGGCCGTGTCCCACCCCCGGCCGCTTGTCCCACCCGAGGCAACCTGGCACGACGACGAACGAGCTGAGGCCGCCCTCGTGCGGAACACGCCCGAGCCGCAGTTGTCCACAGGTGCCACCAGACGGCCGGGAACTGTCGCCCCACGCCGGTAACGTTGAAAACAGGGGTCCCCTCGGGCGGGGTACCCGAGCGGGAGCCTTGGTTCCCAAGGCACGCAAGGGTTCCCAAGGCACGCAAGGGGTATCGGACGCGCCGCCAACACGGGCGGCGACGGTGTTCGCGGCGAGGACGGTGGCCGCGCAGGTGACGGCAGCGGGCGGCGGTTGCGCAGGTTGGCCCGGCGGGGTGAGCCGGGACGGCGAAGCCGACCGTGGTGCCGGATCCCCTCAGCCCGGCACCACGGCGGGCGCTCAGCGCAGGTCCATGCCCAGGTCCAGCGCGGGGGACGAGTGCGTCAACCCGCCCACCGCCAGGAAGTGCACGCCCGTCTCCGCGTAGGCGCGGGCCACGTCCAGCGTCAGCCCGCCCGAGGCCTCCAGGCGGGTGGGGGTGCCCGAGGCGCGGCGGACGGCTTCCGCGCAGTCGGCGACGGTGAAGTTGTCCAGCAGGACCAGGTCGGCGTTCTCGGAGAGGGCTTCGTCGAGCTGGGCGAGGGTGTCGACCTCGACCTCGCAGGGCAGGTCGGGGGCGTGGGTGCGGGCGGCGGCGAGGGCCTTGGCGACGCCGCCCGCGGCGAGGACGTGGTTGTCCTTGATGAGGACGGCGTCGCCCAGGGCCATGCGGTGGTTGGTGCCGCCGCCGCTGCGGACGGCCTGCTTCTCCAGGGCGCGCAGGCCGGGCAGGGTCTTGCGGGAGTCGCGGATGCGGGTGCCGGTGCCCTCGACGGCGCGGACCCAGGCGCGGGTGGCGGTGGCGACGCCCGAGAGGTGGCAGAGGAAGTTGAGGGCGGTGCGCTCGGCCGTCAGCAGCGAGCGCGTCGCGCCGCGCACGACCAGCGCGGGCACGCCCGGCTCCAGGTCGGCGCCGTCCTCCAGGGAGGACAGCACCTCCACCGACGGCAGCACCCGGGTGAACACCTCGCGCGCGACGTCCACGCCCGCGAGGACGCCGGGCTTGCGCGGGGTCAGTTCCGCCACCGCGACCGCGTCCTCCGGGACGGTGGCCACCGTGGTGGCGTCGGGGCCGCAGGCCAGGTCCTCGGCCAGGGCGATGCCGATGATGTCGTGGGTGGTCACGCCACTCCTCGCAGTTCTGCCGGGTAGAGCGGGACGGGCTGGCCGGACGGGGTCATGCGCAGCACCGTCGGGTGGGTCCAGGCCCGGTCGTCGCGCTCGGGGAAGTCGGTGCGCACGTGGCAGCCGCGGGACTCGGTGCGGGTGGCGGCCGCGGCGAGCAGCGCGCGGGCCACCAGGGTCAGCGCCGCGTCCTCCACCGCCGCGCGGGTGTCGAGCACCCGGTTCGCCGTCGTCACGTCCAGCACCGAGCCGACGATCGCCAGGCCCTCGGCCTCGCGCCCGATCGCGGCGTAGCGCGACATCACCCGCTGCAGGGAGTCGCGGTCGGCCACCGGCGCGGACGGCAGGTCGGGCACGACCGCCAGCCGCGCGTCGGCCAGCCTGCCGCCGCGCAGGTCGGCCGCCACCGCCTCGGCGGAGCGGGCGCCCACGACCAGGCCCTCCAGCAGGCTGTTGGAGGCCAGCCGGTTCGCCCCGTGCAGGCCCGTCCTGGCGACCTCGCCCGCGGCGTAGAGGCCGGGGACGGCCGTGCGACCGTCCACATCGGTCACCACGCCGCCGCAGGAGAAGTGCGCCGCCGGGGCCACCGGGATCGGCTCGACCGCCGGGTCCACCCCGGCCGCCAGGCACGCGGCCAGCACGGTCGGGAAGCGGGTGCGGAACGCCTCGGCGCCCAGGTGGGTGGCGTCGAGGAAGACGTGGTCGTCCACGCCGCCGCGGCCGCGCGCCATGTGCCGGGTGATCGCGGCGGCCACGACGTCGCGCGGGGCCAGGTCGGCCAGCGGGTGCACGCCCGCCATCACCCGGGCGCCGGTCGCGTCGACCAGGACGGCGCCCTCGCCGCGCACCGCCTCGGTGACCAGCGGGCAGCGGCCGCGCGCGCCCTCGCCGGTGTAGAGCACCGTGGGGTGGAACTGCACGAACTCCAGGTCCGCCACGGGGGCGCCCGCGCGCAGCGCCAGCGCCAGGCCGTCCCCGGTGGCCACCTCCGGGTTGGACGTGGCCTGGTAGAGCTGCCCGAGCCCACCGGTGGCCAGCAGCACGGCCGGGGCGGTGATCACACCCGGGACACCCCGGTCGTCGAGCACCTGCACGCCCGCCACGGCGCCCGAGGGGGTCCGCAGCGCCTGGACGGCGACGTGCTGCTCCAGCACGGCGACGCGCCCGTCGCGCGCGGCGGTCACCAGGGCGCGCTCCACCTCGGCACCCGTGGCGTCGCCGCCTGCGTGCACCACGCGGAACGCGCTGTGCCCGCCCTCGCGGGTGCGGGCGAGCCGCCCGTCCGGCCGGGCGTCGAAGACGGCGCCCAGCGCGCGCAGCGCCGTGACCGCCTCCGGCCCACCGCCGACGATCGCGCGGACGGCGGCCTCGTCGCACAGGCCCGCGCCCGCGGTGAGGGTGTCGGTGATGTGCGCCTGCACCGAGTCGCCCTCGTCGTGCTGGTCGGGCAGGACGACGGCGACGCCGCCCTGCGCCCAGCGGGTGTTGCCGTCGTCGACCTCGCCCTTGGTGACCACCAGGACCCGCAGGCCGAGCGACTGGGCCCGTAACGCCGCGGTCAACCCGGCGACACCGCTGCCGACAACGACCAGGTCGGCCCCGGCCGCCCAGCGCGCGCTCACTCGCCACCGCCGGGGTTGCCGATCTCGACCATGCGCTGCACGGCGCCGCGGGCGCGGGCGGCGGTCTCGGGGTCGACGTGGACCTCGTCGCGGTTCTCCCGCAGCGCGCGCAGCAGGGCCGCCGGGGTGATCATCTTCATGTAGCCGCACGAGGCGCGGTCGTTGACCGCCTTGAACTCGATGCCCGGGGCGGCCTGGCGCAGCTGGTGCAGCATGCCGACCTCGGTGGCGACCAGGACGGACTTGGCCTTGGTCGCCTTGGCCTGGGCCACCATGTCGCCGGTGGAGAGGATCTTGACCTGCTCGCTGGGCACGATGCCCTCGCCCGCGAGGTAGAGCGCGGAGGTCGCGCAGCCGCACTCGGGGTGGATGAACAGGTCGGCGTCGGGGTTGGCCGCGGCGCGCTCGGCCAGCTCGGGGCCGTTGATGCCCGCGTGCACGTGGCACTCCCCCGCCCAGATGTGGATGTTGTCCCGCCCGGTTTCGCGCCGCACGTGCGCGCCGAGGAACTGGTCCGGGCAGAACAGCACCTCCCGGTCGGCCGGGATGGAGGCCACCACGTCCACGGCGTTGGAGGAGGTGCAGCAGATGTCGGTCTCGGCCTTCACCTCGGCGGTGGTGTTGACGTAGGAGACCACGACCGCGCCGGGGTGCTCGGCCTTCCAGGCGCGCAGCTGGGCGCCGGTGATCGAGTCCGCCAGCGAGCAGCCCGCCCGCGCGTCGGGGATGAGCACCGTCTTGTCCGGGGCGAGGATCTTCGCCGTCTCGGCCATGAAGTGCACGCCGCAGAAGACGATCGTCGACGCCTCGCTGGCGGCGGCGATCCGGCTCAGCGCCAGGGAGTCGCCGGTGTGGTCGGCGATGTCCTGGATCTCCGGCAGCTGGTAGTTGTGCGCGAGCAGCACGGCGTCGCGCTCGTCGACCAGCCGCCGCACCTCGTCCCGCCACGCGGCGTCCGCCACCACCCCGCCCAGGGGGGTCAGGTCGATCAGCTCCGCGGTCATGGGGTCCTCCTCAGATGTCCGATTTCCGCTCCCGAGGTTTTCGCCTTAGGATCGAAAACATGACGGATGGTATCACCGCACCCGGCCCGATCCGCCACGAAGTGCTGGCCGCGGTGCTGCGGGTGAGGCAGGGATCACTCCAGGTGCTGCTCTGGGAGCGGGCCCGCGAACCGCACGCGCACAGGTGGTCACTGCCCGGAGGCGCGCTCGGCGTCGGCGAGGGCGTGGAGGCCTCCATCCGCCGCCAGCTCGCCGAGAAGGTCGACCTCGGCCAGGTCTCGCACGTCGAGCAGCTCGCCGTCTTCAGCGCCCCGGACCGGATGCCCGGCGACCGGGTCATCGCCAGCGCGTTCCTGTGCCTGGTCCCCGAGCACCTCGACCCCGAGGTGCCCGCCGACACCGGCTGGCACCCGGTGGAGTCCCCTCCGGACACCGCCTTCGACCACGGCGCGATCGTGCTGCGCGCCCGCGACCGGCTGCGCGCCAAGCTGTCCTACACGAACATCGGCTTCGCCCTCGCGCCACCGGAGTTCACCATCTCCGCACTGCGCGAGATCTACTCCGGCGCGCTGGGCCACCGGGTCTCGGCGACCAACCTGCAGCGCGTGCTGTCCCGCCGCGGCCTGCTCGAACCCACCGGCCGCACCACGAAACCGGGGCGCTCCGGCGGCCGCCCCGCCGCGGAGTTCCGCTTCGCGCAGGACAGCGTCGCCGTCACCGACGCCTTCGCCGTGCTCCGGCCGCCCGCGGCGCCGCGCTGAGCGCGCGGGCATCGGCCGGACGCCGCAATCAACCGGCGGGGCGCGGCGCTTCGTCGTAGCGTGGTCGGGTGGCTGATTCGCTTCCGCTGTTCCCGCTTCGGGCGGTGCTGCTTCCCGGAGCGAACCTCCCCCTGCACATCTTCGAACCGCGCTACCGCCAGCTGACCGCGGACCTGATGAGCGGCGCCCTGCCGGACCGCCGGTTCGGGGTCATCGCGCTCAAGCCGTCCATGGAGCGGGAGGTCACCTCGGTCGAGCAGCTCACCGCCATCGGGTGCTCGGCGGTGCTGCGCCACGTCGACCCGCTGCCCGACGGCCGGTTCGACATCATCACCACCGGGGAGCGCCGGTTCCGCCTGCTGGCGCTGGACTCCACCAGCGCGCCCTACCTGATGGGCGAGGTGGAGTGGGTGCCCGACGCCGAGCAGGCGCTCGCGGCGGAGTCGGTGTCGATGCTGGCCGAGTCGGCCCGCTCGGCGCACCGCCGCTACTGCACGGCGGCCTGGCGCACCGAGGACTGGTCCGAGCCCGCCGACGACACCGAGACCCGCGAACTGGCGCACGCGCTCGCCGCGGACTGCCTGCTCAGCGTGGAGGACCGCCAGGAGTTGCTGGAAGAGGTGCGCCCCCTGCACCGCCTGCGGCTGGTCGGCCGCCTGCTCAACCGCGAAGCGGGCTTCCTGACAGCGCTGCGGGCCGTCCCCGCCCCACCGTCCCACTTCAGCGAGCCCATCTGCCTGAACTAGGCGACGGGCAGGGCTCTCAGGTCGCGCCTCGGAAGAGGGTCGGCGTCAGCACGTTGTCGTTGTGCCGGGTTGCCGCGTGGGACGGGTGGGGTGGTGCGACAAGGCCTAGCCCAGGCGGCGGCCCAGGTCGTCGAGGCCGTTCCAGGCGGCGGCGAAGGTGTAGGTGAGGGCGGCGGCGAAGGGCCAGGCGACCCACAGCCAGGGGCTCTCCAGCCGCGGCGCCAGGGTCAGCACGTCGCCCACCTGCGGGGCGGACGCGGCGGCGTAGTGCGCGTCCGCCCACGCCGGGCCCACCCGGGTCGCCAGCCAGGCGGCCAGCGCCGAGCCCAGCACGAGCGCGACCAGGAACACCGGGCCACGCCGCTCGCGCAGCGCCCACACCGCCGAGCCCGACACCAACCCGGCGCCGAGCGTCATGAGCACGAACAGCACCAGGTCGTCGTAGCGGTGGTAGCTCTCCGCGCGCAGCGGCGCCAACTGGTTGCCGTCGACGACCTGCACCAACTCGCCGGGGGCCAAGCGCGACCACGCGAACGCCAAGGCGACCCCGCACACCGCCAGGGCGCCCAGCACCCCGACCGCGGGCAGCAGGTCGCGCTTGACGACCGCCTTGGGCTTGCGCCGGTGCGTCCAGCCGCCGGTGAGCACGGGCGGCTGGTAGTCGGGGGTGCTGGCCGTTGGGGTGTCGGCGGTGGGGGTGTCCACAGCGTCGTCCGCCACGCGGCCCGCCCTTCGGTCCCGGCCGCCCCGGTGGTCGGCCCCGGGTCCGAGACTAGGCCATGTTCAACAACCCGCCACCCGCCCCCAGGGGGCACCGCCCCGACCCGGCGGTGCCCCCGGGGGACGGCCCCTAGTCGGTGAGCGCGGCGGCGGGTCCGCTGGTCAGCGCGCCGTGCCTGCTGCACAGCGCCGACCAGCCGGTCGGGGTGACCTGGACGACCATCCGGCGGGCGCACTCGGCGCAGAAGCGCGGGGGCTCCAGCGCGGCCCGGGCGCCCGAGCACGGGCCGTGGTCGCCCGTGCCCGCCGCGCCGCCGCAGTGCACGCAGTACACCGTCGTTCCTCCTGCCGCGTCAGCTGGTGTCGCTGTCAGCTGGTGTCGCTGTCTGATCGTGCCGCTGTCAGATCGTGTCGCTGATGGCCTTGATGGGCATCTTCAGGTCGGCCAGCATGTCGAGGTCCTGCTGGGCGGGGCGGCCCAGGTTGGTCAGGTAGTTGCCGACGATGATGGCGTTGATGCCGCCCAGCATCCCCTGCTCGGCGCCCAGGTCGCCCAGGGTCAGCTCGCGCCCGCCCGCGAACCGCAGCATCGTGCGCGGCATGGCCAGGCGGAACGCCGCGACCAGCTTGAGCGCCTCGCGGCCCTCGATCGGGGTGTACTCGGCGTAGGGGGTGCCCGGCTGCGGGATGAGGAAGTTCATCGGCACCTCGTCCGGGCGCAGCTCGGCCAGCTGCACGGCGAACTCCGCGCGCTGCTCCGGCGTCTCGCCCATGCCCAGGATGCCGCCGGAGCAGACCTCCATGCCCGCCTCGCGCACCATCCGCAGGGTGTCCCAGCGCTCCTCCCAGGAGTGCGTGGTCACCACGTTCGGGAAGTGCGAGCGCGCGGTCTCGAGGTTGTGGTTGTAGCGGTGCACGCCCATCGCGACCAGCTCGTCGACCTGCTCCTGGGTGAGCATGCCCAGCGAGCAGGCGATCTGGATGTCGTTGCCGGAGTCGCGGATGGCCTTGATGCCGTCGCGCACCTGCGACAGCAGCCGCTGGTCCGGGCCGCGCACGGCCGCGACGATGCAGAACTCGGTGGCGCCGGTGGCCGCGGTCTGCCGGGCGGCCTCGACCAGGCCGGGGATGTCCAGCCAGGCCGAGCGCACCGGGGTGGGGAAGCGGCCCGACTGCGAGCAGAAGTGGCAGTCCTCGGGGCAGCCGCCGGTCTTGAGGCTGACGATGCCCTCGACCTCGACCTCCGGGCCGCACCAGCGCATGCGCACCTCGTGGGCCAGGGCGAGCAGGTCCTCCAGCCGGTCGTCGCCCAGGTGCAGCACGGCCAGCACCTGCTCCTCGGTCAGGCCCTCCCCGCGGTCGAGGACCCGCTCGCGGGCCACGGCGAGGATGTCGCCTGCGGTGTCGGCCTCGTGGGTGCGCTCGGCGGCAGCCGTCACGGTGTTCCTCCTCGAACCGGCGCCCCGCTGCGAGCCGGGGCACCCTGTGCGGTACGTGTCCGAGGGGACAGTGTGCCGCATGCCCGGCGCCGCACGGCGCGAGCAATCTCACGCACCGGGCATCCGCCCGGTCACCCGGCGCGCGCGGCGAACTCCTTGGCGTCGAACTCCCCACCCAGGCTCGGGTCCAGCCACCGCCACGCCGCGGCGGTGAACGCGGCCCGGTCCAGCGACCCGACGCCCTGCGGGACCACCCCGACCAGCGGGGCGCCGGTGACCAGCGGCAGGTCGTCGAGGTTGCACCGCGCGGCCAGGTCCGGCTCGGCGGGCCAGGCGCCCACGACCACGCCCGCGCAGGCCACGCCGCGGGTGCGCAGCGCCTCGGCGGTGAGCGCGGCGGTGTTGAGCACGCCCAGCCCCGCCGAGGCCACCACCAGCACCGGGGCGCCCAGCGCCCACGCCACGTCGGCCAGCGTCCCGCCGTCCGGGTCGAACCGCACCAGCAGCCCGCCCGCGCCCTCGACCAGCACGAGGTCGTGGGTCTGGGCCAGCTCCGAGGCGGCCGCGGCCACCTCCGAGGGCCGCACCGGCGGCATGCCGACGCGCCGGGCGGCGGTCTCCGGGGCCAGCGGGTCGGGGTAGCGGCGCAGCTCCGCCGTGGTCACCCCGCCCGCCAGCGCCGCCACCGCGGCCAGGTCGCCCGGCTCCCCCACCGCCACCCCGGTCTGCGCGGGCTTGAGCACGGCCACCCGCTGCCCGGCGGCCAGGGCCAGGGCGGCGACCGCGGCGGTGACGACCGTCTTGCCCACGTCGGTGCCGGTCCCGCTGATCACGAGCACGCTCACGGGGTAGCAGGCTAGGCCGTGTTTTGCGCCTGCCGCCACCCGCCCCCTCGTCCCGGCGGGCGACCGCTCACCCGGCGGCGGCAGCGGCGGCGACCCCGCGGGTGATGGTGGCGACGTCCTCGGTGGTGCTGACGAACGGCGGCATGGTGTAGACGAGGTCGCGGAACGGGCGCAGCCACACCCCGGCTGCCACGGCGGCGGCGGTCGCGGCGGCCACGTCGACCTCGTGGTCGAGCTGCACGACCCCGATGGCGCCCAGCACCCGCACGTCGCGCACGCCCGGCACCTCGCGCACGGGAGCCAGCCCGGCGCCCAGCTCCCCCTGGATCCTCGCCACGGTGCCCCGCCAGTCCCCGGAGAGCAGCAGGTCGATCGAGGCGTTGGCGATGGCGCAGGCCAGCGGGTTGCCCATGAACGTGGGGCCGTGGGCGAGCACCGGCAGCTCACCCCGGGAGATCCCGTCGGCCACCCGGCCGGTGCACAGCGCGGCGGCCAGGGTGAGGTAGCCGCCGGTGAGGGCCTTGCCGACGCACAGGACGTCCGGGCTGACGCCCGCGTGGTCGGCGGCGAACAGCTCGCCCGTGCGCCCGAACCCGGTGGCGATCTCGTCGAAGACCAGCAGCACGTCGTGGGTCAGGCACAGCTCGCGCAGCACGTGCAGGTACCGGGGGTCGTGGAAGCGCATCCCGCCCGCGCCCTGCACCACCGGCTCGACGATGACCGCGGCCAGCTCGTCGGCGTGCTCCTCGACCACGCGGGCCAGGTGGGCGACGTAGTCGTGCTCGAACGCGGCGGGCGGGGCGTCGGCGAACACCTGCACCGGCAGCACGCCGCGCCACAGGCCGTGCATGCCGCCCTCGGGGTCGCACACGCTCATCGGGTGGAAGGTGTCGCCGTGGTAGCCGCCGCGCCAGGTGAGCAGCTTCGACTTCGCGGGCTTCCCCAGCGACCGCCAGAACTGCAAGCACATCTTGATGGCGACCTCGACGCTGACCGACCCCGAGTCGCAGAGGAACACGTGCTCCAGCGGCGCGGGCGTGATGTCCACCAGCTTCTTCGCCAGGGCCACGGCGGGCTCGTGGGTGAGGCCGCCGAACATCACGTGGCTCATGGTGTCCAGCTGCGCCTTGGCCGCCGCGTCGAGCACCGGGTGCCGGTAGCCGTGGATGGCCGACCACCACGACGACATCCCGTCGACCAGCTCGCGCCCGTCGGCCAGCGCCAACCGGGTACCCCGGGCGCCGGCGACCACCAGCGGCTCCTGCGTGCCGGGCATGGGCCCGTAGGGGTGCCAGACGTGCGCGCGGTCGAGCGCGATCAGCTCCTCGGGGGTCACGCGGGCGAGCGTAGCGGTGTCCACGGTGGACCCGGTGGCGCGCTCAGTCGACGCCCGCGAGCTCCTTGCGGCGCGCGACGAGCCGGGCGATCTCCCGGCCGTGGTCGGTGGGCACGATCCACTGCCCCGGCGGCACGGTGATCCGCACGGCGGGGCCCGGGGTCACGGTGACCCGCAGCTCGCCGACACCGGGGACCTCCAGGGTGGCGCGGCGGGCGACGAGGATCTGCTCCACCGCGCCCACCCCGCTCAGCGCCACCATCGGCCGCACCAGCCGGAACGGCCCGCGCGAGCCCGCCAGGGTGATCCGGTCGTGGCCCACCAGCAGCTGCAACCCGCGGTCGCCGCGCGCCTGCCACGGCACCTCGACCCGCGAGTCGGCCAGCTCCGGGGTGTAGGGCTCCAGCACCCGGCGCCGCGCGCCGGCGGCGAGGCGGTGGGCGGCGACGGCGAACGCGGCCGCGGCGACCGGGAACGCGGGCCAGAACAGCACGGCGCCCGCGCCCGCGTGCGCGCCCGCCAGCGCGCCGAAGGCGGCCGCGGCGGCGGGCCACCGGCGCGGGCGCAGCGCGGACGTGCGGAAGTACCAGGCGGAGGCGGCGACGAGCAGCGCGGGCACCGCCAGCAGCGCGAGCCTGCCGCTGAGGGCGGTCGCGGCGGCGGCGAGCGCGGGTCCGACGAGGACGATCGCCGCCAGGTGCGGGCGGACGCCGCGCAGGCGCGCGTCCACGACGTCGCGCCCCTTCCGCTCCAGCTGCCCCCGCACGCCGGTCACGCTAGCCGACCGGGTCCCGTGGCCGTCGGATTGACGCAGCGCGCCACGCCCAGCGGTGTGGGGCGGCCCCGGCCCGGCGGGGATCAGGCCAGGCGGACCGGCAGGGTCTCCAGCCCGCGCACCAGGGTGCTGGGCCGCCAGAGCAGCTCCTCGGGCTCGGCGGCCAGCGCCAGGTCCGGGAAGCGGTCGAGCAGCCCGCCGATCGCCGTCGTGGCCTCCAGCCGGGCCAGCGGCGCGCCCACGCAGTAGTGGATGCCGTGCCCGAACGCCAGGTGCGGGGTCTGCGGGCGGGTGATGTCCAGGGTGCCCGCGTCGGCGACGTGGGCGTCGTCGCGGTTGGCCGAGGCGAGCGCGACCATGACGAACTCGCCCTCGGGGATCCGCACCCCGCCCAGCTCCACCGGTTCGGTGGTGTAGCGGAAGGTGGCCACGTTCACCGGGCCCTCGTAGCGCAGGAACTCCTCCACCGCGCCGGGCAGCAGCGAGCGGTCGGCGCGCAGCGCGGCCAGCTGGTCGGGGTTGCGCAGCAGGGCCAGCACGCCGTTGCCGATGAGGTTGACCGTCGTCTCGTGGCCTGCGATGAGCAGCAGGAACGCCATCGAGCGCAGCTCCCCCGCGCTGAGCCGGTCGCCGTCGTCGTGGGCCTCGACCAGGGCCGAGAGCAGGTCGTCGGTGGGGTGCGCGCGCTTGGCCTCGATGAGCCCGCCCAGGTACTCCCCCATCGCCCGCGCCGCCGCGGCGGCGGCACCGGGGGCGCCCTTGCTGATCACCGCCGAGGTCCAGGCGCGGAAGTCCTCGCGGTCGGCGTGCGGGACGCCGAGCAGGTCGCTGATGACGGTGATGGGCAGCGGGAAGGCGAACGCGTCGAGCAGGTCGACCTCGGTGCGCCCGGCCAGGCCGTCGAGCAGCTCGTCGGTGATCGCCTCGATGCCCTCGGCCATCTTCGCCACGCCCCGGATCGTGAACGCCCGGTTGACCAGCCTGCGCAGCCGGGTGTGGTCGGGCGGGTCGGAGTTGAGCATGTGCGCGGTGACGTCCTCGGGGAACGGGGTGAACCTTCCCGACCCGTGGTGGTGGCGGGTCATCAGCTCGGCGAAGCGCGACATGTCCTTGCTCAGCCGCGGGTCGGTCAGCGCGGCCTTGGCGTCGTCGTAGCGGGTCACCAGCCAGCCGCGGAAGCCGCGCGGGAACAGCGCCTCGCACACCGGCGCGCCGCGGCGCAGCCGGGCGTAGAGCGCCTCGGGGTCCTGGCGGAAGTCGGCCGTGTCGAGCTGCACCGGACCGGTCTGCACGGACATCGCCGCTCCCTCGCGGTGGTGGTGAACAGGGTTCACCACCACCGTACCGCGACCGGTCGGTCACCGGCGGTGACGGCTCAGGACAGGCAGCCGGGGCCCAGCAGCGCCTTGAGGTCGCCCATCAGCGACGGCGACGGGTTGACCCGCAGCGCGTCGTCGAGCTTGAGCAGCGTCTGCCGCGGGCCGTTGATGAGCTTGAGGTGCACCTCGGTGCTGCCCGGGTGCCCGGCCAGCACGTCCTTGAGCTGGGCCACCAGCGGCGGGGTGCACTTGGTCGCCGCCATGCTCAGCCGGAACGGCGCGCCCGCGGCGTTGGACAGGTCCGGCACCGCGAGGTCGTTGGCGATGAGCGAGGTGCGGTCGTCGCGCTTGGCCACCCGCGCCTTCACCAGCACGATGGCGTCCTCGAGCACCCCCATGCCCACCACCGCGTAGGTCTTGGGGAAGAACAGCACCTCGATGCCACCGGTCAGGTCCTCCAGCTGCGCGGAGGCCCACGGCTCGCCGTTGCGGTTCACCCGCCGGTTCACCGAGGCGAGGATGCCGCCGAGCACGACCTGGGCGCCGTCGGGGACGCTGCCCTCCAGGATCGCCGGGATCGAGCTGTCCGACTGCGCGGTGAGGATGTGCTCGACGCCGTTGAGCGGGTGGCCGGAGACGTAGAGGCCCAGCATCTCCCGCTCCAGGGCCAACTGGTGCTTGGACTCCCAGAACTCGTCGGGCACCCGGACGTCGAAGACGCTGGAGGCGCTGTCGCCCTCGTCGCCGCCGCCGGAGCCGAACAGGTCGAACTGGCCGACCGCCTCGGCCTTCTTCGTCTCCATCACCGCGTCGATGGCGTCGGTGTGGATGAGGAACAGGCCCTTGCGCGGGTGCTTGAGCGAGTCGAACGCGCCCGCCTTGACCAGCGACTCGACGACCTTCTTGTTGCACGCGGCCTGGTCGACCTTGCGCAGGTAGTCGGAGAAGTCGACGAACTCGCCCTTGTCCGTGCGCGCCTTGATGATCGAGTCGACGACGTTCGCGCCGACGTTGCGGATCGCGCCGAGGCCGAAGCGGATGTCGTCGCCGACCGGGGCGAAGTTCTTCTCCGACTCGTTGACGTCCGGCGGCAGGACGGTGATGCCCATCTTGCGGCACTCGGCCAGGTAGACCGCGGCCTTGTCCTTGTCGTCGCGCACGGAGGTCAGCAGCGCGGCCATGTACTCGGCGGGGTAGTTCGCCTTGAGGTAGGCCGTCCAGTACGACACCAGCCCGTAGGCGGCCGAGTGCGCCTTGTTGAACGCGTAGTCGGCGAACGGGACGAGGATGTCCCACAGGGTCTTGATCGCGTCCTTGGGGTAGCCGTTCTTCTCCATGCCGCCGGAGAAGTTGACGAACTCCGCGTCCAGCACCTCCTTCTTCTTCTTGCCCATCGCCCGGCGCAGCAGGTCCGCTTGGCCGAGCGTGTAGCCCGCCAGCTTCTGCGCGATCGCCATGACCTGCTCCTGGTAGACGATCAGGCCGTAGGTCGTGCCGAGGATGTCCTCCAGCGGCTCAGCGAGCGCCGGGTGGATCGGGGTGATCTCCTGCTGCTTGTTCTTGCGCAGCGCGTAGTTCGTGTGCGACTTGGCGCCCATCGGGCCCGGCCGGTACAGCGCGCCGACCGCGGAGATGTCCTCGAAGTTGTCCGGGCGCATCAGCCGCAGCAGGTCGCGCATGGGCCCGCCGTCGAGCTGGAACACCCCCAGGGTGTCGCCGCGGGAGAGCAGTTCGTAGGTGGGCTTGTCCTCCAGGCCCAGGGTCTCCAGGTCCGGCACCGGCTTGCCGTTGGTCTCGATGTTGCGCAGCGCGTCGTCGATGACGGTGAGGTTGCGCAGGCCAAGGAAGTCCATCTTGAGCAGGCCCAGCGACTCGCACGTCGGGTAGTCGAACTGGGTGATGATCGCGCCGTCCTGCGGCCGCTTCCACAGCGGGATGGTGTCCATCAGCGGCTCGGCGGACAGGATGACCGCGCAGGCGTGCACGCCCGCGTTGCGGATCAGGCCCTCCAGGCCGCGGCCGGTGTCGATGATCTCCTTGACCTGCGGGTCCTGCTCGTAGAGCGCGCGGATCTCGGTGGCCTCGGCGTAGCGCTTGTGCTGCGGGTCGAACAGCCCGTTGAGCGGGATGTCCTTGGCCATCACCGCGGGCGGGTAGGTCTTGGAGATCTTGTCGGCGATGGCGTAGCCGGGCTGGCCGTAGAGCACCCTGGCCGAGTCCTTGATGGCCGCCTTGGCCTTGATGGTGCCGAAGGTGATCACCTGGGCGACCTTGTCCGCGCCCCACTTCTCGGTGGTGTAGCGGATGACGTCGCCGCGGCGGCGCTCGTCGAAGTCGATGTCGATGTCGGGCGGGCTGACCCGGTCGGGGTTGAGGAACCGCTCGAAGATCAGCCCGTGCGCCAGCGGGTCGAGGTCGGTGATGCCCAGCGCGTAGGCGATCAGCGCGCCCGCGGCCGACCCGCGGCCGGGGCCGACCCGGATGCCGTTGGACTTGGCCCAGCCGATCAGGTCGGCCACCACGAGGAAGTAGGCCGGGAAGCCCATCTGGGTGATGACGCCGATCTCGAACTCGACCTGGTCGCGGTGGCGCTCGTCGATGCCCTCGGGGAACCGGCGGCGCATGCCCGCCCACACCTGCTCGCGGAAGAACTCGTCCTCGGTCTTGCCCTCGGGGATCGGGAAGCGCGGCATGAGGTTGCGGAACTCGAACATCCCGGCGGGGTCGACCTTCTCGGCCACCAGCAGGGTGTTGCGGCACCCCTCCTGCCACGGGTCGGAGGCGTCGACCGCGCGCATCTCGTCCGGGGACTTGAGGTAGTAGCCGTCGCCGTCGAACTTGAACCGGGTCGGGTCCTGCAGCGTCTTGCCGGTCTGCACGCACAGCAGCGCGTCGTGGGAGGAGCTGTCCTCCTTGAACGTGTAGTGCGAGTCGTTGGTGACCACGAACGGGATGTTGAGCCTGCGGGCGATGTCCACCAGCCCGGTGCGCACCCGCTTCTCGATCTCCAGCCCGTGGTCCATCAGCTCGACGAAGAAGTGCTCCTTGCCGTAGATCTCCTGCCAGGCCGCGGCGGCCTCGTAGGCCTCGGCGTCCTGGCCGAGCCGCAGCCGGGTCTGCACCTCGCCGGACGGGCAGCCGGTGGTGGCCATCAGCCCGTCGGACAGCTCCGCGATCAGCTCCCGGTCCATCCGCGGCCACTTGCCCAGCTGCCCCTCCAGCGACGCGCGGCTGGACAGCTTCATCAGGTTGCCCAGGCCGGTGGCGTTGCGCGCCCAGATGGTCTGGTGGGTGTAGGCACCGGAACCCGAGACGTCGTCGGACTTCTGCCCGGGGTCGCCCCAGCGGACCCGGTCCTTGGTGAACCGCGAGGCGGGCGCGACGTAGGCCTCGATGCCCAGGATGGGCTTGATCCCGGCGCCCTTGGCCTGCTTGAAGAAGTCGTAGATGCCGTTGGTGTGGCCGTGGTCGGTGATCGCCACCGAGTCCATCCCCAGCCGCTCGCACTCGGCGAACATGTCCTTGAGCTTGGCCGCCCCGTCGAGCATCGAGTACTCGGTGTGCACGTGCAGATGAGCGAAGGAGTCGGCCACGTCGAACACCCTAGCGATGGGGGCCGACAGCCCGCCGCATTGGGGAGGCGCGTGTCCGCGGACCCTTTGCGGTATCCGGAAAGCTGATACAACAACCACCATGCGCTTCCGCCCGGTGTCCCCCGACGCGCTCGTCGAGCGGCTGGTCGACGCGGTCGCCGCGCGCGGACGCGGCGGCTGGACGCGGCTGCTCGTCGACGGCGCCCCGCCCGCCGGGACGGGGGACCTCGCGGCGGCGCTGGTGGAACCGCTGCGGGTGCTCGGCCACCCCGTGCTGCGGGTGCGCGCGGCCGACTTCCTGCGCCCGGCCTCGCTGCGCTTCGAGCACGGCAAGCAGGACCCGGACGCCCGCCTCGACCTGTGGCTGGACGAGGGGGCGCTGCGCCGGGAGGTGCTCGACCCGCTCGACCCGGGCGGCACCGGCCGCGTCCTGCCGTCGCTGTGGGACGCCGCCGCCGACCGGGCCACCCGGGCCGACTACGCGGTGCTGCCGCCCGGTGGCGTGCTGGTGCTCGACGGGGAGCTGCTGCTGGGCCGCGGCCTGCCGCACGAGCTGTCGGTGCACCTGTGGCTCTCCCCCGCGGCCCTGGCCCGGCGGCTGGCCGCCGAGGAGCACTGGGCGCTGCCCGCCTTCGCCCGCTACGAGGACGAGGTGGACCCGCTGCGCGCCGCGGGCACCGGCGTCCGCGCCGACGACCCGCGCCACCCCGCCCTGCTGGTGGCGTGAGCACCGGTCCCGCCGCGGGCGCGGGTGGGTCGTGATCATGCCCGTGTCGGCACCGGCTTCCGGCGCGGTGCCCCGGTCGACCGGGTAGCGTGCTGCCCGTGGTCGATCCAGTAGACGCCCGCCTGCTCGGCGTGGTCGCCGAGATGGGCAGGGCGGCGGTGCACGAGGTCGCCGCGCGCCTGGGCATGGACCCGCGCGAGGTGGCCTCCCGCCTGGTCGCGCTGTCCGGCTCCGGGCTGCCCCTGCTCGTCGGGGTGGAGTGCGACCCGAACGGCCTGCGGATGGCCCTGGCCAGGCAGGCGGCGCCAGTCGGCTACCCGCCGGTGCCCGGCCCCTACCCGCCGCAGCCGCAGCAGTACCCCCCGCCGCACCAGCAGCCCTACCCGCAGCAGCCGGTGTCCTACCCCGGCCAGCAGAGCGGCCCCTACCAGGTCAACCCGCAGAGCCAGCCCTTCCAGTCCCCCGTCGGCCCGCCCAGCCAGCCCTTCCCCGCCCAGGCCCCGCCGGTGCACCCCGCGCAGAGCCAGCAGGTGAACCACGCCGTCGCCGCCCAGGGCGCCACCCAGGCGATCAACCCGCCGAGCGGCCCGTTCCAGGTCACCAACGAGCCGATGAGCACCTGGGGCCCGCCGCAGGTCGCCACCTGGGCCCGGGGCGACCAGCCGCCCGCGTCCACCGCCCCGGTCGACCGCACCCAGCCCACCACCCGGGTCACCGCGGGCCGCCAGGGCGTCGCGGGCGCGACCCTGGAGACGACCGGCCTGGAGGGCGAGCGCCTGGCCGTCCGCCTGGTCGAGGTCGTCGACCCGGCGGACTACCTGTTCACCGCGGCGGGCTACCGCCTGCAGGAGGGCGAGCGCTCCATCGTCGTGCACACCGAGCTGACCAACCGCGGCACGGTGCCCTTCGGCACCCTGCCCGACCTCTACCTGGTCCTGGTCACCGCCTCCGGCGAGACCATCGGCAAGGCCCCGGTGTCGCTGTCCTCCCGACCCCCGCACCGCATCGGCGTGGCGCCCGGGGAGACCGCGGGCGGGCACACCGTCTACGTGGTCCCGGAGGAGACGGCCGTGACCTCGGTCCGCTGGACGCCCAGGCCGGACTCCGAAGACCTCGCCCTCACCTGGGCCGTGGAGGCCTGACCGCGCTCAGGAGCGGGAGAACAGGCGCGCGAGCAGGCCCTTCTTGGGCTCGGCGCGCTGCGCCGGGATCGGTGAGGTGGGCGGGTCGCGGTCGTACTCCGGTGCCGGGGCGACCGGGTCGCCCGGGTCGGCGGTGGCGGGCCCGCCGATGACACCCCCGACGACGACGCTCTGCGCGGCGGTGCTGTCGACGGTGCTGTCGACGACCTGGTCCTGCTCCGGCGTGCTCATGGGCGACCTCCCAGGGGGGCGTGCGGCGGCCCCACGGTAACCGGACCTGGCGCGCCCGGCACCTGCGACGCGCCAGGTCACCCGCTCAGTGGTCGTCGCCCAGGGTGTGCAGGGCCGCCGCGAGGTCGGCGGGGTACTCGCTGGTGAACTCCACCCACCGGTCGTCGGCGGGGTGGTGGAAGCCGAGGGTGCGGGCGTGCAGCCACTGGCGGGTCAGGTGCAGCCGCTTGGCCAGGGTGGGGTCCGCGCCGTAGGTGAGGTCCCCCACGCAGGGGTGGCGCAGGGCGCTGAAGTGCACGCGGATCTGGTGCGTGCGGCCCGTCTCCAGCTTGACGTCGAGCAGCGACGCGGCGCGGAAGGCCTCGATGGTCGAGTAGTGGGTGACGCTGGGCTTGCCGCCCGCGACGACGGCCCACTTGTAGTCGTGGCGGGGGTGCCGGTCGATGGGCGCGTCGATGGTGCCCACGCTCGGGTCCGGGTGGCCCTGCACCAGCGCGTGGTAGCGCTTCTCCACGGTGCGCTCCTTGAACGCCCGCTTGAGCACCGAGTAGGCGTGCTCGCTCTTGGCGACCACCATGACACCGGTGGTGCCCACGTCGAGGCGGTGCACCACGCCCTGCCGCTCGGCCGCCCCCGAGGTGGAGATGCGCAGGCCCGCCGCGGCCAGGCCGCCGATGACGGTGGGCCCGCTCCAGCCGGGGCTGGGGTGGGCGGCCACGCCGACGGGCTTGTCCACGACCACCACGTCGTCGTCCTCGAACAGCACGACCAGGCCGGGGACCTCGACGGCCTTGACCTCCACCGGGCGCTCGGGCTGGGGCAGGGTGACCTCCAGCCAGCTGCCCGCCAGCAGCCGGTCGGACTTGCCCGCCGGGCGCCCGTCGACCAGCACGTCGCCGGACTCGGCGAGGGTGGCCACGACGGTGCGCGACAGGCCGAGCAGCTTGGACAGGCCCGCGTCGACGCGCATGCCGTCGAGGCCGTCGGGGACGGGCAGGGTGCGGGTGTCACTCACCGGCGGCCTCCTGCTCCTGCGCGCGCTGCTTCTTGGTCTTGGTCAGCGTGCCGTCGTACTCGCGGCCGAGGACGGCCAGCAGCACGATCAGCACCCCGCCGACGCTGATGCCGGAGTCGGCGACGTTGAACACCGGGAAGTACTGCCCGCCGGGGCCGAACACCGACACGAAGTCGACGACGTGGCCCTCGAACGCGCCGGGCGCGCGGAACAGCCGGTCGGTGAGGTTGCCCAGGGCGCCCGCGAGCACCAGGCCCAGGCCGATCGCCCAGCCCACCGACCGCAGCTTCGGCACGATCCACACGATCGCGACCACGACGCCGATGGCCACCAGCGTCAGCACCCAGGTCATCCCGGTGGCCATCGAGAAGGCCGCCCCCGGGTTGCGCACCAGGTCCAGGTAGACCAGCCCGCCGAGCACCCGCACCGGCGGCCGCCCCTCCAGGTTGGCCGTCGCCAGCACCTTCGTGACCAGGTCCAGCGCGTACACCAGCAGCGCCGTGCCCGCCAGCAGGATGCCCCTGCGCGGCGGCAGCGCCGCCGACCCGTCCCGGTCCGTTCCCTCACCGCTCACGGACCCATTGTCCACGGTGGCGGGTCGCGACCGGTCAGCGCACCTCGTGCACGAACGGGGGCAGCGGCCGCGGGTCGTCGACCGGGGCCCAGCGGCCGTCGACGAGGGCGTACTCGGCGGCGGGCCCGTCGGCCACCAGCGAGCGCAGCGCGCCGACGAGCCGGTCGACGTGCTCGGCGGTGGTGCCCAGGCCGACGCTCACCCGCACCGCGCGCCGCTCGTGGCTGCCCGCGCGCCCGAGCAGGCGGGCGGTGGCGACGTGCGCGCAGAACAGCCCGTCGCGCACCCCGATGCCGTGCTCGGCCGACAGCACGGCGGCGACCAGGCCGGAGTCGAGGCCGTCGACGGTGAAGCTGACGACGCCCACGCGGTCGTGGTCGGCGCCGAACAGCGCCAGCTCGCGCAGCCCCGGCACCGCGGCCAGCCCCGCCCGCAGCTGCCGCAGCAGCGCCCGCTCGTGCTCGACGACGCCGTCGAACTGCCTGCCCAGGACCTCGCAGGCGGTGGCCAGCGCGTGCACGCCGACGACGTTGGGCGACCCGGCCTCGTGCCGCTCGGCGCCGGGCACCCAGGACACCGACACCTGCTCGCCGCGCTCGGACACCGCGGCCGTGGCCCCGCCGCCGACCAGGTAGGGCTCGGCCGCGCGCAGCCAGTCGCCGCGCCCGACCAGCGCGCCCGCGCCGTAGGGGGCGTAGAGCTTGTGGCCGGACAGCGCCACCCAGTCGACGTCGAGCGCGCCGATGTCGACCCGGCGGTGCGGGGCGAGCTGGGCGGCGTCGAGGGCGATCCGGGCGCCGTGCCTGCGGGCGACCGCGGCCAGCTCGGCCACCGGCCAGACCTCGCCGGTGACGTTGGAGGCGGCGGTGAGCACGACCAGCCGGGGCCCGACCGGGGCCTCCGCCAGGGCGCGGTCGAGGGCGAGCACGGCGTCACCGCTGCCTGCCGGGGTGCGCAGGCGGCGCACGGCGGGGCCGCGCCAGGGCAGCAGCGCGGCGTGGTGCTCGGTGTCGAACAGCACCACCGCCGTGCCCCGGGGGACGGCCCTGGCGAGCAGGTTCAGGCTGTCGGTGGTGTTGCGGGTGAACACCACCGCGTCGGTCGGGCGGGCGCCGACGAACCGGCGCAGCACGGCGCGGGCCTGCTCGTGGACGCGGGTGCAGACCTGGGAGGCGAAGCCCGCGCCGCGGTGCACGCTGGCGTACCAGGGCAGCAGCTCGTCCACGGCGTCGCGCACGGCCTCCAGGGCCGGGGCGCTCGCGGCGTGGTCGAGGTTGGCGTAGCGCACCCGGGTCCCGTCGACGAGCGGGACCTCCAGGCGGGCGCCGACGACCGGCGGGACGGACACGGCGGTCTGCGGGGGAAGGACGGCGGTCACGACAACCTCCAGGGTCTCCGGGACCCTGGCCGTGCGAGGTGGGTCCGCGCTTGCCCACCACGTGCGGGTGGACCAGGTCTTCACCCGGGGCACCCCACCGCGGAGGAGGGTTGCCGGCCAGCAAACCGGGGTTTGACGCTGGCGCTCATGACCTTGCGACAGACCATAACCGCACCCCGGCGGGCGCCGCAAACCCCGCGCCCACCGTCTGGGACACCTGCGACGCGGCCCACACCCGCTCAGCCCGCGCCGGTCTCCCCGCGCCACTTGGCGAAGCGGCCCGCCCGGTCGACCGCGCGGATGCGCTTCTCCGTGGCGGCGCGCGCGTCCTGCGTGGTCACCACGAGCACTTGGTCGTGCTCTTGCAACCGGGTGGTGGGCACGGGGGTGAAGGCGCCGCCGCCGCGGGCCACCAGGCTGACCGTGGCCCCCGGGGGCAGGCGCAGCTCGGTCAGGTAGACGCCGTGCAGCTTGGAGCCCTCCGGGATGGTGACCTGGAGCAGTTCGGCGTTGAGCTCGTCGAGGGTGGCGACGTCGACGTCGACCTCCTTGGGCTGGGCGCCGGAGTCGAGCCCCAGCACCCTGGCCAGCAGGCCCAGCGTGGTGCCCTGCACCAGGGTCAGCACGACCACCAGGACGAACACCGCGTCGACGAGCTGCTGGGCGCCCGGCACGCCCTCCGACAGCGGGATCATGGCCAGCACGATGGGCACGGCGCCGCGCAACCCCGCCCAGGACAGGAACGCCTGCTCCCGCCACGGCATGCGGAACGGCGCCACCGACACCAGCACCGACAGCGGCCGGGCCAGCAAGAGCAGCAGGGCGCCCGCCACCAGGCCGGGGATCACCGCCTCCAGCAACCGCGACGGCGAGGCGAACAGTCCCAAGAGGACGAAGAGGCCGATCTGGGCCAACCAGCCCAGCCCCTCGGCGAAGGAGACGGTGTCGGCGCGGTGCGGCAGCTTGGAGTTGCCCAGCACCAGGCCCGCGACGTAGGCGGCGAGCAGGCCGGAGGCGTGCGCGCCCTGCCCGCAGGCGAAGGCGAGCACGCACACCGCGACGGTGGCCAGCGGGTAGAGGCCGGTGGCGGGCAGGGCAGCGCGGCGCAGCGCCTGGGCGCCCAGCCAGCCCAGGCCGACGCCGATGGCCAGGCCCGCCAGCAGTTCGTAGACCAGCAGGCCGGGCAGCGACCAGCTGACCGGGTCGGTGGAGGCCAGCACCACCACGGCGATGTAGCTGGGCGCGTCGTTGAGGCCCGACTCCAGCTCCAGCGAGCCGACCAGCCTGCGGGTGACCGAGAGGTTGCGCAGCACGCTGAACACCGCGGCGGCGTCGGTGGAGGCGAGCACCGCGCCCCAGAGCAGGGCCAGCCGCCAGTCGAAGCCGAGCACCAGGTGCAGGCCGAGGCCGGTGACCCCGATGGAGATGCCGACGGCCACTGTGGACAGTGCGACGCCCGGCCAGAGCGCGGGCCGGACCTCGGCCCAGCGGGTCGTGAGCCCGCCCTCGGTGAGGATCATGACCAGGGCGGCGAGCCCGAGCGCCTCGGTGAGGGTGGCGTCGGAGAACTGGATGCCCAGCCCCGCCTCGCCGAGCAGCACGCCGATCCCCAGGTACAGCAGCAGCGACGGCAGTCCGAGGCGGACCGAGAACCGCACCGCGAGCACCGCGACCAGCAGCACGGCCGCCCCGGTGCCCAGCGCCACCGTCAGGTCGTCCACCCATCACCTCCGGGCGCGGGAAAGTTGGTTGTGCCCACCATTCTCCCCGACCGGGGGCGAAACGTCGCAATCGCGCAGGTCGGGTGAGGCGACCGTCACCGCCCGGACGACCCCCCGGCGTCGCCGCCCGCGAGCAGCCGTTCCAGCACCGCCCGCGCGCCGGGGGGCTCCGGATCGATGGCGACGACCTTGTCCCGCGACCGCTCCCCCGCGGTGATCACCACGTCGCGGCGGCGCACGCCGAAGGCGTCCGCGACCGCCGCACGGACGGCCTCGTTCGCCTTGCCCTCCACCGCGGGCGCGGCCACGGACACCAGCAGCGCACCCGCGCGGGCACCGCCGACCGCCGTGCGCCGCGCACCCGGCCGCACCCTGATCGCGAACCGCACGCCCACCCCCTCCCGTCCACCGGAACGGTAGCCGCGCGGGCGTTGCGGCGGACGGGGTACGAAGTTGACCTGTTCGGCGGCACCCCGGGAGCGGCACCCTCGACTTCACCCGATCGTGTTCGGACCCGCGACGCCGCCCCCTCCACCTGCCGATCACCGGCACGCTGAGCACCAGCGCCCACCGGGCACCGCCCGAACGCCGCAACCGACCACCCGAACGGCCCAGCGGAGACCGGGCGAGCACCCGTTTGACGTGCGCATCTGCACGTGAAGTTGCACTTCGCAATTGCGTGGCGCCGGTCTAGCATGACGACCCCCGACTTCCCAGCCTTCCCCGCGAAGGAGGTTTCCGGCTCGCCCCCGGCCCCCGGCCGGGCTCGCCGAGCGGGCGCTGCCATGACCTCACACCGCTGGAGCGACCGCTCCGCCGCGCGGCTCGCGCTGCGCACCTGGCGCTGGAGCGCCGACGAGCGCGACCGGGCCACCGACCGCAGGCTGCTGGTGGTCGCCGCGGGCGGCGCGCTGGCGCTGCTCGCCGCCGCCGTCCGGTTCGCCGCCACCGCCTCCCCCGCCCAGGCCGGGGAGGGCCTGCACGTGGCGCAGGTCTTCGCCGTGGCCCGGTTCGACCTGCTGCTCGACGGCGCGGGCGGCTCCCCGCTGGCCTGGTTGCAGGCAGGTTCCTACGCCTCGATCACCGACGCCTTCACCCGGCACGGCACCGCGCTGGCCGCCGCCCGCGAGGCCGTGGTGGTCGCCGCCGCCGTCACCGCCGTGCTGGTGTGGCTGCTGGCCAGGCGCATCGGGCTGAGCCACTGGACGGCCGCCGCGGCGGTGCTGGTGCTCGCCCTGTCCCCCGCCGCGGTGAGCGGGCAGTTGGCGGTGCGCGCGGAGAACCTCGCGGTGCCGTGGGCGCTGGGCGGGTTGGTGCTGCTGTGGACCCACCACCGCCACCGCGGCCTCGCCCCGGACGTGTGGGCCACCGTGCTGCTGGTCGTCGCCGTGATCACCGCCCCGATCACCCTGCTGCTGGCCGCCACCGGCTTCTGGCTGGTGCACCGGCGCGGCAGGCAGCGGCTCGCGCTCATCCTCGGCACCGCCTTCGCCCTGGGCACCGGCATCGGCCTGGGCGCCTCGGCCGCGCTCAGCGGCCTGCACCTGGCGGGCGAGGGCCGCACCCCCGCCGAGTGGTTCGCCGCCGACCCGGTGCTGGCCGTGGCGGTGGTGGCCGCGGCCCTCGGCGGCCTGCTCTCCCACCGGCTGCGCCCGCTGGCGGTCGGCGTCCTCGGGCTGCTCGCGGTGTCGACCATCCCGGGCGGGCCGGGGTCCGGGGCGCTCGCCGTCGCCGCCGCCCCGGGCGTCCTGCTGGTGGCCGGGGGCGCCGAGCGCGCGCTGTCGCGCCGGTTCCGGGTCGGCAGGCACACCCGGACCCGGGTGCTGTTCGCCCCCGCCGTCCTCGCCGCGGTGTGCGCGACCGCGGCGGCGCTGGTGGTCTGGCCCGGGGCGCTCGACGCCGTGGCCGAGCGCCGCGGCGACCCCGGCCCGCTCGCCGCGGCGACGCGCTGGCTGCGCGACAACCTGCCCTCGACGCCGGTGGTGGCCGAGGAGGACGCCTGGGTCGAGCTGCTGCGCTCGGGCCGCGACCCGGCGCTGGCGGTGCGGGCGGCGACGTGCCCGGACGCGACCGCGCCGGAGGGCGCCTGGCTGCTGCGCACCCCCGGGCTGGACCGGGGCTTCCCCGCCGGTGAGGTGGTGGCCGCCTTCGGCACCGGCGCCGAGCGGGTCACCATCGCCCGGCCCAGCGCCGCCCACGACGCCGACGCGGACGCCGAGGAGGCCCAGGCGCGCACCCGCGCCGGGTACGCCCTGGCCGGGTCGCGGCGGGTGGCCGCCCGCCCGGAGGTGGCGGCCCTGCTGCGCGACGGCCGCGCCGACCCCCGGCTGCTGACCACCCTGGCCGCGCTGGCCTCGTCGCGACCCGTGCGGGTCGCCGCCCTGCCCGAGGTCGCGGGCGAGGACGCCGCCGGGCAGCCGCGCCGCCAGCTGCTCGTGACCGCCGCGGGCGAGCAGGCCGACCAGATCGCCCTCTACTTCTCCGGCCAGCGCGGCGTCTACCGCCCGCTGTCGGTGACCACGACGCCCGACGGCGTCCTGGTGCGCTACCCGCCGGGAGCCCCCGCCGGGCTGCTCACCCCGTTCGACAACCCCTGACCCAGAGAGGACAACCACGAAGATGGGCGTGCTGCGCCGCGTGGTCGCGACCGCGTCACTCCTGCTGCTGAGCACCGCGCTCCCGGTGCCCAGCGCCACCGCGGCCCCCGGGGCGGGCATCGGGTGGGTGCGCCTGGGCCACCTGTCGCCCGAGGTCCCCCCGGTCGACATCTACCTGTCGGAGTTCGGGCAGCCGGAGCAGGTCGTCGTGCGCAAGGCCGGGTACGGCGCGGTGACCCCGTACTCGTCGCTGGCCCCCGGCGCCTACACCGTGGCCATGCGCCCGGCGGACGCGGCGCCGACCACCCCGCCCGCGCTCAGCGCCACCGTCGACATCACCGGCGGCACCACCTACTCGCTGCTGGTGTTCGCCACCGGCTCCGGCGGCACCCTGCGCGGCGACCTCGTCGTCGACGACCAGCGCCCGCCCGCGCAGGGCACCGGTCGAGTCCGCGTGGTGCAGGGCGCCGCCGCGCAGGCGCCGGTGAGCGTCGACGTCACCGGGCACCGGCCGCTCGCCGACACCGCCGCCTACGGCGTCACGACCCCGTACCAGGACCTGCCGCCCGGCGCGCACCAGCTGCTGCTGCGCGGCACCGCCGCCCAGAGCCCCGCCACCGTGGACGTCGCGGCCGGGTCCAAGACGACGCTGCTGGTCACCGAGGTCGACGGGCAGCTCAAGGCCACCCCGCTGGTCGACGCGGCGGGCCCGGGGGTCAAGCCCCTGCTGGGCGTGGAGACCGGCGGCGGTGGCGCCGCCGGCGGCCTGCCCGTGTGGGTGCCGCTGCTGCTGTGCGCGGCGGTGGTCGCGGTGGGCGCCACCCGGTTCCGGGCCCACCGCGCGTGACGGCCCGGTGGCTGGCGCTGCTGGTGCTGCTGGCCGGGTGCGCGGCACCCGACCCGTCCGGGTCCACCGCGGGCGGACCCGGCACCGCACCGCCCGCCACCACACCGGTCACCGCGCCACCCGTGATGCCCCCGCGGGTGGTGCCGACCGGCCTCGACGTCCCCACCATCGGCGTCGCGGAGGGGGAGCTGGTCCCGCTGCACCTGGGCGGCGCGGGCCAGCTCCTCCCGCCGACCGACTTCGCCCGCGTCGGCTGGTACGCCGACGGCCCCACCCCCGGCGACCCCGGCCCCGCCGTCCTGGCGGGCCACGTCGACTCCCACCGCGGCCCCGCGGTGTTCTACCGACTGCGCGACCTGCGCCCCGGCGACGCGGTGGTGGTGCGCCGCTCCGACGGCACGACCGTCACCTTCACCGTCGACGAGGTGCGGCGCTACCCCAAGAGCGCCTTCCCCACCGACGACGTCTACGGCCCCACCCCGGGCGCGGCCCTGCGCCTGATCACCTGCGGCGGCGACTTCGACCGCACCACCCGGTCCTATGTGGACAACATCGTCGTCTACGCCTCCCGCCGCTGGGCCTGATCCGGGCCCTCAGCCCAACCCGGCCAGGAACCGACCGGACACGTCCACCGCGGGCGTGGCCGACCCCGCTCCCTCGACCAGCACGGCGAAGGCCACGTCCTTGCGGTACCCGGTGAACCAGCCGTGCGCGGTGGACCCGTCGCCGTACTGGGCCGTCCCGGTCTTGCCCGACGCGCCGTACCTGGTGAGCGCGGTGGCCCGCCCGGAGGTCACGACCTCCCGCATCATCGACCGCAGCGCCTGCACGTTCGCCGCGCTCGGCCCCTGGTAGCCCTGGTCCACCTCCGTCGGCACGCCGTCGACGACGAACGGGGTCACCGCTGAACCCCGGGCCACGGTGGCCGACATGAGTGCCAAGCCGAACGGGCTCACCTGCACGGTGCCCTGCCCGATGCTGTTCTCCGCCTGCTCCTCCGGGCTGTCCGCCGAGGTGACCCGCCCCGTCTGGGTGCGCAGGCCGGGCACGTCGAAGTCCGCGGCCAAGCCGAACTCCCCCGCCGAGCGGGTCAGCGCGGACGGCGGCAGGTCACCCGCCAGCGCGGCGAAGGTGGTGTTGCAGGACTGGGCGAACGCCGTCCGCAGCGGCACCTCGCCCAGCTGGAACCCCGCGTTGCGGATCGTCCGCGTCCCCACGGTCACCACACCGGGGCAGGGCACGGTGCTGCCCGGCGTCGCCCGCCCAGCGCCCAGGACGGCGTTCGCGGTGACGACCTTGAACGTCGACCCGGGCGGGTAGAGCCCGTTGAACGCCGTCTGCGCGGTGGCGGAACCGCCACCCACCGCCGCCAGGATGCCCCCGGTCGAGGGCCGGATGGCCACCAGCAGCGTCGGCTTCTGCGCCCCGGCGACAGCGGCGTTGGCGGCGCGCTGCACGTCCAGGTCGATCGACGCCGTGGCGGGTCCGGGGTGCTGGGGCGGCGTCCCGAACAGCGACGCCACGTCCGCGCCGCCCGCGTCGACCAGCACGACCTGCCCGGTGCCCGCCGACACCGGCCGCGCGCCCGCCTCGATCGCCGTGGTGATCGCCGAGTCCAGCGGGACCTCGCTCACCGGGACGAGCGCGGTGCCCGACCACGCGAACATCGGCCTTCCCGCGCTGTCCTGCACCGCCACCGACCCGGGTTGGGTCTGCCGGTAACCCAGCCTGAGCCCCGGCGCCAACTGCGGGTGCACGATCGCCGGTGACCACCTGATGACCCAGGTGCCCCCGTTGCGGACCAACGCCATGGCGTTGGGGTAGCTCCAGCTCTGCCCGGACCCGAGCGCCCACGTCGTCGTCCACCGCTGCTGCGCCTCGACGGCGTCCGGCGCAGGCGCGGTGGCGTCGAGCACGAAGGCCACCCCGCGCGCCGCCATCCCCGCCGTGCTCTCGCCCAGCACCTTCGCCGCGCCCGCCGGGTCGTCGGTCAGGGCCGCGGCCCGGGTGAAGTCCCCGAGGTGCACGGCGTCCAGGAACGCCTCCGCCGTCTCCGGCGCCGACAGCAAAACGGCCTGCGCCTGCGGCTCGACCGCCGGGTTCGACGCGTTCGGCAACAACACCAAGTACGACAACATCACGGTGAAGACGACGGCACCCGCCATCACCACCACAGTCCACGTTTTGCGCGCTCTGGACACGCCTGCCCCCCAGTGTGTGAAATCCCCAGTCCCCCGAAGCACGTCATCCGTGCTGGTCCCCAGCTTGCCGGCACCCACCGACAAAAACCATGGGATGCGCGGAACATCCCCACAACCACCCCGACGGCACCACGGAAAAATGGTGTGGCCCCGCGGATCCCTCCGCGGGGCCACACAGCCAATGATCAAATACTCAGGCCGGGGCTTACACCTTGGCCACCGCCACGGCCACGGTGAGCCCGTCGCCGACGGTGCCCTCCGAGCCGCCGTCGACCGGGCCGTGCGACACCGAGTCCGCCAGCGTCTCCCCGGCGATGAACTGCTCGTGCGCCCGCGCGGCGGCGGCGACGTCCTCGGGCGCCTGCACCACCAGCGAGATCCGGTCGGAGACGTCCAGCCCGGCGTCGCGGCGGGCCTGCTGCACGACCCGGATCAGGTCGCGCGCCACGCCCTCCGCCGCCAGCTCCGGCGTCACCTCGGTGTCGAGCACGACCAGCCCGGAGCTGCCCGGCAGCTCCGCGGTGGCACCGGCGTCGACGGCCACCAGCTTGCGCTCGTACTCGTTGTCCAGCAGCTCGATGCCCGCCGCCACGACCGCGCCGGACTCCGCGGTGGACCACTCGCCCGCCTTGACCGCCTTGATGACCCGCTGCACGTCCTTGCCCAGCCGCGGCCCGCAGGCGCGGGCGTTGACCGCCAGCTCGAAGCGGCCGTGCGCGGCCACGTCCGCGGTCAGCTCGACCCGCTTGACGTTGACCTCGTCGCGGATCAGGTCCACGAACGGGGCCAGCACGTCGGCGTCCTCCGCCGCCACCAGCAGCGACGCCAGCGGCAGGCGCACCCGCAGCTTGTTCGCCTTGCGCAGGGCCAGCGCGGCCGAGCACACCTGCCGCACCCGGTCCATGCCCGCGACCAGGGCGTCGTCGGCGGGCAGCTCCTCGGCGGCGGGCCAGTCGGCCAGGTGCACCGAGCGCTCACCGGTCAGCCCGCGCCACACCTCCTCGGTGGTCAGCGGCAGCAGCGGGGCCGCCACCCGCGAGACGACCTCCAGCACGGTGTGCAGGGTGTCGACCGCGTCGCTGTCCCCGGCCCAGAACCGGTCGCGCGAGCGCCGCACGTACCAGTTGGTGAGCACCTCCAGGTACTCGCGGACCGACTGGCAGGCACCGGAGATGTCGTAGGTCTCCAGCGCGGTCGTCACCGACTCGACCAGCTGCCGGGTCTTGGCCAGCGCGTAGCGGTCGAGCACGTGCGCGCTGTCGGTGCGCCACGTGCCCTCCTTGCCCGCGGCGTTGGCGTAGAGGGCGAGGAAGTAGTAGCTGTTCCACAGCGGCAGCACGGCCTGGCGCACGGCGTCGCGGATGCCCCGCTCGGTGACGACCAGGTCGCCGCCGCGCAGGATCGGGCTGGCCATGAGGAACCAGCGCATCGCGTCCGAGCCGTCGCGGTCGAAGACCTCGTTGACGTCCGGGTAGTTCTTGCGCGACTTGGACATCTTCTGCCCGTCGTCGCCCAGCACGATGCCGTGCGCCACGCAGTTGGTGAAGGCGGGGCGGTCGAACAGCGCCGTCGCCAGCACGTGCAGCGTGTAGAACCAGCCGCGGGTCTGCCCGTTGTACTCGACGATGAAGTCGCCGGGGTAGTGGTCCTCGAACCACTGCCGGTTCTCGAACGGGTAGTGCACCTGGGCGAACGACATCGACCCGGACTCGAACCAGCAGTCCAGCACCTCGGGCACCCGGCGCATGGTCGAGCGCCCGGTGGGGTCGTCCGGGTTGGGCCGGGTCAGCTCGTCGATGGCCGGGCGGTGCAGGTCGGTGGGCCGGGTGCCGAAGTCGCGCTCCAGCTCGTCCAGCGACCCGTAGACGTCCACCCTCGGGTGCTCGGGGTCGTCGGAGACCCACACCGGGATCGGGCTGCCCCAGAACCGGTTGCGGGAGATGTTCCAGTCCCTGGCGTTCTCCAGCCACTTGCCGAACTGGCCGTCCTTGATGTGCCCGGGCACCCAGTTGATCTGCTGGTTGAGCTCGACCATCCGGTCCTTGAACGTGGTCACCGCGACGAACCACGACGACAGCGCCCGCTGGATCAGCGCGTTGTCGCAGCGCCAGCAGTGCGGGTACGGGTGGTCGTAGGTCTCGTGGCGCACCAGCAGCCCCGCGGCCTTGAGGTCGCGGATGATCTGCTTGTTCGCGTCGAAGACGTGCTCGCCCTGGTACGGCGGCACCTCCGCGGTGAACCGGCCGTGGCTGTCCACCGGCACGACGACCTCGATGCCCGCGGCATCGGTGACGGCCTTGTCGTCCTCGCCGAAGGCGGGCGCGATGTGCACGACACCGGTGCCGTCCTCGGTGGTGACGTAGTCGGCGGCGAGCACCTGGTGGGCGTTCTCCCGGCCGACGAAGAAGTCGAACGGCGGCTGGTACCTGGTCCCGACCAGCTGCGCGCCGGTGTAGCGGGCCAGCACCGGAAGGTCCTCGCCCAGCTCGCGCGCGTACGCCGCCACCCGCGCCTCGGCCAGCAGGTACTTGGTGTCACCGGAGCGCACCACGACGTAGTCGACCTCGGGGTTGACCGCGGCCGCCAGGTTCGACGGCAGGGTCCACGGCGTCGTCGTCCACACCAGGGCCTGCGCGCCGTCGAGGTCGGTGCCGGGCGCGGTCAGCCGCAGGCCCACCGTGACCGCCGGGTCCTGCCGGTCGCGGTAGGCGTCGTCCATCTTCGTCTCGGTGTTCGACAGCGGGGTCTCGCACCGCCAGCAGTACCAGAGCACCCGGAAGCCCTCGTACACCAAGCCCTTGTCGTACAAGGACTTGAACGCCCACATGACGCTTTCCATGTAGTCGAGGTCGAGGGTCTTGTAGTCGTTGTCGAAGTCCACCCAGCGCGCCTGCCGGGTGACGTAGGCCCGCCAGGCGTCGGCGTAGCGCAGCACCGAGGTGCGGCACGCGTCGTTGAACTTCTCGATGCCGAAGGCCTCGATCTCCGACTTCGACGAGAAGCCCAGCTGCTTCTCCGCCTCCACCTCCGCGGGCAGGCCGTGGGTGTCCCAGCCGAAGCGGCGCTCGACGTGCTTGCCGCGCATGGTCTGGAAGCGCGGCACCACGTCCTTGACGTAGCCGGTCAGCAGGTGGCCGTAGTGCGGCAGGCCGTTGGCGAACGGCGGGCCGTCGTAGAAGACGAACTCGTTGCCGCCGCCGTCGCCCGCCGGGCGCCCGTCCACAGAGGCCTGGAACGTGCGGTCGGCCGACCAGTGGTCCAGGACGGCGGTCTCGAGCTGGGGGAAGGACGGCTGCGACGGCACCTCGGCGGCGCCGGTGGTGCTCGCCCTGGGGTAGCCCATGGCTGGTGCTCCTCGTACGGATCGTCGGGCCCGCACGGGGACGACCCGCACCGGCCTCGTGCCGGTCCGCGCCGCGGTACCACCCCGCTTGCCACCGGGTGCCCGGTGGCCACTCGTTGCCAGGCTGTCACGGGCCTGACCCGTCCGGTTCTACTGGGGCCCGGGGTCTGCCCGACCCGCGCGCCCGTTCTTCCGGAGACTCCCCGGTGATGGCCGGATCGATGTCTGTGCTCCCAGGATACCCACTTCCCGCAACCGCGTTCCCGGCCGCCTCCCCGGCGAACGCCCGCGGCGCGAACCCCCGCCACGCGACGAGCGCCACCACGACCATCGCCCCGCCCGCGAACCAGAACGGTGCCCCGAGCCCGAAGACCTTGACCAGCAGCCCGCCCGACAGCGAGCCCAGCGCCGTCCCCCCGATGGTCAGCAGCATCGACGAGCTGCCGACCCGGCCGCGCAACCGGTCGGGCACGACCCGCTGGCGCACCGAGACCATCACCGTGCCCCACACCACGGCGTGCACCCCGAACACGAACAGCGTCACAACAGCCACCCAGGCCTGCGCGTTCAGGGCGAACACGAAGTGGGTGGCCGTCTCGACCACCAACCCCGCGCGCATCAGCGGGCTCTCCCCCACCGCGCGCACCAGGGGCGGCGCGATCACCGTGCCCACCAGCCCGCCGACCGCCATCACCGTGGTGAGCAGGCCGAAGCCGATGCTCGACAGCCCCAGCCGCTGCCCGGCGTAGAGCACGAGGATGGCCTGCACCCCGCCCAGGGTGAAGTTCATGAACAGCAGGCACACCGCGAACAACCGCAGCAGCCGCTGGTCCCACAGGTACCGCACGCCCTCGGCGATCTCGTGCCGGATCCGGCCGGGCTCCCGCTCGACGCGCTCGGGGCGGTGCCGCATCCCCAGCACCACCAGCGCCGCGATCAGGAAGGTGGCCGCGTTGACCCCGAACGGCAGCGCCGCGGCGAAGACGAAGACGGCGGCACCCACCGGCGGCCCCGCGAAGTGGTTGGTCACCAGCTGCACGGCGGTGAACCGCGCGTTGGCCCTCGGCAGGTCGGCGGTGGGCACCACCGAGGGCAGCAGCGCCGACGAGGCGTTGTCCGCGAGCGTCTCGGCCGTGCCGAGCAGGAAGAACGCCGCGTACACGACCGGCAGCGACACGTGACCGGTGGCGGTGGCCACCGCCAGCGCGCCCAGCACCAGCGCGCGGGCGGCGTTGACCGCGGCGACCAGCCGCCGCCGGTCGAGCCGGTCGACGAGGGCGCCGCTGATCAGCGACAGCAGCAGCCACGGCAGCTGCTGGGCGAACACCGCGAGCGCGATGAGCAGCGGGTCGCCGGTGAGCGAGGCGACGAGCAGCGGGCCCGCGGCGAGCGCGATGCCGTCGGCGAGGTTGGTCGCGGCGGCGGCCACGAGCAGCCTGCGGCAATCACCGCCGAGCCGCGGTCGCGTGGAGCCGGACGTGGACATGGTTCCCCCTGGTGATCCCCCTGGTGCGGTCGAGCGGGGCCAGGTTAGACCCGGCTCGCGCCGCGCGGGGGAATCCATCCACAGGGGTCACTCCGCCTCCGGGGTCGCCCCCTCGGCGGCGCCCTTGGCCTCCTTGCGGTGCCGGGCGGCCAGGACCGCGTCCGGCGTGCAGAGCGCGCAGGGGGTGAACCCGAGGTCGCGCGCCTCGGAGACCGGCAGCGACAGCGACGGCCTGCCCGAGATGAACGCGCACTTCGCCAGGTGGTAGCGCGGGCGCTCGTCGAGCACCCGCACCTCTGCCGTCAGCTCGGACACCACCAGCCGGTCGGCGGCGTCGGTGGCCTCCTCGGCGGGCTCGTCACCCGGCGGGTCGACCGCGGCCTGCGCGGGCGGTTCCGGCTCGTCCTCGTCCGGGGTGTCGTCCTCGTCCGGCTCGTCGTCGGCGGCAGCGGGGCCCGCGTCCGCGTCCCCCTGCTTGCGGCGACGGGTCTGCACCCAGTCGACCACCAGCAGCACGGCGGCGGCCACGCTGACGGCGACGGAGATCCAGGCGAACAGGGTGTTGGCCGTGGTGAGCGCGGCGACCAGCAGGCCGAACGCCACCAGGACCAGCAGCAGCACGATGATCAGCACTGTGCGTCCCGTGGACCGGGTCGTGCGGCCCGCGGGTGGTCAGCCCACCCGCGGGCGCCGTGCCCGGTCGCGCTCCGGCTCAGCCCGCCTCGGCGCGCGGGCCGAAGGAGTAGCCGCCGCTCTGCTGCCCGCTCGCCGCCCGGGCGCCCTCGGAGGTCGGCGCGGCCGAGCCGCGGTCGCCCAGCTCGCGCAGGCTCGACTCCAGGAACGTCTTGAGGCGGGTGCGGTACTCGCGCTCGAAGGTGCGCAGCTCGTCGATCTTCTTCTCCAGGGTGGTGCGCTCGGCCTGCACCGCGCCCAGGATCTCGGTGTGCTGGCGCTGGGCGTCGCGCTCCAGCGAGGTGGCCTTCTCGCGGGCCTGCCGCTCCAGCGTCTCGGCCCGGGTGCGGGCGTCGTTCAGCATGGTCTCGGCGCGACCGCGCGCCTCGTTGACCATGGTGTCGGACTTCGACCGGGCCTCGGAGAGCAGCTGCTCGGACTTGGTCCGCGCCTCCGAGAGCATGGTGTCCGCCTCGGCCTTGGCCTCGCCGGTCAGCCGGTCGGCCATCTCCTGCGCGAGGCCGAGCACCTTGGCCGCCTGCACGTGGTGGTCGCCACCGCCGCCGGGGCTGGTCTGCTCCAGCGAGCTGGGCGGGGGCACCGGGTTGAGCCGCCGGGGCTCCTCGACCGCCCGCACGGGGGAGGCCGGGGCCGCGCCGGAACGAGCGTCGTCGAGGTCCGCGCGGGCCGACTCCAGCTGCGCGTCGAGCTGCTCGACCTGGGCACGCAGGTCGTTGTTCTCCTCGATCAGGCGGGACAGCTCCACCTCGACCAGGTCGAGGAAAGCGTCCACCTCGTCCTCGTTGTAGCCCCGCTTCCCGATAGGAGGCTTGCTGAACGCGACGTTGTGCACGTCAGCGGGGGTCAACGACATCTGATCACCTCACGCGCTCCAGGGCTGCACCCAAGTCCCGTCAGGGATAGGCCAGTTGCATCGCAATGTATACGACGAACAGCAGCACCATAATCGATAAGTCCAGCCCAACCCCCCCGATGCGGACCGTCGGGATGATCCGACGGACCAGGCGCACCGGGGGGTCTGTCACTGTGTAGATGGTCTCCAGCGTCACCGCAACCCCACCGGCGGGCCGCCAGTCCCGGGCGAACATCCGGACGAACTCCACCACCACGCGGGCGGTGAGCAGCAGCCACAACGTGAAGAACACCCAGAAGAGGGCGATGCGCAGAACATCCACGGGTCAACTCTGCCATCACTCAGGCGCGGCCCGCGAACCCGCCCTCGGCCAACCGCCGCTTGTCCTCCGCGGTGGGGTCGGCGTTGGGCGGTGAGATCAAGAACACCTTGCTGGTGACCTTGTCCATCGAACCGCGCACGGCGAAGGCCAGACCGGCGGCGAAGTCGACGAGGCGCTTGGCGTCGCCGTCCTCCATCTCGGTCAGGTTCATGATCACCGGGCGGCCGTCGCGGTAGTGCTCCCCGATCGTCCTGGCCTCCAGGTAGCTGGTGGGGTGCAGGGTCACCACGCGGCCCAGCGGGTAGCCGGAGGGCACCGGCTGCTCGGTGGGGCGGGTGCGCGCGGGGGGCTCGCGCCGGGCGTCCACGGCCAGCGAGCCGCGGGTGCCGGTGTCCACGGGCACCGGGGTGGGCACCCACGGCGCCGGGCGGACCCGGGGCCGCTCGGCGGGCTCGTAGTCCTCGTCGAGGTCGGCCTCGGCCCGGTAGCGACCACCGCGGCGGGCGCGGCCGGAGCCGTAGTCGTCGAACTCGTCGTCGGCCAGGTACTCGGGCCGGTGCCCGTACCCGCGCCGGTCGTAGTCGTCGAGGTCGTAGTCGTCGAACTCGTCGGCAGGGACCATGCCGAAGTAGGCCTTCAGCTTCTGCAGCGTGCTCATGCCATCCTCCGCGACTTCCCCGGCGACTGTCCTCGTGCGGGACGACCTACCCGTGCCTCACGAGTCTCAACCGTCACACCGGGGTCCAGAGTTCCCCGAACCCCTGACTCACCGGAAGGCTAGACCGCGCCTCCCGAGCAGAGCGGTTCCGACACGCACGCACGTCGACCCGTACTCGATCGCCGCCTCAAGATCGTTACTCATGCCGCAGGAGAGCTCGGAAGCAGTGGGATATGTCTCCCGCAGCCGTTCTCCCGCCGACGCCAGGCGCGCGAACGCGGCCTCGGGTCGTCCCCCCAGCGGTGCCACGGCCATGATCCCGCGCAACCGAAGTCCACTCGAACGAGTTATGACCTCGGCCAGCTCCCCGATCCCGTCGACCGGGCACCCGCCGCGCGCCGGGTCGTCGTCCAGGCTCACCTGGATGAGCACGTCCAGGGGGTCGGCGCGCTCCCCGGCGTCCTGGGCGTTGCCCACAGCGCGGTGCAGCGCCTCCGCCAGGCGCACCGAGTCCACGGACTGCACCTCGTGCGCCCACCGGGCCACCGCGCGGGCCTTGTTGCGCTGCAGCTGGCCCACCATGTGCCAGCGGATCGCCAGGTCGGGCCGCTCCGCGCCGATCAGCGCGGCCTTGGGCCCGGCCTCCTGCTCCCGGTTCTCGGCGAGGTCGAGCACGCCGAGTTCCGCCAGGGCCACCGCGTCCGAGGCGGGCCAGGTCTTGCTGACCCCCAGCAGCCGCACCCCGGCCGGGTCGCGGCCCGCGGCGGCGCAGGCGGCCTCGATGCGCGCCCGGACCTCGGCCAGGTTGGCCGCGACCTCCGCGCTGCGCCCGGACCCCGGCTCGGTGCGCCCAGCGGTCATGACGGGTCCACCCAGGTGACCGCGGCCAGTCGCCCAGTGGTGCCGTCCCTGCGGTGGCTGAACAGCGCCTGCTCCTCGCGGGTGCACCGCGGGTCCATGCCGATCTTCGCCACGCCCGCGTCCGCGAGCTGGCGCCACAGCCCGGCGCGCAGGTCCAGCCCCGGCGTGCCCCGGCGGGTGCGGCACGCGCTGCCCGGCAGGTGCTTCTCCACGTCGGTCTGCATCGCCTGCGGCACCTCGTAGCAGTCGCCGCACACCGCGGGCCCGAGCAGCACCTCGACCCGCTGGACGTCCGCGCCCGCCTCCGCCATCGCCGCCAGCGCGGCGGGGACGACCCCGACCCTGGCGCCGACCCTGCCCGCGTGCACCGCGGCCACCACGCCCGCCTCCGGGTCGGCCAGCAGCACCGGCACGCAGTCCGCGACCAGCACCACCAGCCCCAGGCCCGGCTCGGCGGTGACGACGGCGTCGGTGGCCTCCAGCGGCCCGTCCACCGGCCCGTCGACGACCTGCGCGGTGCGGCCGTGCACCTGCTCCATCCACACCAGCCGGTCGGCCCCCAGGCCGAGCTCGCGGGCCAGGCGCCCGCGGTTGGCGGCGACCGCCGCCGGGTCGTCCCCGACGTGGTCGCCCAGGTTGAACGACTCGTACGGGGCCCGCGAGACCCCGCCCTCGCGCGTGGTGACCACCCGTCGTACGCGCACTGTGCACTCTCCACGGCTGAAGCCCGACACCTGCCGAGGACCAACCTATCCGGGCAGACCGACAAAGGCGGGCACCCCCTTGTCGGGGGTGCCCGCCTGTCGTCGTCGAGGCCGCGCCGACCGCCTCCTGCGAGGCGGTGGTGGGGCCGGGTGGGACTAGCGCCGCATGAAGGGCGGCACGTCCACCTCGTCGTCCGGGTCGTCGGTCACCGGCACGGCCCGGCTGGGCAGGCTGCCGGTGCCGCCCGCCAGCGGCCGCGGCACGGCGCTCGGCGGCGGGGTGGCCGACACCGAGGAGCTGTAGCTGGTCGGCGGCGGGGTGTAGGTGCTCTGCGGGGGCACCTGCGGCGCGGCGGGCTCCGGCTCGGGCGGCTGCGGGGGCGGCGTCGGGTCCGCCTGCGCCGAGGCGGTGACCGACGACGACCGGGAGCCGATGGCCGACGGGTCCAGCTTCTTGTGCGTCGGCGCCCCGGCGTCGAAGCCCGCCGCGATCACGGTCACCCGCACCTCGTCGCCGAGCGAGTCGTCGATCACCGTGCCGAAGATGATGTTGGCCTCGGGGTGCGCGGCCTCCTGCACCAGCGACGCCGACTCGTTGATCTCGAACAGGCCGAGGTCCGAGCCGCCCGCGATGGCCAGCAGCACGCCGTGCGCACCGTCCATCGAGGCCTCCAGCAGCGGCGAGTTGATCGCCTTCTGGGCGGCCTGCACCGCCCGGCCCTCGCCGCGCGCGGAGCCGATGCCCATCAGCGCCGAGCCCGCCCCGGACATCACCGACTTGACGTCGGCGAAGTCGAGGTTGATCAGGCCGGGGGTGGTGATGAGGTCGGTGATGCCCTGGACACCGGAGAGCAGCACCTCGTCGGCGGAGCGGAACGCGTCCATCAGCGACACGCCCACGTCCCCGAGCTGGAGCAGCCGGTCGTTGGGGATCACGATGAGCGTGTCGCACTCGTTGCGCAGCTCCTGGATGCCGTCCTCGGCCTGCTTGGCCCGGCGCTTGCCCTCGAAGGCGAACGGCCGGGTGACCACGCCGATGGTCAGCGCGCCGAGCTTGCGGGCGATCGAGGCGACCACGGGGGCGCCGCCGGTGCCGGTGCCGCCGCCCTCACCCGCGGTCACGAAGACCATGTCGGCCCCCTTGAGGACCTCCTCGATCTCCTCGCGGTGGTCCTCGGCGGCCTTGTGCCCGACCTCGGGGTTGGCGCCCGCGCCGAGGCCGCGGGTCAGCTCGCGGCCGATGTCGAGCTTGACGTCGGCGTCGGACATGAGCAGTGCCTGCGCGTCGGTGTTCACCGCGATGAACTCGACACCCTTGAGACCGACCTCGATCATGCGGTTGACGGCGTTCACGCCGCCGCCACCGATGCCGACGACCTTTATCACGGCGAGGTAGTTGTGCGGGGGCGTCATGAGCCGCCTTCCTGATCGGATGCCCTGCGGTGTGCCTGCCGGGGCCGGCCCTCGGCGTCAACCAGAGAGCGGGAGTTATGTCAACCCCGGACTAATCAAGGAAGGTAGGCATAGCGGGACGCGGTATCCAGCCGCCACGCCGAGCGGCGTCGCGGTTGTTGGTCACGGGACGTGCACGCCCCCCGCTGTCGGGCCCCGGTCACTCCCCCGTCGCACCGTCCAGCAGCTCGCGGATGGCGTCGAGGTGCCCGGCGTGCCTGCCGGTCTCCTCGACCATGTGCAGCAGCACCCAGCGCAGCGAGACCGTGCGGCCCTCGAACGTGCCGGTGTCGTCGAAGGCCATCCCGGCCGCGACCCCCCGGCTGTGCGCGCACTCCGCCTCGTACTCCTCGACCAGCCGGGCCAGCGGGACCCCGTCCGGGACGCGGAACTCCGCGTCCGGGTCGGCCGGGTCCCAGGGCGCGCGGTCGTGCTGGCCGTCGAGCACCACGCCGAACCAGTGCGCCTCCACCCACCGCAGGTGCCCGAGCAGGCCCGCGACCGTCATCAGCGGCGAGGGCAGCACGGCGCGGCGGGCGTCGACCTCCGACAGCCCGTGCGCCTTGCGCACCACCGTGCCGCGCAGGTAGTCGAGGAAGCCGTTGACCTGCGCGACCTCGTCGCCGACGTCGGGCGGGTCGACGCGGGTGTCGGGGGGCGCGGAGGTCATGGGGGCATCCTGGCGCAGACCCCCGACAGTTTCGAGCGCTTATCCCGCGATCGTGGGGAACTCGGGGGCCGCCACGTCGTAGGTCTTGCCCGGACGGGTGAGCAGCGGGCCCAGCACGGCGGCCTTGCGCGGGGAGTCCTCCGGCCCGCCCCACACCACGACCCGCCCGTCGCCCAGGGTGAGCCGGACGTCGGCCGGGGTGGGCGCGGCCACGCCCGCGACCTGGCGGACCAGGGCCTCGGGCAGCGCCGCGACCGCGATGGCCGCGGCCTCCCGGCTGGGCTGGTCGGCGGCGGTGAGGGCGGGCAGGCCGGCGGGCGCGGTGGCGACCGTGCTGTAGTCGAAGCCCGACGCGTCGAGCAGGTGCACCCCGTCCTGCTCGGCCACCGCCAGCACCGGGGTGCGCTCGGTGACCGAGATCCGCACGGTCCCCGGGAACGACCGGGTGACCTGCACGGTGTCGACCCGGGGCAGCCGCCGCACCCGCTCGGCCACCTCGTCGGTGTCCAGCCGCACCAGCGGGGTGCCCGCGGCCACGGCGGCGGCCTCGCGCACCGCGTCGGCGCTGAGCCCGCTGGTGCCGCTGACCTGCACGTCCCGCACACCGATCACCGGGGTGAACCACACGACCACCACCAGCGCGGTGACCAGCAGGAACGACCCCAGCACCGTCCACCGGCGGACCAGGTACCGGCGCGGGGTGCGCCTGCGCGCGCGGCGGGGCGGGCGCTCCCCGGCGCGCGGTGGCCTGCGCCGCGCCCTGGTCCGCTGGTGGACGGTCCCGGTCATCCGGTGCGCCGCTCCAGCTCGGCGAGCAGCTCGGGGCCGAGCATCGTCACGTCGCCCGCGCCCATGGTCAGCACCAGGTCGCCGTCGCGCACCAGGCCCGCCACCAGCGCCGTCGCCTTGTCGAACGCGGGCTCGTAGTGGACCCGGTCGGCGGGCAGCGGCACCGCGTCGGCCACCAGCGCGCCGCTGACCCCCGGCTCCGGCTCCTCGCGGGCGCCGAACACGTCGAGCACCAGGACCTCGTCGGCGGCGGCCAGCGCCGCGCCGAACTCGGCGGCGAAGGTCCTGGTCCGGGAGTACATGTGCGGCTGGAACACCACCACGACCCGGCCGTCGCCCGCCGCCGGGCGCACCGCGGCCAGCTGGGCGGCGACCTCGGTGGGGTGGTGGGCGTAGTCGTCGTAGACCCGCACGCCCGCCGCGCTGCCCTTGAGCTCGAAGCGCCTGCGCACCCCGCCGAACGCGGCGATGCCCTCGCCCAGCTCGGTGGGCGGGGCGCCCAGCTCCAGCCCGGCCAGGAACGCCGCGATCGCGTTCAGGGCCATGTGCTCGCCGGGCAGGGCGACCCGCAGCAGCAGCTCCTGCCCGGACACCGACACCCGCGCCTCGCCCAGGCCGCCCTCGGCCCGGTAGTCCAGCAGCACCGCGTCCTCCGGCCCGGACGCGGTGCGCCCGTACCGGCGCACCCGCGCGCCCGCGGCCTCGACCCGGTCGGCCAGCGCGGCCGACCCGGGGTCGTCGGCGCAGGCCACCAGGACGCCGCCGGGCTCGACCCGCGCGGCGAACCGGTCGAACACCTCGGTGTAGGCCTCGACGGTGCCGTGGTGGTCGAGGTGGTCGGCCTCGACGTTGGTCACCACCGCCACCGACGGGGAGAACACCAGGAACGACCCGTCGCTCTCGTCGGCCTCGGCCACGAAGATCCCGCCGCTGCCGTGGTGGGCGTTGGCGCCGGACTCGTTGAGGTCGCCGCCGATGGCGAACGACGGGTCGAGCCTGCAGTGCTGCAACGCCACGGTCAGCATCGAGGTGGTGGAGGTCTTGCCGTGCGTGCCCGCGATGCAGGCCACCCGGTCGCCCGCCATCAGCGCGGCCAGCGCCTCGGAGCGGTGCAGCACCGGCAGGCCGCGCTCGCGCGCCGCCACCAGCTCCGGGTTGTCCGGCTTGATCGCGGTGGACACCACCACCGCGGTCGGGCCGCCGTCGAGCAGGTCGAGGTTCGCCGCGGCCTGGCCCACCGCGATCCGGGCGCCCTGGGCGCGCAGCGCGAGGTTGGCCCGGGACTCCTTGGCGTCGGACCCGGACACCGGCAGGCCCCGGGCCAGCAGGATGCGGGCGATGCCGCTCATCCCGGCCCCGCCGATGCCGACGAGGTGCGCGCGGTCGAGCAGCGCGGGCTCCAGCGGTCCGGTCATCGCCGGGCACCCCGCTCCGCGGCCTCCAGCACCATCCTGGCCAGCACGTCGGCGGCCTCGCGGTGCCCGCTGCCGCGCGCGGCCTGGGCCATCGCCTGCGTGCGGGCCCGGTCGCGCAGGATCGGGATGACCGCCTCGGCCACCCGCCGCGGGCTCAGCTCCGCGTCCGGCACCAGCACCGCGCCCCCGGCGTCGACGACCGGCTGGGCGTTGAGCGCCTGCTCGCCGTTGCCGTGCGGCAGCGGCACGTACACCGCGGGCAGGCCGACCGCCGACACCTCGGCGACGGTCATCGCCCCGCACCGGCACAGGGTCGCGTCGGCGGCGGCCAGCGCCAGGTCCATCCGCTCCAGGTAGGGCACCGCGACGTACGGCGGCGCGCCCATGATCTGCTGCACCGCGAGGGTGTTCCGGCGGCCGTAGGCGTGCAGCACGCCGATGCCCGCCGCGGCCAGGTCCGGCGCCGCGCCCGCCACCGCCGCGTTGATCGACTGCGCGCCCTGCGACCCGCCGGTCACCAGCAGCGTCGGCGCGGTGGGGTGCAGGCCGAAGAAGCGGCGGGCCTCCGCGCGCAGCGCCACCCGGTCCAGGCCCAGGATCGACTGCCGCAGCGGGATCCCGATGACCTCCTCGTCGGGCAGGCCGGTGTCCGGCACCGCCACCGCGACCCGCTCGGCGAAGCGCGCGCCGACCTTGTTGGCCAGGCCCGCCTTGGCGTTGGAGTCGTGCACCACGATCGGCACCCGGCCGCGCGCGGCGAGGTAGGCGGGCAGCGCGACGTAGCCGCCGAACCCGACCACGACGTCGGCGCCGACCCGGTCGAGCACCTCACGGGTGTCCTTGATCGCCGAGCGCACCTTCAGCGGCAGCTTGAGCAGGTCGACGTTGGGCTTGCGCGGCATCGGGACCGGCGGGATCATCTCCAGCGGGTAGCCGCGCTGCGGGACGATCGTGCGCTCCAGACCGCGCTCGGTGCCCAGCGCCACCACCCTGGCGTCCGGGCGCAACCGCATCACCGCGTCGGCCAGCGCCAGCGCGGGCTCGATGTGCCCCGCCGTGCCACCCCCCGCGACCACCACGCACGGGCCCCGGCGCCCCGCGGCGCTCCCACCGGTGGGACCAACGGTCAACGACGTCCTCCTTCAGCGGTCCGCGGTGCCCCGCGGCTCTTCTTCTGCCTGGCCACGGGCGCACCACCCGCTGCCCGGCCGTACCCGGCGCGCCTGCGCAGCTCCTGCGGCGGCGCGCCCCGGTGGCCCGCGGGCCTGCCCGCCGCCCGCGGCGGTGCGGACGGGCGAGCGGGCCTGCGCTTCTTCGGCGGCTTGTAGGGCTCCGGGGCGGGCAGGCGCAGCAGCTTGCCGAACCGGCCGGGGCCCTGCGAGCGCAGCGCGGACACGGCCTCGGGCTCGTGCCGCGCGCAGTTGGCCAGCAGGCCGAACACCGCCATGGTCACCACCACCGAGGTACCCCCGGAGGAGATCATCGGCAGCGTGATCCCGGTGACCGGCAGCAGCCCGACGACGTAGCCGATGTTGATCGCGGCCTGGGCGACCAGCCACACCGTCAGCGTCGCGGACACCATCCGGACCCACGGGTCGATGTTGCGGGTGGCCACCCGCATGCCGACCACCGCGACCATGGCGAACAGCCCCAGCACCAGCGAGCAGCCCAGGAACCCGAGCTCGTCGCCGATCAGGGCGAAGATGAAGTCGTTGTGCACGTTGGGCAGGAAGTCCCACTTGGACGGGCCCTGCCCGAGGCCGCGGCCGAACAGCCCGCCGTCGGCCAGCGCCAGCTGCGCCTGCACCGCCTGGTAGCCCTTGCCCAGCTGGTCGGCCTCCGGGCTGAGGAAGCTGAGCACCCGGTCGAGCCGGTACTCGGTGCCCACCGCCAGCAGGGCCACCCCGGCGACGCCGCCCGCGGCCAGCGCGCCGAAGATGCGCAGCGGGGCACCGGCGAACCACAGCAGCGCGATCAGCACCACGCCCAGGGTCACCGTGCCGCCCAGGTCGGGTTGCAGCATCACCAGCGCGAACATCAGCAGCGCCACCGGGACCACCGGCACGAGCAGGTGGCGGTAGCGGTGCAGCACGGCCCGCTTCGCGACCAGCACCTGCGCCCCCCACAGCGCCAGCGCCAGCTTGCACACCTCGATCGGCTGGAACGAGATGGGCCCGAGGACGAACCAGCTGCGCGTGCCGTTGAGCGTGGCGCCCAGCGGCGTCAGCACCGCGGCCAGGCAGGCGATGCTGGCGATGAGCACGGCCCCGCTGTACGAGGCGATCTTCTCCAGCGGCGTGCGCAGCGCCAGCCAGAACACCACCGACCCGACGCCGACGTACACCAGCTGCTTGATGAACACGGTGTAGAGCCCGTCGCCGGTGCGGAAGGACACCACCGACGACGCCGAGAGCACCATCACCAGGCCGAGCACGGTGAGCAGGCCGAACACGGCCAGCACGAGGTGGAAGGAGGCCAGCGGCCTGCCCAGCCACGCGGTCAGCGCGACGCGGACGGCGGCGACCCGGCCCGGGGCGCGCGCGGGCCTGCGCGCCCGCCCGGCGGACCCGCCCTCGGCCTGGGTGACCATCAGCCGGTCCCGGGGGCACCGCCGGCGAGCAGGTCGCGCACCGCACCGGCGAACGCGTCCCCCCGGTGGGCGTAGTCGCGGAACTGGTCCATCGAGGCGGCGGCCGGGGCGAGCAGCACGACATCACCCGGTCGGGCCGCGGCGCGGGCGGCGCGGACGGCGGCGGTCATGGGGTCATCGTCTCCCGGCGGCACCCGGTGCACGGGGACCTCGGGGGCGTGTCGCGCCAGCGAGGCGGCCACGACCTCGGCGTCGCGGCCGAGGAGCACCGCAGCGCGCAGCCGCCCGGCCACCTCCCGCACCAGCTCGTCCACCGAGGCGCCCTTGAGCAGACCGCCCGCGATCCACACCACGCTCTCGTGGGCGCGCAGCGAGCTGCCCGCCGCGTGCGGGTTGGTGGCCTTGGAGTCGTTGACGTAGCGCACGCCGTCGAGCTCGCCGACCGGCACCGAGCGGTGCGCGCCGGGCTGGTAGTCCAGCAGCCCGCGCCGGACGGCGTCGGCGGGCACGCCGTGCGCGCGGGCCAGGGCGGCGGCGGCCAGGGCGTTGGCCACCGCGTGCGGCACCTGCGGGCGCACGTCGGCGAGGGTGAACAGCTCCTCGGCCATCGTCTGCGGGTCGTCGACGAAGGCGCGGTCGACCAGCAGGTCCTCGACCAGGCCCAGCTCGCCGGGCCGGGGCGTGCCCAGGCCGAAGCCGACGTGGGTGCCCTGGTGCTCGGCGGCCAACCGCTGCGACCACTCGTCGGCGGTGTTGTGCACGACGACCTTCGCGCCGGTGTGCACCTTCCCCTTGGCGGCGGCGTAGTCGGCCATGCCGCCGTGCCAGTCCAGGTGGTCCTCGGCGACGTTGAGCACGACCGAGGCGTGCGCGCGCATCGAGGACTGCCAGTGCAGCTGGAAGCTCGACAGCTCCACGGCCAGCACCGAGTGCCCCGAGCGCACCGCGTCCACCACGGGCAGGCCGACGTTGCCGCAGGCCACCGCGTCCAGCCCGGCGGCGCGCAGCATCGACTCCAGCATCATCACCGTGCTGGTCTTGCCGTTGGTGCCGGTCACCGCCAGCCAGGTCGGCGGGTCCGCGAGCTCCTGGGCGATCCGCCAGGCAAGCTCGACGTCCCCGACCACCTCGACCCCGGCCGCGGCGGCCGCCGCCAGCAGCGGGCTGTCCGGCCGCCAGCCCGGGCTGGTCACGACCAGCTCGGTGCCCGGCGGCGGCTCCTGCGGGGCCAGCGCGGTGGCCACGCCCAGGTCGGCCAGCGCGGCCAGCCGCTCGGCGTCGCCGTCGGCCACCACCACCCGCGCGCCCTCGGCGACCAGGGCCGCCGCGACCCCGCGGCCCGCGACCCCCGCGCCCGCGACCAGGACCGACCGGCCCGCCAGCAGCCCCGTCACAGACCGCCGCCCACACCGCCCGCCGACAACCAGTCGGCGTAGAACAGGCCAAGGCCGAACATCGCGCAGACGCCCGCCAGCAGCCAGAACCGGATGATGACGGTGGTCTCCGCCCAGCCTGCGAGCTCGAAGTGGTGGTGGAACGGCGCCATCCGGAACAACCGGCGCCTGGTCGTGCGGAACACCGCGATCTGCAGCACCACCGACACCATCTCGACCACGAACAGGCCACCGATGATGATCATCAGCAGCTCGGTGCGGGTGGCCATCGCCAGCCCCGCCACCAAGCCGCCGAGGGCCAGCGAGCCGGTGTCGCCCATGAAGATCTTCGCCGGGGCGGCGTTCCACCACAGGAACCCGATGCAGGCGCCCATCGACGCCGCCGCCACGATCGCCAGGTCCAGCGGGTCGCGCACGTCGTAGCAGGCCGCCTCGGGCAGCCGCCCGCAGTCGTGGCTGAACTGCCAGAACGCGATCACCACGTAGGTGCCCAGCACCATCGCCGAGGAGCCACCGGCCAGGCCGTCGAGGCCGTCGGTGAAGTTCACCGCGTTCGACCAGGCCGAGACCGCCAGGTAGCAGAAGACGATGAAGCCCAGCGCGCCGAAGGACACGATGGAGATGTCGCGGACGAACGACAGGTTGTCCGAGGCCGGGGTCAGCTCGCGCTCGTCGGGGAAGCGCAGCGCCAGCACGGCGAAGGCGATCGCCACCACCAGCTGCCCGACCAGCTTGGCCGTCTTGTTCAGCCCCAGGTTCCGCTGCTTGCGGATCTTGATGAAGTCGTCGAGGAAGCCGACCAGGCCCAGGCCGGTGGCCAGCATCAGCACCAGCAGGCCCGAGGCGGTCGGGGATTCCCCGCGCGGGGAGGAGGTGGCGTTGACGACGTGCGAGGTGCCGTAGCCCGCCCACATCGCGATGATGATCGCCACGCCGCCCATGGTCGGGGTGCCGCGCTTGCTCTTGTGGCCCTCCGGGCCCTCCTCGCGGATCTCCTGCCCGAAGCCCTGCCGGGAGAACACCCGGATCAGGTACGGCGTGAGCAGGATGGACACGACCATCGCGACCGCCGCCGCGATGAGGATGCTCTTCACTCGCCCGCCTCCAGCAGCGCGTCCGCGACCCGCCACAGGGCGGCGACCTTGGACGCCTTCACGAGAACGACGTCACCGGGTGCCAGTTCGGCGCGCAGCAGCGCGACCGCGGCATCGACGTCCGCCACCAGCACCGACTCCTCTCCCCACGAGCCCTCCAGGCTCGCCCCCTGGTGCATCGGCCGGGCGTCCGCGCCGACCACCACCAGGCGGTTGATGTCCAGTCGAACGGCGAGCCTGCCCACCTCGTCGTGCGCGGCGACGTGGTCGTCGCCCAGCTCGCCCATGACACCCAGGACGGCCCAGGACCGCCTGCGGTTGCCCGTGCGGGCCATCGTCGCCAGCGTCTTGAGCGCCGCGCGCACCGATTCCGGGTTGGCGTTGTAGGAGTCGTTGACCACCGTGACGCCGTCCGGCCGGGTGATCACCTCCATCCGGCGCGCCGAGACCCGGCGGGCGCCGGAGAGCCGCTCGGCCACCTCGGCGGGCGTCGCGCCCAGCTCCAGGGCGATCGCGGCCGCGCTCAGCGCGTTGCCGACGTGGTGGGCGCCGTGCAGGCCCAGCGCGACGTCGGCCTCGCCCTGCGGGCTGACCAGGCGGAAGGTGGCCCTGGCCTGCTCGTCGAGGCGGATGTCCGCGGCCCGCACGTGCGCGCCCGCGGCCTCGCCGACCAGCACGACCCTGGCCCTGGTGCGGCTCGCCATGGCCGCGACCAGCGGGTCGTCGGCGTTGAGCACGGCGACGCCGTCCTCGGGCAGCTTCTCCACCAGCTCGCCCTTGGTCTTGGCGATGTCCTCGCGGGTGCCGAACTCGCCCAGGTGCGCGCTGCCGACGTTGAGCACGGCGCCGATGCGCGGCGGGGCGGTGTCGCAGAGCGCGGCGATGTGCCCCGGCCCGCGCGCGGACAGCTCCAGCACCAGGTACCGGGTGCCCTCGTCGGCGCGCAGCGCGGTCCAGGGGTGGCCCAGCTCGCTGTTGAAGGAGCCGGGCGGGGCCACCGTCGGGCCCATCGGGGCCAGCACCTGCGCGATGAGGTCCTTCGTCGAGGTCTTGCCCGACGACCCGGTCACGCCCACCACGGTCAGGCCGCGGGCGGTCAGCCGGTCGACCACGACCCTGGCCAGCTTGGCCAGGGCGGCCAGCACGGCGGCGCCGGAGCCGTCGGTGTCGCCGGTCAGGGCCACCGAGCGGGTGTGCGCCTCGGACACCGGCGGCACCACCACGGCGGGGCCGCCCACCGGGCGCGCGGCCAGCACCGCGACCGCGCCCTGGGCGAGCGCCTTGGCGGCGAAGTCGTGCCCGTCGACCTTCTCCCCGGGCAGGGCGACGAACAGCCCGCCCGCGGTGACGGCCCGGGAGTCGAACTCGACCGTCCCCGCCACCACCGCGCCCGGGTCGGCGTCGTGCAGGGTGCCGCCGACGGCGTCGGCGACCTCGCGCAGCGTCAGCGGGATCACCGGGTCACCGAGTCCAGTCGTTCGCGGATGGCCGCCTCCAGCTCGTCGCGGTCGGAGAAGGGGTGGACCACGCCCGCGACCTCCTGGCCGGTCTCGTGGCCCTTGCCCGCGATGACGACGACGTCGCCGGAGCGGGCGGCGGCGACCGCGGTGGCGATGGCCCGCCTGCGGTCACCGATGTCGAGCACCTCGCCGCGCTGGCCCTCGGGCACCGCGCGGGCGCCCTCGACCACCGCGGCGCGGATCGCGGCCGGGGACTCCGAGCGCGGGTTGTCGTCGGTGACCACCAGCAGGTCGCTGCGCCGGGCCGCCTCGGCGCCCATCAGCGGGCGCTTGCCGGTGTCGCGGTCGCCGCCGCAGCCGAGCACGGTGATCAACCGGCCGTCGGAGCGGGCGCGCATGGCGTCCAGCGCGAGCGCGACCGCCTCGGGCTTGTGCGAGTAGTCGACGACGGCGGTGAAGTCCTGGCCGAGCGCAACGCGCTCCATCCGCCCGGGCACCCGCACCCGGGCCAGCCCGCGCACGATGTCCTCGTCGGAGATGCCCACCTCGGCGAGCACGGCGGCGGCGACCAGCGCGTTCGCCACGTTGAAGGTGCCGGGGATGGGCAGCGTCGCGGCCAGCTCGCGGCCGCCGGGGCCGTGGATGGTGAACGACTGCTCGCCCGACAGCGAGGTGGACGCGCCGGAGGCGGTCCAGTGCGCGTCGCCGCCGGTGGCGACGGTGACCGTCCGCGGGGTCACCAGGCGGCGGCCCCAGTCGGTGTCGACGCAGACGACCTCGCGGGCGGAGCGGCCGTCGAACAGCAGCGCCTTCGCCTGGAAGTAGTCCTCCATGTCGGGGTGGAAGTCCAGGTGGTCCTGGGAGAGGTTGGTGAACGCCCCGGCGGCGAACCGCGTGCCCGCCACCCGGCCGAGGCTCAGCGCGTGGCTGGAGACCTCCATCGGCACGTGCGTGACGCCGCGTTCGAGCATCACCGCGAACAGCGCTTGCAGGTCAGGGGCCTCGGGGGTGGTGAACGCGCTGGACAGCCGCTCCCCAGCGATGCGGGTCTCCACCGTGCCGATCAGGCCGGTCGTCAGCCCCGCGGCGGCGAGGCCGGACTCGACCATGTGCGTGGTGGTGGTCTTGCCGGAGGTCCCGGTGACGCCCAGGACCTTCAGCGCGAGCGAGGGCTCGCCGTAGATGAAGCCCGCGAGGGGGCCGAGCACGCCGCGCGGGTCCGGGTGCACCAGCACCGGCAGCCCGCTGTCGCGCACGGCGGGGCGCGCTGCGCCCGCCTCGTCGGTCAGCACCGCGACAGCCCCGGCGGCGGCTGCCTGGGCGGCGAAGTCGGCCCCGTGCGCGCGGGCGCCGGGCAGCCCGGCGAACAGGTCTCCGGGCAGCACGTGCTGGGCGCGCAGGGTCGCGCCGGTGACGGCCACATCGGACACCGGTGCGGCACCGGGGCGGTCGGACCCGTGTGGGCGCGCGGAGGCGCGGGAGGCCAGTGTGGCCAGTGGCACGGGCTGGGTTCGGGAGGGGCGAGGCGGCGCTGTGACTGCCTTGCCGTCGAGCTTGGCGGGCACGGGGCGGAAGGCTACCTGCGCACGCAGGGCTACCGCGCGGCCCCTCGATCACCGCGCCCCGGGCGCATGGGGTACGGCGGTGCGGGTGAGCCCGTCCGGCGGTGCGTGACACGATCGGTTGGAGCAGCTTCCGCGCACGTCCGGAGCAGCGCGGACGCGGTAATGTCGAACACATGTTCACTACGGCAGCCGCGGGCTCGCGGCAACGTTCGACCGATTCATGCGTCCTTCCGGTGGGAAACCGACACCGACCGCGAGGAGTGCGCAGTGACCCACGCGCGATACCCGTCCACGACCCGGCGCACGGTCCTCCTGGGAGGGCTGGGCGCGGTGCTGGCCGGGTGTGCGAGTCCGTCCACACCGGCCGCTCCCCCGGGACCGACCGGCTCGACCTCCGACGCCCCACGGGATCCGACCCCCGCGGTGGCGACGGCGCAGCGCGAGCTGGCGGCCCTGGAGGAGGTGATGGGGGGTCGGCTCGGGGTGTACGCGGTGGACACCGGATCGGGCACCGAGGTCCGCCACCGCGCGGACGAGCGGTTCCTGATGTGCTCGACGGCCAAGGTCCTCGTGTCGTCGGCAGTGCTGCAGGCCCGGTCGGGGCAGCCGGGCCTGCTGGACCGCGTGATCCGCTACACCCCGGCCGACCTCCTGGCGCACTCCCCCACCACCGCCCAGCACGTGTCCGAGGGCATGACCGTGGCAGCCCTGTGCGAGGCAGCCCTGACAGTCAGTGACAACCCGGCCTACAACCTCCTGCTCCCCCTCGTCGGGGAGCCCGAGGGCCTGACGGCCTACCTCCGCACCCTGGGAGACACCACCAGCCGCTGCGACCGCACAGAACCGACCCTCAACGACACCACCCCGGGCGACACCCGGGACACCTCCACCCCGGCGGCCTACGCGGCAACCCTGCGCAAGCTGACGGTGGAGAACGCCCTGTCCGCGGAGAACCGCACCCAGCTCCTCACCTGGATGCGCGCCAGCACCACCGGCAAGGACCTGATCCGAGCAGGCCTCCCCCCGACCTGGGACGTGGCCGACAAGTCCGGCTCAGGCTCCCAGGGCGAGGTCAACAACGCGGCCACCATCCAACCCCCCGGCCGAGCCCCCTGGGTCATCGTCCTGTTCACCGCCCCCACCAAACCCGGCGCCACCACCCGCCCCACGCTCGCCGAGGCAACCCGCACCATCGCGCGAGCCCTCACCTGACAGCCACGACCCCCAGGAGGTCCATGCGCTCACCGAAACCACTTCTCGACCCTTCGCAAGCCGTAAGGGGGGTCTGTCCTGACCGGTCAGGACAGACCCCACCATCCGGCAGCTGCTTGGCCCGCGCACCCCACCACCCACCTGGGCTCAACCCCGCACTCCCGCGCTCTTTCACGCTCTGCGCAAGCGGAGTCCCAGCACCACCGATCACGGCAGTTGCAACGGCACCACCGGTGACTGCTCCTTGGACAGCGGGATGTCGTACCGCTGCGCGATGTAGGAGGCGATGTCGTGGAAGAAGAGGGCGGCGGAGTGGCCTTGCGGTGAGGTGTAGACGGGCTTGTCGTAGACCATGCCGACGACGAAGCGGGGGTTGTCGGCGGGGAGGATGCCCGCGAAGGTGATCCAGTAGTTGCTGTCGCTGTAGCGGCCCAGGGCTGGGTCGTACTGCTGGGCGGTGCCGGTCTTGCCGGAGATCTGGTAGCCGGTCAGGGCGGCGTCGGGGGCGGTGCCGCTGTTCTGGTGCGGGGCCTTCTGCACCACCGAGCGGAGCATGTCGCGGACCGTCTTGGCGGTCTCGGGGCTGACGACGCGGACGCCCTCGGGGCGGGGTTCGGCGGTGCGGGTGCCGTCCGGGGCGATGGTGGCGGAGACGATCCGGGGTGGGACGCGGACGCCGTCGTTGGCGATGGCCTGGTACATGCCTGCCATCTGCAGGACCGTCATGGACAGGCCTTGGCCGATGGGCAGGTTGCCGAAGGTGCTGCCGGACCACTGGTTCTGCGGCAGCAGGCTGCCGGGGCTCTCGCCGGGCAGGCCGATGCCGGTGCGCTTGCCGATGCCGAGTCGGGCGAGCATGTCCGCGTAGCGGTCGGGTCCCACCTGGTCGGCGAGCATCAGGGTGCCGACGTTGGAGGACTTGGCGAAGATGCCGGTGGTGGACAGCTTGATCGGGCCGTGGGACCAGGCGTCGCCCACGGTGCGGTCCGCGACCTTGATCGAGCCGGGCACGGTCTGCACCGCGTCGGGGGTGGTGATGCCGTACTCGATGGCGGCCATCGCGGTGACGATCTTGTTCACCGACCCGGGCTCGTACGGGGTGGTGACGGCCGGGTTGGCCAGCAGGGCGGGGTCGAGGCCGCCGGGCTGGGAGGGGTCGAACGTCTTGTCGTTCGCCAGGGCGTAGACCTCACCGGTCTTGGCGTCCATGACCACGACGCTGGCGCTCTGCGCGCCGGAGCGCTTGGCGTACTCGGCGGCCTTCTGCTGGACGTAGTACTGCAGGTCGGAGTCGATGGTGAGCTGCAGGTCCGACCCGTCGACGGCGGGGTGCTGGTCGCGCTCGGTGCCGGGGATGACCACGTCAGTGCCGCTCTGGGTCTCGACGACCTGGCTGCCGGGGGTGCCGGACAGGACGTTGTCGCGCAGGGCCTCCAGGCCGACGAGGCCGTGCAGGTTGTGCTTGTCGGTGTCGGTGTCGTCGCTGCGCCAGTTCGCGTAGCCGACGACGTTGGCCGCGAGGCTGCCGCCCGGGTACTCGCGCATCGCCCGGTCCTCGACGTTGAGCTGCGGGAACTCCTGCTTGAGGACGCGGGTGCCCGCGGGGTCGGCGTTGGTGACCAGGTAGACGAACTTGGTGTCCGAGCGCAGCTTGGTCAGCAGGTCCGCCTCGTTCACCTGGTCACCGAGCACCTCGTGCATGCGCCGGGCGATGTCGGCGGTCTCCTGGTCGAACGACAGGGGCTTGGTGGGGTCGGCGGCGTTGGCCTTGTCGATCTCGGCGCGCTGGGCGATGGGGCGGTAGGCGATGGCCCGGGTCTCGACGGTGAACGCCAGCCGCACGCCGTCGCGGTCGAGGATGGACCCGCGGGTCGCCGGGATCGGGATGGTCTCGGTCCGCTGGCGCTCGGCCCGCGACGCCAGCGCCTCGGCCTCGAACCCCTGGACCTGGACCAGCTTCATCCCCGCCGCGACCAGGGAGGCGATGAGCAGGAACCGCACGACGACGACCCGCACCCGGTGGTCGGTGCCCGCCGCGCGCTTGGCGACCCGCCGGAGCTTGCCGTGCGGCACCGGGGGGCGCGGCCGCTGGCGCACCGGGCCCGGGACGCGGCGCACCGCGGGCCGCCTGCCGCCGGGTCCACCCCGGTACTGGTTCGCCATCAGCGGTCACCCTTCCCACGCACCACTCGAACCCGCGCACCGACCCGCCGCTGTGGACCGTCGCACCGCGACGCTCCACGCCGGACTCCAGGCGGGCACCCACCGGAGAGGAGATCCATCGACACCATCACGTCACGACCGACCCGCCGGGGCGCGCCCCCCGCGCGGCGGGGAGCACCGACCAGGACCGCGGTGGCTGACCGGCATCAGCCACCGGCCGCGGGGGCGGGCTGCCCCTGCGGGGTCTGCCCCGCGGGCTGGTTCGCCTGCTGCTGGGCGGCCTGGTCCCGCGCTGCCTGGTCCCGCGCGGCCTGTTCCTGCGCTGCCTGTTCCTGCGCTGCCTGCTGCTGGGCGGCGATCTCCTGCGGGGACAGGACGGGGGCCGGGGTGGCGGCCGGGGTGGGGTCGCCGATCACGGTGACCTCGCCGTTCGCGCCGACCACGATGTGCCCGGGGTCGCCGCCGGGGACCATGCCCAGGGCGCGGGCGCGCTCGGCCAGCGCCGAGGCCGACTCCTCGCGGGAGACCTCGCGCTGGAGCTGGGCCTCGCGCTCGGACAGCTCGGTGACGGCCTGCTTGGCGGCCTCCAACCGGTAGGAGTCCGCGATGGCCTGGGTGGTCAGCCACAGCGTCGCGGCCACGCCCGCGCACAGCACCACGATGACCAGCACCACGAACGACGCGCGGCCGGGGGTGGCCTCGGTCGTGGTGGCGGTCGCGGTGGAGCGGCGGTGGTTGGAGTTGTGCGCCGGGGGACGGCCCTCGCGCTGGGCGCGGCGGGCGTAGGCGCGCTCGGCGGCGGCCGTGCGGGTGCGGCCCGCCTTCTCCTCGGCGGGCGCGGTCGCGCGTTCGGCCGCGCGCCGGGGGGTCTGCAACGCCTCGGCGGTGCCGCGGCGGGCGGTGGTCGTCCGGCGGCGCACGGGCCTGCGCGGCTGGTCGACGGGCTCCGCGGCGGGCGCCTGCTCGGTCTTCCTGGCGGGCGCGGTCACGGGGCCTCCTTGACGCGTTCTGCCGCGCGCAGGCGCACCGACTGCGCGCGGGGGTTGTGCTCGGTCTCCTGCTCGTCGGCCATCTCGGCGCCGCGGGTGAGCAGGCGCAGCTGCGGGGCGTGCTCGGGGAGCTCGACGGGCAGGTCGGGTGGGGCCGACGAGCGCGCCAGCTCGGTGAGGGCGCGCTTGACGATCCGGTCCTCTAGGGACTGGTAGGACTCCACGACGATGCGCCCGCCCACGGCCAGCGCGGCGATCGCGGCGGGGACGGCGCGGCGCAGCACGTCCAGCTCGGCGTTGACCTCCACGCGCAGGGCCTGGAAGGTGCGCTTGGCCGGGTGGCCGCCGGTGCGCAGGCTGGCCGCCGGGAGCACGGCGTAGAGCAGCTCGACCAGCCGGGCGCTGGAGGTGAACGGCTCCTTGTCGCGCTCGGCCAGCACGGCCTTGGCGATCTTGGCGGCGAACCGCTCCTCGCCGTAGTCGCGCAGGACCCTGGTGAGGTCGCCGTGGGAGTAGGTGTTGAGCACGTCGGCGGCGGTCTGCCCGGTGGTGGGGTCCATCCGCATGTCGAGCGGGGCGTCGCGGGAGTAGGCGAAGCCGCGCTCGGCGACGTCGAGCTGCATGGAGGACACGCCGAGGTCGAACAGCACGCCCTGCACCCGGCGCAGGCCGAGGCCCGCGAGCGCGTCGGGGAGGCCGTCGTAGACGGTGTGCACCAGGTGGACCCGGGAGCCGTGGCGGGCCAGCCGCTCGCCCGCGAGCGCCAGGGCCTGCGGGTCGCGGTCGAGGCCGACCAGGGTGAGCCGGGGGTGGGCGCTGAGCAGCGCGTCGGCGTGGCCGCCGAGGCCGAGGGTGGCGTCGACCACGACCGCGTCGCGGTCGGCCAGCGCGGGGGCGAAGAGCTCGAGGATGCGGTCGAGCAGCACCGGGACGTGCCGAGGCCGTTCGGTCACGCGCACAACCCTTCCTCCGAACTCCCGGCCCGCGCCGCGCTCTCCCCGCGACGCGCCGGATGGTCGGATGCCGCCAGGTCCCCGCCCGCTCGTCGGACTTGGCACCGGGGAAGGTGTGCCAAGGCCGAAGGCGAGCGGACCGAGGCCTGGCGGCACCCGTGTCCCCCTCGTCCCCGCCGGTGCCGAGGTCGACCGGGTCGACCTCAGAACACGCCGGGCAGGACCTCCTCCCGCGCTTGGGAGTAGTCCTCCTCGTGCTCGTCCAGGTAGGTCTGCCACGCCTGCGCGTCCCAGATCTCCAGCCTGGTGATCGCCCCGATGACGACGCAGTCCTTGGACAGGCCCGCGTAGCGCCGCAGCTCCGGTGCGATCGCGATTCGCCCCTGGCCATCGGGTCGCTGCTCGTCCGTTCCGGCGAACAGGTACCGCTGGTAGGCGCGCACCGCTTCGTTCGTCAGGGGTGCGGCGGCGACCTTGCGAGCCATCTCCTCGAACTCCGCCCGCGGGAACACGAAGAGGCAGTGGTCCTGACCCTTCGTGACCATCAACCCACCCGCGAGGGCGTCTCGGAACTTGGCAGGCAGTGTCAGCCGCCCCTTGTCGTCGAGCTTGGGGGTGTGCGTGCCGAGGAACACCCGGCCCTCACCTCCCCACCGAACCCGTCGGATCGGTCGTGGAGCCCCCTGCCGCCCCACTTGGCCCCACAGTACCCCACTTCCGCCCACAGTCAACGCGAACGGAGCCTGTCCAGCGCCGCGAGATCCGCTGTTTCCGCAGGTGAAGGGGTGGGGGTCGGAGTGGGGGGCGGTGGGGGCACCACTGACTAGGGTTACCGGCGAAGCGCCGCCAGCAGCCCTCCAGAGGGGCCGCGAGCCCCCTCCTGCCGCACGTCAGGGCGGGTTGTGGGGCGCTGTGGGGGACTCCGTGGGGCGCGGTGGGGGAACGCGGGTCGCCGGGCCGGGCCGCGCGCCACTCGTTCACACAGAGTCAACCCGCAGAGATGTTGCGTTTGCAACGGCACCCGTTCGGCCCAGGCGCCGGAACTGCCCTCGGGGACCGTCCGACCGGCCCGGGGGTCGGCCCTTCGGCCGAACCGGCGCGCGTTCGGCGGCGGCCGGACGGCCTCCCGCCGAACGGGCCGGGACGTGTCCGGGATGAGCACTCCTGTCCGGAGGGGTGGGGTACCTCGCCGCGGTTTGACACACTGGATGACAGGCTGGCGTTCGGCACGGGACTTGCGATGGCGTGAGTCCGGCACCGCTCCCTGCCGCCGGTTCGGGGGGCGGCGGCGAGCGGACCTGGATGGCCGCCGTGAACCAGCAGGAGGTCGCGTGACGTCGAGCACCCCGCCCACCGCTCCCCCGGGCGGTCCGCACGGGATGGGCGGAGAGCAGTTCCAGAGGGGCGCGGAGCAGTACCCGGGCGCGGAGCAGTACCACCAGCCGGGCGGCCACCCCGGGAACGGCCACCACCCCGGCGCGGCTCCCCACCCCAGCACCCCCGGCCGCGGCGCCCCCGCCCTCGGCCAGGGCACCGGCACCCACCACCCCGTGCAGCCCGCCTACCAGCAGGCCCCGCCCGCCAAGCTCGCGGAGCTGCACGCCACCACCGCGCGGATCGCCGCCAACGTCGAGCGCGTGCTGGTCGGCAAGCCCGACGTGGTGCGCCTGGCCCTGGTGACGCTGCTGGCCGAGGGGCACCTGCTGGTCGAGGACGTGCCGGGGGTGGGCAAGACCTCCCTGGCCAAGGCGCTGGCGCGGTCGATCGACTGCTCGGTGAGCCGCATCCAGTTCACCCCGGACCTGCTGCCCAGCGACGTGACCGGGGTGTCGATCTTCAACCGGCAGAACAACGAGTTCGAGTTCCGGCCGGGGCCGGTGTTCGCCAACATCGTCGTCGGCGACGAGATCAACCGCGCCTCCCCCAAGACCCAGTCCGCGCTGCTGGAGTGCATGGAGGAGCACCAGGTCACCGTCGACGCCAGGACCTACCCGCTGCACTCGCCGTTCATGGTGATCGCCACGCAGAACCCGATCGAGATGGAGGGCACCTACGCCCTGCCCGAGGCCCAGCGCGACCGGTTCACCGCGCGGGTCTCCATCGGCTACCCCGACCCGGCGGCCGAACTGGCCATGGTGGACGAGCACGCGGGCCACGACGTGTTCGCCACGCTGCAACCGGTGTCCGACGCCGACCAGGTGCGCGACCTGATCGAGGTGGTGCGCGGGGTGCAGATCGCCCAGGAGGTGCGCCGCTACGCCGTCGAGGTGGTCAGCGCGACCCGGCGGCTGGCCGAGATCCGGATCGGCGCCTCGCCCCGGTCGACCCTGCACCTGGTGCGGGCCGCCCGGGCGCAGGCAGCGCTGTCCGGCCGCGAGTACGTGGTGCCCGACGACCTGCAGGCCGTGGCGGTGCCCGTGCTGGCCCACCGGCTCGTGCTCACCCCGGAGGCCCAGGCGTCCCGCCGCTCCCCCGCCGACCTGGTGCGCGGGCTGCTCCAGCGGGTGCCGGTGCCGCAGGCGGGTGCCGTCGACGCGGGCTCCCGGGGGCAAGGGGTGCGGCGCTGAGACCCGGTCCCCCGCCGACGCGCGACCGCGGTGGCCTGCGCGGCGCCCTGTCCGGCCTGACCACCCGCGGCCGGTGCCTGCTGGCCGCCGGGGTGGCCGCGGCGCTGTGCTCGGTGGTGCTCAACGAGCGCGACCTGCTGCGCGTGTCGGTGTTCGTCGTCGCGCTGCCGCTGCTGGTGACCGCGCTGACCTCCGCGACCAGGGTCGGCCTGCAGGCGCGGCGGTACATCGCTCCCGTCCGGGTGCCGGTGGGCGGGCGGGCCGAGGTGGTGCTCGCGGTGCGCAGCACCGGCAGGCTGCCCACCGTGGGCCTGCTGGTCTCCGACGGCGTCCCCTACGCGCTGGGCGGCAAGCCCCGGTTCCTCATCGAGCGGCTGCCCCGGCACTCCGGGACGCAGTTGCAGTACACGGTGCGGCCGATGCTGCGCGGCATCCAGGCGCTCGGACCGCTCAAGGCGACGATCAGCGACCCGTTCGGGCTGGCCGAGTACGAGCGCGAGCTGGCGGGCACGTCCCGGCTGGTCGTGGTGCCCCGGGTGTTCCCGCTCAGCAGCGCGCCCGGCGGGTCCGGGCTGGGCGCCGGCGACGACGGGTCGCACCGGCTCTCGGCGGGCCAGGGCGAGGACGACGCCGTGGTGCGCCCCTACCGGCAGGGCGACGACCTGCGCAAGGTGCACTGGCGCTCGACGGCCAAGCGCGACGAGATGATGGTGCGGGTGGAGGAGAGCCCGTGGCGGGGCGGGACGACGGTCCTGCTCGACCACCGGGCGCACGGCCACCGCGGCGGCGGCGCGGACTCCAGCCTGGAGTGGGCGGTGTCCTTCGCCGCGAGCGTGTGCGTGCACCTACACCGCTACGGCCACCAGGTGCGGCTGGTCACCGAGACCGGCACCGTGCTGGTCTCCGACACCGGCGACGGCGGCCACAGCGACGCGGCGGTGCTCGACGCGCTGGCCGCGCTGCAACCGGGCCACCAGCGCGAGATCTCCTGCCCGGCGGACCCGGGCGGGGGCCAGGAGCTGATCGCGGTGCTCGGCTCGGCCACCCCGGACGAGCTGGGCAGGCTGCTGCGGTTCCGCAGCCGGGGCTCGCGCAGCCTGGCCGTCCTGCTCGACACCGGGGCGTGGAGCCGCGGTGAGCAGCCGGGCGCGGACCCGGCGGCCGCCGCCGCGCTGCTCAGCGGCGCGGGGTGGGGCGTCACCGTGGCCACGCCGGACACCCCGATGAACCGCGTGTGGGCGAACCTCGGCCGCACCGGGTCCCGCCGCGACGGGACGATGATCGCCGGAGCGGGCACATGACGACGACCCAGCACCACGCCGCACCCCAGCTGGCCCCCGGGCCGCCGGACGAGCGCACCCCGGACGCGGCGCAGTGGTCGACGACGGTCACCCCCGCGGTGGCCGCGCTGACCACCCTGTGCGCGTCGACGGCGCTCGCCGGGGTGATCGAGGGCCTGCGCTGGCTCGGCTACGCGGGCATCGCGATCATCGTGGTGGCCGCGGTCGGCATGGGCCTGCGGTCGATCCGCACACCCACCCTGGCCGTCGGCCTGGCGCAGCTGGTCTCGCTGCTGCTGCTGGTGGTGGCGCTGTTCACCGACGAGGGCATCCTGGGCGTGCTGCCTGGGCCGGACGCGATCGCCGCGCTCGGCGAGGTGCTGGGCCGGTCCGTGGAGGCGGTGCGCGTGGGCGTGCCGCCGGTGGACGCCTCGGCGCCGGTGCTGTGCCTGGTGGTGATCGCCATCGGCTTGGTGGCGGTGCTGGTGGACACCCTCGCGGTGGCCGCGGGCGCGCCCGCGGCGTGCGGGCTGGTGCTGCTGTGCGTCTACGCGGTGCCCGCCTCGCTGGCCGACGACCTGCTGCCCTGGTGGTCGTTCGTGCTGGGCGCGCTGTCGTTCACGGGCCTGCTGGCGGTCGACGGCGCGCACCGGCACCAACTGTGGCGCAACCGCCCGTCCATCCCCGCGGGCGGCCGGGGCCTGGGCTCACCGGTCGCCGTCGTGTCCGGCGCGCTGGCGCTGGGCCTGGTCGCGGGCGTGGCGGTGACCGGCATCGGCACCGTCGGCGGGCTGCCCGGCGCGGGCGGCACCGGCAACGGGGCGGGCGGGTTGGCGCTCAAGCCGTTCACCTCGCTGCGCGGCATGCTCGACCAGGGCAGCAACGTGGAGCTGTTCCGGGTGCGCGGGCTGGGCAACGAGAACCGCTACCTGCGCGCGATGACGCTGCCCCGCTTCGAGCCCACCGGTGGCTGGATCGCCGCCGACACCCTGTCCGACGCGATCCCGGCCAACGGCCCGCTGCCCGCGGGCCTGGGCGACCGCGGCAGCGGCTCGGTGACGCGGATCGAGATCGAACCGGTCGGCTCCAACGACCTGTGGGCCCCCGTCTACGGCATCCCCCGGCGGATGGCGGACCTGCCGCAGGACATGTACTACGACCAGAGCGGCGGCATGGTGTACTCGCGCACCACCCGCAAGCTCGACCAGTACGTCGAGGACGCCGACCTGAGCCAGCCCAGCGTCGAGGACCTGCGCGCCTCCGGAACCGACTACGACGGCCTGGACCCGGTCTACCGCGACGCCGAGGGCATCAGCCCCAGGGTGGCCGAGCTGGCCGAGACCCTGACCAGGGGCAAGGCCACCGCCTACGACCGGGCGATGGCGCTGTTGCAGTACTTCGACCGCAGCAACGGCTTCGAGTACCGCACCCAGACCGCGGCCTCCAGCGACGAGGCGGCGCTGACCGACTTCCTGTTCGACTCCAAGGTCGGCTTCTGCGAGCAGTACGCGTCGGCGATGGCCGTGCTGGCCAGGGCGGCTGGCCTGCCCTCGCGCGTGGCCATCGGCTACACGGCGGGCTTCGCCTCCGGCGACTACCGCTCGATCACCACCCAGGACGCGCACGCCTGGGTCGAGGTCTTCTTCCCCAACAACGGCTGGGTCCTGTTCGACCCGACCCCCCTCAGCGACGGCCGCGGCTACCAGCCCCCGTACGCCGCCGACCCCAGCGCGGGCGGCGCGACGACGACCGCGCCCGAGGAGCAGGTCCCCACCGGCAGCGCGGAGAACGCCCCGACCACCACCGGCGAGCAGGCCCCCGCCGCCACCGACGAGGCCGCGCCGGGCCAGGGCGCGACCACCACCGGCTTCGCCCTCCCCTGGCAGGTCTGGGTCGCCCTCGCGCTGGTCGCGGTCTGCGCGGCGCTGTCCGTCCTGGCGAGCAGGACCCGGGCCAGGGCCGCCCGCCTGCCCGCCGCGGCCGCCGCCGCTGCCGGTGCGCTGGCGCTGTTCTTCCTGCTCTCGGCCCTGTCCTGGTTCCTCGGCGCCCTCCTCGTCCTCGCCGTCCTGCTCGCGGTCCCCCTCGCCGTCCGCGGCTGGCAGCGCCGGGAGCACCGCGAAGCCCTCACCCACCAGGACCCGTCCGCCGCCAGCGCCGCCTGGCAGGAGCTGCTGGCCGAATCCTGGGACCGCGGCTCCGAGGTCCCCCCGTCCGACACCGTCCGCACCGCCGCCCGCCGCCTCGTCAAGGCCCACAGCCTCGACGAACAGGGCCAGACCGCGCTGCGCACCGTCGTCACCTCCGTCGAGCGCTCCTGGTACGGCGGCCAGTCCCCCGACCCCCACCTCACCACCGCCTTCGACGAGGTGGTCCGCGGCCTGCGCCGCACCGCCCCCCTCGACTGGCGCTCCCGCCTCTGGCCACGCTCCGTCGTCCGCCCACCCCGCAAGCCCCGGCAGGACCCGCCCCAGGACTGACTCCCGCGGCCGTTGGCCTGGGGTTGTCCACACCCCGGCTGGCCACCGCCCTGCTTTTGTCGTGGTGCTGTGGAAACGTGGAAAACGGGGGTCCCCCCGGGCCTGTGGATGGGCGGTTGCGGTCGGCCACGGGTGAGGGTGAGCTGGTGGGTTGCGGATCAACCGGTGGCAACGGCGGCTGGGAACAGCTCAGCAGCGAGGAAAGCCCCGGCAGCCGGGGCGGGACGTGGGGAAAACAACACCGCCTGCTTCCCGGGGGAAGCAGGCGGTGTCGGTGGTGCGGGGTGACCCGGGTGGGACCCGGGTCAGCGCTCCTCGTCGAAGCGTCGCTTGAAGCGCTCCTCCATGCGTTGGGAGAACGAGCTGCGGTTGCGGGCCGGGGTGGCGCCGCCGCCGCGGGACTCGGTCCCGCCCTCGCCGCCGCCGGGGTCGGCGGCGCCGCGGCGCAGGGAGGTGAGCGTCAGCAGGACGCCACCGAACATCACGAGGAAGCCGAGCAGGCTGACGACGGGGAACCAGAGGTTCAGCGCCACTCCGAGGACCAGCAGGGCCGCGCCCACGATGAACAGGGCGATGCCCAGCAGGCGCCGCCGCCGGGACGGCCTGCGCAGGCGGGCACCTCGGACGGTGGACGCGAACTTGGGATCCTCGGCGTAGAGCGCGCGCTCGATCTGGTCGAGCAGTCGCTGCTCGTGCTCGGAGAGTGGCATGCGTTCCTCCTCCGGCACAGTCGCGGGCGCCGGGCGATCACGGGTTGCCGCCGGACCCGGCGGGCCCCCTCCGTAGGGGGCGTCGACTCCCAGGATACGGTGCGCCGCGCCCGGCGACTACCCGATCCTGGATCGGGGTCGATCGGGTTTTGGCCACCCCCCGGTTACCGGGTGGTACCCGAGAGCTGTTCGGCTTCGTGGGCGCGCTGCGCGTCCTGGCGGGCGGCCTCGGCGCCGGTGGCGATCGGGGCCGCGATCAGCTCCTCCGGGATGGCGAAGGCGTCGACCAGGGTGGCCGCGTGCGGGCGCAGGTGCTTGCACAGCGCGTTGACCGCCCCGGTGACGGCCTTGGCGCGGGCGGTGGTGAGCCTGCCGTGGCCGAGGAACCAGTCCAGGTCGGCCTCGACGTTGGCCAGCACGTGCAGGTCGCACACCCGGTTGAGCAGCTGCTTGGTGGGTTCGTCGGTGCAGCGCTCGATGCCCGCGATGAACGCCTCCAGCACGATCCGGTCCACGTGCACGCGGGCCGCGCGCAGGACGTGGTCCTGGGCGTCGTTGAACACCTCGAACGGGTCGGCGCCGTCATCACCCGCGTGGCGCAGCCTGCGCACGACCGTGTCGAGGACGTGCTTCTCCCGGTCCTCGAACAGCTTGACGTGCCAGCCCCGGTCGAGCAGATCGGTCTCCTCGTCGTTCGGGGTGACCGCGTTCACCAACCGCTCGATCGCGGAGCGGGCCGCGGTGCGCTCGACGACCGTGCTCACCACCTGGTCGGCGATGAACCGGGCCATCCCCACGCTGCCCAGCTCCCCGACGTGCTGGCGGTAGCCGGTGAGCAGGCCCTTGGCGACCAGCTGGAGCAGCACGGTGTTGTCGCCCTCGAACGTGGTGAACACGTCGGTGTCGGCGCGCAGCTGCGGCAGGCGGTTCTCGGCCAGGTAGCCCGCGCCGCCGCAGGCCTCCCGGCAGGCCTGGATGGTGCGCGAGGCGTGCCAGGTCCCGGCCGCCTTGAGCCCGGCCGCGCGCGATTCCAGCTCGCGCTGGCGGTGCTCGTGGTCGGGGTCGTCGTCGCCGGAGCGCTCGCCGTCGGTGAACTCCACCCCGGCCAGCTCGTGCAGGGTCGTCACCAGCTCCTCCTGCGCGAAGTGCAGGGCGTAGCTGGTCGCCAGGGCGGGCAGCAGCTTGCGCTGGTGGGCCAGGTAGTCCAGCACCACGACCTCGCCGTCGCCGCCGGGCGCCTCGAACTGGCGGCGGGTCAGCCCGTAGCGCACGGCGATGGCCAGCGCGGACTTCGCGGCGCTGCCCGCGGCGCCCGCGACGCTGATCCGGCCGCGGATGAGGGTGCCGAGCATGGTGAAGAAGCGGCGGCCGTCGCCCTCGATCGGGCTGCTGTAGGTGCCGTCCTCGGCGACGTCGCCGTAGCGGTTGAGCAGCGACTCCCGGGGGACGCGGAGGTGGTCGAACCAGATCCGGCCGTTGTCGACGCCGTTGAGCCCGGCCTTGCGCCCGCAGTCCTCGATGGTGACCCCGGGCACGGTGGCGCCCTGCTCATCGCGGATGCGCACCAGCAGCGCGTGCACGCCCCGGGTCTGGCCGCCGGTGATGAGCTGGGCGAACACCACGGCCATGCGGCCGTCGCGGGCGGCGTTGCCGATGTAGTCCTTGCGGGCGGACTCGTGCGGGGTGTGCAGGACGAACTCGCGGGTCCCCGGGTCGTAGGTGGCCGTGGTGCGCAGGTGCTGCACGTCGGAGCCGTGCCCGGTCTCGGTCATCGCGAAGCAGCCGGGGATGTCCAGGTCCATGATCCCGCGCAGCACGGCGTCGTGGTGGCGCCGGGTTCCCAGGGCCTCCACCGCGCCGCCGAACAGGCCCCACTGCACGCCCGCCTTGACCATGAGCGAGAGGTCACCAAAGCCGAGCATTTCGAACGACGTGAGCGAGCCGCCGGTGTCGCCGTCGCCGCCGTACTCCTCGGGGAACCCGATGCGGGGGTAGCCCGCGTCCGCGAGCAGCTTGAGCTCGTCGAACACCTGGGCGCGGTGCTGCTCGGTGGTGAGGTCGTAGGCGGCGGGCGGGGGCATCTCCGCCATGCGCTTGCGCGCCTCCCGGCGGACGTGGCCCCAGCGACCGTCGAGCAGCTCGGTCAGCGGTCCGGTCGACACGGCCGGGGTCGTGGGGATGTCCATGGGGCCCTCCTCGTCGTGCACGCGTTCCTCACCGGGGAGTACCCGCGAGTCCCGGCATGCATCACACGGGTGTGTCCTGTTTCCTGTCGGCATGGATCCGGTGGCCGCGATGAAGCAGATCGCCCTGTTCCTCGAACGGGCGGGCGAGCACACCCAGAAGGTGCGGGCCTTCCGGCGGGCGGCGTCGACCCTCGCGAACCTGCCCGAGGGCGAGCTGGACCTGCGCTACCGCACCGGCACGCTGCGCAAGCTGCCCGGCGTGGGCGACTCGATCGCCACCGTGATCGCCGAGTGCCTGGCGGGCGGCGAGCCGGAGTACCTGACGCGGCTGGAGGCGGCCGCGGGCAAACCCGTCGCCGGCGGCGCGCAGCTGCGGGCCCGGCTGCGCGGCGACTGCCACACCCACTCCGACTGGTCCGACGGCGGCAGCCCGATCCGGGAGATGGCCGAGGCCGCCATCGCCCTCGGCCACGAGTGGATGGTGCTGACCGACCACTCCCCCAGGCTGCGGGTGGCCAACGGGCTGTCCGCCGAGCGGCTGGAGCGGCAGCTGGTGGAGGTGGCCGAGCTGAACCTGGAGCTGGCGCCGTTCCTGCTGCTCACCGGCATCGAGGTCGACATCCTGCTCGACGGCTCCCTCGACCAGACCGACGACCTGCTGTCGCGGGTCGACCTGGTGGTCGCCTCGGTGCACTCCAAGCTGCGGATGCCCGGGCCCGAGATGACCGAGCGGATGCTGACGGCGGTGGCGAACCCGCACGTGGACGTGCTCGGCCACTGCACCGGGCGGCTGGTGACCGGCAAGCCGCGGCCGGAGTCGGAGTTCGACGCGGAGGCGGTGTTCGCCGCGTGCGCGGAGTTCGGGGTGGCCGTGGAGATCAACTCGCGGCCGGAGCGGTTGGACCCGCCGCGGCGGCTGCTGGGGGTGGCGCGGGACCTGGGGTGCGAGTTCGCGATCGACTCGGACGCGCACGCGCCGGGGCAGTTGGACTGGCTGCCGTACGGGTGTGAACGGGCGGAGGAGTGCGGGATCGAGGCGGACCGGGTGATCAACACGCGGTCGGCGGACGCGTTGCTGGCCGGGGTGGCTCGGCGGGGGTGAGCGTTGGGTGGTGCTTGGGGGTCCGCGGGGCGCAGTGGTGCCTGTTCGCGTGGCTTAGTGGGGGCCTGTCCTCGGGGGCCGCGAGTGTGTAACTCGGGAGGTGGCGAGTCAAGGGCGCCTTCGGCGTCGCTTCGCGATGGGCTTCGCCCACCCTTGACACGCCACCTCCCGAGCTACGAGCGGCCGGGACTGGGTCAGGCCGGGGGTCTGAGCAAAGCCCATGCCTTCTTGCTCAGCTGAGCGGTGTTGGGGGTGCCGAGCTGGTGGTGGGGCTGGGCACCATGGTTTGCGGGGTGGGGGTGGGGCTGGCCAAACGACGGCTTTAGGGATGGGCTTTGCCACGGGGCATGGGGGTGGCGGAGGGTGGTGGGGCTTTGGGGTTGCCGGGGGCGGGAGGGGGTGAGGTCAGGCTGTGTCGCGGTGGGGGTGGGGCTGGGGGGTTGGGGTGGCTATGGCGGCGAACTCGGAGAGGCCGTGGAGGAGGGCGGTGCGGGCGGGGGCGGGCATCGCGTCGAGGATGTGGGCGAGGCCCTCGCGGCGGGCTTCCTTGAGGCGGTGCAGGAGGCTGCGGCCGTCGCTGGTGAGGAGGAGTTCGACCTCTCGGCGGTCGGTGGTGGCGGGGCGGCGGTCGAGGAGGCCGGAGGCCTGGAGGCGGTCGCAGATGCGGCTGGCGGAGGAGGGGATGGTGCCCAGCTCCTCGGTGAGGCGGGTGAGGTTGACCGGTTCGTGGTCGCCGATGAACTGCAGGGCGCGGAGCTGGGCGGCGGGGACCTTGGGGTAGACCGAGGCGGTGGCCTTGGCCAGGACGAGGGTCAGGGCGGAGGCGTCGGCCTCCAGCCGGGTGTGGTCGGCGGGGTCGTCCCGATCCGGCCCCGGGGGCACGGGGCCCAGCGGCGCAGCCATACTTCAACTCTCGCACACCGGCGGCCACGCCTGCCTGTTCCCCCGGAGGAGCCCGTGACCACCGCCGCCGAAGCCCTGCGCGCGCTGGAGACCACCCTGAGAGCACTGCCCCTGCACGCCTTCGCCGGGCGATTGGGGCCGCTGCTCGCCGAGCACACCGGGTTGGGCGACCCGCGGGTGCGGTTGGTGGACTACGCCGCCGCCCGGTTGGTGTCGATCACCGACCCGGAGGACGTGGTGCCGACCAGCACCTCCACGCCCGGGGCGGCGTTCCGCGAGCAGCGGGCCGTGGTCGACGGGGACGGGGGTGTGCACCTGCCGCTGCTGTGCCGGGGGGACTGCCTGGGGGTGCTGTCGGGGACGCCGGGCGAGCCGGTGGGCATCGAGCGGTTGGCGGAGCTGGCCGAGGTGGCCGACGCGGTGGCCGACGCGCTGCGGGTGGCCGAGGTGGGCACCGACGAGCTGGCCAGGGCGCGGCGCGACCGGCGGATGACCGTGGCCGCCGAGATGCAGTGGGAGCTGCTGCCCGGGCGCGGGTTGGCCTGCCCGGAGTTCACCCTCGCGGGGCAGCTCGAACCCGCCTACGGGGTGCGCGGGGACAACTTCGACTGGAGCGTGGACCCCGGCTCGCTCACCCTGACCCTCACCAACGGCATGGGCGAAGGGCTGGAGGCGGCCCTGCTGACCACCATCGCCATCACCGCGATGCGCAACGCCCGCCGCTCCGGGCACGGCATCGCGGAGGCGGCCGCGCTGGCCGACCAGGCGGTGTGGGGGCAGTTCGGCGGGGAGCGGTTCGTCGCGGGCCTGCTGCTGACCGTCGACCTGCGCACCGGGGCGCTGGCGGTGGTCGACTGCGGGTCCCCGCAGCTGTGGCGGGTGCGGGAGGGCGCGTGCACCCGCGTCGAGGTGGAGCAGCAGGTGCCGCTGGGGTCGCTGGAGGAGACCCGGTACCGGGTGCAGGCGGACTCGCTGCGGCCCGGCGACCGGCTGCTGGCGATCAGCGACGGGGTGTTCGACTCCTCCGACGGGGAGCGGCGGTACTCCGAGGTGGCGCTGCCCCGCACCGCCCGCACCACCCGCGGGTTGCCGCCCGCGCAGGCGGTGCGCGCGGTGCTCTCGGAGCTGGCCGTGCTGCGCGACAACCGCGAGCTGGACGACGACGCCGTGGTGGTCTGCCTGGACTGGCACGGCCCGCAGGCCTGAGCCGCGGCACGACGGGCGAAGGGCCTGGGCTCAGCCCCGGACCGGGAGCACCGAGGCCAGGCCGGTGACCGCGAGGATGCGGTCGAGGAACGGCGGCACCTGGTCGAGCACCAGCGCGGCGCCGTCGAGGGTCGCGGCGCGCTTGTGCGCGGCGATGAACGCGCTCAGCCCGCTGGAGTCGATGAAGGTGAGGCCGCCGAGGTCCACCACGACCTCGGTGCCCTTGTCGAGCAGGTCGAGCAGCACCTGGCGGAACGCCACCGAGGTGTGCATGTCCAGCTCGCCCCCGGCGGTGACCAGGACCCGGCCCCCGCTGGTGTCGGTGGTGTGGTGGAAGTCGCTCATGAGGGCTGCGGTCCAGACGTGAGGGGCGCGCCGCACCAGTGGCGCTCGACGAGGTCCAGGGCGAGGGGGTGTTCGCGCAGCACCGCGGCCAGTTCGACGCCCAGGGCGGTGGCCAGCTCGGGGTCGGCGCCGCGGGCGACCAGCAGCTCCCGGGCCCAGCCGCGGATCGCGGGCAGCGGGCGCGGGTCGCCGGTGAGCAGCGCGGCCGAGACCGCGTGCAGGGCCTGCGCGACCACGTCGCCGACGACCGCGGCGATGCCGTGCAGCGGCGGGGTGCCGGTGACCGCCGCCCCGGGCATCCAGCGGGCCGCGAGGTCGACCACGAGCCGCTGGTGGGACAGCTCCAGCGCCGCCTGCTCGGCCACGGCGTCGGCGGGCAGCGGGGGCGCGGCGGGCACCACCAGCGGCAGCCCGGCCACGACATCGATGGCGGTCCGGGCGTCCGGGGCCCAGGCGGTCGCGCCGAGGGCCAGCGCGCGGGTGGCGTCCGGGCCGAAGGCGGGCCCGCCCACCACGACCGGGATGCCCGCGGTGGTCGAGGCCTCGATGAACCGGCGGGTGTTGGGCAGCGCGCCCAGCACCGACGCGCTCACCGCCGTGGCGTCCGGGCCCAGGTCGTGCAGGTACTGGCTCAGCCGCAGCGGGGACGTGCTGGCGCCGAGCTGGGTGACCTCCCAGCCCGCGGTGCGCAGCGCGCAGCCGACCAGGGAGGCGGCCAGCGCGTGCCACTCGCGCTCGGCGCAGGCGACCACCACCCGGCCCCGGGTGGCGGGGGTCCGCGCGACCCGCCGGGCGACGACCTCGGTGGCCGCGACGGCGACGGCGGTGGCGGCGTGCTCCTGGGCGACCGACCACTCCCCGCGCTGCCATCGGTCGCCCGCGCGCCGCTGCGCCGGGCCGATCACGTCGACCAGCACCGCCAGCGGGTCGGTGCCCGCGTCGAGCAGGGCGGTCACCGCGGCGGTGGCGGCGTCGAGGTCGGCGGCGACCAGCGCGGCGGCGAAGGCGTCGGGGGGCGCGTCGGCCCCGGTGGCGGTCACGGCGCGCTCGACACGGCGAACAGGGCCATGTCGTCATGCGGGCGGCCACCGAGGAACTCGACCACGTCCTGCTCCACGGCCTCGCACACCGCCTCGGGCCCGGCCCCGGCGTACACCGGCAGCAGGGCCCTCAGCCGGTCCATGCCGTAGACGCCGTGCTGGCCGCGGGCCTCGTAGGTGCCGTCGGTGAACATCAGCAGCGTGTCGCCGGGGTCGAGCCGGGCGTGGACCTCGGTGAAGGCGGCGGAGGGCAGCACACCCGCCACGATGCCCGCCACCTCCAGCTCGCGCAGGGTGCCGTCGGCGCGCAGCAGCAGCGGCGCCGGGTGCCCCGCGACCGACACGGTGAGGTCCGCGCCGTCCGGGCCGGGGCGCACCCTGGTGCAGACGGCGGTGACGAACCGGTCGGAGTCCTCCTCGTACAGGGCGCTGTTGAGCGCGCCGAGCACGGCCGCGGGCGAGCGGTCGAAGTGCACGGCGGTGCGGATGCTCTGCCGGGCGCGGCCGTTGAGCACCGCGGCCTCCACCCCCTTGCCGCAGACGTCGCCCAGCGCGAGCAGCCAGTCGTCGCCGGAGCCGTGCGCGTCGTAGAAGTCGCCGCCGATGTCGACGTGCTCGGCGGCGGCGCGGAACCGGGCCGCCAGCCGCAGCCCGGGGACGCTGGGCAGCGCGGGCGGGCGCAGGCCCGCCTGGAGAACCGAGGCGACCCGCGAGCGGTCCTCGTAGAGGCGGGCGGAGTCCAGGGCGACCGCGGCGCGGGAGGCGACCTGCTCGGCCAGCGCCACGTCCTCGACGGGGAAGCCGCGGCCCGCGCCGCGCACGAGGACGAGCACGCCGAGGTGGCTGCCGCGGGCGGTGAGGGCGACGCCGAGCACGTCGGCGGGGCGCAGGTCGGTGGCCTCGGCGCGCAGGTCGTCGTCGGGGATGAGGCTGTCCAGGCCGTCGACGGTGTCGTCGTCGACGGCGACGTGCAGCAGTTCGGTGCGCCCCGAGCGCAGGATGCGGCCCACGCCCAGCTCCTCGGCGGGGTTGCGGGCGGTGGTGCGGGAGGTCCGGGGGTCGGCGCCGCCGTGCAGCACGAGGCGGCCGAGCTTGGCGTCCGGCATGACGATGAGCGCCCAGTCCGCGAGCGCGGGCCGGATGAGGTCGAGCAGCCGCAGCACGGTGCGGCGGACGTTGAGCGAACCCGCGAGGGCGGTGGACACCTCGCCCGCGAACTCGGCGCGCCGCTGGGCCTCACCGAGCCGGTGGTGGGGGGTGTCGTCCCCGGCGCCGGTCGCGCCGAGCAGGGGGACAGGTCCGCCGAGGGCGGGACCCGTGGTCCCGGGGGTCATCGCGCCACGCCTTCCGCCTCCGAAGCCAGGAGGTGGTACCAGCGTACTGCTACCCGGGCGCGGGGGCGGGCGTCGCGCGGGTCAGGCGGTGGCGTGGTCGTCGGCGACCTGGGCGGGGGCGACGGGCGCGGGCACGGCGAACTCCGCCCACACCCACTTGCCGCCCTCGGTGCCCGGCCCGCCGTCGAGGCCCTCGTAGCCCCACCCGGTGCTCAGCGCCTCGACGATGACCAGCCCGCGGCTGCGCTCGGACAGCAGTGATGGCGAGCGGCGCACCGGCACCCCGGCGGACCGGTCGCCCACCCGCAGCCTGACCCGGTCGCCGACCTGGGTGACCTGCACGTCCACCTCGCCGCAGCCGTGCTCGACGGCGTTGGTGACCAGCTCGGAGACGGCGAGCACGATGTCGCCCGCCGGGCCCCTGGCCACCGACCAGGAGGCGAGGGCGGCCGCCACGAAGTCCCTGGCCTCGGCGACGGAGGACTCCGCGGCGGGCAACCTCGTCGCCAGCCGCCGGACCCGACCGCCCTCGGGCGCCACCGCGTTCACCGCCGCACCCACCGCCCTCCGGTCCTGCCACCCCGGCGCCGCGGGGCGCCGGGTGCGACCGGACCACACGACGCGCTCGCGGGTGAGCGCCTGCCTGTCGAGAACCGGCGTCCGCCGGGCGTGCCCCATGTCCACGCGCTGTGGTGTACCCCCGCGCGGGCGGGGTGAACCGCCCGGGCGGGCACCGGGGGCCTCAGGCCTTGCCCGCGAGGCCGAACACCTCGGACAGACCGGTGATCTCGATGATCCGCCGCACCCGCTCGTGCGGGGCGGCCAGGGTCAGGGTGAGGCCCGCGTCCTCGGCGCTCTTGAGCGCGGCGACCAGGACGCGCAGCCCGGCGGAGTCCATGAACTCCACGCCGGACAGGTCCACCCGCACGCCGGTGGCGCCGGGGGTGGCCAGCGCGTCGGCCAGCTCCTGCTCCAGCTGCGGCGCCGTGGCCAGGTCGACCTCGCCGGTGACGGCCACCACGACCGGGTCGGTGCCCTCGCTGTTGATCTCCACGTCGATCCTTCCGTGTGCCTGCGGGTCGCCGCCCGCTCGCTGCTGACAGTAGTGCTGCCCGACCCCGACCACCCTCCGGGCGGACGCCGGATCCTGCCGCAACCGGACCGGTTTCGCCCTTCGGGGGCCGGGGTAAGTCGTGATCGCGCTCCCCGCGGTGCGGTGCGGGGACATGAGGAGGGAGCCCCGATGGCCGAGATCACCCGACTGCCCAAGCCGGTGTCCGACGAGTGGGCGTGGCAGCTCGAGGGGTCCTGCCGGGGCGTGGACAGCACCGTGTTCTTCCACCCGGACGCCGAGCGCGGTCCGGCCAGGCACGCCCGCGAGGAGCGCGCCAAGCAGATCTGCCGGGCCTGCCCGGTGCTGGCGCAGTGCCGCGAGCACGCGCTGGCGGTGCAGGAGCCCTACGGCATCTGGGGCGCCATGGGCGAGGGCGAGCGCCGCACCCTGATCGCCCAGCGCCGCCGGGCGCTGCGCGTGGTCTCCTAGGACCGACCGCACGGCGGGTGCCCCGCCGCCCGGCGCCACGGGGCCGCGCCCCGGCGGCGTGGGCACCGCCCGGCCCTGGTCCCGCTCGCGCGGGGCCAGGGCCGCGGACGTCCCCGGCTGTCTCGCGGTCACCGGCTCAGCCCGCCAGGGTGTCCTCGCCGAGGGCGGCGCGCAGCCGCTCCAGCGTCTTGGCCAGCAGCCGGGAGACCTGCATCTGCGAGACCCCGACGCGGCGGGCGATGTCGGCCTGGCTCAGGCCGCGGAAGAACCGCAGCACGATGATCTTCTGCTCGCGCTCGGGCAGCTCGGCCAGCAGCGGGCCGAGGGCGCGCCGGTTGTCCACCTCCGCCAGCCGCTCGTCCTCGTAGCCGAACCGGTCCCCGGAGGGCTCGGCCAGCCGGGCGTCGAGCGAGGTGCCCTGCTTGCCCGCGCTGGCCACCAGCGCCTCGTAGACCTGCTCCAGCGACAGGCCCAGGTGCTCGGCCAGCTCGCTGGGCTTGGGCGAGCGGCCCAGCCGCTGGCTCAGCTCGTTGCGGCCCGCGGCGACGGTGACGTGCAGCTCCTTGAGCTGGCGCGGCACCCGCACCGCCCACCCGGTGTCCCGGAAGTGCCTGCGCAGCTCACCCATGATCGTCGGGATGGCGAAGGCGTAGAAGTTGCCGCGCTCGGCCTCGAACCGGTCCACCGCCTTGATCAGGCCGATGGTGGCCACCTGCACCAGGTCCTCGAGCTGGTCGCCGCGCCGGTCGAACTTGCGGGCGAGGTTGCGCGCCAGGTCCATGTGGTCGGCCACCAGCTCGCCGCGCAGCGCGGCGTGCCGGGGGTCGGTGGTCGCCAGCCCGGCCAGCTCCCGGAAGCGCGCCGCGTCCCGGGCGTCGCGCTCCTCCTTGGTGAGCCGCTCCTCACCACCGCGGCCGGTCACGGCGAGCCGTTCCGGTCCGGCCCGCAGGTCAGCTCGACGGTGAGCCGGTGGCCCGCCCCGGTGCTCTCGACCCGCTCGTCGACGTCGGCGGCCAGCGCGGTGAGGATCTGCCAGCCCATCGCGTCGGCCGAGGGCGGCTCGTCGGAGGCGGACTCCACGCTGGCGCGCACGCCCAACCGCTGGTCGCCGGGCTCGAACGCGCACGCCAGGGTGACCCCGGGGGCGGCCGCGCGCACGAGCAGCGAGCAGGCCTCGTCGACGGCCATCCGCAGGTCCTCGATCGCGTCGAGGTCGAAGTCCATGCGCATCGCCACGTCGGCGGCGAACGACCGCACCAGGGGAACCTGCTCGGCGTCGGCGAAGACCTTCACCTCGACGGTCCGCACCCCGTGCGTGCGGACGACCGGGCTGGTTTCGACCTCAGACACTCCTACCTCCTGCCGCCGTTGTCCCCGCGGACCGTACCGCCACGGGCGAAGTGGTGGGACGGGGCGGGACGCACACCGCTCGCGGTGCCTTCACCACCCCGCCCCACAGCGGTTGGCTCGTGGGGGACAAGGCCCGAGACCTATTACCCGAACGGGTGGGGCGGCAAACCAGGTCCGGCGGAACTTCTCGCGGCGGGGCGATCATGCCTGGTGGGCGGCCCGGGAACACCCCGCGCGGGTGGCGGCCGGTCGACCGCTACCCGCGCGGGGGCCGCGGTTCGGTGGCGCCCGAGCGGTCCGGCGCCTTGCCCAGCAGCGCGGCGGGGCGGATGGCGGCGCTGCCGAACTTGAGCCTGGCCTTGTCGGCGGCCTGGTCGGCCTCGCGCCACCCCTGCTCCGGGGCGTCGAGGGCCAGCTGCTCGGTGCCGTCCGCGCCGAGCTGCTCGACCCGCACCCCGATCAGCCGCACGGCGCCGGGCGGGGCCTGCTCGGCGAGCAGCTGCGCGGCGGTGCGGAAGATCTCCTGGGTGACGTCGGTGGCCACCGGCAGCGTGCGGCTGCGGGAGATGGTGGTGAAGTCGCTGTACCGGACCTTGATCGCCACCGTGCGCCCGCGCAGGCCGCGGGCGCGCAGCGACGCCGCCGTCCGCTCCGCGAGCCGCAGCAGCTCGCGGCGCAGCAGCTCGCGGTCGAAGTGGTCGGTCTCGAAGGTCTCCTCGGCGCCGATCGACTTCTCCGCGCTCTCGGGCACCACGGCCCGGTCGTCGTGGCCGTGCGAGAGCGCGTGCAGGTGGTCGGCCATGGCGACGCCGACCATGCGCCGCAGCCGGGGCAGCGGGGTGGCGGCGACGTCGCTGACCCGCTCCAGGCCGACGTCGCGCAGCTTCTCCGCGGTCTTCTTCCCCACCCCCCACAGCGCCGAGACCGGCAGCGGGTGCAGGAACGCCAGCACCTCGGACCGGGGCACCACGAGCATCCCGTCCGGCTTGGCCAGCCCGGAGGCGAGCTTGGCGACGAACTTCGTCGGCCCCACGCCCACCGAGCACACGATGCCGTGCTCGGCGCGCACCCGGCGGCGGACCAGCGCGCCGATGCCCGCCGGGGTGGTGCGCAGCCTGCGCAGCGCGCCGGAGACGTCGAGGAACGCCTCGTCCAGGCTCAGCGGCTCGACCAGCGGGGTGATCTCCCGGAAGATCGCCAGGACCCCGGCGGACACCTCCTGGTAGAGCGGGAAGGTGGGCGGGAGGAACACCGCGGTGGGGCAGAGCCTGCGCGCCTGGCCGGTGGGCATCGCCGAGCGCACGCCGTACTCGCGGGCGATGTAGTTGGCCGAGGACACCACCCCGCGCACCCCGACCCCGCCGACCACCACCGGCCGGTCCGCCAGCTCGGGCCGCTCGCGGATCTCCACCGACGCGTAGAAGGCGTCCATGTCGACGTGCAGCATCGGGCAGCCGGTGTCGTCCGGCCACCCGCCCGGCCCGGCCCGGTACTTCTCGACCAGCCCCCTGGGCAGGTCAGCGCTGCGCCCCACACCCCACAGGGAACCACAGCGGACCGACAGTCAGCGCCGGGCGATGGCGTGCAGCCGGGTGGCGATGTCGCGCAGCGGGGGCACGCGGGCCGCGGCCAGCTCCAGCTCGGCCAGCCCCGCCCGGTTCGCCTCCTGCACCGCGCCGGTGACCAGGTCCGACAGCACGCCCTGGCCCTGCACCAGCTCGACCTCCAGGCCCGCGCCGGTGAGCAGCGCGCCGAGCCCGTCGACGTCGAACAGGCGCAGCAGGGTCTCCCCCGGGCTGGCTGGGTCGTCCAGCAGCGCCCTAGCGGCGGTGACCTTGCCCGACATGGCCCGCTGGACGATGGCGGCGAACCGGTTGGCGACCACCACCGACAGCGCGCCGCCGGGGGCCACCGCCCCGGCCAGGGCGGCCGCGGTGGCGGCGGGGTCGTCGACGACCTCCAGCAGGCCGTGCGCCAGCACCAGGTCGGCGCCCCCGCCGGGCACGTGGTCGGCGACGGTGTCGCTGTCGGCCTGCACGGCGGTGATGCGGTCGGCCACGCCCGCCTCCGCGGCCCGCCGGTGCAGCGTGGCCAGCGCGTTCGGGCTGGGCTCGACGACGGTGACCGCGCACCCGTCGGCGGCCAGGGAGACCGCGAGCACACCGCTGCCCGCGCCGACGTCGAGCACCAGCGGCGCGCCGCCCCGGCGCGCGCGGGCGGCGGACAGCTCGGCGTCGAGCACCTGGCGAACAGCATCCGGTCGCATGGACACGAACTCTAGAGACTCTAAGGTCTAGGGCGTGCGAACGGTGGCAGTGCTCAGCCTCAAGGGTGGCGTCGGCAAGACCACGGTGGTGCTCGGCCTGGCCTCGGCCGCGCTCCGCCGGGGCGCGCGCACCCTGGTCGTCGACCTGGACCCGCAGTGCAACGCGACCGCCACGCTCGACCCCGCCGAGACCGAGGCCACCCTCGCCGACGTGCTGGAGACCCCGCGCCCGGCGGTGCTGCGCGCCGCCATCGCCCCGTCGGCCTGGAGCGACGAGGTCGACGTGATGGTGGGCTCGGAGGAGCTGGAGGCGCTCAACGACCCCGACCCCGGGCAGCGCAGGCTGGAGAAGCTGGGCCGCGCCCTGGCCGAGCTGGAGAACCTGCTGGCCGAGGGCGAGCTGCCCTACCAGCTGGTGCTCATGGACTGCCCGCCGTCGCTGGGCCGGTTGACCCGCTCGGCGCTGGTGGCCGCGCAGGGCGCGCTGCTGGTGACCGAGCCCACCCTGTACGCGGTCTCCGGCGCGCAGCGGGCGTTCGAGGCCGTCGAGCAGACCCGCGAGGAGCACAACCCGAACCTGGTGCCGCTCGGGGTGGTGGTGAACAAGGTGCGCACGCACTCCTACGAGCACCAGTTCCGGATCGCGGAGCTGCGGGAGAACTTCGGGTCGCTGGTGATGCCGGTCGCCCTGCCGGACCGGCTCGCGGTGCAGCAGGCGCAGGGCGCGTGCATGCCCATCCACCAGTGGCACACCCCGGGCGCGCGCGAGGTGTCGCTGGCCTTCAACCTGCTGCTGGCCCGCGTCCTGCGCACCGGTGGCCGGGGCCGCCACCAGGCGATCGCCTGGCCGGACGACGACGAGGCGGGCTCCACCGACCCAGCGGACGCCGCCGGTGCCTGAGGGCGACACCGTCTACCGCGCCGCCGCCCGCCTGCGGACGGCGCTGGTCGACCACCCCCTGACCCGCGGCGAGCTGCGCCACCCCCGGCTGTCCACGGTGGACCTCAAGGGCCGGGTGGTGGTGGGCGTGCGCAGCGCGGGCAAGCACCTGTTCATCCGCTTCGACCGCAACCTCAGCCTGCGCAGCCACCTCATGATGGACGGCGCCTGGGACGTCTACACCCCGCGGATGCGGTGGCGCCGCCCGGCGCACCAGGTCCGCGCCCTGCTGGTCAACGCCGAGCGGCAGGCGGTGGGGTTCAACCTGCACGAGATGGCCCTGGTGCCCACCGACGAGGAGTCCCGGCTCGTGGGGCACCTGGGGCCCGACCTGCTGGACCCGGGTTGGGGCCCGGAGCTGGAGGCCGAGGCGGTCCGGCGGCTGGCGGCCGAGCCCGACCGGGCGCTGGGGCTGGCCCTGCTCGACCAGCGGGTGATGGCCGGGGTGGGCAACGTCTACAAGGCCGAGGTCTGCCACATCCTCGGGGTCACCCCGTGGTCGCCGGTGTCCGCCGTGGACGCCGGGGAGGCGGTGCGGCTGTCGCGGGAGCTGCTGGACAAGAACAAGCTCGTGGTGGACCGGAACACGACCGGGGACCTGCGGCGCGGGCGGGACCTGTGGGTGTACGGGCGGCGGCGCAGCGGGTGCCTGCGGTGCGGCGGACCGGTCGTCGCCGGGGTGCAGGGGGCGGACGTGCGGGAGCGCGTGGCCTACTTCTGCCCGGTGTGCCAGGCGGGGCCGCGCTCCTCGGGGTGAGACCCGCTCAGCACCACAGCAGCCCGCACGGCTTCTTCGTCGTCGTGGTCGTGGTGGGCGGCGGGGGCGGCGGCTTGGTCGTGGTCGTCGTCGGGACCGGGCGGGCCGTGGTCGTCGTCGTGGTGGTCACCGGCGCCGGGGGCGGCGGCGCGACCTCGGTCGTGGTGGTGGTCGTCGCCACCGCCTCGGTCGTCGTGGTCGGGGGCGCGCTGGACGCGGGCGTGCTGACCAGCGAGACGGCGGTGACGACGGCGATCGTGGGGCCGTCGCTGATGGTGGCGGGGATGGGCTCGGGGACGGCCTCGGCGGCCGGGCGGGAGGCGGGCAGCTCGCTGAGCGGGTCGGCGGCCACGCCCTCGTAGAACAGGGCCGCGGCGGTGGCGCCGACGACGGCGCCGAGGGCCACGCGGCTTGACCTGCTGAGCGAGCTCCGCACCGACCCGTTCCCCCCAGAGCGCCTGGCGAAGCCCCACGTGGGTGAAATTCCTACACGCTCCGCACTTGGTTGATCACCTTAGCAGCAGCCGTACGGGTGAGGTCTTAATGCGTTGTCACGCGGCGCGAATCGGCCTACATTCGAGGTACACGAGAGAGGAGGTGGTCCACCAGTGAGTTCCGGTAGGACGCGTGAGGTGGCTGTCCGCTAAGGACCACCCATCAACGATGGACGCCGGCTCCGCCCACGGCAGACACCGGGTACCCGGTGCCGTAGGCGCGGCGCGTGGTCGGCGAATACCAGGCAGTCACCCGGCCCCTGGGCTTCCGTGGTAGTCCGCCACGGGCCTCCCTCGCGGAGGAGTCGCCCAGGGGCTGTGCCCTTTTCCGGGGCTTTCCGAATGCCCCGCCTGCCCTACTCCCCCGCCCGCCCTACTCCCCCGCGTCGGTGCCCTCGACCTGGCGCAGGCGCCGCCAGGCCTGGCCCGCGGCGCGCTCGGCGGCCTTGGCCTCGCGGCGGGCCACCTGCAACGCCCGGCGGGACTCGAGTTCCGCGCTTTCCGCCTCGTCCAGCAGCGCGTTGAGCTCCCGCACCCGCTGCTCGGCGGCCTCGATCGCGGACTCCGCGTCGGTCACCGCCCGGTCGGCGTCCGCGCGCGTGGACTCGGCCTCCTTGACCGCCGCCCGCGCCTGCTTCACCAGCGCCGCGTCGGCCCTCGGCTTCTTCGGCGCCGCGGCCTTGTCCGCGCGGGACTGCGCGGGCCGGGTGGCGGGTGCGACCGCCAACCCCGGCCACACCTGCGTGACGTGCAGGTCCTTCACCGTGGTGACCCGACCCGCGGCGAGCCGGGCGGCGGCGTCCTCGTCGGTGATCGCCGCGGTGAACATCTCCTCCAGCTCCCGGGTCACCGGTTCGCTGAGCTGCTCGCCGTCCGCCGCGGCGTCGACCAGCTCGCGCAGCAGTTCCGTGCGGCGCCGGGTCAGCGCCCGCAGGTCCTCCCCCGCACCCGCCGAGTGCGCCGCGCGCAGGTCCTGCCCCAGGTCGAGCAGCGAGCGCAGGGCGTCCGGGCGCTGCCGCACCAGGCGGTTGACCAGCCACGCCGCGGTGGTGGGCTTGGCCAGCTTCTCGACCTCGGCGGCCCGCTCCTTCTCGCCCGCCTTGCGCGCCGCCCTGGCCAGCTGGTTGCGGGCGGCGGTGAACTCCTCGCGCGGCAGGGCGTAGAGGTCGTCAACCTCGTCGGGGTCGTCGGTCACGGGTCCATCCTGGCCCCGCGCGCGGCGCGTGACACGATTGGCCGCGTGGTGTACCGGCAGTTCTCGCGCAGCGTCCTGTTCAAGCTCGGTGGGGGCGACCCCGAGGTGGCCCACGAGCAGGTGCTCCGCGGCCTGGGGCGGCTGGGCGCGGTGCCGCCCGCGGTGGACGCGCTGGCCAGGGTGTTCGGCCCGCGCACGCCGCGCACGGTGTTCGGGGTGCGCTTCCCCGGCGCGGTGGGGCTCGGCGCCGGGGCGGACAAGGACGGCACGGCGCTGCGGGCGTGGCGCGGGCTGGGCTTCGGGTTCGTCGAGGTCGGCACGGTCACCCGGCACCCGCAGCCGGGCAACCCGAAGCCGCGGCTGCGCAGGCTGGTCGAGTCCGGGGCGATCGTCAACCGGATGGGGTTCAACAACGCCGGGGCCGACGCGCTGGCCGCCACCCTGACCAGGCAGGGGCCGCCCGGGGTGCCGCTGGGCGTCTCGATCGGCAAGTCCAAGGTGACCCCCGTCGAGGACGCGGTCGAGGACTACCGGTACTCGCTGCGGGCCCTGCACCGCTTCGCGGACTACTTCGCCATCAACGTCAGCTCCCCCAACACCCCGGGCCTGCGCGGGTTGCAGGACAAGGAGCAGCTGGGCGAGCTGGTGGGCGAGCTGCGCCGGGAGGTCGAGGCGCTGGCGGGCGAGCTGCCGCCGACCCCGCTGCTGGTCAAGATCGCCCCCGACCTCACCGACGCGGCGGTCTCCGACGTGCTCCAGGTGTGCGCCGACCACAGCGTCGCCGGGTTGATCGCCACCAACACCACCCTGGGCCGCGACGGGCTGGCCCCCGCCGACCGGGAGGTCGGGCTGGCCGAGGCGGGCGGGCTCAGCGGCAGGCCGCTGGCCGAGCGCGCCCGGCAGGTCGTGTCGTTCGTGACCGCGCAGACCGGGGGCGAGCTGCCCGTGATCGGCGTCGGCGGGATCACCGACGCCGACAGCGCGGCGCGGATGTTCGACGCGGGCGCGAGCCTCGTGCAGCTCTACACCGGGTTCATCTACGGCGGCCCGCCGCTGGTGCGGGCGGTCAACCGGGTGGCCGACTCCCGCTGACCCGGCCCCCGCCCAGGCGGCGCAGCCAGCGCAGCAGCGGGTGGCCCGCGACCACCGCGATGGAGCCCCAGGCGATGCCGCCGATGGTCATGCCGCCCAGGGTGATCGTCAGGTCCCCCACGCCCGCGGCCACCGCCACGGCGACCACCGCGAGGTTCACCGGGTCGGTGAAGTCCACCCCGTCGCGCTGCCAGATCCGCACGCCGACCAGGCCGATCATGCCGTAGAGCAGCAGCGACGCCCCGCCGAGCACGCCCGGCGGCACGGTGTCGATCACCGCGCCGAACTTCGGGCTCAGCGACAGCAGCACCGCGATCAGCCCGGCGACGAGGTAGGTGGCGGTGGAGTACACCCGGCTGATCGCCATGACGCCGATGTTCTCGGCGTAGGTGGTGGTGCCCGAGCCGCCGCCCGACCCGGCCAGCGCGGTCGCCAGGCCGTTGGCGATGAGCGCGTCGCCCACGTTGCCGTCGAGGTTGCGGCCGGTCACCGCGGCGACGGCCTTGACGTGGCCGACGTTCTCCGCGACCAGCACCAGCACCACCGGGATCACCAGCAGGATCACCGACGGGCGCAGCTCCGGGCTCTGCAGCTGCGGCAGCCCGACCCAGGCCGCCGCGCCGACCCGGTCGAGCTTGACCGGGTCGATGCCGCCGGTGAGCGCGGCCAGCAGCCACCCGGCGACCATGCCCACCAGGATCGACACCCGCGACAGCAGCCCGCGCGGGACGAGGGTGCAGCCCAGCACCAGCGCGAGGGTGACCACGCCGATCAACGGCTGCGCGCCGAACTCGACGGTGGCCGAGTCGACCAGGGCCAGCCCGATGACCAGCACGACCGCGCCGGTGACCACCGGGGGCATCACCGACTCCAGCAGCCGCACGCCCAGCGCCTTGACCGCGATGCCCACGCCGATGAGCAGCAGCCCCGCCACCAGCACCCCGCCGAGCTTGGCGGCGGCGGTCTCCCCGCTCGCGGCGGTCAGCGGGGCGATGAAGGCGAACGACGAGCCGAGGTAGGCCGGGACGCGGTTGCGGGTCACGACCAGGAAGAGCAGTGTGCCCAGGCCGGAGAACAGCAGGGTGCTGGTGACCGGGAAGCCGGTGGCGGTGGGCACGAGCACGGTGGCCGAGAACATGGCGGCCACGTGCTGCACGCCGAGCCCGGCGGTCAACGGCCAGCTCAGCCGCTCATCGGGCGCGACGACCTCGCCGTCGTGCAGTCGACGGCCGTCCCCGTGCACGGACCACACCGTCAACTCGCCCCTCCGCAGCCCCGGTGCCCCCGACCGGTTGCCGAGCATGGTGCCACAGCACGTAGTCGACCAGTCGATGCGACACCGTGATGTTCACCCCGATGCCCCAGCCGTGGGCTGCGGGAACGCGCGGGCGGCCCGGGTCCGGTGACCGGACGTGACCGCGCGGCGTGCCGCGTCACGGGCGCGCGGCGCGCGTGTGTCAGCGGGCGTGTTTCAGCGGGCGAGGTCGCGCAGGGCGAGGGCGAGCGCGGAGAGCCGGTCCGAGGCGTCGGTGAGCTCGTGGCGGTCCGGGCGGTGGCTGTGGACACTGCTCTCGGCCAGGGCGCGGCCCGCGGCGGCCACCAGGCCGCAGTAGCCGTCGACGCCTTCGTCGAGCTGCCTGCGCAGGGCGCGGACGCCCTCGGTGAGGTGCCCCTTGTCCCGGGCGGGTGCGTGGTCGCGGGCCCGCTCGACGGCTTGCAGCTGGGCGGCGACGCCGTCGAGGGCGCGGTGGGCCTCGGCGCCGGAGCGGCGGGCGTGCTCGACGTCCTCGGGCGGGACCACGGCGGTGCGGCCGAGCTGGGTCAGCAGCTCGCGGAGGGTGTCGGCGGCGTCGGTGAGCCTGCGCACCGGCTCCCGGGCCGCGGAGTCGCGGGCGGGCAGCGCCACCGGCGGCGGCGGGGCCTCGGGCAGCGGTTGGCGGTGCAACCGCCAGGACTTCACCCCCGCGGCGGCGGTGCCGATGCCCGCCGCGGCGGTCAGCGCGATCATCCCGACCAGGGTCGGGGCGGGCGCGGCGGCGGCCACCTGGACCGCCACGCCCGCGCCACCCAGGCCGGTGCCGACGCCCCAGGCCCGGGTGGCGCGCGCGGAGCGCTTGCGCTTGCGCAGGGCGATCGCCCGCTCGTCGCGGCGGCGGCCCAGGGCCGCGCGCACCTGCGCGAGGACGGGCGCGGACAAGTCGCGGAACTCCCGTTCCAGGAAGCGGCTGCTCAGCCGGAAGAACTCATCCCGCCGCGACCCCATCCACGACCCCCCACCCTCGTCCCGCTCAGGCGCCCGCCTGCGGGTTCGCCTTCTGCTCCTGGGCGACCCGCTGGGCGATCTCGGCCTGGATGTTGGCCGTGGGCGCCGAGCTGGACCCGCTGGTGACCTGGCCCGCGACCGGGCCGCCCGCCATCGACGCGCGGATCTGGTCGAGCCGGGACTGGCCCGCCATCTCGGTGGTGGAGGCCTGGACCTCCATCATCCGGCCCTGGACGGAGTTCTGCGCCAGCTCCGCCGAGCCCAGCGCCGTGGTGTAGCGCTTCTCGATCTTGTCGCGCACCTCGTCCAGCGAGGGGGTGTTGCCCGGGGCGGCCAGCTCGCTCATCTGGTTGAGCGACTTGGACACCTGCTCCTGCATCTTGGCCTGCTCGAGCTGGCTGAGCAGCTTGGTGCGCTCGGCCAGCTTCTGCTGGAGCACCATGGCGTTGCGCTCGACGGCCTGCTTGGCCTGCGCGGCGGCCTGCAGCGCCTGGTCGTGCAGCGTCTTGAGGTCCTCGATGCCCTGCTCGGCGGTCACCAGCTGGGTGGCGAAGGACTGCGCCGCCTGCTCGAACTGGGTGGCCTTGGCGTCGTCGCCCTTGGACCGCGCCTCGTCGGCCAGCACCAGCGCCTGGCGGGCCGAGGACTGGAGCTTCTCGACGTCGCCGAGCTGGCGGTTGAGCTTCATCTCCAGCTGGCGCTGGTTGCCGATCACGGAGGCTGCCTGCTGCGAGAGCGCCTGGTGCTGGCGCTGCGCCTCCTCGATGGCCTGCTGGATCTGCACCTTCGGGTCGGCGTGCTCGTCGATCTTCGACGAGAACGACGCCATCAGGTACTTCCAGAACTTCACGAACGGGTTGGCCATCTCCTCCGCCTGCCTTCTCCGTGCTTCCCGGTCCACTGGTTCGGCCCCCTGGGGAGGGGGCCCGCTGCCGCACTCAGGACCACGACGGCCGCGAAAGGGCAACGTCCCGGCGCCGCCGCGGGTTCCGGCGGGCCCGCGGGCACCGGGCTTGTGCTCACCATCGTGTCAGGTGCGCCGGGACGGTTCCACAGGACCCGGCGCATTTCAGGGTTCACCCTGAGCCGCCCCGGGGCCCGCCGCCCGGCGCGCCAGCCACAGCCGCCATTCTCACCGATGATCGCCCGCGCGCCCGGCGAACGGCGGAATCGACGGTGAACCGAGACGCGCGGCACCCCTGGACCGGGGACGTGCCCACCGGGACGCAGCGGGCCCGGGAGCGCGGTGGCGCTCCCGGGCCCGCTGCGGGTCGGTCCGGCTGGGTCGTGATCGGGCTGGGTCGCGGTCGGGCTCAGGCGGCGAAGACCGCCCCGGCCCTGGTCCCGCCCAGCGACGAGTCGATGCGGTGGTGCAGCACCGGCTGCAACCGCAGGTCGGCGAGGTTCTCCCCGACGACGGCGGGCACCAGCCTGCCGCCCTCGGCGCTCGCGCGCGCCGCGGTCTCCCGCTCGCGCGGCTCCCGGCGCTCGTCGAGCGGCTCGCCGCCCACGCGCTCGGGCACGGCGTCGGCCACCGCGGTGAGCGCCCCGATGTCCGAGGCCACGTTGTGCAGCAGTTCCGACAGCGGCAGCTCCAGGGCGTCGCAGATGGCGGCCAGCAGCTCGCTGGAGGCCTCCTTGCGCCCCCGCTCCACTTCGGAGAGGTAGCCCAGGCTCACGCGCGCGGAGCGCGAGACCTCCCGCAGCGTGCGCTGCTGGTTGGTGCGGGCGTGTCGGAGCCGATCACCGATCGCCTCGCGCAACAGCACGGTCATCGCGCACCTCCCTTCCTCGGCGGACGTGAAGTCCGGGTACCCCCGCCTCCCCTGTTCGGAGCGGCGGCCGCACCTGGCTGTCCTGCGGACAACGTTACCGAGAGGCACCGCCACGGCGCAGCGGCTTCACGGGTAGTCCGCCAAGAGCGAACGAGTGGTGAACCCCGGGTGTTCCCGGGGTACCGCACCCGCTCCCGGCACGGATCGCGCCCGCTCGGCCACCGACAGTGAGCAGCACCTCACCCCTGGAGGGTACCGAGCCGGACCGCGACCAGGTCAAGGGCGGCACGCACCGCAGCGGTCCGGATCGCCTCCCGCCCGCCGCTGAACAGCGGGCTGACCACCTCGCCGAACCCCGGCCCGACCAGCGCGACGTGCACCGTCCCGACCGGTGCGCCGTCCTGCGGGTCCGGGCCCGCGACCCCGGTCAGGCCCAGGCCGTAGGTGGCGCCGCAGCGGGCGCGGGCGCCCGCGGCGAGGGCGCGGGCGACGTCCGGGTCCACCGGGCCGCGCTCGGCCAGCAGCGCCGGGTCGACCCCGGCCAGCTCCGCCTTGAGCTCTGTGGCGTACACCACGACCCCGCCGCGGACGACGGCGCTGGAGCCGGGCACGGCGGTGAGCGCGGCCGTGACGAGCCCCGCGGTCAGCGACTCGGCGGTGGCGACGGTCTCCCCGCGCGCCCGCAGGGCCGCGACGACGGACCGGGGCAGCTCGGGGTCCAGCCCGGCCAGCAGCCCGCTCACGGGGCCAGCGCCCGCTTGCCCCTGGCCCGCAGCCGGACCGCCCGCACCACGTAGTCCACGCCGGTGACGACGGTGAGCACCAGGGCCACCGCCATGATCGCCCAGTTCACCGGGCCGACCCAGGCGGGCAGCGGGAGCAGGAAGAAGCCGATGGCCACCACCTGCGCCAGGGTCTTGGCCTTGCCGCCACGGCTGGCCGGGATGACGCCGTGGCGGATGACCCAGAACCGCAGCAGGGTCACCCCGACCTCGCGCACGGCGATGACCAGCGTCACCCACCACGGCAGGTCGCCGAGCAGGCTCAGCCCCACCAGCGCCGACCCGGTGAGCGCCTTGTCCGCGATCGGGTCCGCGATCTTGCCGAAGTCGGTGATGAGGCCGTGCTTGCGGGCCAGCCTGCCGTCGACGTGGTCGGTGACCGAGGCGACGGCGAACACCACGAACGCCACCAGCCGCCAGAACGGGTCGGTGCCGCCGTCGGTGAACAGGGCCAGCAGGAACACCGGCACCAGCACCAGCCGCGACACGGTGAGCAGGTTGGCGATGTTGAGCACCGGGACGTGCGTCGGCTCGGGCAGCGCGGGCTGGCGCGGTCCGGGGTCCGGGGCGGCGACCGGCTCGGCCACCAGCGCGGCCGCCTGCTCCGGCGGGACCTCGGTGCACTCCACCTCGGTCACCGCGGGCACGGCGTCGCCCGGCCCGCCGGCCGCCCGGCTCACGCCGGGCCCGGTGCGGTGCGCGGCAGCAGCTCCAGCGGTTCCACCAGCAGGTCGACGCCCTCGCTGTCGACCACCCGGCAGCGCACCAGGTCACCGACGGCCAGGTCGTCGACCTCGACCGGCCCGCCCGCGACGAGCACGCACTCACCGTCGACCTCGGGGGCCTGGTGGGCGGCGCGGCCCGCGCAGTCGTCCTCCTCGGACTCCAGGCGCTCCACCAGCACGACGACCTCGGACCCGACGCGCTCCTCGGCGCGCTGCGCGGTCAGCTCCTCGACCAGGTCGGACAGCCGCGCGACCCGGGCGGCGACGGTGTCGGCGTCGAGCTTGCCCGGCAGGTCCTCGGCCTCGGTGCCGTCCTCGTCGGAGTAGCCGAACACCCCGACCGCGTCCAGCCGCGCCTCGGTGACGAAGCGGACCAGCTCGGCGAAGTCCTCCTCGGTCTCCCCGGGGAAGCCCACGATGAAGTTCGACCGGATGCCCGCGGCGGGGGCGTGCTCGCGGATCTGGCCGACGAGCTTGAGGAAGGAGTCGGTGTCGCCGAAGCGGCGCATCCGGCGCAGCACGGGCTGGCTGGAGTGCTGGAACGACATGTCGAAGTAGTCCGCCACCCCGGGCGTGGTGGCGATCGCGCGCACCAGGTTCGGCCGGGTCTCGGCGGGCTGGAGGTAGGACACCCGCACCCGGTCGATGCCGGGGATCGCGGCGAGCCGGGTCAGCACCGCCTCCAGCGCGCGGTCGCCCGCGTGCTCGCGGCCGAGGTCCTTGCCGTAGGAGGTGGAGTTCTCGCTGACCAGGACCAGCTCGCGCACGCCCTGGGCGGCCAGCCAGGCGCCCTCGGCGACGACCTCGTCGGGCAGCCGGGAGACGAACGAGCCGCGGAAGCTGGGGATGGCGCAGAACGAGCAGCGCCGGTCGCAGCCGGAAGCGATCTTGAGCGAGGCGACCGGGGCGTCGTCGAGGCGCTTGCGCTCGATCCGCGGGCCCCAGGCGTGCCCGGGGACGGTGACCTCGGCGGCGGCCTGCTGGCGCTCGACCGGGCTGATCGGCAGCAGGGTGCGCCGGTCCACCGGGACGTGCGAGGCGACCGCGTGCCCGGCCACCACGTCGCCCAGCCGCTCGGCCAGGTCGGGGTAGTGGTCGAAGCCCAGCACGGCGCTGGCCTCCGGCAGGCTCTCGGCCAGCTCGGTGCCGTAGCGCTCGGCCATGCAGCCCACCGCGACGACCTTGGCGCCGGTGTCGGCAGCGGCGAGCAGGGTGTCGACGGAGTCCTTCTTGGCCGACTCGACGAACCCGCAGGTGTTCACGACGATGACGTCGGGGTCGGCCTCGCCGTCCACCAGCTCCCAGCCGCCACCGGCGAGCCTGCCCGCCAACTCCTCGGAGTCGACCTCGTTGCGGGCGCAGCCGAGGGTGAGCATGGCGACACGGCGGGATGTGGACGGAGAAGGCACGACGACAGGGTAACCGCCGGGTTGCGCCCCCGGATCGCGCCCGGCCCTGTCACCGCGTGACAATCGGCGGGGTGGTGACCGAGGACGACGTGCGCCGGGCCGCGCTGGCCCTGCCCGGCACGAGCGAGAAGCCCTCCTACGGGACCCCGGGCTTCCGGGTGGGCGGCAAGCTGTTCGCCCGGCTGCGCGGCGACGGCAGCCTGCTGGTGGTGGTGGCCGACGAGTCCGAGAAGCACGCGCTCATCGCGGCCGACCCGGACCGGTTCTTCACGACCGCGCACTACGACGGGTACGCGTCGGTCCTGGTCAGGATGGCCGCGGTGGACCTCGACGGGCTCGCGGACGTCCTGCTGGAGGCGTGGCGGTTGCGCGCGCCGGCGGCGCTGGTGGCGGAGTTCGACGGGTGAGGCGTGCCAAAACTGTCCGTCAGGTACAAAACCCGGATGAGTGGTTCATCGGTCACCACCGGGTTTGCGACCAGGTTCAATCGTGACTAACAGGATCGGCCTCCGATGGTGCAGAGTGACGGGGCTCATCGTCGGCTGACCAGTGGGAGCTCCACGCCATGCCCAGGGGTAAGCACCGCAAGAAGCGCGCGATCCCGGCCACCGCGGCCGTCGTCGTCCCGGTGGCGATCGTCCTGGTCGCCACGACCGGTGACGGCGTCCAGCTGCCCGGGATGACCGGGGTGCAGGCCGTGCCGCCGGAGCTGTCGGTGCCGGTGCCCGCGTCGCTGAGCGTGCTCGCCGTGGACGGCTCGATGCCCACCGACCCCAACCTCAGCCCGGCGCTGGTCGACGCGGTGGTCGAGGGCCAGGACGTGCCCGCCCCGCAGTGGCCGACGGTCGACCTCGACCTCACCGAGGCGGACATGCCCGAGGTGGCCAAGCTCGCCTACGCGCGCGCCGAGCAGCTGCTGCGGGCCACCCAGCCGGGCTGCAAGGTCCGGTGGACGGTGCTGGCGGCCATCGGCCGGGTCGAGTCCGACCACGCCGCGGGCGGCGCCGTGGACGCCACCGGGCGCACCCTGACCCCGATCCTGGGCCCGGTGCTCGACGGCACCGGCACCGCGCAGGTCGCCGACACCGACCACGGCCGCTGGGACGGCGACGACCAGTGGGACCGCGCGGTGGGCCCGATGCAGTTCATCCCCGCCACGTGGGAGACCTACGGCGTCGACGGCAGCGGGGACGGCACCGCCGACCCGAACAACCTCTACGACGCGGCCGCCACCGCCGCCCGCTTCCTCTGCGCGGGCGGCACGGACATGTCGAACCCGATGGACGCGGCGCGGGCGATCTTCCGCTACAACCACTCCGACGACTACGTGCGCTCGGTCCTGACGATGACCACCACGTACGACCGCGGCGTGACCCAGCCCCCCACCCTCATCCCGCCGCCCAACCCGGCGTCCCCGCCCCCGGGCGTCGACGTCCGCGCGGGCGCGGTCCACGACCCCGGCGCCGTCCTGTCGGCGGCGGGCTCGACGGTGGCCCCGCAGGCGGGCAAGCTGCCCGGCGTGAACGTCCCCCCGGTCGCCGTGCCGCCGGTGACGGTGCCGGTGGCGCCGGGCGTGCAGGTCCCGGGCGTCCAGCTCCCCGGTGTCCAGGTGCCCGGTGTGCAGCTCCCCGGCGCCACGCAGCCGACGACGGTGCCCAAGCCTCCGGTCACCACCACCAAGCCCCCGGTGCAGACCACCACGCCGAAGCCCCCGGCGACCACAACCAAGCCGCCGGTGCAGACCACTACGCCCAAGCCCCCGGCGACGACCACGAAGCCCCCGGCGACGACGACCACCCGTCCCCCTCTGCCGGGCACCGACTGGTACGACTGGACCGTCTGGGTCCCCTGGATCCGCTGAGACCCCCTCCGCCCCGGCCGCGACCGGGGCGGAGCGCTGTCCGGGCCCGGCACGCGGGACGAACCGGGCGGGCGGCGGGCACGTGGTGGGCGACACCGCCCTCCCGCGGGTCGTGGCGGCGCGCGCACAACTAGATTGGCGGTTTGTGAAACCGCTCGTGCGCAGGGCCAGGACCACCGACGTCCGGGACATGAAGGCCGTGATCGACACCTACGTCGGGAAGGTGCTGCTGGCCAAGCCCTGGGTGACCCTGTACGAGGACATCCAGGAGTTCTGGGTCGCGGAGCTGGACGGGCGGCTGGTGGGGTGCGGGGCCCTGCACGTGCTGTGGGAGGACATCGCCGAGATCCGCACGATCGCGGTGCTGCCCGAGGCCAAGGGGTACGGGGTGGGGCACGCGCTGGCCGAGCAGCTCATCGCGGTGGCGCGCGAGCTGGGGTTGCAGCGGATCTTCGTGCTGACCTTCGAGACCGACTTCTTCGCCCGGCACGGGTTCGTCGAGATCGACGGGACCCCGGTCACCGACGAGGTGTACCAGGAGATGCGCCGGTCGATGGACGAGGGCGTGGCCGAGTTCCTCGACCTGGAGTACGTCAAGCCCAACACCCTCGGCAACACCCGCATGCTGCTCAAGCTGTAGTGGGTGGGGCCGCGGCGGTAGTGGGCGGGGCCGCCCGGACAGGGGTCCGGCGGGGTTCCCGGGGCGTGGTCGGCGGTGGGATCAATGGGGGGCCGGATTTCCCCACTCTCCGCGAGGAGTCACCGTGGCCACCTCCCCCCTGCGCCGCGCCCAGCGCGGTGCCGTCGCCTCGGCCGTCGCCGCGGTGGCGCTCGTCCTGGGCGCGGGCACCGCGTCCGCCGACCTGAGCCAGTCGCAGCTCCAGTCGACCACCGACACCTACCTGTTCAGCCAGAGCCTGTCGACGTTCCAGAGCACCCGCGCGGCGCGGCCCTACGCCTCCCAGCTCGACTGGTCGTCCGACGGCTGCTCCAACTCCCCGGACAACCCGTTCGGCTGGAACTTCGTCAAGGCCTGCTACCGGCACGACTTCGGCTACCGCAACTACAAGAAGCAGAGCCGGTTCACCGAGTCGAACCGCCTGCGCATCGACAACAACTTCAAGTCCGACCTCTACACCATCTGCGCGGGCAGCTCGACCTGCGAGGCGACGGCGAACGTCTACTACGCCGCCGTCCGCCAGTTCGGCAACAACTGAGGCCGGGTGGGGGCCGGGGCGCTCACGCCCCGGTCACCACCAGCGTCGCGATGGTGCCGGGGACGTCCAGGCGGACCAGGCGGACGGTGGACCGCCCGACCTGGGCGCTGGTGGCGAAGCGGTCGCTGGTGTGCAGTTCGGCGGCGCGGCCGTCGACGGTCACCTCGACGGTGGCGTCGCCCTCCCACACGCACTGCTTGCCCTGGGGGCAGCGGCTGTCCTGCACGAGCCGGGCGTAGCCCACCTGGGGGCCGCCCGCGGCCAGGGTCACGGCCTTGCCCCGCTCGACGGTGAACTCCTCGCCCGCGTTGGGGGCGGGGGTGGCGGGCGCGGAGGGCAGGGGCGACCCGGTGGCGGTCTGCCCGCAGGCGGCGAGCAGCAGCACGGCGATGACGAGACCGACGGTCCTCATGCCGTGAAGACGTACTCGCGCCGGGGCCCGGTTGCACGGCGCGCCACCTGTTCGTGGGGCGCCACCCCCGGACCGGGTGGCGCGGGCGCGCCCGACCCGGTCCGGGACGACAGCGGTCAGCCCCGGCCGTACCCGCCCTGCTGCGGGTAACCGCCCTGCTGGCCGTAGCCGCCCTGCTGGGGGTAGCCCTGCTGCTGCGGGTAGCCGCCCCGCTGGGGGTAGCCGCCCTGCTGGTAGCCCTGCTGCGGGTATCCGCCCTGCTGGTAGCCGCCCTGCTGGTACCCCTGCGGCTGGTAGCCCTGCGGCGCGCCGGGGTTCCCGTACTGGTGGCCCGCCCCGCCCGGGCCCACGTAGCGCGAGTCGCCGAAGCCGAGGACGAGGAAGGCGATGAACGGCAGGAACACCATCAGCACCACGAAGCCGGTGCCCCGGCCGAACGCCCTGGCCACGCCCGCGTAGGTGAGCACCAGGAAGACGATGTTGGCGACCGGGATGAGGAACAGGAAGAGCCACCACCACGGCTTGCCCGCGATCTTGAGCAGCACGACGGTGTTGTAGATCGGGACGATCGCGGCCCAGCCGGGCTCGCCCGCCTTGGTGAAGACCTTCCACAGGGCGATGACGCCGATGACGGCGAACACCAGGGAGATCAGCATGACGGCGATGAAGATCCCCCACGGGAAATCCACCGCCGCCGAGGTCGTGTAGTAGTCGTCGGGGGTCACGGGGCTGTCCTTCCGGAGACGTCGTGGTGTTGGTCGCCCACTACGACGTCCGGGTGACGGAAACCCGCTCTCCCGTTATGCCATCGAGACCTGGGGGCCCGCCCCGGTCACTCCCCGTCCTCGTCGTCGGCCACCGACACCGGCCCACCGCCCCGGATGGTGTAGAGCACCCCGTCGAGCTCGTCGGGCTTGATGAGCACGTCGCGGGCCTTGGACCCCTCCGAGGGGCCCACCACGCCGCGGGTCTCCAGCAGGTCCATCAGCCTGCCCGCCTTGGCGAAGCCGACCCGCAGCTTGCGCTGGAGCATCGAGGTGGAGCCGAACTGGGAGGTGACGATCAGCTCGGTGGCCTGGAGCAGCAGGTCCAGGTCGTCGCCGATGTCGGGGTCGATCTCCTTGGCCTCGCCCGCCTTGGCCGAGGTGACGCCGTCGGTGTAGTCCGGCTGCGCCTGCTCCTTGGTGAAGGCGACGACGGACATGATCTCCTCGTCGGAGACGTAGGCGCCCTGCACGCGCACCGGCTTGGAGGCGCCCATCGGCAGGTAGAGCCCGTCGCCCATGCCGATGAGCTTCTCCGCGCCCGGCTGGTCGAGGATGACCCGGGAGTCGGTCAGCGACGAGGTGGCGAAGGCCAGCCGGGACGGCACGTTGGTCTTGATCAGGCCGGTGACCACGTCCACCGACGGGCGCTGGGTGGCCAGCACCAGGTGGATGCCCGCGGCGCGGGCCTTCTGGGTGATCCGGACGATGGCGTCCTCGACGTCGCGCGGGGCGGTCATCATCAGGTCGGCCAGCTCGTCGACGATGGCCAGGATGTAGGGGTAGGGCCGGTACTCGCGCTCGCTGCCGGGCGGGGCGGTGATCTCGCCGGACTTCACCTTCTTGTTGAAGTCGTCGATGTGGCGCACCCGGTTGGCCTGCATGTCCTGGTAGCGCTGCTCCATCTCCTCCACCAGCCAGCTCAGCGCCGCCGCGGCCTTCTTGGGCTGGGTGATGATGGGGGTGATCAGGTGCGGGATGCCCTCGTAGGGGGTCAGCTCGACCATCTTCGGGTCGATGAGGATCATCCTGACCTCGTCCGGGGTGGCCCTGGCCAGCAGCGAGACGAGCATCGAGTTGACGAAGCTGGACTTGCCGGAGCCGGTGGAGCCCGCGCACAGCAGGTGCGGCATCTTGGCCAGGTTGGCCGTGATCATGTGGCCCTCGATGTCCTTGCCCAGGCCGACCACCATGGGGTGCCCGTCGCCCACGGCGGTGGTCGAGCGCAGCACGTCGCCGAGGCGGACCATCTCGCGGTCGGCGTTGGGCACCTCGATGCCCACCGCGGACTTGCCCGGGATGGGCGCGAGCAGCCGGACGTTGTCGGTGGCCACCGCGTAGGCGATGTTCTTGGTGAGCGCGGTGATCTTCTCGACCTTGACCCCCGGGCCCAGCTCCACCTCGTAGCGGGTGACCGTCGGGCCGCGGGTGAAGCCGGTGACCTGGGCGTCGACGTTGAACTGCTCCAGCACGCCGGTGATGGCCTCGATCATCGCGTCGTTGGCCTTGGACCGGGCCTTGGGCGCGTCGCCCGCGACCAGCAGCCCCGGGTCGGGCAGCCGGTAGTCGCCGTCGACGACGCGGGTGACGGTGATGGTGTCCGGGTCGCGCGGCGCCTCGGTGACCTGCGGGGTCTCCTTGACCTGGGCGGGCCTGGTGCGCGGCTTGGCCGGGGCGGGCTCGGTCGGCGGCGGTTCCAGCGCGAGGGTCTGCGCGGGGTCCTCGGCGGGGTCGGCCTTCCTGGCGCGCGGCTTGCGGGGCTTGAGCGGCGGCTCGGCCAGGTCGTCGCCACCGAGGTCGAACTCGTCGATGCCGAGGTGCTCGACCTCGTCGTCCTCGGGGTCGCGGCCCAGCTCGCGCAGCCGGGTGGGGATCTCGCGCACCGGGGTGCCGGTGAACACCAGCACGCCGAAGCCGAGCACCAGCACCAGCACCGGGATCGCGACCCAGGCGGTGACGCCCTTGGCCAGCAGGCCGCCGGAGAAGTAGCCCAGCGCGCCCCCGGCGTGCATGCGGCCGTCGTTGTCGGTGGGCTGGCCGTCGAACACGTGCAGCACGCCCAGCAGCGCGAGCACGACGAGCAGGGTGCCCACGGCGTAGCGGGGGCGCTTGTCCGGCTGCGGGTCGGTGCGCATGAGGATGACGCCGACGACGAACAGCGCGGGCGGCACGGCCACCGACAGCGCGCCGAACACCGTGCGCACGCCGATCTCCAGGCCCAGGCCGACCACGCCCGCGGCGTGCCAGTACACCGCCGCGCCGAGGACGAGGCCGAGGGCGATCAGGCCGAAGGCGACGCCGTCGCGGCGGTGCGCCGGGTCGAGCTCCTTGGTGCGCCCGATGGCGCGGGCCAGCGAGCCGACCCCCTTGGCCAGCCCACCCCAGATCGTCGCGATGACGCCCTTGCCCGGCGGGGGCGGCGGCGCCTTGCGGGCGGGCGCCTTGCGGGCGCTCGACCGCGCCGGGGTGGTCCTGGTGCCGGACTTGGCGCCACCCGCGCGGGTGGTGGACCCGGCGGGCTTGCGCGAGCCGCCCGCGGACGCCCGCGCGCGGCTGTTCCCGGTGCTCTTGGGCGTCGTGGAGCGGCTGGACATGCCCCCACGGTAGTCGCACCAGCCCCGCCTGCCCCGGCTTTCACCCGCGCAACGTGCGGCGCAGGCGTCCCGTGGCCCGGCGGCCGGGCGCGCGGCAACCCTGCCGGACCCGGCTGACCTGGGCCGTGCCATGCTTCGGCCATGGTTGCGCTGCGGGGCGACGTGGACGAGCCGACACGCCGGAGGAGGGCGATCTCCGACACCCCGGTGGTCTGGCGGGCGCTCAACGTGGTCGACCGGCTGCTGGTGCGCGGGGTGGGCAGGCTGGAGGTCACCGGCGAGTTCCCGGCCCACCTGGTCGGCAAGCCCGTGCTGGTGGCGGCCAACCACATCGGCATGTTCGACCCGATGGTGCTCATGGCCGCGGCGAAGACCCAGGGCTTCCTGCCCCGCTTCATGCTCACCGCGGGCCTGCTCGACGCCCCGGTGGTCGGCTGGTTGCTGCGCCGCAGCGGCCACCTGCGGGTGGACCGGGGCAAGGCCACCGTGCTCGACGCGTTCACCGTCGCGGTGGACACGCTCAAGACGGCCAAGGTGCCGCTGCTGGTCTACCCCGAGGGCCGGGTGACCCTGGACCCGGGGATGTGGCCGGAGAAGGGCAAGACCGGGGTGGCCAGGATGGCGCTGGGCGGTCGGGTACCGGTGGTGACGATCAGCCAGTGGGGCGCGCACGAGGCGGTGTACTGGGGGACCGAGTCGGTCGGCGGGTGGCAGGATGTCAAACCGCTGGTGACCTCGTTCCTGCGGGCGGTGCGCAGGCGCCCGGTGTTCAAGGTGCACTTCGGCGGCGAGGTCGACCTGTCCGACCTGTCGGCCACCAAGCCCGGCGACGCGATGCGCGCGCACAAGCGGATCATGCAGGCCATCACCGACGGCCTGGTGCCGCTGCGCCCGGACGAGCCGGACCTGCCCGCCTTCCACGACCCGACGCGGCCGACGACGGCCACGAGCCCGTGGAAGCCCGCACCGCGGTAGGCCGACGACCGAGAGGTTGAAGCCTCATTTTCCGCCGTTGACGTGCAAGTCCACCCCGCAGGCGCAGACCGGTCCGTCCAGGGGCGGGGGCCGACTCCGGGGTTTTCGGGCAACGACTCGGATTGGTCTGGTCCATTCCCGGCAACGGCGCTTGACCGGTTGGTGAACGGCTAACCATCCTCGCAGGTGAGCGCGCTCTCCCCTCCTCTCACCCTGCTGAGGAAAAGAGGCAACCCCCATGATGCGAACGACCCTGGCGCGCGCCGCCGCGTCCGGAGCCCTGGTCGCGGGCGCGCTGACGGCCGTCGCGGCGTCCCCCGCGACGGCCGTGCCCGCGTACTCCACCGGCCTGGTGCCCGCCGTGCAGCAGGCCTTCGGGCTCACCGCCGAGCAGGCGGTGGCCCGGCTCGACCAGGAGCGGGTGGCCGCCGCGGTCGAGGGCCCCGCGAAGGCCGCCGCGGGCAGCAGCTACGGCGGCTCGTGGTTCGACCCCCGCTCCGGCAGGCTCGTCGTGGCCCTGACCGACCAGTCCGCCGCGGCCGCGGTGCGCGCCACCGGCGCGGAGACGACCACCGCCACGCGCTCCGCGGCGGAGTTGGACCGGGCCAAGGCCGCCGTTGACGGCCTCGCCGCACCCGCAGGCGTGAGCGGGTGGCGCACCGACCCACGATCGGGCACCGTCGAGGTCACCGTGAACACCCCGGGCGCCGACGTGGACGCGTTCCTGGCCCGGGCGGGGGCCGTCGCGCCGGTGTCCGTCCGAAGTGGTCAGAAGCCCACGACGTTCGCCGCGGGCACCGTCGGCGGCGACCCGTACTACATCAACGGCAACGTGCGCTGCTCCATCGGCTTCTCGGTGCACGGCGGGTTCGTCAGCGCCGGGCACTGCGGCGGCGCGGGCGCGTCGGTGACGGGGTGGGACGGCTCCCGGATCGGCAACTTCGCCGCCTCGCAGTTCCCCGGCGACGACATGGCCTACGTGCCGGTGGGCGGCGGTTGGTGGACCGTGCCCGTCGTCCTGGGCTGGGGCGCGGTGTCCGACCAGCTGGTGCGCGGGTCGAACGAGGCCCCGGTCGGCGCGTCCATCTGCCGCTCCGGGTCCACGACCCACTGGCACTGCGGCACCGTCCTGGCCAAGAACGAGACCGTGAACTACAGCCAGGGCGCGGTCTACCAGATGACCAAGACCAGCGTGTGCGCCGAGCCGGGCGACTCCGGCGGGTCGTTCATCAGCGGCGACCAGGCCCAGGGCGTGACCTCCGGCGGCTGGGGCAACTGCTCCTCCGGCGGCGAGACCTGGTACCAGCCGGTGAACGAGATCCTGGGCCGGTACGGGCTGACCCTGCAGACCGCCTGACCCACCGCGGGGCCCCGGGCGGGTGCGGACCGCCCGGGGCCCCTGTTCACTGGGGGCATGAGCGAACCCTGGTGGAAGAGCGCTGTGGTGTACCAGGTCTACCCCCGCAGCTTCGCCGACTCCGACGGCGACGGCGTCGGCGACCTGCGCGGGGTGGAGTCCAAGCTCGACCACCTGGCGGAGCTGGGCGTGGACGTGGTGTGGCTGTCGCCGGTGTACCCCTCGCCGCAGGACGACAACGGCTACGACATCAGCGACTACCAGGACATCGACCCCACCTTCGGCACCCTGGCCGACTTCGACCGGCTGCTGGCCGCCGTGCACGCCCGCGGCATGAAGCTGGTGATGGACCTGGTGGTCAACCACACCTCCGACGAGCACCCGTGGTTCGTCGAGTCGCGGTCGAGCCGGGACAACCCCAAGCGCGACTGGTACTGGTGGCGGCCTGCGCGGGAGGGCATGGCGGCGGGCGCGCCGGGGGCCGAGCCGACGAACTGGACGTCGTTCTTCTCCGGCCCCGCGTGGGAGCTGGACGAGGCCACCGGTGAGTACTACCTGCACCTGTTCTCCCGCAAGCAACCCGACCTCAACTGGGAGAACCCCGAGGTGCGGGCCGCGGTGCACGCGATGATGCGGTGGTGGCTCGACCGCGGCGTGGACGGGTTCCGCATGGACGTCATCAACATGATCTCCAAGGACACCGCGCTGCCCGACGGCCCCGGGGGCGACGGGTCCGCCCACTACCTGCACGGGCCCCGGTTGCACGAGTTCCTGCAGGAGATGCACCGCGAGGTCTTCGCCCACTACCAGGGCCGCACGATGACCGTCGGGGAGATGCCCGGGGTGACCGTCGACCAGGCGCGGCTGCTCACCGACCCGGCGCGCGGCGAGGTCGACATGGTCTTCCAGTTCGAGCACGTGCAGCTCGACCAGGGCCCGTCCAAGTGGGACGTGCGCGGGCTGGACCTGCGCGACCTCAAGGCGTCGTTCGGGCGCTGGCAGGCCGGGCTCGCGGACGTGGGGTGGAACAGCCTCTACTGGAACAACCACGACCAGCCGCGGGTGGTCTCGCGCTTCGGCGACGACGGCGAGCACCGGGTGCGCTCGGCCAAGCTCCTCGCCACGGTGCTGCACCTGCACCGCGGCACGCCCTACGTCTACCAGGGCGAGGAGATCGGGATGACCAACTACCCGTTCACCTCCGGCGAGCAGTTCCGCGACATCGAGTCGGTGAACCACCACGCGCTCGCGGGCGACGCGGCGCTGCCCGGGCTGCGCGCGATGAGCCGGGACAACGCCAGGACGCCCGTGCAGTGGGACGGGTCGGCGCACGCGGGATTCACCACGGGCACGCCGTGGCTCCCGGTGAATCCGAACTACCACGAGGTGAACGCGGCCGCAGCGCGAGCCGACGCAGATTCGGTGTACCACCACTACCGCGCGCTCATCGAGTTGCGCCACTCGGATCCGACGGTCGTGCACGGCGATTTCGAGCTGCTCCTCCCGAATGACCCGAACGTGTATGCCTTCTCGCGTTCACATGCCGGTTCGACGCTGCTGGTGCTGGCCAACTTCGGCGTCGAGCCGCAGCGCCCCGACCTCGGTTTCCCCTGGTGGGAGGCCACGTTGGTGCTGGGGAACCACCCGGGTGGCGGACCCGAGCTGCGACCGTGGGAGGCCCGCGTCTACCGACGGTGAAGGTAAAGGAAGGGCAATCACTCAGTCAGTGGTTGTTGCAAGTTGCGAATGGCGGCACGCCGACCCCGGGGTGCGCCGGAGTTGCCTTGTCAGCCGCACGTTTGTTTGCGTGACCGTCACAAAAGAACGGCTACACTTCTGAGAGCTGGAACACACTCCATTGGGCCAATGGGGTGAATACTGGCCGGAGATGTGCCGAACCGGAACCTCCGTGGGTAAAGATCCGTTTACTCGACGAACGCGGCACCCTGTGTCATCTTCGTCACGATGTGCACACGGTCACTCGCAGCCCGTGCAACGACGCACAGCAACCACTGACACCGCAAGCTCAGGAGGTACCCCCATGGGTGCAGCACGCACCGACGCCCACGCCCCGCCGCAGGGCGGCATCGGGACGTGGCTGAAGCGGGACGCCCGCCACGACGTCCCCGCTTCGTTGGTCGTGTTCCTCGTCGCCGTCCCGCTCTCGCTGGGCATCGCCGCGGCGTCGGGCGCCCCGGTCATGGCCGGGCTCATCGCCGCCGTCGTCGGCGGCATCGTCGCCGGGTCGCTCGGCGGTTCCCCCCTCACGGTCAGCGGCCCCGCGGCCGGGCTGACCGTCGTCGTCGCCGGGCTGGTCGACCAGTTCGGCTGGACGACCACCTGCCTCATCACCGTCCTCGCAGGCGCGCTGCAACTGCTGCTCGGCGCCTGCCGCGTCGGCCGCGCCGCGCTGGCCATCTCCCCCACCGTCGTGCACGCGATGCTCGCGGGCATCGGCGTCACCATCGTCCTGGGCCAGCTGCACGTCCTGCTCGGCGGCGCCGCCGGGTCCAGCGCCTGGGAGAACATCTCCGAGCTGCCGAGCCAGCTGGTGAACCTGCACGGCCCCGCCGCCTTCATCGGCCTCGGCGTGATCGCCCTGCTGCTCATCTGGCCGAAGCTGCCGCCCAAGGTCCGGGCGATCCCCGGCCCGCTGGTGGCCATCACGCTCGTCACCGCCATCGCCTCGCTCGCCGCGCTGACCCTCGCGCGCGTCGACCTGCCGGACAACCCGCTGTCCGCGATCACGCTGCCGACCCTGCCCGAAAGCGGGCAGTGGGGCGCGTTCGCCCTCGGCGTCGTCACCATGACCATCATCGCCAGCGTCGAGAGCCTGCTCTCGGCCGTCTCGGTCGACAAGATGCGCGAGGGCCACCGCTCCAACCTCGACCGCGAGCTGATCGGCCAGGGCGCGGGCAACCTGGGCTCCGGCATGCTGGGCGGCCTGCCCATCACCGGCGTCATCGTCCGCTCCTCGACCAACGTCCGGGTCGGCGCGCGCACCCGCGCCTCGGCGATCCTGCACGGCGTGTGGGTGCTGCTGTTCACCGCGCTGCTGGTCGGCCTGGTGGAGCAGGTGCCCATGGCCGCGCTGGCCGGTCTGCTGGTGCACATCGGCATCCAGCTGGTGAAGGTCGCGGACATGCGCGTCGCCCGCAAGCACGGCGAACTGCACGTCTACGTCATCACCGTGCTCGGCGTGGTGTTCCTGAACCTGCTTGAGGGCGTGCTGATCGGCGTGGCCGTGGCCGTGCTGGGCATGCTGCGCCGCGTCGTGTGGGCCCGGGTCCGCGTCGAGGAGGACGAGGAGCCCAACCACTACTCGGTCATCGTCGAGGGCACGCTGAGCTTCCTGTCGGTGCCCCGGCTCTCCCGGGTGCTCGCCCAGGTCCCCAGCGGCGCCCACGTGACCGTGGAGCTGGTGGTCGACTACCTCGACCACGCCGCCTACGAGCACCTGGCCACCTGGCGGGCCACCCACGTCGGCCAGGGCGGCACCGTCGTCGTCGAGGAGATCGGCGGCCCCGGCACCACCGCGGCCAAGGAGCAGCACAAGCCGGGCAACCGGATCTTCCTGGCCTGGTCGCAGTGGCAGGACGAGGAGCCGGAGATCCCGGTGCAGGAGCGCCGCGACCCGCTGGTCGCCGGTGCCCGCGAGTACCACCGGCGCAGCGCGCCGCTGGTGCGCCCGCAGCTGGAGAAGCTGGCCGCCTCGCAGGCCCCGCACGCGCTGTTCCTCACCTGCGCCGATTCCCGGATCGTGCCGAACGTGATCACCACCTCCGGCCCTGGTGACCTGTTCACCATCCGCAACGTCGGCAACCTGGTGCCCGGCCCGGACTCCGAGGACGAGTCGGTGCACGCCGCCGTGCAGTACGCGGTGGTCAACCTGGGCGTGCCCACCATCGTCGTCTGCGGCCACTCCCGCTGCGGCGCGATGACCGCCGCCCTGTCCTCCGACGCCATCGACGGCGCGGTGGGCCGCTGGCTGCGCTGGGCCTCCGACAGCGTCAGCAAGTGGCGGGCGGGCCACCCCCTCGGCACCGCCGCCGCCGAGGACGGCTGGTCCGAGGTCGACCAGCTCGCCATGGTGAACGTCGCCGTCCAGCTCGAATCCCTCAAGCAGATCCAGGACGTCCGCGACGCGGACGTGCGCCTGGTGGGCCTGTTCTTCGACATCCCCACCGGCACCCTGCTCATGCTCGACGCCGACGCCCAGAAGTTCACCCCCATGCCCGGCGACCGGGCGTCCCTCCTGCCCGCCTCCACCAACGGCCAGGCCCCCTCAGTGGTCTCCTGACCTGACAGCAGCACGACACCCAGGGTGACCCCCGTCACGGATCCCGGGACCCACGCGATGCACCCATCACGTGAACCCGGACCCGTGAAGGGGGTCACCCCATGTCCAGCACCCGAGACCAGCGCAGGGCCCGCAACGCCCTCCTCCGCCAACTGGCCGCGGCCACCGTCGCCGTGGTCATCGCCGCTGCCAAGCGCTAGCCACCCAAGCCGGCCCTGTCCGCACCCCCACCCCCCAGCCACCCGCTGTCCTTCTCCCTGCCCCCAACGCAACCACCCCCGCAACCGGCGGCCGGTTACGGGGGTGCTCGATGCGGTGGTTGTGCTTGGTCCGGGGGGCGACACACCCCCCAGGGCACCTCACACAGGGATGACCGTGGGCACGATCATCGGCCGCCGCCGGTAGGTGTCCGCGACCCAGCGCCCCACGACCCGCCGCACCGACTGCGCGATCCGGTGGGTGTCGGTGATGCCCTCGCTCTCGGTGTGCGACAGCTCCATCTCCACCAGCGACACCACCGCGTCCAGCGCCTTGGGGTCGTCGGAGAAGCCGCGCCCGGAGATCGTCGGCGGCGACACCGCCCGCCCGGTCGCGGACTCCACCACCACCGTGATCGCGATGAACCCGCCCTCGCCCAGCACCAGCCGGTCCGACAGCGTGGACTCGCCCACGTCGCCGACGGACAGGCCGTCGACGTAGACGTGCCCCACGTCGACCCGCCCGGAGATCGCGGCCCGGCCGTCGACCATGTCGACCACCACGCCGTCCTCGGCGATGACGACGTGGTCCTCGGGGACACCGGTCTTGACCGCCAGGGCGGCGTTGGCGCGCAGGTGGCGCCACTCGCCGTGCACGGGCATGACGTTGCTGGGGCGCACGGCGTTGTAGAGGAACAGCAGCTCGCCCGCGGGGGCGTGGCCGGAGACGTGCACCTTGGCGTTGCCCTGGTGCACGACCTCGGCGCCGAGCCGGACCAGGCCGTTGACCACGCCGAAGACGGCGTTCTCGTTGCCCGGGATGAGGGAGCTGGCCAGCACGACGGTGTCGCCGGGGCGGATGGAGATCTGCCGGTGCTCGCCGCGGGCCATCCTGGACAGGGCGGACAGCGGTTCGCCCTGCGAGCCGGTGGAGACGAACAGGACCTGCTCCTCGGGCATGGCCATCGCCTCGTCGAGGTTGACCAGCAGCCCCGCCGGGACGTTGAGCAGGCCCAGGTCGGCGGCGATGCCCATGTTGCGCACCATCGAGCGGCCCACCAGGGCGACCCGGCGGCCGTGCGCGACGGCGACGTCGAGCACCTGCTGGACGCGGTGCACGTGGCTGGCGAAGCAGGCGACGATCACCCGCTGGTCGGCGCGGGCGATGACCCCGTCGAGCACCGGGCCGATCTCGCGCTCGGAGATGACGAAGCCGGGCACCTCGGCGTTGGTGGAGTCGACCAAGAACAGGTCGACGCCCTCGTCGCCGAGCCGGGAGAAGCCCGCCAGGTCGGTCAGCCGCCCGTCGAGGGGCAGCTGGTCGAGCTTGATGTCCCCGGTGTGCAGGGCCACCCCCGCCGGGGTGCGGATGGCCACGGCCAGCGCGTCGGGGATGGAGTGGTTGACGGCGAAGAACTCGCAGTCGAACTCGCCGTAGGCCACCCGGTCGCCCTCGCTGACCTCGCGCAGCACCGGGTTGAGCCGGTGCTCCTTGCACTTGGCCGCGACCAGGGCGAGGGTGAACCGCGAGCCCACCACCGGCAGGTCGGGGCGCTGGCGCAGCAGGAACGGCACCGCGCCGATGTGGTCCTCGTGGCCGTGGGTGAGGACCAGGGCGTCGATCTCGCCCATCCGGTCCTCGATGGCCCGGAAGTCGGGCAGGATCAGGTCGACGCCGGGCTGCTGGTCCTCGGGGAAGAGCACCCCGCAGTCGACGATGAGCAGGTGGCCGCCGTACTCGAACACGGTCATGTTGCGCCCGACCTCGCCGATGCCGCCGAGCGCGACGACGCGCAGGGCGCCATCGGGCAGCGGGGGCGGCGGGGTGGTCGGCCACTTGCCGGACTTGGGCTGGCTGCTGGGGCTCACTGGTGCACCGTCCCGGCGCTGGTGTGGGTGGTCGTGGGGATGTAGGCGGCGTTGGCGTCGGCGTGCGCGATGCGGGCCCCCGCCAGGTGCTGCTGGGGGCTCTCGGCCAGCGGCACGCCCGCCTCGGCCAGGTCGCCCGCGATGGCGGTGAGCTGCTCGGCGGTGGCGGGCACCAGCGGCAGCCGCGGGTCGCCCGCGTCCTGGCCGCGCAGCCGCAGCGCGGCCTTGGCGAAGATCACCCCGCCGACCCGGCTGAACGCCCGCAGCACCGGCAGCAGTCCGTTGTGGATGTTGCGGGCGCTGGTGACGTCACCGCTGTCGTAGCTGTCCACCATGGACCGCAGCCTGCCCGCGACGACGTGCCCCACCACGCTGACGCAGCCGACGCCGCCCAGCGACAGCCACGGCAGGTTGAGCGCGTCGTCGCCGGAGTAGTAGGCCAGGTCGGTGCTCGCGATCACCTGGGCGCCCGCGTACAGGTCGCCCTTGGCGTCCTTGACCGCCTGGATGCGCGGGTGCTCGGCCAGCCTGCGCAGGGTGTCGACCTCGATGGGCACGACCGAGCGCGGCGGGATGTCGTAGAGCATGACGGGCAGGCCGGTGGCGTCGGCCACGGCGGTGAAGTGCGCCAGCAGCCCCGCCTGCGGCGGCCGGGAGTAGTAGGGGGTGACGACCAGCAGCCCGTGCGCCCCGGCCGCCTCGGCCGCGCGGGCCAGGTGCACGCTGTGCGCGGTGTCGTAGGTGCCCACCGACCCGACCACGGTCGCCCGGTCGCCCACGGCGGCCACCACGGCCCGGACCAGGTCGGCCTTCTCCTGGTCGGTGGTGGTGGGCGACTCGCCGGTGGTGCCGTTGACGATCAACCCGTCGTTGCCGAGCTCGACCAGGTGCTCGGCGAGCGCCTGGGCCCGGTCCAGGTCCAGGGCCCCGGCGGCGGTGAACGGGGTGGCCATGGCGGTCAGCACCCGTCCGAACGGCCGTCCCGGGGCGGCGGTGGGGCATGCGGTCATGGGGAGAACGCTACCTGCTCGCCCGGTTCCCGCCGTTCCCCACCTGCACCTCCGGCGCCGGGCCGCCGCGCGGTCGTGCCCGGCGCGGACCCGCCGCGGCGGCCCGGCGCGGCGAAGATCGAAATCCTGCGCCGCGAGCGGGCCGGTGTGGAGGAAGTCCGCCCGCGCCACCGCCCGACCGGAGGACTTCTGCCCGCGCCGCTAGAAGCCCCGGGGCATGCCCTTGACGGCGGCGACGGAGGCGTCGCTGCCCTCGAAGGTCACGGCGGCCTTGTCGCGGCCGAAGGCGAACAGCAGGATCTCGCCGGGCTCGCCCACCAGGGTCACCTCGTCGGGCCCCTTCTTGGCGACCAGCTCGCGGTCGCCCGAGCGCAGCTTCACCCCGACGGGGCTCTTGCGCAGCAGCACCTTGCCCTGGCGCCCGAGGGTGGACCAGAGGGCGCCGTCGCGGCGCGGGTCGGCCGGGCGGGGCTCCCACTCGGCACCGCCGCGGCGCACGTCCTCGTGGTGGACGAAGAACTCGGTGGTGTTGATCAGCTCGTCGAGCGGCTTGAACGGCGACCAGGCCGGCGGGCCGACGCGCACCAGGTCGACCAGCTCGGCCCAGGGGCGGCGGGTGTAGGAGGCGGTGACCTTCGCCAGGTGGCCCGCCAGCGGGGGCAGCAGGATGCCCGGCGCGGCGTCGAGCCTGCGCTCGCGCACCACCAGGTGCGCGGCGAGGTCGCGGGTGAGCCACCCGCCGCACAGCGTGGGCGCGTCCGGCCCGACCTCGGTGAACAGTGTGCACAGCGCGGCGCGCTCGTCGCGGGCGACTCCCATGGGGGAACCCTACCGCCGGGTCACCCGCCGCATCACTCGTCGTAGGCCTTCACCTGGGTGCCGGTGAGCTGGCCCCCGGTCTTGGCCGACAGCACGCAGGAGATCGTGTGGTTGGAGCTGTCGTCGCCGCCCCACTCGTCCTGCGAGGGGTACACCACGGAGAAGCGCAGCGCGTCGCGCTTGCTCGGCAGCACCCGCTCGGTGTTGAACATCCAGCCGCAGTAGCTCTCGCCGACCGCCCTGAGCCGGTCGCCGTCGTAGGCCAGGTCGTAGTTGGAGTTCAGCGGGCTGAAGCTGGCGAAGACCTGGATGACGAAGGACTTGTCGCAGTCGGTGGTCGACGAGGAGGAGAACCCCGCGCCCTTCTGCAGGCTGTTGTTGGAGCAGTAGCCCTCGGAGAGGCCGAACTCGGTCAGGTCGCCCTTGCCGCCGTAGGTGAACGCCTGGGCGGGTTGGTCGGCCGGGGTGTCGGTGCCCGAGGAGGTGAACAGGTTGGTGAGCAGGATGCCGCCGATGAGGGCGAGCACCACCAACCCGCCCGCCAGGCCCGCGAGCACGCCCGGCTTGAGCGCGATCTTCCTCGGCCCCGGCGCGGCCACCGTCCTGGTGCCGCCGTGCGGGGGCTGCTGGACGAACGCGGTGGGCACCTGGCCGGTGGGCGGTCCGCCGTGCTGGGCGGTGGGCAGCGCCATCCCCTGCGGTCCGGTCATCGGCCCGGTGGGCATGGTCCGCGCGTGCGCGAGCAGGCCGCGGACCTGTCCGCCGGTGAGCCGGGCCTGCGGCATCGGGTTCATCAGGCCGCTGATGATCGAGGCGAGCGCGCCCTGCGCCCTGGTCAGGTACGGCACCTCGGCGAGGATGGCGTGCATCGTCGCCGCGGTGGTGGTGCGCTCGAACGGCGAGTAGCCCTCGATGGCGAAGAACAGCACCGCGCCCAGCGCCCACAGGTCCGAGGCCGCCGACGCCTCCTCGCCCCGGATGCGCTCGGGGGCCATGTAGGTCGGTGACCCGATGAGCATGCCGCTGCTGGTCAGCCGGGGGTCGTCGAGGGACTGGGCGATGCCGAAGTCGGTGAGCTTCACCCGGCTGTTGCGGGCCAGCATGATGTTGCTGGGCTTGACGTCGCGGTGCACGACCCCGGCCTGGTGCGCGGCCTCCAGCGCGGAGAGCAGCTGCTCGGCGAGGGTGGCGACCTGCTCGGGGGGCAGCGGCCCGCGCTCCTTGACCACGTCGGACAGGGTGGGCGCCTGGATCAGCTCCATGACGATGTAGGTGGCGCCGGACTCCTGCACCACGTCGTACACCGTGACCACCGCGGGGTCGTTGAGCCTGCCCGCCGTGCGCGCCTCGCGGAGCACCCGCTCCTCGAAGACCTTGCGCTCGTCGTGCGGGACGCCCTCGGGCAGGTGCAGCTCCTTGATGGCCACGTTGCGGCCGATCATCCGGTCCTCGGCCAGCCACACCACGCCCATGCCGCCGCGGCCGAGCTCGTTGAGGATCGCGTACCGGCTCGCGACCACCCGGGGCCCGCCCGCGATGGTGTTCCCCTGCTCCTGCGTCACCCGTCCACCTCCTGGCAAGTGCGGGCGATCCTAGTCGGCGCCTCACCCGGTCGGCGGATGGTGCCGCGAAAATCCCGCTCCGCCGGGTCAGTCGCTCGCGGGGTGCACTTCGTGTCCGTCGGCGCGCAGCGCGGCGATCGCCCTGGGCAGGTCCTGGGCGTGGACGAGCAGGTGGTCGGTGTCGAAGGTGGACAACGCGAAGAGCGTCACACCGGCCGAGGCCAGCGACCCCGACAGCGAGGCCATGATCCCGGTGAGGGTGAACTCCAGCGGCCCGCGCACGGTGAGCAGCCGCCAGCCCACCTCGGTGCGCCCGCCGGACGGCGCGTGCGGGGCGGGGCTCACCACCGAGACCTCGGCGGGGGTGCTGGTGACCGAGACCAGCCCGGGGGCGGAGAAGATCGTCGGGTCGACGCGGCTGCCCCGCTCCAGCCGGGTGACCGCGTACTCCTCCGGGGTCGCGTCGATGACCAGGCGCTTCACGGCTCAGCCCTCGGCGACCAGCGGGCTGGAGGCGACCTCGGTGCCGTCGGCCAGCGCGGTGATGGCGAAGTCGGCGAAGGCGTTGGGGGCGGCCTTCTGCAGCTGGCGCAGGCACTCCACGGCGAGCGCGCGGATCTCGACGTCGGCGTGCTCGGAGGCGCGCATGGCGATGAAGTGCCGCCAGGCCCGGTAGTTGCCGGTGACGACGATGCGGGTCTCGGTGGCGTTGGGCAGCACCGCCCTGGCCGCCTGGCGGGCCTGCTTCTTGCGCAGCGTCGGGCTGGCCACGTCCGCGAACTTGGCCTCCAGCCCGGCCAGCAGCTCGTTGTAGGCGTCCTGGCTGGCCTGGGCGGCGGCGAGGAACCGCGCGTGCAGCTCGGGGTCCTCGGCGATGACGTCCGGCTCCACCATGGCCGCGGCCTTCTCCGGCACGTAGCGCTGGGAGAGCTGGGAGTAGGAGAAGTGCCGGTGCCGGATCAGCTCGTGGGTCAGCGACCGGGAGATGCCGGTGAGGTAGAACGACACGCTGCCGTGCTCGAGCACCGAGAGGTGGCCGACCTCGATGATGTGCCGGATGTACCCGGCGTTGGTGGCGGTGGCCGGGTTGGGCTTGGTCCAGGACTGGTAGCAGGCGCGACCGGCGAACTCCGCCAGCGCCTCGCCGCCGTCGGCGTCGGTCGACCACGGCACGTCCGCGGGCGGGAAGAACTCGGTCTTGGCGATGAGCTGCACCCTCGGCCGCACCGTCTCGGTCACGCGCTGGTCCTCCACTAGCCCTCGGTGGTCAGCCGCCACAGTAGCCCGTGAGCCCGCCCCGGCGGAGGGCAGGCTCACGGGCCGGGACCAGCGGTGATCAGCTCCGGGCGAGGCCGACGCGGACGTCGCCGGAGCCGCTGCGGCCGCGCACGCGCAGGCCGGGGGCGGTGTCCGGGCGGGTGCCGGACAGCGGCAGCTCGGCGGTCGCGGCGCCGCTGCCGCTGCTGAGGTCGACCTCCGCGGGGGTGCCCGGGCGCACGAGCACCGACAGCGCGCCGGAGCCGGTGGTGAGCTCCAGCTTGCCCGCGGTGGCCTCGGCGACGGTGATGGCGCCGCTGCCGGTGCGCACCAGCACGTCCGCGCCCACCGACGCCAGGTGCACGTCGCCACCGCTGGTGGTGATGGTGGAGGGCGCGGCGACGGCGGCCACGTCGACCTCGCCGGAGCCGGTGCGGGCGCGCACGCCGCCCCCGGTGGGGCCGATGCGCACGGTGCCGTTGTTCGCCGTCACCTGCACCCCGCCGGTGGCACCGGCGACGTCGACGGTCCCGGACCCGGCGGTGACCTCCACCGCGTCGGCCGTGCCGGTGGCGGTGAAGGCGGCGGAACCGGTCTGGGCGGTGATCCGCGAGCCCTCGGGGGCGAGCACGGTGATGCCCAGCGGGACGGCGCGCAGCGGCGCGGTAGTGGGGGTGCGCACGACGAGCCTGCCCGCGGCGAGCTCGACGCGGGTCCGGCGGACGGCCTCGGCGGGCGCCTCGGCGGCCTGCTCGCCGAGTTGGCCGCCCACCCAGCTCAGCAGCCCGGCCAGGCCCTCGGCCCACGCGCTGCCCGCGTCCGGGGCGTGCCGGACCTCGACGTGCACGCCGGGTTCGTCGGTCAGCCGGACCTCGACCCGGCCGGAGGTGGCGGTGAGGTCGAGGTGGACGGGCGAGCCCGCCTCGAAGCTCTCCACGCGGCTGGGGGTGCTCATCCGGTGTACCACCCGCGCACGCGCTTGCCGTCGTCGTCGGGGGTGCCGTCGGCGGGCGGGGTGTGGTGGCCGAAGCCGTGCCTGCCCTTGCCGCTGAGGGCGCCCTGCAACGCCTGCTGGACGAAGGTGTTCAGCGAGACGCCCTGGCTGGAGGCGGCCTGCTCGGCGCGCGACTTCAGCTCCTCGAACAGCCGCAGCGTCATCCGGCTCATGTCCCCGGCGGCGCCCGCGGGCCCGCCCTGGCCCTGGTGCCCGGACGGCCCGGACTGGCCCGGCTGCTCGGCGCGCGGCCGCTCGGGCTCGGGCTCCGGCTCGGGGCGGCGGGCGCCCGCGGTGGCGGTGACGGCCACCCGCACGTCGCGGCCGTCGAGGCGGACGTCGACGACGTGGTCGGGCAGCTCGGCGGTGACCTCGGCGGCCAGGTCGGCCAGCGCGGTCATGATCGCCAGGCGGGCGGCGGGCTCCAGCGCGGCGGCGAGCACGGTGGCCGCCCGGCGGGTGGTCTCGTCGCCCGCGGAGGCGGTGGTGGTCAGGTCATCCCGCAGTGCGGAGATGTACGGGCTCAGATCCATGACACCACCATGACACCGAATCTGACATCTGTCGAGCGGTGATGACACCATGGTGGTGTCATCACCGCTGTCACAGTGATGTCGAGCCGGTCAGAGCGCGGCGGCGAGGTCACCGGCGAGGTCGCCGCGCTCACCCACCCACACCCGGTCCAGCTCCAGCCAGGCGGCCATGGCGTGCAGCTCGCCCGCCAGCTCGGCCGCCACCCGGCGGGTGTCCACCCCCTGCTCGGCGAACGCCCCCTGCGCGCGCAGGGTTCCCGTCGCCCGGTCGGCCTTGAGGTCGACCCGGCCCACGAGGTGCCCGTCGAGCAGGAACGGGAAGACGTAGTAGCCGTGCACCCGCTGCGGCTCGGGCACGTAGATCTCGATCCGGTAGTGGAAGTCGAAGATCCGCTCGGTGCGGGCGCGCTCCCACACCAGCGGGTCGAACGGGCACAGCAGCGCCCGCCCGCGCACCTGGCGCGGCGTCCTGGCCTGCGGGTGGCGGTAGGCGGCGTGCGACCAACCGCGCACGGCCACCGGCTCCAGCTGCCCCGCCTCCACCAGCTCGGCCACCGCCCGCTGCGACTGCGCGGGCTGCAAGCGGTAGTAGTCGCGCAGGTCCTTCTCGGTGCCCACGCCGTGCGCCAGCGCCGCGCGCAGGGTGAGCCTGCGCGCGCACTCGTCGTCGTCCGGGGTCTGGGCGAGGACGTCGGCGGGGATCACCCGCTCGGGCAGGTCGTAGTGGCGCTGGAAGCCCTTGCGGGTGCCGGTGGTCAGCGCGCCGACGGCGAACAGGTACTCGCACACGACCTTGACGTCCGAGCGGTTCCACCACCCGCCCTTGACCTTCGGGCCCACCCCGCCGAGCGCGGCCTGCAGCGCGCCCGCCGTCGACGGGCCCAGGTCGCGCACGGCGGCCAGCACGTCCTCGACCAGCCCCGGCGACTCCCGGCGGACGCGGTCGACGTGGCGGGCGTAGCGCTCCTCGAACCGGCGCATCCGCCAGCGGAACAGCGGCCAGTCCTCGACCGGGACCAGGCTCGCCTCGTGCGCCCAGTACTCGACCAGCAGCCGGGGCCTGCGCGCGCTGTGCAGCCAGGCCGCGTCGTCGACCAGCGCCGGGTCGTAGCCGCCCAGCCGGGAGAACAGCGGCATGTAGTGCGCGCGCACGGCCACGTTCACCGAGTCGAGCTGGAGCAGCTGCACGCGCGAGAGCGCCTTCTGCAGGTGCCTGCGCGTCGGCGGGCCGGTGGGCCGCGGGTCCGCGAAGCCCTGGGCGGCCAGCGCGGTGCGGCGCGCGGCGTCGGCGGTCATGGTCTCCAGTGCTGGGGCTGCCACGGTGGTGGATGCTGCCGGCCACCACCGACACTCCCCCCGGTAGGTTCGCCGCCATGGCCGAAGCCCACGTCCGCCCCGCCCGGCCCGAGGACGCCGAGGAGGTCGCCCGGCTCCAGCTGGAGACCTGGCGCACCGGGTTCGCCACGGTGCTGCCCGCCGAGGTGCTCGACGGGTTCGACGCGGCGGCGGCGGCCGAGCAGTGGCGCCAGACCATCGCCCAGGGCCCGGCGTCGGTGTTCGTGGCCGAGGAGGGCCGGTGGGTCGTCGGGTTCTGCTCGGCGGGCCCGTCGCCGGAGTCGGAGTCCGCGGCGGCCAACGACGTGCCGGTGCCCGACGCGGCCACCGTGGCCCTGGTGGGCACCCTGCTGGTCGAGCCGAGGTGGGGCAGGCGCGGGCACGGCGGCAGGCTGCTGGCCACCACCGCCGCCGCGCTGCGCGCGGGCGGGGCCACCCGGGGGATCGCGTGGGTGCCCGAGCGCAACGCGGCCTCGGTGAACTTCTACCGGCGCGCGGGCTGGGAGCCCGACGGCGTGGTGCGCACCCTCGACGCCGCTGGTCAGCCCCTGCGCGAGGTGCGGCTGACCGGGTCGCTGGAGCTGGCCCTGGGCTGAGGTGCTCCCCCTCCCACCACGCCCGCCCGGTGCCGCCCCCGGCGTGCGGCCCGCCGCGCCCGGGGCCGGGGCGTGGTTGACTCGGGCCATCCGGTGATCAACGGGGAGGACGCGGTGCGCAGTCACCTGGAGCGCAAGCTGGCCCGCCGGTTCCAGACCTACGACCTCGACGGCAACGGCCTGGTCGAGCGCGCGGACTTCGAGCGGGCCTGCGCGAACCTGGCCGCCGAGTACGACCTGGGCCCCGACGACCCGCGGCTGGTGCGGGTGCGCGGGCTGATGGGCGGGCTGTGGCGGCACCTGCGGTCGGTGGCCGACACCACCGGCGACGAGCGGATCTCGCTGGCGGAGTACCAGCGGGCGTTCGCGCACGGGCTGCTGGAGACCCCGGAGAACTTCGACGCGGTCTACCAGCCGTTCCTGGAGGCGATCATGGCCATCGCCGACACCGACGGCGACGGCCGCCTCACCGCCGACGACGAGGTGCGCTGGACCCGCAGCCTGATGGCCCTGCCCGAGGCCGACGCCCGCGAGGTGCACCGGCGGCTGGACACCGACGAGGACGGCTACATCGGGGTGCCGGAGATCCTCTCGGCCATCCGGGAGTTCTACTTCGACCACTCCCCCGGCTCGGCCGGGGAGTTCCTGCTCGGCCCGCTCCCGGGATGAGGCGCGCGCCGGGGTGAGGCGCGCGCCGGGGTGAGACGTTCCGGGCGTGGCGGGCGACTACCAGGGCAGACCGCAACCCCGGCGGTGGGTGGGACGTCCCACCGACGGGGTCGGGTACCGTCGACGGCTGGTCGGGTCGGGAGGTGATCGTCCGCGTGCTGCTCACCTGGTTGTGCCTCACGCTGGGTGTCGCGTTCTCCTCGGCCGTGGTGCCCTTCGTCAGCATCGAGCTGTTCGTGCTCGGCCTGGCCGCCAAGGAGCCCGGCATCCCGTTCCTGCTGCTCGGCCTGGTGGTGGCGGTCGGGCAGGTGGCCGGGAAGCTGGTGCACTACTACGTCGGGCGCGGCTCGATCCGGCTGCCGGAGTTCCTGCACCGCAGGCTGCACGCCCGCGAGCCCAAGCCGCTGACCCCGCGCCGGGCGGCCTGGCAGCTGCGCACCAAGCGGGTGCGGGCGTGGGTGGAGTCGGTGCGGGCCCGCTGCCAGGAGCACCCGCGCTGGATGGTCGGCACGTACACCGTCAGCTCGGTGGTCGGGCTGCCGCCCTACATGGCCACGGTGGTGCTGGCGGGCCTGGTGCGGATGCGGCTGAGCACGTTCATCGGCGCGGGCCTGGTGGGCCGGTTCATCCGGTTCAGCCTGCTGGCCGCCTCACCCGCGCTGTGCGCGGGGTGGCTGTTCTGACAGTCCTGACAGCGCGCCCAGCAGGGCGGTCCACGCCCGCGGGCTGACCCACAGCACCGCACCGGGCGCCTTGGAGTCGCGCACGCCCACGGGCGCGCCGAGGGCGACCTCGGCGCAGTTGCCGCTGTCGCCGCTGAAGGTGCTGCGCTTCCACGTCCGCATGGACCCTCCCCTGCCGGGCACGGCGAAGACCGGCCCGCGGGTGCGCCGGGTGCCGCACCCGCGGGCCGGTGGGGCGCGCCGTGGTCTACCGCCCCTTGACGACCAGCCGGTCGAGGAGTTCGGCCGTGGCGGCGGCCACCGCGTCCACCGCGGCCTCGAAGGCCTCGGCGTTGTGCGCGGCCGGGGCGCGGAACCCCGAGATCTTGCGCACGTACTGCAGAGCCGCCGCCCGGACGTCGTCCTCGTCCGCGTCGTCGGTGAACGGGGGCCTCAGGGTCTTGATGCTGCGACACATGGCCCCATGGTGCACCTACGCCACGACAGTGTCCGCCGCCGAGACCGCGGCCGGGGCGGCTTCGGCGTCATCGACCAGGGCGACCCGGACGTCCTCCGGCTCGTACCGGTACAGCGGCACCGCGAACACGGCCGTGGCCGGGGTGCCGTCGACGCGGCGGGCGCCGTAGGTGAGGATCCGCCACTCGCCCTCGTCCCAGGAGTCGAGCAGGTCCGAGCGGACCAGCCCGGCCACCGAGCGGTAGGCGTCGCTGCGCAGCAGCTGCGCCACCGAGGAGTCCACCGGCACCTCGAAGGTCGTCCGGCGGGCGAGCGGGTGGCTCAGCCGCACCCGCAGCCTGCGCAGCGGCAGCAGCCACCAGCCGTCCAGCTCCGGGGAGAGCGCGACGACCGCCAGCAGCAGCACCAGCGCGGGCAGCGCGGCGAACGCCCCCTGCGGGACCGCCGCCGCGCCGACCACGGCCATCAGCCCGGCCCTGGCGAACTGGCGGGCGCCCACCGGCGCCACCTTCTCGCTCAGGCACCCGCAGGACGACTCCGGGGCGGCCGAGCGCGCGTAGCCCAGGTAGGCCAGCATGCCGACCGCCAGCACCGCCGCCGCGACCCCGCCGACGGGCCTGGCGGCCGGGACGAGCAGCGCGAGGGCCACCAGGGCCTCCGCGGCGCCGACCGCCCGGTAGGCGGGCAGCACCCGCCCCTCGCCCACGAGCACCCGCAGCGCCGAGCGGCGGGCCGTGGTGGCCGCGCCGCGGGAGAGCAGCTTGAACCCGGCGGCCCAGGCCAGCACCGCGGCCAGCGCCACCGCGGGGCCGGTGCCCAGCAGCCCGGCCGTGCCCAGCGATCCCACCATCTCCGCCTCCCTCAGGCCGCCGACGCGTACACCGTGGCGATGTCGACCTCGTTGGTGTCCGGCCGCCACGCCCCGACCAGCTGCACGTGCCTGCCCACCTGGAGCAGCGACAGGTCGCGCACGGCCGGGGTGCCGTTGTAGACCGCCGCGGTGGTGCCCGCGACGACGTGGCCGACGACCCGGCTGCCCGCGTGGTCGAGGTGCAGCGCGTCGCTGGTGATCGCGGCCACGTGCGCCTGCAGGTTGACGATGTTCAGCCACACCGCGTCCGCGGCGAGCGTGCCGTCGGGTAACCGCACCCCGCGAGCGTAGAGCCCGTCGCCCACCGCCGCCGCGTCCAGCGTCGTCGGCCTGAGCTTCCACACGCTGGTGCCGCCGGTGAGGTGGATCCGGTGCAGGACCTTGTCCGACCCGGTGACCAGCAGCAGCGACCCGCTGATGGCGGTGACGCGCCCCTCGGCGAAGTCGGGGTCGACCTCGCCAGCGGGCACGACCCGGTCACCGGTGGCGGCCAGGGCCACCTCGGGGGCGAGCGAGCCGAGGGCGGTGGCCCCGGCGACCGCGCCCGCGCTGCCGAGCACGGCCCTGGTCAGGAACTTGCGGCGTCCGAGGTCCACGGTCAGCTCCTCACCTGGACGGGCATGATGCCGGTCGACAGCGACCCGATCTTGCTGTACGCGGCGGGGGTCAGGTCGATCAGCCGGTCGGTGGCGCAGCTGCCCGAGCAGCAGGACTTCTCCCCGCACCACAGGTCGGTCTGCGGGCCGCAGTCAGCGATTTTCACACCGATCTCTGTGGTTCGACACAAATTTTTGATGTAGAAGGTGTGGCCGCAGGTCTGCCGCAGCAGGGTGTCGCCGCAGCTGTCGGGGCGGGTGATGGCGAAGCAGGCGTCGGAGGTGTTCGGCCAGGCGCACTGCATGCTGGCGGACTTGCAGGTGCCGCAGGCGCCGCCGCCCGCCGAGCCGCAGGGGCCCCAGGCCGTGCCGCAGCAGAACCAGGACGCCTCGGCGGTGGTGGCCGCCAGAGATCCGTGGGTGGTCATCCGGTGTGCTCCCTCGCTGTGTCGGACCAGTGCTCGTCGGACCACGGCGCCCCGGGCGCAGCGGTGGGCGTGAGGCATTGCCGTGGTACCCGCAGGGGATGTCAAGTTCTGACGGGAACCGACGCTACTGATCGCCCGCAAAAGCGCACACGCGCCCGAAAGGGTGGTGACAGAGGGCGAGAAATGGGCTGGATATCGATGCTATCCGCAACAAACCCCAGCTCGGGAGCACCGGGTCAAGTGGGATTCACACCTGGTCGGCGCGGTGAGTGAAAAAGCGGGACCGGCGGGCGCGCGCCCACCGGTCCCCTTTCCGCCGCAGCGGATTGCTCCTGATCGCCTATTCGGCGGCGCTCACTCGACGTCGGCCCTGACCGCGTCGGTGGTGCCGTGGGCGCACCCGGGCGCGCCGATGTCGTGCAGCTCGCGCCTGCCCGGCACGCGCGCGTACGCGGGGCAGAGGCAGACGCCGACGGATTCGTACCGCTCGTCGGCCTCGGCCAGGGCTTCGTTGGCGTTCACGTGTCCACCTTCTCCGGGAGCGGCGGGGCGCCGTGGTCGTGAGCACCCGATGCTAGGCCGTCGCGGCGCCCAGGCGTAGATCATTCGGGGCGATCACCCGGTGCCGAGCAGGTACGCCACCTCCGTGCGCCATCGGTCCAGGTCAGGCTCGTGGGCAGGGTCCGTGAGATAAGTCTCGAAACGGCCCACCCAGGTTTCGCCGCGCTTGGCGAAGGGGCGCCCGGTCCGCGCGGACCACTCGTCCAACCGGGCGAACGCCTCGGTGATCCGGTCCGGCGAACCCACGTGGTCGCACACGGCGTACTCCCCGGCGGGCCACTCCCCCGGCCGCACCCGCCCGTCGCCCTCGACCGGCTCGGCCACGCACCACCCGACCTCGACGTCGATCTCCCCGGCGACGTCGACCGAGTGGTACCGGTACTGCGGCGCGCCGACCACGGCGACGCCGCGCTCGTCGAGCCACGCCCGCACCTCACCGACCAGCGCGTTGACCCGCCCCCACTCGCTCAGCGGCGCGCGGGTGCGGATGCAGGCGTAGGGCCGGGCCGACCGGGTCTCCACCCGCGGCTCGCTGCTGCTCATGCCGGGACCGTACCGAGGCGCACCGACAACCCCGGGCAGGACGGCCGTCACGACCGGGTGCGCGCGGCCTCCAGCCGCTCCACCAGCGCCTCCGGCTGGGACAGGGCCGGGAGGTGCCCGCCGGGGATCTCCTCGGCGTCGATCCCCAGCCGCTCCCGGGTCACCCGCCGCAGGAAGTCCGGCGGGAAGAGGCGGTCGTCGCGGCCCACCAGCGCGTGGGTGGGCACGTCCGGCCAGGCGCTGAGCGGCCAGGGCTCGGTGAACGGCGTGTCCGCCTGGTGGGGCGGCTCGGTGGCCGACATCCTGGCGCGCAGGTCCGCGGGCAGGTCGTGCAGGAAGCGGAAGTCGGGGTCGAACGGGGCGTCGGGGTCGCGGCCCAGGGCCAGGTCGACCGCGCGCTGCGCCTCGGGCTGCCCGGTCGCCGCCCACCACCGCCCGGCCGTCTCACCGGGCACCGGGACCATGGCCGCGACCAGCACCAGCAGGTCCACCGGCACGCGCGCGGCGGCGATCGGGGCGGAGAAGCCCGCCATCGACTGCGCCACCAGCACCACGTCGCGGTGCTCCCCGATGGCCTCGACGATGGCGTCGGCGTACTCGGTGAGCCCGGCGCGCGGGTCGCTGATCGGCAGGTCGGGCGTCAGGACGCGGTGGCCGAGGGCGGTGAGCAGCGGGGTGACGCGCTGCCAGTGGGTGCCGTCGGAGCTCGCGCCGTGCACGAGCACGTAGGTGCTCACACGCCCGCCAGGTCGAGCGCCTTGCGCATGGCCTCGCGGGCCCGGGAGCGGTCGCCCGCCACGTCGTAGGCGACCGCGAGGCGGTACCAGGAGCGCCAGTCCTCCGGGCGCTGCTCCACCTCGGCGCGCTGGGTCTCGAACCAGGCGTCGGCGGCCGTGCGGTCCACCCGGCCGGAGGGCATGCGGGGCAGGTCCGAGGTGTCCGGCAACCCGCCCTCGGCGTCGAGCGCGCGGGCCAGCTTCTCGGTGCGCACCCCGAAGCGGAAGGTCGACCAGGCGATCCACACGCCGACGACGGGCAGGATGATGACCCCGACCCCCAGGCCGACGGCGATGGGGGACCCGTCCCGGAACAGCGCCACCGCCCGGCCGCCCAGCAGCACGAAGTAGACCACCAGGACGGCGGTCAGGATGATCGAGACGGTGCGGGAGGACACGGGGGGATCCTAACCGCTGTCACAGGTCGAGGTAGTTCTCCAAGCCCACGGTGAGCCCCGGCCGCGTGCCCACCTCGCGCACGCCGTGCAGCACGCCCGGCATGAAGCTCTCCCGGTGCAGCGAGTCGTGCCGGATCGACAGCGTCTCACCGGGACCGCCGAACAGGACCTCCTGGTGGGCCACCAACCCCTGCAACCGCACCGAGTGCACGCGCACGTCGTCGACCAGCGCCCCGCGCGCACCGTCCAGTTCGGACGTCGTGGCGTCGGGCACCTCCCCGAGCCCTGCCTCCTGCCTGGCCCGCGCGACCAGCCGGGCGGTGTGCGCCGCGGTGCCGCTGGGGGCGTCGGCCTTGCGGTTGTGGTGCAGCTCGATGATCTCGACGGTGTCGTAGTAGCGGGCCGCGAGCGCGGCGAACTTCATCGACAGCACCGCGCCGAGGGCGAAGTTCGGCGCGATGAGCACGCCCAGCTCCGGCTTGGCCGCCAGCCACCCGCGCAGCGCGGCCAGCTTGGCGTCGTCGAAGCCGCTGGTGCCCACGACCGCGTGGATGCCCTGGTCCACGCAGAACCGCAGGTTGTCCATCACCACGTCCGGGTGGGTGAAGTCGACGACCACCTGCGCGCCCGCGTCGGCGAGGTCGAACATCCAGTCGCCCGCGTCGACCTGGGCGACGACCTCCATGCCCTCGGCGGCCTCGACCGCGCGGGCGGCCTCGGCGCCCATGCGGCCGCGGGCGCCCAGGATGCCGACGCGGAGGGGGGTGGGCTCGGTCACCGTGCTGCTCCTGCCTGGGTGGCTCGGGGTGGGTCCGGCGCTCAGAGCCGGACGGGGAGGTCCTCGGTGGACTCGTACGGGCCGACGACCGCGCCCGCCAGGGGCCGGTTGAGCAGCTCCTTGGCCAGCAGCGCCACGTCCTCGGCGGTCACCGCCGCGATCCGGTCGAGGGTCTGCTCGACGGTGAGGTAGTCGGCGTAGGCCAGCTCGCCCTTGCCGATGCGCGACATCCGCGAGCTCGTGTCCTCCAGCCCCAGCACCAGCCCGCCGCGCAGCTGGCCCTTGCCGCGGGCGACCTCGGCGTCGGTCAGCCCGTCGCGGGCCACGTCGGCCAGCACCTCGCGGACCACGCCCGCCACCTCGCCCAGTCGGTCGGGCTGGCACCCGGTGTAGATCGACAGGTGCCCGGCGTCGGCGTAGGAGGCCACCGAGGAGTACACCTGGTAGGCCAGCCCGCGCCGCTCGCGGACCTCCTGGAACAGCCGGGAGCTCATGCCCCCGCCCAGGGCCGCGTTGAGCACGCTGAGGGTGAACCGGCGTTCGTCGTGCCGGTCGAGCGCGCGCACGCCGAGCATCATGTGCGCCTGCTCGGTGTCGTCGGTGTGCAGGGCCAGCGACGGCGCGGTGGCGAACCGGGCCCGGCCCACGCGCGGGGCGAGGGGGGCGCGCTCACCGGCGAGCCGGTCCCCGAGCGCCTTGCGCACCAGGGAGAGCACCTGCCGGTGGGTGGTGTTGCCCGCGACCGCGAGCACCATGCGGGGCAGGGTGTAGCGGCGGCGGTAGAACCCGTTGAGCGCGGTCCGGCTCATGCCGGTGATGGACTCCTCGGTGCCCAGCACCGGGCGCCCGAGGGCGTGCCCGGGCATCAGCGCCTCGCAGAACGCGTCGTGCAGCAGGTCCTCGGGGTCGTCGTCGCGCATGGCGATCTCCTCGAGCACCACCCCGCGCTCGGTCTCCACGTCCGGCTCGGCGCACAGCGCGTCGAAGACCACGTCGGAGACCAGGTCGATCGCCAGCGGCAGGTCCTCGTCGAGCACGTGCGCGTAGTAGCAGGTGTGCTCCTTGGCGGTGAACGCGTTGAGCTCGCCGCCGACGGCGTCGATCTCCTCCGCGATGGCCGCCGCCGAGCGCTTCGCGGTGCCCTTGAACAGCAGGTGCTCCAGGTAGTGCGCGGCACCGGCGACCGGCAGCGGCTCGTCGCGCGAGCCGACGCCCACCCAGATGCCCACCGACGCCGAGCGCACGCCGGGCACCTGCTCGGTGACCACCCGCAGGCCGCCGGGCAGCAGGGTCCGCTTGACCTCGGCGTCGGCCGAGCGCTCCAGGGTGACCGTGCTGCCGGGCTTCTGCTCGTGCCCGCGCACCCGGGAGGACACGCGGGAGATCCGGGAGGGACCGCGGCCGCGGGTGCCCTGGGCACCCGCGGCCGCCGTCGTCGTGCGGGGGGCCACTAGGCGTTGGCCGCCTCGGTGACCGGGGCCTCGGCCTGCGGGGCGGTCTCGCCGCCCTCGGCGGACTCCTCGTCGACCAGGACCAGGCTGATCTTGCCGCGCTGGTCGATGTCGGCGATCTCCACGCGCAGCTTGTCGCCGACGTTGACCACGTCCTCGACCTTGCCGACGCGCTTGCCCTTGCCGAGCTTGGAGATGTGCACCAGGCCGTCCTTGCCCGGCAGCAGCGAGACGAACGCGCCGAACGCGGCCGTCTTCACCACCGTGCCCAGGAACCGCTCGCCGACCTTGGGCAGCTGCGGGTTCGCGATGGCGTTGATCAGGTCGATCGCGGCCTCGGCGGACGGGCCGTCCGCGGCACCGACGTAGATCGTGCCGTCGTCCTCGATGGAGATGTCGGCACCGGTCTGCTCGGTGATGGAGTTGATCATCTTGCCCTTCGGGCCGATGACCTCACCGATCTTGTCCACCGGGATCTTCACCGAGGTGACCCGCGGCGAGTAGGGGCTCATCTCGTCCGGGCCGTCGATGGCCTCGGCCATGACCTCCAGGATGGTGTACCGGGCGTCGCGCGCCTGGCTGAGCGCCTGGGCCAGCACCTCGGAGGGGATGCCGTCGAGCTTGGTGTCCAGCTGCAGCGCGGTGACGAACTGCTTGGTGCCCGCGACCTTGAAGTCCATGTCGCCGAAGGCGTCCTCGGCACCGAGGATGTCGGTCAGCGCCACGTAGCGGGTCTCGCCGTCGACCTCGTCGGAGACCAGGCCCATCGCGATGCCCGAGACCGGCGCCTTGAGCGGCACACCGGCGTTGAGCAGCGACATGGTGGACGCGCAGACCGAGCCCATCGAGGTCGAGCCGTTGGAGCCCAGCGCCTCGGAGACCTGGCGGATGGCGTAGGGGAACTCGTCGCGCTTGGGCAGCACCGGCACCAGCGCGCGCTCGGCGAGCGCGCCGTGGCCGATCTCGCGCCGCTTCGGGGAGCCGACGCGGCCGGTCTCACCGGTGGAGAACGGCGGGAAGTTGTAGTGGTGCATGTAGCGCTTGTGCGTCTCGGGCGACAGCGAGTCGATCTGCTGCTCCAGGCGCAGCATGTTCAGCGTGGTGACGCCGAGGATCTGGGTCTCGCCGCGCTCGAACAGCGCCGAGCCGTGCGCCCGCGGGATGAGCGCGACCTCGGCCGACAGCGACCGGATGTCGGTCAGGCCGCGGCCGTCGATGCGCACCTTGTCGCGCAGGATGCGCTGGCGCACCAGCTTCTTGTTCACCGAGCGGAAGGCCGCGCCGACCTCCTTCTCGCGGCCGTCGAAGGCGCCGCCCTCGACCGCGCCGACCTTCTCCAGGCACAGCGCCTTGACCTCGTCGATGCGGGCCTCGCGCTCCTGCTTGTCGGCGATGGTCAGCGCCTGGGCCAGCTCGTCGGAGATGGCGGCGGACACCGCCTCGAAGGCGTCGGGCTGGTAGGCCGGGTAGGTCGGGTACTCCCGGGTCTCCTTGGCCGCGTGCGCGGCCAGCTCGGCCTGGGCCTCGCAGAGCACCTTGATGAACGGCTTCGCGGCCTCCAGGCCCGCGGCCACGACCTCCTCGGTGGGGGCCTGCTGGCCCTCGCCGATCAGGTCGATGACGTTCTCGGTGGCCTCGGCCTCGACCATCATGATCGCGACGTCGGCGGACCCGTCGGCCTTGGTGACCACGCGACCGGCGACGACCATGTCGAACACGGCCCCGCCCAGCTGCTCGTGGGTCGGGAAGGCGACCCACTGGCCCTCGATCAGCGCGACGCGCACGCCGCCGATCGGGCCGGAGAACGGCAGGCCCGCGAGCTGGGTGGAGGCGGACGCGGCGTTGATGGCCACCACGTCGTAGAGGTCCTGCGGGTTGAGCGACTGCACGGTGATGACGACCTGGATCTCGTTGCGCAGGCCGTCGACGAACGACGGGCGCAGCGGGCGGTCGATCAGCCTGCAGGTCAGGATCGCGTCGGTCGACGGGCGGCCCTCGCGGCGGAAGAACGCGCCCGGGATGCGGCCGACGGCGTACATGCGCTCCTCGACGTCCACCGTGAGGGGGAAGAAGTCGAAGTGCTCCTTGGGCTGCTTCGAGGCGGTGGTCGCCGACAGCAGCATGGTCTCCTCGTCGAGGTAGGCCACGACGCTGCCCGCGGCCTGCCGCGCGAGGCGGCCGGTCTCGAAGCGGATGGTGCGGGAGCCGTACTTGCCGTTGTCGATGACAGCGGTCGACTCGTGGACGGTGGTGTCCGTCATGTAGTTGGTTCTCCTCGGTCCTCTGGGCGCGCGCACTACCCGAGCACGGGGTCGCGGTTCGGACGAGGCCGGTCTTCGATCGAAGTCCTCGGGCTCCCCGCACTCCCTGTGCGGGGGCGGTCCCGGAGACCACTACCGAGGACCGGCGAACTGGTCCCGCAGCGCGTGTGGCGTGCTCGCCCTGGTTCCTCTTCGTTGCTTGTCAGGTTCGAGTCCCGCCGCGGGGGCGGGACACCCGGGGGGAGGGTCCTCGCGGCCCCTCCCCCCGGGTCGTGCTCAGCGGCGCAGGCCGAGCCGCTGGATCAGCGACCGGTAGCGCTCGATGTCCACCTTGGTCAGGTAGTTGAGCAGCCGGCGGCGGCGGCCGACAAGCAGCAGCAGACCACGACGCGAGTGGTGGTCGTGCTTGTGCTCCTTGAGGTGCTCGGTGAGGTCCTTGATGCGCTTGGTCAGCAGCGCGATCTGGGCCTCGGGCGATCCGGTGTCCGAGTCGTGCACGCCGTACTCGGTGAGGATCGACTTCTTCTGCTCGGTGGTCAGTGCCACTGGGTGCTACTCCTGCTTCGTGACTGTGCCGTGCGGCCCGGGCCGGGAAACCCCCGTCCCCGGGAAGTCGGTGACGGCCGCCACGGACCGCAGCCGCACCCAAATCCCAAGGTTAGCAGTTCTCCCCCCGGGCTACCCCGGCGCCCGGAGTCCCACCTGGTCAACCGGCGTGTACCGGCCGTCCTCGCTGGCGTAGAGCACCAGCGCGGACGGGCTCCACCACGGGCCCGAGTAGTCGACCAGGTCGGCGGCCAACCGCTCCCCCGGCCCCCGGTCCTCCCGCCGCGACCACGTGGCCACGGTGACGTGCGGGGAGTACGCGGGGTGACCGCCCACCGCGAAGTCCGCGGCCTCGGCCAGGGGCTCCAGCGCCCCGGTGCTGTCCCGCACGACCAGGAGGGCCACCGAGGCGAAGGTGCCCGAACCGCGGAGCCGCAGCCTGGGCGCCCGCAACCCGGCGACCTTCTCCCGGAGGGAGGCCAGCCGGGCATGGGGGTCTTCCGCACCGTAATAACCGACGGTGACGTGCCATTGTTCCCGCGGCGTCCGGCGCAGCGGCGGGCGGACGTCCAGCGCGTCCAGCGCGGCGGCGAGGTGGTCGGCGACGGGGTCGGGCAGGGGGAAGGCGGAGAAGTGGCGCGTCACGCGCGCTTGCCCGCCCGGCGGAGCAGGTCGGCCAGGTCGGGGTAGCGGTCGCTGAGCAGGCCCGCCGCGGCGGTGAGGTCGTCCGGGGAGGCGATCCGGCGCAGCGCCATGATCGCGCTGCGGCCGATGTCCACCGGCAGGTTGTCCCTGGTCACCGAGGGCTTGGAGTTGCGGACGTCCTCCAGCGCGCGCTGCAGGGCCTCGCGGCGGCCGGAGGCGACCTCGGGGGTGAGCACCTTGCGCTCCAGCATGATCAGCCGGGCCAGCACGGCCGGGTTGCCGATCTTCGCGCGCCGCCCGGACATCACCTGCGAGAGCATCGGGGCGCTGATGCCCAGCACGTCGGCCAGGTTGGCCTGGGAGACGTCGAAGGCCACGACCAGCCTGCGCACCCGGTCGCCGAGCGGCTCGCCGTACCACTCCCGCTGCAGGGCGATGTTGCGTTGGACGATCTTGTGGTCCTCCACCTGCGCCTCTCCCCTGTGCTCCCGCCCCGAGCGGTCGCTCCGCGGGGCCATCCTGCCAGGCCAGGCCCGATCGCGGGGGCGGAACCGGTGCGAACGGCCCGGCGCGGGGGTCACCGGGTGGATCGGTCCGCGCGGCGGGCGCGTTTCCGCTCAGGCGAGCAGGACCCTGGTCCGCTCGACGTCCTTGTGCATCTGCTCGACCAGCGCCTCCGAGGAGGGGTAGCGCTCCATCCCGCGCAGCCGCTCGACGAAGTCCAGCGCGACCCGCTGGCCGTAGAAGTCCTCGGCGACGTCGAGGACGAACGCCTCCACCCGCCGCTCGCGGCCGGAGAAGGTGGGGTTGGTGCCCACCGACACCGCGGCGTCCAGCGGCCCCCGGTCGGGGGCGTTGAGCAGGGTGAACCGGCAGGCGTAGACCCCGTCGGCGGGCACCGCGGCGAACCGCGGGGTGGACAGGTTGGCGGTGGGGAAGCCCAGTTCGTGCCCCCGGCCGTCGCCGCGCACCACGATCCCCTCCAACCGGTGCGGGCGGCCCAGCGCCACCGCAGCGGCGCGCACGTCGCCCGCGTCGATGCAGGCGCGGATGTAGGTCGAGGAGAAGGTGAGGTCCCCGGCCGACCCCGCGGTGACCAGCGGGGCGCCCTCGGTGGTGAACCCGAAGCGCTTGCCCAGGCCGGCCAGCAGCTCCACGGTGCCCTGCGCGCGGTGGCCGAAGGTGAAGTTCTCCCCCACCACGACCGCGGCCACGTGCAGCCGCTCGACCATCAGCTCGTGGACGAACTCGTCGGCGGGCACCTTGGACAGCTCGGGGGTGAACGGCAGCACGCAGAACACGTCGACGCCCAGCCCCTCGACCAGCTCGGCCTTGCGCCGCAGCGTGGTCAGCTGGGCCGGGTGGCTGCCGGGGCGCACCACCTCGGACGGGTGCGGGTCGAAGGTCACCACCACCGACGGCAGCCCCCGCTCGGCGGCCAGCTCCACCGCCCGCCCGATCAACGCCTGGTGTCCGAGGTGGACACCGTCGAACACGCCGATGGTCGCCACACAGCGACCCCAGCCCCCGGGGAGGTCCGCCAGACCGCGCCAACGCTGCACGCGGCAAGCCTAGTACCCGCGGGTGCCCCCGGCCGGGCTCGGCCCGCGTGGCTCAGGGCACGTTCAGCACGACGAGCGCGCGCGCCGTGCGCCCCTCGTCCACGCCCAGCGCCACGGCCTTGCCCGCCGGGTCGAAGATGCCGTAGGTGCCGCCGATGCCCGCCGCGGGCAGCCGCTTGCCGTGCCCGAGCGCCTGCGCCTCCACCCGGTCGAGGTCGCGCCGCGGGAAGGCGGTGGCCACCGCGGCGTCCATGTCCAGGGAGAGCCCCGGGTCGGTCTCCAACTGCTCCAGCGTCCGGCTCATCCGCAGGTCGAACGGCCCCACCCGGGTGCGCCGCAGCGCGGCCAGGTGCCCCCCGACCCCCAGCGCGGCGCCGAGGTCGCGGGCCAGCGCGCGCACGTAGGTGCCCGAGGAGCAGTCGACCATGACGTCGAGGTCCACCACCCCGTCACCGCGCGTGGTGGCCAGCAGGTCGAACCGGAACACCGTCACCGGCCGCGCGGGGATCTCCACCTGCTCCCCCGCCCGCACCCGCGCGTACGCCCGCTTGCCGTCGATCTTCACGGCGCTCACCGAGCTGGGCACCTGCATGATCTCCCCGGTCAGCGCGGCGACCCCGGCCGCGATGGCCTCGTCGGTCACCCCGGACGGGTCGGCGCCCCCGGTCACCTCGCCCTCGGCGTCGTCGGTGCTGGTCGAGCTGCCCAGCCGGATCGTGGCCAGGTACACCTTCCGGTCCAGCGCCAGGTGCCCGAGCAGCTTCGTCGCCCGCTCCACCCCCAGCACCAGGATCCCGGTGGCCATCGGGTCCAACGTCCCCGCGTGCCCCACCTTCTTCGTCCCGATGATCCGCCGCACCCGGGCCACGACGTCGTGGCTGGTCATCCCCGGCGCCTTGTCGACCACGACAAGACCAGGGGGCACGACCTGCTTGGGCGGCCGGGGGGCCTGGGACCGGGCAGCTGAACGAGGGACCTGCGGGCTGGACACGACCGGCGAGTCTAGAACCCCACCCCCCGCCCCGGCGCAGGGGGATTTCCCCCCGCTCGCCCCCTTCCTCACCCCTGCCGCAAACCCCCACAACAACTCACACGAGTTGGTCCTGCTTGAAGAAGGTGCCCACCCGAGCAAGCCGAGCCCGGACAGCGGATCCCCCCAACCGGGCCCACCACCCAAGCCCCGGGCAAGCTCTCACGCCACGCGCTCAGGCCGGACCTCCGCGACCGGCAGCGCGGGCAGGTCGAAGACCCGCCGCCGGATGCGCACCGGCACGGCCTCCCCCCGCTCCCGCGCCGCGAACACCGCCGCCCTGGCCCGCCGCCACCACACCCAGGTCCGCCAGGTCCCCAGCACCAGCAGCACCGCGATGGCCAGGAACGCCACTCGGAAGTCCGCTGGCGTGGCGTCGGCGGTGTTGCCGCCGAGCAGGACGCCCACCGACAGGCACGTCACCGTGATGGCGCAGAAGCCGCCCACGTTGACCACGCCGGTCGCGGTGCCCACCCGCGCGATCGGGTTGTAGTCGCGGGCCAGCGCGAAGGCGATGCTGCTCGCGGGCCCGCCGATGGACAGCAGACCGATGGCGACGACCACCAGCGGCTTGGGCACGACGCCGCCGGGCCAGCCCAGCAGCACCGCCCACACGGCGGTGGCGGTGCCCAGGTAGGCCCACACGAACGGCAGGCGGGCGGTGGGGTGGCGGGCGGTGAGCTCACCGATGGCGGGGCCGAGCACCAGGGCGACCAGCACCAGCAGGCTCAGCACCGACCCGGCCTGCGCGGCGGTCATGCCCTGGGCTTGGACGAGGTACGGGAAGCCCCAGAGCAGGCCGAGCGAGCTGGGGGCGAACATGGTGCTGAAGTGGACCCAGAAGCCCAGGCGGGTGCCGGGCACCGACCAGGCCGCGCGCACGTGCTGGGCGACCTCGCGGGCGGACAGGGCCGTGGTCTGGGCGGGGGTGCCGCGCGGGGTGTCGCGGACGCGCAGGGCGACGACCAGGGCGTAGCAGGAGGTCAGGGCGCCCGCGGCGGCGAAGGTGGCCGTCCAGCCCGCGCTGTCGAGCAGCAGGGTCAGCGGGACGGTGGCGGCGAGGTTGCCGACCATGCCGAAGGCGGCGGTGAGCGCGGTGTAGGTGGCGTAGCGGTCGCGGGGGAAGTGCGCCGCGCACAGGCGCAGGACGCTGACGAAGGTCATCGCGTCGCCCATGCCGAGGGTGGCCCTGGCCAGCAGGGCGAGCGGGAAGGCGCTCGCGACGGCGAACAGCAGCTGGCCCACGCCCATGAACGCCGCGGCGGTGGTGAGCACCGCGCGCGGGCCGAAGCGGTCGACGAGCAGGCCGGTGGGGACCTGCATGGCGGCGTAGACGCCGATCTGCAGGACGGTGAAGGTGCCCAGGGCGGCCGAGCCGATGTGGAAGCGGTCCGCGGCCTCCAGCCCGGCGACGCCGAGCGAGCTGCGGTGGAACACCGCCAGCAGGTAGACCACCGCCGCGGCGGTCCAGATGAGCAGGGTGCGCCTGCCGGTCCGCGCGCCCAGGGGTGCGGCCACCGACGACATGCAACGCCTCCTCACGCTCCACCGGGTGCATCGCGGTGCGACCACGGGTCGTTAGCGTGCCTAACTGTGCTGGTGCTCACAGGTCATCCGATGACCGGTCCAGTTCACCGGACGGCGCCGACGACCGCCCACCGGCCCGAGCGGGTCCTGGCCACCAGGGTCACCAGCCGCAGCAGCATGAACAGGGCCAACCCGCTCCAGATGCCCACCAGGCCCCAGCCGAGGGCGAACGACACCCACACCACCGGCAGGAACCCGATCAGGCCCGAGGCGAGCGTCGCCGTGCGCAGGAACGCCGCGTCCCCGGCGCCGAGCAGCACGCCGTCGAGCGCGAAGACGACGCCCGCGACCGGTTGCAGCGCCACGAAGAACCACCACGCGTGCGGGATCTCCGCCAGCACCACCGGGTCGGCGGTGAACGCCCGGGGCAGCACCGCGGCCAGCGAGGCGAACAGCACGCCCAGCACCACGCCGAACACAAGCCCGTACTCGGCCAGCGTGCGCGCGAGCCGCCGGGCGCGCCGGTCGTCGCCCCCGCCGAGCGCGGCCCCCACAAGCGCCTGCGCGGCGATCGCGATGGAGTCGAGGACGAGCGCGAGGAACGTCCACAGCTGGAGCACCACCTGGTGCGCGCCCGCCGCGCCGATCGAGGTGCGGGCGGCCACGGCGGCGGCCGAGACGAAGCACGCCTGGAACGCCAGGCTGCGCAGCACGAGGTCGCGGGCGAGCCGCAGCTGCGCCCCCATGGTCGCGGGCACCGGGGCCAGCGGGACGCGCTCGCGGGCCAGCGCCCGCAGGAACAGCGCGCCGCCCACGGCCTGCCCGATGACGTTGGCGATCGCCGAACCCTCGATGCCCCAGTGCAGGTAGTGCACGAACGCCGGGCACAGCACGGCCGACACGGCGTTGCCGAGCAGCACGAGCTTGAGCGGGGTGCGGGTGTCCTGCACGCCGCGCATCCAGCCGTTGCCCGCCAGCGACACCAGGATCATCGGCACGCCGATCAGCGCGATCCGCACCCAGGACTCCGCGGCGTCGGCCAGCGGCCCCGACCCGGCCAGCGCCCGCACCACCGGCCCGGCGAGGGCCTGCCCCACCCCGACCAGCAGCACGCCGATCACCAGGGCCAACCACGTCGCCTGCACCCCCTCGGCGACGGCCGCCTCCCGGTCGCCCGCCCCGTGCAGCCGCGCCGCGCGGGAGGTGGTGCCGTAGGACAGGAACGTCAGCTGGGTGGACACCTGCGCGAGCACAATCGCGCCCACCCCGAGCGCGCCGAGGTAGACGCCTCCCAGGTGGCCGACCACAGCCGTGTCGACCAGCAGGTAAAGCGGCTCGGCGGCGAGCACGGGCAACGCGGGAAGCGCCAACCGCACGACCTGCCGCCAGGTGGCGTCCGCGCCCATCCGTCCTCCCGTAAGGTGCGCACCAGTGATGCGCCCCTGACAGTAACGGTAAGGACCGCCAGTGGACAACGCCACTTACCTCGACATCGCCCTCCGCCTCGCCAACGCGGACCTGACCGACATCCCCGCCCTCCGGGCCGCCCTGCACGACGAGCCCTGGTGGTCCGAGCGCTGCGACGAGACGGACCTGGTCACCCTCCGCGCCGTCCAGGCCGAGCTCAACCACGCCCTCGACGCCGCGGTCGCCGACGACGAGGCCGAGGTGCTCGCCACCGTCAACCGCCTGCTGGCGGCCAACCCGCCCCGCCCCCGCCTCTCCGGCCACAGCGGCACCTGGCACATCCACGTCGCCTCCCCCGACGCACCCCCCGCCACCGAGGTCGCCGCCGCCGCGGGCTGGGGCCTCGCCCAGGCCTTCGTCCACCACGGCACGACCCGCTGGGGCACCTGCGCCGCCGACGACTGCACCAACCACTTCCTCGACCTGTCCACCAACCGCGCCAAGCGCTTCTGCTCCCCCCGCTGCGCCAACCGCGTCCACGTCGCCGCCTTCCGCTCCCGCACCCGCCCCGAGTAGCCGCACCCGGTCACCCGCCGATGCCCCGCAACTCCCGCAGCAGCTTCACCGCCACCGTCCACCGCAGCACCGGCGACCCGAACGGCACGGCCCGCTCCCCCACCGGCCGCGGCGGCAGCCCGCCGTAGACCACGCCCTGCACTCCGTAAAGGGCGCACGACCGAGTGAACCTCGGTGCCAACTTGTCCTTGAGCTGCAAGGAAAGCGCCAATCCGCTGCCGGAAGCGACCGGTACCCTCGGCGGTGGACGGAGCCGAGGGAGGGCGGACCATGACGGGCGACGGCGTTGCCGAGAACGTCAAAGCCGGGCGGGCCGTGCGGCGGTGGACGCAGCAGCGCTTCGCTGACCTGATCGGGTTCTCGGTGTCCACGGTGCGCAAGGTGGAGCAGGGGGCGATCCCGGCTTCGCCCGAGTTCGTGGCGAAGGCGGCGCGGGCGCTGGACGTGCTGCCGGAGCAGTTGGAGGGGACGCCGTTCCTGGGGACGATCCACCAGGACGGGGCGCTGGTGGGGCTCGCCGACCTGCGGGCGGTGCTGGCCGAGGGGGAGCACGTGCGAGCGGTGGCGCCGGACCCGCTGGCGCGGATGGTGGACGACCTCGAACGGGTGAACCTGCTGTACCGCAACGACAAGGGGCGGCAAGCGCTGGCGGGGCTCCCGCTGCTGATCCGGAAGTTCCACGGCGCGCTGCGGGACACGACGTCGGACGGGGAACGGGGGCGGCTCCACTCGTGCCTGGCGTCGGCCTTCGTGACGGCCGAGCGGCTGTGCAGGCGGTTCGGGTTCACGGCCCTGGCGGTGCCCGCGCTGGACCGGCTCGACTGGGCCGCGGAGCGGGCCGACGACCCGCTCTACGCGGCGCAGGCCCGGGTGAAGCGGTGCCGGGTGCTGATGTACCTGGACTCGATCGACGTGGGGCTGGGGTTGGCCGAGCAGGGCATCGACCTGGTGCACGGGGACGACGAGGCGGCGCTGGCGGTGCGGGGTTACGGGCACCTGTGCGGGGCCATCGCCGCCGCGCGGGGGCGGCGGGCGGACACCGCGTGGGCGCACATCGCGCAGGCGCGGGCGCTCGCGCGGCGGGTGAACGGGGAGAGCGACGCCTACGACACGTTGTTCGGGGCGGCGAACGTGGAGATCCACGCGTGCGCGGTGGAACTGGAGGCCGGGGACCCGGGCAAGGCCGCGCGGGTGGGGGCCGAGCTGCGGCTGCCCGAGGCGATCGCGCCGCCGCGAGCAGGCCACCACTGGCAGGACACGGCCCGGGGGTTCCTGCTCGCCGGGGACCCGGGTCGGGCTCTCGACGCGCTGCACCGGGCTCGGCGGGTGGCGCCGCAGCAGACCCGGTTGCACCCGGGGGTGCGGGAGACGGTGCGGGGCATCGCCGTCGCGCAGCGGCGGACCAGCCCGAGCACGGCCGAGTTCGCGCGGTGGGTCGGGCTGGGGCGCTGATCGACCGCGGCGGCGGGCGTTGCCGAGCACCGTGCGGGAACCGATCCGCGGGCACCCGGACCAGCAGGCAGCCAGACCAGCAAGCAGCCGGGCAGACAGGAGCCGGATCACCAAGCAGCTCAGCCAAGGGACAAACCGGACCAGAGAGCTGCCGGGCGGGCCGTTGTGGACTGTCCCAGGAGGACGAAGCCGCCCCAGCCGCGTGGCCGGGGCGGCGCCAGCCGCTACTCCGCGCCGGGGGCGGCGAGGTCGCGCAGGACGGCGCGGGCCTCGTCGGTCCAGGGGGTCGGGCGGTGGGTGGTCTGGTCGAGTCGGATGTGGACGCGCTTGCCCTCGGCGTGGACGGTCTGGGCGTCGGCGGACAGGACGCGGAAGCCGTAGGTGGCGCTGGACTGGCCGAGCTTCTCGACCCAGAGGTGGACGCCGATGGGGTTGGTGCCGCGGATCGGGGAGCGGTAGGAGATGGCGAACTCCGCGACCACGATGACGACGTCGGGCTTGCTGTAGCGGCCGTCGGTGAAGTCGAAGCCGCGGCGGGTCCAGTAGCCGGTGAGGGCGCGCTCCACCAGGACGGGGTAGCGGGTGTTGTGGACCATGCCCATGAGGTCGAGGTCGTCGAAGTGGGTGAACAGGGGCTCGACGTGCCCGAACTCCACGGTGGGCTGTGCCGGGGCGGCCATGGGCGGTCCTTCCTCGGGGGAACCGTTGCCGGGCAACGGTTTTGCCCGATCAGACTACCACCCGGGCAGGCGTTCGGGGGGCGTCAGCGGCAGGTCAGCGGGCGGGGGTTCGCTGTGGGCCATGACGACCGCCCAGCCCTGCCGGTCCGCCGGGGGGAGCATGACCTGGCGCGGGCGGGAGACGTGGTTCCGCGTCGTCGGCGACCCGGGCAGCGCGACCGGTGCCCCGCTCGTGCTCTGCCACGGCGGACCGGGGATGACCCACGACTACCTGCTCCCGTTCAGCCTGCCCGACCGGCTCTGCCTCTACTACGACCAGTTCGGCGCGGGCCGCTCGGGCCGGGGCGCCGTGGACGAGCGGTGGACACCCGAGCTGTTCCTGTCGGAGTTGTCAGAACTTGTCGACCATGTCGGATTTTCCGACGGTTATCACCTGTTGGGCCATTCGTGGGGTGGGATGCTCGCCCTCGATCACGCTACGTGCTCGAACCCCGGCCTGAAATCGGTTACGGCGGTGAGCGCGTTCGCGAAAGCAGCAGACTTCGCCGCCGGGGTGGCACGCTTGGTGGCCGCCCTGCCCCCGGAGACCCGGGCCGCGATCGAGCACCACGAGGCGGCGGGCACCACCGACGACCCCGAGTACCAGCGGGCCGTGCGGGTGTTCTACCGGGCGCACGTCTGCCGCACCAAGCCGGTGCCGGACGCGGTGCTGGCGACCCTGGCGGCGCTGGCCGAGGAGTCCACCGTCTACTCGGCGATGATGGGCCCCAGCGAGTTCACCCTCACCGGGTCGCTGCGGGACTGGGACGCGACCACCCGGCTGGCGGGGGTGCGGGTGCCCGCGCTGCTGGTCTCCGGGGCGCACGACGAGGTGACCCCCGAGGTCTCCCGCGCCCTGCACGAGGCCGTGCCCGGGTCGCGCTGGGAGCTGTTCGAGGGCTCCAGCCACATGTCCCACGTGGAGGAACCCGAGCGCTTCGCCGCCGTGGTGGGCGACTTCCTCGCCCAGCACGACTGACCGGCACGACTGACCTGCGCTCGACGGGCGGGACGACGAACGGCCCCCGGGATCGCCGGGGGCCGTTCGCGCCTGGTGGCACCGTGGGGGGACGTGTCACCAGGGGATGGTGCCCGATTCGGTCAGGAACTCCCGGTCGGGCAGGCTCTCCGCCGGGGCGGTGGCGTGGCGGACGAGCACGGCCGCCCCCTCCTGCACCGACTTGGGCCCGGTGAAGTTGTTCATGTCCGTCGCGACGAAGCCCGGCGAGACCGCGTGCACGGTCACCCCCGAGCCCGCCAGGGCGGCGGCGTAGAACACCGTCGCCATGTTCATCGCGGCCTTCGACGCGCAGTAGGCCAGCAGGTCCGGCCGCTGCGGCGCCCCCTTGGCCACCCGCTCGAACGTGGCCAGCGAGCTGGTCACGTTCACCACGCGGCCACCGGCCTTGCGCAGCGAGGGCAGCATCGCCTGCGTCACGGCCACCACACCGGTGAAGTTGGTGGCGGTGACCTCGGCGACCTGGGCCGGGTCGAGGTCGTCGAGCTCGCGGGCGCTGCCGCGCGGGATGCCGGTCACCCCCGCGTTGTTGACGAGGATGTCCAGGCCCGCGTGCTCCCTGGCCACGTGCTCGCCCGCGGCGCGGACGCTGCCCAGGTCGGTGACGTCGAGGTGCAGGAAGCGGACGTCGCCCTCGATGGCCGCGGCCGCGGCCTCCCCCGCCTCGCGGTTGCGGGCGGAGAGCAGCACGGTGTGGCCCAGGGCCGCGAGCTGGCGGGCGACCTCGTGACCGATGCCCTTGGCGGCACCGGTCACGAGGGCCACCTTGCCGGTGGGGTCGGTCACCGTCACTCCGCGGGGGTCGCGACGGCGGCCGGGGTCCCGCCCGCGGTGGCCGCGGGGGTCTCGGCGGGCTTGGCCGGGGCGGCCTGCTGCGCCGGGGCGGCGGGCGCCGGGAAGCGCAGCCACACCAGGGCCACCAGGAAGGCGATGATCACCAGCACGGTGCAGGCCTGGTAGACCGCCGCGTAGGCGGGCACGTCCAGCGAGCCGTCGGGGCCCGACTTGAGCTGCAGGATCACCGCGCACATCGCGATGCCCAGCGCGCCGCCGAACTGGCGGGCGGTGGTGTTGAGGCCGCTGGAAGAGGCGAACCGGGTCGGCGGGGCGGACACGGCGGCGGCCTGCGAGGTGCCCAGGGTCGCCGAACCCATGCCGAAACCGACCAGGAAGCCGCCCGGCAGCCACAGCGCCAGGAACGCCGGGCCGTCGGTGAGCCCGAAGCTGAACCAGAGACCGCACACCACGAACGCGCCCAGGCCCAGCAGGGTGACCGCGCGCGGCCCACCGATCTTCGGGGCGATCTTGCCCATGCGCAGCGCGGCGATGGAGGCCACGATCGCACCCGGGGTCATCGCCAGGCCCGCCTGCAGCGGCGAGTACGACCACACGTCGATGATGTAGAGCACGCCGACGAGCAGCCACGGGTACTGCGCCATGCCGTAGAACAGCGAGGTGGTGTTGGTGGCCACGAACGTCGGGTTCGACCACAGCGAGGTCTCCAGCGCCGGGACCGGGTGGCGGCGCGAGCGCAGCACGGCCGCGAGCAGCGCCAGCACGCCGACGGCGAAGCAGCCCAGGGTCTTCGCGTCCGCCCAGCCCCAGGTGCCGCCCTCGGTGACGCCCATGGTCAGCCCGCCGACGCCCAGCGCCAGCAGCAGCGTGCCCAGCGGGTCGGGCAGCGCGCCGCGGGTGCCCTTGGCCACCGGCGGGAGCAGGCGCAGGGTGGCCAGCACCAGCAGCACGCCGAAGGGCAGGTTGATGTAGAACACCGAGCGCCAGCCGAACAGGTCGACCAGCACGCCGCCGACGGTGGGGCCGACGGCCGCGGCCAGCGCCGACGCCGCGCTCCACAGGCCGATCGACTGCGCCCGCTTGTCGGCGGGGCCGTCCATCAGCAGGATCGTCAGCGACGCCGGGATCATCGCCGCCGCGCCCGCGCCCTGGACCAGCCTGGCCACGACCAGCGACGGCAGGTTGGGCGCCAGCGCGCAGGCCAGCGACGCGACGGTGAACAGCCCGACGCCACCGGCGAACAGCGCCCGGCGGCCGAGCACGTCGGCCAGCCGCCCGGACGGGGCGAGCAGCGCCGCGAACATCACCGCGTAGGCGCTGATCACCCACGACAGCGAGCTGACCGTCACGGTCGGGAAGGCCTTGTGCAGGTCGGGGACCGCGAGGTTCGCCACGGTCGAGTCCAGCATCGACAGGAACGCGCCCCCCGACGCGGTCAGCAGGATCGCGCGGGTGCGCCCCGCGCTCTTGGTCTCCTCAGTCATCCATCTCTCCTGGTACCGCTGCGGTTGTGTCGGTTCGGGAAGGTCAGTCGTCGTTGGTCGCGTAGTCGATCACGCGGTCCACCTGCTGGATGCGGGCCAGGTCGAGGTCACCGGCGATCTGCTCGTCCTGCGCGATGAGCGCGTCGAGGTCGTGGTGCTCGTAGCCGATGATCCCCATCTCGGCGAACGCGTGGCGCATCTTGTCGCCGAACAGGCCCAGGTCGTTGAGGGTGGGCACGATCCGGGAGAACAGGTGGCTGCGGAACGCCCGGAAGTGCTCGGAGGCCCGCATGTAGGCGATGCACTCGTCGGCGTCGATGTCGAGGTTGCGCCAGACCTCCTCGCCGACGAAGCGCTCCTGCATCGCGTAGCAGGCCTCGATGCAGAACTCCTCGCGCTCGTCGCGCTCGGCCTGGGTGAGCTGCGGGTAGTACTCGCGCAGGGTCAGCCGCCCGAACGCGACGTGGCGGGCCTCGTCCTGCATGACGTAGGTGTTGAGCGCCTGCGCCAGCGGCTCGGTCGCGTTGTCGCGGATCAGGCCGAACGCGGCCAGCGCCAGGCCCTCGATGAGCACCTGCATGCCCAGGTAGGTCATGTCCCAGCGCGAGTCGGAGATGACGTCGTTGAGCAGCGACTTCAGGCTCGGGTTGATCGGGTAGGCCAGCTGGAGCTTCTCCCGCAGGTACCGGGAGTAGACCTCCATGTGCCTGGCCTCGTCCATCACCTGCGTGGCCGCGTAGAACTTCGCGTCCAGGCCGGGGACGGTGTGCACGATCTTCGACGAGCAGATCAGCGCGCCCTGCTCACCGTGCAGGAACTGGGAGAACTGCCACGCGGCGAGGTGGTGGCGCACCATGCCGCGGTCCTTGGGGCCCAGCGAGTCCCAGACCCGCGAGCCGTAGATGGCGATGGTCTGCTCGGGGACGCCCATCGGGTCGTTGCAGTCGACCTCGATCGACCAGTCCAGCCGCTCCGCGGCGTCCCACTGCTTCTGCTTGCCCTTCTCGTAGAGGTTGAGCAGGCGGTCGCGGCCCTCGTCGTACTCCCAGTCGAACACGGTGGTCCCCCCCGTGGGCACCTGCCAGTTCGTCTGGTCGATGGGTAACGCGTACATCCGGGTGCTCACGGGTTCCTCCAGGGGGATCTCGTCAACGCGACCCCGCCGCACCCCGCCGGGGGGTGCTGGTCGCCGCCGCGGACCAGTGTTGGCCGCGCGACCCCCGGGGAGGCAGTGGGGATAACCCTGGGGCGACCCAGGGGGGCACCGCCCGACCTGCGCATTAGCCCATTACCCGCAGTAGCGGGGGACCGATGCGGTGAAATTCGTGATTCCCCCTCCCGCAGGCCGCATAATGGCTCGGGTGACCGCGGAGGGAACCCGGTGCGAAACGGGTGGGTAAGGTCCGGCACCCGGCGCGAGCCGGGTGGAAATTAACTAAGGCCTGAGCACCACGAGGTGCGGACCGTCGGATGGGGGAAGGGCTTGGGCACGCTGGACGACCTCAGCATTTCGGGACTGGATCGGCCACGGGGGACGAGGTTCACAAATCGTACAAACCGGAAGAGGTGGACGGGGCAGCTCGTCGGGCGGGAATACGAGCTCGGTCTGATCACCCGATCATTGGACAATTTGACGAATGGCGCCGCCGACAGCCAACTCGTCGAGCTGACGGGCGACGCCGGGATCGGCAAGACCGCTGTTCTCGGTGAACTCGTCGCCCAGGCGCGCTCCCGGCACGCGGTGGTGCTCGCGGGCAGGCCGCTGCGCGGGACGGGCTACGGGGTGTGGGCCGACGCGTTCGACGACCAGCACCGGCTGGTCGGCGACGTGGTGGCCAGCTGGTCGGTGCTGGAGCGCTCGGAGCTGGCCAGGCTGTTCCCCGGCCTGGCCGCCCACGAGCAGGTGCTGCGCCCGGAGCCGGGGGTGGAGGTGCCATTACCCCGCCCCGCACCGGTGGGCCACCGCCTGGTGCGGGAACTGCTCGAGCGGCTCGCCGTCCCGGCCCTGGTGGTCGTGCTCGACGATGTGCACGCCGCCGACCCCGCCTCCATCGACCTGCTCGGCAGCCTGCTGCGCCGCCCGCCGAGCGCGCCGGTCATGATCGCGGTCGGCTACCGCGACCGGCAGGCCGACGCCCGGCTGCGCGAGGCCATCGCGGGCCGCTCGCGGCAGGTCACCGTCTCCTCGGCCCGGCTGGCCCCGCTCACCGAGCAGGACACCGCCCGGCTGCTGGCAGGCCGCGGCACCGCGAGCTGGACCCAGCAGCTGCACGCCGAGAGCGAGGGCAACCCCGCCTACCTCAAGGTGCTCGCCGCCGAGCGCGCCGCGTTCCCCGGTGGCCCGGCGGGCGGCCAGCTCGACGACCTGCGCCCCGGCGACGCGCCGGTGTTCTTCGACGAGCTGGAGTGCCTGTCCCCCGGCGCCCGCGCCGTGGTGGAGGCCGCCGCCGTGCTCGGCGACGTGTTCGACACCGCCCTGGTGGCGCGCATGCTCCAGCGCCGCGAGGACGGGGTGCTGGCCTCCATCGGCGAGCTCATCCGGCACGACCTGGTGCGCCCGGTGGTGTCCGGGCAGTACTTCGCCCTGCGCCACCCGGTCGTGGCCAGGCTGATCCGCGACACCACCGAGCTGAGCCAGCGGGTGCGGCTGCACACCACCGCCGACGCCGCGCTCCAGGCCCGCGACGCGGCCCCGGCCGCGCGCGCCCCGCACGTGGAGCAGTGGGCCCGCTACGGCGACCTGGACGCGGTGGAGGTCCTGGAGGCCGCGGCGGCGTCGGTGATGGGCACCGACCCGACCAGGGCGGCGGTGTGGCTGCGCACCGCGCTGCGCGTGCTGCCGCAGACCGCGGACCTGGCGGGCAGGCGCGCCGAGATGCTGGTGCGGCTGGCCAAGGCCCGCGGCACCTCCGGCTACCTGCGCGAGTGCCGCGACACCATGCACGAGGCACTGCGCCACCTGCCCGCCGAGCCCCGGGTGCCGCACGCCCGCGCGGTCGCCTTCACCGCGCTGGTGCAGCGGCTGCTCGGCGCGCACGCCGAGACCGACGCGCTGGTGCGCGCCGAGATCGAGGCGCTGGACGCCCCGGAGACCCCGGCCTGCGCCCAGCTCCAGTTCGAGCTGGCCTGCAACGCGCTCAGCCGCGGCGACACCGCGGGCTGCCAGGAGCTGGCCACCCAGGCGCTCGGGGTCGCCGTGCAGCACGCGCTCAACCCGCTGCGCGCGTCCTGCCTCGGCCTGCTCGCCATGGCCAGGGCCACCGCGGGCGACATCGCCCAGGCCCGCGAGGCGCTGCGCGGGGCCACCACCCTGCTCGACGCGATGCTGGACGGCGAGTTCGCCCACAGCCTCACCGCGGTGGTGTGGATCGGCTGGAGCGAGGTGATCCTGGAGCAGCGCGACGACGCGTTCCGGCACTTCGACAAGGCCGTCGAGGTCGCCACCCGCGGCGAGAGCTGGCTGGTGCTGCCGCACCTGCTGGTCGGCTACGTCTTCGTGCTCCGCAACCGGGGGAGGTTGCGCGAGGCGAGGACCGCCGCCGAGCACGCGGTGCACCTGGCCGAGAAGTCCCGCAGCCCCGAGCAGCTGACCAGCGCGCACTCCATGCTCGCCTGGATCGATGTGGCGCTCGGCGAGACCGACCAGGCGCTGGAGAGCGCCATGGTGGCCACCGACAACACCCGCGAGTCGGCCAGCGGCTGGTGCGAGGTGCTGGCGGTGCGCATGCTCGCCGAGGTCCACCTGATGACCCGCAACCACGAGGAGTGCCTGGCCATGGTCGCCGCCGCGGGCGGCCCCGACCTGCCCGCCGCCGACGCCTGCACCCGGGTCGCCTGGTACGAGATCCTCACCAGGGCCGAACTGCTGGCGGGCCGCCACGACGCGGCCGCGGCCTGGGCCGAGCGCGCCCGCGCCACGGCCGCCGACCTCGACCAGCCCGGCCGCATCGCCCTCGCCCAGCTCGCCACCGCCCAGGTCGACGCCACCCGCTGCCCCCGCGCCGCGGTCGACGACGCCCGGGCCGCCCTGCTGGGCCTGGAGGAGTCCGGCATGGCCGTCGACGCCCTGCGCGCCAGGATCGTCCTCGGCACCGCCCTGTGGCACCAGGGCGAGCACGACGAGGGCATGCGCGAGCTCAAGACCGCCGAGACCGCCTTCACCCAGATGGGCGCCCAGACCCTCGCCAGGGCCGCCCGCACCGAACGCCGCCGCCTCGCCGCCAAGACCGCCACCGTCCGCGGCCCCCGCACCGACACCACCACCGGCGGCACCGCCACCCTCACCGGCCGCGAGCGCGAGGTCGCCACCCTCGTGGGCGAGGGCATGACCAACCGCCTCATCGCCCGCAAGCTCCACATCGCCGAGAAGACCGTCGAGATGCACCTCTCCAACGTCTTCGCCAAGCTCGGCGTCACCTCCCGCTCCGGCGTGGCCGCCTACATGACCCGCCAGGGAGCCACCACCTGACCACCGCGGTGGACCACCCGAGTCCACGGTGAACACAGAGCCGGGCCGGTCACCAGACCGGCCCGGCTCTCCACATCAGGCACCAGCTCCGCTTTTCGCGCAACGAGCTGACGCGTCCTCTTGCTCTTCCCACAACGCCACCACCTACGCAGCAGGCGGCCCGGCTACGCCCCTGCTCGATGTGGTGGTTGTGCTTGTCCGGGGAAGGCGATCATGTGCTACCCACGGCGGGGGGTGGGGCCGAAGGCCTCACCTTTTCCCCACCCCGAGCACATGATCGCCGCAGGGGCCCCGGTCAAGCGCAACCACCACATCGAGCCAGCCCCAAAAATCCCGGCTCTTCCACGAGCCGAAGCCGAAGGCGAGGCGACCCAGCACCCCAAGGCGAGGCGGCACCACAACGCAGCTGCGCGAGCAGGCAGCTCGGCTGACCGGCCAGCCAGCCGAGCCACCTGCCCGCGCAGCGCTCACAACGGGATGTTGCTGTGCTTCTTCGGCGGCAGGATCTCCCGCTTCGACCGCAGCGCCCGCAGCGCGCGCACCACCTGCACCCGCGTCTCGCTGGGCGCGATGACGTCGTCGATGCACCCGCGCTCGGCGGCCACGTACGGGCTCAGCAGGGTGTCCTCGTAGGACTCCGACAGCGCCGCCCTGGTGGCCTCGGGGTTGTCCGAGGCCATGATCTCCTTGCGGAACAGCATCTCCACCCCGCCCTGCGCGCCCATCACGCCGATCTGGGCGACCGGCCAGGCGAAGCAGACGTCCGCGCCGAGCTCCTTGCTGCCCATGACCGCGTAGCCGCCGCCGAAGGCCTTGCGGGTGATGACGGTGACCTTGGGGACGCTGGACTCGATGTAGGCGAAGCCGAGCTTGGCGCCGCGGCGGATGATGCCCGCGTGCTCCTGGACGGCACCGGGCAGGAACCCGGGGACGTCGACGAGGGTGAGGATGGGGATGCCGAAGGCGTCGCAGAAGCGGACGAACCTGGCCGCCTTCTCCGCCGCGTCGATGTCCAGCGAGCCCGCCAGGTGCAGCGGTTGGTTGGCCACGACGCCGACCGACTCGCCCTCGACCCTGGCGAAGCCGCACAGGATGTTGGGCGCGAAGGTGGGGTGCACCTCCAGGAAGTCGGCGTCGTCGACCACCCGCTCCACGACCTCGCGCATGTCGTAGCCGTGCGCGGGGTCGTCGGGGACGAGGGTGTCGAGCTGGTCGTCGGTGGCGGTGGTGGTCAGCGGGGCCGGGTTGTGGAAGCGGGGGGCGTCCTCCAGGTTGTTCGCCGGGAGGAAGGCCAGCAGGTCGCGCACGTAGGCGATGGCGTCGGCCTCGTCGGTGGCCAGGTAGTGCGCGTTGCCGGTGCGGTCGGCGTGCACCTTGCCGCCGCCGAGGGCCTCCAGGCTGATCTTCTCCCCGGTGACCTTCTTGATGACCTCGGGGCCGGTGACGAACATGTGCGAGGTCTTGTCGACCATCACCACGAAGTCCGTGGCCGCCGGGGTGTAGACCGCCCCGCCCGCGCACACGCCCATGATGAGCGAGATCTGCGGGACGACGCCGGAGGCGCGCACGACGCGGCGGGCCACCTGGCCGTAGGCCGACAGCGACAGCACGCCCTCCTGGATCCGCGCGCCGCTGGAGTCGTTGATGCCGATGACCGGGCACCCGGTCTGCACCGCCAGGTCGAGCACCTTGCCGACCTTGGTGCCGAACATCTCCCCCACGCTGCCGTTGAACGAGGTGACGTCCTGGGCGTAGACGCACACCTTGCGCCCGTCCACCGTGCCGTAGCCGGTGACCACGCCGTCGCCCGCCGGGCGGGTGGCCTCGGCGCCGAAGTTGGTGGAGCGGTGCCGGACGAAGGCGTCGGTCTCGACGAACGAGCCGGGGTCGAGCAGCAGGTCGATGCGCTCGCGGGCGGTGAGCTTGCCCAGCACGTGCTGGCGCTTGGCCGCGCGCGGCGACCCCGGCTGCCGCACCACCTCGCGCAGCCTGCGGAACTCCGCGATGCGCTCGGCGGTGGTGGGCCGCCGCGGCGGGCACAGCGGCACCGGCACCGCGACCGGCTCGGGCAGCGGCAGCGCGGGGGTGATGGCGGTCATGTCGGCATCCCGGCGAGCACCCGCGACTGGGCGGCCCGGGTGGCGAACTCCGCGACCTGCCAGCCGATCTTGCGCAGCTGCACCTCGCACTGCTCGCGCGCCGCGGCGCCGCCGTCGCCCTCGACCGGCGGCGCGGTGTTGACGGTGATGCCCAGCGGGGTGGGCCAGCCGCGCAGGGCGTGCACGATGGAGCGCAGCGCCGAGAGCGTGGCCCCGCCCGCCTGCCAGCCCGCGGCGGTGACCACGCAGCCGACCGCGCGGCCGTCGAGGTAGGCCCGCTCCCGGCCTGCCAGGTGCTCCAGGTGGTCGAGGGCGTTCTTCACCATCGCCGACACCCCGCCGTGGTAGGCGGGGCTGGCCAGCAGCACCCCGTTGGCCTGGCCCACGGTCTCCACCAGGTCGGCCACGCCGGGGTCGTCCGGGGCGGCGCCGGGGCGGAACAGCGGCAGCGCGGCCAGGAACTCCCCGCCGAACAGCCGGGTGCGGCACCCGGCCTGCTCGGCGCTGCCCAGCGCGGTGAGCAGCGCGCGCTCGGTGCTCGACCCCGCGCGGCCGGTGCCGCCAATGGCCACGACCAGGGGGCTCACGCGCCACCCCGCAGGCTCGCCGGGCGCAGGTCGGTCCAGACCCGCTCGATGTGGTCGAGGCAGTCCTGGCGGGAGCCGCGGAAGCCCTCGGCCCGCCAGCCCGCGGGCACGGCCTGGCCGTCGGCCCACACCGAGTACTGCTCCTCGCCGTTGACGACCACGCTGAATTCGGTGGACATGCCGGTCTTCTCCTCGCCGGTGGTCGGGGTGCTCACTTGCGGGTGTCCTTGACGACCTTGCCGCCCTTGACCACGAGGCGGACGCGCTCGGGGTCGTCGAACAGCTCGGGCTGGGTCAGCGGGTCGAAGTCGACGGCGATGAGGTCGCCGAGCTTGCCGCGCTCCACCGACCCGATCTTGTCCGCGACCCGCATGATCCTGGCGTTGACCGAGGTGGCGGAGACGATCGCCTCCATCGGGCTGAGCACCTTGGCCTTGAGCGCCAGCTCCAGGCCGCGGCGGTCCTGCTTGGGGCCGATGAGGTCGGAGCCGGAGCCGATGAGCAGGCCTGCGGCCTTGGCGTGCTCGATCGCGGAGATCATGCCCTCGGTGGTGCCGCACACCCGCTCGCGGATCTGCGGGGGCAGGCCGTGGTGCTCGAAGTCCTCGGTGAGCACCTGCGCGATGGCCAGCGTCGGCACCAGGGCCACGCCGCCCGCGGCCATCATCGCCGCGGTCTCCTCGTCGATGCCGGTGCCGTGCTCGACGCACTTGACCCCGGCCTTGACCGCGTTGCGCACGCCGTACTTGTTGTGCGCGTGCACGGTGACGTAGGTGTGCCTGGCGTTGGCCTCCTCCACGGCGACCTCGATCTCCTCGATGGAGAACTGGGTGTCGTCGAGGTTGTCCGCGATGGACACCACGCCGCCGGTGACGGCCATCTTGAGGAAGGTCGCGCCCTGCCGGAAGCACTCGCGGGCGGCCTTGCGCACCTCGTCCCGGCCGTCGGAGATGCGCCCGACGGCGGTCAGCCCGCGCACCCGGAAGGCGAAGGACTCGTCCGGGGCCTGGAACGGCGAGCCGAGGTGGCCGTGGCCGCCGCACTGCACCAGCGGCGAGGCCGAGGCCCAGATCCGCGGGCCGGGCACCATGCCCTTGCCCACGGTGCGCAGGATGCCGTGGTCGATGCCGCCGCAGTCGCGCACGGCGGTGAAGCCCGCGTCGAGGGTCTGGCGCAGGGTGCGGAAGATGTCCGCGGCGCGCTCGGCCACCGACAGCTGGTGGGTGAGCACCGCCTGCATCTCGCTGGCGTGTCCCATGTGGACGTGCGCGTCGATCAGCCCGGGCAGCAGGGTGAGCCCGGACAGGTCCACCAGGTCGGCGTCGGCCGGGGTGTCGGCGGGCGAGGCGTCGACGGCGGTGATCCGGTCGTCGGTGACGGCGACCGCGGCGTTCGCGACGGGGTCGCCGCCGAGGCCGTCGATCAGCGTGGCGCCGGTGAGCAGCAGAGACATCGGTCAGACCCCCGTGGTGGTGGGAACGGGCGGCAGCAACCCGCCGCGGGTGAAGAAGTCGAGCATCCGGTGGAAGTACTCGCGGTCCAGGCGCGGCGCGCGCGCCAGCTCGGGCGGCAGCGCGGTGAGCACGTTGCCGCAGTCCATGACCGGCATGTCCCGGTCGGGGGTCTCGCCGATCATCGCCATCAGCGGGGCCAGGGCGTTGTCCTCGCCGTCGCGGTCGACGTGCTCGACCAGGGTGGTGCGCCACTCGTCGAAGGGCACCAGGCGCACGTCGTGGCCGTAGTGGCGCAGCTCCTCGAACAGGGTGTTCCACTCCAGCGGCACCGGGTCGATGGCGTGGTAGTTGCGGCCGGTGGCCGCCGGGCGCAGCGAGATCTCCACGATGAGCCGCACCAGGTGGTCGACGGTGCCGACCGAGAGCTGGTAGCGCCGGTTGGGCGCCAGCCCGAGCTGCACGCAGCCCTGGATGACCTTGGTGACGTAGTCGTCGGCGTTGGTGGCGCCGCTGCGGCTGTCGGAGAGCACCCCGCCCGCCCGGTACACCGACACCGGGATGCCGCGCTCGCGGGCCAGGTCCACCAGCCCCTCGGCCACCCACTTGCTCTGGCTGTAGGAGGTGTCGTGGCCGATCGGCGGGGGCAGCGGGTCGTTCTCCCCGATGACCCTGGTGTCGGTGAGGAACGCCCCGGCCAGCACCGCCAGCGTCGAGACGTGGTGCACCGGCTTGAGCCGGGTGGTGGCGGCGAAGCGCAGCACCTCCTGGGTGCCGAGCACGTTGGCCGCCTTGAGCACCCGGTAGGGGCGCACGAAGTTGACCCACGCGCCGCAGTGGTGCACCGCGTCGATGACCCCGGCCAGCTCGGTGAAGCGCTCCTCGCCCAGCCCGAGCAGCGGCTGGGCCAGGTCGCCGATGACCACGCGCAGCCTGCTCAGCCACGGCCCGGTGAGGCCGAAGGAGTCGAGCTTGGCCCGCACCCGCTCCAGGCCCGCCGCCTCGTCCGCGGCGCGCACCAGGCAGTGCACGGTGGCCTTGGTGCGCTGGAGCAGCTCCGCGCACAGGAACGCGCCGACGAAGCCGGTGGCACCGGTCAGCAGGATGGCCTTGGGCTCGCCCTCGGCCACCGGGAGCAGGCCCTCGGTGGTGATGGCCGGGTCGAGCACGACCTCGTCCTCCAGGACCGGTCCGGTGCCGACCGCGCGGCCAGTGCCGGTGCCCAGGGCGTTGTCGACCAGGGTGGCCATGGCGGCCACGGTCGGCGCGCCCATGACGTCGCGGGCGGTCAGCGAGGTCGCGCCCATCCGGCGCAGCTCCTTGGTGACCTGGGTGACCATCAGCGAGTGCGCGCCGAGGTCGAAGAAGTCGTCGTCGACGCCGACCGACTCCACGCCCAGCATGTCGCACCAGATGGCGGCCACCGCCTTCTCCCGGTCGGTGCGCGGCGCGCCGTCGGGGACCTCCTGCTCGGCGGCCTCGACGACCGCGTCGGGCTCGGCCGCGGTCTCCCGCGGCTTGCCCGCCTCCACCCAGTAGCGCTTGCGCTCGAACGGGTAGGTGGGCAGGGACGCCCGCTGCGGCGCGGTGTCGCCGTGGAAGGCGTCCCAGTCGACCGGCACGCCCGCCTGCCACAGCCTGCCCACGGCGCTGACCAGGTGGGCCAGGTCGGGCAGGGTGTCGCGGGCCAGGCCCATGGTGGGCACGGCGATGGGCGCGGGGGCGATGCGCTGGCCCGCGGCCAGGGCGGTCAGCGCGCGGCCGGGCCCGACCTCCAGCAGCACGCGGTCGGCGCGGGCGAGCACGGTGCGCACGCCGTCGGCGAAGCGCACCGGGTTGCGCAGGTGGCGGCCCCAGAACTCGGGGCTGGTCGCCTCCTCGTCGGTGATCCAGGTGCCGGTGGCGCTGGAGACGAACGGGATCGCGGGCGTGTTCAGGGTCAGCTTCGCGACCTTGGCCACGAACTCGTCCAGGAACGGCTCCACCATCCAGGAGTGGCTGGCGACCGGGACGCTGACCTTGCGGCAGTCGACCCCGCGGTCGCGCAGGTCCTTGGTGAACGCGGCGATGTCGGCGTCGGGCCCGGCCACCACGGTCAGGTCCGGGGAGTTCACCGCCGACACCGAGATCCGCTCGGGCAGCGGCAGCCGCAGCACCTCGTCCTCGGGCAGCTGGATGACCAGCATCTTGCCCGGGTCCATGCGGGCGAACAGCTCGCCGCGGGCCAGGGTGATCTCCAGGGCGTCGGCGAGGCTGAACACCCCGGCCAGGCACGCCGCGACGTACTCGCCGAGGCTGTGGCCGATCATCGCGGTGGGCGCCACGCCCCAGGCCATGAGCTGCTTGGCCAGGGCGTACTCGACGACGAACAACGCCGACACCACGCCTGCGCCCTGGTCGCGGCCCATCATCACCCCGCCGGTGACCCGCTTGCCCTCCAGCGGCGGGAACGCCGAGGGGAACAGCAGCCTGCGCAGGTCGAAGCCCAGGCGGGGCTCCAGCAGCCGGGCGCACTCGTCGACCTCGGCGCGGAACACCGGCTCGGAGCGGTAGACGTCCAGGCCCATGTCCGGGTGCTGCATGCCGCCGCCGGGGAAGGCGAACACCGCCTCGCGGGCGCCCTCGGGGGCCTGCCGGGTGTCGAGCCGGTTGGGCTCCTCGCCGCGCAGCGCGCGCACCGCGTCGGCGGCGTCGGCGCAGACGGCGAACCGGCGGGTGCCGAAGGCGCGCCTGCCCTTCTGCAGGGTGTAGGCGACGTCGGCCAGCGGCGTGCTGGTGTGCTCCAGGAACCGGGCCAGCCGCTCGGTGGCGGTGTCCACGGCGGGCCGGCTGCGCGCCGAGAGCGGCAGCAGCTGCCACGGGCGGGCCGGGCGCGCCGCCGGGGCGTCGGGCGCCTGCTCCAGCACGACGTGGGCGTTGGTGCCGCCGACGCCGAAGGAGCTGACCCCCGCCCGCCGCGGGTGCCCGTCCGGCCGCCAGTCGCAGGCGTCGGCCGGGACGTAGAACGGCGTGGTCTCCAGCCCCAGCAGCGGGTTGGGCGCCCGGAAGCCCGCGTTCGGCGGGATCTGGGCGTGGTGCACCGCGAGCGCGGCGCGCATCAGCCCGGCGATGCCCGCGGCGGCGTCGAGGTGGCCGATGTTGGCCTTCACCGAGCCGATGGCGCAGTAGCCGGTGCGGTCGGTGCCGAACGCCTGGGTCAGCGCGGTGATCTCGATGGGGTCGCCGACCTGGGTGGCGGTGCCGTGCGCCTCGACGTAGCCGATGGTCTCCGGTTCGACGCCCGCCACCACCTGCGCCGCGGTGATGACCCGGGCCTGGCCCTCCACGCTGGGCGCGGCGAACCCGGCCTTGAGCGCGCTGCCGTCGTTGTTGATGGCCGAGCCGCGGATCACCGCGTAGACGTGGTCGCGGTCGGCCAGCGCGTCAGACAGCCTGCGCAGCACCACGGTCACCACGCCGTTGCCCGGGACGGTGCCGCGGGCGTCGGCGTCGAACGGGCGGCAGTGCCCGTCCGGGCTGAACAGGCCGGAGTCCGCGACTGGGTAGCCGGTCTTGAGCGGCACGTTCACCGACACGCCGCCGACGATGGCCGCGTCGCACTCGTAGTTGAGCAGCGACTGGCAGGCCAGGTGCGTGGCCACCAGCGAGGTGGAGCACGCGGTCTGCACGGTCAGCGCCGGGCCGGTGAGGTCGAGCAGGTGCGCGACCCGGGTGGCCAGGAAGTCCTTGTCGTTGAACATCCGCGCCAGCGGCGCCATCGGGGAGCGCTGGAAGCGCGGGTTCGTGGCCAGGTTGGTCAGCTGGTACTTGTTCATGAAGGTGCCCGCGAACACGCCCACGGTGCCGCCGAAGTCGGCCGGGTCGTGCCCGGAGTCCTCGACCGCCTCCCAGGCGACCTCGGCCAGCAGCCGGTGCTGCGGGTCCATGGTCTCGGCCTCACCGGCGTTGAACCCGAAGAACCCGGCGTCGAACCGGTCGGCGCCCTCCAGGTGCCCGGAGGCGGGGACGTAGTCGGGGTCGTCGAGCACCTCGGCCGGGGTGCCCGCGGCCAGCAGCTCGTCGCGGCCGAACCGGGTGATCGACTCCACCCCGGCGCGCATCGCCCGCCAGAAGTCGCCCGGGGCGCTGGCCCCGGGGACCCGGCAGGCCAGACCGATGATCGCGATGGGCTCGACGCCGTCGTCGGGCGCCTCGACCTCGTTCGCCGTGCTCACTGACCGCCCCGCTTCCCGCGCGCCCTGGCCCGGCGGCCGAGCGCGGCCGCCCGCCGCTCCGCCGCCTGGCGCGCCTCGTCCAGTTCCGCCGACGGCCCCGCCTCGTCCGCCAGCGCCGTGGTCAGCGCCCGGACGGTCGGGAACCGGAAGATGTCCACCAGCGACAGCCGGTCGCCGAGCACGCCGATCAGCCGCATCCGCAGCTGCACGGCGAGCAGCGAGTTGCCGCCGCTGGCGAAGAAGTTCTCGGCCACGCCCACGCGCTCCAGGCCGAGCACGTCCGCGAAGACCTCCGCGACCGCGCGTTCGCGGTCGGACTCGGGGGCCTGGTAGGCCACTTCCCGCTTCTGGCCCGGTTCGGGCAGCTTGGCCCGGTCGACCTTGCCGTTGGGGGTCAGCGGCAGCTCGTCGAGGAAGACGACCTCCACCGGCACCATGTAGTCCGGCAGGGTCCTGGCCGCGAACGCCTTCACCGCGGCGTCGGTCAGCTCGGTCGGGTCCTCGGCCACCGGCACGCAGTAGGCCACCAGGTGCTTGGCCGCGTCGGCGCCGCGCACGGCGACCACGGCCGCGCGCACGCCGGGGTGGGCGCGCACGGCGTTCTCGATCTCGCCCAGCTCGATCCGGTGCCCGTGCAGCTTGACCTGGTGGTCGAGCCTGCCCAGGAACTCCAGCGCGCCGTCGTGGCCGCGGCGCACCAGGTCGCCGGTGCGGTAGAGGCGGGCGCCGGGGGTGTCGCCGAACGGGTCCGGGATGAACCGGTCCGCGGTGAGGCCCGGGCGGCCCAGGTAGCCGCGGGCGATGCTGTCGCCGCCGATGAGCAGTTCACCGGGGACGCCGACCGGGGTCAGCCGCAGGTGCTGGTCGACGACGTAGGTGCGGTAGCCGGCCAGCGGGGCGCCGATCAGCACCGGGCTGTCCGCGCTCACCTCCCAGGTGGTCGCCCACACGGTCGCCTCGGTGGGCCCGTACATGTTGTGCGCGCCCCGGCTCGGCAGCTCGGCCATGGCGTGCGCCAGCGGCTCGGGCAGCGCCTCGCCGCCGACCACCAGCCGCTGCAACCCGCCCAGCGCCGCGCGCGAGTCCGGGTCCTCGACCAGCATGCCCGCCAGCGACGGGGTGCACTGGAGGTGGGTGGCGCCGTGCCTGCGCAGCTGCGCGGCCACCGGCTCGTCGGCCGCGGCGCGGCGCGCCCGATCCTCGCTGATCTCCTTGGCGACCGCGAGCTGGTCCAGGGCGCCGAGCACCTGGTCGTGGCCGACGCCGAAGTCGACCAGGCAGGCCACCTCGTCGACGCCGATGAGCTTGAGCTGGTCGACGATGTCGGCGCAGTGCTCGGGGGTGCCGAGCAGGCCGGAGGTCTCGAAGAACCGGTCGAAGGCCTGCGCCACCAGCGCGTCGAGCTCGTCCTCGGGCAGCGCCTTGAGGTCGACCTCGCGGCCCATCGCCTGCCCGAGCCCGCTGAGCAGGTCGAACGAGGACTTGATGTAGGCCGACAGCGGCTCGCGCACGACCTCGCGCACGGTCTCGGTGTCGGTGCCCGCGAACGAGTGCAGCATCACCGTCACCTGCCCCTCCCCCGGGTGCCCGGCGCCGCGCCAGGCCTCCCGGTAGAGGGCGATCTTGTGCGAGAGCTGCTCGATGGAGTGGCCGAGCAGGTGGGTGAGCAGGCCCGCGCCCGCCTCGCCCGCGAGCTGGAAGGTCTCCGGGCTGCGCGCGCTGGTCACCCACACCGGCAGCTCGTCCTGCACCGGCCGGGGGAACACCGACACCTGGGCCTCGGCGTCCACGCCGTTGCGGCGGGTGGCGCTGCCGCCGCGCCAGAGCGCGCGCAGCTCCTCCAGCCGGTCCATCATGACCTTCTTGCGGTCGTGGTACTGCTCCGGCGCGAGCACGAAGTCGTTGGGCTGCCAGCCCGAGGCGATGGAGATGCCGACGCGGCCGTGGGAGATGTTGTCCACGACGGACCACTCCTCGGCCACCCGCAGCGGGTCGTGCAGCGGCAGCACCACCGACCCCGCGCGCACCTTGACCTTCTCGGTGATCGCGGCCACCGCGGCGGCGGTCACCGAGGGGTTGGGGTAGAGGCCACCGAACTCGTGGAAGTGCCGCTCGGGCGTCCACACCGCGCTGAACCCGTTGCGGTCGGCGAACTTCGCGCCCTCGATCAGTAGGCGGTAGCGGTCGTCGGCCGACCCGCCCTTGTCGCCGCCGAAGTAGAACAGGCTGAAGTCCATCCGGCGGGTCTGCACAGAGGCGGGCACCGGCGCGGAGTCGGCAGCGGTGGTGGCGGTCGGCTCGTCGCCGCGCACCACCACCCGGTAGCCGCGGGCCAGCGTCCACAGCAGCTCCAGCACGGAGATGTCGAAGGACATGCTGGTGACCGCGAGCCAGGTGCCCGGGTCGTCGCCGCCGAGCACGCGGTCCATGGCCGCGAAGAAGTTCAGCGCGTTGCGGTGGGAGATCACCACGCCCTTGGGCTTGCCGGTCGAGCCCGAGGTGTAGATCAGGTAGGCCATGTCGTGCTGCGAACCGCGCGGCGCCCCGGCCACGGGGGCGGGCGACCCGGCCGGGTCCTCGGCGTCCACGCGCACCGCGGTGGCGGGCAGGGCGGTGACCCGGCGGGCCAGCGCGCCGCGGGTGATGATCACCGGCGCGGCGGAGTCGGCCACCATGTAGGCGATGCGGTCCGGCGGGTAGCCGGGGTCCAGCGGCAGGTAGCCGCCGCCCGCCTTGAGCACGGCCAGCAGCGCCACCACCAGGTCCGGCGAGCGGTCGAGGTAGACCCCGACGGGGGTGCCGGGGCCGACGCCGTGCCCGCGCAGCCGGGCGGCCAGCGCGTCGGCGCGGGCCTCGACCTCGCGGTAGCTGAGCGCGTCGGCGGCGTCCTGGTCGGCGCCGAGCAGCGCCGGGGCGTCCGGGGTGCGGGCGGCCTGGGCGCTGATCAGCTCGTGCACCAGCTCGTCGCCCACCGGCTCGGCGGCGGGGTTCCAGTCGACGAGCTGGCGGTCCAGGTCGACCTCGGTGAGCACCCGGAGGGCGCCGAGGCGCTTGTCCGGGTGCGCCACCGCGTCCGCGAGCAGGGTCTGGAAGTGCTCGCCGAGCTGGCGGGCGGTGGCCTCGCTGAACAGGTCGGTGCAGTACTCCAGGCGCAGGCCCAGGCGCTGCCCGGTGTTGGTCATGCTCAGCGTGAGGTCGAACTTGGCCGTGGCGGTGTCGCCGGGGACCATGACGACCTCGCAGCCGGGCAGCGCGAGCCCGGCGTCCGCGTCGACGTCCTGGTAGCTGAACATCAGCTGGAACAGCGGGTTGTGCGCCGGGTCCCGGCTGGGCTGCAACTCCTCGACCAGCTTCTCGAACGGCAGGTCCTGGTTGGCCATGGTGGCCCGGGACTCGTCGCGGGCGCGGGCCACCAGCTCGGTGAAGGTGGGCTGCCCGGACAGGTCGAGCCGGTGCACGACGGTGTTGGCGAAGAAGCCGACCAGGTGCGCGACCTCGGGCCGGGAGCGGCCCGCCGCCGGGGAGCCGACGATGGCCTCCTCGGCGCCGGTGTAGGCGTGCACCAGCGCGGAGAACGCCGCCAGCAGCACCGCGAACGGGGTGGCCGCGCTCGCCTTGGCCAGCGCCGCGACGCCCTCGGCCACCGCCGGGTCGACGGTGAAGTCCAGGTGCGCGCCCGCGTGCGACTGCTGCGGCGGCCGGGGGAAGTCGGTGGGCAGGGTGGCCAGCGCCGGGGCGCCCGCCAGCTTGTCCCGCCAGTACCCCAGCGCCTCCGCCAGCGGCTCGCCGGTCAGGCCCTCGACCTGCCACTCGGCGAAGTCGGCGTACTGGGTGGGCAGCGCGGGCAGGTCCGGCTCGCCGCCCGCCAGCTTCGCCCGGTACAGCTCGGACAGCTCCTTGTCGAGCAGCCCCAGGGACCAGCCGTCGCACACGATGTGGTGCAGGGTCAGGCAGAACCAGTGCTCGTCGCCGCCCAGCGAGAGCAGCAGCGGGCGCACCTTGAGCCCGCCGGTCAGCTCGAACGGGGCGCGCGCCTCGGCGTCGGCCAGCTCGGCCGCCAGCGCCGCCGGGTCCGGCTCGCCGGACAGGTCGCGCACCGGGATGGCGATGGGCGCGGCGGGCTCGACGAACTGCCGGGGCGTGCCGTCGACGTCGCGGAACGCGGTGCGCAGCACCTGCTGGCGGCGCACCACCTCGGTCAGCGCGTGCTCCAGGGCGGGCACGTCGACCGGCCCGGAGATCCGGTACACCAGCGGGACGATGTAGACCGCGCTGCCCGGCTCCAGCTGCTCCAGGAACCACAGCCGCTGCTGCGGGTAGGACAGCGCGCGGTGGCGGGTGGCCATCCGCTCGCGCAGGCGGGCGGCCAGCAGCGCCCGCCTGTCCTCGGCCGCGGTGCCGTTGCTCGGCGCCTGGGTCATCGCTCGGTCTCCGTCTCCAGCTCGGTCTCGCGCAACAGGGCTTCCACTTCCTCGTCGGTCAGGTCGTCGAGCCGGTCCAGCAGGTCCTCGTCGCTGGGCCCCGCGGCGATCGCGGCGGCGGCCCCGCCCCGGGTGGCGTCCACCCGGGCGGCGAGCCGCACGACGGTGGGGGTGTGCAGGAAGTCGCGCAGCGCGACGTCGCACGCCCACAGCTCGTTCGCCCTGGCCACCAGGCGCATCGCGAGCAGCGAGTGCCCGCCCAGGGCGAAGAAGTCGTCCTCGGCGCCCACCGACGCCAGGCCGAGCATCTCCCCGATCAGCGCGGCGACGTCGGTCTGCGTGCCGGGCTTGGGCGCCACGTACTCGGTGTCGGCCTGCCGCTCGTCGCCCACCGGCGGCAGCGCGCGGCGGTCGAGCTTGCCGCTGGCGGTCAGCGGCAGCGCGGGCAGCGCCACGAACACCGACGGCACCAGGTGCGGCGGCAGCCGGTCGGCCAGGAACGCCCGCAGGTCGGTCGCGGCGACGTCGCTGCCGGGCCGGGCCGCGGTGTAGGCGACCAGGCGCTTGCCCGAGGCCGGGCTGTCGACGACCACCGCGACCTGGGCCAGGTCGGGGTGCTCGCCCAGCGCGGACTCGACCTCGCCCGGCTCGATCCGGAAGCCGCGGATCTTCACCTGGTCGTCGGCGCGGCCCAGGAACTCGATGGTGCCGTCGGCGAGCCTGCGCACCCGGTCGCCGGTGCGGTAGAGGCGCGAGCCGTCGCCCGCGAACGGGTCCGGCAGGAACCGGTCGGCGGTGAGCGCGGCGCGGTTGGCGTAGCCGCGGGCGACACCGGGGCCGCCCAGGTACAGCTCGCCGGGCACGCCCTCGGGCACCGGGCGCAGGTGCGCGTCGAGCACGTGCGCGGTGGTGTTGGCGATCGGCCGTCCGATGGGGACGGACGCGGCGCCCTCGTCGACGTGCTCGATGGTGTGGCACACCGCGAACGTCGTCGTCTCGGTGGGGCCGTAGCCGTTGACCAGCCGCTCCGGCCGCTGCTCGGCGGGCAGGGCCAGCAGCGCCCGCACCCGGCCGACGTTGAGCGCGTCGCCGCCGACCATGAGCGTGCGCATGCCCGCGAAGCTGTCCGGGTGGTCGGCCATGACCTCGGTGAACAGCGCCGAGGTCAGGAACATCCCGGTGACCCGGTTGGCCCGCAGCGCGCGGCCGAGGCCGCCGGGGGCGAGCAGGTCGTCGGAGCCGATGACGCAGACGGTGCCGCCGTTGAGCCAGGAGCCCCACAGCTCGAAGGTGAGCGCGTCGAAGGCGGCGTCGGCGACCTGGGCGAACCGCTCCCCCGGGCCGAACGCGGCGTAGTCGGTGCCCTTGACCAGCCGGGCGATCGCCCGGTGGGTCACCTGCACGCCCTTGGGGCGGCCGGTGGAGCCGGAGGTGAACATCGCGTAGGCGACGTGCGCCGCGCCCACACCGGGGTCGCCGGTGTACGGGGTCGCCGCCGCCAGCGCGTCCGACCACTCGTCGAGGGCCAGCACGCCGGTGCGCGCGCCGAGCCGGTCGCGCAGGGCGGCGCGGGTGAGCACCACCGGGGCGCCCGCGTCGTCGAGCATCCAGCGCAGCCGCTCGGTGGGGTAGCCGGGGTCGAGCGGCACGTACGAGCCGCCCGCCTTGGCCACCGCGAGCAGCGTCGTCAGCAGCTCGTGCCCGCGTTCGAGCATGACGCCCACCGGGGTCTCGGCGCCGACGCCGTGCTCGCGCAGCAGGGTCGCGATGCGGCCCGCCCGGTCGTCGAGCTCGGCATAGGTGAGCGAGACGTCGCCGTCGACCAGCGCTTCGGCGTCCGGCGCCGCCGCCACCTGCTCGGCGAACAGCTGGGCGACGGTGGCGTCCGCGGGGAACGGCGCCCGCTCGCCGGTGGCGGCGGCGATGAGCCGCTGCTCGTCGGCGGGCGGCACCAGCGGCAGCTGCGACGCCGCGGTGGCGGGCGCGGCGATCGCGGCGCGCAGCAGCACCTGGTAGCGGGCCACCATCTCGCGCATGGTGGCCTCGTCGAACAGGTCGGTGGCGTACTCCCAGATGAGGGTGATCGCGCCCTCGGCGCCGTCGAGGCCGCGACCGGCGCGCTGCTCGGCGCGCGGCACCACCACGACGTTGATGTCGGTCTTGGCCGAGTTGTTGTGCCGCTCGCGCACGGTGCCGGTCAGCCCGGCGAACTCCAGGCTGGGCACCTGGGAGTCGTGGAAGCTGAACATCACCTGGAACAGCGGGTTGCGCGAGGGGTCGTGGCGCAGCGGCAGCGCGGTGACCAGCTTGTCCAGCGGCATGTCCTGCCACTCGTGCGCGCGGCCGACGGTGGCGTGCACCCGGCCGACCAGCTCGTCGAAGCTGGGTGCGCCGCCGAGCCGCACGCGCAGCGCCAGGGTGTTGACGATCATGCCGATGACCTGCTCGACCGAGGCCAGCCGCCGGTTGGCCACGCCGCTGCCGACCACCACGTCGTCCTGCTGGGCGTAGCGCGAGACCAGCGCGGCGAACCCGGCGAGCATGGTGGCGTAGAGGGTCACGCCCCGGCCGTGGCTGTAGGCGCGCAGCGCCTGGCACAGGTCGCCGGGCAGGTCGAGGTTGAGCGCGCGGCCCGCGAAGGACTGCGACGCCGGGCGCGGCCGGTCGGTGGGCAGCTCCAGGGCCTCGGGGGCGCCCGCCAGCTCCTTGGTCCAGTACCCCAGGTACTTCTCCAGCACCCCGTCGCGCATCCAGTCCCGCTGCCAGGCCGCGAAGTCCACGTAGGACACCGGCAGCTCGGGCAGCTCGGGCGCGCGGCCCTCGGTGATCGCGGTGTAGGTCTCCTGGAGCTCGGCCAGGAACACCCCGTAGGACCAGCCGTCGTGCACCAGGTGGTGCTCGACGTGGATGAGGATGTGGTCCTGCTCGGCCACCCGCACCAGCACCCAGCGGGCCAGCGGCGGCACCGCGAGGTCGAACGGGTCCTTGACCGTCTCGCGCACGATCGCGTCGGCGCGCTCCTCGCGCTCGTCGGCGGGCACGCCGGTGAGGTCGAGCAGCGGCATGTCGACGGCCACCGGCGGGCGCACGACCTGCATCGGCCTGCCCTCCACCGGCAGGAACGCGGTGCGGTAGATGGCCTGCCTGCGCACGATCTCGTCCAGCGCGGCCTGCAGGGCGGGCAGGTCGAGCGCGCCGCGCAGCCGGATGGTGGCCTGGGCGTTGTAGGCGAGGTTGCCCGGCGAGAGCCGCTCCAGGAACCAGATGCGCTCCTGCGGGTGGGCCAGCGCCACCGGCTCGCCCTCGGCCACCGCGCCGGGGGTGATCGGCGGGATCGGCGGGGCGCCCTCGGCGCCCGCGTCGAGCGCGCGGGCGGTCTCGGCCAGCGTGCGGGTCTCGTACAGCGTCGACAGCGGCAGCTCGCGGCCCAGCACGTCGCGCACCCGGGCGGCGTAGCGGCCCGCGAGCAGCGAGTGCCCGCCCAGCTCGAAGAAGTCGTCGTGCACGCTGACCCGGGGCAGGCCCAGCAGCTCGACCAGGATCGCGGCCAGCGCCCGCTCGGTGGGCGTGCTCGGCTCGACGTGCTCGGCGCCGGAGCGCTCGGGGGCGGGCAGCGCCTCGCGGTCGACCTTGCCGCTGGGGGTCAGCGGCATCCGGTCGAGCACCACGACCGCGGCGGGCACCATGTGCGCGGGCAGGACGGTGCCCAGGTGCTCCACCAGCCGGTCCCCGGTGACCGGGCCGGAGGTGGTGGCGTAGCCGACCAGCTGCTCGCCCGCGCCGTCGTCGCGCACGACCACCACCGCGTCGGTGACCTCGGGGTGGGCGACCAGCTCGGCGGCGACCTCGCCCGGCTCGATGCGGAAGCCGCGCAGCTTCACCTGGTGGTCGATGCGGCCCAGGAAGTCCAGCGAGCCGTCGGCGGCGCGCACCGCCCGGTCGCCGGTGCGGTACAGGCGCTCGCCGGTGGTCGGGTGGGTGGTGAACTTCTCGGCGGTCAGCTCCGGGCGCTCGTGGTAGCCCAGGCCCACGCCCGCGCCGCCGATGGCCAGCTCGCCCGCCGTGCCGTCCGGCACCGGCAGGCCCCGCTCGTCGAGGACGTGCGCGGTGGCGCCCGGGATCGGGGTGCCGATGCCCGGCTTGCCGCCGCCCGCGCGCACCTCGGCCGTGGTGGCCCAGACGGTCGTCTCGGTGGGGCCGTAGGCGTTGAACATCCGCCGCCCCGGTGCCCACTGCTCGACCAGCGGCTCCGGCAGCGCCTCGCCCGCGCACACCAGCACCCGCAGGCCGGGCACCTCGACCCGGCCGATCGTGGCCAGCACCGAGGGCGGCAGCGTCACGTGCGTGACGCCGTGGGCGTGCAGGAAGTCGCCGAGGCCGGGCCCGGGGGCCAGCTCCGCGCGCGGGGCCAGCAGCAGCTCGCCGCCCGCGCCCAGCGCCATCGCGATCTCGAACACCGACGCGTCGAAGCTGGTCGGGGCGAACTGGAGCACCCGCGCGCCCGGACCGGCCTCGAACAGGCCCAGCTGGGCCCGCACGAGGTTGGCCAGGCCGCCGTGGCGCAGCCGCACGCCCTTGGGGCGGCCGGTGGAGCCGGAGGTGTAGATGACGTAGGCGAGGTCGTCCTCGGCCAGCTCCGGCAGCTGCGCGCCGTCGAGGTCGGCGCGCGCGTCCGGGGCCAGCACGTCGACCACGCCGCCGGAGAGCACGTCCCCGGTCGGGCCGTCGGCGATCAGCAGGGCGACCCCGGCGTCGGCGACCATGTAGCGCAGCCGCTCGCCCGGGTAGGCCGGGTCGAGCGGCAGCCAGGCCGCGCCCGCGCGCAGGATGCCCAGGATGGACACGACGAGGTCGGTGGACGGGCGGGCGGCCACGCCCACCAGGTCGCCGCGGCGCACGCCCCGGCGGACCAGGGCGGCGGCCAGCCGGTCGGCCTCGGCGACCAGCTCGGCGTAGGTCAGCGCGCGGTCGGCGCAGCGGACCGCGGGCGCGTCGGGGGTGTGCTCGGCGTGGTGGCGGACGACGTCCGGGAACAGCGGTGGCATGGGGGCGTCAGCGCTCCAGGTCTTCTCGGGTGGCGGGCCGGGCTGTCAGCTGAAGAGCCACCTGGCGGTGGTCGGGTCCTCGAACACCAGCCGCGAGCGCGGACCGAAGTCCAGCTCGGCCGGGATGTCGTCGGTCCAGGCGGTGGGGTCGAGGTCGAGCAGCACCTCGGCGACCCGCTCGCGCGGCCAGTCGCCGACGCGCAGGCCGATGGTCAGGCCGGGGCCGACCAGGTCGGTGCCGCGCGGCACCCAGCCGAACGGGGCGAGCGCGGCGGTGAGCTTCGCCGCCCGCTCGGGCCCCACGAGCAGGGTCACCGCGGCGATGTCGCGCAGCAGCGAGCCGGGCGCGGCCGGGCGGCCGAGCACGGCGTCGAGGTAGGAGTCCCGGCGCAGCGCGCCCCCGGGGCCCGCCTGGGCGCCCAGCGAGGCGTAGTACTCCGGGGTGACCTCGTTGAGGAAGAGCAGCAGCGGGTTCGCCTGGCCCAGGTCGACGCTGATCAGGTGGTACCAGGGCTGCGGCTCGTCGTGCCCGTCGACCACCCGGCGCACGAGGTCGTGGTGGTAGCCCACCGACTCCTGCGCGTCGAGCAGCGCGCGGGCCGCGGGCGAGGACCCGGGCTCCTCGAAGGAGAAGACCAGCCCGCCCGACAGCGGCGCCTCGCTCGGCAGCGCCGCGCCGAACAGCTCCACCAGCGTGGAGTTGCCCGCCACGCCCAGCGTGGAGTACTGCCCGGCGACCGAGCTGTCGGCCTTCTTGACCTTGATCCGGCCGAACCGCTCGGCGAGGAAGGCGGTCTCCTCGACCGCCCGGTGGGTCTCGGCGTCCAGCAGGACCATCACGTGGTCGAGCCGGGGGACCGGCGTGCTCCCGACCGCCGGGGCCACACGTGTCATCGCCATTGCTCCGATCGCAGTACGGCGCCGAACGAATCGGCGAGAAATCGAACTCGGGCCCGACGGGACTTTCTCAACAATCGCGCACGGCACCGGGCGCGGTATTTCGGGCTCCGAATTCCTACCGCAGGGCACACCCTGGGTCGCACTGGGGATAACCCTGCACACCCCCGGGGAATCCCCTGGGAAACCCCCGGTCACAGGGGTGTTCCGGCTACGGCCCCTGGGTCCGTCCGGGGGTGCGCGCTGCGGCGGATGACGCAACGGGCGGTGGCGGGTGCCACACCATTCCGCGAAAAGTCCGATTCTGCGATGGAATGCGAAAGACCGCTTGACAGCCCGCCAATTCCGCGCAGAACATTGCGGGCACGGGGGGCAGGCGCTGCGCGACGTCGTGGTCGGCGGGCCCCGCCGTGGACACCCCAGCCCCACCACACCCGGCCTGGCATGCGGCCGCGAGTTCGAGGAGTGCCGTGCAGATCGACATCCTGGGCACCGTGACGGTCACCGTGGACGGCGAGCGCCGCAGCATCGGCTCGCACAAGGTGCGCGCGCTGCTGGCCACGCTGGCGCTCGACGTCGGGCGGGCCATCTCGCACGGCGAGCTCGCCGACGAGCTGTGGGCGGGCCACAGCCTCGGCAACGCCCGCAACGCCATGCAGGCGCACGCCACCCGGCTGCGCAAGGTCATCGACACCCCGGGCCGGGAGAGCAGGCTGCGCGCCATGCGCGGCGGCTACCTGCTCGACACCGCCCCCGAGTCGGTCGACGCCAACCGCTTCCTCGACCTGGCCGAGCGCGGCGCCGCCGAGGTGCGCACCGACCCCGACCGCGCCATCGCCCTGCTCCGCGAGGCGCTGCGCCTGTGGCGCGGCCCGGCGCTGCTCGACGCGGGCGACGGCCTGCGCTGCCGCGGCGCCGCCGCGCTGTTCGACGAGCGCAGGCTCACCGTGTGGGAGGACCTGACCGCGGCCTGGCTGCTGGTCGGCCGCGAGCGCGACGCGGTGGCCGAGCTGACGCAGCTGGTGGAGCAGCACCCGCTGCGCGAGCGGTTCTGCGAGCTGCTCATGCTGGCGCTGTACCGGTCGGGGCGGCAGTGCGAGGCGCTGGAGCTGTTCCGGCGCACGCGCAGCTGGCTGGGCGGGGAGCTGGGGCTGGAGCCCTCGGCGCCGCTGCGGCGGCTGCACTCGGAGATCCTGGCGCAGGAGCCGGGGTTGCTGCTGCCGTCGGCGCTGTGGCCGGACGTGCGGTCGTTGGCGGTGGTGCGGTGACGGTGGGAGCTCTGCTGCGCAGAGCTTGAAAGATCCGGGATTTTGTTGGCGTGCCCGGGTGGGTGGTTCTGCTTGACAGGGGCCCCTGCGGCGATCATGTGCTCGGGGTGGGGAAAAGGTGAGGCCTTCGGCCCCACCCCCCGGCCGTGGGTAGCACATGATCGCCTTCCCCTGTCAAGCACAACCACCCACCCGGGCAGACCCGTAGCCGGGCCGCCGGGTTCGTTGTGGTGCTGTTCTTTGGGGAGCGGGTTGGGTGGGGTTGGGCGCTCGCGCTCGGGGATGGGTTATGGGGTGGGGGTTGCTGTGGCTGGAATCGGTTGGGGGGTGAGGGAAACGGGGGTCCTGGGTGGACGGACCATGCTGTGGAGGGTGGCGGTGGCGGCGGGGCCGGGGGTGCCCTCGACCTCGATGGTGGCGGCGACGGCGAGGTCGGCGACGCCTCGTCTGCTGACGCGGACGGAGTCGAGGCGGGCGGTGGCGCGGATGCGGCTGCCCACGGGGACCGGGCGCAGGAAGCGGAGCTGGTCGACGCCGGTGTTGACGACCGAGCCGACGCCTTCGGTGCGGAAGACCTGGTCGAGGAGGGTGGGCAGGGCGGAGAGCAGGTAGTAGCCGTGGGCGATGGTGCCGCCGAAGGGGCCGGTGCGGGCGCGGTCGGGGTCGGTGTGGATCCACTGGCGGTCGCCGGTGGCCTCGGCGAACAGGTCGATGACGTGCTGGGTGACGTCGTGCCAGGGGCTCGCGCCGAGGTCGTCGCCCTCGGCGGTGGCCAGTTCGGCGACCGAGTGGAACGTCCGCATGGGTCACTCCCGGTGAGGTGCGCGGCAGGGCAAGGGGACTATCGGGTCCGCCGCTGACGCCGGGCTGACGCGGGGGTGATGCGGGGGCGGGGCGGGGCGCCGGTCACCCCGCCGTCACCGCCACGTCAGCGGTGGCGACGAGGCTTGCCGGGACAACCAGACGACCGAGAGGGGGACCCGTGCCGTCACCGCAGCCCCGCACCGCGGTCCTGTGCGGCACCGGCAGCCACCTGCCCCCGCGCCGGGTCGACAACGACGAGCTGAGCCGGGTGCTCGACACCAGCGACGAGTGGATCCGCTCGCGCACCGGCATCGGCGCGCGGCACTGGGCCGACCCCGGCACCACCACCTCCGACCTGGCCGCCGCCGCGGGCGCGCGCGCCGTCGCCGACGCCGGGGTGTCCGAAGTGGACGCCGTGGTGGTGGCCACCACGACGCCGGACCGGCCGTGCCCGGCCACCGCGCCGGTGGTGGCAGGCAAGCTCGGGCTCACCGGGGTGGCCGCCTTCGACGTGGCCGCGGTGTGCACCGGGTTCATCTACGGGTTGGCCACCGCCACCGGGCTGATCGCCGCGGGCGCGGCGCGCCGGGTGCTGCTCATCGGCGCCGAGACCTACTCCAGCATCCTCGACCCGGCCGACCGGACCACCTCGGTGATCTTCGGCGACGGCGCGGGCGCGGTGGTGCTGCGCGCGGGCGAGCCGGGCGAGCCCGGCGCGGTCGGACCGTTCGACCTGGGCAGCGACGGCGACGGCGTCGACCTGATCACCGTCCGCGGCGGCGGCGCCGAGCAGCGGCTGTCCGGCCGCGAGCCGGAGCCGGGCGACCGCTACTTCGCCATGGCGGGCAAGAGCGTGTTCTGGCAGGCCGTGCGGAACATGTCGAAGTCCGCGCGCGCCGTGCTCGACCAGGCGGGTTGGCGCGTGGACGAGGTCGACCACCTGGTCGGCCACCAGGCCAACCTGCGCATCCTCAACCGGCTCGCCGACGACATCGGCATCCCGCGCGAGCGCAGCATCACCAACATCGCCGAGGTGGGCAACACCTCGGCGGCCTCCATCCCGCTCGCCCTGGACCAGGCCAGGGCCGCCGGTCGCCTGCGCGCGGGCGACCGGGTGCTGCTCACCGCCTTCGGCGGCGGGCTGACCTGGGGATCGACCACCCTGACCTGGCCGGAGCAGGCCACCACGAGAACCGAGGAGCGCACGTGACCACTCCCATGTACGACAAGCTGGTGGACATCCTGGTCGACCGGTTCGAGGTCGACCGCGCGGAGATCACCCCCGAGGCCACCTTCGAGGACCTGGACATGGACTCGCTGTTCCTGGTGGAGCTGCTGGTCGTGGTGCAGACCGAGACCGGGGTGCAGATCAGCGAGGACACCGCCACCCCGCGCGACACCATCGCGCACGCGGCCGAGGCCATCGCCGCGCAGGTGCTGGAGGCCACGGCGGCGACGACCCCGTGAGCACGCCGCCCATCGCCGTCACCGGCCTCGGCCTGGTGACCGCGGCCGGGATCGGCGCGCAGGCCAGCTGGGCGGGGGTGTGCGCGGGCGTGTCCACGGCCGCGCGCACCCCCGCGCTGGCGGGCCTGCCGGTCGACATCGCCTGCACGGTGCCCGGCTTCGACGCGAACAAGCTGGTGGGGCGGCGCAGCTCGCTGTCCCACGACCGCTTCGTGCAGCTGGCCATCGTGGCCGCGCGCGAGGCGGTCGCCGACTCCGGCCTGGACCCCAGGGCGTGGGACGGGGCGCGGGTCGGCGTCGTCATCGGCTGCGGCCTCGGCGGCGTCACCACCTGGGAGACCCAGCACGCCAAGCTCCTGGGCACCGGCGCCACCACCGTGTCCCCGCTGCTGATCCCGATGCTGGTGCCGAACATGGTGGCGGGCCACCTGGCGATGGACCTGGGCGCCACCGGCCCCAACTTCGTCACCGCCACCGCCTGCGCCTCGGGCGCCACGGCCATCGGCACCGCCCTGGACCTGCTGCGCTCGGGCACCTGCGACGTGGTCATCACCGGCGGCGCCGAGGCGGGCGTGAGCCCGCTGATCGTCACCGGCTTCGCCCAGATGGGCGCGGTGTCCAAGCGCACGGACGACCCGGCGGCGGCCTCGCGCCCCTTCGACGTCGACCGCGACGGCTTCGTCGTCGGCGAGGGCGCGGGCATCCTCGTCCTTGAGCGAGAGGCCGACGCCCGCGCCCGCGGCGCCCGCGTCCGCGCCAAGGTCGCGGGCTACGGCGCCTCCGCCGACGCCCACCACATGACCCAACCCGACCCCGAGGGCAAGGGCGCCACCGCCGCCATCCGCGCGGCCATGGCCACCGCGGGCATCACCCCCGACGAGGTCGACCACGTCAACGCCCACGGCACCTCCACCCCCCTCAACGACCAGACGGAGGCCAAGGTCGTCCGCGACCTGCTCGGCAGCCGCCCCGCCGTCACCTCCGCCAAGGGCGTCCTGGGCCACGCCCTCGGCGCCGCGGGCGCCATCGAGGCGGCCCTGACCATCCTCACCATCGAGACCGGCACCATCCCCCCGACCGCCAACCTCACCGAGCAGGACCCCAAGGTCGAGCTCGACGTGGTCACCGGCACCCCCCGCCACCAGAAGACCGACGTGGCCCTGAGCAACTCCTTCGGCTTCGGCGGCCAGAACGCCGCCCTGGTCTTCACCGCCTGACACCGGCACCCCGCACTCACGCCACCCCACCAACCAGGAAGCCCGGCTGCGGCAGTGCTCGTTGCGGTGGTCCTGCGTGGCTGGGGTAGCACGTGATCGCCCCAAGGGCCTGGCCACACAGGACCACCGCATCGAGCCCGCCACAAGAAAACCGGCTCTCCCCCGCCAACGCCGAAGGCGAGGCGACCCCACCACCCGCACCCACCAGCGGCACACAGGAGCACTCCCATGTCCACATACGACGTGATCGTGGTCGGCGCAGGCTCAGCGGGCTGCGCGGTCGCGCGCCGCTGCCTCGACCGCGGCGCCCGCGTGCTGCTGCTGGAGGCGGGCGGGCGCGACACCGACGAGACGATCCACGACCCGCGCCGCTTCGGTGAGCTGTGGTTCGGCCCCCGCGACTGGGCGTACCGCACCACCCCGCAGGCGCACGCGGCCACCCGGCAGCTGCACTGGCCGCGCGGCCGGGTGCTGGGCGGGTCCAGCTCGCTTAACGCGATGATCTACGCGCGCGGCGCGGCCGCCGACTACGACCACTGGGCCTACCTGGGCAACGACGGCTGGTCGTGGGCGGACGTGCTGCCCACCTTCCGCGACATCGAGGACTTCGACGCGGGCGCGTCGGACCTGCACGGCACGGGCGGTCCGCTGCCGGTGCTGAGCAAGTACGCCACCGACCCGATCCACGACGCGCTCATCGCCGCGGCGGTGCAGACGGGCATCGAGCAGAACCCGGACTACAACTCCGGCACCCCCGACGGGGTGTCCCGGGTGCAGTTCACGATCTCCGGCGGCAGGCGGGCCAGCGCGGCGGTGGCCTACCTCTCCCCCGTGCACGACAACCCCGACCTGGTGGTGGAGACCGACGCCCTGGCCTCGCGGCTGCTGTTCGACGGCACCCGCTGCACCGGGGTGGAGTACGTGCGCGACGGGCAGGTGCGCACGGCGTCGGCGGCGGAGGTGGTGGTCAGCGCGGGGGCGATCGAGTCGCCCAAGCTGCTGATGCTGTCCGGGATCGGCCCGGCGGCGCACCTGCGCGCGGTGGGCGTCGACCCGCTGGTCGACCTGCCGGGGGTGGGCGGCAACCTGCACGACCACGTCCTCGTGCCGGTCATCTTCACCACCGAGCGCAACCCCGGCAGGCCGAGCGAGGGCCTGGGCCCGGCGCAGACGCACCTGTTCTGGCGCAGCACCCCCGGCCTGACCACCCCCGACGTGCAGCCGCTGCACTTCCCGGTGCCGATGTACCCGCCGGGCACGTCCGGCCCGATGTCGGGCTTCACGCTCCAGGCCGGGCTGGTGCGCCCGACCGCGCGCGGCACGATCCGGCTCACCGGCGCCTCGGCGGCCGACCCGCTGGACATCGACCCGAACACCCTGGGCACCGACTCCGACCTGCGCCGCCTGGTGGCGGCGGTCGAGCTGTGCCGGGAGGTGGGCTCCGCCGCGGTGCTGCGCGAGGAGTGGGGCTCGGTCGAGGCGCTGCCCGGCACCGGTGACCTCGTCGACTACGTGCGCTCCACGGTGTCGACCTACCACCACCAGGTCGGCACCTGCAAGATGGGCATCGACGCCGACGCCGTGGTCGACCCGCGGCTGCGGGTGCACGGCGTGCAGGGCCTGCGGGTGGCCGACGCGTCGGTGTTCCCCGCGGTCACCACCGGCAACACCCACGCCCCCGCGCTGCTGGTGGGCGAGCGTGCCGCGGCGTTCATCGGGGAGGCGTCGTGACCGCCGTCGCCGCCCCCACCACCGCGCCGCCGCGGGTGGGCGGCCGGTTCGTCACCGGGATGGCGCTGGCGAGCCTGGGCATGTGGACGGCGCTCTACACCCCGGTGCAGGTGCTGCTCGCCCAGCAGCTCGCCGTGATCACCCCGGAGGGCAAGGAGTCCGCGCTCGGGCTGGTGACCGGCCTCGGCGCGCTGGTCGCGGTGGTGGCGAACCCGGTGGCGGGCGCGCTGTCGGACCGCACGACGTCGCGGTTCGGCCGCCGCAAGCCGTGGGTGGCCGGGGGCGCGCTGCTGGCCGCCGCGGGTCTGCTCCTGCTGCTCAACCAGTCCTCCGTGGCGGGTGTGGCGGTGGGCTGGGTCGTGGTGCAGGTGGCGCTGAGCGCCATGCTGGCCGGGTTGGTCGCCACGGTGCCCGACCGGGTGCCGGAGAACCAGCGCGGCGTGGTGAGCGCGTGGGTCGGGGCGACGCAGCCGATGGCGACGCTGGCGGGCACGGCGCTGGTGACGGTCGTGGTGAGCACGGTGTCCGCCGGGTACGCGCTGGTCGCCGGGGTGGTGCTGGTGCTGCTGGTGCCGTTCCTGGTGTGGGTGCCCGACTCCCCCGCGGTCCCGGGCCCGCGGGCTGAGCGGCGCCGGGGCGGGTTCTTCGCCTCCTTCGCCGCGGCGCTGCGGCACGCGGACTTCCGCTGGGCGTGGATCACCCGGTTCCTCATCCAGCTCGGCAACGCCACCGGCACGCTCTACCTGCTGTACTTCCTGCGCGACGAGATCCGCTACGAGTCGCTGTTCCCCGGCAAGCGCGCCGAGCAGGGCCTGCTGCTGCTCGTGCTGATCTACACCACCGGCATCGTCGTCTCGGCGTTCGCGGGCGGCTGGCTCTCCGACCGCCTCGGCCGCCGCAAGGGGCTGGTGACGGCCGCGGGCCTGGTGATCGCGGCGGGCTCGGCGCCGCTGGCGGTGTGGCCCACCTGGCCGGTCACCGTGCTCTCGGCGGTGCTGCTGGGCCTGGGGTACGGGGTGTACGTCTCGGTCGACCAGGCGCTGATCACCCAGGTGCTGCCCGCCGCCTCGGACAACGGCCGCGACCTCGGCGTCATCAGCATCGCCAACTCGCTGCCGCACGTGCTGGGCCCGGTCATCGCCGCGCCGCTGGTGAGCAGCCTCGGCGGCTACCCGGCGCTGTTCACCGTCACCGCCCTGCTGGGCCTGGCGTTCGCGGGTCAGTCGGGCAGGCGCTCGCCGGTGGCCGCGTCGAACACGTGCAGC
>NZ_MKQR01000007.1:0-23264 GCF_001940455.1 Actinokineospora bangkokensis | reverse complement strand
CTGGCGTTCGCGGGTCAGTCGGGCAGGCGCTCGCCGGTGGCCGCGTCGAACACGTGCAGCGCGCCGGGCACCGGCACCAGGCCGAGCTTGTCGCCGCGCTGCCACGGGGACATCCCCGGCGCGCGCACCGCGATCGGCTCCGGCGCCCCGCCCTCCAGCGGGACGCGCGCGACGGGGGTCGAGCAGTACAGGTACTGGTCGCTGCCCAGCTCCTCCACGACCTCCACGGTGGCGGCGATGCCCTCCTCGGCGGAGACCACCTTCCACCCCTCCGGCCGCACGCCCACCACCACCTCCGCGCCGGTCAGCGCCGCCCGCTGCCCGGGGGTGAGCGGCACCTCCGCGCCACCGACGGCCGCCGCGTCACCGGAGACCACCCCGCGCATGAGGTTCATCGCGGGCGAGCCGATGAACCCGGCCACGAAAACGTTTGCGGGCTTGCTGAACAGGCCGATCGGGGTGTCGCACTGCTGGAGCAGGCCGTCCTTGAGCACCGCCACCCGGTCGCCCATCGTCATCGCCTCGACCTGGTCGTGGGTGACGTAGATGGTGGTGACGCCGAGCCGCCGCTGCAACGAGGCGATCTGCGTGCGGGTCTGCACGCGCAGCTTCGCGTCCAGGTTGGACAGCGGCTCGTCCATGCAGAACACCTGCGGGGAGCGCACGATCGCCCGGCCCATCGCGACCCGCTGGCGCTGCCCGCCGGAGAGCTTGGCGGGCTTGCGGTCGAGGTAGTCGGTGAGCCCGAGCAGCTCGGCCGCCTCGGCCACCCTGGTGGCGATCTCCGCCTTGGCCACCTTGGCGATCTTGAGGTGGAAGCCGATGTTCTCCGCCACGGTCATGTGCGGGTAGAGCGCGTAGTTCTGGAACACCATGGCGATGTCGCGCTCCTTCGGCGGCAGGTCGGTCACGTCCCGCTCGCCGATGTGGATGCTGCCCCCGTCCACCCCCTCCAGGCCCGCGAGCATCCGCAGGGTGGTCGACTTGCCGCACCCGGACGGGCCGACGAGCACCAGGAACTCGCCGTCGCCCACCTCCAGGTCCAGCCCGTCCACGGCCGGGACCGGGTTGCCCGCGTAGTACCGGGTGGTCCCGGTGAAGGTCACCGATGCCATCGCGTTCGCCTTTCCGGTGGGCTACTTGCCCGCGCCGAGGGTGAGACCGGTGATGATCCGGCGTGCCAGCAGGACGTAGAGCACGAGCATGGGCAGCACCACGATGGCCACCCCGGCGACGAGGCCGCCGTACTCGGACTGGTAGGTGGCCGCGCTGTTGAACGCGAACAGGGCGCGGGCCAGGGTGAAGGTGGAGTTGCTGTTGAGGAACACGATCGACAGCAGCGTCTCGTTCCACAGGCTGATCGCGTTGAGGATGAGCCCGGTGACCAGCCCGCCGCGGGCCAGCGGCAGCATGATCGTGAAGAACGTGCGCGCGGGCGAGGCCCCGTCGATCGCCGCGGCCTCCTCCAGCTCGTCCGGCAGCGACCGGAAGAACCCGGTGAGCAGGAACGTGGTGAACGGCAGCGACAGCGCCACGTAGACCAGGAACAGCCCGAACAGGTTGTCGGTCAGGTGCACCTTCGCCAACCCGATGAACAGCGGGATGACGACGGTCTGGAACGGGATGCCCATGCCGATCGCGAGGAAGTTCGTCAGCCCGTCCGCCCCGCGCACGCCCAGCCGGGTCAGCGCGTAGGCCGCGGGCGCCGACAGCAGCACGATCACCACCGAGGCGGCGGCCACCAGCAGCACGGTGTTGAGGAACGCGGTGCCGAACCCGGCGTTGTTCCACGCGTAGGACAGGTTGCGGAAGGGCTGGCCGCGCTCGAACCAGTACGACGGCAGCGCGAACGGCTTCGTGAAGATCTCGATGGGCGACTTGAACGCCGCCGTCACCAGCCAGTACAGCACCGCGGCGTTGAGCGCGGTGAACAGCCACACCACCACCTTGCCCAGCGCCTGCAGCGGGTGGAACCCGCGCGCGACGGGCGCGGGCTTGGGCTTGCGCGGCGGCACCCGGACGGGCCGGTCGGCCCGGGCTCCGGTGCGGTCTGCGGTCGCGGTCACTGCTCCCCCTCAGTACTGGATGCGGTCGCGGCGCATCAGCCTGCGCAGCGCCACGACGAGGACCGACACCAGCACGATCATCACGACCGCGGCGGCGCACGCCATGCCGTACTGCGGCGCGCCCTGGTCGCCGAAGGAGCGGTCGAAGACGAACACGCCCAGCGTCCAGGACCGGATCGGCGGCGAGTAGGTGCCCGGGCCCGCCAGCACGAACACCAGCTCGAAGATCTTGATGGCGCTGATCGTCCAGAGCACCCCGGCCACCCCGATCACGTCCCAGGTCAGCGGGAGGGTGACGTGCCGGAACTTCTCCCACGGGGTCGCCCCCGCGATGTCGGCGTCCTCGTAGAGGTAGGGCGGGATGCGGTCGACGGCGGCCATGAGGATCGTGATGTAGAAGCCCGCGCTGGCCCAGATCAGGCACCCGGTGACGACCCAGGTGATGTTCTCCGGCGCCAGGAACTTCACCGCGTCGATGCCCACCGACTCCAGCAGGAAGTTCGCCAGGCCCTGCCGGTTCGGCCGGTACACCAGGGTGATGCCGAAGAACATGCCCAGCGCCACCGGCGCGACGATGTTCGGGAAGAACAGCACGGCGCGGATGAGCTTGCCGCCGCGCATCTCCCGCAGCACCATGGTGAACAGGAACGCCAGCAGGAACGTCCCCACCCCGCCGACGACGATGTACATCAGCGTGTTGAGGAACGAGTACCGGAACGCGTCGGAGGAGATCAGCTCGCCGTAGTTGCGCAGCCCGGTGAACTCGGGCGTGTCCCCCGCGCCGGACCAGTCGGTGAAGCCCAGCACCACCGTGGCCACCGTCGGCACCACCAGGAACAGCGAGTAGAGCACCACCGCGGGCAGGAAGAAGGGCAGGAACAGCTTCTTCTTCCGCGACAGGTGGGCGCCCGCCGAGGAGGTGCGCTCCTCGGCGGGCGCGGTCACCGCGGTGGCCATCAGCTGGTGGTCTTCCAGAACTCGGCCTGCTTGGCCGCCAGCTGCTCGACGAACTGCTTCGCGGTCAGCTTGCCCTTGAGCAGGTCGTTGTTGAGCGGGTAGAACACCGACTCGACCCACTTGCCGCCGGAGAGCGCGTCGAGGCCGTCCATGAAGATGGTGTGCTCGGCGTCGGAGTCCAGGACGGTCTTGATGTCCTTCATCGACTCGGGCACCGGCATGTCCGGCCGGGAGGTGAGGTTGTCGGCGACGGTGCTGATGCCGGAGAGGATGTCCTTGTTGAGCAGGTAGGCGATGAACGCCTTGGCCGCCTCGGGGTGCTTGGCCTTCTTGCTGACGGCCATGCCGATCGGCAGCTGCTCGACGACCTGGTGGGTGGCGCCCTCGGGCTGCGGGAACTGGAAGGTGGCGTAGTCGATGCCCTTGTCGCCGCCCTGCTTGGCCAGGTACTCGCGGGTCTCGCTGGGCGCCCAGCCGCCGAGGAAGACGTAGGCGGCCTCGCCGTCGGCCCAGCGCTGCTGCACCTGCGGGAACTTCGAGGCGTCCCAGCCGTCGATGAGGTAGCCGCCCTTGGCCAGCTTCTCCACCGGCTCGGCGGCCTTGGCCAGGTTCGGGTCGCTGAGCCAGGCCTGCCCGGTCTTGTCCAGCGCCACCTTCTCCAGCCCGCCCGCGCCGACGTAGCGCTCGGCGATCTGGGTGTAGAAGTAGGCGTTGTAGAAGTCGATGTCGCCGTCCTGGCTCACCGCGGCCACACCGCTCTGCTTCGCCTTGTCGAACAGGGCGAACAGCTCGTCCATGGTCTTGGGGGCCTGGAAGTCGGTGACGGTGTCCTTGTTGTACCACCAGGCGTTGCCGATGAGCTCGTACGGGATCTCGAAGATCTGCCCGGAGTCGTCCTTGTTCGCGGGCAGGTTCCAGAACTTCTCCGGCACCACGTCGCGGACGGTCTTGTCGCCCTCGCCCACCTTGTAGTCCAGCACGTCCTGCACGCTCTGCGTGCCCCCGGGGGCGACGATGGCCGCCTTCACCTGGCTGACGTCCTGGTCGAACAGGTCCGGCACGGTGTCGGTGTTCAGGGCGGGCGCGACGTTCTGGGTGAGCAGCTTGCGGCCCAGCCACTGCACCTCGACCTTGACCCCGGTCTTCTGCTGGAAGCAGTCGACGGCCTTGGACAGCACCTTGCCCTGCGGCTCGTCCTTGGTCCACATGGACCAGTAGGTGAACTCCTTGTCCGCGGCGGGCTTGGTGCCCACCTCCGGGCAGGGGGCGGTCAGGTACTGGTCGGCGCCCGGGAGCGCGAGCGGCGCCTCCCCACCGCCCGACGAGCCGCCACCGCAGCCCGCGAGCACGAGCGCGGACCCCGCGGCAAGAGCTGCCACCCTGGTCGATCGCATGAGCACCACCCGATCCGGTTGCGTGATGTTGCGCAGTTTGGCCAGACACCAATCATCTGTCAACAAGTCCGGCCAATCCTTCACACGGACAGCCGCACCGCGAATTGGTTTATACCACTCGCGGGCGCGGCCGTGCGCACCGAACCGGGGAATCACCCATCCCCGCAGCTCAGAGGTGCCCCGCCAGCCAGGCCAGGACGTCGGGCAGCACCGCCGTCCAGTACGCCTCGTCGTGCGCCCCGGCCCCGACGACCGCGCGCTCGGGCCCGACCCGGTCGATCAGCGCCCGCGCGGCGGGGGCGAACGGGTCGTCCTCCCCGCACCACACGCCGAGCGCGGTGGGGGCGAGGTCGTCGGTGTGCCTCAGCGGCTCCGCGGCTTCCCAAGCGGACCGGGACGGGAAGACGTTGCGCGCCTTCGCCTCGGACCAGGAGGTGAACAGGGCCGGGCTGACCGCCGCCACCGCGGCGGGGTGGTTCGCCCGCGCGTAGTCCAGTGCTCCGAACGCACCCATGGAGATGCCGAGGACGGCCGCGGGCTTGCCGAGGCCGAGCTGCCCCAGCCACGCGGGGAGCTCCTGGTTCAGCATGGTCTGCGCGTCGTCGCCGGGCCCCGCGTCGGTCCAGTACTTGTCGCCGCCGTCGAGGGCGACGACGGCGAAGGGGGCGGTGCGGGCGGCGGCGGTGAGCGCGGCGGGGACGCCGAGGCCGGTGAACATCCGGGCTGTGCTGCCGCGGCCGTGCAGGGCCAGGCAGACGGGCAGGTCGGGGGTGGCGACGCCCTCGGGGCGGATGACGATGAGCTCCAGCTGGGTGGAGCGGGCGGTGGAGGTGACCGTGGTGGTCTGGATGGCCTGGGGCGCGGAGGTCGCTGTCCCGGAGGTCGCCGTCGCGGCGGTGGTGCCCGTGCCGGAGGGGGCGGGGAGGCCGGTGCCGCGGAGCTTGGGGGTGAGCAGCCAGTTGGCGAAGACGCCGGTGCCCGCGGCGGCGATCGCGGTGGCGGCGGTGCCTGCGAGGAGGGTGCGGCGGGTGAAGCGGGCGGAACCGGTTCCGGGGGTGGGCGCGTCTCTGGGCACGCAGCCATGCCTACCGGGGTTCGGGGCGGATTGCTAGGGGGCTGGGGGGTGCGCAGGCTCGCGTTGTGCGTGGGGGCATCGGGCTCCGCCCGATTGCAAGACCGGGGCTTCGCCTGCTGGCTCGATGGGGTGGTTGTGCTTGTGGGGGCACCGGGCTTCGCCCGATTGCAAGACCGGGGCTTCGCCTGCTGGCTCGATGGGGTGGTTGTGCTTGGTCGGGGCCCCTACGGCGATCATGCGCTGCGGGCGGGGAAAAGGCGGGCTGAAAAGACGCCCGCCCGTCCCGTTGGGTAGCACATGATCGCCTCCCCCGACCAAGCACAACCACCCCATCGAGCACCTGGGTAGCCGGGCCGCCTGCTGCTTGGGGGGTTGCGCTGGGGAAAAGCTGTGGGGCGAACTGGAGACGGGCGGGGACTCAGTCCTCGTCGTCGTCCTGGTCGTCCTCGTCGTCTTCGTCGCGGGGGCGGGGGGCCTTGTAGGGGTCGGCTTCGCCCGCGGGGGTGGCCCGGGAGGCTTGGGCGGCGACTTCGGCGTCGGCGGCTCGGGCCTTGGCGAGCAGGTCGTCGATGCCCCGGGCGACGTCGGGGACGGTGTCGGCGACGAAGGCGAGGGAGGGGGTGAAGCGGACGCCGGTGCCCTGGCCGACGAGGGTGCGGAGCTTGCCCTTGGCCTTGTCGAGGGCTTCGGCGACGCCGGCGTGGTCGGGTTCGGCGTCGAGCTTGTCGCCGATGACCGTGTAGTAGATGGTCGCCTCGTGCAGGTCGCCGGTGACCCTGGTGTCGGTGATGGTCACCCTGGCCAGGCGGGGGTCCTTGACCTCGTGCTCCAGGGCGGAGGCGACGATCTGGGAGATGCGCTTCGCCAGCTTGCGGGCGCGGGGTGCGTCGGCCACGACGCTGCCTTCCTTCTCGGTCTGCCGGCCCGGGGGCCGGTGCGGCACGGTGGGGCCTGCCGGGTGTCGGGCTGCCCGGGGGCTACTCGTCGTCCGGGCCGAGGAGCCTGCGGTGGGCCGAGAGCAGTTCCAGCTCGGGGCGGCCCGCCACCAGGCGCTCGCACGCGTCGAGCAGGTCGCGGACGTGCTGGGCGTCGGCGGCGACGGCCGCCACGCCGATCAGGGCGCGGCGGTGCAGGTCCTGGTGGCCCGCCTCGGCGGCGGCCACCTCGAACCGCTTGCGCAGCTCCGCGATCACCGGTCGGACCGCCGACCGCTTCTGCTTGAGCGAGTGCACGTCGCCGAGCAGGACGTCGAGTTCGAGTGCGCCGACGAACAACAGGGCATCACCGTGGGTGTGCTGGTGGAACGGGTGGCTGCGGGGCCCGGGGGGCACCGGCGGACCGGTGCCCCCCGGGCGGGACCGACTAGGTGCGCGGCTTCTCGCGCATCTCGTAGGTCTCGATGATGTCGTCCGGCCGCAGGTCGTTGTACGACCCGAGGGTCAGACCGCACTCGAAGCCCTCGCGGACCTCGGTCGCGTCGTCCTTGAACCGGCGCAGCGAGCTGATCGGCAGCCCCTCCTGGACCACGACGCTGTCGCGGATCAGGCGGGCCTTCGAGTTCCGCCGGATCTCCCCGGACAGGACCATGCAACCCGCGATCGTGCCGACCTTGGAGGACTTGAAGACCTCGCGGACCTCCGCGCGGCCCAGCTCGACCTCTTCGTAGATCGGCTTGAGCATGCCCTTGAGGGCCTGCTCGATCTCGTCGATCGCCTGGTAGATCACCGAGTAGTAGCGGACGTCGATGCCCTCGCGGTTCGCCAGCTCGGTCGCCTTGCCCTCGGCCCGCACGTTGAAGCCGATGACGATGACGTTGTCGGCGATGGCGAGGTTGATGTCGCCCTCGGTGATGCCACCCACGCCGCGGTGGATGACCCGCAGCTCGACCTCGTCGCCCACGTCGATCTTCGTGAGCGCGTCCTCGAGCGCCTCGACGGTACCCGAGTTGTCGCCCTTGATGATCAGGTTGAGCTGGCTGGTCTCCTTCAGCGCGGCGTCGAGGTCCTCCAGGCTGATGCGCTTGCGCTTCTGCGCGTTCTGCGCGGCCCGGTTGCGGGCGGCCCGGCGCTCGGCGATCTGCCGCGCGGTCCGGTCCTCCTCCACCACCAGGAAGGTGTCACCCGCGCCGGGCACCGACGTGAAGCCGATGACCTGGACCGGGCGGGAGGGGTAGGCCTCCTCGACGTCCTCGTTGAACTCGTCGACCATGCGCCGCACGCGGCCGTAGGCGTCGCCCGCGACGATGCTGTCGCCGACCCGCAGGGTGCCGCGCTGCACCAGCACGGTGGCCACCGGGCCGCGGCCGCGGTCGAGGTGCGCCTCGATCGCGACGCCCTGGGCCTCCATGTCGGGGTTGGCGCGCAGGTCCAGCGCCGCGTCCGCGGTCAGGAGGATGGCCTCCAGCAGGCTGTCGATGTTCGTCCCCTGCTTGGCGGAGATGTCGACGAACATCGTGTCACCGCCGTACTCCTCGGCGACGAGGTTGTACTCGGTGAGCTGCTGGCGGATCTTCTGGGGGTTGGCCCCCTCCTTGTCGATCTTGTTGACCGCCACCACGACCGGCACGTTCGCCGCCTGCGCGTGGTTGATGGCCTCCACCGTCTGCGGCATGACGCCGTCGTCGGCGGCGACCACGATCACCGCGATGTCCGTGGCCTGGGCACCGCGGGCACGCATGGCGGTGAACGCCTCGTGACCCGGGGTGTCGATGAAGGTGATGAGGCGCTCGCGGCCCTCCAGCGACGTCGCCACCTGGTAGGCGCCGATGTGCTGGGTGATGCCGCCCGCCTCGCCCTCGTGCACGGTCGTCTTGCGGATCGTGTCGAGCAGGCGCGTCTTTCCGTGGTCGACGTGGCCCATGACGGTGACGACCGGCGGGCGGGCCTCCAGGTCGTCCTCGCCGCCCGCGTCCTCGCCGTAGGAGATCTTGAAGCTGTCGAGCAGCTCCCGGTCCTCCTCCTCGGGCGTGACGACCTGGACGGTGTAGTTCATCTCGGAGCCGAGCAGCTCCAGGACCTCGTCGGACACCGACTGGGTCGCGGTGACCATCTCGCCCAGGTGGAACAGCACCTGCACGAGCGACGCCGGGTTGGCGCCGATCTTCTCCGCGAAGTCGGTCAGCGAGGAGCCGCGCGCCAGGCGGATGACCTCGCCGCTGCCCTTGGGCAGGCGGACGCCGCCGACGCTGGGCGCCTGCATGTTGTCCATGTACTCCTGGCGCTTCTGCCGCTTCGACTTGCGACCGCGCCGCGAGGGGCCACCGGGGCGGCCGAACGCGCCCGCGGCACCGCCGCGACCGCCACCGCCACCGGGACGGCCACCGCCGCCACCGGGCCGGAAGCCACCACCGGCCGGGGCGCCACCGCCACCGCCGGGTCGGAAGCCGCCGCCACCGCCGCCGCCACCGGGGCCGCCGCGGAAGCCACCGCCACCGCCGCCACCACCGGGACCGCCGCGGAAACCGCCGCCACCGCCACCGGGGCCACCGCGACCGGCGCCACCGCCGGGACGGCCCGCACCGGGGCCACCGCGACCAGCGCCACCGGCCGGGCGGGCCGGGCGGGGCGGCATCATGCCGGGGTTCGGGCGGGGGGGCATGTTGCCCGGGTTCGGCCCACCTGACGGCGGGCGCGGGGCCGGGCGGTCACCGCGCGGGCCGGGGGCCGGACGGCCCTCGGGGCGCGCCGGGCGGTCGCCGCCCTGGCCACCGCCACCGGGGCCACCCTGGCCACCGGGCCGGGGCGCGCCGGGGCGCGGCGCGGGGGCACCGCCACCCACGCCGAACGGGTTGTTGCCGGGTCGCGGCGCGCGCGGGCCGGGCTTGGGCGACTGGGTCCGCGGCGGGACCACACCGGGCTGCTGCGCGGCCGCCGCCGGGCGCTGCTGCGCCGGGGGCTTGGGGCCGGGCTTGGGACCGGGGGCCTGCGGGGCGGCGGGCGCCTGGGGAGCCGCCGCGGCCGCGGGCCGCTGCTGCTCGGGGCGCTGCTGCTCCGGCCGCGGCGCCGGGGGCTTGGGGCCGGGCTTCGGGCCCGCCGGGCCCGGGCGCGCCCCTGGGGACGGCACGGACTGCACAGCGGGCGCGGACTGCGTCGACGGCGCGGATTGCTGGGGCGCCGCGGGGGCAGCCGGTGCCGCGGGGGCGGCCGGAGCCGAACCGGACGGCGTCGCCGGGCGCGGGGCCTGCGGCCGGGGGCCGGGTCGCGGACCGGGTCGGGGACCCGGCTTCGCGTCGGAACCGCCCTTGCCGGGGTAGGCGTCGCGCAGCCTGCGCGCGACGGGCGCCTCCACGGTGGAGGACGCCGACTTCACGAACTCGCCCAGGTCCTTCAACTTGGCGAGCACATCCTTGCTGGTGACTCCGAGCTCCTTCGCCAGCTCGTGCACACGGGCCTTGCCTGCCACTGCTCTCCTCATCTGGTGAGGCCGGCGGGCAAGTCCCGTCGACCTCGTCCTATCGTCGCGCGTTCATGTCTTCAGCTTCACGGCTGACTCATGACGGGTCGACCTGCTTCCTGTTTCCCTCCACGGCGCGGGAAGATCCCGCGCCGATTCCACCGCCGGTGTCCGCCCCGCCCGCCAGCACGGCGCGCAGCGCGTCCACGCCGACCGCCCCCCCGGCCCGCAGGGCCCTGGGGAACGCCCGCCGCTTCTCGGCCTTGGCCAGGCACCGCTCGTCGGGGTGCAGCCACGCACCCCGACCCGGCATCCGGCGCCTCGGGTCGGGGACCACGTCCCCGCCCACGAGAACCACTCGCAGCAACTCCGAGTCCGCCGCCCGGACCCGGCACCCGACGCAGGTCCGCACCGGTCGCGGGCCACCCGGGGGGGTGGTCGCACCGGGGAGGACGCCGTCGGGGACCCGCGCCTGGCGATGAACCGCCACCAGTCTATCCCGTGCGGCTCAGTCGGCCGAACCGGATACCGGCTCGCCCACCGGAGCGGGCGCGGCGGCGGGCGCGACGTCGCTGCGGATGTCGATGCGCCACCCGGTGAGCCGGGCGGCCAACCGGGCGTTCTGCCCCTCCTTGCCGATGGCCAGCGACAGCTGGAAGTCCGGCACCACCACGCGCGCCGTCTTCGCCTTGTCGTCGACCACGGTCACCGACACCACCTTCGCGGGCGAGAGCGCGTTGCCCACGAAGGTCGCCGGGTCGTCGGACCAGTCGATGATGTCGATCTTCTCCCCGGCCAGCTCGCTCATCACGTTGCGCACCCGCGCGCCCATCGGGCCGATGCACGCGCCCTTGGCGTTGACGCCCGCGACGGTGGACCGGACCGCGATCTTGGACCGGTGCCCCGCCTCGCGCGCCACCGCCGGGATCTCCACCGTGCCGTCGGCGATCTCCGGGACCTCCAGCGCGAACAGCCTGCGCACGAGGTTGGGGTGCGTCCTCGACAACGTGATCTGCGGCCCGCGTGTTCCCCTGGTGACGCCGACCACGTAGCACTTGACCCGGGTGCCGTGCTCGTAGGCCTCGCCGGGCACCTGCTCGACCTGGGGCAGCACGCCCTCGGTGTCGCCCACCTGCACCACGACCATGCCGCGGGAGTTGGCCCGGGTGTCGCGCTGCACGACCCCGGCGATGATCTCGCCCTCCTTGGCGGCGAACTCCCCGAAGGTGCGCTCGTGCTCGGCGTCGCGCAACCGCTGCAGGATGACCTGGCGGGCGGTGGTGGCGGCGATGCGGCCGAAGCCCTCGGGGGTGTCGTCCCACTCCTCGGCGGGCTGCCCGTCCTCGCCCGGGGTGGTGGCCAGCACCCGGACCAGGCCGGTCTTGCGGTCGATGTCGATGCGCGCGTGCGGCTGGTGGCCCTCGGTGTGCTTGTAGGCGGTGAGCAGCGCGGTCTCGATCGCCTCGATCACCGTCTCGAACGGGATCTCCTTGTCCCGCTCGATGGCCCGCAGTGCGGCGATGTCCACGTTCATCGCGCGTCCTCCTCGTCACTCCCGCCGAGCACAGCCAGCTCGGCCGCGGGCGGCTGCTTGAACTCGATCTGCACGGTGGCGGAGGCGATCTCGGCGTAGCCGACCCGCCGCAGCTCCGCGCCCCCGACCAGCAGGGTGACCCCGCCGTCGGGGTCGGCGTCGGCGTCGCCGACCCGGCCGGTGAACTCCGCGCCCTCGCGCGGGCGCACCGCCACCAGGCGCAGCCGGTTGCGCCGCCAGTGCCGGGGCTTGGTCAGCGGCCGGTCGGTGCCCGGCGAGGTGACCTCAAGGGTGTACGGCCCGCCCAGCACCGCGTCGTGCTCGTCGAGCACGGCGGCCAGCGCGCGGCTGACCTCGGCCACCTCGTCGAGGTCGATGCGCCCGCCCGCGCGGCCCGCGGTGCGTGCGGCACCGTCAGCGCTGTCGGCGCCGTCGGTGCCGTCAGCGCCATCGATGACGACCCGCACGAGGCGGCGCTTGCCCGCGGTCGACACCTCAAGCTCCTCCAGCTCGAAGCCCGCGGCGCCGACGGCGTCGGCGACGACGGGCCGCAGCGCCTCGTCGACGCGCCCCCCGGCGTCGCCCTGTCCCTGGTTGGCCACCTCGGCCGCTCCCTGTTCTGCTCGGTCCCGCTGTTGTCGGCCGGTCGGCGGTACCGATCCCCGACCGCGGTCACCTAGCGTATCCCGAACCCCCGGGGCCGGTCGCCGCAGGCGATCATCCGGCGCCTCCGCGCGGCCGGGTGGTGCCTGGCAGGATGACCCGCCGTGACTGCAACCCCGCTCACCCGCCGCGCGCTGCTGCGGGCCGCGGCCGCCGCGGCGGTGGCCGCGCCGGTGCTGGCGGCCTGCACGACCGGCGCGGACGTGCCCGAGGGCCCCGACCCGCTGGCCGCGCTCGCGGCGCGGGCCCGCGCCGACGCCGCCCTGGCCACCGCGGTCGCCACCGCCCTGCCCGCGCTCGCCGCGCCCGCGCAGGAACTGGCCAGGGTGCGCGGCGAGCACGCCACCGCCCTGCAGGCCGAGGTCGACCGGCTCAGCCCGCCGCCGAGCAGCGCCGCCCCCTCGGCGCCGCCCGCCTCGCCCACCCCGCCCGCCGACGCCGCCGCGGCCAAGGCCGCGCTCGTCGACGCGCTGACCGCCGCCGAGGGCGAGGCGTCCGCCGTCGTCCCCACCGCGCCGCGCTACCGGGCGGGGCTGGTCGCCTCCGTCGCGGCCGCGTGCGCCTGCCTCAGGGAGGTGCTCGGATGAGCCAGCAGGACCCGGGCGGCAGCGCCCCCTCGGTCTCCCCGCCCGACGCCGCGCAGCCGTCGTCGATCCCGCCGACCCGGCCGCCGATCCCCGACGACGCCCTGGCCGCCGTGCAGGCCGCGCTGGGCGCCGAGCACGCGGCGGTGTGGGTCTACGGGTTGGTCAGCGCCTTCCTGCCCGCCTCGTTCGACGAGGGCATCCAGGTCGGCGCGGTGGCCCACCGGGCCCGCCGGGACGCCACCGAGCGGCTGCTGGGCGCGGCGGGCGCCACCCCGCGCCCCGCCGAGCCCGCGTACCTGCCGCCGCAGCCGGTCACCGACCAGGCGGGCGCGCTCAACCTGGTCATCACCGCCGAGCAGGACGGCACCGTAGCCTGGCGGGCGGTGCTGGAGCGCACCGACGACGCCGACATCCGGCAGCTGGCGGCGGGGGCGCTGACCGAGGAGGCCGTGCGCGCGACGCGCTGGCGGCTCACCGCGGGCGCGACCCCGGCCACGCCCCCGTTCCCCGGCCAGCCGGGGTGACGGGCGCGGGGTGGGCGGTCAGCCCATGCCCTCCCCGAGCCTCATGGCGTCCTCGCACACGCCGTCCAGGGTCTTCTCCGCCGTGGCGTTGCCCTTGTAGGACTTGCCGTTCACCTCGAAGTCGGCCTCCGCGATGATCACCGTCTGGCCCTCGTTCTGCACGAAGAAGCCGTCGTTGGCGCTCAGCGCGGTCAGGCCGGGGATGCTGACGGCCTTGTCCCGCACCAGGTCGTTGACGTTGCCGGTGCCGGACTTCTCGGACAGCTCGCGCAGCGCCTGCGCCTCGGCGGGCGTGCGCATGCGCACCGCGGACACCGACACCACGATCGCCTTGCCGTCGACCGTGGTCGAGTACAGGCCGCGGGTCAGCGACTCGCACGGGGTGCTGCGCATGAGCTCCTGGACCTTGCCGTAGGAGTGCGCGGCGCAGTCGGTGTCCACCCGCGGCTGCGGCACGCCGCGGTAGGGGGTGAACTCGTAGCGGCCCTCGACCGGCGCGCGGGAGGCGTCGGTGGGCCCGGCCTCCGTGCCACCGCCCGTCGAGTCGGACTGGATGTAGGTCCAGACCAACCCGGACACCACGGCGATGGCCACCAGCCCACCGATCCGCAGCGCCCACAGCAGAGCCGGGTTGCGCTGCTGCTGCGGCGGCGGCTCGGCGGAGAAGCGCAGCGGCCCACCCGGCCTGGCACCGTCGTCGACCCTGGGGATCCGCGTCGTGTCACCGACGTCGTCCCGGCCGGGGCGTGCGGGGTGACCGGGTGGCCGTGGGCTGGACATGCGGGTGAGGATAGCCCGCCCGCCGCGGCGGTGTCCCACGGTGGAGGGAACGAGCAGGTGGGTGGGTACCGGACGAATGCACCACCGCCTGCCGCGGGCGGCGGCTCGCCAAAGCCCAGGAACACGGGCAAACCGCGACGCCCACACCCCGGGGGTTGCGGCACAGCGGTTCCCCGTGCGCCGGGCCGCCGCTCAGAGCGCGCTGAGCACGGCCTCGACGTCCTCTTCGGTGTTGTAGAGGGCGAACGCCAACCGGGCCCGGCCCGCCCGCACGGCGCACCGGACGCCCGCCTCGCGCAGGGCCTCGGCGGCGCCGGGTCGGTCGAGGGACACGATGGCCGAGCCCGCGGGCGGCAGGTCGAGGCGGGCGCGCAGCGAGTCGGCCAGGCCTGCGCAGTGCGCGCGCACCTGCTCCAGGTCGAGCCCGCCGAGCCAGGCCAGCGACGCGGCGGAGCCGACCTGGGCCAGCCACACCGGGGACAGGTCGTACGCGCGGGCGTCGCCCGCCAGGCGCAGCGGCAGGCCGTAGACGGTGTCCCACGGGTCCTCCCCCGCGTACCAGCCCGCGTGCACCGGCTTGGTCAGCTCCGCCGCCCGCTCCCCCACCGCCAGCCACGCCGCCCCGCGCGGCGCGAGGACCCACTTGTAGCTCGCGCCGACCACCCAGTCCGCCCAGTCCAGCCCCATCGGCAACCACCCCGCCGCCTGCGTCGCGTCGAGCAGCACCCGGGTGCCCGCGGCGCGCAACCCCGCCAGGTCCGCGATCGCCCCGTCCGCGGACTGCACGACGCTCACCGCCACGAGGTCGAACCCGGGCGCCCGCTCCACCAGCTGCGCCGCGGGCACCTCGACGACCTCCAGGCCGCGCGCGGCGAACGGGAAGGTGACGCTGGTGAACTCGCCCTCCACGGCCAGCACCCTGGCCCCGTCCGGCAGCCCGGCGGCGACCCCCGCGAGCAGCTGGGACACCGACGCGCCGGTGGCCACCCGCTCCGGGGCGACCCCCACCAACCCCGCCCAGCCCGCGCGGGCGGCCGCGGTGGGGCCGTCGAAGTCGGGCGGGTTGGCGGCACCGCGCCGCCAGTCGTCGACCGACGCCGCGACCGCGTCCGCCGCGGTCGCGGGCGGGATGCCGATGCTGGCCGTGTTGAGGTACCCGACCGGGACGTCGAACCGCTCTCCGAAGGCGCTGCGCACACCAGCACCTTACGGTGGACGCGTGCACAGCGAGGAGATCGAGATCCGCACCGGCGGCCGCGAGGTCGTGCACGACCTCACCGACCGCTGCGCGCGCTTCCTGTCCGCCGCCGACGCCGTCGACGGCCTGCTCAACGTGTGGGTGCCGCACGCCACCGCCGGGCTCGCGGTCATCGAGACCGGCGCGGGCAGCGACGACGACCTGCTCGCCGCGCTGCGCGACCTGCTGCCCGGCGACGACCGCTGGCGCCACCGCCACGGCACGCCCGGCCACGGCCGCGACCACGTCCTGCCCGGCCTCATCCCGCCCTACGCCACCATCCCGGTCCTCGGCGGTGTCCTCGCCCTGGGCACCTGGCAGTCGATCTGCCTGGTCGACACCAACGTCGACAACCCGGTGCGCAGGGTGCGGCTGAGCTTCCTGGCGGGCTGACCGCCCCGCGGGCCGGTGGCAGCGGGTGCCCACCCGACTCCGCTAACGTCCTGCTGGTGCGCAAGCGGCTGGCGGTGTCGATCGGTGCGCTGGCCCTCGTCTCGGCGGTGCTCGGCGCGGTCGCGCTGCTCGCCCCCGACCCCGAGGAGTCGGCGGACCTCCCCAGCGCGACCTCGGTGTCCTCCACCCGCACCCGCGACCCCGCCCCCGAAGCCCCGCTCACCCCGGGCTGGCGCGTCGTGGTCGACCCCTCCGCGCGCGTCGCCTACGACGTCCCCCCGGACTGGGTCCTGGCCGACGACCAGGAAACCCTGGAGTCCTCCAACGGCGTGCGGCTCGGCCACCTGGCCGACTACGGCACCTACGCCTGCCAGGGCGCGGAGTACGGCCGCGCCTTCAGCGGCAGCGGCCTCACCACCGGCACCCCCGACGACGCCGCCGTCGCCCTCGCCGCCGCCATCGCGGGCGACCAGTACAGCGACGCGAACCAGACCGCCCGGGTCACCGTCTCCCGCCCCACCCCCGTCGTCCGCGACGGAACACGCGGCACCCTCGTCCGCGCCGACGCCGAAGCCACCGCTGACTCGGCTGACAAGTGCGCGGGCACGAAGGGGGTGGTGGCTGTCGTCGCTCTGGCCACGCCTGCCGGGACCGCGGTCGTGGTGGTGGGTGCGGACACCGAACGCGGGGAGGCGGAGGGGCCGGAGGTGCTGGCGGGTGACGCTCTTCGTGCGATGACGGACAGCGTGCGCCCGCGCGGGTGATGTTGGATCGCCTCGCCTTCGGCTTCGGCTCTTGGAAAGCCCGGTCGTTTGTTGGCGGGCTCGATGTGGTGGTTGCGCTTGACCGGGGCCCCTGCGGCGATCATGTGCTCGGGGTGGGGAAAAGGTGAGGCCTGCGGCCCCACCCCCCGGTCGTGGGTAGCACATGATCGCCTTTCCCGGACAAGCACAACCACCACATCGAGCAGGGCCGTAGCCGGGCCGGCGGGTCCGTAGGTGGGCGCGCTGCTTGCACTGTCAGGCAAGCGTTACGAGGTTACTTGACAGGGCGTGGCGGCGCGGATCTGGTCGCGCAGGTGATGCCGAGCCCTTGCAGGCTCGGCATCACCTTGAGGTAGGCGTGACCGACTGTCGCCACGGGGGACCAACCCCTATGGCGGGTCGCGGCCCGCAGCGGATGGTGGGAAGGTCACGTGCGCGGTTGGCCGCAGGGTCGGAGCGCAGTCCAGGGGGACATCACGTGAGCGTGGAACAGGTCGCCGGTGCCATCCGGGCAGCACTCCAGAGGCTTCCTGATGGCGCGGTGGCCCAGGCCGAGCAAGACGTGGACGAGGCACGTCAGTCGGTGACCGCCGCCGTGGCAGGGTCGACGCAAGCCGAGGCGCACCAGTCGGTGACGTTGTTCGCCGGAGCGCAGCAGGCACTGGCCGGGGTCGCGGGCGTGTTCGCCCAGGTACGTGCCCTGATGGAGGGGTACCTGGCCCGGCTATCGGGTACTCCGGCCGCTGGTTCTCCCGTCGCTCCCGCATCGTGGCCCGCGGCACTCCGCCCGGCTGGCCCGGACGCAGCGCAGACGCCGCCACCGCCGCCGCACATCCAGGAGATCCTTGACCGGCTCCCGCCCCCGGTACCCAAGCCCAACCCGCAAGGCCGCAAGACCCACGGCCGGGTCGTGGGCGACCCTGCGGACGAGGTTGTCATCAGCGGCTCGGACAGCGACTCCGCCGAGATCTGGCGTCTGTTGCAAGAGCGCGGGGTCACGGTGAAGTTCAAGCCGATGACGATCAACCACGTGGAGATGAAGGTGGCTCTGCGGATGATTCGCGAGGGCACCCGCAAGATCACACTGGTGATCAACAATCGGAGTTGCCCCGGTGAGCTGAGCTGCGAGGCGTTGCTGCCGGTGCTGCTGCCCGAGGGATACTGCATCGAGGTCTACGGGCCGGGTTACCACGACGAGTTCCCAGGAGGACGGCGATGGCCGAGCTAGGCGTGTGGTACGACCAGGACGGCGGTGACGCCCACCGCGAGGGCGAGCCGCTCATCGTGGTGCGCACCGATGCCGAACTGGACGCGCTGATCGACCGGGTCCGCGACGAGACCCGCGAGCACCGCTGCCCCGCGGCCATCCAGGTCGTGCTCAACGGCAACACCGGCTACCCGATCCTGGAAGTCGGACTTGGCCAGTCAACCGGGTTCATCCACTACCACGCCGACGACGCCGCCCGCACCATCGGCGACGGCGACCCCGACGCGGTCGCGGAGTACGTCTACATGGGCAACCTCAGCGAGGTCCCCGCCGACTCCGAGGTCCCCATCGAGGTTGTCCGCCAGGGACTGCACGAGTTCCTGTCCACCGGCCGTCGCCCGTCGGTCCTCCAAGGCTAACCCCGCATCCACGCCGCGATCTCCCCGCTACGACCGCACCTCGGGCTCCGGGTTGGGTCCGCCGTCTTCATGGTCCAGCGGCCCGGACAGGTGCTCTTCGGCGATCTGCGAGGCGACCAGTACCAGCAAGCACCCCTCCCCCGCAGATGATGAGATGACCACGTGCCCCACACCCACACCCTCATCCTCTGGGACGTAGACCAGACCCTCGTGCACTACAGCGGCCTCGGCCGGACCTGGTACGCCCACGCGGTGCGGACCGCCCTCGGCCTGCCGGAGCTCGCGCACGTGCCCTCGTTCCCCGGCCGCACCGAGCGGGGGATCACGGTGGAGCTGCTGGAGGCGCACGGGGTGGAGTGGACCGAGGAGCACGTGCGGGCGGTGTTCGCGGAGCTGCGGGTGGTGGCGGAGGCGGACCGGCCGCGCATGGGGGAGTTGGGGCGGGTGCTGCCGGGGGTGGTCGAGGTGCTGGCGGCGTTGGACGGGGTGCCCGGGGTGGTGCAGACGCTGGTGACGGGGAACCTCGTGGAGCTGGCGGAGTGCAAGTTGGCGCCGTGGGGGCTGGGGCGGCACCTGGACCTGGCGATCGGGGGGTACGGCGACGTGTCGGCGGAGCGGTGGGAGTTGGTGGCGGCCGCGGTGGGGCGGGCGGGGGAGAAGCACGGTGTGGACTTCGGGCGGGAGCGGGTGGTGGTCATCGGGGACACCCCGCACGACGTGGCGGGGGCGCACGGGGCGGGGGCGGTCGCGGTGGGGGTGGCGACGGGCAGGCACAGCGCCGGGGAGTTGCGGGCGGCCGGGGCCGACGTGGTGTTCGACGACCTGGGTGAAACCGGTGCCGTGGTGGCCGCGCTGGTCGGTCGGTGATCGCAACTGGAGGTTCGACCACCGGGCGCGCGGGCGGTGAACTACCGTCTGGGGCATGAGCACCCCAGGGGGTCCGTACTGGCAGGAGCCTTCGCCGCAGTACCAAGTGGACCCGAACACCGGTCAGCCGGTCCCCTACCAGCAGCCCGGCTACCCCCAGGGCGGCTACCCGCAGCAGCAGGGTGGTTACCAGGGGTTCGGGATGTACCAGCAGCCGCCGGGGCAACCGCCGCGCAAGAGCAGGACGCCGTGGGTCATCGCGGCCGTGGTCGTGCTGGTGCTGGCGATCGGCGGGGTCGGTGCGCTGATCTACTTCAACCAGGACGAGGACCAGCCGGTCGCCGGGCCGCCGACGAGTTCGTCGGCCCCCACGTCCGCGCCCTCGACGCAGAAGTCGACGTCGACCTCGAAGAAGCCCTCGACCTCGTCCACCCCCACCCAGGTCGAGGACATCCTGGTGGACTCGGTGGTGACGGGGTGGCAGGGCGTGCTCTCCTACAAGGAGAACGTGGCCTACGACGTGCCGAAGGACTGGGTGGTGGAGACCCCCGGGACGATCGTCGGGTTCGAGGACAACAACGGCAAGCCGGTGGCGGTGATGCACGGCGTCACCACGTACAAGGAGGACGCCTGCACGTCGGTGAAGGGCTCCTACCGCGGTCACGCCGGGTTCGTCACCGCCGGGACGACCGAGCCGGAGCGGGCGGCCACCAACGGCGTGAAGCTGTTCGCCGACGCCGCCGCGCTCAACCCCGACGGCACCACCGCGCCGGTGCAGGCCGAGGCCGCCAAGCCGACGAAGGTCAACGCGGGCAAGGTCGACGCGTTCATCGCCACCGCCGTGCTCACGGTCAACCAGCCGGGCGAGTGCCCCTCCCCCAGCGTGCTGTTCACCGCCGTGGCGTTCAAGAACGGCGCCAACACCGCGCTGTTCATGATGTACCAGGACCAGGGCGTCTCCGACGCGCTGCCTACCGAGTCGGCCGAGAAGATCGTCCAAAGCATCCGGCCCTACCAGGGCTGACGCGCGAGGGGCCCAGGACCAGGTGGTCCCGGGCCCTTCGCCTGCGTGCGGTCAGCCGCGCACGAGCGCGGTCAGGTGGTCGACGACCTCGTCGACGGCCACCTCGACGCGCTCACCGGAGCGGCGGTCCTTGACCTCGACGACGCCGTTCGCCAGGCCGCGGCCCACCACGACGATCGTCGGCACGCCGATGAGCTCGGCGTCCTTGAACTTCACCCCCGGCGACGCGGTGCGGTCGTCGAGCAGCACCGACAGCCCGGCCGCCTCCAGCCGCGCGGCCAGGTCCTCGCCGCCCTGCTTGAGGGCGTCGTCCTTGCCCGCGACCACCACGTGCAGGTCGTAGGGCGAGACCTCGCGCGGCCACACCAGGCCCGACGCGTCGTGCTGCTGCTCGGCCAGCACCGCCACCAGGCGGCTCACGCCGATGCCGTAGGAGCCCATGGTGATCCGGATGGGCTTGGAGTCCGCGCCCAGGGCGTCGAGGCCGAACGCGTCGGCGTACTTGCGGCCGAGCTGGAAGATGTGGCCGATCTCGATGCCGCGCGCGGCGACCAGGGTGCCCCGCCCGTCCGGCGACGGGTCGCCCTCGCGCACCTCGGCGGCCTCGATGGTGCCGTCCGGGGTGAAGTCGCGGCCGACCACCAGGTCGACCACGTGGTGCTCGGCCTCGTCGGCGCCGGTCACCCAGGCGGTGCCGGTGACCACGCGCGGGTCGACCAGGTAGCGCACGCCGTTGGCCAGCAGCGCCTTGGGGCCGATGTAGCCCTTCACCAGGTACGGGTGCTTGGCGAAGTCGGCCTCGTCGAGCAGGGCGACCTCGGCGGGCTCCAGCGAGGCCTCCAGGCGCTTCTGGTCCACCTCCCGGTCGCCGGGCACGCCGACGGCCAGCACCTCCCACTCCCCCGCGCCCGGCTGGCGCGTCTTGAGCAGGACGTTCTTCAGGGTGTCTGCGGCGGTGAAGGTGCGGCCCAAGTCGGCCTTGTTGAGGAAGTCGACCAGGGTCTCGATGGTCGGGGTGCCCGGGGTGTGGTGCACCTGCGCCGCGGGCAGGCCCTCCAGCGGGCGGGCGGGCGGCGCGGGGGTGACCACGGCCTCGACGTTGGCGGCGTAGTCCGAGCCGGTGCTGCGGACGAAGGTGTCCTCACCGGTGGGGGCCACGGCCAGGAACTCCTCGGAGGCCGACCCGCCCATGGCCCCGGAGGTGGCCGAGCAGATCACGTACTCCAGGCCCAGCCGGTCGAAGATCTTGATGTAGGTGTCGCGGTGGGCCTGGTAGGACGCCGACAGGCCCTCGTCGTCGAGGTCGAAGGAGTAGGAGTCCTTCATGACGAACTCGCGGCCGCGCAGGATGCCCGCGCGGGGGCGCGCCTCGTCGCGGTACTTGGTCTGGATCTGGTAGAGCGTGACCGGGTAGTCCTTGTAGGAGGCGTACTCACCCTTGACGGTGAGGGTGAACAGCTCCTCGTGGGTGGGGCCGAGCAGGTAGTCGGCGCCCTTGCGGTCCTTGAGCCGGAACAGGTTCGGGCCGTACTCGGTCCACCGGTTCGTCGCCTCGTAGGGCTCCTTGGGCAGCAGCGCGGGGAAGGAGATCTCCTGGGCGCCCATGGCGTCCATCTCCTCGCGCACGACCCGCTCGACGTTGCGGAACACCCGCAGCCCCAGCGGCAGCCAGGTGTAACCGCCCGGAGCCACGCGGCGGACGTACCCGGCGCGCACCAGCAGCTTGTGGCTGGGCACCTCGGCGTCCGCCGGGTCCTCGCGCAGGGTGCGCAGGAACAGCGACGACATCCTGGTGATCACGGTGTGGCTCCTCTAGGCCGGAACGGGTCCGTTGCCGGAACAGACCGCTAGAGCCTAGTGACCAGCCCCCGGCCAGCGCATTCGGGTTGCGGCGGGTGCCCGGGGCGAGCCGCCCGCCACCCCCGCGCGGGTCAGGCCGGGTCCCCGGGCCCGCGCCCGGCGGCGGGTTCGAGCACCCTGGCCTCGGTGACGATCGCGCTGACCAGGTCGGCGGGGGTGATGTCGAAGGCGTAGTTGAGCGCCTGGGTGGCCGCGGGCGCGATCCGCTGCCCCCGCCAGGTCAGCACCTCGTCCGCCGACCGCACCTCGATCGGCACCCCCCGCCCGTCCGGGGTGCCCATGTCGATCGTCGACTCGGGGGCGGCCACCACGAACGGGATGCCCGCCCGCGCGGCGGCCAGCGCCAGCGGGTACGTGCCGACCTTGTTGACCACGTCCCCGTTGGCCGCGATCCGGTCCGCCCCCACCACCACCGCCCCGACGAGCCCGTTCGCGATCACCGACGGCCCCGCGGAGTCCACCACGACGGTGTGCGGCACCTCCATGCCCGCCAGCTCCCAGGCGGTGATCCGCACCCCCTGCAGCAGCGGCCGCGTCTCATCGGCGTAGACGTGCCCCAGCGCCTGCCGCTCGTGCAGGGAGCGCAGGACCCCCAGCGCCGTCCCCCACTCCACGCACGCCAGCGCCCCGGCGTTGCAGTGCGTGAGCGCGTTGACGGGCGAGGGCAACCGCTCCAACAACCACGACGCCCCCCGGCTCCCCAGCGCCCGGTTCAACCGGGCGTCCTCCTCCAGCACCTCCACCGCTTCCACCACCACGGCCGCGGGCCCCTCCGGCAACCGGGCCAGCACCCGGTCCACCCCCCACGCCAGGTTCACCGCCGTCGGCCGCGCCCCCCGCACGGCCACCGCCGCCTCCGCGATCCGCTCCGGCGTCGTCACCGCCGCCAACGCCACCCCCAGCGCCCCCGCCACCCCCAGCGCGGGCGCCCCCCGCACCGCCAACGACCGGATCGCCTCCACCAGCTCCGGGACCGTCCGCAGCTCGGCCTGGACCAGTTCGTGCGGCAACCGGGTCTGATCGATGATCACGACGTGGTCCCCGCGCCAGTCGATGGTGCGCATGCCCCCATTGTGGCGGTCCGGGGGGTGGCCGCGCTGGGGACGGGTCTTGGGGGTGGTGGGGCTCGTGGGGCGGGATTGTCGGTGGGTCGTCGTAGCGTGGGTGGTCCCTGGGGCCCGCGGCGACCACGACTCGCTTCCCCGGACGTGGCCGTGCGGGTTCCGGGGGCTTGCTGGTGCTTGGCTCGCCTGCGGCTTCGGGCGTTGAGTGCCGGTCGTTTGGTGGCGGCTCGATGCGGTGGACCTGTTCGGGCGGGGCCCCTACGGCGATCATGAGCTGAGAGAGCGGGAAAAGCTGGGGCCACAAGAGCCCCGCTCAACCCGGACAGGGTAGCTCATGATCGCCTTCCCCACCCAAACAAGTCCACCGCATCGAGCACCCCCGTAGCCGGGCCGCCGGTTAGCAGGTAATTGCGTTGTGCGCAAAGCAAAAGCAGCGTGCCCGCTACGGAACCGCCGG
>NZ_MKQR01000006.1 GCF_001940455.1 Actinokineospora bangkokensis | reverse complement strand
ACCAAACGAACGGGCTCTTCCAAGAGCCGAAGCCGAAGGCGAGGCGAAGCCACAGCAGGCCACCGCAAGCCCCCCACCCAGCACACCCCAGCAGCGCCCGCCTACGCTCGCCCCGTGCTCGTGCTGCTCCCCCCATCCGAGACCAAGAGCGACGGCGGCGAAGGCGAACCGCTGGACCTCGGTGCCCTCTCGTTCCCCGAGCTCACCCCCGTGCGGTTGCGGCTCACCGAAGCCCTGCGGACCCTGGCGGACGACGTCCCGGCCAGCATCGCGGCGCTGGGGTTGTCGGAGCGGCAGGTGGACGAGGTGGAGCGGAACGCGGAGCTGTTCACCTCCCCCACGCGGCCCGCCCTGGAGCGGTACACGGGAGTGCTCTACGACGCGCTGGGCGCCGCAGGCTTCACGAAGGCGCAGCGGGCCAGGGCTGGGCGGCGCCTGGCCGTGGCGTCGGCGCTGTTCGGGGTGGTGCGGGCCGAGGACCCCATCCCCGCGTACCGGCTCTCCGGGGGTTCGGTGCTGCCCGGGGTCGGGGGGTTGCGCGGCGTCTGGCGCGCGGACCTGGAGAAGACGCTGTCGACGGTGGATGACCTGGTGGTGGACCTGCGGTCCGGGGCCTACGCCACGTTGGCCGACGTCCCGCAGGCCGTGACGGTGCGGGTGGTGACGGAGGACGCCGGGGGGCGGCGCAAGAGCGTGAGCCACTTCAACAAGGCGGCGAAGGGGCGGTTGGCGGCGGCGTTGGCGGTCGCGCCGCGGGAGCCGGGGACGGTGCGGACGATCATCTCCACGGCCCGGGCGGCGGGGTTGCGGGTGGAGAAGGTGGGCGACCGGGAGCTGGAGCTCGTCATCGACTGAGGCCGGTGGCGCGGCCGGAGCGGTAAATCGGTTGCGCGGGGGTTCGGGTCTCCTGGACCCTGTGCGCACGAGGTCGAGAGCCGGGGCCGGAGGGCCCGGGTGGAGCCGGAGGAGGTGCGTCGTGGACATGACTGTCCCCGTGGTGGCGCGCGTCCGTCCACCCGCCCCGCCGAGCTGACCCGAGGTCGCGCGGTGGGGATCCCTCCCACGCTCCGAGGAGCCCACCAGTGCGCGAGCACTCCACTTCTTCTTCTTCTTCTTTTCCCTCCACCGATCACCTGAACGACTCCAGCCTGGACGACCCCGGTCTGGATGACACCGGTCTGGCTGACACCGACCAGGCCGCCGGGGACCTCTCCGAGGTGTTCGACGAGCGGGCGGGCGGTGCCTGGCCCGACCCGTACGAGGACCGCTACGACGACCTCTACGGCGACCTCGACGACGACCCGCACGAGGTGCGGATGCGCAGGCGGGGGCGCGGGGGTGACCCGCAGCCGTCGCGCACCGGCCGGTTGACCGAGGCCGAGAAGGCCCGGTTGGGGCGGGTGCGCGAGGACGCCTACAGCGAGGCCGACGAGCTGCCCGCGGGGGCCGACCGCTGGTCGACCTGGGCCGAGGCCGAGCAGGGGCCCGCGCCCCGGCCCGGGTGGGTGGTGACCGACCTGGCCGCCGCCGACACCGAGCTGGGGGTGCTCAAGACCGGCAAGGAGGCCGACGTCTTCCTGCTGGAGCGGGCCGTGCCCGGGGCACCGGGGTGCCTGCTGGCGGCCAAGCGCTACCGGTCGGCCGAGCACCGCCTGTTCCACCGCGACGCCGGGTACCTGGAGGGGCGGCGGATGCGCAAGTCCCGGGAGAACCGGGCGATGGCCAGCCGCAGCTCGTTCGGGCGCAACCTCATCGCCGAGCAGTGGGCGGTGGCCGAGTTCGCCGCGCTGGGCCGGTTGTGGGCCGCGGGCGCGCCCGTGCCCTACCCGGTGCAGCGCGACGGCACCGAGCTGCTGCTGGAGTTCCTCTCCGCCGACGGCCGCGGCGCCGCGCCCCGGTTGGCGCAGCTGCGGCCCGGCGCCGGGGAGCTGCGCGAGCTGTGGGAGCAGCTGGTGGCGGCGCTGGAGGTCCTGGCGGGGCAGGGGTTGGCCCACGGCGACCTGTCCGCCTACAACCTGCTGGTCTGCGACGGGCGGCTGGTGCTCATCGACCTGCCGCAGGTGGTCGACGTGGTGGCGAACCCGGCCGGGGTGGACTTCCTCGCCCGGGACGTGGCCAACGTGGCGGCGTGGTTCGCCGCGCGCGGGCTGCCCGCCGACATCGGTGACCCGGGTGCCCTCACCGCCCGGCTGCTGACCGCCGCAGGGGTGTGAGGACGGTCACCCGCGGGTGCCGCGGTGCGGGCGGGCCAGGGTGCCCGCCCGCACCGTTCCCGCAGTTCAGTGGGCACGATCACCCCGGTGGGTGCCCCGGGCCGCACGCCGGGGGCACCGCGTCGGGTACGCTTGACAACGCACCGCGAGCGGCCCACGCCGCTCCCGCCGGGCTCGAAGGCCCGGGCGGTGGCGGTGCAGTCCACACACCCATGACGGCGCGACACCGAGCGCGCCGGGCCCGTCCGCGTGAAAGCCTGCCGACCTCTGCACGAGGGCGGAGCCTCCCGAGACGTGCCACGTCCCGAGAGGACCCCGTGCAGAACTCTGCCGTGCCCATGACCGCCGACGCGCCCGCCGAGCGCAAGCCCCGGCACCGGCACTCCGGCAAGGGTCGGTTCGACTCCCCCGAGTCCGGTGAGGGCACCACCTTCGCCGACCTCGGCCTCCCCCAGCCGCTGCTGCGCGCGCTGGCCGACGCGGGCATCGACAGCCCGTTCCCCATCCAGGCCGCCACCCTCCCCGACGCGCTGGCGGGCAAGGACGTGCTGGGCCGCGCCCAGACCGGCTCCGGCAAGACGCTGGCCTTCGGCCTGGCGCTGCTGGCCCGGCTCAACGGCGGGCAGGCCCGCCCGCTGCGCCCGCGCGGGCTGATCCTGGTGCCCACCCGCGAGCTGGCCCTCCAGGTCTCCGACGCGCTGACCCCGCTGGCCAAGTCGCTGGGCCTGTGGTGCCGCACCGCGGTCGGCGGCATGTCCTTCCCGCGCCAGGCCGACGCGCTGCGCCGCGGCGTCGACCTGCTCATCGCCACCCCGGGCAGGCTGTCCGACCACGTCCGCCAGGGCACCTGCATCCTGCACGACGTGGTGCACACCGCCATCGACGAGGCCGACCAGATGGCGGACATGGGCTTCCTGCCCCAGGTCCGCGAGATCCTCGACCTCACCGACCCGACCGGCCAGGTGCTGCTGTTCTCCGCCACCCTCGACGGCGACGTCGACCAGCTGGTGAAGCGCTACCTGACCAACCCGGTCACGCACTCGGTGGACGTGTCCACCGCGAGCGTGTCGACCATGGAGCACCACATGCTCCTGGTCTCCCGCCAGGACAAGGCCGACGTCATCACCCAGGTGGCCGCCCGCGAGGGCCGCACCATCATGTTCGTGCGCACCAAGCACCACGTCGACCGCCTGGCCGACAAGCTGCGCTCGGTGGGCGTGCGGGCCGGTGCCCTGCACGGTGGCAAGACCCAGGGCGCGCGCAACCGCGTGCTGAGCCAGTTCCGCGACGGCGACACCCCCGTCCTGGTCGCCACCGACGTCGCCGCCCGCGGCATCCACGTCGACGGCGTCTCGCTGGTCGTGCACGTCGACCCGCCCGCCGACCCCAAGGACTACCTGCACCGGGCGGGCCGCACCGCCCGCGCGGGCGAGTCCGGCACGGTGGTCACGGTCGTCACCTTCGACCAGCGCCGCACCGTGCAGCGGATGACCGACAAGGCGGGCGTCAAGCCCGAGGCCAGCAAGGTCCGCCCCGGCGACGAGGAGCTGGTGCGCATCACCGGCGCCCGCGTCCCCAGCGGCGAGCCCGTGGTGGACCCGCCGGTGCGCCCGGCCCGCCCCGCCCGCTCCTCGGCCCCGCGCCGCGGTGGCGAGGGCGGCTTCCGCCCGCGCCGCACCGGCGGTCGGGAGGGCGGCCACCGCGAGGGCGGCGGCTTCCGCGACCGGGACCGCGACCGCGAGCACCACCCGCGCGAGCACCACTCCCGCGACTTCCACCCCCGGGACGACCGCCGCGGTGCCCCGCGCCGCGCGCCGCGCCGCTTCAACAACGCCGCCGACCGCGGCTGAGCACGACTCCTCGACGGGCTGGGCCCCGGTGCACCGCACCGGGGCCCAGCCCGTTTCCGTGTGCCCGTCCCGGGTTCTCGCGCCACGCCGCTTCACCGACGCCGAGCACGACTGGTCATGGCAGCGCAACGGACGGGGACCCGTTGCGGCGCAAGAGGTCCCCGCCCGTTGTCGCCTCGCTGTCAGGCCGTCGCAAGTGGCCGGGTATCTCGCGCAAGTCCGGCGGACCAGCCCGACAGCAGTCCGAATCGGACAAGTGCACCGCGTTCGGCGTGGCCCACCTCGGTCACAGCAGGGTGAGCTGCTGCCGCTGCTCCGGCGCGGCCACCGCGGGCGCCACCTCGGGCGTGGAGCCCTCCGGCCAGCGGGTCGTGGCTGAACTCGCCAGCTTGTGCCTGCGGAGCAACGGGCGCACCCGCGCGGCCAGCGCCTCGCGGTACCCGGCGGCGGCGTAGGCGCCCTTGCCGTAGATGCGCCGGTACAGCGGCACGAGCAGCGGGTGCTCGCGGGCCAACCACGCCGCGAACCACTCGCGGGTCCCCGGGCGCAGGTGCAGCGGGATCACCGTGACCCCGGTCGCCCCGGCCTCGGCCACCGCGCGCAGCAGGGAGTCCAGCTGCTCCACCGAATCGGTCAGTCCCGGGAGGACGGGGGCGACGAAGACGCCGCACGGCAGACCGGCTTCGCGCACGCGGCGCACCAGTTCCAGGCGGGCGGCGGGGCTGGGGGTGCCCGGTTCGACCGAGCGCTGGAGGTCGCGGTCCAGCAGGGCGATCGAGACGCCGACCCCGACGCCGACGTCCCGCACCACCTCCGCCAGCAGCGGGATGTCGCGGGAGAGCACGGTCCCCTTGGTGAGGATGGAGAACGGCGTGCCCGAGTCGCGCAGCGCGCGGATGATGCCGGGCATGAGCCCGTAGCGGCCCTCGGCACGCTGGTAGGGGTCGGTGTTGGTGCCCATCGCGACGTGCGCGCGGGTCCACGAGGGTGCCTGGAGCTGGCGCTTGAGCACCTGGGGGGCGTTGAGCTTGACGACCAGCTGGGTGTCGAAGTCGTGGCCCGCGTCGAAGTCCAGGTAGGTGTGGGAGTTGCGGGCGAAGCAGTTGTGGCTGACGACGCCGTTGGCGATGAAGTCCGAGGTGCCGGTGGTGATGTCGTAGAGCGGCAGGTCCAGGCCCAGCGGCTCGACCTCGACGACGTCGAGCTTGGCGGGGGACTTGATGGCGGCGCCGTCGATGGTGCGCTTGGCGGTGACGGCCGGGTCCGCGGTGTGGAAGAAGCGCAGGTGCTCGGGCAGGCCGCCGTCGACGCGCACGCACCGCCTGGCCATCGGCAGCCTGCGCTCCTCCAGCGCGTGCTGGAACCCGAAGCGGGTCAGCGCCTCCTGCACCTGCGCCAGCGCCTCGGGCCCGAGGTTGGGCAGCCGCAGGATGCGGTTGGCGAAGGTGCCGTCGGCGTCGAAGGTGGCGGCGAGCAGGCCCTTGCGCCACTCGTCGGTGGGGGTGCGCGGGCGGTCGACGGGCAGCGTGAGGCCGCCGTCGCCGCCGAGGTAGTCGGCGACCCTGGCGATGGCCTGCGGGGAGCGGGGCGCGCCGCCGTCGCCCCTGGCGATGCCGTGCAGGTAGCCGCGGCGGTAGTCCAGGGAGTCCTTGGGCGGGGCGGCGAAGTGCCCGGTGCCCATGAGCTTGTTGCCGACGGTCAGGTGCGGGCGGCGGCCGGGCCCGGAGGTGGCGCCGGTGACGTGCTTCCAGCCGCGCTCGGTGAGGAAGCGGTGGTCACCGCTGGCGATGAGCTGGGTGCCGTCGGCGAGGGTGACGCGGTAGGCGGGCTTGAGCGTGGTCCAGTGCGCGGTGACGGTGGTGGGGACGTAGTGGCGGTAGTTGCCGCGGCGCTCGGTGCCGTAGATGCGGTCGCCCACCACGAGCTCGGCCAGGGGCTTGGTGGTGCCGTCGGCCATGAGGATCGGGGTGTCGCCGTGCAGGCAGTAGCTGCACGCGTGCGCGCACCCCCGGTAGGGGTTGACCGTCCACTCGAAGGGCATCGGGGAGGCGCCGGGGACCCGGTTGAGCACCGACTTGGCCAGGACCTCGTGGAAGACCACCCCGCTGAACTCCGGGGTCCGCACGCTGCGCACCAACCCCGGCAGGCCGGGGAGCGCCTGCTGCCCGGCCTGGTCCGCTCGCTGTCCGTCCCATCGCATGCCACAGTCGAACACATGTTCGAGTGATCCGCAACGGATCTCACCAGGTCCGCGGCACCGGGTACCCCGTCCGGGGTTTTTGGGACTATCCTCTATTACTGAGCGCAGCAGAGGAGAGCCCGATGAGCAGCGAGCCCACCCGGTTGACGGTCGAGGACGCCAACGCGGTGCTGGCCACCCAGCCGTTCAACGCCCAGGTCGGCGCCCGGTGCACCGCCCTGGTGCGCGGCGAGGCCGAACTGGAGATCGACGTCGACGAGCGGCACAAGCAGCAGCACGGCACGGTGCACGGCGGCGTGCTCGCCTACGCGGTGGACAACGCGCTGGCGATGGCGGGCGGCAGCGTGCTCGGCCCGCGCGTGGTGACGGCCGGGTTCTCGGTGAACTTCGTCCGCGCCGCCCGGGGCGGGGTGCTGCGGGCCAGGGCGGTGGTGCTGCACGCCTCCAGCAGGCAGGCGGTGTGCTCGGCGGAACTGCGGGCGTTCGGGGCGGACGGCTCGGTGGAGTTGTGCGCGGTCGCACAGGGGACGATCGCGGCTATCCGCTGAGCACCAGCCCGCACGCCCGCCGCACGAGCGCGGTGGTGCCCGCGGGCACCACCGCGCCGTCGTTGAGGTGCCTGCTCACCACGGCGATCGGCAGGTCGAGCAGGGCCAGCAGCACCTCCTCGCGGGAGCGCCCGGTGCTCGCGCACAACGCGCGCACGACCCGGGTGGTCTCCGCGGTCCGGGTCGCGGCGTGCTCGCGACGCCGGGCGCGCGCCTCGTCCGACCAGGTGTGCGGGTCGAACGCGCGCACGCCCGCGTGCAGGACGACGGCCTCGCCGTGGTGCTCGCGGCACCAGTCCACCGTCCACGCCGCGGTGTCGACGATGCCCGCGGCGGTGGGGTCGGCGTCGATGCGGGCGAGGAAGGCCCGCTGGAAGCGGTGCTCGGTGCGCAGCCACGTCGCGGCCAGCAGCGACGGGCGGTCCGGGAAGCGGTGGTAGAGCGAGCCGCTGCGGGCCCCGACCTCGGCGGCGACCGCCGTCATCGTCACCGACCGGGGCCCGGAGGTCGCGTGCAGGCGGATCGCGGCATCGATGAAGTCGTCGGGGGTGTGCGCCGGGGGCCTGCCCATGCGGTGAGGGTAGTGCGTGGAAGCGCCCGCGCCGCCGGGGTGCGCGGGGCACGTAGGCTCCCGGCGGCGGGCGGGCACGGGGCTGGGAGGCACAGGTGTTGGATTCGCTGCTGGACGCGCTGCGGACCACGGCGTTCACCGCCTTCGGGGCGCCGACGTCGTGGGTGGAGGTCATCGGGTTCGTCACCGGCGCGCTGTGCGTGTACCTGGTGGCCAGGCAGAACGCGTGGAACTGGCCCATCGGCATCGCCAACAACGTGGCGTTCTTCGCCCTCTTCATCACCGCGGGCCTCTACGCCGACGCCTGGTTGCAGGTCATCTACGTGGCGCTGGCCCTCTACGGCTGGTGGGCGTGGCTGCGCGGCGGGGAGCGGGGCACGCACCTGCCCGTCTCCCGCGTCACCCGCCCGCAGTGGTGGGGGCTACTGGCCGCCGGGGTCGCGGGCACGGTCGTGCTGACCCTCGTGCTCGAGCACGGCACGGACTCCGCGGTGCCCCTGCCGGACGCGATCACCACCGTGCTGTCGCTGCTGGCGACCTGGGGGCAGGCGCGCAAGAAGGTGGAGAGCTGGTGGCTGTGGATCACCGCTGATGTCATCTACGTCCCGCTCTACGCCTACAAGGACCTCTGGCTCACCGCGATCCTCTACGTCGGCTTCCTCGCGCTGTGCGTGTTCGGCCTGCGCTCCTGGTCGGCGCGGCTGCGCGCCGAGGTGGCCGCGTGAGGTTCCGCCACGCCTTCCTGCTCGGCAAGTTCTACCCGCCGCACCTGGGCCACCACCACCTCATCCGGGCCGCCGCCGCGCGGTCCGAGCGCACCACCGTGGCCGTGCTGGGCGCCTCGGTGGAGTCGTTGACCATCGGGGAGCGGGTGCGGTGGGTGGCCGCCGAGCACCGCGACGACCCCGGTGTGCGCGTGCTGGGCGACCTCGACGACCACCCCATCGACTACGACGACGGCGACGTCTGGGACCTGCACATCGGTGTCTGCCGGTCGGTGATCGCCCGCCGCGGCATGCAGGACCCCGGCACTCCCCCGGTCGACGCGGTGTTCAGCAGCGAGGACTACGGCGCCGAGCTGGCCCGCCGCCTCGGCGCCGCGCACGTGCCGGTGGACCCCGACCGCACCACCTTCCCCGTGTCCGGCACCGCCGTGCGCGCCGACGTGCGGGGCAACTGGGCGAACCTGGCCGAGCCCACCCGCGCCGGGCTGGCCACGCGGGTCGTCGTGCTCGGCGCGGAGTCCTCCGGCACCACGACCCTCGCGAACGCCCTCGCCGCGCACTACGGCACCGAGGCGGTCCCCGAGTACGGCCGGGAGCACACGATCGGCAAGGACGCCGCCGGGGCTCCGGTGTGGACGGTGGGCGACTTCGTCGACGTGGCCGTGCGCCAGGGCGCCGACGAGGACGCCGCGGCCCCGGCGCACCCCGTGCTGGTCTGCGACAACGACCCGTGGGCGGCGACGGTGTGGTGCGAGCGCTACCTGGGCTCCACCCACCCGGAGGTGGACGCCGCCGTGGGGGCGCGCCGCCCCGCGCTGTACCTGCTCACCGACCACGTGGCCGTCCCGTTCGAGCAGGACGGCTGGCGCGACGGCGAGCACCTGCGCCCGTGGATGACCGCCCGGTTCGTGCGCGGCCTGCGCGAGCGCGGGGTGCCGTGGCGGCTGCTCACCGGCAGCCACGAGCACCGCCTGCGGGTGGCCGTGCGCGCCTGCGAGGCCGCCGCGACCGCCCGGTTCACCTTCGCCGACCCGCTCTGAGCCACCATGTACCCCGTGGATGACGGGGACACGCAGCCGATACCGCGGATCGGGCCGGACCAGCCGCGCCGCCCCCAGCCCCCGGGCGGGCGGCGGGAGCGGCACTCCGGCGAGCTGCGGCGCCCCGAGACCCAGGACCGGCGTCCCCGGCACAGCTCGGGTGAGCTGCCCGTACCACCCCGCAGGCGCTCCCCGGCGCAGCACAGCTCGGGCGAGCTGCCCGTGACCGGGCGCGACGACGCGCGGGAGAAGACCTCCGGTGAGCTGCCCGCGGCGCCGGGCGGGCGCAGGCGCGCCCCGGAACCGGAGCTGCCCACCGGCCACGGCCACGGCCACGGGCCCGCGAAGCCGGTGTCGGACAAGGTGCGCAAGCTGCTGGTGCTCCTGCTGCTGCCGTTCGCCCTGGCCTCGGTCGTCGGCGTGGTGGTGCTCTTCCACGCGGGCGACGCCCCCACCGCCGTGAACGCCTCCGCCCAGCAACCCGTCGACGGCGAGGTGACCGCGGCGCAGGTCGGCCCGTGCGGGGCGGCGGACACCGGCGGCAACCAGTGCCTCGTGCTCACCGTGGCCATGTCCGACGGCGTCGCCGCGGGCAGCGACGTGCGCACCGCCGTCCCGCTGGAACCGTCCACGCCCCGCTTCGCCGTGGGCGACGAGGTGGTGATGTCCTACTCCGGCGGCGACCCCCTGGCGGGCGAGTCCTACCAGGTCGTCGACTTCCAGCGCGGGCTGCCGCTGTGGGTGCTCGCGGGCCTGTTCGCCGCGGCGGTGGTGGTGCTGGGCCGCTTCCAGGGCGTCAAGGCGCTGCTGGCGCTGGGCCTGAGCTTCGCGGTGCTGCTGCTGTTCGTGCTCCCGGCCATCCTCGGCGGGGAGAACCCGCTGTGGGTGGCGGTGGTGGGCGCCGGGGTGATCATGTTCGTGGTGCTCTACCTGACCCACGGCTTCTCCGCGCGCACCTCCACCGCCGTCCTGGGGACGATGGTGAGCCTGGCCCTCATCGGCGTGCTCAGCGCGGTCTTCTCCGCCGCCGCCCAGCTCACCGGCCTGGACGAGGACACCTCCGCGCTCGTGGGCTCGCTCGGCCACGCCATCGACGCGCGCGGGCTGCTGCTGGCGGGCATCGTCATCGGCGCCCTGGGGGTCCTCGACGACGTCACGGTCACCCAGACCAGCGCGGTGTGGGAGCTGCGGGCGGCGAACCCGGCCCTGACCTGGCGCCAGCTCTACGCCGCGGGTCTGCGCATCGGCCGCGACCACGTGTCCTCGGCGGTGAACACCCTGGTCATGGCGTACGCCGGGGCAGCGCTGCCCGTCCTGCTGTACTCGTCGATCTCGGGGGTGGGCCTGGGCACGATCCTGGGCTCGCAATCGATCGCCCAGGAGATCGTGCGCACCCTCGTCGGCAGCATCGGCCTGGTCGCCGCCGTGCCCGTCACCACCGCCGTGGCCGCGCTCGTGGCGGTCCGCGAGCCCGCGGCGACCCACGCCGAGCCGGAGCAGGGCTGACCCGCGCGGAGCCCTCGGTGGGCGTGGCGGCCCGGCGTCAGTCCAGCGACGCCACGAACCGCGTGATCGCCTCGGGCTTCAACCGCTGCGCCAACCGGCCCTCCGGCGCCACCGACGCCAACCGGTACAGCGGCCGGTCCGGCGCGGGCTCGCCCTTGGCCTCCGCCCGCAGCTGCGCCACCAGCAGCTGCGAGAACACCAGCCCCGCGGTGTTCTCGCTGCCCGCCAGCAGGTCGGCGAGCTTGCGCAGCACCAGGATCCCCAGCTCGCGCCCCCCGGTCCCGGAGTAGACGGCCAGCGAGACGTTCACCGCGCGCTTGTCGTCCCCGCTGACGAGCAGGCCCACCGTGCGCGTCCCGCGCAGGTCGGTGACCACCAGTTCCAGCCCGCGGGCGGTCCGCAGGTCCACCCGCCGCTTCCCGAAGGTCCTGGCGACGACCTGCGAGCCCTCCAACCACACCTGGCGCCGCGCCGACCCCCAGGCCAGCAGCCCCAGCGGGACGGCGACGACCGCGGCGGCGACCAGCGCGGGCACCCGCCCGCCGATCAGCCCGACGACCCCGCCGACGGCCGCGGCCAGCACCACCACGACCAGCACGGCGGCGGTCGTGCGCCGCCGCCCGCCCGCGCCGTCGACCAGGCTCAGCGGGACCCGCTCGGGCGGCGCGCCCGCCATCACAGGCCCCGCCCGCGGCCCTTGTGCGCGGCACTGGGCTCGCCCAGGTCGACCACGCCGGTGAGGAACGGGTTGCTCGCGCGCTCGCGGCCGATGGTGGTGGCCCCGCCGTGGCCGGGCAGCACCACCGTCTCGTCGTCGAGGGCCAGCAGCCTGCGCAGCGAGGCGGTCATCTTCGCCATGTCGCCACCGGGCAGGTCGGTGCGGCCGATCGACCCGGCGAACAGGGTGTCGCCCGCGAACAGCAGGTGGTCGTCGTCGGCGGTGTCGTGGCCGAACACCACCGACCCCTCGGTGTGCCCCGGGGTGTGGGTGACGGTGAACCGCAGGCCTGCCAGGTCCAGCTCGGCGCCGTCGGTGAGCTCGCGGACCTCCTTGGGCTCGCGCAGCTCCAGGCCGCCGAAGAAGCTCGCGGCCTGGGCGCTGAGGCCGCGGGCCGGGTCGCTGAGCATGAACCGGTCGTCCGGGTGCACCCAGGCCGGGATGTCCGAGCCGTCGCACACCGGCGCCACGGAGAAGACGTGGTCGAGGTGGCCGTGGGTGAGCAGCGCGGCCACCGGGGTGAGGTCGTGCTCGCGCAGGGCGGCGGCGATGGGCTCCTCGGCGTCCTGCCCGGGGTCGACGATCACGCACGGACCACCGCGCTCGGGCGCGACCAGGAAGCAGTTCGCCTGGAACGCCCCGGTGGGGAAGCCGACGACGAGCACGGGGGACCTCCACGGAACGGGGTTCACAGCCGATTCCCAGCCTATCGGCCCGGCCCACCACACTGTCCTTACCGGGGTGCCCCATAGACTGCGCCACTGCCGGAAGCGAGTGGTCAGGGAGGGTGCCAGGTGCCGAGCAACGATCAGCGCCGGAAAGCGGCCAAGGCCAAGCTGGAGCGCCAGCTGGCGAACAGGGCCGCGCGAGCGCGCAAGCGCCGCACGATCGGCGTGGTGAGCACCGTTGTCGGCGTGGTCGTCGTCGTGGGCGTGGTGTACCTGCTGGTCAACATCGGGTCGGGGGACGACAGCACCCCCGCGGCCGAGCCGACCGCCGCCGCGGACGCGCCGACCGGCGTGCCGACGACGACGCTGGCCCCGCAGAAGCGGGCGACCGCGCTGCCCGCCAAGGCCACCTGCGCCTACCCGGCCGAGGGCACCCCGGCCAAGCCGAACACCGCCCCGCCCACCGCGGACATCCCCGCCGAGGGCACCCAGGGCGCGACGATCAAGTTCGGGGACAAGGAGGTGCCGGTCACCCTCGACCGCGCGCTGGCCCCGTGCACGGTGAACAGCTTCACCAGCCTGGCCAAGCAGGGGTACTTCGACGGCACCGCCTGCCACCGCCTCACCACCTCCGCGAGCCTGCAGGTGCTCCAGTGCGGCGACCCGACCGGCACCGGCGGGGGCGGCCCCGGCTACAAGTTCAACGACGAGACCTTCCCCGAGGCCAAGTACGGCCGCGGCGTGCTCGCGATGGCCAACTCCGGCGCCAACACCAACGGCAGCCAGTTCTTCATGGTCTACGGCGCCGCCGAGCTGCCGCCGAACTACACCGTGTTCGGCACCATCTCCGAGGACGGCCTCAAGGTCATCGACGAGATCGCGGCGAAGGGCACCCAGTCCGGCTCCGGCGACGGCAAGCCGGTCAACGACGCCACCATCTCCTCGGTCGCCGTCGCCTGATGCGCCCGCTGCCCGCCCTGGCCGCCCTGGCCGCCGCCGCGCTGCTCCTGAGCGGGTGCGCGTCGGCGGTCCGGGGCACCGCGGTGGCGGGCGAGGTCCCGCCCTCGACCGCCCCGCGCACGACGACCTCGGCGCAGGCGTCCACCTCGGCACCCGGCGCGTCCGGGGCCGGGGTGTCGTGCGACTACGAGCGCTCCGGGACCGCCGCCAAGCCCGTCGACCTGCCGCCCGCCACCTCCACCGACACCCCGGCGAAGGTCGTGCTGGCGCTGGGTGGCGGTGAGGTGATCGTTGAGCTGTCCCCGGACACCCCGTGCACCGGGCGCAGCTTCGCCCACCTCGCCCGCTCGGGCTACTACGACGGCACCCCCTGCCACCGGCTCACCACCTCGGCGGGCCTGCAGGTGCTCCAGTGCGGCGACCCCAGCGGCACCGGCTCGGGCGGCCCCGGCTACGTCATCCCGGACGAGAACCCCGACAGCGCCAGCGCCTACGTCCCCGGCGTGGTCGCGATGGCCAACGCGGGCCCGCACACCGGCGGCAGCCAGTTCTTCATCATCTACGGCACCTGCGACATCCCGCCGGACTACGCCGTCATCGGCAAGACCGACGCGGCGGGCCTGGCGGTCGTCACCCGCATCGCCGCGGGCGGGGTCGACTCGCCGTCCGGCGACGGCCCCCCGAAGACGCCGGTCACCATCGAGTCGGCGAAGGCGTCCTGACCCGGTGACCTACGACGAGCGACGCCCGCCCGGGCTGCCCCGGGCGGGCGTCGACTGCGTCTGGAGCCGCACCGGCGGCGGCGAGCAGGTCCGCGTGCTGCCCGACGCGTGCGCCGACGTGCTGTGGCACCGCGAGACCGGCACCCTGCGCCTGGCGGGCCCGGACACCACCGCCCAGCTCACGACGTCGGAGCCGGGCACCCTGGTCGGCATCCGCTTCCCCACCCTGCACGGCCCGCTCGGCCTCCCCGCCTCGGCGGTCCGCGACGCCCGCGTCCCGCTGGCCGACGTGTGGACCCCGCACCGCGCCAAGGCCCTCGCGGACCGCCTGGCCCGCACCCCCGACACGCGAGCGGCCCAACTCCTGCTGCTGGCCGAGTTCGAGTCCACACCGGACCCGCTCGCCACCGCGCTGCGCGCGCTGGCCCGCCGCACCGGCGCCGTGGCCGAGATGGCCGCCGACCTCGGCTACAGCCCCCGCCAGCTGCGCCGCCACGCCCACACGACGTTCGGCTACGGCCCCAAGACCCTGCACCGGGTGCTGCGCTTCACCGCTGCGCTCGACCGCGCCAGGGCGGGCGTCCCCCTGGCCGAGGTCGCGCAGGTCACCGGTTACACCGACCAGGCGCACCTGGCCAAGGACGTGCGCGCCCTCGCGGGCACCACCCTGACCAGCCTGCTCAGGGGAGGCGGTCGAAGCGGCGGAGCAGGAGCAGGTTCTCCAGGGTGATGATGCCCGCCCACTCGTACTCGGTGACCGGGGTCCACGCGGGCCAGTCGACGCGCCAGCCGCCGTCGTCGCGCTGCTCGGTGAGCAGGCGGTCGAGGTCGGCCGCGTGCTCGGCCTCGGTGAACCAGCTCAGGGCCAGGCTGTCGGGGGTGGGCGCGTAGTCGTGGGGGCGCTTCAGCTCGCCCGCCGAGTAGCCCTCGGGGAGCACCGCCGAGTCGTCCCCGACGTCGACCAGCCCGCTGGAGCGGACCAGCTCACCGAGCTTCGCCGCGGCGGTGGCGGCGCGGTCGCGGTCGGGGGCGGCGTCGAGGAAGTGGATGGCGCCCAGCGCCTCGTACGGGTGGGTGCTGGTCAGGGCCTCGATGCGCGACCAGCAGAACCCGGCCGCCCGGTCCAGCCACGGGTCCGAGGTCACCCCGCCCGCCCACACGGCGCCGACGAGGTTGGCCGTGGCGAGCAGGTCTCCCTCGTAGGCGTGCGGGACCTGCCACCACGGCGCGCGCGGGTAGTCGGCCGCGTTCGGGTGGACGAACGGCAGCCCACCCTCGTCGGTGGCGATCGACCCCAGGTAGCCGAGGACACCGGAGAGGTCGGCGCCGACCTCGTTCAGCACGTGCACGGCGGACAGGGTGGTGATCGGCTGGCTACCCGGCCCGCGGCCGTCCGGCTCCAGGGCGTTGCCGTAGCCGCCGTCGTCGTTGCGGTAGGCGTCCAGGGCGCGCGCGACCGCGTCCGCGGAGCCGTCGCCGAACGAGAACTCGTAGCGCCTGCGCTCCAGGACGCGGGCCGTGCTGTGCAGGAAGGTGACCGCGCGGTCGCGGTCCACGGGGCTCAACGTCGTCACGTCGAACCACCGTAGGGGCCGCGGCCCGCCCGGTCTTGGCGAGAACGGTCAGGACCCGGAGGTGACCCGGTAGACGTCGTAGACGCCCTCCACGCTGCGCACGACCTTGAGCACGTGCCCGAGGTGCTTGGGGTCGCCCATCTCGAAGGAGAAGCGCGACACCGCCACCCGGTCGCGGGAGGTGGTCACCGACGCGGACAGGATGTTGACCCGCTCGTCGGCCAGCACCTTCGTCACGTCGGAGAGCAGCCGGTGCCGGTCGAGCGCCTCGACCTGGATGGCGACGAGGAACACCGACGACTCCGACGGCGCCCACTCCACCTCCAGCAGCCGCTCGGGCGACTGGAGCAGCTCGTCGGCGTTGGTGCAGTCCGTGCGGTGCACGCTCACCCCGCCGCCGCGGGTGACGAAGCCCAGGATGTCGTCGCCGGGCACCGGGGTGCAGCACCGGGCCAGCTTCACCCACACGTCCGAGGCGTCCTTGACGATCACGCCCGCGTCGCCGGAGCTGCGCCTGCGGGTGATCGTGGACGGGGTGGCCCGCTCGGCCAGCTCCTCCTCGGCGTGGTCGACCCCGCCGAGCAGGGCCACCAGCCGCTGCACGACGTGCCGGGCGGAGGTGTGCCCCTCCCCGACCGCGGCGTAGAGCGAGCTGACCTCCGGGTAGCGCAGCTCGCGGGAGAGCGCGGTCACCGAGTCCGCCGACACCAGCCGCTGCATGGGCAGCCCGACCCGGCGCACCTCCTTGGCGATGGCGTCCTTGCCCGCCTCGATCGCCTCTTCCTTGCGCTCCTTGGCGAACCACTGCTTGATCTTGGCCCGGGCCCGGGGCGAGGCGGTGAAGGCCAGCCAGTCCCGCGACGGGCCCGCCCCCTCGGCCTTGGAGGTGAAGATCTCGACGACCTCACCGTTCTCCAGCTTGCGCTCCAGGGCCACCAGCCTGCCGTTGACCCGCGCGCCGATGCAGCGGTGGCCGACCTCGGTGTGCACGGCGTAGGCGAAGTCCACCGGCGTCGACCCGGCGGGCAGGGTCTCCACGTCGCCCTTGGGGGTGAAGACGAAGATCTCCCGGGTGGCCAGGTCGTAGCGCAGCGACTCCAGGAACTCCCCCGGGTCGGCGGCCTCCCGCTGCCAGTCCAGCAGCTGGCGCATCCAGGCCATCTCGTCGACCTCGACCCCGGAGTGGGTGCCCTTGGTCTCCTTGTACCGCCAGTGCGCCGCGATGCCGTACTCGGCGGTGCGGTGCATCTCGTGGGTGCGGATCTGCACCTCCAGCGGCTTGCCGTCCGGGCCGATCACCGTGGTGTGCAGCGACTGGTACACCCCGAACCGGGGCTGGGCGATGTAGTCCTTGAACCGGCCGGGCATCGGCTGCCACAGCGCGTGCACCACGCCCATCGCCGCGTAGCAGTCGCGCACGTCGTCGACCAGGATGCGCACGCCGACGAGGTCGTGGATGTCGTCGAAGTCGCGGCCGCGGACGATCATCTTCTGGTGGATCGAGTAGTAGTGCTTGGGCCTGCCCTCGACCCTGGCCTCGATCCGCGAGGCCTCCAGGTTGTTGCCCAGCTCCCCGACGACCTTCTGCAGGTAGGTGTCGCGCGAGGGCGCCCGGTTGGCCACCAGCCGCACGATCTCGTCGTACTTCTTGGGCTGCAGGATGGCGAAGGCCAGGTCCTCCAGCTCCCACTTGACCGTGGCCATGCCCAGCCGGTGCGCCAGCGGGGCCAGCACCTCCAGGGTCTCGCGGGCCTTCTTGGCCTGCTTCTCCGGCGGCAGGAAGCGCATGGTGCGCATGTTGTGCAGCCGGTCCGCCAGCTTGATCACCAGCACCCGGGGGTCGCGGGCCATGGCGATCACCATCTTGCGGATGGTCTCGGCCTCCGCGGCCGTGCCCAGCTGCACCTTGTCCAGCTTGGTGACCCCGTCGACCAGGTGCGCCACCTCGTCGCCGAAGTCGGCGGTGAGCCGCTCCAGGGAGTAGTCGGTGTCCTCGACGGTGTCGTGCAGCAGCGCCGCGACCAGCGTCGTGGTGTCCATGCCCAGCTCGGCGAGGATGGTGGCGACCGCGAGCGGGTGGGTGATGTAGGGGTCGCCAGACTTGCGCCGCTGCGCCTTGTGCTTGTCCTCGGCGACGTCGTAGGCCCGCTGCAGCAGCGCCAGGTCCGCCTTGGGGTGCAGCTCCCGGTGCACCGCGGCCAGCGGTTCGAGCACCTGCTTGACCACGGCGGGCCGCTGCGCGGTGATGCGCCGGGCGAGCCGGGCGCGCACGCGGCGGGTGGCGGACGGTTGCCTGCCCGCGGGGGTGGTGGCCGCCTCGGCGGCGGTCACCCCGGCGGGGCTCGTCTGCACCTCGTGGCTCAAACCTGCTCCCGGCGCACTCTCGGGTGTCCGGGTCACGGGTGTGGCCCGGACACCGAGGATAACTCCGCAGCAGGCCAGGACGGCGGTGCGGGGCGCCGAACCGCCCACATGGGACGCCGAGCGTGCCCCGGCGCACCGCGGCACGATCAGCGGGTGACCGCCCACCGACGCCGGGTGGTGACCCGCGCCACGAACCGCTGGCGGCCCGGGTGCTCCCGGGGTGCTGGACCGGCCGGTCAGACGCTGAGCAGGGAGACGAAGTCCGCACCCCCGGGCAACCGGGAGCGACCGCCGAGCGCGGTCAGCTCCACGACCACGGCCACCACCGCGGTGGTGGCGCCCGCCCGCTCGACGAGCCCGGCGGCGGCCTCCACCGTGCCGCCGGTGGCCAGCACGTCGTCGACGATGACGACGCGGCTGCCGGGCGCGAGGGTGTCGGCGGGCAGCTCCAGGGTGGCCGAGCCGTACTCCAGGTCGTAGGTGACCCGGTCGGCCACCGCGGGCAGCTTGCCCGGCTTGCGCACCGCCACCAGGCCGAGCCCGGCGGCGGTGGCCAGCGCGGCGCCGAAGAGGAACCCGCGGGCCTCGATGGCGACCACGGTGTCCACGGCGCCTGCCCCGGAGGGCAGCGCCGCGGCGAAGGCGTCGGTGACCGCCCGGAAGCCCGCCGCGTCGGCGAGCACCGGGCTCAGGTCGCGGAACAGGACGCCCGGCTCCGGGAAGTCGGGGACTTCCCGGACGAGGCCGAGCGCCCTGTCCAGCGCGGTGCCGTCGGCCACGGTCAGCGGCGCTTCTTGCCCGAGGGCCTGCCGCCGGACTTGCCCGACGGCCGGGTGTTGGCCGCGACGCGGCGGGCGTCGGAGGCCTTGGGGGTGCGCCCGGGGACGCCACCGGCCATCGCCTTCTCCCGCCCGGTCTCCTCGGCCTCGTCCTCGCCGTCGGTGACCCCGGCCGCGGCGCGCTTGGCCTGGAGCTCCCGGCGGGCCTGGACCTTGCGGGCCTGCTGGGCGAACTGCGGCTCGCGCATCTTCAGGTCCACCAGGATCGGGGTGGCCAGGAAGATCGAGGACAGCACACCGGCCAGCATGCCGGTCAGCTGCACCAGCGCCAGGTCCTCCAGGGTGCCCACGCCGAGCACCCAGACGCCGACGATGAGCAGGCCGATCACCGGCAGCAGCGCGATCAGCGAGGTGTTGATCGAGCGCATCAGGGTCTGGTTCAGCGCGAGGTTGGCCGCCTCGGGGTAGCTGCGCCTGGTCAGCCCGAGCAGGCCGCGGGTGTTCTCCTTGACCTTGTCGAACACCACGACCGTGTCGTAGAGGGAGAACCCGAGGATGGTGAGCAGGCCGATCACCGTGGCCGGGGTGACCTCCAGGCCGATGAGCGAGTAGACGCCCGCGGTGACCACGATGTCGTGCACCAGCGCGCCGAGCGCGGCGACGGCCATCCACTTCTCGAAGTACAGCGCGAGGAAGATGGCCACCAGCACGATGAACACGCCGAGCGCGATCAGCGCCTGCCGGGAGATCTCCCCGCCCCAGGTGCCCGACACCGCCGAGTCGCTGACCTGGCCGACGCCGGTGCCGCCGGTGGCCGACTTGGGCTTGAGGTCGTTGGCCAGCGCGGCCTTGACCCGGCCCACCTCGTCGTTGGTCAGCGTCTCGGCCTTGATCTGCATGGTGGCCGAGGCACCGGTGCCCACCGACTGCACCGACGAGGCGTCGCGGCCGGCCGCGCGGGAGAACACGTCCTCCACCTGCTCGACGGTGATGACCTGCCCGGCCTCGTTCTGCGCGGGCATCGACAGCCGGGTGCCGCCCTCGAAGTCGATGCCGAGGTTGAAGCCGCGGAACACCATCGAGATCAGGCAGATGAGCATCAGCCCGCCGAAGATGGCGTACCAGCGCTTGCGGTGCCCGACGATGTCGAAGGCGCCGTTGCCGGTGTAGAGGCGGTCGAAGAAGCTGCCGCGCTGGGCGGTGCTGGTCGACCCGGGGGTGCTGGACCCGGTGCTGGGGGTAGACACGTCCGTCACCCTTCCTTCGCGGCGGTGCCCGCCACCCGCGCGGCCCGCTTGTTCGACGCCGCGGCGCGGTGCGCCGAGCCGAGGCCGGAGAACTTGGGGTTGGACAGGAACTTCGACTTGGAGGCGATCGCGACCAGCGGGTGCGTCACCAGGAACACGACCACCAGGTCGAGCACCGTGGACATGCCCAGGGTGAACGCGAAGCCCTTGACCTGGCCGACGGCCAGCACGTAGAGCACCGCCGAGGCCAGGAAGCTGATCGCGTCGGCGGAGAGGATGGTGCGCCGCGAGCGCACCCAGGCGCGCGGCACCGCCGAGCGGAAGCTGCGGCCCTCGCGCACCTCGTCCTTCAACCGCTCGAAGAAGATGACGAACGAGTCCGCGGTGATGCCGATGGCGATGATGAAGCCCGCGATGCCCGCGAGGTCGAGGGTGAACCCGATCCAGCGGCCGAGCAGCACCAGCACCGCGTAGACGACCACCGCCGAGAGCACCAGCGACAGGATCGTCAGCACGCCGAGCAGGCGGTAGTAGATCAGGCAGTAGACGAACACCAGCGCCAGGCCGATGCCGCCCGCGATGAGGCCCGCCTCCAGCGAGGCCAGGCCCAGGGTCGCCGACACCGTCTCGGCCTCGGAGGGGTCGAACGACAGCGGCAGCGAGCCGTACTTGAGCACGTTGGCGAGCTTGGTGGCCTCGGAGCTGGAGAACCCGCCGGTGCCGCCGGTGATGGTGGTGTCGCCGTTGATCACCGACTGGATGGTGGGGGCGGAGACGACCTGGGTGTCGAGGACGAACGCCGCGCGCTGCTGCAGGTGCTCCTCGGTGTACTTCGCCCAGATGGACTGGCCCTCGGGCTTGAAGCTCACCACGACCTGGTAGCCGGCGCCCTGCGGGTCCTGGCCCGCGGTGGCGTTGGAGATCTGGGTGCCCTCCAGGAACGACGGGCCGAGGACGAACTTCTCCGCGCCGTCCTGGTCGCAGGCGACCAGCGGCAGCTTCGGGTCGTCGTTGCCGACCAGCGGGTCGACCTGGCCGGGGCCGCAGTCGATCAGGGCGGCGACCGCGGACTGGAGCGCGGTGTCGGCCGGGGTGGCCGCGCCGGAGGCGTCGGTGCTGTCGACCAGGCGCGGGTCCTGGCGGCACTTCTTGCCCTCGGTGATCAGCTGCCCCTCCTGGTCGGAGTCCAGGGGGTTGTTGCGGTCGGTGTTCTTCAGCGCGAGCAGCTGGTAGAGCACGCAGGACTCCGGCGGCGCGGCGGCGTCGTAGCGCTGCTTGCGGTCGTCGGGGAGGCTGTCGTAGAGGGCCTTGTTCGCGCCGGTCAGCGCGTCCGAGGGCTTGGGGGCGGGCGCGGCGGGCGTCGACGGCGCGGCGGGCGCGGTCGTGGTGGGCTGCTGGGCCTGCGCGGGGGCCGGGCGGCCCTGCGGCGCCGGGTTGCCGGTCGTGGCCGGGGCGTTGGTGGCCGCGGGCGGGGTGGCCGGGGCCGTGCCGGTCGTCGCGCCCGGCTGCTGGGTCTGCTGCGGGGTGGTCTGGCCCGCCTGCACGACCGGGCGGAAGCGCAGCTGCGCGGTCTGGCCGAGGTCGCGGGCGCGGTCGCCGTTCTCCCCCGGGACGGTGATCACCAGCTGCGTGCCGTCCAGCACCACCTCGGCGCCGCTGACGCCGGTGCCGTTGACGCGGGTCTCGATGATCTGCCGGGAGAGGTTCAGCGACTCGCGCGAGGGCGGTTCGCCGTTCTCGGTCCTGGCCGTCAGCGTCACCCGGGTGCCGCCCTGCAGGTCGATGCCCAGCTTGGGTTCGGCCCGGTGGTCGCCGGTCGCGAAGACCAGGGCGTAGAGGACGGCGACTACTGCTACGAAGAACGCCAGATAGCGCCCTGGGCGGATCTGCCCAACCGGTGGTGCCACGGTCGGTCCGTCTCCTCGGCTCGCTCGTGTGCGCACGCCAGCGTGCGCGCCGCGATGGTGGTCATGACGCTGCGCCCACACCCGGGGTTCTCATGTGGGTGAGGGCGCAGCGTACCTGGTGTCAGGTGAGCCCGGTGTTGCGCGGGTCACTGTGCGCGCCCGCCCCGGGGCGCACGGTGACCGCGCGGGTCGGGCGTCAGTTCTTGCGCTGCTCCGGGGTCGCGTCGGCGGTGTCCTTGGCGGGCGCCTCGACCTCGGTGACCTCGTCGATGGCCTCGTGCTCGCCGCCGACCTCGTCCTCGTCGTCGAGCACGTCCGGGCCGACCTTCTCCCGGACGGCCTGGCGCAGCCAGGTGGTCTCGTAGCCCGGCGCGATCTCGATGCCGATGGTGGCGTCGTCGCTGATGTCCGACACGGTGCCGTAGAGGCCCGAGGTGGTCATCACCCGGTCGCCGACCTGGAGCGAGTTCTGCAGCGCCTGCTGCTCGGCCACCATCTTCTTCTGCTTGCGGGAGCCGAGGATGAGCGGGATGGCCAGCACTGCGACGAGCAGCAGGGGCAGTAGGGCTGAGTTCATTTCTCTCCGTCCGGGAACCGTTCCCGAGTCGGGAAAAGTCCGATTGTTCGGGTTTTCACCCGATTCTGCCAGGTCACAGCACCCCGTCGGCGCCGAGGTCGGGCAGTGCGAGCGGTCACTCGTCGAACAGGGTAGGCGCCGCCCAGCCGGGGGCGTCCGCGGGGGCGGTGAGCCCCAGGTGCGACCAGGCCAGCGCCGTGGCCACCCGGCCGCGCGGCGTCCTGGCCAGCATCCCGGCCCGGACGAGGTACGGCTCGCACACCTCCTCCACGGTAGTCGGCTCCTCCCCGACCGCCACCGCCAGCGTGGCCACGCCGACCGGCCCGCCGCCGAACGAGCGCACCAGGGCGCCGAGCACCGCCCGGTCCAGCCGGTCCAGGCCCAGCTCGTCGACGTCGTAGACCTCCAGCGCCGCGCGGGCCACCGCCCGGTCGACCCGGCCGTCGCCGCGCACCTCGGCGTAGTCGCGGACCCGGCGCAGCAGCCGGTTGGCGATGCGCGGAGTGCCCCGGGAGCGGCCCGCGACCTCGGCGGCGCCGTCGGCGCGCAGGTCGACCCCGAGGATGGTCGCGGAGCGGCGCAGCACCTGCTCCAGCTCCTCGGCGGCGTAGAACTCCATGTGCGCGGTGAAGCCGAACCGGTCGCGCAGCGGCCCGGTCAGCGACCCGGAGCGGGTGGTGGCCCCGACCAGGGTGAACGGCGCGATCTCCAGCGGGATGCTGGTGGCGCCGGGGCCCTTGCCGACCACCACGTCGACCCGGAAGTCCTCCATCGCCAGGTACAGCATCTCCTCGGCGGGGCGGGCGATGCGGTGGATCTCGTCGATGAACATGACCTCGCCCTCGGCGAGGTTGCTCAGCATGGCGGCCAGGTCGCCCGCGCGCTCCAGGGCCGGGCCGGAGGTGATCCGGATGGGCCTGCCCAGCTCGGCGGCGATGATCATGGCGAGGCTGGTCTTGCCCAGCCCGGGCGGCCCGGACAGCAGCACGTGGTCGGGCGGGGCGCCGCGGCGCTGGGCGCCCTCCAGCACCAGTTGCAGCTGCTCGCGCACCCGGGGCTGGCCGACGAACTCGGTGAGCAGCCGGGGCCGGAGGGTGGCCTCGTCGTCGCGCTCCGCGGGCTCGGCCACCGGGGACAGCTGCGCGTCCGCCCAGTCCTGCTCGGCGAACTCGTCCATCACCGCTGGGGCCCGAGGGTCGCCAGGGCCTTGCGCAGCACCGCCGGGGTGGCCGCGCCGGAGTCCTCGGCCAGCACCCGGTCCACGGCCTGCTCGGCCTGCTTGACCCCGAAGCCCAGGCCGGTCAGCGCCTCGACCACCGAGCCGCGCACGGCGCCGGGGGCGGGCGCGGCCGGGGTGGCGTCGGCGGCGACCACCGCGTCGACCTTGTCCCGCAGCTCGATGATCAGCCGCTCGGCGCCCTTGCGGCCGATGCCGGGCACCTGGGTCAGGGTGCTGATGTTGCCGTCGGCCAGCGCGTGCCGCAGCTGCGCCGGTTCCAGCACCGCCAGGGTGGCCAGGGCGAGCCGGGGCCCGATGCCGGAGACGGTCTGGAGCAACCAGAACAGGTCGCGCGCGGCGGTGTCGGCGAAGCCGAACAGGGTCAGCGAGTCCTCCCGCACGACCAGCGCGGTCGACAGCGCCGCCTCGTCGCCGCGCCGCAGGGTCGCCAGCGTGTGCGGCGTGGCCTGCACCGCCAGCCCCACCCCGCCGACCTCGACGACCGCGTGGTCGAGGCCGATCGACGCCACGGTCCCGCGCACCGAAGAGATCACGAACCCACCGCCCTGCTGCCCGCTGCCCTGCTGTTGGGAGTGGCCGCCGCGCCGCCCGCGGGGCGCCGCCCGCCCGACTTGGCCGCCTCGGCCAGCCTCGCACGGTGCGCCTTGGCCAGCTCCGCCGCCCTCGCCTCCGCCTCGGCCATCCGGTTGCGCACCGGCGCCCGCCACAGGTGGCAGATGGCCAGCGCGAGCGCGTCGGCGGCGTCGGCGGGCTTGGGCGCCTCGGTCAGCCGCAGCAGCCGGGTCACCATGGTGGTGACCTGCGCCTTGTCCGCCCGGCCGGACCCGGTGACGGCGGCCTTGACCTCGCTGGGGGTGTGGAACATGACCGGCAGGTCGCGCCGGGCGGCGGCCAGCGCCACCACGCCCGCGGCCTGCGCGGTGCCCATGGCGGTGCGCACGTTGTGCTGGCTGAACACCCGCTCGATGGCGACCACGTCGGGGCGGTGCCGGTCGAGCCATGCCTCCACGCCGTCGGCGACCTTGAGCAGCCGGGTGGCCAGCTCGTCGTCGGCGGGGGTGCGGATGACGTCGACGGCCACCGCCCGCACGGCGCGGCCCAGGCCCCCGTCGACCACCGCGATGCCGAGCCGGGTCAGGCCGGGGTCGACGCCCAGGACGCGCACGGCCGCCTCGTCCCCTCTCCCGTCGCGAACACTCGTTCGAGGAGCTTAGGGGGTCAGCCCGCGCCCGCGTCCGCCGACACGCGGGGCACCCGGATGGGCGGTTCGATCAGGGCGGGCCGCAGCGGGCGCGCGGGCACCAGCCACGGCGCGTGCGCCGGGGCGTCGGGGTCGGCCCGCCACTTCCGGCCCACCTCGTCCAGCTTGACGGCGTGGATGACCAGGTCACCGGCGGCGTCGATGCGCAGCCGCAGGAACCCCTTGTGGTCCTCGATGCTCTGCCCGGCCATGACCTCGTTGAGGTTGATGCCGAACCGCGAGGCCACCATCAGGTACAGCGCCACCAGCTCGGCGTCGACCAGCCCGATGAGCACCGGCGTGCCCACCAGCACGACCACCAGCGTCGCCCAGTCGTCGACGACACCCGGCGGCAGCACGCGCGTGTAGAGGTAGATGACGACGAAGGACCACCCCACGCTCAACCCGATGTGCAGCAGGGCGTGCACCAGCCCGAACGCGGTGGCCACCCGCCCGCCGTGGAACCGCTCGATCTTCGCGAACGTCACCCCGCCGACGAGCAGCACCGCCGCCACCGCCACCGCGGGCGTCCAGGTGGCCACGAGCCCGAAGAACCCCTTGTCGCTGCGCTCCCCCAGCGTCTCCACCAACCCGTAGAGCACCGCGAGCGTCATCAGCGTCTGGAACGTCCCGGTCAGCGCCCAGAACCCGGGGTTGCGCCACGGGAGCTGGAAGATCCCGGCGGCGAACCGCTCCGAGGTCCGCTTGCTCGGGTACCGCTCGACCAGGGCGAAGTCCCGCGCGGGCGACTTCTGCCGCACCCGGGACGCGGGCGGCGGCAGGGTGAGCGCCTTGGGCAGCTCGTGCGTGGCCGCCAGGTACGCGCCCCCGTGCCCCGCGGTGATCCGCTGCCGGTCGCCGCCCTGCTCGGCGTACCGCGCGTAGTGGTGCTTGTCCCCCGACAGCATGACGCGGATGTCGGCGCCCCGGGGCCGCACGACCTCCCGGTCGAAGAACTCGATCGTGTCGTACTTGCCCGCCTCGCGCCCCGACCCCGCGTCCACCCAGTCCGGCGCAGGCGTGCAGAGGATGACCGCGTCCCCCGGCCGCAGCTCCTGCGCCGCCTCCCGGAAGTACTGCAACTGCGGCCCGTCGACGTAGTCGTCGAACTGCGTGTCGATGGCGAACAACCACCACCGCCGCGGCAGCTCGATCGCGAAGTACGACCGGCTCTGCGCGGTCTGCCACCCGCCGATCGCCCGCTTCTGCCCGAAAACCCGCAGGAAAGACGTCAAGCCGTCGTACCAATCGTGGTTGCCGGGCAAGGCGAACAGCGTCGGCGGCGTCCCCGTCGCCTCGGGCAGCGCCGCCCGGTACACGCCCTTGGTCCGGTCCTCGTAGGCCCTGGTCGACGCCGACGGGTACACCTCGTCCCCGCCCATGACCAGCAGCTCCCCGCGCGGCAGCGCCCCGACCCCGGGCAGCTCCACCGACTCGGCCCCCAGCAGGGTCGCCACGCTGTAGGTCGCGTCGAACCCGTCCCCCAGGTCCGCCACGTAGTCGAACCAGAAGTCCCGCTCCCCCTCGGCACCGTCCCCCACCCGGGTGAACCGGTGCACCTCCGCGGGCAACGACCCCTGCAACTCCCGCTTGTCCGCGTACGACCCGAAGATCGACGCGATCACCGACTGCACCCCGGTGCTCACCAGCACCCGCGGCGCCAACCACCGCACAGCCTCCTGGGGCCGGAACCCCAGCTCGTCTTCCGACGCACCACGAGGACGGGTCACCCCCCGACCCTATCCGCAATGATCACCCCCGTGACCCCGGACCTCATCCGCACCACCCTCGACCTGCACCCCCTCCCCCAGGAGGGCGGCCTCTGGACCCAGTCCTGGCGCACGGAGGACTTCTCCACCATCTACTACCTGCTCGAACGCCCCGACTTCTCCGCGTGGCACCGGCTCGACTTCCCCGAGGTCTACGCCTACCACGCGGGAGACCCGCTGACGCTGCACACGCTGGGGGATGGGGGGTTGGTGCAGCGGACGTTGGGAGTGGACCTGGCAGCGGGTGAGCGGCCGCAGGCCGTGGTCCCGGCTGGGACGTGGCAGGCTTCGGAGAGCGCTGGGTGGACGCTGGTGAGCACGGTGGTGGTGCCTGCGTACACCGATGAGTGCGTGGAGTTCTCGGGGGACCTGGCGGAGCGGTTCCCTGAGCACGCTGGGCTCGTTGCTCGGTTGAGCAGGTGATGAAGTTTGAGTGCCGGTCGTTTGGTGGCGGGCTCGATGCGGTGGACCTGTTCGGGCGGGGCCCCTACGGCGATCATGAGCTGAGAGAGCGGGAAAAGCTGGGGCCACAAGAGCCCCGCTCAACCCGGACGGGGTAGCTCATGATCGCCTTCCCCACCCGAACAAGTCCACCGCATCGAGCCAGCAAAGAAATCCCGCGCTCTTCCACCCGCCGAAGCCGAAGGCGAGGCGACCTAGCCAACACCCTCAAGGCCCATCCACCCCAGGCCGCCAACTCTCCGGCATTCCGCTGTCGGTCAGCACGGGCTGCCATTCCCGGAACCCCTTCGGCGCGCGGTCGTGCCACGGGAAGTGCCCGTCCGGGGTTGCCACGATCAGTTGCAGGGCCGGGAACTGGCCGGACGGGTAGAGCAGCAGGGCGCTGCCCAGGTACTCCGGGTAGAACGCCTGGTGGACCCGCTCCACCACCACCGGGGTTCCGTCGAAGAAGTCCAGGTAGGGCAGGCCGGGGAAGAAGCGCTCGCCCTCCGACACCCGGCGCACGTAGAGGTCGATGAGCCCGAGGGCCATCTCGGCGGGCAGGCCCACCACGACCGCTTCCGGGGCGCCGTGGACGCGCCAGGCGCCGACGGAGAAGCTGTAGCCCGCGCCGAACTCGTCGTCGGAGACCTGGATGACGGCGTGGCCGGTGCGGTCGCACTCGGCGAGGAGCCAGGCCCGGAGTTCGGCTTCCTCTTCGGAGATGTGGTCGAGCGACAAGGGGGGCTCCTGGGGCGGGGACGCGGAAGGCCCGGGGCGCACGCGCCCCGGGCCTCCATGCAACCAGAAGTCAGCCGACCTCGGCCACGACGCGGACGGAACTAGTCGACCTCCGCCATGACCTCGTCGGAGACGGGGAAGACCAGCACAGCGCGTAGACGTCCCGCGCCAGCCACCACCGACTAGTCGACCTCCGCCATGACCTCGTCGGAGACGGGGAAGACCAGCACAGCGCGTAGACGTTCCGCGCCAGCCACCACCGACTAGTCGACCTCGGCCATGACCTCGTCGGAGACGTCGAAGTTCGCGTAGACGTTCTGGACGTCGTCGCAGTCCTCCAGGGCGTCGATGAGCTTGAAGACCTTGCGGGCGCCGTCGGCCTCCAGGGCCACGGTGACCGAGGGGAGGAAGCTGGCGTCGGCGGACTCGTAGTCGTAGCCCGCTTCCTGCAAGGCGGTGCGGACGGCGACGAGGTCGGTGGCCTCGGAGACGATCTCGTAGGAGTCGCCGAGGTCGTTGACCTCCTCGGCGCCCGCGTCGAGGACGGCCATGAGCACGTCGTCCTCGGACAGGTCGCCCTTGGGCATGACCACGACGCCCTTGCGGTTGAACATGTAGGAGACCGAGCCGGGGTCGGCCATGGAGCCGCCGTTGCGGGTCATGGCGGTGCGGACCTCACCGGCCGCGCGGTTGCGGTTGTCGGTCAGGCACTCGATGAGCACCGCGACGCCGTTGCTGCCGTAGCCCTCGTACATGATCGTCTGCCAGTCGGCGCCGCCCGCCTCCTCGCCGCCGCCGCGCTTGCGGGCGCGCTCGATGTTGTCCAGCGGGACGGAGTTCTTCTTGGCCTTCTGGATGGCGTCGAACAGCGTCGGGTTGCCCTCGGGGTCCCCGCCCCCGGTGCGCGCCGCCACCTCGACGTTCTTGATCAGCTTCGCGAAGAGCTTGCCACGCTTGGCGTCGAGGGCGGCCTTCTTGTGCTTGGTTGTCGCCCACTTTGAGTGGCCGCTCATCTCTCCTCCGTCTGTGCTCGCACGTCGGGGTCAGGCCGCTTCGCGGACCAGGTCAACGAACCGGCGGTGGACCCGGGGGTCACCGGTCAGCTCCGGGTGGAAGGCGGTGGCCAGCACCCGGCCCTGCCGGACCGCGACGATCCTACCGGCGGCGTCCCCGGCACCGGGGGTGTCGGGCACCGTGGCGAGCACGTCGACCCCCTCGGCCACCGACTCCACCCAGGGCGCGCGGATGAACACCGCCTTGACCGGGCCGCCGTCGACCCCGGCGAAGTCCAGTTCTGCCTCGAACGAGTCGACCTGCCTGCCGAAGGCGTTGCGCCGCACGACCACGTCCAGCCCGCCCAGCTGCCGCTGGTCGGCCCGGCCGTCGAGGACGCGCTCGGCCAGCAGGATCATCCCAGCGCAGGAGCCGTAGGCGGGCATCCCCGCCGCCAGCCGCTCGCGCAGCGGGTCCAGCAGCTCGAAGACCTCCAGCAGCCGCGACATGGTCGTCGACTCGCCGCCGGGGACGACGAGCCCGTCGACCCTGGCCAGCTCCTCCGGGCGCCGCACCGGCAGCACCCTGGCACCGCCGGACTCCAGCGCGGCGGCGTGCTCGCGCACGTCGCCCTGCAGGGCCAGCACCCCGACCAGCGGCCGCTCAGCCGACACCGCGGCCCACCTCCCCCACCCGGGCCCGTCCCGGGCGGTTGACCAGCCTATCCGGGCGCGGGCGGCGCGGACCGGCGAGGTCGGTGCGGGCGGGGTGGCTACCATGGCCAGCCTCGCCTGGTCGGCGAGCGGCAGGGCGGGGACGAGCCCCGCGGGGGGCGGTTCGGGACGCCACGGCGGGCTGCCTCCTGGGAGAGCGGGTGTGGGCATGGCAGAGCGCGGGGCGCCCCGCGAGGTGATCGCCCGGTCGCTGCGCCGCGAGCGCGAGCGCTCGGGGTTGTCGCTGGGCGAGCTGGGCAGGCGGGCGGGGGTGGCCAAGTCGACGCTGTCGCAGCTGGAGGCGGGCACCGGCAACCCCAGCATCGAGACCCTGTGGGCGGTGAGCAGCGCCCTGGGGGTGCCGTTCAGCAGGCTGGTCGACCCGCCCGCGCCGGTGGTGCGGGTGGTGCGCCTCGGGGAGGCGGAGGCGGTGCCCTCCGACAGCGCCGACTACACCACGGCCCTGCTGTCGGCCGGGCCGCCCGGGGCGCGCCGCGACCTGTACCTGGTCTCGGCCGAGCCGGGGTCGCGCCGGGAGTCGGCGCCGCACCCGCCGGGCGAGGTCGAGCACGTGGTGCTGTGCACCGGCCGGGCGCTGGTGGGCCCGGTCGACGAGCCGGTGGAGCTGCGCCCCGGCGACTTCATCACCTACCCGGGCGATGCCCCGCACGTGTTCGAGGCGCTGGACCCCGCCACGACGGCGGTCATGCTCAGCGAGTACCGGTAGGTCTGTGCTCGACAGACCCGCCACCCACCCCGTCAACAGACCCGCCACCCACCCCCGCCCCGCCGCGGCGGGACGGGGGCCGGGGGCTACCAGCCGCGCTCGGCCAGGCGGTGCGGCTGCGGGATCTCGTCGACGTTGATGCCGACCATGGCCTCACCGAGGCCGCGGCTGACCTTGGCCAGCACGTCGGGGTCGTCGTGGAAGGTGGTGGCCTTGACGATCGCCTCGGCGCGCTGGGCCGGGTTGCCGGACTTGAAGATGCCGGAGCCGACGAACACGCCCTCCGCGCCCAGCTGCATCATCATGGCCGCGTCCGCCGGGGTGGCGATGCCGCCCGCGGTGAACAGCACCACGGGCAGCTTGCCGGTGGTGGCGACCTCCTTGACCAGGTCGTAGGGGGCCTGGAGCTCCTTGGCCGCCACGTACAGCTCGTCCTCGGGCAGGGCGGCGAGCCGCTTGATCTCGGTGCGCAGCTTGCGCATGTGGGTGGTGGCGTTGGAGACGTCGCCGGTGCCCGCCTCGCCCTTGGAGCGGATCATGGCCGCGCCCTCGGTGATCCGGCGCAGCGCCTCACCGAGGTTGGTGGCCCCGCACACGAAGGGCACGGTGAAGGCCCACTTGTCGATGTGGTTGGCGTAGTCGGCGGGGGTGAGCACCTCGGACTCGTCGATGTAGTCCACCCCGAGCGCCTGGAGCACCTGGGCCTCGACGAAGTGGCCGATGCGGGCCTTGGCCATCACCGGGATGGACACCGCGGCGATGATGCCGTCGATCATGTCCGGGTCGCTCATCCGCGACACCCCGCCCTGGGCGCGGATGTCGGCGGGCACCCGCTCCAGCGCCATGACCGCCACCGCGCCCGCGTCCTCGGCGATCTTCGCCTGCTCGGGGGTGACCACGTCCATGATCACCCCGCCCTTGAGCATCTCCGCCATCCCCCGCTTGACGCGCGTGGTGCCGGTGGCGGTGCGGACTTCGGACATGGCTGTGCCCCTCCAGATCTGTCGGTCGAGGGCGCTGACCTGCGCCGTTGTCGAGGTTAAGCCGCCGGTGGCGCCCTGACGAGGCCAATCCGGGGCGATCTCGGCAGGCCACTTGGCGAGCCAGGGCCCGTCCGCACAGCCTGGCCCAGCGACAGCCGCGCCAGGCCCTAGGGCGTGTCCTCAAAGCCAGAGTGTGAGGGTGGCGAGGTCGATCATGGCCTGGAAGGACAGGGCGGTCTTGTCGTAGCGGGTGGCGATGGCCCGGAACTGCTTGAGTCGGTTGAAGCAGCGCTCGACGACGTTGCGTCGCCGGTAGGCGACCGGGTCGAAGACTGGTGGGCGGCCGCCTGCTCGGCCTCGTCGTTGTCGTCCGGCCTGTTGGTCGCGGCGTTCGGGGATGGTGGTGGGGATGCGCCGGGCCCGCAGCCAGGCGCGGATGGCGCGGGAGGAGTAGCCCTTGTCCGCGAGCACCCTGCGCGGGCGGGCGCCCGAGCGTCCCCGGCCGGGGCGTCGGAACCGAATCCCGTCCATGACCTGGGTGAACATGGTGCAGTCGTTGACGTTGCCGCTGGTCAACACCACCGACAACGGACGCCCGTGCCCGTCACACGCCAGATGGATCTTGGTCGAGGGCCCGCCCCGAGAGCGGCCGATGGCATGATCACCTGGTTCGCCCTGCCCGCCGCGGGATCGCCCCGCCCCCCGCGCCGGGGTCGACGGCGTGACGGGCCCCGGCCGCGTGCTGGTGCGCCCGCACGATCGAGGAGTCGACCGAGACCTCCCGGTCCAGCTCGTCGACCGCCTCGGCGACGACCCGCACCCTGGCGACCAGCGCGGCCAAGGTCCCGTTGCGCGACCACCGCCAGAACCGGTTGTAGACGGTCTTCCACGGCCCATACCGCTCCGGCAGATCACGCCACGAGATCCCCGTCTTGGCCTTGAACAACATCCCGTTCACCACCCTGCGGTCATCCACCCTCGGACGACCCCTCACACCCGAAGGCGGCAACAACGGCTCCACGACCTGCCATTGCTCATCGGTCAACTCATGCCTGCGCACCACGGGACAAGATCAAAGCAGATCAACCACACCCACTTTGAGGACAGGCCCTAGCGCACGACCCGCAGCGGGCCGGGCCGCCAGTCCTGCTCGGCCAGCTCGCGCAGCCGGTCGGCCAGCTCCACCGGGTAGTGCGTGGGCCGCTCGGCGCTCAGCTCCGCGGCCGACCACCAGCGGTGCCCGTCGATGAAGCGGGTCTCGCCCTCGGTGAAGCCCGCCGTGCTGATCGGCTCGCCGCCGCCCACGCGCAGCAGGAAGAACCACTCCTCGCCGTCGTAGGCGACCCCGTCGTGGGTGAAGGCGACCCGGCGGCGCCAGATCGGGCCCTGCAACCGCTCCGGCGCCACGACCAGGCCGGTCTCCTCCGCCAGCTCGCGGACGGCGGCCGCGCGCAGGTCCTCCCCCGGTTCGACGCCGCCGCCCGCGGTGAACCAGAACCGCTCGGCCGGGTCGGCGGGGTCGTGGCCGTGGAACAGCAGCACCCGGCCGTCGTCGTCGACGAGCACCACCCTGGCCGACGGGCGCGGCCGGGGCACGGCGCCGGGCTCGGGCTCGGCGATGTCGAGGTAGCCGGGGCTGGGGGCGAACCCCGCCAGCTTGAACCAGCGCACCACCCGGCGGCGGCGCTGGGCGAGGGTGTCGCGCACGGCGTCGCCGTGCACCCGGCGGGCGATGAGCAGCCGGTGCTCGGCGTCGGTCAGCTCGGCAGCCAGCGCCAGCGGCAGCTCGCGCCGGTCGACCAGGGCGATCTGCCTGGTCAGCGCGTTCTCGGCGGCCTCGCGGTCGGCGCGGTCGGCCCGCTCGGCGCGCTCGGCCAGCACCCGCAGCTGGTCGGCGGGGTCGGGCGCCAGGCAGCCGGAGACCGCCCTGGCGACCACCGCGCGGCGGGCCAGGGCGGCGTCCAGGGCGGCCCAGGCGGCGTCGGTGCGCACGTGCAGCCGGTCGAGCCGGTTGGCCGTGCCGAGCAGGTAGGAGCCCAGCACCACCAGCAGCACCAGGCCGCCGACCAGCAGCCACGCGCCGGTCACCCGATCTCCCCCACGCCGCGCGGGTCGGCGGCCACGGCCTGCTCGTAGACGCGCAGCACCTGGGCGGCGACCACGGACCAGTCGTAGGCGCGCACCCGCTCGGTGCCGCACGCCACCAGCTCGGCGCGCCGCACCGGGTCGGTCAGCGCCGTGCGCAGGCCCGCGGCCAGCGAGACCGGGTCACCGGTGGCGGTGAGCACGCCCGCGCGGCCGTCGAGCAGGACGCGGCGGAACGCGTCGAGGTCGCTGCTGACCACGGCGGTGCCCGCCGACAGGGCCTCGGTGAGGATGATGCCGAAGCTCTCGCCGCCGGTGTTGGGCGCGCAGTAGGCGTCCACGCTGCGCAGCGCCCTGGCCTTGGTCGGGTCGTCGACCTGGCCGAGCAGGTCGATGCGGTCGCCCCAGGGGCCGGCGGCCCGGCGCAGGTCGTCCTCGTCGCCGCGGCCGACCACCAGCAGCCGGGCCTCGGGCAGGTCGTCGAGGTGGCGCAGCGCCTCCAGCAGCACGGGCATGCCCTTGCGCGGTTCGTCGAAGCGGCCGACGAAGCCGATCGTGCCGCCGGGGCGGGGGTAGCCGGGCAGCGGCTCGGCGTCGCGGAAGAAGCCGACGTCGACGCCGTTGGGGATCTCCACCGCGTCGCCGCCGAGGTGCTCGACCTGCACGCGGCGGGCCAGCGCGGACACCGCGATCCTGGCGGTGATCTTCTCCAGGAACGGCTGGAGCACGCCCTGGAAGGCGCTGAGCGTGCGCGAGCGCGGGGTGGAGGTGTGGAAGGTGGCCACGATGGGGCCGTCGGCCAGCATCAGCGCGAGCATCGACAGGCTGGGCGCGGTGGGCTCGTGCAGGTGCAGCACGTCGAAGTCGTGGTCGCGGATCCAGCGGCGCACCCTGGCGAAGGACACCGGGCCGAACGACAGCCGCGCCACCGAGCCGTTGTAGGGGATCGCCACCGCCCGCCCGGCCGGGTGCACGAAGTCCGGCAGCGGGGTGTCCTCGTCGGCCGGGGCCAGCACGTCGACGTCGTGGCCGAGGCCGTGCAGGGTCCTGGCGAGGTCGAGCACGTGCGCCTGCACCCCGCCCGGCACGTCGAACGAGTAGGGGCAGACGATCCCGACCCTCACCCGCCGCCCCCCTCCCGGTCGGCGGTCCACACCGGTTGCAGCATGTGCCAGTCGGCCGGGTGGGCGGCGATGTCGGCGGCGAAGACGTCGGCGAGGGCCTGGGTGGCCGCGGCGATGCCGCGCACGCCGCCGACCGGGATCGGCGGGTGCACCCGCGCCGCCCAGCCGTCCTCGGTGAACCACAGCGCGGCGGGCAGCAGCCGCGCCCCGGTGCGCGCGGCCAGGTAGGCGGCGCCGCCGGGCAGCTTGGCCTGCTCGCCGAAGAAGGTGACCGGCACCCCGCCGGTGCCCAGCTCCCGGTCGCTGACCAGGCAGACGACCTTGTTCTCGCGCAGCCGCTCGGCCAGCACCACCGAGGCCATCCGGTCGCCGCCGGAGGCGGGCACGATGTCGTAGCCCAGCGACTCGCGGAAGCGCACGAACCGGTCGAACAGCGCCTCGGGCCGCAGCCGCTCGACGACGGTGGTGAACGAGCCGTGCTCGCGCACCAGCCACACGCCCGCGGCGTCCCAGTTGCCCGAGTGGGTCAGCGCGAGCACCACGCCGTTGCCCTCGGCCAGCCCGGCGGCGATGTACTCCTCGCCGGTGATGCGCAGCCGGTCGGCGATCTCGCCGTGGTCGATCGCGGGCAGCCGGAAGGCCTCCATCCAGTACCGGGCGTAGGAGCGCAGGCCCTGGCGCACCAGCTCGTCGAGCTCCTGCGGCCCGGCCTGCGGGACGACCCTGGCCAGGTTGCGCCGCAGCCGCTCGGCCCCGGGGCCCCGGCGCCGGGCCGCCCAGTCCGCGCCCGCGGTGAACAGCGCCCTGGCCGCGCCCTCGGGCAGCAGCCGCACCAGGCGCCACCCCAGCCCGTAGGCGGCCGCCGCCAGCCCGCTCACGCCGCGGTCCCCAGCGCCTCGCGGCGCACCGCGAGCACGCGCTGGACCACGGTGACCACGGACCCGGCCGCGCACAGCCACAGCGCCACGTCCAGCGCGTACGGCACGCCCAGGCCGGTGAGGCCGGTGCCGACGAGGGTGATGATCAGCCGCTCGGCGCGCTCGACGAGGCCGCCGTCGGCCGAGGTGAACCCGGACGCCTCGGCGCGGGCCTTGATGTAGGACACGACCTGCGCCAGGACCAGGTTGATGAGCGCGGCGACGGCCAGCACCGGGTGGTCGGTCTCGACGAGGAGGTACCAGACGATGGCGCTGAACAGCGCCCCGTCGGCGAGCCGGTCGCAGCTGGCGTCGAGCACGGCGCCGAACTTCGTCCCGCCGCCGAGCGCGCGCGCCATGGACCCGTCGAGCAGGTCGAACATGGCGAAGCCCCACACCACGAAGGTGCCCGCGAGCAGGTGCCCGGTGGGGAACAGCCACAGCGCGCCCGCGATGGTGGCCGCCGTGCCGAACAGGGTCATGGCGTTGGGGGTCAGGCCGAGGCGCACCAGGGCGGCGCCGATCGGGTCGGTGACGCGCGAGACGGAGGCGCGGGCGAAGATGTTGAGCATGAGTCTGTCGGGCACACCTGTCCGGCGGGAGGGGCTGGCGCGGGCAGCGTAACCGGCCCGCGCCGGCCGGCGGGCGGCCCCACCCGTTCAGGCGGTGCCCGCGACCTCGGGTTGCCCGTGGTCGGGGCGTGCCGCAGGGTCGGGCGTGTGCGGGTCGTCACTGGCCGCGGCACCGCCGAAGCAGCGGTTGCCGGGCAGCTGCTTGTCGGGGTCGAGGCCGTCGAGGACGACGGCGCTGATCTCCCCGAGCACCCGGACCTGCTCGGGGGTGAGCCGGTCGAACAGGGCCGCGCGCACGGCGCCGACGTGCCCGGGGGCGGCGGCGGCCAGGGCGGCGTAGCCCGCGTCGGTGAGCACGGCGAGCTGCCCGCGCTTGTCGGTGGGGCACTCGCGCCGCTCGACCCAGCCCGCCTCCTCCAGCCGGGACACCGCGTGCGAGAGCCTGCTGCGCGACGAGCCGCGCAGGCCCGCCAGCTCGCTCATCCGCAGCGCCCGCTCGGGCGTCTCGGAGAGGACCACGAGGATCTCGTAGTAGGTGTAGGGCAGCTTGGCGTCGCGTTGCAGCTGCCGGTCCAGGCCGTCGGTGAGCGCGGCGGTCATGGTGATGAAGGTGCGCCACACGTCCTGCTCCGCTGGGCTCAACCAGCGCGTTTCCTCGGCCATGCCCCCATCGTACCCCCCTAGTTGAACTCTCAACCGGTCCCGTGTACCGTTCCGATTGAGAGTTCAACCAAGCGTTCGACCCGACGGGAAGAGGCACCACCATGACCACCGCCATCACCGAGATCCCCGGCTTCGTCGCGGGCACCTGGGACATCGACCCCACGCACTCCGAGGTGGGCTTCTCGGTGCGGCACATGGGCGGCATCAGCAAGGTCAAGGGCCGCTTCACCGCGTTCACCGGCACCGTCACCACCACCGACGACCTGGCCACCTCCGGGGTCGAGGTCGCCGTGGAGCTGGACTCGATCCACACCGGCAACCCCGACCGCGACGGCCACCTCAAGACCGCGGACTTCTTCGAGGTCGAGAAGTACCCGACCATGACCTACAAGGCCACCGGGGTCACCCGCGACGGCGACGACTACGTCCTCAACGGCGAGCTGACCCTCAAGGACGTCACCAAGGCCGTCCCGGTGACCTTCGAGTTCAACGGCTTCGCGGCCGACGCCTACGGCGGCACCCGCATCGGCATCGAGGGCAAGGCGCACATCAACCGCAAGGACTTCGGCGTCAACTTCGCGGGCGTGCAGAACAACGTCGTCCTGGTGGGCGACAAGGTCGAGATCAGCCTCGACATCGAGGCCGTGCTGCGCCAGGGCTGAGCCCGGTGCGCGACGCGTGGGGGCCTGCCGGGGAGACCCGGCGGGCCCTCACGCGTCCCAGGCGTCCGCGAGCAGCTGCCGGGTCTCCCCCAGCAGCTGCGGCAGCACCTTCGTGTGTCCGATGACCGGCATGAAGTTCGCGTCCCCGCCCCACCGCGGCACCAGGTGCTGGTGCAGGTGCGCGGCGATCCCCGCGCCCGCGATCACGCCCTGGTTCATGCCCAGGTTGAACCCGTGCGGCGCCGACACCCGCCGCGCCACCCGCATCGCGCGCTGGGTGAACTCCGCGAGCTCGACGGTCTCCTCCGGCGTGAGGTCGGTGTAGTCCGCGACGTGCCGGTAGGGCACCACCATCAGGTGACCCGGGTTGTACGGGTAGAGGTTGAGCAGCGCGTACACGCCCTTGCCGCGCGAGATGATCAGCGCGTCGGCGTCGTCGAGCGCGGTCACGGCGCAGAACGGGCACCCGTCGGAGGTGTCGCCCTCGGGCTTGCCCTGGCCCTTGATGTAGGCCATCCGGTGCGGCGTCCACAACCGCTGCAACGCGTCGGGGATCCCGACGCCCTCCTGGGCTTCCAGCTCCGGATCTGCCATGCCCCGATCCTAGTCGGGTGGGCTGACGGCCCGGGGTGCGCCGCACCCCGGGCCACCGGCGTCTCAGGCCTTGAACACCTCGGCGTTCGGGGAGGTGTTCTCCCGGCGGGCCACCCAGTCGCGCACGGCCTCGACGGCGTCGGCCACCGGCACCCCGTTGAGCTGGGAGCCGTCGCGGAAGCGGAACGACACCGACCCGGACTCCACGTCCTTGCCCCCGGCCACCAGCAGGAACGGCACCTTCTGCAGGGTGTGGTTGCGGATCTTCTTCTGCATCCGGTCGTCGGAGAGGTCCACCTCGACCCGGATGCCGTGCGCGCGCAGCTGATCGGCCACGGCCAGCAGGTGCTCGGAGTGCTCGTCGGCGATCGGGATGCCCACCGCCTGCACCGGCGCCAGCCAGGCCGGGAACGCGCCCGCGTAGTGCTCGGTGAGCACGCCGAAGAACCGCTCCACCGAGCCGAACAGCGCGCGGTGGATCATCACCGGCCGCTTGCGCGAGCCGTCGGGGGCGGTGTACTCCAGCTCGAACAGCTCGGGCAGGTTGAAGTCGAGCTGGATGGTCGACATCTGCCAGGTGCGGCCGAGCGCGTCCTTGGCCTGCACGGAGATCTTGGGCCCGTAGAACGCCGCGCCCGCGGGGTCGGGCACCAGCTCCAGGCCGGAGTCCTCGGCGGCGATCCGCAGGGTCTCGGTGGCCCGCTCCCACACCTCGTCGGAGCCGACGTACTTCTCGTCGTTGCGGGTCGACAGCTCCAGGTAGAAGTCGTCGAGGCCGTAGTCGCGCAGCAGGTCGAGCACGAACCGCAGCAGCGACTTGAGCTCCTCCTGCACCTGCTCCTCGGTGCAGAAGATGTGCGCGTCGTCCTGCGTCATGCCGCGCACCCGGGTCAGGCCGTGCACCACCCCGGACTTCTCGTACCGGTACACCGACCCGAACTCGAACATCCGCAGCGGCAGCTCCCGGTAGGAGCGCCCGCGCGAGCGGAAGATCAGGTCGTGGAACGGGCAGTTCATCGGCTTGAGGTAGTAGTCCTGGCCGGGCTTGCGCACGGTGCCGTCGTCGTTGTACTCGGCGTCGAGGTGCATGGCCGGGTACATGCCGTCGCGGTACCAGCCCAGGTGGCCGGACACCTCGAACAGCGTGCCCTTGGTGATGTGCGGGGAGTAGACGAACTCGTACCCGCCCTCCTCGTGCCGCTTGCGCGAGTAGTCCTCCATCACCCGGCGGATGATGCCGCCCTTGGGGTGGAAGACCGCCAGACCGGAGCCGATCTCGTCGGGGAAGCTGAACAGGTCCAGCTCGCTGCCCAGCCGCCGGTGGTCGCGCCGCTCGGCCTCGGCCAGCAGCTCCAGGTGCGCGTCCAGCGCCTCCTGCGACTCCCACGCGGTGCCGTAGATGCGCTGGAGCTGCGGGTTCTTGTCGTTGCCCCGCCAGTAGGCGGCGGCGACCCTGGTGAGCTTGAAGGCGGGGATGTGCTTGGTGGTCGGCACGTGCGGCCCCCGGCACAGGTCGCCCCACACCCGGTCGCCGGAGCGCGGGTCGAGGTTGTCGTAGATGGTCAGCTCACCACCGCCCACCTCCATCACCTCGGCGGTGTCCACGTCCGACTTGATGTCCACCAGCTCCAGCTTGAACGGCTCCGCCGCCAGCTCCGCCTTCGCCGCCTCCACCGACTCCACGACCCGCCGGGAGAACCGCTGCGACCCCTTGATGATCGCCTTCATGCGCTTCTCCAGCGCGGCGAGGTCCTCCGGGGTGAACGGCCGCTCGACCTGGAAGTCGTAGTAGAACCCGTCGCGCACCGGCGGCCCGATCCCCAGCTTGGCCTCCGGGAACTGCTGCTGCACGGCCTGGGCCAGCACGTGCGCGCACGAGTGCCGGATGACCGCCCGGCCGTCCTCGCTGTCCGCCGCCACCGGCTGCACCTCGACGTCGGTCCCCGGCACCCACGCCAGGTCCCGCAACCGCCCCTCGGCATCGCGCACCACCACGACGGCGTCGGGCCCCTTGCCGGGCAACCCCGCCTCCCGGACGGCCGCGCCCGCGGTGGTGCCCGCCTTCACCACCACGCTCGCGGTGGCAACGGCAACGGGCTGGGCCTCGGACACGGCGGACTCCTCGTCATCGGGGCTGACCAGGCCAGGGGTGGTGCGGTCGCCCCCGATCGTAGCCGGCGGCGCCGGCGCTCTTCACCCAGGTTTCTGGTGGGTCCCGACTGGGGCGCTCGCCTCGCCTGCGGCATCGGGGGTGAGTGCCGGGATTTTCAGGGCGGGCTCGATGCGGTGGACCTGTTTGGGCGGGGCCCCTACGGCGATCATGAGCTGACAGAGCGGGAAAAGCTGGGGAGCAATATAGCGAAGTGCACACGTTGGCGCAGGTGAACCCACCTGTCAGGGCTCCACCCCACGATCCTGAACAGGCGTCGAGATCGGGGGTGGGCGATGGCGGGCGTGGGCGAGCTGCTCGCGGCGGTGCGCGGGGTTCTCGCGGCGATGGACGCGGCGCGGGCGAGCATGGTCGAGGCCGTGCTCCGCGCGGACGAGGCCGCGGGGATCGCGGCGAACGCGACGGCGGGCACGTCTCGACCCGAGGTGCGGGCGATAGCCGCCGAGTACCGGCAGGGGGCGGAGACGGTCCGGGCGGCGGGGCGGGTGCTTGAACGGATCGCGGGGGATCTCAGGGCCTACGTCGCGTCGCTGGAGGGCGGCGGCCCCGTCTCAACGCCCAGGGCGGCGGGGGCCGTGACGGTGCCCGTTCGGCGCGAGGAGCACGGCGAGGACCCGCGCGTGATCGCTGCTCGTGAACGCCTGCCGCCGCCGGTCACCCGCGGGCGTGGGCAGAAGACGCGAGGCGAGTGGTTCTCGACCGACGGACGCAGCAACGGCACCGTCGTCAGCGGTCAAGACGACCGCACGGGGAGGGTCGATGAGATCTTGCGGGACGCGAACATCCCACGATCGCCTGTCCTCGCCGCGAAGCACGCCGAACTCAAGCTTGCGGCGCACATGCGCGACAACGGGATCAGGAGTGCTGTCATCGTGATGAACAACGTCCCGTGTCCCGGTACCTACGGTTGCGACTCGCTCATATCGGTAATGTTGCCAGTGGGGTACGTCTTGACCGTTCACGGGCCGGGGGCTTCAAGCAAGACTATCCGGGAGGGCGGAAACCGTGGTGACCATCAAAGCGTGGTACGAGGTCGGGCAGCGCGATCCCGAGATCATCGACCCTGCGCACATCGCCTCGTTCCTCGACAAGGTAGAGGCGGAAGCAAGGGAAGCCGACTTTCCAGTTGCCGCCAATGTCGAGATGCACACGGGCGGCCAACCGTTGGTTCTTCAATTCGGCGTTCGCCCCGAGGTCGAACTCGGATTCGCGAGCATCATCACCGACCGCGGCAGCTTTATCGGCACCAACGGGACCGACGCGGCCAACGAGGTCATGTACGACTACACCGGCAGCGAGTTCCCTGTTGAAGCCCGCGACGAAATCGCCTTGGCCGAGGTCAGGCGCGCCGTGATCGAGTTCGCGACAAATAACGGTAATCGCTGCGAAGGGGTTCTTTGGCGCGAACTCACCTAAATCTCGACACTAAATTTCAAGCCCCATCCACGCGGCAAATTTGGCCAGCGAGTTGGAGCGTCGGCGCTCCGCCTCCGCGATAGCGCGCAGTGTCTCGTGCGCATTCGGGTGAAGCTTGGTTTGTTGCGGCGCAACAGCCTTAGCATTCTGCAATGCCTTCAAAGCGTTGTCGGGCTTGCCTTCGAGAGTCCACGCACGCGCGATGTCCATCCAGTGACGCCCGACACGGGTGGCTTGAACATCGGACGGCAAGACCATTTGAGACCAAGGTCCCCTTGCCCGGGGTACCTCAGCGCCAGCGTGGGTCGTGGTTGCGCGAGAAGGTGACCGCCCATCGAAGCCGAGCCGGGCGGCGTGACCTGCCCGGTTGGGTGGATTCGCTTGGTCGGGGGTGACGATCATGTGCTACCCAAACGGGACGGGCGGGCGTCTTTTCAGCCCGCCTTTTCCCGCCCGACAGCACATGATCGTCATAGGGGCCCCGACCAAGCGGATCCACCCAACCGGGCCACCCACCCAACCCCCCACCCCGGCGAACGCCGGGGCCCCGGCGGCAGCCGGAGAGGTCCGGCGGCAGCCGGGGTCCGGCGGTAGCCGGAAAGAGAGAGGCGGCAGCCGGGGAGGGGAAAGAATCAGGCCATTGCGCGCATGCGGGCAATCTCGTCAGTCTGCTCAGCGATGATGTTGTCGGCCATCTCCTGCACGAACACGTCCTGGCCCTTCTGCTGCACCTCTTGGGCCATGGCGACCGCGCCTTCGTGGTGGCGGATCATCAAGCGCAGGAACTGGGCGTCGAAGTCCGGGCCGCGGGCCGCTTCCAGGGCCGCCAACTCCTCCTCAGTGGCCATGCCGGGCATCCCCGCGTGGTCCGAGTGCCCGGAATGGCCTGAGTGACCCGCGTGGTCATCGCCGCCGTTGCGGGTGAGCCAGCGGTTCATCATGTCGATCTCGGGGCGCTGGGTGTCGGCGATGCGGGTGGCGAAGGCGGCGAGTTGGGGGTTGGCGGCGCGGGTGGGGGCGAGGTCGGTCATGCGGAGGGCCTGCTGGTGGTGGACGACCATGCCGGTCGCGTAGGCGAAGTCGGCGGCGTTGGGCGGGGTGGCCGGGAGACCGGAGGCGGCGTCGTCGGCGGAGAGGGTGCGGTTGGGTTCGCCGGGGAGGCCGGGTTGCAGGACCGGGTTCGGCGGGGGCTCGGGGGTGGAGCAGGCGGTGAGCAGGGCCAGGGCGAGGGCCGCGGCGGTGGTCGGGACGGCTCTGGCTCGCACGGGTGGCCTCCTCACGCTGGGACGGGTTCGACGGTACCTGCGGCCGTGGGATGGCAACAACGTGCGCGCAACTGGTGAAAACTGGATACGTCGGATGGTGGAATGTCGGGTTTCAGCCAGTCATACTGCCACCGACCGGACGTGCGAGAGGGGTGGGTGCTGTGGCTGTCAACCGACGACCGCTGGTCGCCGCGGCCGTGGTGGCTGTCGTGGCGTCGTCCCTGGTGGGGGCGGGACCGGCCGGGGCGCAGGGCGCCTTCCCGGCGCCGGACGAGGTGGTGACCAGCGCGAACGTCACGCACGTCGCGAACATCCCGGCGACGGCGCCGCTGGCCGGGCCGTCGTCGACGGGCACCGACCTGGCGTTCACCGGCAACTACGCCATCGCGGGCAACTACCTGGGCTTCACCATCTACGACATCTCCGACCCCACGCACCCGGCGATCACCAGCCAGGTGCTGTGCCCGGGGTCGCAGAACGACGTGTCGGTGAGCGGGGACCTGCTGTTCCTGTCCACCGACTCGCGGCGCAGCGACGCCTCCTGCAACTCCACCTCGCAGAACGACGGCACCAAGCCGTACTGGGAGGGCATGAAGGTCTTCGACATCAGCGACAAGCGCAACCCGCGCTACGTCACCGCGGTGGAGACCGCCTGCGGGTCGCACACGCACACGCTGGTGCCGGGCCGCAACGGCAAGGACGTCTACCTCTACGTGTCGTCCTACAGCCCGTCGGCGACCCTGTCGAAGTGCAAGCCGCCGCACGACTCGATCAGCATCATCAAGGTCCCGCTGAAGAACCCGGCGTCGGCGGCGGTCGTGGCCACGCCGAACCTGTTCCCCGACGGCGGCAACCCGGGCGTCCCGGGCACCGTCGACACCGGCTACGTCTCGACGACCTCGGGCTGCCACGACATCACCGCGTACCCGTCGAAGAACCTCGCGGCGGGGGCGTGCATGGGCGACGGCATCCTGATGGACATCTCCGACCGGGAGAAGCCGCGGGTCATCCACCGCGTGCAGGACGACCTGCACTTCGCGTTCTGGCACTCGGCCACCTTCAACAACGCTGGCACCAAGGTCATCTTCACCGATGAGCTGGGCGGCGGCGGCGCGGCGACGTGCAACCCGCGGATCGGCCAGACCCGCGGCGCCGACGGCGTCTACGACATCACCGGCCGCGGCGCCAACCGCAAGCTGGAGTTCCGCAGCTTCTACAAGATCAGCCGCGAGCAGACCGACGAGGAGAACTGCGTCGCGCACAACGGCTCGCTGCTGCCGGTGCCGGGCCGCGACATCATGGTGCAGGCCTGGTACATGGGCGGGGTGCAGGTCGTGGACTTCACCGACTCCCGGGCGCCGAAGGAGATCGGGTTCTTCGAGCGCGGCCCCGCCGCGGACCCGGACGAGAGCGGCGGCGTGTGGTCGGCCTACTACTACAACGGCTACATCTACGCCTCCGACCTGGGCAAGGGCTTCGACGTGCTGCGCATCGACGACCCCAGGACGGACCCGGCCAAGGCCAACCGCACCACCGAGCTGAACGTGCAGACCCAGGGAACGTATTGATTGGTGCTTCGCACACCCGCCACCCGCCCCCGCGTCCCCACCCGGCACCGTCCCCCGTTTGCCACCACGGCTGCCTGTCCCACCCGAGGCAACCCGGCACAACGACGCACGAGTTGACGCCGCTCCGGGGAAGCACGGTCTGACCCCTGGACGCGAGGAAGGCCCCCGACCGGATCCGGTCGGGGGCCTTCCTCGCGTCCAGGGGTCAGACCGTCTCGACGACCTGCTCGAAGCCCAGGCGCGGGTTGCGGTCGAACCAGGGGCTCTCGCCCGGGTTGCCGATGTTGACCACGACGAGCGACTTGCGCTTGCCGTCGGCGAAGAACTCCGCGTCCACCCCGGCGGCGTCGAAGCCGGACATCGGGCCCGCGGCCAGGCCCGCGGCGCGCACGCCGAGGATGAAGTAGCCGACCTGGAGCAGCGCGTTGAACTTGGCGAACTCGACGCGGCCGCCCTCGTCGGAGAAGTTGTCCTTGGCACCCGGGTAGTGCGGGAACTGGGTGGGCAGGTGCTCGTGGAAGTCGGTGTCGGCGGCGAGCACGGCCACCAGCGGGGCGCTCTCGGTCTTGGCGCGGTTGCCCTCCGACATCAGCGGCAGCAGCCGGGCCTTGGCCTCCGGCGACCGCACCAGCAGCACCCGCAGCGGCTGGGTGTTCATCGAGGTGGGGGCCCACTTGACCAGGTCGTAGATGGCCTGGACCTGCTCGTCGGTCACCGGCTCTGCGGAGAAGGAGTTCGCCGTGCGCGCCTCGCGGAACAGCAGGTCCTGGGCCTCCTCGGCCAGGTGCAGGGCGCGGGTGGACTGCTCGGTGGTCATGGGGTGTCCGCTCTCCGGTCTCAGGTTGGTCAAGCTTTCAACTACCCCCAACCTACGGCACCGCCGAGGTGTTCCACCACGCGGGGTGACCACGACCACACCCACCGCCGCGCACCGCGCACCCGCGCGGCGCGACCCGCGTCGACCATCCTCAAGGGACGTCCATTTCGTCCAGTTCGTGAGCAACGCGCCCGCAGCTCGCGGCGCCGGTCGCGACCGACGCCTTCCCAGGCTCGGTCGCGTACCGTGAGGTCCTGCGCAGCCACCCGGCCGTTCGGCGGATCATACGACCGTTCGGCTTGACGAACACCCGTGGCCGGGTCCACCATCGTCGGCATGCGGTTCCCCCCAGGCTCCCCCGAGCGCGCGCTGCTCACCGACGTGGCGCTGGTGGCGCTTGCGGTCACCGCCATCGCGCTCTCCTACGGCGCCACCGCCGTCGCGGGCGGCCTCCCGCTCTGGTTCCCCGTCCTGCTCAGCTGCGTCGTCCTGGCGGGCGGCGCCGAATTCCTCTTCCTCGGCGTCGTCCTGGCGGGCGGCAACCCCCTGGCGGGCATGGCCGCGGGCCTGCTCGTCAACTCCCGCCACCTGCCCTACGGCCTGGCCCTGCCCGACGTCCTCGGCCGCGGCCCCCGCCGCCTCCTCGGCGTCCACCTCATGAACGACGAGTCCGTCGCCATGGCCATCGCCCAGGACACCCCCCACCGCAAGCGCCTCGCCTACTGGCTCTGCGGCCTGGCCGTGTCGACCTGCTGGCCCCTCGGCACCGCCCTCGGCGGCCTCATCGGCACCCTCGTCCCCGACACCGCCGCCCTGGGCCTCGACGCCGTCTTCCCCGCCGTCCTCCTGGCCCTGATCGCCGACTCCCTCCGCGACAGCACCACCCGGGCGGGCGCCGTCATCGGAGCCGTGCTGGCCCTGGCCGCCACCCCCGTCCTCCCCGCGGGCCTCCCGGTCCTCATCGCCATCCTCGGCGCACTGGTCGCCCTGCGCGAGCCGAAGGTGCGGGTCGCCGCATGACCTTCGCCAACCCCGTGCTGCTCTTCACGTCCATCGGCGTGCTGTCCGCGGGCACCTACGCCTTCCGCTTCGCGGGACCGGCACTGCGCAGCCGCATCACGTTCCCCCCGCGCGTGGCGCGCTTCTTGGAAGTCAGCTCGGTGGTGCTGCTGGCTTCCCTGGTGGCGATCTACGGGCTGACCGAGGGAGCGGCCTTCGCCGGTTACGCCCGGCCCGCGGGGGTGGTGGTGGCGGGCGTTCTGGCTTGGCGCCGCGCACCTTTCATCCTGGTGATCGCGGCTGCCGCGGCGGTGACGGTCGGGTTGCGGTTGGTGGGGGTGCCGTGAACTGGTTGGGCTTGAGGGGTGTTGGTTCGCCTCGCCTTCGGCTTCGGGGCTTTGAAGAGCGCGGGATTTTCTTTGCGGGCTCGATGTGGTGGTTGCGTAGCCGGGCCGGCGGTTCCGTAGGTGGGCGCGCTGCTTTTGTTCGCACGCAACGTAACCAAAGTCCCGAAAGCCCTTAAAGCCGAAGGCGAGGATCTGCCCTACACGCTGCGCAGGACGGAGACGACGACGCCCAGGACCGTTGCGCGGTCGCCGTCGATGACGTCGTAGGCGGGGTTGCGCGGCTCCAGGTAGACGTGGCCGCCCCTGCGCTGGAAGACCTTCACGGTGGCCTCGTCGTCGATCATCGCGGCGACGATCTGGCCGTTGTGGGCTTCGGGCTGCTGGCGGACCACCACCGTGTCGCCGTCGCAGATGGCGGCGTCGACCATGGAGTCGCCGCGCACCCGCAGGGCGAAGACCGTGCCGCGGCCGGTCAGCTCCCTGGGCAGGGTGAGCGTCTCGTCGCCGTGCTGCTCGGCCAGGATCGGGGTGCCCGCGGCGATGTCGCCCACGACCGGGACCGGGACCGAGTCGCCCTCGCCCGGCTCGTCGCGCCCGCCGCCGAGGAACACCCGGACGTCCATGGGGCGCGACACCGAGGCGCTGCGGCGCAGGAAGCCCTTCTCCTCCAGGCTGGCGAGGTGGCGGGAGACCGCGGAGGTGGAGCGCAGGCCGACCGCGTCGCCGATCTCGCGGGTGCTGGGCGAGTACCCGTGGCGCACGACGCAGTCCCGGATGGCCACCAGGATGCGCTGCTGGCGCTCGGGGAGCGCAGCGGCGTCGAGGTCACCGAACGGGTCGAGGTCGTCGTGGCTGATCACCCGGCGAGCCTACCGCCGCCCGCCCCGCGCACCCGGCACAACACCCCGGGCCCGCCCCTCACCCGATGGACTGCCCGTAGACGCGCGCGACGGTCATGGTCATGAGCACCCGCTTGTCCGCCACCATCGTCGCCCGGTACTCGTCCCAGTCGGGGTGCTCGCCCGCGGCCGCGCGGTAGTAGTCGACGAGGGCCTGCACCTCGGGCCCCTGCGGGTCGGTGCCGGGGCCGACCAGCTCGACCGGGCCCTCCGCGGTCGCCCACGACCGGCCGTCCTCGCTGGTGACCTCCAGGGCGGCGCGCGGGTCGCGGCGCAGGTTGGCGGTCTTGGCCCGGCCCTCGGTCATCGACACGTGCAGCAGGCCGGTCGCCGGGTCGTAGAACGGCATCACCGGGGAGAGCTGCGGCAGCCCGTCGGCCTTGATCGTGGCCAGGACGCCGAGCCTGCTCGCGGCGAGCAGGGCGCGGGGGTCGAAGTCGGACACGGTGGGTCCTTCCGTCATCGCCGTGGTGGTCCTGGCACCATCGTCCCGGTTCCCGGGAGCGGCGGCGAGGGGGTGCGCGGTGGCCTGGCCCCAGATGCGGTTGAAGCACCTCGCGCGGTTGACCGCGGGGGGCACGCCGCCGGTGGGCGACGCCCGGTGCTGGGCGGTGGCCGGGGGCATCCCCTGGGTCGCCATCTCCGACATGTCGAACCGCGCGGAGGTCACCACCACCGCCCGGCAGGTCACCCCGGCGGGGGTGGCGGCGGCGCGGCTGACCGTGGCCCCGGCGGGCACGCTGCTGTTCAGCGTCTACGCCAGCATCGGGCACGCGGCGGTGCTGGGCCGGGCGGCGGCGTGGAACCAGGCGATCCTGGGCATCACCCCCACCGACCCGGGCACCGACACCCGGTTCCTGCGGTACGCGCTGCTGGCGACCCGCGAGCGGCTGCCCGCCCAGGCCCGCGGCACCACCCAGGACAACCTGACCGCCGAACTGGTCCGCAACCTGCTGCTGCCGCACCCGGACCCGGCCACCCAGCGCCGCGTCGCCGACGCCCTCGACGCCGCCACCGCCGACCTCGACGCCCTGGCCCGGTCGCACGCCCGGGAGCTGGCGCTCGTCGACGACCGCACCAGGACCCACCTGGTCGCCGCCCTGGACCGACCGGGCGGGGAGGGGCGGCGGGTGCCGGTCAAGCACCTGTTCGAGCCGGAGCGGGCGGGGGCGTGGGGGGCGGACCCGGACGGGGGGCCGGACGACGTCCTGTGCGTGCGGGTCGCGGACTTCGACCGCCGCACCCTCACCGCGGGCGCGGCGGCCACCACCCACCGGCGCCTCACCCCCGACCAGCTCCGCACCCGGGCCCTGCGCCCCGGCGACGTCCTGCTGGAGCGCTCCGGCGGCGGCGGGAAGACGCCCGTGGGCTTCGCCGTGAGCTACGACGGCCCGCCGGGAACCCGCGCCACCACGTCCAACTTCGTCTCCATCCTGCGCCCGCGCCCGCACGTGCACCCCCGCTACGCCGCCCTGCTCCTGGCCGCGCGCTACCACGCGGGCCGCACCGCCGCCCACACCAAGCAGACGACGGGCATCCAGAACCTCGACAGCTCCGCCTACCTGTCCGCCGCCGCCCACGTCCCCCCGGCCGCCGCCCAGGCCCGCACCGCGGCGGAGGTGGACGAGCGCCTCACGGCGGCCGCCGCCCACCGCACCGCCACCGAGCGCCAACTGGCCCTGATCGCCGAGCGCCGCCACACCCTCATCGCCACCGCCGTCACCGGTGCCCTCGACCTGTCGACCGCCCGGCCCTGATTCACGGCGCGGTGAACGGCGTGCCAACCCCCGGTTGATCCCGTTCTCCTCCCACTTGATTTCCATTCCACCCTTCGGACGCCGAGAACGGGCGGGAGTGCGCCGAATGAGTCGTACGGCGTGCGGCCGGTGTGACCGGAAGCGCACCCGCGACCTGCCCCGCGCGGGTGACCACCGCCCAGCCGCGGCCCGCCCGGCCCGCGGGCGCCGGGGGCGCGCGACTGCGAACCGTTGTGGATCACCGGGTCCACAGCGGACGGCCTGCGACGTGTGCCGGGCCGCGCGGCGGCGGACCGACCTGTCAATTCCACTGTGGACAGACATTCCACGTCCGGGGAATAATCTCTCGGCGGAAGAGGAACCGAATGGGGGAAGCGGCCGCACCCGACCGGCACCGCATTCGTTCGGCGCGCTCCCGCGCTAAACGTGCTCCGAACGAGTTAACCGCCCGCGGGCGGGTCCGCGGGCCGTTGACACCCCGACGACGGCCTGCCACGCTGGGAAAACCGAGTAAAGGTCAGCGTCGACCGGCGCTCAGCTCACGAGCCGTTTTCCAGGGAGTGCTTTGGAGTGGCAATTCGTTGAGCGCACGCTGACGACTCCACGCAATTCAGGGGTCTATTTGGCGTGCGCGGATTCCGATTACGACGAGGTCGACGGGCTGTGGCGGGCGGTCTACGGCCGCGAGCACGGGTGGTTGCCGCCGGACGCCCCGGAGCTGCACAAGGACTGGTTCCACCCGCACTCGGCGTACCTGCTGGCCGCCACCGGCGGCCGGGTGGTGGGCACCATGCGGTTGGTCAGGGACTCGTCCCTGCGGCTGCCGATCGAGCAGTTCGCCGACATCACCGCCCTGCGCGGGGAAGGCCGCAGGCTGGTCGAGTGCCAGCGGCTGATGATCCTGGAGGAGTTCCGCAACCAGCGCTACCCGGAAATGCCGTACGGCGTTTTCGCCGCGCTGTCCAAGGGGTGCCTGCACTGGTGCCTGCGCAACGGCTACTCGCACATCGTCGCGGACCTGTTCCGCAACACGGCCACCACGCCGATGGGGCCGCTGCTGGCGCTCGGGTTCACCGAGACCGGCATCGAGTTCGTCGACACCGAGCTCGACGAGCCCGACACCAGCACCGCGCTGCTGCTCGACACCGGCGAGCTGTTCTCGCGGGGCTACCGCAGCGACAGCCCGTTCTACCGGTACCTGGTGGCCCCGGACGCGGACGTCGCCGTCTACGGCTGACCGACCGCCCGGCCACCGCACCCAGCGAAGCGAGAACGAGGGAGAACTGTGCCAGAGGAAGCGGAGCTCTACGACGTCGTGGTGATCGGCGGTGGCCCCGGCGGGTCGATGACCGGCACCCTGCTCACCGACTACGGCAAGCGCGTCCTGATCCTGGAGGCGGAGCGGTTCCCGCGCTACCACATCGGCGAGTCGCTGCTGTCGGGGACCGCGGAGCTGATGAAGCGCATCGGCGTGCTCGACCGGATCGAGGGCGACGGTTACGTCAAGAAGCACGGCGTCGAGTGGGTGTGGGGCGAGAACCGCGAGCCCTGGACGGTGTACTTCAAGGACGCCCTCGCCATGCCCTACGACTACGGCTACCAGGTCGAGCGCGGCGAGTTCGACAAGCTGCTGCTGGACAACGCCCGCGAGCACGGCGCCGACGTCCGCGAGGAGCACCGGGTCACCGGGTTCGAGCTGGGCACCGGCGGCGCCCCGTCGACGGTGAGCTTCACCGACGCCGACGGCGGCGCGCACACCGTGCGCACCCGGTGGATCGTCGACTCCTCCGGGCAGGGCGGGCTGGTCACCAAGCAGCTGCACGAGCAGAACTGGGACCCCTACCTCAAGAACCTCGCCGTGTGGACCTACTGGACCGGCGCCGAGCGCCCGCCGGGCCTGGACGCGGGCAACACGTTCCTGCCGACCTTCGACGACGGCTGGTGGTGGTTCATCCCGCTGCGCGAGGACCGCACCAGCGTCGGCATGGTCGTCGACAGCAGGGTGCTGCACGAGAACCGCGAGGGCGGCATGCAGGCCTACTACGAGGCGTGCCTGGCCAAGACCCCGGAGCTGGCGGCGCGGCTGGCGGGCGCCACCCAGGCCGACAAGATCCACGTGGCCAGGGACTGGTCCTACCAGTACGACCGGTTCAGCGGCGACGGCTACATCGCCGTCGGCGACGCGGCGTGCTTCATCGACCCGCTGTTCTCCACCGGCGTGCACCTGGCGATGCTCAGCGGCTTCCTGGCCGCGGTCACCGTCAACACCGTGCTCGACCGCCCGGAGGTGCCGCAGGCCGAGGCGCTGGGCTTCTACGAGGCGGCCTACCGCAAGGAGTTCGCGCGGCTGCGGGCGCAGGTGTACTTCCTCTACGGCGGGCACGGCAGCAGCAAGGACTCCTACTTCTGGCACGCCCGCAGCCAGTTCGACGTGGCCGAGATCGACCCGGAGAAGGCGTTCATCTCGCTCATCGCGGGCGCCTTCCAGCACCGCTCCTGGTACAGCAGGTACCTGCGCGAGCTGGACGTGCCCGGGGAGCTGCGCAGCACCATCGAGCAGATCTTCGACGGCAAGAGCACCGGCGTCGGCGTCGACCCGCAGGCGCCGCTGACCACCGCCACCGAGCTGTCCTACGTGGACGACCTGGCCATCGACGGCGCGCACCTGCGGCCGGGCAGGTCGGTGGTGACCCCGGCCGGGCCGACGCTGGCGGTGACCGAGCACCTGGGCAGGTTGCTGGAGCTGGCCGACGGGCACCGCAGCAGCGTCGACCTCGTCGGCGCGCTCGCCGCCGCCGGGCAGGAGCGCGACAGCGCGCAGAGCCTGGTGCACGAGGCCGTCAGCTACGGGCTGCTCGTCCCCACCGCCTGAGCCGAGAGGAGACCCGGCATGGCCACCGTCGAACTGCTCGACGACGACTCCGTCCCGGCCCCGGTGCGGCAGGTGTTCGACGCCGTGCGCGCCGAGTACGGCTTCGTGCCCAACATCCTGCGCGCCATGGCCAACAGCCCGGACCTGCTCGCGGTGTTCGTCCCGCTGTGGGCCCAGGTGTACCGGTCGCCCGCGATCGGGCCCCGGCTGCGCGCGCTGGCGGCGCTGGGCACGGCCAAGGCCCAGGACTGCACCTACTGCGTGGCGCACATGACCGCCTCGGCGCGCCGGGCGGGCATCGCCGAGCACCAGATCGCCGTCGTCGGGGACCTGGTGGGCGCGCGGTCGGCCTTCGACGACCGCGAGGCGCTGATCCTGGAGACCGCCGACGCGCTGACCCGCGACCCCGACGGCGTCACCGACGAGCTGCGGGCCAGGCTCACCGCCGAGTTCGGGGCCGCCGAGGTCGTCACGATCGTGCTGGCGATCGGGATGTACAACCTCACGAGCCGGTTCCTCAAGGCGCTGTCCATCGACGTCGAGGACCTCTTCGACGCCGCGCCGACGTCCACGACCGCATGAAGGAGAGCGGCATGACCGCCACCACCGAGCGGGACCCGTCGGTCACGCTCAAGCAGGAGATCATCGACAAGTACGGGCGCAACGCCTGGGACCTGATCCTCACCGTCTACGTCAACTTCTACTACTCCGAGCTGGACATCATCGACCTGTGCGCGCGGTGGCTGCCGCGGCGCAACGGCCTGCGGGAGAAGAACTACCTCATCCGCCACGCCGCCGACGAGGTCGTGCACGCCCGGCTGTTCCGCGAGGGCGTGGAGCTGCTGGGCCAGCCCTGGCACGGGTTCGACCACGACGCCTACCGCATCGACGACATCGGTGACCGGTTCGCCAAGCTGTTCTACAGCGACGACGAGGTCGAGGTGCTGGTCGGGCTCAACCTCTACGCCGAGGGCGTGCTGGCGATGGAGGAGCTGGCGCAGCTGGCGCGCAGCGGCACCCCCTACTTCCACCAGTTCGACCGCATCGAGCGCGAGGAGCGGCGGCACGTGGCGTTCGGCATCACCGTCGCCAACCAGGTGCTCGAAGCCAACCCGGAGGCGCGCAAGCGGGCCGTGGAGCACAGCAAGTGGTACCGCGAGCACATGGAGGGCTACCTCGGCGGCCAGCTCAAGGAGTCGATCGCCTGGGCCCGCGACGCCGGGTTCGTCACCAGCGACTACTCCGAGCGCACCAGGGCCCGGTTCGACGACGTCATGGCCAGGATCGGGATCACGGAGGACGACGCATGACCAGCCCCTACGACAAGGCGCTCGCCGAGACCGAGTCCGTGCTGCGGACCGACGTGGTGGAGCACCCGTTCATCGACACCATCCTGCGCGGCGACCTGACCGAGGAGGTGTACGCGGCCTACCTGCGGGAGACCTACTTCCTGGTCAACCAGACCCCGTACTTCCTGTCCGCGGCGGCCTCGCGCAGCAGCGAGGGCTGGTTGCAGGACTTCTTCCTCAACCTCGCCATCGAGGAGCGCCACCACGACCGGCTGTGCGTGCAGGACCTCAAGCACCTGGGCTACGACACCGACACCTACCTGTCGGGCCTGCCGGGGCTGGGCACCTGGACGATGGTGGGGCAGAACCACTGGGCGGTGTCCATGAAGGACCCGGCCGCGCTGCTCGGGTTCGCCGCGGCCACCGAGGGCCTGGGCGCCTCGCTGGGCCCCAAGGTCACCTCGGCCATGGTGTCCTACGAGTTCGCCCAGCGCGCGCACACCTTCCTCAAGGTGCACTCGGAGGAGGACCAGGAGCACATCGCCCTGGTGCGCAAGGCGTTCGACCGGGCGGCGACGACCCCCGAGCGCTACGAGCTGATGGTCACGACCTGGAGCTACACCCTGCGCGCCTACGGGCAGCTGTTCTCCGACGCGCTGAGCAAGGGGCGGGTCGCGGCGTGAGCACCACCGCGACCGCGGCGCCGCGGGCCTGCTCGCTGCCCGCCGTGCTCGACGGCATGGCGGGCGAGGAGGGCGCCGCGTTCCTGTTCCGCCGCGCCGGGCAGGCGCTGCGGGTCAGCCACGCCGCGTGCCGCGCGGACGCCGGGGCGCTGGCCGCGGCGCTGCGCGGCCGCGGCGTGGGCGCGGGCGACCGGGTGGCCGTGCACGGGGTCACCGGCTACGAGTGGGTGCTCGCCGACCTGGCGTGCGTGCTGGTGGGGGCGCTGTCCGTGGCGCTCTACCCCAGCGCCCCGGTGGCGCGCGCGGTCGCGGTCGCGCGGGAGAGCGGGTGCGGGCTGGCCTTCACCGACAACCCGGACGCGGCGGCGGCGTTCCGGGCGGCGGGCCTGGACGTGGTGTTCCTCGGGCCCGAGGCGCCCGAGGGGCTCGACGTGCCCGCGGTGGCCGACCTGGTGGCCGGGGGCGGGGACGGCGGCGCGCCCGCCCCCGCCCGCTCCGGGCCGTTCACGGTGGTGTCGACGAGCGGGACGCTGTCGGAGCCCAAGCTGTTCACCGTGGAGGCGGCGCCGCTGCTGTTCACCATGGACAGGTTCGCCGAGCTGTACGGGTTCGGGCGGGGTGACCGGCTGCTGCTGTACCTGCCGCTGTCGCACCTGCCGCAGCGGATGATGCTCTACTGGGGACTGCGCGCCGGGTTGGACTTCGTGCTGTCCGACCCCGCGCACATGCCCGCCGACAGCGCCGCCCACCAGCCCACCCTGCACGTCACCGTGCCCCGGGTGCTGGAGCACGTGCGGTGGCGGGTCGGCAAGAGCGGCGCGCCGCCCGCGGTGGCGTACCGGGCGGTGTTCGGCGACGCGATCCGGTCGATCTTCGTCGGCAGCGCCCCGACCGACCCGGCGCTGATGGCCGAGCTGCTGGCGGCGGGGCTGCCCGTGCACGAGGTGTACGGCACCACCGAGCTGGGCATGATCGGCCTCAACACCCCCGCGGCGCGCAAGCCCGGCACGGTGGGCAAGCCGATCCCGTGGGGCGAGGTGCGGCTGGACCCCGACACCCGGGAGATCCAGGTGCGCACGCCCACGCCGTTCCTGCACGGGCGCCTGGTGGACGGCTGCGTCGAGCCCCGGCACTGGGACCCCGACCGGTTCGAGCCGACCGCCGACGTCGGCGAGCTGGACGACGAGGGGTTCCTGCGCGTGCTCGGGCGGCTGCGCGACTTCCTGGTGCTGCCCAGCGGCGAGAAGGTGTTCGTCACCCCGATCGAGACGGCGCTGGCGACGGCGGCGGGCGCCGGGCTGTGCCAGGTCGCGCCCGGCCCCGGCGGCAAGCTGCGCGCCCTGCTGTTCTTCGAGGCCGGGAGCGCGCCCACCGCCGACGACGTGGCCGCCGCGCTCGCCCCGGTCAACCGCGGGCTGCACCCGTGGGAGCGGGTGAAGTCCTTCGCCGTGGTGGACCGGATGCCGACGGTCGAGGAGGGCTGCCTGACCGAGACCGGCAAGCCCCGGCGGCACGTGATCGAGGCCGTGCACGGCGCGGCGGCGGAGTGGACCCGGCAGCCGGGGTGAGCGCCGCCGCAGCCGACCAGCAACCCCAGAGGGAAGGGCAGGACGTGGACCGGATCGAGCTCGACGGGGGCAGCATCCGCTACCGGGTGCGCGGCAGCGGGCAGCCGCTGGTGCTGCTGGCCACCCTCCAGGGCAGCTGGCTGCGCCAGGTGCGGGCGCTGACCGAGCACTTCACCACCATCACCTACGACATGCGCGGCTTCGGCGACTCGCCGTCGCTGGTGGGCTTCCCCACCAACGCCGAGCACGCCGACGACCTCGCCGCGCTGCTCGACCACCTCGGCGTGGAGCGGGCCGTGGTCGTCGGCATGTCGCACGGCGGCCTGGTGGCCCAGCACTTCGCCGCCAAGCACGCCGAGCGGCTGGCCGGGCTGGGCCTGATCGCCACCTTCGGCACCGCGCACGGGCCGACCAAGCAGCTGCTGCGGATGCTCAACGGCTTCCTGGAGCGCGACGACCTGCCCGGGTTCTGGGAGGTGCTCAAGAGCATGCTGTTCAGCGAGGCGGGGGTTCCCGCGCTGCTGCGGCACGAGGCGGCGCTGCGCAAGGCGATGTTCGACCAGTACGACGTCGCCGCGCTCAGCAGCATCTACGGCGGGGCGCTGGAGCACGACAGCCAGGAGTGGCTGGGCGCGCCCGGCTGCCCGGCGCTGGTGGTCGGCGGGGCCGAGGACATCCTGTTCCCGCCGGTGCTCACCGAGCGCCTGGGCGCGCGGCTGCCGGGGGCGCGGGTGGAGCTGCTGCCCGCCGCGCACATCCCGCCGGTGGAGGACCCCGACCGGTTCAACGCCCTGCTGCTGGAGACCTTCGGGGCCGCGCGGTGACACCGGGGCTGAGCGCGCTCGGCGCGGGCCGCACGATCGCCCTGGACGGGGCCGACCTGCGGGTGTACGAGGCGGGGCCGGTCGACGGGCCGCCGGTGGTGCTGCTGCACGGGTTCCTCACCAACGCGACGACGTGGCGGGACGTGTGGCCCGCGCTGGCCGAGCGGCACCGGGTGGTGCTGGTCGACCTGCCCGGGTGCGGCGGGTCGCCCGCGCCGCGGGCGGGCGGGTGGACGGCCGGGACGGCGGCGGGCCTGCTGGTGTCCCTGTTCGACGCGCTCGACCTGGCCGCGCCCGCGGTGGTGGGCAGCCAGATGGGCGGGTCGCTGGCCGCCTGGCTGGCCGCGCTGCACCCGGACCGGGTGTCGCGGCTGGTGGTGATGGCCGCGGGCGCGCTGGGCGAGGGCGCGGCGAACCTGGGCCTGTACCGGGCGCTGGCCACGCCGGTGCTCGGGCCGCTGGTGGCGCGGCTGCTGCCCCGGGGCTCCTTCGAGCAGAAGTGGGCGGCGGCGCACGGGCCCGCGAGCACCCCGGACCCGGACGCCGTGGCCGCCTACCACCAGCAGTTCGCGACCCGGGGCGCGGTGATGGCGCGCTTCGCGCTCGGCGTGCGGCTGAGCTACGGGGAGTCCTTCGACGCGCTCGCCGGGCCGCTGGACGGGCTGGCCGTGCCGACCCTGCTGCTCTTCGGCGCCGAGGACCGGCTGGTGCCGCCGTCGACCGGGCGGCGCTTCGCGGAGCTGATCCCCGGCTCGCGCCTGGTGCTGCTGCCCGGGTGCGGCGACTTCCCGCAGGAGGAGGCCCCCGAGGCGGTGGCGGCGGCCGTCGCCGCGTTCCTCGCCGAAGCGGGGTGAGGGGGCTCGACCCGCCGCCGGAGCAGGTCGTCATCACCTCCCGGGACTACGACGAGTACCTGGCGGCGCTCGGCCTCGACGAGCCCGCGCTGCTGCGCGCCCGGGTGCTGGACTGCCCAGGTGGCGCCAGCGACTTCGCCCGCACCGTGCGCGAGCGGGGCGGGCGGGCGGTGAGCGCCGACCCGCTCTACGCCGGGACCCCGGACGAGGTGGCGGCCGCGGTCGGCGCGGCGCTGGAGCGCGGGCTCGGCCGGGCCGTCGCCGCGCTGCGCCGGGGCGGGGCCGGGTGGTCGGCGGGGCTGCCGGAGTACGTCGAGCGGCGGCGCCGCTCGGCGCTGCGCTTCCTCGCCGACTACGCCCGCGACCGGGCGGCGGGCGGGTCGGACTACGTCGCCGCCGCCCTGCCCGCGCTGCCCTTCCCCGACGGCGCGTTCGACCTCGCCGTGGTGCCGAACCTGCTGTTCGCCTACGCCGACCTGTTCGACCTGGACTGGCACGCCGCCGCCGTGCGCGAGCTGGTGCGGGTGGCCGCCGAGGTGCGCGTGCACCCGCTGACCGGGGTCGACGGCCTGCCCTACCCGCGGCTCGGGGAGCTGCGCCGGGCGCTGGCCGCCACCGGGGTCGGCACCACGGTGCGCGCGGGCACCCTGGTGTGCCGGGTCAGGCGATCCGCTCCTGGGCCATCGACGACAGCAGCGCCGCCGCGCTCGGGTGCCACGGGCGGTGGTGCGGGCCGGTGAGCACGAGGGTGCGCCCCGCGCGCTGCGCCAGCGGGACGAGCACCACGCCGGGCCCCTCCATCCCCGCCGCGAGCCCCGGCACCACCGACACGCCGGTGCCCGCGCGCACCATGGCGAACAGGGTGCTGAGCTGGCGCACCTGGTGGGCCGGGTGCAGCGGCTCCCCCGCCGCCCGGTACAGCTCGCGGATCTGGCGCTCGCACCCGCTGGTGGACAGCAGCAGCGGGTCGTCGGCCAGCTCGTGCACGTCGACCTCGGCGCGCCCGACGAGCGGGTGGTCCTCGCGCAGCACGGCGTGGAAGCGGTCGCGGGCGAGCACCACCGCGCCCGGCGGGACGTCGGTGGGGTCGACGAGCACGGCCAGGTCGGCGCTGGCGCCGTCGAGCCAGCTGGCGATCTCGTCGTCGCCGCCCTCGAACAGCGAGACGGTGACCCCGGGGAACTCCGCGCGCCAGTGCTCGATGAGCGCGGGGACGAGGCTGTGGCAGACGGTGGGCGGGGCGGCCAGCACCAGGTTGCCGCGCACCCCGCCGTCGCGGCGGTGGGCCAGCTCCTCCAGCGCCGACAGCGCCGCGAGCGCCACCCGCGCCTGGCCGAGCATGCGCTCCCCGAGCAGCGTCGGCCGCACGCTGTTCCCCCTGGTCAGCACCGGCCTGCCGGTGGTGCGCTCCAGCGCGGCCACCGCGTGCGAGACCGCGGACTGGCTCACCCCGAGGTCCTCGGCGGCCTCGGAGAAGCTCGCCCGCTCCGCGACCGCGACGAAGGCCTTGATCTGGGGGATCCCGATGGTCATGAACAGTCCTCATGAGCAGACGAGCGGTACTTGTTTGACTCATGATGGCCGACCGCCGACCATGATGTCCAGCGGTGGCCGGAGGGCCCGGTCCCCGCGGGGGAGGGGGCACCGGGATGGCAGGGCCGACGGACCACACGACCGGCACGACCACGAACGCGACCACGAGCACGACCGCTCCGACCAGCGCGGCAGCACCGACCGGCACCGCACCGGGCTCGGGGGAGCCCGCCCGCGCGGACGCGGCGCGCTGGCTGCCGAGCTTCATCGTGCTCTCGGCGCTGTGGGGGTCGAGCTTCGCGCTCATCAAGGTGGCGGTGGACGCGGGCACCGCCCCGCTCTGGGTGGCGCTGTGGCGCTGCCTGTTCGGCGCGCTCGCGCTGCTGGTGGTGTGCGCGGTGCAGCGGACGCCGCTGCCGCGCGAACCCGCGACCTGGGGGCACGCGCTCGTGGTGGCCGCGCTGCTCAACGCCGCGCCGTTCGCCCTGTTCGCCTACGGCGAGCAGCACGTGGACTCGGTGCTGGCGGGCATCTTCAACGCCACCACCCCGCTGCTGACGCTGGTGTTCGTGCTGGCCATCGTCGCCGACGAGAAGCTGACCGCCACCCGCACGGCGGGGCTGTTCCTCGGCTTCGCCGGGGTGCTGGTGGTGCTCGGGGTGTGGCGCGGGCTGGTGGGCGGCACCCTGGTCGGCGGGCTGGCCTGCCTGGGCGCGACCGCCTGCTACGGCGCGGGCTTCGCCTACACGCGGCGCTTCTTCTCCCACCGCGAGGGCGGGGTGGCGGCGCTGTCGGCGGTGCAGATCGGCTGCGCGACGCTGGAACTGGCCGTGCTCACCGCCGTCACCGCGACGGCGCCGAACTGGCCGGGCTGGGGGGCGGCGGTCGCGCTGGTCGTGCTCGGCGTGCTCGGCACCGGGTTCGCCTACATCCTCAACCTCAACGTCATCCGGCAGGCGGGCCCCACCATCGCCTCCACCGTCACCTACGTGGTGCCGCTGTGGTCCACCGCGATCGGGGCGTTCCTGCTGTCGGAACCGGTCAGCTGGAACACCTTCGCGGGTGCGGCGCTGGTGATCGCGGGCATCCTCGTCACCCGGCTCGGCGGAGCGAAGAAGCCGGTGCCCGCCGCGCCCGCGGCACCGACGCCGCAGCCCGCGGCGGACTGACGGGCACCCGGTGACCGCCGCGTGGTGGCGGCGGCTCGGGCTCGCCGCGCCGCTGGCCCAGGCGCCCATCGGCAGCGCCAGCACCCCCGCCCTCGTCGCCGCCGTGGCCGAGGCGGGGGCGCTGGGCGTGCTGGCCGCGTCGTGGACGGCGCCGAGCGGGCTGGCGCGGCACCTGCTGGAGGTGGGGCGGCGCACCGACCGGGCGTTCGCGGTGAACCTCGTCCTGCGCTGGCCGCAGCACGACCGGCTCGCGATCGCCCTGGACAGCGGCGTGCGGGTGATCTCGACCTCGTGGGGCGACCCGGCGCCCTACCGAGCCGCGATCACCGCGGCGGGTGCGCTGCACCTGCACATGGTCGGGGATGCCGAGGAGGCGCGGGCCGCGGTCGACAGCGGTGTCGACGTCGTGGTCGCCCAGGGCTGGGAAGCGGGCGGGCACGTGCGCGGGACGACCTCGACCCTGGCCCTGGTGCCCGAGGTCGTCGGCCGGGTCGCCCCCGTGCCCGTCCTCGCCGCGGGCGGGATCGCCGACGCCCGCGGCATCCGGGCGGCGCTGGCGCTCGGCGCGCAGGGCGCGTGGGTGGGCACGCGGTACCTGCTGGCGCAGGAGTCCGCCGCGCACCCGGTGTACCGCAGCGCGCTCATCGCGGCCTCCGGGAGCGACACCGTGCACACCACGGCGTTCCGCGACGGCTGGCCCGACGCCCCGCACCGCGTGCTGCGCAACGGGACCCTGACCCGGTGGGAGGCGGCGGGCAGCCCCTCCCCCGGCGACCGGCCGGGGGAGGGCGAGGTCATCGCCCAGCACCCGGAACTCGGCGCGGAGGTGCGCTACCGCGACCAGGTACCGGTCGACGGGCACACCGGCGACGTCGCGGAGATGGCGCTCTACGCGGGGCAGGGCGTCGGGCTGCTCACCGGGACCGAGCCCGCCGCCGCCATCACCGCGGAACTGCTCGGCGCATTCCCCGACCCGGGCAAATCCACTTCTCATGACGTCCTGTCATAATCGGGAAAACCGCCGCTCATGACCGACCGGCGCAGATCACCGTTAGTCACGACACCGCGTTCCAGGATCATCAACCCGGCTTAACGGAATCGCTGATTCGTGCCGGCCCGGATCGACCGGTCCGGTTCTACGCTGAACTCGTGGCAACCTCACCCCAGGACATCGCGGCTTTCCAGGAATTGCAGGAATCGCTCGGCGCGGGCGCACCGGAGGTGGTCGTCGTGGTGCCCAGCCTGACCCTGCACAGCGACGAACTGCGCAAGATCCCGGGCGCAGGGCACTTCGAGCAGCGGCTGCTGTTCACCCTTCAACTGCTGCGCACGCCGGGGCTGCACCTGCACTACGTCACCAGCGACCGGCTCCCCCCGGCCGTCGTCGACTACGCGCTGGGCCTCGTCCCGGCCCTCGCGGGCACCGACGCGCGCGACCGCCTGCACCTGCACGACTGCGGCGACGACAGCCCCGCCCCGCTCACCGCGAAGCTGCTGGACCGCCCCGACCTGCTGGAACGGCTCGCCGCGGCGGTGACCGACCCCGCGACGGCGCGGCTGGTGGTGTTCACCAGCACCCCGCTGGAGCGCGAGCTGGCGCTGCGCCTGGGCACCCCGGTGCAGGCCTGCGACCCGGACCTGGCGGCGCTGGGCACCAAGAGCGGCGGCCGGGTGCTGCTGCGTTCCGCGGGGGTCCCGGTGCTCGACGGCGTCGAGGGCGTGAGCACCGAGGCCGACCTCGTGCGCGCGCTCGCCGAGCTCAAGCGCCGCTCCCCCGGTCTGGAGAAGGCCGTGGTGAAGTTGAACGAGAGCTTCGCCGGTGCGGGCAATGCCGTGTTCAGCTACGCGGGCGCCCCGGACGACGACCCGGAAAGCTGGATCGCGCGCCGGTTGCCGGTCGCGCTCACCGCACCGGGCGACACCTGGGAGGGGTTCCGGGACAAGTTCACGACCATGGGCGGTGTCGTCGAGGCGTTCTTGGCGGGGCGTTCCGTGCGTTCCCCGTCCGCGCAGCTGGAAATCGAACCGGACGGCCGGGTGGTGGTGCTCTCCACGCACGACCAGGTGCTCGGCGGGCCGTGCGGGCAGACCTTCACCGGCTGCGCCTTCCCCGCGCAGCGGGCGTACCGGCTGCGGGTGCAGGAACTCGGGCTGCGCGGCGGGCGGGCGCTGGCCGCCGCCGGGGTGCGCGGGCACCTCAGCATCGACTTCGTCGTCGACGAGGACGCACCCGAAGGCGTGTACGCGCTGGAGGTCAACCTCCGCATGGGCGGCGCCACCGCGCCCTTCCTGTTCACCCACGGCCTCCTCGACGGCGAGTACGACACCGCGACCGGGGAGTACCGCACGCGCGACGGCGCACCGCGCTGCTACGTCACCAGCGACCGCGTCCACGACGACGCCTTCCGCGCGCTGATCCAGGCCGACCTCGTCGCCACCGCCGAGCGCCGCGGCCTCGCCTACGACCCCGCCACCGCGCTCGGGTGCTTCTTCTACGCCCTGGGCGCCCTCCCGGAGTACGGCAGGCTCGGCGTGGTCGCGATCGGCGCCGACCCGCACGACGCCCAGCGCCGCTACGACGAACTGGTGAACGCGTTGCGCCAGGCGGCCACCGCCACGCGCGACCCCGTCGCGACCGGGTGAGGCAGCCGCCACACCCGCGGGCCCGTCCGGTCGACGCACCGGGCGGGCCCGCGTGTTTCCCCCGCGCAGCAGGGCTTTGACGGTCCTGTCAACCGCCTTGACACCCGATCAGGCCCGATGACATGGTGCATTCGCTGAGCTCGCACGCCCCACACGGCACGACCGGGCACCGCGGAGGGGAAACCGTGACCACACACCAGGTCGTGTTCCTGTTCCTGGACTTGGCGGTGATCGTCGTGCTGGCGCGGGCGCTGGGCGCGCTGGCCAGGCGGCTGGACCAACCGGCGGTGATCGGCGAGGTGCTGGCGGGGGTGCTGCTCGGCCCGACGCTGTTCGGGGAGGGCTTCACCGGCGCGCTGTTCCCCACCGACACCCGCCCTTTCCTGGCCGCGCTGGCCAACGTGGGCGTGGCGGTGTTCATGTTCGGCGTCGGCGCGGAGCTGGACCGGGCGCTGCTGCGCGGCCGGGGCAAGCTCGCCATCACCGTCTCCGGCGCCTCGATCGCCCTGCCGTTCGCGCTCGGCTCGGGGCTCGCGCTGTACCTGGTCCTCAACCACCCCAACGAACACCGGCTCGGGTTCGTCCTGTTCCTCGGCGCCGCGATGTCGGTGACGGCCTTCCCCGTGCTCGCCCGCATCCTCTCCGACCGCAGGATGGCCAAGACCATGGTCGGCGGGGTCGCGCTGACCTGCGCCGCCGTCGACGACCTGCTCGCCTGGTGCCTGCTCGCCGTCGTCGTCATCCTCTCCGGCGGCGGCGCCGACCAGTGGCTGATCGCCCTGGGCCCGGTGTACCTGGCGCTCATGCTGTGGGTGGTGCGCCCGTTGCTGCGCAAGGTCTTCGCCGCGGACCGGCCGATGACGACCACGCTGCCGGTGGTGCTCGCGGGCCTGCTGCTCTCCGGGGCGGCGACCGAGTGGATCGGCCTGCACTTCATCTTCGGCGCCTTCCTCTTCGGCGCGGTCTTCCCCCGCGAGGGCACCGACGCCCTGCGCGAGTCGGTGCTGGAGCGCATGGGCCAGTTCAACTCCGCGCTGCTGCTGCCGGTGTTCTTCATCGTCGCGGGCCTGAAGGTCGACCTGTCCTCGATCGGTGCCACCGGCGTGCTCGAACTGCTGCTGGTGCTCGTCGCCGCCATCGGCGGCAAGTTCGGCGGCGCCTTCACCGCCGCCCGCCTCAACCACCTGTCCACCCGGGACGCGGCCGCCCTCGCCACGCTGATGAACACCCGCGGCCTCACCGAGCTGATCATCCTCGCGGTGGGCCTGCAACTGGGCATGCTCGACCAGTACCTCTACTCGGTCATGGTCGTGATGGCGGTGGTGACCACCGCCATGGCGGGCCCGCTGCTGCGCCTGATCTACCCGCCGAGCATCGTCGACCAGGAGATCGAGAAGGTCCGCGCACCCCAGCCCGCGGCCTGACCCAGCACGACAGGGCCCGGGGCGGCTGTGCCGCCCCGGGCCCTCGTGCTGAACCGGATCCCCCGCCGCTGGGCCGAACCCCGCGCGGGCGGTGGGTGGGAGGTCAGGCGATCGCGGGCACCACCGCGGGGAGCGCCACCACAGCGGGCAGCGGCGGGGCCGCCGCGGGCCGGGCCTCCCCCATGAAGTGCACGATCTCCTCGTGGTTGGTGGACTTCACCGCGTTCAGCGCCTCCGTCCGGTAGTAGATGTCGAAGTGGACGGCCTTGCCCAGCAGGTCGGGGCACTGCCCCGCGCGCAGCGACGCCAGCGCCTTGGGCACGTCGTGGTCGAACCGGACGTTGGTCCGCACGTGGTGCTCCACCCCCTCCACAACGACCACCGGCAGGGACCCGCCGTCGCACACCGGCTGGGTCTCCAAGTCGTAGCGGAACACCGAGGTCAGGAACGGGCGCAGGTACACCGGCAGCCGGGGCACGACGGCCTCGGCCCACCACGTGCGCAGCGCCTGCTTGCCCTCCTCGGTGGTGAACAGGTAGCCGATGGCCTCGGCGTAGGCGGGGGCGCCGCCGCCGTGGCCGCGGTGGGCGGCCTCGCGCAGCGGCAGGGCGTGCGGGCACGAGGTCGTCTCGGTCCAGTCCGCGAGGCTGTTGAGCACCCAGGACTGCTCCCAGCCGGCCAGCTCCCGCAGCGGGTTCCAGACGTGGCGCAGCACCGCGTTCTCCGCCACGACCCTGGCCCAGAACAGGAAGCGCTGCATGAGGATGTTGTCCTGGAACGACATCGTGCGGTGCGCCAGGACGTACTCGAAGTCGTCGTGGTCACCGCGCAGCGCCACGATGCCGTGCAGCTCCTTGTTCTCGGAGTAGTCGGTGTTGGGCAGCAGCATGATCGGGTAGACCGCGATGCGCGAGACCCGCCTGGCCAGCTCGTCGTAGCCCGCCAGGAACGACTCCACCGTCTCCCCCGGGGCGCCCCAGATCAGCTCGGCGTAGCAGTCCAATCCCTGCTCGTTGAGCCAGTCCACCAGGTCCGACCAGGCGTTGACCTTCATGTTGCGCCTGCGCATGAGGTCGAGGGCGTCGGGGTTGAGCGTCTGCAGGGCAAGGGTGAACGAGCTGCGCAGGCCCGCGTCGCGCATCATCCGGACGATCTCGTAGAACACCTGGGACTTGTTCTTGGCCCACGATCCCTCGAACGCCTTGGGGAAGCCGTGCACCCGCTTGATCTCGATGAGGTCCTGCACCAGCTCCAGGTCGATCGGGAGCATGCCGAAGTTGGCGTCGCAGACCACCACCGTGTGCACCCCGAGCCGGGCGAACAGCTCCAGCTCGGCGCGCAGCCGCGCGCGGGAGAACGCGCGCACCCGCTGGCCGACCGCCCCGCCCCAGTAGCAGAACGAGCACTTGTACGGGCAGCCGCGGTTGGTCTCGATCAGCGCCACGTCGTAGCGGAAGCGGCCGTGCTCGTCGACCAGGTCGATGGCGCCGGTGAGGAACGGCGAGGGGATGGTGTCGAGGTCCTCCACCCTGGGTCGGTCGTCGTTGGTGACCACCTCGGCCCCGCGCCGCCACGAGATGCCGAGCACCCCGGTCAGGTCGGTGGGCCCGGCGGCGATACGGGCGTGCAGCAGCTCGGCGAAGGTCAGCTCGCCCTCGCCGTTGACGATGACGTCGACGTCCGGGAACAGCCGGAAGACCCGCTCGGCCTGCCCGCTGACGTGGGTGCCGCCGAAGACCACCAGCCCGTCGGGGTTGAGCTGCTTGAAGGTGGCGGCCAGCACCCCGAAGGCGCGCTGGTTCCACCCCAGGACGCTGAAGGCGAGCACGTCGGGCACCCCGTCGGCGAACAGGCCGGTGGCCATCTCGCCGTGGGTGACCCGGCCGCGGAAGTTGCTGATCCGCACGTCGACCGCGGCGCGCAGCCGCTCGTCGGCCAGCACCACCGCCTTGAGGTAGCCGGAGGCCAGTGGCATGGACTCCAGCGGCATGTCCCACACGCCCTGCTGGACCAGCACGACCCGGAGCCGGTTGTCGGACACGGTGGGCCTCCCGTCAGTCCTTGCGGTAGATCGAGATGTGGCGCTCGTGCGAGTCGCGCAGCGGTGCGCCCGACCAGTCCGACCAGCGCGACTCCAGGGTGAGCCCGGCCAGGCGGGCCATCAGGTCCAGCTCCGAGGGCAGCACCGTGCGGATGTGCATGGGGAAGAACTTGATCCCGTCGGAGCTGAGCACGGCGAACTGGATCGACGAGCGCTGGGTCAGCCGCTCGCGCCGGGTGAAGGTCATCACCACGTGGTCCTTCTCCACCCGCACGGTCTGGGTGCGCTGGTTGCGGTCGTAGCGCGAGGGGTCGGGGATCGAGCACTGGGTGACGAACCGGCCGCCGGGGCGCAGCACCGCGGCCACCCGCTCGAAGCAGCGGATCTGGCTGTCCTGGTCGGTGATGAACGGCAGCGTGTCGAACACCGCGTAGGCCATGGAGTAGGTGTGCGGCAGGTGGAAGTCGGTGAAGTCCTGCTTGAACAGGGTGACCCGCTCACCGCCGGGCTTGGAGCGCAGCTGGTCGAGCATGCCGTCGGAGGCGTCGATGCCGTGCACGTCGACGCCCTTGCCCGCCAGCGGGATCGCCACCCGGCCGGTGCCCACGCCGAGTTCGAGCACGGGCCCCTCGCCCGCGTTCTCGGCGAGCCACTGGATCGTCTCCTCGGTGTCGCCGGGGTCGCCCGCCCACCCGGTCTCGTCGAACAACCCGGCGATCGCGTCGCCGTAGGTCGACAGCTCGAAGCCTTCCACGTCGTCCTCCTCCCGCGGCCTGGGCCGCGACTGGGTGCTCTGGGGGTGCTCTGGGGCCGGGGGGCGCAGCGCCCGCCCGCTGGTCAGGGTGCGGTCGCCGCGGACCCGGGGGTCCTGGCGGCGCGCGCGGCGGCCAGGAGCTCGCGGGTGGCCGGGTGCGCCGGGTCGGTGAACACCGCCGGGACCGGGCCGTGCTCGACGACCCGGCCGCCGTCGAGCACCACCACCCGGTCGGCGTGCCGGGCGATGACGCCGAGGTCGTGGGTGATGGTCAGCACGGCGAAGCCGAGTTCGGCGCGCAGCCGGTCGAGCAGGTCGAGCACGTCGGCGGCGATTCGCACGTCGAGGCTGGAGGTGATCTCGTCGCACACCAGCACCCGGGCGTCGGCGGCCAGCGCGCGGGCGATGGCGACCCGCTGGCGCTGCCCGCCGGAGACCTCCCGGGGCAGCCGCCCGGCGATCTCCGGCGGCAGGCCGACCATGGCCAGCAGCTCCAGCGTGCGCTCCCCCGCGCGGGCGGCTTCCCGGCCCAGCTTGACGAACCCGGCGATGGCCGACCCGACGGTGCGCCGGGGGTTGAGCGAGCCGGTGACGTCCTGCGGGATGAGCTGCACCGCGCGCCGCTGCGGCACCGAGCGGGCGCGCAGCGCCGCGGGCAGCTCCCGCCCGTCGAGCAGGACGCGCCCGGTGCGCGGCACCAGCGCGCCGGTGGCGCACTGGGCCAGGGTGGTCTTGCCGCACCCGGAGCGGCCCAGCAGGGCCACCGACTCCCCGGGGTGCACGTCGAGGTCCACGCCGTCGAGCACCACCGCCCGCCCGCGGGTGGCGCGCACGCCCTCGACGCGCAAAACCGGGGCGCCGCGCGCGGGGGTGATCACCCGCGCGGGGTCGACGACCGGCGACGGCGCGGCGGCGACCAGCTCGGCGGTGTAGGCGGCGCGGGGGCGGGTGAGCACGTCCGCGGTGGGGCCGTCCTCGACGACCCGCCCGCCGCGCAGGATGACGAGGCGGTCGGTGGTCCTGGCCGCGGCGTCGAGGTCGTGGGTGATGAACAGGACCGCGAGGCCGCGGCGGGCGACCAATGCGTCGAGCTGGTCGAGCACCAGGGCGCGCATCGGCCCGTCCAGGCCCGCGGTGGGCTCGTCGAGCACCAGGGCGCGCGGGTCGGCGGAGGTGGCCCTGGCCAGGGCGAGGCGCTGCTGCTGGCCGCCGGAGAGCTGGTGCGGGTAGCGCCGCTGGAAGGCCCGATGGCCGGGCAGGCCGACCTGCGCCAGCCGCTCGGCGATCGCCGCGGGGTCGCGGTCGGCGGCCTGCTCGCGCAGCTGCCGGGCCACGCGCAGGGTGGGGGTGAGCGCCGACGGCGGGTCCTGCGGCAGGTAGGCGACCGCGCCGCGGCGCAGCGCGCGCAGCCGGGCGGTCGGGGCGGTGAGCACGTCGTGCCCGTCGACGAGGACCCGCCCGCCGGTGACGGTGAGCCCGGGCCGCACGGCGCCGATCGCGGCCAGCGCCAGGGTGGTCTTGCCCGCCCCGGACTCCCCGACGACGCCGACCCGCTCCCCCGCCCGCAGCACCAGGTCGACCCCGGCGAGCACGGTGCGGCCCGCCGCGTCGACCACGCGCAGCCCCTCGACCTCGACGAGCGGGGGCGCGGTGGGGACCCCGCTGGTGGTCGTGCCCGTGGCGGTCATCGCAGCACCCTCCCGACGAGGCGGTCCAGGCCGAGGTTGGCCCCGACGGTGAGTGCGCCGAGCAGCAGGGCGGGCGCGGCGACCCCCCACGGGGTGAGCCGGATGCCCTCGACGTTCTCGCTGATCATGGCGCCCCAGTTGGCGCCTGCGGAGCCGAAGCCGAGGAAGCCGACCGCGGCGGTGAGCGTGACCGCGATCGCCAGCCGGGTGCCGAAGTCGGCCAGCACCGGGCGGGCGATGTTGGGCAGCAGCTCCCGGGTGATCACCGCCAGGTGCGGGTGGCCGCCCGCGAAGGCGGTGACGACGTAGCCGTTGCGCACCGCCTGCTGGGTCTCGGTCCTGGTCACCCTGGACACGAACGGGGTGCCGGTGAGCACCACGACGGCGGTGATCGTCCACGGGCTGTAGCCCCAGCCGTTGACCACCACGAGCAGCACCAGCACCGGCGGCAGCCCGAGCAGCAGGTAGTCCACCCGGGACACCAGCGCGTCCGCGACCCCGCCGAAGTAGCCGCCCAGCACGCCGAGGACGACCCCGAGCAGGGTCGCCAGCGCGGTGGCCGGCAGCGGCACCAGCACCAGCTCGCGGCCCCCGGCGAGCACCCGGTCGAGCACGTCGCGGCCCGCCTCGTCGGTGCCCAGCGGGTGCGCCCCGGACGGGGGGGCGTAGGGCAGGTCGACGATGCGCTCCGGGTCACCGGCCAGCAGCGGCCCGAGCAGCGCGACGGCGAGCACGCCGAGCAGCCCGGCGAGGGCGAGCAGGGTCAACGCCCTGCGCGCGGCGCTCACCCCGCACCCGCCCGCAGCCGGGGGTCGGCGACGACGACCAGCAGGTCGGACAGGGTGAACGCGGCGACGATGATGGCGGCCAGCAGCAGCCCGACGCCCTCCAGCACCGCGGTGTCGTGCCCGCGCACGGCGGCGACGAGGGTCTGCGAGAGCCCCGGGTAGTTGAACACGACCTCCACCACCGCCGTGCCGCCGAACAGGCCGCTGAGCAGCCACGCGAAGGTGTGCGCGCACGGCGGCAGGGCCGAGGGCAGCAGGTGGCGCAGCACCACCACCCGCTCCGGCAGCCCGGCCAGCCTGGCGGCCTCGACGTGCGGGGTCGCGTTGGCGTCGATCACCGCCGCGCGCACGATCCGCCCCGCCCACGCCGCGCCGAACAGGGTCAGCGCGAGCACCGGCAGCACCAGCACGCTCGGCTTGTCCAGCGGTGTCCCGCCCAGCGGGGGCAGCGAGATGGCGGGCAGCAGCGGCACCAGGTCGGCCAGCAGCAGCACCAGCAGGCCCGCGGTGACGAACTGCGGCACCGACACGACCACCACCGACACCGCCGAGAGCGCCCGGTCGACCCGCCCGCCGGGGCGCAGCCCGGACACCAGTCCGATGAGGACGGCCAGCGGGACGGTGACCGCCGCGGTGATCCCGACCAGCAGGGCGGTGGAGCCCAGCGGTTCGGCGATCACCGAGGTCACCGGCTCGCCGGTCATGGTGCTCGCGCCGAGGTCGCCGCGCAGCGCCCCGGCCAGCCACTCGGCGAACCGGACCGGCCAGGGCCGGTCCAGGCCGAGCTCGGCGCGCCGCTGCGCGAGGTCGTCGGCGGTGGCGTCCAGGCCGACCGAGGCCGTGGCCGCGTCGCCCGGCAGGACCTCCGAGGCGGCGAAGAGCACCACCGCGGTGGCCAGCAGGGTGAACACCGCGGCGACGACCCTGCGCAGCAGCAGCGCCTGCGCGCTCACGCGGTGGTCGCCTTGTCGAACAACTGCACCGACTGCTCGACCCGCACCCCCTGCAACCCGCTGCGGGCCGCGTCGACCTGCTCCTGGAAGCCCCAGAGCAGGTCACCGCCGGACTCGTAGAACTCCTTCTGCAGGGCGGTGAACGCCTCCGCGCGGGCCTTGTCGTCCGGGGTGGCCTGCGCCTTGGCCAGCCGCGCCTGGTAGTCGGCGGAGGTGCCGGTGACGTTGAACGGCGCCTTGCCGTGCGTCACCGCGGACAGGTGCACCGCGGCGGGCCGGTTGACGTAGTAGAAGGCCTGGAACGGGTGCGTGCCCAGGGTCGTGATGTCGGCGTAGAAGGCGTCCACCGACAGCTCCTCCAGCGTCACCTCCACCCCGGCTTCCTTCAGCTGCTGGGCGAGGAGCTTGCTGGCGTTGAGCATGCCCGGCACCAGCTCGCCGGTGCGCAGGGTCAGCTTGGTGACCCCGGCCTTGGCGAACAGCGACCTGGCCTGCTCCACGTCGCGCTTGCGGGCGGGCAGGTCGGCGTAGCCGGGCAGGTTCTTGCCCACCACGTCGTCCGCGGTGGACCCCAGGCCCAGCAGCGCGTTGTCCACCAGCGCCTGCCGGTCGACGGCGAGCCGGACGGCCTTGCGCACGTCGGGGTTGTCGAAGGGGGCGAGCTTCTGGTTCATCGCGAACGACAGCGCGTTGGCGTTGGCCGCGCCGCCGCGCACCACGCTGAGCGCGGAGTTGGCCGCCTCGGTCTTCGCGCCGGTCGCGCTGATGGAGATGGCGTAGTCGACCTGGCCCGCCTTGAGCGAGGACAGCCGGGCCGCCGCGTCGGACACCCCGACCACCCGCAGCTCGCGCACGGTCGGCTTGCCGCCCCAGTACCCGTCGTAGGCGACCATGCGGGTCGTGGCGCCGCTGCGCTCGACGAGCTTGTACGGCCCGGACCCGACCGGCTTGGTGAAGTCGGTGGTGCCCGCGGGGAAGATGGGCGAGAACACGATCAGCACGGACTCGCGGAAGTCGCCGCGCGGCGCCTTGAGCGGCACGGTGAGGGTGCGGTCGTCGACGACGGTGATGCCCGGCAGGTTCACCACGCTGTACACCGAGGCGCGGTTGCTGGGCTTGGTGCCCACGGTGCGCAGGCTGTGCGCCACGTCGGCGGCGGTCACCGGCTTGCCGTCGTGGAAGGTCGCCCCCGGGCGCACCTTGATCGTCCACGCGCTCGCGTCGGCGTTGGGCTCCACCGACTCCGCCAGCTGGTACTTGTACTCGCCGTTGTCCAGCACCATCAGCGAGTCGTAGACGTGGCGCATGACGACGAGGGTGGCGCCGATGCTGGTCGCCAGCGGGTTGCCGGGCACGGCGTCGGTGACCGCGCTCGGGGCGCTGACGGTCAGGACGTCGATCGGCTTGCCCGCCGCGCCGAAGCCGCTGGCGCCCGCGGCGGGCGCACCGCCGTCACCGCAGGCGACCAGCAGCGGGGCGGTCGCGGCGGCGGCGCCGGTGAGCAGGCCCAGCCGCAGCAGGGAGCGCCGGTCGATGTGCAGGTCTCGCACCACAGTTCCTCCAACCTCGCGATCGCGGAGAGGTGACCCCCGCACCGCACACGCTCGCGCACGGCGGTCCGGGAATCTGCTCAAAAGCGGGCGCCCGTCACCGGGCCGGTGCCGCGGCGGCCATCAGGCCGAGCAGCTCGGGGGTGTAGAGCTCGCGGACGGGCAGGATGCCCGCCACGGCGTCGAAGTAGCGCGTCGTCAGCTCCGGGGTGGACCCCACGGCGGTGAGCAGCGCGCGCCGCTTCGGCTTGGCCTCCTCCTGGGCGATGAGCAGGGTGGCCGCGTAGTTCTCGGCCATCGCCTCCTGGCGCAGCCGGTCGTACTCGGCGCAGGCGGCGTCCTGGGCGGCCGGGTCGCCCACCGCCTCGCCGAGGGCGTCCACCAGCAGCTCGGCCTGGAGGAAGGCGTCGGAGATGCCGCGCGCGGTGAGCGAGTCCTTGTGGTGCCCGGCGTCCCCGACCAGCGCCCAGCCCGGCCCGTGCGCGAGCCGGAAGTAGTTCTGCTGGTCGCCGGTGCCGTGCAGCCTGCCGACCCGCTCGGCGCCCGCGAGCCGGTCGTGCAGGGCGGGGGCGTTGTCGCGCACCAGGTCCCGGTAGGACGCCAGGGCGTCGCGCTTGACCTCGTCGAAGCGGCGCTGCGGGGCGTAGGCGGCCACCAGCACCAGGTCGTCGTTGGTGGGCACCGCGGAGATCCAGCCGGTGTCGCCCTCGTACATCTCGAAGTCGGCGGTGGGGCCGTGCCAGAAGGCGTAGTAGGCGCAGGTGAGGGCGGGGTGCTCGGTGGTCTTGGGCGCGCCGACCAGGCGGGCGACGGTGGAGCGCATCCCGTCGGCGCCGACGACGAGCGCGGCGCGCTCGACGACCTCCCCGCCCGGTCCCGCGCAGCGCACGCCGGTGACCCGGTCGCCGTCGGTGACCAGGCCGGTCACCTGGCAGTCGTCGCGGAACTCCGCGCCCGCGGCCACGGCGGCCTCCACCAGCAGCCGGTCGAGCACCTCCCGGCGCGGGGCGTAGGCGGCGCGGTGGCCGTCGACGCCGCTGCAGCAGCCCTCCACCCGCACGTCGCCCAGCTCGTAGACGACGTGGTCCAGCGGCGGGCACCCGGAGGCGCGCACGGCGTCGAGCACCCCCCAGCGGGCCAGCCGGGCCACGCCGGGCTGCTGGATGTAGAGGGTGGACAGCGTGTCGGCCGGGAAGCGGGCGCGGTCGAGCAGCAGGACGCGGTGGCCGCGGCGGGCGGCCAGCAGGGCGGTGGTGGCCCCGGCGCAGCGGGCGCCGACGACGATGAGGTCGTGCACGGGTGCTCATCCCCTCGGGGTAGTCCGTCCACGGGGGACGGTGGTGGTCACGCGGCGCGCAGGACGACGGCGGCGTTGGCGCCGCCGAACCCGAACCCGGTGGACAGCGCCCACCGGATCCCGGCGGGCTCGGCGGTGGCCCCGACGAACCGGAGCCGGTCGTCGAGCGGGGTGCGCAGGTTGGCGTTGGGGTGGACGAACCCGCCGCCCATCTGGGCGACGGTGGCCACCGCCGCCAGCACGCCCGCGGCGGACAGGCAGTGCCCGGTGAGGCCCTTGGTGGCGTTGACCCAGGGGCGCCCGGCGGCCGCGCCGAGCACGGCGCGCAGCGCCCGCGCCTCGGTGGCGTCCCCGAGCCGGGAGGCGGTGGCGTGCGCGCAGACGTAGTCGAGCCGGTCGGCGGTGGTGCCCGCGGCGGCCAGCGCGGCGCGCACCACCCTGGCCTGGCCCCCGGCGTCGGGGTCGGCGAGCCGGTTGGCGTCGAGGCCCAGCGCGGTGCCCGCGACCACGGCGGCGACCTCGGCGCCGCGGCGGGCCGCGGAGGCCGGGGACTCCAGCACCAGCGCGGCCGCGGCCTCGCCGGGGACGAAACCGCGCCGGTCGGCGTCGAACGGGCGGCAGGCGCCCGCCGGGTCGCCGTCGTCGGCGGCGAGCGCGCCGAGCACGGCGAACCCGCGGCGGTGCCAGGGGGTCAGCTCGGTGAGCGCGCCGACGACGACGCAGCAGTCCACCAGCCCCGCCGCGACGAGCCGGGCGCCGTGCACCACCCCGACGGTGCCGCTGGCCGACGCCGCGCCCGCCACCCAGCCCTCCCCGGTGGCGCCCAGCACCTCGCTGAGCGTGCCGAGGTGGTCGGAGTCCAGCGCGTGCAGGGCGAACCGGGCGGGCAGGTGGTGCGGGCGGTCGGCGTAGCGGGCGGCGAGGTCGTGGGTGTAGCGGTCGGTGAGGTTGTGCCCGGCGACCACCACGCCCACCCGATCACCCGGCAGGTCCGGGCAGCCCGCGGCCACCCACGCCTGCACCGCGGCGCCGACCGCGGCCGCCACCGGGCGGGGTGCCCGGCCCGCGGCCCGCAGGGCGCGCCCGCGCAGGTCCTCCGGGGCATCGGAGAGCGCGTCGGCCAGCGACCACGGGCCCAGCTCGGCGGCCGGGCCGAGCGGGGTGGCGGTGATGGCGCTGCGGCCCGCGGCCAGGGCGGCGGTGAACCCCGCGACGTCGGTGCCCGCGGCGCCGACGACCCCGGTGCCCACCACCGCCGCCCCGGTCATCAGCCGTGCCGGGCCAGCAGGCCGACGATGGCGTCGATGTCGTCGAGCCCGCCGAACTCGGCCACCGGCACGTCCAGGCCCAGCCGCTCCATCGCGAGCATGACGATCTCGGCCCGGTCGATGCTGGTGCAGCCCAGCTCCGCCAGCGCCCGCCCGGGCACCACCTGGGCCGGGTCGACCTCGGGCACCACCTCCAGCAGGCTCGACCGCACCGCCTCGAACGCGGTCACGGCGCGCTCCCCGCCGGGCGCACCACCGGGACGCGGGTGGTGAACGGGTGGCCGAGGGTGGTCTCGGTGGCCACCCGGTTGCCCGGGTTGGTGTTCGCGCCGGAGACGATGACGGTGCCCCAGCGCTCCAGCGACACCGTGCCGCCGTACTCCTCGATGCGGTCGGTGCCGGGGTAGACGTCGACGGAGGTGGGCACGTACCGGCCCGCGAAGCCCAGCCGCATCTCCTGGGTGCGGCCCGCGTGCGGCAGCGAGGCGTGCATGAGCGTCGACCAGAACATGATCGCCTGGCCGGGGCGCATCACCATCGACACCGCGGCGTCCTCGTCGGGCTTCCAGTCGGGGTCGATCTGCAGCTCGCGGTAGTCGTAGCCGAAGAAGCCGCGGCGCACGCCGTCCTTCTCCAGCCGGTTGATCGAGCCGGGGTCGTAGTGCATCCGCTTGGTCTCGTCGTAGTTCATCGCGGTGTGCGTGCCGGGGATGAACTGCAGGCAGCCGGTCTCCTCGTTGGCCTCGGTGAACGCCGTCCACACCGTGAGCGTGCCGCCGAAGTCGCGGCCCTCGCCGGGCCAGACGATCTGCGGGGTGCCCGAGGCGTTGGCGAAGGTGTCCGCCTGGTGCCAGTCGGTGCCCTCGTCGCCGGGGTACTTGGGGAAGAACTCCGAGCGCCAGCACTGCACGTCCGGGCCGAGCACGCTGGCCACCCGGTCGACCACGCGCGGGTTGCACACGTGGTCGGCGAGGAAGGCGTTGTCCAGGTGCCGGTCGTAGTTGGAGATGTTGGTGTTGCCGGACTCGGCGGCCTCGTCGCGGTAGACCGCGTTCGAGCGGTCGAGCAGCCGCAGCCGCTCGCGCCGCCACAGCGCCTTCATCTCGTCCACCTCGTAGACGGTGAACGGCCCGAAGTAGCCGTTGCGGTGGAAGTCCGCCAGCTCGCCCGCGCTGAGCGAGAAGCCCCGGGTGGCCGGGTCGCCCAGGTCTGGGGTGGTCAGGTCAGGGGTGGTCAGGTCCACGTCAGCCTCCGATTCCCTGGAGCGCGCCAGCGCGCCTGGCCGCGTCCGCCGCGGCGGCGAGGCACTCGATGGTCGGTTCGGTCAGTTCCGCACCGGTGAGCGCGACGGCGAACTGGTCGTTGACCTCCGCCACGATCCGGGCCAGCGCCAGCGAGGTGGCCCCGCTGTCGAACAGGTCGGCGTCCGGGGCGACCGGGCGCAGCAGCACCTCGGCCACGATCGCCGCCACCACCGCCACCGGGGTGGCGTCGGGCTCCAGCTCGCCGCGCTCGGCGGCGTCGGCCAGCGCCAGCAGGTCGGCCTTGCCGCGGGCGGTGGTGGGCACCTCGTCGACCACGTGGAACGCCGAGGGGCGCAGGTGCGCGGGCAGGTGCGCCACGGCCGCGACCAGCTCGGCCTCGGCCGGGGCCACCGGGTCGGCGGCGGGCGGCGGGGCGACGAAGGCGACCAGCCGGACGTCGCCGCCGCCGTGGTCGCGGGTGGTGACCACGGCGGTGCCGACCCGGGGGCAGGCCAGCAGCGCGGCCTCCACCTCCCCCGGCTCCACCCGGTACCCGCGCACCTTGAGCTGGCGGTCGACCCGGCCCAGGTACACCAGCTCACCGCCGACGACCGCGCCCCGGTCGCCCGAGCGGTACCAGCGGGTGCCGTCCAGCTCGACGAACCGCTCGGCGGTCAGCTCCGGCCTGCCCAGGTAGCCGCGGGCGACGCCGGTGCCGGAGACGAACAGCTCGCCGGGCTCGCCGTCGGGCACCGGGGCGCCCTCGGCCGTGCGCGGCTCCACCCGCACCCCGGGCAGCGCGGTGCCCAGGGGGCTGACGGAGGTGTCGGCGAGGTCGGCGGCGGTGATCCGCCGGTGCGTGGCGTGCACGGTGGTCTCGGTGATCCCGTACATGTTCACCAGCTCCGGCACCCGGTCGCCGCGCCGCTCGATCCAGGAGCGCAGCACGCCGACGTCGAGCCGTTCGCCGCCGAAGACGACCAGGCGCAGCGACAGCTCGGCGGGCGGGCCCGCGGCGGCGTCGGCGGCGACCAGGCCGCGGAAGGCGGTGGGCGTCTGGCTGAGCACGGTCACCCGCTCGCGGCGCAGCAGGTCCAGCACCAGCGCCGGGGTGCGGGCGACGTCGCCGGGCACCACGACGACCTTGCAGCCGTGCAGCAGCGGGCCCCACAGCTCCCAGACGGAGAAGTCGAAGGCGATGGAGTGGAACAGCGTCCACACGTCCAGGTCGTCGAAGCCGAACAGCTCGGCGGTGCCGCGCAGCAGGGCCACCACCGACCGGTGCTCGACCTCGACGCCCTTGGGGGTGCCGGTGGAGCCGGAGGTGTAGATGACGTAGGCGGCGTCGCCGGGGACCGCCTCGGCGACGGCGAGCACGGCGTCGAGGTCGTCGGTGCCGTCGTCGTCGGTCCAGAGCACCGGCCCCGGCCACGCCGAGAGCGAGTCGGCGGTCTTGACCACCGCGACGGTCAGGGCCACGGCGGCGTCGTCGAGCACGAGCGCGATCCTGGCGGGCGGGTAGTCCGGGTCCACCGGCACGTACGCCCCGCCCGCCTTGAGCACGGCGAGCACCGCCACGACCAGCTCCACCGACCGGTCGACGCACACCCCGACCCGCACCCCGGGGGCCACGCCGCGGCGGCGCAGGCGCAGCGCGAGCGCGTCGGCCATCGCGTCGAGCTCGGCGTAGCTGAGCTGGGTGTCCCCGCAGCTGACGGCCACCCGGTCGGGCACCCGGGCGGCGCACCGCTCGAACGCGGTGTGCAGGCAGTCGTCAGCGGGCACCGCGGTCACGCCCCCGCCTTGGTCGCGTACATCCCCCAGTGCTGCGGGGTGAGGGCCAGGTCGCAGAGGCTGCCCTGGACGAACATCCGGTCCCACCCGCCGCCGCCCTTCTCGTCGGAGATCCACTGCCGGGTGAACACCTCCCGGGTGGCCGGGTCGCTGGTGGCCCGCACGCCCATGAGCGTGTAGTAGGAGCTGAGCGACTTGAGGTGGATGAAGTGGTGGATGCGGTCGGACTGGCCGAACGCCTCCTCGTAGAGGTAGATCGTGGCGTGCCCGGCCAGCACCCGGTTCCAGCTCTCGCACAGCGCCCGCGCGAACGCCCGGCCCTCGGCCCGGTACTCGTACTTCAGCTCCGCGACCCGGTGCATGAGGATGCCGCACGTGGTGGAGTTGAGCTGCTGCTCGACCGGGACGTCGGTCTGCAACTGGGCGGTGGGCACGACGAAGGTGGCCGCGCCGTCCTCGGCGGTGACGCTGTCCGGGGTGGACTCCGAGGTGCCGTACATGCCGAAGGTGGACGGGATGAGCACCGTCTCGTGCAGCGCGCCGTCGAGGAACAGCCGGTCCCAGGCGCCGCCGCCGCGCTCGGCCGGGATCCGCTCGCGCAGGATGATGTCGCGCCAGCCCTCGTCGGCGGTGCCCATCCGGATCAGCTGCTCGTAGGCGTGCAGCGACTTGAGGTGCATCAGCCAGTGCAGCCGGTCCTTGGTGCCGAAGGTCTCCTCGTAGACGAACACGGAGATGATGTCGGCGTAGTGGGTGTTGAGGTACTCGGCGAGTTCGCGGGCGAACTGCCTGCCCTCCGACCGGAACTCCGCGCGCAGTTGGCCGACGCGCTCGACCACGACACCGGCGTTGCCCGAGTGCAGCAGGGCGCCGCGGGCGGCGGTCTGGTCCTGGGCCGTGGGCAGGACGAGCGGCGGGCTCGACGTTGCGGTCATCGCGTGCTCCTTCGTCGTGGGGCGGCGCGGGCCACGCTAACCGCGGCGGTGCGCCCTGCTCTGCGCAGTTCTGGTCAGGTGTCGGTGTTGGCGGGATCAGTGGTGCCAGGCGGGTCGGTCGGGTGCGCCGCCCGGCGGCCGTGCAGGTGTTCGGCGGCGCCGCGCATGAGGACGTCGGCCACCACGTCCACGTGCCGCAGCCGCCAGTCCGCCAGCGCGGTCCCGCGCACCAGGTCGTTGAACGCGCCGATCGCCGGTCCGGTGTGGACCTGGAAGTTGGCGCGCTGGGTGGTGTCACCCCCGAGTGCGGCGCTGGTGGACGTGGCGAAGTACCACCGCAGCGCGAGCGCGGTGCGGCGGGCGGGGTCGGTGGTGCCCGCCAGGTGCGGGCGCCCGGTCTCCCGGTAGTGCTGCTGGGTCTCCCGCCAGACGTCGGCGAACGGCTTGCGGAAGGTGTCGCGCTCGATGGCGGCGCGGTCGGCGGCGGGGAAGGCGTCCCAGTCGCCGTGCCTGCGGTGCAGCTCGACAAGCCGGGTGGCGCGGGCGGCGAACAGCGTCCCCCGGCGCAGCACCTGCACCCGCCCCCCGGTCTCGAACGTGTCGCCCGCGGGGGCGTAGGCGGTGTCCTGCACGCCCGCGGCAGCGAGCATGTCCTTGACGGCGTCGGACGTCCCCGCCTCGGGGGTCGCCTGGTTCACCGAGCCGGTGACGACGAAGTCCGCGCCCAGGGTGAAGGCGGCGGCCACGGCCGTCGGCGTGCCGATCCCGCCCGCTGCGCCGACGCGGACCCGCACGCGGTACCCGTGCTCGGCGGCTGCCCGGTCGCGGGCCGCGGTGATGCCCGGCACGAGGGCGAACGGCGAGCGGGCGTCGGTGTGCCCGGCGGAATCGGCCTCCGCGCACAGGTCCGTGGCGACCGGCAGGCGTTCGGCGGCGGCGGCCTCCCGAGCGGTCAGCGCGCCGGAGGCGACCAGCCCGGCCAGCACCGCGCCGGGTGGGGGCGCGAGGAAGCGGGCGGCGACCTCCGGGCGGGACACCTTGGCCAGCAGCAGCCGCGGGGCGACCGCGCGCCCGGTGGCGTCGAGGTGCGCGCCCGCGAACCGGTAGCGCACGAGCGCCGCGGTGACGTCGGTGAAGCCCGCCGCCTCCACGTGCCGCACGCCCCGGCGCACGCACAGGTCCGCCAGGTCCCGCTCCAGGGCGGGGTTGTCGGGCATGGCGAGCAGGTTCACCCCGAACCGACCCGGTCCTGGCGCGGAGTCCAGGGCGTCCAGCGCCGCGGTGACGTCGGCGAGCCCGAAGCCCCCGGTGCCCAGGAACCCCATCAGCCCGGCCTTGCCCAGCCGGTCGAGCATCGCCACCGACGACACGCCCCGGTACATCCCGCCTGCCAGGTACGCCCAGCGCACGCCGTAGTCCGCGCGGAACGACGGGTCGCCCAGCGACTCCGGGCCGGGTTCGGGGACCGGGGGCAGGCGGCGCCACAGACCCGTGAGGACGGTGCCGGGCCCCAGTTCCCTGATCTCGCGCACCCCCAGCTCCCGCAGGTGCTCCACCGTCTCGCGCCACCGCACGGGGCAGCGCACTTGCAGCGCGAGCATGTCCGCGATGAGCGCCGGGTCGTGCGGGCGGGCCGTGACCGTGGAGAGCACCGGGATCCGCGGCGGGGCGAAGCGCACGCCCGCGAGGACGTCCTCGAACTCGCGGGCGGCAGCGCGCATGTGCCGGGAGTGGAAGGCCGCCGAGACGGCCAGCGGCACGCACCGCGCGGCCGGGCCCAAGTGCGCGGCGACGGCGGCCAGGCCGTCGCGGGGTCCGGACAGGACCACCTGGTCGTCGGCGTTGTCGTTGGCGACGTCCACGCCCACGTCCCCCAGGTCGGTCAGGCGGGCGCGCAGCTCGGTCAGCGGGAGGCCGATCACGGCCGTCATCCCGCCGCCCCCGGCGCGTGCCATCAGCTCGCCGCGGGCCCGCACGAGCGCCACCGCGTCGGCGAAGCCCAGGCACCCGGCGGCGAACAGCGCCGCGTACTCGCCCAGGCTGTGCCCGGCGAGGAAGTCGGGGGTCGCCCCCTCGGCGCTGGCGGCGAGCCAGCTCAGCGCCTCGACGACGAACAGGGCGGGCTGGGCCCAGCGGGTGTCGCGCAGCAGGCCGCCCTCGTCGCGCAGGCACAGCGCGGCGACCGGGGTGCCGAGCACCCGGTCCGCGATCGCGGTCTGCTCGGGGAACCGGTCGAACAGGTCGCCGCCCATGCCGCGGCGCTGCGCGCCCTGCCCCGGGAAGACCCACGCCGTTGTCGTCGTGGCCACCACCGGACTGTCCGCCACGGCGAGGCCCGGCTACTGCCCAGAGTTGAGCAGCCCACCGCATCGGGGCCCGCTTACGGTGCGGCGACACCGGCTGGCTGACGGGGGTGGCGCATGCACGACCATGGCCGACAGGGACTCGCGGGAGCCACGGCGGCGGTGCTGGAGGTGGTGCGCGGGGTCCTGCCCCCGGGTTCGCGGGTCACCGAGGACACCCCGTTCACCGACCTGGGGCTGGGCTCGCTGGCCGCGGCGCGGGTGGTGGTGGAGGTCGGCATCGCGCTCGGGGTCGACTTGTCGCCCGAAGCCGCCCGGGGGTGCCGCGATCCGCGCGCCCTGGCGGAGCTGGCGCTGGCGGGCTCCGGCGGCGGTCACCTCCCCGTGTTGCGGCCCGATCCGGGCTCCCGGTACGAGCCGTTCCCGCTGACGCCGTTGCAGGAGGCGTACCTGCTCGGCAAGTCCACAGGGGACGGCATCGGCTGCCACATCTACCGCGAGTACCCCGTCACCCGGTTCGACGCTGGGCGGGTGCGCGCGGCGTGGGCGCGGCTGGTGGACCACCACGACGCCCTGCGGTTGACCGTGTCCGACGACGGCACCCAGCGGGTCATGCGGGAGGCCCCGGCCTGGGAGTTCCCGGTCGGCACCGACGTGGAGGCGACCCGGGCCGCGCTCGCGCACCGCCCGCACACCGTGGACGACCCGCTGCTGTGGAGTGTCGCCGCGACCGCCCTGCCGGACGGTTCGGGCGTGCTGCACCTGGCGATCGATGCGCTCATCATCGACGGCGCCGGGCTCGCGCTGCTCGTTGACCAGCTGCGCGCGTTGCTCGACGACCCCGAGCACTCCCTGCCCGAGCCACAGCCGCACCTGCGTGACGTGATCGTCGCCCTGGACGAGCACAGCCGCACCGACGCCTATCGCGCCTCCCTCGCCGCACTGGTGGAGCGGGCGCGGGAGATGCCGCCGGGACCAGCCCTATCGCCGGTCACCGGGTCGAGCGAACCGCACACCTGCCTGCTCAGCCCGCGCGAGTGGGCGTCGGTGCGGGCCGCCGCCGCGACGGCGGAGGTCTCCCCCACGGCACTGGTGCTGACGGTGTTCACCGAGGCGGTGCGGCGGTTCACCGAGGATCCCGCGTTCACCGTGGTGCTGACGACGAACGCGCGGCTGGTGCTGCCCTCGGCCGTGGACGCCGTGGTGGGTCCGTTCACCTCGACGGCGTTCGCGGTCGCGGGACCGTCCGAGGGCCTGCCGCTGGCCGACGCGGCGCGGCGCACCCACGAGCGGCTGCGCGCCGACCTCGACCACGTGGCCGTGCCGGGGGTGGCGGTGCAGCGCGGTCTGCGCGGCCGGGGTCCGTTCCCGGTGGTGTTCACGAGCCTGCTGGAACTGGGGTCGGGCGCCTCGGACGGGTCCTACGCGCTGAGCCGCACGTCCGGGGTGGCGCTGGACGCGCAGGTCGCCGAGCGCGACGGCGGGTTGGTGCTGCGCTGGGACGTGGTGGCGTCGGCGTTCGCGCCCGGTGCGGTGGAGGCGGCGTTCGCCTGGTTCGCCAACACCCTGCGCTGGCTGTGGCCCGGCGACGAGGCGGGCGCGCTGCCGGTCAACGGGTTGCAGCAGGCCTACGTCGTCTCCCGGGTGACCGGCGGCGTCGGCCCGTGGACGGGGTGCCAGGTCGCGCACGGGTTCACCGTCGACCAGCTCGACCTGCCCGCGCTCGAAGCCGCGTGGCTGGGCCTGCTCTCCGACCACGAGGTGCTGCGCACTGCGGTCACCCACGAGGGCGCCGCGGTGGTGCACGACGCGGTCCCGGACGGCTGGCGCATCCCGGTGTGCCACGCGGAGCCGGAGGCCGTCCTGCGCGACCTGGCCCACCGGGCGTTCCCGCTCGGCAGGCTGCCCCGCGCGGAGGTCCGGGTGAGCGCGCACGGGGGTCGAGCGACCGTGCTCGTGGCCATCGACCTGCTCGTCGCCGACGGCCGCAGCACCCACCTGCTCCTGCGCGAGCTGATGCGCCGCTACCGCGACCCCTCGGCGCGGGTCGTCGCCGGTGAGCCGATGGCGGCGCTCGTCGAGCACCGCCGGGAGCTGCGGCAGGGCCCGGGGCACGCCGCCGCGAAGGCGCACTGGAAGGACCGCGTCGCCGCCCTGCCACCGGGCCCGCCGCTGGCGGGCGCCGGGCCGCGCACCCGCGTCACCGCCGTCATCCCGGGGTGGTCGCGGGTGCGGCAGCGGGCCCAGCGCCTGGGGGTGTCGCTGGACGCGGTGCTCATCACCGCGCTCACCGAGGCGCTGGGCGTGCACGTGCCCGGGTCGTTCGCGGTGCCGCTGGTGCGCTGGTCGCCCGCCGTCGAGCGGTTCCGGCCCGCGGAGGCCACCGTGCTGAGCTGGGTGCCCCGGCCGCCGGAGGGCAGGCCGTTCACCGAGGGCGCGCTGGCCGCGCACGAGCTGATCACCGCCGACGAGCGGGCCGACGACGCCGACGGGCTGGCCGAGCTGCGCGCCCACGTGCTGCGCAACCGCGGCGCGGGCGGCTACCCGGTGGTGTGCACGGGGCTGCTGGAGCTGGCCGGGTCGCCGCTGCCCGAGGGGGTGGCCGCCGCCGGGTGGCTCACCTGCACCCCGGACGTCGCCCTGGACTGCATCGCCATCGACGAGGGCGGTGACGACCTGGCGGTGTTCTGGGACGCCACCGACGGCGCCTTCCCCCCGGACGCCCTCACGCACGTCTTCGCCGCCTACCGGGTGCTCCTGGAGCGCCTGGGCGCCGAGGCCGACGAGTGGGGCGCGCCGTGCGGGCGGGACGCCGCCCGCCACCGCACGCTGCGCCTGGCCAACGACACCGCCCGCCCGTTCCCCCACGACGGCCCGGTCCACCGCCTCTTCGAGGCCCAGGCGGCGGCCCACCCCGACGCCGTCGCCGTGCGCCACCGCGGCGGCACGATGACCTACGGCGAGCTGAACGCCGCCGCCAACCGCGTCGCCGCGGCCCTGCGGGGGCTCGGGGTCGGGCCCGGGTCCGTCGTCGGCATCCGGATGGCCCGCACCCCGCAGCTCGTCGCGGCCGTCTACGGGGTGCTCAAGGCCGGGGGCGCCTACCTGCCGGTGGAGCCGTCGCTGCCGGTCGAGCGGGCCGGGGTGATGCTGGGCGACGGCGCCGCCGCGGCCGTCGTCACCACCTCCGACCTCGCGGGCGCCACCGGGTTGCCCGAGGTGTGCGCGGACCAGCTGGGCGGTGACGTTCTGGGCGGTGACGTTCCGGAGGGTGAAGCGCTGACCGACCCCGACCCGGGCACCGACGAGGACGCCACCGCCTACGTCATCTTCACCTCCGGCAGCACCGGGCGGCCCAAGGGCGTGGCCGTGGCGCACCGGGCGGTGCACAACCTGCTGGCCTGGGCGGGGCGGGAGTTCGGCTTCGGTCCCGCCGACGTGGGCCTGTGCGTCACGTCGCTCGGCTTCGACCTGTCGGTGTTCGACCTGCTCTGCCTACCCGCGTGGGGCGCGTCGGTGTACCTGGCCGACGTCGAGCAGCAGCGCGACCCGGCCCTGCTGCTCGACGTGCTGCTCGACGAGCCGATCACCTTCTGGAACTCCGCGCCGACCACGCTGGCCCACCTCGCCCCGCTGCTGGACGCGCACGTGGGCGACCCGCGCGCCGCCGGGCTGCGGCTGGCCTTCCTCAGCGGCGACTACACCCCGCTGTGGCTGCCCGACCGGCTGCGCGCCTGCTTCCGGGCCGTCGACCTCATCAGCCTGGGCGGTGCCACCGAGGCGACGGTGTGGTCGAACTGGTTCCGCGTGGGCGAGGTCGACCCGGCCTGGCGCAGCATCCCCTACGGCAAGCCCATCGACAACGCCCGCTACTACGTCCTCGACGACGACCTGCGCCCGTGCGGGGTGGAGGAGGAGGGCGACCTGTTCATCGCCGGGGAGGTGCTCAGCGAGGGCTACCGCAACCGCCCGGAGCTGACCGACGAGCGCTTCACCCCCTGCCCCTACGACCCGCCCGGCACCCGGATGTACCGCACGGGCGACCGGGCCGCGTTCACCGGCACCGGCGACCTGGTCTTCCTCGGCCGCGCCGACCACCAGGTCAAGATCCGCGGGTTCCGGGTGGAGCTGGGGGAGGTCGAGCACCGCCTGCGCGCCCACCCGGCGGTGGCCGACGCGGTGGCCGTGACCCGCGACGACGGCGGCGAGCGCAAGCTCGTCGCGTACGTGGTGCCCGCGCCGGGCGCGGCGCCGACGGCGAAGGAGCTGCGCGCGCACGTCGGCGCCGCCCTGCCCGACTACATGGTGCCCAACCGGGTCGGGGTGGTGGCGGCGTTCCCGGCGACGTCCAACGGCAAGCTGGACCGGGCCGCCCTGCCGTGGCCACCCCCGGCCGCCCCGGCGGCGCCCGCCCGGCCGGACGCGCGGGAGCTGGTGCTGTCGGTGCTGGGCGAGCTGATCGGCGCGGAGGTGGACCCGGCGGTCGACCTGTGGGACCAGGGCGCGACCTCGTTCACCATGGTCCGCCTGTCCGGTCGGGTCCACGACGCCTTCGGCGTGCGCATCCCCGTGTCGGCGCTGCTGGACGACCCGACCGTCGACGGCATCGTCGCGCACCTGGGGGTGCCCTGCGCGCCACCCGCCGAGGTGGAACCCGAGCCCGAGGTGGTGGACGTGCTGTCGGCGGAGGCGAAGGAAGGTTTTGCCGCCGCGCGCAAGGACTTGCGCGCGGACGGCACCCCAGTGCCGCTGCCCGACAACCCCGCCGACGCGGTGCGTTGCCTCCTGCGCGGGAGCAGGCGCGACTTCACCGCGGACGCGGTGCCGTTCGCCGACCTCGCCGCGCTGCTGGGCCTGCTGCGGCCCGCGGACAACGGCCTGCGCCGCTACCCGTCGGCGGGCAGCACCTACGGCGTGCAGTTCTACGTGCACGTCCGCGCGGGCAGGGTGTCCGGTGTGGAGCCTGGCGTGTACTACTACCACCCCGACGAGCACGCGCTGCGCCGCCTGTCGGACGGCTCGCAGCTGACCCGCTCGGCGCACTTCCTCTACAACCGCCCGGTGCACGACGCGGCCGCCTTCGAGCTGTTCCTGGTCGGTGAGACGCGGGCGGTGCGCCCGCTCTACGCCGAGGACACCGAGCGGTTCCTGGCGCTGGAGGCCGGGTACGCGGGGCAGCTGCTCATGGACAACCAGGCCCTGTTCGGGCTCGGGCTGTGCCCCATCGGCTCGGTGCGCGCGGAACCGGTGCGGGACGCGCTCGACCTGGGCGCGGACCACGTGTTCCTCCAGTCCTTCCTGGGCGGGGTCGTGGAGCGGGTGCGCCCGCCTTCGGCCCGCGAGGAGATCGCCGTCGTGGGCATGGCTGGCCGCTACCCCGGCGCGCCCGACCTGGAGACCCTGTGGCGCAACCTGTCCGCGGGCCACTGCGCTGTCGGCGCCGCCGAGCGCCCCGGCGCTCCCCCCGGCGGCTACCTCGACGACGTGGCGGGCTTCGACAGCGCGGTGTTCGGCATCGCCCCGGCCGAGGGCGAGGCGCTGGACCCGCAGCTGCGGCAGCTGCTGGAGGTCGTCTGGTCGTGCCTGGAGGACGCCGCCCACACCCCGGCGTCGCTGGGCCGGGTGGGGGTGTTCGTCGGGTTGATGTGGCACGACCACCGCCTGCTGGGCACCGACCGCTGGCGCGCGGGCGAGGCGGCGACGGTCTCGGGCACCGGCTCGGAGGTCGCCAACCGCGTCTCCCACGCCTTCGACTTCCGCGGGCCCAGCCTGGCCGTCGACACCGCCTGCTCGTCCTCGCTCACCGCGCTGCGGCTGGCCGTCGACAGCCTCCGCGCGGGCGACTGCGACGCCGCCGTCGTCGGCGCGGCGAACTTGCTGCTGCACCCCTACCACGCGGACGTGCTGCGGGGCCTCGGCCTCGTGGCGGCGGCGCCGGGCCGGGCGTTCGACCCGGAGGCAGGCGGGTGGTCGCCGGGCGAGGGCGTCGGGGCGCTGCTGCTGCGGCGGCTGCCGGACGCGCGCGCGGACGGCGACACCGTGCACGGGGTCATCGAGTCGGCGTGGGTCTCCCACGGCGGCGGCACGTCCCGCTTCGGCACACCCGACGTGGCCGAGCTGCGGCGGTCGTTGGCCGACGCGCTGCGGGACGCGGGCCGCGAGCCGGAGGACATCGGCTACGTCGAGTGCGCGGCCTCCGGCGCCGCGCTGTCGGACGCGGCCGAGGTGCAGGCGCTGGGCGAGCTGTTCGCCGGGCACCCGGTCGCGGTAGGGACGGTGAAGCCGAACGTCGGGCACGCGGAGGCCGCCTCGGGGCTGGCCCAGGTGACCAAGGTGCTGCTCCAGCTGCGGCACCGGGCCCTGGCCCCCTCGCTCGTGGCCCGGGAGACCGGGCTGGTGGACCTGGGCGCGCTGCCCCTGCGGTTCCCCGCCGAGGCCGAGCCGTGGCCGGACGCGGCGGCGCGCGCGCTGGTGACGGCGGTGGGCGCCACGGGGTCAGCCGGGCACGTCGTGCTGCGGGCGGGGGACGCGTGAGCGGCACCTGGGTCAAGCACTTCGGCCCGGAGGACGCCCCGGTGCTGCTGTACTGCGTCGCGCACGCGGGCGGTGGTGGCGGGTTCTTCCGGCCGTGGGCACGGGCGCTCGCGCCCGGTGTGGGCGTGCGGGCCGTGGTCCTGCCCGGGCGCGAGTCCCGGTTGCGCGAGCCCGCGGCGACGTCGATGGCCGAGGTCGTGGCGCCGCTGGCGGCGGCCGTCGAGGCGGACGCGGACCGGCCCTACGCGCTGTTCGGGCACAGCATGGGCGCGGCCGTGGCCTACGAGGTCGCCCGGGTGCTCAACACCGGGCCGCGCCCGCCGCTGCGGCTGCTGGTGTCCGGGCGGCGGCCGCCGCACCTGCCCGCCCGGTTCCCCCCGCTGCACCGGCTGGGACCGGAGGAGTTCCTGGACGCGGTGGTGGCCATGGGCGGCACGCCCCGGGAGCTGGTGGAGCAGCCGGACCTGGTGCGGGTGTTCCTGCCGGGCCTGCGGGCCGACTTCACGCTGAACGAGACCTACCGCGAGCTGCCCGGCGCCGTGCTGGACTGCCCGGTGTCGGCGTTGACCGGGGTGGACGACCCGCAGGTGGACGCGGTCGAGATCCGGCGGTGGGCGGATGTGACCACCGGCGCGCTGACCGTGCACTCGTTCCCCGGCGGGCACTTCTACCACGCGGGCCCGCCCGACGCGGTCGCCGTCGTGGTGCGGGAGGAGCTGGCCCTCCCGGTCCGGTAGGAGGGTTCCCCCCAGGACAGCGAGAAGGCGGGTGGCCCGGAGGCCACCCGCCTTCTGACCACGCTGGGTCGACCCACCCGCCCAGTCCCGCTGTCCTTCTCCCTGCCCACAAAGCAACCACCCCCGCAACCGGCAGCCCGGCTACGGGGGTGCTCGATGGGGTGGTTGTGCTTGGTCGGGGGAGGCGATCATGTGCTACCCAAACGGGACGGGCGGGCGTCTTTTCAGCCCGCCTTTTCCCCGCCCGCAGCACATGATCGCCGTAGGGGCCCCGACCAAGCGCAACCACCGCATCGAGCCTGCCGGAAGATCCCGCGCACCCGGTACCGGCCTCAGGCGGGCGTGGGCTCCGCCGCCTGGCTCTCCGCGGGCGACGGCACGGTGACCGTCACCGGCACCTCGGTGGTCGCGGCCGCGGCCAGCTCGGCCTGCACGGCGGCGACGACCTCGCTGGTGGCCTGGTGCAGGATCCGGGCCATGGTCCGGACCTCCTCCTCGGTCATGGCCAGCGGCGGCACGATGACGATGGTGTCGCTGGGCGCCGAGTGGATGATCATGCCGAGTTCCTTGCACCGCTCGGTGATGCGCGGGGCGACGTTGAGCGTCCAGTCGAACGGCTCCCGGGTCCGCTCGTCGGCCACCAGCTCCACCGCGGCGAGCAGGCCGCACTGGCGCACGTCGCCCACGTGCGGGATGTCGTGGAACTTCGCCAGCTCCTCGGCCAGCACCACGGCCAGCTGCTTGCCGTGGTTGATCACGTCGTCCTTCTCGAACAGGTCGAGGCTGGCGAGCGCGACGGCGACGGCCATGGGGTTGCCGGAGAAGGTGTGGCCGGACAGCAGCATCTTGCCGTCGCCGCGGAAGGCGTCGAACACCTCGCCGGTGGCCATGGTGGCGGTCAGCGGCATGTACCCGCCGGTGAGGCCCTTGCCGACGCAGAGGATGTCGGGCTTGACCCCGTCGGCCTCGCAGGCGAACATCGGGCCGGTGCGGCCGAAGCCGGTGCCCAGCTCGTCGGCGATGAGCAGCACCCCGTGCTTCTTGGCGATCTCGGCGACCCTGGCCAGGTGCCCGTCGCGGGCGACGACCATGCCGCTGACGTTCTGCACCCTGGGCTCCACCAGCACCGCGGCGACTTGGTCGCCCTCTCGGGCGAGCACGTCCTCCAGGGTGTCGGCGCAGGCGAGCGTGCAGTTGTCCGCGCACAGCGTGCAGCGGTAGCAGTAGGGCTGGGCGAACGCGCTCGTCTCGCGCAGCAGCGGCTGGTAGAAGTTCTTGAGGATCGTCATCTGGCCCACCGACAGCGCGCCGATGGTGTCGCCGTGGAACGCCCCGGTCATGGAGACGAACTTGTTGCGCTGCGGCTGGCCCTTGAACACCCAGTAGGAGAACGCCATCTTCATGGCCGTCTCCACCGCGCTGGACCCGCTCTCCAGGAACAGCACCTTCTCGATGCCCTCCGGGGCCAGCTTCGCCAGCCGCTCGGCCAGCTCCGCCGCGCCGGGGTGGGTCATCCCGTAGAGGGTGGTGTGGGCGATCTTCGCCGCCTGCGCCACCACCGCCTCGTTGAGCTCGCGCCGCTGGTGGCCGTGGATGTTGACCCCGAGCGAGGACCCGGCGTCGAGGTAGCGGTTGCCCTCGGAGTCCACCAGGTACACACCCTCGCCGTGGTCGATCACCAGCGGCTTGGCCGCCAGGTAGTCGTCGGTGGGCGTGTACGGGTGCCACACGTGGTCCTGGTCGAGCTTGCGCAGGTGCTCGGTCCGCGCGGTGGGGTCGGTGGCGGGGTTCTCGGCCATGGGCGCACTCCGGTTTCCGTTGCGGCTGAGGCGGTTCGGGTGTGCGGCAATACCATCCGGCGCGGGGGCGGCGCGTCTGCGCAGTCTTGCGCGTTGGGTCCGTTTCGGCGGCGGGGCGGCCGGTGCTCAACAGTGAGCAGAGGGCCGGTGGCGGCGCTGGGGATGCTTCGGGTCCGGCGGGGCTCCCCCTCGCCGCAGGCGCGAGGGAAGGACGGCGCGTGACCACCTCGGAGCACATCGACCTGATGTCGGCGCAGTCGCGGGTGACCGCGTACGCCACCTACGCCGACCTGCGGGCGCAGTCGCCCATATCGCGCGTGCGGATGCCCACCGGGCAGGACGTGTGGATGGTGACCGGCTACGACGAGTGCGTCGACATCCTGGGCGACTACACCCGGTTCAAGACCACCCCCACCGTGCTGCCCGAGGGGGTGGAGATGCCCGCGCTGCCCGAGGCGGTCGTGCGGCTGCTCGGCGGCGCGATGGGCAGCATCGACCCGCCCGAGCACACCCGGCAGCGGCGGCTGGTGCAGTCGGCGTTCACCCCCGCCTTCGTCGAGGGCATGCGCCCGGGGGTGCGGGCCATCGCCGAGGCGCTGGTGGACGAGCTGCTGGCCGAGCCGGTGCGCGAGGTCGACCTGGTGGAGCGGTTCGCGGTGCCGCTGCCGCAGACGGTGATGTCGCGGATGCTGGGCATCCCCGAGGCCGACCGCGACCGGTTCCGGCTCTGGGCCGACCTGCTGCTGTCGCTGGACCCCACCTCGGCCCAGTCGGCGCCGCAGGGCATGAGCCCCGAGCAGGTCATGGCCGAGATCGAGCAGTTCGTGGGCTACCTGGAGGCGCTGGTCGCGGCCAAGCGCGCCGACCCCGGCGACGACCTGGTCTCCGGGATGGCCACCGCGGAGGCCGACGGCGAGCGGATGACCGACGACGAGCTGCTGAAGATGGTGGCGCTGCTGGTCGTCGGCGGCCTGGGCACCACCCAGCACCTCATCGGCAACATGTTCTTCGCCCTGTTCACCCACCCCGACCAGCTCGCCCTGCTGCGCGAGCGCCCGGAGCTGGTGGACCAGGCGGTCGAGGAGGTGCTGCGCTTCCACGGCTCCATCGAGATCAGCTTCCCGCGCTTCGCCGCCGAGGACGTGGTCATCGCGGGCACCCCGGTCAGCCGCGGCGAGATGGTGATCGCCGTGCTCGCCGCCGCTGACCGCGACCCGGCCCGCTTCCCGGACCCGGACACCCTCGACGTCACCCGCACCCGCAACCGGCACCTGGCCTTCGGCCGGGGCGCGCACATGTGCCTCGGCGCGCCGCTGGCCCGGGTCGAGGGGCAGGAGGCGCTGGCGGTGCTGCTGCGCAGGCTGCCCGAGCTGCGCCCGGCGGTGGACCTGTCCGAGGTCACCTGGCGCCCGGGGCTGACCCTGCGCGGGGTCGCCGAACTGCCCGTCGCCTACTGACGGACCCCAGACCACCCGACCACCCGCCCCCAGACCCCGACCAGCGGGCCGCCCGGCCCGCCTGGAGCACCACCGAAGGCAGATGACACCGAGGCCGCCGCTGCGACCGGGTACCGCTCCTCGGGGTGCGCCCGGCCACGCGTCGGACGCACCCCGAGGAGGAGATGCCCCGTGCCAGACGCGATAGTCGCGGAAGGACTGCGCAAGCGGTTCGGCGACGTGCCCGCGCTCGACGGGTTGGACATGGTGGTGCCCGCGGGCACCGTCACCGGACTGCTCGGCCCCAACGGGGCGGGCAAGAGCACCGCGGTGCGGCTGCTGACCACCCTGGTCGCCCCCGACGGCGGGCGCGCCGAGGTGGCGGGCCTGGACGTGGTGCGCGACGCGGCCCGGGTGCGGGAGGTGATCAGCCTCGCCGGGCAGCACGCCGCCGTGGACGCCAACCTCACCGGCCGGGAGAACCTGGTGCTGGTGGGCAGGCTGCTGCACCTGGGCAAGTCCGCCGCGCGCGACCGGGCGAAGCAGCTGCTGGAGCGCTTCGACCTGCTCGGGGTGGCCGACCGGCGGGCCAAGGACTACTCCGGGGGCACCCGCAGGCGGCTGGACCTGGCCGCGGCGCTGGTGCGCACCCCGCAGGTGCTGTTCCTCGACGAGCCGACCACCGGCCTGGACACCCGCAGCCGCGGCGACCTGTGGGACACCATCGGCGAGCTGGTCTCCGGCGGCATGAGCCTGCTGCTCACCACGCAGTACCTGGAGGAGGCCGACCGGCTGGCCGACGACATCGTCGTGGTCGACCACGGCACCGTGGTGGCCACCGGCACCCCGCGCGAGCTGAAGGCGCGGGTGTCCGGGGAGCGGCTGGAGGTCACCGTGGCGCCCGGCACCGCCCCCGGGCTGGTGCGGACCCTGCTGGCACCGGTCGGGTCCGGCCCGGTCACCGCCGACGAGGAGGGCACCGGGTTCGACGTGCCGGTGGACGACGGGGTGGACGCGCTGGTCGCGGGCGTGCGCGCGCTGCGCGGCGCGGGCATCACCGTCACCGGGGCGGGGCTGCGCACCCCCACCCTCGACGACGTCTTCCTCGCGCTCACCGACCGCCCCGCCGCGGCGGCCACCGAGGCCCCCGCCCCGACCGCCACCCCGGAGGTGATCGCGTGAGCGCCGCCACCGCCTTCGCCGAGGGCGCCGTCATCGCCCGCCGCAACCTCACCATGATCCGGCGGGTGCCGGAGCTGCTGGTGAACGCCGCCGTCGCCCCGGCGATGATGACCCTGCTGTTCGGGTTCGTCATCGGCGGGGCCATCGCGCTGCCCGGGGTGGAGTACCGGGAGTTCCTGATGAACGGCATCTTCGTGCAGGCGGTGCTGTTCTCCGCGGTCAACACCGGCACGGTGATCGCCTCCGACATCGCCAACGGCATCGTCGACCGGCTGCGCTCGATGCCCATCTCGCGCTCGGCGGTGCTCATCGGGCGCACCACCAGCGACGTGGTGAACAACGCCGTCGTCATCTCCGTGACCGCGGTGCTCGGCCTGGTCATCGGCTGGCGGGTGCGCGGCTCGGCGCTCGACGCGGTGCTGGCGGTGGTCGTCCTGCTGGCCTTCGCCTACGCGCTGTCCTGGCTGATGGCCGTCGTCGGGCTGGCCGTCCCGGCGCCGGAGGTGGTCAGCAGCACCGGGTTCACCATCGCGATCCCGCTGGGCTTCCTGTCCAACGCCTACGTGCCGATCGACACCCTGCCCGCGGTGCTGCGCCCGGTCGCGGAGTGGAACCCGGTCTCGGCGGTGGTCTCGGCGCTGCGGGAGCTGTTCGGCAACGTCCCCGCGGGCCTGCCCGCCTCGACCGCCTGGCCGCAGCAGCACCCGGTGGTGGCCTCGCTGCTGTGGTCGGCGGTGCTGCTGGCGATCTTCGTGCCGCTGGCGGTGCGCAAGTTCTGGAAGGCCGTCAGCCGCTGATCCCCGGCGGCGGAGGGGGCGGGTGCCGCGACCGGGCACCCGCCCCCTCCGCTGTCACTCGACCAGCACGCGGTGCGGGGCCAGGGCCCTGGCCTTGCGCGAGCGCCACAGCTGCCGCACCCACAGCACCAGGCCACCGAGGTCGAACAGGAACGTCAGCGCCGCGAAGGCCAGCACGTCGGCCCAGGTGAACGACCCGGTGAGCGGGGCGCCGGTGAAGAACGCGATGACCCGCTCGCCGTAGAACAGGATGAGCGGGATCGTCGCGGTGACGAGCACGCCGAGCGCGAGCGCGCGGCCCAGCACGTAGACCACCGAGAACACCCGGATCAGCCGCAGCTCCCGCGTGCCGACCCCGGACTGGTCGACCAGCGGCCTGCGCAGCACCCGGCGCACCAGATTGCGCAGGTAGGTCCCGGTGTCGGCCATCAGGCTGGGGGTGCCCAGCGCGGTGGCGAACACGTAGTACAGGTCGGTGCGCAGGAACACGAACGCCTGCCACAGCAACCGGATGAAGTAGGTGAACAGCAGCGCGGCCAGCACCGTGCGCACCGGGCCCGCCAGGGTGAGCAGGCCAGCGCGGTCGGCCCGCAGCACGATCACCAGCACGGCCGCCGACAGCACGTCGACGTACATGCCCGCGAGCAGGGCGGTGTAGCGCTGGCGCTTGGGGGCCAGCCAGATGCCGGACATGTCGGTCTGGGCGACCATGGCGTACATCTGGTTGCCGACGCTGATCCGCGCCGACACCCCGGCCGCCCGGGCGGCCACGACGTGCGCCAGCTCGTGCACCCCCACGCCGACCGTGGCGATCGACATGACCGCGAGCAGGTAGGCCCAGAAGTGGTCGTGGAACGCCAGGCTGGACGCGCCGGGCAGCACCCCCGGGTCGGTGACGGCCAACCCGGCGGCCACGGCGACCACCAGGCCCGCGGCGATCGCGACCGGGCGGGAGAAGAACCGGGCCGCGGCGGCGGGGGACAGCCCGTCGAGGTTCCAGGCCCGGCGGGGGCGCTCGGTGGGGTCGGCGGGCAGCTCGCCGCCCGCGGGGGCGACGAACCCCTCCTCGGCCAGCACCTGGAGGAACCCGTCGAGGTCGGGGGTCTCGCCGTGGCGGCGCTCGTAGCGGCGGACGGCCTCGGCGGGCGGGACGCCGTCGGCCAGCCACTCCAGCAGGTCGAGGCCGTCGGCGGGCACGGACAGGTACACCTGGCGCGCGTCGTCGCCGAGCACGGCGCTCTCGCCGTCGCGGCGGGCGGTGAACGGGCGCACCAGCACGGGGGCGTCCGGGGGGAAGGTGGGCACGGGGAACCTCCTTCTGGCAGACCGCGGGGGAGGCGGCGGGCGCGTGGCCCACCCCCTCCCCCGCGGGGCAGCGGATCAGGCGGGCTGGCTGCCGCAGACCACCGACGCGCTGGCCTTGACCGACTCGAGCTTGCGGACGGTGAGCTTCTTCGGGGTCTTCTTCACGGGTCCTCCTCGGTTGTGGTGCGGGGATGGGGTTCCCGGCCACCGGGGCGCCCCGGTGGGGGGTCTTGGGCGCGCAGGAACCCCAGGGCCAGGTCGAGGACGTGGGGTTCGGCGCGGAACAGCGACAGGTGGTCGCCGTGCGGGAGCACCCGCAGGGTGGCGGCGGGCAGCCGGGCGGCGACCGCGCGCGACCCGTCGGGGTGCGCGGTGGCGTCGTCGGTGCTGGTGACCACCAGGGTCGGGTGCGGCAGGTCCAGGTGCGGGCGCAGGTCGGCGGCCATGATGGCGCCGTTGCGGGTGCAGTAGTGGTGCAGCAGGTCGGGGCGGGCGTAGGGCAGCAGCACCAGGTGGGCCAGGTGCGGCGGGGTGGCGCCGAGCATGGTGTGCGCCAGGACGGCGTGCACCGAGGCGGCCTTGGCCGCGTCGCGCGCGGCCACCGCCATCAGGGCCACCAGGTTGCGCTGGTGGTCGGTCTTGGGGGCCTCGTCGCCCAGGTCGAAGTCGCCGTGCCAGAGGCTCAGCGAGCTCACCCGCGCGGGGTCGCGGTGGGCGAGCAGCACGGCGAGCACGGCGCCGCCGCACAGGCCGAGCAGGTGCGCCCGGCGCGCGCCCACCGCGTCGAGCGCGGCCAGCAGGTCGTCGACCTGGGCGGTGGTGCCCGCGGGCCCCGGCCCGAGACGGGGGTCGGGGACGATGACGAACCGCTCGCGGGCCAGTGCGGACACCCAGCCGCGCAGCAGCCGGGCGGGCATGCCGCACGGCGGGCAGATCAGCACCGCCGGATCCCGGGGATCCCCCGCGGTGCGCACTGCCCAGGGTAGCGCACCGGGCACCGTTAAGTCCACTGTGGACATTTGTCCGTCGAAGTCCGATTCGGCTGCTTTTGCCGCCGCCGCAACGGGATCGCCGTCGTGGACGGGCTCGGCGGCGAGGTCCAGGTGCGCGCTGAGCACCCGCTCGAACGGCCCCAGCGCGGTGCCGTCGGGCACCGGGACGAGGTCGGGCAGGCCCAGCGCGGCGGTGAGCTTGCCCAGCGCGGCCGCGGCGCCCGGGTCCGGGCAGGCCACGCGCACCGGCGCGGGCAGCTCGGCCAGCAGCGGCGCCGCGTCCAGCAGCGCCGCCGCCAGGTCCTCCAGGGTCCTCACGAGCCCACCTCCAGCCAGTCGTAGTGGCGGTGGTGGCCGCGGGTCGCGGTGTGCGCCAGCAGGGTCCGCCGCCCGCCCACCCGGTCGAGCACGTGCCCCCAGCGGCCGGGGTCGACGTCCAGCTCCGCCGTCGGCACCAGGCAGGCGGCGTTCTCGGCCAGCAGCGCCTTGTACTCGTCGAACTCCAGCGCGCACCGCGCGTCGAGCTGCTGGCCGATCCGCATCCGCCCCACCGCCGCGGTGGAGGCCGCGTCGACGACCCCGCTGTAGAACTCCGCGGCGCACCCGGACCCGTAGGAGTACAGGCCGACGCGCACCGGGTCGGTGGGCCGCAGGTGGTCCACCAGGCTCGCCAGCGCCAGGTACACCGAGCCGGAGCACAGGTTGCCCACCCGCCGCGGGTACTCCAGCGCGGGCGCCACCCTCGCGGCGAAGTCGGCGGCGGCGTCGCGCACCCCGTGCTCCCTGGCCAGCGCCCGGTGCGCGGCGCGGACGATGCCCGCGAACGGCGTGTGCATGGCCAGCCCGGCGAAGGTGGTGGCGAAGTCGACGTCGGCCACCCGCTCGGCGTAGTCGGTGAAGCAGGCGCTGAGGCAGTCCAGGTAGGCCAGCAGGGAGGTGTCGGAGTCGGCCACGTCGAAGGTGGGCGCGGGCCGGGCGGAGTCGAACACCTCGAAGCTGTGCAGGCCGTGCGCGCCCAGGTCGACGTCGAGCACGGCGGGCCGGTCGCCCAGCAGCACCGCCGCGGCCCCGGTGCCCATCGCGGGCTCGGTGTAGGCCGAGCCCTCGTCCACCAGGGACACGTCGGTGGCGATCACCAGCGCCTTGGTGCCCGGCGCCGCCGAGGCCAGGTACCCGCAGGCCAGCTGGAGCGCCCCGGTGGCGGCGTAGCAGGCCTGCTTGACCTCCAGCAGCCTGCACCGCGGGCCCAGGCCGAGGTAGCGGTGGACGTAGGAGGCCACCGACTTGCTCAGGTCCACACCGGACTCGGTGGAGGTCACCAGCAGCTCGATCCGGTCGCGCTCGGCCGGGTCGAGCGCGTCGACGACCGGCTTGGCCGCGTTCACCGCGTGCGTCACCGGGTCGTCGAAGGGCAGCGCCACCGACTTCTGCGCCATCATCAGGTTGCCCAGCCGCTCGGGGTCCAGGCCGCGCCCGGCGAACAGCGCGGGCACGTCGATGGCGGCGACCCCGCAGTGGGCGTTGAGCGCCTCGATGCCCACGCTCATGCCGGTCGCACCGCGCACAGGAACTCGACCAGCCGGTCGAGGTCGGGCAGGGCGGCGAAGCTGCCCAGCGGCTCGCGCACGCCGAGCCTGGCCCGCACCGCCATGATGATCTCCACCCGCTCCACCGAGTCCGCGCCGAGGTCGCGCAGGTGCTGGCTGCCGCTGATCCCGTCGACGGCCACGTCCGGCAGCACCTCGCCGATCACCTCGTGCACCACCCGGCGCACCCCATCGGCCTCCACCCGTCCCATCAGCCACCACCTCCGGTGTCGACCTGCTGGCGGGCGACCGCGATCGGCCGCCCGGTGCCCCGCTCGGTGAGCAGGGCGCTGACCGTCTCGTCCGCCCCGGCGACGGTGCCGCCGGGCTCGCGGCGCACCCGCACCCGCAGCACGCTGCCCGCGTCGACGTTGCCCAGGTAGGCGACCCGCTGGTCGAGCACCACCCGGCGCAGGAACCCCGCGTCGGTGCCGCCGCGGTGGCGCCACAGCCGCACCAACCCCCAGTCGACGATGGCGAAGTAGGCGGCGAAGTAGAGCAGCCCCACGCCGTTGAGGTCGCGCGCGGCCTCGACCGGGTAGTCCAGGTCGAGCGCGTCGGCGCCCGCGGGCCCGTCGAACCCGGGCACCAGCGCCCGCAGCGCGGCGTGCGCGCGGCGCGGGGAGTGCTCGGCGGGCAGCAGCGGCAGGTGCTCGTGCTCGAAGCCCGCGGGCGAGGCGCTGCGCAGGTCGCCGTTGCCGCCGGAGGCGCCGCGGACCACCCACCGGTTGAACGTGCTGGCGTAGAGGCAGTCCGGGTCGGCGAAGGCGTGGAAGGCGTCCGGGTCGAGCACCCTGGGCGGCCCGCCCGCGCGCACCTCGTGCAGGGTCAGCACCGACTCGCTGCCGAAGCCGAACACCCGCGAGTCCACCCGCAGCCGGGCGCCGAAGGTGAGGTCGCGCAGGTTCAGCGACCCCGCCCCGCGCACGTGGAAGTAGTGGAACGCCAGGTAGGTCGGGGCGCCGAGCGCGTCGCGGGCGGTGTAGGCGTCGGTGCGGCACACCGCGCTCACCGTGTCCCACGTCCAGTCCCCGACCTCCCCGACGAACAGCGACCCCGGCCCGCACATGCCCGGCTTCACCACCTCGGTGCGGGTGGTGCTGTCCGGCCCGGTCAGCGCCAGGCCCGCCGCGGTCGGCGCGCTCACCGGCCCACCCCCTGCCTGCTGTGCGCGGCGAGGAAGGCCGCCAGCTCGGCGTTGGTGCGCTCGGGGGCGGTCAGGTAGGGGAAGTGGCCCGCGTCGGGCAGTTCGACGTAGGTCGCGTCCGGGATGGCGCCGTGCAGGGTGTGCGCGGTCTTGAGCGGGATCACCGTGTCGTGCGCGCCCTGGAGCACCAGGGTCGGCACGGCCACCGCGTCGAGCCGGTCGAGCAGGCTCGGCTTGGCGGCGAACACGTCGAGGTAGCGCAGCCCGGTCTGCGGGTCCATGCTCTCGCAGCGCAGCAGCCTGCGCTCCAGCTCGGCGCGCGCCCCGGCCAGGTGCGCCGCGCCCGCGGCGATGACCCGGTCGAAGTCCTCGGCGGCGACGTCGGCCAGCCGGTTGATCTCCCCGACCCGGTTGCCGATGCGGTAGGAGCTGCCGAGCAGGCCCAGGGTCGCGGTGTCGTCGGGGAACTCGACGGCGTGGGTCAGCGCGACGAGCCCGCCGAACGACGCCCCGACGACGTGCAGCGGCCCGACCGCCCCGACCGCCCTGGCGCCGTCCCTGGCCAGCGCGGCCAGGCCGGGCAGCCGCAGGTCGGCCACCCCGCGCGTCGCCCCGACCCCGGGGTGGTGCACCGAGATCACCAGGTGGTCGCGGGAGAGCGCGGCGAACTGGTCGGCGAACACGCCCGCGCCGATGTTGAACGGGTGCATCAGCAGCACCGGGCTGCCCGCCCCCGCGCTGAACACCTCCACGTCCGCGCCGCTCAGCCGCACGACCTGCCTGCGCAGCCCAGGGCAGCGCTCCCGCAGCACGGCGGCGTTGTCGTCGCCCTGGACCGGTGCGGTGGCCAGCGCGAGCCGCACGTCCTCGGGCACCCGCTCGATCGGCTGGTACACCGCCCGCGCCGCCTCGGCGGGGCTGCGCAGGCCGCCGGTCACCAGCTCCACGACCTGCCTGCCCGGTTGCGCCAAGGCGACGATCCGGTCGGCGGGCCCGCGCACGTCGTCCGGGCCGAGTCCGACCGGGACTGCCAGCCGAACCAACCCGTCGCCCGCCAGGTGCGGGGCACCGCGCACGCCCGTGCCCCGGTAGAGCCAGGCCAGGGCGGACATCACCGGGTGGGCCTGCGCGGTGAACGCGGGCAGCCGGGCGATGTCGACGAGCACGCAGTGCGCCCCGACGGGTTCGACGACGGGGATGCCGCCCGCGCGCAGCCGCTCGCCCAGCTCCCGCACGGCGGCCATCCGGGCCCGCACGGCGGCGAGCACGTGGTCGGTGTCGGCCAGGGCGGCGGCGATGCGGTGCCGGGCGCCCCGGTCGACGTCCCACCCGCGGGTGGCGACGTCCTCGCGGACGCGGGCGGCCAGCTCGGGGTGGTTCGTGGCGAGCAGCCCGCCCGCGGCGACGCCGAAGTCCTTGGACAGGCTCATCGTCACCGCGTCGGCGTGGCCGAGCAGCTCGCGCACGGCGCCCCACGGGTCGTCGGGGTCGAGCTGCGCGCCGTTCTCCACCACGCGGGTGGCGTCCACGACGAGCAGCGCGCCCGCGGCCCTGGCCAGCTCCGCGAGCCGCGCCAGCTCGGCGGGGCGCAGCGGGTGGCCGCCCGCGGCGTTGTTGGCCGCCTCCACGACCACGCACGAGGCGGGGTCGCGCAGCGCCTCGGCGAACCCGGCGAGGTCGACCCCGCGCCCGTCACCGACCCGCACGGGCGCGTACCCGGCCTCCGACAGCGACAGCGACCAGCTCGGGAACACCGCCGCGTGCGGCACGGCGGCACGGCGACCGGGCAGGCACCGGGCCAGCAGCGCCTCGGCGGCCCGGCCGGAGCGCACCGGCACGACCTCGGTGAACGGCAGCCAGGCGTGCCCGGTGAGCGGGGGCGCGGGCAGCGCGTCCAGCTCCGCGGCCCGCCGGGCCACGAACGGCTCGACGCGCTCGGCCCACGAGTCGGTGACCAGGTCCAGCGGCACCAGCTCGGCGGGCACGGTGAGGGCGTTGTGGCCGTGCTCGGCCAGGACCACCGCCCGCCCCCGCTCGGTGGCGGGGTCGGCCGCCACCCGCGGCACCGGCGCCGGGACAGGACTCGGTGCCGGGCTGGGGGTCGGGGCGGGGGTCGGGGCCGGGGTGGGCGCACCGCCGCCGGTCAGCTCGGGGTTGGCGATCATGAGGATGATGTCGGTGACCGAGGTGCGCTCGCCGCCGGTGGGCTGGCACAGGAAGATCGGCGTGTTCACCGGCCGGAACTTGTTCTTGAACTGGAAGTTGCCGGTGCCGAACACGCCCACCGAGTGCAGCTCCTCGATGGCGGTGGCCACCTCGGGGTCGGCGTTGGCCGAGCGGGCCATGGCCACCCCGAAGCTCGCCCCGAAGCTGAACGACGTGCAGCCCTCGTCCCTGGTCTTCTCCAGGATGTGCACGATGGCGTGCTCCAGGCCGCCCGGCGGCGCGTCGTCGGGGTAGAACTCCAGGTCGAGCAGCCACCCGTCCTCCGACGGGACCTTGGTGATGATCACGGCGTTGACCAGCTCGCCGTCGACGCTGGTGAGGAACACCCGGTGCCGGGGGTCCAGCCGACCGGTGCTGATCTCCTCGCGCACCACCGACACGTACGGGTTCACCATCTGCTTGTGCCCGCCCCACGCGTCGACCATGGCCGCGATCCGCGCGTCCACGGCCGGGTCGTCGCCGATGCGGTACTCCTCGGTGCGGCACGCGCCCGCCCGCTGGAAGCGCCCGATGAGGTAGCGCAGGCGCTGCATCTTCCCGCCCGCGGTGGTGAACGACGCCAGGTCGTCCAGCCGCTGCACCGCGCCGAACGGGGTGGCCGACACCGCCTCGCCCGCCACGCGCTCCAGCGCCACCAGGGACAGGAAGTTGGGCCGCAGCCCGTGCCCGCGCGCCCACCGCACCCACTCCCCCACCAGGTCGGTGAAGTGGTCCTCGGCGCCGACGAAGCTCCAGGCGAACAGGTCCGCGCCGCGCCGGGAGAAGTTGACGTAGCCCGCGCGGGCGGAGTCGAGGAAGGCGTAGGGGGCGATGTCGCGGCCCGCGAGCCCGCCCTCCTTGGCGTAGCGGCGGTCCAGGTCCGCCACGACGCCCGCCAGGTCCCCGAGGCCCGGCAGGTCGCGCTTGCGGTAGGTGGCGGGCCCGCCCGCGGGCAGCCACGGCACGTCCAGGTCAACCGCGGCCACCGCCCGGGGCCTGACCTCCCGCGCGTCGCGCTCGGCGAGGAAGGCCCGCAGCGCGCCCGCGGTGGGCTGGTCGAACAGCAGGGTCTTGGGCAGCGCCCCGTAACGGTGCTCCAGGGCGGCGACCACGCGCAGCATCTCGAACGAGGTCAGGCCGTTGTCCGCGAACGACAGCGCCGGGTCGAGGGGCCGCTGCACCGCCTCGGCCAGCACCCCGTCCAGGTCGACCGCGTCCACGGCCTGCGCGGCCGGGGCGGTGTCGATCTGGGCGGTGTCGATCTGGACGGTGTCGATCGGGGTGGGGGCCGGTGCAACCGGGGTGGCGGGCATGTCCGCGGGGGTGGTCCTCGGTTCGGCCCGGGTGGCGAGCAGTTCGGCCGGGGTGGCCGGTGGCTCGACTGGGGTGCCCGCGGTGGTCTCGATGAGGTGGGCGAGGTCGGCGACCGTCTCGTGCTCGTAGAGCTGCGCGGCGGTCAGCTCCACACCAAACGCGGCGGTGAGGGTGCGCGCCAGCTCCATCCGGAAGATCGAGTCCAGGCCCAGGTCGGAGAAGGCCTGGTCGGCGGCGATCTCGTCGGGGTGCGCGCCGAGCAGCGCCGCGACACTGCCGCGGATCACCCGCGCCACGTCCCCCTCCACCGGTCCGGCCGCGCGCAGGGGTTCCGGCGCGGGCTCCGGTGTGGGCGAGGGTTCCGGCGCGGTGGGGGCGGGTTCGACGGGCTTGGGCACCGTCAGCTCCACCACCACCGCCGCCTCGTCCTGGGCCCCGGTCACCGGGCGCACCGAGGCCGGGGTGCGCAGGACGAGCTTGGGGGCCGCGGGCCGCGCGGGGGTGGTGAACCAGTGCGGGGTGGCGGCGAACGGCGGCGCCGGGATCGACACCCGGGTCGGCCGCACCGCCCACTCCGCGTCCCAGTCGACGTCCACCCCGGACAGCCACGCCGTCGTCACCTCGTCCTGGCGCGGCGCGACGGCGCCGGTCAGCACCGCCACGGCCTCGGCCCGGTCCGCCACCACCGCGGCGAAGCGGTGGGCCAGCTGCGCCCGCCCGGTCTGCGCGGTGAAGCAGATCCGCGCCAGATCCCCGCCGGGGACGGCCTCGGCCACCCGCTCGCGGTAGGCGGCCAGCGCCTGCGGGGTCGACGCCGAGAGCACCAGCCGCCACGGCCCGGCCGCGGCCACCGGCGCCACCTCCGGCGGCGAGGACACCACGACGTGCGCGTTGACCCCGCCGAACCCGAAGGAGCTGACGCCCGCGAGCCGGTCGCCGGTCCACGGCGTCCTGGCCGCCACCACCTCGAACGGCGTGCCGCCCAGGCGCACCATGGGGTTGCGGGAGCGCTGGTGCAGGGTCGGCGGCAGCTCGCCGTGGCGCAGCGCGAGGAGCACCTTGAGCAGGCCCGCGATGCCCGCGGCCGCCTCCAGGTGCCCGGTCGCGGTCTTCACCGCGCCGAGCAGCACCGGCCCGTCGACCCCGGCGAAGACGGCCTTGAGCCCTTCCACCTCGATCGGGTCGCCCAGCTTCGTCCCGGTGCCGTGCACCTCGACGTAGGACAGCGCGGCGGGCTCGACCCCCGCGGCGGCCACCGCCCGGCCGATCACCTCGGCCTGCGCGGCGGGGGCCGGAGCGGTCAGCGACGCCCCGCGCCCGCCGTGGCCGACGGCGCTGCCCCGGACCACCCCGATCACCTGGTCGCCGTCGGCGAGGGCGGCGCGCAGCGGCTTGAGCAGCACCGCCCCGCAGCCCTCGCCCCGGCCGTAGCCGTCGGCGGCGGCGTCGAAGGTCTTGCACCGGCCGTCGCCCGCGAGCATCCCGGACGCCTGGAACGCCACGAACAGCCCCGGGCTGAGCAGCACGTTCACCCCGCCCGCGATCGCCATCGCGCACTCGCCCGCCAGCAGCGACCGCACCGCCCGGTGCACCGCCACCAGCGACGACGAGCACGCCGTGTCGATGGCCTCACTGGGCCCGCGCAGGTCGAGCAGGTAGGACACCCGGTTGGCCAGCACGCAGTCGGCCAGCCCGCTCGCGGTGTGCGCCTCCACCGGCACGCCGTGCTCGCGCAGCAGGTCGTCGTAGTCGCAGGCGGACACCCCGACGAACACCCCGGTGCGCGTGCCCGCGACCGCGTCCGGCCGGTACCCGGCGTCGGCGACGGCCTGCCACGCGGTCTGCAGGAACAGCCGGTGCTGGGGGTCCATCAGCGCCGCCTCCCGGGCGCTGATGCCGAAGTGCGCGGCGTCGAAGCAGCGCACGTCGTCGAGGAACCCGGCGCGCACCCCGGCGACCGCCGGGTCCGCGAGCAGGTCGGTGCGGTCGGCGGGCACCGGGCGCACCAGGTCGTCGCCGTCGCGCAGGTGCCGCCAGAACGCCCCCAGGTCGGGCGAGCCGGGCATCACCCCGGCCATGCCGATCACCGCGATGGCGTCCTCGCCCACGTCCGGGGTCCGCGCCGGTTCCGCGGCGGGCTCCGGGGCGAGCCGGGTGGCCTGCACGGGCTCGGGCTGTGCGGGCTCGGGCTGTGCGGGCAGGAGGTCGGCCAGGAGCGCGGCGAAGGCGGTCAGGGTGGGGCGGTCGAACAGGGTGCTGGGCAGCAGGTCGAGCCCGAAGGCGGTGTTGACCTCGTTCACCAGGCCGGTGAGCGAGATGGAGTCGAACCCGAGCGCCAGCAGCTCCAGGTCCGGGTCGACCTCCACCGGGTCCACCAGCAGGAACCCGGCCGCCAGCTCGCGCAGCGTGCCCAGCACGTCCGCGGGCCGCGCACCGGACCGCTCCACAGTGGACCTCTCGGGCGCCGCGACCGCCGGGCGGACGACCGCGATGACGGGTTCGCCGCAGGACACCGCCCGGTCGAAGGCCCGCAGCGCCTCGGCGGTGCCGAGCGGGGCGGTGCCGTAGCGCTGGGCGAACAGGCGCTCGGTGTGCTCGTCGACCCGCATGCCGCCGTCGGCCCAGAGCGGCCACGCGATCGAGACCGCGCCCGGGGTGCGCGCCGCGTGCTCGTCGAGGAACGCGTTGGCGTAGGCGTAGTCCACCTGCCCCGCGTTGCCGGTGCGGCCCGCGACGGAGGAGAACAGGGCGAAGAACTCCAGGTCCGCCCCGGCGAGCGCGGCGGACAGCGCGCGGGCGCCCGCCACCTTGGGCGCCAGCACCGCGTCGACCCGCGCGGGGGCCTTGCCCACCGCGCGGGCGTCGTCGCGGACCCCGGCCGCGTGCACGACCCCGTCGAGCCTGCCGTGCTCGGCGCGCACCCGGGCGATCAGCGCGCGGACGGCGGCCTCGTCGGTGACGTCGGCGTCCGCCCGCCCGGCCACCACGACAGCGCTCGCGGCCCTGGACGTGCGCAGGTGCTCCGCGATGTGCCGCCCGATCGCGCCGGTGCCGCCGACCACCAGGTACACCCCGCCGGTGCGCGCGGGTGCGGGGTGAGCGGGCGTGAACTCCACCATGCGCCGCACCTGGCGGACTCCACCGGCGTACCGGACCTCCTCCACGCGTTCCTCCGCCGCCCCCGCGGTGTGGTGCAGGTCGGCGGGGGTGGGCTCGCCGTGCACCAACGCACCGGAGAAGCCGCCGTGCTCCATGGCCACCGACCGCAGCGCGGCGGCGAGGGCGACGTGCTCGGGCCTGTCGTCGACGCAGGCCACGACGACCCGCACCGGCTCGGCCCCCGCGGCGTGCTCGTTGACCACCCGCAGGAGCGCCCGCAGCGGGTGCGGGTCGGTGGCGGCGTCCGCGGGCAGGCGCAGCACCACGGCGGGCGGGCCGGCGACGGCGGGCCGCGGCTCGGCCGCCACCCACTCCGGCCGCAGGTACGCGCACGGGTCCGGCGCCGGGCCCGCGACGCGCAAGCCGTCCAGCCCGATCACCACCGACCCGTCGTCGTCCACGAGCCGCAGGGTGAACCGCCGCTCACCGGGCGCGGGTGCCTCCTCCAAGGCGTGCACCCACAACCGCTCCGGCAGGGTGGGAGCCCACGTGAGCGCGTCCAAGCCGACCGGAACGCGCGGGCCCGCCTCGCCGGGCAGGGCCGCAAGCGCTTGCAGGGCACCGTCGACGGCACGCACGAAGTCAGCGGCGGCCACGAGCGCCAGCAGCTCGCCATCACCGACCAGCACCTCCCGCAGCACCCGCAGGCCCGGTCCGTGGTCGAGCCCCCCCGCCCGCAGCCCCGCGTAGACGATGTCCGGCTCGACCCGCGTAGTGCACCGCGACCGCACCGCAGCGAGGTCGACGCGCGCGGGCAGCCGCCCGTCCGCCGCGGTGCCGGTGGCGGCCGTGAGCGCCCCGGCGGACACCGTCACAACGCCCGCGGCGATCGTCACGGCCGGGGTCGCGGTGTCCAGGTGCAGCGGCGCGAGCCAGCGCACCCCGGTCAGCGCCGACGCGCCCGCCTCGGCGCGCATGAGGTCGAGGGAGGCGGCGGCGGGCAGCACGGGCCTGCCGTCCACGACGTGCTCGGTGAGCCACGGGCGCGCGGACGCAGCGGACGCAGCGGGCTCAGCCGACGCAGCGGGCTCGGCGGGCTCGGGCAGCCAGAGCCGCTGCCGGGTGAACGGGTACGGCGGCAGCGCCACCCGCCGCGGGCGCCGCTCCCACAGCCGCGCCCAGTCGACGTCCACCCCGGCCACCCAGATCGCCGCGAGCCGGTCGAGGGCGCGCCGGGCCAGCAGGTCCTCGACCAGCCCGGCCCCGCCCTCCCCGGTGAACACCGCCCGCACGGCGTCGTCGCCGGTGCCCCGGTGCCCGCCGGACCGCAGGGCGGCCACCAGCTCGTCCACATCGGACACGACGACGGCGAACCGGTGGGCCAGCTCAGCGCGCCCCACCTGCGTGGAGTGGGCGAGCGCGCCCAGCTCCGGCCTGCTCACGGCCACCTGGTCGGCCACCGCGGCCACGAGCCTGTCCAGCTCGGCGGGGGTGCGGGCGGACAGCACCACCGCGTGCGGCCCGGGCACGACCACGGCGGGAGCGGGCGCGGGTGGCCCGGACAGCACCAGGTGGGCGTTGGCGCCGCCTGCGCCGAACGCGCTCACCGCCGCCAACCCGGGCGACTCCCACGGCACCGCCGCGGTGGGCAGCACAACCCCGTCCGGCAGCGCGATCCGGTGGTTGACCTCGGTCAGCCCGGCGCAAGGGGCGATCGTGCGGTGCGCGAACTGGAGCAGCACCCTGGTCAGCCCCGCGATGCCCGCGGCGCCCTCCAGGTGCCCGACGTTGGCCTTCACCGACCCGATGGCGCACCGGGCGCGCGGGCCGAGCGCGGAGGCCAGGCCCGCGACCTCGATGGGGTCGCCCAGGGCGGTGCCGGTGCCGTGCGCCTCCACGTAGTCCACCGACGCCGGGTCGGCGCCCGCGGCGGCCAGCGCCCGGCGCACGACCTCGGCCTGCGCGGCCGGGCTGGGCACGGTGTACCCGGCGGTGCGCCCGCAGGCGTTGACCGCGCCGCCCTCGACAACGCCCAGCACCCGGTCGCCGTCGCGCAGGGCGGCGGCCAGCGGTTTGAGCAGCACGGCGCCCACGCCCTCGCCGGGCACGAACCCGTCCGCGCGCTCGTCGAAGACCTTGCAGGCGCCGTCGGCGGCGAGCATCGTCATCGACGACAGGGCGATCAGGTGCGCGGGGTGCAGCACCAGGTTCACCCCGCCCGCGATGGCCATCGCGCACTCGCCGCGCCGGATGCTCTCGCAGGCCAGGTGCACCGCCGTCAGCGACGACGAGCACGCGGAGTCGACGGCGAAGCTGGGGCCGGTGAGGTCGAGGGTGTGCGAGACGCGGTTGGCGATCGACCAGTACGAGGAGTACCCGTCGCCGTAGCGGCCCCGCGGCCAGCCCTGCGCGGCCGCGATCCGCCCGTAGGAGCCGTACATCGTGCCGACGAACACCCCGGTGTCGCGCACCTTCGCGCCGCCGAGGTAGCCCGCGTCCTCCAGCAGCAGCCACGCGGTCTCCAGGAACAGCCGCTCCTGCGGGTCCGTGGCGGCGGCGTCGCGCGGCAGGATGCCGAAGAACGCCGGGTCGAACCGGTCCACGCCGTCGAGGAACGCGCCCCACCGGCCGTAGCTGCGCTGGGCGGTGCCGCGCCGCGGGTCGAAGTGCTCGCGCCAGTCCCACCGGTCGGCGGGCACCTCGGTGACGGCGCTGCGGCCCTGCACGAGCAGCTGCCAGAACTCGTCGAGGTCGGCGGCGCCGGGGAAGCGCCCGGCCAGCCCCACCACCGCGATCCGGTCGTCGTCGGCGGGTGCCGCCTGCGGCACGGGAACCGGCACGGGCACGGGGATGGGCTCAGCCGCGGGCTCGGGCGCGGTCCCGACGCCGTGGTGGGCGGCGAGGTGCGCGGCGAGGTCGGTGATGGTGGTGTGCTCGAACAGCAGCGTCGCGGGCAGGTCACCGAGGTCGGCCTCGAACCGGCGCACCACCCGCTGCGCGATCAGCGAGTCCACCCCGAACGAGTCGAACGTGACCCGCTCGTCCAGTTCGGACGGTCGGAACCGCAGCACCTCCGCGAACACCTGCCGCACGTAGTCGACCGCCGAGCGCCCCACCGGCGCGGGCGCCGCCACCAGCACGCACTGCTCCTGGTCGTCGTCGGCCACCCCGGCCAACCCGACGACCCGCACGCGCGCGCCCACCTCGGTGAACACCGACCGCCACCCGGCGGGCGAGAGCAGCGGCGAGTGCGGCAGCCGCTTGCCCGCGTCCGCCGAGCGCCACCACCCGGGCAGCAGGCCGAACGTCGTGGTGAGGAAGTCCGAGGCCCGCGTCACCTCGTTGACCAGCAGCACCCCGCCCGGCCGCAGCAGCGCGAGGGCGTGCCGGACGGCGGTGGCGACATCGGCGGTGGCGTGCAGGACGTTGGTGGCCAGCACCACGTCGTACTGGGCGGAGAACCCCTGGGCCGCCGGGTCCTGCTCGATGTCGAGCACCCGGAACTCGGCGCCGGGGAACTCGTCCTCGCCCTGGCGCAGGAACGCCGTGGACACGTCGGTGTAGGTGTAGTGGGCGCCCGCCGCGGCGGGCAGGGCGTGGGCCGTCGCGGACCCGGTGCCCGCGCCGATCTCCAGCACCCGCGCGGAGGGCTTGCCGCGCACGGCCTTGGCCACCTCGTCGGCCAGCAGCCGGTGGTACTGCTCGGTGACGGCCTGCGCCCGGTAGACGGTGCCGACGAGATCGGCAGAGCCCCCGGGGAACAGCACCTCCGTCCCGGCCCGCCTGCCCGCCAGGACGTCCGGCAGGCCCGCCGCGCACTGCCCCAGCAGTTCCAGGTGCGGGGCGAAGTCGGGGTGCGAGCGCAGGACGTCGCCTGCGGTGGTGGCGGTCACCGGCCGGGCCTGCATGTCCGCCACGGCGGCGCGCAGCGGCCTGAGCCCGGCGGGGGCGGTGTCGGGCAGGGCGACGCCGCGGACGAGTTCCACGGCCAACCGGTCGAGCGCCGCGAACCCCTCCCGCGAGCGCGCCACCGGGTCTGCGGCCCCGGCCGCGGCGACCCCGAGGCGCGACAGGCCCTCCGGGCCGCCCGCCAGCACGGCCACCTGCGTCTGCTCGCCCGAGAGCACCCGCTCGAACGCCGCGATCCCCGCGGCGGGCTCGATGGAGGCGATGTCCAGCTCGGCGAACCTCGCGGCGTGGTCCACGTCGGCCACCGCGCCCACCGAGCCCCAGAACCCCCAGTTGACCACCCTCGCGGGCACGCCTCGACCCCGCAACCAGTGCCCGCACGCGTCCTCGAAAGCGCTTGCGGCGGCGTAGTTGCCCTGGCCGGGCGCGGGCGCGAACGACAACGCGGACGAGAACAGGGCGAGGAAGTCCAGCGGCTCACCGCGCAGGGCTTCCGCCAGGGCGACGACCCCGGTCGTCTTCGCCCGAAGCACGGCGTGCAGGTCGTCGGGGGTCATCGCCGCCAGGGTGCGGTCACGCAGGTTGAGCGCGGAGTGCACGGCGCCGTTGATCGGCCCCCACTCCCGGCGCACGTCCGCGAGCGCCGCCCGCACCGCCCGCGGGTCGGCGCAGTCCGCGACCCAGTGCCGCACGGCCCCGCCGAACTCGGCCAGCACGTCGGCGCCCACGGGGTTCCGGCCCAGCCAGGCCACCCGCGCGTCGCGCGTCCGCACGAGGTGCCGGGTCAGCGCCGTCCCCAGGCCGCCGCTGCCGCCCACGACCACGTAGACGCCGTTGTGGCGCAGCGGAACCTCACCAGCGGGCGGAGCAGCGGGTTCCAGCTGCCGCACGAACCTGCGCTCACCCCGCAGGGCCACCAGCCGTTCCCGGCCGTCCTCCCGCAGCAGCGCCTCCGCGTACCCGGCGGGTCCCGACCAGCCGATGTCCACGCAGGACACCCGCCACGCGGGGACCTCGGCCCCCAGCGCGCTCGCCAGGCCGACGACCCCCGCCGTGTGCGGGCGCACCGGTTCGTCGTCCACGGCCTGCGTGCCCGCCACGACGAACACCACGCTCAGCGGATCGCGGTCGCGCCCGGCGTCGAGCAGCGAGCGGACCAGCGCGAAGGCCTGCCCCACCGAGGGGTCCCGGTCGACGGGAGCCGCCGGGTCATCCGGCCGCACCGCGACGACGAGCGTGTCGAACGTCCCCGCCGGGACCTCTCCCAGCGGCACCATCACCTCGGGCCGCAAGGCGAGCGCCAGCGCGGTGTCCGCCGCGGTGTGCACCACGGCGACCCGTCCCGCGTCGCGCGGCGGCAGAGGCTCTGTCGCCCGCCACACCGGGACGAACCGCCCCGGCCCCTTGTCCTCGGGCGCGGGCCGCAGCACCAGCCCCGACAGCCGCGCCAGCACGCCCGTGTCGTCGAACACCGTGACGTCGAACCGGTCGGTCCCGCGCGCCACCACGTGCACCCGCGCCTCCGCGGGCAGTTGCGGCGCCACCCACACCGATTCCACGGCGAACGGCAACACTGGCCGCGTCGATTCCGCGCCGAGCACAGCAGCGACCTGCATGGCCCCGTCCAGCATCTGCACCTCGTCACCCGGCCAGGTGCGCAGCCCCGCGACGGCCTCCCCCTCCCCCGCGCGAACCTCGGTGACGACCTGGAAGGACGGCCCGTACCGCACGCCACCGCGCTCGAACGCCGCATACAGCTCGACCCCGGCGATGACGCGCTCGCAGGACCCGGGCACCGGCACGCTCCCCGGTCCAACCGCGCCCACCTTCGCCGAGGCGCACTCCACCCCGTCGACCTCCAGGCTCACCCGCGCGCCCTCCACGACGCGCACACCCACAGCACCCTCCACCGGCACCGGCCGCACCCACGTGACCCCCGTCAGGGCCGTGCCGCGTTCGGTGGCCGCGCGCAGGAAGTACGCGGCGGGCAGCAGGGCCGTCCCGCCCACGGTGTGATCGGCCACCACCGGGTCGGTGGGGTCGACGCTCCGCCGCGCACCGCCGACCCAGAACCGGTCACGCGCGAACGGGTAGGTGGGCAGCGGGACGCGCCCGCCCCCGGCGGGCCACTCGACCTGCTCGCCCGCCTGCCAGCGCCGGGCGAGGTCGAACGCTGCCCCCGCACCCTCCCGCGGGCCTTCCCGCAGCTGGCGCACCAGGTCGTCGAGGTCGTCGGCCACGAACGCGGCGCGGACCCCCCAGTGCGCCCGCCCGTGCGCGAGGGTCGCGGCCACGTCGTGCAGGGCAGGACGGGTGCTGGCCAGGTGCGCGGCAAGCCGCTCGCGCAGCGCGCTCAGCGCCTCCGGGGTGCGGGCGGACAGCGGCACCACGGCCGCTCCGGCGGGCGTGCTCCGGGGCAGGGGACGCGGCGGTTCGGAGACGACGACGTGGCAGTTGGTGCCGCTGAACCCGAACGAGCTGATCCCCGCTGCCAGGTGGTCCCCGTCCCACGGCAGCGACCCGCGCACGACCGGCAGGCCGGGGACGTCGTCCCCCACGCCCGGGGTGCCGACGAGCCTGCGGTGGCGCAGCGACAGCAGCACCTTCAGCAGCCCGGCGATGCCCGCGCTCATGGTGGTGTGTCCGATGGCGGCCTTCACCGACCCGATCCGGCACTGCTCCCCCACGACCTGTCGCAGCGCCTTGACCTCGATCGGGTCGCCCAGCGGCGTCCCGGTGCCGTGGGCCTCCACGTAGGTGACCTCGACCCCGGCCGCGGCGTGCACGGCCCGCAGCAGCTCCGCCTGCGAGGTGGCGCTGGGCGCGGTGATGCCGTTGGTGCGCCCGTCGCCGTTGACGCCGCTGGCCCGGATCACGCCGTGCACGGTGTCGCCGTCGGCGAGCGCCCGGTCGAGCCGCTTGAGCACGACCGCGCCGACGCCCTCCCCCAGCACGATGCCATCGGCGGCCGTGTCGAACGGGGCGCAGCGGCCGGTGGGCGAGAGCATGCCCGCCTGGCTCGTCCACACCTGCATCCGCGGCGTGCTCATCACCGCGACCCCACCCGCGACCGCGGTGTCGCAGTCGCCCGAGCGGATGCTCTCGCACGCCAGGTGCACCGCGACCAGCGACGACGAGCACGCCGTGTCCACCGCGACGGTCGGGCCCGTCAGGTCGAGCAGGTAGGCGATGCGCGCGGGCAGGATCGACGCCGACGAACCCAGGAACGCCTCGCTGGTGCCCGCCGCGCCCGCCTCGTCCAGGAGCAGCTGGTAGTCCCCGGCCGCGCAGCCGACGAACACCCCGCACCGCATCGGGGTGCCGCCGTACCCGGCGTGCTCCAGGGCGGCCCACGCCTGCTCCAGGAACAGCCGCTGCTGCGGGTCCATCGCCTCGGCCTCCAGCGGCGAGACCCGGAACAGCCCGGCGTCGAAGGCGTCCACATCGGACAGCAGCGCCGCCCACCTGCTCGCGGTCTTCCCGGGCACCCCCGGGTCGGGGTCGTAGAGGCCGGAAAGGTCCCACCGCGCGGCGGGGACCTCCTCGACCAGCGAGCGCCCCGCGTCGAGGTTCGCCCAGAACTCGTCCAGGTCGGCGGCGCCGGGGAAGCGGCCCGCCATGCCCACCACCGCGATCGGCACCGGCCCGGCGGGGGTGGGCTCCACGGCGATGGACTCAACCGGACTGGGCTCAACCGGACTGGGCTCAACCGGGGCGGGCTCAACCGAGACAGGCTCGGCCGGGGCGGCGGGCTGCTCGACGGGGTCGAGCACGACCGTGCCCGACGCGCCGCGCGCGGGCACGGCAGGCGCGGCGACCGGCTCCAGCACCACGAGGTCGACGACCCCCACCGGCTCTGCGGGCTGCGCGGGCGCCTCGGCCTGCGCCCGCAGGGACGCGCTCTCCGCCACCGCCGCCAGCACCGCGTCCGCCATGGCCGTGGTGGTGGGGTGGTCGTACACCGTCACCGAGTCCAGGTCGGTGCCGAAGCGCGAGTTCAACTCCCGCACCAGTTCCACGGCGCCGATCGAGTCCAGGCCCATCTCGGAGAACGTCCGCGCGGGCGTCACCTCGGCGGGTTCCAGGTAGAGCAACCCGGCCACGGCCGCGACCACCGCCGCGCCCACCTCGTCCGCCGACGGCCCCGCGGGCACGGCGACCGGGACCAGCGGCGCGGGCGGGGCCTGCGGGACGGGGGCCGCGACGGGGTCCTGCGGCGCCGCGGGCGCCTTGGCGAAGCGGTCCACGACCAGCGCCGCCGCGTCCGCGCCGAGCACGTCGCGGTGCATGCGGACCTCGCTGTCGATCACCTCGGGCAGCGCGCGCAGCGCCCGCCCGGCCAGCTCGGCCTTGAGCGCCGCGGTCACCTTCGCCGGGTGCGCCGCGATCGCCTTCGCCGCCTCCAGCGCGGCGGGCAGCACCCGCTCGCGCGGCAGCACCGAGACCCCGGCGCCCCGGGCCCGCAGGTCGGCGCCGGACAGCCCACGCCCGGTGAGCATCATCTCCGCCGCCACGGCCGCGCCCAGCCTGCGCTCCAGCACGTAGGTGGCGCCCATGCCGGGGGTGAACCCGTACTTGGCGAAGTTCGCACTGTAGACGGACTCCTCCCCCAGCAGCACCACGTCGCCGTAGCAGGCGAACGCCAACCCGCCGCCGGAGGCGTGCCCCGCCGCCGCGACCACCACCGGCCGCGGGCAGCGCAGCATGCCCTCGTAGACGATCGCGGCGTCGGTGAACGTGCCGCCGCCCTCGGCCAGGGTGCGCAACGCCTCCGGGGTGCCGCCCATGCTGAACACCGGGCCGTCGCACGACACCACCACGACCCGCACGTCCGCCCGGGAGCCGACCTCGGCGAACACCGCCGCCAACCCGTCGAGCAGGCCGGGGGTGAACATCGGCGAGCGCAGCACCACCAGCCCGATGCCGTGGTCGAGCACCCGCAGCTCCACCTCCGGCCCGTCGCCCGCCACCGCGGGCAGCACCACCTCGGGCACCTCGACGACCTCGGGCGCGCTGGGCACGTCAGGCACGGGGACCTCCTCGACTCGGGTGGGCACCGACCCCCGGGCGGCCCACCGGCCCACCCAGCACCGCTCCTCGGCCAGCGGGTACCCGGGCAACCCCACGCGGCGGCGGCCGCGCCGGTGCTCGGCCCACGGCACGGCGCCGCCCGCCACCCAGTGCCCGGCGACCTCGGGCAGCGCCCCGGCGGCCAGCAGCGCCCCCGGCTCGGCCACCAGCTCCCCGGACTCGATGACCCCGGACCCGGGCTCCCCCGCGCCGAAGCGGCGCAGCGCCGTCCGCAGCTCGGCGGTCCCGCCCACCACGACGGCGGCCCGCACCGCGAACTCGGCGCGCCCGACCTGCGTGGTGAAGGCGATGTCGCCCACGGGACCGTCCACCGCCAGGTCCGCGACCGGGGTGTGGGTGGTGCACCGGGCCGTGGCCTCGGGGCCGACCAGCGCGACGAGGTCGTCCGGCCGCAGCCCCAGCTCACCCAGGGTGGCCGACTCCGGCACCGCCGACTCCGGCACGCCGAGCAGCGCGGCGACCTCGGCCACCGCGCCCGTGGGCAGCGCGTCCGCGAGGGCCAGCGCGAGGGCCCGCAGGTCGTGCTCGTCGTGCGCGCTCAGCAGCACCACGTCGGGCCCGGTGGCCTGGCCGGGTCCCTGCTCGAACCCCTCGACGAGCACGTGCGCGTTGGTGCCGCCCGCGCCGAACGCGCTGATCCCCGCCCGCAGCCGCTCGCCCTCCCAGGGCCGCACCGAGCGCTGGACGTGGAACGGCGTCGAGGCGAAGTCGATCTGCGGGTTGGGCTCGTCGGCGTGCAGCGAGGGCACCAGCGTCCGGTGCCGCAGCTGGAGCAGCACCTTGGTGAGCGCGACGACGCCCGCCGCCCCCTCCAGGTGCCCGACGTTGGACTTCACCGACCCGAGGGCGCACGAGCGGGCACCGGCGAACGCCTGCCGCAGCCCGTCCACCTCGATCGGGTCGCCCAGCGCGGTGCCCGTGCCGTGCGCCTCCACGTAGGACACCGAGTCGGCCGACCACCCCGCGGTGCGCAGGGCCCGCTCGATGAGGTCGGCCTGGGCGCGCGGGCTGGGCACGGTGGCGCCCGCGGTGCGGCCGGTGTGGTTCACCGCGGTGCCGCGCACCACGCCGAGCACCCGGTCCCCGTCCGCGACGGCCCTGGCCAGCGGCTTGAGCAGCACCGCCCCGACGCCCTCGCCCGGGACGTAGCCGGTGCCGCCCGCGCCGAACGCCCGGCACCGGCCGTCGTCGGAGAGCCACTGCCCCTGGGCGAGCTGGAGGTACTTCTGCTCGTGCACGGTGACGTTGACCCCGCCGACGAGCGCGGCCGTGCACTCCCCGCGCCGGATGCTCTCGCAGGCCAGGTGCACCGCGACCAGCGACGACGAGCACGCGGTGTCGACGGCCAGGCTGGGCCCGGTGAGGTCGAGGGTGTAGGAGACGCGGTTGGCGATGGCGCAGTGCATGGCCGAGGGCGCCACGCCGTCCTCGGCGCCCGCCGCGAGCTGGTAGTGGTTCCACATGACGCCGACGTAGACGCCGACGACCTCCCCGGCCAGCGCGGCGGGCGGGTACCCGGCGTCCTCCAGCGCGCGCCAGCAGGTCGTGAGGAACAGCCGCTCCTGCGGGTCCATCCGCTCGGCGTCGCGCCGGGAGATGCCGAAGAAGGTGGGCGCGAACCGGTCCACCCCGTCGACGAACCCGCCCCAGCGGCCGTAGGTGCGGCCGGGCACCCCGCGCTCGGGGTCGTACACGGCGGCGTGGTCCCACCGGTCGCCGGGGACCTCGGTGATGGAGTCCACGCCGCCGACCAGGTTCGCCCAGAACGCGTCGAGGTCGGCCGCGCCGGGGTAGCGGCCCGCCATCCCGATGATCGCGATCCCGTCCTCGGCGTCCGGCACCACCGGGGCCGCCGCGACCGCCGGGGCCGCCGCCGGGGTCCGCTCGGGGGCGGCGGGCAGCAGCTCGCGGACGCGGTCGGGCTCGCCGTGCAGGACCAGCAGCGACCGCTCGGGCCGGGTGAGCGCGGCGCGCAGGGTGGCCAGCCCGGCGGCCGACGGCAGCGGCGCCTGACCGGTCGTCTCCCGCGAGCGGGCCACCACGTGCTCGGGCACCGCCATGCCGCCCTCGGCCCAGTACGGCCAGGCGATCACCGTCGCCCCCGGCACGTGCTCCAGGCACGCGTTGCCGTAGGCGTAGGCGGCCTGCCCCGGGTTCGCCACCACCGCGGACGACGACCCGAACGACACCAGGAAGTCCAGGTCCTCGGTCGCGTCGACGAGGTGGCGCGCGCCGAGCAGCTTCGGGGCCGCGGCGGCGTCGAGGTCGGCCGGGTCGCCGCGGAAGAACAGGCCGTCGTCGCGGGTGCCCGCGCAGTGCAGGACGCCGTGCAGGGCGCCGAAGTGGGCCCTCGTGCGCTCGACCGCCTGCCGCACCTGCTCGGCGTCGGTGACGTCGGCGGCGAGCACGAGCACCCGCCCGCCCGCCCGCTCGCAGTCCGCGACGACCGCCGGGTCGGGCGCCGAGCGCGACACCAGCGCGATCCGCGCCCGGTGCGCGCCCGCGAGGTCCCGCGCCAGCAGACCCGCCAGCCCCCCGGCGCCGCCGGTGATCAGGTAGACCCCCTCGTCGCGGAACGGCTCCCCGCCCCCGGCGGGCACCTCCCGCCACCGGCGCACGAACCGCCGCCCCGCCCGGTACCGCACCTCGGCCTCGACCGGCGCGGCCAACTCCGCCCGCACGGCGGCGGCGATGCCTGTGTCGCCGTCGACGTGGACGAACCGGCAGCGCAGGCCCGGCACCTCGGCGGACAGCGTCCGCGCCACGGCGCCCGCGGCGAACTGCTCGGCACCCTCCACAGCGGACACCACGACCAGGTCCAGTGGCCCGGACCGCAGCAACGTCCCCGCGGTGCGCCACAGCGCCGCCGCCGGGTCGTCCGCCACCACGACGACCGGCCCGGAGCCGTCGCCGCCGCCCAACCCGGGCACGTCGTGGTCGGCGACCAGCCGCACGTCCCCGGCGAAGACCCCGGGCGACGGCTCGGCCACCCACTCGTCGGTGAACACCAGCGCCGCCGTCGCGGGCGCGACCTCGTGGTGCTCCGCGAGGTGGGCGGCGAGGGCGTCGACGGTGCTGTGCTCGAACAGCAGCGTCGGGTACAGCTCGGCCCCGACCAGCTCGGAGACCTCCTTGGTGAGCTGGAGCAGCGCCACCGAGTCGAACCCCAGCTCGTAGAACCCGACCCCGGTGGCCACCTCCTGCGGCGCCCGGCCCAGGTGCGCGGCCACCAGCGCCCGCACCCGCTCGACCAGGCCCGACCCCGACGCGGCGACGGGCGTGGCCGCGCGGTCGGCGGCAGCGGGCGGGGCGTCCAGCAGGCGCTCGATCAGCCGGGGCTCGCGGATCCGCTTGCACGTCAGGCCCGTGAACCCGGCCAGGAACTCCCCGCGCTCGTCGAGCACGGCGTAGTCGGTGGTGATGACGTCACCGGACCCGGCCAGCCGCTCCGGGCGCGGCACGTGCACGAAGCACCGCTCGGGCAACCGGCCGGGCGCGCGCAGCTCGCGCACGAACATCGGGATGAACGGGTCGGCGGTGGGCATCGGCACCACGGCGAACCCGGCGAGCGTCGTGGCGTCGAGGGTGGCGGGGTGCAGGTGGAACCCGTCGACCCCGGTGGGCACCTCGCGGGTCAGCTCGGCCAGCACCCCGCCGTCGGGCAGGTGGTGGAGCACGCCGGTGCAGCGCATCGGCGCGTCGTGGGAGATCCCCTCGGCCCGGGCGCGCGCGTACAGCTCCGCGACGTCGGTGGTCCGCACCGCGGCGGCGCGCAGGGCGGCGACGTCCACGCGCGGCGGCAGCGGGTCGGTGGTGCGGGCGACGGTGCCGCGGGCGTTGTCGCGCCACCCGTCCTCGTCGACCCACCGGCTGCGCACGGTGAACCCGCCGTCGTCGTCGACCACCAGCAGCACCTCGCGGTCGCGGCCCGGCGCGGTGGCGATGGCCTCGACGAGCACGGTGTCGCGCACGACCACCCCGGACAGGTCCCGGCCCGCGCCCGCCAGGGCCCGGTGCACCAGGTCGAAGAACACCACGCCGGGCATCACCGACACCCCGTGCAGGCGGTGGCCGCGCATGATGAAGTCGTCGTGCGTCAGCCGCACGCGGCACTCGACAGCGGACAAGGCGCATCCTCCGGTCCCGGTCGATCGCGGGGCCCGCCGCACCCGGCGGCGGGTCGCCCGCTGGGGTCAGTCGCGGGTGGTCAGGTCCAGGGCGAGCAGCGAGGCCACCAGCGGCTCGCCCTGGGTGGTGGGCCGCTCGTCGGGGTGGTCGAGCCACAGCCGCCTGCGGTCGAACCGGGGGCGGGGCAGCGGCACCCGGGTGGGGGTGGACGGCGGTGGCGCGCTCGCCACCAGGTGCGCGTTGGTGCCGCCGAGGCCGAACGAGCTGACCCCCGCCACCCTCGGCCCGGCGGGCCAGTCGAGCACCGAGGTCACCGGGGTCAGCGGCGAGGACGCGAAGTCGAACCGCGGGTTGGGCCGGTCGCAGTGCAGGGTGGGCGGGATGCGCCCGTGCGCCAGCGACAGGGCCACCTTCACCACCCCGGCCATCCCCGCCGCGCTGAGCAGGTGCCCCACGTTAGACTTCACGCTGCCCAGGCGCACCGGGCCGGGCACGCCGCCGAACACCTCGGTGAGCCCGCGCAGCTCGATCGGGTCCCCGATGAGCGTGCCGGTGCCGTGCGCCTCCAGCAGCCCCACCTCGGCGGGGTCGCGGCCCGCCATGGCGAGCGCCTGGCGCACCACGTCGGCCTGCGCGGCCGGGTTGGGGGTGGTGACGCCCATGGTGCGGCCGTCGTTGTTCACCGCGACGGACTCGATCACCGCGTGCACCCGGTCGCCGTCGCGCAGCGCCGCGGCCAGCGGCTTGAGCAGCAGGACCCCGCAGCCCTCGCCGGGGACGAACCCGTCGGCGGAGCTGTCGAACACCCGGCAGCGCCCGGTGGGCGACAACGCCCTGGCGGCGCTGAGGTCGACGTAGGTCTCCGGGTCGACCAGCACCTCCACCCCGCCCACCACGGCCAGCTCCGACTCCCCCGCCAGCAGGCTGCGGCAGGCGACCTGCACCGCCACCAGCGACGACGAGCAGGCGCTGTCGACGACCAGGTTGGGCCCGCGCAGGTCGAACTGGTGGGCCACCCTGGCGGCGATGAAGTTCTGGTCCGAGCGCAGCACGTCCGTGCGCACCGGCACCCGCCGCCCGTAGTCCGACAGCCGCGCGCCCGCGACCACCGCGACCCGGCGCCCGCGCAGCTCGGCGGGGGTGTACCCGGCCTCGGCCACGCACTCGGCGGTGCCCTCCAGCAGCAGCCGGATGGCCGGGTCGAGGCAGCGGGCCTCGTCCTCGGTGAGGTCGAAGGCGGCCGGGTCGAACCACTCCACGCCGTCGACGAACCCGCCCCACCGGCTGATCGAGCGGCCCAGCTCCGGCGTGGGCGACCACCACCGGGACGCGTCCCAGCGGGAGGCGGGCACCTCCCCGACGGAGTCCCGGCCCGCGAGCAGGTTGTCCCAGAACTGCGCGGGGGTGTCGGCGCCGGGGAAGCGGCACGCCATCCCGATGATCGCGATGTGCCCCTGCGGCGCCGGAACCGGCGACGGCGCAGGCGCAGTCAAGGCCGCGGGAACGGGTGCGGGCACCGGGACCGGAGCGGGCGCAGGTGCTGGGGCGGGCGCGGCGGCCAGGTCGACGCCCAGGTGTGCGGCCAACCGCTCCAGCGTCGGGTGGACGATCATGGCGGACGGGTCCACCGCCCGCCCCAGCCGCGACTCCACCCGCAGCAGCAGCTCACCGAGCAGCACCGAGTCCACCCCGAGGTCCCCGAACTCCGCCGTCGGGTCGAGGTCGGGCACGGGGATGCCCAGGGCCTCGGAGAACAGCTCCACCAGCCACCCGCCCGCCTGCTGCCGCGGCTCGACCGGTGCCGCGTCCCCCGTCTCCCGGGGCGCGGTGGTGATCAGCGCGGCCGGGTCGACCGGCCCGGCGAGCGGCGGGCAGGGCAGCACGACGGTGCCGGTGGGCAGGGCGAGCACCCTGTCCACCACCCGCAGCCCGGCGGCGTCGGTCAGCGGCGCGATGCCCACCGGCGCGCAGGGGTTCGGCAGGCCGCTGGTGGACCCGCTCTCGGCCCACTGCGGCCAATCCACCGACCGGAACTCCGCGCGCCCCGAGGCCACCAGCCCGCGCACCACCGCGTCAGCGGCGAGGTTGGCCACCGCGTAGTCCCCGACCCCGGCCGCCAGCGCGGGCACCGAGGCGCACACCGACGAGAACACCAGGAAGAACGCCAGCCGATCATCCGCGGTCGCCGCGGCCAGCCGCTCCAGCCCGTCGAGCTTGGGCGCGAGCACGGCGTCCAGGTCCGCGGGGTCGCCGTGGGCGAAGGCCGGTCCACCGCGGGAGCCGATGCCCGCGCAGTGCACGACCCCGCGCAGCGGCGCCACCGCCCGCACCTCGTCCAGGAACGCCTCCACCCCGGCGAACCCGCCCGCGTGCCGCAGCACGCGCACACCCCGGGCCCCCAGCTCGTCCGCGACGGCCGTCGACTCCCGCACCCCGACCAGGGCCACCACGCGGGCGCCGCGGTCGACGAGGTGCCGGGCGACCACGGCACCCGTGCCGCGCGTCCCGCCGGTGACGAGGTAGGCGCCCGCCGGGTCGCAGCCCAGCGGCACCCACGGCGCGTCCACGGCCACCAGGCGCGGGCGGTACCGCACCCCGGCCCGGTAGCGGACCTCGCCCACCGCGTCGGCCACGGCCCACTCAGCGCGCACCTGGTCGGCGGAGCAGGCGTCCGTGTCGAGCACGGTCGCCGTGACCCGGGTGTGCTCGGCGGCCAGCACCCGCACCGCGGCGGCCGTGCGCACGTCCGCACCCGCCACGTGCACGATCCGCAGCGCGTCGCGCGGCCGTTCCCGCACGAGCGCCCTCAGCACGGCCACCCGCGCCTGCCACGGCACGTTCCCGGGCAGGTCGACGACGCCGCTGACGGGAGCGCCGCCCGCCAGCGCCGCGCGCAGCCCCACCTCGTCCCGCACGGGAGTGCCGCCGAGGTCGGCCACCATCCCGGCGTCGCCGCCCAGGCACAGCACCCGCCCGAGCGGAGCGGGGGCGACCGGCGCGGGCTCGGGCACCCACTCCTTGCCCAGCAGCGGCACCTCGGCTGTCGCCGCGGGCTGGACGGGCTGAGTGGCATGGGTGAGCTGCGCGGGCTCTGGCACCCAGCAGCGCACCCGGGCGAACGGGTAGGCGGGCAGCGGGACGATCGACCGCCCCGGCTCGTGCCGCCGCTCCCAGTCGACCACCCCGCCCGCGACCCAGTGCGCGGCCAACTCCTGCGGCCCGGCGCCCTCGGACGGCACGGCGGTCGGGTCGACAGCGCCAGGCGCCCGCCCGAGCAGCACCCTCGGGTCGTTGCGGTAGTCCGCCAGGCACTCCCGCAGCTCCGCGAGGTCGGACACCACCACGGCCAACCGCTGCCGCAGCGGCTCGCGCCCCACCTGCAAGGTGAACGCCAGGTCGGCCAGCGCGGGACCGGACCCCGCCAGCAGCTCGGCCGCCCGCCCGGCGTCGACCGCCTCCCCGGCGGCGATCGCCCGCACCACCGCCAGCAGCCGGGCGGGGTCCGGACCGCGCTCCTCCCCGAGGAACGCCCGCAGCCGCCCCACCAGCTCATCGAGCCGGTCCGCGTCGTAGGCCGAGAGCACGACCACCTGCGGTCCGGCGGGCGCGGCCACCGCCGCGCGCTCCGGCGCCGCCGCCACCACCGCGTGCGCGATGGTGCCGCCCGCGCCGAACGAGCTGATGCCCGCCACCCGCGGCCCGCTCCAGTGCGCCGCCGCACGCTGCACCCGGAACGGCACCGACGCCCAGTCGATGTCCGGGTTCAGCTCCTCGGCGTGCAGCGAGGGGGCGAGGGTGCCGTGCCGCAGCTGGAGGACCACCTTGGTCAGCCCGGCGAGCCCGGCGGCGGCCTCGGCGTGCCCGATCGTCGACTTCACCGACCCGATCGGCACGCTGCCCGCGGGCCGGTCGCCGAACGCCCTGGTCAACCCGTCGACCTCGACCGGGTCCCCGAGGGCGGTGCCCGCGCCGTGCGCCTCGACGTAGCCGACCTCGGCCGGGTCGGTGCCCGCCGCGCGCAGCGCCCGGCCCACCACCTCGGCCTGCGCGGCCGGGCTCGGCACCAGGAACCCGTTGGTGCGCCCGGCGTGCACGACCGCCGTCCCGCGCACCACCGCGTGCACGGGGTCGCCGTCGGCCAAGGCGCGCTCCAGCGGCTTGAGCACCACGACGCCCACGCCCTCGGCCGGGGCGAAGCCGTCGCCGCCCTTGCCGAAGCTGTGGCTGCGGTGGTCGGTGGCCGTCAGCGACATGCGCTGCTGCTGGCGGAACTTGTTGGGGTGCAGCGACAGGCTCACCGCGCCGCTGATCGCGACCTCCACCTCACCGCGGCGCAGGGCGCCCACGGCCAGGTCGAGCGCCACCAGCGCCGAGGAGCACATGGTGTCCACGGTGAGGCTGGGGCCGCGCAGGTCGTAGAAGTACGACACCCGGTTGGCCACCCCGCCCAGCGTCGCGCCGGAGTCCTGCGGGCTGCCCAGCGCGGTCGACTCGGCCCCGAAGAGCGGGTACTCGTTCCACATCGCCCCCGCGTAGACCCCGACCGAGGACGCGTGCCGCTCGCGCAGCCGGGCCCTGGTGTACCCGGCGCTCTCCAGCGCCTCCCAGGTGACTTCGAGGAACTGGCGCTCCTGCGGGTCCATCAGCGCGGCGTCGCGCGGGGTGATGCCGAACAGCAGCGGGTCGAACCGGTCCACCGAGGCGAGGTAGCCGCCCTCCATCAGCTCCACCGGCCACGACGGGCGGGCCCGGTCGGCGGGCAGCGGGGTCACGCAGTCGCGGCCGTGCACGAGGTTGTCCCAGAACGCGTCCAGGTCCGGTGAGCCGGGGTAGCGGCCCGCGATGCCGATGACGGCGATCGCCCCCGAACCCGCCCGCGCCACGACGGGTGCGGGTTCCACTGTGGACTTCGCGGTGAGCGCGGCGGCGACCTCCGCGAGCGTGGCGTGCTCGAAGAACAGCGTCCGCGACCGCACCCCCAGCTCCGCCTCCAGCCGGGCGTTCAGCCTGGTGATCACGAAGGAGGACAACCCCAGGTCGGTCAACCGGGCGTGCGCGTCCACCCGCTCGGCGGGCACTCCCGACACCTCGGCGTACAGCGCCACCAAGCGGTCCAGCAGGTCCGGTGACACGGGCACGGCACCTCCCCGGGGGCTGGTCTCGCGGCGGAACGGGTACCCGGGCAAGGCGACGCGGCGCGGTCGGGCGGGCCACAGCGCGCGCCAGTCGACCGCCGCGCCGCCCACCCACTCGACGGCGGCGTCCCACTCCTCGGACGCGGTGGCGCGGGCGGAGCCGGAGGCCACACCCTGTGCGACACCGGGCGCCGCCCCACCCGACGCGACGGCGTCCAACCCGGACAGCAGCTCAGCGGCCGTGGCGCAGCGCACAGCGGCCCTGTGCCGCAACGGGATCCGCCCCACCTGCGTGGTGTAGGCGACCTCCGCGACGGCGGGGTCGCGGGTGGCGACGTGCTCGCGCAGCAGGCGGGCCACGGCGGCGAGCTGGTCGGCGTCGGTGGCGGAGAGGAGCACGGCGTGCGCGGGTGAGCGCTCTGGTGGGTGCGTCACGACACCTGCCCGGGGGAGTGCGGGGAGCCGCGGTCCACGGCCTCGCACCACGCTAGGCAGGGCGGGAACCGGCAGCCGCTCAACACTGAGCAGTCGACCGCCCGGGCGCCGATGGCTCACCATTGAGCAGAAACCCGACCGCGCCCGCCCGTAGAACCGTGGCCAGACATCCCGGGTCGACGAGGGGAACGCCGATGACCAGCACCCTGGGGCGCGCACAGGCCCTGAACCAGTCCTCGCTGCCGCTGGAGCGGGTGCTGCACTCGCTCAACTGCGGGTTCCTGCTGCACCGGACCGGGCAGCTGGCCTACGAGTTCGCCGCCGAGGGCCGCAAGTTCAGCGTGGACCTGCTCCAGTACATCAACACCTCGCAGGAGGGCGTGGCCACCTCGTTCGCCTTCGAGGAGGTCTTCGGCACCCGGGACAAGCTGCACTGGTTCATCCACATGAAGAACCCCGCCGACTACGCCATCCTGCTCAACATGGTCGACCACGACCTGGAGTTCCGGCACATCTCCGACCACGACCGGCTGCCCACCAAGGGCGGCGGCAACTGGGACCGGATGTTCCTGCACCGCAGCCTGCACGAGGACGTGCTGGTGCCCCAGCACGGCATGGAGGACGACGACCACGAGGAGGTGCCCGCCGGGTCGTTCGTGCCGCCCGCGGCCTCCCAGCTGGCCCAGCCGCCGGAGCTGCGGCTCAACACCGCCACCGCGGGCGCGATCGTGCTGCGCACCTCCGACGTCAAGTACGAGGTGCGCGAGGAGGGGCGGCGGTTCATCGCGCACTGGCAGCACTTCGTCAACGAGCGGCTGGCGGGCAAGGTGACCGCGACGCTGTTCGAGCAGACCTGGGGCCAGCAGGACCGGCTGTGGCAGCTGGTGCACCTGCGCGACGTCGACGCCTACCACGAGCTCGTCGAGCTGGAGCGCGGCGCGGAGATGGCCCGCGAGGTGTTCACCCGCCAGCGCGTGCACGAGAGCAAGGGCGGCGGCGCGTGGGACTCGCTGTTCATCCCCGCCAGCATCAAGGACACGCTGCTGCTGCCGCACGCGCCCAGCAGCGATGGCTGAGCCGGTCGGGGTCGAGGACGTCCACGTCTACCCCGGCCGGGCCAAGGTGGACGTCCGCGCGCTGTTCGAGGCGGGCGGGCTGAACCCCACCCGGTTCGACAACCTGGGGATGCGCACCCGGTCGGTGAGCCTGCCGTGCGAGGACCAGGTGACCCACGCGGTCAACGCGGCCAAGCCGGTCGTCGACGCGCTCGACCCGGCCGACCGGGCCGCGGTGGAGCTGGTGGTGGTGGCCACCGAGTCCGGGTTGGACTTCGGCAAGCCACTGAGCACCTACGTCCACCACCACCTCGGCCTGCCGTCGACGTGCCGCTCGTTCGAGGTCAAGCACGCCTGCTACGGCGGCACCGCGGCGTTGCAGACCGCGGCGGCGGTGGTGGCGGCGAGCCCGGTGCCCAACGCCAAGGCGCTGGTGGTGGCCACCGACATCGCCGGGCAGGCGGCGTTCGGCAGCTACTGGGAGCCCTCGGAGGGCGCGGGCGCGGTCGCCATGCTCGTCGGCCGCGACCCGGCGGTGCTGCGGTTGGACGCGGGGGCCAGCGGCACGCACACCCAGGAGGTCATGGACACCCTGCGGCCGCGCCCGGACACCGACGTCGTCAACTCGGACCTGTCGCTGCTGGCCTACCTGGACTGCCTGGAGAAGGCGTTCGCCGCCTACCGGGTGCGGGTGCCCTCCGCCGACGTGGTGGACACCTTCGCCCACCTGGTGCTGCACGTGCCCTTCGCGGGGATGGTGAAGGGGGCGCACCGCACGCTGCTGCGCCGCACCAAGCGCTGGGACGAGGCGAGCATCGCCGCGGACTACGAGCGGCGGGTGGCGCCGTCGCTGGGCTACTCGTCGGAGGTGGGCAACCTGTACTCGGGCTCGCTCTACCTGGCGCTGTGCGCGCTGATCGACACCGCCGACTTCGCCACCGCCCGCCGCATCGGCCTGTTCTCCTACGGGTCCGGGTGCGGGTCGGAGTTCTTCAGCGGGGTCGTGCCGGAGACGGCGCCGGGCAAGCTCGCCGCGCGGCCGCTGGCCAAGGCGCTGGCCGAGCGGGTCGAGCTGTCCCCGGCGCAGTTCCGCGCGCTCGACGAGCACACCGCGGCCCGCGCGTTCGGCGTGCGCGACTCGCGGGTCGACACGGCGCCGTACCAGTCCATCGTGGACAGCCAGTTCGCCGGGCGCGGGCAGCTCCTGCTCGACCGGGTGGAGCAGTTCCACCGCGTCTACCGGTGGTCGTGATGGTGGGCGTGCGCACCGAGCCGGGCGTGCTGCGGGTGGTGCTGGAGCGGCCGGTGGTCAACGACGTCGTGATCGGCGACATCGGCGCGGCGCTCGACCGGGCCGAGGCCGACCCCGGCGTCCGCGCGGTCGTGCTCACCGGGGGTGGCGGCGGGGTCTTCTGCGAGGGCATGGACTTCGCCGCCGCCGACGCGGGCGCCACCGGCGGGGACGGCGCCGGCCCCTTCTTCGACCTGCTGCACCGGTTCACCACGACCCGGCTCGTCGTCGTCGCCCAGGTCGACGGGCGGGTCGCCGGGGGCGGGGTCGGGCTGGTGGCCGCGAGCGACTTCGTCCACGCCACCCCGGCGAGCACCTTCAGCCTGCCGGAGGCGCTGTGGGGGCTGCTGCCCTGCACGGTGCTGCCGTTCCTCATCCGCCGCGTCGGGCAGCAGGCCGCCTACGCCGCCACGCTGAGCACGCAGGCCGTCGACGCCGCCGCCGCGCACCGGGTGCGGCTGGTCGACGAGGTCACCGAGCGCCCCGACGCCGCGCTGCGCCAGCTGGTGTTCCGGCTGGCGCGGCTGCCGCAGGAGGTCGTCGGCGACGCCAAGCGGTACTTCGCCGCGCTGGCCCCGGTGGACGTGGGCGTGCGGGCGACGGCGGTGGCCGAGTTCGCCCGGCTGATGGACTCCCCCGCGGTGCGCGAGCGCATCTCCGCGTTCGTCCACCGAGGGCGCTACCCCTGGGAGCGGTAGATGGCACGCGCGTGGTTGTTCCCGGGCCAGGGCGCCCAGCAGCAGGGCATGGGCGCGCACCTGTTCGCCCGCTTCCCCGACGAGGTGGCGCTGGCGGGTGAGGTGATCGGGATCCCCCTGCCGCGGCTGTGCGCGGACGTGGACGGCACGTACCTGACGCAGACGCGCCACGTCCAGCCCGCGGTGTTCGCCGTCAGCGCCCTGGCGGCGAAGGCGGCGCTGCTCGACACCGGCCCACCCGACTACGCCGCCGGGCACAGCCTGGGCGAGTACAGCGCCCTGTTCGCCGCGGGCTGCCTCGACTTCGAGGCGATGCTGCGGCTGGTGGTGCGCCGGGGCGAGCTGATGGGCGCGGCCACCGGCGGGGGCATGCTGGCCGTGCTGGGCCTGCCGCTGGAGCGGGTCGAGGCCGTGCTGGCCCAGGTGCCCGGGGTGCAGCTGGCCAACCACAACCTCACCGACCAGCTCGTCCTCGCGGGCCCGTCGGAGGCGCTGCGCGAGGTCGTCGAGCACGTCCGCCGCGGCGGCGCGGGCCGGTGCGTGCCGCTGGCGGTCAGCGTCGCCGCGCACTCGGCGTTCATGGCCGACGCCGCCCGGGAGTTCGCCGCCGACCTGGCCGGGGTGCGGTTCGCCGCGCCGCGCTTCCCGGTGCTGAGCAACGTCACCGCCCGCCCGCACGCCCTCGGCACCCTGCCGGAGCTGCTGCGCAGGCACTTCGTGGAGCCGGTGCGCTGGTGGGACACGCTGTGCCTGCTCGCGCGGGCGGGGGTCACCGAGCCGGAGGAGATCGGCCCCGGCGAGGTGCTGACGAAGATGTGGCGGCGCGCGGGGGACACCCTGCCACCCCCGGACCCCGCGCCCGCCGCGCGCCCGGTGAGCGGCCGGGGCTCGGCGGCGGTGCGCGACGCCTACGCGGTGCGCCACGCCTGCCTGGCGGGTTCGCTCGACCACGGCGTCAGCTCCCCCGAGCTGGTGCGGTCGCTGGGCTCGGCGGGGTTCTTCGGCTTCCTCGGCACGCGCGGGCTCACCGAGGACCAGGTGCGCGCGGCGCTGTCCGCCGTGCGCGGCGCGCCCCGGTGCGGGGCGGCGTGGAACCCCGACCTCGACGACGCGGTGATGGCCGACCTGCTCATCGACAACGGCGTCCACTGCGCGGAGGTCCGCGCCGACCGCTGCTCCGCCACCCCCGGGCTGCTGCGCTTCCGGTACTCCGGCGAGCAGCGCCGCGTGCTCGTCCGGGTCACCACACCCGCTTCGGCGCAACGCTTCCTGCGCCCACCGGACGCGGGGTTGCTGCGGCAGTTGGTGGACACCGGGGTGCTCAGCCCGGCCGACGCCGCCGCCGCGCGCGCTCCGCTGGCGACGGAGGTGGCCGTGGAAGGCGAATGGGTCTCCGGTCTGCCCGCCATCGCCGCGCTCGGCGCGGGGGTCGCCGTGGGCGCCGCGGGCGTCGGCACCCCGCGCGCGGTGGACGCGGCGTTCGCGCTCGGGGCCGACTTCGTGCTCACGACCTCGCTCAACCAGGCCACCCCGGAGGCCGCCACCTCCACGGCGGCGAAGGACCTGCTGTCGCTGTTGGACGTCGGGGACACCACCGCGGCGCCCGACCCGGACCAGTTCGGGATCGGCGGCCGGGCGGAGGTGGCGCGCAAGGGCACCCTCTACGCCGCCAGGGCCGAACGGCTCTACCGCCTGTACCTGCGCCACGGCACGCTCGCCGACCTCCCCGCGCACCACCGCGACGAGGTCGAGCGCACGCACTTCGGCCGCCCGCTGGCGGAGGTGTGCGCGGGGCTGCCCGGCCCGCCGGGCGAGGAGCTGGCCCGCGCGTTCGCCGCGTACTGCCGCGACGCCACAGCCGCGGCGCTGCTCGGGACCGCGGGGCGCCGGATGGACTACCGGGTGCCCGCGGGCCCGGACCTGGGCGCCTTCAACGGTTTCACGCGCGGCACCGCGCTGGCCGACTGGCGGGAGCGCGGTGCCGCGGCGGTGGCGGCGACCCTGGTGGGGGACTGACGGGGCTCAGCCCGCGGTGACCATCTCGCGGAGCTTGAGGACGGACTTCCAGTTGCGGGTCGTGCTGACCGCGCCGGTGCGCCGCTCGACGAAGACGTTCTGCAGCTTGGTGCGCCCGTAACCGTCCGGGACGTGCAGGAACACCTCGCGGCCGATCACGGTGAGCACACCGGTCTCCCCCGCGGGCGGCACCAGCGTGGCCACCTTGTCCTGCCCCGGCTCCCGGTCGAGGAAGGTGACGTGCAGCTTCGTCAGGTCGTCCTGCTCACCGAGGTAGGGGTTGGCCGCGATGACCGCGTCGAGCTCGTCGGCGGTGCGCAGCAGCACCGGGATGTCCTTGCCCCAGCGCGCGCGGATCGCCCCGCGCACCACCTCGGCCACCTCCGCCTCGTCGGAGCTGCCCGCGGCGAAGACCGCGTTGCCGCTCTGGATGTAGGTGCGCACGTCGGTGAGCCCGGCACCGGTCAGGACCTCGCGCAGTTCGGCCATCGGCATCGAACTGGTGCCACCGATGTTCACCGCCCGCAGGAGGGCTACGAAGCGTGTCATCCGCGAGATGGTAGCCGCCTTCCCCGCTGTTCCAACAGGTTCAACCTCATCCGATCGGGTGGTGCCCGCGGGGCTCAACTGTGAGCAGACACACCGGGGGCGCGGGCGGCACCGTGTGCCCCGTGGCGGCGCACCCGCCCCGGCCACCCGCCCGCACCCGAGGAGTGAGATGACCGTCCCGACCTCCGCGCTCGTCATCCCGGACCTGCTCAGGGCGCGCGCGGGCGCACTGCCCGACCAGGACGCGATCAACGTCCGCGGCCAGCGCTCGATCACCTACGCCGAGTGGGACGCCCGCTCCAACGCCGTGGCCCGCGGGCTGCTCGCGCGGGTCGGCGGCGGCCGCGGGGTGCGGGTGGGGCTGCTGTTCGGCGGCGACGACTGGATCGAGTACGCGGTGGCCTACCTCGGCGTGCTCAAGGCGGGCGCGACCGCGGTGCACGTCAACGACAACCTGCCGGTCGAGGAGCTGGAGCGGCGCTTCGCGCAGTGCTCGGTGGCGGGCGTGGTGCACGGCGCGGCCCAGCCGTGGCCGCACCGGGAGGACCGGTGGTCGGCGCGCACGGTCGAGCTGGAGGACGCCGACGCGTCCCCCGTGGACGCCGAGGTGCTGCCCGAGGACATCGCGGACGTCCTCTACACCTCCGGCACGACCGGCCCCGCGAAGCCGTTCACCAACCCGCACGGCAACCAGACCTACGGCCGCGGCTCGGCAGCGCTGGGCGCGCTGACCAACCCCGCGCCGCTGCTGGCCCCCATGCCGCTGGGCACCACGTCGAGCGCGACCACCGTAGCGGTCCTCGCGACCACCACGCCGTCGCCGCTGATCGTGTGCTCCCCCGACGACCCGGAGGAGATCGCCCGGCTCATCGCCGAGCACCGCTGCGGCACGGTGATCCTCACGCCGTGGACGGCCATCCGGCTCATGGGCATCGATCCCACCGCCCGCCACGACCTCACCTCGATCACCAGCGTCGGCAACGCCTCCGCGCCGATGCCGCCGCGCACCGCCCGCCAGCTGCTCGCCGCCATGCCGGACGCGGTGATCAGCAGCGCCTACGCCCAGTCCGAGGCGGTGCCCGCGATCATCATGGGCACCGTCGACCCCGACCGGCACCTGGTGGTCGGCCGGGCGGGCCGGGGCACCGAGGTCGTGGTGGTCGACGAGCAGGGCGAGCCGGTCGCACCGGGGGAGCTGGGGGAGATCTGGTTGCGCAGCCAGGCCCCCAAGCGGCTCTACCTGGACTCCGAGCTGAACGCGCTGGTGCACGCCGGGGGGTGGACCCGCACCCGCGACCGCGGCCGGATGAGCGCCGACGGCGAGGTGACCCTGTTCGACCGGGCGGTGGACGTCATCACCGTCGGCGGGGTCCCGGTGTCCTCACTGGAGGTCGAGGCGGCGGCCTACGAGCACCCCGGGGTGCGCGAGGCGGCGGCGGTCGCGGTGCCGGACCCGGTGCTCGGCCAGTCCGTCGCGGTGGTGGCCGCGCTGGCGGAGGGGACCGAACCGCACGAGCTGATCGACTTTTTGGCGCAACGACTCCCCCCGCATTCCACCCCGACCGCAGTGCACCGAATGGACGAACTCCCGCGGGGCGGAACGGGAAAGGTGTTGAAGTTCGCGCTGCGTGCGGCGCTCGCGGACGCGCAACCGCTCACCCCTGCGGCCCGACCTGCGGTTCGCTAGTTCGGACGAAGTGCACACAAACCGTAACAAAGGCGCACAAATTACGATCCAGAATACGAAGTCAAGGACGACCCGACCACCCAGATGGGGGAATCCATGGCCTTATCGCCCGGTGTCGCCACGTTCCACGACCTGCTGCGCACAGCGCTGCTGAACGACCCCGCGCTGGCCACCCGCACGCACGTGCCCAAGGGCAGCGTCGTCTACAACGCGGGCGACCTGGACGATCGGATGTACGTGGTCGAGGTCGGCCAGCTCAAGACCATGACGACGGCCACCGACGGCAAGCAGTGCCTGCTGTCGATCCACCTGCCCAGCGACATGTTCGGCGAGCTGAGCCTGCTCGGCCAGCCCCGGCAGGACACCGCCATCGCCATGCGGCACAGCGTGCTGCGCCAGTTCAACGCCGCCCGGCTGGCCGCCGTGCTGCGCCAGGACGACCGGATGAGCGGGCACTTCACCCAGTTCCTCATGTCGCGGCTGCTCGACCAGCAGGTCACCATCACCCAGCTGATCACCATGGACAGCGAGCACCGGCTGGCCGCCACCCTGCTGCGCACCGCCCGCAAGCTGGGCAGGCGCACCCCGGCGGGCACCTACATCGACGTGCGGCTGACCCAGGAGGACCTGGCCAGCATGGTCGGCACCACCCGCTCGCGGGTCGGGCTGTTCCTGAAGAACTTCCGCGAGCACGGGCTGCTGCGGCTGCTGCCGCGCAGCCTGCTGCTGGTGCACGAGGACGCCGTGGCCGCCTACCTGGAGGACGCCATCGTCACCGGCCCGGTGCCCGCCGCCGTGCCCGGCCCGGTGGGGGTGGTGGCCACCCGCTGCGCCACGCTCCCGGTGCCCGACCCGCGCCGGACGGAGGTGGCCAGGGCGGTGCGCCCCTGATCCGCCCGGCGCACGCCTTGGCGAGCCGGAAATGGCTCCGGTACCATCACCGCACCTGGCCACCGAGCGTGTTCCGCCGCTCACCGAAATGCACCCAGCAGGTCCGAGAAAGAATAACCGACAACGCGCCGAGTCGGTTTTCCCGCCACCGGTTCGTCGGGCAGCGCACGGCTCCGGCCACTCCACGAGGAATGGGATCGTCAGATGAGCACAACCGTCACCGCGTCGTTCAAGCTCGATTCCTGGGACGAGGAGGAGTGGCAGGCCAGCCCGGAGGGCATGAAGTTCTCCAAGGCCGAGCTCACCAAGACCTACACCGGCGGGGTCGAGGGCAGCAGCCGCGGCCAGTTCCTGTTCGCCTTCGGCCAGGGCGGGGCGGGCTACGTCGGCCACGAGCAGCTCGAAGTCGTGGTGGAGGGCCGCAAGGGCACCTTCATCCTCCAGCACCAGGCGGTCGGGCTGACCAGCGACGAGGAGGGCGGCGCCGACTGGCACATCGTCCCCGGCACCGGCACCGGTGACCTCGCGGGCATCCAGGGCACCGCCACCATGCGCAAGCTCGACGACGGCAGCCACACCTTCTCCCTCGCCTACGAGATCCTGCCCGAACTGGTCTGATCCCGGCCCCGGCCGCAGCGGGGAGACCGGACGTGCCTGCTGTGCGGAACCGGGGCTGTGCGGAACTGGGCTGCGCTGGAGTCGCCCGCGCCGAACCGACCTGCGCGGAACTCGACCTGCCTGGAACCGGGCTGTGCCAGCGGGACCACGCCGCCCCACGGGCTGCATCAGTAGGTGCCAGTGCGCACCACCCGCTCCGGTGCTGCGGTGCGGCCCGACCCCGAAGGGCCGCACCGCACCCGTTCGCCGGGGCCACCCACCCCGGCTGCGCGTACCCGACCATCGTCCCGTTCGCGCGAGCCCCGCGCCAGTGCTCCCTCATTGTGGGACAACGGGTAACGGCGCCCGCGCGGGCGCGACCGCGGGGCGGGTTCAGCCCTCCACGGCGCCCTTGAGCCGGTCGTAGAGCAGGTGCAGCACGTCCACACCGGTCACCACGGCCAGCCCCGTCGACACCAGCCGGGTGGTCCGCGGCGCGATCACCAAGCCCCCCAACAGGAGCGTGGTCGTCCACACGGCCGTGCAGAAAGGGCACGTCACCAGCTCACCGAGGGCGTGGCGGTGCCCCTCGGCGGTGACGGACTCGTTCACCTCCCCCGCGCCCGCCGGTCCCTCGAACCGCACGAAGGGCGAGCGCAGCGGGCTGAGCACGGCGTCCTTGGTGATGATGCGGCTCGCCTTGTGCGCGGCCAGGGTCGTCACCGCGATGTCCCCCGGGGCGATCCGCTCGGGCACCCGCGCGCCCACCGCCCGGCCCACCGCGGTCATCGCGGCCACCAGGCTGCCGTAGCCGCCCAACGCCGACAGGTACCCAGCCAGCGGCCGGTCCTCCCCGCGCGCGTACCGCTCCCGCACTCCGCGTGCCCTGCTCTTGACGCTCTCAGCGATGCCCACGCCGCGCGGGTGCCCACTTTTCGCGCCGCGACACAGGACGTGCCCGGGGCTGGGCGAGGCGTTCATCGCACTCCGGGCCGCGCGGCCATGACAGGCCACCCGATCGGGTACCAGCGATCGGTGATCGACAACCTGCCCCCGATGGCCATCGCCCTGGTCGACGCGCACACCGCGCCCGAGCACGACCGGTACTGCGCGGAGGTGGCCGCCGCCCTGACCCGCTTGGGCCACCGCGTCACCCGCTACACCCGGCTGACCGGCGACGACCCGGCGGAGACGACGGCGGTCGAGCAGTACCGCGTGGTGCGCTTGGCCGTCGGGCCCGCGCGGCCGGTGCCGAGCGCGCACCTGGTGGCGCACGCCCAGGAGTTCGGCGACCGGTTGCGCGCGCGGTGGCAGCGCGACCGCCCGAACGTCGTCCACTCCTGCTGCTGGGTCTCGGGTGTGGTCACCGCGCTCGCGGCGCGGGCCGCGCGCGTCCCGGTCGTGCACACCGCGCACCACCTGTCCCCCACCGGGGACCAGCAGGAGACCAAGATCGAGCGGCTGCTCGCCCGGTCCGTGGACCGGGTCATCACGACGAGCACCACCGCCCGGGGTCGGGTGGTGGCCGCGGGGGCGGCGCGCAGCCGCGCCGTGGTCATCCCGTGGGGCGTGGAGGCGTCCCTGTTCCGCCCCACCGGACCGGTCGCCCCCACCAGCGCGCGCTACCGCGTCGTCGCCGCCGCGGCGGGTGCGGAGACGGTGGTCGAGGCCCTGATCGCGTTGCCGGACACCGAACTGGTCGTGGTGGGGCCCGCGTCCGCCCGGCTGCGCGAGGCCGCGGCCCGGCTGGGTGTGGGGTCCCGGGTGAGCCACCGCCGGGACGTCGCGCGCGCGGACCGGCCCGCGCTGCTGCGATCGGCGGACGTGGTGGTGCAGGTGCCCCGGGAGGAGCGGTTCGGCGTGCTGGCGCTGGAGGCCATGGGCTGCGCGCGCGCCGTGGTGGCCACGGCGGCAGGCGGATTGCTCGACACGGTGATCGACGGGGTCACCGGCGTGCACGTGCCCCCGGGCGACCCGCGCGCGCTGGCCCGCGCCCTGCGCGCGCTGCTCTCCGACCGCCCCCGGCGCGAGGCGATGGGCCTGGCGGGCGCCGACCGCGCGCGCACCCGCTATGACTGGGCGCAGGTGGGCGGCGAACTCGAACGCCTCTACCGGCCGTTGGTGGCGCCCCCGGCGGTCAGCGCCCGCCCAGCGCCCGGTACCCGCCCAGGAACAGCGCCGCGATGATCTCCACCAGCTCCGGGGTCGGCGTCGAGCGGTAGCCGAGGGCGTGGTCCACCAGCACCTCGCTGACCCCGCCGACCAGCACCATCACGCCCGTCTCCAGCCGCTGCGGGGGCAGCGGGTCGACGTCGGCGGGCACCAGCCCGGCGATGTAGCGGGCGAAGTCGTGCAGCACCTCCCGGCGCCGGGTGTCGAGCCCCCGGCTCACCCCGACGACCTCGATCAGCGCGACCCTGGCGCGCCGCTGGTCGGCGCCCAGGGTGTCGATGACCGCGGCCAGACCCGCGCGGATGCGGTCGGCCACGTCGGTGCCCGCGCGCGCGACGGCCCCGGCGACGGCCGCGCGCAGTTCGGCGACGATGCCGTCGTAGAGCTCGCGGAGCAGCTGCTCCTTGTCGGCGAACGACTCGTAGAAGTAGCGCTGGGTCAGCCCGGCCTCGTCGCAGACCTGCTTGATCGAGGTCTGGGCGTACCCGGCGCCGCCGAACAGGCCCAGCGCGGCGGCCAGCAGCCGGGCCCGCCGCTCGTCCTGGCGCTGCCGGGCGTCGCGACCGCCGTAGCGGCGGGCGGTGGCCGCGTCCGCCCCGGTCTTGACCATGGCAGCACTGTACTGACACCCTCTCGTGCCAGATGAAGTGACACAGCGCCGTGTCAGATTGCCGCGCCGTGTCCACCGAGCCGAGGGGCGACCATGGCGATCAACCGCAGCACCCGCATCTCCGACGACGACCGCAGGCAGGCCGCCGACGAGCTGCGCCTGGCCCACTCCCAGGGCAGGCTCACCCTCACCGAGTACGACGAGCGCCTCGACCAGGTCGGCAAGGCCACCACCTACGGCGACATCGCCCGCCTGTTCACCGACCTGCCCGCCACGGCCGCCACCCCGGCCAAGACCACCCGGGTGCCCAAGTGGGTGCGCGTGGTGTGGACCTGGTGGGCGGTGACCCTGGTGGTCAACCTGCTGGTGTGGGGCCTGGTGCACACCCAGTACGACGACGACGTGCACTTCTGGCCGATGTGGCTGCTGATCCCCACCATCGCCATCGCCGCCGTCAGCTACGGCGCCATCCGCTCGCACAGCGCCAAGCAGGCCAAGCGCAACGTCCCCGCCTGGCGCCGCTGACCCCTCACCGCCCCCGCGCCTCCCACGCCTCCAGCGGCCCGGCCGAGCGCGGGCCGTGCACCACCTGCTCGCCGCTGCCGAGCGCCACGGTCAGCCGGTGCGAGCCGCGGAAGAGCCCGGCCTCGCGCAGCCGGAACTCCCCCGCGGCGAGCTTGGCGAGCAAGCAGGCGACCTCGGCCACCAGCACGAAGTCGAACACGTACCGGCCCACCAGGACCTTGCCGAACGCCGCGCCCTCGGCCAGCAGGACGTCGCACTCCAGCCCGCTGCGGTGCTCCACCGACAGCCAGTGCCTGCCGTCGCCGGGCAACGCGGGGCGCGACTCCAGCACGGCCCCGGGCAGCAGCCGCGCGACCTCGGCGCGCACCCGCTCCACCTCCGCGCCCACCGCGTCGCCCGGCTCGGCGGCCATCAGCCGGTGGTGGGCAGGTAGCGCGGGGCGTGCCGGACGGGCGCGGCGCGCTCGAACGCCGCCGCCAAGGCGAGCAGCTTGCCGTCCGACCAGCGCCCCGCGAAGAAGGACAGGCCGATCGGCAGCTCGCCGGAGTAGCCCGCCGGGACGGTGACGTCCGGGTAGCCGGAGACGGCCGTCGGGGTGGACGAGCCCAGCTCGAAGGCGTCGCCGGAGCCGTAGCTGGTGCGCCAGGCCGGGCCGTTGGTGGGAGCGGCGATCGCGTCGAGGTGGTGCGCGGCCAGCGTCTCGTCGATGGAGCGCCGGGCCAGGGTGGTGGCCGTCCGCCGCTGCTGGCGGTAGGTGGGGTCGTCGACCCCGGGCGCGGTGAGCGCCTGCTCGAACAGCTCCTGCCCGAACTTCGACAGCTCCACCGGGTCGCGGCGGTTGAACTCCACCAGCCGCTCGATCGTGCGCGGCGCGCCGCGCCGGGTGGCGAGGTAGGCGGGCAGGTCGCGGGTGAACTCGGTGAGCAGCGCCGGGGACTCGTTCTCCCCGATCTCGTCCTGGTGCGGCAGGTCGACCTCGACGACGGTCGCCCCCGCGCCGCGCAGCACGGCCACGCTCTCCTCGACCACCCGGTCGACCTCGGCGTTCACCCCGGCCTTGCGCCAGACGCCGATCCGCTTCCCGCGCAGGGTGCCCCCGATGAGCAGTCCCGCGTAGTCGGTCGGCTGACCCGCCGGGTACTCGCGGGTGGCGGGGTCGGCGGCGTCGCGGCCCTGGAGCACCGACAGGGTGATGGCGACGTCGACGACGTGGCGCGCCATCGGCCCGGCGGTGTCCTGCTCGGCCGAGATCGGCACGACCCCGGTGCGGCTGACCAGCCCCAGCGTCGGCTTGAGGCCCACGACCCCGTTCACCCCGGCCGGGCACACGATCGACCCGTCGGTCTCGGTGCCGATGGCGACCTGGGCCAGCGAGGCGGCCACCCCCGCCCCGGACCCGGACGAGGACCCGCAGGGGTTGCGGTCGAGCACGTAGGGGTTGTTCGTCTGCCCGCCGACGCCCGACCACCCGGAGGTGGCGTTGGTGGAGCGGTAGTTGGCCCACTCGGACAGGTTCGCCTTGCCCAGCACGACCGCGCCCGCGTCCCGCAGCTTGCGCACGAGGAACGCGTCCGAGCGCGGCGGCGGACCGGCGAGCGCCCGCGACCCCGCGGTGGTGTCCAGCCCCCTGGTGTCGATGTTGTCCTTGAGCAGCACGGGGATGCCGTCGAGCGGACCCCGGGAGCGCCCGGCCTTGCGGCGCGCGTCGCTCTGCGCGGCCTGCGCCAGCGCCGTGGGGTCCAGGGCCAGGACCGCGTGCACCTTCGGGTCGACGTCGCGGACCCGCTTGAGGTAGGCGCCGGTGAGCGCGACGGAGTTCAGCCGACCGGCGCGCATCAGCTCCTGCAACCGCGGGATCGTGGCGGAGTCGAGGTCGAGCGCGGGGGCGGCCGCGGCCGGGGTCACCAGTCCGGCGGACACCGCGACCACGCACGCGAGCGAGGCGAGTAAGCGCATCCGCCGATCCAATCCGGCCAGTTCCCCACAGTCAACCGCTCCTCCCGGCGAAATCGCGACCACGGTCCACGACCACGGGGTCCTCCGCTGTGGACGATCACCCCTGCTTGCGGCGCACCACCTCCCTGATCCACGTGGGCGCGTAGGGGGAGGTGCACCCCTTGGGCGTCGGGTAGTCCGCCAGCACGCCCAACCGCTCCCCGATCGCGATGGCCCGCTCCCGGTGCTCGGCGTGCTCGATCCCGATCTGGGCGAGGCAGTGGTTCATCGCCCACTGCAACCGGTCCGGCGCGCCCGCCAGCTCGGCCTCCACCACGTCGAGCACTGCGGCGAGGTCAAGCCCGGCGGGCGCCTTCGCCACCCGGTCGGTGGTCAGCGCCCAGCCCGCGCTCGCGACCACCGGGTCCGGGTCGGCCAGCCACGCCTGCCGCAGGTCCTCGGCGTGGGCGCTCTTCTTGACCACGTAGCCGACCAGCCAGTCGTGCACCTTGGGCGACCGCGCCTGCCGGAGCATCGCGTCCAGCTCGTCCCGGGTGAACGCCTTGGGCCTGCACACCAGCAGCGCCAGCAGCCGCGCCGCGGTGTCCCCGGTGGCCCACAGGTCCACGGCCAGGTCGTGCCGGGTCTTGAGGCGCTTGGCCACCGCCCGCAGCGCGCCCAGGTTCACCCCGTGGTCGTCGCCGTGCCTCTCGTTGACCGCGCGCGCCCTCGGGTCGTCGAGCGCCGCCAGCTCCGCCAGCACGCCCGCCACCGTCGGCGCCGTCGTGTCCGTGACCGCCATCGCCGCCTCCCCTGCCCCTCCGCGGCCCAGCGTAGGTGAGGAGACCGACAGAACCCCGGCTCAGCGGTCCGCCGGGACCCGCTCCACCTCGAAGACGGTGTCCAACCGGGTCACGGCCAGGGCGCGCGCGGCGGCGCTGCCCTCCCGCACGACCACCTGGTAGTCCACCCCGAGCTTGTCGCACCGGTCGTGGGCCTCGGCCAGCACGGCCAAGCCGCTCGACGCCAGGAACGTCACCTTTCGCAGGTCCAGCACCAGCCTGGTCACGCCGCCGCCGTCGAGCGCCTGGGTGACCGGCCGGTCGAGCAGCGGGGCGCTGAGCAGGTCCACGTCCCCCACCGCCACGACGGTGAGCTCGGACCCCTCCCGGCTCTCGGACGTGCTGAACGACGCGCCCACGACACCCTCCCTCACTCGCCCCCACCACCTGCGGGCAGCAGTCGACTCCGTGCCACCTACCCGCGCGGGGCACACTTCACACACGCAGTCGCGATTCTGCCGATCCCGACCACACCCCGCGGCGGCACCCGCTCAGGCCGGGTCGCTCTCGGCCTCGCCCATGACCAGGCCTTCGATGGTGTGCTTCTGGGTGATGGGGGTCAGCTCGTCGACCACCGGGCAGACCAGGTGGGCGCGCAGGGACTCCGGCAGGCCCGCCCAGTACGCGCGGCTGACCGCGGTGTCGTGGCGCTCGTCGTTGCCCGCGCCCGGGGCGTCGAGGCCCAGCACCAGGACCGGGCGGGACTTGGCCGAGTGGTTGGCCGTGCCGCGGTGGACGGTCAGCGCCGAGCGGATCGAGATGTCGCCCATGCGCGGGTACTTGCGCACCGCGCGCTCGCGGTAGCGGGGGTAGGTGTCGCGGGGCGGGAACATGCCGTGCTCGAAGGCGCTGCCGTCGTCCCAGTGCGTGCCGGGGGCGATCTCGAACGGGCCCATGTCGCGCTCGGTGTCGACGGCGGTGACGTTGACCGCCAGCGAGGTGAGGCGCCGCTCGCGGGCGGTCTGCTCCGGCATCGGGAAGTCGCGGTGCCACGGCTGGTCGACCGCCCCCGCCAGCGGCACGTCGAAGCCGACCTCGACGATCCGGTAGTCCGGGCCGAGCACGGCCCCGGCCACGGCGGTGATCCACGGGTGGGTGGCCAGGTCGACGAACCCGCGCAGCTGCTCGGGGTGGACCTCGACGTAGTACCGGTGCGGCCCGCGCCCGACCGCGCCGCCCGGTCGGGCCCTGGCCTCGGCGAACGCGGTGGCGATGTCCTCGCCCAGCCGAGCCACCCACTCCCGGCCGAAGGCGCCGGGCAGGCCGATGACGCCGTCCTCGTCCAGCCGCTCGGTCAGGGCGGCCAACTCTTCGGCGGTCAGCGGGGCGATCTGGTCCACGGGCACGGCGACCTCCAGGGGCTTCTCGGCGGTGACCCCAGTTTGCAACGTGGCATGCAACGTGGCAAGCGGTAGGCTGCCCGGGTGACCGCCAAACTGCGCGACGTGGCCGAGCACGCCGGGGTGTCGGTGCGCACCGTGTCGAACGTGGTCAACGGCTTCGCGCACGTCGCGCCCGCGACCAGGCAGCGCGTGCAGGCGAGCATCGACGCGCTGGGCTACCGGCCCAACCTCGCCGCCCGCACCCTGCGCCGCGGCCGCACCGGCCTGCTCGCCCTGGTCGTCCCCGAGGTCGACTCGCCCTACTTCGCCGACCTCGCCGCCCGCACGGTCCGCGCCGCCCAGGCCAGGGGCCTCACCGTGCTCGTCGAGCAGACCGACGGCGACGCCGACCGGGAGAAGCGCCTGCTGCACGGCGACCGCGCCCACCTCGTCGACGGCGTGCTGTTCAGCCCCTGGGCCACCACCCCCGCCGACCTCGCCGCCCGCACCGACACCACCCCCCTCGTCCTGCTCGGTGAGCACGACGGCACCCCGGGCGTCGACCACGTGGCCATCGACAACGTCGCCGCCGCCCGCGAGGCCACCGCCCACCTGCTCGCCGCGGGCCGCACCCGGGTCGCCGCCGTGGGCGTGCAGCCGCACTCCCGCAACGCCACCGCCCGCCAGCGCCTCACCGGCTACCGCGCGGCCCTCACCGCCGCGGGCCTGCCCACCGACCCGGCCCTGGAAGTCCCCGTCCACCGCCTCCACCGCGCCGACGGCCACCAGGCCATGCACACCCTGCTCGACTCCCCCGACCCCCCGGACGCCGTCTTCTGCTTCACCGACGAACTGGCCCTGGGCGCCCTCCGAGCCGCAGGCGAGCGGGGCGTCCCCGTCCCCACCGCCCTCGCCCTGGTCGGCTTCGACGACATCGAGGACGGCCGCTACAGCACGCCCGCCCTCACCACGGTCTCCCCGGACAAGGACCGCATCGCCGACCTGGCCCTGGACCACCTGGCCCACCAGGCGTCCACCCCCGGGCCGCCCCGCTCCACCACGGCCCCCCACCGCCTGCTGGTCCGGGAAACTACGTGATCAGCGCGCTCGGCCCCTCGACCGACCCGGCCGGGTCGTCCAGCCAGTAGACCGCGCCCGCGAGCACGTACCCGCTCGACTCGGCGCCCCGCAACCGGAACAGGGTGCGCTCGTCGAGCCCCCGGCCCAGCACCGACTCCACGGCCCGCCGCTCCTCCCCCGACGCGACGCTGATCCGCAACGGCCGGTAGGAATCGCTGACCACCACGGCGCCCACGTCCTTGAACAGCACGTCGTAGACGGAGTCGTGCGCCAGGTACTCGCCCTTGTCGTACCCGGTGCGGCCACTGCGGAGCAGCAGCTGGGAGTGGCTGTAGACGTAGCCGCTCAGCACGAACTTCCGGTCGACCTCCAGCGGAAGCGGCCCGCTCGACCTGTGCACCGCACCCCCTCCAGCAGCCCTGGCGGCATCCTCCCCTGCGGCCCACCCCGTGCCACCGCGGGGTGGGCCGTAGACGAGCCCGTGCCTCAGACGATCCCGTACCGGTAGATCGATGTCCCCAGGTCGAACAGCTGCCAGGAGTTCGGCGGGATGGCCCACGACCCCGCGAAGGCGCCGTCGGAGGTGCCGTTGTCGGTGTAGGCCAGGTGCACCAGCGTGTCCGTCGGGTCGTAGTTGGCCACGCTGAACCCGTTCATGGCGTGGTGGTAGTCCGGACTGCCCACCTCGAACAACTGCCCGTCACCCCCGCACACCGCCCCCCGCCACCCCAAACCGCCGACCAGCGCGTCGATGCACAGCTGGGTCAGCCCCCACTGCTTCACCCGCAACGCCTGCAACTGCCACCCGTACGGGTACAGCGCCGGAGTCACCCCGGGCCGGTACCCGTACGGGGTGAAGTCTCCGCACCGCCACTCCGTCCACACCCCGTTGATCCCCCGCGCCTGCGTGCACACCAGGTGCGAGCGTCCCTCCGACCCCGCGGGCCGCTCCGGCCCGTACCGGTCGTACCACGTAGCCGACGCGGTCCCGGCCATCGCCACCCCCGCCGCGACAACCCCCGCCACCACAACAGCACCCCGACGGATCATCCTGCCGAACATGGGCCCTCCACCCCACGGAGGAGGAGCAACCCCCCACCCGTGAACACGTCGCTCCAGTGAGGCCCCGACGATCACACCCCCCGATGTCCCCCCTCTGGACATCCTCTGGACGCCTCACGGGACCAGGTGTCGCCCCACCAGCTCACCGGGTGCGGCGCCTGTCAGGGAAGGGGCGTGATGGTGGCGGTAGAACTCGTGGTGTTGTTCGTCGTGTCGGCCTCGGAGCCCGCGACGGACAGCGCGACCCGGGCGTCGACAGGGCCGGAGAGGCCGCGGCCGACCTCGACGTCCACGGTGATCGGCGGGTAGGCGGCGCCGGGCTCCAGGGGTTCCTTGGTCAGGCAGCTGACCTCGTGGCCGGTGATCGAGCAGCTCCACCCCTCGCCCGCGACCGCGGTGGCGGTGAGGCCGGTCGGCAGGAACAGGTCGACGACGACCAACCGGGACGACGGGCCGTGGTCGGGGCTGTTGCTGACCAGCAGGGTGTAGCGGCCGGTCCCGCCCGCCTGCCAGGGGCCGTCGTTGGTCGCGGTCACCGTCAGGTCGGCGTCTGGCATGGCTGGTGCTCCTGCTGGTCGGTCGGCGGTCCGCGCCATGATCCCAGGCGCCCATCCGGGCACCCCTCACGGGTGGGGTGCGGGCAGGCCCCCCACCACCGAGAGCCAACGCACCAGCTCGACGGGGTTGGGCGGCAGCCGGTAAGCGTGGTGGTGGCAGGCCTCGGAGAGCGCGAACCACGCCAGGCAGGCCCGTTCTGCCTCGGTCGGGGGCAGCCGCCGCGCGGCGATGACCAGCTGCGACCGCGTGGTCGCCTCGGGGCACCCGGACCACTCGGCGGCGAGTTCCTCCAGCGCCCGCCGGATCAGCATCGCCGCCGCCACGCGCGCGGTGCCCGCCGGGAGGGGCACCGACCCGTCCAGGAGCTGCCGCGCGTGCGCCAGCAGGTCGTCCCGCCTCACGCCAGCGCCCGGAGGTCGTCGACGGTCTTCTCCAGGTCCTCCAGGATCGACTGCGGATGCCCGCCTGCTCCCTTGTGCACCCCGGACGTGCACACCTTCAACGTGGCGTCCCGCCACGGCTTTTCCTTGACCCAGCGGGTCATCTTCTCCGTGCCGACCGCGAGGGTGACGCGTTCGCGGGTGCGCTGCTTCGCCGTCCACTCCGCCTCGGCTGCCCCGTGCGACGCCCCCGAACCCGCCACCCGGGCGTAGTGCACCTCGCGGGAGGCGGCCTCCACCGCCGCGCGGCACAGGGACGGCAGCACCTCGCGCTGGATCTCCTCCGGCACCCTCGGGTCCTTGACCACGGCCCGCAGGTCGGAGACGTAGCGCTCGGCGGGGTCGCTGCTGTCCTGCGTGCTCACCACCGACCCGGGGGACCGCGTGATCTCCACGATGCGCGCGTTGACCCCGACCAACCGCCGCACGGCCGCGGGCAACCGGTCGTCGTGGGAGAACACGACCACCTGCCGCGTGGCGGCGATGCCCGCCAGCAGCCGGGCGAAGGCCGCCACCCGCGACGGGTCCATGGCCTGCACCGGGTCGTCGAGCAGCACGAACCGGAACGGGCTCTGCTCGGCCACCGCCCGCGGCAGGAACAACGCCAGCACCAGCGCGTGCATCTCCCCCTGGCTCATCACCCCCAGTGCCTCCGCCCCCGCCCCGTCCGTCCGCGCCGCCAACCGCACCCGGCGCGAGTTGTTGCTGCCCTCCAACGTCACCGCACCCAGCTCGACCGTGCTCTCCTCCCGCAACTCGCGCCAGATGTCCCTGGCCTGGTCCGCGAAGGGCAGCAGCCGTGCGTTGCGCACCTCGGCGGCGTTCTCCACCAACCACTTCTTCGCGGCCTTGAGGCTCTTGACCTCCTCCAGCACCGCGTCAGCCGCCCGCCGCGCCTCGACCCACACCGCCAACTCCCGCGCGACCGGGTTCCACGCGTCATCGAGGCGCGCCAGTTCCGCGCGGGCCTCATCCCGAACCGCCGCAACGGCAGCCACGAGAGCGGTGTGCCGAGCACGCAGGCGCTCACCTGCCCCCTGGTCACGCGGGATCGCCCGCCACGCCTCGACCGCCGCGCGCGCCGCAGGCATCGACGGGAGGTCAGCCTCGGGCAGCACCGGAGCCGCCGACAGCAAGTCCCCCACCCGACGCTGCGCCTCGCGCAACCGCTGCCGGACCTGCTTGTCCTCCCGCAGCGCCGCCGACGCACCCTCGGACTCAGCGAACGCCTGCTCCCGCCACACCTGGTCGAGCTGCCCCGTCCGGCACACCGGGCACAGCTGGTCCCCCTCGGCGTCGTGCAGCCCCAGGGCCTGTTCCAGCAGGTCAAGCCGGCGTTCGGCAAGCTCCGAGGCCGCCCCCAGACCGAGAACGCCCTTCTCGGCAGCCTCGTGCTCAGCCGCCAAGGCGTGCACAGCCCCCGCGTCCGGAACCACCACCTCCGCCAGGTTCCGCAGCCCGTCCATGGCCCGGTTGACCTCGCCGGTCCCCGTCGCCAACGCGGCGACCACGTCCACATCGGGCTTCCGCTTGGTCACCTCGCTCAGCGCTTTCCCGGCCCGCGCGTCGTCCAGACCCGGCAGTGTGGCCTGCAACGCATTCGTCCGCTCCCGGACGCGGAGCACCGGCTCCTCTGCCGCTTTCACCGCCTCGTGCAGGGATGCAGCGGCCTCTTTGAGCAGTCCGAGCCCGAGCACCTTCTCCAGCGCGTCGTACAGCTTCGCGGGCCCCGCACGCAGCAGACCGCCCAACTCCTCATAGGTCAGGATCGGCCGGTAGTTCTCCAGGGGAGTCGCCCAGCCGAGGCCGTCGAGCCCCTTGACCTGCTTGTCACCCTCGACCTGCACCCACAGCTTCGCGTCCGGCAACCCCGTGTCCCGCTCCCACTCCGCGCCCACCACGGTCTTGCCCGCCCCGTCGATGGCCAGCGCCACCCGGATCCCGCACGGGTGGTCGTGGTGGAGGTTCCGCCAGATCTCCGCCCACTGCTTCGGCCGTTGCCGCCACCGGTAGCTGTCCTCGGTGAGGGCGAACTCGACGGCCTCGGCGAAGCTGGACTTGCCGGTGCCATTGCTCCCGGTGACGATCGTCAGCCCAGGGCCGGGGTGCAGGTCGAGCGTCGCCTTCGGGCCGATGCCGCGGAAGCCCTCCACGGTGACCCCGCACAGGAAGACGCTCGCGGGGGCAGCGGCCTCCTCGGCGGGCGGGTCGCTCTCCCGGCGCTCCGCCCCGGTCCGGGGGTCTTGGCCGAGCAGGGCGGAGAGGATGTGCCCCTTGGCCCGATCGTCGAGCCGCTCGTCCTTCTCCGCCCGCTCGAAGACCAGGTCGACCAGCACCTTCTCCACCCGGACACCTCCACCGCTAGTCCACTCACCCGTTGAGCGCCTGAGCCGTTCGACGTACTGGCGCAGCGCCGAGGGTAGGAGCGTGCCGGGCCGGGCAGAAGGTCAAGAACTCGACAACTTGGGGTGGACCTGCGCCCACCCGAGCAGCGCCGCCAAACCCGCCACCCCGAACACAACCGCGAGGCCGACAACCCCTGCCGCCGCCCCAGCCAGCGGCGACGCCACCGTCTGACCGATCGCGAGCCCGGCGAACGACCACGTCACCCCACGAGCGGGCCGTTCAGGCCACACCTCGGTCGCCCAGAGGATGCACAAGCCGGTCAGCGCCATGTAGGACGCCCCGAACAGCACACTGGACACCAGCGCGACGCCGACGCCAAGACCAGGCAGCGCCAGCGAACCGATCCCCAGGAACGCCAACGCCCACGCCGCCAGGGTGGCCCGCCGCACCCCGTACCGCTGCGCCGCCCGACCAGCCATGCCCCCCAGCAACCCCGCCGCGCCGATGCTGAACCAGCACCACGTCACCACACCCGAACCGAGCCCGGCCTCCGACAGCCGCGTACTGGAGAAAGTCCAATAAGGAGCGCTCGTCACCCCGATGAGCACCGAGTTCGCCATCAACACCCAAGCCCCACCAGTAGTTCCCCCGCCGCCACCCACCGCCGAACCCGACGGCATGACCCGCCAGACCACCAAAGTCACCACGACCCCCAGAACCGCGAACCCGCCCCACGTCACCCTCCAGTCCACGACGAGCAGGGGCGTGAACGCGGACGCCGCCAACCCGAAACCCGTGCCCGTGTTCGCCCAGGTCTGCGCGCGCGTCCCGTCAGCCCCCTGCACGGCCTGAGCCAGAACCCCAGCCACACCAGGCGAAACGAGCCCTGCCCCGACGCCTGCGAGCACGATGCCCGCACCGAACACGACCACCCCCGGTGCGACCGCCATGACGCCTAGCCCCGCGGTCGCCGATGCTCCCGCGACCACCACAGCCCCACGCGGCGACAGCACGGGAGCGGCCAACAACCCGAGCCCGTACCCCGCCGTGGACAAGCCGCCCAACACCCCGACAGCGGCGGGTGCGAGCCCGAACGCCTCCCCGAACCGGGGCGCGAACAGCCCGTAGGCGTAGCGCGCGAACCCGTAGCAGAGGGCGATGACCGCGGCCCCCGCCGCGGCGAGGGACCACCACCGAACTCCCGTCGTCGACACCATGCGGCAAAACCATACAGACAGGTCTGTCTAGTTGCTGGCTTTGCTACGATCAGCGCAGGTCAAACCCAGACTGATCGGTAGGGCGGATGCGGAAGAACGACGCGCGGACCAGGGTCTTGGCGGCGGCGTCGAGGCTGTTCTACAGGGACGGCATCCACGCGGTCGGCGTCGACGCGGTGGCCGCCGAGGCCGGTGTGGCCAAGGCGTCGCTCTACGGCAACTTCGGCTCGAAGAACCAGCTGGTCGTGGCCTACCTGCGCGACCGGGACCAGCGCTGGCAGGAGCGCGTCGACGCCATCACCGCCGCCCACACCGCCCCGCGCGACCGCGTCCTGGCCCTCTTCGACGCCTACGCCGACTGGATCACCGGCGACGGCTACCGCGGCTGCGCGTTCCTCAACGCGGCCGCCGAGTTCCCCGACCCGGCGGACCCCGTCCGCGAGGTCGTCCGCCACCACAAGGCCGCTCTGCGCAGCTACCTCGGCGCGCAGCTGCGCGAGACCCCGGACCGCGCGGACGAGGTGGTGCTCCTGCTCGAAGGGTCCGCCGCGGCGGCCGTGGTGGCCCAGGACCCGCAGCCGTTCCACATCGCCAGGCGCTTGGCCGAGTCCCTGCTCGCCTGATCGAGGCAGCGACGCCTCCGGTGGGGACGGCACGACCGCCGCCCCCACCCGAGACGCGCTAGCCGGTCGTGATGGTGATGGTGTTGCCGGGCTTGGCCAGCAGGTGGTCCACCACCGGCCGGAACGCGCCGCACCCGGTGAACGCGCCGACGTCGAAGGTCCCCGTCAGCGTTCCACCAGCTTGCACCGTGAACGCCTCCGCGGCGCTGAGCGCGATCGTGGTCGTACTGGTGCACGGCGTCTTCTCACCCACGACCCGCACGCCCAGCACCGACAACTCCGACACCTGGACCGTCGCCTGCGTGCTCAACCCCGAGGCGAGCGTGCCCGTGATCGGCCCCGGCACCACCCGCACCCGCGCGGCAGCGGGGATGATCCCGAGCAAGCGCAGGCTGGCGGTGCCGGTCGCGGGCAACGCCAAGCTCCCGGTGACGGCCTTGTCCGCGGTCTCGGTCAACGCCAAGGTGCCCGCCCCCAGGTCCACGTCCGCACCCGCCAACCGCGCCTGCCCGGACACCCCGTGCTCGGCGCTCGTCGGCGCGGGCAGGACGTCCACCCGGTGCCACGTCTCCAGGATCGGGGTGACCATGCACCAGAACCCCACCGTCCCGACCGACGTCGGCGTCCCGTCGGCCTTGAGCGGGGTGATCCCCGACCCCACCCCACCCGGGGTCACCAGCATCGGGTTCCCCGCTCCGGGAGAGGCGAACACCATCGGCGGGAACTGCCCGGAAGCGCTGAGCGACACCGAATCCGCACCGATGGGCGCGGTGCCGGTCACCTCCACGTCCACGAACTCCCGCACGCGGTCCCCGCCGAGGTACACCCGGACCGACGCCGAACCCGACAGCGTCGTCGCCCCCTCGGCGATCAGCGCCTCCTGGAGCCCCGGCGCGGTAGCCCACCGCAGCGACACCGACCCACGGGCCCGCCAGGGAACCGGTTCGGTCGGCACCCCCGCCACCGCGGTGGTCGGCACGTCCATCTCCACCGACACCCCAGGTCCCCCGCCGACCTTCGGGTAACCGGGCACCTCAGCGGAACACTGCCCAGCATTGGGCGTTCGCGTGATCCGCACGACCTCGGCAGAAGCCGTGCCCCCACCCATCAACACCGCTGACCCAACAGCGATCCCAGCCGCGGCCATGGCCGCGACCAACTTCCGAGCCCCCATGCCAGCACCCTCTCGTCGTCGAGCAGTGCCCCAAGACGTACCACGCACCCACGACACCCCCCAGGGTCTTCTTTCCCTTGGCACGAAAGTGCTGTCGCGCCGACAAAAGCTCATCGCCGCCGGCAGCGCTCCCGCTCAGGTTCGGCGAACGCGCGGGAACGCATTCACGCCGCGCGTTCGCGGGCCAGGGCACCCGCAAGCGCGCGCGTGCGCTCCTGGACCTCCAGCGGCAGGCTTTCGTTCGCAGTCAGCACAACCTCGGTCGCCCCCGCGTCCGCGTACTCGGCCAACCCGCGCGCCACGGTCTCCTCGTCCCCGATCAACGCCAGGTCGACCGGGTTCTCCACCCCGCTCAACCCCAGCACGCGCTGGTAAGAGGGGAACTGAGTGTAGAACGCCAACCCCTCCGCCACCCTCTCCCGGATCGCCGGGTCAGTGGTCACCGCGGCGGGCACCAACGTCACCACCCGCGGGGCGGGCTTGTCCCCCGCCGCCTTCACCAGCGCCGGGACGATGTCGTTCGCCAGCGCCTTCGGGCCCGCCAGGTAGGTGACCGTGCCATCCGCCAACTCGCCGGTCGCCCGCAGCGCCCGTGGCGCCATCGCGGCCACGAGCAACGGCGTCCGGGTGGCCCCCGCGACCTGCGTGGGCAGGATCGAATGGGCCGTGTACAACTCCCCGTCGTGGTCGACCGGCTCCCCCCGCAGCAGCGGTGCCAACACCTCCAGGAACTCCCGGAGCCGAGCCGCCGGGCGCTCCCACGGCAACCCGAACACCCCCTCCACCAGCGGCGGCGCCCCCAACGCCACCGCCAGGTGGAACCGCCCCGGCGCCGCCGCCTGCGCGGTCTGCGCCTGACTGGCCACCAACAGCGGGTGCCGCGCGAACACGGGCACCGCCGACACCCCCACGTCGATGCCCGCCACCCGCGACCCGATCAACCCCGCCAACCCCACCGCGTCGTAGTCCAACCGCTGCCCGAGCCACACCGAGTCCACCCCCACCTCAGCCGCGGCGGCGGCACGGGCAACCGTGGAGTCGACGACGTTCTCGCCCTCAGCACCCGTCAGGGTGATCCCATAGCGCATGCACCCCATCGTGGCCGCCCCCGACCGCGAGGTCGCCCCCACGCCCACCCGTCCCACAGGCTGAAACACCCAGCGACCGACACCAGACCCGGAACGCCCGCAATCCCACCTTGACAACGAAAAGCCCTCGGCAACCCATTGCACGGTTCCCCGCTGAGCTTGTCGGGTGAAATAGCCGCCGCCTCGCACGCGGCACAGGGACAAGCGCATCCCGAGGCCGGCACCCTGTGGAGGCACTGCTGGTGGCGGCGCCGCAGCACCCCGGGCTCCGCACGCCACCCACCCACACGCAGCGACCCTGCCGAGGAGCACCGCATGACGCACGCCCGCATTCGGACCACAGCCGTCAGAGCCCTGATCGGGGCAGGCGTCATGGTGGCCGCGACAGCCACGCCCGCGTCAGCGGCGGTCGACTACCAGGCCATCCAACTGGTGAACTCCACCTTGTGCATCCAGGTCCCCGGCAACTCGACCGCGGACCGGATCCAGTTGGCCACCGCGTCGTGCGGCACCACGGCCTCCCAGGGGTGGACCTTCACGGTCGACTCCTCCGGCAGCTGGGGCGAACTGCGCAACAAGCTCACCGGCAAGTGCATGGACATCCGCGCCGCTTCCAAGGACTACGACGGCGTGGTCCAGCAGTACACCTGCTCCGGCAGGGACAACCAGAAGTTCCGGTTCGAGAACACCGGCAACGTGCTGATCCGCAACAAGAACAGCAACATGTGCGTCTCCGCCTTCGACAACGCCAAACCGGTCGCGCTCACCCAGTGGGGCTGCCCCATCAACTACCCGTACGAGGTGTGGCAGTTGATCCCTTGACGGGGTGTGGTCCCCGGCCCGGAGGACCACAGCCCGTCAGGCGGGCACGCCCGTGAGCGCGGAGAACCGCTCCCCCACGGCCTCCAACGCCGCCGCGCGCGCCTCCTCCGACATGCGCGCGGGCGCGAACGTGACCACCGGTTCCAGCGGCCGCAGCCCCAGGAACGCCATGACCCCGCGGTGCAGGTGGTAGAGGAAGCCGTCGAGCGAGCCGAAGCCGTCTTCGCTGAACCAGGCCTGGTCGCCGCCGGTGGTCAGCAGGAGCACGGCGTCCTTGCCCGCGGTGGCGGCCTCGTCGGCCACCCCGTGGTCGCCGCCGAAGACACCGCCCATCATCAGGACGCGGTCGAGCCAGCCCTTGAGCACGGCGGGGACGGAGAACCACCACAGCGGGAAGGAGAAGACCAGCAGGTCGGCCGCGAGGACCCGGTCGAGGTGGTCGCGGACCAGCGGGTCCACCGTCCCCTCGGCGAGGGCCCGCACCTGCTCGGCCTGCGGTTTGAACGGCGACGCCGGGTCGGGGAACTCGCCGGGGCCCAGCACCGGGGCCCAGTCGAGCGCGTACAGGTCGAGGAGGTCCACCCGGTACCCCGCCGCGCGCAGGCCGTCGGCGGCGGCGCGGGCCTGGGCGGAGCTGAACGAGGCCTGCTCCGGGTGGGCGTGGACGATCAACGCGGTGCGTCCGGTCTGCATGGCACCGATCGTATCGACAAAATGCGATTTGTCGATACCGCTCTCACACCTGCTTGCCGAGTGCCTCCGCCACCGACGTCAGCCGCTCCTCCACCCGCTGGTAGTACGTCCACTTCCCCACCCGGCTCGCGCGCACGAGCCCGGCCCGCTCCAGCGTGCTCAGGTACGCCGACACGGTCGACTGCGCCAGCCCCGCCTTGGCCTGGATCTCGTTGACGCACACCCCCAGCTCCGCGTCGGCGTTGGACACCCAGTCGGGGAAGTGCTCGTCGGGGTCGCGCAGCCAGCCGAGGATCCGCAGCCGGGCCGGGTTGCCCAGCGCCTTGAACACCTCGACCAGGTCGTCGGGATCAGCGGCCACGGCGCACACCTCCTCCACGCGCAGGACCGGCACCCAGCCGGGACAGCACCCCCACGATATCCGCCCCGCCGCCGAGGCAGCCGGTGCCGTGGTCGAGCTGCCGGACACCCAGCCGCGTCACCACCCGCCCACCACCGCCTCCACCCCGGCCGCGAGGGCGACCCGGTGGTCCGGCCACATCCGGTCCACCACCCCGTCGAGGGCGTCCAGCGGCACCCAGGACGCCGGGAGGCCGCCGTCGAGGGGTGCGCGGCGGGGAAGGTGGACGGCCACGGTGTAGACCACGGTCCAGGCGTTGAGGGTGTGCGGGGACGACACCGGGCGGATCTCGCGGACGACCCGGGTGCGGGCGCCGTCCGGGACGAGGGCGCCGGTTTCCTCGGCCAGCTCGCGCACCGCGGTGGCGGTGATCCCCGCCGCGGTCACCGGCCGGTACCCGACCGTCCAGTCCGCCGGCGTCAACCCGGAGTCGGCGGGTGCGGCGTACCCGCCGGGCAGGGCCGGGATCGTGCCGTCGTGCGGGGTGTCCCGCTCGATCAGCGCCACGTGCCCCTCCGCCACGGCCACGGCGTCGACCACGACCTGCTCCCCCCACCGCCAGGACGGGCCCAACCCGGTGCACAACCCGATCCGCGGGTCGGCCAGCAGCTGCCGGTGGCGCGGGTTGACCGGGCGCCCGTGCTGGTCGACCGGCCACCCCCGCGACCGCGCCCACGCGGTCACCCCGGGGTGCGCCCGGCCGATCCCGTCCGCCCGGGTGGGCACCGCGGCGTCGAGGTGGTCGGTGGGGGCGTCCTCGCGGTTGCGGTGGTCGGCCCAGTCGTGGCCGGGGGCGACGAACACGACGCCGTCCCCGAGCTCGGGCAGCCCGCGCGGGCCGGTGGTCAGCCGGGGCGGGAGGTCGGCGGTGCGCATGGGGGCGACGTTGGCGGCGATCGCGTCGAGCTCGACGCCGCTGTATGGGGCCCCGGCGTGGCCTTGGCCGTGGCAGGCGATCATCAACGTGGTCATGACGATCACTGTGGCAACCAGGGTGACCTGCGAGAACCGGGTTCCCGGTGCCGGTGTCGAGAACCCCCGCCGACCAGCGCGGTTCCCGGCGAACCGCAACCCCGCGAACCGCGGAACCCCGGACGACGACCGCTCCTCAGCCCACCTCGATGACGACCTTGCCCGAGGCGTGGCCGCTCTCGACCGCGGCGAGGGCGATCGGGGCATCGGCGAGCGGGTGCACCGCGGTGATCACGGGTTCGAGGACCCCGTCGAGGGCGAGCTGGGCGGACCGCTCCAGGTTCGCGCGGTCGATGCGGCGCTCCACGAAGCGACCGCCCAGGTCGGAGACGGACGCGTCGCCCACGGAGATCACGGTGCGCGGGTCCCGGGCCAGCGGGGCGACCGCCCGCAGCGAGCTGCCCCCGACCAGGTCGACCACCCCGTCGACGCCGTCCGGGACCAGCGCACGCGTCGCCGCGACGACGTCCTCGGCCGTGTAGTCGAGGAACCGCACCCCCAGCGCCTCGGCCTGCTCGCGCTTGGCGGCGCTCCCGGTGCCGATCACCCGCAGCCCCCGCCCGGCGGCCAGCCGGGCGACGGACAGGCCGACCCCGCCCCCGACGCCGTTGACCAGGACCGCGGCACCGGCGGGGAGGTCGAGCTGGTCGAGCGCGTCCACCGCGGTCGTCCCCGCCACGGGCAGGGTTGCCGCCACCACCGCGGACAGCCCCTCCGGGATGCGCGCGGTGTGCGCCGCGGACAGCACCGTCGTCTCGGCGTACGTGCCGCCACCGGTGAGCGCGAAGCCGAAGACCGCGTCCCCCACCTCGATCCCGTCGACGCCCTCACCCAGGGCGAGGACGACCCCGGCCGCCTCCATGCCCAGCACCCGGGGGAACGGGCGGCCCCCGTCGAGCCCCGGCACCGGCCCCGAGCGCAGCACGTGGTCGAGCGGGTTCACCCCGGCCACCAGCACCCGCACCAGCACCTCACCGCGACCGGGCGCCGGGTCGGGCCGGTCGAACACCTCCTGCACCTCGGGGCCGCCGTACCCGCCGAAACCCCACGCCTGACCCATCTCCTGCCGCCTCCCGCGTCATCCGCCCCGCACTTCCCGGGTGACCCGATCCTCACCTCTCACATCGACGTCAGGTGCAATCGGTTGCGGCGCAGGTCACACCCCGCGGCGAACCGGGCGGGGGACGTTCCCGGGCGCCGCTGAGCCGGTCCGCGCCTACGCTGTGCGCAGCACCGGACGCCCGCACGACAGGACCCAGCGATGCCGCACACCGTGGACTTCACCACCGTCTCCACCACCGGCCTGGAGACCTCGCCGGTCGCCCCCGCCCTCGCCGGCCTGCGGGCCAACGAGGCCCGCTACTTCAAGAACAAGCACGACCACACCTTCACCGTCGAACCCGCCGCCGACGCGCAGGCCGTGGTCGACTGGGTCCACAAGATCCTCAAGGACGAGCGAGACATCACCATCGCCTCACCCCCGCTCGAAGCCACCGAGTTCGAGGTCGAGGGCACCAAGTGGGCCTACGTCTTCTACGAGAGCGGCCTGTCCATCAACGTCCTGTACTCCCTCGACCCCACCGGCAAGCGCGCCGTCGGCTTCAAGCTCTCCGACGGCATGGAGGTCCCGGAGGAACTCGGCGCGTTCAAGTTCGCCCGCCAGAAGTCCAAGCTGGCAGGCACCATCCGCGGCTCCTACTTCGTCATCAAGCAGGAGCACTGACCTCCCCACCAAGCTGCGGTGCACGCGCCACTGGGGATCGACCCGGTACGCTCTTTCCATGTCGGCCGATGACCCGAGTAGGGGCACCAAGCGTGAGCAGGCCGCTCCAGCGCTCGTGGACACGCTCTACTGGCTGCTTGCCCAGCGGGTGACCGAGTTCGTCTCTACGCCGCTGAACGGTTCCGCGCACTCCGTGTGCGGAATGGTCCATCCACATGAGACCACCGCGCGGATCTTCGTCTTCGACGGCGATGACCTGGCGACGGCGATCGGGATCGACTTCCCACTGCTGGACGCCGATGGCCAGCAGATCAACCACTTCCGCACCGTATCCATGCTCAGGCGCGTCTTGGCAACGCTCAACGACGACGCGAACATCAGCTGGAGCGTCGACGGCCGCGGGGTTCGCGTGGTCGACGCCCAGGCATTCCTCGGCGGTGCCGACGAGCCCGCCGCCGGGCTTGGCGAAGCGATCTACGGGGCCGTCAGCGGAACTTTCGTCCACTTCGACCCCCAGCCGCCACCAGTGGCGCAGACCCTCCACCCAGTCGGCTTTCTCGCGCAGAGCCCCGAAGTCGTCCGGGTCTACTTCCACGACCCGGCGACGAACGATGTCTGCGGCTACGACGTTCCCATCGCAGGCGAAGGAGGACTCGCCTTGGCAGCAGGGGGTTTCCTCACCGCCCGCATCCGTGAACTCGCCGGCACCGGGGTGCTCCCGTCCCGGGAGGTCGCGCCCGACCCCTACTGCGCCCGCGCCTACTCCGTGCGGTGAACGAGTCAGGCCCTGCGCGCAGCGGTGACCAGCGCGTCCAGCAGCCGCAGGTGATCCTTGTCGATCTGGGCGGGGAACGCAGGCCGTCGCCGCAGCAGGGCGTAGGACAGCTCGTGCCGCGGGTCGACCAACGCCTGTTGCCCACCCGCCCCGCTGTGGCCGAACGCCCCCGCGCCCAGGACCGGGTAGGTCTCCGCCGAGGCGTGGAAGCCGACCGCCCAGGCCTTCGGCTGGCGCAGGACCAGGTCGACCCCCGCGGACTGGACCTGGCCGAAGGCCGCCGCGGTGGTCGGGTCGAGCAGCGGGTCGGCGCCGTCGACCGGTGACGCCACGGCCGAGTACAGCTTGGCCAGGCCGCGGGCGGTGCCGACACCGCCCAGCGAGGCGGGGCCGCGGGAACGGATCACCGGGATGTTCGGCAGCTCCCAGACCTCCCGGTGGTACGGGTGGTGGCGGTTGAAGGCGATGCCGCTGAGGCTGTCGGGAGCGGTCGCGACCTCGGCCAGCTCGCGCAGGCGTTCCGGGGTCGTCGTCATCGGCTGCGCGCTGAGGAAGCGGTGGTCCTGCGCCTCGGGCAGGCCCAGGTGCAGGTCCAGGCCCAGCGGGAGGCGCAGCCGCTCGGTGAAGTGCTCCTGGACGGTGCGGCCGGTCGCGCGGCGCACGACCTCGCCGCTGAGCGCGGCCATCACCAGCGCGTGGTACCCGGTGGCCCGGCCCGGCCGCCAGAAGGGGCGCTGCGTGCCGAGCCGGTCGGCCACGACCCGGTCGTCGGCCAGTTCCTCCACCGCGAACCCGTCCACGGCGCCGACCAGGCCCGCCTGGTGGGCGAGCAGTTCGCGCACCAGCAGGTCCCGCTTGCCCTCGACCCCGAACCGCGGCCAGTAGTGGCTCACCGGCCGGTCCAGGTCCACGACGCCGTCCTGGACCAGCAGGGCCACCACCAGGTGCGCGACCCCCTTGCTCGCGGAGTAGATCCCCATCAGCGACTCGGCGGTCGTGTCCGGCCCCGCCCACAGGTCGACCACCTTCTCCCCGCGGTGGTAGGCCGCGACCTGGACGTCCAGGTCGCCGCCCTCCGCGGCCAGCAGGTCGGCGAACCGCTCGCGCACGGCCTCGAACCCCGGCGCGACCACGCCGTCGATCCCCGCCCTCTCCTCGACGTCCAGCATCGGTCCTCCCTCGTCCCGCGACGGCCGACCCGCCGCGCGACACCGACCATACGCCTTTAGTGACCATTGGTCACATACCCCGGTGGCAGCGGCTCCCACCTGCGCTGCCGCGGCTGTGACCGCCGGCTATCGTCGTGCCATGACCGACGACGCGCCCGGACGACGACGGCCGGGACGTCCCGCGCAGCTCAGCCGGGACCTGATCGTCGAGGCGGTGTCCCAGGCCGACAACGTCGACACGCTCACCATGCGCGAGCTGGCCGCGCGCCTGGACGTCAGCCACGGCGCGCTCTACCGGTGGGTCAAGAACCGCGACGAGCTGTTCGACCTCGTCAGCGAGGTCGTCGTGGACCGCGTCCTGGAGCGCGCCGGGGCCGAGGACCAGCAGCTCCGGCCCTGGCTGACCCGGCTGGCGTGGGCGGTGCACGACGAATTCCTCGCCCTGCCCGGCTACGCCACCCACCTCTCCCGCCCGCACAGGCACAACGCGCACTCCATCGACCGCCTCCGGACGGTGGTCACCACCGGCCTCCGGCGGGCCGACGTCCCCGCCGACCTGGCCGACCACAGTTGGCAGATCTTCATCACCTGCGTCGTCAGCTGGTTGGCGGCGACCGAGAACCCGCTGCACCTGAGCGCGAGCACCCCGAGGTTCGACCTGTTCCTGGACACCCTGGTCCGCGGCCTCCCGGCCCGCGAACCCGGCGCTCCCCGCCCCTGACCAAGCCCGCCCGGCGCACCACCGCGACGTCCACCCGGGCGGCGACCAGGTCCACGCGGGCTGGTCTTCCACTGCCGGTCAGACCCGTCGGGCGTTTCCCGGGGGCCGACGGCAGTCGGTAACACCGTGGTGACAGGATTCGATGTGCAACCTTGTCAGGGCGTGCGGCTCGACTGCGCGACGTGGGGGTTCTCGGAGCGGTTGGGGGGCCGGTGGTGACTGACGTGTCTGCGCGGCACAGGCCCGTGACCGTGCCTGTGGTGCTGGACTACCTGCTCTCCCACCTGGGCTTCTTCGCCGTCCTGCCGGTGTTGCCCGTGCTGCTGGGGCGGTGGGAACCGGCGGGCGGGGCGGTGTTCGTCGGGGCCGCGCTGTTCGCGTTCAACTTCGCCGTCCGCGGCGCGTCGCTGTTCATCAGTTCGCTGCTGCACCGGGCGGACGTGCGGGTGGCGATGGCGTCCGGGCTGCTCATGGCCGCCGCCGGGTTCGCGGTCCTGCCGGTCGCGCCCGGGGCGGTGGGGATCACCGCCGCGCTGCTGGTCGCGGGCGCCGGGATGAGCACCAACGGGCTGATGGCCCGGGTGTACGTCGCCCTCTCGCTGGAGACCGTCGCCCGCAACACCGTGTTCGCCGCCGTGCAGGTCGCGGTCAACGTCTCCGCCGCGCTGGGGCCGATCGCCGCGAACTTCATGCTGGACAACGCGCTCGACACCCCGCTGCTGCTCGCGGTCGCCGGGACGTACGTGCTGGCCGCGGCCGCCGTGCTCGTCCTGCTGCCGCGCGGGGTGCGGCCCGACGACGGCGACGTGCGGCCCCCGCTGCGGCTGGGGCTGCTGCGAGCCGTGGTCGCGGACCCGCACGTGCGCCGGGTCTCCGTGATCACCGCGGCGGGCGGGTTCCTCTACGCCCAGTTCTTCTCCGCGGTCGCCCTCCAGGTCGCCCAGGTCACCGACGACCCCGCCTGGCGGGCCGGGATCTTCACCGCCAACGCCGTGCTCGTCGTGGTCCTCCAGATCCCGGTCACCGCCTACTGCTCGCGCAAGCTCGGGGCGGGCACCCCGCCGGTGCTGTTCCTGCTGGTCGGGGTGGGCACGTTCGCCGCCGCCTTCGCGCTGATGGGGGCCACCGGCGCGGCCGTCGCCGGGATGCTCGCCGCGGTGGCGGTGTTCTCCCTGGCCGAGACGTTCTTCACCCCCATGGTCAACACCGCGTTCAGCGTGATCCCCGGCGACCGCCCGGTGGTCGAGCTGTTCAACCTGCGCCAGGTCGCCGCCACCGCGGGCGAGTCGGTGGGCGCGTTCACCGGCGGCGCCCTGTTCCTGGTCGCCGCCGAGCACGGCTCCCGCCCGGTGTACTGGGGGGCGCTGGCCGTGGTCGGCGCGGTCGTGGTCCTGTTCCACCTCTCCACCCCGGCCCGGGAGGGTTGACCGTGCGCCTGCTGCTCGTCGGGTACAACGACAGCGTCCTCACCGCCCTCGACGACGGCGACACCTCGGTGGTCGTCCTGGAGGAGCGCGACCTGTGGGAGGCCAAGGGGCTGGCCGCCAAAGCCGCCCGGCACCCCTTCGTCGAGGTCGTGTTCGGCCGCTACCAGCAGGATGACCAGTTCCTCGACGTCGTCGCCGGGCTGACCGGCGTCGACGCCGTGGCGCCCGGTCTGGAGTACGCCGTCGCCGCCGCCGCCCGCGCGGCCGAGGCGCTGGGGTTGCCGGGCGCGGGCGCGCGGGCGGCGACCGCCCTGCGCGACAAGCTGACCCTGCGCGAGGTGACCACCGCGGCGGGGATGCCGGGGCCGCGGTTCGCGGAGGTCCGCTCGGCCGCCGACGTCGCCGCGTTCGCCGGGGGCGGGCCGTGCGTGCTCAAGCCGTCGGGCAGGCAGGCCAGCCTGGGGGTGCTGCTGCTCGACGCGGGCGCGGATGTCGAGGCCGCGTGGGCGGCCACGACCGGCGCCGACGAGGGCAACCAGCTCGCCCGGCGCCCGATGTCGTGGCGGTACCTGGTGGAGGAGCGGCTGCGCGGGCCGGAGTTCAGCACCGAGTGCCTGGTGGTGGGCGGCCGGGTGGTGTTCCTCAACGCGACCGCCAAGCGGACCTCGGCGGGCCCGGCCCCGGTCGAGGTGGGCCACGTGGTGCCCGCCGAACCCGCGGACGACTGGCGGGAACCGGTGTCCGACCTGGTGCGCGCGGTCGGTTTCGACACCGGCATCCTGCACGCCGAGTGGGTGCGCACCGCTGAGGGCCCGCGCCTGGTCGAGTGCGCGGGCAGGCCCCCGGGCGACCGGATCGTCGACCTCGTCGACCTGGCCTACCGGACGAACCTGACCCGGCACTGGGTGGACTCCCTGGCCGGGCGGCCCATCGACCCGCCCGCGACGGCCTCGCGCGCCGCCGCCATCGCCTTCATCACCGCCGACCCCGGCACGGTCCTCTCCGTCGACGGGGTGGAGGACGCCACCGCCCTGCCCGGGGTGGAACGGGTCGACGTCCTGCGCAAGGCGGGCGACACCCTGGCCGACCTGCGCTCCTCGTGGGACCGGGTGGGCTCGGCGATCGCCGTCGGGGACACCCCGGCCGAGGCCGACGCCAGGGCGCGCGCGGCCGTCGCCGCCGTGCGCGTCGAGGTCAAGGCCCAGCACTGACCGCTCGGGCGCCCCCCCCCCCCCCCCCCCGCCCC
>NZ_MKQR01000005.1:209843-236619 GCF_001940455.1 Actinokineospora bangkokensis | reverse complement strand
CCCGCCCTTGCCCCCCGGGGGCCCCCCCCCCCCCCCGCCCGCGAGGAGCACGGGACCCCCGAGGACCCGGCACCACCCGCCCAGCGCGATCCCACCCCACTGCCCGGCATGAAGGAACCGCCCATGTCTGACCCCGTCGTGCTGCTGCTCGGCCACGCGTCGGCCACCCACCACGGCCGTGACCAGTTGCGCCGCGTCAGCGCCCAGGTGCGCCGCCGGGGCCTGCGCCTGGTGGGCGCCGACGCGGTGGCGGTGGAGTCCGACCTGATGGACGAGACCGTGGTGTTCGACCCGCACGACCCCGTGGCCGCCCGCCGCTGGGCGGCCGCCGGATCGATGCCCGTCGACGCGGTGCTGACCTTCCGCGAGATGTGCGTGGAGTCGGTCGCCGCGATCGCGGACGAGCTGGGGCTGCCCGGCAACTCGCCGCAGGCCGCGCGCACCATCCGCACCAAGGACCTGTGCCGCGAGGTGCTGCGCGCGGCGGGGATGCCCCAACCGAGGTGTTCGGTGGTGTCCGATGTGGATGGCGCACGGGCGGCGCTGGTCGGCGCGGGGCCGTGGGTCGTCAAGCCGCGCGGCGCCATGGGCAGCGTCGGCGTGTCGCTGGTCTCCGGTGCGGACGACCTGCCGGGCGCGCTGGCGGCGCTGCCCGCCCCGGGCGAGCCCTTCCTGGTCGAGGAGTTCGTCACCGGCCCCGAGTACTCCGCCGAGGGCGTCTTCGTGGGCGGCGAGCCCGTGGTGATCGCCCTGACCGCCAAGTCGACCGGGCCCGGTTTCGTCGAGACCGGACACCGGATGCCCGCGCCCCTGGACCAGGCCGCGGAGGCGGCCGCCCGACAGGAGGTCACGCGCGCCCTGCGCGCGGCGGGCCTCACCCACGGGGTGTTCCACGCCGAGTTCTGGCTCACGCCCACGCCGGTGCTGGGCGAGCTGCACGCCCGCCCCGGTGGGGACTTCATCCACGCCCTGCTCGAACACGTCCACCCCGGGCTGGAGCTGTTCGGCACGCTGGTGGACGACCTGCTGGGCGTCGCACCGATCCCCGTGCCCCCCGCCGCCGCAGCGGCGGCCGTGCGCTTCCTGCCCGTTGCGCCGGGCACCGTGACCGCCGTGGACGGCTGGCCGGACCCGGCCACCACGCCGGGGGTCATCGCCGCCCACCTGTCAGCCACCCCCGGCACCGTCGTGCGGCCCGTCACCAACTCCGCCGACCGACCCGCCGTCCTCGTCGTCGGCGCGCCCACCGGCGCGGAGACCGACGACCTGCTGGACGACCTGGTGAACGGCATCCGGATCGAGGTGCGACCGGACAGCCGGTGACACCCGGCTGGGTCGGCCCAGCAGCCCGAAGGGGGGATCGTCGATCCGAGGCTACCTCCGCCCACCCGGGGTAGAAACGAGGCAGGACTGGCGAGAGGGGTGAGCGTCGTGATCGATCGCACCGGCCTGGCAGGCTTCCTCCGCAGCCGCCGCGAGGCGCTGCAACCGGAGGACGTCGGCCTGCCCCGGGGGCAGCGCCGCAGGACCAGCGGGCTGCGGCGCGAGGAGGTCGCGGCGCTGTGCAACATGTCGGCCGACTACTACTCCCGCCTGGAGCGCGAGCGCGGTCCGCAGCCGTCACCGCAGATGCTCGCCTCGATCGCCCAGGGGCTCCACCTGTCCCTCGACGAGCGCGACCACCTCTTCCGGTTGGCCGGGCACACCCCGCCGCCGCGCGGCAGCTCCAGCGAGCACGTCAACCCCGGCCTGCTGCGCATCCTGGACCGGCTGGCCGACACCCCCGCGGAGATCGTCACCGAACTCGGCGAGACCTTGCGGCAGACACCCATGGGTGTCGCCCTCACCGGCGACACGACCCGGTTCACCGGCCCGGCCCGTAGCACCGGCTACCGGTGGTTCACCGACCCGGGCGCCCGGGACCTGTACGCCCCGCAGGAGCACGCCTTCATGACCCGGATGTACGTCGCGGGCCTGCGCGCGATCGCCACCCTGCGCGGCCCCGGCTCCCGGGCCGCCCACCTGGCCACCCTGCTCTTGGACTCCAGCGACGAGTTCCGGCGGGTGTGGGACGACCACGAGATCGGCATCCACCCGCACGACACCAAGCACTTCGTGCACCCGGAGGTCGGTGCCCTGGAGCTGAACTGCCAGCGCTTGGTCGACCCGGACCAGGCCCACTCCCTGATGGTCTACACCGCCGTCCCCGGCACGGAGAGCTACGAGAAGCTCCAGGTCCTGTCCGTCATCGGCGCCCACGCGCTGCGCTGAGCCCCCCGGACCGGCCCGCCCCCACCGGGTCGCTGGGGCGACGGCGGTGGGGAAGTCGGGACCAGGCGGCTCCGGGAATCCGACGGGGTGACGGCTCTCAGGAGACGTCGACCGTCGTCTTCGTCAGCTGCTCGGAAACCTCCCACACGCGTGCCGCCTCGTCGGCGCTGCGCAGTCGCGAGTAGAGCTTCTGCTCGGCGGGCGGCCCACCGACGCGCCCGGGCCACCCCGGGCCGTAGAAGCCCCCGGGCTCGGCGTGGGGGTCCGTGGCCGCCATGAGCGCGGGCAGCGCGGCCGACTCGACCGTCCCGAGCAGGATGCCCTTCTCCGACAGGAAGCGGATCAGCCGCCTGGCCGCCTTGTCCTCACCGCGCCCCAGCTCGGGTCGCGCGGCGAGCAGGTTCGTCGGCGCGACCCCCGGGTGCGCGAGGTTGCTGGTGATGCCCCACCCACCGGCGCGGCTGCGCCGGTCGAGCTCCAACCCGAACAGCCCGAACGCGATCTTCGACTGGCTGTAGGCCCGCCCGCCGTCGTAGCCCCGCTCCCAGTTCAGGTCGTCCCAGTTGATCGACCCCTGGTTCGCCGCGATGCTCACCTGCGACGTCACCCGCGCGCGCCCCGCCCGCAGCAGCGGCACCAGGTGCGCGACGAGCGCGAAGTGCCCCAGGTGGTTCGTGCCGAACTGCAACTCGAACCCGTCCGCCGTGGTCTGCCGCTCCGGCGGGGTCATGACACCCGCGTTGTTGATCAGCAGGTGGATCGGCCGACCCTCCCCCCGCAACACCTCCCCCAGCGCGGCGACGGACGCGAGCGAGGACAGGTCGAGGTCCCGCAGCGAGACCTCCGCACCGGGCGCGGACCGCCGGATGGAGGCGATCGCGGCCTCCCCCTTGCCCCGGTTGCGCACGGGCATGATCACCTCCGCGCCCGCCCCCGCGAGGCGCGCGGCCATCACCAGCCCCACACCGTCGCTGGCCCCGGTGACGACGGCGACCTTCCCACTCAGGTCGGGAAGCGTGATGTCGATCGGCTTGCGCGCCATGGTCCACTCCTCGAAGTCAGGTCCTCGGCCCCACTGTCGCGGACCTCCCCCGCGTCATCCAGGGACTGGCGATCCACCCCTCACGGACCGAACCACGACCGACCGCACCCCGCGACCCGAGGTGGCACCGGGCGTGCCGAGCGGATATCCAGGTGACCCGAGCCTGTTCGGTTGGCAGACTCGGGCGCGTGCGTGAGGTTCGCAGGGACGTGGTCGCGGTCGCGGGCGTGAAGGCGATGGCCTGGGTGGGAGATCAGCTCTTCGACGTCGCGGCGGGGTGGCGATCGATTCCGCTTGCTGGTCTTCAGGGTCTTCAGGGTCTCCGCGGTACACGTCCTACGGCCCCCTGTTCGACGCCGTGGTGGTGTCGCCGTGCGGGGAGGTCACCGCGCTGGTCGCGAGCACGGGGACGAAGGCGCTGATCCTGGACTCGGACGGGCAGGTGATCCGCGAGGTCGACCGCAGCTACTACTGCGCCCACGCGTACCGGTACCCGTTGGCGTTGTTCACGCTGCTGGACGGCCGCACCGGGCTGGCGCACTGCCCCGACAGCTACGACCGGCTGGAGGTCGAGGTCGCCCTCACGGGTGAACGCCTCACCACGGACGTCGACCGCGAACCGCAGGACTTCTTCCACTCGCGGTTGGCGGTCTCGCCCGACGGCCGCTACCTGCTCAGCGCCGGGTGGGTGTGGCACCCCTACGGGTGCGTCGCGGTCTACGACCTGCACCGAACGCTGGCCGGGTCCACCGCGCTCAACCCCGCAGGCACCCCCGTCGATCCCGGACCGCTCGTGCAGGCGGAGGTCTCCGGTGCCTGCTTCCTCGACCAGGACGTCGTGCTCTCCACGTCCGCGGAACCGAACGACCCCGAGGGCCCGGAGGAACTGGTGCCCGACACGTTGGCGCGTTGGTCGACCACCACCGGCACCTTCCTCTGGCGCAGGCAACTCGACACAACCGCAGGAGACCTCATCCCGATCGCGGGCGATGTCCTCGCGCTGCACGGTCACCCGCGGCTCTTCGACGGGGAAACCGGGTCACTGATCGCGGAATGGCCCGAAATCGATACAGGCCACTCGGACGGCCCCTTGGTGGGGGGCGACCCCTTCTCCGGGCCGGCACGAGTCGCGGTCGATCAGACCGGCCCGCGGTTCGCGGTGACCGACGGCGACCAGGTCAAAGTCGTCCACCTGGGCTGATCTGACATCCCGCAGCCCCGCCCCGAGGATCATCGCGCCGAACCCCCTGGGTCATTCCGATAGCGAGAAGTCGAGTTGGGGGCGCTTGAACTGCTTGTCGCGTTCAGCGGCCTTGCGGAGCAGCCCCGACAGCAGGTCGAACTCCTCCGCCCCCATCCCCCGCCTGCTCAGTCGAGCGTTCACCCACTTCACGTGCACCGGCCGCTCGATGGACCCCGTCAGCACATCCCACAGCGCATTGCCGTTCGACCCGTAGTACGGCAGGTCGAACGCGTCCGCGACGAAGTCGTGGAACTTCTGCGCCGAGTCGATCACCGCGCCATCAATGACCACGTCCATGGCGTCATTCCTACCGTGGGGACCATCGCACCAGCACGCCCGGTGCCTCCCCGGTCATGACGCGCCCGCCACCCGTTCGCGTTGCGGGACGACGACGTACTTGGGGTCTTCCGCGGAGGCCACGCCCGCGTGGAAGATCCCGAAGCGGGTGCAGGCCGACCCCGCCAGGGACGCCAATCCGCCCACCACGGCGGCGGTCCGGGACCGCCTGCCCGCCAGTCCGCCCAGGAGCGCACCTGCGGCGGTGAGCGCGGTCGCGGCCTTCATCAGCGCGCCCGCGCGCCCGGTGCGCAACGTCTCGACGGGCAAGCCCATGCGGCGCTTCATCACCTCGGTGGCGGTCAGCTCGACCGCGGCGCCGAGCAGGGCCGCCCGCCGCGCGGGGCCTGCCTGGGCGACGGGCGCCACCACCATCCCGAGACCGCCGGCCGCGCTCGCGGCGGAGCCGACGAAGACGAACGGCATCTGCCGGTGGCCTTCGTGCCAGGTCGGGACGGCGGTGTCGGAGATGAGCGCCGCGGTGTAGGCGGCCACGGCGGGCCCCACCAGCGCAGCGCCCACGGTGGCCGCGCGCCCGAGCCCGGTGAAGCGGCCGGTGAGCGCGGTGACAGCGGACAGGCCCGCCTGCGGGCCGTAGGCCACGAGGACCCAGGACCCGATGCTCATGGGCGAACTGGGCTTGACCACGCGCAGCATGTGCAGGAAGCGGGCGGGCCTGCCCAGGTCGTGCACCAGCGCGACGAGCGACCCGGTGATCGCGACCAGCGCGCCGGTCTTGCAGCCCTTGGCCAAGGCGGGCCGCCCGGTCAGGTCGGCGCCCGCCGCCAGGACGGAGGACGCCCCGGCCAAGCCGCCGAGGAACAGGTAACCCGCGATGTCGCGGGCGGACCAGGTGGGCTTGTTGAGCACCGGTTTGCCGTAGTAGGAGGTGAACTCGGCGTCGGGCACCACGGCCTGCTCGCCGCGCCTGCCCCGGCGCCCGCGCCGCCGCTTGTCCCCGGTGACAGCGGTCCGCTGGGGCGGTGCGGCGGGGTCGGCGGGCACGTCGGTCATCAGGACCTCCCCAGGAACGCGGCCGCGAGGCCGGTGAGCAGGGCACCTGCGGCGACACCGACCCGCTTCCACATCGCGGGCAGGTCGCGGGTCGTGACGACGGGGTCGGGCGGCAGGCCGTACACCTCGGGCTCGTCGAGCAGCAGGAAGAACGCCCCCGCGCCGCCGACGCCGTCGTCGGGGTCGTGGCCGTAGAGCCGGGCATCGGTCACGCCCGCCGCGCGCAACTGCTCGACCCGCCGCCCCGCGCGCTCGCGCAGCTCGTCCAGTTCGCCGAACTGGATGGAGTCGGTGGGGCACGCCTTGGCGCAGGCGGGTTCCTGGCCCGCGCCCAGGCGGTCGTAGCACAGGGTGCACTTCCAGGCCCGGCCGTCGTCCTCGCGCTGGTCGATGACCCCGTAGGGGCAGGCGGGCACGCAGTAGCCGCACCCGTTGCAGATGTCCTCCTGCACCACGACGGTGCCGAACTCGGTGCGGAACAGCGACCCGGTCGGGCAGACGTCGAGGCAGGCGGCGTGGGTGCAGTGCTTGCACACGTCGGAGGACATCAGCCACCGGAACTCCGACCGGGCGCCGCCACCCTGCTCCCCGGGCTTGGCGAACGCGGGCATGCCCAGGTCCGCGGTGCCCGCCGTCCCCGCGGCGCCGGACTGCCCGCCCAGGGGCTTGCGCTGCTCGATGAAGGCGACGTGCCGCCAGGTGTCCGCGCTGAGGCCCTGGGTGTTGTCGTAGGACATCCCGGTGAAGACCAGCCCGTCGTCGGGGACGTGGTTCCACTCCTTGCACGCCACCTCGCACGCCTTGCACCCGATGCACACGCTGGTGTCGGTGAAGAACCCGTAGCGCGGCGGCGGGTCGGCGTACCCGCCCGAGCCCGGTGGGTCATCGCTGGTCAGCAGGTCGCGCAGGTCCATCGACTCGTGGTCCACGCTCACACCCCCGTCCCGGTCCGGTCGGTGATGCCCGCCCGCCGCTGGTAGTCGGCCACCAGGTCCGCGCGGGCCCGCCCGCGCGGCCTGCGACCCGGCCGGATGTCGGCGCTGAAGGCCTTGACCTCCTGGATGTGCGCGCTGGGGTCGAGGACGATCGACGACAGCTCGTTGGCCGCGTCCCCGGTGCTCAGCCCGTTCGGCCCCCAGTGGTAGGGCAGGCCGATCTGCTCCAGCACCCGTCCCTGCACCCGCAGCGGGGCCATCCGGTCGGTGACCAGCACCCTGGCCTCGATCGCACCGCGCGCGGTGACCAGGGTGGCCCACCCGCCGTTGGCCAGGCCCTCCCGCGCGGCGAGCTCGGGGGACACCTCGCAGAACAGCTCGGGCTGGAGCTCGGCCAGGTAGGGCGTCCACCGCGACATGCCGCCCGCGGTGAAGTGCTCGGTGAGCCGGTAGGTGGTGACCACGTACGGGAACACCTCACTGCCGAGCGACCCGCCGTCGGGGTGGTAGCGGTTGTGCTCGTGCGGGTAGGCCAAGCGCGACGGGTTGCGCTGCTGGCCGTAGAGCGCGTTGGGCACAGGCGAGTCCTGCGGCTCGTAGTGGGTCGGCATCGGACCGTCGAGGATGCCCGCGGGCACGTACAACCACGCCTTGCCGTCGGACTGCATGATGAACGGGTCGATCCCGGAGATGGCGGCCACCCCGGACGCGCCGGATTCCGGCCGGTAGTGCGGGGACTTCCCCTTCTCGAAGTCGGGGACGTCGTAGCCGGTCCACTCCCCCGCCGCCTCGTCCCACCACACCAGCTTCTTGCGCTCGCTCCACGGCGACCCGTCCGGCCGGGCCGACGCGCGGTTGTAGAGGATGCGCCGGTTCGCGGGCCACGCCCACGCCCACTCCCGGGCGACCCAGTCCTGCTCGGTGTGCGGCTTGCGCCGGGCGGCCTGGTTGACCCCGTCGGCGTAGACGCCGCAGTAGATCCAGCACCCGCACGAGGTGGACCCGTCCGCCTTGAGCTCGGTGTAGGCGGTCAGCGGCGCGCCATCGGCGCCCCGGCCGTTGATCTCGGCCAGCACCGCCTCGGCGCTCGGCTCGTCCAGCGGACCCTCGGTGGGGTAGTCCCACGTCAGGTCCAGCACCGGCCGGTCGCGGGGGTCGTCGGAGTCGGCCAGCTCCGCGCGGATCAGCCTGCCCAGGTGGTACATGAACCACAGGTCGCTGCGGGCATCGCCCTTCGGCTCGACGGCCTGGTGGTGCCACTGCACCATGCGGTTGGTGTTGGTGAAGCTGCCCGACTTCTCGGTGTGCGCGGCGGCCGGGAAGAAGAACACCTCGGTGCCGATGTCCGCGGTGGCCAGCTCACCGCTCTCGACCTCCGGCCCGTCCCGCCACCAGGTCGCGCTCTCGGTCAGGGAGAAGTCGCGCACGACCAGCCACTCCAGGTTGGCCATGCCCATCCGCTGCATCTTGGCGTTGGCCGACCCCACCGCCGGGTTCTCCCCCATCAGGAAGTAGCCCTTGCACCGGCCCGCCAACTGCTCCAGCACGGTGTCGTACGTGCTGTGGCTGCCGGTGAGCCGGGGCAGGTGGTCGAAGCAGAAGTCGTTGTCCGCAGTGGCCGCGTCACCCCAGTACGCCTTGAGCAGGCTCACCACGTAGGTGTCCATGTTGGCCCAGAAGCCCTTGCGCGCGGAATCGGCGTCGAGGTAGCCCGCCAGCCCCTGCTGGTGGTGGGCGTAGGGCATCGGGATGTAGCCGGGCAGCAGGTTGAACAAGGTGGGGATGTCGCTGGACCCCTGGATGCTGGCGTGCCCGCGGAGCGCCTGGATCCCACCGCCGGGACGGCCCATGTTGCCCAGCAGCAGTTGCAGCACGCACGCCGCGCGGATCATCTGCGACCCGGTCGTGTGCTGGGTCCAGCCGACGGCGTAGACGAACTCGCTGGTCCGCTCCGGCCCGGAGTTCTCCACGAGGTCGCGGCACACCTCCAGGAACGTGTCCTGGGGGATGCCGCACACCTGCTCGACCACCTCCGGGGTGTAGCGCGCGTAGTGCCGCTTGAGGACCTGGAAGACGCACCGGGGGTGCTGCAGGGTCTCGTCCCGCTGGGGTTCGCCCTCCATGGCCGTCCCACCGGAGCCGTGCACCTCCCCGCGACCGCTGGCCCGCACGTGGCCGCTGTCGCCGGTCCGCCGGTCGTCGTCCGCTCCCCCACCGCGGGTCTGGTCCCGCTGCCCGGAGGCGGGCGCCACCGACACGCCCTCGTAGGACCACGTGTCGAACGAGTACTGGCGGCTCTCCCCGTCGAACCCGGAGAACAGGCCGTCGAGGTCCTCGGTGTCCTGGAACTCCTCGCTGACCAGGGTGGCGGCGTTGGTGTAGTTGACCACGAACTCGTGGAAGTGCGACCCCGTGCCCAGCACGTGGTTGATGATCCCGCCGAGGAACGCGATGTCGGTGCCCGCCCGGATCGGCACGTGCAGGTCCGCCAGCGCGCTCGTGCGGGTGAACCGCGGGTCGACGTGGATCACCTTCGCCCCGCGCGCCTTCGCCTCCATCACCCACTGGAACCCCACGGGGTGGCACTCCGCGAAGTTCGACCCCTCGATCACGATGCAGTCGGCGTGCTGGAGGTCCTGCAGGAAGGTCGTCGCCCCACCCCGCCCGAACGAGGTGCCCAACCCCACCACCGTCGAGCTGTGGCACACCCTCGCCTGGTTCTCGAGCTGCACCACCCCCAGCCCGGTGAGCAGCTTCTTGATGAGGTAGTTCTCCTCGTTGTCCAGCGTGGCCCCACCCAAGCTGGCGATCCCCATCGTCCGGTTGACCCTGCTCCCGTCCTGCTCGTCCTGCCACGTCTCCCGCCGCGTGCGCACAACCCGCTCGGCCACCATCCGCATCGCCGTGCCCAGGTCGAGCTCCTCCCAGTCGGCGCCGTGGGGAGGGCGGTACAGCACCTTCTGCCGCCTGCTCGCCCCGGTCGTCAACTGCAAGCTGGCCGAGCCCTTCGGGCACAACCTCCCCCGGCTCACCGGCGAGTCCGGATCCCCCTCGATCTGCACAACCTCACCATCGCGGACATACACGTCCTGCCCACAGCCGACCGCGCAATACGGACAGATCGACTTGACCACCTTGTCCGCCGCAGCCGTACGGGGCCGCAAACCGCTGCTGCGCCTCGACTTCGCCGCAGCGGCCTTGGCAGCCTTGTCCTCCCCCGTCAACTGGCGATACACCGGCCACGACCGCACCCACTCGCGCGCGTTCATCCGTCGAACCTCCCACCGGTCGACTGCGTCCGCCGCCAGCCGGGCGAGAGGTGCACGAGGCCCGGAGACCTGCCAGCCCGCGGCCTGCGCCGTCCAAGCACGTCCAGCCCGGTCAACTCGCCTGGCATGCCACCCTCCCCAGCTGCGCGTCGCGGCTGGCTACCCCCACATCAGCACCACAAACGCACCGCTCCGGCACCCGAGCGCACCGGCCGTGGCCGACCCCCCAGCCCCACCTACTGGGTCCACCCATCCACCGCGGACAGGGGACATGACACCCAGCCCCGGCGGCGGGCACCCCGGGTATTTCTGCGGCTTCTGCGGTTTTCTGCGGCAGCCCAGCCCCTCCGAGAGGACTCCCGTGATGACCAACCACGAGCCCGGCCCCACCCCGAACGACCTCACCAGCGCGAGCAACAGGCTGCCCGAGCTGATCTCCGTGGCGGCGGCGCAGCTGCTCGGAGTCAGCCGAGCGACCGCCTACCGTGCCGCCGCGGCTGGCGACCTGCCCACCAGGAGGTTCGGGAAGCGCCTGTACGTCGTCCGCCGCAAGCTCGACGCCTGGCTCGACGGCAACGAGCACATCGACGAGGTGGCGGCATGAGCAAGCGCAGCACCAACCGCCGTCGGCAGTTGCCGGGCAGCGTGTTCGCCCGCGGTCGCAGTGGGCGTTCAAGTTCCACGGCCCACCACACCCGCTCACCGGCAAGCGCGACCCGATCAGCCAGGGCGGGTTCGCCACCGAGGACGAAAAGTGGGACAAGATGCGGGCCGCGCAGGAACGGGTGGCCCAGGGCACCTACACGCCCCCGTCGCAGGCGACCGTGGCGGAGTTCTTCCAGCGGTGGTTCAAGTCCCTGAGCACCACGACGGCCCCGACCACTGCGACCAACTACGAGAACCTGGCCCGCGCCTACGTCCTGCCGGTCATCGGCCAACGCCGTGCACGAGACCTCAGCCCGGAGATGATCTCCACCCTGTACAACCACCTGCTCACCCAGGGTGTGCTCGTACCCGCGATGAAGGCGGCCAAGGTCTGGAACTACGTCGCCACCAACCCCATGCCGCAGGTCACGTCCCCCTCGGTGGAGAGGCGCACTCACACCACCTGGTCGGCCGACGAGATGCGGAGGTTCCTCGACGCGGCCCGCCAGGACCGCTGGTATGCGCTGTGCGACGTGCGTATGTCCCAAGCCGTTGAATGCAGTTTAGGGCCGTTCGGAGCGCATTTCTGCTCCCCATTTGCTCCCCGGTGCGCTCCCATGCGCAGGCGTGGTGTACAGCCCGCAGCTCCTAACCGCACGGGTCAGATCGGCTGGGCTGAGTTTGGACCCTCGCAGGTCAAACACGGTGGCGCGATGCGCCATTGAGGTCAAGCTCCCATTGCTGCCCAGTCTCACGCAAGCCGCCGACGCGGGGCACTTCCAGCGTCGCCAGGTCACGTTGCACGTCGTCGTATCCGCACACGGGCTGATCCAACAACTTCGACCAGCAATCGCGTTGCGGGCGCGCCGAAAAGCTGTCGAACCTACCCGATCGGACTATCCTCAACTATCAAGCACGCGTCGTGCGGCAGCCTCGCGAACACACTCGTTTAGTGGCACGAGCGGACGACGGACAACGAGACTATCAGGCCGAAAGCTGAGCGAGGAGATCAAGAGTTGCGCGGATGCCGCGATTCGCCTACTCGCATACCGAGTTGTGGAAGCCAGAAGCTTTGGGAGGACGATTGACTGCCAAAATCGTCAGACCCACTAGACGATCCTGCGGGTTGCAGGATCAGCACGGGAGAGCGCAGCCGTAACGCGGCACGGATCACCTGGACCATTGTCTCAGTTGGATCCTCAGTGACCATATTAAACAGGAGTGGGAAGCCCTCAGGACTGAGTAAGGGGCTTGCTGTCCTGCAGACCACCTAACAATGCGAGTCAAAAGCGAACATCGCCATCGAGCACGCAGGATTTTCAATGGTGCCATCGAGCCACAGCAGCCTATGTCCAGGCTCTAGGCGTTCCCTGCCGATGATCGGCAATTTCGAGACATCGCCTGCACGATCAAGGGATGGCACGGGGTCGATGGTGCAGTGTCCCACGCTTCGATACCTCCGGCCTGGATTGACGCCCGCTGGATGGCTGCCACTGCCTGTGCTGGCGTAACGGTGAAATACTCACGTCTGGGGTCGACACGATGAAAGGCCAGTAGCTCATGCGCTCGACGCTCGACGGCGGCAGAATGAGAGGTGAGCGTGCGGTAAGCCACCGTAAACGGCAAAGGTACGGCGGTGATGCGGAGCTTTCGTGCACGGTTCTCGCCGAGGTGTCTCAGTATATCCAACCTTCACCATGTCCGGCATGGCCAAACTGGTGAGGACATACACGAAACCGACTGGCCGTATCGCCACGATAGATCAAGTTACCGCAAGCACGGAGCCCTACCAATGCAGAGCGGTGATCCGTGGCTACGTCGATCTGATCCAGCTGATCTGACCGACGCGGTCATCACCTTCCTCGCACGCTGACAGAACGTGTTGCGCCGACCAGCCGCGATCGCCAGCGGTGGCCGAACATCGCGCTGACCAGTGGAAACAGAGAATCCGCTGTGTGCAGGCGAGCGGTTCACGCCGGTCGAGCACCACTTGACGGTCGGTCAAGTAGTACCGCGCTCCAGGTTTGCTCCTGCTCCGCCCTGCGCTCGTCTTCCGGCGTGACTACCCGAGGATGGGAACCTCCGCGCACCGGAGTTGCCGGTCGCGATGGGTACCCTCCGGCTATGGGTCGCATCCACGAGGCAGTCAGGCTCACCGCCGACTTGATCATCCTGACCATTCGGGACGGTGCATTGAACGTCCTGCTTGTGGAGCGGGAGAACGAGCCGCATCGGGGCAGGTTGGCGCTGCCGGGAGGGTTTCTGCGCGGCGACGAGCCCCTGGAGCGGACGGCGGAGCGGGAATTGGCCGAGGAGACCGGCTTGGACGCCAGTGCGTTCCGGTTGCGGCAAGTGCGCGTCTACTCCGAACCGGATCGGGACCCACGTCGCCCGAGGGTGATCACCTGCGGCTTCCTGGCCATCGCGCCCAACCTGCCCTCGCCCGTCGCGGGGTCCGATGCGCGCTCCGCGCGGTGGGTGCCGGTGGTCGAGGCGGCGGGGGCGGCCCTAGCGTTCGACCACGGCCGGATCCTGGCCGACGCTGTCGACTTGGCTCGCGACCTGCTCCAGTTCAGCACGGTCGCCACCGCGTTCTGCGGGCCCGAGTTCACCATCGGCGACCTGCGCGAGGTCTACGAGACCGTCTGGGGTGTGGCGCTCGACAGGCCGAATTTCCACCGCAAGGTGACTGACGCGCTCGGCTTCGTGGAGCCCACCGGCGGAAAGCGGCCGTCCCCTGGGGGCAGGCCCGCCGCGCTCTATCGCGCTGGAGGCGCGACCGAGCTCAGCCCCCCGATGATGCGCCCCCGCGTCGACGCCTAACCTACTTTTTGTCAGTTTGACTCTTGGCTTCACAGCAGGGTTGTGACTGTAGTACCCTTAGGGTCATCGTGACAATAAGCGCTGGGTGATCCCGGTGCTGGCCTGTCGGAGCAATCAGGGCGACCGCGGGTCTCCGGTGATGTCTTGGGGTGGATCAGGTGAAGGTGATCATGACAGCGCTGAATGAGGAGCACGCGGCGGTGCGGGAGCACCTCGACGGTGTGCGGCCGCACCGCCGTGACGGCACCGTGTTCGACGTGGGTGTGGTGGCCGGACACCCGGCGCACCGCGTCGCGCTGGCGCTGACCGGTGCGGGCACTGCGCCCGCGGCGGTCCTGACCGAGCGGGCCCGTGTCGAGTTCGCTCCCTCCGCAATGGTGTTCGTCGGCGTGGCGGGCGGGTTGCGCGACTGGTTGGCCATCGGCGACGTGGTCGTCGGCACCAAGATCTACTCCTATCAGGGCGGTCGGAGCGAGGACGACGAGTTCTTGGTTCGACCCTCCGCGTGGTCGGTCGCCCACTGTCTCGACCAGGAGGCGCGGCGGCTGCTGCGGGGCAATGCGTGGCACGCCTTCTTGCCGGGAGGGTCGGAAGACAAGGCCCCGGTCGCGTACTTCGAACCCATCGCCGTCGGCGACGTCGTGCTCAACTCACGCAAGTCGGAACTGGCCGAAAGGCTGCGCACCAGCTACAACGACGCTGTCGCGGTCGAGATGGAGGGATCCGGCTTCGCGCACGCGGCCCACCTCGGCAACCAGGTGCCTGCCATCGCCGTGCGCGCGATCAGCGACCACGCCGACGGTGGCAAGGCGTCGGCCGACCGTCTCGGCGGGCAGCGCCTGGCCGCCCGCAACGCCGCAGCCTTCGCGATCGCGCTCATCACGGCGTTGGAACCCGACACGTCCGATGCTGCCGACTCCGTTGACGACAACCAGAACCCATCTCCGGCACCCGTCATCCACAGCTCCAACACCGCACGCGACAACGCCAGTGTGGGTCAGCAGATCGGCGTGAACCTCGGCTCCCTGTGGGGTGGCCGGTGAACACCTTCGTCAGGGACGTAAAAATAGCGAACGACAATACCGCTTCCGACGAGGCCCAGGTCGAAAGCCAGATCGCCGCGCAGTTGGTGGATAGCGTCGTCCACGAAATGACGGTCTACAACCTCAGTGGGCGTGAGACCCCTGAGCGCAAGCAAAAAATAGCACTTGCGTACCTAAACGGTGGTGTGCCGCGGACTGCGGAGCGCAAACTTCACGAACTTGTGTTCACTGAAACGCCGAACTCGCAACGCATCTACTACTATGTGCTCGCTGTTTTCAGTGAACGCGGCCCTGACGACTTCGACGTCGACCGGATTGCGGATGTTCGGAAAGCCCTGCGACTGGGTGAGGGACTGCGCACCGACGAGTGGAAGCGCGCCTGCCAGGTCGTCCGCAGCCTGGTCGAGCGCGCGCAGTCAGACAATGACGTCGGTTCCTACGACGCCGTGGAGGGGTTCGGCGACCTGTCCGCCGACCGGCAGGATGAGATCAGCAGGCACTTGACGCGGTTTGTCGGCGCGGGTGTCGAACAGCGGCTCGACGCCAAGCGCAAGCGCAAAGTCGGTGTCGAGCGTCTCGGTGACCGCCGCCGCGAGCGAGCGCGGTTGTTCTTCGAGCCGGAGCCCTCCGCCCCGACGCACTACCAGGTCCGCATGTCCCTGCCCGACCTCAATGAGGCGAAGCGACCGCTGCTCTGGGGGCTGCTCGCCTCGGTGGCGTTCGCCGGACTTGTGGTGACCGCGTCCGGGTTCCTGGTCTGGGCGGGGGTGTCGCTGGTGGGGGCCGGTTGCGCCGTCGTCGCCCGCTACGGCGTCCCGTCCCGCGCGCAGTTGCTGCGCAAGCTCTTCCGGAAGCCCGAGCCGCGAGAGCCGGAGAAGAAGCCGCAGCCGCGCACGCCGGTTGACGTACTTGTTGACAACTCCTTCAGAGAGGCCCGCCCCCAGTACGCCAAGAACTGGCCCAACTACGCCGCCCCCTACCGCACCCGGCTCAAGAAGCGCTTCAACGACCAGATCGCCGAAGACGAGGACCCCAAGCAGTACAAGTGGCTCTTCGACTGGCACGCCCGCCGGGTCGCGGCGCGCTGGCCGCACCACGACCGGGGAGTCGAACCGGAGGCGGTCCTGCGCAACGCGCTCCAGTGGCAGCTGGGCGGGATCGCGGCGCTGCTCGTCGGGGTCGTCTTCCTGGCCGTGGTGCAGCGCTGGCTGGTTGTCCCACTGGTGGCGGGCGGGTGGATGGGGCTGCCGGTCCTGGCCGAGGCCATCGCCACCCGCCGGACCGCCGTTCGCCTGCGCAGGGAGGCGGAGAAGCTGTTCGCCGACGAGCACGCCGAGTACGAGCGGTGGTCCGAGGAGCTCAAGGGGCGCCCGTCGGACGCAGAGATGGCGCGGTGGTTGGCTCTCGACAAGGCCCACCTGCGGGCGGAGGCGGTGCGCAAGACCAACCTGGCTGAGCACGACCTCGTCTCGCATGTGGTCATCAACCAGATGGCCCCCGGCGCACGCCGCGGATCGGTGCGGTCGGGACCGCCGAGGTACACGAAGTACGACGTCATGATCATCCTGCTGACCCGGTTCGGTGTGCGCACCTCGCGGGTTCGCCTGGACTTCACCACGGGCGCCCTCGGCAACGAGGACTGGGACGTCTTCGGCTACGACCGCATCGCGTCGGCGTCGCTGAAGACCAAGGTGAGAACTGTGGGTGGTGCCACCCCGACGGACCCGGCCCGCACGGTGCACCACCGTCGGTTCAGCCTCGGGCTGCTTGACGGGACGAAGATCATCGACCTTAACGAGCGGGTGGACCTCGATGACGCCGACGTCGAGGAGGCGGAGTTGGAGCAGTTGGCGGCAGCCACCTCAGGCATGGACGCGGCCTTCCCGGTGCTGCGCGCGGTCGCCCTGCACGGCCCGGCGTGGATCACGCACGAGCGCGGGCGCCGGGCCCTGTGGTCCAAAACCTGGTCGGGCTGACCGGACACCGGTCTGGGCACCGCCTGAGTGCCCGGACACCTCGACGAGGAGCGTGGACATGCGGACGAGAAAACGGAACACCGGGGCCGAGGACGCCGTCAGAGCAGTCCTGCTGGCGGAGTACGAGGCTCTCAAGGCTGAGCAGAAGTCGCGAATCGCCCTGCGGGACCGGCTGGTGTACACCGCGCTGGCCGCCCTGGCGGCGACCCTGGCGCTGGCGCTGCAACCGGTCGAGCGCCCGCACCTGGTCCTGCTCCTGCCGCTGGTGTGCGTCGTGCTGGGCTGGACGCACCTCGCCAACGACCAGAAGATCACCGCGATTGGCGCGTACCTGCGCGGTGAGGTCGCTCCGGTGCTCGCCCACCGGGCAGGCCCCCTGGCGAACCTGCTCTCCTGGGAGACCCACCACCGGGCGTCGCGGTACCGCCGCGTCGACAAGTGCGCCCAACTCGCCGTCGACCTGCTGGCCTTCGCGGTCCCTTCGCTACTGGCGACCGCGTTCTACTGGACGTCCGGTGACGTGCATCCCGCCCTGTTCGCCGGATCCATACTCGAAGCGCTGGTCACCTTGGCCCTGGGAACCCGCGTCATCCTCGCCGCGGACCTAACTCCGTAAACCCGGAACCCGGTCCGAAGAGCCGCCATCACTGGCATCACCGCTGGACCTTGTGCCAGATCGACGACACACGTCGACAACCACACAATGTTCATCAAAGGTAACACACGGCGGTCGCGAGCTCGTCGCATCCCGGCGCTGTGGCCGGTTTATCCCCGGCAGCACGGAGGTCGCAAAGCATGTGGGGCTCCAGAACTCGGCTCGATGCCTCTGACCTGCGAGTTAGGCTGCCGGGGCCGTCCCTGTGCGATCGGAAGGGGTCGTGACTGGGCTTGGTCGATTCTGCGGCTGGCGGAGATGCTGGCTGCGGTAGTCGAGACCGTGGTGACAACCAAGTGTTCACCTACCTACGGGCCCCGAGTCAGCCGTACGATGCCGTTGACCTGTGGCTGGACGCCGTTGCAGGTTGTCGATTGCTGCTCAGAGAGCCCTTATGTGTGAACCATGTATGACGTACCGCATTGACCACGCGGAAGAAGGTTTTAGCCGGTCAATTCGACTTCGCCAGACACTGTTGAGTGCCGTTCAGGGTCGTTCAGCTTGAATTTTTGCTCCCCGTTCGCTCCCCGCAATGCTCCCAACATCTCGTACGCCAGGGCGGGCTGTGGCGTCGCGTCCATGCTGGCGTGCAGCGCTATCGGGCGGGTTGCTGGAGCTCGACGATCACAGGCTGCCCCATCTACGGCAATCCGAGGCGTCTCTGGCTTACTTGCGCAGGGCGACCTACGTTAGTGGAGGGCAATATTCATCAGTGACTGCGAGGAGCTGATAATCATGCTGCACAGGTCGAATGAATATAGAGAAGAAATTGGGAGATCGAAAGTAATTTGGTTGCTTGGGTGACCCGTGGTCGGGTCCCACAACCGCACCGACCCATCGCGGCTGCCGGTGGCGATCAGGGTCCGTCTATCGGGCATTGGCACCGCCACCGCCGCCACCACCCCGTCGTGGTGTCCTGTGAGTGGGTTCCCGATCTGGGTGCCGGTGGCCGGGTCCCACAACCGCACCGTGGCATCGTCGCCGCCGGTGGCGAGCAGGGTGCGCCCGTCGGGCATTGGCACCGCCACCGCCGCCACCACCCCGCCGTCGTGTCCGGTGAGTGGGTTCCCGATCTGGGTGCCGGTGGCCGGGTCCCACAACCGCACCGTTCGGTCGATGCTGCTGGTGGCGAGCAGGGTGCGCCCGTCGGGCATTGGCACCGCCGCCACCGCCCACACCCAGCCGTCGTGTCCGGTCAGTGGGTTCCCGACCTGGGTGCCGGTGGCCGGGTCCCACAACCGCACCGTCGCATCATCGCCGCCGGTGGCGAGCAGGATGCGCCCGTCGGGCAGCGGCACCGCCGCCACCGCCCACACTCCGCCGTCGTGTCCGGTGAGTGGGTTCCCGATCTGGATGCCGGTGGCCGGGTCCCACAACCGCACCGTCGCATCATCGCCGCCGGTGGCGAGCAGGGTCCGCCCGTCGGGCAGCGGCACCGCCGCCACCGCCCACACCCCGCGGGTGTGTCCTGTGAGCGGGTCCCCGATCTGGATGCCGGTGGTCAGATCCCACAACCGCACCGTCGCATCATCGCCGCCGGTGGCGAGCAGGATGCGCCCGTCGGGCAGCGGCACCGCCGCCACCGCCCACACCCCGCGGGTGTGTCCTGTGAGCGGGTCCCCGATCTGGATGCCGGTGGTCAGATCCCACAACCGCACCGTCCCATCGGCGCCGCCGGTGGCGAGCAGGGTCCGCCCATCCGGCATTGGCACCGCCGCCACCGCCACCACCCCGCCGTCGTGTCCGGTGAGTGGGTTCCCGACCTGGGTGCCGGTGGCCGGGTCCCACAACCGCACCCTCCCATCGTCGCCGCCTGTGGCGATCAGGGTCCGCCCATCCGGCATTGGCACCGCCACCGCCGCCACCGCCCGCACCCCGCCGTCGTGTCCGGTGAGTGGGTTCCCGACCTGGGTGCCGGTGGCCGGGTCCCACAACCGCACCGTCCCATCGCGGCTGCCCGTGGCGATCAGGGTCCGCCCGTCGGGCATCGCCACCGCCGCCACCGCCCACACCCAGCCGTCGTGTCCGGTGAGCGCGTCCCCGACCTGGGTACCGGTGGCCGGGTCCCACAACCGCACCCTCCCATCGTCGCCGCCAGTGGCGATCAGGGTCCGCCCATCAGGCATTGGCACCGCCGCCACCGCCCGCACCCCGCCGCGATGTCCTGTGAGCGGGTTCCCGACCTGGGTACCGGTGACCGGGTCCCACAACCGCACCGTCCCATCGATGCTGCCCGTGGCGATCAAGGTCCGCCCATCAGACATTGGCACCGCCGCCACCACCCCGTCGTCGTGTCCGGTGAGCGGGTCCCCGACCTGGGTACCGGTGACCGGGTCCCACAACCGCACCGTCCCATCGATGCTGCCTGTGGCGATCAGGGTCCGCCCATCAGGCATTGGCACCGCCACCGCCGCCACCACCCCGCCGGTGTGTCCGTTGATGATCTTGTGTACTGGTTGTGGCGGCGTGTTGAGCCAGTTGAGGTCCCAGTCGCCTACTGGTGGGGGTGGTTCGGGGGTGAGGGAGTGCCCGTGGCGTCGGGTGGCGATCTGGCGCAGGGCTCGTCTGGTATTGGCCGGGGCTGTGGGTAGGAGGTGGCTTGCTCCGATGATGCCTGCTACGGCAGGGGGAAGGGGGAAGTGGCCGAACGCGTGTTGCATAGCGTCGTTGGTCGTGGTTTGGGGGTTGAGGCGATCGAGGACGGTGGTGTGGGTAGCGAGGGATTCCCACGATGGCTGGCCTGCGGTGACGCAATGGCCTGTGAGGTGGTGGGTGGTGTAGGGGTTCAGTTCGCTTTTGGGGTCGGGGTCGGAGTGGTTGATGAGAGCTGTCGCGATGCGGTGGTGGGTGTCGCGGTCCGCGGGTGAGGGGGTGGTTTCGGAGGTGAAGTGTTCGGCGAAGGTGCGGTGGGCCAGGCGGTAGACGGAGTGGCCGTGCTCGCGGTCGTGGAGGATGTAGGGGGTGGCGGTGTTGATGAGGTTGTGGACGTGGTGGGGGGTGATGATGGTGGGGTCGGCCGGGTCTGTGGTAGCGACGGCGGTGGCGATGGTGGCGCAGATGTTGTCCAGCAGCGGGATTCCGCGGCCTCGGGCGTAGGCGAGTGCGGCAAGGATGTGCCGGTTGACTGGGTGGGCGTTTGCGAGGCGGTCGACCGCGCGGGAGAACAGGCCGCGATGGGTGGTTGTGAGCAGGTCGCGAAGAGCGTTCCCGGCGGGGATGGCTCCGGTGGCGCGGATCTCGTGGATGAGCAGGCGGGCGAAGAGGAAGTGCTTGTCCTGGGCGCTGACGGCGGTGGCGCAGGCGGCGATTGTGGTGGGATCGACGTGAAGTGCGCCTTGGTTGACTGCCGCGTTGAGGCTGGCGGTGATGTAGTCGTAGAGGGCCTGCGGGTCTCGGTTAAGCGTGAGGGTTTGGGACGGGTGCGCACCGAGTGCGGTGAGCAGGTTGGTGTCGGCGGGGTTGGGGTGGTCTGGGCCTTCGAGGGTGCTGCGGCGGGTGCCGACGACGAGGCGGACGCCCGGCAGGGCTGCCATTGATCGGAGGACGGCTTGGGCGGTGGTGAGCGGGTCGACGCCTTCGTCGAGCGCGTCGGCGAGGATCGTGCACGGCGTAGTGGTCGTCCGTCGGCGCAGGGCGTCGGTGAGCCAGGTGAGGCGTTCGGTGAGTCCCGTGAGGGGCGGCGTTCCGAGTTCGAGGTGGGCCGCGAGGTGGTTGATGAGGTCTGTTGTGGACATTCCAGCGAGATGGACCACCGTGTCAAAGATGTCATCGGGTGCACGGTGATGTGGTTCGGCCTCGGCTAGCAGTGCGTGCTCGGCCAGTACTCGACGCAGGCCGGGTCTGGTTTGGAGGACGAGGTGTCCGAGGAAGGCGGATTTACCCGCTCCGGCGTCCCCGGTGACGACCAGCAGTCCGCGGGTGTGTTCGCGCAGCCAGGTAACAACGTGCTCTGCTTCGCTGTGGCGGCCCTGGTAGTACCAGGACATCTCGCCGATTTCGGCACCTTGGGCTTTGACGAGGTAGTGGTAGCGCTCGTCGGGGGTGAGGGTGGCGAGCGCGGCGCGGATCTCGTCGGAGATGTCGAGGGGGATCCCGGGCGGCGGCGTTGCGCCGTCTCGGCGCAGTGTGTGGCCGGGGGCGACCTTGAGGACGATCTCGGCGTCGGGGAGTTGAGTTCTCAGGCCGCTGGCGAGGTGCCAGAGGTCGATCTCGGGGTCAGTGGCGTGGTCGCGGCGCACGAGGTCGTGGAGTGCCCGGGTGAAGCGGCCGAGATTGGTGCTGCCTGCGCCGGAGGTGCCAACCAGGAGGACGCTGCGGGGGCCGCCGCGGATGTCAATCTCGGCGCTGAGGCGTTGGATGAACTGGGCCGAGCGACAGGCGTCGATGATGACAATGGTCCAGTGGCCCTCGGGGTTGGCATCGGCGCGGGCGCGGATGGCGCGGGCGAGGGTGTTGGGTTGGGTACCGATGTCGCCGGACTGGGTGCTGTTGGCGTGGGCGAGCCAGGCGCTGGTGGCATCAGCCCAGCCGTGGCCGACCCAGTAGAGGATGCTGTGGTTCGCGGTGGAGCTGGCCCAGGCGGCGCGTCGGGTGTCGACGGAGGTGGAGTGGCGGGCCTCCATGGGGGTGTCCCATGGCACGAGGTGGGCGCCGAACTCGGCGAACAGGTCGGCGACGGCGTCCACCTCAGCGTCGGCGCCGGGCAGCGGTGCAAGCCGAGGGTCGTTGGGGAATTCGCCGAAGGCGAAGGGGAAGAACTCCAGGGTCATGGGCGGTTGTCCACGGCGAGGACGTACTGCACGACCGGCGAGGTCGAACCGCCGCCGTCGACGCTGACCCGGAACAGGCCCGGGTAGGGCAGGAACCCGTCCATTGCGACGATGTCGCCGCGGCGGTCGGCGGTGGCGTGGAGGACCTCGGCACCGGTGTCGGCGTCGGCGATGGTCATCGAGGTGATGCCCGGTTCTGCGTTGACCAGCTCGGCGGTCCACTCGGTGCCGGGGTCGACGATGTCGGGGAGAGAGACGCCGAGGTCGCCGTCGCCCAAGCGCGGGCCCTGGTCGGCGCGGCCGTGCAGGAGGATGTCGCGGACGAAGGCCACCGCCTCGTCGGACTGGGCGAGGGTGGTGTGCTGCTGGGGGATCCGTTCACGCACGTCGCCGTGCGGGGGGCGGGCGGAGTTGCGGGGGACGGTCCCGTCGCCGCGTCCGGGCAGGTGGATCAGGCGGCCGTTGGGCTCGCGGCGCAGCTCGCCGTATTCGTCGAGGTCGAAGGTGTGTGCCAGGCCCGTGAGGTTGCCGTGGTCGAGAGTCAGGGTGCTGATGGTGGGCTGGTCGATGCCGATGAGTGGATCGTGGTGCGGGATAGGCCGCTGCCGGGCCTGCCGGTCGGAGAAGGCGGTTTTGACCAGATCGGGGCCGTACGGGTTGTCGATCAGACCTGCTGCGTCGGATTCGGTGAGGCGGGTGACGGTGTCGCCTTGGAGCAGGCACCGGTAGAAGGGCAGCAGGTCGTGGATGCCGGGCATGGTGACCGCGACCTCGCGCAACCGACGGGCGGGTAGCGGAGCGCCCTCCCCGGCGGCGAGGATCAACACGGCCTTGGCGGCTCCGTCGAACGGGGTGCCCAGGGTGATCACCGCCCGCACGCCGTCGATTTCGGGCATGGCCTGGCACAGCAGCCCGCCCATCGAGTGCGCTACCAGCACCAGCCCCGCCTCAGGGTTGCCGGAGACGGCCCGCCACTGCTCGAGGTGGCGGTGAGCAGCGTCGCCCAGCAGGGTCGCGTTGTGCCGGACCGGCAGCCGCCAGTCGTAGGCGAACTCCAGCACCGCCTGCGGTGAACGTACGACCCGGCTGATTGCGCTGGTCAGCGCGTGGTAGGGCTCGAAGCCAGCCAGGATGGGGGCAAACGCGGGGAACTTCAGCAGCCCGATCGGCTCGACCCGCCGCTTGCCTGCGAGTTCGTCCTCCCGAACCGCCAGCGGGGTCAGCCCAGGCCCGACCGGGCTCCACGCCTTCGCCAGCCAGCCAGGCCGCAGCCCCCAGATCACGTCCCCGGACTCCAGGTCGCGCAGGGCGCTGCCCATGATCCCCGGCACGACCACCACCGCGTCGTCCGTCGACAACCCCGCCACCCGCCCGCCGCCGGTCCACGGCAGCTCGCCTGACCCCGCCATCGCGACTCCCCGTCCGATCCCGCCGTCTGGGCTGCAACGCTACCGGCCGACCGTACGATCACACCTGGCGAACGGACACCCTACGGAAAGGCCGGGCGAGTGCGCGATCCCACGGCGGGCAAAGCCACGCTGTTCGTGCTCGCCATCCGCGACTATCCCGGCGAACGCCCCGACTTCACCGCGGCTGTCGACGAGCAGATCGCCGAGGTCAAAGCCCTGTGGTGCGCCCCTGAGCTGGGGGAACGGGCCCTGTCTGACCATGACCTGGCCCCAGTGCGCACCCGCCACGACCTCGAGGTCGCCATGCACGGGGCGCGCCTGCGCCACCTCGACAAGAACGACACCGCCGTGCTGTTCGTCGTCGGCCACGGCGCACTTGGCGCGACCAAACGCCACTACCTGCTCCTGCCCGCCACCCCCACCGGCGAGCACCTGTCCCACGGCTACCCGACCGCAGACCTTGTTACTGCCGTGCTCGCCACCCGCGCCCAGCACGTGCTGGTCGTGGTCAACGCGTGCTTCGCGGGCAGCCTGGCCAGCGAACTTGCTCAACTGCGCATGGACTTGGACCGCGACCGCAGGGACCTGCCATCCATCGCCGTCTTCGCCTCAGGCGACTTCGACGAACGCCCCCGGGCGCGTCACTTCACCGCCATCCTCGCCGCGCTCCGAGCCAACCTCGCCGGAGCCGAGTACTCGGACACGCACCTCAGCCTTGACGACTTCCGTGACGAGCTCCGCCGCGCCCATGGTGATGTCCACCAGGCCCGGCCGCACGACAACGTCCCCCTGCCGCGCCGGATCTGGGGAGTGGACTGGCCCAGCGAAGACCTGAGCCCGTGCCTGCCCAACCCCGCCTACCGCGCCCCCGACCACATGGTCAGCCCCGCCCGAAGCCAAGTCGCCACCACGACCGCCGAGCTGGACTACTGGCTGGAGAAGGCCACCGGCCGCACCGGCACCACAGACCCCGGCTGGTACTTCACCGGCCGCGTAGGCATCAACCGCGCCGTCTGCGACTTCCTCGCCACCGGCCACGGCATGCTGATGGTCACTGGCGCCGCGGGCACCGGAAAATCCGCCATCCTCGCCCGAGCCGTCACCCTCTCCGACCCCGGTTTCCGAGCAGACCCCAGATACCGCGCCGCGGTCGACACCGCTCCCGCCGGAACCGTCCCGCCCCCCGACAGCATCACCGCCGCGGTACTGGCCCGAGGCAAGAACGCCGAACAACTCGCCGCGCACCTCGTCCATATCCTCGGCGGCACCCCAGACCCCGACGGCACCGCCACCAGGCACGCCAACCACATCCACACCCTGCTTGCGGACACCCCCGCCCCGGTCCTGGTCATCGACGGCCTCGACGAGGCCACCAATCCCCTGCTGCTCATCCCCTCCCTCATCGCCCCTCTGCTCCGCACCAACAGCAGAATCCGCCTGATCATCGGGGTCCGCAGCTCCACTCCGGGGACAACCCCAATCGATGGCCAAGAACTGCTCCACACCCTCGACCGCTTCGGGTCCGACACCGTCACCACGCTGCGCACCGACGACCTCGCCGACACAACCACCGACATCGCCCACTACCTGACCACGCTCCTCACCCTCCACGCCGAGGACCTCGGCCACGCGGCGTTGACCGAACACGTTGCCGCCGAGGTCGCGCCCTCCTTCCTCGACGGACGCTTCGCCGCCCAACACATCCTCGACCGAGGCACCCTTCCCGACCTCGACGACCGAGACCTCGCCGCCGCCCTCGATCACGGAACCGTCGGTCTGCTCCGCCAAGACCTCGTCGACTGCGCCACCCCCGACCACCCCGCCACCGCACTCCTCGCCGCGATGCGCGCCGCCGCCTTCGCCCAAGGCGCGGGCATACCCCGCGCCGACATCTGGCCCGCCATCGCCTCCGCGATCCTCAACGACACCGTCACCCCAGACACCATCACCCACCTGCTCGCCAGCCGCCTCAACGGCTATCTCACCCACGACACCGCCCACGGCCGCACCGTCTACCGCCCCATCCACGAATCTCTCACCACCGCCCTACGCGACCACCCCCACCGCTTCGGGAGCACACCGTGACCACCCCCCACACCCCCGACAGCGACCCAGACACACCACAAGCCATCCACCGCCGCATCACCGAGAACCTGAACGCACTCCTCCCTACCGACCCCACACACCCCCCACACCCCTACATCCGCCACCACCTCATGGACCACGCAGTTCAAGGACACGCGGTCGACGACCACCACATCCCCGCGGACTTCATCCCCTGGGACCAACACCACCACATCCGCAACGCCCTCGGCCTCCCCATCACCCCCACTCCAACCACCGCCACGCTCGCCGCCTGGGCCCACGTCGAGCCCTACCTCAACGACACATCACCCGCCACCCGGGCCCTCAGCCTCGACTTCGCCCGCACCATCACCAATCAACCGCCTCAACACAGGAGTCACTCCCCAGGACTCCGCCCCACTTGGGCACACTGGACAACAACCCCCAATATCCTCGCCCACAACGAGAAACCTATCACCACACTCACCCGACTACCCCTGCCTGATGGGCGGACCCTGCTCGCCACCGGCAGCATCGATGGGAGGGTGCGGTTGTGGGACCCGGCCACCGGCACCCAGGTCGGGAACCCGCTCACCGGACACGACGGCTGGGTGTGGGCGGTGGCGGCGGTGCCAATGCCCGACGGACGCACCCTGATCGCTACCGGCGGCGACGATGGGAGGGTGCGGTTGTGGGACCCGGCCACCGGCACCCAGGTCGGGAACCCACTGACCGGACATCGCGGCGGGGTGTGGGCGGTGGCGGCGGTGCCAATGCCCGACGGACGCACCCTGATCGCCACCGGCGGCGACGATGCCACGGTGCGGTTGTGGAACCCGGCCACCGGCACCCAGATCGGGAACCCACTCACCGGACACGACGGCGGGGTGCGGGCGGTGGCGGCGGTGCCAATGCCGGATGGGCGGACCCTGATCGCCACCGGCAGCGACGATGGGAGGGTGCGGTTGTGGGACCCGGCCACCGGCACCCAGGTCGGGAACCCACTCACAGGACATCGCGGCGGGGTGCGGGCGGTGGCGGCGGTGGCGGTGCCAATGCCGGATGGGCGGACCCTGATCGCCACCGGCAGCATCGATGGGAGGGTGCGGTTGTGGAACCCGGCCACCGGCACCCAGATCGGGAACCCACTCACAGGACATCGCGGCGGGGTGGTGGCGGCGGTGGCGGTGCCAACGCCCGATGGACGGACCCTGATCGCCACAGGCGGCATCGACCGAACGGTGCGGTTGTGGGACCCGGCCACCGGCACCCAGATCGGCGA
>NZ_MKQR01000005.1:132318-209276 GCF_001940455.1 Actinokineospora bangkokensis | reverse complement strand
CGACGATGGGACCGTACGGTTGTGGGACCCAACCACGCAAAGTCGCTATGTTCAGTTGGCTTCCGGAAGCACTGTTCGCTCCCTTGTGTGCGCACGGGTTGGGGTTGAGGAGCCTGCGGACTACGCACTTTTTCTAGTGGGAGACGCTGGAATGGCGTGCATAGCCATTGAGGCAACCCTGGATGCCGCTTGAGCCAGAAAAGGCTCGCCGCCGAAATTGGATTGATGGTCGACGTTAGGTCGAAGCATCCATACTGCTTTCCCTACTCCTCGGAACATCAGAGCAGAAGCGATTCGGAGTCCAATGCTTGAGACGAAGTCTAGATGCTGGTCGATGACCGTGCCGTCAAAGTGCGTGCTCCTAGTATTGTTAAGGAAACGGCTGACGTTATCAGTCTTCGCGTCGTCGGCCGGTCGCCTCCCTACGTCGTACAAGCTTTCCTATATCCGGTCAGTATAAGCTTGGGTTTCAGAGGTCTTTTCCTTGATTGCGTCCACGATTTGCGTCCACCGGGTGCTGACGATGTGCCAAGCATATGATCGAGGACCAGCGTCCGAGGGTTGCGGTCCAACGGTGTCAGACTATTACGGGTAATGCCGAATTGGTCGCGGTAGGCGGCAGTTGCGGTGACGAGGTTGTCCCCGCGCGCCTGCCTGTCTGGGCTGGTGCTTCGGGGGCCGAGTCCGGCTGTCCAGGTCGGCGGGGCCTGCACGGCCTCGTCGTTTAGAGCCGATGCCGCATCGATGATGGCCTCGACGAGGTCGTGGAAAGGTGTCGGGTGAACTGCGGGCTGGTGAGCCAAAGCTGCGGGCCCAGAGCGCGTAACATGACAGTGAGCCTTCCACCGATCTGGCGGCTGTTGGTGCGGCAGCGCGCATCACGCGGTCTTCGACGCGCCCAGACAGAGCACCGCGGTCGGGTCGCGCGTCCAAGCGGGTGAGGCTGTCGCTGTCGGGGATGAGTTGGCCCCGAGGCCAATGGCGGGTTCGGCATCGCGGTGTACTCCGGAGCTAAAAGTTTCAAGAAGGCTTGACGTGCTTCGCCAGCTTCCAATCTGCCCGCTACGGCCAGAGTCATGATTGACTCCCCGCGACTTGTCGCATTTCGGGTGCGCACGTATCCCGCAGATCAATGGGCGAGAAAGTCATGGTTCACGTCGTCCTGGGGTGTCGGGTGAGTTTATGGGCGAGGACGATGGAACCGAGTGCGGTGACGAGGGGATGCCGTGGGTGGCGAGTTCGGTCTCGATGGCCAGGCGGCGCAAGGTGTCAGTGCCGAGTTGGAGGGCGTTTGTGCAGGCGACGGCGTCGAAAGGTCGGCTATCGTCCCGGCTGTGGTGGAGGAGGTCGGTGAGGCCGCCGGTGACGGGGTGAGGACCGAGGTGGGCGGGGCGGGGTTGGGTGGGATGGGTGTGGTTGTCGGTATAACAGCGGGTGATGCGGGCTTGGCGGGATAGGTGGTTGCTGCAGCGGGGGCACCGGCCACTGTCGGCTGCGGCGGCAAGGGTGTCGATGAGTTGGTCGACGGTGTGGGGTGGCGCGTAGGGGCGCAGTGCCGCCCGGATGCAGTCGCGGTGCATGGTCGGTCCCTGGGGTCGTGCGGTACTTGCTCAGGTGTGAGCGTCCACGATGGAGCCATTGGGGTGGGAAGAGAGCAAGCAGCGACGACGGTGTTCGTTCGTCTGGGTGGCTTTGTGCAGCGCCTATGGTGTGTTCGGCGTCATCGGTAATGCCCGGGTGGATGCGTAGTTGATGTGCGCGGGTGCTTGCGTTGGTCGCGTCGTGGTGAGCGTGGTGTGGTGGGGCGGTTGGTGTCGTTGCGGGTGGGCGGGCGGCGTGGGCTAGTGCGTGACGGAGTGGTGGTGGTGAGGACGTGGCGGTACCAGGTGAGGGCCCAGGGCAGGCAGTTGGATTCGGTCCGGTGGGTGGGGGTGCAGCCGGGGCGGTAGCGGCCTGCGTAGCTCCAGGCCATGGAGTCGCTGGAGGTGATGGTGTCGGCGTAGCGGGTCAGGCCGAGGATCTTCGCGCCGAACAGGTGTAGGCGGTAGCCGCGGGCGGCGAGGGTGCGGGCGATGGTGTCGACCTCGGTGGTGTGTTGGCGGCGGCACACGCTGCCGACCCCGACGACCGGGTGGGCGGTGAGGTCGATGCCGTGGTGTTCGTAGAGGTCGGCGCAGTGCAGGTAGTCGTCGATGGTTTGGCCTTGGATGACCGGGATGAAGGGCAGGTCGGGGGCGCGGTGGCGCAGGTCGAGGTAATCGGTCACGGTGCGGACGAGGTGGGTGCGCAGGGTGAGTCCGGTGCGGGCGCGGACGGTGTCCTCGGTCATCCAGTCCCGTGGGGCGGCCCAGTCGAGGTGGCCGATCTCGTCGACGTAGCGGCGGACCGCGGCCACGTACTCGGTGGCGGTGGTGCGCCACCGCCCGTGCAGGGAGAGTTCGGTGAACCCGCCGGAGTCCAGCGCCCATCGCCCGGTGGCGCGTGGCAGGCTCCGGCGCCCGGCCAGCCGTCGGTGGCTGACCAGCAGGGGTGCCTCCAGGCCGCGGGCGAGCCAGGCGGGTTGGTGGGTGCCCAGGTAGAACCTCATCCCCTCACCCCCGGCCGGGTGAGGTACCGGTGGGCGTGCAGCACGGCGAGGGCGAGGGCGGTGGCCGCGGACTTGCCGACCAACTGCCCGCCCAGTAGCGCGGTGGTGCCGAAGGCCAGGGGGACGAACACCAGGGTGTCCACGACCAGCCCGACGCAGATGGACACCGCGACCGCCACTACCCGCCCGTGAGGCCGTGCACGGGTGTAGACGAGCGCGTCCACGACCTCGGAGACGGCGAACGCGACCAGACTGGCGAACCGGGGCGAGGCCGCCACGGCCGACGCCGTCGCGCCCGCTACTCCCCCGGAGGCTCAGGGTGTCGTGGACGAAGTCGCGCAGTGCCAACGCGGCCCCGACCAGCGGCGCGCCCCAAGGGATCAGCGACCCACCCCACAGCAGCGGGGGACGTGGGCGGAGAGCAGGTTGGTGGTGGTGATCGCGAGCAGGTACGCGGTCACCACCACTAACCCGGGCGTCGCCGACGCCGGATGGCACGGTCGAACTCGACCGCCTGCGCCCAGCCGTCGGGGTCGTGGTCGCGGATCCACGCCATCCGGCGTTGCCGTGGAACGGGCACCCCACGCAGGCGGACTTTGACGGTGTCACCGAAGCCGCGTTCGGCCAGGTACCGCACACACTGGTCCCGGTCGAACCCCAACTCGATGAGCGGGAAGACGTTGCGAATGAACCGCAGCCCGGAGTCCATGGCCCGGATGAACTCATCGGTGCTGATGCCGATGGCCTCCTCGACGTAGACCCCGGCGGGCACGCGGCGAGGATGCGGGTAGCCGAGCAGTTCCCCAGCGGCCCGCTTGAGCGGTTTGATCTTGTACTCGCTGGTGCTTATCCGCACCTTCCGCCGGTTGGACGCCCGGGGGGTAGCTTTTCAGCTCTTCTTGCTGGTCAGTGGCGTGTTGCGGAGTGGGAACTTCGAGGACGACGGATGGTTTGCTGCCGTGCTCGTGGGCGAATGGGGTCGATAGAGTCGGGACATGCTCGACTTAATCGCGCCCACTACGCGGCTGCACAACGCTTGGCTCGATGCGCATGCCGAGTGGGGACCTGGCCTCCACGAGGACGGCTTCGGGCTGGCGCCCACCGATGAAGTTGAGTCGCCGGCCCGGTTCGCCGCGTGGGTTGCACGGCTGGCCGATGGGTCGGAGCAGACCACGTGCCGGTGGATTGTCGAGGACGACCAGGTGCTTGGCGGGATCGCGCTGCGCCACGAGTTCAATGACCACGTGCAGTGGGCCGGCCACATCGGCTTCGGCATCCGGCCGTCCGCGCGGCGGCGTGGGCTGGCCTCCTGGGCGGTGGGCCGAATGCTTGACGAAGCGCGGGGGCTCGGCATGGACCGGGTGCTGGTTGTCTGCGCGGCCAACAACGTCGCCTCGGCGAAGACGATCGAGCGTCTTGGCGGCGTCTTCGAGGAGATCCGGGACACCGAACTCGGCCCACTCCGTCGTTACTGGATCACGATCGCCGAGCCGAACGCGTGACTTCGCGGTAGGCGGCTGACGACGGTTGAGCCCGTCTCTCGGGTGTCATTCTGGCTGCTTCTGCTGGTTGGTCGTTCGCAGGCGGCGCTGGTTGTCCTCGCGTTTGGCTCGTAGGTGAGGGTCATGTCGATGCCTTCGACCTCGCCGGCCCAGTTCTCGGCCTCGGCGCGGGTGCGGCGGTCGAGCAGGTCGGTTCCGAGTTCGTCGAGCGGGGCGAGCATCTTGGGGTTGACGTGCAGCATCGGGCAGCGGATGCAGGCGTGTTCGTGCTGGCAGGGAATGCCGTAGGGGCGTCCGCAGGAGCCGAGTTCGACCTTGCGTTTGCCGAAGTGCTCGTCGAACTCGGCCCATTCCTCGCTGGTGGTGGCGCGGCATTCCTCGATCAGTCGGAGTTCGCGGCGGTGGTCGAGGAAGGCGACGTAGTGGCGGACGATGTCCTCGTCGAAGACGGCGACGTAGCCGCGGGTGGTGTGGATGTTGAGTTGGACAAATCCGCCAAGGACGTCCTGATCCTGTTCTCCATAATCATGGGCGAGGCCGTGGAGGAGGAGTTGATCGGGTCCAACCCCTGCCGCAAGCTGCGCACCACCTTCGCCGACGCCCCCGAACGACCCCACGCCGACACCGACGAGGTCGACACGATCGCCTGGCGCATGCACCCCGGCAACGGCCTGCTCGTGCAGACCGCCGCCCACACCGGCATGCGCTGGGGCGAGCTGACCCGCCTGCAATGGGCCCGCGTCCACCTCGACCACGACATCCCCCACATCGTCATCGACGCCAAGGACAGGGCCCTGCACGAGATCAACGGCCGCCTCGAACTGGGACCACCCAAGACCTCATCCAGCGCCCGCCTGGTCCACCTGCCACCGTTCCTGGCCGACGAACTACGCCAACACCACCACCGCGCACCCAACACCCGGTTCGTCTTCACCGGCCCACACCGAACACTCCACCGCCGGTCCAACTTCCGCCGCCGCGCCTGGCTGCCCGCCCTCACCGGCAACCCCCACCACGGCTGGGCACCCCTCAACCAAAACCTGCACTTCCACGACCTCCGCCACACCCACGAAACCTGGCTGGTCAAGGACGACGTCCCCCGCGTCCTACGCCTGACCCGACTCGGCCACAAACGCAAGGACATCAACGACCGCTACTCCCACGTCACCGACCGCATGGTCCAAGCCATGCTCGACACCCTCCAGACCCGCTGGACCACCGACGGCGGACGGACCTGGCGCGACGCCACCGACACCGAACAAGACCCACCCCCGTGACCCCTCGGCACCCGAAGGTGGTCACCAGGCCATGCTCCCCACATGCTCCCCGAAACGATCAACGCCCCACCAGCCTGATTGACTGGTAGGACGCTGACCTGCACAAACTACCTGTGGGCCATACTGGGATCGAACCAGTGCCCCCTTCGGCGTGAACTGACGGCAGCCGGAATTCTGCTGGTCAGGCATGAGGTGACAGCGGTGATGCTGGTCAGTGAAAGACATCCTAGGACATCTCGGCTGCTGTACTTGCGTGCTATCCGGCTGCTGGACCGTACCCGCCCGCGCCAAGGCGATGAGGCTGGCTCGACCGAGCAAGGGCGTGCTCGGCGGTGATCGGGGCCAGGTGATCCCTGGGTGGGTGTGCAACAGGTCGAGGGTCGGTGTAGATGTTCTCGGCATGAGGGGTCGCGGGAAGGTTGTCGGGCTGACTGTGCTGGCGGCTGTGGTGGTCGGTGCCGCGCAGGCGGTGGTGACCAACTACGCCACGGTGGAGGTGCCGGAGTTCTTCAAGGACCAGTGGCGTGTGTGGCTGGTGTTGGCGGTGCTGGTCCTGCTGGTGGTGATCGGCGCCCTCGTACAGGGCGGTGGTGGCGGGGCCGTGGAGCAGCCGGTGATCCCGCGGTTGTCGGTGCTGGCCCCGCAGTCGCTGCGTCCTCCTGTGGGCGGTGTGGAGATGTTGCGGGGTCGAGAGTCGAGCTGGCAAAATTAATGGGGCTGGTGGATTCCCCGAGGGGACGGTTCGCGGTGGTCTCGGGTGCCGGGGGGATGGGCAAGACGACATTGGCGGCCATCGCCGCAGAACATGCACAACAGCAAGGGGTTGCGGTGTTCTGGATCCGGTGGCGTGATGAGGAGTCGATGACGGCGCAGATGGTCGAGGTCGCCCGCACTCTCGGGTTGGCCGGTGGCACGGTGGCGGCGGCGCAGCAGTCGGGTGCGAGCGTCGCGGATGTGGTGTGGCGCCACCTGGAGACCGTGACGCGGTGGCTGCTGGTCCTGGACAACGTCGATCAGCCTGATGCGCTCGGTGCTGGTGATCCGGTGGCCTCCTACCGCGGCTGGGTACGGCCGGGCGGGGGCGGGCTGTTGCTAGTGACCAGCCGCGATCGTACCGCCCAGACCTGGGGGCGTGATGCTGAACGGATCGAACTCGGCTCATTGTCGCCGCAGGAGGGCGGGCAGGCATTGCTCGACCTCGCCCCTGGGGCTGGGACAGCGGAGGACGCCCGAGAGTTGGCGGCGCGCCTAGGCGGATTGCCGTTGGCGTTGCACGCCGCAGGTACCGCGCTCGCCTCTCCCACCGCGCGACTGCGCACCTTCACCGCCTACCAGCAAGCTCTCCTGGACAAGTCCGCGCAGGTGCTTCCCGAACACCCCGACATCACCGACCGTGATACCGCCCGCACCCTCATCGGCCACACCTGGGAGGTGTCCCTCGACCAACTCGCGACGAGGGCCACCCGCTGGCCCGGCCATTGCTGCGCGCCCTGTCGCTACTCGCCGAAGCCCCCATCCCCCTGCAGCTGATCACCCCGGCCCTCATCCACGACACCACCGACGACACCACAGGACGCGCAGCCGTCGACGCCGCACTAGCCCAATTGCACCGCTACGGCCTACTCGACACCCATGAACTCAGCCACACCACGACACTGCCCACAGTCGCCCTGCACCCCCTGGTCCGCGAAACCAACATCCTCCTCCTCGCCCACCACCACAACCCCACCCAGTGGCGGGACACCGCCGAAACCGCCCTGCTTGACCTCACCGACGCCTGGACCCCCCAAGGCCGCCCTTCCTGGTCCTTGCTACGCCTGCTGACCCCACACCTACTCGCCCTCTGCACACTCGAACCCCGGGGCGACCCGACGGTGTTCATCGCCACCCGCAGCACTCTCGACGCAGCCGCCGACCAGCTCAGGGCCAGCGGAGACGCAGCGACGGAGCTCACACTCCGACACCACGTCCTCAACTCCGAGAAGACCACACTCGGCGCCGAACACCCCGAAACCCTCAGCAGCCAGAACAACCTCGCCAGCGCGCTGTACAGCCTGGGGCGGTTCGACGAGGCCGCCGAGTTGCACCGCAGCACCCTCACTAGCTACACCCGGGTGCTCGGTGCTGAACACCCCAACACCCTCAACAGCCAGAACAACCTCACCCTTGCGCTGAAGGCGTTGAGCAATCGGGGATGGGCGCGATCCGTTGTGCGCGCATGGAAACGCCTGGTGCGGTAACGCAGCTTCTTGAACGGCCGGGTGGCCTGAGCATTGGTCGGACATCGCCACAGATGTCGGTGTATCCCTGCCCTCAAAGGAGCGGGCTTCCTGTCTCGCCGCCGTCTGGGCGCCTTCAATCAGCCTGGTCACCAGGGTGCAGCCCTCGACGGACACCGGCGGTCGACCACTGCGGGCTCTGCGCCCTGGTGGCCAGGCTGATAGCCCGTGTTCTGACGGCGGTGAGGCAGGAAGCCCCCTCCGGAACCGGCGGCCGACGACGGCACCCCTTCTCGCTGCTGGCCTGCCTGCGCGGCGAGCGCATTCTTTGTCGGAAGAGCTGCCGTCCTTGGGCGCCTGCGGATGCCAGTGGTCGTGTCTTCCATCGGCGGCTCATGCTCAGTTCGGGCACGCGTCACCGGACAGGCCTGCGCGGGGATCGGCCGAAGGCCGCACGCCCCGCGCAGAGCAGCCCGTCCGGGGATGGCCAGCGTGCCTGCGGGCCGCCCGCAGGGCGGGCCGCCTTGATGAAGAGAAGAAACTTTGAACACGCTGGTCACAGTCGCGTAGGGCTAACCGGTGGCCACCAGGCGGGCGGTGTATCCGGCGTCGATCAGGGAGCGGTAGGCGTCGGCCACTTCGGTGGGGATGGGCTGGGGGATGGCGAAGCCTTTGCGGGCGTAGAGGTCGATTCGTTGGGTGTCGCCCACGAGCATGTTGATCACGCGGTCGGCGTCTCCGATCTCGCGGACGTAGTCCTCCAGGCTCATTGGCAGTGACGCGCATTGGGCGGTGACCTCGGGCCACAGCTTCGCGCATGTGGCGAGAGCGCGGCGCTGTTGGTAGGGCCTGCTGATGAGGGTGACCGTGCTGACCGGGATGGCGCGTTCGGCCAGAAGGGCGCGGGCGAGGGTGATGTTCTCGCCGGTGTTCGTCGCCCGGGGTTCCACAAGGATCGCCGTGTCGGGCACTTCCAGTTCGAGGGCGTGCTCCCGGTAGTGGACGGCTTCGCCGCGGGGAAAGCGGGCCGTGGTGGTGGGCGCGTTCGCGCCGGAGAACAGGATGAGCGGGAACAGCTCCTGGTGGTAGAGCTGGGCCGCGCAGGTCGCCACCCCGAGGTCGTGGCTGCCCAGCCCGATACCGACATCGGTCGGCTGTAGCTCGTGGTCGAGGTCGTGGTAGTCCCACAGGGTTCGCACGGCCGCGAGGTGCTGTTCGGGGATGGCGGTCATGGCTACTCCGGTAGCTCGAAGCTGTAGGTCCAGGAGAAGCGGCTCGCGGCGTGGATGCCGCGGGCGAACTCGACGGGAGTACCGGACTCGGTGTAGGTCGTGCGGTGCAGGACCATGACCGGTTCCCCGGCGGGCAGCTCCAGCTTGGTGCGCTCGTCCGGGGTGGGCATGCGGGAACGGATGGTCTCGGTCATGTGGTGTGGTTCGAGCCCCTGTGCGGTCAGGACGGCGAACCCGCCACCCGGGTTGGCCGTGCCGGGTGTGTCGTCGACCAACGGGGTGCCGTCGACGTGCTCCGGCCGGTAGTAGCTGGTGAGGGTGTGGGTCGGCGTTCCCTCGTCACGCACTGTGCGGGCGCGCTCCCAGACCTCGTCGCTCCCAGGGCCGCGGTGCGCTCCCATACCGGGGCATCGTGGCCGTTGCCGCAAGGGCCGGGCCTGACGTGGGGTGAGGCCACGAGCTCTGTATGGACGCCCTCGCCCTGACGGCGGGCGTCTGGCGGTGGTGCATCGGGTGCGACGCCCGCCCTGGTCCGAGCTGGACTGCTCGATGTGGTTGTGCCGGAGAGTGACCGGCTCGTCGCGCAGTGAACTGACAGTGGCGGAGTGCACCATAGGGAAGTCCTGGTTACCCACACGAAGCGGTGCGCAGAGTGGAAGCTGGACACCGTGGGGGACTGCGCTTCCACGACCTCCGCCACCTATTTGGTTGAGGACGGGGTGCCGCCGAACTTGGTGCCCGGGCATGAGCGGACCACCAAGACATTGGGGATAGACATCCGGCGCGCCGATGACACAGCGAGCGGATCATGCGCGCACTCGACGACTCCGATGACGACGGTCCGGCGGGGGTGCCGACCCCCTGCTGGTTGTGGAGGGTCACGACGACAAAGGCCACGTCAGGCTTTCCTCTTGCGAGGGGGCCTGACGTGGCCTTTTCTCGGGGTGGGCGATACTGGGATTGAACCAGTGACCCCTACCGTGTCAAGGTAGTGCTCTCCCACTGAGCTAATCGCCCGAGGCGGAGGCGGGAATCGAACCCGCGTACAGGGCTTTGCAGGCCCTTGCCTAAGCCACTCGGCCACTCCGCCAGAACTCCTGGAGCCGGGACCCCAGGGGGCCGGCGCAGAGGCCGAACCGCTTCCGAGCGGATGACGGGACTCGAACCCGCGACCCTCACCTTGGCAAGGTGATGCGCTACCAGCTGCGCTACATCCGCAAGCCCCGCGACTTCTGAGGATCTGGTTCCCCGTCCGCCGTGGTGTGAGGAGAACTCTATAGGACGCCCTTCCAGGGCTCCAAACCGGGGGTGGGTTTCCCGCGTTCGCTCAGGTCAGGTCGGTCGAGATGAGGTGGGTGAGCGCCTCGTCGACATCGACCCAGAGGTGCTCGTTGCCGGGCACGACCACGTCGTAGGTGCGGTCGAGGAAGTCGGCGAGCTCCTGGGCGGAGGCCTCGAACACGGCGTGGCCGGAGGGGGAGCTCAGCTCGATAACGACGACCTCGGGGTCGTCCATGGCGGGCCGGATGCGGACGTCGCCGTCACCCGCCTCGGCGATGAGGCCGTCGGCGAGCAGGTCGCGGGAGAAGACCCAGTCGACCCACCCCGCGCGGCCGGTGCGGAAGGCCGCCACCACCGCGTAGGGGTCGCGCGTGTCGTAGCGCAGCTCGACCTTCACCGGGACCGCGGGGGTCCTGGGGGCGAGCAGGTCGAACACCGCCGTCGACCGCAGCGTGACGTGATCGTTTCGCATCGCAGGTACCCTTCTGCTCCCTTCCCAGTCAACGACTGAGGTACACCGGTGTGACGCGCCGGCACCAGGATCCGGACGCGGAACCGGGTTAGTTCACCCATCCGGTCCACCACCCGGTGCGCTGAGCGGTCGCGCCTGCGCGCTCGGTGAGGACCGTGGGCCAGGCCCACCCATATTGGCTGGTTTTCGGCGGTACCGGTAGCGGCCGGAGCACGAATTATCCGCATCGTTTGTGTACCGGGCCGCCAATACCGCGCTGACCTGCGGCGTGTCGAGCGATCTGTGCGCGAGACCACCCGGTTGGCCCAGGTCAGCCCGCCGTCGTGCCGACCGGCGGGGTTCGCGGGAGAATGGGGTTCGCATCAGCACGGAAGGTGGCGGACCGGTGACCGAGAAGACAGAGCGGAAAGGCGGCTTCCGCCCCGATTGGGTCGACCGGAACGCCACGACCCGCACGGTCTGGCGCGTCGGCGTCGGCGTCGTGGGCACCGCCGTGCTGGTGCTGGGCATCGTCCTGATCCCCTACCCCGGCCCCGGCTGGCTCGTCGTCTTCGCGGGCCTGGCCATTCTCGCCATCGAGTTCCCCTGGGCCCAGCGCGTCCTGACCTTCGCCAAGTCCAAGTACGACGCCTGGACCGCCTGGCTCGGCCGCCAACCCTGGCCCATCCGCCTCGCCGTCCTCGCCGCCACCGGCCTCATCGTCCTGGCCACCCTCTGGCTGCTGAACGTGTTCTCCCTGGTCGGCGGCTGGTTCAACCTCGACTGGCCCTGGTTGGCCTCCCCCCTGTTCTGACCCCCGGACCGCCCTGCTAATCTTCACCCATCGACGCGGGAGACCGCGCCGGGCGATTAGCTCAGCGGGAGAGCACTTCGTTCACACCGAAGGGGTCACTGGTTCGATCCCAGTATCGCCCACGCAGGTCAGAGGCCCTGTCCGGTTCACCGGACAGGGCCTCTGCCGTTGTGTACAGCAGCGGAGTACCGCAGTCAGCCTCCAGGCTGTCCCCAGCTTCTTCAACGCCGCCCGCGTCACCTCGGGGGAGACGTCGGTGTAGACCTCCATCGTCACGTGGAACTGAGTGCACCGGAGGGTGCGGGACCTACGTCGAGGTCGACCAGGAGCGACGCCCAGGGGTAGCGGGTCACTTGCGGCGAGACCACCGACACATCGGCCTTGCAAAGCGCGCGGCGGACGACCGGTTGGACTTGCCGGGGGATTCAGAGGAGCGAGACGACCTTTTGGGCGGTTTCTCGGGCTGAGCCGGGGTTCTGGCCGGTGACGAGGTTGCCGTCGACCACCGTGTAGGAGACGAACGGGACCTTGGCCTTCTGGTAGAGGGCGCCTCGTTCCTTGGCGCGCTCCTCGGCGTTGTAGGGCACGAGCTTGTCGACGCGGGCGAGGACTTCTTCGGTCCAGGCGAAGCCGGTCATCTTCTTGCCTGCGATGAGGTGGGTGCCGTCGGAGAGGCGGGTGTTGAGCAGGCCGCAGTAGCCGTGGCAGACGGAGGAGACGATGCCGCCTCGTTCGTAGATGTCGCGGGTGATCCGTTGCAGGCCTTCGCTGTCGGGGAAGTCGTACATGACGGCGTGGCCGCCGGTGAAGTAGATGGCGTCGTAGTCGGTGGGGTCGATCTCGTCGGGGCTGAGGGTGTTCTCCAGGAGGGCCATCTTGGCCGGGTCGTTGCGCCAGGCCTTGGCCGTCTTGTCGTAGTTGGGGAACTTCAAGGCGCGGGGTTCAAGCGGTACGGCGCCCCCACTGGGGCTGACAAGGGTCTGCTCCAGGCCATGCTGGTCGAAGACGTGCCAAGCGTGGGTGAGTTCCGAGAGCCAGAGGCCGGTCGGGTGGTCTGGGTCGTCGTAGTGACCGACGTTGGTGACAACGTTCAGAATGCGCTTGGGCATGCCCGGCTTCCTCCCCAGTTCTCCGTCAGGCTCCACTGAGGTGCCAGGCGACTCGAACCGATGTTTGCATCGCTTACATCGACGCTAACCCCCTGGCGGAGGTGAGTCAACGGCGCGCGGTCAGTTCCCGCCCGCTGCGGACTTGGCGTCGAGCACGGCGAGGAACGAGGAGCGCGTCTGGGCGACGGCGTGGTCGATCGACGGAGCGGTGAGCTTGCGGTCGAGGTAGAGGCAGGCCAAGCCGTGCACGAGGCCCCAGCCGGCGAGGGCGAGGTCGATCGGGTCGGAGTTGGGCAGCACGCCGGTGATGGCTGCCGCCAGGAGTTCGTGCACCTCGGCCGCCGCGCGCACGCGTTCTTCGCTCTCGTGGTCGCACTCGTTGCCGAACATCAGCCGGAACAGGGCGGGCCTGCGCAGGGCGAACCCGACGTAGGCCGCGCCGAGGTCAGCGAGTTCCTCCACCGTGCTCGGCAGGTCGCGGCCGCGGGCCAGGTCCGCCCTCAGGTCGCGGAGCCCTTGGGCGGCCAGCGCGGATTCCAGCGCGTCGCGGTCGGGGAAGTGGCGGTACGGGGCCGTCGCGGACACCCCGGCCTCGCGGGCCACGGCGCGGATGGAGAACGGCTCGCCGCGCTCGAGCATGCCCATGGCCGCCGTCAGCAACGCGGCGCGGAGGTCGCCGTGGTGGTAGCCCTTCTTCGTGCTCACCGACATGGCCAGCCCTCCTCCTGGTCGTCATTGTGCCCAGGGTCGCGAGCGCCACCCCCACTGCCCCGCTGGAGCGCAGTGGGCGATGTTGACGCCGCTCACTTCCCAGCCTACCTTGATGTGAGCGCCGCATACATCGGGAGCAGGCTCTCCCGTGGGCGGACCGCCATCGATCGCCCAGCACCCGCGCACCGGATCCAGAGCCGAGGGACGAATGCAGACCGTATTGGGAGCCAACGGCCAGATCGCTGAAGAGCTGACCCGCTACCTCCACGACAACGTCACCCACGACATCCGGTTGGTCAGCCGCAACCCCAGCAAGGTCCACGACACCGACCAGCTGGTCAAGGCCGACCTGACGGACGCGGGAGCGACCGCCGCCGCCGTCGCGGGCAGCGACATCGCCTACCTGACCGTCGGCCTCCCCCTCGACTCCGCGCTGTGGGAGCGGCAGTTCCCCGTGATGATGGCCAACACGATCGCCGCGTGTCAGGAGCACGGCACCAAGCTGGTGTTCTTCGACAACACGTACATGTACCCGCGGACCGCCGCTCCCCAGGTCGAGGACACCCCGTTCGAGCCGGTCGGGCGCAAGGCGGCGGTGCGGGCAAGGATCGCGAACATGCTGCTGGCGGAGATGGACGCGGGCACCATCGAGGCCGTCATCGGCCGGGCACCCGAGTTCTACGGGCCCGGCAAGACCAAGAGCCTGACCAACTCCGCCGTCTTCGACCGGATCAAGCAGGGCAAGCGACCGGTCGTCCCGATCAGCGCCCACACCACCAGGACCTTGATCTGGACCCCGGACGCCAGCCGCGGCCTGGGGCTGCTCGGCAACACCCCTGACGCCTACGGCCAGACCTGGCACCTGCCGGTGGACCCGGAGCGGCTGACGTACGAGGACATGATCGGCGTCGCCGCACAGGTCACCGGCAGGCGCATCCGCCACACGACTGTCCCGGCCGCGGTCTTCAAGCTGGGCGGCCTGTTCGACCAGGGGGTGAAGGAAGCCGCCGAACTGCTTCCGCGCTACCACTCCGACAACATCTTCGACTCCACCAAGTTCACCACCCGCTTCCCCGACTTCAAGACCACGACCTACCGCCAAGGGATCACCGAGATCCTCGGAGGGTGAGCGGCTCTGACCTGGCAGCATGACCCGCCGCGGTGAGGCGGGTGGGCAGGCGCTGAGCCAGGACGGACCGTTCGGCCATCACCGTTGACGGCGTGAACCGCCGAGGCTGCTGCCTGGGTACTGTGGGGTGGCGTGACGGGTGCCCAGATCGAGATCACCGCTGAGTTGGTCCGCGACCTGCTGCGGGAACAGCACCCAGACCTCGCGGGGCTGGGCATCAGCGAGGTGCCGGGTGGCTGGGGCAACCAGATGTGGCGTCTCGGGGATGAGTTGGCCGTGCGGGTGCAGCGCATGGACCCCACCCCGGACTCCCAGCTGAAGGAGCGGCGGTGGCTGCCGGTGCTGGCCCCGCGCCTGCCGCTGCCGGTGCCGACCCCAATGCGGTTCGGTGAACCGTCTGAGCGCTTCCCCAAGCACTGGACAGTGATGACGTGGGTTCCTGGTGAGCCGCTGGACCACGGCTCCATCGACCGCGGGGCCCAGGCGGCCGACAGCTTGGCGGGGTTTCTCCGGGCGCTGCACGTGGCGGCACCCGCCGAGGCACCGGGTGCGACGGATCGTGGTGCTCATCCCAGGAACTGCACGCTGGCCTTCGAGGACTTCTTCCGCGCCGTGGCCCCTGATGACCTCGCTGCCGAAGTTCGGGCTGTCTGGGACGATGCCGTGGCGGCCCGGGGGTGGGAGGGGCCGCCGGTGTGGGTGCACGGAGATCTCCACCCTGCGAACGTCGTCGTCTCGGACGGGACGCTGTCCGGCGTTGTCGACTTCGGTGACCTGCTCGCCGGGGACGCGGCGTGGGACCTCGCGGCTGCGTGGGTGCTGCTGCCTGCGGGCATGGCCGGGCGGTTCTTCGACGCGTACGGGCTCGCGGATGAGGCGGCGGTTCGACGTGCACGCGGGTTGGCCGCCATGAAGTGCCTCTTCCTGATGCTCATGGGGCAGAACGGAGTTCGGGGTCTTCCCGGGGGGAAGACCCACTGGGGGCCATGGGGGCGGGCGGCGCTCGATCGTGTCCTGATAGGCGTGTGATGCGCGCCTGGTCGAACCCAGGGGCCGTGGGGCGGTGGTGATGCCGCCCCACGGCCAGTCCTGCTAGGGGTTCAGCGCTGGGAGAGGGCGCGCATCTCGTCGATCTCGGACTGCTGGGTGGTGGTGATCGTCCGGGCCAGGGCCTTGGCGTCGGGGTTCTGGCCATCCTTGAGTTCGGTCTTGGCCATGTCGATCGCGCCTTCGTGGTGGGCGGTCATGAGGGTGAGCCACTGCTTGTCGAAGGCCGCGCCGGTCGCGGCGCGCAGGGTGGTCATCTGGTCGTCGGTCATCATGCCGGACATCGGGCGCGAGCCGTGGTCCATGCCGTGCTCGTCGGTGGGGGCGCCCCAGGACTGGAGCCAGGTGGTCATGGTGTTGATCTCGGGGTCCTGGGCGCCCTTGATGCGGGTGGCGAGGTCGACGACCTGGGGGGTGGTGGTGCGGCCCTGGACGAGGTCCGCCATCTCCACGGCTTGGCGGTGGTGGGGGATCATCTGCTGCGCGAAGGCCACGTCGGCGTCGTTGTGCTGGGTGGGGGCGGTGGTCGAGCTCGTGCCCTCGTGCCCGGTCGAGCCGGTGCCGCCGCACGCGGCGAGGAAGGTCAGGGTGAGGGCGGCCAGAAGCGCCCCGAGGGTGTTCCTCGTGGTCATGGTGGACTTCCTGGTGGGTCGGTTGTGGACGGATGGCTTCGGCCCGCGGACGGACTGCGGTCGCGGGTGGGCCTGTCACAACCTGAGGACGCTCACCAGGGCGAGGACCTGTTGGCCTGTGCGCGGCGGGGGTCCGCGCCAGCGGCGACGCAGCTCCGCGGCGGCGCGCACCACGCCGGTGAGGACCATGGCCGCGGCCAAGGCCAGCAACAGCAGCAACAGCGGCACGGCCGAGGACGCCAGGACCGCCATGCACAGGTGCATCACGTCGTGGCCGCCCATCGGCGTCTCAGGCGCCGCCGCGACAGCCGTGGCGTGGTCCTGGGCCGGTGTGCCGGTGACGTCGTGAGCACTGCCCGTGGAGGCGTGGTCGCCGGCCATGGCGACCCCGCCAGCAGCGCTCATCGCATGGCCGCTGTCGGCGGAGGTCAGGTGGTGCATGCCGATGACCCCGACCGCGATCGCGCACAGCAGCAGCCACTGCGCGAGGCGTTGACGGAACGGGGTGAGCACGATGCCAGGTTAGGCGATGGTCGACCTGCTGGCGCGGCGTGTTGGTGGGGGTCGTGGCGCACGCCACGAAACGACGACCGGGTGTCAGATCGAGAGGGACGGCTTCAGCGCGGTCATCGTCCACTCGCGCTTGCGGCGGACCACCACGCAGGTCAGCGCCAGCGCGACGACCAGGAAACCGCCGAGCACCAGGGCGTCGCGCAGCAGGTGGGCGCCGTTGCCGCCGGAGATCGTCACCCGCAGGCCGTCGACGAGGTAGGTCATCGGCAGCAGCGGGTGCAGGAAGCGGAAGGGCGCGGGCAGCGTCTCGTACGGGAAGGTGCCCGCTGAGGTCGTGAGCTGGAGCAGCAGCAGGATCAGCACGACCGCGCTCGCCGCTCCCCCCAGGGCCGTGCGGAGCAGGTGGGCGATGGCGGTGAAGGAGAGCGCGGCGAGGGCGAGCAGTCCGATCGTGCCCCAGGTGTGCACCGGGTCGAGGCCCAGGAAGACGTCGAGGGCCGTGTAGAGGACCAGTCCCCCGGTGACGCAGCACAGGGCGGCGGGGGCGTAGCCGGCGAGCGCCACGGTCACGTCGCCTGCCGTGGAGGACAGGGCGCGGGCGGAGATCGGTCGCAGGACAAGGAAGCCGGTGATGCCGAAGACGACGAGGGCGATGGACAGGAAGAACGGGGACAGGCCCCTGCCGTAGGTGACCGCCGGGTGCAGGTTCTCCGTCGCCACGTCGACCGGGGAGGCCAGGGTGGCGGCGTTGGACTCCTTCTGGTCGTCGGACAGGACGGGGATCTTGCCCTGGGCCTGGGCCAGGCCGTCGGCCAGTTGGGCGGAGCCCGTCGACAGCTGCCCCAACCCGTCCCGGAGGGAGTTGGCGCCCGTCAGCGCGGTGCCGAGCCCGGTGTCCAGCTGCGCGGCGCCGCTGGCGACCTGCTTGGCGCCTTGGTCGAGCTGGGTGACCTTGTCCGCCGCGTCGCGGAGCCGTGCTTGCAGGGCTGGGGTGTCCTGCACGAGTTGTCCCGCGCGCGTGTTGACGGCCGCGGTGGTGTTCTTGACCCCTTGGGCGGTTTCGTCGACGCGGTTGGTCAGCGCCGCCGCCTCACCCGTGATCCGGAGGAGTTCCTGGTAGGCGGGGTCGGCTTGGAGGTCGGGGTTGCCCTGCCCGAGCGCGACGAGCCGCGCCTGGACGGAGTTGGGCCCGCGCGCCACGGTCGACGCGACCTGGGCGGCGTCGCCTGCCAGGGTGTCGGCCTTCGCCGCGGCGTCCGCGGCCGTGGTGGCGACGGAGGGGAGCCCGTCCGCGATCGTGTTGGCCGCCGGGACCACGACGTCGGTGATGGTGGAGACGCCGTCGGACACCTGTTGCGCGCCGGGGACGAGCTTGTCGGCGCCCGTCTTGAGCTCGGAGAGGCCGTTGGCGAGGTCGGTGCCGCCCCGGTTGGCCGACGCCGCCCCGTCGCGCAACCGACCAGCGCCGTCTGCCGCGCTGCTGATGCCGGTGCGCAGCTGTTCGAGGTTGGTGAACACGGACGTGAAGTAGGCCGAGACGGCCGCCGCGCTGATCTTGTTCTCCAGCTCCGACTGCACGGTCTGCGCCATCTTGCCCACGACGTACCCGTTGGCGTCGTCGAGGGTGATCAGCATCCGCGCCCGCTGGGGGTCGCGGTCGGCCCCGCTCGCGAGCTTGGTGGAGAAGTCGGCGGGGACGGTGATCTGGAAGTAGTACTCCCCCTCGCCGACACCCCGCGCGGCCTCGGCGCGGTCGACGAACCGCCAGTCGAAGATGCGGTCCCTGGTGAGCTCCCCGACGAACAGCTCCCCGGCGTCGACCTGCTCGCCCTCGGCGGTCACCGCGCGGTCCTCGTTGACCACCGCGACCGGGATCTGGTCGAGCCTGCCGTAGGGGTCCCAGTTGGACCACAGGTACAGCCCGCCGTAGAGCAGCGGCACCAGGGTGATGAAGACCAGGGCCAACCGCTGCAACGGGGTCCGGAACCGCTTGACCTCCAGCCACGCCAGCTCAACGGGCCGCACGGTCATCCCCCTCCAGTTCGACCACTGCCACGCCGTCCACCACGACGGGGTCCAACGCGCTCGCCATCACCGCGGTGCCCGCGGCGGCCACGTCGCGCAGCGCCGCCCAGACGCGCTCCTGCTGCTCCCGGGTGGTGCCCAGGTCGACGTCGTCCACCACGAGGGCGCGCGGAGCGGCCGCGGTCGCGGTCGCGACGGCCAGCAGCAGCCGCTCGTCCGCGGCGAGGTCGCCCACGGCGGACGCGCCGTCCAGGCTGAGCCCCAGGTCGCCCTCGGCCCGCCGCAGGTCCGCGCCGCGCGACAGCAGGCGCGTCTCACGGCGGATGTCGTGCACCGTCAGGTCGGGTTCGAGGTCCACCGCGCCGGTGATCCGCGCGACGCCGACGAGGCGCCGGATCGCCGCCCGCGAGGTCTCCCCCGCGACGGACAACGTGCCGGTGCTCGGGCGGGCGCGCCCGGCGAGCGACAGCAGCAGCATGGACCGACCGCTGCCCGCGGGGCCGACGACGGCGACGATCCCCCCGTCGTCGACGGCGAGGTCGACCTGCTGGAACACCCACCCTCGGCGGGTGCGGAGGCCGAGGTTCTCCGCTGCGATCATCGCCGCCTCCACGCTCGTCTTCCCCAGCGGATCACTATCCCCGACCGGCCTGGGGTCGGCCAGTCGCCGGGACGGCCCGCTGGGAGTCCGGGTCGCCTGCCTCACCGTCACCCGGCCGGGTCGGAGCTGATCACGCTGGGTCCCTGGCGATCGACCCGATCGGGGTAGTCCACAGGGAACCCACTCCGTGACGCGGCAACTAAGATCATCCGACCGATCGCCCACCACGGAAGGACCGCAATGGCAGACGAGCTGTTCGCGACGTTGAAGACCAACAGGGGTGACATCGTCATCAGGCTGCTGCCCGACCACGCCCCGAAGACGGTGAAGAACTTCGTGGAACTGGCCGAGGGCAGCAGGCAGTGGATCGACCCGAGCACCGGGCAGCCGAGCAACGCCCCGCTCTACGACGGGACGGTCTTCCACCGGGTGATCGAGGGGTTCATGATCCAGGGCGGTGACCCGCTCGGCAACGGGACCGGCGGCCCCGGGTACGAGTTCGCCGACGAGTTCCACCCCGACCTGGCGTTCACCAAGCCCCACCTGCTGGCCATGGCCAACGCCGGGCCGGGCACCAACGGCAGCCAGTTCTTCATCACGGTGGGCGCGACGACCTGGCTCACCGGCAAGCACACCATCTTCGGCGAGGTCGCCGACGACGCGAGCCGCGCGGTCGTCGACGCCATCGCCGCGACCGAGACCAACCCGCGCAACGACCGGCCCGTGCAGGACGTGGTGATCGAGAAGGTCGTGGTCGAGACCCGCTGAGGCGGCGAGCCCGGAACCGCCGGGTGACCGCCGCCCCGCGGCACCGCGGGGCGGCGGTCGCCGTCCACGGCCCGCCCCGGCCCGCGGGGCCGGACGACCCGCCGGGTGCCGACCACTACCCTGGTGATCGTCATCTCCGCCGCCGTCCGTCTCCGGTGGGAGCGGTCGGGATCGCAGGAAGGCCCCGTGTGGAGCACTCGATCGTGACCGTCGACGGGCAGCGCGTCGCCTACCTCGACAGCTCGCCCGCCCAGGCGCCCGCCGGTGCCCCGCCCGTGGTGCTGGTCCACGGGAACTCCTCGTCGACGCGGACCTGGCTGCCGTTGCTGCGCAGCGGCTTGGGCAGCAGCTTCCGGTGCCTCGCGCTGGACCTGCCGGGGCACGGCGGCTCCGAGCCCGTCCGCGACGAGGCCGGGTACTCCTTGCCGCGCTACGCCGCCCTGCTCACCGGCTTCGCGCGGGAACTCGACGTCTCCGGCGCGGTCTTCGTCGGCTGGAGCCTGGGCGGGCAGATCGTCCTGGAGGCCGCGCCCGGGCTGCCGGACGCGCGCGGTTTCGCCGTGTTCGGGACAGCCCCGATCGGCACGCCCGCGGACATGGCCGAGGCCTTCCTGCCTAACCCGGCCATGGGCGCGCTGTTCAGCGACGAGGTCAGCGAGGACGAGGCGCGGGTCGTCGCGGCGAGCTTCACCGCGCCGGGCTCCCCGCTCGACCTGTCGGAGTTCGTCGAGGACATCCTGGCCACCGACGGCGCCGCGCGCACCGGGCTGGCCGCCAGCGCGGGCGCGGGCCAGTTCGCCGACGAGTTCGCGATCCTGTCGGCGCTGCGCCTGCCGCTCGCGGTCCTGCACGGCGCCGAGGAACAGTTGATCAACTTCGACTACCTGCGCGGGCTCGACTTCCCCGCGCTGTGGCGGAACGCGGTGCAGGTGGTCCCTGGTGCGGGCCACGCCCCCCACCAGGAGGCGCCCGCGCGGTTCGCCGCGCTGCTGACCGAGTTCATCCTCGACGTGGGCTGAGGCCCCGCTCGCGCCTGGTCGTACCGGGCGCGCAACCCCCACGGCCCTCCTGCGGTGCCCCCACGGTCGCCTCCGGTGGCCTCGCCGGGCAGGTCGAGGCGACCGCATCCTGGGGTGGTCGTCCCCGGCGTGCGGGGCAGGAGGGGAGTTCCGGTGGATCCCTACGAGGTCGAGGCGCTGCTGCTGCGGGCCTTCACCCCCGAGGCCGTGGCGGAGATCGGGGAGGAGACGCGGGCGCGCGTCGGGTCGCTGGTCGACCGGACCTCCGAGCAGGACGTGCTCAGCGCGTTCGAGGGGGCGTTCGGTTCCGGGGTGGTGGACGCCCGGGTGGACGAGGTCACCCGGGTGGTGGACGACCTGGTGGACCGGGCGGACCGCGCCGAGCAGGTGGCGGCCGAGCAGCAGGCCGAGGACCAGCCGGAGGACGAACCGGCGGAGTCGGTCGACGAGGTGTTCGCCGCGCTCGGGGCGGCGGCCGGGGCCGACGTGGTGGAGGCGATCACCCCGCTGATGGACCAGGTCACCGCGGAGACGGTGTGGGAGGTGTGGGAGCAGATCAAGCCCATCATCCTCGCCGAGGTGGCCGAGAACCCCGCCCAGTGGCAGGGCGAGGCGGGCGCGAGCGCGCTCTGGACCGCGAGCTACCAGGCGCTGTGCGAGGCGCTGGAGGGCTACCTGGGCGCTGTCGGCGCCGAAGGCGGGTTCGCCGTCGACCTCACGTCGTGACGGCCCGCCCCCGATCCCGGTACCGATCCGCTGAGAGGAAACCCCGATGACCTCCGGACTCCCCCGCTTCACCGCCGCGTTCCGCGCCATCGGCGAGAACATCCGGCTGCGGCGCACCGCCTTCTGGACCGGCTCCGTGCGGTGGGACAGCTTCAAGCGCACGGCGTCGTTCTACGAGGACCGGCAGCTGCTCGGCGTCGGCTGGTCCCAGGTGGACAACCCGGCGCAGACCGACGAGGTGATGAAGCACCTGCACGCCCACCTCCCCGAGTGGAACGGCTTCCGCCAGCGCGTGTTCACCTACGTGCAGGCCGAGTTCGACCCGATCTACGGCGACCTGCGGGTGGCCGAGGGCGCCCGGGTCTACACCGAGGCCGAGCCGCTGGGGCAGCGCGAGTACCTGGAGCAGATCTTCGAGGCGTGCCCCGAGGGCAGCTACGGCTACTACGCCAAGTCGGGCCTGGCCCCGTTCAAGGCCGTGGTCGGCAACTTCGCCGCGGCCACCATCGACCAGTTCTTCGCCAGCCAGGTGCACTTCCTCAAGCAACCGATGTCCCCGCAGGTCAACGACATCATGTCGACGATGGAGACGAAGTACTGGGACACCCGCGAGGAGGCCATCGACTTCATCGCGGGCAAGGTCCTCGGCAAGGCGGGCCGGGAGCTGGGGGTGGCCACGCCCCAGTTCCTCGCTGAGCTGTGGCGGGGCAAGAGGGTGCCGGACCTGCCCGAGGGCGAGACCCTGGACCAGGACCAGCTCGCCGCCATCGCCGGGCAGTTGAACGACAAGATCACTGACCTCGACCTGCAAGCGGCCACCGCGTTCGCCAAGTCCCTCTACGACCAGATGACCGCGGACAACCGGCTGCGGGTCAAGGAGTAGCGGCCGCTCCGCAGCACCGGCTTTGAGTAGTTCAACGCATGCCCGCACCATTCGCCCCGTGCCACAGTTGGCGGTGTGGAGACTGGGGGATCTACCGCGCCCGAGAGGCGTGGGACCGGTGCCGCGCTGGCGCAGGTCGGCCTGGCCGGGGTCTGCGGGGCGGTCCTGGGACCGGTGGCGAGTGGTGTGCTGCTCGCGGCCGCGTTCGCGGGCCAGGGCGCGGTGCTGGCCGTCGGGGCCGTGCTCGCCGCCGTGGTCGTCGCCGTCCTCGTGGGCGTCGCCTCGATCGCGCCCGGGGAGTCCTGGGTGCGCGGCCGGGTGCTGTGGGCGTTGCTGGTCGCCGTCCTGGGGTTCACGCTGTGGGGTTTCGGGTGGGCGATCAGCGACGAGGCCGGGTTGGGCATCAGCGGTGACACCGGGGCGTGGCTGGTGTCGGGGGTGGTGCCGTTCGCGGTGGTGGCGGGGATGCTGCTGCGCTCGCGGGCCTTGGCCATCGGGTTCGCGGTGGTGTTCGTCGCGACCGGCGGGATCCTCCTGCACGCCTTGGCGCGGACCATGCCCCCCGAGGTCGACCAGCGCTTGGCCGTGGCCTCGGCGCAGCGCTTGGACTTCGCGGTGACCGACGTCCCCGGCTACCGCTCGGGGTTCGATTCCCGGGTCCAGCAGCTGATGCCCGTGGACACCGACCCCAACCCGCCCGACCCCTTCATCGTCCTGTACGACAGCGACAACCCCGGCAGCGCGGATTGCGACTACGACCCCGTCACCGCGGGCGGCTTCTACTCCCAGTCGTGCGAGGTCGAACGTCCGGGCTTGTTCTACCTGCGAGGGTGGGGGACCCACGCCTACGTCCTGCGCGTCCCGGGCAAGCAGTTCACCCTCACCGCCGCCACGACCCACGACCGCGCGTTCCTGCGTGGAGCGATCCTCACCGCGCGCGAGTCCTCCGCCCCCGGCACCTACACCGCAACCGTCCCCGGCTACTCCGGCGCCGCCACGCCTGGGCACAACGTCTTCACCCCCGACGACCCCAGCACCCTCCCCGGCGCGCGGAACATCACCGTGAGCGTGCGGGACGCCCACACGTGCACCTGCGAGTTCGAGTCACGCGACCTGCGCTACCGGCGCTTCCCGGACCACCAGGAGTACACGAAGCCCGCGGGTGCCAGGGAGATCCTGGTGTGGGGTGGCCCCGCGGTGGACCGCGACCTCCTGCGCACCGCCGCGCGGAACGCGCACCCGGCCACCGACGACGAACTGCTCGACCTGCTGCCCCCGCTGCCGCCTGCGCATGGCCACTCCCCCATGATCCCCGTCCGCAAGCTCGCCACCGCCCTGTTCGGCTGACAGCCCGGGACGCCGCGCGGGCCGGTCCAGCTGCTGGTCGCTGGTGGAAATGGCTGGTAGGCGAGGCTGGGCGATCGGTAGGCTGCGGCGCCGGTCCAGTCTTCGAGCAGGGGGTGCGCGGTGGTCCAGGAACAGACGTCGACCACTGTGCTGTGGCGGCCCACCGGGCCGGAGGAGCTGGAGCTGGTCCGGCGGTCCGGGTGGCGGGCGTGGCCGCCCCGGTTGCCCGAGCAGCCCATCTTCTACCCGGTGTTGAACGAGGAGTACGCGGTCAAGATCGCCCGCGAGTGGAACGTGCCGCACAGCGGGGTCGGGTACGTGACGCGGTTCCGGGTGGAGTCGGAGTTCCTGCGGCGCTACCCGGTGCAGCAGGCCGGGGGTCGGACGATCCTGGAGCTGTGGGTCCCGGCCGAGGAGCTGGACGAGTTCAACGCGCACCTGGTCGGGCTGATCGAGGTCGTGCACGAGTTCCGGTGAGCGCCGCGGGCGCATCCCGCCGCGGGGCGGGGTGCGCCCGCGGGGTCAGGTCTTGTCGACGGTGGTCCAGTGGAAGTCGACGAAGCCGTCCTCGGGGCCGGGGCCGCCGCCGTGCCTGGTGCCGTGCTCCATCGACGGCACGCAGCTCCCGCGCCACCCGGTCGCCGCCAGGACGTCCAGTGAGGACGGTCGGGGTTCGGTGTTGAACAGGGCGGCGATGTCGAGCCCGAGCCGGTTCTTGATCTCGACGTAGGCGGCGCCCGCCTCGCCGTGGGGGCGGTGACCCGGGATGCTCTCGAAGCAGAAGGCGCTGCCCGGGGACGCCAGCGAGTCGACGGCGGTGAGGATCGCGCGCTCGGCGGCGGCCGAGAGGTAGGGGAACAGGCCTTCCGCCAACCAGGCGGACGGGCGCGTCGGGTCGAACCCCGCCGCGCGCAGCGGGCCCGCCCACGCGCCGCGCAGGTCGACGCCGACGAAGTTCAGCGACGCGGCGGGGCTCGCCGCCATGCCCGCCAAGGCGCGGCGCTTGAACTCCAGCACGTCGGGCAGGTCCAGTTCGTACACCGCGCAGTCCTCGGGCAGGTCCAGCCGCACGGCCCGGGAGTCCAGGCCCGCCCCGAGCACGACCACCTGCCGCGCGCCGCAGGCCACGCGGTCGACCACGAAGTCGTCGAACACCCGGGTGCGCAGGTCGAAGAAGCGGTAGCACCGGCCCCACAGCGGATCGCGGTCGCCGCCGACGACCTGGTCGAAGCGGGTGGGCACCGCCACCGGGGTCGGCACCGCCCGGACGAAGCGCTCGGCGTAGTCGTCGCGGGACAGGCTGCCGGGGCGGCTCGCCGCGATCGCCCGGGCAGCGGCCACGATCACGGCGGTCAGCCCGACGCCCGTGGTGATCCCCGGCCGGTCCAGTGTGGTCACCCTTGCTCCCCTCGCGCGCCGCCCCCGGCGGGTCGGCCGGGGCAGGCTACTCCCCCGGGCCAGACGTGAAGGCCCGGCGCCGGGGTCGGCTGTCCGTCCTGGTGGGAGCGCGGGTGCCGGGGGTCAGCCGGGTTGGTCGATGGTGGCCAGTTCGGCAAGGCCGCTGATGGTGAGGATGGGCATGAGGAGGGGGCCCGCGACCAGGCGGAGGTCGTCGACGTGGGTGAACAGGGTGTGGATGGCCCCGCTGTCGAGGAAGTCGACCTGGCGCAGGTCGAGGGTGAGCGGGTGCGGGGCCGCGGTGGTGATGGCGTCGGTGAGGGCGCGGGTGAACGTGGCGTTGTTGCTCAGGTCGACCTCACCCTCGGCGACGAGGGTGGTGGCGCCGTCGGTGGTGCGGGTGGTGAGGGTGAGCGGGGTGGGCATCAGGCGATCCTCGTGTGGAGGTGGACGGTGGTGCCGGTGGTGTCCGACTCGATCGTGACGTCGTTCATCAGCGCCCGCATGAGGGTGATGCCCCGGCCGCGGTGCGGGTTCTGCTGGGGGTTGGGGAGCTTCCAGCTGCCGGTGTCGGTGACGGTGATGTGCAGGGCGTCGATCAGGGCGGCGGCGCGCAGCAGGACGCGGCCGCCGGGGGACTCGCGGTGGCCGTGCTCGATGGCGTTGGTGACGGCCTCCCCGGCGGCGACCAGGATGTTCTGGACCTGCACGGGGTCCAGCCCGCAGCGGTTCAGCCACCCGCGCAGCGCGCCGCGGGCCGGGGCGATGTCCTCGGCGTCGGCGGTGAGGTCCATGTGCAGCGGCGCCGGGTGCCGGTAGAGCAGCAGGGCGACGTCGTCCTCGTAGCCGTCGGCCGGGGCCAGCCGGGACATGAGCCGGTCGGCCAGTTCCTCCGGTGACTCCGCGCGCCCGGCGGCGACCAGGTCGCCCGCGCGGGCGATCCCCTCGTCCAGCGGGCTGCGCCTGCGCTCGACGAGGCCGTCGGTGTAGAGCAGCAGGGTCGAGCGCGGCGGCAGGACGACCCTGGCCGCCGGGCGCGGGCGGCCGGGGCGCAGGCCGAGCGGGATCGTGCTCGCCTCCTGCAGGGTCGTGGTGGTGCTGTCGGCGTGCACCACCACCGGGGGCGGGTGCCCGGCGCCGGAGTAGACCAGCTCGCCGGTCTCCGGGTCGAGCACCGCGCAGAACGCCGTGGTGCACTTGGCCCCGGTGAGCCGGGAGGCGAACCGGTCCATGCCCGCGAGCGCGGCGCTGGGGTCGGGGTGCTCCAGCAGCAGCGCGCGGCAGGCGCTGCGCAGCTGCCCCATCACGGTGGCGGCCGCCAGGCCGTGCCCGACGCAGTCCCCCACCACCAGGCCGATGCGCCCGTCGTCGAGGTCGATCACGTCGTACCAGTCGCCGCCGACCTGCAGGGGGCTGGTGGCGGGCTGGTAGCGCACGGCGAAGCCGATCGGCAGGCGCTGCGGGCCGAGGATGGCGTGCTGGAGCGCCAGCGCGGTCTCGCGCTGCTGGTCGAGGGCGTGCATGCGGGCGAGCCCCTGGCCGAGCCGCCCGGCCAGCATCGTCAGCAGCGTCTGGTCCTCCGGGGTGAACGGGCGCTGCTCGGCCAGCTCGACCCACACCGCCAGCACGCCGCGGGGGTGCTGCACGGCGATGCTCGCCGCGCTCGCGCCGCTGGTGGTGGCGGTGAGCAGGTCGCCGCGGCGGTGCTCGCCGATGGCCGCGCGGACCTCGTCGGGCAGGTCGACCCACCGGGTACCACTGCCCGCGCCCACCACCTCCGGCTCCGGCGGGTGCTCCCCCGGCGCCTCGTCCCCGGGCAGCACGACGGCCAGGACCCGGCGCGCCTGCCACGTCCCGCGCAGCGCCGCGACCGCCCCGGCCAGCGCTTCGGCGGTGGTGTCGGCCTGGGCGAGCTGGCTGTTGAGCGCGGCCAGCGCGCCCTGGCGCTGCACCGCGTAGTGCTCGGCGGTGGTGTCGCGGAAGGTGCCCACGGTGATCCGGCGGCCGGTGTCGGGGTCCTCGGCGTCGTTGAAGCTCGCGGTGACCCACAGCCGGTGCCCGTCGCGGTGGGTGACGGGGATGGTGTAGCTGCCGTGCTCGGCGGCCATCAGCAGCGCGAAGGCGTCGGCGACCTCGTCGTGCTGCTCGGGGTCGGTGTCCGGGTCCGGCCACCACGGGTGGGTCGGCCGGTAGGGCAGGCCCTCCGGGCCGTAGCCCAGGATGTCGGTGAAGGCGGAGTTGATCTCGATGACGGCGCCGTCCTCGTCGCAGACGAAGAACGCCTCCTGCAGCGAGTCGACCAGGGCGGTGCGCCAGCGGGCGTGGTGGGCGCGCAGCCGCGACAGCTCCACCGTGGAGCGCACCCTGGCCAGCAGCTCGGCGGCGGCGAACGGCTTGACCAGGTAGTCGTCGGCACCCGCGCGGAAGCCCTCGATGGAGGCCTCCTGCCCGGCCCGCGCCGACAGCAGCAGCACCGGGACCGCGGCGGTGCGCGCGTCCCCGCGCAGCGCCCCGACCAGGGCCAACCCGTCCAGGCCCGGCATCATCACGTCGCTGACCACCAGGTCCGGCTGCTCGGCGCGGACGGCCTCCAGCGCCCGCAGGCCGTCGACGACGGCCTCGACCTGGTAGCCCGCGCCGCGCAACAGCCTGCCCAGGTAGTCGCGCATGTCGGCGTTGTCGTCGGCGATGAGCACCCGCACCGGCGCCCCCGACTCCGGCGCGTCCGGGCCCAGCGGCACCTCGGGCTCGGCGCCCGCCCCGGGCAGCCAGCGCAGCGCCTCCTGGACGTACTGCTCGCCGGTCTCGCCGGTGCGCGCGGGGCGCTCGGCGGGGGCGGTGGCGTCCGCGGGCAGGTGCGCGGTGCCGAAGGGCAGCCGGATGGTGAAGGTCGTCCCCGCGCCCTCGGTGCTCTCGGCGGTGATGGTGCCCCCGTGCAGGTCCACCAGCTCGCGCACCAGGGCCAGCCCGATGCCGCTGCCCTCGTGCGAGCGCGCGCGGGAGTTCTCGATGCGGTGGAAGCGCTCGAACAGCCGGGGCATCTCGGCCTCGGGCACGCCGACGCCGGTGTCGCGCACGGTGACCACCGCGTGCGCGCCGTCGCGGCGGGCGGTGACGGCGACCTCGCCGTCGAAGGTGAACTTGAGCGCGTTGGACAGCAGGTTGAAGACGATCTTCTCCCACATGTCCTGGTCGAGGTGGACGGGCTCGCCCAGTGGCGCGCAGTCCACGGTGAACCGCAGGCCCGCGGCCTCCACCGCCGAGCGGAACACGCTGGCCAGGTCGGCGGTGGCCGCGGCGAGGTCGGTCGGGGCGTAGCTGGCCCGCATCCGGCCCGCCTCGATGCGGGAGAAGTCGAGCAGGGTGGTGACCAGCTTGCTCAGCCGCAGCCCGTTGCGGTGCACCACGTCCAGTTCGGTCCTGGCCCGCTGGTCGAGCCCGGTGTCCTCGCGGGCGCGCAGCTCGGCCACCGGGCCCATGATCAGCGTGAGCGGGGTGCGGAACTCGTGGCTGATGTTGGAGAAGAACGTGGTCTTGGCCCGGTCGAGCGCGGCGAGCTCCTCGGCGCGGCGCTGCTGGGCCTGGAAGCTGCGCGCGCTGACGATGCCGGTCGCGATGTGCCCGGCGACCAGCTCCAGGAAGCCCCGGTAGGCCCCGTCCAGCTCGCGGTAGCGGTTGAGCCCGGCGACGAGGAACCCGAACGGCGCCGCGCCCTGCTGGCGCAGCGGCACCACCAGCGCCCGCACCGCGGGTTCCGCCCAGTCCCCGCGCGGCGGGTCGGGGAACCGGTCGGGGTCGAGGTCGAGCAGCACCGACTGCCCGTCCTGGACCTCCGCCACCGGCCACGCGCCGGGGTCGCTGGTCAGCGCCCGGGTGGCCCCGATGCCCGAGGACCCGGTGGGCACCGCGGTGCCCGCCTCGTCGAACAGGTAGGTCGCGGCGAAGGGCAGGTCGCGCAGGTTGCGCCCGAGCTGCTGGTCGGTGAAGGCCAGCACCTGCCGCTCGCTGCGCAGCACGCTGTAGTCCGAGCCCAGGTCGCGCAGGGTGGCCATCCGCCGCTCGCTGATCACCCGCTCGGTGTCCTCGCTGACCACGCACAGCATGCCGACGACCTGGTCCTCGTCGTCCTGCAGCGGGCTGTAGGAGAACGTGTGGTAGCTCTCCTCCACGTACCCGGAGCGCTCCAGGAACAGCAGCAGCGCCTCGTCCCAGGTCGCCTGGCCGGTGTCGAGCACCGAGGCCACCCGCGGCCCGATGTCGCCCCAGATCTCCGCCCACACCTCCCGGGCGGGCCTGCCCAGCGCCCACGGGTACTTGCGGCCCAGGGTGTCGCGCCGGTAGGCGTCGTTGCAGAAGAACGTCAGCTCCGGGCCCCAGGCCATCCACATGGGGAACCGCGAGGACAGCAGGATGCTCACCGTCGTGCGCAGGCTCTGCGGCCAGCCGTCGGGGGCGCCCAGCGGGGTGGCCGCCCAGTCCACCCGCACCAGGTCCCGGCCGATCCGCGGGTCCGCGGCGAACACGTCCGGCACCGGCCCGTCCTCCGGTGTGGCCACAACGTCATCAGAGCGCACCGGACTCCTCATCTCCGCCACCGCACCGGCCCGGCCATCCTACGGAACCGGAGCCCGTCCCACCGGCGCGCGGGGGCGGGCCGGTTCAGCCCCGGTAGGCGGTGGCGGCGAGCCGGGCGAAGGAGCGCACCAGCGGGTTCGCGTCGTCGGCGTTCCAGGCGAGCACCACGCGGCTGGGCGCCATGTCGACCACCGGCACGAAGGTGAGCCCGGCCACCTGCTCGTGCCCCAGTGGCGCCATGCCGACCGTGCCGTTCCACAGGACGGCCTGCTGGCACTCGTGCACCGCGCGCACCACGGGCCCCCGGCGCGGCCGCCCACCGTTCCAGTAGGACTGCCACCGGGGGTCGGTGCCCTCGGGGAAGACGAACCAGTCGCGGTCGGCCAGGTCGGCCAGGTGCAGGGCGCCGCGCCCGGCCAGCGGGTCGTCGGTGCGCAGCACGGCGCCCACCGGGTCCGCGCGCAGCTCCCGCACGACCAGCCCGGTCTCGTCGAACGGGGCCCGGGTCAGCGCGACGTCGACGAGGCGGGCCCGCAGGCCGCAGGTGGGGTCGGTCAGGTCGGTCTCGCGGACGGTGACCTCGACGTGCGGGTACCCGCGGCGGTAGTCGCCCGCGAGGCGGGTGACACCGGGGTCGGTCGTGTCGCCCAAGAGGCCGACGACGATGCCCGCGTCCCCGGCCGCGGCGGCCACCCGCGCCCGCACCCGGTCGGCCTGCTCCAGCAGGGCGCGGGCCTCGGGCAGCAGCACCGCCCCGGCGGCGGTCAGCGCCACCCCGGCGGGCGAGCGGTCGAACAGCGCGGCGCCGACCTCGGCCTCCAGCCGCCGCACGGCCCGGCTCAGCGGCGGCTGGCTCATGTGCAGCCGGGCCGCGGCCCGCCCGAAGTGCAGCTCCTCGGCGACGGCGAGGAAGTAGCGCAGCGTGCGGAGCTCCACGCTGCGACGATACCGAGCGGGCATCGGCCGACCAGAACAGGTCTTGGACACCCCGGGCGCCGCGGCCGTTCGATGGGGGCGTGGACAACTCGAACCCCGTCTCCATCACCGGCCCGGACGACGGCGAGGTCATCGCCCTGGGCCCCACCCGCATGCGCGTCCTGGAGGACGGCAGCACCACCGGCCACCGCCTCGGCATCGCGGAGTCCGTCCTCGCCCCGCGCACCCCCGGCCCCCGCCAGCACCGCCACGCCGAGCACGACGAGAGCTTCTACGTCATCTCCGGCACCATCCGGTTCACCGTCGGGGACCAGGACCACGACGCCACCCCCGGCACCCTGGTGGTGGTCCCGCCCGGGGCACCGCACACCTTCGCCAACACCACCGACGAACCCGCCGTCATGCTCAGCACGTTCACCCCCCAGCGGTACGTGCAGTACTTCCGCGACCTCCAGGCGATCATCGCCCGCGACGGCGTGCTGACCCCCGAGGCGAACGCCGAGGTGATGCGCCGCTACGCCACCGAGCCGGTGTGGTGACCGCCGCGTACTGGGTGCTCGCCACCCTGCTGGCCCTGTTCTACCTCTACGCCGGCGCCGCCAAGGTGGCCCGGACCCGCGACCAGCTGCGACCGGTGATGGCGTGGGTGGACACCACCCCGATGCCGGTCGTGCGGGCGCTCGGCGTGCTGGAGGCCCTAGGCGCGGTCGGGCTGGTCCTCCCCCCGCTCAGCGGGATCGCGCCGTGGCTGGCCCTGGCCGCCGCCCTCGGGTTCGCGCTGCTCCAGGTCGGCGCCACCGCCGTCCACCTGCGGATGGGCGATCGCCAGGTCACCCTCAACACCACCCTCCTGCTCGCCGCGGCGGCGACGGCCTGGCTGTCGACCACCTGGCTGTGACCGACGCCCCGAGCTGGTGCGCTGGCGGCCCGGGGTCCGAGGCGACGGCACGGGTGCGGCTTGACCGTGCCCCAGGGGCAGGGTGTGGACTGGGGGCAACTGATCGGGGAGGCGGGCATGGCGTGGAGCACTCGGCAGCTCGCCGAGCTGGCGGGCACGACGGTGAAGGCGGTGCGGCACTACCACGAGGTCGGGCTGCTGGAGGTGCCGGAGCGGGCGGCCAACGGGTACAAGCAGTACCGGGTGGCGCACCTGGTGCGGTTGTTGCAGATCAAGCGGCTGAGCGACCTCGGGGTGCCGTTGTCGCAGGTCGCGGCGTTGGGCCGGGCCGACCAGGAGCCGGATGAGGCGATCCGGGTGCTCGACGCCGAGCTGGCGGCCACGGTCGAGCGGCTGAACCGGGTGCGCGCGGAGCTGGCCGTGATCCTGCGCCACCGGGCGCCGATGCACCTGCCGACCGAGTTCGCGCCGCTGTCGCGGAACCTGTCGGAGACCAACCAGGCCCTGCTCATGGTCTACTCGACGGTGTTCAGCCAGCGGACCGCCGAGCTGTTCCGCGAGCTGGTCGCCGAACCCCAGGAGACCGACGAGGAGTTCGACGGGCTCCCTCCGGACGCCGACGACGCCACCGTCAACCGCCTCGCGGAGCGGATGGCCCCCGTGGTCCGCCGCATCCGCGACGCGCACCCCTGGGCCGTCGACCCCACGTCGGACTCCCCCCACGGCCCCGCCGTGGCGGGCAACACCATCGCCCACGCCCTCGTCGAGCTGTACAACCCCGCCCAGCTCAAGGTCCTGCGGCGCCTGGACCAGATCCTGCGCGAGATGTCCTAGCTGATTTCCACATACCCGCCCCCACCCGGCACCGTCCCCCACGGCCCCCATACCGCCCGGGGCAGCGCGGCACAACAGCTGACGCCGCCCCTCCGGGAAGCACCCTGCGCGGCGGCGCGGGACGGGCGACGATGTGGGGGTGGCGGAGGGGGACAGCATCGCGCGGCTGGCGGCGCGGCTCGACGCCGCGACCGCGGGGGCGGTGATCGTCCGCAGCGACGTGCGACACCCGCGGTTCGCCACCGTCGAGCTGGGCGGGCAGCGGATCGTGGCGTGGCGGCCCCGGGGCAAGCACCTGCTGATGCGGACCGACGGCGGGGTGACCGTCCACTCGCACCTGCGGATGAGCGGGTCGTGGTCGGTGCTGCGACCGGGCAAGCGCTTGCCGCCGCGGGTGGCGGCGCAGGTGCGGGTCGCGCTGCACCTGGCGGACGGGCGGACGCTGGTCGGCGTCGGGTTGCCGGTGCTGACCGTGGTGCGCACGCGGGACGAGCACGCGGTGGTGGGGCACCTCGGGCCTGACCTGCTGGGCGCGGACACCGAGGGCGACGACAGCATCAGCACCGCGGTGGCGAGGGTCGCCGCGGCGGGTGAGCAGGCGATCGTCGCCGCGCTGCTCGACCAGCGGCGGGTGGCGGGGCTCGGCAACATGTGGGCCCAGGAGATGCTGTTCCTGCACCACGTCAACCCGTGGCGGGCCGCGGGCGGCGTCGACGGCGTGGGGCCGCTGCTCACCGACGCGCGCGAGCGGTTGCACTACGCCGTGCGCGCGAACCCGGGGCAGAACACAACCGGGCGGCGTTCCCCGAGGCACTGGGTCTACGGGCGGGCGCGGCGGCCGTGCTTGCGCTGCGGCACGCCGATCGCGTTCCGGCCCGCGGGGCAGACCGCGCACGGGCGGGAGACGTGGTGGTGCCCGACGTGCCAGCCCGCGGGCTGAGCGGGGTCAGGTCACCTCGACGATGCGGGCGGAGACGTGGCCGTCGTCGAGGTCGAGCAGCGCGAGGGTGCCGTGCGGTTGCCTGCGCTTGTCGGTGGGCGAGCCCGGGTTGAGGGCGCGCAGGCCGTCCGCTTCCTCGTCCCAGGGGATGTGCGAGTGGCCGAACACCACGAGGTCGGCGTCCGGGAACCGCCTGCGGAGGCGGTTGTGCCTGCCCGCCTTGGGCCCGCTGTCGTGCAGCATGGCGAGGCGGACGCCCGCGACCTCGGTCTCCAGCACCTCCGGCGCGCCCCACTCGGCCACGTCGTCGCCGTCGTTGTTGCCGCGCACGACCAGGACCGGGGCGAACTCGACCAGTTCGTCCAGGACGGCCGGGGTGCAGACGTCGCCAGCGTGCAGGATCAGGTCGGCCCCGGCCAGGTGTTCGGCCACGCGGGGCGGGCAGGACTTCCAGAACCGGGGGGCGTGGGTGTCGGACAGGGCCACGACTCGCATCCCGCCAGGCTAGGTCACGCTCCACGGTCCGCCGCCCACCCGGGCGTTCGCGTTCGCGAAGACCCATGTGCGAGCGGATCGCACGCGTGCGTAGCGTCGGTCGGGTTCATCGACGACTGGAGGGGTCGTGCGGGTTTTTGTTTCAGGGGCAACCGGAAATGTCGGACACCACGTGGTCCGGCTGCTGGCGGATGAGGGGGTTGCGGTTCGAGCGCTGACACGGCGTCCCGGGCAGGTGCAGGTCCCGGAAGGCGTCGAGGTGGTCGGCGGCGATCTCGACAGCCTGCCCGGGGGCGCGTTCGACGGGGTCGACGCCCTGTACCTGATGGCCACGGGCGACACGGCCGCGGTGGTGCGGGCGGCGGCCGACGCGGGCGTGCGGCGGGTGGTCACCCTGTCCTCGGCGAGCGTCGAGATCCCCGGCGACGCCAACGGCGCGCACCACCGGGCCGCGGAGGAGGCGGTCGAGGCGTCCGGTCTCGCGTGGACGCACCTGCGGCCCGGCATGTTCGCAGGCAACCTGCGCCAGTGGGCACCGCAGGTCCGCGCCGGGGTGGTGCGGGAACCCCTCGCCCAGGCCAAGCAGGCACCCGTGCACGAACTGGACATCGCCGAGGTCGCGGCAGCCGCCCTGACCTCCGGCGACCACGAGGGCAAGTCCTACCTGCTCTCCGGGCCCGCCGCGCTGTCCAAGCCGGACCAGCTCCACGCCATCAACACCGGCGCGGGCACCGACGCGCGCTTCGAGGAGATCACCGTCGAGCAGTGGCGCGCCCACGCCCCGGTCCCCGCGTTCGTGGTCGACATGCTGATCAAGTACTGGACCGCGGGCGTGGACACCCCCGACGCGGTCCAACCGCACCCGCTGGGCAAGGCCGCACGCCCCTTGGACCAGTGGGCGGCCGACCACGCCTCCGAGTTCCGCGGCTGAGCACCGCGCGGGACCCGGCACGCCCGACCGGGTCCCGCGCCCGCTGTGGACAACTCGCGGTCGCGCCTCCGAAACTGTCGTTCCGTTGTGGCAGAGTGGAAATCGGGGGTCCCCCTGGGCCTGTGGATGGGTGCGAGCGGGACCGGGGCGGGTGTGATACGAGGCCATCACGAGCAGGGGTCGCGGCAGGCAGGGACCGCGACAGGCAGGGACCGCAGCTGGTAGGGGTGGCGGGGCTCAGAGGCTCATGCCGCCGTCGGCCACCACGACCGCGCCGGTGGCGAAGGTGGCCCGGGGGTCGAGGAGGGTCCGGACCCACCAGGCCATTTCGGACGGTTGCCCCACTCGGCGCAGAGGGGTTGTTCCCGCGGTTTCGGCGAGGAAGCGGGCGTACTCCTCAGGGGTGGAGCCCATGCGCAGGCCCATGCCGGACTCGACGACACCGGGGGCGAGGGCGAGGACCCGGACGCCGTGGGGGGCCAGTTCGGCGGCCCAGGTGCGGGTCAGGAACTCCAGGGCCGCCTTGGCCGCCCCGTAGGCGGAGAAGCCGGGCCAGGCGCGGCCGCCGGTGGAGCCCGCGCTGGTGAGGTTGAGGACGACGCCGCGGGTGGCCTTGAGGTCGGGGAGCAGTTCCTGGGTCAGCAGCAGCGGGGCGGTGAGGTTGACCGCGATCTGGGCGTGTGCTGACGCGGGGTCGATGCCGCCGAGGGGGGCGGGGGCGGCGGAGCCCGCGTTGTTGACGAGGACGTTCACCTGTCCGAGGGATTTCCTGGCCGCCGCGGCCAGCGCGGCGGGGGCGCCGGGGGCGGTGACGTCGAGGACGAGGGGGTGCACGCGGGGGTGCCGCGCGGCATCGACCACTGTGGACTCCGTGCGGCCGACCACCAGCACGTCGTGGTCCTGGGCGAGGTCGAGGGCGATGGCTCGGCCGATGCCGGTGCCGCCACCGGTGACGATAGCTCCGCGCTGGGTCATGGGAGCAGGCTCTCACCCCGGTTCTCAGGTCGCTGTAAGGGTCGGCGGGCACCCTGGGCGGATGTGCGCAGAGTGCTGAAGTTCCTGGGCGGGTGCGGGGTGGCCGGTGTGCTGGTGGCGGGCATGGTGGCGCCCGCGGTGGCCGGTGCGGGGGTGGTGGCCGCCGCGGTGGCCGACGAGCCGCCCGTCACCCTGGACCAGCAGTTGCCGGGGGTGACGACGCTGACCGACCGCGACGGCAACGTCATCGCGCGGGTCTTCGACCAGTACCGGTTGCCGCTGGCGGCTTCGGCCATCTCCTCGACCATGAAGGCCGCCATCGTCAGCATCGAGGACCGGCGGTTCTACACCAGCAGCGGCGTGGATCCGAAGGGGTTGCTGCGGGCGGCCATCAACAACGCCGCCGGGGGCGCGACGCAGGGGGCGTCGACGATCACCCAGCAGCTCGTCAAGAACTACCTGATCAACGTGGTGCACCGCGACGACCCGCAGGCGCAGGCGCAGGACCGGGCCGACACGGTCACCCGCAAGGTGCGGGAGGCGCGGTCGGCCATCGAGCTTGACGCGTCGATGGGCAAGGACGACATCTTGGCCGCCTACCTCAACGTCGTGGAGTTCGGCGGCCGCGTCTACGGGGTGGGGGCCGCCGCGCAGGCGTACTTCGGCACCACCGCGGACAAGCTCGACATGCCGCAGGCCGCGCTGCTGGCGGGCATGGTGAACAACCCCACCGCGTTCGACCCGTACGACCACCCGCAGGCCACGCTGGAGCGCCGCGACGTCGTCATCGACGCCATGGTGTCGGCCGGGACCCTCGACGCCGCGACCGCCGCCACGGCGAAGGCCGCACCGCTGGGCGTGCTGCCGAACGGGCCCGTGGTGCCCGCCAGCACGTGCACGGGCACCGCCGACGGGTTCTTCTGCGACTACGCCCTCAGCTACCTCCAGTCGGCCGGGTTCACCCAGGAGCAGCTGATGACCGGCGGCTACACCATCCGCACGACGCTCGACCCGGCCGCCACCGCCGCAGCCCAGCGGGCCGTGGACGACAACGTCGACCCCACCGAGGACGGCGTGGCCAACACCCTGGCGCTCGTGCGGCCCGGCACCGGCGACCACCAGGTGCTCGCCATGGTGTCGAACCGGCGGCTGGGCACCGACGCGGCGAAGGGGCAGACCTCGACCAACGTCGTGTCCGGGGTGAGCGACCCGTTCGGCGCGGGGTCGGTGTTCAAGGTCTTCACCGCCGCGGCGGCGCTCGAATCCGGTGCCGCCGACCTCGGCACGCTGCTGCCCAACCCCACCTCGCAGTGCTTCCGCGCCGCGGGCTCGCGCAGCTGCTACACCGTGCGCAACGACGGCACCTACCCCGACCCCATCACCCTCACGCAGGGCCTGGCCACCTCCCCCAACACCGCGTTCGTGGGGCTGGAGCAGAAGGTCGGCGTGCCCGCGGTGGTGGCGATGGCGTCCAAGCTGGGCTTGCGCACCACGATGGGCACCAACAACGCGGGCAAGGCCGTCGACACCACCTCCGCGGACCCGCAGCGCAACCAGACGCAGACCCAGTACTTCCAGGACAAGCTGTCCTTCACCCTCGGCAACAGTCCGGTGAGCCCGCTGGAACTGGCGAACGTGCCCGCGACGCTGCTCAGCGGCGGCGTGTGGTGCCCGCCCTCCCCCATCCTGTCCGTCACCGACCGCGACGGCACCACCGTGCCGGTGACGTCGGCGGCGTGCGAGCAGGTCATCTCCCCCGAGGTCGCCGCGACGCTGAACACCGCGCTGGGCGAGGACACCACCATCGGCACCAGCGCCGCCGCCGCCCGGGCGGTGGGCTGGGACCGGCCCGGCATCGGCAAGACCGGCACCACCCAGAACTCCGAGTCGGTGGCGTTCGTCGGCGGCACCGGCGACTACGCCGCCTCCTCGCTGGTCTTCGCCGACGGCGCGCGACCGGGCGAGCTGTGCGCGGGCCCCTCGGTGCACCTGGGCAACTGCGGGTCGGGCGCGTTCGGCGGCACCGTCGCGGCGCCCCCGTACTTCCGCACCATGACCCAACTGCTCGGCGGCTGACCCGAGAGGCGGGTCAGGGCTCGTACAGCTCGGGGCGGCGCTGGGGGTGGCGGTCCGCGACCGCGCGCTCCAGTTCCGCGAGCCGCGCTGCGCTGTCGTCGCAGCCCAACGCGGTGTCGATCCGGCTCCACTCCCAGCCCTGGGCCCGAGCCGAGGTGATGAAGGCGATCTCGGACTGCGCGAGGCCCAGCTTGCGCCGGTTCAGCAGTTGGCGCCACGCCGTCAACACCTCGGGCGGCACGTCCGCTCCACCGTCCCGCGCGACGACCAGGTGCAGTGCCGTCAACTGGTCGGTGGAGGTCAGGACGTCCGAGTGCGGGTCGCCGTGGGCTTCTCGCAACCACTCGTCGATGCGCGGGTAGCGCTGGGTCCCACTCATGCCACCATCCTGGCGGATCAGCGGCGGGCGTGGTCCAGGGTGGGGAACAGGCGCAGGACGCGGTCGAGGCCGGTCAGCTCCATGGGGCGGGTGACCACCGGGTCCGCGACGACGACGCGGAGTTCGGCGGCGTGCTGCTCGCAGCGGGTGTGCGCGTTGACCAGGTGGGTGAGCCCGGCGGAGTCGAGGAACGACACCCTGCTCAGGTCGAGCACGACCACCTGGGCGCCCGGGAGGGCGTCGCCCACCGGTGCCGTGGTCTGCTCGGTGACCCGGTCTCCCACGTCCACGACGACGAGCTGGTCCGACCCCTCGGCTGGCATGCTCCCAGCTTCCCCCACCGCGGCCGCGCGCGCAGCGCGGCGATCAGGGTTCGGGCGTCTGCTGGTGGGCGACCACCCGGTCGCCGGTGAGGTGCTGGAGGGTGTTGGTGACGGTGAGCAGCCGCTCCAGCGAGGTGGGGCGGTTGTCCAGGTGCAGCACCGCCGAGGACGCGTCCACGTGCCTGCGCACCATGAGCAGCACCGACAGCCCGTAGGAGTCGCAGAACCCGAGCGCCGACAGGTCGACGTGCAGGTCGCGCAGCTGCGGCAGCCGGTCGACGACCTCGCGCAGCAGCCGGTCCGCGGTGTCGTAGTCCAGGTCGCCGTCGACGGCGACGCGGGCGGTGTGCCGGTCGAGCGTGGTCCAGGTGGTGGTCAGGGGTCGCGGGTGGCTCATGCGGTGGAGGCTCCGTGGCGGCGGTCGCTGCGGTCGGTGGCGGCTTCCAAGGCCGCGTGGGCGGTGGTGATCAGTGCGGTGGCGCGGGGGAAGTCCCGCAGCTCGGCGAGCAGCAGGTCGAGGGCGGGGGCCAGCACGTCGGCGGGCACCGAGCGGGCGCTGAGGATGTCGGCGGTCCAGGTCAGGAAGCCGGTGAACAGCCCGTCGTCGGCGACGTAGAGCGAGGTGGCGAGGAAGTCGACGATGTGGGCGATGTCCTCGGCGGTGCGCTGGTGCTGCTCGTCGCTGTAGGCGCGCATCGCCGGGATGCGCTCCTCCAGGCCGTTGAGCACCGCCTTGACCAGCAGCGTCGCCGTGCGCGAGACCATCGTGAACTCCTGGTCCGCCAGGTGCGGCAGGTCGTCGATGGGCTGGTGGGCGCCCGGGGCCGGGCTGGGCAGCGGCTCGCGGGCCAGCCGGTCGGCGGCGGAGCGGGCGTCGGGGGCCCAGGCGTCGGCGCCGAGCAGCCGGGCGTAGCGCCCGTCGGGGCCGAAGGCAGCGCCGCCCGCGATCACCGGGGTGCCCGCGGCCTGGCAGGCGGTGATGGTGGCGTGCGCGGTGGGCAGCCGGGTGGGGATGGAGCTCGACAGCGCGACCGCGGCCGGGCCGGTGCGGTGCAGGTGGGTGATCAGGTGCGGGATGGGCACCTGGGCGCCGAGGTAGTCGACCTGGAAGCCGCGCAGCCGCAGCACCTCGGAGACCAGCCGGGCGGGCAGGGCGTGCCACTCGCCGTCCACGCAGGCCACGGTGATCGGGCCGCGGGTGGGCGTGGGCAGCTTGCGGCCGAACATCAGCGCGGAGACGGCGCGTTCGTTGATGGCGGTGGCGGCGTGCTCCTGGGCCACGGTGAGCCGGTTGGCCGCCCACTCCTCGCCCACCCGGCGCTGCACCGCGCCGATGACGTCCAGCAGGGCGGTCTCGGGGTCCAGGCCCGCGGCGGCGGCGCGCACGACGGCCTCGCCCGCGGCCTCCTCGTCGCGCGCCAGGACGGCTTCCCAGAGGTCGTCGGCGGCGCGTGCGGTGGTGTCGCTCATGCGGTGTACCTACCCCGGCTGTGGCCACCCACCGCGGTGAGGTGGCGACCGCGCGGCGCGGTGATGGCCACCACGGCCATGTCGTCGTGCGGGCGCTGGCCGATCCACTGCGCGGCGAGCATCTGCACGTGCTCGACGATGGCGTCGGCGGGCATGCCCGCGCACTCGGCCAGCGCGCGGCGCAGCCGGGCCTCGCCGAACATCTCGTCGCCCAGCGGGCCGCCGCGGGCCTCGGTGATGCCGTCGGTGTAGAGCAGGCAGCTCTCCCCCGGCGCCAGGGTCACCGCGGCGGTGGAGGCGGCCACGGCGGGCATGACGCCCACCAGGTTGCCCTGGGTGGCCACCGGCTCGACTGCGCCGTCGACCCGCACCACCAGCGGGGCGGGGTGGCCCGCGCAGGTCAGCCGCAGCTTGACCTCGGTGCCCGCGCGGGCGGCCGAGGCCAGCACCAGCGTGGCGAACCGGGTGTTGTGCGGGTTGACCAGCACGTCGTTGAGCCGGTTGAGCACCCGCTCGTGGTCGTCGGCCATCGGCAGCAGGGCCTGCAGCGTGGTGCGGATCTTGCCGGTGAGGACGGCGGCCTCCAGGCCCTTGCCGCACACGTCGCCGAGCACGGCCAGCGACTCGGCCTCCTCGCCACCGGCGCCGGGGTGCACGTCGTAGAAGTCGCCGCCGACCCGCTCGGTGTCCTGCGCCGGGCGGTAGCGGCCCGCGAACTCCACCCCGCCGACCTGGTGCAGCGCGGGCGGCAGCAGCTCGCGCATCAGCGTCTCGGTGATCGAGGCCTGCTGGGCGAACATCCGCGCGGCCGACATCGCCGTGCCCGCGCGGGCGGCGAACAGCCGGGCGAAGATCTCCTCCTCGTCGCTGAACGACGGCTCGCCGGTGCGCCGCAGCAGCACCAGGGCGCCCGCGGGGACGCCGAGGCCGGGCAGCGGGGTGACCACGATCGAGCCCAGCTCCCCGAAGCCCTCCGGGCGCAGCCAGGCCGGGGCGGTGGCCGGGTCGATCCAGCGCGAGGGCACCGGCGGGAACCCCTGCAGCGCCTCGGCCAGGCCGGGCACCTCCTCGGGGTTGAACCGGAGCACGTCGCGCACCGGCGCCTCGCCGCGGCGGCTGACCACCACGGGGTAGCGGCGGCGGTTGGGCGGGGCGATGACCACGGCGGCGTCGGCCAGGTGCTCGGCGGCCAGCCGGGCGGCGACGTCCATGCAGCGGTCGAGGTTGAGCGAGGCGAGCAGGGCGTTGGAGGCGTCGCCGAGCAGGGCGGCCCGCTCGCGCTCCACCCGCAGCGCGTCCACGGCCAGCCGGGTGTCGGTGTCGTCGACGAACCACCAGGTCGTCGACTCGTCCTCGTGCCGCACCGCGTGCGCCTCGAAGGTCCGGTCGCCGATGGCGCCGGTGGCGCGGTCGCCGCCGGTGAGCCACTCCGGCGGGGCGCCCGCGGGCAGCAGCGCGCGGGCCGCGTCGTTGGCGGCCAGCACCGCACCCCCGGCGTCGAGCACGACGGCGGGGTAGGGCGCTCCGCGCCACCCCTGGTCGGGGGTGGCGAGGGGCCTGCTGGTGGACTGCCCTCGCTTGGACACGGGAACCGCTGGTCACCTCTTCGGGGGTCTTCGCCGGGTCGTCGGGCCGGTCGGCACCGATCGTTGACCTCCGGCAATCATCCCACACCGGGTCGCCGGGCACACCGGTTGTGCGGTGCGGAACAGACAACGATACCAACAGCGCACGGCGTGCGCACCCGGGCGGCGTTTTCGGAATGCCATTCGCGGAACGCGCAGGTACCGGATCCGGCGCGGAAACCCACTCGCGGTCGACGGAACTCCAGCGGTCCGGATTGTCACTTTTCCCGAAGAACCCGCACGGGCGTTGACCTGCGACAACGAAGATCCGGATAGTACTGGTCACCCGTTTCCCCGAAAGCCCATGGAGGTCACTGGTGACCAGAACGAAGCGGCGCCTCGCGTCCGCGCTCGCCGCGGTGGTGGCGGGCGCGGTCGCCGTCGTGGCGGTGAACGCCACGACACCACCGTCCGCCGAGGCCGCGGGGGCGCGCGCCGCGGCGGCGCCCGCGCTGCCCGGCCCCCTCGACGACAGCTTCTACCTGCCGCCGAGCCCGCTGCCCTCGGGCACCCCCGGCGACGTCATCCGGTGGCGGCCGACCGTGCCCCCGCTCAACGCGCTCAACGCCAACGCCTGGCAGGTCATGTACCTGTCGACCGACGCGCTGGGCCAGCGCATCGCGGTGACCGGCACGATCATGACGCCGCGCTTCGCCGACACGTCGAAGGCGCCGATCGTCGGCTACGCGGTGGGCACCCAGGGGCCCGCGTTCAAGTGCACGCCGTCGAAGGCCATCGAGCGCGGCACGCTGTACGACCAGCCCGCGGTCAACGACAACATCAGCTCCGGCTACGCGGTGGCCATCACCGACTACGAGGGCTACCGCCCGGGTGCGGCGAACCGGCCCACCTACATCGTCGGGCAGTCGATGGGCAACACGGTCATCGACTCGGTGCGCGCGGCCCAGCGCCTGCCGCAGGCCGGGCTCAAGGCCGACGCCAAGGTCATCTTCCAGGGCTACTCCCAGGGCGGCGGCGGTGCGCTGTGGGCGGCGGAGAAGCAGCCGTCCTACGCCCCGGAGCTGAACCTGGTCGGCGCGGTCGGCGGCGGTGTCCCGGCCGACCTGACCGAGGTCGCCAAGGGCCTCGACGGGTACCTGGGCTTCGGCTTCCTGGCCTTCGCGGCGGTGGGCCTGGACTACGCCTACCCGGAGCTCCAGCTGGACTCCTACCTCAACGACACGGGCAAGCGGGAGATCGCCGACGCCAAGGCCAACGCCTGCGTCATCGAGCTGCTGACCAAGTACCCGTTCAAGAAGATCAGCGACTACACCACCAGCAACCCGCTCCAGGACCCGAAGTGGCAGGCGCGGCTGGCGCAGAACAAGCTGGGCCAGACCCCGCCGCGGGTGCCGGTGTTCCAGTACCACGCGCTGACCGACGAGATCGTCAACACCCCGCAGGGTGACGCGCTGCACAAGTCCTACTGCGCCTCGGGTGTGCGGTTGCAGTGGAACACCTACATCTCCGACCACCTGACGGGCATCTTCGCCGGCAACGGTGACGCCCACAAGTGGATCGTCGACCGGTTCTCGGGCAAGGCGGCGCCGAGCAACTGCTGACGCGGGTGGCGCGGGTGTGCGGCCCGCGCTGCCGAGACAGGGCCGGGAGCGCTGCTCCCGGCCCTGTTCCGCGTTCAGCGGCAGGCTTGCAGGAACGCCCGGACGAGGCCGTGGTCCTTGGTGCCGCGGGTGGACTCGATGCCGCTGGAGGCGTCGACCCCCCACGGCCGCGCCCGGGCGATGGCCTCGGCGACGTTGTCCGGGTCCAGGCCACCGGACAGCAACCACTGGCCGGTGGGCCGGTTGCCCTCCAGGGCGCGCAGGTCCCAGCGCTGCCCGGAGCCGGGCGTGGGCGAGTCGAGGATCAGCATCTCCTCGCCCCAGGCGCCGGTGGCCGTCTCGGTGCCGGGGGTCAGCGAGGTCGCCCGGACCAGGCGGGTGCCGCGGGCGGCGAGGGCGTCGAACGCCTCGCGCGGGTAGCTGCCATGCAGCTGCACAGCGGCGACGCCCGACGCGGCCGCCAGCTCGGCCACCTCGTCGACCGGCTGGTCCTTGAAGACCCCCACCACGAGCACGCCCGGCGGCGTCGCCTTGACCAGCCGGGCGGCGGTGGCCACGTCGACCCGCCTCGGGCTCGCGGCGAAGACCAGCCCGATCGCGTCGGCGCCCGCCTCGGCCGCGACCTCGACGTCGGCCTCGGTCCTCAACCCGCAGATCTTCGCGAACACACCCCCGACTGTAGTTCAGCCCCGCCGCGGCCCGAGGACGACGGGCAGGTGCGTGAACCCGTTCATGATCGCGCTGCGCTGGCCGGGCAGGTCCGCGGCGGGGGTGGCCAACCGGGCGTCCGGGTAGTGCCGGGTGAGGTGGGCCAGCGCGGTGAACGCCTCCATCCGCCCCAGCGGCGCGCCCAGGCAGTAGTGCGGCCCGTGCCCGAACCCCAGGTGGGTGCCCAGGTCGGGCCGCTCGGGGTCGAACCCACCCGCGTCGGCGTACCGCGCGGCGTCGCGGTTGGCGGCGTGGATCCACACCATCACCACCTCGTCGGCGGGGATGGTGACCCGGCCGTAGGTGACCGGCTCGGCGGTGAACCGGTGCGTCGACATCCGCACCGGGCAGTCGAACCGCAGCACCTCCTCCAGGGCAGCCGGGATGTAGGAGGGGTCCTCCCCCAGCGCCCGCCACCGCTCCCGGTCCGCCACGAGCCAGCGCACCGCGTTGCCGATCAGGTTCGTCGTGGTCTCGTGACCGGCGACGAACAGCAGGAAGACGGTGCCCATCAGCTCCTCGGGCGTCAACCGCTCCGCGGCCCCCGGCGACAGCAGCGCCGAGAGCAGGTCGTCCCCCGGGTCGGCCCGCCGCCGCACGAACAGCTCGCTGAAGTACTCCCGCATCCGGTGCGACGCCGGGATGTTCCGCGCGTGGTCGTCGTCCATCAGGTCCGCGGTCCACCCCCGCAGCAGCCCGTGGTCCGCCGCAGGCACGCCCATCAACTCGCAGATGATGTTGAGGGGCAGCGGGAACGCCACCTCGTCGACGAGGTCCACCGCTTCGTCCTCCGGCAGCCCGTCCACCAGCCGCGCCGTCAACTCCTGGGCCCGCGGCCGCAGCGCCTCCACCCGAGCCCGGGTGAACCCCGCCCCCACCAGCCGCCGCAACCGCCCGTGCTCGGCCCCGTCCGAGAAGAGCATGTGCGGGCTGTACATCCCGCTCAGCTCCGGGTCGACCCCCAACGCCCGCAACTGCCGCCCCATGATCCGGGTCAACCCCGCCGCCGACTTGCTCAACCGCGGATCGGCCAACGCCGCCCGGGCGTGCGCGTACCCCGCCACCGCCCACGCCCGCACCCCGTTGACCAGCTCCAACCGGTACACGCCGCACTCGGGGTCCCCGGGGTCGGCCGGGACGATCGAACGGCACCACGTCAGCTCATCGACCGGGTGGGTGACGGACACCTGCACTGAACCCCTCCTCCACAACGGCGACGCCCTCCGCCGAAGACCATCGCGGATCAGGACCGGTTTTGCTCTCGCCAAGAGGAAAGTAGTCAGCAAATCACTCACCCGGACGAAGGTTGGAGCCCCCTAACGGGGTAGCCCACTCCCCCACCGCCACATTTCGTGCAGTGCCCCCAGCCCCCGCTGTTCCCCCACAACACCACCGCATCGAGCCGGCCCGGGAATTCCGGAACCACCCGCCGAAGCCGAGGCGAACCCGCCCCGGCATCACCGCAAGAAGCGGTCCAGCGTGATCGGCAGCTCCCGCACCCGCACCCCCGTCGCCGCGAAGCACGCGTTGGCGATGGCGGCGGCGGTGCCCGTGATCCCGATCTCCCCGATCCCCTTGCTCCCCATCGGGTTCAGCAGCGGGTCGGGCACCCCCAACCAGTCCGCGGTGATGTCCAGGACGTCCGCGTGCGTCGGCACGTGGTACGAGGCGAGGTCCGCGTTCGACGTGTGCCCCAGCGCGGCGTCCATCGTCGCGTCCTCGTGCAGCGCCATGGACATGCCCATGACCATCCCGCCGATCAGCTGCGAGCGGGCCGTGCGCGGGTTGATGACGCGGCCGACGTCGAAGTGGCCGTGCAGCCGGGCCACGCGGACCTCGCCGGTGTCCTCGTGCACGTGGACCTCGGCGAACTGCGCGCCGTAGGCGTGCGCGGCGTGCGTGTCGCCCACCGCGTTGCGCGGGGCGTCGGCCAGGACCTCGTCGCCCGCCGCGGCGCCCGCGCCGAACTTGTCCCGGAACGCGCGCGCGGCCTCGACGATGGCGGTGCCCCAGGACGCGGTGCCGGACGAGCCGCCTGCGACGCTGGCGCGCGGGTGGCGGGTGTCGCCGATGGCGAGGTCGACGCGGGCGACGTCGACGCCGAGGGCGTCGGCGGCGATCTGGGCGAGGGCGGTCCAGGCGCCGGTGCCGAGGTCGGCGGCGCCGATCTCGACGCGGTAGCCCGGGTCGGTGAAGCGGACCAGGGCGGAGTTGGCCGCGTTGCGGTAGGCCGGGTAGGTGGCGGCGGCGACGCCGCGGCCGACGCGCCACGGGCCGCGGCGCGGGGTGCGCACGCGGGGGTCGCGGTCGTACCAGCCGAAGCGGTCGGCGCCCTCGTGCAGGCAGTCGACCAGGCCGCGGCTGGTGAACGGCTTGCCGGTGGCCGGGTCGCGCAGCGGCTCGTTGCGGACGCGGACGTCGACGGGGTCCAGGCCGCAGGCGTGGGCCAGTTCGTCGATCGCGGACTCCAGGGCGAACATGCCGGGGGCCTCCCCCGGCGCGCGCATCCAGGACGGCACCGGGACGTCGAGGGCGGCCAGCCGCTGCGAGGTGCGCCGGTGCGGGGCGGCGTACATCATCCTGGCCGCCACCGGGACCTGCTCGGCGAACTCCTTGAGCCGGGCGGTCTCCTGCACCACGTCGACGCCGATGCCGGTCAGCACGCCGTCGACGGTGGCGGCCAGCCGGACCCGCTGGGTGATCCGCGGCCGGTAGCCGGTGATCCGGAACATCTGCCTGCGGGTGGCGGCGAAGCGCACCGCGCGGCCGGGCAGCGCCCGCGCGGCCAGCGCGCACAGCACGGCGCCCGCGTGCGGCAGGCCCTTGGCGCCGAAGCCGCCGCCGACGAACGGGCAGGTGACCCGGACGCGCTCGGGGTCGACGCCGAACACCTCGGCGAGCGTGTCGCGGGCGCCGTGCACGGACTGGGTGGACTCGTAGACGTGCAGGTCGTCGCCGGTCCAGGTGGCGGTGGTGGCGTGCGGCTCCATCGGGGAGTTGTAGGTGCGGGCGGTGGTGTAGGTCCGGTCGACCACGACGTCCGCCACGGCCAGCGCGCGGTCGAGGTCGCCCTGGTCGGTGTCGGTGGGGTAGCCGGCGTTGAGCGCGTCCGGCGCGTACAGCTCGTCCGGGTCCACCACGACGCTGAACGGCTCGGCGGCGACGTCGACCACCACGGCCCCGGCGGCGGCGCGGGCGGCCTCCACCGTGGTCGCCACGACGGCGGCCACGACCTGACCGCGGAAGTGCACCCGGTCGTCCTGCAGCACCGCCAGCTCGCGGTCGGCCGTGGCCGTGCGCGGCGCGTTCTCGTGCGTGAGCACCAGGACGACACCGTCCACAGCGGACGCCGCGGTGGTGTCGACGGCGCTGATCCGCCCCCTGGGGACGGTGGACTCCACGGCGACGACGTGCAGCGGCTCGGGCACCGGCTGGTCGTCGGCGTAGGGCGCGAGCCCCATGGCCTTGGCCAGGCCGTCGACCCTGGCGGGCGAGCGGCCGATGGCCGAGGGCGTCACCGGCTCGATCACCGCTCCTCCTCCGGCTGCCCGGCGGGCCGCCCGGCCAGCTCGCGCAGCACCGACACCAGGGTGGCGCGCACCAGCGGCACCTTGAACGCGTTGCCGGGCAGCGTGTGCGCGTCGAGCAGCTCGGCCTCGGCCGCGGCCCGGAACGCTCCCTCGGTGGGCTGCGACCCGCGCAGCACCTCCTCGGCGGCCCGCGCCCGCCACGGGCGGTGCGCCACCCCGCCGAACACCACCCGCAGGTCGTCGACCACGCCGTCGTGCGCGCGCACCACGGCGGCCACCGACACCAGCGCGAACGCGAAGGACGCCCGGTCGCGGACCTTGCGGTAGCGCGCGTACCCGCCGAACGGCGGGGGCAGCTCCACCGCCGTCACCAGCTCCCCGTGGGCGAGCACGGTGTCCCGCTCGGGTTCGCGGCCCGGCAGCCGGTACAGCTGCTCCACCGGAACCCGCCGCTCCCCCTCGGGTCCGAGCACCACCACGAGGGCGTCCAGCGCGACCAGCGCCGCGGCCATGTCCGACGGGTGGGTCGCCACGCACTCCCGGGACGCGCCGAGGATCGCGTGGTGGCGGTGGTTGCCCGCCACGGCCGGGCACCCCGACCCCGGCAACCGCTTGTTGCACGGCGCGGTCACGTCGCGGAAGTAGTCGCAGCGGGTGCGCTGGAGCAGGTTGCCGCCGGTGGTGGCCATGTTGCGCAGCTGGCCGGAGGCGCCGGAGAGCAGCGCCTGCGACAGCAGCGGGTAGTACGCGCGCACGACCGGGTGGGCGGCCAGGTCGGCGTTGCGGGTGCCCGCGCCGATGCGCAGGCCGCCGCCGGGCAGCGCCTCCACCACGTCGGCGGCCAGGCCGGAGACGTCGACCAGCAGCGACGGCGTGGCGACGCCGAGCTTGAGGTGGTCGACGAGGTTGGTGCCGCCCGCCAGGAACGCCGCGCCCGGGTCGGCGGCCACGGCGGCGACGGCGGACCGGGCGTCGGCCGCGCGCTGGTAGGCGAACGGCTTCACGCGCCCACCTCGCGGATGGCGGCGACGATGCCGCGGTGGGCCCCGCACCGGCACAGGTTGCCGCTCATCCGCTCGCGCACCTCGTCGTCGCTGAGCACCGGGGTCGCGCCGTCCGGGGTCACCGCGCTGGGCCACCCGGCCCGCACCTCGGCCAGCGCGCCCGCCGCCGAGCACACCTGGCCCGGGGTGCAGAAGCCGCACTGCAAGGCGTCGTGGTCGACGAAGGCGGTGTGCAGCGGGTGCGGCCGACCGCCCGCGGCGAGCCCGGCGGAGGTGGTGACCTCGGCGCCGTCGTGCGCGACGGCGAGCACCAGGCAGCTCACCACCCGCCTGCCGTCGAGGAGCACCGTGCACGCCCCGCACTGGCCCTGGTCGCAGCCCTTCTTGGCGGAGGCGGTGCCGAGCCGGTCGCGCAGCGCGTCGAGCAGGGTCGTGCGGGTGTCCACGGTGACCGACCGCTCCCGGCCGTCCACGCGGAGCTCGATGTCGACGTCCATGCTCCCCTCCCCCGCACCCGGTCACGGTGTGCTCACCACCGGGGCCCGGTCCGGCTGCCGGACGCCCGCGCGGCGCGCGCGGGGTCCGCTGGTCAACCACCATTCCACCACGAGCAGCGGGAGCACCCAGCCGAGCCACGCGCTCAACGCGCCGACGGTCTGCACCATCGCCAGCTCGCTGCCGCCGAACGCGCTGTCCACGCGGGGTGCGAGCAGCAGCGCGGCGACCGGCGCGATCAGCCGGTTCAGGATGATCGAGAAGGTCAGGGTCGCGCTGCGCACCATCCACACCCGGTGCTCGGCGAACCGCCGAGCCCGACCGTGCCGGAACCCCGCCGCGGTGCTGCCCAACCAGAGCGCGGCCAGCAGCACGTCCCCGACCCGCGTCATCGGCCCGAACGGCGACACCGCGCCCACGGCCAACCCGGCCAGCCCCGCGGGCAGCACACCCCCGAGGACGTAGACGCGGCCAACCCGCCGGTGCGCCACCGGGAACCGCTGGCGGAACCAGGGCCACACCTGGAGGAACGCGGTCACCATCGCGACCGTGCCGAACAGGATGTGGGCCACCAGGACCGGGTAGTGCCAGGGGAACCCGGGCGGCGCGGGCACCTGCGACCTCGCCGGGTCCAGCGTGAGGTACCGGGGCAGCGACATGGCCAGGAAGAACAGGACCAACGCGCCCAGCGGCACCACCCACGGCCGCCGGTACCAGGTCTTGCGCGCCGCGGGCGCCCCGGACGGCGCGGCGGGTGCGGTGGTGGTCATGGTCTCCCCCTCGTGGTCTGTGCGACCACGCTAGGAAGCCAAGCGCGCCAACGACATCCGGTGCGTCCCCGTGGCGGGGGTGGGGCTGGCCCTACCCCCGCCACGACGAGGGGCGGGGTCGCGTCACGCGGCGATGGGCAGTGCGACCGTGCTGAGGTCCGGGGCGTGCTCGGGCAGGCGCACGGTGGTCCGGTCGGCGCAGAGCACGACGAGGGCGGTGGCGTTGTCGGAGGTGCCTGCGGCCACCGCGGCCTGGACCAAGGCCGTCGCCGGGTTCGGGGCGTAGCTGACGACCTGGCCCATCGCAGCCGTGCCGAGCGCCTTGTGCACGCCGTCGCTGGTCAGCAGCAGGGACACCGGTTCGGCCACGCGGGCGGTGCCGATCTCCTCCGGCTTGGCGGTGCGGGTGCTGGTGGTGACGACGTGCTCCAAGCGCGGGGCGAAAGAGGTACCGCGGTCGCGGAAGAACTGGGCGAGGGTGTGGTCGTGGGTCAATTGCCGCAGGCCGTCAGCGGTCCAGGCGTAAGCGCGGGCGTCGCCCACCCACGCGATGTCGTAACCAGTGCCGTCGGGGACGGCGACGACGAGGACGCAATCGCCCGCCGCCAGGTCGCGGACGGCGCGCTGCGCGGCGAGGACCGCCTGCGCGGCGGTGCCACCCGCCCGCACCGCGGCGGCGACGGCGACCCGGGCGGCGCGGGCCGCTCCCGGGTGGTCACCGATGCCGTCCGCGAGCGCGTAGCGGACGCTGCCGTCCGCCGCCGGGGAGGAGGCCACCGCGTCCGCGTTGACGGTGCGCGCGCCTCGGTCGCTGGCCGTCCGGGCGATCGTGCTGGTGAGCATCGGGACCTCCTCGTCGATGTCCGCTGTCGTGGCACCGACTGTGCTCCCGGAGGCTGAGGGTTCCCTGTGGGTCGGGTGCGCCCAGCCTGTGAATGCGCCGATCGCCCGGCCCGGGAGCGCGGGACGGGGTGCCGAGGACCCCGCGGGGAGGGCCTACGGCTTCGTGCTGATGACGGCCACGGTGTCGTAGAAGCTCACGTGGCCCTTGAGCTCGGGCACGGAGTCGATCGGGTCCGGGTAGCCCCACACCACGTCCTCGCGGCGCTCGCCGGGGCCGGTGTAGGTCCAGTAGGACGCCTCGCCCTTGAACGGGCAGGTGGTGCGCGTGCTGGTCGGCTCGAACAGGTCCATCCGCACGTCCTCCTGCGGCAGGTAGACCCGCACCGGCAGGCCCGTCTCGTGCACCAGCAGCGGCCGGTCGGAGCGGGCCACGACCTCACCGCCGATCGTCACCTCCACCGGGTCCGCGCCGCGCTCGACCGTGACCGTGTGCCCCTTGGCCATGCCCGTCCTCCCATGCCCGTCTTCCCGCTGCCTGTCTTCCCGCTGCCTGTCTTCCCTCTGCCTGTCTTCCCTCTGTGGCAATCCTGCCCCTCACCGTACGCGCGGTGCGGCCGCGGGGCTGCCGCACATTGCGCTGCACGGGCGATGGCCGGGCCCGCCCCGATCGGTAACGTCCCCACCAACCGGACACCGTGTCCGACAAGACCACACCACGGAGGCGCGCGTGTGCGGGGACTGCGGCGGTTCGGGGCTGAGCAGGCGCGACCTGCTGCTGGGCGCGGCGGCGGGGCTGACCGCCGTCGGCGCGGGCGTGCTGCTGCCGGGCACCGCCGCGGCGGCTGACTTCTACAACCCCTTCAGCGGCTACGCCATCACCGGCACGTGGGCCCAGCACATCGCCCGCGGCTCGCTCGGCGGCATCGACTACGGCGTCGCCGTCGGCACCCGGCTGCCCGCCCCCGGCGCGGGCCGGGTCACCAACACGCCGGACAACGGCACCGGCGGCCACACCGTGACGATCACGCACGCCAACGGGTACAAGACGCAGTTCATGCACCTGTCGCAGTTCTCCCTCGCCAACGGCGCGACCGTCGCCCAAGGCGGCACCGTGGGCCTGTCCGGCGGCGCCGCGGGCGCCCCTGGCTCGGGCAACTCCACCGGCCCGCACGTGCACTGGCACATGATCAACCCCGCAGGCACCCGCATCAACCCGCTCGACTACCTCGGCAGCGGCAGCGGCGGCCTGCCCAAGACCAGCACCGAGTCCGACGGCGTCCCCGGACCGCTGATGTGGAAGCGCGCCCAGAACTGGCTGCGCATCACCAACGGCTACACCGGCCCCATCGATGGCGCCCCCGGCACCAACACCTACGCCGCCCTGCAACGCGCCATGCGCTCCTACGGCTACACCGGCCCGATCGACGGCGTGATGGGCCCCAACTCCTGGGCCGCCGTCCAACGCCTCGCCGCCCAGCACGGCTACACCGGCCCCATCGACGGCGTGATGGGCCCCAACTCCTGGCGCGGCTTCGCCCGCTTCCTCAACGACGACCGCTGGGACTGACCCTCACCCGGTGAACTTGTTCTCCCGGTGCCAGGCGAAGTACGCCGCCGTCCCCGGCCGGTGCGCCGCGCACGAGCGGCCGTCCAGCAGCGAGAGGTGGTCAGGGAGTCGCCCTACTGCCCTGGGGTGCGGCAGACACGAGCGAGTGTCAGCCTGCGTCGAGGGACGCTGCGCCCCCGCACGTGCAGGTCGCCACAGCCGGGCACTGCCACGTTCTCGACATCGGGGTGTACGTGGCAGTGCAGCAGAGCGCGACAGGTTGTGCGCTGTGGTGAGGGTCCAGCCCAGGAGGTGCCAGGGCAGAACGCTCTGAGCCAAATCCGGATCGGTGCCCTCGTCCAGGTGAACGGGTGCGTCGATGACCGAGCGGTCGTCGATCGGGAGGTGCTGGACGTTGCGGGAATCGACGTACGCCTGGAGGATCACCGCGTTTCGCGCCGCGAGACGGCGGAGGAGGAGGGTGAGGGCTTCCAGGTAGTCGGCGTTGCGGGGTCGGTCGCTGCCCTGGACCTTGCCGCCCGCGCTCTCCAGCAGGAGGGAGAGCGTGTCGCCGTGGGGGGTGATGGAGAAGTCGGCGCTAAGGTCGCTGCCGTCAGACCGCGTCGCGTGCACGGGACCACTGATACAGGAGGCCGGGTGGTCGCTGCGCGTGGGGGGCTGGCGGCGGAGCGTGACCGGGTGGCCGGGTGGTCATCACGGGGAGTGAGAAGAGGACCTGGCATCCCACTGCCGGGTGAGGGCGTGACACCATCTGGCGCACGCGGGGAAGGAGGCCCGATGACCGACCGGACCGAGCAGATGGACGACCTGCAGTTGGTCGCCCTACCGAGCGCCGTGGGGTGCGCGGAGATGTTCGTGCGGTTCTCCCTCACCGAGTGGAAGCTGCAACCGATGCGGGAGCGGGCGGCCGCGCTGGCGGGGGCGGTGACGCGGCAGGTCGTCGAGGCCGCCGCGGGGGACGAGCAGCCCGGGATGATCACGATCCGGGTGCGGCTGTCCGGCGGGAACCTGGTCGTCGAGGTGGAGTCGGCGCACGAGGTGGCGGCGCCGCCGACGCCCGAGGGCGGGCGCAGCGGGCTGGACCACCTGGGGCCCGGCCGGTACATGCCGTGGCTGACGATCCCGCTGCCCGGCGGGATGGACGCGGGCGCGGTGCCGCTGCCCCGGCGCACCCGCAAGCCCTCGCCGGAGGCCGCTCGGCTGGCCCGCGAGGAGGAGGCGGGCGCACCGCCGGACCCGGACGTGCTCGGCCGCATCCTCTACGGTCTCAACGGCACGCAGAGCAGGCACCAGAAGTAGCGGGACGCGAATCCGAATTCGGTGCAAGGGCGCCATGCAAATGCACGGTGAATGAGCGCCGAACCCCTTTCCCGTCATGTGGAATTGCGCGTCGGGCAGCCGGACGCTTGTCCCGCTATGTGAGAGCTTCGCTTCCGCAACCGCCATCCAGGCGTCACAACCCGTTTGCGCAGGTCAGCGGGTTTCACCCGGTCGATCTTCCCCCGCCCGGGTGAGTTCAGACGGGGTAATGACCCTCCGAAACTGTCCGGATTGTGCCGGTTCGGCGGCCCGCAGGCGTGACCCGCCGTAACGTGGGCGGTGTCTCATTCCGATGGAACGAGCGAGCGGGACCACGCATCGGAAGCGGGTGCCCGCCACGCGAAAACGACCGCCGAGCCTCACCCCAGGGGGAGCGATGACCACCGCCACGCCGTCCGAACCACTCGATCCGAGCTCTCCCGAGCTGAGCCGCCGCGCGCTGGCCATGCTGCGCGCCGTGGCCGAGGGCCGCGCCCAGCTGGCGTGCAGCCGGGAGCCCGACCTCTACATCGACGGCGTGCCGTGCTGCGACCAGTTCACCGCGCACCTGCTCACCCACCAGGGCCTCATCACCCCCGCCACCGGCCGCTTCGGCCAGCTGGTCCCCGCGACGCTGACCAGCACCGGCGCCGCCGCCATCACCTCGGCGCCCGTGGCAGCCTGACCGCCACCCCCGCGGAGCCCCCGGCAACGGGGGCTCTTCGCGTCTCCGGGTCCACGCGTCGAAAGCCGGGCGCGAGCCCGATCCCAGCCTTCCCCTACCGTCCTCAGTGGACGACCCTGGCGCTCCGCACGTCGTCGTGAGGTCGACCGGCCTGCCCGCGGTCAGTCCCGGCCCGGGAGTTCGCTGCCCGGCACGGACGTGCCCAGCAGGGGCCCGCAGGCCCGGTTGGCGCCCACGGCCACCCACCAGTCCAGCTGCGCCTGGTCCGCCACGCCGCCGACCACCACGGCGTAGCCCGCTTCGCGGACGAGGGCGACCAGGTCGCGCACCGCGCGGGGGAACAGCGACCCCTCCGGGGCCGCGGCGACCCGCGCGACCACCGTGGGGTCCAGGCTCACCGCGTCGAAGTGCAGGTCCTCCAGGCAGGCGAGGTCGCCCCTGGTGCGGCCGAAGCCGGTCAGGACGGTCCGGACGCCCAGGTCGGTGAGGACCCGCAGGTTGTCCTCGGCGGGCATGTCGTAGTCGCACAGCGCTTCGACCGGGAAGCCCAGCGACAGGCCCTCCGCCGCGGCGAGCGCGGCGCGCACCGGGCCGACCAGGTCCGGGTCGCTGGCCTGCTCGGCGGTGAGCTCCAGGTAGGGCGGGACGTGCCCGGCCAGCTGGTCGGCGGCGTGGTGCAGGGCCCAGCGGGCCAGCGGCACCGCCAGGCCGGTGTCGGCGAGCAGCGCGCGGCAGCGGGCGTCGTCGAGGACGCCCTCGGTGGGGTGGTCCCAGCGCAGGAGCACCCTGGCGCGGCGCAGGTCGGGGCCGGGGACCTGCCAGACCGGTTCGTAGGCCAGGGAGAGCGCGCCGGTCTCCCAGGCGCCGGGCATGCCCGCGGCGAGGCGGGAGCGGGCGCGGCGGCCCCGGTCCTCCTCGGCGTCGACCAGGCACCACTGGCGCTTGCCGGTGGCGCGCAGGTCGCGCAGGGCGATGGCGGTGGCGGCGAGCAGGTCGGCGGCGGCGGTGCCCGGGGCGGGGCGCAGCACCACCGCGACCGAGGCGGAGGCGGCCACGCCGTGCCCGTCGAGCCAGGTGGGCTCGGCCAGCGCGTCGTTGATCCGCTCGACCAGCTCGCCGCCCGCCTCGGCGCGCGGCAGCAGGACGGCGAACTCCTCGGTGCCGGTGCGCGCCAGCACGGCGTCGAGGTCGGCGAGCAGCTGCTCCAGGCGGGCGGCGACGTCGGCGAGCAGCCGCTCGCCCGCCGCCGGTCCGATCCCGGAGTTGATCACGGCGAAGTCGTCGAGCACCAGGTGCAGCACCGCCTTGTCGGCGCCGGTCTCCAGCGCCTCCTGCAGCCGGGTGGCGAAGGCGGAGCGGTTGAGCAGGCCGGTGAGCGGGTCGTGCGTGCCCTCGAAGCTGATCTTGCGCTCCAGCAGGTGCAGGTCGGTGACGTTCTCGACCGCGGTCACGTGCCGGGCGGGGCCGCCGTCGGCCGGGTGCACGGCGGTGGCGGTCAGCCGGACCCACACGGGTTCGCCTTCGCCGGTCACCAGCCGGGTGTGCCGCTCGTCGACCCGGTCGAACTCACCGCTGGCCAGCTCCGCGTAGCGCGTCCGCAGGTGCTCGCGCTCCTCCGGGTGCACCAGGTCGAGCAGGTCGCCCGCGATGGTGCCGCGCGGGTGCTCCAGCATGTCGCTGAGCGCGTCGTTGGCCAGCACCACCCGCCGGTCCGGGGTGGAGATGACCATGCCGAGCGGCGCGGCGGAGAACAGCCCGTCGAAGTGCGCCAGCCCGGCGTCGCGGGCCAGCTCGGCCTCGTGCCTGGCGCGCACCAGGGTGGAGCGCACCTCGGCCTGCTCGGCCACCACGGCGTCGCGGACCGCCTCGGCGAACCCGGCGGTGAAGCCCGCCAGCGCGCTGAACGCGCCGGGCCCGGCCTCGTCGAGCAGCGCGGGCCCGAGCAGGTCGACGGTGACCCGCAGGCACTCCGCGGTGCCGTACCCGGCGGCGACCAGCGCGGCGCCCGCGGCGGTGGCGGGCTCGGCCGCCCGCGCGCGGGCGCGCAGGTCGTCGAGCGCGGCGGTGAGCTCGTCCGCCCGGCCGCCGGGGACGTCCTGCGCCGCCGCCAGCGCGGTGGCCCAGCCCGCGGCCAGCTCGGCGCGCGGTGGGGAGGTCATCGGGGTCCGTTCCTCGTGCACGGTGCGGTGCGTGTCGGGTCACTCTGCACTCGATCGGGTACTGGGTGCCACTTTCCTACTCAGCGCGGCGGGGTGGGGCGATAGGCCGATCGGGTGTGATCAACCGGCCTGGCGCACCACGGCGGGTGACCCTGTCGCCGTTCCGGCGCAACGCCTTCGTCGGGAGTGGTCGTTTCCGCGAGCGGGCGCGCCGCGACGCACCGGTGGGGACCACCCATCCGGTCGTCCGACTACTCGGCGCTACCTGGCGATGTGACGCAGCACACCATCCGGGGAGGGGCCGTTCAGCCCACCGATGCGGCCAACCGGGCGCTGACCGCGGCCAGGTCGCGCGCGGCGGCGCCCTCGTCGACCCCGGTGGCCCGGTCGTCCTCGACGACCGGGTGGCCGCCCACGAGCAGCAGCCGCAGCGGCGGCAGCGCGCCGAGCACCAGGGCGGCCACCGGGTCCGCGATGCCCGCGTGCGCCAGCCCGTCCAGCCGCCACAGCGCGACGTCGGCGAGCTTGCCCGGCTCCAGCGAGCCCAGCTCGACGTGCCTGCCCAGGCACAGCGCCCCGCCCACCGTCGCCAGCCACAGCGCCTGCCGGACGTCGAGGGCGTCGGCGCCGCCGCGCAGCCGGGCCAGGTAGGTGGCCTGGCGCAGCTCCACGCCGAGCCCGCCGTCCTCGTTCGACGCGGCGCCGTCGGCGCCCAGGCCCACCGGCACCCCTGCGGCGAGCAGGTCGGCCACCCGGGCGGTGCCCGCGCCGAGGCGGGCGTTGGAGGTGGGGCAGTGCGCGACGCCCGTGCCCCGCGCGGCCAGGGCGCCGATCGCGCTGTCGGACAGGTGCACCCCGTGGGCCAGCCACACGTCGGGGCCGAGCCAGCCGGTGCGCTCGGCGTACTCCACCGGCGTGCAGCCGTACTCGGCCAGGCACTGCACCTCCTCGTCGACGGTCTCGGCGAGGTGGGTGTGCAGGCGCACGCCCGCGGCCCTGGCCAGTTCCGCCGCGCCGCTCATCAGCTCCGCGCTGACGGAGAACGGCGAGCACGGCCCGACCGCGACCCGCACCAGCGCGTCGGGCGCCGGGTCGTGCCAGCGCTCGACCGCGGCCTGGGTGCCCGCCAGCGCGCCGTCGGTCGTCTCCACCAGCGAGTCGGGCGGCAGCCCGCCGTGCGACTCGCCCCGGTCCATCGAGCCGCGCACCGCGTGCAGCCGCAGCCCCACCGCCCCGGCGGCCTCGACGGTCGCGCCGAGCAGGTCGCCGCCGCCCGCCGGGAAGACGTAGTGGTGGTCGGCGGCGGTCGTGCAGCCCGTGCGCGCCAGCCGCAGCAGGCCCGCGGTGGCCGCGACCCGGGTGGTGTCCTCGTCCAGGCCCGCCCACACCGGGTACAGCTCGACGAGCCAGTGGAACAGGTCGGACTGCTGGGCGAAGCCGCGGGTGGCCCACTGGTAGAGGTGGTGGTGGGTGTTGACCAGGCCGGGCGTGGCCAGGCACCCGCGCCCGTCCACGACCCGGTCGCCGTCGCGCACCGGCGCCGGGCCCGCCCCCACCGCGGCGATGCGGCCGTCCTCGACCACCAAGTGCCCGTCGGCGTGCTCGGTGCCGAACACGTCGACGGTGGCGATGGCGGCGCCCTGGATGACGGTGCGCCTCACCACCAGGCGAGCCCGGGGTCGGGGGCCTCCGAGCGCTTGACGGTGCCCTCGATCAGCCCGTACGGGCGGTCGGCGGCGAAGTACACCTCGTTCGGGTTGTCCAACCCGAACGGTTCGAGGTCGACGAGGAAGTGGTGCTTGTTCGGCAGCGACAGCCGCACCTCGGCCAGCCCCTCGTCGCCGGAGAGCACGTGCTGGCCCATCGAGTACAGCGTCTGCTGCAACGACAGGGAGTAGGTGGCGGCGAACGCGGTGAGCAGCCGGTCGCGGGCGCCGGTGAACGACGGCCCCCAGTCCACCCGGCCGGAGCCGCTGTGGCGCCAGTGCGCGGTGACGGCGGTGGCCAGGATGCGGTCGCTGGTCTCCTGGAGGGTGGTGTAGCGGTCGCGCGGGAAGCCGTGGAACTCCGAGCCGGTCGTGTTCATGACGGTCAGGTCCTGCACGCCCGAGACCACCCACGCCGTCGTGCCGTCGTAGGTGACCGAGGCCGTGCGGGTGCCCGCGGCGCGGCTGAAGGAGTGCCCGGTGGCGGGAATGGGCTCCCACCCGTACTGCTCGACCTTCACCCGCGCCCGGTGGATCTGGGCGTTGCGGTCGACGAAGTGCTTGGCCAGCCGCAGCGCGAACGCCTCGATCTCGCCCACCCCGTCGCGGGCGAAGGCGTAGACGGTGTTCTTCTGCGTGTCGGTGGGCAGCACGCCCGCGTTGTCCCCGGTCAGGTGCGTGGCGGTGAGGTCGCCCGCGAGCGTGGTGGTGACGTTGAGGTCGGTGACGCGGTGCCGCTCACCGCCCCGGTCCACCCGGACCAGCCGGGTCTCCGCCTTGCCGTACTGGTTGTCGCCGAGCTCGAATGTCATCAACTTCCCCGGTAGGTGGAGTAGCCGAACGGGCTGATCAGCAGGGGCACGTGGTGGTGGCCCGAGGTGACCCGGAAGACGACGGTGACCTCCGGGTAGAACGCCTCCGGGCCCAGGTGGGCGCCGGTGGCGAAGGTGAGCCGGTGGGTGCCGGGCTCGACGGCGAAGCGCGGCACCCGGCCGTCGTCGTCGGTGGTGTGGTCGCCGCCGTGCACCCACGCGGTGCCGTCGTGGCGGTGGTGGGTGACGGCCAGGCCCGCGGCGGGCCTGCCGACGGCGGTGTCGAGGACGTGGGTGGACAGGGTGGCGCTCACGAGCCGTCGACCAGCTTCTCCAGCCGCAGCTCGACGATCTTCGCCAGCTCCTCGCGGACCACCTTGCGCTCGGTGGCGTCGTCGTTGGTCAGCCGGTGGCGCAGCGCGGCCAGCACCGCCTCCACCGGCAGGCCGGTGGCGCAGATGAGGAAGACGTGGTCGAAGCGCTCCTCGTAGCGCCGGTTGCCCTCGACGAGGTCGGCGCGCAGCCGCTCGTCGGGGGTCCGCGCGGCCGACTGCTCCTGGCTGGACCACCCGGCCTCGCGGCCGTCGCCGCCGTGGCGCTCGCCGATGCGCGGGTGCGCGGCCAGCGCCTCCAGCACGTCGTCCCAGGACAGGTCCGCCAGCGCGGCGGAGGACGCGGCGAGCAGGTCGTCGACGTCGGTGAACGGCCGCCGCGCGGCGACCCGCTCGGCCCAGCGGCGCGAGGCGCAGCAGCTGAGCAGGTCGTCGGTGTCGACTGTGGTCAGGATGTCCGGCACGGGTCCAGTGAACACGGGCCGGGCTCGTGCGGCCACCGCCGGTTGTCCGATGTCACGTGCTACCGGCGGGTCGCCCCGCGCAGGCGGGCGGTGAACTCCGCCTCCGTGGCGGCGAACCACAGCTGGGAGCCCGCGTTGGCCTCGCGGACCAGGTCGCGCAGGGGCGCGCTGCGCGCCAGGTGCTCCTCGATGTCCCCGACCACGGCGAGCTTGAGCCGGTAGTTGGCGAACTTCTGGGTGATCTCGCCCGCGACGCCGCTGCTGAGCCGGAAGAACTCCGGGTCGAGGCGGCTGACGGGCACGACGACCCACTCGGCGCCGGTGCCCCAGGTGCCGCCGATGACGTCGGTGGCGGTGGCCGCGGTGAGGGGCGGGCCCTCCGGCGGCAGGGTGTGGATCACGGTTCCTCCAGGAAGCGCGGGATGGTCTCGCCCTGGTCGGCGAGCAGGTGGCCGTCGCCGGGCAGCAGCCGCACGTCGGCGTGCGGGACCTCGGCGCGCAGCCGGGCGGCGGTGGCGCGCTGGTCGATCATGGCGTCGCGGGCGCCGAGCAGGGCCAGCACCGGCATCGGCAGGCGCAGCGGCGGGAAGCCCGGCATGGGGTCGGTGCGCATCCGGAACCGGCGCACGACCCGGAGCAGGAACTCCTCCTGGTCCGCGGTCAGCTCCCCCACCGCGGAGCGCACCGCGCGGCGCCTGCCCCGCTCCCCGAGCAGCGACCAGAGGGCGGCCTTGAGCAGCAGCCCCGTGCGCCCGGTGCCCAGGCCCGCGGGGTTGAGCACCACCAAGCGGCGCACGCGGTCGGGGTGGCGGCGGGCGAAGTCCAGCGCGATCCAACCGCCCATGGACACACCCACCAGCGCCACCCGCTCGACGCCCAGCCCGGTCAGGACCTCGGCCAGCCACGGCGCGTGGTCGGGCATGGCGAGGCGGTTGTCCGCCGACAGGCCGGGCTCCCCCGGGATGTCGACCGAGTGCACGCGCAGCCCCCGCGACCACGCCCCGACCTCGCGCAGCCAGGCGGTGCTGTTGCCGCCCGAGCCGTGCAGGAGCACGACCGGCGGCGCGTCGGCGGGGCCCGCGCTGATCACGAACGTCTCCCCCGCCGAGGTCGGCACCCGGTGCTGCTCGACGCCGTGCCGGGCGAGCAGCGCGCGGTAGGGGGCGAGGATCTCCTCGTGGATCACAGCTCCCCCTGCACGGCGTCGATGACGCGGAGCACGTCCGCGACCTCGCCCGGGGACCCGAACAGGACGACGCGCACCCGCGAGCGGTCCGGGTCGTGCACGACCTGCAGGCGCACCCCGCGCACGCCCGCGGTGAGCATGGTCGAGAGGCGGTCGGCGCCGTGGCGGGCGATGCCCTCCACCTCGACCACGGCGGTGGCCTCCACCGACCGCCGCGGCGCGGGGGTGCCGGTGAGCGCGGCGAGGTCGTCCTCGGCGATCCGGTACTGCTTGCCGATCCGGGTCGCCCTGAGCTTGCCGTCGCGGATGTAGCCCCGGACGGTGCGCACGTGCAGGCCTAGGCGCTCGGCCACCTGCTCCACCGACAGCATCAACCCTCCCTAACCTTCCCTATACGACCGTAGCATCAATACGAAAGGGAAGGATGGGGATAAACAACGAGGGCCCGTCGGCGGCTGCCGACGGGCCCTCCTGCGCGTTCGCCGCGCCCTAGCTCAGCGTCTCGCCCTTCTCCGCCTTCTCCACCAGGGAGGCGGGCGGGGTGAACCGGTCGCCGTAGGCGGCGGCCAGCTCGCGGGCGCGGGCGACGAAGCCCGCGACCCCACCGGGGTAGCCGTCGATGTACTGGATCACGCCACCGGTCCACGGCGGGAAGCCGATGCCCATGATCGAGCCGATGTTGGCGTCCGGCACGGTGCGCAGCACGCCCTCGTCGAAGCACTTGACGGTTTCCAGCGCCTCGGCGAACAGCATCCGCTCGCGCATGTCCTCGAACGGCACGGCCGCGTCGGCCTTGCCGAACGCGTCGGCCAGCCCCGGCCACAGGCCGGTGCGCTTGCCCTCGTCGTCGTACTCGTAGAAGCCCGCCCCGCTGGAGCGGCCCTTGCGGTCGAACTCGTCGAGCATCCGGTCGATGACCGCGTCGGCCGGGTGGCCGGGCCACTGGCCGCCCGCGGCCTCGACCGCGGCCCGCGTCTCGTCGCGGATCTTGCGCGGCAGGGTCAGGGTCAGCTCGTCCATCAGCTGCAGCGGCGGCGCCGGGTACCCGGCCTGCGAGCCCGCCTGCTCGACCGACGGCGCGGGCACGCCCTCGGCCAGCAGGGCGATGGCCTCGTTGATGAAGGTGCCGATGACCCGGCTGGTGAAGAAGCCGCGGCTGTCGTTGACGACGATCGGGGTCTTCTTGATCTGCAGCGCGTAGTCGAACGCCTTGGCCAGCGCGACGTCGGAGGTCTTCTCGCCGACGACGATCTCCAGCAGCGGCATCTTGTCGACCGGGGAGAAGAAGTGCAGGCCGATGAAGTCCTCCTGCCGCTTGACCCCCTCCGAGAGCAGGGTGATCGGCAGCGTGGAGGTGTTCGAGCCCAGCAGCGCGTCCGGCGCCACCAGGTCCTCGACCTCGCCGAAGACCTTCTTCTTCAGCTCGGGGGACTCGAAGACGGCCTCGACGACCAGGTCGACGCCCTTGACGTCGGCCGCGTCGGCGGTCGGGGTGATCCTGGCCAGGACCTCGTCGGCCTTCTCCTGGGTCAGCTTGCCCCGGGCCACGGCCTTGGCGAGGATCTTCTCCGAGTAGGCCTTGCCCTTCTGCGCCGCCTCCAGGGTGACGTCCTTGAGCACGACCTCGATCCCCGCGCGGGCGCTGGAGTAGGCGATGCCCGCCCCCATCATCCCGGCGCCGAGCACGGCCACGCGCTGCGCGGTGTAGGGGGCGGGCCCCTCCGGGCGCGACTTGCCCTTGTTGATCGCCTGCAGGTCGAAGAAGAACGCCTTGATCATGTTCTTCGACACCTGGCCGGTGACCAGGTCCACGAAGTACTGCGTCTCGATCTTCGTGGCGGTGTCCACGTCGACCTGGGCGCCCTCGACGGCCGCGGCCAGGATGTTGCGCGGGGCGGGCATCGGCGCGCCCTTGAGCTGCTTGCGCAGGTTCGCCGGGAAGGCGGGCAGGGTCGCGGCGAACGACGGCGACGACGGGGTGCCGCCGGGGATCTTGAAGCCCTTGACGTCCCAGGGCTGCACGGCCTCGGGGTTGGCCATGACCCACGCCTTCGCGGCGGCCAGCAGCTCCTCCGGGGTGCTGACGACCTCGTCGACCAGGCCGATCTCCTTGGCCTTGGCCGGCTTGTGCCGCTGGCCCTGGAGCAGGACGTTGAGCAGCGCGGACTGGATGCCCAGCAGCCGCACCACGCGGGTCACGCCGCCACCGCCGGGCAGCAGGCCCAGGGTGACCTCGGGCAGGCCGATCTGCGAGCCCTTGGCGTCGAGGGCGACGCGGTGGTGGCAGGCCAGGGCGATCTCCAGGCCACCGCCGAGGGCGGCGCCGTTGATCGCGGCCACGACCGGGCGGCCGAGCTGCTCGAGCCTGCGCAGCTGCGCCTTCATCAGGTCGACCTGGGTGGTGAGCTCCGCGGCCTGCTCCGGGCCCGCCTTGCTCAGCAGGTTGAGGTCGCCACCGGCGAAGAAGGTCTTCTTCGCCGAGGTGATCACCACGCCGGTGATGGCGTCCTTCTCCGCCTCCAGCCGGTCGACGGTGGCGCCGAACGACTCCCGGAAGGTGTCGTTCATGGTGTTGGCCGACTGGTTCGGGTCGTCCATCGTGAGGGTGACGACGCCGTCCGCGTCGGACTCCCACGCGATCATGTTCTCGGTCATGTCCCGGTGCCTCAGACTCGCTCGATGATGGTCGCCACGCCCATGCCGCCGCCGATGCACAGCGTCACCAGGCCGCGCCGGGCGCCGCGGCGCTCCAGCTCGTCGACCACGGTGCCGGTGATCATGGCGCCGGTGGCGCCCAGCGGGTGCCCCATGGCGATCGCCCCGCCGTTGACGTTGATCTTCTCGTGCGGGATGTCCAGGTCTTTCATGAACTTCAGGACCACCGCGGCGAAGGCCTCGTTGAGCTCCCAGACGTCGATGTCGTCCGGGGTCAGCCCGGCCAGCCGCAGCGCCTTCTGCGCGGCCGGGGTCGGGCCGGTGAGCATGATGGTGGGCTCGGCGCCGGTCACCGCCGCCGAGACGATGCGGGCGCGCGGGGTCAGGCCCGCGGCCCGGCCCGCCTCCTCGTTGCCGATGAGCACCAGCGCGGCGCCGTCGACGATGCCGGAGGAGTTCGCGGCGGTGTGCACGTGGTCGATCTTCTCGACCCAGTGGTACTTCTGCAGGGCCACGGCGTCGAAGCCGCCCATCTCCCCGATGCCCGCGAACGACGGCCCGAGCTTGCCCAGGCCCTCCACGGTGGACTCCGGGCGCATGTGCTCGTCGTGGTCGAGCAGGGTCACGCCGTTGCGGTCCTTGACCGGCACCACGGACTTGGTGAAGTAGCCCGCCGACCACGCCGCCGCGGCGCGCTTCTGCGACTCCACCGCGTAGGTGTCGACGTCCTCGCGGGTGAAGCCCTCGGTGGTGGCGATCAGGTCGGCGCTGATGCCCTGCGGGACGAAGTAGCTGTGGTAGCTGGTCTCCGGGTCCATCGCCCAGGCGCCGCCGTCGGAGCCCATGGGCACCCGCGACATCGACTCGACCCCGCCCGCGATGACCAGCTGGTTCCAGCCGGAGCGGACCTTCTCGGCGGCGGTGTTGACCGCCTCCAGGCCCGAGGCGCAGAACCGGTTGAGCTGCACGCCGGCGACGGTGTCGGGCAGGCCCGCGGCGATGGCGGCGGTGCGCGGCAGCACCGAGCCCTGGTCGCCGACCGGGGACACGATGCCCAGCACGATGTCGTCGATCGTGGCCGGGTCCAGGTCCGGGTTGCGGGTCTTGAGCTCGTCGATGAGGCCGGTGACGAGCGAGATCGGCTTGACGCCGTGCAGCGACCCGTTCTTCTTGCCGCGGCCGCGCGGCGTGCGGATCGCCTCGTAGATGAAGGCTTCGGTACTCACGCTCGTCCAGTCCTTCCGACGTCGACGTGTGCGCTAATGACGATTCACATCATGCCCCGAATCCGCAGCTTGTCAACGTCGCGGGTGCTGCCTATGGTGGCTATCGCAACGTCACGGGAGGGAACGGCTGGTGACCGCTGGGGCACGTCCGCGCAACCGCAAGGCGCTGCTGGCGCGCGCGGCGGCGGACCTGTTCGCCCAGCGCGGCTACCACGCCGTCGCGGTGGGCGACATCGCCGCCGCCGCGGGCATCACCGCCCCCGCCCTCTACCGGCACTTCCCCAGCAAGCAGGACCTGCTCGGGCACGTGCTGCTCACCGGGGTCGACGAGCTGGCCGGGCGGGTCAGCGACGCGGTCGCGGGTCTGGCCGACGACCCCGCCAGCAGGCTGCGCCCGGTGCTCGACGCCGCCGCCGGGGTCTCGATCGACCAGCGGCAGCTCACCGCGCTGTGGCGCTGGCAGGGCCGCCACCTCGGCGCCGCCGACCAGAAGGAGCTGCGCGGGCGGGTCGGCGCGCTGCTCGGGCACTGGCTCTCCGGGCTGCACGCGCTGCGCCCCGACCTCGACCGCGGGCAGGCGCAGCTGCTGTGCTTCGCGGCGCTGAGCGTGTTCGGCAGCGTGGGCGACCACCGGGCCTGCCCGCGCACCGGCTTCGCCGAGCTGCTGGCCGACCTCGGTGAGGCCGTGGTGCGCGCCGAGCTGCCCGAGGTCACCCCGCGCGACGACGACTGGCGCACCCGGGTCGCCCCGCCGCCCTCGCGCCGCGAGGAGCTGCTGACCGCGGCCACCCGGCTGTTCCGCGAGCACGGGTTCCACGCGGTGAGCGTGGAGGACATCGGCGCCGCCACCGGCATCGCCGGGCCCAGCGTCTACCGGCACTTCGCGGGCAAGTCCGACCTGCTGCTGGCCGCCTCCCGGCGGATGGCCGACCGGCTCACCCTGGGCCTGGAGGACTCGCTGGCCGCCGCGGCCGACCCCGCCGACGCGCTGCGCAGGCTGGCCCGCTCCTACGTCGACACCGTGCTGCGCTCCGACGACCTCATCGCGGTCTACACCACCGAGCTGGCCAACCTGCCCGAGCGCGACGGCCGGGAGCTGCGGGCGATGCAGCGCGGCTACGTCGCCGAGTGGGTGCGGCTGCTCCGCGCGGTCGCCCCTGACCTCGACGAACCGCGCGCGCGGGTGACGGTGCACGCGGCGCTGACCATCGTCAACGACATCCCGCGCACCCCTCGGTTCTCCGCCCGCCCCGGGCTGGCCGACGAGCTCGCCGCGCTGGCCTCGGTCGTGCTGGCGGCGGGGGTGGGCTCAGCGGGGGCGGGCCCGGCAGGGGTGGGCCCGGCCCGGTAGGGGTCCGACCCCTGGGATCACACCACTTCTGCGGGGTCGAGCCCCACGGCGGGCCCCCGCGCGACTAGGGTGCGTCGTCGGGCTCGGCGGCGGGAGCGGGAACATGGCGGCGGGGATGCTGGACAAGTGGCTGGCGGACCGGAGGTGGCCGGTCAGCGACTTGGCCGCGCCCCCGGCGGGCAGCGACCTGCTGCCGGTGCCCGGGGACGCGGGCGCCCCGCTGCTCGGCCACTCGCTGTCGCTGTTCCGCGAACCGCACTTCGCCCTGCGCCGCTACCGCGAGCTGGGCCCGGTGTCCTGGGTGCGCGCCTTCGGCACCCGCATCGTCTCCGCCGCGGGCCCGGACGCCGCCCAGGAGGTCCTGGTCAACCGGGACAAGGCCTACTCGCAGGCGGGGTGGGAGCTGTTCGTCGGCCCGTTCGTCAACCGCGGCCTGATGCTGCTCGACGGCGACGAGCACCTGCACCACCGCCGCCTCATGCAGGAGGCGTTCACCGCCACCCGCATCGACGGCTACCTGGAGCGCGTCGACGCCCTGGCCAAGCGCGTCGTGCCCACCTGGACCCCCGGCGCGGTGTACCCGCAGCTGCACGCGCTGACCCTGCAACTGGCCACCGAGGTGTTCATGGACGCCCCGGCGGAGGAGTCGGCGTCGCTGCAGAAGGCGTTCCTGGCCACCTCCCAGGCCGGCATGGCGGTGCTGCGCCGCGCCGTCCCCGGCACCCGCTGGGCCGCGGGCGTGCGCGGGCGGCGGGTGCTGGAGGGCTTCTTCCGGGCCCGCGTCGCCGAGCGCCGCCGCTCGACGGGCACCGACCTGTTCACCGCGCTGTGCCAGGCCCGCACCGACGAGGGCCACATGTTCACCGACGACGACGTGGTGAACCACATGGTGTTCATGATGATCGCCGCCACCGACTCGGTGACCACCACGCTCACCTCCGTGCTGCACCAGCTCGGCCACCACCCCGACTGGCAGGACGAGGCCCGCGCCGAGTGCCTGTCGGTCGACCCGCCCACCGTGCCGTCGCTGACCGCGATGACCTCGCTCGACCTCGTCGTCAAGGAGTCGCTGCGTTTGGTGGCGCCGCTGCCGACCCTGCCCCGGCGCACCGTGCGCGACACCAACCTGCAGGGCCACTTCGTGCCCGCGGGCACCCTCGTGTTCGTCACCCCCGGGATCAGCCACCACCTGGAGGAGTGCTGGACCGAGCCGCAGCGCTTCGACCCGCGGCGGTTCAGCGAGGCGCGGCGGGAGGACAAGGCGCACCGGTTCGCGTGGATGCCCTTCGGCGGCGGGGCGCACAAGTGCCTGGGGATGCACTTCGGGATGCACGAGGTGAAGGTGCTGCTGCACGCGGTCCTGCGGACGTTCCGGTGGGAGTTCCCGGCCGGGTACGAGCTGGTGTGGGACACGCGGGCGATCCCGGTGCCCGCGGACGACCTGCCGATCGCGTTGGAGCGGTTGTAGCTGGGTTCTGCTGCGCAGACCTTTAAAGAACCGGGATTTTGGTGGCGTGCCCGGGTGGGTGGTTGTGCGCCCGTTCTTTGGGGAGCGGTCTGGTGGGGCTGGCTGCTCGCGGATGGTTCGGTTGTGGGGGTGGGTCAGCGCGGGGGCGGGGGTCCGGTGTGGAGGGTGGCGCTCAGGGGGTGGTGAGGGCGGCGGTGAGCATGGTGGTCCACTGGGACAGGACCTTGCGGCGGCGCGGGGTGTCGTCGGTGAGGAGGTTGGCCAGGCCCAAGCCGCGGGCCATGTCGAGGGTGGCTTGGACGGCTTCCCGCGTACCGGGGTGGGTCTTCTCGTCGACGCCGAGGGCGGCGAGGGTGAGGCGGTGGGTCTCCCGGCCGACCTTCGCCTCCAGGGGGAGGACGAGGGAGCGGAGGTGGGGGTCGGAGGCGGCGGCGACCCAGAGGTGGAGGGCGGCGTTGAACATCTTGCCGGTGAAGGCCTCGCCGAGGGTGGTGACGACGGCGGCGGTGCGGTCGGGGCCCGGGGGGAGGTTGGGGAGGTTGGCGCGCAGGTGGGCGAGGCGCTCCTCGGTGACGTAGTCGATGGCGGCGGTGAAGAGGTCCTCGCGGGTGGGGAAGTGGTGCTGGGCGGCGCCCCGGGAGACGCCCGCGCGCTCGGCGACGACGAGGACGGTGCTGCCGGTCCAGCCGACCTCGGCGAGGCAGTCCACGGCCGCCTCCAGGAGCCTGCGGCGGGTTGCCCGGCTGCGGTCCTGGCGGGGTTCGCGGACTGCCTCGACCACGGGTGCTCCTCGGCGCTGCGTCGGGGGTGGACGGCCGACGGCGCCATTGTCCTGCGCGGTGGTCGCCGTCCTCCTGGTGGGTGGGTGGGTCGGGGGCAGTGCCGGGTGGTGGGCGCGGCTCAGTAGGACTTGGGCAGGCCCAGGGAGAACTGGGCGATGAAGTTGAGGATCATCTCGCGGCTGACCGGGGCGATGCGCGACAGCCGGGAGGCGGCCACCAGGGCGCCCAGGCCGTACTCGCTGGCCAGGCCGTTGCCGCCGTGGGTCTGCACGGCCGCGTCCACCGCGCGCACCACGGCCTCGCCCGCGGCGTACTTGGCCATGTTCGCCGCCTCGCCCGCGGCCATGTCGTTGCCGGAGTCGTAGAGGGCCGCGGCCTTCTGGGTCATCAGCTTGGCCAGTTCCAGCTCCACCTTGGCCTGCGCCAGCGGGTGCGCGACCCCCTGGTGGGCGCCGATGGGGGCCTTCCACACCGTGCGCGACTTGGCGTACTCCACGGCCTTGTCCAGGGCGAAGCGGCCCATGCCCACCGCGTAGGAGGCGGCCATGATGCGCTCGGGGTTCAGGCCTGCGAACAGCTGCATCAGCGCCGCGTCCACCGAGCCGACGAGGGCGTCGGCGGGCAGGTGGACGTCGTCGAGGAACACCTGGAACTGGTTGTCCGGGGCCAGGACGTCCATGTCGATCTTGTGGAACTCCAGGCCATCGGCGTCGGTGGGGACGACGAACAGGGCGGGCTTGAGCTTGCCCGTCGTGGCGTCCTCGGTGCGCCCGACCACCAGGATGGCCGAGGACTCGTCCACGCAGGAGATGTAGACCTTGCGCCCGGTGAGCACCCAGCCGTCGCCGTCGCGGCGGGCGGTGGTGGTGAGCCGGTGGGAGTTGGAGCCCGCGTCCGGCTCGGTGATCGCGAAGGCCATCCGCAGCGACCCGTCGGCGAAGCCGGGCAGCCAGCGCTTGCGCTGCTCCTCGGTGCCGAACCGGCTGATGATGGTGGCGCAGATCGCCGGGGACACCACCATCTGCAACAGCCCGGTGCCCGCCGCGCCCAGTTCCTCGCAGACCGCGGCCAGGTCCCCGATGCCGCCGCCCCCGCCGCCGAACTCCTCCGGGACGTTCACGCCCAGGTACCCCAGGGCGCCCGCCTCGTCCCACAGCTCGGTGGTGTGCCCACCGCTGCGGGCGGCCTTGAGCGTGTACTCGTGGCCGTACTTGCTGCCCAGCTCGAAGGCCGCGCGGCGCAGTGCCTGGCGCTCCTCGGACTCGGTGAAGCTCATGACCCCTCCTGATCTGCGCTGCTCGTCACGACCGCCAGCACCCGGCCCACGTCGACCTGGTCGCCCGCCGCCACCGGCAGCTCGGCCACCACGCCGTCGGTGGGCGCGTCGATGCGGTGCTCCATCTTCATCGCCTCCAGCCACAGCAGCGGCTGGCCCGCCGCCACGGCCTCGCCCGCGGCCACCGCGACCCGCACCACCGTGCCGGGCATCGGGGCCAGCAGCGACCCCGCGGCCACCTGGTCGGCCGGGTCGGGGAACCGGTCGACGGCGGTCAGCGCGACCGGGCCGAGCGCGGAGTCGACCCACGCGCCCGTGCCCGCGGTGGCCACCTCGAACCGGCGGCGCACGCCCGCCACCTCCAGCTCGACCGCGTCCGGGGCGGCCGAGACCAGCCGGACGCCCTCGACGCCGTCGGCCACCAGCCCGCCGCGGTCGACCCGGTAGCGGACCTCGTGCTCCGCGGCGCCGGTGTAGGACTTGACCTGCGGCTGGGACACGACGTTGCGCCAGCCCGCCGGGATGCGGCCGAGCACCCGCGCGGCGGCCCGGTTGGCCTCCGCGTCGGCCAGCGCTGCCGCCAGCGCCGACAGCGCCTCGGCGTCCTCGTCGGCCAGGGGCGCGGCCAGCGCGTCGAGGCCGTGCTTGTCGAAGAAGGCGGTGTCGGTGTCCCCGGCGAGGAACGCCGGGTGCCGCAGCACCCGCACCAGCAGGTCGCGGTTGGTGCGCACGCCGTGCACCCGGGCCTTGGCCAGCGCGCCCGCCAGCGCCCGCGCGGCGGCGGTGCGCTCCGGCGCCCAGGCGATCACCTTGGCCAGCATCGGGTCGTAGTGCACGCCCACCACCGACCCCGGCTCCACGCCCGAGTCCAGGCGCAGGCCGCGCTCGCCGGTGACGGCGAACTCCGCGGTGACCCCGGGGACCTCGAACCGGTGCAGGGTGCCGCTCTGCGGCCGCCAGTCCAGGGCCGGGTCCTCGGCGTAGAGGCGGACCTCGATCGCGTGCCCGGTGGCGGCGGGCGGCTCGGCGGGCAGCGGGGTGCCCTCGGCCACCGACAGCTGGAGGGCCACCAGGTCCAAGCCGGTGACGCACTCGGTGACCGGGTGCTCGACCTGCAGGCGGGTGTTCATCTCCAGGAAGTAGAACCGGCCGGAGTCGTCGGCCAGGAACTCCACCGTGCCCGCGCCCTCGTAGCCGATGGCGCCTGCGGCCTTGCGGGCGGCGTCGAACAGCCGCTCCCGCATGCCCGCGGTGCGCTCCACCAGCGGGGACGGCGCCTCCTCGACGACCTTCTGGTGGCGGCGCTGGATGGAGCACTCGCGCTCCCCCACCGCCCACACCACCCCGTGCCGGTCGGCCATGACCTGCACCTCGATGTGGTGCCCGGTCTCCAGGTAGGGCTCGACGAACACGGTCGGGTCGCCGAAGGCCGACGCGGCCTCCGAGCGGGCCGCCGCCAGCTCGGCGGGCAGGTCCTCGACGCGGCGCACCACCCGCATCCCCCGCCCGCCCCCGCCTGCGGAGGCCTTGACCAGCAGCGGCAGGTCGGCGTCGGTCAGCTCGGCGGTGTCCTCGGCGGCGGTGAGCACGGGCACGCCCGCGGCCGCCATGAGCCGCTTGGACTCGATCTTCGAGCCCATCCGCTCGATCGCCTCGACCGGCGGGCCGACCCAGGTGAGCCCGGCGTCGAGGACGGCGCGGGCGAACCCCGCGTTCTCCGACAGGAAGCCGTAGCCGGGGTGCACGGCGTCGGCGCCCGCCTCCAGCGCCGCCCGCACGAGCAGGTCGGCGCGCAGGTAGGTCTCGGCCGGGGTGTTGCCGGGCAGCCGGACGGCGGCGTCGGCCTCGCGCACGTGCGGGGCGCCCGCGTCGGCGTCGGAGTGCACGGCGACGGTGGTGATGCCCAGGTCGCGGGCGGTGCGGAAGACGCGGCGGGCGATCTCGCCGCGGTTGGCCACGAGCAGGGAGGTGATCATCGGGGGCTCACATCCGGAAGACGCCGAAGGACTCGGCGCCGTGGAACTCGGTGGTGTGGATGGCCGACAGCGCGATGCCCAGCACGGTGCGGGTGTCGCGCGGGTCGATGATGCCGTCGTCGTAGAGCATGCCGGACAGGAACGTCGGCAGGGACTCCGCCTCGATCTGGTTCTCCACCATGGCCCGCATGGCCGCGTCGTGCTCCTCGTTGTAGTCCTGGCCGCGGGCGGCGGCGCCCTGGCGCATCACGATCGACAGCACGCCCGCCAGCTGGGCCGGGCCCATCACCGCGGACTTGGCGCTGGGCCAGGCGAACAGGAAGCGCGGGTCGTAGGCGCGCCCGCACATGCCGTAGTGCCCGGCGCCGTAGGACGAGCCCATCAGCACCGACAGGTGCGGCACCCGGGAGTTGGACACCGCGTTGATCATCATGGCGCCGTGCTTGATGATGCCGCCCTGCTCGTACTCCTTGCCCACCATGTAGCCGGTGGTGTTGTGCAGGAACAGCAGCGGGGTGTTCGTCTGGTTGGCCAGCTGGATGAACTGGGTGGCCTTCTGCGACTCGGCGGAGAACAGCACGCCGCGGGCGTTGGCCAGGATGCCGACCGGGTAGCCGTGCAGGGTGGCCCAGCCGGTGACGAGGCTGGTGCCGTAGAGCGGCTTGAACTCGTCGAAGTCCGAGCCGTCGACCACCCTGGCGATGACCTCGCGCGGGTCGAACGGGACCTTGAGGTCGGCCGGGACGATGCCCAGCAGGTCCTCGGGGTCGTGCTCGGGCTCGGCGTAGTCGGCCAGCGGGGCCGGGCCCTTCTTGCGCCAGTTGAGCCTGGCCACCACGCGCCTGCCGAGCCGGATCGCGTCCCGCTCGTCGACGGCGAGGTAGTCGGCCAGGCCGGAGGTGCGGGCGTGCATCTCCGCGCCGCCCAGCGACTCGTCGTCGGACTCCTCGCCGGTGGCCATCTTCACCAGCGGCGGGCCGCCGAGGAACACCTTGGCCCGCTCCTTGACCATCACCACGTGGTCGGACATGCCCGGCAGGTACGCCCCGCCCGCGGTGGAGTTGCCGAAGACCAGCGCCACGGTGGGGACCCCGGCGGCGCTGGAGCGGGTGAGGTCGCGGAAGGTGCGCCCGCCCGGGATGAAGATCTCCTTCTGGGTGGGCAGGTCCGCGCCGCCGGACTCGACGAGGTTGATCGTGGGCAGCCCGTTCTGCGCGGCGATGTCGGCCGCCCGGAAGCCCTTGCGCATGCCCCACGGGTTGACCGCGCCGCCCTTGACGGTGGGGTCGCTGGCGTTGACCAGGCACTCCACGCCCTCGACGACGCCGATGCCGGTGACGAGGCTGCCGCCGACGGTGTAGTCGGTGCCCCACGCGGCCAGCGGGGACAGCTCCAGGAACGGGGAGTCGGGGTCGAGCAGCAGCTCGACCCGCTCCCTGGCCAGCAGCTTGCCGCGGGCGCGGTGGCGCGCCACGTACTTCTCGCCGCCGCCCGCCACCGCCTTGGCGTGCTCGGCCGCCAGCTCGGTCAGCTTGGCCAGCATCGCCTCGCGGTTGCCCGCGAACTCCGCGGTGGTCGTGTCCACCGCGGACCGCAGCCTGGTCATCGCACCTCCTCCGTCACGCCGTGAAGCCCAGCCTGCGGGCGGCCAGCATCGTCATGATCTCGTCGGTCCCGCCGCCGATGGCCAGGATCCGCACGTCGCGGCTGTGCCGCTCCACTTCGGACTCGCGCATGTAGCCCATCCCGCCGTGCAGCTGCACGGCCTCCCGGACGACCCACTCCCCCACCTCCACGGCCGTGTTCTTGGCGAAGCACACCTGGGCGGTGACCTCCTGCCCCGCCTCGTGCCGCACCGCGACGTCGCGCACGTACGTGCGGGCGACATCGATCCGCCGCGCCATCTCCGCCAGGGTGTTCTGCACCGCCTGGCGGGAGATGAGCGGCCTGCCGAAGGTCTCGCGGTCGCGGCACCAGGCCAGGGTGAGCTCGAGCGCCCGCTGCGCGGTCGCGTACGCCTGCACCGCCAGGGTGATGCGCTCGGCCACGAAGTTCTGGGCGATCTGGACGAACCCGGTGTTCTCCTCGCCCACCAAGTGTGCCACCGGCACCCGACAGTTCTCGTAGACCAGCTCCGCGGTATCCGAGCAGTGCCAGCCCATCTTCTCCAGGCTGCGACCCACGGTGAACCCCGGCGTGCCCTTCTCCACTACGACGAGGGACACGCCGTGGGCGCCCGGCCCGCCGGTGCGCACCGCTGTGGTGACGAAGTCGGCCCGGACGCCCGATGTGATGAACGTCTTGGCACCGTTGAGGATGAAATGGTCGCCGTCGCGCACGGCGGTGGTGCGCAGGCCCGCGACGTCGGAGCCGCCACCGGGCTCGGTGATCGCCAGCGACCCGATCTTGTCGCCCGCCAGCGTGGGCCGCACCCAGCGCTCGACCTGGTCGGGGTCGGCGGCAGCGGCGAGGTGCGGCACCGCGATCCCGCACGTGAGCAGGGAAGCGATGAGCCCGCCGGACGCACCCGCGTAGTGCAGTTCCTCGACGACGACCATCGCATCGATCAGGGACCCGCCCTCGCCGCCGACGGCCTCGGGGAAGCCCACGCCGAGCAACCCCAGCGCTGCGGCGGACTTGTGCAGGCTCCTGGGCAGCTCGCCCGCGCGCTCCCAGTCGTCGAGGTGGGGCACCACCTCGGTCTCGGTGAAGCGGCGGACGGTCTGGCGCAGGGCTTTGCGCTCCGCGGTCGCGAACGGGTCCACGTACTCAAGCGGTGTCACAGGGTCGAGGGGTGTCACAGGAAGGCCTCCGGGACGTCCACGACGCGCGAGCGCAGCCACTCACCGAGCGCCTTGGCCTGCGGGTCGAACCGCGTCGACGCCGCCACTCCCTGCCCGAGCAGGCCGTGGACGACGAAGTTGACGGCGTTGAGGTTGGGGAACGGGTGGCGCTCGACGGCCAGTCCCGCGGTCTCGGGGAGCAGTTCGCGCAACCGCTCGACGGTCAGCTCCCCCATCAGCCACGCGAAGGCTTCCGGCTTGCGCACCCACAGCCCCAGGTTCGCGTCACCGCCCTTGTCGCCGGAACGCGCGCCGACGACGCGGCCGAGCGGTACCGCGCGGGTGGGGCCGTAGTCAGTCATGGAAGCGGGGTAGTCGATTGACCGTGGTTCGTAGTGCGCCGCGTCGCCCCAGGGGATGCTCTTGCGCTCGTCACCGATAACGGCCACCGCTTCTACCTGTGTGCGGTCTACGTACTCGGCGCGGTAGACGCCTACCGGTGTCCCGTCAGCGGGGGGCGCTGTCAGGGTGAAGCCGGGGTAGCTGGCAAGTGCTAGTTCTACCGTGGCCCGGGAGAACGCCTTGGCGCGCTTGGGGTCGGGGGTGCGGATGGTTGCGTGCAGGAAAGCGCTTGCGGTCTCTTCGGTGTCCGCGTCGGCGTGGTCAGTGCGCGCGAGGGTCCAGTGCAGGCCCTCTGCGCCGACTGCCTGCTCCAGTTGCGCGCGGGCAAGCTCGGCCTTCGCATCGACATCGAGCCCGCACAGCACGAACGTCGCGCTGTTGCGGAAGCCGTCGAGGGTGTTGACGCAGACCTTCACCGTCTCGGGCGGTGGGCCGCCGCGCACCCCGCTGATCCGCACGCGGTCGGCGCCGTCCTGGGCGAGAGTGATGCTGTCGAACAGGGTGGTGACGTCCGGGCCGAGGTAGTCGGGGCCCTGGATCTCGTAGAGCAGCTGCGCGGTGACGGTCTCGACGGTGACCGCGCCCCCAGTGCCCGCGTGCTTGGTGATCACCGACGAGCCGTCGGCAGCGATCTCCGCGATGGGGAACCCGGCGCGGCCGAGGTCGGCGACCTCGGTGAAGAAGGCGAAGTTGCCGCCGGTGGCCTGCGCGCCGCACTCGATCACGTGCCCGGCCACGGTGGCGCCGGCGAGCTGGTCGTAGTCGGTGGCCGCCCAGCCGTGGTGGGCGGCGGCGGGGCCGACGACCAGCGAGGCGTCGGTGACGCGGCCGGTGACGACGACGTCCGCACCCGCCCCCAGGCACTCCGCGATGCCCCACGCACCCAGGTAGGCGTTGGCGGTGAGCGCGCCGTCCAGGCCCAGCTCGGCGGCCCTGGGCAGCAGGTCGTCGCCCTCGACGTGGGCGACGGTGACGTCCAGGCCGAGGGTGGCGGCCAGCTCGCGGATCGCCTGGGCGAGGCCCGCGGGGTTCAACCCGCCCGCGTTGGCGACGATCTTGACCCCGCGCTCGACGGCGGTGCCGAGCGACTGCTCCAACTGCTTGAGGAAGGTGCGCGCGTACCCGCCCGCGGGGTCCTTGAGCCGCTGGCGGCCCAGGATGAGCATGGTCAGCTCGGCCAGGTAGTCGCCGGTGAGGACGTCGAGGTCACCGCCGGTCAGCATCTCGTGGACGGCGGAGAGCCGGTCGCCGTAGAAGCCGGAGGCGTTGCCGATGCGGATCACCGCTGGGGCCTGCCCTTCCCGGGGGGGCCGGCGAAGGCCTGCGCGATGCCCAGCCACTGCTCGGCCTCACCTGTCGCGACCAGCGCGGTGTCCGCCCGGTGCACGCGCTGGGTGACGAGCAGGCAGAAGTCCAGCGCGGGCCCGCTCACCCGGCTCCCGGCGTCCTCCGGCCCCCACGCCCACGTGCCCCCACCCGGCGCCGCCAGCTCGACCCGGAACGGCTCCTGCGGCACGGGCAGCCCGCGCAGGAGGTAGGCGAAGTCGCGGGTGCGCACCCCGAGGTGCGCCACGTGCCGGATCCGCCCGGTCACCGGCTTCTCGACACCCAACCCGTCCGCCACGTCGAGGCTGTGCGCCCACGTCTCCATGAGCCGCGCGGTTGCCATCGACATCGGGCTCATCGGCGGCCCGTACCACGCCAACCGCGCGTCCGCGGGCGTCGCCGCGAGCGCGTCGTGCAGGCTCGTCCGCAGGTCGCGCCACCGCTGGAGCAGCTGGTCGGGCGCCAGCGCGGCCCCGTCCTGCGCCCCCTGGTCGACGAACCGCTGCGGGTCCGGCGACCGCGCGGCCAGCGTCCGGATCTCCTCCTGGAAGCCCTCGGGGTCGGTCGTGGCCAGCAGCGCCCGCTCATCGGTCCAGGCCAGGTGCGCGACCTGGTGCGCCACGGTCCACCCCTCGGCGGGCGTGGCCGCGCGCCACCGGTCCGGGGGGAGCCCGACGACCCAGGACTCCAGCTCGTCACCCTCGGCCCGCAGGTCCGCGAGCACGCTGCTCAGTTCCACCACGTGCTCACCGTGGCACGGCGGCGGACAGTTTTCAAGCATGCACGCTTGATTGTTTTTGGGGTGGGGGTGTGGTGTGATCGCCTCGCCTTCGGCTTCGGGGGGAAGAGCCCGGTCGTTTGGT
>NZ_MKQR01000005.1:94932-132214 GCF_001940455.1 Actinokineospora bangkokensis | reverse complement strand
CCCCCCCCCCCCGCCGTGGGTAGCACATGATCGCCCACCCCAGCCAAACAAGACCACCGCATCGAGCACCGGCGTAGCCGGACCGCCGGTTGGGTGGGTGGTGGCGTTGTGTTGAAGGACGAAGGACGAGCGCGTCGAGCAGGGGCGTGGGTGGGTCGCCTGCTGCGTAGGCGATGGCGTTGTGGGCAGGGCGAAAGCGCGGTTGGGCTTGGGCTTGGGGTCTGGGGTTGTCCACAGCCCGCTGGGGTGTCCACAGAACTTGCGCACGGGTCGAGTTTCGTTGCCCCGCGCCGGTAGCGTTGAAAACAGGGGTCCCCTTGCCCGGGGGACCCCTGCGCTCGCGCGCAGGGGTGGCTGAACAGGGCTGCCGGTGGGGCATGGCGCCGACGTGGTGGTGGGGCGAAGCCGGGGATGGGGCTGGGGTCAGGCCCGGAGGTCGCCGTGGGTGCGGTGCCAGGGGGTTACGGGGTCGAGGGATTGGGCGAGTTCTTCGGCGAAGAGGGCGAGCTTGTGCTCGACGACCGGTTCGCCGAGGAGGGTGGGGGCGAGTTTGCTGGTGGCGAGGCGGTGGTGGGCTTCCCAGGGGGTTCGGGGGAGATCGCCCTGGACTCGGCCTTCGGTGGGGGGTGGGAGGCGTTCGGTGATGCCGGAGAGGCCTGCGGCGATGAGGGCGGCGACGACGAGGTGGACTTGGGCGTCGGCGCCTGCGAAGCGGGCTTCCATGCGGAGGGTGGGGCCGCGGCCCGCGAGGCGGACCGCGGTGGTGCGGTTGTCGGTGCCCCAGCTGACGGTGCGGGGGGAGAACGGGGCGGTGCGCAGGCGGACGTAGGAGTTCCAGGTGGGGGCCCAGAAGGGGGTGAGGTCGGGGGCCGCGCGCAGCACGCCCGCGAGGAAGTGGCCGAACAGGGTGGACATCTCCGTGGGCTTCGAGCCCGCCACGAGGGGGGCGCCGCCCGGGTCGGACAGCGACAGGTGCACGTGGCAGGAGCTGCCGGTGCCCGGGGCCTCCGCGGCCAGGTAGCCCGCGCGCGCGCCGTGGGTGGACGCCGCGGTGCGGATGGCCAGTTGTTGCAGCATGGCGTCGTCGCAGGCCGCGAGGGCGTCGCGGTGGCGCAGGACGTACTCGTACTGGCCGGGGTGGACCTCGCCCCGTGCGGACTCCAGGCCGATGTCCAGGCGGTCGAGGTGTTCGTCCACTGTGGTCAAGAGGGTGCGGAGGGGGGAGAGCGCGTGCACCGCGTAGTCCAGGCCGGTGCGGGTCAGCGGCTGCCCGGAGGGGTCGGTAAAGGTCACCTCGTGCTCGATGCCGATCGAGGGCACCAGGTCCACCTGCTCCAGGGCCGCCAGCTGGTCGCGCAGGGCCGTGCGGGGGGCCTCGGGCACGGCGCGGCCGTCGGGCCACTCCACGTCGCACACCACCAGCCACACCCCGGCGCGGGCCGGGTCGGGGGCGAGCGTCGCCAGGTCGGGGCGCAGGCGCAGGTCGCCGTAGCCGCCGAGGAACTGGTCCACCGCGGAGGCGTTGATGACCTCGCGCTCGGCGTTGGTGCCGAACAGGTAGGCGCACAGCCCGTACCCGCCCACCATCGCGGTGTCCACGAAGGACTGGCCGCTCAGCTCCACGGCGTCGAAGCGGGCGTGCGGGTCGGGGACGAGGCACACCACGCGGCGGGCGGCGCCGGTGGCGACCGCGTCGCGCAGCTGCCCGGCCATGGCCGAGGCGCGGCGGGCGCGGTCGGCCAGGGTGCGCGGGCCGGTGGGTCTGCGGTGGTCGAGGGGGGTCACCAGGCGCCTCCGGGGTCGGGTCCTGCCAGCGGGTTGGGGACGCGGCCGGAGCGGACGTCGAACTCGTCGTCGCGGTCGACCTTGTCGAAGCCCTCGCCCGCCAGGTGCTCGCGGTTGAGGCAGACCCGCTCGACGTCGGCGGCGAACAGCCCGCACGCGTCGAAGCGGGCCGCGGACGCGGGGTGGGCGTCGCGGTAGCGGCCCACGACCTCGCGGACCCGCGCCCAGAGGCGGGCCCGCGGGTGGTCGAGGTCGTCGAGCAGCACCTCGGCGAGGAAGCGCAGCTGCCCGGCGAACACGGAGCTGAACAGCGACTGCGCGAGCAGGTGCGCGGGCCAGCGCAGCATGTCCGCCGAGGCCTCCGCGCCGAGCAGGTCGTAGGCGGGCAGGTGCTCGTCGAGCAGGTCGACCCCCTGGGCGAAGTCCTTGATGGCCACCCGCAGCGGCACGCCGTGGTCGTCGGTGACGAGGATGAGGTTCTGGCCGTGCGGGCAGAAGCCGACGCCGTGCTCCAGCAGCCAGTGCAGCAGCGGGGTGAGCAGCAGGTCGAGCACCCGGCCCGTCCACTCGTCGGTGGACAGCCCCGATGTGCCGATCAGGTGCGCGATGACCGACTGACCGTCCGGTCCGCGGTAGGGCAGCGCGGCAAACGACAGCGCGCGCTCCCCCGGCGCCAGGCGGGTGCGGACCGGTTCGCGCCACAGCGCGCCGAGGGTCTCGTGGAACCGGTAGGGCAGCTCGTCAACCGCCCCGAACAGCGGGTGGCGCACGGAGACGCTGGCGACCTCGCCCAGCAGGTCGAAGCGGTAGTCGTCGCGCAGCAGCGGGTCGGCGTCGTGCACCGCGCGCAGCCACGTGGTGACCTGCGGGGCGGCGAGCGTCGCCGCGGACGCCAAGCCCCGGTAGACGAGCGTGTTGCGCACGGACACCGCCGTCTTGACGTCCCTGCGCACCGGGTCGGTGGCGTTGGCCAGGGTGCGCACGGTCTGGTGCGGGCGGTACCGGTCGGTGCTCTCCCCCACCGGGACGACGGCGCCGGTGGCGATCTCCCCGGCGTAGAGCACGCCGATCACCTCGTCGAGCTGCCAGGGGTGCACCGGCACGAGCACGTAGTCGTCCGGGTCGGGCACCTTGGCGCGGAACCGCTCCAGCAGCTCCTCCCCCAGCTCCTCGGTGAGCAGCTGCCGCGCGCTCAACCCCTCGACGCTGCGGAAGGAGGCGTGGTCGCGGTGCACAGCCAGCCACGGCAGGGCGAAGTCGCGGCCGGACTCCGGGGCGTACCGGTCGCGGTCGGCGGCGGAGAAGCCGACCCGGCCCTTGTTCAGCACGATGCGCGGGTGGCCGGTGAGGTGGCCGTCCGCGCTGTCGTAATCGAGGAGCACCAGCTCGGCGGCGTTGGGGGCGCGGTCGAGGCGGGCGGCCTCGTTGGCGACGGTCGCGGTCAGCTCGGAGAGCACGTCCGCCAGGCGCAGCCCGGTGAGGCCCAGCTCGGCGCGGGCGTCGACGACCAGCGCGCGCGGGTCGTCGGCGGGATGGCCGTCGCGGGTCGCGGAGCCGGGCCGCACGCTCCAGGACTCGAAGGCGCCGCGCCGGGCGTGGAAGCGGTAGACCGCGCCCGAGGACAGCTCCAGCCGCCAGGGCCGGTGGCCGCGGTCGTCGGGGTCGCCGTCCGGTTCGGGGCGCAGCAGGCCCTCGTAGCTCAGCTCGCCGAGCGCCTTGTGGGTCACCAGCGACCCGGCCTCGCGCCACGCCGTCACAAGCTCACTCCCGTCCGTCGAGCAGTCCGAAGGTGGTGAACGCGGTGCGGTCGGGCAGCCGGTGCACCACGCGCCCGCACGCGGAGTTGAGGATGGTCGCCGCGCGCCACGCCGCCAACCCCAGGTCCGGCGCGCCTACCCCGTTCGTGTGACGATCGGCGTTCTGCGCGTAGAGGGCGCCCCCCACCCCCGCGCGCAGCGCGACGCGGTGGTCGCCGTCCACGACGAGCCTGCCGCGCTCGTCCAGCGCGGGGAGGTCGCCGAGCAGGCCGGTGAGGTCGCGCTCGGCGTACCCGGTGGCGCAGACGACCTCCGACGTGCGCACCGCCGCGGTGGTGCCCTGGTCGACGTGCCGCAGGGACAGCTCCACGCCGCCACCCACCGCGCGGGCGCCGACGACCTCGACGCCGGGGGTGAGCACGGCGTCCGGCCACTCCCCGCCGATGGTGCGCCGGTACAGCTCGTCGTGGATCTGCGCGATGGTCTCGGCGTCGATCGCCTTGTAGAGCTGCCACTGCGCGGGCACGAGGGCGTCGCGCACCGGGCCGGCGAGGCCGCGGAAGTAGCGGGTGTAATCGGGGGTGAACTGCTCAAGCCCCAGCTTGGAGTACTCCATCGGTGCGAACGCCCGCGTCCTGGTCAGCCACCGCGTGCTGCCGGTGCGCCGCCGCAGGAGGTCGAGGAACACCTCAGCGCCGGACTGCCCGGAACCGACGACTGTCACATCGTCGGCAGCGGTGAGCCGATCCCGCACCGACAGGTAGTGCGCCGAGTGCGTCACGTGCTCCAGCCCGCTCAGCGCCTGCGGGACAACAGGTCCCGTGCCCACGCCCAACACGACTGTCCGCGCGTGCACAGTCTCCCCGGCGATGTCCAAGGCGAACGCGTTGGCGCTGTCCGACCACTGCACAGAGCTGACAGCGCTGTCGAAGTGGCAGGGCAACTGCGCGGCCGCCCACCGGAGGTAGTCGTCGTACTCCGTGCGCGGCACGTGGAACCTCTCCGCGAAGTAGAACGGGAACAAGCGGTCGCGCGCCCGGAGGTAGTTCAGGAACGACAGGGGGTTCGTCGGGTCGACCAGGCTCACCAGGTCAGCGAGGAACGGCACTTGCAGCGTGCTGCCGTCGATGAGCATGCCCGGGTGCCAGCGCAGCTCCGGTTCCCGCTCGTGGAAGGCGGTGGTGAGCCCGGTGCCGCGGGCCAGTGCGGCCAGCGCCAGGTTGAACGGGCCGACGCCGACCCCGACCAGGTCCAGCGCCGTCATGCCGCCCGCCTCGCCGCGTCCGCGACCAGGTCGAGCAGCGGCGCGTAGGTCTCGGCGGTGGCGTGCGGGTGCAGGATGGTGAGCTTGAGCCACAGCTCGCCGTCGAGGTCGGCGCGCCCCACCACCGCCCGGCCCGAGCGCAGCAGGTCGCGGCGGACCTGGGCCACCACCGCGTCCGGGGTGTCCGCGGGGCGGAACAGCACCGTGGACAGCGACGGCTCGCCCCACACCCGCAGCGCGGGGTGCGCGCGGGCGGCCGCCGCGACGCCCGCGGCGGTGTCGCAGCAGTGGTCGACCAGCTCACCGATGCCCGCGCGACCCAGCGCGCGCAGCGTCACCGCGATCTTGAACGCGTCCGGGCGGCGGGAGGTGCGCAGCGACCGGCCGAGCAGGTCGGGCAGCCCGGCCTCGGTGTCGTCGTCGGCGCTGAGGTAGTCGGCCGTGGTGTGCAGGGCCCGCAGCACGCCCGCGTCGCGGCACACCAGCAGGCCCGCGGCGATCGGCTGCCACCCGAACTTGTGCAGGTCGAGCGCCACGGAGTCGGCGCGGGCCAACGACGGCAGCGCGCGCCTGCCGCTGAACAGCAGGCCACCCGCGTACGCGGCGTCGACGTGCAGCCAGGCCCCCGCCGCCACCGCCGCGGCCTCGATCTCCGGCAGCGGGTCGAGCGCGCCGGTGTTGGTGGTGCCGAGCGTGGCCACCACAGCCGCGGGCCCGTCGACCCGCGCCAGCACCGCGGCCAGCGACGCGGGGTCCACCCGGTCGCCCGCGCAGTCCACCGGCACCGGGGCGGGCAGGCCGAGCAGCCACGCGGCGCGGGTGACGCTGTGGTGGGCGTTGCGCCCGCACACCACGGTGACCCGGCCGCGCGACTCCCTGGCCAGCAGCAGCCCGAGCAGGTTGGACTCGGTGCCGCCGGTGGTCACCAGCGCGTCGGGGGCGGCGGCACCCGGGTGGCAGAGCCGGGCGATGCCCCTGGTCAGCTCCGCCTCCAGCTCGCTGGCCGCGGGCGCCTGGTCCCAGGAGTCCATCGACGGGTTGAGCACGCTGGCCACCAGGTCGGCGGCGGCGGCCACGGCCAGCGGCGGGCAGTGCAGGTGCGCGGCGCACCACGGGTCGGCCGGGTCGGCGGCGCCCGCGGCGAACCGGGCGACCAGCGCGCGCAGCGCCGCCTCGGCGCCGACGCCGCGCTCGGGCACCGGGTCCGCGCCCGCCCCGAGGCCGCCGGGGCCGCCCGGGGGCAGCGGGCCGCCCCGGGCGGCGGCGCCCGCCGCCACCGCGTCGAGGGCGATCGCCACGAGCGGGCGGACCGCGTCGGCAGCGGCCAGGGCGGCGGGCGAGCGCGTCATCGGACCCCTTCGTCGTCGGGTGAGGGCACCCTTACCGACTCTACGAGTCGATCACCTCCGGGGTGGTGGTGATCCCGCGCACTGCACGGTCCGCGCTGGTCAGCGGTCGAAGGTGCCCTCGGCGGCGGACACCGCGTGGCGCAGCAGCAGCGCCGTGGTCACCGGGCCGACGCCGCCGGGGACCGGGGTGAGACCGCCCGCGACCGGCTCCACCGAGGCGGCGGCGACATCGCCCACCAGCGAGCCGTCCGCCGCGGTGTTGGTGCCCACGTCCACCACCACCGCACCCGGCGCGACGTGCTCGTCGGTGACGAAGTCGGCCCGGCCGACGGCGACCACCAGCACCTCGGCGGTGCGGGCGACGGCGGGCAGGTCGGCGGTGCGCGAGTGGGCGATGGTCACCGTGGCGTTCGCCTGGAGCAGCAGCTGCGCCACCGGCTTGCCGACCACCGCGCTGCGGCCGAGCACCACCGCGCGCTTGCCGGACAGCTCGACACCGTGGTGCGCCAGCAGTTCCATGCACGCCTGCGCGGTCGCGGGGGCGAACGCGGGCAGGCCCAGGGTGAGGTTGCCCGCGCTGACCGGGCTCGCGCCGTCGATGTCCTTGGCCGCGGGCAGCAGGTGCGACAGGTCGGTGAGCGACACGCCCTCGGGCAGCGGGGTCTGGAGGATGACGCCGTGCACCGAGTCGTCGGCGGCGAGGTCGGTGAGCTTGGCGCCGATCGCCTCGGCCGTGGGCGGCTCGACGGTGTGGATGGTGGCGGTGACGCCGACCTTCTCCGCGGCCTTGACGATCGAGCGGACGTACCACAGCGTGCCGTCGTCGTCGGTGGCCACGACGATCGCCAGCGACGGCGTGGTGCCCGCGGCGGTGAGCTTGGCGGCGCGCTCGGTGACGTCGGCGCGGATCTCGGCGGCCAGCGCCTTGCCGCTCAGGGTGTCAGCCACGGAGGCCCTCCCGCACGCGCGCGACGACACCGCGGGCCCGCTCGATGGCCGCGGTCAGCTCCTCGACCTGCCCGCGCAGCTGCGCCACGTAGGCCTCGTCCTTGATGGCGGCGGCGTTGATCTCGATGTTGACGATGGCTGCCTCCAGCGCGGCGGCGGCGCTGGAGGCCGCCACGGCCACGTCGGAGACGACGTTGGGGTTGCCCCGCTCGACCAGCCCGTCGGCCAGCTCCACCACCCGCGCGGCGAGCCTGCCCACCTCGGCGGGCGGCTGCGCGGCGCCGACCAGCGCGGACTGGATCGCCTCGCGGCGCACGGCCTTGTCCTCGTCGGACTCGCGCGGCAGCCCGTAGGCCATGCCCACGGTCGCGAAGGCCTCGGCGTCCGCCGCGGCCAGGTCCAGCGCGGTGGCGCGCAGCTCGTCGGCCTCGGCCTTGACCGCGCGCATGGCGTCCTCGCGGTCGGCCCACTTGCCGCCGGTGGTGTACGCGCTGACCATGCCGACCAGCGCGGCCCCGGTCGCGGCGAGCAGCGCGGCGGCACCGCCACCACCCGGGGTGGGGGTACGATCCCCGAGTTCGGCGAGCCAGGAGCCGATCGTCGAATCCTTCATGGCCCCAGATGGTAACGGGGCCCCTGACCGGGAGCCGGGATGCTGACCTCGCTCGACGGGGCGGTCGCCGCGCTCGACCGGTTCGTCCCCCGCGGCGCGCGGTTCCGCGCCGGGTACTCCCTCGACCGGCTGCGCGCGTTCCTCGCGGGCCTCGGTGACCCGCAGCACCGGGTGCGCGTGCTGCACGTGGCGGGCACCTCCGGCAAGACCTCCACCGCCTACTTCGCCCGCGCCGCGCTGGCGGGCGCCGGGCTGCGGACGGGCCTGACCGTGTCCCCGCACATCACCTCGGTCACCGAGCGGGTCCAGGTCGACGGCGGGCCGCTGCCGGACGCGGAGTTCGTGGCGCTGCTGGACCGGTTCCTGGGCCTGGTGGGCGAGCACGAGCTGACCTACTTCGAGGTGCTGACCGCGTTCGCCTTCTGGGTGTTCGCGGAACTGGGGGTCGACGTCGCGGTGGTGGAGACGGGCGTGGGCGGCCTGCTCGACTGCACCAACACCGCCACCAGGGCCGACAAGGTGTGCGCGATCTCCGACATCGGCCTCGACCACACCGAGGTGCTGGGGTCGACGTTGCCGGAGATCGCGGCGCAGAAGGCGGGGATCATCCACCCCGGCAACCGGGTGGTGCTGCTGCGGCAGGACCCGGTGGCCGAGTCGGTGGTGCTCGCGCACGCCCGGTCGGTGGGCGCCGCGGTCGAGCTGGTCGACCCGGGCGGGCCCGCCGCGCTGCCGCTGTTCCAGCGCCGCAACTGGGCGCTGGCGCGCGCGGCGGCGCGGTGCGTGCTGGGCGCCGAGCCCCCGGACGTGGTGGGCGACGCGCCGCCGGGGCGGTTGGAGGAGTGCGCGGGCGTGCTGCTGGACGGCGCGCACAACCCGCAGAAGATCGACGCGCTGCGGGCGAGCCTGGCCGAGCGCGGGGTGGGGCCCGGCGCGGTGCTGGCCAACCTGCTGCGAGCCCCGCAGGAGAAGGTGGACGCGGCGCTGCGGGCGCTGCTGCCGCTCACGACCCACCTGGTCGTGCCGGGCTTCAGCGCCTCCGGGGACCAGTGGCGGCGCTCGACACCCGCGCCGGAGTTGGCCGCGCGCGCACGGGAACTGGGCTTCGGGTCGGTGCAGGTGGCGGGCGACCTGGTCGAGGCGCTGGCGGTGCTGCGCGCGCGTCCCGAGGCGCTGAAGCTGGTGACGGGGTCGCTGCACCTGGTGGCCCAGGTGCGGACACTGCTTGTTGCGTGATGCATGTTACCTAGCGGTAGGGTGCCAGCGACGTGTCCGGACGAGGAGGTCGCATGGCTCGGTGGGGAATCACGCTGCCGTTGACCGGGGTGCCGCTGCAGGCGCACCGCGAGCTGGTCAAGGAGCTGCCCGACCTGGGCTACACCGACGCCTGGTCGGCCGAGACCGCGGGCACCGACGCCTTCACCCCGCTCGCCCTCGCCGCCGAGTGGGCGCCCGACCTGCGCCTGGGCACGGCGATCACCCCCGTCTACACCCGCGGCCCCGGCCTGCTGGCGATGAGCGCGGCCACCATCGCCGAACTGGCGCCGGGCCGGTTCGCCCTGGGCATCGGCACCTCCTCGCCCACCATCGTCTCGGACTGGAACGCCGTGCCGTTCGAGGAGCCGTTCAAGCGCACCAGGGACACGCTGCGGTTCCTGCGCTCGGCGCTGGCCGGGGAGAAGGTCACCGCCGAGTACGACACGTTCTCGGTGGCGAAGTTCCGCCTGGAGCGCCCGCCCGCGGCCCCGCCGGAGATCCTGCTCGCCGCGCTGCGCCCCGGGATGCTGCGGCTGGCCGCGCGCGAGGCCGACGGCGCCATCACCAACTGGCTGGCCGCCACCGACGTCCCGCAGGTGCGCTCGGAGCTGGGCACCGGCGGTGAGCTGGTGGGCCGGGTGTTCGTCTGCCCCACCGAGGACGCCGACGCCGCGCGCGGCCTGGGCAGGCTGCTCATCAGCAGCTACCTCACCGTCGGCGCCTACGCGGCGTTCCACGACTGGCTCGGGCGCGGCGAGCGGCTGCGGCCGATGCACGAGCTGTGGGCGGCGGGCGACCGCAAGGGCGCCAACGCCGCCATCCCGGACGACGTGGTGGACGAGCTGATCGTGCACGGCTCCCCCGCGCGGTGCCGGGAGAAGGTCCAGGCCTACGCCGACAACGGGATGGACACCCCGGTGATCGCGGTGCTGCCCACCGGCGAGGACCCCGCCGCGCTCGTGCGCGCGCTCGCCCCCGGCGCCTGATCCTTCCCACCCCGGCAAGGCCGGAGTTCAAGCCCTGCAACGGTTCCCCCGATCGGCGCGGTTGCCGAACGCGCCTTTGTGGCCCATTGTGGCCGCATGAGCGATCGACTCCCCGCGCGCACCCGCGCGCTGGCGGGCGAGCTGGTCGAGCTGCGCGTGCGCGCCGGGCTGACCACCCGGGGCGCGGCGCGCAGGCTCGGCATCTCCTCGGCCAGCCTCAACCGCACCGAGAACGCCAAGCGCGAGGCCTCCGCCGAGGAGCTCGGCGGCATGCTCGCGGTCTACCGGGCGGGCGAGGCCGACCGGAAGCTGGTGCTCGACCTCGCGGGCGCCCGCCCCGCCCCCGGCTGGCTCGGCCTCGCCCCCGACCCGCCGCCGCTGGCCCGGTTCGAGGCCACCGCGCTGTCCATCGTGGACTTCGCGCCGCACGCCGTGCCGGGGCTGCTCCAGACCGCCGCCTACACCAGGGCGGTGCACACCCACGGCGGCGACCTCGGCGTCGCGCTGGACGAGCGGGTGCGCGCGCAGGCCCGGCGGCAGGCCGTGCTGTCGCGGCTGAGCGCCCCGCACTACGCCGCGTTCCTCGACGAGGCGGTGCTGCGCAGGCCGGTCGGCGGGTCGGCGGCGATGGCCGAGCAGATCCGGTGGCTGGTGTCGCGGGCGCGGCAACCGGGCACGACGGTGCGGGTGGTGCCGTTCCGGCACGGCGGGTACCGCAACCCGGGGCGGTTCTCGCTGATGCGGTTCCGCGAGGCCGCGCCGGTGGTGTACGTCGAGCACGAGGGGTCGTCGGGGTTCCTCGACGGGGCGGCGGACGTGGAGCGGTTCGGCGCGATCGCGGCGAGCATCGCGGCGGCGGCGCTGGACGGCCTCGATTCGGTGAACCTGATGAACCGGATCGCGTCGGATCACGAGCGCGCGTGAGACGGGGGTGGTGTGGTTGCGCAGGTCGTTGAAGACAGAGCAAAAGAAGCGGGATTTTGGGGGCGTGCCCGGGTGGGTGGTTGCGCTTGACAGGGGCCCCTGCGGCGATCATGTGCTCGGGGTGGGGAAAAGGTGAGGCCTTCGGCCCCACCCCCCGGCCGTGGGTAGCACATGATCGCCTTCCCCTGTCAAGCACAACCACCCACCCGGGCATCCCCGTAGCCGGGCCGCCGGGTTCGTTGTGCGCCCGTTCTTTGGGGAGCGGGTTGGGTGGGGGGCTGGGTGCTCGGGTGGTGGCTGTTGCGGGGGGTGAGGACAGAAAGGGGGGCTCCGGGGGTTACTCGGGGGTTCGGAGGGCTTCGCGGAGCCAGCGGAGTTGGAGGAGCATGAAGTTCTCCGCCACGTCGTCCTCCTGCGGGGTCATGTGGGTGACGCCGGGGAGGGGGAGGAGGGTGTGGGGGCGGCCTGCTGCGACGAGGGCGGTGGAGAGGCGGAGGGAGTGGGCGACGACCACGTTGTCGTCGGCGAGGCCGTGGAGGAGGAGCAGGGGGCGGGTGAGGGTGGGGGCGTCGTCGATGAGTGAGTTGCGGTCGTAGACGTCCGGGTGGTCGGTGGGGTGGCCCAGGTAGCGCTCGGTGTAGTGGGTGTCGTAGAGGCGCCAGTCGGTGACGGGGGCGCCGGAGATGGCGGCGTGGAAGGTGTCGGGGCGGCGCAGGACGGCCAGGGCGGAGAGGTAGCCGCCGTAGGACCAGCCGCGGATGGCGACGCGGGTGAGGTCGAGGTCGGGGTGGTCGGCGGCGACCGCGGTGAGGGCGTCGACCTGGTCGTCGAGGGTGGCGCCTGCGAAGTCGTGGTGGATGGCGCGCTCCCAGGCGGGGCCGCGGCCCGGGGTGCCGCGGCCGTCCGCGACGAGGACGGCGAAGCCCTGGTCCGCGAGCCACTGCGGGTGCAGGAACGCGCCGCGGGTGGACAGCACGCGCTGGGCGTGGGGGCCGCCGTAGGGGTCGAGCAGCACCGGGAGCTTGGTGCCCGGGGTGTGGTCGGAGGGGTAGAGCAGGGCGACGCGCAGGTCGCGCTCACCGACGGTCAGGAGCTGCACGTTGGGGCGGATCGGGGGCGTGGTGGCCAGCACGGCGACCTCACCGACCTGCTCGCCGTCCCGGAGCACGCGGACGCGCGGGCCGTCCCAGTCCAACGAGGACGACACCAGCACGGTGGTCCCGCCCGCGCGGGCGGCGGTGTGCACCCCGTCCTCAGTGGACACCCGGGTCGGGCCCGAGGTGTAGACGTGGACCTGGGTGGGGTCCTCGGCGGAGGCGGTGAACAGCACGTCGTCACCGACGTGCAGGACGCTGCGCACCTGGAGGTCGCCGCTGACGCAGGTGTCCCCGACGAACAGGCGGTTGGCGCCGTCCGCCGCCGCGATGCGCACCAGCTCGCCCGAGGGGGTCCAGGCCGGGGCACCGGGGAAGATCTCGATCCAGGTGTCGTCGGTGTCGGTGTGCAGCAGCTCGGTGGCCCCGGTGGCGGGGTCGACGGCGTGCACCTCGACGGTGCGCTGGTCGCGGGTCTGCACGGCGATGAGCGGCTTGCCGTGGCGCGACCAGTGCGCGGTGACCAGGTACGGGAACGCCTTGTTGTCCCAGGCGACCGGGGTGCGGGTACCGTCGAGGCCGATGACCTCCAGGCGCACCGTCGCGTTCGGGGTGCCCGCGGCCGGGTAGGCGACGGTGGCGGGCTCGGCGGCCGGGTTGGCCGGGTCCGCGATGTGCCAGCGCTGCACCGGCGCGTTGTCGGTGTGCGCGACCAGGAGCCGATCGCCCTCGGGGGACCACCAGTAGCCGCGGGAGCGCTGCATCTCCTCGGCCGCGATGAACTCGGCCAGGCCGTGCGCCTCGTCCGCGGTGGCGGGCTCGGCCAGCGCGCGGTCGTCGGCGCCGTCCACGCCGATCACGCGCAGGGCGCCGCCGGCGACGTAGGCGATGTGGGTGCCCGCGGGGTTGGGGCGGGGGTCGATCACCGGGGTGGTCGCGGGCAGCTCGCGGGTCTCGCGGGTGAGCGCGTCGGCGGTGAACAGGCGACCGGACAGGGTGAACGCGGCGGTGCGGGCGGCGGCGTCGGTGGCCGCGGCGAGGATGCCCGCGCCCTGGCTGCGCGAGCGCTCGCGGCGGGCCCGCTCCTCGGGCGAGAGCTCCTCGGCGCCCCCCGCCAGCAGGTCGGCGGGCACGGCCAGGGCGGTCTCCTGACCGGTCGCCAGGTCCTGCACCCACAGCGCGTGCGTGCGGTCCTCACCCCCGGCCGAGCGCAGGAACAGGACGTGGCTGCCGTCGGGGGCGGTGCTGAACCCTCGTGGGGTCCCCAGGGTGAAGCGCTGGGTGCGCGCTTGCAGGCGGAGGAAGGTGTCACTGGTCACGCCCCCAACCTAGTGCCCCGCGCACCCGGTCCCAGCCGCCGGGAGCGGTGCCGGGGTGATCCCCGTCTCTTGGCGAATCCCTCGCTGGTCCACAGCTTGCTCTCAAGATCGGGGACCACTGTTCATGCCATGACGAACCCCGGATCGCAGCAGCCGCCCCGCGAGGGCGAGGGACACCCGAACACCGCCTGGCAGGCACCGCGCCAGCCCTGGCAGGGTCGGCCTGGCCAGGTCCCCCCGGCCGCGCACCCCGGCCAGTACCGCTACCCGGCGGCGCAGGTCCCCGGGCGCGAGGGCGAACAGGTGCGCGAGCCCGCCATGGCCGGGGCCGCGCACCAGGCCCCGCGCACCGGCGGCTACGGCCAGCCGATGCCCGCGTTCTACCAGCAGCAGCCCGCGAAGCAGCCGAACCGGTTCCGCCGGGGCGCGGTCGCCGTGGTGGCGGCCTCGGTGCTGGGCGCGGGGCTGGTCGGCGGTGGGGTGGGCGCCTGGATCGGGTCGGACAGCACCACCACCGCGGCCCCGACCACCACGTCAGCCACCGCCGCGCCGGTGGCCGACACCTCCGCGGTGGACGTGTCCGCCGTCGTCACCAAGGTCATGCCGAGCGTCGTGCAGATCACCGTGCGCACCGGCAACGCCGAGGGCATCGGCTCGGGCGTCGTGCTCACCGCCGACGGGCGCATCCTCACCAACAACCACGTGGTCGAGGGCGCTCGCGACATCACCGTCACCTTCTCCGACGGCAAGACCGCCCCGGCGTCGGTGGTGGGCACCGACACCGGCGCCGACCTCGCGGTCATCCAGGCCGAGGGCGTCAGCGGGCTCACCGCCGCCACCCTGGGCGACTCGTCCTCGGTCCGGGTCGGTGACGAGGTCATCGCCATCGGCTCGCCGGGCGGGCTCCAGGGCACCGTCACCACCGGCATCATCAGCGCCCTCGACCGCGACGTCACGATCGGCTCGGAGCGGTCGAGCGACCGGTTCTCCGGGCAGGGCGGCGGGGTGTCCTACAAGGCGTTGCAGACCGACGCCTCGATCAACCAGGGCAACTCCGGCGGTCCGCTGTTCGACACCGCGGGCCGGGTCATCGGCATCAACTCCGCCATCTACTCGCCGGTCACCGGCTCCGACGGCGCCGCGGGCAGCGTCGGCATCGGGTTCTCGATCCCCATCGACACCGCGAAGGAGGTGGTCGCCAAGATCAGCTGACCCCCGGTCGACCCCGGACTTCGTCACCGTGCCCGAGCCCCGCCACCCCTGGGGGCTCGGGCACAGCGACGTCCGCCCCCGGCGGGTGGGTCAGGTGTTGCGGGGGAAGCCCAGGTCGACGGTGGACCGCGTGGGCCAGCGGGTCGTGACCACCTTGGGCCGGGTGAAGAAGTGCAGGCCGTCGGGGCCGTAGGCGTGCGTGTCCCCGAACAGCGAGTCCTTCCACCCGCCGAACGAGTAGTAGCCCACCGGCACCGGGATGGGCACGTTGATGCCCACCATGCCGACCTCCACGTCCGCCTCGAACCGCCGGGCCGCGGCACCGCTCGCGGTGAACAGCGCCGCGCCGTTGCCGTAGGGGTTGGCGTTGACCAGCGCGACCGCCTCGTCGTAGGTGTCGACGCGCAGCACCGACAGCACCGGCCCGAAGATCTCGTCGCGGTAGAGCCGCATGTCCGGGCGCACGTGGTCGAACAGCGTCGGGCCGAGCCAGAACCCGCCCTCGGCGCCGTCCACGGCGTGCCCGCGGCCGTCGACGGCGAGCACCGCGCCCTCGTCGGCCTCCACGTAGGACAGCACCTTGTCCCGGTGCGCGGCGGTCACCAGCGGACCCATGTCGCAGCCCCGGCGGCCGTCCCCGACGCGCAGCCGGGCCACCCGCTCCGCGATGCGCGCGACCAGGTCGTCACCGACCGGGCCCACCGCGACCACGGCGGACACCGCCATGCACCGCTCCCCCGCCGACCCGAAGCCCGCCGAGACCGCCGCGTCGGCGGCCACGTCCAGGTCGGCGTCGGGCAGCACGACCATGTGGTTCTTGGCCCCGCCGAGCGCCTGCACGCGCTTGCCCGCCCGGGTGCCGGTCTCGTAGACGTAGCGGGCGACGGGGGTGGAGCCGACGAAGGAGATGGCCGCGACGTCCGGGTGCTCCAACAGCCCGTCCACGGCGACCTTGTCCCCGTGCAGCACGGTGAGCACGCCCGCGGGAAGCCCCGCCTCCGCGAACAGCTCCGCGAGGAACTGCGCCGCCGACGGGTCCTTCTCCGACGGCTTGAGCACCACCGCGTTCCCGCACGCCAGCGCGTTCGGGATGAACCACAGCGGCACCATCGCCGGGAAGTTGAACGGCGAGATGACCCCGACCACGCCCAGCGGGTGCGGCGCGGAGTGCACGTCCACCCCGCTGGAGGCGCTGCCGCTGAAGCCGCCCTTGAGCAGCGCGGGCGCGCCGCAGGCGAACTCGACGGCCTCCAGGGCGCGCTGCACCTCCCCGCCCGCGTCGTCGAGCACCTTGCCGTGCTCGGCGGTGATGACCTCCGCCAGGTCGTCCTTGCGGGCGCTGAGCAGCTCGCGGAAGGCGAACAGCACCGACGACCGGCGCGCCAGCGAGGCGTCGCGCCACTCCGGGTAGGCCGCCCGCGCCGCCGCCACCGCTTCGTCCACTTCGGACCGCTCGGCGAAGTCGACCCGCCCGGTGACCTCGCCGGTGGCCGGGTCGTGCACGTCGCCGGTGCGGGCGGCGGTGCCCGACCACGGCTTGCCGCCGATCCAGTGCGTGATCGCCTTCACCGGGCCTCCCCCGCCGTCGCGATGGCCCGGTGCAGGGCGTCGAGCGCCTGGTCCACCTCGTCCTCGGTCACCGTCATCGGGGGCGCGAGGCGGATGACGTTGTTGTGCAGCCCGCCCTTGCCCACCAGCAGCCCGTGCTTGCGCGTCTCCTCCAGCACCGTCAGCGCGGCGGCGGGGCTCGGCGTCGTGCTGCCCGGCTCGACCAGCTCGACGCCGATCATCAACCCCTTGCCGCGCACGTCCCCGACCACGGGGTTGTCCTCCGCGATGCCGCGCAGCCCGTCCAGGAGCCGGTCGCCCAGCTTGGCGGCGTTGCCCTGCAGGTCGTTGTCGAGCAGGTAGTCCAGCACCGCGCTCGCCCCCGCCGTGGCCACCGGGTTGCCGCCGAAGGTGGAGATGGAGTTGGCGGTGAAGCTGTCCATCACCTCGCCCCTGGCCACCAGCCCGCCGATGGCCAGGCCGTTGCCCAGGCCCTTGGCGAAGGTCATCGCGTCCGGGGTGACCCCGTGCGCGGAGATGCCCCAGAAGTGCTCGCCGGTGCGGCCCCACCCGGTCTGCACCTCGTCGGACACCAGCAGGATGCCGGTCTCGTCGAGGACCCGCTTGAACTCCCGGAACAGCCCGTCAGGGGCGGAGCTGAACCCGCCGACGCCCTGGATCGGCTCGACGATCATGCACGCGACGTCGCCGGAGGTCGTCGTCTCCAGGATGTCGCGCAGGTCCGCCACGCAGGCGGCGATGTACTCGTCGTCGGGCAGGTGGCCGAAGGGGCTGCGGTAGCGGTACCCGCCGTGCACGTAGCTGACCTTCACCGGGGACAGCGAGCTGGTGGACCAGCCGCGGTTGCCGGTGATGCCGACCGTGCCGAAGGCGCGGCCGTGGTAGGAGTTGCGCAGGGCCAGGACCTGGTTGCTGCGCCGGTGCTGGGTGGCCAGCATCAGGGCGGTCTCGTTGGCCTCGGTGCCGGAGTTGGTGAAGAACACCTTGGCGTCGGGGATGCCGGAGAGCTCGGCGATCCGCTCGGCCAGCTCCACCTGCTGCCGGATGAGGTAGAGGGTGGAGGTGTGCAGCACGCCGGTGTCGAGCTGGCGCCGGATGGCGTCGCTGATCTCGGCCACGTCGTAGCCGATGGCGTTGGTGAGGATGCCCGCGAAGAAGTCCAGGTAGGTGGTGCCGCCCGCGTCGGTGACGTGCCTGCCGGAGGCGCTGGCGACCTCGATCGGGTCGGCGTAGTAGAGGGCCAGCCAGTTCGGCATGACGGCCCGGTGGCGGTCGATCAGCGGGACCTGCTCGGTGTCGGCCATGGTCGCGAGTGTGACCGCCGCGCCCGCGCGGCACCATGGACAAACTGTGCCGTCCGGGGCCGCGCGGGCTTACAGTGTGTCCCGCGCGCGGGACCGCGGTCCTGCTCGGCGCGCGCGGAGAGGAGCGCCGGTGTACCCGACGGTCTCGCAGGTCCTGGCCCTGCCCGCGGTGCGCCGGGGCGCGCCCGCGGTGGTGGCGGGCGCCGCAGGCCTGCCAGGGCGGGTGCGCTGGGTGCACGCCGCGGAGATCGCGGACATCGCCACCCTGCTGCACGGCGGCGAGCTGGTGCTCACCACCGGCATCGCGCTGCCCGACGACCCGGTGGCGCTCACCCGCTACGTCGACGAGCTGGCCGACGTCGGCGCCTCCGGGCTGGTGGTGGAGCTGGTCCGGCACTGGGACCGGGCGCTGCCCGCCGCGCTGGCGGCCGCGGCCGAGCGGCGCGGCCTGCCGCTGGTGTCGCTGGCCAGGGAGACCCGGTTCGTCGCGGTCACCGAGGCGGTGGTGGGGCTGATCGTGGACGCGCAGCTGGCGGAGCTGCGCGCGGCCGAGGAGGTGCACGAGGCGTTCACCGCGCTGACGGTCTCCGGCGCCGAGCCCGCCGAGGTGCTGCGCGAGGTGGTGCGCTCGGCGGGGATGCCGGTGGTGCTGGAGACCCTGGGCCACGACGTGCTCGCCTACGACACCGCGGGCGGGCAGGCCGCTGAGCTGCTGGCCGACTGGTCGCGGCGGTCGAAGGCGGTGGCGCTGTCGGAGCGCACCGGCTACCACGCCGACGCGGGCTGGCTGGTCACCGTGGTGGGCGCGCGCGGCAACGACTGGGGGCGGCTGGTGCTGCTGTGCCCCGGTGAACCCGCGCACCGGCACGTGGTGATCGCGGAGCGGGCCGCCTCGGCGCTGGCGCTGCACCGGCTGGCCGCCCGCGAGCGCGAGGGGTTGGAGCGGCACGCGCACCGGACGCTGCTCACCGAGCTGCTGGCCACGGCCGCCCCGCCGGACCTGGTGGCCCGCTCCGCGGCGCTGGGCGTGCCGTTGCAGGACCGGTTGCTGGTGGGGGTGTGCGTGCGCCCGTCGTCGATGGGCACGGCCCCGGCGATGGCCACCGCGGAGCTGCTGCGCGACCTGGCCGAGGCGACCGCGCTGGCCGTGCGCCGGGCCAGGGTGTCGGCGCTGGTGGGCATCGTCGACGACACCAGCGTCCGGGCGCTGCTCTCGCTGACCCCGGCGGCCGACTCCGACAGCGTGCTGCGCCGGTTGTCCCAGGAGTTCCCGCACCCCGTCGTGCTCGCGGCGGGGACCACGGCCCGGGGGGTGGCGGGTGCGCGGCGCTCGCTGGTGGAGGCCGCGCACGTGGCGCAGGCGGCGCTGCGCTCGGCCGCGCCGAAGCCGTTCCACCGCCTGTCCGACGTGCGGTTGCGCGGGCTGCTGCACCTGTTGGCCGACGACGACCGGGTGGCCGCGTTCGCCGACCGCGAGCTGGGCGCCCTGGTGGAGCGCGACGCCGCCCACGGCAGCCGGTTGTTGGAAACCCTCCGGCACTACTGCGCGCACGGTGGGAACAAGTCGGCGGCGGCCGCGGCGGCGCACATGTCCAGGACGGCCTACTACCAGCAGCTGGCGCGCATCGAGCAGGTGCTCGGCGTGTCGCTGGAGGACGCGGAGTCGGTGCAGTCACTCCACGTGGCACTGCTCGCGTGGGAGATCCGCGAACAGTCGGACTGGCACTAACCCGATCGGGGTGAAGCGACCACTCGGAGCATGCACCCGGGTAGCCGCAACGCATTGGTGCCTGCGGTACGGTGACACCGGGATGTCGATGGTGTAACACCGCCGCCCCAGCACACCGCACCGCACGAGCGCAATCGTCAGGGTGTGCTGGTTGTCGCCGAAGCGCGCACAAAGTGACACTGCCCCCGGTGGCGCGCTCCCCCGTTGGATGCCGGGATGGAACTCTGATCCCGGATCATCGGAGCGCACACCATGGCGACCGCAGAGCAGACCCCGTTATCCCGGCAGACCACCCACCCCGACGGCCGGGTCGACCTCACCGACCGCGCGGCCATCGCGGGCAGCCGCTTCACCAACGACGAACTGGCCCCGGTCCCGGTCGAGAAGCGGACGTGGACGACCTACAACTACTTCGCCCTGTGGATGGGGATGGCGCACAACATCCCCAGCTACACCCTGGCCGCGTCGCTGATCGCGCTCGGGATGAACTGGGTGCAGGCGCTGATGACCATCATGATCGGCAACATCGTCGTGCTGGTGCCGATGCTGCTCAACAGCCACGCGGGCACCAAGTACGGCATCCCGTTCCCGGTGTTCGCCCGCGCCTTCTACGGGGTGCGCGGGGCGAACTTCGCCGCGATCCTGCGCGGGCTCATCGCCTGCGGCTGGTTCGGCATCCAGACCTGGGTGGGCGGGCAGGCGCTCAACGTCATCGTCGGCAAGCTGGTGGGCAGCGCGTGGGTGGGCGCCGGTGAGGTCGCGGGCCACCCGTGGACGCTGTGGCTGTGCTTCCTGCTGTTCTGGGTCGTGCAGATGGTGCTGATCTGGCGCGGCATGGAGGCCATCCGCCGGTTCGAGAACTGGACGGCGCCGCTGGTGTCGGTCGGCTTCCTGGTGCTCATGGGCTACGTGCTGGTCAAGGCTGGTGGGCTGGGGCCGATCCTGGCCGCGCCGTCGAAGCTGGGCTGGGGCTCGGAGTTCTGGACGGTGTTCGCGCCCTCGCTGATGGCGATGATCGCGTTCTGGGCCACCCTGTCGCTCAACATGCCGGACTTCACCCGCTTCGGCGGCAGCCAGGCCAAGCAGGTGCGCGGGCAGATCCTCGGGCTGCCCACGACGATGACGTTCATCGCCGTCGTCGCGATCCTCACCACCTCGGGCGGGCAGCTGCTCTACGGCGACGGCGAGGACCTGTGGGACCCCGCGCAGCTCGCGGCCCGCTTCGACAGCCCGGTGCTGGTGGTGCTGGCGCTGGTCGCGCTGGTGCTGGCGACGGTGTCGTGCAACCTGGCCGCGAACGTCGTCAGCCCGTCCTACGACTTCTCCAACGCCTTCCCCAAGCGCATCACCTTCGCCGTGGGCGGGCTCATCACCGGCGTCATCGGCGTGGTCATCATGCCCTGGCGGCTGATCTCCGACCCGAGCATCTACATCTTCGCGTGGCTGGGCTTCTACGGCGGCGTGCTGGCCGCGGTCGCGGGCGTGCTGGTCGCCGGGTACTGGTTCACCCTGCGCACCAAGCTCGACGTGGCCGACCTCTACGCCGACGGCGGCGGCCGCTACTGGTTCACCGGCGGCTGGAACGTCAAGGCCCTGGTGTCCACGGTGGTCGGCGCCGTGCTCGCCGTGGGCGGGGCCTACGGCGGCCCGTTCCCCGCGGACGGGCTGATCCCGCCGCTGAAGCCCCTCTACGACTACAACTGGGCGGTCGGGTTCGCCGTCGCCCTGGTGCTGCACACCGTCCTGTCGATGTCCGAGCGGGAGCGGGCGCACGACGCCGCGCTCCCCCAGGTGGAAGGAGATGCCCGTGGCTGACACCGTCCGGGCCGCACTCGTCCAGCAGAAGTGGACCGGTGACAAGGAGTCGATGATCGCCGCCGCCGTGGCGCACATCGCCACCGCCGCCTCCCAGGGCGCGCAGGTGGTGTGCTTGCAGGAGCTGTTCTACGGGCCGTACTTCTGCCAGGTGCAGGACGCGGACTACTACTCCTACACCGAGGCCATCCCCGACGGGCCGACGACGAAGCTGCTCTGCGAGGTGGCCGAGCGGCACGGCATCGTCATCGTCGCCCCGATGTACGAGCAGGAGCAGGCGGGCGTCTACTACAACACCGCCGCGGTGATCGACGCCGACGGCACGTACCTGGGCAAGTACCGCAAGACCCACATCCCGCAGGTGAAGGGGTTCTGGGAGAAGTTCTACTTCCGCCCCGGCAACACCGGCTACCCCGTGTTCGACACCGCGGTGGGCCGCATCGGCGTCTACATCTGCTACGACCGGCACTTCCCCGAGGGCTGGCGGGCGCTGGGCCTGGCCGGGGCCAAGATCGTGTTCAACCCGTCGGCCACCAGCCGCGGCCTGTCGCAGTACCTGTGGCGGCTGGAGCAGCCCGCCGCCGCGGTGGCCAACGAGTACTTCGTCGGCGCGATCAACCGGGTGGGCGTGGAGCCGCTGGGCGAGAACGACTTCTACGGCCAGACCTACTTCGCCGACCCGCGCGGGCAGCTGGTGGGCGAGGCCGCCTCCGACACCGGGGACGAGGTGGTGGTGCGCGACCTGGACATGGGCCTGCTCGACGAGGTGCGCGACCTGTGGCAGTTCTACCGGGACCGGCGCCCGGACGCCTACGAGCCGCTCACCCGCCCCTGAAGGGAGCCCCCATGCGCACCGTCATCACGGGCGGCACCGTCGTCAACGCCACCGGCCGCGCGCTCGCTGACGTGGTGGTCGACGACGAGCTCATCACCGCGGTCACCACCCCCGGCCTGGTCACCGGGGCCGACCGCACCATCGACGCCACCGGCAAGTACGTCATCCCCGGCGGCATCGACGCGCACACGCACATGGAGATGCCCTTCGGCGGGACGTTCTCCAACGACACCTTCGCCACCGGCACCACCGCGGCGGCGTGGGGCGGCACCACGACGATCATCGACTTCGCGGTGCAGGCGCGCGGCACGTCCCTGCTGTCCACCCTGGACACCTGGCACGCGAAGGCCGATGGCAACTGCGCGGTCGACTACGGCTTCCACATGATCATCTCCGAGGTGGACGACCACAGCCTCAAGGAGATGCAGCCGTGCATCGACGCCGGGGTGAACAGCTTCAAGATGTTCATGGCCTACCCCGGGGTGTTCTACTCCACCGACGGCGACATCCTGCGGGCGATGCAGCAGGCCCGCGCCACCGGGTCCATGGTCATGATGCACGCGGAGAACGGCATCGCGATCGACCAGCTGGTCGCGCAAGCGCTTGCCGAGGGCCGCACGGCCCCGGTGGAGCACAGCATCACCCGCCCGCCGGAGCTGGAGGGCGAGGCGACGTCGCGGGCGATCGCCCTGGCCAAGGTCACCGGCTCGCCGCTCTACATCGTGCACCTGTCGGCGCGGCACGCCCTCGAAGCCGTGGCCGCCGCGCGCGACACCGGGCAGAACGTCTTCGCCGAGACCTGCCCGCAGTACCTCTACCTGTCCATCGAGAACATGGCCGAACCGGACTTCAACGGGGCCAAGTACGTGGCCTCGCCGCCGCTGCGCAGCAAGGACCACCAGGCCGACCTGTGGCGCGGGCTGCGCACCAACGACCTGTCGGTGGTGTCCACCGACCACTGCCCGTTCTGCTTCAAGGACCAGAAGGAGCTGGGTCGCGACGACTTCTCCAAGATCCCCAACGGCATCCCCGGCGTCGAGCACCGGATGGACCTGCTGCACCAGGGGGTCGTCACCGGGGAGATCACCCTGGAGCGCTGGGTGGAGGTCTGCTCCACCACGCCCGCGCGGATGTTCGGCCTGCACGGCAGGAAGGGGGTGATCGCGCCGGGGGCCGACGCCGACGTCGTGGTCTACGACCCCGCGGCGAAGCAGACCATCTCCGCGCTGACCCACCACATGAACGTCGACTACTCCGCCTACGAGGGCCTGGAGATCACCGGCGCGGTGGAGACGGTGCTGTCCCGGGGCGCGGTGGTCATCGCCGCCGGGGAGTTCCACGGCAAGCCCGGCCACGGCCGGTTCCTCAAGCGCGACCTGTCGCAGTACCTGGTCTAGGGAGGCCCGCGTGGACTTCGGAGTTGTCCTGCAGACCGACCCCCCGGCGGCCGACGTCGTGGGGCTCATGGTGGAGGCCGAGCGGCTGGGCTTCAGCCACGGCTGGACGTTCGACTCGTGCGTGCTGTGGCAGGAGCCGTTCGTCATCTACTCGCAGATCCTGGCCAAGACCTCCACCCTGGTGGTCGGCCCGATGGTCACCAACCCCAGCACCCGCGACTGGTCGGTGACCGCGTCGCTGTTCGCCACGCTCAACGACATGTACGGCAACCGCACGGTGTGCGGCATCGGCCGGGGCGACTCGGCGCGCCGGGTCATCGGGCAGAAGCCCGCGTCGCTGGCCGTGCTGCGCGAGGCGATGCACGTCATCCGGGAGCTGGCCGAGGGCCGGGAGGTCGTGCACCACGGCTCCCCGGTGCGCATCGGCTGGGTGCGCGACGGGCGGCTGGAGGTGTGGATGGCCGCCTACGGGCCCAGGGCGCTGAAGATGGTCGGTGAGCACGCCGACGGCTTCATCCTGCAGACCGCCGACCCGGCCATCGCCCGCTGGACGATCGACTCGGTGCGCGCGGCCGCTCGGGAGGCCGGGCGCGACCCCGGCGGCATCACCGTGTGCGTGGCCGCGCCCGCTTACGTGGGCACCGACCTGGCCCACCAGCGCGACCAGCTGCGCTGGTTCGGCGGCATGGTAGGCAACCACGTGGCGGACCTGGTGGAGCGCTACGGCGACTCCGGCCCGGTGCCCCGCGAGCTGACCGACTACATCAAGGGCCGGGAGTCCTACGACTACGCCCACCACGGCAAGGCGGGCAACCCCAGCACCGACTTCGTGCCGGACGAGATCGTCGACCGGTTCTGCCTGGTCGGGCCCGCCGCGGCGCACGTGGAGCGGTTGCAGGAGCTCAAGGAGCTGGGCGTGGACCAGTTCTCGCTGTACCTGATGCACGACGACAAGGAGAAGACCCTCGCCGCGTACGGCGACGAGGTGATCCCCGCGCTGCGGTGACCGGTCGGCCCGCCCCGGTCCGGGGCGGGCCGCGGTCAGCCGGTGATCATCCGGAAGGCGGCGACCAGCTCGTCGCTCGCCCGGTTGAGGTCCAGCGCGCCGTCGCGGGCGACGTCCGGGCCCGCGCCCGCGCGCAGCGACCGCACGCACTTGCCCGCGCCGGACGCCATCGCCGCCACGGCCGCCGACCAGTGGTCGCGGAACTCCCGCGCCTGCTCGGGCGGCGGGTAGGGGCGGGCGCGCGACGCGGCCGCGGCCACGTCCACGCAGGCGGAGACGATGCCGTCGAGCTGCCCTGCCCGCACGGCGTCGGAGTAGGTGACCAGCGTCGTCGCCGCGGACTGCATGGCGGCGAACCCACCGCCCTGCAACCACGTGTCCAACGCGGAATCGGCGTCGACCACAGGCGGGGCGGGTTCGGCGAGCAGCGCGGTGGACGCCGGGGCCTTGGGCCACCAGGACAGCGCGAGCACCGACACGACCGCGACCACGCCCAGCACGAACACCGGCCTGCGCGGCGCGGCCCCGGCCCGCCGCGACCGCCGGAGGGCGGCGGCGAGCAGCACCACGACCGTCCCCGTGAACGGCAGCAGCTGCAACGGGCGGGCGGCCAGCACCGAGTCGCCGGACCCGGCAGGTCCGCCCAGGAAGTGCGCCGCCCAGAGGACCCCGCAGCCGACCAGGCCCACCACCCACGCGGCGAGCAGCCCGGGGGCCAGCCCTCGGCGCAGCGCCACCGCACCCGCCGCGGCCTGCCCGACCACCACCGCGGCCAGCTCCCACGCCGAGAGGACGAGCACCTGGTCCGGGCCCGTCGCCGCGTGCGGGAGCAACCGCAGCCCCAGCACCGCGACGACGACCGCGGCAGACGCGCACAGCCCCGTCAGCGCCGCGAACCCGGCCGGTGCGCGCCTGCCCGCCAGCAGCAGCGGGACCAGCCACAGCAGCGCCAGCCCGATGCCGCTCACCACCCGGTCGGTGGTCAGCACGAACGGCAGGGTCGCGCCGGTGAGCACCGCGGCGCTGCCCGGCAGCCAGTCGACAGCGGCGGCGACGTCCCGCCAGTGCCGCACCGAGGGCGCCACCAGCCGCTCGTACACCTGGTCCGCGACCACGGCCTCCGGCCACGAGCCCAGGCAGGCGTGGACGACGAACAGCACGGCCACGCCGGTCAGCGCCCACACCAGCGGCCGCGCCGAGGACAGCAGCCGCGCGCACCACACGGCCCAGCAGCACACCAGCACGGCCGTCACCGCGAGCAGGACGTGCGCCAGCACCAGCGCCCACAGGCCCCGGTGCGGCAGCAGGAGCACGCGGAAGTCCGCGAGCGTGCCGACCAGCAGCCCCACCGCCAGGCCGGACGCGGGCTTGAGCCCCAGCCGGGCAGACCCGCCCACCGCGGCGCGCCAGGCCACCACGCACACCAGCACGCCGACCAGCAGCGACCACCCCAGGCGCAACACCCGCGTGTCGCCCTCCCGCACGCTGACCAGGAACGTCCAGACCATCGGCACGAGCAGCTGGACGGCCAGCGCGGCCAGCGCGACCTCCCACCACCCGGGGCGGGTGGCGGCACGCGGGTCGAGCAGCGCGGCCGCGCGCACCGGGGTCGGCGGGTGGGGCGCCAGCAGTGCCCGCAGGCGGCCGCGCGGGCGCTCGACCAGGGCCCGGTAGGGCTCGGTGTCGCCCGTCCACCGCGCCACGAGGGCGTCGGCGTGCAGTTCCCGCGCGCGCAGGATGGAGGTGCGGGCGGCGAAGGCGAAACCGGTGATGGCCAGCACCGTGCCGGGGATGACCAGCCCGATCCCGGTGAGGGCCGACCAGTCCGGCAGGCGCCACGGGTCGGCGGTCGTCAGCGGCGGGTGCAGGAACACCGCCAGGTACGGCACCAGGACGACGGCCAGCACGGCGCGCCAGAGGGCGATCGTGGCGTAGGTGGTCGGCACGTCGCCGTGGCGCAGGTGGGCGAGCTCGTGCAGGACGACCGCCTCGAAGCTGGCCCGGTCGCGTCCGTGCAGCTGCACCAGGCCCCGGTCGAGGCAGACCCGGGGCCGCCCGCGGGTGCCGAAGGCGAGCCCGCCCGCGGTCGGGCGCACCGGGTCGAGCAGGAACTCCGGCGCCCGGCGCACGCCCGCCCTGGCCACCAGCGCCTCCAGGGTGGCGCCGACCTCCTGCCACACCGGCGCCACCGAGCGCAGCGGCACCAAGCGGTCGCGGCGCACCCGCCAGCGGGGCAGCAGCAGGTAGACGGCCAGCGCCACCACCGCCAGCACGGCCAACCACCCGGCCGTCCACGCCAGCCGGGTGCCGACCAGGGTCGACTCGCACTCCGCGTAAGCCGCCTGCCCGGGGGCATCGCCCAGCCAGTCGGCCGGGGAGACGCCTGCGAGCACCTGGCAGCGCGCCGATGGCAGCACGTCCTGCCGCCACGTCCCCGCGAACTGCCCGGCGACCTGCGCGGCCAGCACGACCGCCAGGGCGACGAGGGTGCCGAACCGGAACGCGGTGCCCGCGGGCGCCCTCACCCGGCGCGCTGCATCGCGGCGATCATCGCCTCCGCCAGCTTCTCCGCGTCCTCGGCCGTCATGCCCAGCTCGGTCGCCCGCGCCACGACCACCGCGTGCACCTCCACGCGGGTGGCGGTGTTCAGCACCGCGGCGGCCACTTGGTCGGCGGGCAGCGCCGCGGGCTTGCGCCGGAACACCTTGCGCAGCACGCCCTGCCCCTTGTCCACCAGGGACTCGCCCGCCTTGTCCAGCACGTGCTGGTACACCGACGCCCCCACCCCCAGGGCGATCGGCGTCAGCGCGGCCACGACGGTCTCGATGCCGGACCCGAGCACCTGCCCGGCCCGGGGCCGCCCGTCGAGCACCCGGTCCGGGTCGCGGACGAACTCCGCCGCCACCGGGTCGAACAGCGCCAGCTCGTCGGGCGCCAGCTCCGCGACGGCGGCCTTGGCCACCGCCGGGACGAACTCCGCGTAGGTGGTCTCGCGCACTCCCCTGCCCCCCTCGACGCCCCCTCGTTGGGACGCCTGATCTTCGTGCCTGGTGAACGGGCGTGTCACTCCCCCGGTACGGGGAAGCGGTTCCCCCGGGACGCCGATGGCCCGTCCCGGGTCGGGGCGGGCCATCGGCTTCGGGGGCGGCGGCTCGCGCCGCCGCCGGGTCAGGACAGGACGGCGGCCAGGGCGTCGACGCCCAAGTCGATCTCCGCCTCGGTGACGACCAGGGGCGGGGCCATGCGCAGGGTGCTCCCGTGGGTCTCCTTGCACAGCACGCCGCGCTCCATCAGCGCCTCCGAGGCCCGGCGCCCGGTCATCGAGGTGAGGTCGACCCCGGCCCACAGGCCGCGGCCGTGCACGGCGCTGACGCCGCGGCCCACCAGTTCACCGAGCCGGTCGTGCAGGTGCGCGCCGAGGACCTTCGACCGGTCCTGGAACTCGCCGGTGGACAGCAGCCGCACCACGGCGCGGCCGACCGCGCAGGCCAGCGCGTTGCCGCCGAAGGTGGACCCGTGCTCGCCGGGGCGCAGCACGCCCAGCACGTCGCGGCGGCCGACGACCGCCGAGACGGGCAGCACGCCGCCGCCGAGCGCCTTGCCCAGGGTGTAGAGGTCGGCGCGCACGCCCTCGTGGTCGAGGGCGAACAGGGTGCCGGTGCGGGCGAGGCCGGACTGGATCTCGTCGGCGATGAACAGCACGTCGTTGGCGTCGCACACCCGGCGCACCTCGGCGAGGTAGCCGGTCGGCGGGACGCGCACCCCCGCCTCGCCCTGGATCGGCTCGACCAGCACCGCCGCGGTGCGCTCGGTGATCGCCGCGGCCAGCGCCGCCGCGTCCCCGAAGGGCACCACGGTGAAGCCGGGGGTGAACGGGCCGAAGCCGGTGCGCGCGTCGGGGTCGGTGGAGAAGGAGATGATCGTGGTCGTGCGGCCGTGGAAGTTGTCCCCCACCACGATGATCTCGGCGGTGTCCACCGGCACGCCCTTGACCTGGTGCGCCCACTTGCGCGCGACCTTGATCGCGGACTCGACGGCCTCGGCGCCGGTGTTCATCGTCAGCACCATCTCGGTGCCGGTCAGCTCCGCGAGCTCCTGGCAGAACGGGCCGAACTGGTCGTGGTGGAAGGCGCGGCTGGTGAGGGTGAGCCTGCCCAGCTGCTCCACGGCGGCGCCGACCAGCGCCGGGTGGCGGTGGCCGAAGTTGAGCGCCGAGTAGCCTGCCAGCAGGTCCAGGTACCGCTTGCCGCGCACGTCGGTGACCCAGGCGCCGTCGGCCTCGGCGACCACCACCGGCAGCGGGTGGTAGTTGTGCGTGCTCCACTGGTCGGCCAGGTCGACGTGCTGCTGCGCGCTCGCTGCGGTGGGGGCGGTAGCGGTCATGCCCCCAAGGCTAAGCCGCCCCCGGCGCCGGAATCATCCGTCGGGCGTTGCTTGTGGCGTGCATTCGTTGCGCGCCCGGCCCCTGCCGCGCGCGTTCGTTGCGCGACCCTGTCTAGGCTGAGGCCATGGCGAAGAAGACGGCACCCGCGGTGCGCGACGCCCTGCGCGTGCGCCCCGGGGCGGGCCTGCACCTGACGCCCCGCGACACCCCCGTGGGCCCCTCCACCAAGGCCGAGGCGGCCGAGGACCTGGTGGCCACCGGTGCCGAGCTGAGCGAGCTGCAGGAGCACCTGTTCGCCGAGGCGCGGCGCAGCGTGCTGCTGGTGCTCCAGGGCATGGACACCTCCGGCAAGGGCGGCACCGTCCACCACGTGTTCTCGCTGGTGAACCCGCAGGGCGTGCACGTGGCCGCGTTCGGCAAGCCCACCCGGGAGGAGCTGCGGCACGACTTCCTGTGGCGGGTCCGCAAGCAGGTGCCCGCGCCGGGGCGCATCGGCGTGTTCGACCGCTCGCACTACGAGGACGTGCTCATCGCCCGCGTCGACGAGCTGGTGCCGCGCGAGGTGTGGGAGGCCCGCTACACCGCGATCAACGACTTCGAGGCCGAGCTCGCCGCCGCGGGCACCACCGTGGTGAAGGTGTTCCTGCACATCTCCCCGGACGAGCAGCGCGAGCGGCTGATCTCGCGCCTGGAGGACCCGGCGAAGCAGTGGAAGTACGACCCGTCCGACCTCGCCGCCCGCGCGAAGTGGCCGCTGTACGAGGAGGCGTACGCCGCCGCCCTGGAGCGCTGCTCCACCACGGCCGCGCCCTGGTACGTCGTGCCCGCCGACCGCAAGTGGTACCGCAACTGGGCGGTGGCGAACATCCTGCTGGAGACGCTGCGCGAGCTGGACCCGCGCCCGCCCGCCCCGGGCTACGACGTGGCGGCGGAGCTGGCCAGGATCACCTACGCCGACCCGCTGGCCTAGCGGACTCGTCCGTCCACTCCGGACCGGCGCGGGTTCTGGCATCGTGGTGCGGGTGGAGCAGCGGTTGGTGCGCGGGCGCTGGTGGGGACTCGTCCTCGCCTGCTGGGCCGCGGTGGTGCTGGTCGGGCTGCCGTTCGCCGGACAGGACCGGGCGGGGGCGCTGGACGCGGCGCTGATGGGCGCGGCGCGGGACTCCTCCCGCGCGCTGCCCGGCGTGGTGGTGCCGCTGACCTACGCGACGCACCCGCTGGCGATCCTGGCCATGGTGCTCTGCGTGGCCGCGGTGGCGCTGCGGCTGCGCAGGCCCAGGGCGGCGCTGCTGGTGGTCGCGGCGCCGGTCGTCACCGCCGGGGTCAACACCGCCGTGCTCAAACCGCTGTTCGACCGCACGCACAACGGATACCTGGCGTATCCCAGCGGGCACACGGGCACGCTCGTCGCCGTGCTGACCGCCGTCGTGGTGATCGCCGTGAGCGCGGCCGAGCACCGGGGCCGCACCGCGCTGCGGATGGGGCTCGCGGCAGCGGGCCTCACCGCCGTCGCCGCGGCCGGGATCGTCGGCCACGACTACCACTACCCGACCGACTGCTTGGGCGCGGCGTTCTGGGCGATCGGGACAGTGGTCACAATCGCGGCGGCGCTGGACCGGTTCCCGGCTACCGTGCGGCCTGTGGGCGACGCGCGGTCAGGCGCCCCTCGCTCGGGAAACGCCGCAGCGTAGCGAGTTCCCCGCCCCGTTCACCCGTTGTGGCGAGGGGACCACCGTGCGGCGCCGCGGGTGGGGGGCGTACGGTGCGTAGCCTGGCAGTGCAGCCCCCGCGGCCTCCCGCGACGGAAAGGACGGCGGTGACCGACACACCCATCTTCGACCAGGTCAGCCAGGAACTCGGTTCCTCAGGCGGTTCCGACACCGGCGACCCCGCGCCCCGGGGGGCGCGCAGGCAGTCCGGCGCGCGCGCGGCCGGGGGCACCGGCGGCGTCTCGGTCTGGGCCCTGATCGACGAGCACGGCTCCACCCCCACCCGCCGCCGCACCTGACGCGGGTGATCAGCCCGGGCGGCCCGGCAACGACGCCGCGTCCCGGGACAGCGCCACCAGCCTGCTGATCGCCCGCAGGTACTTCTTGCGGTAGCCGCCGCGCAGCATCTCCTCGGTGAACAGCTCTGACACCGGCGCCCCGCTGACCACCACCGGGACCGCCCGGTCGTAGAGCCGGTCGGCGAAGGCGACCACGCGCAGCGCCACGTCCTGCCCGGACAGCGGCGCCACCCCGCGCAGGTGCACCGCGGCCACGCCGTCGACGAGCTTGCCGTACTTCGACGGGTGCACCCGGGCCAGGTGCGCGCACAGCGCGTCGAAGTCGTCCAAGGTGGAGCCCGGAACCGCTTCCGCGCTCGCCGCCAGGTCCGCGTCGCCCAGCGGGTCCGGCGCGTCGGGCAGGCCGCGGTGGCGGTAGTCCGGACCGTCCACCCGCACCACGGCGAACCGCGCCGACAGCGCCTGGATCTCGCGCAGGAAGTCCTCGGCGGCGAACCGGCCCTCGCCCAGCTTGTCCGGCAGCGTGTTCGACGTGGCCGCCACGTGCACGCCCGCGTCGGTCAGCTCCGCGAGCAGCCGGGTCACCAGCATCGTGTCGCCGGGGTCGTCGAGCTCGAACTCGTCGATGGCCAGCAGCCGGTGCCCGGACAGCCGCGCCACCGCCTCGCGGAAGCCCAGCGCCCCCACCAGGTTGGTCACCTCGACGAACGTGCCGAACGCCTTGGGCCCGGGGACCTCGTGCCACAGCGAGGCGAGCAGGTGGGTCTTGCCCACGCCGAACCCGCCGTCGAGGTAGAGCCCCGGCTTGCCCGCCCCGGCCCCGCCCCGGCCGCCGAAGACCTTCTTGAGCAACCTGGCAGGCGCCGACGCGCCGCCCGACCCCGCCCCGCCCACGGCCGCGGCGAAGGCGCGGCCGGACTCGACGGCGGCGGCCTGGCTGGGCTCGTCCGGGTTGGGCACGTAGGTGTCGAACCGGACGTCGCCGAAGCGCGGCGGCGGGGTCAGCTCGGCGACCAGCTCGTCGGGGCTGATCTCGGGCTGGCGGTCGGTGAGCTTCCCGGCGGGCATGCCGGCAGCGTAGTGGCGTGCTTGGCTGTCGGGGTGCACCGGTTGTGGCCATCCTCCCCAGACACACCCCCCGATGTGGTGGACGACACCACCCTGGAGGCGCTCTACGACTACCCGGACGACCTCGACCGCCCCTGGGTCCAGGTCAACTTCGTCGCCAGCGCGGACGGCGCGGTCGCCGTCGACGGGCTCTCCGACGGCCTGTCCAGCCCCGGCGACAAGCGGGTGTTCGCGCTCGGGCGCGACCTCGCGGACGTCGTCCTCGTCGGCTGGGGGACCGCCCGCGACGAGGGCTACCGCGGCGTCAAGCGCAAGGAGACGCGCACCGGGCGGCGCGCCGCGCGCGGGCTCGCGGAGGTGCCGCCGGTCGCGGTGGTCACCCCCCGCTGCTCCATCACCCCGGACTCGCCGCTGCTCACCGACACGCTGGTCCCCTCGATCGTGATCACCACCGGGGCCGCCGACCGCTCCGCCCGGGACGCGGTGGCCGACGCCGGGGCGGACGTGGTGGTCGCGGGGGACGACCGCCTCGACCTGCACCGGGCGATGGCCGCGCTGGACGAGCGCGGGCTGCGCCGGGTCTGCTGCGAGGGCGGCCCCCGGCTGTTCGGCGACCTGGTGGCCGCCGACCTGGTCGACCAGCTCTGCCTGACCGTGGCGCCGCTGCTGGCCGCGGGCGGGGCGGGGCGGATCGCCACCAGCGACCCGGTCGAGGTCCCGCGGCGGATGGCCCTGGCCTCGGTGCTGTCCGACGACGGGTACCTGATGCTGCGCTACCGGCGGGAGCGCTGAGGGCGGCGTGGGGCTCGACGCCAGGACCTTCGACCAACTGGTCCGCGCGCACACCGACCGGATGTACCGGGTCGCGCTGCGGCTGTGCGGGGACCCCGCCGAGGCCGAGGACGTGGTGCAGGACGCCTGGATCGCCGCGTGGCGCGGCCGCGACGGGTTCCGGGGCGAGGCCAAGGCCTCGACCTGGCTCTACCGGGTGGTGACCAACACCGCCCTGGCGCACCTGCGCCGCAGGCGCGTGACCGTGCCGCTGGACGGGGTACCCGAGCCCGCCGACGACCGCCCGTCGCCCGAGGCGTGGGCGCTGCTGGGCGAGCGGGCCGGTGCGGTGCACCGGGCCATCGCGACGCTGGAGCCCACCCAGCGCGTGCCGCTGGTGCTGCGCGAGCTGGAGGGCTTGAGCTACGAGGAGGTGGCGGGGGTGCTGGAGGTGAGCGTGCCGGTGCTGCACAAGCGGCTGCACCGGGCCCGGGCGGCGCTGCTGGTCCGGTTGGGGGAGCTGCGGTGAACGACGCTGTCGTGAACGGCGGGGTGGACCCCCTGCCCTGCGGCACCGACCGGGACGCGCTGGTCAGCCTGGCGGTCGATGGCGGCGACCGGGCACTGGCCGCGCACGCGGCGGGCTGCCCGCACTGCGCCCCGGTGCTCGCGCGGGCTCGGGCGCAGTGGGCGGACGTGGGCGCGGCCGCCGCCGCGCCGGTGGCCACGCCCCCCGGGCTGGCCGACCGGGCGCTGGCCGCCGTGCGGTCGGTGCGCGGCACGGGCGGGGTCGTCGAGCTGGCGCAGGAGGGCGGCGCCCTGCTGGTGGCCGACGGCGTGGTGGCGCTGCTGGCGCGCACGGCGGCGGTGGAGTTCCTGTCCGCCGGGGGCGGTCACCTGCGGTCGGTCACCACCGGGCCGGGCACCGTCGAGCTGGGACTGTCCATCCGGTTCGGCGAGGTCGTGGGGCAGCTGGCCGAGCGGCTGCGGGCGTTCGTCACGGCCGAGCTGGCACCGCACCTGGGCGCCCGGGTGCCGAGGGTCGACGTGCGGGTCGAGGACGTGACCTATCCCCCATCCGGGTGACTTGGCGAGAGATCCGGCGCGCGGGTGGCATCCGAGTGTGTGCGAGGCCCCGGAGGCGACCCGGGGCGTCGGACACCTGGGAACGGAAGGGACCGCCGACCATGGCAACCACCAGCACGACCACGACCGACCCGGTCGTCGACACCGCACCGGCCACCCGCACCGGCGTGAGCCCGGCCCGCCTGGCCGACGAGCAGGCGCAGGGCAAGACGACCATCGCCTCGGGCGTCGTGCAGAAGATCGCGGGCATGGCCGCCCGCGAGGTCTCGGGCGTCCACGCCCTCGGCGGCGGGGTCTCCCGCGCGTTCGGCGCCATCCGCGAGCGCATCCCCGGCGCGGGCACCGTCTCCACCTCCGGCGTGGCCGTCGAGGTCGGGGAGAAGCAGGCCGCGATCGACCTCGACGTGGTCGTCGAGTACGGCGCGGGGATCGTCGAGCTGGCGCGGGCGGTGCGCCGCAACGTGATCACCGCCGTGGAGCGGATGACCGGCCTGGAGGTCATCGAGGTCAACATCTCGGTCAACGACATCCACCTGCCGGAGGACGAGCCCGCCGAGCAGCCCGCCACCTCCCGCGTGGAGTGACCGGCACCGACCCCACCGCCGCGCTCGCCGACCCGGCGGGCGCGGCGGTGCCCGCCGACCCAGCCGTCGCGGACGCGCCTACCCACGCCGACCGGGCTGTCGGGGTGGCCGGGTGAGCGGGCGCGCGGAGTTCCGGGCGTTCGTCAAGCGGGCGCACCCGGACGCGGGTGGCGACCACGACGAGTTCGTCGCAGGATTGGCCAGGTTCCGCGCCGAGTCCGGTGTGGACGACCAGGGCGCTGGCGGCGGCAACCGGTTCGACGGCCCGGTCGTCTTCGCCACCGGGCCGCGCGGGGTGCGCGGCCTGGTCGACCGGGTGTCCCGGTGGCACAGCAGGCGCTTCCGCAAGCCCCGGGTCCGCTGACCCGGGCAGCAGGGTTCGAGAGGGAGACATGAACGCTACCCAGACCGGCGTCATCGCGGGCCTCGTCCTGGGCCTGGCCGCCGCGCAGGGCTTCCTGGCCTTCGTGATCACGTTGGCCCTCGGCTTCGTCGGCCTGGTCGTCGGGCGCATCGTCGACGGCGAGCTGGACGTGTCCGACATGTTCGGCGGCCGGGGTCGGGACCGTTGACCGACGTCCTCGACCAGGCGCGCGGCGGCGGCGGCGACCCCGCCGCCGACGCGGTGGAGCTGCGCGGCGTGCTGCGCATCGACCCGGCGGTGGTCCGCAAGATCGCCGAGCGGGCCGCCGACACCACCGACGGGACCACCCGGGTCACCCGCGCGCTGACCGGGGCGCGCGGCGCGAGCGCGACGGTGACCGGAGCGGGCGGGTCGGTGTCGGTGCGGGTGGACCTGGCGCTGCGCTACCCGGCGCCGGTCCGCGACGTGGTCGCGCGGGTGCGCGACCGGGTCACCGCCGAGGTGGAGCGGCTGACCTCCTACCGGGTGGTCGGTGTGGACGTGGTGGTCTCGGCGCTGCTGCCCGAGCCGCCCCGGGCGAGGGTGGAGTGAGCCGGTGCGCGTCCTCGTCCGCATCCTGACCTGCCTGCTCGGCCTGGCGCTCGCCGCCGCCGGTGGGCTGCTGGCCCTGGAGGTCGGCTGGACCTGGGCCCGGCCGACCGGTGGCCCGCTGCTGGTGCCGTGGCCTGCCTGGCGCGACCGGTTGGCCGCGCTGACCTGGCAGAGCACCGAGGTCCGGGTCACCGCCTGGGTGGTGGCCGCCGCGGGCCTGGTGCTGCTGCTGGTCGCCCTGACCGCGCGCCGCCGGGACATCGCGCTGCTCGACCCGGCGCCGGGCACCACCGTCCGCACGTCGCCGCGCTCGCTGGCCCGCATCATCGGGCTGCGGGTGCGCGCCGAGGACAACGTCACCGGCGCCACGGTCACCGCGACCGCCCGCGTGGTGCGCGTGCGCGCCACCAGCAGGCTGGAGGCCGAGGAGCAGCTGCGGCCGCGCCTGCTGGCCGTGGTCGAGGACGTGCTCTCCGACCTGCCGCTGGCGCGCACGCCCGCCATCTCCGTCGTCGTCGACTCACCCCGGGACCGCTCATGACCCCGCCCTCGGTGGCCGCCCTGGCCCGCTCCTACCGCGCCGAACGCGTCCTCACCGGCCTGGTCGGCCTGCTGGCCCTCGCCGCGGGCGCGCTCGCGCTGGTCGTCGGGCAGGGCTGGCTGGGCTCGTTCCGCGCGCTGCGCCCGGTGCTGGACCCGATCGCCGTCGAGCGGCTGACCGCCTGGCAGACCACCGCCCGGGTGGGCGCCGTGGTGCTCGGGGTGGTGCTGCTGGTGCTGGGCGTCCTGATCGCGCTGCGCGCGCTGCGCCCGGAGCGGCACCCCGACCTGGCCCTCGACGACGAACCGGGCCGCGGCCTGGTCGTCACCTCCGGCGCCATCGCCGCGGCGATCGCCGCCGACGCCGAGCGGGTCGACGGGGTGAGCCGGGCCAGGGCCACCGTGGTGGGCGAGGTGTCGGCGCCCGCGCTGCGGCTGAGCGTGTGGCTGCACGAGGGCACCCGGCTCAAGCAGGTGTGGCGCGAGCTGGACGAGTCGGTGCTGCGCCGGGCCCGCGAGTCGCTGGGGGTGGACGCGCTGCCCACCGCGGTCCGGGTGGAACTGGGCTCCGGCGAGCGCCAGCGGGTGCGCTGACCTGCCCCTCCGGTGCAGGATGGGCGCGTGGAGCTACCGCTGACGCCGCCGGTCCAACCGATGCTCGCCAAGCCGTCGAAGTCCATCCCGGACGGCGCGGACCTGGTCTTCGAGCCCAAGTGGGACGGGTTCCGCTGCCTGGTGTTCCGCGACGGCGACGAGCTGGTGCTCCAGTCCCGCTCGGGCAAGCCGCTCAACCGCTACTTCCCCGAGGCCGAGGCGGCGCTGCTGGCCGCCCTGCCGCCGCGGGTGGTGCTCGACGGGGAGCTGGTCGTCGACCGCGACGGCAAGCTGGACTTCGACGCGCTGTCCGAGCGCATCCACCCCGCCGCCAGCCGGGTGAACCTGCTGGCCGAGCAGACCCCGTCGCGGTTCATCGCCTTCGACATCCTCGCCCTGGGCGACGACGACCTCACCGAGACCCCCGCCGTCGAGCGGCGCCGCGTCCTGGAGGGGTTGGGCATCGACTCCGCCTCGGTGCACCTGACCCCGGCCACCACCGACCCCGACCTGGCCCGCCAGTGGTTCACGATCTTCGAGGGCGCGGGCCTCGACGGGGTGATGGGCAAGCCGAACGGCCCGTACACCCCGAACAAGCGCACCATGCTCAAGTTCAAGCACTCCCGCACCGCCGACTGCGTGGTGTCGGGGTTGCGCTGGTACAAGGACACCGAGCCCGGCGAGTCGGTGGGCTCGCTCATGCTGGGCCTCTACGACGACTCCGGCGCGCTCAACCACGTCGGCGTCGTGGGCTCGTTCAGCGCCGCCCGCCGCCGCGAGCTGGCGGTGGAGATGGCCGAGCTGATCCCCGGCGGCGCCGAGGCGCACCCCTGGTACACCCCCGACCACGGCGCCTCGCGCATGCCGGGCTCCATCAGCCGCTGGCGCACCACCGAACAGCCGTGGGTCCCGCTGCGCCTGGAGCGCGTGGTGGAGGTCGCCTACGAGCACACCGAGGGCGGCTACCCCAGCCGCTTCCGCCACACCGCCCAGTTCATCCGCTGGCGCCCCGACCGCGACACCGCGTCGTGCACCTACGAGCAGCTCGACGAACCGGCCAACTACGACCTGGACTCCGTGCTCAAGGGCGAGGTCAAGGCGAAGGGGTAGCGCGCCTCCCCGTGGGGAG
>NZ_MKQR01000005.1:37989-92227 GCF_001940455.1 Actinokineospora bangkokensis | reverse complement strand
GCCAGACAAATCCCGCTTCTTTCCACGCTCTGCGCAGCAGAGCCCCACGCAGAACCACCCACCCGGCCACGCCCACAAGATCCCGCGTCTTCCCCACTCTGCGCAGCAGAGCCCACCGGGAATTTCCCCGCCCTCACCTGCGCTGGTCCGATCGGTGGATGGCCAAACCCGTGCGCGCGCTCCTCTGGAATCCGCGCCCGGCACGCCTACACTGCCTAGAGGCCAGCTGCCGGGAGGGAGGTTCCACCATGACGGACCCGTACCTGGTCCGCTACGTCGGCGGCCCCCTCGACGGTCGCGTCGACACGCTGCCCGAGCTGCTCGACGAGCCCCGCGAGACGGTCACCCACGTGCACCTGCACGGCGGTCCCAAGATCGTCCACCACTACGACCTCAGCTACGCCGTCGAGTACGGCTGCGAGTACCGCCTGCGCGAGCCCGCCGACGAGGGCTCGGTCTGAGTCAGCCCCGCGCCACCTCGACCAGGACCGGCCGGTGGTCGGACGCCAGGCTCGGCACCACCGCGGCCGAGCGCACCCGCAGCTCCCGGCTCACCCCCACGTGGTCGATCGCCGAGACGGGTGCCTGCGCCGGGTAGGTCGCCCCGGTCGGGGCGGCGGTGAGGACAGTCCACAGCGGTGCCAGCTCCGGCGCCGACGCCTCGGCGTTGAGGTCCCCGAGCAGCACCTTCGGCCCGCGCTCGCCCGCCAGGATGGCCTGCGTGTCGCGCGCCTGCGCGGCCCGGACGGCGGGGTCCGGCCGGTAGTCCAGGTGGGTCGAGTACACCCGCACGAGCCCGAGCGGGCTCAGCACGCCGACCTCGGCGAAGCCGGGCATGGGCGCGGGCGGCAGGGTGGGGTCCTGGGTGGACAGGCGGGTGATCTCGTGGTTCACCGCGTAGAGCACCGGCACCCTGCTCAGCACCGCGACCCCGTACTGGCGGCGGGGGTCGCCGGGCAGGTCGTAGATGGGGGCGAAGCACACCCGCAGGCCCGTGCGCCTGGCCAGCTCGCGGGCCTGGTCGGCGAACCCGCTGCGGGCCGCCCAGTGCACGTCGACCTCCTGCAGGCCCACCACGTCCGGCCGGGCGGCGCGGATGGTGGCCGCGACCCGGTCGAGGTCGAGCGCGCCGTCGGCGCCGATGCCGGTGTGGATGTTGAACGTCATCGCCCGCAGGACGGGCCCGCGGTCGGGGTGGCGATCCGGGTCGGCGGTGGCCGCCGGGGTGGTGCCGACGAGCACGAGCAGGGCGATGAGCAGCGCGCGCACGGCAGCCTCCCCGGGGTCCGGTAGGGCAAGCCTGCGCCCGCTCAGTCCGCGGGCACAACCACCGAGCCGGAAATGATGAGCGAACACAGGGAGCAGCGCCGGTCGGCACTGGCGTAGTCCTCGCTGTTCTCCGCCCCCGCGAGGTCGGGCGGGGCGGCGTGGGTGCACGACGCCCGGTAGTGCCGGTGCACCAACCGCGCCCCTGGCAGGACGGGGAAGGCGTGCAGCACCCCGTCGTAGCAGGAGCGCCACCACAGGTAGCGGGCGCTCATCCCCGGGAAGCTAGGCGCCGGGGGCGAACCGGGCGAACGGGACCACGCCAACGGGTGTCGCCCGGTGGCGGGAACTGTCGGTGGGTGGCGGCAGACTGTTGGTGATCACGTGGTCGGTGGGAGGAAGACATGGGCAAGGGGTTGTCGGCGGAGGACGTGGCGGCGCTGCGGGAGGCGGTGGCGGCGCGCAAGCCCGCGCCGGTGTGGTTCACCGGTGCCGCGGTCGGCGTGGACGAGGGCGCGGCGGGCAAGGTCATCGCCTTCGACGACGCGGCGGAGGGCGACTTCATCCAGGTCAAGCCCGCGGGCTCGCGGGACGCCATGTCCTTCTCCCCGGCCGAGCTGACCACCGAGAAGCCCGCCGCGCCACCGGCCCCGCGCAGGCCCGCACCGGCCCCGTTCCAGGCCCCGCCGGTCGAGGACGTCACGGATGTCGTCGTCGGCATCGAGGGCGGGGAGCCGGAGCCCCGCCGCAGGCGCTCGGCGCCGGCCAAGAAGCAGCAGCAGCACGCCGTGGAGATCACCGTCACCCTGCACGCCACCCCGGACGGCGAGTGGTCGGTCGACGTGCTGGTCGGCAAGAAGCGCACCGTCCGCTGGGCCCCGGTGGCCGCGGGCGAGGTCGGCAGGCTCGCCAAGCACCTGCCCGCCGAGGTCGGGGAGGCGATCTCCGTGGCCCTCGACGCCGCGAAGGACCGCCAGACCCGCCGCGTCGCGGAGCTCAAGGCGGAGCTGGAGGCCGCCCAGCGCGCCCTCCGCGACCTGGGCTGACCCTCCGCACCCCTGACCGTCACGGCAGCAGGCCGAGGGTCGACGCCGCGCGGAACCCGGGCACGACCCGAGGAACCCCTGCCGCCCACCACGCCCATCGCCGGCCGTGCGGCCAAGCCGGGGACGATGAAGATCTAGTCCGGTCGCGCCTTGGAGGGTTGGACGCGCTTGGGCTCGCCCGCCATCTTCGGGTACTCCGGCGGGTACGGGAGGTCGCCCGCGCCCTGCTCGGCGGACAGCTCCAGCAGCGGCTCCAGGCTGAACGCCTCCTGGGCGACCCGGGCGTGCAGGTCACCGACGCGGGCGAAGCGCTCGGGCACGGTGCGGATGGTGAAGTCCTCCGGGCGGGCGAAGTCCAGCTCGTCCCAGTCGAGCGGGGTGGAGACCAGCGCCCGGGGCGTGGGGCGGATCGAGTAGGCGGAGGCGATGGTGCGGTCGCGGGCCATCTGGTTGTAGTCGATGAAGATCCGCGCGCCGCGCTCCTCCTTCCACCAGCTCGTCGTCACCCGGTCGGGCAGGCGCCGCTCCAGCTCGCGGCCGAAGGCGATGACCGCCCGCCGGGCCTCGACGAAGTCCCAGCGCGGTTCGACCGGCACGTACAGGTGCAGGCCGCGGCCGCCGGAGGTCTTGGGGAACCCCGCCATGCCCAGCTCCGCCAGCAGCGCGCGCGCCTCGTGCGCGACCGCCACCGCGTCGGAGAAGTCCGTGCCCGGCTGCGGGTCGAGGTCGATGCGCAGCTGGTCGGGGTGGTCGGGGTGGTCGCGGCGCACCGGCCAGGGGTGGAAGGTGAGCGTGCCGAGGTTGGCCGCCCACACCACCACCGCCAGCTCGGTGGGGCACACCTCGTCGGCGGGCCTGCCGCTGGGGAAGGTGATGCGGGCGGTCTCGACGTAGTCGGGGGCGCCCTTGGGGACGCGCTTCTGGTAGAAGGCGTCGCCGCTGTGGTCCTGGCGGGTGGACAGCTTCGCGCCCTCGACCACCCCGCCCGGCCAGCGCTCCAGGGTCGTGGGCCGGTCGCGCAGGGCGCCAAGGACGCCATCGCCCACGGCCAGGAAGTAGTCCACGACCTGCCGCTTGGTGATGCCCAGCTCGGGGAAGTACGGCTTGTCCGGGCTCGACACCCGGACCGCGCGCGGGCCGTGCGGGCCGTCCACCTCGACCTCGACCGCTGGAGTCGCCATGGCCGCAATGTACGGGGGCGGGCCGACAGCCGCGCGGGAAACGCCCTGGCAGCGCTCGGTAGCCTGGTCGGGGGCCGCGCCCGGCCCCGCGAGCACCCCGACGACCCGACCTGAGGACCGCTTCCGGTGAAGATGGACAACAGCCCCGCCCGGGGCACCCGTGACCTGCTGCCCGCGACCGTGGCCGTGCGCGACCACGTGCTGGCCACCATCACGGCGGTCTACCACCGGTACGGCTACCAGCGGATCGAGACCCCCGCGCTGGAGGACATCCAGCGGCTGTCCGGCGGCCAGGGCGGGGAGAACGAGAAGCTGATCTACCGGGTGCTGCGCCGCGGCCTCGACGAGGTCGTCCCGGCGGGCACCGACCTCAAGGACCTGGTCGACCTGGGCCTGCGCTACGACCTCACGGTGCCGCTGACCCGGTTCTACGGCAACAACCAGGCGAGCCTGCCGACCCCGTTCCGCTCGTTCCAGTTCGGGCCGGTGTGGCGGGCCGAGCGGCCGCAGAAGGGCCGCTACCGCCAGTTCAACCAGTGCGACATCGACCTCATCGGCGAGGAGTCGGTGCTCGCGGAGGTCGAGCTGATCGAGGCCACCACCGAGGCGCTGGCCGCCGTGGGGCTGGCGGGCACGACCGTGCGGGTCTCCGACCGCCGGTTCCTGGCCGCGCTCGCGGGCGCCGCCGGGCTGCCGGAGGAGGCGTGGACCGGGCTGTTCATCACCCTCGACAAGCTGGACAAGGTCGGCTGGGACGGGGTGCGCGCGGAGCTGGCCGGGCGGGGCGTGGACGGCGCCCGCGTGGACGGCCTGCAGGCCACGATCACCGGCCTGCGCGGGGTGGACCCGGCCAAGCTGGGCGACACCCTGGCCGACACCGTGCCCGGCCTGGCCGACGAGGTGGTGGCCGACCTGGCGCAGACGGCCGACGCGCTGGCCGCGCTGGCGGGCACCCGCGAGGTGTCCTGGGAGTTCGACCCGACCCTGGTGCGCGGCATGGGCTACTACACCGGGCAGATCTTCGAGGTGGCGCACCCGGCCACCAGCAGCTCCATCGCGGGCGGCGGCCGCTACGACCAGCTGATCGGCCGCTCGCTGGGCAAGGACGTGCCCGCGTGCGGGTTCTCCATCGGCTTCGAGCGGATCGTCGACCTCATCGACACCGCGCCCACCGGTGCCCGCGTCGCGGTCCTGTTCGAGGCCGACGTCCCCCTCACCCGGGTGACGGCGGTCGCCAGGGAGCTGCGCGCCGACGGGACTTCGGTCTCACCGGTGCGCAGGCGGGGGAAGTTCGGCGCCCAGCTCGGCAGGCTCACCGAGTGGGGCTTCACCGCGTTCGCGCACCTCAAGGCCGACACCGAAGGTCTGCCGGAGCGCAGGCCGCTGGCGGGTTGAGGGGGCCGACAGCCCCGCTGCGGCGTATTACCCTCGACGGCATGGTCTCGACAGGCTCGGCAGGCACCACCGGTCCGCAGGACGACCGGTCGCCCGGCGACGACCGCGACCCCGGTCGGTTCCACGACGACCTGGTGGGCCTGGACCCCGACGACCCGGACGCGCGCGCGTTCGCCGAGCACCTCGACCGCGTCGAGCGGGTGCGCCCGGGGTACACCGTGGAGGGCTACCTGGGCGGGGTGCGCGACTTCGCCGAGGGCGCGAACCGGCTCGGCGGGCACCACCGGGTCACCGCGGGAATCCTGGTGGCCCTGATCCTGTTGGGAGTGTTGGTCGCCGCGTGGGACGCCCTGCTGTTCGTGCTGGGCGTGCTGTTCGGGTAGGCGACCACCGAGGCTTGAGGAGGAGAGGGTCACCGTGGCCGGTATGAAGCCCGTCGTCGGCGCCACCCCGCGGGTGGTCAAGTCGGAGCAGGAGTGGCGCGCGCAGCTGGACCCGAAGGAGTTCGCCGTGCTCCGCCAGGCGGGCACCGAGCCCGCGTTCACCGGGGAGTACACCGACACCAAGACCGAGGGCGTGTACGAGTGCCGGGCCTGCGGCGCCGAGCTGTTCCGCAGCGACGCCAAGTTCGAGTCGCACTGCGGGTGGCCGTCGTTCTTCTCGCCGCTGGCCGGGGAGAGCGTGGTGCTGCGCGAGGACCGCTCGTACGGCATGGTCCGCACGGAGGTGCTGTGCGCGAGCTGCCACAGCCACCTCGGGCACGTCTTCGAGGGTGAGGGCTACCCCACTCCGACGGACCAGAGGTACTGCATCAACTCGGTCAGCCTGCGGCTGGTGCCGGAGGGCGCCCAGTAGTCAGGCGATGACCAGCAGGAGGCCGCGTGGACCCCGGGTCCGCGCGGCCTCCGCGCGTCCGGGCCCGGAAAACCCGCTTGACCTGCGGATCGCCCCCGATCAGCCAAGGCGAGGCGGGCTAGCCTAATTCTTCCCCCCAGGGGCCTTAAATCTAGCTCAAGCCCGCTTGTGCCCCGGCTCACAGCGGGCTGAGCATGGGTCTCCTCAGCGGAGGGGTTCCGGTGAGGGGCAAGGGGATCCGGGTCCGCGAGCGGCGGCACCGGTGCCCGGAACGGGGGAGCACCATGGGAGACACGTGGGGGATCACCGGACCTGACTTCCTGCGCCTGTACGCGGTCGGCCTGGCCGCGGCGGTGCTGTGCTGGGTCGCGCTGCGGCTGGTGGCGCGGTCGGGCACCTACCGCAGCCAGGCGGGTGCGCACCCGCACGCCCTGCTCACGCAGGACGAGCTGGCCTACCTGGTCGGGGGGCCGCGGCGGGTGGCGGAGACGGCGCTGGCGCGGGCGCTGGGTGCCGGGGTGGTGCGGCCGAGCCGGTCGGGCAAGGTCCAGTGGGTCGAGGGCACCCACGCCGCGGGCGCGGTGGAGGCGGAGCTGGTGGCCGACGTCCGCAAGTTCCGGCACCGCACCGTCTCCGCGGTGGTCGACGTGGTGAGCCGGGGTCCCGCGGTGCGGCGCGTGGCCGCGGACCTGGCGCGCAAGGGGTTGCTCGTCGACCGGCGGTGGTGGAACGGGCCGGGGGCGGCGCTGCCGTTCGCGGTGCTGTTCGTGGTCGGCGTGGTGCGGGTGGTGGCGGGGGCGGTCGGCGGCAAGCCCGTGGGCTGGCTGCTGCTGCTCCTGGTGGTGACCCTGGTCGTCGGCGTCGTGCTCGCCACGCGCCGCCGTCCGGTGGTGACCCACGCGGGGAACAGGGTCGTCGCCGAGGCCAGGTCCGCCTGGGCCGCGGCGGGCTGGGGGGCGGGCGCGGCTCGGTTCGGCGGGGTGGCCGGACCGGTGGTGTTCGCGGGCCTGGTGGCCTACCCGGACGCCGAGGTCAGCTCCGCGCTGGAGCTGGAGCGGATCGCCGCGGCGGCCGGGGCGGGGGCGGGTGCCGGGTCGGGGACGACGTCGTGGTCGCCGTACTACACCTCGTCCTGCTCCTCGGCGTCGTCCTGTTCGTCGGCGTCCTCCGGGTGCGGCAGCGGTGGAGGGAGCAGCTGCGGCGGCGGGGGCGGCGGGTGCGGCGGCTGAGCGGCCGTTCCCCGCGCGGGGGCACAATGGGCGGCATGGGAGAGCACCTCGGGGTGGGCATCGGCTGGCGGTCGGAGATCGACCTGACCGTGGAGCGGTTGCCCGGGGTGGACTTCGTGGAGGTCGTCGCGGAGAACCTGCACCGCGACCACCTGCCGAGGTCCCTGGAGGTCCTGCGCGAGCGCGGGGTCCCGGTGCTCCCCCATGCCGTCTCCCTGTCGCTGGGCGGCGCCGACCCGGTGGACCGCGACCGGGTGGAGCACCTGGCGGCGGTGGCGCGGTTGCTGGACGCGCCGCTGGTGAGCGACCACGTGTGCTTCGTGCGCGCGGGCGGGCTGGACTCCGGGCACCTGATGCCGGTGCCGCGCACCCGCGAGGCGCTGGACGTGCTGGTGGACAACGTGAAGGACGCGCAGTCCTGCTTGGACACCCCGCTGGCGCTGGAGAACATCGCGGCCCTGGTGCGCTGGCCGGGCGCGGAGCTGACCGAGGCGCAGTTCCTCACCGAGCTGACCGAGCGCACCGGCTGCCTGCTGCTGATCGACGTGGCGAACATGTGGGCCAACGCCCGCAACCTCGGCGAGGACCCGGGTGCGCTGCTCGACGGCCTGCCCCTGGAGCGCGTGGCGTACGTGCACGTCGCGGGCGGGGTGGTGCGCGAGGGCGTCTACCACGACACGCACGCCCACCCCGTCCCGCCGGAGGTGCTGGACCTGCTGGGCGAGCTGTGCGCGCGGGTGTCGCCGCCGGGGGTGCTGCTGGAGCGCGACGACCGCTACCCCTCGGACGCGGACCTGGCGGCGGAGCTGGCGGCGATCCGCGCGGTGGTCGAGGCGTGAGCACGCCCCGCGAGCGGTTGGCCGCCCAGCAGTCGGAGTTCCTGCGCGCCGTGCTGGCCGACGGCCCGGTGCCCGAAGGGTTCGACGCGGCAGCGCTGCGCGTGGAGGCGGGGGCGTTGGTGGCCAAGCGGGGCCGGGTCGTGGCGATGATCGACCCGGAGACGGCGGAGCGCTGCGGGGACGACTTCCCCGCGCTGTTCGCCGAGTACGCCCGCGGCAACCCCCGCCGCGAGGGCTCGCGCGCCCGCGAGGACGCCGCCGCCTTCGCCGCGTGGGTCGAGGCGCGCAGGCCCGCGCGCAGGCGTTGGTGGCGCCGCCGGTAGGTCGTCAGGGGCCGGGCGGCACCTCGCGCAGCCGGAACACCGCGCCCTGGTCGTCGACGACCTCGCCCGCGGCGCGGACCTGACCGCCGCGCCGGACCACCTCGGCCAGCGCACCCCGCAGGTCGGCCACGCCGAAGGTGGTGGTCCAGCCGCCCTCGCCGGGGCCGATGGCCGCCACCGGCGGTTCGCCGACGTCGAGTGAGACCAGGTCGTCGCCGCTGCCGTCGTCCTGGTAGGTGAAGCCGAACGCCTCGGTGTAGAAGCCCTTGGCGCACACCGGGTCGGGCGTGCGGTGCTCGCTCCACACCACCGCGCCGGGTTCGCCCGCCACCTCGAAACCGGTGTGGGCGCCGGACTGCCACAGCGCGAAGACGGCGCCGGTGGGGTCGGCGGCGAGCGCGGTGGAGCCGAGGTCCCAGACGGTGGTGGGCGGCACGAGCAGGGTGCCGCCCGCGTGCTCGACCCGGGCGGCGTCGAGCTTGGCGTCCACCGCGGACAGGTGGGTGCACCACCCGGCGGGCGCGTCGGGGTCCTGGCGGGGCCACAGCCCGGCGACCCGGTGCGCGCCGAGGTGCGCGGTGGCGTGGCCGCCGACGCCGGTCGGCTCGACCCGCCAGCCGAGCACGGCGGCGTAGAAGGCGGCGGCCCGGTCGACGTCGGTGCCCAGGGTGACCCAGCAGGGCGCGCCGACCGGCCAGGGACCGCGGCGGGTGACCATCGTGGCGACCTCCCGGGGACGTGCTCGTCCTCCGCACGGTAATCCGCCCGGCTCGGCGCGTCCGGCCGCTGTGCACCGATCAGGCGAACGACCCCCGTCCCACGTTGCCCCGATCGGCCTATTGCCGACTATTCACTCAGTGCATAGTTTGATGATCACGGGGGACGCGACGTCGGGGGGAACGATTTTCATCCGGTGATCCGGCCTCCTCCTGCACACCACACACCACGACCGGAGGAGTTCGCGTGCGTCCACGCACGATCACAGCGGCCGCCACCGCGGCTGCGCTCGCCCTCGCAGGGCTGCCCGCGGCGGCGGCAACGACCACCGCCGCGGCGGCACCCGCCGAACCCGGCCGCACCGTCACCCTCGTGACCGGGGACCGGGTCGCGCTCGACGGCCGCGGGCGCCCCGCGGTGCACCCCGCGCCGGGCCGCGAGGACATCGGAACGCGGGTCTACACCCGCGCGGGCCACGTCCACGTCGTCCCGATCGACGCCCAGCCGCTGCTGGCCTCGGGCGCGCTCGACGAGCGGCTGTTCGACGTCACCGGCCTGCTCGACCAGGGCTACGACGACAGCAGGGGGGACCTGCCGCTCATCGCCACCGGACCGGCCGCCCGCGCCCAGGTCGCGGGGGTGCGCACCACCCGCGACCTGCCCGCGGCGGGCGCCCGCGCGCTCAGCGCCGACAAGTCCGCGCTGGCGGGCTCGTGGCGCGCGCTGGCGACCGGCGGCAAGCTCTGGCTCGACGGCAAGCGCCGGATGAGCCTGGACCGCAGCGCCGCGCAGATCGGCGCCCCCGAGGCCTGGCAGGCGGGGCTCACCGGCGCGGGCGTCACCGTCGCCGTGCTGGACACCGGTGTCGACGAGACGCACCCGGACCTGGCGGGCCAGCAGGTCGGGGAGCAGAACTTCACCGCGTCGGCCGACGCGGTGGACCGGGTGGGCCACGGCACGCACGTCGCCTCAACCATCGCGGGCACCAGCGCGAAGTACCGGGGCATCGCCCACGGCGCGAAGCTGCTCGACGGCAAGGTGCTCGACGACAACGGGTCCGGGCAGGACTCCTGGATCGTCGCGGGCATGGAGTGGGCGGTCCAGCAGGGCGCCGACATCATCAACCTGAGCCTGGGCGGGTTCGACACCCCCGAGGTCGACCCGCTGGAGGAGGCGGTCAACCGGCTCTCGGCCGAGACGGGCGCGCTGTTCGTCATCGCCGCGGGCAACAGCGGCGCGCCGCGCACCATCGGCTCCCCCGGCAGCGCCGACGCCGCGCTCACCGTGGGGTCGGTCGGCCGCGACGACTCCCTGTCGGAGTTCTCCAGCCGCGGCCCGCGCGCGGGCGACGGGGCGGTCAAGCCGGACATCACCGCCCCCGGCGAGGACATCGTGGCGGCCAAGGCCGCCCAGGGCCAGATCGGCGAGCCCGCCGAGGACGGCTACGTCGCCCTGTCCGGCACCTCGATGGCCACCCCGCACGTCGCGGGCAGTGCGGCGCTGCTCAAGCAGGAGCACCCGGACTGGACCGGCGCCCAGCTCAAGGCAGCGCTGATTGCCTCGGCCAAACCCACCCCCGGCCTGTCCGCGGTGGAGCAGGGCGCGGGCCGCGTCGACGTGCCGCACGCCATGGCGCAGACCACCACCACCGAGCCCGCGACCGTCAGCATGGGCATGGCGGTGTGGCCGCACGACGACGACCCGGTGCTGACGAAGCAGGTCGCCTACCGCAACGCGGGCACCGAGCCGATCACCCTCGACCTGGCGGTGGAGGTCGCCGGGCCGGACGGCGCCCCAGCAGCGCCGGGCATGATCACCGTCGCCCCGAGCACCGTCACCGTCCCCGCGGGCGGCACGGCGGAGGTCGAGCTGACCGCCGACACCGCGCGCGGCTCGGTCGACGGGGTGTTCAGCGGCGCGCTCATCGCCACCGGCGGCGGGCAGACCGCCCGGACCGCGATCGGCGTCGAGCGCGAGGTGGAGAGCTACACCCTCACCGAGACCCTGATCGGCACCGACGGCGAGCCCACCACCGACGCGTCGGTGTCGGTGAACTCGCTGTCCGGCCCGGGCTTCGCCTACGCGGCGCCGGATGCCGATGGGAGGGTCTCGATGCGCCTGCCCAAGGGCGAGTACGCCATCGACCACTTCTTCGAGCACGAGGACGACAGCGCGGAATGGGTGCCCGCGCCCACCTACGCGGTGAACGGCGACAGCGAGCTGACCATCGATGCCCGCACCGCCAAGCCGGTGAGCGCCACCCTCGACGTCGCTGACGCGACGCTCAACCTGGCCGTCATCAGCTACGCGTCGACGACGGCGAGCTACGGCCCCGGCGGATTCGCCTCCGCGTTCCTGCTGACCGGGTTCGGGAAGACGCGCACAGCCGTCGTGGCGGGGACCACCCCGGCGGGCAAGGTGAACTCCAGCGTCGAAGCGTCCTACACCAGCCCCACCAGCGGCTCCTACAGCCTGTTCTACCCGATGCCCGGCGCCTTCCCGGTCGGCTTCGACAAGCGGCAGGCCGCCGCGGGGCTGGGCACGATCAACACCACCGTCGCCGCGGTCCCGCAGGGCGCCACCCTGCGCCACGCGCTGGTGGCGGCCGTGCCCGACGGCCCGGCCTCGATCGTCTCCGCCGCCTTCCAGCCCACTTCGGCGCGCGTGGTCAGCCACGTCACCACCGAGGGCGGCGTCCAGTGGACCGTGCACACCGGCTACGAGGGTCCTCGGGCGGACGACTTCACCAGCCCGCCGCTGGCGGTCGCCGCGGGCGGGACCATCGAGCGCCGGGCGAACGTGCCGGTGTTCAGCCCCAGCGTGCGCGGTTCGGCGCGCATCGGCCTCGGGTTCCTGCGCCGGGGCGACGAGCTGTCGACCGTGGCCGCCATGGGCAGCGACAGCGCGGGCAACGCCGGGCGCGGCGGCTACACCGGCACCACGCGCGTGCGCTTCGGCGATGAGCAGGTGGCCGTGGTGCCGGAGGTGGGCTACAGCCGCGCGGAGGTGGGCGACCGGTCGGGCACCTTCACCGTGACCACCACCGGCGACCGCGACCCGGCGTACGGCCTGTCCACCCACGTCGAGTCGAGCTGGACGTTCGAGTCGGCCCCCGGGGAGCAGGACGTGCGGGTGTCGTCGATCCGGTTCACCCCGGCGGTGGACGACGCCGGTGCCGCGCGGCGCGGGGCGTTCGCGGTGCCGCTGTCGCTGGAGACCGAGACCGGCGAGCGCATCGCACCGCGGCGGGTGTCGGTGGAGGTGTCCTACGACGAGGGCGCGACCTGGGCGCAGGCACCGGTGCGCGACGGCGCTGTCCGGCTGAAGCACCCCGCGCACGCGCGGTCGGTGTCGCTGCGCGCTTCCGCGCAGGACCCGCGCGGGCCGTCGACGACCCTCACGGTGCTCCGCCTCTACACCCTGAAGTGATCGGCTGAGACGCGGCGGCCGGGGGCAGGTGCTCCCGGCCGCTCGCCGGTCACAGCCAGTTCGGCGCGTCCGCCCCCGGCTTGCGCGGCCCGGACTCCCAGCGCGGCGGCGACCCGGGCAACCGGCCGGGTGGCCGCACGTGCGTGACGCGCCCGAAGTCACTGTCCATCTCGGACAGGTACGGCGCCGCGGACGACTCCCGCGCCACGGCGTCCGTGCGCCCCAGGTCGCTCAGCCACCACGCGGTGCGGGCGAGCGACACCTTGACGTGCCACGTGCCCCCCTCGGCGGCCCGCCACGCCAACGCGCGCATCACACCCAGCGCGGCCAACCACCCGGTGCCGTGGTCGAGCGCCTGCGCGGGCAACGGTCGCGGTGTGTCCACACCGGACTCCGCAGCGATCCCGGACGCCATCTGCACCAGGCTGTCGAAGCCGCGCCGGTCGCGCCACGGCCCGGTGTGCCCGTAGGCGTCCAAGCTCACCAGCACGCTGCCCGGCGGCAGGTCGCGCTCACCGAAACCCTTGGCCGCCAACGACCCGGGGCGGTAGGACTGCACGAGCACGTCCCCCTCCGCCAGCAGCGCGCGCAGGGTCGCCCGCTCCTCCTCCGCGCGCAGGTCCAGGAAGGTCGAGCGCTTGCCGAACCCGGTGTCCACCACCAGCGGCGCCACCACGGGCAGGTGCGCGGCGCCCACGTGCAGCACGTCGGCCCCGTGCGCGGACAGCACCCGCCCGCAGACCGGGCCCGCGATCACGTGCGTCAGGTCCAGCACCCGGACCCCCGCCAGCGGGCGGTCGGCCCGGGGCAGCGGCCGGGCGGGCGCGTCCCCGACCTTCTCCACCGCCACCAGCGGTTCCGCCGCGACGGCCCGGCCCTGCGGGTGGGCGCGCCACCGCTCCGGGGGGCGCAGCGCGGCGGCGGCACCGCCCTCGGCCAGCACGGCGGCCTCCACGTCGTCCGCGCGCAGGCGCAGCACCCGCTCGACGACGTCCGCGCGCTCCTGGCCACCCACGGCCCGGCGGACGGCGTCGGCGTGGTGCGGGTAGTTGCAGTGCAGGCGCACCCAGCCGTCGGCGGTGCGGTAGTCACCGGACAGCGGCGCCCAGACCTCCCCCGGCGAGCGGCCGTCCACCAGCAGGTGCCGCTCGCTGCGGAAGGACTCCTCGGCGTGGCGGGCGTCCACCGACACCGGGCCCGCCGGGAGGCCGCGGGCCTCCAGCAGGCGGGCGGCGGCCCCGGTCGCGGCGGACACGCACGCCACCGCGGCCTCGGTGACCCGGAACGGGCCCGGGAGCGCCCGCCCGCCGGTCACGGCAGGTTCGCCACCAGCTCGGCGGGCGGCACCCGGGTGCCGGTGTAGAACGGGATCTCCTCGCGCACGTGCAGCCGGGCCTCGGTGCCGCGCAGGTGGCGCATCAGGTCGACGATGCGGTGCAGCTCGTCGGCCTCGAACGCCAGGATCCACTCGTAGTCGCCCAGGGCGAACGAGGCGACGGTGTTGGCCCGCACGTCCGGGTAGTCCCTGGCCTCCTTGCCGTGGTCGGCGAGCATCTTGCGGCGCTCGTCGTCGGGCAGCAGGTACCACTCGTAGGAGCGCACGAACGGGTACACGCAGATGTACTTGCGCGCCTCCTCCCCCGCGAGGAAGGCCGGGACGTGGCTGCGGTTGAACTCCGCGGGCCGGTGCAGCGCGACCTGGCTCCACACCGGGGTCGACGCCCGGCCCAGCGCGGTGCGGCGGAACCCGGTGTAGGCGGCCTGCACCTGCTCGACGGCCTCGGCGTGCCACCAGATCATGTAGTCGGCGTCGGCGCGCAGCCCGGCCACGTCGTACACCCCGCGCACCACGACCCCCTTGCCCTCCAGGGCGTCGAGGTACTCGGCGGTCTCGGCGGCGGCGGTCCCCCGGTCCTCGGGCAGCGTGCCCTGGTTGACCTTGAAGACCGACCACATGGTGTAGCGGATGGTGTCGTTGAGCTCCGCGTAGTTCAGGCGCGCCATGCCCCCATCGTCCCACCCCGGCGGGCCGGGGCGCCCCCGGGTGGTCAGCGGCGCAGGTGTTCCGCGACACGCCGGGCGGCGGCCTCGCCGGTGGCCACGCAGGCGGGCACGCCGACGCCGTGCAGGGTCGCCCCGGCCACGGCCAGGCCCGGTTCGGCGGCCACGGCGCGCTCCACGGCGTCGACCAGGTCGCCGTGCCCGGCCCCGTACTGCGGCAGGCCCCCGCCCCAGCGGGTCACCACCGCCTCGACGGGGGGCGCGGTGACCCCGGTCAGCTCCACCAGGTCGGCGCGGACCAGCCGGACCAGCTCGTCGTCGTCGGCGCGCAGCGCGCCGGGCTCGCCGAAGCGGCCCACCGACCCGCGGATCACCACGAGGTCGTCGGGGGTCCGCAGGTGCGGCCACTTGCTCGCGGAGAAGGTGAACGCCTTGGCCGCGAACGGCGACCCGTCGAGCTTGCGCTCCCCCCTGGCCAGCAGGACCCCGGAGGTGCCCGGCAGCTCGGTGCCCGCGGGCAGGGCGAGGGCCACCACGGCCATCGACGCGACTTCCACCCGGCCGTAGGCCGCGGCGGCCACGGGGACGACGTCCGCCAGCAGCTTGCGGGCGGCGGGCGCGGGCACGGCCAGCACGACGGCGTCCACGTCCAGCACCGGGTCGTCGGGGGCGTGCGCGGCGGCGGCGGACCCGAGGGTGAGCCGCCAGCCCTCGGCGGTGCGGGCCAGCTCGCGCACGGGCACGCTCAGCCGCAGGCGCGCCGCGGCGGACCGCACCAGGGCGTCGACCAGCGCGCCGTAGCCGGAGGCGAGCGCGCCGAACACCGGTTGACCGGTGGGCTTGGGCGCGTGGGCGGCCGCGGCCGCGGTCAGCGAGGGGGCGCCGTCGTCGAGGGCCTTGGCCACCGCGGGCAGGGTGGCGCGCAGGCCCAGGCTGTCGACCCCGCCCGCGTAGACCCCGCCGAGCAGCGGGTCCACCAGCCGGTCGGGCAGCTCGGCGCCGAACCGCTCGCGCAGCAGCGGGCCGAGCACGGCGTCACCGTCCCAGGCCACCGGCGGCAGGTCCGGCTCGGCGGCCACCCGCCGGGCGCCGTCCTCGCTGAGCACCTCGGCCACCGCGTCGGCGCTGGTCGGCAGCCCCATCACGGTGCCGCCGGGGATGAGCCGGGTGACCCCGTCCGCGCGCACGGTCGAGCGGGCGGCGGAGGGGTGGCGCACCTCGTCGGCGAGCCCCAGCTCGGCCAGCAGCGCCCCGACCTCGGGCCTGCGGGCCAGGTACGCCTCGGCGCCCACGTCGACCCGGGTGCCCGCCAGCTCCGCGGTGCGCAGCTTGCCGCCCACCCGGTCGGACTGCTCCACGACGGTGATCGCGGCGCCCGGGCCGAGCAGGGCGCGCAGCCGGTGCGCGGCGACGAGCCCGGAGATGCCCGCGCCGACGACGGCGACGCGCGCCGGGGTGGCGCCCACGGCGGTCAGCGCCCGGGGGTCAGCGAGTGCAGGTGCTCGACGAGCCGGGTGAGCACGTCCGGGTCGGTCTCGGGCAGCACGCCGTGGCCCAGGTTGAACACGTGCCCGGCGGCGGCGCGGCCCTCGTCGACGATGCGGGTGGCCTCCCGGCGCACCACGTCGTCGCCCGCGAACAGCGTCGCCGGGTCCAGGTTGCCCTGCACCACGACCCCGCCGCGGTCGGTCTCGGCCTCGATCCGGCGCACGGCCTCGTCCAGCGGAGTGCGCCAGTCGACGCCCACCACGTCCGCGCCCGCCTCGCGCATGGCGCCGAGCAGCGCGCCGGTGCCGACGCCGAAGTGGGTGCGCGGCACGCCCGCCCCGGCCAGCCCGCCCAGCACCTTGGCCGAGTGCGGCAGGACGAACTCGCGGTAGTCGCGCGGGGACAGCGCCCCGGCCCAGGAGTCGAACAGCTGCACGGCGTCGACCCCGGCCGCGACCTGGGCGCGCAGGAACTCCAGCGCGACGTCCGCGAGCCGGTCGAGCAGCGCGTGCCAGGTGGTCGGGTCGCCGTACATGAGCGCCTTGGTGCGCTCGTGGTTGCGGCTGGGCCCGCCCTCGACCAGGTAGGAGGCCAGGGTGAAGGGGGCGCCCGCGAACCCGATCAGCGGGGTCTCGCCCAGCGCGGCCACGAGCAGGCGCACCGCCTCGGCGACGGGCTCGACCTGCTCGGCCGACAGCGCGGGCAGGGCGGCGACGTCGGCGGCGGTGCGCACCGGCTCGGCCACGACCGGGCCGGTCCCGGCGACGATGTCGAGGTCGACCCCGGCGGCCACCAGCGGCACCACGATGTCGCTGAACAGGATCGCCGCGTCGACGCCGTGCCTGCGCACCGGCTGCAGGGTGATCTCGCGGACCATCTCCGGGTCGAAGCAGGCCTTCAGCATGGGGGTGCCCGCGCGCAGCGCGCGGTACTCCGGCAGCGAGCGCCCGGCCTGGCGCATGAACCACACGGGGACCCGGCTCGGCACCCCGCCCCGCGCGGCGACCAGGAAGGGTGCGTCAGCGAGATCCCGGCGGGCGGCGGGGGGCGCCGGGTGAGTCAGCTCAGTCATGGCCCCGCCGATTCTTCCACGCTGCGCCCCGGGCCCACCGGACAGGGCAGGCCGATGTGGCCGTTCACCTGGGCCGCCCCGCACCGGGGCGACCCGGCCCACCCCCACCCGGAACCCACTGACAGTGGCCGAATCGTGTCCCCTGCCCTCGGCGCGCCCTCCCCGCTCACCAGCTCGGGTGGTCCTACAGTGACTAGTCGTGACTGGGACGTCGACCGCGCCTGAGCTGTTCCTCCAGGCCGTCGCGGCGCTGCGGTCGGTGCGGCCGCGGGCGGAGCTGGCGCTGGCGGAGGTCCGGCCGCCGCAGCGGCTCGCCCCGTTCGCCTTCGCCCTCACCGCCGAGGTCTCCGGCCCGGCGGACGTGCACGCCACCGGCAGGCTGATCCTGCTGCACGACCCGGAGGGCCAGGAGGTCTGGCAGGGCGACCTGCGGGTGGTGGCCTACGTGCGGGCCGAGCTGGACACCGAGCTGGCCGACGACCCGCTGCTGCCCTCGGTGGGCTGGTCGTGGCTGACCGACGCGCTGGCCGCCACCGGGGCCGAGTTCACGGCGCTGGGCGGGACGGTGACCGACACCTCCTCCGCCCGCTTCGGTGACATCGCCGGGCCCGCCCGCACCGACGACCTGGAGCTGCGGGCGTCCTGGACACCGCTGAGCGCGGCCCTGGCGCCGCACGGCGAGGCGTTCTGCGAGCTGATGGGCAGCGTCGTGGGGTTGCCCCCGGTCGGGGTGTCGCTGTTCAGCCACCGCAAGGGCGGCTGACCGGCGCGGTTCACAGCGCGGCGAAGTACCGCCGCGCCGCGGCCACCCCTCCCCCGCCGCCCAAGGCGGCCATCAACGCCACCCGGGCCTGCCCGGCGCGCAGCCCCCGGGCACCGATGGCCCCCACCCGCGCGGCCAGCCCGGACACGTCCACCGCCATCGACCCCGGGTCCACCCGGTCGCCGAACAGCCCCCGCTCGGCGTTCTCGATGTCCTCGGCGTCCTCGGCGTCCTCGGCGGCCTCGGCGGCCACCCCCACCGGTCCGGGCGCGAAGGCCCGCGACGCCAGCACGACGGGGATGTCCCACGAGGTCAGCTCCCGGATGGGCACCAGCAGCTCCACGGGCACGTTCGCCGCGCCGGTCCCCTCCAGCACCACGCCGCGCGCCCCGGCGTCGACGACCGCGTTCAGCAGCGACGTCGGCATCCCCGGGTACGTCTTGACCAGCGCGACGTCCGTCTCCGGCAGCTCCGCCACCGCGGGCGGCCGGGGCGGCACCTTGTCCGTCAGCACCACGCGCCCGCGCTCCAGGTGCCCCACCCGCCGGAAGGGGTAGGACGTCAGCGCGGGCCCCCGCACGGTGTCGAGCAGCGCGACCCACCGCGCGGCGTGCAGCTCCCCGTCGGCGCAGACGAGCGCGCCGAGGCCCGGCGCCACGGGGTCGGCCGCGGCGGTGAGCGCGGCGGCGAGGTTGAGCAGGCCGTCGCTGGCGGGGTCGTCGAGGCAGCGCAGGGCACCGGTGAAGACCACGGAGCCGAAGTCGGCGGCCTGGCCCAGCACCGCGTCGGTGAGGAAGGCCGTCTCCTCCACCGTGTCGAGCCCGTGCGTCACGACCACGCCGTCGAACCCGTCGTCGAGCAGGGCGGAGCGGACCCGGCGGGCGATGGCGAGCTGGGTGCCCGGGGAGGTGTCCCAGGCGGGTTCGGCGGCCAGGTCCTCGACCCGGACCACGCCCCGGTGGCCGGTGCGGGCCAGCAGCTCGGCGCCGGTGGCGACGCGCGGCGGGGAACCGTGGCGGACGTGGGCCAGGGTGTCGCCGGTGGCCAGGAGCAGCAGGCGGCTCACGGGGCGAGCCCGGTGTGGCGTTCCAGCCGGTCCAAGCGGGCGAGCACCGGGTGCAGCGGGTCCGGCGCGGCGCGGGTGAGGCCCACGAGCGCGGCGACCACGGCCTGCCGGGCCGGGCGCAGGTCGGCGCCCCGGTCGCGCAGCAGGGCGCCCGCGCTGCCGTCCGGCTCGGCGAGCAGGCCCAGGACCAGGTGCTCGCAGCCCACGAAGTCGTGCCCGAGCGCGAGGGCCTCGGTCACCGCCAGCTCCAACGCGGCCGAGGCGGTGGCGGTGAACGACGCCGCGCCCACCGGGTCCTGCGGGCGCTGCGGCAGGGCCGCCGCGAGCGCGGCGGGGTCCAGCCCCAGGGCGCGCAGGACGCGGACGCCGAGGTTGGCGCCCTCGTCGAGGACGCCGTGCAGCAGGTCCGCCGTGCCGAGCTGCCCGCCCGCGGCCCGGGAGCGACCGGCCGCCGTGCGGATCGCGGTGCGGGCCCGGTCGGTGAACTGGTTCAGGCCCGCCGTCGGGTCCTCGTGGGCCGACAGCGCCGTCCGCCGGATGGCGGCCACGCGGCGGACGGACGCCTCCAGCGCGCGCTGGCAGATGGCCGAGACCGGCAGGCCCGCCGCGCGCACCCCCTCGGCCAGGTCGTCCGGCAGGTACACGTTGATCTTCGGCACGCCGCCCCACCCCCTTCGCGGCCGGACTGTACCCCCGTGGATAACCCCACACAGGGGTACAGCCCCAGCACTGACCCGGTTCACAGTTGCGAAGGATTTTCACCTGAACCGGTCCCGCCGCGGGAGACCCGGAGGACCCCCGATTGCTCCGTTCGGCCCACGCCACCAGAGGGGGGAGCCTGTGCATTAGTGATGACGGCAGGTTATTAACTTTTGCCAGTTAGGAGTGGGGAGCGGCCACCTCTTCGGCCGAGTGGAGCACACGTAGGACGTTACGCCCTGCAACTTTCGCGAGGTCGTCCTCGCTCCACCCGCGCCCCAGCAGGAGGGCGAACAGGTCCGGGTAGCAGCCGACGTCCCGCAACCCCTGCGGCAGTTCGGGGCAGCCGTCGTAGTCCCCGCCGATGCCGATGTGGTCGACGCCCACCACCTCGCGCGCGTGCTCCAGGTGCGCGATGACCTCGGCGGACGTCGCCTTCGGCTGCCTGTCGCGACCGCTCCAGGTGGCCAGGAAGCGCTCGCGCGCGGCCAGGTCGGTGTGCTTCTCACCCGCTTGCGCCATGGCGTCGGCGAGCTCGTCGTCCCACTCCGCGATCGCCGAGGAGACGAAGCGGGGGACGAACGTGACCATGAGCACACCGCCGTTGCCGGGCAACCGTTCCAGCACGTCATCGGGCACGTTGCGGGGGTGGTCGGTGATCGCCCGGCAGGACGAGTGGCTGAACACCACCGGCGCGGACGTCACGTCCAGGGCCGCGTGCATCGTGGTCGCGGCGACGTGCGACAGGTCGACCAGCATGCCCAGCCGGTTCATCTCCGCCACGACCTCCTTGCCGAACCCCGACAGGCCCCCGACCTGCGGTTCGTCGGTGGCGGAGTCGGCCCAGGGGGTGTTGTCGTTGTGCGTGAGGGTCAGGTAGCGCACCCCCAGGCGGTGCAGTGCGCGCAGGGCGCCCAGCGAGGAGTTGATGCAGTGCCCGCCCTCGGCGCCGAGCAGCGAGGCGATCCGACCCGAGGCGAAGGCCTGTTCGGCCTGCTCAGCGGTGGTGGCCAGGGCCAGGTGCTCAGGGTGGCGGGCGATCAGCTCGTGCACCAGCTCGACCTGCTCCAGCACCGCCGTGACGGCGCTGTGACCGGTGAGCGAGCACGGGACGTAGACCGACCAGAACTGCCCGCCGACCGATCCGCGACGCAGTTTCACCAGGTCAGTGTGCAGATCGGGCTGTTCGACGAGCAGGTCCCGGCCCGCGGCGGCGGTGGCCGGATCGGGCCCGAACAGCGCCCGCAGCGCCCACGGGAGGTCGTTGTGACCGTCGATCAGCGGGTGGCGGGACAGCAGGGAGTGAGCGCGCTCACGGTCCTCGGCACGGGTGTGCACTACCGGTGACCCCATTTCATCGAGTGCCGGGTCGATCCCGTTACGTCACCGGTCAGATACTCACCCGATCGTGTGACCCAGACGGCCCTCAGTCACGACCCATTCGGATACTTACCCGATTGATCGTCCCGCTAACCCGCTTGGGCGGCTAGGCTGCCTTCGTCGACACCACTTTCGGTCCAACGGCGGCGCGGCTGTTCGGTCGAAAGTCCCAGTGCCGGTCGGGGGGCAACGACCGACTCCAGGGAGGTAGTGACGTGGCTGCCGTCGGCTTAGGTCAGGCCGTCCGAACCACGCCCGCCGGCTCTTTGCCGGCGAACATGGTCCCGCACCCGCGGGAAGAGCTGTTCTCAGTGCTGGTGGTCGACGACCACCCGCTGTTGAGGGAGGCGATAGCCGCTCGCTTGACCCAGATGGGCGCGGGCACAGTGCACGAGGCCGCCACGGTGGCCGAGGCGAGGGCGCGAGCGCAGGCCACCGGGCCGTGCGACCTGGCGATCCTCGACCTGGGCCTGCCGGACGGCAGCGGGATCGAGCTGGTCACGGAGCTGCGCAGCCACGGCTGGCCGCGCATCGTCGTGCTGGCCTCGTCCGACGACCCGTACGCGGTGCGGTCGGCGTTCCAGGCAGGCGCCCAGGCGTACCTGCTGAAGTCCGCCTCGCCCGTGGTGGTCACCGACGGCGTCCGCCGGGTGCTCGAGGGCGGCGTCTACGCCGACCCGAGCGTCGCCCCGGTGCTCGCCACCGGGACCAGGGTCCCCGGCACCGACAACACCCCGCGCGAGCTGTCGGCGCGCGAGGTCGAGGTGCTCCAGCTGGTCGCCGACGGCCAGTCCAACAAGGAGATCGGCGAGGCGCTGAACCTCTCGGCGCTGACGGTGAAGTCGCACCTGTCGCGGATCGGCCGCAAGTTGGGCACCGGCGACCGGGCGCAGATGGTGGCCCTGGCCATGCGGGCAGGCGTCATCCGCTAGACAACAGCGGTTGTGTGGCGGGGCTGGGCATGGCCCCGCCACACAACCGCTGCTGCGGCGGCGCGCCAACCTCCACCGATCTCCCCGCCGGGCACCGGGCGGTGCCGTAGGGTGATCGGCCGTGACTACCCCCGCCTCGGGACCGACCGGGTCCGAACCGCCTGCTCCGGTGCTGCTCACCGAGCCTGCGGAGGGCACCCCCGACGTCGTGGCCGACGCCGCCGCCCTGGAGCGCGCGGCGCGGCTCATCGCCGCCGGGTCCGGCCCCATCGCCGTCGACACCGAGCGCGCGTCCGGCTACCGCTACTCCCAGCGCGCGTACCTGGTCCAGGTGCGCCGCGAGGGCGCAGGCACCTTCCTCATCGACCCGGTCGCCGTGGACGACCAGGTCGACCCCCTCGTCGAGGCGCTGGGCACCGGCGAGTGGGTGCTGCACGCGGCCTCCCAGGACCTACCGTGCCTGGCCGACCTCGGCCTGCGCCCCACCACCCTGTTCGACACCGAGCTGGCGGGCCGCCTCGCGGGCTTCGAGCGCGTCGCCCTGGGCACCCTCGTCGAACTGCTGCTGGGCTACCACCTGGAGAAGGGCCACGGCGCCGCCGACTGGTCCCGCCGCCCGCTACCGGTCGACTGGCTGAACTACGCCGCCCTCGACGTCGAGCTGCTGGTGCAGCTGCGCGACGCCCTGGAGGCCGAGCTGCGCGAGCAGGGCAAGCTGGAGTGGGCCCTGGAGGAGTTCGAGGCCCTGCGCACCGCCCCGCCCGCACCCCCGCGCAAGGAGCCGTGGCGCCGCACCTCCGGCATCCACAGCGTCCGCACCCCCCGCGGCCTGGCCGCCATCCGCTCCCTCTGGGAAGCCCGCGACACCCTCGCCCGCGACCGCGACATCGCCCCCGGCCGGGTCCTCCCCGACAGCGCCATCATCCAGGCCGCCTCGGTCAACCCCCAGGACGAGCAGGCCCTCCTGCAACTCCCGGTCTTCAAGGGCCGCGCCCAGCGCAGGCTCGCGGGCACCTGGCTGCGCGCCCTGCGCGCCGCCGCCGCCCTCCCCAAGTCCGACCTCCCCGACCCCTCCCCGCCCACCGACGGCCCCCCACCGGCCAACCGCTGGGCCGACAAGGACCCCGAGGCCGCCGCCCGCCTCGCCGCCGCCCGCGCCTCCCTCACCAAGCTCGCCGAGGAGCACCGCCTCCCGGTCGAGAACCTCCTCCAACCCGACCTCCTCCGCCGCACCTGCTGGACCCCGCCCGAAGACCCCTCGGTCGAGGGCGTCACCGCGGCCCTGCGCGCGGGCGGCGCCCGGACCTGGCAGACCACCCTGGTCGCCGCCCCCGTCGCCGAAGCCCTCCGGGCCACCGCCAAGCGCTGATCAGTCGGTGTAGGTGATGCGGAAGGCGGGGTGCTTGGGGGCGGCTGCCAGCAGGTCGGCGTCGGGGGACTTGGCGGTGAGGCCGTCGAAGAAGGCGCCGGTCTCGAAGGCCCAGCGCTTGAGGTAGGCGCGCAGCAGGGGTGCCTTGGTGGCGTCCGGGACTTCGACGGCGGTGAAGGTGCGGGTCCGCTTGCCCAGGGTCAGCTCACCGGTGCCCGAAGCGCGCAGGTTGCGGACCCACTGGGTGTGGCCTCGGGGGGAGAGCAGGTAGAGGGCGCCGTCGTGGTCGAGGAGGTTGACGGGGGTGGAGCGGGGTTCGCCGGACTTGCGACCGCGGACGGTGAGGACTCGGGAGCCCCAGACGTCGACGCCGCGCTTGACCAGGAAGGAGACCAGGCCGTTGAAGCGCAGGGCGCGCATGACGCGGCCGGGGGGCAGGTAGCGGGTGCTGTGGTCCTGGGTGGTCATGGCGTCCTCCTCGGATTCGAGAGCACTGCTCTCGGTGTACGACCCAGTCAAGCGTGAGCAGTGCTCTCTGTCAAGAGCACTGCTCCGTTGTGCGAGCACCGCTCTTGTCGTGGCACACTGCCGGGCATGACGACCGCACGGGAACGGGCCAGGGTCGAGCTGACGGCGGCGATCAAGGAGCAGGCGCGCAAGCAGCTGGTGGCCGAGGGCGCGCACCAGCTGTCCCTGCGGGCCGTCGCGCGGGACCTGGGGATGGCCTCGTCGGCGGTGTACCGGTACTTCCCGAGCCGGGACGAGCTGCTGACGGCGTTGATCATCGATGCCTACGACTCGTTGGGCGCGGCGCTGGAGGCCGTCGAGCGGCGGGCGGGGGTCGTGGAGTGGTGGTGCGACACCTGGGCCGCCGCGCGGGCGTGGGCGCTGGACAACCGGCGCGAGTACGAGCTGATCTTCGGCTCGCCCGTGCAGGGCTACCGCGCGCCGCAGGACACCGTCGCTCCCGCCAGCCGCGTGCCGCTGGCGCTGCTGCGCATCGCGGAGGCGGGTGACCCGCCGGACGGGGAGGTGTCCGACGAGCTTCGCGAACAGGTCCTGCGGGTGACCGAGCTGGTCGGGACGTCACTGGCGCCCGGTGCCGCGGCGCGGGTGATGGTGGCGTGGGCCCAGCTGTTCGGCCTGCTCAGCTTCGAGCTGTTCGGGCAGTTCGTGGGCAGCGCCGACCCCGCCGGGCCGTTGTTCGAGCACGCGGCGCGGGCCGCCGCGGCGCACGTCGGGCTCACCGGGTGACCACCGGGCGAATGTGGCCCACACCATAGGGGCACCGACGTAGTTACCGCCGGGTAACAAGGGCTAGAGTGTGGTTACCAACTGGTAGCCCCAACTGAAGGAGCACCCCCGTGGCCGCTTCCGCTGCACCCGCAGCCGCGCGCGCCGTTCGGAACGTGGTCTTCGTCGACGGTGTGCGCACGCCGTTCGGGAAGGCAGGCCCGAAGGGCATCTACGCGGAGACCCGCGCCGACGACCTGATCGTGAAGGTCATCCGCGAACTCCTGCGCCGCCACCCCGAGCTGCCGCCGGAGCGGGTCGACGAGGTGGCCGTGGCCGCCACCACGCAGATCGGTGACCAGGGCCTGACCATCGGCCGCGTCGCCGCGCTGCTGGCGGGCCTGCCGAAGTCGGTCCCCGGCTACGCCATCGACCGCATGTGCGCGGGCGCGATGACCGCGGTGACCACCACCGCGAGCGGCATCGCCTTCGGCGCCTACGACATCGCGATCGCGGGCGGCGTCGAGCACATGGGCAGGCACCCCATGGGCGAGGGCGTCGACCCCAACCCGCGCATCGTGGCCGACAAGCTCGTCGACCCGACCGCGCTGGTCATGGGCCAGACCGCCGAGAACGTGCACGACCGCTACCCGCAGCTGACCAAGCAGCGGTGCGACGCCTACGCCGCGCGCTCGCAGGAGAAGTACGCCGACGCGGTCAAGGCGGGCAAGATCGGCCCCGAGCTGGTGCCGGTGTCGACCCGCTCCGCGGAGCTGGGCTGGGGCCTGGCCACCGAGGACGAGCCGCCGCGCCCGGGCACCACGGTCGAGCAGCTGGCGGGGCTGAAGACCCCGTTCCGCCCGCACGGCCGCGTGACCGCGGGCAACGCCGCGGGCCTCAACGACGGCGCCACCGGCTGCATCCTGGCCGAGGAGGAGACCGCCAAGGAGCTGGGCCTGCCCATCGGCATGCGCCTGGTCGGCTACTCCTTCGTCGGCGTCGAGCCCGAGGTCATGGGCATCGGCCCGGTGCCCGCGACGGAGAAGGCGCTCCAGCGCGCCGGGCTGTCCATCTCCGACATCGGCCTGTTCGAGCTGAACGAGGCGTTCGCCGTGCAGGTGCTGGCGTTCCTCGACCACTTCGGCATCGACGACGACGACCCGCGGGTCAACCTGTGGGGCGGCGCCATCGCCTGCGGGCACCCGCTCGCCTCGTCGGGCGTGCGCCTGATGACCCAGCTGTCCCGCCAGTTCGCCGAGCACCCCGAGGTCCGCTACGGGCTGACCTCGATGTGCATCGGCATCGGCATGGGCGGCACCGTGATCTGGGAGAACCCGCACTGGACCGGGGGCGAGGACTGATGCTGACCCAGGAGCAGGCCGAGAAGGCCTTCCCGGACGAGGTCGTGACCAAGGCCGTCACCCGCGCGGTGAAGGTCCCCGGCCTGGACAAGCCGGTCGCGCTCATCACGATCGACAACGGCTTCGACCACACCCGCCCGTCCACCTTCGGGCCGCAGTCGCTGGTGAGCCTCAACGCCGCCTTCGACGCGGCGCTGGAGCTGGACCCGGCGGCCATCGCCGTCACCGGCAAGCCGTTCATCTTCGCCGTCGGCGCCGACCTGTCCGGTGTCGAGCAGATCAGCGACCGCTCGCTGGCCCTCGACATCGCCCAGACCGGCCACGACGTGTTCCGCCGGTTCACCGAGTCGTCGATCCCGACCTTCGGGTTCATCAACGGCGCGGTCATGGGCGGCGGCCTGGAGCTGGGCCTGTCCTGCCACTACCGCACCCTGTCGGAGAACACCGCGGCCATCGCGCTGCCCGAGGTCTTCCTCGGCCTGTTCCCCGGCTGGGGCGGCACGCAGCTGCTGCCGAACCTCATCGGCCCGGACGCGGCCGTGACGGTGATCTTCGAGAACGCGCTGTCGCAGAACCGCATGCTCAAGCCGAAGCAGGCCTTCGAGCTGGGCATCGTCGACGCGCTGCTGGGCTCGGCGGACTACCTGGAGCAGTCGCTGCTCTGGGCCGCCGACGTGGTCAACGGCAAGGTCACCGTCGAGCGCAAGGAGATCGACCGGGGCGCGGGCTGGGACGCCGCGGTCGAGCGCGCCAAGGCGATCGTGCACGGCAAGACCAAGGGTGCCTCCCCGGGCGCGCAGAAGGCCCTGGAGCTGCTGGAGATCGCCCGCGCCAACGACCTCGACGCGGGCTACGCGGCCGAGACCGAGGCGCTGGCCGACGTGCTCATGACCGACCCGCTGCGGGCCGGGCTGTACTCGTTCAACCTGGTGCAGAAGCGCGCCAGGAAGCCCGCGGGCGCCCCGGACAAGTCCCTGGCGCGCAAGGTGGGCAAGGTCGGCATCGTCGGCGCGGGCCTGATGGCCTCGCAGATGGCGCTGCTGTTCGCCCGCCAGCTCAAGGTGCCGGTCGTGCTGACCGACATCGACCAGGCGCGGGTCGACAAGGGCGTGTCCTACGTGCACACCGAGGTCGACAAGCTCCAGGCCAAGGGCCGCCTGTCGCCCGACGGCGCCAACCGGCTCAAGGCGCTGGTGACCGGCTCGCTGGACAAGGCGGCGTTCTCCGACGCGGACTTCGTCATCGAGGCCGTGTTCGAGGAGCTGGGCGTCAAGAAGAAGGTGTTCGCCGAGGTCGAGGAGCACGTCGGCCCGGAGTGCGTGCTGGCCACCAACACCTCGTCGCTGTCGATCACCGACATGGCCGCGGACCTCCAGCACCCCGAGCGCGTGGTCGGCTTCCACTTCTTCAACCCGGTCGCGGTCATGCCGCTGCTGGAGATCGTGCGCGCGGACAAGACCGACGACGCCACCCTGGCGACGGCGTTCTCCGTGGGCAAGTCGCTGAAGAAGTCGTCGGTGCTGGTCAAGGACGCCCCGGCGTTCGTGGTCAACCGGCTGCTCACCCGGTTCATGGGCGAGGTCGTCAAGGCCATCGACGAGGGCACCCCGTTCGAGGTGGCCGACCGGGCGACCGAGTCGCTGGGCCTGCCGATGTCGCCGCTGGTGCTGCTGCAGCTGGTCGGCGCGCCGGTCGCGCTGCACGTGGCCGAGACCATGCACGGCGCGTTCCCCGACCGCTTCGGCGCCTCCCCGAACATGCGGAAGTTCGTCGAGGCGGGCAAGTCCTCGGTCTACGTCTGGGACGACAAGGGCACCCAGTCGGTCGACCCCGAGGTGCAGGCGCTCTGGGAGTTCGGGCCCACCGAGCTCACCGGCGAGCAGGTCCTGGCCCGCGTCCTGGAGGGCGTCGCCGAGGAGATCCGGATCATGCTCGACGAGGGCGTGGTGGCCGAGGCGCAGGACATCGACCTGTGCATGATCCTCGGCGGCGGCTGGCCGTTCTGGCTGGGCGGCATCACCCCGTACCTGGACCGCGAGGGCATCTCGGAGAAGGTCAACGGCAAGCCGTTCCTGGCCCCGGGCGTCGCCTCCGTCCCGGTGGCGTAGCGAGCACGACCCAGGACGCCGCCCACCCCCGTCGCGGGGTGGGCGGCGTTCGGCGTCTTCAGGAGAAGGCGGGCGCCAGGGCCAGCGGCCGAGTCCGCACGTGGTCGAGCAGGGCCGAGGCGAAGGCGCGCGCGAACCGGCTGGTGGCGGGCAGGTCGCGGGCCGCGGCGGCGATCTCCAACCGGTGCGGCAGCAGGGCCGCGCGCCGCGGCTCCACGATGCGCGGGTCGGGGTGCGGCTGGTCCCCGGTGAGCGCGACGCGGACGAACCAGACGCTGGTGATGACGGCCCAGGCCGCGTTGGCCAGGCGCAGGTCGTCGGCGAACTGGGGGGTGTCGACGTGGGGCAGGGCGTGGCGCACGCCCGCCCGGTAGCGCTCCAGGCCGCGCTGGGCCAGCTCGTCGGGCATCCGCCACGCGCACCAGCACGTCGGCCACGGCACCGTCAGGTAGGCCGCGTCCCAGGCGATGTGCTGCCACTGCGCTCCCTCGAAGTCGATGAGCGCGAACCCGTCCGGGGTACCGACGTTGTTGTCCGGGCAGGTGTCCGCCGGGGTGATCGACGCGGCGGGGCCGTCGCCCAGCCGCTCGCAGACGCCGTGCAGCTCGTCGAGGACCCCGGTGGGCAGTTCGAGGCCTAAGCGCGGGAGCGCGTGCTCGGCCCACCACGCGGGCAACCCCGCCACGACGTCGGCCATGCCGCAGATCGGGACGTCCGACCGCGCGGCCAGCTCGGCGGCGAACAGCTCCTTGCGCCCCAGGCCCGCGACGTGCACCGCCGCGAGCGCGGACGCCCACTGCACCACCCCCTCCGAGGCCGCCGCCGGGTCGGTGCCCAGCAGCAGGTCGGACAGGCTCGGCCCGGACCCCGCGTCGGCGAACACCAGCGCCTTCGGCTTCCGCGACTCGCCCAGCACCTCCACCGCGGCCCCCGTCCCGGCCAGCGCGCGCAGCCCGGCGGCCTCCCTGGCCCACCCCTCGTCCTCGGCGTACTCCTTCACGACGACCGACCGCCCGTCGACGACCACCCGCCGCACGCGCGTCCGGTCGCTGCCGCGCAGGACGGCGCCCGCCTCGACCACCGCCCCCGGGAACAGCGCCCCCAGCACCTCATCCACCCTGCCTCCTCGCCCGGATCGCGCGACAATGATCATCATGACCTCCGCGGTGCGCATCGGGACGTCAGGATGGGTCTACCCGCCGTGGCGGGGCCGGTTCTACCCACCCGGCCTGCCGCAGCGCGACGAGCTGGCCCACCTGGCGGGCAGGCTCGGCACGGTCGAGGTCAACGGCACGTTCTACGGCCCGCGCAAGCCTGCCGACTACCGCCGCTGGGCCGAGGTCACCCCCGACGACTTCGTCTTCGCGGTGAAGGGGCCCCGCGAGGTCACCCACGAGCACAGGTTGCGCGACGCGCACGACCCGCTCAAGCGCTTCGTCGACTCCGGGGTGACCGAGCTGGGCGCCAAGCTGGGCCCGGTGCTGTGGCAGACCCCCGCCTCGCTGCGCTACGACCCGGACCGGGTCGAGCGGTTCCTCGACCTGCTGGTGGAGGTGGGCGGCGAGGGCGTCCGGCACGCCGTGGAGGTGCGCCACCGCAGCTTCCACGACGACCGCTTCGCCGACCAGCTCACCGCGCACGGCGTGGCGCTGGTGCTGTCCGACAGCGCGGGCACGTGGCCGTGCCTGGACTCCGACACCGCCGCGTTCCGCTACCTGCGCCTGCACGGCGAGGGCGAGCTGTACCGGGGCGCCTACTCCGACGAGGCGCTGGACGAGTGGGCGGAGCGGATCCGGGGCTGGGCCGAGGACGGGCCGGTCTTCGCCTACTTCGACAACACCATGGACGGCCACGCCCCCGAGGACGCGCTGCGGCTCACCGAGCGCCTCTGACCGGCCGCGCGCACCATGGAGGTATGCCGGGAACGGTGCGCATCGGGACCTCGGGCTGGGTCTACCCGCCCTGGCGGGGCGTGTTCTACCCCCAGGGGCTGCCCCAGCGCGACGAGCTGTCCTACCTGTCCCGCCGCGTCACCAGCGTGGAGATCAACGGCTCGTTCTACTCGTTGCAGAAGCCCGACAGCTACCGCAAGTGGTACGACGCCACCCCGGACGGGTTCACCTTCGCCGTGAAGGGCCCCCGCTTCATCACCCACATGAAGCGGCTGCGCGACGCCGGGACCCCGCTGGCCAACTTCTTCGCCTCGGGTGTGCTCGCCCTGCGGGAGAAGCTGGGCCCGGTGCTGTGGCAGACCCCCGCGACCCTGCCGTTCGACCCGGACGTCCTGGACACCTTCCTGGGGTCCCTGCCGCGCACCACCGAGCAGGCCGCCGCCCTGTCCGAGCACCACGACGAACGCCTCACGGGCCGCTCGCTCACCACCGCCGACGCCGACCGCCCCCTGCGCCACGCCCTCGAACCCCGCCACCCGTCCTTCGCCTCCCCCGACCTGGTCGCCCTCCTGCGCCACCACGGCGTCGCCCTGGTCGTGGCCGACACCGCGGGCACCTGGCCCCGCTTCGAGGACGTGACCGCGGACTTCGTCTACGCCCGCCTGCACGGCGACGCCGAGCTCTACGCCAGCGGCTACACCCCACCCGCCCTCGACGACTGGGCCCAGCGCATCCGCACCTGGCAAGACGGCGGCACCACCCCCTCGGACCACACCAGCGCTCCCCCACCCCCACCCGCCCCCGAGGGCCGCGACGTCTACTGCTACTTCGACAACGACATGAAGGTCAAGGCCCCCGCCGACGCCCAGTCCCTCGCCGCCCGCCTCACCCCGGCCCACCACGGAACCCGATGACCCACCCACCCCAACCCGGCCGCCGAGAACGCCTCCAGGCCATCCTGCTCCGCGACGGCCCCACCTGCGCCTGGTGCCGCACCGACCTGTCCGGCCGCACCCCCGCCACCACCGACCACGTCATCCCCCGCGTCAAGGGCGGCCCCTCCTGGTCCGAGAACGAGGTGGCCGCCTGCCGCCGCTGCAACCGCCTCCGCGGCCACACCAGCCCCACCGACTGGCTCGCCGAGTGCGAACGCCTCGGCTGGCACCCCGACGAACCCCGCATCACCAGGGTGCTCGAATCCCTCGCCGACGCCATCACCACCCGAGGCGGTCAACGCCGCGCCAGGACCTACCTCGACGCCCAACTCCGCCGCTTGGCCAAGCGCTAGCCCCTTCCTCCCCAGACCACCCGCCACTCCACCCGAGTACCCAGCCCCCACCCAACTCGCTCCCCAAAGAAGCCGCCACCAACGAACCCGGCAGCCCGGCTACGCAAAGGCCCGGGTGGGTGGTTGTGCTTGACAGGGGAAGGCGATCATGTGCTACCCACGGCCGGGGGGTGGGGCCGAAGGCCTCACCTTTCCCCACCCCGAGCACATGATCGCCGCAGGGGCCCCTGTCAAGCGCAACCACCCACCCGGGCACGCCCCCAAAATCCCGCGCACTTGCACGCCGCGCAGCGGCAAACATCCGGACGCGCCAAAAATCCCGCAGCGAGCAAGGCAGGACTCACCTCACGACGAAGGCAGCGTCACCGTCACGCGCAACCCGCCCCCCGCAACGGGTTCCGCCGCAGCGGTGCCCCCGTGCGCCCGGGCCACCGCCCGCACGATCGACAACCCCAACCCGGTCCCCGTGTGCGCGGTCCGGTCCACCCCTCCACGCCGGAACGGCTCGAACAGCTCCGCCACCCGCTCCGCGTCCACCACCGGCCCGCTCGACGCCACCTCGATCGTGCACCACTGCGGCCCGGACCCGGTCCTGGCCTCCAGCCACCCGCCGTCGACGTTGTGCCGCACCGCGTTCTCCAGCAGGTTGCCCGCCACCCGCTCCAGCAGCGCCGCGTCCCCCACGACGGTCGCGTGCCCCTCGTGGAACGCAGCCCGGATGCCGCGCCGAGCGGCCTCGGCGCGGGTGGCCCGCCAGGCGTTCGCCACCACGGCCGACAGGTCCACCGGCACGGTCGCGCCGACGCCGAGCCCGTCGGTGCGCGCCAGCACCAGCAGCGCCTCGACCAGCTCCCCGGCCCGCAGCGTCGCCGCCCGCACCACCTCGGCCATCCGCCGCAGCTCGGCGGTGTCGGCGTCCGGGTCGGACAGGGTCACGTCCAGCTCGGTGCGGATCACCGCCAGCGGCGTGCGCAGCTCGTGCGAGGCGTTGGCCACGAACTGCCGCTGCGCGGAGAACGCCGCCTGCAACCGGTCGAGCATGGCGTCGAAGGTGTCCGCCAGCTCCGCGACCTCGTCGCGGGCGCCGCTGTGCCCGATGCGCTCGCCCAGCGACTCCACCGACAGCCGCTGCGCGGTGGCCGTCACCTCGTGCAGCGGGCGCAGCACCCGGCCGGTGATCACGTAGGCGAACATGGCGGTGGCCAGCACCACGCACACGAACGCCACCGACCCGGCCAGCAGGAGCCGTTCGCGCGCGTCGGCCACCAGCGCCTCGGCCAGCTGCTCGGCGTCCACGCGCACCCCGCCGACGAGCACGGTGGTGCCCTTGGGCAGCGACGGCACCGAGGCCACCACCCCGCCCGCCAGCAGCCAGCCCAGCCACAGCAGCACGGCGGCGACGGCGGCGACCAGCCCGGTGGCCAGCAGGGTGATCCGCGCGCGCAGCCCCCGGCCGCGCCTGCGGGGGGTCACCCCGCGGTCTCACCGGCCGAGGCGGGCACCCGGTAGCCGGACCCGACCACGGTGTCGATCACGCCCGGTTCGCCCAGCTTCTTGCGCAGGGTCATCACCGTCACCCGCACAGTGGTGGTGAACGGGTCGGCGTTCTCGTCCCACACCCGCTCCAGCAGCTCCTCGCTGCTGACCACCGAGCCGCGCGCGGCGAGCAGCACCTCCAGCACGCCGAACTCCTTGCGGGTCAGCTCCACGGCCTTGCCCGCCCGGGCCACCGTCCGCCGCGCCGGGTCCAGCTCGACGTCGCCCGCGACCAGCACCGGCGGGGTGACCGGGGTGGCCCGGCGGGCCAGCGCCCGCACCCTGGCGACCAGCTCGGGGAAGGCGAAGGGCTTGGTCAGGTAGTCGTCCGCGCCGAGGGACAGCCCCTCCACCCGGTCGGTCACCGCGTCGCTGGCGGTGAGCATGAGCACCCTGGTCAGCGCGCCGGAGGCCACGATCTGCCTGCACAGCTCGTCGCCGTGCATGCCGGGCAGGTCGCGGTCGAGGACCACGACGTCGTACCGGGTGATGGTGGCCTTCTCGTGGCCCTCGTCACCGTCCAGCGCGACGTCGACGGCCATGCCCTCGCGGCGCAGCCCCCTGGCGATGGCCTCGGCCAGGGGCTCCTCGTCCTCCACGATCAGAATCCGCACCCCACAACGGTGCCACACCGCCACCCGGACCTGCCCGGTTGGGCATGATCGGGGGCATGGTGCTGCGCGAGGTGCGGGAGCAGGTGGCGGCCACGGCCCGGCGGATGGCCGCCGAGGGCCTGGTGCTGGGCACGGCGGGCAACGCCAGCGCCCGGCAGGGCGACCTCATCGCGGTGACCCCCACCGGCGCCCGGCTGGCCGACCTGCACTGGGAGCAGGTCGCGGTGGTCGACCCCGCAGGCGGCCAGGTGGCGGGCGCGCTGGCGCCGACCTCCGAGCTGGACCTGCACCTGGGCGTCTACCGCCGGTACCGGGCGGGCGCGGTGGTGCACACGCACGCGCCGATGGCCACCGCGATGTCGCTGGTGCTCGACGAGCTGCCGTGCGTGCACTACCAGCTGGTCGAGCTGGGCGGGACCGTGCCGGTGGCCCCCTACCGGGTCTTCGGCAGCCCGGAGCTGGCCGAGGTGGTGCTCGACGCCCTGGAGAACGGGACGGCCGCGCTGATGGCCAACCACGGCGGCATCACCCACGGCCCGGACCTGGCCGCGGCGCTGGAGCGGACGCTGCTGCTGGAGTGGGGCTGCGAGCTGTACTGGCGGGCGGCGTCGCTGGGCACCCCCCGCGTCCTCGACCGCGCCGCGCGGGCCGAGTACCAGGCGCAGGTCTCCGCCAAGGCCTACGGCACCACCCGCCCGATCACGTGACGCCCGCGCGGTCTAGACGGGCTTGAGCGTGCCGTGGAGGAACAGGTCGACCACCAGGGTGGGCTCGGCCACCTCCCCCTGGCGCCCCAGGGCCAAGGCCATGAGGCCGAACGCCCCGGCCACCTCCTCCAGCGGCAGCCGGAACCGCTCGACGTCGGGCTCCAGCAGCTCCACCAGCGCCTCGGTGATGAGCCGCCGCGCCCGCTCGCGACCGTCCGCCAGGGCCTCCCGGGACCCGGGACCGCCGCGCAGGGCCCCGGCCAGCGGCCCCACCACCGCGTCGATGCGGGCCTGCCGGGCGCTGAGGGCGGTGGCCGCCTCCGCCAGCCGCTGCTCCACCGGCAGGTCGCGGTCGATGGCGCCGAGTTCGCCCAGCAGCCCGTCGGGGCGCACGACCTCGGCCGCGCACGCCCGCAGCAGGGCGTCCTTGTCCGCGAACACGCGGAAGATCGTCGCCTCCCCGATGCCCGCGGCGCGGGCGACCCGCGCGGTCGTCACGGTCGGGCCGAACTCGGCTAGCAGCGGCAGGGCCGCCGCCACGACCATCCGCCTGCGCTCCTCGGGGCCCATGCCCGCGGCCCGCTTCCCGGTTCCCCGCACGCACCCAGCATCGAAGTGAGGACTCACTCCGTAACACCCCCGTGAACTGGGAAGTTCCCAGTGTGGGAATCACTTCCGCAGCACCGGTCGCGGTACCTACTTTCAAGTTCCCTGCACCTGTCCTGAGGAGTCCCCGATGAGGAACGCGCTGCGCGCCCTCGGCGTGGCCGCCCTGGCCGCCGTCGCCACCAGCTTCTCCCCGCTCAGCCCGGCCGCGCCCGCCTCGGCCGCGCCCGCCGCCGACTGCTACGTCCCCGAGGAGCACGGCACCGCCGCCCGCGGTGAGCGCCCGCTCGACCACGACGCGCTCAGCCAGGCCGACGTCGACCGCATCGAGGCCCAGACCCAGCGCATCCTCGCGACCAAGCGCAGCGTGGCCCCCGCCGCGGTGACCGTGCCGGTGTACTTCCACGTGATGGCCGCCGCCAACGGCGCGGGCAACGTCACCGACAGCCAGATCGCCCAGCAGGTCGCGGTGCTCAACACCACCTACGCGGGCAGCGAGTCCGGCAGCGCCGCGAGCACCGGGTTCTCCTTCACCCTCGCGGGCACCGACCGCTTCTACAACGACACCTGGCACCGCGACAGCGCCAGCACCACCTACCGCTCGCAGACCCGCAAGGGCGGCAAGAACGCGCTCAACATCTGGCTGGTCGACTTCAGCTACCTGGGCATCGCGACGTTCCCCTGGGACGGCAACCCGTCCATCGACGGCATCCGCGTGCACTTCGACTCGCTGCCCGGCGGCTCCACCGCCCACTTCAACCTGGGCAAGACCGCCACCCACGAGGCGGGCCACTGGTTCGGCCTCTACCACACCTTCCAGGGCGGCTGCACCAGCACGAACGACAGCGTGTCCGACACCGCCGCGCAGTCCAGCGCCACCTCGGGCTGCCCGGAGGGCCGCGACTCCTGCTCGCTGCCCGGCACCGACCCGATCCACAACTACATGGACTACTCCTACGACGACTGCTACAACCAGTTCACCCCGGGCCAGAGCACCCGCATGTCGCAGATGTGGTCGGCCTACCGGGCCTGACCGCCCCGCGCGCGCCCCGGTCGCGGGAGGTCGGGGCGCGCGTGCGAAGGCCCCCTCGACCGGGTCGAGGGGGCCTTCGGCGTCGGTCAGGCGTTGTCCGGCACCTCGGTGACGGGGCTGGGCGCCGTGCGGCCGATGAGCTGCGAGGCCCACCCGGTCACCCGGCGGGCGACGTCCTGGGCGGTCAGGCCCAGCGACACCAGGACCTCGTCGCGGGTGCCGTGGGCGTGGAACTCGTTGGGGATGCCCAGGTCGCGCAGCGGGGTGTCGACGTCCTGGTCGCGCAGCAGCGCCGCCAGCGCCCAGCCGAACCCGCCGTGGCGGCCGCTGTCCTCGACGGTGACCACGAGCCGGTGGTGGGCGGCCATCTCCGCCAGCGCAGCGGGCACCGGCGCCACCCACCGCGGGTCGACCACGGTGACCCCGATGCCCTCGGCGGACAGCCGCTCCGCGGCCGCCAGCCCCAGCTCGGCGAACGACCCCACCGTCACCAGCAGCACGTCCTGCCCGCCGTCGGCCGGGCGGCGCAGCACGTCCACCCCGCCCACCCGCTCCACGGCGGTGATGTCCGCGCCCACGGTGGCCTTGGGGAACCGCAGCACCGACGGGCCGTCGTCGATGGCCACCGCCTCGCGCAGCTCCTCGCGCAGGGTCGCGGCGTCGCGCGGGGCGGCGATGTGGATGCCCGGCACCACGCCCAGGATCGACAGGTCCCACATGCCGTGGTGGCTGGCGCCGTCCGGGCCGGTGATGCCCGCCCGGTCGAGCACCACCGTGACCGGCTGCCGGTGCAGGGCCACGTCCATGAGCACCTGGTCGAAGGCGCGGTTGAGGAACGTCGAGTAGATCGCCACCACCGGGTGCAGGCCGCCCATGGCCATGCCCGCCGCGGAGGTGATCGCGTGCTGCTCGGCGATGCCCACGTCGTGCACGCGGTCGGGGAAGCGCTCGGCGAACGGGCCCAGACCGGTGGAGCGCAGCATCGCGGCCGTGATCGCCACCACGTCCTCGCGCTCGGCGCCGATCGCGGCCAGCTCCTCGGCGAACACGTTCGTCCACACCGTGCCCTTGGAGGTGCGCGGCTTGCCGGTCACCGGGTCGATGGGGTCGGTCTGGTGCATCTGGTCGGACACGTCGTTCTCGGCCAGCGGGTAGCCGTTGCCCTTGCGGGTCACCGCGTGCACGATCACCGGCCCGCCGAAGTCCTTGGCCCGGCGCAGCGCCGACTCCAGCGACTCCAGGTCGTGCCCGTCGACCGGGCCCAGGTACTTCAGCCCCAGGTCCTCGAACATCGCCTGCGGGCTCAGCACGTCCTTGATGCCGCGCTTGGCCGCGTGCAGGGCCTGGTAGAGCGGCCTGCCGACGACCGGGGTGCCCTGGAGCACCTTCTTGCCGCCCTCCAGCGCGCGCTCGTAGCCCGGGCGCAGCCGCAGCGCGGCCAGGTGGTCGGCCAGGCCGCCGATGGTCGGGGAGTAGGAGCGGCCGTTGTCGTTGACCACGATCACCACCGACCGGTCGGTGCCCGCGGCGATGTTGTTCAGCGCCTCCCAGCACATGCCGCCGGTGAGCGCGCCGTCACCGACCACGGCCACCACGCTGCGCTGCTCCCCGCGCAGCTGGGCGGCCTTGGCCAGCCCGTCGGCGTAGGACAGCGCGGTCGAGGCGTGGCTGTTCTCCACCAGGTCGTGGTCGCTCTCGGCCCGGCACGGGTAGCCGGACACCCCGCCGCGCTGGCGCAGGTCGTCGAACCCGTCGCGGCGGCCGGTGAGGACCTTGTGCACGTAGCCCTGGTGCCCGACGTCGTAGACGATCGGGTCGGCCGGGGAGTCGAACACCCGGTGCAGGGCGATGGTCAGCTCGACCACGCCCAGGTTGGGGCCCAGGTGCCCCCCGGTGCGCGTCACCTTGTCGACCAGGAAGGCGCGGATCTCCGCGCTCAGCCGGTCGAGCTCCTCGGTGGTCATGCGGCGCAGGTCCGCCGGTCCGCGCACGGAGTCGAGCAGGGTCACCCTGTCGTCACCTCGTCCTGTCGTCGATTCGCAGGTCAGTCGCCCCTGCCGGTCACCCGCCAGCTCGTCGGCCCCACCCAGTCTACGGATCGCGCCGCGCGCGGCAGGCGTCCGGAGTACCGGACATGACCCGATCCACACAGCGCCATCACCCGATCTGCCTATCCTCTTCAGGTGCCCATCGCCTTCGACACGACCGGCCTGCGGCAGGTCGACCAGACGAGCTGGCAGGTCGCCGGTACCGACGACCTGGTCGTGCTGAGCTTCTTCGACCTGGTCCCGGACCTCCCGGCCCCGCTCGACGACCTGGTCGCCCTGCGCCGGGCGATGGCGCTGACCTGCGCGGCCGAGGGCGGCACCCTGGTCGAGGCGTGGGTCCTGCTGGTCGACACCTCCCCGGCCCTGTTCCAGGTCGTGCGCATCCCGCACCCCTCCCGCCCCGGCGAGACGGTCTACATCGGCAGCTTCATCCTGCCCAAGGCCCGCTGCAGCGCCGTCCTCAAGCTCCAGTCCGTCGCCTCGGCCGAGGACACCGCCCGCGAACCCGCCGTCGCCGCCCTCCTCGGCGAACCGGACCTCACCACCCCGCACCCCTACGCCCCGGACATCCCCCAGGTCACCCTCAACCTCTCCGACGACCCGCAGTGGGACCCCCAGTTCCCCAACCACCCGCTGACCCGCATCCGCTCCTGGGCCCGCCACACCGTCGCCACCGCCAAGGTCCACCCCGGCTTCGCCCGCCTCGCGGCCTTCAACCCGGTGACCGAACCGGCTCCCCGCCCCCCGATCGTGCACACCCCGTCGGGGACCCCGACCACCCGCGGCAACCACCGCACCGAGATCCTCCACGACCTCACCCCCAGCGCCCGCCCCACCACCCAGCCCCCCGCCGCACCCCCCATTCCCACCGCACCCCCCACCCCCACGGCCACCCCCACTGCGGCCCCCGCCCCAGCAGCGCCAACCCCAGCCGCGGCGACGGCCGGACCAGCGGCCCCGGCATCTCCCGCGGCACCGGCGCCCCACACACCAACGCCCACCCCGGCCACACCCCCCACCCCCGCAGCGCCCACCCCGGACGCACCTGCCGCCGCAGCAACCGCCGCCGCAGCGCCCCCCGCGCCTACCCCGGACGCACCTGCCATCGCAGCGCCCGCCCCGGCCACACCCGCCACCGCCGCAGCGCCCGCAGCGCCCATCCCGGACGCACCTGCCGCCACAGCGCCCGCCCCGGCCACGCCCACCCCGCCAACCCTGGACGCACCCGCCGCCGCAGCGCCCACCGCGCCTACCCCGGACGCGCCTGCTGCCGCGGCGCCCGCCGTGTCCGCCCCGGCCACGCCCACCACCACAGCGTCCCCCGCACCTGCACCAGCTACCCCGGCCCCCGCAGCGCCCGCGCGTGCCGCCGCAACCCCGGCCGTCGCGAGCACCCCCGCAGCGGTCCCCGCCCCCGCGGCAGCAGCTACTCCAGCGCCCACCCACACCGCCTCCACCCCAGCCACAGCACCCCCAACCCCCGCTCCCGCAGGCACCCCCGCCCCTGCGCCAGCCACCACGGCAACGCCCACCCAAACCAACCCCGCCCCGGCCGTGCCTGCTGCCGCAACCCCGGCCCCGGCAGACACCTCCGCCGCAGCCCCCACTCCTGCGGCAGCAGCCACCCCAGCGCCCACCCACACCGCCTCCACCCCGGCCACAGCACCTCCAGCCCCGGCCGCCACCACACCACCCACCCCCGCAAGCCCCGCAGCGCCGACCCCAGGCACGCCTGCCGGGACACTCCCCACCCCTGCCGCGCCCACGCCTGCCACCGCAACCCCGGCCCCGGCCCCGGCAGACACCCCGGCGGCAGTCCCCAACTCCGCCGCAGCCGCTGCGACAACGCCCGCCCAAGCCAGGTCTGCCCAGGCCCCAGCTCCCGCAGGCCCCGCCCAGGCCCCGGCTCCCGCTGTTCCAGCGGCCCCAACCACCGCTGTCCCGGCGCCTCCCGTCCCGGCGCCCGCAGCCCCAGCACCCCCCACTCCGGCCGCGCCGGTTCCCGCTAGCTCGGCAACCGAGGCGCCCGCCGCACCCGCGACGCCGTCCCCCACCACCGCAGCAACCCCGGCTTCCGCCGCCCTAGGGGGCCAGGCACCAGCGGCTTCGGCTCCCGCCACCCCCGTGGCCCAGGCGCCCACCGCCCCCGCTCCCGTGACTCAGGCGTCCACCGCCACCCCAGCTCCCGCCTCCCCGGTGAGCCAGGCACCAGCCGCTTCGGCTCCCGCCACCCCCGTGGCCCAGGCGTCCACCGCCCCCGCTCCCGTGGCTCAGGTGCCCACCGCCACCTCCGTGGCCCCCGCCGCCCCTGCCTCCGCGACCCCGGCAACCCCAGTTCCGGTCGCACCCCCTGCCCCGGCGCAGGCACCCGCAACGCCCCCCGCCGAAGCACTGGCGCCCCCAGCACCCGCCGCGCACCCCTCTCCGGACCCCGCGACCCACGCTGCGCAGACTCCCGCCGCAGCAGCCCCGGCACCCCAGGCGCCGAGCTCGGCACCCGCCGCGTCGACCCCGGCGCCGGCCGCAGCGCAAGCAGTCCCTGCCGCAACGCCCGAGGCTCCGGCGACGTCGCTTCCTACTGCGCCGCCCACCCCGCCCGCGTCTCCAGCTGCCGCAGAGGTCCCACTCACCGCCACACCGCCAACCCCGGCCACGGCACCCGCGGAACCGGCGCCCTCGGCATCTGCCGCAACCCCCACGGTCCCGCCCACAGCACCGACACCCACCCCGGCAACGGCACCCGCCGCAACCCCCGCCACGCCGCCGGCAGCGGCCCCCGCCGCGACACCCACCCCGGCTGTGGCACCCACCGGTTCAGCAACCCCGGCACCCACCGCAGCACCCGCTACCCCAGCGACACCGCCCTCGGCGGCGACGCCCACGCCGCCCGCCGCATCGGCTGCCCCGGCGCCTGCGGCCCCGCCCGCTGTCACCCCACCCACCCCGGCCGCAGCGCCAGTCTCAACAACCAACCCGGCCACGGCGCCCGTCGAACCAACCCCCGCAAACCCCGTCCCGACCGCGGCACCCGCTGGACCAGCGGCCCCGGCACCCGCCGCAGCACCAGCCCCGACCACGACGGCAACCCCCACCCCCGCCGCACCAGCTCCGGCGTCGGCAGTGGCTCCCAACCCGGCCGCGGCACCGGTCGATCCAACTGCCTCGGCACCTGCGGCAGGCCCTACCTCGGCCGCGGCACCCGCCGGACCGGCGGCGCCCGCCACCCAGACAAGCCCGACCCCGCCTGTGGCGACCGCAGGACCAGCCACCCCGGCGCCTCCCGCAGCACCGGTGGCCCCTGCACCGGCCGCCCCGACTCCCGCTCCGGAAGCAGTCACCCAGGCGACCGCGCCCGCGCAGGCAGCCTCAGCACCCGCTGTTGAGCCCACGGCTGCCGCCCCCGTCGCAGCCCCAGCACCAGACGCGGCAACCCCGGATCCCGCCGTCGCCCAAGCGCTCCCCGCGCCTGTCGCGCCGACAGCGGCCACCTCCGCGTCCCCAGCAACCGCCCCCAGTCCCACAGCCCCGACTGCCGCTCAGAACCCGAGCGCCGCAGCGGCACCCGCTCCGCTGGCCCAGCCAACCGCCTCCACCACGCCCGCAGAGCCCCAGGCACAGGCGGCATCCGCGCAAGCAGCCCCAGCAACGCCATCAGCACCGCAGGCACCAGCCGCGGCACCGGGCCACGCCCACGAAACTGCGGCGACTGCCCAGACCCAGCAGATCCCGCGGGCAGCGGACCCGACCGCCACGCAATCCCAAGCCCCGGCAGCACCCCAGGCGCAGCCCACCCCCGGAGCAGCGAACCCGACCGTTGCGGGACCGCACGCCCCGGCAACACCCCAGGCGCAACCAACCCCCGAGGCAGCACAACCAGCTGTCCCGGAAACCCACGCACCAGCAACACCCCAAGCGCAGCCCACCCCCGAGGCAGCACAACCAACTGTCGCGGGAACCCACGCACCGGCAACACCCCAGGCGCAGCCAACCCCGCTGACAGCTGCCTTCGCGGAACCACACACACCGGCAGCACCCCAGGACGCGCCCGCAGAACCGCTGCCCCCGGCTACGCAGACTTCCCCGGCGCAGCCAGCCGCGACTGCGCCCCAGGAGACCGCCGCCGTCCCGCAGCACGCGGACACCGAAGCAACGGCCACCGCTGCCAACGCGCCCACAGCGCGGATCGCCCAGCCCTTCCCCGCACCCACCCAGGCGCCGGAGCAGCCCCTCCAGGCCGCACCCGCGCCCCACGACGAGCCCGCAACCACCCACGCGCCCGCCACCCCCGAGGCGCAGGACGCCACCCCGGCCGGGACCGACGAGCCGTCCCTCACCCACGCCCCCACCGACGCCGAGCAGGAGTCGCACCAGGGCGGTCAGGCGGAGGACGCCGAGAACGTCGGGTTGGACTTCACGCCGCGGCCGTTCCGGATCAACCCCCGGGAGTGGGAGAGCCGGGTCCAGCCGCACGTGCCGTTCCGCACGCCGGACCTGGTCGCCCCCAGCCTGGGGCGGTTCGAGCCCGTTTCACTGCCCGAAACGCAGCCAGAGCAGGCAGAGCCCGAGACCCTGCGCATGGAGCCGGTCGTCGAGCCCGCGGCCGAGCCGGTCGCGCGGGAGGCCGAGGCGGCGCAGCCCGCGGCGGACCTGACGGCGGCCCAGCAGGCCGAGGACCACGCCGCTGTCCTGCGGGCCGCGACCCAGCAGGCCGCCGAGGAGCAGGCGGCGGCGCAGCGGGCCATCGCCGCGCGGGCGGTGGCCGCCCAGTGGGAGGTCGACGCGCAGCAGCCGTCGGTGTTCCCCGGGCAGAACGCCGCCTACCCCGGGGCGCCCGCGCAGGAGCAGCACCCCTACGGCGTGAGCGTGCCGGGTGGGCCGAACCCGTTCCTCGCCGCCGACCTGCCCAACCCGTTCCGCGACGTCGACGCCGCGCCCGAGCCCGCCGCCGAGCGCAAGGCCGAGGAGCAGGCCGACGGGGAGAAGGGCGACGAGGAGAAGGGCAGGGCCGGGGGCAAGCAGCCCGCGCACCGCAAGCGGGAGAAGGGCTTCCGGCAGTGGCTCGCGGTGGCCATGGGCAAGCAGCGCGCCAAGGAGGAGGTCGAGCCCGCGCCGCAGGTCAACTCCACCAGCAGCGCGATGCGGGCCACCCAGGTGTCGAGCTTCTTCACCTCCGCCAAGCAGGCGCGCCCGCAAGCCCGCCCGGAGTGGGCGACCCGGCCCGCGCTGCCGGTCAGCCCGCTCGGCGACGCGCACCGGTTGCCCGCCGAGCCGGTGGCCGTCGAGCCGGAGCCCGTGGCGCCCGAGCCGCGGCCGGTCGAGGAGCCCAGGCCGCCGCTGGTGTTCCGGACGACGGACGCGCCGCTGCCCGTGCGGCAGCGGGCGACCATCCCGCTGGAGCTGCCGCCCGCGCAGAAGGCCGAGCGCAAGGCCGCCCAAGAGCGGGAGGCTCAGGAGCGGGAGGCTCAGGAGGTCGTGACCGCACAGGCGCCCGTCGAGGAGGAGCCCGCGCGCCCCTTCCACCCGTGGCGGCCGGTGAGCTTCCGCGTGCCGTTCCCGCAGGCGGACCTGGTGCTGGGCGGGGACGACGGCACGCCGCGCGACCCGCTCGCCCGGGTCACCGCCCCGCCGCGCGCCGGGGACGGCCGGAGCAGGCCGTGGCACCCGCGCCAGGGCGAGCTGCACCCGGTCCGCGAGCCCGCGGCCCACTCCGGCACCCTCGACGAGCAGCTGCCCACCGGCGGCAACGGCCACGAGCCCGAGGTGGAGCTGACCGCCGTCATGGCACCCGTGGTGCCGGTCATGAACCCGCCGGAGCCGGAACCCGAGCCCGTCCTTCCCGAGCCCGAGCAGGCGGCCACCCCGCCCGAGCCCGCTGAGCCCGACGAGCCCCCGTTGACCACCCTCGAACCCGTCATCCCCGTGATGAACGCGCCCGAGCCCGCCCTGGTCGACCCCGAACCGGTCGAGCCCCCGGAGCCCGTCGAGCCCGTGAACGACGAGCCCGAGCTGACCACCCTCGAACCGGTCGTCCCCGTGGTGAACGCGCCGGAACCCGCCCTGGTCGACCCAGAACCGGTCCAGCCGGACGAGCCGGAGCCGTCCGCGCTCGAACCCGAGGTGGACGCCCCCGAGCCCGAGCCGGTCGATCCCGTGGTGGACGAACCGGAGCCCGAGCTGCCGGTGGTGGAAGCGCCCGAGCACGAGGACCGGCCTGCACCGGCGGCGGAGTCCCAGGACGCCGAACCCGAGCCGATCCCCGCCGGGTCCCCTGGGGACGCACCCGCTTCCACAGAGGACAGCGCACCGCACGGCGCGGACCAGCAGGGGGAAGCAGCCGAGGTCCACGAGCGCGTGGAGCACATCGTCGCCGACCCCGGTCCGCGGCCGGGCAGCAGGCTGGAGATCGTCGCGCTGGGCCTGCCGGTCGGCGGGTTCCTGCCGCTGTGGCACCACGACGGCGAGGTCAGCTACTGGCGGGTGGAGCAGCCCAAGGCCCTGCTGGCCAGGCTCGGGCGCGGCGCGGTGGCCCGCTCGGAGATCGACCGGCGGCGGTTCCGCGAGGTCGTGGCCCTGGACCGGGCCAGCGGCACGCTGATGGTGATGGACCGCTACCGCGACGCGGGCGGGCGGGTCGTCAGCGAGGCGTCGCGGGTGGTGGCGGCGACCGAGGGGCAGGCCAGGGCGGCGGCGACCCCGCAGGCCACGGCCGAGCTGTACGGGTGGATCGGGGAGGCGGTGCGCGCGGCGGCCGACCGCGGCGAGTACCTGGCCGTGGAGACCGGCGGCTGGGACGTGCCGCTGCGCCCGTGCGTGCTGATCATGGTGCGGCCGGGCCCGGACGGCGAGGAGTTCTCCGTCGTGGAGGCGTCCCCGGTGCCCGAGGGCGCGCCGATCTGGGTGGACCGCCAGCCGGTCGTCACCAAGGGCCAGGTGCTGGCGTCGCCGGTGACCGAGGTGGCGCTGCGCGCGGCGGGCCCGCTGTCCGGCTTCGCGATCGACGCCTGGGGCCTGCACCCGTTCGAACTGGGCCTCTCGTTCGGTCCGAACCCGACGATCCAGCGCTGACCGACGGGGTAGGGTCGGCCCGGCAGGGGGACGCGGGACCGGTGGGGGAGCGCATGGTCGAGCCGAGCGGCGCCGACGAGGACCGGCTGGTGAAGCAGGTCGGTCGGGCGATGGTGAAGGTGGCGGGCGCGCACTGGCAGCGCATCCGCGCCGAGTACCGGGCGGCGGGCAGGCACGTCGAGGTCGACGTCCTGGTCACCGGCGCCGACGGCGTCCCCGTCCTGGTCCGCCCGCCGGTCGAGGTCGTCGAGGGCTTGGCGAGGCTCCGCGAGCTGATGCACTCCCCCACCCGGGGCACCTGGCTCTGGGCCGTCTACGAGATCGAACCCCCCGGCGCCTTCACCTGCGACTGGTACCCGAACGACGAACCGCGCTGGCGCCGCGTCCCGCCCCCCATCGGCTTCCAGGACGAGCTGCGCACCTTCCCCCGCGCCGAGGAGCACATCCCCGACTGGCTGCGCTTGCGCGCCGGACTCCCACCGCGCGACGCACCGCCCCTTGGCGCCCCGCTCCCCGGCGCGCCTGTCCCGCACCCCGCTGGAACAGCGGTCCCGCAGCCCCCCGGCGCATCGGGTCCCCACCACACCCCGGGCGCACCGCACGGCTTCCGCCCGGGCGCACCCGCCCCCCAGTGGCCCGGGCCCACGCAGGGCGCTCCCAGCTTCCGTCCCGGAACTCCCGGCTACCCAGCCGCGCCCCAACCTCCGAACCACGGCTCCGCGCACGCAACCCCACCCCAGGGCACGCGCACCTCGGGTCCACACCAGACACCTCCGCCAGCGCAACCCTGGCACCAACCCGGCACCACCGGCCCGCGCCCCCAGCCGCCGCAGGGCTCCCCACCTCCGCAGCACTGACTTCCCCTACCACAGAACAACAATCCCCGGGGCACACCATCCACAGGCCCCGGGGATCCCCCGTTTTTCCATTCTCCCAGATCGCGAGCCGTCCCGGGTAAATCCATCCACAGGCCCCGGGGGACCCCCGAATTCCATTATGCCGCAAGTGAAGCAGCGGCGGTGACAACCATCCACAGGGGAGCTGACTGAGAAGGGTGCGGCCCCTCTGGCGCCCGGGGTGGTGCCGGCCGTTCGGAGCGGCCCTTTCCCGCAGGGAGGGAAAGGGCCGGCGGGTCAGCCGTCGTTCTGGTCGTCGCCCTGGTCGTCGGCGTCGTCGTTCTGGTCGTCCTGCTGGTCGTTCTGGTCGTCGTCCTGGTTGTCCTGCTGGTCGTCCTGCTGGTCGTCGTCGTTGGTGCCCGCGGGGGCGGAGGGGGCGGGGGGCGGGGTCTGGACGGGGGTGGTGTCGCAGGCGGAGACGGTGACGAGCAGGGCGGCCGCGGCGAGGGTGTTGAGGAGGAGTCGCATGCCTCCTTTTTGCCCGGTTCGCCCGATCCTCAAACCGGGCGGCGTTCCAGGAGGGCCACGCACTCGACGTGGTGGGTCATCGGGAAGGTGTCGTAGGCGCGCAGGTCGGTCAGGTCGTACCCGAGGTCGCGGAAGGTGGCGACGTCGCGGGCGAGGGCGGCGGGGTCGCAGGCGACGTAGACGACGCGGGCCGGGTGGCGGCCCGCGATGCGGGCGACGACCTCGCGGCCCGCGCCCTTGCGCGGCGGGTCGAGGACCACCACGTCCGGGACGGGGAGGTCGTCGGACAGCACGTGCTCGACGCGGCCGGGGCGGACCTGGACCTGGGGCAGGTCGGACAGGTTCGCCACCGCGTCCTCGGCGGCCCGGCCGACCGACTCGACGGCGACGACCACGCCCGCCGGGCCCACCTGGGCCGCCAGGACGGAGGCGAACAGGCCCACCCCCGCGTAGAGGTCCCAGGCGACCTGGCCGGGGCGCAGGTCGGCCCACCGGCCCACCCGCTCGGCCAGCACGTCGGCGGCGTCCGGGTGGACCTGCCAGAAGCCCTGCGCGGACAGCTCCCAGTCGCGGCGGGCGGCGTTCTCCACCGCGACCTCCGAGCCGACCACGCGGACCGGGCGCAGCACGGGCTTGCCGCTGCGCCTGCGGCCGCGGTCGGGCACCAGCTCCGAGGCGTGCGTGCGGCCGGTGGCGTCGACCGCCACGTCCAGCTCGGCGCCCGGTGTCCAGGTGCGGTCGACGAGGACGTCGACGGTGCCGGGGGCGGCGATCACGCAGTCGTCGACCGGGATGACGCGGTGGCTGCGGTGGGCGTGGAAGCCCAGGTGGCCGTCGCGGTCGACGGCGAGGCGCACCCGGGTGCGCCAGTGCTCCAGGCCGCCCGCGAGGTCCTCGACCTCCACCTCCCGCTCGACGCCCGCGAGCCGGGACAGCTGCTCGGCCACGACCGCCGCCTTCAACCGGCGCTGCTCGGCCGCGGAGGCGTGCTGCCAGTCGCACCCGCCGCACGCGCCGGGGCGCGCGTAGGGGCACGGGGGCTCGACGCGCTCGGGCGAGGCCTCCAGCACCTCCACGGCGTCCGCGCGGCAGAACGACCCGCCCTTGTCCTCGGTGACCCGCACGACGACGCGCTCGCCGGGCAGGGCGTGGCGGACGAACACCACGCGGTTGTCGTGGCGGGCGACGCAGTGGCCGCCGTGCGCCACCGGGCCGACCTCGACCTCGAAGCTGTCCCCGGTCCAGTCCGTCACCGGCGCTCCTTGCCCTCGTCGGTGAGCCCGCGGCGGATGGCGCCGGGGACGATGACCTCGTGCGGGGCCGCGTTCTTGGCCGACTCCAGCTGCCACGGCACGCTGGTCACCATCACCCCCGGTTGGAACAGCAGCCTGCCCTTGAGCCGCAGGGCGCTCTGGTTGTGCAGCAGCTGCTCCCACCAGCGGCCCACCACGTACTCCGGGATGAACACGGTGACCACGTCGCGCGGGTTGTCGCTGCGGATGCGCTTGACGTAGTCCAGCACCGGCTTGGTGATCTCCCGGTAGGGCGACTCGACGACCTTGAGCGGGATCTTGAAGCCCTCCTTGTCCCACTCGCTGACCAGCCGCTTGGTGTCGACGTCGTCGACGTTGACGGTGATCGCCTCCAGCACGTCGGGCCGGGTCGCCTTGGCGTAGGCGAGCGCGCGGCGGGTGGGCAGGTGCAGCTTGGAGACCAGCACGACGGTGTGGATGCGCGAGGGCAGCACGAACTTGCGCTCGCCCTCGGCGCGGGCCAGCTCGTCGGCCACCCGGTCGTAGTGGCGGCGGATGCCGGTCATCAGCAGGTAGATCACCGCCATGGCGGCGATGGCGATCCACGCCCCGAGCAGGAACTTCGTGATCAGCACGACCACCAGCACCGCGCCGGTCATCGCCAGGCCGAAGGCGTTGATGGCCTGCGAGCGGCGCATCCTGCGGCGCTGCGCCGGGTCGGTCTCGGTGGCCAGGTGCCGGTTCCAGTGCCGGATCATGCCGGTCTGGGACATGGTGAAGGAGACGAACACGCCCACGATGTAGAGCTGGATGAGCCGGGTGACCTCGGCGTCGAAGGCGATGACCAGCACGATCGCGAACCCGGCCAGGCCGACGATGCCGTTGGAGAAGGCCAGCCGGTCGCCGCGGGTGTGCAACTGGCGGGGCAGGTAGCGGTCCTGGGCCAGGATCGAGCCGAGCACCGGGAAGCCGTTGAACGCGGTGTTGGCGGCGAGCACCAGGATCAGCGCGGTGACCACGGTGATGAAGAAGAAGCCCGCCGGGAAGCCGGAGAACACCGCCTCCGCGATCTGGGCGACCATCGTCTTCTGCTCGTAGCCCGCGGGCGCGCCGATGAGCTGCTTGGCCGGGTCCTCGGCGATGTGCACGCCGGTCATCTGGGCCAGCACGATCAGGCCCATCAGCATCACGACCGCGATCGAGCCCATGAGCAGCAGCGTGGTGGCGGCGTTCTTCGACTTGGGCTTGCGGAAGGCGGGCACGCCGTTGGAGATGGCCTCCACGCCGGTCAGCGCGGCGCAGCCGGAGGAGAACGCGCGCAGCACCAGGAACACCAGCGCGAAGCCCGCCAGGTCGCCGTGCTCGGTCTCCACGCCGAAGCCCGCCGACTCGGCGGGCATGTCGTCGCCGAGCACCACGCCGCGGAACAGGCCGAAGGCGATCATGATGACGATGCCCGCCATGAACGCGTAGGTCGGCACGGCGAACGCGGCGCCGGACTCGCGGATGCCGCGCAGGTTGATCGCGGTGAGCACCACGATCGCCACGACGGCGAACTCCATCTTGTGGTTGGCCACGAACGGCACCGCGGAGCCGATGTTGGCCATCGCGGAGGAGATCGACACCGCCACCGTGAGCACGTAGTCGACCAGCAGCGCGCTGGCCACGGTCAACCCCGCCTGCTTGCCCAGGTTGACCGTGGCGACCTCGTAGTCACCGCCGCCGGAGGGGTAGGCGCGCACGTTCTGGCGGTAGCTGGCCACCACCGTCAGCATGACGATGACGACCACCACCCCCACCCACGGCGCCATGGCGTAGGCGGACAGGCCCGCCACCGACAGCACGAGGAAGATCTCCTCGGGGGCGTAGGCGACCGACGACATGGCGTCGGAGGCGAACACCGGCAGGGCGATGCGCTTGGGCAGCAGCGTGTGCGCGAGCCGGTCGCTGCGGAACGGCCTGCCGACCACCAGCCGCTTCGCCGCCGTGGAGAACTTGGACACGGGACGACAGCCTAAGCCGTGCCCGCCCCGCGCGCGCCGAGGTGGCCACGGGCTGTGCGGATTCGTCCCCGGCCAGGTCACCGTTTCGGACCAGTCCCCGGTAGGTTCAGCGCTGTCGCCCGACGGGCGGTGCCCGAGGGGGCCCGAGGCTGGACCGACTCAGGAGGATGGTCGTGCACGTGGTGATCATGGGCTGCGGCCGGGTGGGGGCCATGATGGCCGCCGCCCTGGAGCGGCTGGACCACACCGTGGCCGTCATCGACAAGGACGCCCAGGCCTTCCGCAGGCTGGGGCCGGACTTCCACGGCCAGCAGGTCGTCGGCCCCGGCTTCGACCGCGGGGTCATGGTGGAGGCGGGCATCGAGCGGGCCGGGGCGTTCGCCGCGGTCTCCAGCGGCGACAACTCCAACATCATCTCCGCCCGGGTGGCCAGGGAGACCTTCGGCGTCGAGCACGTGGTGGCGCGCATCTACGACCCCAAGCGGGCCGAGGTCTACGAGCGGCTGGGCATCCCGACCGTGGCGACCGTGCCGTGGACGACCGACCGGCTGCTGCGGACCCTGCTGCCCGACGGGGTGGCCTCGGCCTGGCGCGACCCCACGGGCAAGGTCGCGCTGCTCCAGGTGCCGGTGGACGAGGGCTGGGTGGGGCGCACGGTCAAGGAGTTCCAGCAGGCCACGGGTGCGCGGGTCGCGTTCATCATGCGCTTCGGCACCGGGGTGCTGCCCGAGACCAAGACCGTGATCCAGGCCGACGACCAGGTGTACGTGGCCACCCTGTCCGGGACGGTCAGCGACGTCGTCGCGGCCGCCGCCCAGTCGCCGGAGGAGGGCAACTGATGCGCGTCGCGATCGCCGGGGCCGGGGCCGTCGGCCGCTCCATCGCCGCCGAGCTGGTGGCCGGGGACCACCAGGTCATGCTCATCGAGCGGTTGGCCAAGCAGTTCGAGCCGCACACCGTCGAGCAGGCCGAGTGGGTGCTGGCCGACGCCTGCGAGCTGTCCTCGCTGGAGGACGCGGGCATCCAGCTCTGCGACGTCGTCATCGCCGCCACCGGCGACGACAAGGCCAACCTCGTGGTGTCGCTGCTGGCCAAGACCGTCTTCGCCGTCCGCCGCGTGGTCGCCAGGGTCAACCACCCGGCGAACGAGTGGCTGTTCACCTCCGCCTGGGGCGTCGACGTGGCCGTGTCCACCCCGCGCGTGCTCGCCGCCATGGTCGAGGAGGCCGTGAGCGTCGGCGGCCTCGTCCAGCTGCTCACCCTGCGCCAGGGCCAGGCCAACCTCGTCGAGATGACCCTGCCCGCCGACACCGCGTGGGCGGGCAGGCCGGTGGGCGAGGTCCAGCTACCCCGCGACGCCGCCCTGGTGACGATCCTGCGCGGCGGCCGGGTCATCGTCCCCCAGCCCGAGGACCCCCTGGAGGCGGGCGACGAGCTCCTCTTCGTCGCCGCCGCCGACGTGGAGGGCGACATCCGCCGCGCCTTCGGCCACTGACCGGAGCCGGCGCTCACCGCTTGGTCGACTCGACGGCGACGCCGCCCGCTCCGGCCGTCCTCGTGCCCGATCGACCTGCGGGTCGGGTGGGGGGCCAGGAGCGGCGGGCGGGTCGGCGGACGGAGCCTAGGGCTTGTTGGCGATGAGCTGGGACACCCGCTGCGGCGAAACCCCGAGGATCTCCGCGATGTCGCGCCCGGTGAGGCCCGCCTCCCGCAGCCGCCGGGCCAGTGAGCGGGACCGCGACGCCGCGCGCTCCTGGGCGCGCGCGGCGTCGGCGACGGTGGTGCGCACGTCGCGCACCTCGCCGAGGTGGATGCCGGACACCGCGAAGTCGACGACCACCTCGGGGGCGTCCACGCCGGTCATGACCCGGACGAGGTCGAAGGCCATGCGGCGCGCTTCCGCGGCCGTGCGGCCCTGGGTGGTCCCGACGCCGTCCACCTGGACCACCCAGAACGGATCCTCGCGGACCGCGGTTGCCGTGTAGCTCATCCCGACCACCCTTCCGGCAGGCACGGTCTAGCGGGGTGGACGTTCCCACCCGTTCCGGCGGTCGGGACGGGTCAGGGGGTGCGGAGCTTGGCGATGCGGGCGGGGGTGGGCCAGCGGACGTCCCAGGCCCAGCCCGCCTTCTCGAAGAGCCAGATGAGGCGGGCGGAGATGTCGAGCTGGCCGCGCAGGACGCCGTGGCGGGCCGAGGTGGGGTCGGCGTGGTGGGAGTTGTGCCAGGACTCGCCGAAGCTGACGAGGGCCAGCGGCCAGAAGTTGGCGGCGCGGTCGCGGGACTTGAACGGGCGCCCACCGACCATGTGGCAGATCGAGTTGACCGACCAGGTGGTGTGGTGGAGCAGGGCCACGCGGATGATGCCCGCCCAGAAGAACGCGGTCAGCGCGCCCCACCAGGACCAGGTCACCAGGCCGCCGATGAGGGCGGGCAGCAGCAGGGACACCACGGTCAGCAGCGGGAACAGGCGGTCGACGCGGCGCAGGTCGGTGTCGGCGAGCAGGTCGGGGGCGAAGCGGTCGGCGTTGGTGCGGTCGCGGTCGAACAGCCAGCCCATGTGCGCGTGCCAGAAGCCGCGGGCGACGGCGACGACGCCGGTGCCGAACAGCCAGGGCGAGTGCGGGTCGCCCTCGCGGTCGGAGAACGCGTGGTGGCGGCGGTGGTCGGCGACCCACTCGATGACCGAGCCCTGCAGGGACATGCCGCCCGCGACCGCGAGCAGCACCCGCAGCCAGCGCTTGGCCTTGAACGCGCCGTGGGTGAAGTACCGGTGGTAGCCGACGGTGACCCCGAGGCCGGTGAAGACGAAGAACGCCGCGCCGATGGCCACGTCGCTCCAGCCCAGCCCCCAGCCCCAGGCGAACGGGACGGCGGCGACCAGCGCCAGCAGCGGCACCAGCACGAAGACCTGCACGCCGAACTGCTCCGCGCCACCGCGGTGGCGGCCGAGCAGCGGCTTGGGCCCGGTGCGGGCCGGGGGTTCGACGGTGGTGGTCACGGGTGGAGTACCTCGATCCTGATCAGGCGTCTCCCCCAAGACGAACCTACGGTTACGTAGCCGTAGGGTACGGGGCGTTCCTGAGGATCGCGTAAGAGGAGAAGGGCCACTGCTGTGCCGCAGTGGCCCTGGGGGTTCGGAGCGGGTGCCTACGCCGGATCGGCGTACTTCTCCCGCAGCCGCGCCTCGGCCTCGGCGTCGGTCTCGACCTGCTCGGCCTCGATGGCCTTCTGCCTGGCCTGGGCCCTGGCCACCGCCCACACGGTCACCGCCAGCGCGACGGCGAACAGGGGGTAGCCCATGGCGAGACGGGCGAAGGCGAGCCACCCGGTCGAGTCCTGGTCGTAGAGCCACTTCTGCACCACGAACCGCGCGGCGAAGACCACCACGAAGGTGAGGGTGGCGATGTCGTAGGCCAGCCGGGCCCTGCGGTCCTTGCGCCAGGACTGCCCGTGGCCGTTGAGGTAGGACCAGATGACCCCCACCAACGGCCAGCGCACCAGCACCGACAGCAGGAACACCCCGCCGTAGAGCAGGCTGGTCCAGATCCCGACCAGGAAGAAGCCCTTGGCCGACCCGGTCTTCCAGGCGATGAACGCGGCGATGGCCACGCCGAAGAACCCGGAGATGGCCGGTTGCAGCGGCTCCTTGCGCACGACCCGCAGCACGGTGATGGCCACCGCGACGCCGATCGAGCTCCAGATCGCCACCGACAGCCCGAAGAACACGTTGGCCAGCACGAACACGACCACCGGGACGCTGGAGTAGACCAGGCCGCTCACGCCGCCCATCTGCTCCAGCAGGGTCGGCTGCCGCTCCTGCTCGGCCTCGTCGGCCCCGGGAGCCCCCGGGGACTGGTCGCCGGGGCGGGGGTCGGGAGCCGGTTGCGTCATGTCACCGCGTTCGTCATGGAGCCGTCTGCAGCTCGTAGTACGGGTTGTAGAGCACCTTGCGGCCGTCGCGCACCGCGAGCCTGCCCGTGGCCTTGAGCGTCCGGCCCGGCTCGATGCCCGGGATCCGGCGCCGCCCCAGCCACACTAGTGTCACGCCCTCGGTGCCGTCGAACAGCTCGGCCTCCAGCGCCGCCGCCGCGTCGCTCGGGCACATCTCCACGCTGCGCAGCCTGCCGTAGACCGTGACCTCCTCACCACCGCTGCAGTCGCAGGCCCGCCGGGCGCCGTTGGCCTCGGCGTGCTCGGACAGGTCGTCGGCGTCGAGCACCTCCACGTCCGTGGTGAGCTTCTTGACGAGACGGTGCCAATATCCGTCCCCCTTGGTGGTGGTGCCCATGGCGTCGTCTCCTGGTGGTGGGGATCGGCCCCGACACCGATCCATGCACAATCAGCGTAACCGTGCTACGGCTCAGGACAAGGACCGGAACATGAGTGTGACCCAGCCGCCGATCAAGGGTCACACAGCTGTGCTGGTCCCGGGAACGGGTTCGGACGACACCTTCGTCCGGGAGGTCTTCGCCGACCCCCTCGCGGCGATCGGGGTGCGGCTCGCCGCCCCGCGGCCCGAACCGGGTTCCGGGCTGGTCAAGGCCCACCTGGCCGCCTTCGACGAGGCCGCCTCGGACGGGCCGGTGATCGTCGGCGGGATCTCGCTCGGGGCGCACCTGGCCGCGGAGTGGGCGGCGCGGAACCCGGACCGGTGCGCGGGGCTGCTGCTGGCCCTGCCGGGGTGGACCGGGGAGCCCGGCGACGCCCCCGCGGCGGTCGCCGCCCGCTACAGCGCGGCGGACGTCCGGGCGCGCGGGACGGCGGCGGCGCTGGAGTCCGCCGTGGTGGGGGTGCGGCCGTGGCTGGCCGAGGAGCTGACCCGGGCGTGGACGGGGTACGGGGACGGGCTGGCCGACTCGCTGCTGGCCGCGGTGGAGCACGCGGCACCGACGGTGGAGGCGTTGGGGGGCGTGGACGCGCCTGCGGGGGTGGCGGCGTGCTTGGACGACCCGGTGCACCCGGTGGAGGTGGCGCGGGAGTGGGCTCGGGCGCTGCCGCGGGGGGTGCTCGTGGGGACTCGGTTGGAGATCGTGGGGGTGGACAGGGGGGCGTTGGGGCGGGCGGCGGTGCTGGGG
>NZ_MKQR01000005.1:0-37000 GCF_001940455.1 Actinokineospora bangkokensis | reverse complement strand
GGTGGGGGGAAAGCGCAGAGGCCCGGCGGGGGCCGGGCCTCTGGGGGTGTGCTGTGGGGGTTGCGGGTCAGCCGGGTTGCTGGCCGTTCTGCTGGGCCGCGTTGATGTGCTCGACGATGGCCTGGGGGAGGTCGATCTGCAGGGGGGTGCGGACCGGCATGGGTTGGGTGCCGCGGACGACGATGGTGCCGCGGACGAGGGTGCGCAGGGCGTGGGCGGAGTGCTCGGCCAGCTCCGGGGGTCCCGCGACGACGCCGCGGAGCATCCAGCGGGAGCGGTCGACGCCGAGGAAGCGGAGCTGGACCTCGCCGAGGGTGGCGGAGAGCTCCTGGCCCCAGTCACCGACGACGCTGTGCACGGTGGCGCCGTCGGCGCGGAGCTGGACGGCCAGTTCGCCGCAGACCTCCTTCCAGAGGCCGCCGGACTTGGGCGCGGCGTAGGCGTTGAGGGTCAGCTGGCCGAGCTGGGTGAGGATGTGCACGGCGCGGACCGGGCCCGCGGGGTCCATCTCGACCTGGAGCTGGGCGCCGTCGGGGACGGGGATGCGCAGCGAGCCCAGGTCGAGGCGGGCGTAGTCGTCCTCGGGGGCGTCGTCCTCGTCGAAGGGGCCCGCGTCCGGGTCGCCGACCGCCGAGCCCTCGGCGAAGCCGTCGGCGTCGAGGCCGTCCGCGTCGAGGCCGTCGAGGTCGTGGTCCTCGACCGGCTCCGGCTCGCGCTCACCGGCGTCGCGCTTGCGGCGTCCGAACAGTGCCACTAGTCCTCCGTCCCCTTCCCTGGTCCGGGGAGCACCGCGTGCCCCCCGGTCGAGCCGTACCCGCCCGCGCCGCGCGCGGTCGGGTCGAGCGCGTCGACCTCGCGGAACACCGCGTGCTCGACCCGCTGCACCACCAGCTGCGCGACCCGGTCGCCCCGGCGCAGCACCACGGTGTCCCGGGGGTCGTGGTTGACCAGGCAGACCTTGATCTCGCCCCGGTAGCCGGAGTCGATCGTGCCAGGGGTGTTGACCACGCTCAGCCCGGTGCGCGCGGCCAGCCCCGACCTCGGGTGCACGAAGCCTGCGTACCCCTCCGGCAGCGCGAGCGCCACCCCCGTGCCCACCAGCACCCGCTCCCCCGGGCCGAGCACGACGTCCTCCGTCGTCACCAGGTCCGCGCCCGCGTCGCCCGGACGGGCGTAGCTGGGCAGGGGGACGCCCGGATCAGTCCGGAGCAGGAGGACCTCGACGCTCGGCACGAGCGGCGAGACTACCCTGGGGCCGTGGACGACACCCCGGGCGCCACGCGTCCAGCACCGACCTACGCCGAGCGGTTGCACGTCACCTGGTACTGGTGGCCGCTCCCGCTGCTGGCGGCCGGGCTGCTCGCCGCGGAGGTGCACATGGGGTACCCGGGGGTGCGGGCGTGGCTGCCCTACGCCATCGTCCTGCCGCTGACGCTGCTGATGCTCTGGCGCGCCGGGCGCACGCCGGTGGCCGTGCGCGACGGCAAGCTGCTCGTGGCGGACGCGAACCTGCCCCTGGAGCACGTCGGCGAGGTCGTGGTGGTGGCCAAGGAGCACAAGCGCCGGGTGCTGGGCCCGCACCTCGACCCGGCCGCGCACGTCGTGCACCGGGGCTGGGTGGGGCCGCTGGTGCGGGTCGTGGTGGAGGACCCCGAGGACTCCACGCCGTACTGGTTGTTCAGCACCCGCCACCCCGAGCAGGTGGCCGAGGCGCTGCGGACGGGCGCCGAGGCGGCCCGGTCCACCGCCGACCGCTGACCCCGCGGGCGGGTCGACCCCGCAGACGAGCGGAGCCGGGCACCCGCCTGGGTGCCCGGCTCCCGCCGTGGTCCTGCCGTCCCGCAACGCCCGCAGAGTGTGTCTCGGCCCGCCGCCGAGGTCGGCTCAGGCGCAGTCGCGGCAGACGAAGACGCCGCCGTTGTCCTCCGCGAGCCTGCTGCGGTGGTGCACCAGGAAGCACTTGGAGCAGGTGAACTCGTCCGCCTGCTTGGGGACGACGCGGACCGTCAGGTCCTCGCCGGAGAGCGCGGACAAGTCCGCCCCGGGCAGCTCGAAGCTCTCCGCGGTGTCGGTCTCGTCCACGTCCACGACGCCGGACTGGTTCTCGTTGCGCCGGGCCTTGAGCTCCTCGAGGGAGTCCTCGGCCAGGTCGTCTGCCTCGCTGCGGCGAGGTGCGTCGTAGTCGGTCGCCATTGCTTTCACCCCTGCGGTCGTCCAGGCATGTGGGTCGTGCCGCGTGTCAACGATCCACCGGCCCGGTTTGTGCCCGCCACTGGCGTGACGGAGGTCTCGCCGGCGGCTGCGGGTCACCGCCCCAGCCCGAATCGATCCGGTGGGCCCCGCCGCCACCCGAGCGGGCAGAGGGTAGCTCATGAGTCGGCGGCTCACACGTGCTGTCACCCGTTCGGGCGCAATCGCGGCTCCGCAGGCCGCGATCGGGGCACGGTGGGGCCGCACGCCTTGTCGACCGCGCCCGCTCGTGGTGCGATTCCCCCAGGGGTCACCGTCCGCCGCGCACCGGTCGCCGTCGGCGATCACCGCAGGTGGTCAAGGTCCTCGCGCCCGGGTGCGGCGAACCCGGGCGCGGCTAATAGGCTGGACTGCGACGAATGGTCGAGCCGGGCGCGTCCCCGGTTCCGATGCCCGGGGGTGGGGCCGTGGGCTCGCGATGGGAGGGTCCGCACGTGACCGCCGGTCCGTTGAGCGGGGAGCGCCCGTACCGCAGGCGCAGGCCGGTCCCCGCCCTCGTCCTGCTGGCCGTCCTCGGCGTGGTCGCGGGCGTGGTGTGGATCCAGGTGATGAGCAGCGCGTCCAGCGACGCCGACGCCAACGCCTGCGCGCCGCCGCCGACCCCGACCTCCTCCCCCGACGGCCAGCCCGCGCCCGCGCTCGGCGAGACCCTGCCGGACACCGCGTTGGACAAGGCCGCCCCCGCACCCCCGTCCGGGGCGCTGCTGCGCGTGGTGAACGCCAGCGGCCAGCGCAGGCAGGCGGGCGCGGTCACCGAGGCGCTGCGCGAGCTGGGCTTCACCCAGGTCACCGACCCCGCCAACGACACCGTCTACACCGGCGGCTCGCTCAACTGCCGCGCGCAGATCCGCTTCGGCCAGCAGGGCACCGCGGCGGCGCGCACGCTCAGCATCCTGGAGCCGTGCGCGGAGCTGGTGCGCGACGCGCGCCAGGACGCGACCGTGGACCTGGCGATCGGGCAGCGGTACACCCACCTGGACCCGACGCCGGAGGCGAAGCGGATCCTGGAGCAGCTGACCGACTGGGCGCAGAACGGGCCGCCGCAGGGCGGGCTGGCGAACGAGGACGGCAGCGGGCCCGCGCTGGACCCGAACGTCGTGGCGGCGGCGAAGAGGGCTCGCTGCTGAGGGCTCTGCTGCTGCGTGGGGCTCTGCTGCGCAGAGCGTGAAAAGAAGCGGGATTTTGTTGGCGTGCCCGGGTGGGTGGTCGGGTGCTCGGGGGTGGGCGGCCTGGGGTGGGGTGGGCGGCTTGAGGTGGTGGGGGTTACGGGGTGGCTGTGGGGGGTCAGGGGTAGGTGGCGATTCCGGCGGTGATGAGGGCTTGGCGGAGGTCAGTGGCGATGGTGGGGGCGGCGGCGAGGACGGTGTCCGGGCCGAGTTCGGGGTCTTCGCCGGGGAGGGTGACCTGGGCGCCCGCTTCGGCGGCGATGAGGGCGCCAGCGGCCCAGTCCCACGGGTTGGTGCCGCGTTCGCAGTAGGCATCGAGCCAGCCCGCTGCGACGGCGCAGAGGTCGAGGGCGGCGGAGCCACCTCGGCGGATGTCGCGGACCTGGTCGAGGAGGCGGGCGACGACGGCGCCGTGGGCGGCGCGGCGGGGGGCGGAGTAGGGGAAGCCGGTGGCGAGCAGGGACTGGGCGAGGGAGTCCGGTTCGTTGACGCGGAGGGGGTGGCCGTCGAGCCAGGCGCCCTCGCCCTTGACGGCCGTCCAGCGGCGGCCGGTGGCGGGTTCGACGACCACGCCCGCGACGGAGGTGCCGCCGACCTGGGCGGCGACGGAGACGGCGTACCAGGGGTAGCCGTAGAGGTAGTTGACCGTGCCGTCGATGGGGTCGACCACCCAGGTGACGCCGTCGCCCGCGGTGGCGCCGCTCTCCTCGCCCAGGAAGGCGTCGCCGGGGCGCAGGTCCGCCAACCGGGTGCGGATCAGGTCCTCGGCGGCGCGGTCGGCGGCGGTGACCACGTCGGTCCTGGTGGACTTGGTGCCGACGTCGCGGATGGCGGTGGCGCGGGTGGTCTCGGCGAGGGTGGCGGCCTCGGCGGCCACGGCTTCGGCGGTGGCGAGCAGGTCGCGTTCGGTGGTGCCCACCCGGCTATCCGACCACAGCGGGCGACCGACGGCTAATGTCACCGGTCGACGCTGCTGAATCGAGAAGGAAGGGACCCGAGGGATGGGTGCGACCCAGGGCTTCGGCGTGGACATCGGCGGTTCCGGCATCAAGGGGTGCCTGGTGGACCTCGATGGGGGCAAGCTCGACGGGGAGCGGATCAGGATCCCCACCCCGCAGCCCTCGACGCCGGAGGCGGTGGCCGAGGTCGTCGGCCACATCGTCGAGGAGTTCGGGTGGCGGGGGCCGGTCGGCGTCACGCTGCCCTCGGTGATCAAGCGGGGGGTGGCGCACTCCGCGGCGAACATCGCCAAGACCTGGATCGGCACCGACGCCGCCGCGCTCTTCGCCGCCCGGCTGGACCGGCCGCTGGACCAGGTCACCGTGCTCAACGACGCCGACGCTGCGGGCATGGCCGAGATCCGCTACGGCCGCCCCGACGACCAGGCGGGGGTGGTGGTGCTGCTGACCTTCGGCACCGGCATCGGCAGCGCGCTGTTCCTCGACGGCAAGCTCGTCCCCAACACCGAGTTCGGGCACCTGGAGATCGACGGCCACGACGCCGAGACCCGGGCGGCGGCCTCGGCCAAGGAGGAGGAGGACCTGAGCTGGGAGCAGTGGGCCAAGCGGGTGAGCCGCTACATCCAGGGCCTGGAGAACCTCATCTGGCCGGACCTGGTGATCGCGGGCGGCGGGGTCAGCAAGAAGGCCGACAAGTGGCTGCCGCTGCTGGACGTGCGGACCAAGGTCGTGGCCGCTGAGCTGCGCAACGACGCCGGGATCGTGGGCGCGGCGGTGGCCGCGGCCGAGCGCCTGGGGCCCTGAGCCGCGGGCGGCGTGGCCGGTCGCGGACCCGCCCCGGCAGGTGCGCGCGCACATTTCGTGCTCGGGGCGTCCGCCGGACACGCCGCCCGTCGCTACAATGGAACGCAGCCCGCGGCCCACAGGACCACGAGGCACTCCCCGAACTCCGGCAGCGACCTGGGCATTTCCCACCCCGGCCGCCGCCGTGATGGACAGTTGTGAAAGGGCGTACGTGGCAGCCGCACGAACCGCAACCCGACGCTCCACCGCGTCGGCGAGCGCCGCCAAGACGACCAGGAGCGCGACGGCAGAGGACGACGAGCTGTCGGGCGCCAAGACGACGGCCAAGAAGGCCGCGGGTGCCAAGCCCCGCGCGCCGCGCAAGACCGCCGCCAAGGCGACCGCCAAGAAGGCCGGCGAGGGCCCCGAGGGCGAGGAGCCCGACGAGGACAACCCCGACCTGTCCGACCTCGAGGAGGTCGAGGTCGAGCCGATCGAGGAGCCGGTCGAGGAGCCCGAGGAGAAGGACTCCGGCAAGGAGACCAAGGACGGCGACTTCGTCTGGGACGAGGAGGAGTCCGAGGCGCTGCGGCAGGCCCGCAAGGACGCCGAGCTCACCGCCTCCGCCGACTCCGTCCGCGCCTACCTCAAGCAGATCGGCAAGGTCGCGCTGCTCAACGCCGAGGAGGAGGTGGAGCTCGCCAAGCGCATCGAGGCCGGGCTCTACGCCGCCGAGCGCGTGCGCAAGTCCGAGGAGGAGAGCGAGAAGCTCGCCCCCCAGATGCGCCGCGACCTGCGCTGGATCGTCCGCGACGGCGAGCGCGCCAAGAACCACCTGCTTGAGGCCAACCTGCGCCTGGTGGTGTCGCTGGCCAAGCGCTACACCGGTCGCGGCATGGCGTTCCTGGACCTGATCCAGGAGGGCAACCTGGGCCTGATCCGCGCGGTCGAGAAGTTCGACTACACCAAGGGCTACAAGTTCTCGACCTACGCGACGTGGTGGATCCGCCAGGCCATCACCCGCGCGATGGCCGACCAGGCGCGCACCATCCGCATCCCGGTGCACATGGTCGAGGTCATCAACAAGCTCGGCCGCATCCAGCGCGAGCTGCTCCAGGACCTGGGCCGCGAGCCCACCCCGGAGGAGCTGGCCAAGGAGATGGACATCACCCCGGAGAAGGTGCTGGAGATCCAGCAGTACGCCCGGGAGCCCATCTCGCTGGACCAGACCATCGGCGACGAGGGCGACAGCCAGCTCGGGGACTTCATCGAGGACTCCGAGGCGGTCGTCGCGGTGGACGCGGTGTCGTTCACCCTGCTGCAGGACCAACTCCAGTCGGTCCTGGCCACCCTCTCCGAGCGCGAGGCGGGCGTCGTCCGGCTGCGCTTCGGCCTCACCGACGGCCAGCCGCGCACCCTGGACGAGATCGGTCAGGTCTACGGCGTGACCCGCGAGCGGATCCGCCAGATCGAGTCGAAGACCATGTCCAAGCTCCGCCACCCCTCCCGCTCCCAGGTCCTGCGCGATTACCTGGAGTAGGGACCAGCGCCTCCGCGTCAGCCCCCGAGGTCCTCGGACCCGGGGGCTGACGCTTGTGCGGACCGATGCCGCGGAACCGGCCATTTCGGACTTCGAGCACGCTGCGCGACGAGGTGGGCGCGCAGGTGACACGGGTGCAGCAGGGGCACCGGGTTCGGCCACCCAGGGCAATCCGCCCATTCGGCCGATCAAGTCCACATCGTGAGCCGCAGGGCCGTTCGCCGGTGGTGAACAGGGTCTCACCGACACCTGGGGTTCAGGCCGGGTTGGGGTGGCATACGCCCAGCTCGGAGGGCATTTCCGCTCGTCAGGCGGGGTAAAGGGCTGGTTACCGGGGATAAATCCTGGATCGGGAACACTGCCACGGGCCGAAACGTCTGTAAGAGTAGGAAGTGCGACCACGGCGGAGTTTCCGCCTCCGTGACCGCAGCCGAAGAGGGCGCCGGGTTCCCCCGGTGCCGGGACGGAGGGAGAACTCCCATGACGACGACTACGACGCTCACCCGCCCCGAGCTGACCGCTGCCGACCGCTGCGACCGCTGCGGCGCCGCCGCACAGGTCCGCGCCGTGCTCTCCTCGGGAGGGGAGCTGCTGTTCTGCGGCCACCACGCCCGCGCCCACGAGACCCGACTGCGCGAGCTGGAGGCCGAGCTCCAGAAGGGCTGAGTCGCACCCCCAGAGCTGCGGCGAGAGGGCCGGTACCCCACCAGGGGTACCGGCCCTCTCGTGCGTGCGGGGGACCGCTTAAACCATGTCCAGGACCGGCTCGAAGGCCAGCTCCGCGGCGCCGATGAGCTTGACGTCGGTGCCCATCGACGAGGTCATCACCCGCGTGCCGCCGACCGCCCGGCTGACCAGGGAGCGGCGGCCGACCTCCACGCCCACCTCCGCGATCAGCGACGGGGGCAGGGCGGTGAACAGGTCGCCCAGCACGACCAGCTCGGGGCCGAAGACGTTGACGATGTTGACCAGGCCCACGGTCAGGAACTCGCGGAAGTCGCCGAGCACGGCGGTGATCCGCTCGGGGGTGCGCAGGGCCTTGAGGTCGGCGATGACGGCGCCGCGCGGGGTGCCCTCGGGCAGGCGCAGGGCGCGGCAGAGGGCCAGCTCGCCCACCTCGGTCTCCCAGCAGCCGCGGGAGCCGCAGTAGCAGGGGCGCCCGCGCGGGTTGACCACCATGTGCCCCAGCTCGCCGACGTACCCGGCGGTGCCGCGCAGGGCGGACCCGTCGGAGATGACGCCGCCGCCGACGCCGACGTCCGCGGAGACGTAGACGGCGTCGGTGGAGCCGCGGGCGGCGCCGCGCAGGTGCTCGGCCAGGGCGGCGATCTCGGCGTCGTTGCCGACGCGGATGGGGCAGCCCAGTGCCCCGCCCAGGCGCTCGCCCAGCGGGACGTTGGTCCACTGCAGGTTGGGCGCCTCGTGCACGAACCCGTCGGAGCGGCGCACCACGCCGGGGACGGAGACGCCCGCGGCGATGAGCGGGTAGCCCAGGTCGGCGGCGAGCACCTGGGTGGACTCGACGACGTGGGTGATGACCTCGGCGGGCTCGCGCTGGCGGCCGTGCAGGTTCCAGCTGTTGCGGCCCAGCATCTCCCCGCCGAGCCCGACCAGGGCGATGGCGACCTGCTCGACCCGGATGTCGACGGCCAGCACGACCGCCGCGTGCGGCTGCGGGAGCACCAGCAGCGACGGGCGGCCCGCGCCGGAGCGGGCCCGGGGCAGTCGTTCCTCGACCACCCCGGACTCCGCCAGACCGTCGACCAGGGCCTTGATGGTGCTGCGGTTGAGCCCCAGCTCGGTGGCCAGGGCCGCCCTGGTCGTGGGGCCCGCGACGTGCAGCCTGCGCAGCAGCGCGGTGCGGTTGTGCCTGCGCACCTCGTCGGGTCGGGCGCCCGCCGTGGGTGTGCTGGTCACGTGCCTGCCTTCCGGTGGGGACCTGGCGGCTACCGCGCCGCGGTGGCGGCCCGCCGCCGGGAGAGCGCGTCGACGGTGGCCGCCAGCAACAGTACGAGGCCGGTGACGATGTTGACCACGGCGGCGGGCTGCTTGAGCAGGCCCAGGCCGTTCTCCACCACCGCGAGCACCAGGCCACCGACGACCGCGTGGAACACCTTGCCGCGCCCGCCGAACAGCGACGTGCCGCCGATGACGGCCGCACCCACGGCGAACAGCAGGGTGTTGAGGCCACCGGCCTGCGGGTCGACCGAGCCGACCTTCGACGAGTACACGATCGCGCCCAGCGCCGCCAACGAGGAGGTGACGACGAACACGCTGGCGCGGATCTTCGGCACGTTGATGCCCGCGCGGCGCGCGGCCTCGGCGTTGCCGCCCACGGCGTAGATGTGGCGGCCGTAGCGGGTGCGGTTGAGCACGTAGGTGCCGATCACCAGCACCACCAGCACGATCGGCACCACGTAGGGCACGCCCTCGATGACGACCGCGGCGTTGCGCGAGCGGTTGAGGGTGAGGGCGAAGGTGGCCAGCGCGGAGACGACCGCGATGGCGGCGACCTTGGCGACCACCAGCGGGGTCGGCATGGTCACCAGGCCGCGGCGCAGCCGGGAGAAGTGCTCGCCGAGCACGACCGCGGCGTAGCCGCCCGCGCCGACCAGGAACAGCAGCCAACTGCCGAGCACCGACAGGTTGCCGTTGGCCACGGCGAACAGGGTGGGCTCGGTGTTGATGCCGAGCACGCCGCCCTCGCCGATGAGCTGGAGGATGACGCCCTGCCAGGTGATGAACAGCGCCAGGGTGACCACGAACGACGGCATGCCGATCTTGGACACCAGGAAGCCGGTGATCACGCCGATGGCGGTGCCGACGCACACGGCCAGCAGCATCTCGACCCAGGCGTTGGGCGGCACGCCCAGCATGGCGATGCCGATGGCGACCGCGGCGAGCACCGCGCCCGCCCAGATGCGCATGTACAGCGCGAGGGCGGCGGCGACCACCAGGCCGAGCACGAAGACGTAGAACACCGTGGTGCCCATGCCGCCGAGCAGGTTGCCGGAGCGGACGTAGTGCATGGCCATCACCGCGGCGCAGACGCCGGAGGCGGTGCCCGCGGACAGGTCGATCTCGCCCAGCAGCAGGACGAAGACCAGGCCCATCGCGATGATCATCTTGCCCGCGCCCTGGGCCAGCAGGTTCGCGGTGTTGTTGAGGGTCAGGAAGCTGTCCGACAGCAGCCAGAACACCACGACCAGCGCGGCCAGGCCGAGCACGGCGGGCAGCGAGCCGAGCTCGCCGCCGCGCAGGCGGGCGACGTAGTCGCGCACCGCCTCGCCGGTGGACTGGCTGGTGGTGTCGATGCCGAAGTCGGAGATGGCGCCGCTGGTGTCCTGCGTGGTCGCGGCGGAGGTCTCGGTCATGTCAGGTGCCTCGTGGTCAGACGGTGGCGGACTCGGGGCGGGCCAGCCCGAGGTCTCCGGAGCGGCCCGCGGTGATCAGCTCGACGACCTGGGCGTGCGTGACGTCCCTGGTCGGCACCTGGGCGACCATGCGGCCCAGGTACAGGGTGGCGATCCGGTCGGCCACCTCGAACACGTCGGCCATGTTGTGGCTGATCAGCACCACGCCGAGGCCCTGCTCGGCCAGCCTGCGCACCAGGTCGAGCACCTGGCGGGTCTGGGCGACGCCGAGCGCGGCGGTGGGCTCGTCGAGCAGGACGACCTTGCTCTCCCACAGCACCGACTTGGCGATGGCGACCGTCTGGCGCTGGCCGCCGGACAGCGCCGACACCGGGGTGCGCACGGACTTGACGGTGCGCACCGACAGCGAGGCCAGCGTGTCGCGGGCGGCCTTCTCCATCGACGCCTCGTCGAGCAGCCAGCCCGAGCCGCGCTCGCGGCCGAGGAACATGTTCTGCACGATGTCGAGGTTGTCGGCCAGGGCGAGGTCCTGGTAGACGACCTCGATGCCCAGGCCCGCCGCGTCGCGCGGGCCGCCGATGGTCACCGGCTCGCCGTTGAAGTGCACCAGCCCCGAGTCGGTCGGGTGGATGCCCGCGATGCACTTGACCAGCGTGGACTTGCCCGCGCCGTTGTCGCCGACGAGCGCGGTGACCTCACCGGCGCGCACGGTGAAGTCCACGTCGTGCAGGACGTGGACCGGTCCGAAGCTCTTGTTGAGCCCGGTGATCTCCAGAATGGGTTCGCTCATCGCGCGATCTCCTCGGGGGGACCGCCCCCGGCGCGGCGCCCGTGGGGGGAGGGGGGCGCCGCGCCGGGGGCGGTGGACTGGACTGGTCAGCTGATGCCGAGCTGGGCGCAGACCGAGGCCAGGTCGCCGCCGCAGATGTCGGCGGCCTTGACGTAGCCCTGGGACACCGGTTCCTTGACGGTGTCCTTGGTGGTCAGCTTCGGCGTCAGCAGCACCGACTTGACCGTGCGGTTGCCGGTGGGGTCGTCGCTGGTCTGCTTGGCCAGCGCGTCGGCGCCCGCGGTGTCGCCCTTGGCCAGCAGCGCGGCCAGCGCGGCGGTGTTCTCCGCCTCTTCCTTGATCGGCTTGAACACGGTCATGTACTGGTCGCCGCGCAGCACGGCCTTGAGGCCGTCGGCGGTGGCGTCCTGGCCGGTCACCGGGACCTTGCCGTTGAGGCCGTTCTTCTGCAGCACGGTGATGACCGCGCCCGCGAGGCCGTCGTTGGCGGCCACGACGCCGTCCACGGCGCCGCCGTTGCCGGTCAGGATCTGCTCGAAGGTGGTGCCGCCCTTCTGGTTGTCCCAGTTGTCGATCTTCTGGGACTGCACCAGCTTGAGCGTGCCGTTGTCGTAGAGCGGCTTGAGCACCTTCTGCTGGCCCTCGTAGAACAGGGTCGCGTTGTTGTCGGTCGGGGCGCCCTCGATCTCGATGACCTGCGCGCCCGGCTTGCCCTTGAGCGCGTCCGCGAGACCCTGGCCCTGCAGCTCGCCGACCTTGACGTTGTCGAAGGAGACGTAGTAGTCGGAGCTGCCGCCGAGGTTGAGGCGGTCGTAGTCGATGGTGGGGATGCCCTGGGCCTTGGCCTTGGCCGCCACCGCGCTGCCGACCTCGGAGTTGATCGAGGCGATGACCAGGACCTTGACGCCCTGGCTGATCATGCCGTCCGCCAGGGTGGTGAACTTCTGCACGTCGCCCTGGGCGTTCTGGATGTCGGGGTCGAGGCCCTTGGCCTTCATCGCGGCCTCGAGCATGGGCTTGTCGAAGCCCTCCCAGCGGGCGGAGGTCGCGGTCTCCGGCAGGATCACCCCGACCGGGATGCCGCCACCGCTGCTGCCCGCGGTGTCGCTGGTGCCGCCGGAGCCCGACGGCGCGGCCTGGTTCGCCCCGCACGCCGTGAGGGTCAGGGCCGTGCCCAGCCCCGCGGCGAGCAATGCCAGAGTCTTGCTGCGCATCACGTGTCCCTTTCGATGCCGCTGGACGGACCGCCGGGCCCGGGCGGTGAACCGTCATCAAATGTTGTGCGGCACAACATATGTCCCAGACCCCCGTGGCGGAACCCACACTGACTCGATTCAGACGCGATCAGGCGGACACGTTTTGGCAACGGAGGGGACATCTGGCGGCAATGCGCCTGATCAGCCGCACGCACGGCACCCGTTCGGACGCGGAGCGGAACCACCGACCGCGCGGAGCGCGAGGCAGCGGCCGTCAAGACCGCGCGGCGCACCGGGCGTTCACAGGGCTGGGGGGTGGCCTGGGAACCCGGGCCCCCGGGTCAGGGGAGCGACCAGGCGCTCACCAGGAGCGCAGGGTGGCGATCCGCTCTTCCAGCTGCTCGACGGTGGCCATCGCGGTGGGCGGACCGCCGCAGGTGCGGCGCAGCTCGCCGTGGATCATCCCGTGCGGCTTGCCGGTGCGGTGGTGGGCCATGCCGACCAGGGCGTTCAGCTCCTTGCGCAGGGTGGCCAGCCGCTCCTGCACCGACTGCGGGCGGGCGACCGGGGCCTCCTTGGGCCGGGCGGCCTCCTCGGCGGCGCGGCGGGAGCGCTCGGCGAGCTGGTTGTCCTGGCGCTGCTTGAGCAGGGCGCGCACCTGGTCGGGTTCGAGCAGGCCGGGCAGGCCCAGGTACTCCTGCTCCTCCTCGGACCCGGCGGAGGCGGCGGTGCCGAACGACGAGCCGTCGAAGATGACCTGGTCGAGCTCGGCGGAGGCGCCGAGGGAGGTGTAGGCCTTCTCCTCCTCGCCCAGCTCGTCCTTGGTCCGGTTGGCCTCGGAGAGCAGGCCCTCGTCCCAGCCCTCCTGCTCGCGGTGCGGCTTGCCGAGCACGTGGTCGCGCTCGGCCTCCAGCTGGCTGGCCAGCTCCAGCAGCACCGGCACCGACGGCAGGAACACCGACGCGGTCTCCCCCGGGCGCCGGGCGCGCACGTACCGGCCGATGGCCTGGGCGAAGAACAGCGGGGTGGACGCGCTGGTGGCGTAGACGCCCACCGCCAGCCGCGGCACGTCGACGCCCTCGGACACCATCCGGACCGCGACCAGCCACCGGGACTGGCCGTCGGAGAAGTCCTGGATGCGCGCGGAGGCCTTCGGGTCGTCGGAGAGCACCAGGTGCGGCTCCTCGCCGGTGAGCTGGTGCAGGATCCTGGCGTAGGCCTTGGCCGTGGTGTGGTCGGAGGCGATCACCAGCCCGCCCGCGTCCGGCACGCCGCCCTGGCGCTTCTGGGTGAGCCGGGTGTTGGCCGCGGCCAGCACCGACGGGATCCACTCCCCCGCGGGGTCCAGCGCCGTGCGCCACGCCCGGGAGGTCTGCTCGGCGGTCAGCGGCTCGCCGAGGCGGGCGGTGAACTCCTCGCCCGCGCTGGTGCGCCAGCTCGCCTCGCCGGAGTACGCCAGGAAGATCACCGGGCGCACCACGCCGTCCTTGAGCGCGGCGGAGTAGCCGTAGACGTGGTCGGCCTTGGACTTCATGAAGCCCGACCCGTCCGGCTCGTACTGCACGAACGGGATGGCCGAGTCGTCGCTGCGGAACGGGGTCCCGGTCAGCGCCAGGCGGCGCACCGCGGGGGTGAACGCCTCCCGGATGCCCTCGCCCCAGCTCTTGGCGTCGCCGCCGTGGTGGATCTCGTCGAGGATCACCAGGGTCTTGCGCTGCTCGGTGCGCACCCGGTGCAGCGACGGGTGCGCGGCCACCTGCGCGTAGGTCACCGCCACGCCCAGGAAGTCGCTGGAGGTCTGCCCCATCGAGTTGGTGAAGTTCGAGTCGATCGGGATGCCCGCGGCCGATGCCGACGCCGCCCACTGGTGCTTGAGGTGCTCGGTGGGGGCGACGATCGTCACCCGCTCGACGGTGCGGTCGGCCAGCAGCTCGGCGGCCACCCGCAGGCCGAAGACGGTCTTGCCCGCGCCCGGCGTCGCCACCGCGAGGAAGTCCTTGGGCTTGCGGGTGAGGTACGTCGTCAGCGCCCGGCGCTGCCACGCCCGCAGCGGGCGGGCGGGCGGGGTGCGCTGCGCGGAGTCCGGTTCCACCTCGGCCCGGGTCACGGGATGCCCCAGCTCCTTCCCAGCACGACGGCACGACCTCGCGAAAACGCCCTCGTGCGGTGGCGCCGGGCGGTCGGTGCCGCGGCGCTGGTCCCGGGTCGAGGGCGTCCACGACTGTACCCGCAGGCCCGGCGCGCACGCCGCACGCCGGACGGGCGGGTCACGGCCAGGACACCGATGCGCGGGATGTTCGGCCGGAACGCCCCTGATGGGCCATGCTGGGGCCCGATGACCACGCAGCCCGGTGCCCTGCCCGGCCGCGGCGGCCCGCCGGGCGAGCGCACCGGGCGGCGGGGCCCGTGGCGGCTCGTCGCGCGCACGCTGTCGAAGGCGTGGGGCGGCAACCTGTTCTCCGAGGCGGCGGAGAGCGCGTTCTGGCAGGTCCTGTCGCTGCCGCCGCTGCTGCTGGGGCTGCTGGGCAGCCTGGGGTACGTGGCCGAGTGGTTCGGCAAGGACGTCATCGACTCGGTGCAGGCCAACATCATCACCATCTCGCGCACGGCGTTCAGCGAGAACGTGGTGACCCAGATCATCGAGCCGACCGTGGGCGACATCCTCACCGTGGGGCGCGGGGAGATCGTCTCGGTGGGCTTCCTGATCTCGCTGTGGGCGGGCTCGTCGGCGATGTCGTCGTTCGTCGACGCGATCACCGTGGCGCACGACCAGTACGGGGTGCGCAACGAGGTGTGGCAGCGGATCTTCTCGCTGCTGATCTACATGGCCTCGCTGGTGCTGCTCATCGCCGGGCTGCCGGTGCTCACGCTGGGCCCGGACCTGCTGCCCAACCTGTTCCCGGTGACCTGGCGGCCGACGGTGGTCAGCTGGCTGTCCTACACCTACTACCCGGCGCTGGGGCTGCTGATCGTGCTGGCGCTGGCCACGCTGTACAAGCTGGCCCTGCCGCGCAAGCTGCCCTGGCACCGCGGCCTGCCCGGCGCGCTGCTGGCGATGGTGTTCTTCATCCTGTCCTCGATCGGGTTGCGGGTGTACATCACCGCGATCACCTCCACCGGCTACACCTACGGCGCGCTGGCGACCCCGATCGCGTTCCTGCTCTTCGCCTACTTCATCGGCCTGGCGGTGGTGATCGGCGCGTACTTCAACGCCGCCATCCAGGAGCTGTGGCCCGCGAAGATGACCCGGCGGGAGCGGCGGCGCTGGCGGCGGCTGGAGATGGAGCGCGCCGCGGAGGAGATCCGCTCCGGCGAGGCGGCGCGGGCCTGGCTCGACGACCCCGAGCCCGCCCCGGCGACCGGCGCCGCCCCCGAGGACGCGGACGACTCCCCCGCAGGCACGACCGACCCCCACAACGCAGACAACCCAGGCACCGCAGACAACCCAGACACCGCAGCCGCTGCGACGACGCAGCGCATGCGCGTGGTGACGGAGCGGCACACGGGCACCCTGGACGACGTGGACGCGGCGGCCGGACCGCCGCCCCAGAACGGCGCGGCGCGGCCGCGGACCACCTCCGCGAGGGACGAGACGTCCGCCTGAGGGAGGACCCGGGCACCACCGGGAGGCCGAGGCGGCTCTCAGCCGCGCTGTGCCAGGCTGTCGCCGTCCCGGTCCGGGCGGTGCGGCCCGCGGGACGACTCCGGGGTCACGCGTCGAGGGGAAGCACACAGCCATGTCCGTGCTGGCACGTCTCAGCCTGGGCAACCGCGGTCTGGTCGGACTGCTCAGCCTGCTGCTCATCGGGTTCGGCGCGCTCGCGCTGCCGTCGCTGCGCCAGCAGCTGTTCCCGCCCATCGAACTGCCCGCCGCCGTGGTGGTGGCCACCTACCCCGGCGCGGCGCCGGACGTGGTGGACAGCGAGATCGCCGAGCCGATCGCGGCCGCGACGCGGGGGATCCAGGGCGTCGAGCAGGTCACCACCCGCTCCACCGAGGGGTCGGGCACGGTGCAGGTGCGGTTCGAGTACGGCACCGACCTCGGCACCGCCGTCGCCCAGGTCCAGCAGGCGGTCAACCGGCTCGGCCCGCAGCTGCCGCAGGACGTGGAGCCGACCGTCGCCCAGGGCGGCACCGACGACATCCCGGCGGTGACCCTGGCCGCCACCACCGGCGACGACGAGGCCGCCACCGCCGCGCGGCTGCGCGCGCAGGTGCTCCCCGGGTTGGAGGAGATCCCGGGCGTGCGGGAGGCGACGCTCACCGGCGCCCGCGCGCAGACCGTCACCGTGACCGTCGACTACGCCAAGCTCGCCGTCTCGGGCGTCGAGCCGACCGCGCTGACCCAAGCGCTGTCCACCGCGGGTCGCGCGGCTCCGGCGGGCACGATCGACTCCGACGGCAAGACCCTGTCCGTGCAGGTGGGCGGCCCGATCACCTCGGTGGACGACCTGCGCGCGCTCACCATCGCAGGCCGCAGCGGTCCCGTGCGGCTGGGCGACATCGCCACCGTGGAGCAGGGGCTTGCGCCCGCCACCGCCATCACCCGCACCGACGGGCAGCCGACGCTGGGCATCTCGCTGACGATGACCGCCGACGGCAACGCCGTGGACATCTCCGAGGCCGTGCGCGGCAAGCTCGACGACCTCGGCCGCGCGGCCGGGACGCGGCTGACCGTCGTGTCCGACCAGGGCCCGGAGGTGCAGAAGGCGATCAGCGGCCTGACCACCGAGGGGCTGCTGGGGCTGCTGTTCGCCGTCGTGGTGATCCTGCTGTTCCTGCTCTCGCTGCGCTCCACGCTGGTGACGGCGGTGTCGATCCCGCTGTCGGTGCTGGTGGCGCTGCTGGCGCTGTGGATCGGGGACCTGTCGCTGAACCTGCTCACCCTGGGCGCGCTGACGATCGCGATCGGCCGGGTGGTCGACGACTCGATCGTGGTGCTGGAGAACGTCAAGCGCCACCTCGGCTACGGCGAGCCCAAGCAGCGCGCGGTGCTCGACGGCACGCGCGAGGTGGCGGGCGCGGTGACCGCGTCGACGCTGACGACGGTGGCGGTGTTCCTGCCGATCGCCTTCGTCGGCGGCATCGCGGGCGAGCTGTTCAGCCCGTTCTCCATCACCGTGACCGTGGCGCTGCTGGCCTCGCTGGTGGTGTCGCTGACGGTGGTGCCGGTGCTGGCGTTCTGGTTCCTCAAGCCGCCGCGCGTGCCCGACGACCCGGCGGAGGCCGAGGCCGCCAGGGAGGCCGCGCTCGCGCGGGAGCGCGGCAGCCTGCTGCAACGCGCCTACGTGCCGGTCCTGCGGTTCGCCACCCGGCGCCGCTGGGTGACCGTGGTGGCCGCGCTGGTGGTCTTCGGGGTGACGCTGGGCCTGGCCAGCCAGCTCAAGACGAACTTCCTCGACCAGCAGGGCAACACCGCCGTGCGGATCACCCAGACCCTGCCCCCGGGCGCGAGCCTGGCCACCCGCGACGAGGCGGCGAAGAAGCTGGAGTCGGTGCTCGCCGACGCCGACGAGGTGCGCACCTACCAGGTCACCGTGGGCGGCGACCAGCGCTTCGCCGCGTTCGGCCTCGGCGGGGGCGGCGCGACCTCGGCCAGCGCCACCGTGCGCGACGGCACAGACCTCACCGCCCTGCAGGACCGGTTGCTGGCGCGGTTGGCGCAGGTCCCCGGCACGGGCGAGGTGAAGTTCGGCGCGGCCGCGGCGGGCTTCTCCTCCGACACCGTGCAGGTCGTGGTGACCGCGCCGGACGCCGCCGCGCTGCGCGCGGCCGCCGACCAGGTGCAGAAGGCCGTCACGGGCACCCCCGGGCTGTCCGAGGTGAGCAACGACCTGGCCGTGAGCGCCCCGCGCGTGCAGGTGACGGTCGACCAGCAGGCGGCCGCCGCGCGCGGCCTGAGCCCGCAGACGGTGTCCACCTTCGCCGCCCAGGCGCTGCGCGGTGTGCCGGTGGCGGAACTGCCCATCGGTGACAGCCGCCAGCAGGTCGTGCTGCGCACCGGCACCGCGCCCGCCGACGTGGCCGCGCTGCGGGCCCTCCCGCTGCCCAGCGCGACCGGCGTCGTCACGCTGGGCCAGGTCGCGCAGGTGTCGACCGTGGACGGGCCCGCGACGGTGCTGCGCACCGGCGGCGACCGCAGCGCGACGATCTCGGCGAAGGCCACCGGCGCGGACCTGGGCGCGGTGACCCGCGACCTCACCGGCAGGCTGGACGCGCTCGACCTCACCGGGGGCGCCGCCTACTCCCTGGGCGGGGTCAGCGCCGACCAGCAGTCGACGTTCCGGGACCTGGGGCTGGCGGTGCTGGCGGCGATCGCGATCGTCTTCGTGATCATGGTGGCGACCTTCCGCAGCCTGGTGCAGCCGCTGGTGCTGCTGGTCTCGATCCCCTTCGCGGCCACCGGCGCGATCGGCCTGCTGCTGGCCACCGGCACCCCGCTGGGCCTGCCGTCGCTGATCGGCGTGCTGATGCTGGTCGGCATCGTGGTGACCAACGCGATCGTGCTCATCGACCTGGTCAACCAGTACCGGGCCGAGGGCATGGCGATCACCGAGGCGGTGGTGGAGGGCGGCAGGCGCAGGCTGCGGCCGATCCTCATGACGGCGGCGGCGACGATCTTCGCGCTGGTGCCGATGGCGCTGGGCATCACCGGCGAGGGCGGCTTCATCGGCAAGCCGCTGGCGATCGTAGTGATCGGCGGCTTGGTGAGCAGCACCCTGCTGACCCTGGTGCTCGTGCCGACGCTCTACACCGTGGTGGAGGGCGCCAAGGAGCGCAGGCAGCTCAAGAAGGCGGCGAGGGACGAGCCCGCGCGGGCGTGACGGGTGGCCGGGAGGGCGGCACCGCGCGTCCGCCCTTCCGGCAGGTCAGGTCGGTCTGGGCCTGGTCGGCTCGCTCAATCCTTCATGCTGTCGTAGACCTTCTTGCAGTCCGGGCACACCGGCGAGCCGGGCTTGGGGCTCTTGGTGACCGGGAAGACCTCGCCGCAGAGGGCCACGACGACGTTGCCCATCACCGCGCTCTCCACGATCTTGTCCTTGCGGACGTAGTGGAACATCTTCGGGGTGTCGTCGTCGGTCGCCTCGTCGTGGCGGACGTCCGGTTCGACAGTGGGTGCGGTCATGGCTCCATGATGCCCCAATCCACCCCGCGCACCGGAGGGTCACCCGGGTGGACCGGGGTGACCCCTGGCGGCGGGCGCGGTCAGCGCCGTGGCGCATGATTCGGGCGTGAGCACACCCCTGAACACCGACCACCTCGTCGTCGCCGAAGAGGTCGCCGACGCCCTCGCCGAGGGCCGCGGCGTCGTCGCCCTGGAGAGCACCCTGCTGGCGCACGGCCTGCCCTCCTCCGTCAGCCTGGAGGTCGGGCGGCGCCTGGAGTCGGTGGTCCGCGCCGCGGGCGCGGTGCCCGCCACCATCGCCGTGCTGGGCGGCCGGGCCAGGGTCGGGCTGGACGCGGCGCTGCTGGAGCGGCTGTGCGCCGCGGACGCCGACCTGCTCAAGCTCTCCCGCCGCGACCTGGGCCCCGCGCTGGCCCTGGGCCGCGACGGCGCCACCACGGTCGCGGGCACGGCCACCCTGGCCGCCCAGGCGGGCGTCGGCGTGTTCGCCACCGGCGGCCTCGGCGGGGTGCACCTGAGCCTGGGCGAGCAGGCCTGGGACGTCTCCGCCGACCTCGACGTGCTGGCCTCGACCCCGGTCGCGGTGGTGTGCTCGGGGGTCAAGTCGGTGCTCGACATCGCCGCCACGGTGGAGGTGCTGGAGACCAGCTCGATCCCGGTGCTGGGCTTCGGCACGGACACCTTCCCCAGCTTCTACCTGCGCGAATCCGCCTTCGGCGTGCCGTGGCGGGTGGACACCGCCGCCGCGGCCGCGGCGGTCATCGGCACCCACCGCGCGCACGTCCCCGGCGGGGCGGGCGTGCTGGTGGTCAACCCGGTGCCCGCCGAGCACGAGCTGGACCGGGAGCTGCACGACCGGCTGCTGGCCGACGGCGTGGCGCTGCTGCGGGAGCGGGGCGTGCGCGGCAAGGACGTGACCCCGGTGCTGCTCGACCACTTCCACCGCGAGAGCGGCGGGGCGAGCCTGACCACGAACATCGAGCTGGTGGCCGACAACGCCCGCGTCGCGGCGGAGATCGCCGTCGAGCTGGCGCGGCGCTGAGGCGCGGCCCGGCCGGGTGCCCCGCGGCCGGGTGCCCCCCGGCCGGGCCTCACCCGCGGTAGACGCGGGCCACCACGTCCTCGATCTCGGGTTCCTGCACCGACAGGTCGCGCAGCGGCACGGCCCTGGCCAGCGCCGCCACCACCTCCCCCGCCGCGTTGCCCGCCAGCGTGAGGGTCACCCGGCGCCCGTCGGCCGCCACCGAGGTCACCGCCGCGCCGGGGATCTCCAGCCCCGCGGGCCACTCGCCGTCGAGGTCGGCCACCACGACGCGGCGCGAGCCGTAGGCGGCGTGCAGGGCGTCGAGGGACCCGTCGTGCACCACGCGGCCGTGGTCGATCACCACCAGCCGCTCGCACAGCTTCTCGATGTCGGCCAGGTCGTGCGTGGTGAGCACGACCGCGGTGTCGCCGCGGCGGTCGAGCTCGCCCAGGAAGTCGCGCACCGCCTGCTTGCTCAGCACGTCGAGCCCGATGGTGGGTTCGTCGAGGAACAGCACCTCCGGGCCGTGCAGCAGGGCGGCGGTCAGCTCCCCGCGCATCCGCTGGCCGAGCGAGAGCTGGCGGACCGGGGTCGCGGCGAACTCGTCGAGCCCGAGCAGGTCGGCGCAGACCCGCAGCCGGGCGGCGTGCTCGGCGGCGGGCACCTGGTAGATGTGGCGCAGCAGGGAGAACGACTCGCGCAGCGGCAGGTCCCACCACAGCTGCGACCGCTGGCCGAACACGACGCCGATGCGCCGGGCCAGCTGCACCCGCGAGCGCACCGGGTCCAGCCCGCACACCCGGACGTGCCCGGCGCTCGGGGTGAGCACCCCGGTGAGCATCTTGAGGGTGGTGGACTTGCCCGCCCCGTTGGGTCCTATGTAGCCGATCAGCTCGCCGCGCTCGACCGACAGCGACACACCGTCCACTGCGGACACGGTGCGCCGCTCCCTGCGGAAGCGGCCTGCCTTGCGGCTGGTGGTGAAGTCCTTGCGCAGGTCGGACACGTCGATGATCATGATCCGGTACTCCGGTAGGCGCGCACGCCCGTGCGCCACACCAGCGCGGCGAGGCAGGCGGCGAGGGCGGTGACCAGCGGGGAGCACCAGCGCAGCCAGTGCCAGAGCCCCAGCGGGTCGGGGACGTCGAGCAGGGCCAGCGCGGGCAGGTACGCCACGAACGCGAAGCCCAGGCAGAGGGCGAACAGGGTGCGGAACCAGTCGCCGTACATGGTGATCGGGTAGGAGGTGAAGTCGCGGCCGCCGTAGGTGAAGGCGTTGGCGACCTCGCCCGACTCCGTCCACCAGAACGCGACCGTGGCGCCGATGACGAACAGGCTGCCGAAGAACGCCGCCCCCGACAGCGGCGCCACCACCGCGAGCACGGCCGACGCGGGGGTCCAGCGCACGTCCACCACGCACAGGGCGACCACGTAGAACACCAGCGCCTGCACGCTGCGCCCCAGGCGCCGGAAGGCGAAGTTGGCCACGACCAGCTGCGCCAGGGTCGACAGCGGGCGCAGCAGCAGCGAGTCGAACGACCCGTCGCGCACGTGCACCCGCAACCGGTCCGCGCTGCCGACGAACACGTCCGCCGTGGCGAAGGACGCCGCGGACAGCGCGGCCATGAGCAGCACCCCACCGCCGCCGAACCCGCCGAGCTGACCCGTGACCGACAGCAGCACGAACACCGTCATGACGTCCAGCGCCACCAGCGCCATGCTCCCCAGCACGTCGAACGCGAACGACGCCCGGTACTGCGCCTGCGCCCGCACCTGCGCGCGCACCACTTCCAGGTACGCGCGTGCGCTACCCACCTTGCACCACCAGCTTCCGCTGCCCGCGCCGCTGGACCAGCGAGCACAGCCCCAGCAGCACCGCGACCCAGAAGACCTGGCCGCCCAACAACAGCAGCGCGTGCCCGAGGCCACCGCGCTCCACGGCGATGTCCGCCGACGCCTGGAGCAGGTACGGGAACGGCGTGGCCACCCAGAGCCCGGTGGTCAGCCACCCCGGCAGGATCGCCAGCGGGAAGTACAGGCCGCTGGCGAACCCGGAGACGAACACCCACAGCATCTGCACGCCCCGGGTGTCCAGCAGCCAGAACGCCGTCAGGTCCACCAGGTAGCGGCAGGCGAACCCGATCAGCACCGCCAGCACCACCGACAGCGCGAACGCGGGGTAGGCCAGCGGGTTGCCCGGCAGGTAGAAGTCGAACACCAGCAGCGCCACCACCAGCGGGATGCTGAACCGGGTGAGCAGCGCGAAGCCCGCCCGCCCCAGCTCGCCGCACAGCACGACCAGCAGCGGGTCGATCGGGCGCAGCAGGTCGCAGACCACGTCGCCGGTGCGGACCCGGTCGGCGAGCTCCAGCGGCGTCCAGCTGTTGACCACGGCCAGCATGCCCTGGCCCAGCCAGACGTAGGCGACCAGCTGCGGGCCGCTGTAGCCGCCCACCGACCCGGCGGCGGCCGCGACGGACAGCAGCAGGTAGCAGCGCAGGAACCCGAAGACGGTGTTGGTGAAGGCCCCCGCGAGGGTGGCCTGGCGGTAGGTGGAGTAGCGGCGGAAGCCCGCGGCGATGAGCGCGAGCGCGGCGCGCGGCACGGTGACGACCTCCTCGGTCGGCGGCGGGAGCTGGGCACGGGTGCCCACCCCGCACAAGTCCGCGCCGGGCGCGTCCTGTCCGTCCGAGGTGGTGGCCGCGGCAGTCGCGACCGGGTGAGGTTTCTACTCTGTGGGGACTGCCCAGCGCCACTGGATTACCCGAGGAGCACCCGGATGGCCGAGGTCCCCGCCGTCGTCGTGGTCGGAGACGCCGCCCTGGACGTCATCGCCCGCCACCGCGACCCCATCGCCCACGGCGGTGACTCCCGCGCGCGGGTCCGCATCGCCCTCGGCGGCGCGGGCGCCAACACCGCGGCCTGGCTGGCCCACACCGGGGCCAGGGTGTCCCTGGTCGCCAGGGTCGGCGCCGACACCGCCGCCCAGCAGGTCCGCGCCGAGCTGGAGGCCGCGGGCGTGCGCTGCGCCTTCACCACCGACCCCGAGGCCGCCACCGGCTGCGTCGTGGTGCTCGTCGACGACACCGGCCAGCGCAGCATGCTCCCCGACCGCGGCGCCAACGCCCGCCTGCGCGGCTCCGACACCTCCCCCGAGGTCCTGCGCGGGGCCCAGCACCTGCACCTGTCCGGCTACGTGCTGCTCGACGAGTCCTCCCGCCAGGGCGGCCTCGACGCCCTCGCCAACGCCAGGGCGGCGGGCCTGACCACCTCCGTCGACCCCCAGTCCGCCGCCCTCATCGAGGACCCGGCCGCGTTCCTGGACTGGGTCCGGGGCATCGATCTCCTGCTCCCCAACAACGACGAGCTGCACGCGCTGACCGGCTCCCGCGACCCCGCCAGCGCCACCGGGCTGCTGTCGGCCGTGGGCGCGGTCGCGGTCACCGACGGGCCGCGCGGCGCCGCCTTCATCTCCCCCACCGAGTTCGTCGCCGTCCCCGCCGCCGAATCACCGTGCGTCGACACCACGGGCGCGGGCGACGCCTTCGACGCCGGTTTCCTGGTCAGCTGGCTGGCGGGCGACGGCCCCGAGGCAGCCCTGCGCAGCGGCGTCCGAGCGGGCACGGCCGCCGTGGCCGAGGTCGGCGCCCTGCCCATCCTCCGCTCCACGACCTGACCCCGACCCCACGGGTTCGTGACCGGGGAAGCTCACTGCCCACAGGCCGCGCACACGAGCCTCACCTTTGCGTCACTCATGCAGCGTCCATGCGGCGTTGAGTGCTTCTGAGCTGTGCAGAGTTCCGGTGCACCGGTCTCCCGATCCGCTCTAGGCTGGGGCAGGAGCACACCCTGCCCACGACGCCTCACCCAGCGGAGTTGGACGACGTGAACCGCCGCGAACTGCTGCGCCTGATCAGCGTGACCGGCGCGGCCCTGGCATTACCCGCGGCCGGGGCACCCACCGCCGCGGCGGACGCGCTCGACCTGGGCCCAGGCGCCGCCGACTCCGCCCAGCTCAACGCCCACCTTTGGCGGGTGTACGCGCTGACCCCCACCAAGCAACTGGTGCAGCCCCTGGTCAGCGCCCAGATCGAGGTGCTGGTCGATGCGCTGGGCCGCGCGCCGTCCCCGGCCGAGCGGGAGCTGGTCTGCGAGCAGGCCGCAGACCTGTTCCAGTTGGCAGGCGAGGTCCTCCTCGACGGCAACCGCCACACCGACGCGTCGCGGACTGGGAAGACCTGCCGGGGTGGCAGCGGGCGACCGACATCGGCATCTTCGAGCGGGTGGAGCGGGAGGTCTGAGGGCTAGCCCTCGATGACCTGGTGGTTGCCGCCCTCGATGGCGCGGGGTTCGCGCACGTAGCGGTTGACCTTCTCGGCCTTGCGCGGCGGGCGGTCGTTGGCGATGAGGACCGCGATCCACGGCAGCGGCACCGACAGCGCGACGAAGCCCAGGGCCAGCCACCACGTGTGGTAGGTCAGCCCGGCCAAGAGCAGGCACGGGATGCGCATGCTCATCATGATCATGTACTTGCGCTTGCGCGCCGCGAACTGCTCCTCGTAGGAGGGTTCGGCCTGGGTGATCAGGACTGGGGTGTCGTCCCGCTCAGCGCCCTTCACGACACCACCTCTGCTCGTCGTCGGGTCCATCATCGCACCGGCGAGTCTGGCACCGGTCTTCCCAGCTTGCGCCATCCGGGTGGACTCCGCACGCACACCCGAAGGGGATTCGTCCCACAGCCGGTACAAAGGTGGGCGTGGACACCCGTCGGGAGAGCCCGCTCGCCCGGTTGCGGCACCGCCTGGCCTGCGCGAACCTCGTGCGGCACCTGCCCCCGGGCCCGAGCAGGGTGCTGGACGTGGCGGGCGGCACAGGCGGCGACGCGCTGCCGCTGGTGGCGCTCGGGCACGAGGTGACCGTGCTCGACCCCGCGGGGGCGCTGCTGGAGTGCGCGCTGCGCGACGGCGAGGGGCTGGCCGGGACCGTGCACGTGGCGCAGGCGGCGGCCGAGGACGTCCCACACCTGTTCGCCGGGGGCAGCTTCGACGTGGTGCTCTGCCACGGCCTGCTGCACCACGTCGACGACCGGGCCGCGCTGCTGCGGGCGGTGGCGGCGCCGCTGGTGGCCGGGGGGTTGGTCTCGGTGGTGGGGCCCAACCCGGACGCGGACCCGCTGCTGGCCGCGGTGCGCGGCGGCGACCCGCGCCGGGCGCTGGCGCTGGTCGGGTCCGGGCGGGTGTGGGTGGACGCCGTGGCCGCGGCGCTGCCCGCCTGCACCGCCGAGCAGGTGCGCGCCGACCTGGCGGGCCTGGGCGCGCGGGTGCTCGGGCACTACGGCATCCGGTGCGTGGCGGACCTGGTGGCCGACGGCACCGACCCCGACGACCTGGAGGCGCTGGAGCTGGCCCTGGCCGACCGGCTGCCGCACCTGCTCACCGCCCGCTTCTTCCACCTCGTCGCGCGCGCCGCCTGAACGGGCGCGTGGGAGCATCCCCGGGTGCCCAACGAGCGACCACCGCTGTTCACCGATGACCTCTGCGCCCGGCTCGCGGACTCCCTGCTGACCTCCGGGTACGACGGCGACGGGGTGGTGGCCGCCCTCGGCGAGCAGGCCCACGCCGCCCTCGGCCGCAACGAGCCGGAGCCCGCCCGCCGGGCCACCGCGGGCGGGTCGCCGGTGGAGACCCTGGTGCGGCTGTTCCTGGTCGGCGACGCCGAGCCGCGCGCCGCCGTCGAGCGCGCCCTGCCGGGGCTCGACCTCGACGAGGTGGCCGCCACCGGCCTGCTGCGGCTCGACGGCGGGTCCGTGCGGGCCGGGCTGGACCTGCGCCCGCACGCCGACGAGGACGGCTCCTGGTGGGTGCTGGCCGACCTGGACTCCGACCAGCTGGGCGGGCCGGTGGGGCCCGACCACGTGCTCGGCATCGGGCACGCCTCGCTGAGCCTGGCCAGGGCCACCACCCGCCGCCCGGTGGGCACCGTGCTCGACCTGGGCACCGGTTGCGGGGTGCAGGCGCTGCACGCGAGCAGGCACGCGGGCGCGATCACCGCCACCGACCTGTCCTCGCGGGCGCTGGCGCTGGCCTCGGCGACCTTCCGGCTCAACGGGCTCACCGTGGAGACGCTGAAGGGCTCGTGGTTCGAGCCGGTGGCGGGGCGCCGGTTCGACCAGGTGGTGTGCAACCCGCCGTTCGTGGTGGGGCCGCCGCGGGTGGACTACGTCTACCGCGACTCGGGGCTCGCGGGCGACGACGCGAGCGCGCTGGTGGTGCGCGGGGTGCCGGGCGTGCTCAACCCCGGCGGGGTGGGGCAGTTCCTGGCGTCCTGGCTGCACCGGCGCGGCGAGGACTGGGCCGACCGGGTGACCTCGTGGCTGCCCGACGAGGGCGTCGACGCCTGGTTCGTGCAGCGCGACGTGGCCGAGCCCGCCCTCTACGTGGGCACCTGGCTGCGCGACGCGGGGATCGACCCGCGCTCGGCGGAGGGGTCGGCCAAGGCCGCGGCCTGGCTGGACTGGTTCGCCGAGCACGACGTGGCGGGCATCGGGTTCGGCTTCGTCACCCTGCGCGCCACCGACGCCGACACCGAGGTGGCCTGCGAGGACCTGCGGCACGCCTACGACGACCCGCTGGGCGAGGAGGCGGGCCGCTGGCTGGACCGGGTGGCCTGGCTGCGCGCGCACGAGTCGCCGGGGGCGCTGCTCGCGGCGACGTTCGTGGTGCCGCCCACGGTGGTGCTCGAACGCGTCGAGCAGCCCGGTGAGCAGGGCTGGGACGAGGTCGTGCGCAGGCTGCACCGCACCGACGGGCCCGGCTGGCAGCAGGAGACCGACGAGCTGGTCACCTCGCTGCTCGCGGGCTGCCGGGGCGCGCTGCCGCTGGCGGAGCTGCTGGCGCTGCTGGCCGCCGGGCAGGGCCTGCCGGTGGACGCGGTGGCGCGCGCCGCCGTGCCGGTGGTGGCCGACCTCGTCACGCACGGGATGCTGCTGCCGGTGGAGCTGGTGTGAGGGCCGTGGTGTCCCGGGTGACCCGCGCCTCGGTGTCGGTGGCGGGCGAGGTCGTGGGGGCCATCGACGAGCCCGGGTTGCTGGTGCTGCTCGGCGTCCACGCCGACGACGCCGAGAACGCGGCGGACGCCGCGGCCAAGTGCGCCGAGATGTCGCGAAAGATCCACGAACTGCGGCTGTTGCGCGGCGAGGAGTCCTGCGCCGACACGGGTGCGCCGATCCTGGTCGTGAGCCAATTCACACTGTACGGCGACACCCGCAAGGGCAGGCGGCCGTCCTGGTCCGCCGCCGCCCGACCCGAGGTCGCCGAGCCGCTCGTGGCCGCCGTGGTGGCCGACCTGACCGCCCGCGGGGCGAGGGTGCGGACCGGCCGGTTCGGCGCGGAGATGGCCGTGGAAAGCGTCAACGACGGGCCTTTCACGGTGCTGGTCGAGCTGTAGCCGGACCCGACTGTCCGTCGTGGACGGTGCGCGGTGGGCGGCGCGCGGGGCGCGCCGTTCACCGGGCCGCACGGGGTTTCTCAGCGAAACCTCAGCCAAACCTGAGCAACCGCCCAGCCGCGCGTGGCGTCATCCATGTCGGGAAGCGGGAACGAATCCAGCCCCCGCCACGTTTCGACAGACAGAACCACCGCGACAGGGGGAGGGAGCACCATGACGGTCCCGCAGCAGCGCGAGCCCGAGCACCAGCTCGCCTACGAAGCAGACCTCGACGCCCAAGGACCCGCCGCCGACCTCGTCCGGGTGTACCTCAACGGAATCGGCCGGACCGCGCTGCTCACCGCGGCGCAGGAGGTCGACCTGGCCAAGCGGATCGAGGCCGGGGTGTTCGCCCAGCACGTGCTGGAGACCGACGGCTCGCTGGGCAACGCCCGCCGCGCCGAGCTGCGCGCCCTCGTCGCCGACGGCCACACCGCCAAGAACCACCTGCTGGAGGCGAACCTGCGCCTGGTGGTGTCGCTGGCCAAGCGCTACACCGGCCGGGGGATGCCGTTGCTGGACCTGATCCAGGAGGGCAACCTCGGGCTCATCCGCGCGGTGGAGAAGTTCGACTACACCAAGGGCTTCAAGTTCTCGACCTACGCGACGTGGTGGATCCGCCAGGCCATCACCCGCGGCATGGCCGACCAGGGCCGCACCATCCGGCTGCCCGTCCACCTGGTCGAGCAGGTGAACAAGCTGGCCAGGATCAAGCGCGACCTGCACCAGTCCCTCGGCCGCGAGGCGACGATGGAGGAGCTGGCGGCCGAGTCCGGGCTCACCCCGGAGAAGGTGGCCGACCTGCTCGACCACTCGCGCGACCCGGTCAGCCTGGACATGCCGGTCGGCTCGGAGGAGGACGCCCCGCTGGGCGACTTCATCGAGGACGGCGAGGCCACCGACGCCGAGAGCGCGGTCATCTCCGGCCTGCTCCAGGACGACATGCGCCGGGTGCTGGCCACCCTCGACGACCGCGAGCAGTCGGTGATCCGGCTGCGCTACGGCCTCGACGACGGCCAGCCGCGCACCCTGGACCAGATCGGCAAGCGCTTCGGCCTCAGCCGCGAGCGCGTCCGCCAGATCGAGCGCGAGGTCATGTCCAAGCTCCGCCAGGGCGAGCGCGCCGAGAAGCTGCGCGCCTACGCCAGCTGAGCGTCCCCCGCACGACTCCCTCCCCCGGGAGAAACCCCAGGTCAGGCCGGTCCCCAGGACCGGCCTGATCCACATGGTGGGAAAGCGGCCGGTTCTCGGCCCGCGCGGGCAACCCCCGGCCCGGCAAGCCCGTCCTGGTATGTGGGTCACCTGAACAGCAGCGTTGACTTGTGACCGCAATCACGGCAGCGTGATGACCCACGGACTTGGCGGCCCGGTGATCCCGGTAGCCGCCCGCGACGGGAGGCCGGGACAGCCGGGGGCTGCCCCGGCCTTCCGGCTGTCCGGGGTCCCCCAGCACCCGCGCGCCGTGTGGGGCACTGCACGCCGTACCGGGCTCCCGGCGTTCCGGGCGCGGGGTAGGTTCCAGGGCACACCACCGCAGTGCACACCGGTGCCGGACGCGCGCCGGTGCCCGTGCACCCCAGGACGCGCGCGCAAGGGAGCCCGCTCACCGTGACCGCCACCACGAACTTCGAGTACACCGACGTGCTGCCGCTCGCCCCGGACACCACCACCGAGTACCGCCTGGTCTCGGCGGAGGGGGTCAGCGTGGTCGAGGCGGCCGGGCGGAAGTTCCTGCAGGTCGAGCCGCAGGCGCTGACCGCGCTCGCGAAGGAGGCGATCAAGGACATCCAGCACCTGCTGCGCACCGGCCACCTCGCGCAGCTGCGGGCGATCGTCGACGACCCCGAGGCCTCGGGCAACGACCGGTTCGTCGCCATGGACCTGCTGCGCAACGCGTGCATCGCCGCGGGCGGGGTGCTGCCGATGTGCCAGGACACCGGCACCGCGATCGTGATGGGCAAGCGCACCGAGGGCGTGCTCACCGGCGGCACCGACGAGGAGGCCCTGTCCCGGGGCATCTACGAGGCCTACCAGGAGCTGAACCTGCGCTACTCGCAGATGGCGCCGGTCACCTTCTGGGACGAGAAGAACACCGGCAGCAACCTGCCCGCGCAGATCGACATCCACACCAAGCCGGGCACCGACCCCAGCTACGAGTTCCTGTTCATGGCCAAGGGCGGCGGGTCGGCCAACAAGACCTTCCTGTACCAGGAGACCAAGGCCGTGCTGAACCCCACGCGGCTGGCGAAGTTCCTCGACGAGAAGCTGCGCGGCCTGGGCACCGCGGCCTGCCCGCCCTACCACCTGGCCATCGTCGTCGGCGGGCTGTCCGCCGAGCAGAACCTCAAGGTCGCCAAGCTGGCGAGCGCCCGCTACCTCGACACCCTGCCGCAGCAGGGCTCCCCGGCGGGCCACGCCTTCCGCGACACCGACCTCGAGCAGCAGGTCCTGGAGATGACCAGGCAGTTCGGGATCGGCGCGCAGTTCGGCGGCAAGTACTTCTGCCACGACGTGCGCGTCATCCGGCTCCCCCGGCACGGCGCGAGCTGCCCGGTCGGCATCGCGGTGTCCTGCTCGGCCGACCGCCAGGCCAAGGCCAAGATCACCGCGGACGGGGTGTTCCTGGAGCAGCTGGAGCGCGACCCGGCCCGGTTCCTGCCCGAGGTCACCGGCGAGGACCTGTCCGACGAGGTGGTGCGCGTCGACCTGACCCGGCCGATGGCCGAGGTCCGCGAGCTGCTCTCGACGCTGCCGGTCAAGACCCGGCTGTCGCTGACCGGCCCGCTGGTGGTGGCCCGCGACATCGCCCACGCCAAGATCAAGGAGCGGCTGGACGCGGGCGAGGGCATGCCGCAGTACCTCAAGGACCACCCGGTGTACTACGCCGGGCCCGCCAAGACCCCCGAGGGCTACGCGTCGGGCTCCTTCGGCCCCACCACCGCGGGCCGGATGGACTCCTACGTCGAGCAGTTCCAGGCCGCGGGCGGCTCGCTGGTCATGCTCGCCAAGGGCAACCGCTCCAAGCAGGTGACCGACGCCTGCCAGGCGCACGGCGGGTTCTACCTGGGCTCCATCGGCGGCCCGGCCGCCCGGCTGGCCCAGGACTGCATCCGCAAGGTCGACGTGCTGGAGTACGCGGAGCTGGGCATGGAGGCCGTCTGGCGGATCGAGGTGGAGGACTTCCCCGCCTTCGTCGTCGTCGACGACAAGGGCAACGACTTCTTCGCGGGCACCTCGGCGCCGGTGCTCCAGGTGTCGTTCCGCAAGTAGCCCTCCCGTCCTGAGTGGACGGCCAGCGGGGCCCCGCCTTGACGGGCGGGGCCCCGCTGCTGTTCGATCGGTGCCGTCGCGTGTCCCAGGGGCGACTTGTCCGGGGCATGGAGGCACCGAGTTCTCGGGGTTCACCGATGACCATCCAGTTCAACCACACCGTCGTGCACGCCGTCGACCGGGCGGAGTCCGCCCGCTTCTTCACCGACCTGTTCGGCCTGCCGGACGCGGTCCCGTTCGGGCCGTTCCTCGCCGTGCACCTGGCCAACGACTGCTCGATCGACTTCGCCCAGGCCGGCGGCGAGGTCGCCCCCCAGCACTACGCGTTCCTGGTGTCGGAGGAGGAGTTCGACCACCTCCACGGCCGCATCCAGGAGCTGGGGTTGACGCACTGGGCAGACCCCCGCCAGCAGGGGGTGAACCAGATCAACCACAACGACGGGGGCCGGGGCGTGTACTTCTGCGACCCGAGCGGCCACTTCCTCGAAGCCATCACCGTCCCCTACGGCGGCTGGCCCCAGCGGTAGCGCCCGTCAGCCCGCCGCCTCCAGCACGACGCCGCGGGTGCCCAGGGGCTCGGCCAGCGGGACCGTCAGGAGCTTCGCGGTGAGCACCTGGGTGCACACCCGCGGGGAGTCCGGGTCGTCGCCCTGCGGGGCCGTCATCTGCTCGACGCGGACCCGCACGGTGGTGCCGGTGGACTCCACGACGCCTGCCTCCACCCCCGCGCACCCGTCCCGGGCCACCCCCACGACCTGCAACGACAGTCCATCGGGGGACACCCAGGCGCGCGGCTCCTGGTACTCGCCGGGCTGCCCGCCGACCCGCACGCGGTCGGCGGGCAGCTCGGCGTAGCCGGGGTCCGGGGTCGGCCCCGGCACCGGGTCGACCGGAGCCGGGTCGACGGGCGCGGGCAGCTTGGTGGCGCTGCTGCCCGGCTCGGCGGGCGCGGGCTCGGGCGTGCCCGGCTCCACCGCCGCGCTGCTCGCGGGCCCCGGGGTGCCGACCCCGATCTGCTCGCGGGCACCGCACCCGCCCACGAGCAGGGCAGCCGCGGCCACCCACGCACCGACTGCTGTCGTCCTCATGCCCCCAGGACGGACCGGCCGCCCGCGGGGTTGCACGGAAGTGCCCCCGGTCGGTGGGGCAGGACCGACCGGGGGCACCGGCACCGGGAGGGCATCCGGTGGTCAGGCCGTGCGCTGCTCCTGGGTCAGCACGACCTTGCGGTCACCGAGGGGCTGGGCGAGCTCCAGGGTGAGCTTGGGGTAGCGCAGGTCCATCGTGCACATCTGCTTGTCCGCGGGCTTGGTCTCGACCAGGGTCACCGCGACGGTGCTCTCGGACTGCTCGGTCAGCTCCGCGCTGGCCTTGCCGCACCCGCCCTCCTGGGCGACCACGCCGAGGGTGGAGCCGCTGTCGAGCGTCCACACCATGACCGGGTAGTTCTCCTTCAGCCCGGTCGCGTCGACCTGCGCGGCCCCCACCTGCGCGCCGCCGTCCGGCGGGGTGCGCGCGGGCTGCTTCGCCGGTTCCGCGCCCGGTTCCTGGGTGGCGGTCACCGGGGGTGCCGCCGGGTTCGCGGTGTCCTGAGTGTCCTGCGCGGAACCGCACGCCGACAGGGCCGCCGCCAGAACACCCGCTCCTGCAAGGATCTTGAGGTGTTTCATGTGCAGAGGACGGAGCCGCCCCCGCGCGGGGTTGCACGGCTCTTCCCGCCCGCCCTAGTCGACGGTCATCTCCTTGCCGGTCAACGGCCGTGAGCAGGCAGAACACAGCAGCAGCACGGAGAAGGGGTGGTCGGAGCCGCGGTGGCGGAAGACCACGGCGGGCCCCTCCGGGGCCAGGAACCAGCGCTGCCCCCACTCGATCGCCGACATCACCACCGGGAAGAACGCCCGGCCCTTGTCGGTGAGCCGGTAGTGGTGGCGGTCGGTGCGGTCGGCGTCGCCGAGCACCTCCAGCACCCCCAGCGAGCGGAACGTGCGCAGCCGGTCGGCGATCACCGTCGCGGGTGCGCCCAACCGGCGCTGGAACTCCGAGAACCGGTGGGCGCCCAGGTAGGCGGCCCCGAGCATCGCCGCCGACCAGCGGTTGCCGATCAGCGCCCGGCTCTCCGGGAAGAAGCCGGGCCCGAGGTTGGCCGACCCGCTGGAGCGGCGGCGCATCGTGGTGTTGGGCGCCGAGCGCGGCCACGACCCGCTGGGCCCGAACGAGCCGGTCACCTCGCGCGGCTCGACCAGCCCGCCGCAGGTGCGGCAGGCCATGCACGGCTCGAACTGGTGCCCGCACACCAGGTGGCGCATGCGCGGCAGGCACAGCGGGTGCCCCTCGGCCCAACGCGCCTCCCACGCCCAGATGCACACCAGCACCGGCCACAGCGCGGCCCCGCGCGGGGTGAGGTGGTAGGCGGCGCCCTCCTCGTCCTCGACCGGGGAGAACAGGCCCAGCTCGGTCATCCGGCGCAGCCGCGAGGCCAGCACCGCCGAGGAGATGGGCAGCACCTGCTGCCACTGCGCGGTGCGGCGCACGCCGTCCTGCAGGGCGTACCGCAGGATCAGCAGCGTCCACTCGTCGGCGGCCACCCCCATGGCGTGCGCGATGGCGTTGTCGCCGCCCGGGCCGAGCTCGGTGGGGCGGTCGGGTGGGTGGATCACGGCGGGGTCGGACCCCCCAGGCCGAGGGCGGCGGCCGGGTCCTCGGCGGTGCGCCAGCCGGGCAGCTCGTCCCCGGCGGCCCAGGTGCTGTGGGTGCCGCTGCTGACGCGCTCGGGCAGGCGCACGCGGGCCACCGGGCCGTCGGAGATCCGCGCGGTGTCGAACACCAGGCACTCCGACCGGTCCTCGCGCATGTCGGTGGTCATGGTGATGAGGTAGGCGTCGTCCTCGGCGCGCGCGCCGACCCGCGGCGCCACGGCGGTCTCGCTGCCGAACACGCCGTCGCCGTAGCGGTGGTGCTCCTCGGCGCCGGTGAGCAGGTCGTGCTTGACGAAGCCGTTGAACAGGAACCAGCCCGGCTCGCCGGTGGAGGCGTAGGTGTAGCGGTGGCCGCGGCCCGCGTACCGGGGGTTGACCATGCCGAACTCGGTGATCGAGTCGGTCTGCCGCTGCTCGGTGACCCGCCCGGTCACCAGGTTCAGCCGCCAGCGGTGCAGCCGGGTCTGCATGCCGTCGAGCGAGAGCATCCTGGCCATCCGCGCGTAGGCTGGGTCGCCGGGGAAGTGCCCGCCGCGGCCCTCGGGGTCGCCCTGGTGGAAGCCCTCGACGACGATCTCGTCGCCGTCCTCGTAGGCGTTGGTGAAGTGCAGGACGAAGGTGGGCTCGGCCTCGAACCACCGGACCTCGGCGCCGTCGCCGCGCTTGGGCAGCACGCCGAGCCGCAGCGGGACGTCGGGGTGGAAGCGGGCCACGTGCGCGCCCTGGGCCAGCAGCTCCGGCTTCCAGAACAGCGGCGGGTCGTTGAGCACCACGTGGTTCTCGGTGAAGGCCATGTCGTGCGGCAGGCGGGGCCCGGGCAGCTCGACGCCGGTGTAGTGCACGAGCCGGTCGTCCTGGTCGAGCACGCCGTAGTGCAGGTAGGGCGCCTGCTTGCCGTAGTTGAAGAACAGCAGGTCGCCGGAGGGGTCGACCTTGGGGTGGGCGGACACGCCCTCGGCGGGGAAGCGGCCCTGCCAGTCGGACCTGCCCAGGGTCTCCAGGGTCAGCGGGTCGAGGCGGTAGAGGTCGCCGCACTGGTAGAAGCTGGTGAGCGCGACGCCCGCGTGCACGACGACGTCGGTGCTGGAGGCGTCCTTCATGCGACCGCGCGCGCCCCAGCCGTCCTCGCGCAGCGCGACCTCGGGCGGTTCGGCCAAGCCAGCCCACAGCGACTTGCCCGCGTCCTGCTCGGCGAGGAAGCCCTCGGTGCGCACGAACCGGTTGCGGTAGAAGGCCTTGCCGTCGCGGAAGCCCACCACGTGCACCATGCCGTCGCCGTCGAACGGGTGGTAGCCGGTGAGCGCGGGGTGCACGGGGTTCTCGGTGTTGCGCAGGTACACCCCGTCGAGGTCGGCGGGGATCTCCCCGACCACCTCGCAGTCGGCCACCGCCCGCTCCACCGACTGCGGGCGCCACGGCCCGGTGCGGTACGGGTGGTCGTCGTCCTCGGGCAGGGTGGTCAGCACCCGACCCAGCACCTCGACGTCCACTACTCCCCCCATCCCCGCGCGCGCACGGTCGTCGGCATGGCTCGACCAGCCTCCTCCGGCTCGGGAAAACGAGGCTACAACCGGCTGTGTCGGCAGGCCAACCTGCGGATCCGGTGGATCGCGCCCTCGTGGTCCACGCATTCGGCCACCGATGGGTTTCGAGTGCGCCGCACGCAGGTAGCCCCCACCCCCAGGGGGGCGCTCGACCACCGCACCACATCCCATCAATTGGGATGCCGGCGGTCTGCGCGCTCATCGGCGCGCAAGGCGGCGTGGGCGTTACGTCAAGTCGATGACAAATTCGCCGAAATCGGCAGATACTTCTTCCCATCGGGTTGCGACGTCAGTGAATAACGCACTAGCGTCGATTTCAGTAGCCCCGGGCCACCGGATCTACCAGATATCACCTGACTGTTCGACTCAATGTTGAGGAGGAACTGCCAGTGACAACGCTCCAGGCGGGGAAAACGAAGCGCGTCTTCGCGGGTGGTGGCGTCATCGCCGCCCTGACCGCGCTCGCCCTGCTCCTGTTCGGCACCGGCGGCGCGTCGGCCGCCGAGAAGACCCTCACCTTCTCCGGTGAGTTCCCGCTGATCGGCACGCAGCAGGTCTCCACCGCGATCAACGTGGAGATCCCGGCCTCGGCCACCCCCGGCCAGACCGTGAGCACGCCGTTCAGCATCTCCGTGGACGCCGGTGCCTCCGCCACCGACGGCCTGCGCCTGGTGGGCACCACCAAGATCTCCGGCAGCATCGCCGCCGCCGCCACGGTGACCCTGTCCGACGGCCAGTCCGTCGACATCCCGGTCGAGCTGCCCATCGCCGAGACCCCCGTCCCGGCCTCGGGCAACCTGACCTTCACCGCCGAGGGCTCGGTCGACTTCACCGTCCCGACCGGTGTCGCCTCGGGTGCCGCCACGGTGTCGGTGGCCAGCAGCGCGAACTCCCACATCGTCACCGACAGCTCGCTGGGCGAGTTCGACGTGGCGCTGACCCTCGACGAGGGCCAGGACGCGACCCTGGGCACCACCCAGGTCGGCTGAGTGGACGGGACCTGAGCCCCGGGTTGTCGAGGGACACGGGACGCAGGGCCGAGAGGTGAAGTGATTCCGCTGAGGAGCGGGGGATGCGCCGAAATAGCATCCCCCGCTCCTCGGCGTTCCGGACCCGGTTGTCCCGCGCATTGCGGGATGACCGGCTTCCTGTTTTCCCGGGGCATTCCCGCGTGGCTATTGCGCGCTGCTCCGCCGGGCCACGTCGCGGATCGCCAACAACCGGCGGGGGCCGGTGTCGTGCTGCGACGGCGGGCTGCCGACCGTGATGCGACCACCGGTGACGAACGCGCCCGCCGCGGAGACGAGCACCGGCTCGATGGCCGCGCCGCGCACCTCGGGCACGTCCTCGGCCAGCGCGGCGACGCGCAGCACCACGTCCTCCAGGGCCGCCAGGTCGGCGGGCGGCCCACCGCCGTAGCCGGCCAGCAGCGGCGCCGAGCGCGGGGCCCGGACCAGGCTCGCCGCGTCGGAGTCGGTCAGCGGCACCGCCCGGTGCGCCCGGTCGCCCAGCAGGTCGCTGACCACCCCGGCCAGGCCGAAGGAGACCAGGGTGCCGAACGACGGGTCGTCCTGCAGGCCGATGGTGCAGGAGGTGCCCTTGGGGGCCATCCGCTGCACCACGACCTCATCGATGCCCGAGACGGCCCGCAGGTCGGCGTACGCGCTGCGGATGTGCTCGGGGCTGGTGAGGTCCAGGCGCACGCCCAGCAGGTCCGCGCGGTGGCGGAACCGGCGGTCGGCGGTCTTGAGCACCACCGGCAGCCCCAGCCGCACCCCCCCCCCCACCCCGCGGCCC
>NZ_MKQR01000004.1:5622-139258 GCF_001940455.1 Actinokineospora bangkokensis | reverse complement strand
CCCAGCGGGCCCGCGGGGGGGGGACCCGGGCGGGGGGCGGTTCTTGACCCCCCCGGCGCCCCCAGCCGCCCCCCCGCCTCGACCGCGGCGGCCGCGTCGGCCGCCGCCTCGAACGGCACCACCGGCACGCCGTAGCAGCCCAGCAGGCGCACGACCTGTTCGTCGCTCAGCTCGACCGGCCCCGCCGCCCCGGCCAGCGCCTCGGCCACCACCGCGGCGGCCCCGGCCTCGTCGATGCCCGCGGGTCGGACGAACTGGCCCACCGGCGTCGACCGCCAGCGCGCGTACCCGGTGGCCCTGGCCAGGGCCGCCACGGCCCGCTCCGGGCTCGGGTACGACGGCACCGACCCGCGGGCGGGCGCGCCGTCGGGCCCCGGCACGGCCAGCTCGGCCGGGATGCCCTCGGCCGCCAAGAAGGTGCTGACGATCGGCTTGCTCGCGGACTCGGCCGAGGCGGTGGCGGCCTCGCGCAGCGCGCGGGCGTAGGCGGTGCCCGGGATGGCCAGCGGCGGCACGAACACCACCACCAGCGCGTCGACGTCGTCGCGGGCCAGCGCCCGCGCCACGGCGGCGGCGAAGGCCTCCGGCCCGGCCTGCGCGCCCACGTCCACCGGCTCCCCGGCCAGCGTCAGCCCCTGGGCCAGCACGGCGTCGGCCCCCAGCAACCCGATGGCCGAGGAGTTGCCCACCACGGCCACCCGGTCGCCCGGCGGGAGCGGCTGGTGGGCCAGCAGCAGGGCGGCGTCGAAGAGCTGGGCGATGGACTCGACCCGGATCACCCCGGCCTGCTCGAACAGCGCCTGCACGCTGGCCTCGTCCACGGCCACCCCGGTCGCGGCGAGGGCGGGCAGCACGCCGCGGGCGCCGGACTTCACCGCCACCACCGGCTTCACCCGGCTCAGCCGCCGGGCCAGCCGGGCGAACTTGCGCGGGTTGCCGAAGGTCTCCAGGTAGAGCAGCACCACGTCGGTGTTCTGGTCGGTCTGCCAGTACTGGAGCAGGTCGTTGCCGGAGACGTCGGCGCGGTTGCCCGCGGAGACGAAGGTCGACAGCCCCAGCCCGCGCGCGGCGGCGTCGGCCAGGATCGCCGTGCCCAGCGCGCCGGACTGGCAGAAGAACCCGGTGCGCCCCGGCCCGGGCAGCGTCGGCGCCAGGGTCGCGTTGAGCCGCACCGCCGGGTCGAGGTTCACCACTCCGAGCGCGTTCGGCCCGACCACCCGCATGCCGTGCGCGCGGGCCTCCTCGGCCAGCCGCCGCTCGGCCCCGCGCCCGTCCGGCCCGGTCTCGCCGAACCCGGAGGTCACCACCACCAGCGTCTTGACGCCCTTGGCCAGGCAGGCGTCCATCACCTCGTCGATGCCCGCCGCGGGCACGGTGACCACCGCGAGGTCCACCGGGTCGGGGATGTCGAGCACCGAGGCGTAGGCGCGCACGCCGCGCACCGACCGGTGCTCGGCGTTGACCGGGAACACCGGCCCGGCGAAGTCGGCCGCCAGCAGGTTCCCCAGCACCGCCCAGCCGATCTTGGTGTGGTCGGTGGACGCGCCGATCACCGCCACCGACCTGGGGTGCAGCAGGTTGTGCACGCTGCGCGCCTCGGCGGCCTGCTCCCGGGCGCGGGCCACCTCCACCGAAGCCTCGGTGGGGTCGATGTCGAACTCCAGGTGCAGCACGCCCTCCTCGAACACCCGGCTGACCTGGTACCCGGCGTCGCGGAAGACCCGCACCATGGCGGCGTTGTCGGAGAGCACCTCGGCCTCGAACCGCGACAACCCGCGCTCGCGGGCCGCCGCGGCCAGGTGCTCCAGCAGGATCGAGCCCAGCCCGCGGCCCTGGTGCTCGTCCTCGACCACGAACGCGACCTCCGCGGCGGTGGACCCGGGCAGCCCCTCGTAGCGGCCGACGGCGATGATCTCGTCGCCCAGCAGGGCGATGAACGCGACCCTGGCGCGGTGGTCCACGGTGGAGAACCGGGTGAGGTCGCGGTCGGGGATGCGCGGGTACGGCCCGAAGTAGCGCAGGTACCTGGTGCGCTGGGAGAGCCTGCCGTGGAAGGCGCGCAGCTGCTCGGCGTCGGTGGGCAGGATCGGTCGCAGGTGGACCGTCCCGCCGTCGGAGAGCACCACGTCGGCCTCCCACCGGCGCGGGTAGTCGTACGGGTCGAACCCCGCCCCCGCCGTCCCGTCCGGTGTGCCGGCCATGGCGTTCTCCAGTCTGTGCTCGCCGCGCCGCCTCGGCGCGGGCCTGCTGCGCCCGGGGGGTCAGTCCCTCGGGTCGTCGGGGTCGAGCCCGTGCAGCGGGAACACCGCCCGCCGCACGTCGCGCACCACCGCGTCGACCGGGGTCTCCAGCACCCCGCCCCACGGGGCGAACGCGGTCGGCTTCCCCTCCCCCATCGTCGTCGGCAGGTCGGCGTTCGGCGCGGCGTGGCGCACCGCCCTGGTCCACTCGGCGGGCACCGCGGCCGCCGGGTCGACGTCCCGGTCGAGCACGGTGGCCAGCAGGTGCGTCCACGACCTCGGGACCACCCGCAGCAGCGCGTACCCACCACCCCCGGTCGCCAACCACCGCCCGCCCGCGTGCTCGTCGGCCAGCGCCCGCAGCGCCCGGTAGGTCGCCCGGTGCCCGTCGACCGACAGCGACAGGTCGGCCAGCGGGTCCTCCTCGTGGGTGTCCACCCCGCACTGGGTCACCAGCACCTGCGGCTTGAACGCCCCGAGCAGCGACGGCACCACGGCGGTGAACGCCCGGTGCCAGTCCGGGTCCCTGGTGCGCGGCGGCAGCGGCACGTTCACCGCCGTGCCCTGCGCCTGCCGCCCGCCCAGCTCGGTGACGAACCCGGTGCCCGGCCACAGCGTCACCGGGTGCTGGTGCAGCGAGATGGTCAGCACCCGCGGGTCGTCGTAGAACGCCGCCTGCACCCCGTCCCCGTGGTGGACGTCGACGTCGACGTAGGCGACGCGGTCGAAGCCGTTGTCCAGCAACCACGAGATCGCGACCGCGCAGTCGTTGTACACGCAGAACCCGGACGCGCGGTCGCGCATGGCGTGGTGCAGCCCGCCCGCGATGCTCACCGCGCGCTTGCTCTCCCCCGAGGCGATCCGCTGCGCGGCCAGCAGCGTGCTGCCGACCACCAGCGACGTCGCCTCGTGCATCCGGTCGAACACCGGGTTGTCGTCGGTGCCCAACCCGTGCCCGACGTCCCAGGACGCCATCGGCGCCTCGCGCACCGCGGTCAGGTACGACAGGTCGTGCACCCGCAGCAGCTCGTCCTCGCTGGCGGGCTCGGGCACCAGCAGCTCCACGCCCTCCAGCACGCCCAGCGCCCTGGCCAGCCGGATCGTCAGCTCCAGCCGCACGGGGTTGAAGGGGTGGTCACCCCCGAGGTCGTAGCCCAGCAACCCCGAGTCCCACACCACCGCAGCCCCGCGCTCACCCATGCCAGCACTGTAGTGGCCCACCCACGACCCGCCCGGACAGCACGACCAGCCCGCCCGGCGCCCCACCAGCAGCACCGGCACCGCCGCACCGACCCGCGCACCGCCCCGACGCTCAGGCGGCACCGATCCCGCGCTCGGCCGCCGCCCGCAGCACAGCGACCGACCCCTCCGGCGCTCAGCCCCCGCGATGGCCGGACCGCGCCGACCGCAGCTCAGGCGCCGCCGGGCTCGTCACCGGTGGCCACCGGGCGGGCCGGGTCCGACGACCAGTCCGACCACGACCCGGCGTACAGCGGGGCGGGTGCGTCGGCGGAGGTCACCCCGGCCACCTCCAAGGCGAGGACGACCGACGACGCGGTGACCCCGGACCCGCAGTAGGCCCCGACCGCGGTGCCGTCCCGACCCACCCCGAGCCGCGCGAAGCGCTCGGCCAGCGCGTCGGGCGCCAGCCAGCGCCCGTCGGTCCCGAGGTGCCCGGTGAACGGCGCGTTGACCGCGCCGGGGATGTGCCCGGCCGCCGGGTCCACCGGCTCCACCTCACCGCGGTACCGCTCGGGCGCGCGGGCGTCGAGCAGCACCCCGGTCCTGGCCAGCTCGGCCGCGCCCGCGGCGTCCAGCACCGGCATCGCCCCCGGGACGACGGTGAAGTCGCCCGGCCGGGGCTCCGGCTGCTCGTCGCTGACCGGCCCGCCCGCGACCACCCACGCCGCGTACCCCCCGTCGAGCACCGCCACGTCGGTGTGCCCGGCCCAGCGCAGCAACCACCACGCCCGGGCGGCCACGGACCCGTTGTCGGCGTCGTAGACCACCACCGGGCGGTCCGCGGACACCCCCGCCGCCCGCAGCGCGCGCTCCAGGTCGTCGGCGGCGGGCAGCGGGTGCCTGCCGCCGACACCGGTCCCGGGCGGCGCCGCCAGCTCGGTGTCCAGGTCGAGGAACACCGCCCCCGGCAGGTGCCCGGTGGCGTGCTCCTCGCGCCCGGGCGGGCCGCCCAGCCGCCACCGCACGTCGAGCAGCACGGGCGGGGTCGGACCGGACAGCAGGGCGGCCAGGTCGGAGGTGCTGACGAGCGGGCGGTGCGGTGCGGTCACGCGCACATCCTGCCGCAGCCACCGGTCCGGGTCACACCGGCGACCCACGACGACTGGCGCGCCGGTCCCCCGGCCGGAGCAGTAACATTGGCGGCGACGAAGGGGAACGACGTGAACGATCTCATCGACACCACCGAGATGTACCTCCGCACCATCTACGAGCTGGAGGAAGAAGGCGTCGTCCCCCTGCGCGCCCGCATCGCCGAGCGCCTGGGCCAGAGCGGCCCCACGGTCAGCCAGACCGTCGGCCGGATGGAGCGCGACGGCCTGGTCGTCGTCGCGGGCGACCGGCACCTGGAGCTGACCGAGCACGGCCGGTCGCTGGCCGTGGCCGTGATGCGCAAGCACCGCCTGGCCGAGCGCCTGCTGGTCGACGTGATCGGCCTGGAGTGGGAGCACGTGCACAGCGAGGCGTGCCGGTGGGAGCACGTGATGAGCGAGGCGGTCGAGCGCAAGCTGGTGCGCCTGCTGGGCAACCCGACCACCTCCCCGTACGGCAACCCCATCCCCGGCTTGGACCAGCTCGGCGACGACGGCGAGCCCGCCCCGCCGGTGGAGGCGGGCCTGGTCCGGGTGGACGAGGTCGCCCGCCGCGGCGGCGGCAAGGTCGAGGTGCGCCGCATCGCCGAGCACGTCCAGATGGACCCGGACCTGATGGCTGACCTGCGCGCGGTGGGCATCGTGCCCGGCGAGGTCGTCACCGTGGGCCCGTCGCGGGGCGAGGGCAACCCGATCGAGGTCACCGGCGCGGGCAGCACCTCCGAGCTGCCGCCCACGGTGCTGCACGCCGTCCTGGCCCGCGCCCAGTGACCCCGCCCGCCCGGGCCGTCGAGCACTTCCGGCGGCAGGTCGGGCGCGACCCCGACGGGGTGTGGTCGGCCCCCGGCCGGGTGAACCTGATCGGTGAGCACACCGACTACAACGACGGCTTGGTCCTGCCGTTCGCCCTGCCGCACCGGGTCGCGGTCGCCGCGGCCCCGCGCGCCGACGGGCTGCTCTCGCTGACCACGGTCGGTGACGACGGCACCCCCCAGCGGGCCCAGCCGGTCGCCGTCGACGCCGTGGCCCCCGGCTCGGTCCACGGCTGGGCGGCCTACCCGTCCGGGGTGGCCTGGGCGCTGCGCGAGGCGGGCGTGGCCAAGGGCGGCGCCGACCTGGTCATCGCGGGCGACGTCCCGGCGGGTGCCGGGCTCTCGTCCTCGCACGCGTTGCAGTGCGCGGTCGCCCTCGCCCTGCTCGGGCTGGCGGGCGTGGCGCCCGACGAGGGCTCCTCCCCCACCCTGGCCGAGATCGCCCGGTGGGTGCAGCGCTCGGAGAACGACTTCGTCGGCGCCCCGACCGGCCTGCTCGACCAGACGGCGTCGCTGTGCTGCGAGCAGGCGCACGCGCTGTTCCTCGACATCCGCTCCGGCGAGCGCGAGCAGGTGCCCTTCGACGCCGCCGCGCGGGACCTGGAGGTCCTGGTGATCGACACCAGGGCCAAGCACTCGCTGGCCGACAGCGCCTACGGCGAGCGCAGGCGCGGCTGCGAGCGCGCCGCCGGGCTGCTGGGCGTGCCCGCGCTGCGCGACGTCACCCCCGCGGGCCTCGACGACGCGCTGGTCGCCCTGCCCGGTGAGCTGCGCCCGCTGGTGCGCCACGTCGTCACCGAGAACGACCGGGTGCTCTCGGTCGTGGGCAGGCTGCGCGCGGGCGAGCTGGCCGCGATCGGCCCCGACCTCACCGCCTCGCACACCAGCCTGCGCGACGACTACCGGGTGTCGTGCCTGGAACTGGACGTGGCGGTGGAGGCGGCGCTCGCCGCCGGTGCGCTGGGTGCCAGGATGACCGGCGGGGGCTTCGGCGGTTCCGCGATCGCCCTGGTGCCGGTGGACCGCTCGGACGCGGTCCGGGCCTCGGTGGCCGAGGCCTACGAGCGGCGGGGCCTGACCGCCCCTCGGCTGTTCACCGCCGTGCCGTCGGCGGGCGCGCACCGCGACGCCTGACCGCGGCCCCCGCAGGAACGCCAAGGCAGAGCTGAGGAAGGCGAGGAACAGGGTGAAGCTGCTCGTGACGGGCGGGGCCGGGTACGTCGGCAGCGTGTGCGCGGCCCGGCTGCTGGAGTCGGGGCACGAGGTGGTCGTGGTCGACGACCTGTCGACCGGCCACGAGGACGCGGTGCCCGACGGCGCCCGGTTGGTCCGCGCGGACATCGGCGAGGTGGCGGGCGAGCTGCTCGCCGAGGGGTTCGACGGCGTGCTGCACTTCGCGGCCAAGTCGCTGGTGGGCGAGTCCATGGTGGACCCGGCCAAGTACTGGGACGGCAACGTCCTCACCTCCTTGCGGTTGCTGGCGGCCATGCGCGAGCACGGCACGCCCCGGTTGGTGTTCTCCTCCACCGCGGCCACCTACGGCGAGCCGGACCAGGTGCCGATCGTGGAGTCGGCGCCGACCCGGCCGACCAACACCTACGGCGCGACCAAGCTGGCGATCGACCACGCGATCACCTCCTACGCCAAGGCGCACGGGCTGGCCGCGGTGAGCCTGCGGTACTTCAACGTGGCGGGCGCCTACGGCCGCTTCGGCGAGCGGCACACGACCGAGACGCACCTGATCCCGATCGTGCTGCAGGTGGCGATGGGCACCCGCGAGCGGATCTCGATCTACGGCGCGGACTACCCGACCGCCGACGGCACCTGCGTGCGCGACTACATCCACGTGCTCGACCTGGCCGCCGCGCACCTGCTCGCCCTCGACCACGCGGTGAAGGGCGAGCACCAGGTCTACAACCTGGGCACCGGCACCGGCTTCTCCAACAAGCAGGTCGTCGAGGCCTGCCGGGAGGTCACCGGCCACCCGATCCCGGCCGAGTTCGCCGACCGCCGCGCGGGCGACCCGGCGACGCTGGTGGCGTCGTCGGCGGCGGCCACCGCGGCGCTGGGCTGGACGCCCGAGCGCACCGACCTGCGCACGATCGTCTCCGACGCGTGGGAGTTCACCCGCGCGCGCGGCTGAGGCCCCCCACCCGACCGGCCCCGGTGCGACCTCGGCGTCCGCCCCGGGGCCGGCCCGCGCCCGGGGCTCACCGCTGCGCCGCCTTGGCCAGCAGCTCGCGCAGCTTGTCCGGTGGCAGAGCCCGGTCGAGGCAGGCGAGCAGGATCTCCGGCAGCTGCTGCCCCGGGTCGGCCGCCCTGGCCCGGTCGAGCGCCATCCGGGCGAGGGCCCCGTCGCCGCGCAGGTAGGCGTGCACGGCGAGGAAGGACGCGGGCGCCGCGCGGTGCGGGGCGGGCAGCGCGCGCGTCAGCCGCGTCCACAGCCGTTCCGCGACCCTGGCCCCGTCCCCCAGGGCGAGGCCGAGGCAGTGCCCGCGGATGTCGGGGTCGGTCAGGGCGTGCGCGATGGTGGCCAGCAGCCGGTCGCCCAGTTCGGGCTCCGGGCCGGGCGGGTCCGCGGTCGCCGCCTCGGCGAAGCGGGCGAGGGTGGCGTCCAGGACGGCGGCGTCCGGTGGTGCTAGCGCACCGACCGCCACCACCATCCGGGCGCGGCGGGAGAGCACGTCCTCGGGGTCGGGCGCGAGCGTGTCCACCATGGACTGCCGGTCCGGGTAGGTGACCGCCCCCGAGACCGCCATCGCCGCGGCCAGCGGGGACGAGCACGGGTCTCGCACCGCGCCGGAGCACCCGCAGTCGGAGTAGCACCGCCACGGCGCCCCCGCGGCGGTGGCGGTGGACCACAGCACGTGCGGCACGGTGACACCGGCGGCGTGCAGCCCGTCGGCCAGTGTCCGCACGAAACCGGCGTGCGACAGCTCCTCGGGGTGCAGGAGGACGACGAGGGCGGCGGTGGCCCCGGACTCGACGGCGATGTCGACGAGGTGGTCGGCCAGGTCGCGCTCGTGCGGCGGCCCGGGCAGGTTCGCCCGGACCACCGACCCGACCGAGGCTTCGTCCTCGCCCTGGTCGACGGTGATGAGCACGACCGAGTCGACCGGGTGGAACCCCAGCAGGTTCGGGATGGCGGCCACGAGGTCGCCGCCGTCGTGGATGGTCAGGTTGGTGCGCAGCGGAGTTGTCATGCACCCAGCGTGCGGCGCGGCGCCGCCGCGTCCAAGCGGGACGGCGCGCCTGTGGATGGTTCGGACCCCTGTGGACGAACAGGCCCGACAGGACCGCCCAGGGGGCGGAACTGTCGGGCCTGCGTGGTAGGCGCGGCGTCAGCCGCAGTGCTCGAACGCGCTCGTGTACGTGGCCGAGCCCGCGGACCCGCCCCACTTCACGCACTTGCCCGCCGCGGCCTTCTTCACCGGCCCGGCGTAGTAGGAGAACGAGCCCGAGTCCGTGCTCCGCGTGCCGCCCTGGACCTCCAGGAACGCCGACACCGACGACGCGCTGCCCAGCGAGGTCAGCTTCATCGTGGCCACGCAGTTGTAGCCGGTGCTCGCGTTGTACAGCAGGTACACGCGGCCCGCGGTGCCCAGCGCCGCCGAGTCGATCTGGCTGAACCCGCTGCCGCAGACCTCCTGCGGGGTGTACGGGTTGGTGCTGCCCGAGCAGCGGTTCTTGCTGGTGTAGCTCTTCGTGCCCCAGTACAGCGCCTGCGCGCCGTTGAACACGACCTTCTGCGGCACGCCGTTGAGCAGCTGCTCGAAGTGCAGGTGCGCGCCGGTCGACCCGCCGGTGTTGCCCACGTTGCCGATCGTGGCGCCCTGGGACACGCTCTGCCCCACCGACACCCGCTGCACCGACAGGTGGGCGTACCGGGAGCGCCACCCGCCGCCGTGGTCGATCTCGATCCACCGGCCGTAGCTGGTCGAGCCCTCGTTGGCGACGCGGGTGACGGTGCCGCCCGCGGTGGCGACCACCGGGTCGCCGTCGTCGCCGTCGCGGTTGAAGTCGATCGCGTTGGCCGGGCTGTGGTTGGTCCTGGTCTGCCCCGACCACACCTGGTTGCACGGGAACGGCAGCTGGAACGCGGGTGCGGCCGAGGCCACCCCGGCCCCCACCACGAGCGCGCCCGCGGTCACCGCGGCGGTGCCCACCAGCACCGCGAGGGTCCGCAACTTGCCCATCTCCACCTCCGGACACATCGGTTGGCGACCAACCAAGCACGCTGCGTGCCCGGTTCGACGGGTTTCCGCCAGGTTTAGGGGGTGGTCGGGGGCCGATGAGGGGGATGTCCGGGGCAGCGGCGGGCTCCACCGAACCCGCGACGGGTGTCGGGGTGGGTGGGTAGCCTGCGCGCGTGGAGACTCGCGTGGACGCCCCGATCGTCGCTGTCACCGTCTACCCGGGACAGGCCAGGGTGACCAGGCGCGGCACCGCGGCGCTGGCGCCGGGGGAGCAGCGCGTGCTGGTCGGCGGGCTGCCGCTGGGCCTGCACCCGGACTCGGTGCGGGTCAGCGGGCGGGGCCCGGCGACCGTGCTGGGGGTCGACGTGGGCCAGGAGCGGCACGCCAGCACCCCGGACGAGGCCGTGGCGGGGCTGGAGGAGCGCCGCGACGCCCTGCGCCTGCGGTTGCAGGAACTCACCGACCAGGACCAGGTGCTCAGCGGCCGGGCCGACCTGCTGGCGGCGCTGGCCACCCGGGCGGGCAGCAGCTTCGCCCAGGCGCTGGCCAGGGGCGAGGCCGAGCCCGCCAGGGTGGCCGAGGTGGGCGACGCGCTGGCCGGGCAGCTCACCGCGGTGCTGGCCGAGCGGCGGGCGCTGTCGGAGACCCGGCAGCGCGCGCAGGCCGAGTTCGAGGAGGCGCAGCGGCGGCTGGCCGACCGCGGCCGGGTGCGCGCGCCGGACCGCCGGGTGGTGGCGGTCGAGCTGGGCGTGTCCCAGGCGGGCGAGGTCGAGCTGGAGGTCTCCTACCTGGTCGACGCCGCGGGCTGGGAGTCCCGCTACGACGTGCGGCTCTCCGGGGGCGCCCTGCGGCTGACCTGGTACGGGCTGGTGACCCAGCACAGCGGCGAGGACTGGCCGGAGTGCGAGCTGCGGCTGTCGACCGCGCGGCCAGCGGCGAGCATCGACGTGCCGGAGCTGTCGCCCTGGTTCCTCGACGTCGAGCGGCCGCTGCCGCCGCCCGCGCCGATGGTGCGGGCGATGGCCGACAGCAGCTTCGGGGCGGCCGCGCCCATGGCGGCCGCGCCCGCGGGTGCCGCCGCCAAGCCGGTGTTCGAGGCCGTCGCCCAGGTCGAGCACGCCGAGGCGTCGACGACCTACCGGCCGACCAGGCCGGTGGCCGTGCCCGCCGACGGCAGCTCGCACCGGACCACGGTGGCCCAGGTCGACCTGCCCGCCGCCCTGGACCACGTGGCGGTGCCGCTGCGCGGACCGGAGGTGTACCTGCGGGCGACCGCGGTCAACAACTCCCCGCACACGCTGCGCCCGGGGCGGGCGGCGCTGTTCCACGACAGCGAGTTCGTCGGCGTCACCGACCTGGCGACCTGGGCGCCCGGCGAGGAGGTCGAGCTGACCCTGGGCATCGACGACCGGGTGCGGGTCGAGCGGGAGCTGACCAGGCGCGCGGCGGGCAAGGCGGTGATGGGCGGCACGCGCAGGCAGGAGGTCTCCTACCGGATCACCGTGGGCAACCACGGCCCGCGCCCGGCGCGCATCGCCGTGGTCGACCAGCTGCCCGTCTCGCGCACGGAGTCCGCCGTCGTGCGCGACGTGGTGGTGCAGCCGCAGCCCGCCGAGTCGACCGAGCTGGGCGAGCTGACCTGGCGCGCCGAGCTGCAACCCGGCCAGACCTGGGAGATCACCTTCAGCTTCCGGGTCGACTTCGCCAAGGGGGTGGCGGTGCGCGGCCTGCGGGACTGACCGGCGGGCCCGCGGGCGGTGGCAGACTGGCGGCATGACCGACCCCGACATCCCCACCGACCCCCACCTCTGGCTCGAGGACGTCACCGGAGACGACGCGCTGGCCTGGGTCCGCGAGCGCAACGCCGGGTCCGTCGCCGCGCTGACCGGGGGCGCGCGGTTCGAGGCGATCCGCGCGGGCGTGCGGGAGGTGCTCGACGCCGACGACCGCATCCCCTACCCGCGCAGGCGCGGCGAGTTCCTCTACAACTTCTGGCAGGACGCGGCCAACCCCAAGGGGCTGTGGCGGCGCACCACCCTGGAGGAGTACCGCGGCGGTGACCCGCGGTGGGACGTGCTGCTGGACGTGGACGCGCTCGCGGCCGCGGACGGGGAGAACTGGGTGTGGGCCGGTGCCGCCGTGCGCAGGCCGCACTACGACCGCGCGCTGGTGGAGCTGTCGCGGGGCGGCGCGGACGCCACGGTGGTGCGCGAGTTCGACCTGGGCACGCGGACCTTCGTCGAGGGCGGGTTCGAGCTGCCCGAGGCCAAGTCCCGGGTGAGCTGGATCGACGACGACACCATCTACGTCGGCACCGACTTCGGCGAGGGGTCGATGACCACCAGCGGCTACCCGCGGGTGATCAAGGCCTGGCGGCGGGGCACGCCGCTGGCCGAGGCGGAGGTGGTGTTCGAGGGCAAGCCCGACGACGTCAGCGCCTACGCCTTCCGCGACCACACCCCCGGCTTCCAGCGCGACTTCGTCGGCTCGCACCCGGACTTCTACAGCAGCACCGACCACGTGCGCGGCGCGGACGGGTCGCTGGTGAAGATCGACCTGCCGGACGACGCGTCCCCGGACGTGCACCGGGAGTGGATGCTGGTGTCGCTGCGGTCGGAGTGGACGGTCGGCGGGCGGACCTTCCCGGCCGGGGCGCTGCTGGTGACCGACTTCGAGGCGTACCTGGCCGGGTCGCGCGAGCTGACCCCGCTGTTCCTGCCCGACGAGCGCACCTCGCTCAGCGGCTGGGCGTGGACGCGCAACCACCTGATCCTCAACGAGCTCTCCGACGTGACCACCCGGCTGGAGGTGCTGACCCCCGGGCCGGACGGCTGGGCGCGCGAGGAGCTGCCGGGCGCCCCGGAGCTGGGGTCGGCGAGCATCACCGACACCGACCCGGACAACTCCGACGAGTACCTGCTCAACGTGACCGGCTACCTCCAGCCCTCGACGCTGCTGCGCGGCGAGGTCGGCGGCGAGGTGGAGGTGCTGCGCCGCGCGCCCGCGTTCTTCGACGCCGACGGCCTGCGGGTGGAGCAGCACTTCGCGACCTCCGACGACGGCACGCGGGTGCCCTACTTCGTCGTGCGCGGGGAGAGCACGGACGGCCCCACGCTGCTCTACGGCTACGGCGGCTTCGAGGTCTCGCTCACCCCGGGCTACTCCGGCGGGCTGGGCCGGTCGTGGTTGGCGCGCGGGGGCACCTACGTGGTGGCCAACATCCGCGGCGGTGGTGAGTACGGGCCGCGGTGGCACCGCGCGGCGATGCGGGAGAACCGGCTGCGCGCCTACGAGGACATGGCCTCGGTCGCCAAGGACCTGGTCGCGCGCGGGATCACCACGCCCGAACGGCTGGGCGTGCAGGGCGGCAGCAACGGCGGACTGCTCACCGGGGTGATGCTCACCCGCTACCCGGAGCTGTTCGGCGCGGTGGTCGTGCAGGTGCCGCTGCTGGACATGCGCCGCTACCACCTGCTGCTGGCGGGTGCGTCGTGGATGGCGGAGTGGGGCGACCCGGACGACGCGGCGGACTGGGAGTTCATCAAGGAGTACTCGCCGTACCACAACGTCCACAGTGGACGTACGTACCCGCCCGCCTTCTTCGTCACCTCGACCCGCGACGACCGGGTGCACCCAGGGCACGCGCGCAAGATGATGGCGCGGATGCTGGAGCAGGGCCACACCCCGCTGTACTACGAGAACATCGAGGGCGGGCACGGCGCGGCGGCCGACAACGAGCAGCGGGCGTTCATGTCCGCGATCGTCTACGAGTTCCTGCTGCGCACCCTCGACCCGGGTTCATCCACAGAGCGGTAGCGGGCGTCCCGGGTTGTCGTGGGGGGTCGGTAGCCTCTGAACCGTGTTGGCGCTGCACTGCCTCGCCGCGGACTCGGCCCCCGGGGAACTCGCGCTGTGGGCGGAGGACTCCGACCTGCCCGCCCGGCGCCCGGGCCGGGCGGGCAGGTCGGCGACCGACCACCCCTACGCCGCGCCCGCCGAGGAACTGGCGCGGCGGCTCGGGGTGGCGGGCACGCCGACGCGGGTGCGCGTCCTGCTGCCCTCCTACCCGTCCGCGCCGGTGGCGTCCCCGGAGCTGGTGCGCGACCCGCTGACCGCGGGGCCGCCGCCGCGCGGGTCGGTGCGGTTGCAGCCCTGGCTGGTCCCCGCGCTGCTGGTGCGGGCGCACTCGCTGCCGGAGGCGGTGGGCGGCGCCGACGCCGAGGACATCCGGCCCGGGGCCGCGGTCCGGTTCGTCGTGCGGGTGGTGGCGCTCGCGGAGGACCTGGTGGCACGCGGTCGGGTGCTGCCCGCGCTGGTGGCCGAGGGGGACGGGCACGCCGCGCGCTGGCGCCCGGCCCTGACCGGCGCGGACTCGGCCCGCTACGCGCGCTTGCGCGACGCGCTGCCCCCGGTGCTGCGCGCCGAGCAGGTCGACCCGGCGCTGCTGGAGGGCCGCGTCGGGGAGGACGTGCTGCGCGGGCTGCTCGACGCCGCCGTCGACGCGCTGGTGCGGGCCAGGGTGTCGGGCACCGCGCTGGCCCCGCCCGGCCGGTTCGCCGCCGCGGACGCGGCCGCGGGCGCGTTGCTGCGCGCGCTGGTCGACGACCCCGCGGTGCACGCAGGCCCCGAACGCGTCCGCACGCTGTCGAGGCAGCTGGCGTCGTGGGCGGCGGGCGCGGCGCACGAGGGCCCGGTGCGGGCCTGCTTCCGCCTGCGCCCCGCGGAGGAACCGGACGAGCCGTGGCGGTTGGAGTTCCTGCTCCAAGCCGCCGACGACCCGAGCGTGCTCGTCCCCGCGCAGCAGGTGTGGTCGGGCGACCGCGGCGAGGTGCTGCGTCGGTGGGTGGCCCGCCCGCAGGAGGTGCTGCTGGCCGACCTGGGCCGCGCGGCGCGCGTCCTGCCCGCGCTGGACACCGCCCTGCGCGAGCGGCACCCGGTCGGGCTGGAGCTGGACACCGCGGGCGCGCACGACGTGCTGGTCCGGGCCGCCGCGCTCGACCAGGCGGGGTTCGGGGTGCTGCTGCCGTCGTGGTGGAAGGCCTCGAACGAGGTGGGGCTGCGGCTGACCACCACCAGCCGGGGCACCGCGGGCACGGTCAGCCGCACCAGCGTGCTGGGCCGCGACGAGCTGGTCGACTACCGCTGGGACGTGGCGCTGGGCGAGCTGACCCTCACCGAGGAGGAGCTGCGCGAGCTGGCCGCGGCCAAGGTGCCGCTCGTGCGGGTGCGCGGCCGGTGGGTGCACGTCGACCAGCGCCGGATCGCCGCCGGGCTGGCCTACCTGGAGCGGGCGGGCACCGGGCGGATGGCCGTGGGCGAGGTGCTGGAGATCGCCGGGCTGCCCGCCGAGGACGACGAGCGCGGCATCCCCGTCGTCGGCATCGGCGGCACGGGCTGGGTGGCCGACCTGCTCGCCGGGCGGGTCGACAGCACCCTGGAGCCGATGGACCCGCCCGCGGGCTTCGGCGCCGTGCTGCGCCCCTACCAGCGGCGCGGGCTGGCCTGGCTGGCGTTCCTCGACGGGCTGGGCCTGGGCGCCTGCCTGGCCGACGACATGGGCCTGGGCAAGACGGTGCAGCTGCTCGCCCTGGAGGCGCACAACCGGCACGGGCGGCAGCGGCCGCCGACGCTGCTCATCTGCCCGATGTCGCTGGTGGGCACGTGGTTGCGCGAGGCGCAGCGGTTCACCCCGGGGCTGCGCGCGCACGTCCACCACGGCGCCGAGCGGGCGGGCGCGGACGAACTGGCGGCCGCCGTGGCGGGCCACGACCTCGTCATCACCACCTACGCCACCGCGACCAGGGACGCCGCCGCGCTGGCCGAGCTGACCTGGGACCGGGTGGTGCTCGACGAGGCGCAGAACATCAAGAACAGCGCGGCCCGGCAGTCGCAGGCGGTGCGCGGCCTGCCCGCCCGGCACCGGATCGCCCTCACCGGGACACCGGTGGAGAACCGGCTGGCCGAGCTGTGGTCGGTGATGGACTTCGCCAACCCCGGCCTGCTCGGCCCGCTGGCCCGGTTCCGCGCCCGCTTCGCCGTGCCGGTCGAGCGGCACGGCGACGAGGACGCCGCCGCCCGGCTGCGCCGGATCACCCGCCCGTTCATCCTGCGCCGGGTCAAGACCGACCCCACCGTCATCGACGACCTGCCGGACAAGCTGGAGATGAAGCAGCTCTGCACGCTCACCGCGGAGCAGGCCTCGCTCTACCGGGCCGTCGTCGACGACATGCTGGCCAAGGTCGACGACAGCGAGGGCATCCAGCGCAAGGGCCTGGTGCTGGCGACGATGACCAAGCTCAAGCAGGTGTGCAACCACCCGGCGCAGTTCCTCGGGGACGGCTCGCGGGTGGCGGGCCGCTCGGGCAAGCTCGCCCGGCTGGAGGAGGTCCTGGAGCAGGTGCTCGCCGACGGCGACCGGGCGCTGTGCTTCACCCAGTTCGCCGCGTTCGGCGGGATGCTGGTGCCGCACCTGGCCGCCCGGTTCGACACCGAGGTGGGCTTCCTGCACGGCGGCACGCCCAAGAAGCAGCGCGACCGCATCGTCGAGCGCTTCCAGGCGGGCGACGGTCCCCCGGTGCTGCTGCTGTCGCTCAAGGCGGGCGGCACGGGGTTGACGCTCACCGCCGCCAACCACGTCGTGCACCTGGACCGCTGGTGGAACCCGGCGGTGGAGGACCAGGCCACCGACCGGGCGTTCCGCATCGGGCAGCGGCGGGCGGTGCAGGTGCGCAAGTTCGTCTGCGTCGGCACGCTGGAGGAGCGGATCGAGGAGATGATCGAGCAGAAGAAGGCGCTGGCGCAGCTGGTGGTGGGCGCGGGCGAGGGCTGGCTGGGCGCGCTGTCGACCGACGAGCTGCGCGAGCTGGTCTCGCTGTCGGAGGAGGCCGTCGGTGGCTGACGACCAGTGGTGGCGCGACGCCCCGGCCGGGCCCATCCGGGTCGCGGACGGCCTGCGGGCGCGCAGCCAGCGCGGGGAGATCGCCCGGTCGTGGTGGTCGCGGCGGTTCCTGTCGGTGCTGGAGTCGCTGGGGCTGGGCGGGCGGCTCGACCGGGGCAGGCGCTACGCCCGGCAGGGGCAGGTGCTGAGCCTGTCGCTGTCGACGAGCATCGTCGTCGGGCAGGTGCAGGGCAGCAGACCGGAGCCCTACCGGGTGCGCATCGGGGTGCGGGCGTTCACCGACGAGCAGTGGACGGCGGTGGAGCAAGCGCTTGCGGGCCAGGCGCTGTTCCTGGCCAAGCTGCTCGCGGGCGACATGCCGGAGGACATCGAGGACGCCTTCGAGTCGGTCGGGCTGCACCTGTTCCCCGACGACGCGCACGACCTGTCCATGGATTGCAGCTGCCCGGACTGGCAGGTGCCGTGCAAGCACCTGGCCGCCGCTTGCTACCTGCTCGCGGAGTCCTTCGACGCCGACCCGTTCGAGATCCTGGCCTGGCGCGGGCGCTCGCGCCAACAGCTGCTGGACAACCTGCGCGAGCTGCGCGGCGGTGCGGAATCGCAGCGGCCGGAGGAGCGGGAGGCGCCGCTGACCGAGCTGCTGGAGGGGTTCTGGGGTTCGCCCGCCACTCCCCCGGCCCCGGCTGGGCCGCTCGTGGCGGGCGCCCCGGACGCCATCCTCGACCAGCTCGACGCCCTGCCGGTGGTCGTGCGCGGGCGCCCCCTGGTGGACCTGCTGCGGCCCGCGTACCGGGCGATGGTGGAGGAGCAGAGGTGAGCGCGCGGTTGGAGCGGCGGGTCAGCGAGGTCGCGGAGGAGCTGCTGCGGCGCAAGAAGGTCGTGGCCCCGCTGGACGTGCTGACCGGGTTGGGGTGGGTCAGCGGGCGGGTGGTGCAGTCCTGGGAGCTGGGCAAGGTGCCCGCGCTGGAGGGCGTGGCGGCGGTGCCGGCGGAGCGGCTGACCGAGGCCGTGGCGTGCCTGCACCGGTGGGCGCGCGGGCGCAACCTGGTCCAGTCCGAAGTGGAGTACGTGTCCGCGACCCGCGACCGCAGGCCGCTGCGCTTCACCGCCGAGGGCGACGAGCGGCCCTTCGGTGCTCAGTGGACAGACCCGGCGCTCACCGAGGCGCGGCGCGCCAAGGTGACCGCGGCCAAGGCGCCCGAGCTGATGGTGCTCATCGCCGACAAGCCCTGGTACTGCGCGCAGTGCGGGGAGACGGGCGAGCACCAGTTCGTCGAGGACGACAAGCCCCTGTGCCTGGACTGCGCCGACTTCGGGCACCTGGTGCTACTGCCCTCCGGCAACGCGGCCATGACCCGGCGGGCGCGCAAGGCCAGCGGGCTGGCCGCCGTCGTCGCGACGTGGAACCGCTCGCGCAAGCGGTACGAGCGGCGCGGCCTGCTGGTGGAGCGCGCCGCGCTGGAGGAGGCCGAGGCGGCGTGCCTGGCCGACGAGGAGGTGCGCGAGCGCAGGCGGGTCCGCGACCGGGAGCGGCGGGCGGAGCAGGACGTGGAGTTCCAGGCCGCGTTCGCCCGGCGCATCGGTGAGCTGTTCCCGGCGCTGGCCGCGGCCCGCGCCCAGGCGATCGCGGAGCACGCGGGCACCCGCAGCAGCGGCCGGGTGGGCCGGTCGGCGGCGGGTCGCGCCCTCGACGAGCACGCGGTCACCCTCGCCGTCGTCGCGGCGATCCGGCACGAGGAGACCGACTACGACGTCATGCTGATGGCGGGCGTGCCCCGCGCCGAGGCCCGCGACCGCATCCGCGACGACATCGATCGCGTGCTCGCGCGGTGGCGCTCGACCAGTCCTGAGTAGACACATGCAGAACGCCGGTGCCCACCCCCGGCAGGGGCGGGCACCGGCGTTGGTCGAGCGGTCTCAGCCGCGTCGCACGCAGAGGCAGAACGGGTGCCCCGCCGGGTCGAGCAGCACCCGCCAACCCGGGTCGGGCTGGAACTCCGGCTTGGTCGCCCCCAGCTCCAGCGCCCTGGCCTCCCCGCCGTCCAGGTCGTCGACGTAGAAGTCCAGGTGGTAGCGCTTGGCGTCGGCGCTGTCCGGCGACCACTCCGGGGCGGTGTACCCCTCCACCCGGCCGAACCCGATCGGCGCGGACCCCTCGTCGGTGATCATCGCGTACTCGTGCTCGCTGGCCGCGACCTTCCAGCCGAGCAGCTCGGCGTAGAAGGCCGCCAGCGCCTGCGGGTCCGGGCAGTCCAAGCTCACCATGGCCAAGCTCGCGGTCACGGCCACCACCTCCACACCAGTCGTCTGTGAGGTGAACATGATGGCACCCACCCCCCACACCCCGTGCTCAACTCGGTGCGAATTCGCCGGGAATGCACATCCCGGTTCAGCCCATCCGGTGAACCGCCGGCAATGCACCAACCGACAGCACTTCCCGGTACCACACAACGCGACGGGGAAGGGCGGGAACCGTTCCCGGTCCCCGCCCTTCCCGTGGTCCTGCGGTCAGCTGCAACCGGAGGTGGAGCCGCAGCCCTCGCAGACGTAGCAGGAGCCCGCGGGGCGCATCTTGGTGCCGCAGGTCATGCACAGCGGGGCGTCGGCGGCCTTGCCCAGGTGCAGCTCCAGCAGCTCGGTGGAGCTGTGGGCGGCGCTGAGCGGCTTGTCGGCCACGGCCTGCTCGATCTCGGTGCTGGGGGTGGCGTCGACCGAGGTGCGCAGGGCTTCGAGGTCCACGTCGGTGCCGTAGTCGGCGGCGACCTGGGCCGAGCGCTCGTCGGCGGTGAAGATGCCGAGCTGGGCGCGGGTGTCGTAGGGCAGGTAGTCCAGGGCCAGCCTGCGGAACAGGTAGTCCAGGACGCTGGTGGCGATGCGCACGTCCGGGTCGTCGGTCATGCCCGCGGGCTCGAAGCGCAGGTTCTGGAACTTCGAGACGTAGAACTCCAGCGGGATGCCGTACTGCAGGCCGACCGAGATCGACATGGAGAACGCGTCCATCACCCCGGCCAGGGTCGAGCCCTGCTTGCCCAGCTTGACGAAGATCTCGCCCAGGCCGTCGTCGGGGTAGGAGCCCGCGTGCAGGTAGCCCTCGGCGCCGCCGACGGTGAACGACACGGTCTGGCTGGGGCGCTTCTTGGGCAGGCGCTTGCGGACCGGCTTGTACTCGACGACCTTCTCCGGCTCGGCCTCGGCCTTGGCCGCGCCGCCCTTGCCCGCCGACAGTGGCTGGCCGACCTTGCAGTTGTCGCGGTAGATCGCCAGGGCCTTGATGCCCAGCTTCCAGCCCTCGTAGTAGATCTCCTCGACGTCCTCCACGGTCGCCGACTCCGGCATGTTGACCGTCTTGGAGATGGCGCCGGAGACGAACGGCTGCACCGCGGCCATCATCTTCACGTGGCCCATCGGCGCGATGGACCGCTCGCCCATGGCGCAGTCGAACACCTCGTAGTGCTCCGGGCGCAGGCCGGGGGCGTCGACGACGTGGCCGTGCTCGGAGATGTGCTCGACGATGGCCTCGACCTGCTCGTCCTGGTAGCCCAGGGCGGTCAGCGCGCGCGGCACGGTCTGGTTGACGATCTGCATGGAGCCGCCGCCGACCAGCTTCTTGAACTTGACCAGCGCCAGGTCCGGCTCGATGCCGGTGGTGTCGCAGTCCATCATCAGGCCGATGGTGCCGGTGGGGGCGATCACCGAGGCCTGCGCGTTGCGCCAGCCGTTCGCCGCGCCCACGCGCAGCGCCTCCTGCCACTCCCGGGTGGCCACCCGCTGCACGTGCGAGTCGATGTGGTCGTAGGTGCGGACCAGGTCGTTGGCCGCGGCGTGCTTGCGCATGACGCGCTGGTGGGCGTCGGCGTTGCGCGCGTAGCCCTCGTACGGGCCGACCGCACCCGCCAGCTCGGCGGAGCGGCGGTAGGCGGTGCCGGTCATCAGCGAGGAGATCGCCGCGGCCAGCGCCCGGCCGCCCTCGGAGTCGTAGGCGTGGCCGGTGGCCATGAGCAGCGCGCCGAGGTTGGCGTAGCCGATGCCCAGCTGGCGGAAGCGGCGGGTGGTGTCGGCGATCGGCTCGGTCGGGAAGTCGGCGAAGCAGATCGAGATGTCCATCGCGGTGATGATCAGCTCGACGGCCTTGGCGAACCGCTCGGCGTCGAAGGTGCCGTCCTCGCGCAGGAACTTGAGCAGGTTCAGCGACGCCAGGTTGCAGCTGGAGTTGTCCAGGTGCATGTACTCGCTGCACGGGTTCGACGCGGTGATCCGGCCCGACTCGGGGCAGGTGTGCCAGGCGTTGATCGTGTCGTCGTACTGGATGCCGGGGTCGGCGCACTCCCAGGCGGCCTGGGACAGCTTGCGGAACAGCTGCTTGGCGTCGACGCGCTCGATGACCTCGTGCGTGGTGCGCGAGCGCAGGCCGAACTCGCCGCCGGTCTGCACCGCGTGCATGAACTCGTCGGAGACCCGGATGGAGTTGTTGGCGTTCTGGTACTGCACCGAGGTGATGTCGGCGCCGCCGAGGTCCATGTCGAAGCCCGCGTCGCGCAGCACGCGGATCTTCTTCTCCTCCTTGGCCTTGGTCTCGATGAACTCCTCGACGTCGGGGTGGTCCACGTCGAGGACGACCATCTTCGCCGCGCGCCGGGTGGCGCCACCGGACTTGATGGTGCCCGCGGAGGCGTCGGCGCCGCGCATGAACGAGACCGGGCCGGAGGCGGTGCCGCCGGAGGACAGCAGCTCCTTCGACGACCGGATGCGGGACAGGTTCAGGCCCGCGCCCGACCCGCCCTTGAAGATCAGGCCCTCTTCCTTGTACCAGTTGAGGATCGAGTCCATCGTGTCGTCGACCGACAGGATGAAGCACGCGCTGACCTGCTGCGGGGAGGCGGTGCCGACGTTGAACCAGACCGGGGAGTTGAAGCTGAACACCTGGTGCAGCAGCATGTAGGTCAGCTCGTGCTCGAACACCTCGGCGTCCTGCGGCGAGCCGAAGTAGCCGTGCTCGACACCGGCGGCGACGTACTTGCCCACCACCCGGTCGATGAGCTGGCGCAGCGACTTCTCCCGCTTGTCCGAGCCCACGGCGCCGCGGAAGTACTTGCTGGTCACGATGTTGGTCGCGTTGACCGACCAGGTCGAGGGGAACTCCACGCCGCGCTGCTCGAAGTTCACCGACCCGTCGCGCCAGTTGGTCATCACGACGTCGCGCAGCTCCCAGGTGACCTCGTCGTAGGGGTGCACCCCCTCGGTCGTGTGCACGCGCTCCACCCGCAGCCGCTGGCGCGGTGCCCCGCCGCGCTCGGCCGTGGTCTCGACGGTCTCGGTCATGACCGGTCCCTCTCGTTCGTCAGTCCGCTGCTGTGCTGTGGCCACGGCCGCCGTCCCCGCCGTCCGCGTCGCCCCCGTGCTGTCCTTGCCCCTGCTCGCGCCCCCACCGGGGCGGCCCGGCGCACCGCTGCGCCGCCACTTGCCGCGCTTACCGCTCATCCGGCCCTGCCGCCCGCTGCGCCATGGCGGCGCGCAGGTCGGCGATCTCCTTCTCGAAGTCGTCGACGGAGGAGAAGGACCGGTACACGCTCGCGAACCGCAGGTACGCCACCCCGTCGAGCTCGCGCAGCGGTCCGAGGATCGCCAGCCCGACCTCGTGGCTGGGGATCTCGGCGCTGCCCTGCGAGCGGATGGCCTCCTCGACCCGCTGCGCGAGCTGCTGCAGCTGGTCCTCGTTGACCGGGCGCCCCTGGCAGGCGCGCGCGACCCCGCGGATGACCTTGTCCCGGCTGAACGGCTCGGTGACCCCGGACCGCTTCACGACCGCGAGCACGGCCTCCTCGACGGTGGTGAACCGGCGGCCGCACTCCGGGCAGGACCTCCTGCGCCGGATGGCCTGGCCGTCGTCGACCTCGCGCGAGTCCACGACCCGCGAGTCGGCGTGCCGGCAGAACGGACACCGCACCGGCCCCACCCCTCTTCCTCACGTCCTGGCCCCCACCTGGTACCCGCTCATCGACCACGCTTGGTGATCAACCTGTGGACAACCCTGTGCACAGGGTGTGGGCAACTGCCCCTACCTGTGGACTACTTACACGGGTGTAACTACCAGATGTTGTGGTGAACCCTAGGGGTAGACACCAGTGGGGGCAAACCCGGGGTAGGCATCGACTTGGCGCCGGAACTCACCCTGCGTGAGCACCGTTGCGCGTACGTGACCTGGGTGAACAGGGTGCGGCGGTAGGTCGACGGCGGCGTACCCGTCATCGACCTGCCCACACGCGAGAAGGCGTCACGGGTCGACAACGGACTGTCGACGGCGGCCGACCACGCACGGTGAATCGCCCGACGGAGTGACACGCGCCACCCGGGCGCGCGGGGTGATGTCGATCATGCGGAGCGTGGCGGTGCACCGTCCGAACAGGACGGATCCGCAGGTAGCGCCGCCCGTGAGCGGTGGTGCGCGTGGTACGCGCGGGAACGCTGGGGCGCCCGAGGGCGGTGGTGCGCCCGGTAGTCCTTGGCGCCCCGGGCAGGCCGTCAGCCGGAGAAGGGGACGGTGAGCGGCTGGCCCGAGCGGATCGACCCGTCCGGCAGCGCGTTCAGCTCGCGGATCCGGTCGACCACCGCGGCGGTGTCGCTGCCCGGCGCCATCCGCTCGGCGAGCCCGGACAGCGTCTCGCCGGGCTGCACCCGGACCACCGTGGTCGTGCGCGGCACGTCGGCGCCCGCGACCGACCCGGCGAACGCGCCGAGGCCCACGACGGCGGCGGCCACCACGCCCGCGAGCCCGACCAGGGCCGCGACCGGGACCGGCCTGCGCCGGGCGCAGCGGGAGGCGCCGAGCAGGTGCTGGGCGCCGACCGGGGCGCGGCGGGTCGGCGGGCGGAGCCTGCCCCGGCCGACCCGGCGACCCGGGCGCGCCGGTGCCTGCTCCCGCGTGGCGGTGACCGCGCGCAGGGCGGGTCGCGGCGGCGGGCCCGCGGTCTCCACCGGGGTGCCCGCGCCCGCGATCTCCGACGTCAGCGGTGCTGCCATCGCTGCCTCCTCGAACTACCGTTCGATCGAACGTCCGTGCGAATGTGTACCACCGAACGCGGCGGGAATTCCAGACCGCCCCGGCGTGTCGCTCGAACAGGTGTTTGATCTGCGCAGGTCGGCGGGCTACCGTCGACCCCGGAGATGATCGAGAAGGCGATCGACCCGCGATCGGCTCAGGCTCCACCGGCGCCGCAGGCGGGCGCCGGCGCGCAGGGAGGCACAGCAGTGGCAGGCACAGGAGGTCGGAAGCCCTCGGGGGCGCCGAAGAGGAAGCCGTTGACGGGGGGCAACGTGCGCAGCTTCCCCGAGCTCGACCAGACGTCCGACGGCGCGGAGCTGCCGCTGCGCCAGCGCCAGGTGCTGGAGGTCATCCGCTCCTGGGTGCAGCGCTTCGGCTACCCGCCCAGCGTGCGCGAGATCGGTGAGGCCGTGGGCCTGACCTCCACCTCCTCGGTGGCCTACCAGCTGCGGGCGCTGGAGGAGAAGGGCTACCTGCGCCGCGACCCCAACCGGCCGCGCGCCATCGGCGTGCTGCCCGCCGACGCCACGCCCGCCCAGCTGCGCGGCGAGCAGGTGTCGCCGGTGCTCATCGAGCAGGGCGACCAGGGCCCCAGGCCCACCTACGTGCCGGTGGTGGGCCGGATCGCCGCCGGTGGCCCGATCCTGGCCGAGCAGGCGGTGGAGGACGTCTTCCCGCTGCCGAAGGAGCTGGTCGGCGAGGGGTCGCTGTTCATGCTCAAGGTGGCCGGTGACTCCATGATCGACGCCGCCATCGCCAACGACGACTGGGTCGTGGTGCGCCAGCAGCCGACCGCGGACAACGGCGACATCGTGGCCGCGATGATCGACGGCGAGGCCACGGTGAAGACGTTCAAGCGGCGCGACGGGCACGTGTGGCTGATGCCGCACAACGACGCCTACGAGCCGATCCCCGGCGACGAGGCGACCATCCTCGGCAAGGTCGTCGCGGTCCTGCGCAGGCTCTGAGACCGGCGCCGTCAGCCGCGCTTGCGCGCGGCCCGGCGGTGCATGAGGTAGAGGATCCCGGCCACGACCACCCCGGTCACGCCGAGCGCCGGGATCGTGGACAACCCGCTGCTGCCGTTCGCGGCCGCCCGGGGCTGGTCGCTCGCGGGCGCGGCCGTCCCGGGGGTCGCCCCGGCGCGCTGCTGGTCGTCCTCCGGCTTGTCGCCCGCCAGCAGTGCCGTGGCGCCCGCGACGACCTTCACCGGCTCGCCCACGCCCTCCGAGGCCGAGACCAGCGACCCGTCCGGTTGCAGCGCGATGGCCTCGCCCTGCTTCTCCCCGGGCAGCGGGATGCGCACCGGCTCGCCCTGGAGCAGCGCGGCGCCGACGTCCCCGTCCGGTGCGGCGAACAGGTAGGCGTCGGTGTAGGTGCGCAGCGCGACGACCGTCCCATCGGCGCTGACAGATCCCCCGGTCACGGCCATCGACCCGATCGAGGGCGCGACGGGGCCGCCTTGGGTGGTGGTGCTGTCGACGGTGAGCGCGCCGAGGTGTTCGAGCGCGGTGGGCCCGGGCGTCGCCAGTGGACCGGCCGGGCGGTAGACGTCGGACACGCCGAACGGGCTCTTGGCCACGAGGTAGGGCGTGCCGTCCTTGGCGAGCAGCAGCGCCTCGGTGTCGTGTGGACCGTCCGGGTAGGTCAGGCGGTGCAGGGTCGTCTTCCCGGCGGGGGTGAGGGCGATGAGCGCCACTGTCTCGCGCTTGCGGTTGTTGTCCCCCGTGTCGGACAGCCAGAAGGTGCCGTCCGCCCCGCGCGCCAGGTCCTCCACGTCGTAGGGGTCGACGGGACCGGAGATCACCCGCTCGACCGCGCACGTCCGCGGGTCGAGCACGAACACCTGCGACCGGGTGCCGCCGTCGTTGACGGCGAACCAGCGCTCGCCATCGGAGACGAGGCCGGACAGCTCACCGAGCCTCTTGTCCGAGGTCGTGCAGGCGTCCACCGGCGCGGGCTGCCCCTGCGCGGCCGCGGGCAGTGGCACGGCGAGTGCCACCGCCGCGGCGGCGAGGAGCGCCCGCACCGGTGTCCGGACGAGCGGCACCGGGCCGGTCAGGCGCGGGTGCGGTGGACGGCGAACTGCTCCAGGGCGCCCGCGAGGTCGGCCTTGACCTTGGCGTGCAGCGCGGTGCCGGACTCGGTGTGCTCCTCGGAGAGCACCTCGCCGTCGCGGTGCACGCGGGCCACCAGCTCACCCCGGTCGTAGGGGATGAGCACGTCGACCTCGACGTCCGGCCGCGGGATCAGCTCGGCCACGCGCTCGCGCAGCTGCTCGATCCCCTGGCCGGTGTGCGCGGAGACGAACACCGCCCCGGGCAGCAGGTGGCGCAGCCTGGCCAGCGCCAGCTCACCGGCCGCGTCCACCTTGTTGACCACGATCAGCTCCGCGGGCATGGCCTGCTCGCGGCGCTCACCGATGTCGTTGAGGACCTCGCGCACCGCCTGGACCTGCCACTCCGGCATCGGGTCGGAGCCGTCCACCACGTGCAGGATGAGGTCGGCGTCGGCCACCTCGTCCAGCGTGGAGCGGAATGCCTCGACCAGCTGGTGCGGCAGGTGCCGGACGAACCCGACGGTGTCGGTCAGGGTGAAGCCGGTGCCCTCGGGGGTCTGGGTGCGCCGGGTGGTGGCGTCCAGGGTGGCGAACAGCGCGTCCTCCACCAGCACGCCCGCGCCGGTCAGCGCGTTGAGCAGACTGGACTTGCCCGCGTTGGTGTAGCCGGCGATGGCCACGCTCGGCACGTCGTTGGCCACCCGCCGCCCGCGCTTGGTGTCGCGGATGGTGGACATGTCCTTGATGTCGCGGCGCAGCTTGGAGATCTTGGCGCGAATCCGCCGCCGGTCGGTCTCGATCTTGGTCTCACCGGGGCCGCGCAGACCCACGCCGCCGTTGCCGCCACCGGCGCGACCACCGGCCTGCCGGGACAGCGTGGCGCCCCACCCGCGCAGGCGCGGGAGCAGGTACTGCAACTGGGCCAGCTCCACCTGCGCCTTGCCCTCCCGCGAGCGGGCGTGCTGGGCGAAGATGTCCAGGATGAGCGCGGTGCGGTCGATGACCTTGACCTTGAGCCGCGCCTCCAGCTGCTGCAGCTGCGACGGGGACAGCTCACCGTCGCAGATGACGGTGTCGGCGCCGGACGCGCGCACGACCTCGGCCAGCTCACCGACCTTGCCGGAGCCGACGTAGGTCGCCGGGTCGGGCTTGTCGCGGCGCTGGATGAGGCCGTCGAGCACCTCCGAGCCCGCGGTCTCGGCCAGCCGGGCCAGCTCGGCCAGGCTGGACTCCGACTCGAGCGCGGTGCCCTCGGTCCACACCCCGACGAGCACCACGCGCTCCAGGCGGAGCTGCCGGTACTCGACCTCGGTGATGTCCTCGAGCTCGGTCGACAGGCCGGTGATCCGGCGCAGCGACGAGCGCTCCTCCAGTTCGAGTTCACCGAGGGAGAGCTCAGCCGGACCGGTCCCGTCGCCGTGGGTGTCGTGCTGGAAGCTTTCCTCAGTCACGTGGTGAACCCGTCCTTCGTGTCGACGATGGTGTCTGCACTGCTACAACGCCATGGTCCCACGTCCGCGTTCCCGATTCGAGCAGGATTTACCCGCTCGGGTAGATCGCGAGGTACACCGCCGTGCGCTCGGCGCCCTCCAGGGGCTCCCTACCTGCGAATTCCTCCAGCAGCTCACCGATGCGCACCTGCAGTTCCGCCCGGGAGGCCTCGTCCACCTGCACGACGAGGCGGGTCTGCTCGACTGCGCCGACCCCCGCCGCGGCCACCTCCCCCAGGTAGGCCTGCAACATGGCCTCGGAGACGGTCGGGGTGTGGCCCAGGCTCAGCCGCCAGGACAGCCCGGTGGACCGGTAGGGGATCTCCTTGGCGCCCCGGGTGCCCCGGCGCTCGGGGAGGGCCTCCAGGAAGCCCGCGGCGTGCAGCTTGCGCACGTGGTGCAGGGTCGTGGCCGGGTCCTTGCCGACCTTCTCGGCGATCTCCTTGTTCGTCAGCGGCCGGTGGTGGGTCAGGCGGATGATGCGCAGCCGCACGGCCGAGCCGAGGACCTGCAGCTCCTCCGGCGTGGCCGCCCTGCGCTCGGGCACCTCAGTCACCCCTGGAGACTAGGGCGTACCTCCCACGGGGGGCGGCCTCAGCTCGTCCGTCGTTGTGCCGGGTCGCCTGGAGCGGGACCGGCGGGTGCGGGACCGTGCCGGGTGGGGTGTGGATGACTGATTGACAAGTTCCAATCAGTCGTCGACCCTGTGCGCCATGACTTCTCCGGGAACCCCTCCCACCGCTCGGCGCCGAGCCGCGCTGTGGCGGCACCGCGACTTCCGGCAGCTGTGGGTGGGCGACACCATCGCGCAGTTCGGCTACCAGGTCGGGCAGGTGGTGCTGCCGCTGCTGGCGATCTCCGCCCTCCAGGTCTCACCGGGGCAGATGGGGCTGCTCGGCGCGGCGGAGAACGCGGCGTTCCTGCTGGTGGGGCTGCCCGCGGGCGCGTGGGTGGACCGGATGCGCAAGCGGCCGCTGATGATCGCCATGGACCTGACCAGGGCGGTGCTGCTGCTGACCGTGCCGGTCGTGGCCTGGCTGGGCGCGCTGACGCTGGCGCACCTGCTGGTGGTGGCCCTGGCGATCGGGGTCTGCACGGTGTTCTTCGACGTCGGGTACCAGTCCTACCTGCCGGGGCTGGTGGGCCGGGAGCACCTGGTGGAGGGCAACGCCAAGTTGCAGGCCAGCCAGACCGTCGCCGCGCTGGCGGGTCCGGCGCTCGGCGGAGGGCTCACCCAGGCCCTGTCGGCTGCTTCGGCGCTGGTGGCGACGACGGTCGGGTACCTGTCGTCGGCGTTGTCGCTCTCGCGGATCCGCACCGGGGAGCAGGCGCCCGAGCGCAAGCAGACGCCGAACCTGCGCGCGGAGGTGGCCGAGGGCCTGCGGTTCGTGTTCGGCAACCGGTTGCTGGTGGCGATCACCGCGTGCACGAGCACGGCCAACTTCTTCGGCGGCGTCGTCAACGCCAGCTTCGTGCTCTTCCTCAGCGGCGTCGTCGGCCTGTCCCCCGGCCAGATCGGCCTGGTGATCGGGGTGCAGGCCCTCGGCGGCGTGCTGGGCGCGCTGGTCGCCGGGCGGGTGGGCGACTGGTTGGGCGGGGCGCGGGCGATCTGGGTGAGCACGCTGGTCACCTCGCCGTTCGGCCTGCTCGTGCCGCTGGCCGCGCCCGGGTGGCCGCTGGTGCTGTCGACGTTCGGGTTCGTCGTCACCGGCATCGGCGTGGTCGTCTACAACGTCGCGCAGGTGAGCTTCCGGCAGGCGGTGTGCCCGGACGCGCTGCTGGGCCGGATGAACGCCAGCATCCGGTTCGTGGTGTGGGGCACGCTCCCGCTGGGGTCGCTCGCGGGCGGGCTGATCGGTGAGTGGGCCGGGGTGCGGACCGCGCTGTGGGTGGGCGTCGGCGGCACGGTGCTCAGCGCGCTGTGGGTCGTGTGCTCACCGCTGCGGCGGATGCGCGACGTGCCGAACGCCCCCGAGGAGGTGGTGGCGGCTGGGTGATGCCCCAACTCCGATGCCCCACAACTCCACAGTGGAACAGGTCAGGCCAGGGCGTCCCACCAGGACTGCGCGAGCTCGCCCTCGGCCACGAACTCGGCCGGGCCGGTGAGGGTGCTGCCGGTGTCGGTGACCTCGACGGTGACCGTGCCACCCGGGATGTGCACGGTCACCACGCCGGTGGTGCGGCCCTGGGCGTCCAGGGCGGCGGCCGCGGCGGCGACGGTCCCGGTGCCGCAGGAGCGGGTCTCCCCCACCCCGCGCTCGTGGACGCGCATGCGCACCTCGTCGTCGGTCACCGGTTCGACGAACTCCAGGTTGACGCCCTGGGGGAAGGTGGCGGGGTCGAAGCCGGGCTGGGTGGCCAGGTCGAGATCAGCGACCGCGTCGACCACGCAGGCCAGGTGCGGGTTGCCGACGTCGATGCCCAGGCCGTCCAGCTCGCGGCCCGCGAGCCGGGCGGTGGAGCGGCCCAGCCTGCGGACCGGTCCCATGTCGACGGTGACCGTGCCGTCCTGGTTGACCGTGGCCGGGCGCAGGCCCGCCCGGGTGCCCACCGGCACCTCCGGGCCCGCGGCGAGGCCGGTGTCGGTGAGGTAGCGGGCGAACACCCGAACGCCGTTGCCGCACATCTCGGCGATCGAGCCGTCGGCGTTGCGGTAGTCCATGAACCAGACGTCGCCGTCGATGCCGCCGGGGGCGTCCGGCAGGGCCTTGGTGCGCACCACGCGCAGCACCCCGTCGGCGCCGAGGCCGCGGCGCCGGTCGCACAGGGCCCGGACCCGGTGCGGGGTCAGGTCGAGGTCGCCGTCGGGGTCGGGCAGCAGCACGAAGTCGTTCTCCGTGCCGTGCCCCTTGCTGAACGCGATCGCCACGCCACCAGGCTACGCGGCGGCGCCCGGCGGGCCCTCAGCGCGGCAGCAGGGCGAGGACCGCCTCGACCAGGCCGGGGTCGGCGGCGTCGAACCAGGTGGTGCGGCGGTCGCGGCGGAACCAGGAGCGCTGCCTGCGCACGAACCGGCGGGTGGCCCTGGCGGTCTCGGCGGCGGCCTCGTCCACCGTGGACGTCCCGTCGAGGACGGCGAGCACCTGCTGGTAGCCCAGGGCGCGCGGGGCGGTGCGGCCCGCGCGCAGCCCGACCTCGCAGAGCGCGTGGACCTCCTCGACCAGCCCGGCGGCGAACATCCGCTCGACCCGCAGGTCGACCCGGGCGTCCAGCTCGGCGGGGTCGCGGTCGACGCCGACCAGGACCGCGCCGTAGCGGGGTGGGCCGGGGGTGGGCAGGGTGGCGGAGAACGGCTGCCCGGTCAGCTCGATGACCTCCAGCGCGCGGACCAGGCGCCTGCCGTTGCTGGGCAGGATGGACTCGGCGGCCACCGGGTCCAGCCCGCTCAGCCGGTGGTGCAGGGCGGGGGCGCCGACCACCGCCAGCTCGTCCTCCAGGCGGGCGCGGATGCCCGGGTCGGTGCCGGGGAAGCGCAGGTCGTCGAGGACGGCCTGGACGTAGAGGCCGGAGCCGCCGACCAGGATGGGCACCCGGCCGCGGGCGAGGACGTCCTCGACGGCGGCGCGGGCGTGGCGCTGGTAGGCGGCGACCGAGGCGGTCTCGGTGACGTCGAGGACGTCGAGCTGGTGGTGCGGGACGCCGCGCCGCTCGGCCGGGGTCAGCTTGGCGGTGCCGATGTCCATGCCGCGGTAGAGCTGCATGGCGTCGGCGTTGACCACCTCGCCGCCCAGCCGCTCGGCCAGGGCCAGGCCGAGGTCGGACTTGCCGGTGGCGGTGGGGCCGACGAGGGCGAGCGCGGTCACGCCGGGTCCCAGACGGCCACGTGGTAGGCCACGCCGAAGGGCACCAGCGCGGTGGACCGGGTGCCGCGCCAGGTCCGCCCGTCGGCGCGCAGGGCGGCGGCGAGAACCTGCCAGGGTGCGCGGCCTGCGGCGCCCAGGTCGGCGGCCACGGCGGGGTCGAGGCCCGCGAGCGCGGCCAGGTCGGCGGTGGCCAGGGCGCGGGCGACGGCGTCGTCGAAGGCGGGGGCGCGCTCGTCCGGCCTGCCGACGGCGTGCTCGCCGTGCCGGTGTGAGCCATCACCCACCACCAGCAGGGCGACCGGGTCCGGGCCGGACAGCTCGGCGGCCAACCGGGCGCCGTCCCTGGCGCAGTCGGCCGGGGTGGCGTCCTGGGCGACCAGGTGCACGGGGACGTCGGCGGCGTCGACCTGGCCGCGCAGCCAGCCCGCGACCAGCACGGGCAGCGGCAGGTCGGCGGCTGGGGGCCGCCGGTCCTGGGCGGGGTTCACCCGCTGGAGTGAGACGGGCACGTCGGCGCCGTAGGGGGCGAAGGTGCCGGTGGTCGCGGGCGGGTGGTGCGCCGGGCGGGTGTGCGCGCCGACCGCGACCCAGTGGTCGCTGCTCGCCAGCAGGGCCGCCGCCGCGTCCCGGCAGGCCGCGCGCAGCCGCTCGGCGTCCTCGTCCGGTCCGCCGACCAGCTCGGGGACCAGCAGGGGCGGCTGGGGCACCACCGCGACTCGGGAGATCACGGTGGCGAGGTTACTGTCCGTCGAACTATCTTGGCCGCCGCAGCCCACGGCCGGACGATTTGCGGCACCATGATGTGCAGAGCGGCCTGCCGAGTACCCGTGCGCGTGCTGACCTGTTTGAATGCGCGCGGTACGCCCGGGCCGCACGGCCGCCGAGGCCGTACGCACAGTGCTGGGCCCCGCGCGAGCGGGGCGCCCGCGGGACGCGGGCAACGCAGGCGGGAGGGAGCCGGTCATGACCGACAACAACGAGGGCACCGCGGACGCGGGCACCGGGCCGGGCACGGCCGAGGGCACCACCGGTGACCCGGTCGAGTCGACGCCCACGTACTCGGCCCCGACGCCGGTCGAGGGCGCCACCGCGAGCGCGGCACCGGCCGGGACCGCGACCGGCGAGGTCGCCGACGACCAGGCGGACGCCCCGGCCCCCGCTGCCGACAGCGCCCCCTCAGACAGCGCCCCCTCCGACAGCGCGCCTGCTGACGATGCGCCTGCTGGGGTCGTCGAGTCCGCCCCGACCTACTCCGCGCCCGCGGCCGCCGTGCCCGCGCCGGTCGAGGCCGCCCCCGCACCGCCCGCCGCACCGGTCGCGCCCGCGCCCCCTGCCGACGCCGCCCCCGCCGCCGCGCCCAGCCCCGCCTCGGTCACCCCCGGTGGCGCCGGCGCCGCGCCCGTGGTCGCCGTGGCCTCGGCGGACCCGGGCAAGTGGGGCCGGGTCGACGAGGACGGCACCGTCTACGTCAAGACCGCCGACGGCGAGCGGGCCGTGGGGTCGTGGCAGGCGGGCGAGCCCACCGAGGGCCTGGCGCACTACGCCCGCAAGTTCGACGACCTGCGCACCGAGGTCGAGCTGCTGGAGGCCCGGCTGACCTCCGGGTCCGGCGACCCGAAGCAGGCCGCGGCCAGCGCCAAGCAGATCCGCGACGGGCTGGCCGAGGCCACCGTGGTCGGTGACCTCGACGGGCTCGCCGCCCGGATCGACTTCGTCCTGGGGCACGCCTCGAAGGCCGTGGACAAGGCCAAGGCGGCCCGCGACCAGGCCAGGGCGGCCGCGGTGGCGCGCAAGCAGGCGCTGGTCGAGGAGGCCGAGAAGCTGGCCGACGAGTCCACCCAGTGGAAGGTGGCGGGCGACCGGCTGCGGGCGATCCTGGACGAGTGGAAGACGGTCAAGGGCGTCGACCGCAAGACCGACGAGCAGCTGTGGCGCCGGTTCTCCAAGGCCCGCGACACCTTCAACCGCCGCCGGGGGTCGCACTTCGCCGACCTCGACCGCCAGCGCGCGCAGGCCAAGACCCGCAAGCAGGAGCTGGTGGAGCTGGCCGAGGAGCTGTCGGAGTCCGACGACTGGGGCCCGACCGCGGGCCGCTACAAGGACCTGATGGTCGAGTGGAAGGCCGCGGGCCGCGCGCCCAAGGACGCCGACGACCAGCTGTGGCAGCGGTTCCGGGCCGCGCAGGACAAGTTCTTCGCCCGCCGCTCCGCGGTCTTCGACGAGCGCGACGCCGAGTTCGCGACCAACGCCAAGGCCAAGGAGGAGCTGCTGGTCGAGGCGGAGAAGATCGACCCGAGCACCGGCCTGGACGCCGCCCGCAGCGCCCTGCACCGGGTGCAGGAGCGCTGGGAGGAGATCGGCAAGGTCCCGCGCGAGCGCATCCGCGAGCTGGAGGGCCGTCTGCGCGCGGTCGAGGAGCGGGTGCGCCAGGCGGGCGAGGCCCAGTGGCGCCGCACCGACCCCGAGGCCGAGGCCCGCGCCGCCCAGTTCCGCGAGCGCGTGGAGCAGTTCGAGGCCCAGGCCGCCAAGGCGCGCGCCGCGGGCGACAAGCGCCGCGCCGAGCAGGCCGAGGCCCAGGCCGCCCAGTGGCGCGAGTGGCTGGCCGCCGCCGAGCAGGCCGTCGCCTCCCGCTGACGCACCAGCGCGAAGGGGCTCACCTCCGGTGGAGGTGAGCCCCTTCGCGCGTGGTCGCCCCTGGCAGGAGCAGGACGAGGCGGGTCAGGCCGGGTCGTCGGGGTCGGGGTGGGTGGGTTCGGGCTTGGAGGGGTCCCGGGACCACGCGGTGCGGAACCACAGGATCGCCAGGACGACCATGGCGGCCTCGGCGATGACCATGCCGAGGCCCGCACCGGGGCCGGGGGTGGTGCCGCGGACGAGGGACTGCTCGGTCCAGATGGCGAGCAGGCCGTCGACGGCGGCGAACCAGCCGCCGATGGCGGCGATCCAGGTCATGCCCCAGCGGCGGGTGTTGAGGGCCAGCGCCGAGGCGAGGATGCCGAAGAGGGTGCTGGTGAAGGCGAACAGGCGCGGGACCGAGAGCACGCCGAGCTGCTCGGCCGGGCCGAAGCCGAAGAGGATCTCGAAGCCGAGGGCGTCGCCGCCGGGGGTGTGCACCCAGGGCAGCACGAGGCCGACGATGAGGGCGAACACCGCGACGGCGATGACCAGCGCGCGCACGCCCAGGTCGACGGTGCGCACGGTGGCGGTGCCGCGGGCCTCCACGTCGGCGCGCAGCTGCTCGTAGGCCTTGCCCGGGTCGGTCATCGGACTCCTCCGTCGAGTGCGGGGACCTCCGCCGCGCAGGCCTGGGCGGGGGGCAGGGGCGCGGGGGCGCCGAAGGAGGGCAGGCCCAGGCCGACGCCGCCGGTCTTGGGGCGGATGCCCGCCTCGTGGTTGTCGCCCGCGCGGGTGCGGCGGTGGGAGACGAGGGGGCCGTCGGCGACCAGGTGGTGCGGGGCGGCGTAGGTGATGACCGCCTCGACGACGTCGCCGGGGCGCACGTGGGTGGTGCCGGGGGTGAAGTGGACCAGGCGGTTGTCCCTGGCGCGGCCGCTGAGGCGGTGGGTGTCGGCGTCCTTGCGGCCCTCGCCGACCGCGGCGACGACCTCGACGGTGCGGCCGACCTGCTCCTTGTTGAGCTGCCAGGAGATGTCGTTCTGCAGCTGCACCAGCCGGTCGTAGCGCTCCTGGACGACCTGCTTGGGCAGCTGGCCGGGCATGTCCGCGGCGGGGGTGCCGGGGCGCTTGGAGTACTGGAAGGTGAAGGCGCTGGCGAACCGGGACTCGCGGACCACGTCCAGGGTGGCCTGGAAGTCCTCCTCGGTCTCCCCGGGGAAGCCGACGATGATGTCGGTGGTGATGGCCGCGTCGGGCATGGCGGCGCGGACCTTCTCGATGATCGAGAGGTAGCGGGCCGAGCGGTAGGAGCGGCGCATCTCGCGCAGCACCCGGTCCGAACCGGATTGCAGCGGCATGTGCAGCTGGTGGCAGGCGTTGGGCGTCTCGGCCATCGCGGCGATGACGTCGTCGGTGAAGTCCTTCGGGTGCGGGGAGGTGAACCGGACCCGCTCCAGGCCCTCGACCCCGCCGCAGGCGCGCAGCAGCTTGCCGAAGGCGAGCCGGTCGCCGAACTCCACGCCGTAGGAGTTGACGTTCTGCCCGAGCAGGGTCACCTCCAGCACGCCCTCGGCCACCAGCGCCTCGACCTCGGCCAGCACCTCGCCGGGGCGCCGGTCGCGCTCGCGGCCGCGCAGCGAGGGCACGATGCAGAAGGTGCACGTGTTGTTGCAGCCCACCGAGATCGACACCCAGCCCGAGTGCGCGGAGTCGCGGCGGGCGGGCAGCGTGGAGGGGAAGACCTCCAGCGACTCCAGGATCTCCACCTCGGCGCTCCGGTTGTGCCGGGCGCGCTCGAGCAGGGTGGGCAGCGAGCCGATGTTGTGCGTGCCGAACACGACGTCGACCCAGGGGGCGCGGCGGACGATCTCGCCGCGGTCCTTCTGCGCCAGGCAGCCGCCGACGGCGATCTGCATGTCCGGGTTCGCCGACTTGGCCGGGGCCAGGTGGCCCAGGTTGCCGTAGAGCTTGTTGTCGGCGTTCTCGCGCACGGCGCAGGTGTTGAACACGACCACGTCGGCGGTGGCGCCCTCGGGCGCGGCGGTGTAGCCCGCGTCCTCCAGCAGGCCCGACAGCCGCTCGGAGTCGTGGACGTTCATCTGGCACCCGTAGGTGCGGACTTGGTAGGTGCGCGCGCTCATCTCGCTGTCCGAGGGTACGCGGGCCGGTCGGCGGGGGTTCTGGCACCATCGGCCAATGCTGCCCAGGCGCCCGCGGACCCGGCTCGGCGCGCTGCTCGCCGCCCTGCTCGCGGTGGCCGCGCTGACCAGCGCCTGCGACACCACCTTCCCCGGGACCCGGCTGCGGTTCGCCTCGGGCGGTCCTGGCGGGGTGTACAACGCGCTGGCCAGGGGGTTGTCGGCGGCGTGGGAGGAGCAGCTGGGGCTGGCCGGGACCGACGTGCAGGAGACCAACGGGTCCGGCGACAACGTGCTGCGGTTGCAGTCGGACAAGGCCGACGTGGCGATCAGCGCGGCGGACGTGGCCAGCCGGGCGGCCTCCGCGCAGCGCTCCGACGACCCCCGCGCGCTGGTGGCCCTGGCCCGCATCTACGACGACTACCTGCACGTGGTGGTGCGCCGGGACTCCGGCATCGAGACCCTGGCCGCGCTGGCGGGCAAGCGGGTCGCGGTGGGCACCCGGGACTCGGGCACCCGGGTGATCGCCGACCGGGTGCTGGCGGTGGCCCAGCTCCAGGTGCGCGAGGTCGAGGACAACCTCAAGTCCTCGGTGCTCAAGCTGCGCTCGGGCGAGGTCGACGCCTTCTTCTGGTCCGGCGGCCTGCCCACCAACGACGTGGAGGCGCTGGCCAGGGACACCCCGGTCCGGCTGCTGGACCTGGGCGACCTGCTGCCGCAGATCCGCCGGTCGGACCCGGTGTACAACGCTTCGAGCATCCCCGCCTCGACCTACGGCACCGGCGTGGCGGTGGCGACGCTGGCGGTGCCGAACTTCCTGCTGACCACCCGGGCGGTGCCCGACGAGCTGGCCGAGCAGCTGACCAGGGGCCTGTTCGACGCCCGCGACCGGATCATCGGGTCGAACCAGGCCGTCGGGCAGCAGAACGCGGTGGCCGCGGCGCGGGCGATCGACGTGCTGCCGGGCATCGAGACCGACCCGGTGCCGCTGCACCCGGGGGCGCTGGCCTACTACCGCTCGGCCGACGGCTGAGGCCCCGCGGCGGGCACCTCGGCGGTGACCGCCAGCCCGCCGCCGTCGGGCAGGCTCAGCACCAGCTGCCCGCCCACCCGCTGCACCAGCCGGGACACGATCGACAGGCCCAGCCCGGAGCCGGGGACGTTCTGGTGGGCGTTGCTGCGCCAGAACCGGTCGGTGGCCCTGGGCAGCTCGTCCTCGCGCAGGCCGGGGCCGTGGTCGCGGACGGTGAGCCGGACGAGGTCGTCGTCGACGTCGGCGGCCACCTCCACCGCGGCCCCCGGCGGGGTGAACTTCAGCGCGTTGTCCAGCAGCGCGTCGAGCACCGCCTCCACCGAGCGCGGCGGCATGAGCACCCGGGTGGCGCCGACGGAGGCGTCGACGTGCAGCGGCACCCCCTTGGCCTCGGCCACCACCCGCCAGTCGGCGGTGCGGTCGGCGACCGCGGCGTCGACGTCGACCGGGACGAGGTCGTCGCGGTCGGCCTCGGCGCGGGCCATGGACAGCAGCTCGTCGAGGATGCGGTTGAGCCGGTCGGCCTCGGCCACCGCGGCCACCCGGTGCGCCTCGGCGGTGGCGTCGACGTGCCCGTCGAGGTTGACCAGGCGCAGCTTGAGCGCGGTGAGCGGGTTGCGCAGCTGGTGCGAGGCGTCGGCGACGAACGCGCGCTGGGCGGCCAGGGTGCCGCTGACGCTGGCGGCCATCCGGTCGAACGAGCGGCCCAGCTCGCGCAGCTCCGGCGGCCCCTGCTCGGCGCCGACCGGGTCGGCGTCGCGGCCGCTGACCACCGCGGCGACGAGCTCGCCGGTGGCCTGGTCGAGCCTGCGCACCGGGCGCAGGATCCAGCGCACCACCGGCACCGCCACCGACAGTGCCAGCGCGAACGCCAGCAGCCCGCCGCCCGCGATGCCCACCCACCACCACAGGATCGTGGTGCGGGTGGCGGCGGTCGGGGAGACGACCACGACCGCGCCGCGCACCTCGCCGTCGGCCAGCACCGGCGCGGCGAGCACCAGCGGGTCGGTGTCCCAGGGCACCAGCAGGGGCCCCGGCCCCGGCCGCCTGCCCGCCAGGGCGAGCCCGATGGCGTCGCGCACCGCCGGGTCCGCCAGGTCGATCATGGGACGACCGGAGCCGTCGGCGGAGCTGACGGCGCGCTCGCCGTCGGCGTCGACGACCACCACCGACACCCCGTAGACCTCGGCGTAGCGGTCGAGGCTGCCGCGCAGCAGCCGGGGCTGGGCGTCGGTGAGCGGTTGCTGGGCCAGGGAGGAGAAGCGGTTGAGGGCGGTGAGCCGCCGCAGGTAGAGGTCCTGCTGCTCGGCCCCGGCCACCGAGCGCGCCAGCGGCACGCCGAGGCCGAACACCACCAGGGCGATCAGGAACCAGACCATGCCCAGCAGCCGCGTGCGCACCCCGCTCCTCCCCCGCCCGGCGGTCTCAGCCCGCGAACCGCGGCTGGCCGCTGAGCCGGTAGCCCACGCCGCGCACGGTCTCGATCAGCCCGCTGCGGCCCAGCTTGGTGCGCAGGTTGGCGATGTGCACGTCCAGCGAGCGGTTCTCCGCCGCGCCCGCGTGCTGCCACACCTGGTCGAGGATCGTCTCCCGCTCGCAGACCGCGCCGCGGGCGTTGAAGATGAGCGCGAGCACCTGGAACTCCTTGCGGGACAGCAGCACCGGCACTCCGTCCACAGTGACCTCCCGGCGGTCGAAGTCGACCCGGGCGCCGTCGAGCTCGGCCACCGGGTTGGCCCCGGTGCGCCTGCGGTGCACGGCGTGGATGCGCGCCACCAGCTCGTCGACGTCGTAGGGCTTGACGACGTAGTCGTCTGCCCCGGCCTGCAGGCCCACCACCTTGTCGTGCACCTCGCCCAGGGCGGTCACCATGATGATGGCGACGTCGCCGGAGACCTCCCGCATGCGCCTGCACAGCACCACCCCGTCCACATCGGGCAGGCGCAGGTCGAGCAGCACGACGTCGACCTCGCCGACCAGCTCCAGGGCGCCCGCGGCCGAGGGCAGCCTGCGCACGGCCAGCCCGTGCCTGGCCAGGGCGGGCACCAGGGCCTCGGCGACGGGGTCGTCGTCCTCCACGAGCAGCACTCGCACGCGTGTCCTCCGGTTCCCGAGCGGCGGGTGTGACAGAGTTGAGACCCTAAGTGTTGCTCAAGCGACATGGACATCGGCACCAGCGGGGGTAGCTTCTGCCCATCGCGAGCCAGACAGACGTCGCCCAACGTTCACGCAAGCCCTCGTGGGAGGACCCATGACCGCCCCGGACCCCGAGTCGACGTCCGGAACTTCGATGATCAGCGTGCAGTCGGTCGACAAGCACTTCGGCCCGCTGCACGTGCTCAAGGACATCACCCTGGAGGTCCCGAGGGGGCAGGTCGTCGTCGTGCTCGGCCCGTCGGGCTCGGGCAAGTCGACGCTGTGCCGGGCCATCAACCGGCTGGAGCCCATCGACTCCGGGCGCATCGCCATCGACGGCAAGCCGCTGCCCGCCGAGGGCAAGGACCTGGCCAGGCTGCGCGCGGACGTGGGCATGGTGTTCCAGTCGTTCAACCTCTTCGCGCACAAGACGATCCTGGAGAACGTCACCCTGGCCCCGGTCAAGGTGCGCAAGACCCCCGCCGCCGAGGCCCGCAAGACGGCGATGGAGCTGCTGGAGCGGGTGGGCATCGCCGCGCAGGCCGAGAAGTACCCGGCCCAGCTCTCCGGTGGCCAGCAGCAGCGCGCGGCCATCGCCAGGGCGCTGGCCATGCGGCCGAAGGTGATGCTGTTCGACGAGCCGACCTCGGCGCTGGACCCGGAGATGGTCCAGGAGGTGCTCGACGTGATGACCGGCCTGGCCGCCGAGGGCATGACCATGGTCGTGGTCACCCACGAGATGGGCTTCGCCCGCAAGGCGGCCAACCGGGTCGTGTTCATGGCCGACGGGGAGGTCGTGGAGGACACGACCCCGGAGGAGTTCTTCACCGCGCCCAAGTCCGTGCGCGCCCGGGACTTCCTCGGCAAGATCCTGACCCACTAGTGGAGCCGGGGAGTCGACCGACTCGCCGCTGGACAGATTCTGGAGACAGACAACGATGAGGGTTCGTACCCTGGTCACCGGGCTGCTCGCCACCGGGCTCGTGCTGAGCGCGTGCGGCAAGGAGGGCTCGCCGGACACCGCGTCCGCCCCGTCCACCACCGCGGCCGTCGAGGCCAACGTCGACGTCGCGGGCTCGCCGACCTTCGCCAAGATCAAGGCCGCGGGCAAGGTCCGCATCGGCGTCAAGGAGGACCAGCCGGGCCTGGGCTTCAAGGACCCGACGACCGGCAAGTTCTCCGGCTTCGACATCGAGATCGCCAAGCTGGTCGCGGCCAAGCTCGGCTTCGACGAGAGCAAGATCGAGTACAAGGTCGTCCAGTCCGCGGGCCGCGAGCAGGCCATCGTCAACGGCGACGTCGACTACTACGTCGGCACCTACACCATCAACGACAAGCGCAAGCAGCAGATCTCCTTCGCGGGCCCGTACTTCGTGGCCGGGCAGAGCCTGCTGGTGCGCTCGGACGAGAGCACCATCACCGGCAAGGACACCCTCAAGGGCAAGAAGGTCTGCTCGGTGACCGGGTCCACCCCGATCCAGCGGGTGCGCGACCAGGGCCTGACCGAGCCGGGCAACATCGTCGAGTTCCAGGGCTACGCCCAGTGCGTCGACAAGCTGCTGGCCAAGGAGGTCGACGCCGTCACCACCGACGACGCGATCCTGCTCGGCTTCGCCTCCCAGGACAGCGACAAGCTCAAGGTCGTCGGCGAGCCCTTCTCCAAGGAGCCCTACGGCATCGGCCTGCCCAAGGACGACAAGGCCCTGCGCGACAAGGTGAACGACATCCTGGAGGCCTCGTTCAAGGACGGCACCTGGCAGGCCATCTACGACGCCACCCTGGGCAAGTCGGGCACCAAGGTCAGCCCGCCGTCGGTCGACCGCTACTGATCCGGCAGTCCCCCGAGCGGGCCGGTGACCGACCGGTCACCGGCCCGCTCCCCTAACACGGCGCTGGAGAAGCCAACATGCGCGTGCTGTTCGACAACCTGCACTACTTCGTGGACGGCTTCCGCGTCACCGTCCTGCTGTTCCTGCTGTCCGCGGTCGCGTCGCTGGTCGGCGGCACCGTGCTGGCGATGATGCGGGTCAGCCCGGTCCCGGTGTTCCGGGCGGCGGGCACGCTGTACGTGACGGTGGTCCGCAACACCCCGCTCACGCTGGTCTTCCTGTTCTTCGTCTTCGCCTACCCGCTGCTGGAGATCGTCGAGCTGTCGTACTTCGCGGCGGCGGTCGTGGCGCTGTCGGTGTACACCTCGGCGTTCATCTGCGAGGTCGTGCGCTCGGGCATCAACACCGTGCCGGTCGGGCAGGCCGAGGCGGCGCGCGCGCTCGGGCTGGGCTTCAGCCAGTCGCTGGGCCTGGTGATCCTGCCGCAGGCGGTGCGCGCGGTGGCCCCGCCGATGATCTCGACGCTGATCGCGCTGCTGAAGAACACGACCATCGCGGCGGGCTTCTCCGTCGCCGAGGCGGGCGCGATCCGCCAGATCCTGTCCGAGAGGGGCGAGAACCAGCTGCTCGTGCTGACCTTCGTCGCCCTGGGCTTCATCGTCCTGGTCCTGGTGCTCACCCTGGTCCAGCGTGCCCTCGAGAAGCGTTGGAGCCGCGCCCGATGAGCAACGTCCTGTTCGACCTGCCCGGCCCCAAGGCCCGGGTGCGCCACCGCGCCCTCGGCGTCGTCGGCGTGCTGGCGCTGCTCGGGGTCATCGCCTACGTGGTCTACCGCTTCTACGACAGCGGGCAGTTCACCGGCGAGAAGTGGGAGTGGTTGCAGTACCAGAAGGTCCAGGAGGACCTGCTGGCCGCGGTCGGCAACACCCTCAAGGCCTTCGCGCTGGGCGCGGTGCTGGCGATCGTGTTCGGCGCCGTGTTCGCCGCGGGCAGGCTCTCCGAGCACGCCTGGGTGCGCGCGATCTCCTCGGTGGTGGTGGAGTTCTTCCGGGCCATCCCGCTGCTGATCCTGATGTTCCTGTTCTACTACGGCCTGCCGGTCGCGGGCGTGAAGATGACCCCGTACGCGGCGGTCGTGCTGGGCCTGACGCTCTACAACGGCTCGGTGCTGGCGGAGGTGTTCCGCGCGGGCGTGCTGGCCCTGCCCAAGGGCCAGTCGGAGGCGGCGTACGCGCTGGGCATGCGCAAGACGCAGGTGATGGTCCAGGTGCTGCTGCCGCAGGCGCTGCGGTCGATGCTGCCGACGATCATCAGCCAGCTCGTCGTGCTGCTCAAGGACACCGCGCTCGGCTTCCTCATCACCTACGAGGAGCTGCTGAACTACGCCCGCTACATCGGCTCGCAGGGGTCGTTCGCCCGGCCGATCGTGCCGACGACCATCGTGATCGGCGCCATCTACATCGCGCTGTGCCTGCTGCTGACCCTGCTGGCCAACTACCTGCAGAAGCGCTCGCAGCGCAGCCGCAAGACGCCGGACGCCACGATCGGCGACGAGGAGCTGGTGAAGGCCAACGCCTGATCCGCGCAGCTCAGAGGCGGTACCCCGGTCCGGGGTACCGCCTCTTCGCGTTGCGGGGGCGCCGCGCGGCTCAGGGGGTGCGGCGGCGGAAGAGCTTGTTGCCGAGCCACACGATCGGGTCGTACCTGCGGTCCGCGACGCGCTCCTTGAGCGGGATGAGCGCGTTGTCGGTGATGCCGATGTGCTCGGGGCAGACCTCGGTGCAGCACTTGGTGATGTTGCAGTAGCCCAGCCCGTGCTCGTCCTGGGCGGCCGGGACGCGGTCGGCGGAGTCGAGCGGGTGCATCTCCAGCTCCGCGATGCGCATGAGGTGGCGCGGACCGGCGAAGCGCTGCTTGTTGTCCTCGTGGTCGCGCAGCACGTGGCAGGTGTCCTGGCACAAGAAGCACTCGATGCACTTGCGGAACTCCTGCGAGCGCTCCACGTCGACCTGGCGCATCCGGTACTCGCCGGGGGCCACGCCCGGGGGCGGGGCGAAGGCGGGCACCTCGCGCGCCTTGGCGTAGTTGAACGACACGTCGGTCACCAGGTCGCGCACCACCGGGAAGGTGCGCATCGGGGTGACGGTGACGACCTCGTCCTCGGCGAAGGTGGACATCCGGGTCATGCACAGCAGCCGGGGCCTGCCGTTGACCTCCGCCGAGCAGGAGCCGCACTTGCCCGCCTTGCAGTTCCAGCGCACCGCCAGGTCCGGGACCTGGGTGGCCTGCAGGCGGTGGATGATGTCGAGCACGACCTCGCCGTCGTTGACCTCGACGGTGTAGTCGCGCAGGTCGCCGCCCTCGGCGTCGCCGCGCCAGACCCGGAAGCTCGCCTGGTAGGCCACCGCTACTCCGCCCTTCCGGGGTGTCCGGTCAGTTCGCCGTCGGTGTAGTACTTCTCCAGCTCGGGCAGCTCGAACAGCTCCAGCAGGTCGGGCCGCATCGGCACCTGCTCGGCGCGCTCGACCGACACGCCGCCGTCGGTGGCAGTGCACACGAGCAGGGTGTTGCGCCACTGGCTGTCCATCACCGGGTGGTCGTCGCGGGTGTGGCCGCCGCGGCTCTCGGTGCGGGTGAGCGCCGCGCGCGCCACGCACTCGCTGACCAGCAGCATGTTGCGCAGGTCGAGGGCGAGGTGCCAGCCGGGGTTGAACTGCCGGTGGCCCTCCACCACCAGGTTCGGCAGGCGGGCCTTGAGCCGGTCGAGGGTGTCGAGCGCCTGCTGCATCTCCTCGGCCCTGCGGATGATGCCCACCAGGTCGTTCATGGCCTGCTGCAGCTCGTTCTGGATCGCGTACGGGTTCTCCGGCGCCCCGCCCACCTCCGGGTCGAACGGGGCCAGCGCCGTCGCGGCGGCGGCGTCCACGGCCGCCTGCGCCGCGGTGGGGCGGTCGGTGAGGCCCTCGACGTAGTCGGCCGCGCCCAGGCCCGCGCGCCTGCCGAACACCAGCAGGTCCGACAGCGAGTTGCCGCCCAGGCGGTTGGAGCCGTGCATGCCCCCGGAGCACTCCCCCGCGGCGAACAGGCCGGGCACGGAGGCCGCGGCGGTGTCCGGGTCGACCTCGATGCCGCCCATCACGTAGTGGCAGGTCGGGCCGACCTCCATCGGCTCGGCGGTGATGTCGACGTCGGCCAGCTCCTTGAACTGGTGGTACATCGACGGCAGCCTGCGCCGGACCTCCTCGGCGGGCAGCCTGCTGGCGATGTCGAGGAACACCCCGCCGTGCGGGGACCCCCGGCCCTCCTTGACCTCGGTGTTGATCGCGCGGGCCACCTCGTCGCGGGGCAGCAGGTCCGGGGTGCGCCGGTTGGCCTCCTGGTCGGTGTACCAGCGGTCGGCCTCCTCGGTGCTCTCGGCGTACTGGCCCTTGAACACGTCGGGGACGTAGCCGAACATGAACCGCTCGCCGTCGCTGTTCTTGAGCACCCCGCCGTCGCCGCGCACGCCCTCGGTGACCAGGATGCCCTTCACGCTCGGCGGCCAGACCATGCCGGTGGGGTGGAACTGGACGAACTCCATGTTGACCAGGCGGGCGCCCGCGCGCAGGGCCAGCGCGTGCCCGTCGCCGGTGTACTCCCAGGAGTTCGAGGTGACCTTGAACGACTTGCCGATGCCGCCGGTGGCCAGCACCACCGCGGGGGCCTCGAACAGCGCGAAGCGGCCGGTCTCGCGGTGGTAGCCGAAGGCGCCCGCGATCCGGTCGCCGTCCTTGAGCAGTTCGGTGACGGTGCACTCGGCGAAGACCTTGATGCGCGCCTCGTGGTCGCCGCTCGCGGCGAAGTCCTCCTGCTGCAACGACACGATCTTCTGCTGCATCGTGCGGATCAGCTCCAGGCCGGTGCGGTCACCGACGTGCGCCAGCCGGGGGTAGGTGTGGCCGCCGAAGTTGCGCTGGCTGATGCGGCCGTCGGCGGTGCGGTCGAACAGGGCGCCGTAGGTCTCCAGCTCCCAGACCCGGTCCGGGGCCTCCTTGGCGTGCAGCTCGGCCATCCGCCAGTTGTTGAGGAACTTGCCGCCGCGCATGGTGTCGCGGAAGTGCACCTGCCAGTTGTCGTTGGGGTTGGCGTTGCCCATCGACGCCGCGCACCCGCCCTCGGCCATGACGGTGTGCGCCTTGCCGAACAGCGACTTGCACACCACCGCCACCCGCAGGCCCCGCTCGCGGGCCTCGATGACCGCGCGCAGGCCCGCGCCGCCCGCCCCGATGACCACCACGTCGTACCGGTGCCGCTCGACCTCGGTCATGTCGTCCCCTCGCTCAGGTGATCCGCAGGTCGTCGATGGCGCCGCTGGCCACGAGCATCACGTAGAGGTCGGTGAGCACGAGCGTGCCCAGCGTCGTCCACGCCAACTGCATGTGCCGGGCGTTGAGCCGGGACACGAACGTCCACAGCCGGTAGCGCACCGGGTGGCGGGAGAAGTGCTTGAGCCTGCCGCCGGTGATGTGCCTGCAGGAGTGGCACGACAGCGTGTACGCCCAGAGCATCACCACGTTGACCAGCAGGACGACGTTGCCGAGCCCCACGCCGTAGGTGAGCGCGACGACCGCGTCGTAGGTGTTGACCAGGCTCACCAGAACCGCGACGTAGAAGAAGTACCGGTGGGCGTTCTGCACCACCAGGGGCAGCCGGGTCTCACCGGAGTAGGAGCCGTGCGGCTCGGCGACCGCGCAGGCGGGCGGGGACTGCCACACCGAGCGGTAGTAGGCCTTGCGGTAGTAGTAGCAGGTCAGGCGGAAGCCCAGCAGGAACGGCAGGGCCACGAAGCCCAGCGGGATCCAGCCGGGCAGCTCCGGCAGCGGGGTGCCGAAGTGCGCCGAGCCCGGCAGGCACGACTCACTGAGGCACGGCGAGTAGAACGGCGTGAGGTAGCCGTGCTCGCCGACCCAGTACCACTTGCCCATGAAGGAGCGGACCGTCGCGTAGGCGACGAAGGCCAGCAGCCCCAGGTTCGTCAGCAGCGGGGGAACCCACCACCGGTCGGTCCGCAGCGTGCGCGCGGTGATCGTCGCCCGGCCGGGGGCGCCTACGCCTGACGTCATGTGGTCCTCTCGTCCTTGAGAGCTCCGGGTCGGCGAGCGGCGGTGGTGCTACCGCTGGTAGCCGCCGACCCCCTCGTCGTCGGCGCCGTGCCAGAGCGCCGGGTCGTACGGGGTGTCGGGGATGTGCACGACGTCGAGCTCCACCGGCCCGCGCGGGGCGGGCGCCACCGGGGCGGCGCTCAGGTCGCAGGCGTCAATGCCGATGCGCTCCACGTCGTTGTCCAGCCTGCGCACCGCGGGGGTGTCGCCGTAGCGGGAGCGCAGGGACGCCACGCACAGGCGAAGCTGCCCGATCGTCCGCTGCAGTTCGCTCACCTCAGTGCTCGTCATGTCGACCTCCGTGCTGACCGTGGGTCCGTTCGCGGCCGGGTTGGTCGATACGCCGTCGTACCGGGACCGCTCACCGCCGACTGTGCCCGCTGTGAGCAGATGTGACAAGTACCACAGGGGGGCGAGCCGCAGCCAGCCGAAGTCCTGGGGTGGCTCAAAAGCGCGTATGACGTGTGCCACACAGCCGCCACCCACCCGCATCGCCGATCAGCGATCTCCGCAGCTCAGCGGCCGAAAACGAGCAACCGAACCGGATGTGATACCGGGCACGCGCGGGAGTCGCCGCAGGGGTGCTCCCAGCCACTTCCGGGTGATCGAAAACTGGGGTGCCGCCGTCCCGCGATTCGAGACGGCACCGAGCCCGCTTCGAGGCGGGTAGGGGATCGCTGGGGTGCCTGCGCGGGTGCGGCGGGACCGACCTCAGTCGGGCAGGAGGTCCCACTCGATGCGCTCGTCGGTGTCGGTGTCGGTGTCGGCGTCCTCGGCGTCGAGGGCGGCGCGGACGACCCCGTAGGCCATGCCCTCGGCGTAGCCGCGGCGGGCGAGCATGGCGACCAGCCTGCGGATGCGCTTCTGCCGGTCGAGGCCGCGGGTGGAGCCGAGCTTGCGGCGCACCAGCTCAGCGGCCCTGGCCTGCTCGGCGTCGGCGTCGAGGTCGGAAAGGGCCTCCTCGACGACCACCTGGTCCACGCCCTTGCGGCGCAGTTCCTGGGCGATGGCGCGGCGACCGAGGCCCTTGTGCTCGTGGCGGGCGCGCACCCACGACTCCGCGAACGCCTCGTCGTTGATCAGGCCCGCCTTGTCGAACTTGGCCAGCGTCGCGTGGATGACCTCCTCGGGCACCTCGCGCTTGCGCAGCGCCTGCTCCAGCTCCAGGCGCGTGTGGTCGCGCATGGTCAGCAGCCGGTAGCAGATGTCCCTGGCCCGAGCGGCCGGGTCCTGCTCGCCCTTGGCCGAGCGCGGTGCGGTGGGCTGCTCGGCGGCCTGGGCGGTGCGCCTGCGGAACCGCCTGCCCCCGGGCTCCCCCGGCTCCGCAGCGCCAGGAGGGCTCTGGGGCGGGTCGGCGGGGCCCGCGGACGGGTCCGACGCGGCAGGCCGCTGCTCAGCAGGCTCCGGTGCGGCACCGCGCGAATCAGCACCGCGCGGGTCCGCGCCGCTCGGGTCCGCGCCGCTCGGCTCGGTCTGGGGTTCGCCGCGGGTCACGGGCTTGCGGGCCTTGCGCGGGCCTGCGCGTCGAGCACCCCGACGGGCTGGTTCAGCGTCGAACCAGGCCGTCTCCGGGGGTGGGGCGGGTGCGTCGCCGCCGGTGAACCACGCGGGCTCGGCGTCGACCGGCGGGGGTGGTGCCGGTGCCGGGTCGTCGGCGAACCACGGGGGGTCGTCGGCGGCCGGTGGGGGTGGGGAGGGTGCAGCGGGCGGGGCCTGGTCGACGAACCAGGCCTCCGCCGCGGCGGGAGCGGTGGGCGCCTGCCCCGGGGCGGGTTCGGCGTACCACTCGGGGTCGGCGGCCGGTGCGGCGGTGGGCGGCGGCGGGGACGGGGTGTACCAGTCCGCGCCGCTGTCCCCCTCGGGCTCCGGGGGTCCCTGCTCGGGAGCCCCGGAACCCGGGGGTGGGGTGCCGCCGGTCATGGCCGGTCCGCTCAGAACTCGACGGGGGCGGCGGCCGCGGCGGTCTCGTCGGCGTCGAGCTTGGCGCCGATGCCGAGCTTGTCCTTGATCCGCTTCTCGACCTCGTTGGCCACGTCCGGGTTCTCCATGAGGAACTTGCGGGCGTTCTCCTTGCCCTGCCCCAGCTGGTCGCCCTCGTAGGTGTACCAGGCACCGGACTTGCGCAGGATCCCCTGGTCGACACCCATGTCGATCAGCGAGCCCTCGCGGCTGACGCCCTTGCCGTAGAGGATGTCGAACTCGGCCTGCTTGAACGGCGGGGCGACCTTGTTCTTGACGACCTTGACCCGGGTGCGGTTGCCGACCGGCTCGCCGCCGTCCTTGAGGGTCTCGATGCGGCGCACGTCCAGGCGCACCGAGGCGTAGAACTTCAGCGCCTTGCCACCGGTCGTGGTCTCCGGGGAGCCGAACATCACGCCGATCTTCTCGCGCAGCTGGTTGATGAAGATCGCGGTGGTGCCGGAGTTGTTCATCGCGCCGGTCATCTTGCGCAGCGCCTGGCTCATCAGCCGGGCCTGCAGGCCGACGTGGTTGTCGCCCATCTCGCCCTCGATCTCGGCGCGGGGCACCAGGGCCGCCACGGAGTCGATCACGATGATGTCCAGGGCGCCGGAGCGGACCAGCATGTCCGCGATCTCCAGCGCCTGCTCACCGGTGTCGGGCTGGGAGACCAGCAGGGCGTCGGTGTCGACGCCCAGGGCCTTGGCGTACTCCGGGTCGAGCGCGTGCTCGGCGTCGATGAACGCCGCGATGCCGCCCGCGCGCTGGGCGTTGGCCACCGCGTGCAGGGCGACGGTCGTCTTTCCGGAGGACTCCGGGCCGTAGACCTCGATCACCCGGCCGCGCGGCAGGCCGCCGATGCCGAGGGCGACGTCCAGGGCGATGGAGCCGGTCGGGATGACCTGGACGGGTGCCCGGCCCTCCTCGCCCAGCCGCATCACCGAGCCCTTGCCGAAGTTCTTGTCGATCTGGGCCAGGGCGAGCTCGAGCGCCTTTTCCCGGTCCGGTGCTGCTGGTGCCATCTTCGATCCACCTCGAGTCTGTTTCGTGCTCACGCCGGTGACGCTACGGGCAGGGACCGACGATTTCCGACAGGCACGCGTCCCTGTGGATAACTCGGACCCGCGGCCGTGGGGTCGTCCACGGCCAGGCGAACAGGGTAACGAACACGTGTTCGATCGCGCGCACCGACACGCCCGGATGCCGGGTACCCGCGTGTCGGCACTGCTCAGCGGTGGTGCCCCGGCGCACCGGCGCGCGCCACCCGGCCCGGTCAGCGCCGCTCGTCGGGCACCTCGAACGCCTCGCACACGGCCTGCCAGATGTCCTTGGTCGGCAGGCCCGCGTCGAGCGCCTCGTCGACGGTGCGCCCGCCGAGGGCGGCGAAGACGTGGTCGTGGGCGATGGTGTCGGCCCGCTGCGCGCCGAACTCGTCGGCGAGGCGGGCCCGGAAGGCGGTGATGCGCATCGGTGACCAGTCTAGTCCTGGCGCGCCGCCGCCCGGGGTGGGCAGGCGCGGCGTCAGGCACAATCGGGGCATGCCCCTCAACGACCCGCTGCTGGACGTGCTGGTGGCCGTCGAGCCGCCCAGCCCGACCGAGAGCCTGCTGCTGGACCTGGGCGTGGCGGCGAGCTGCGTGGCGGTGCTGGTGTTCGGCATCGTCTACTTCGTGCGCAACCGCCGCCGCTGACACCCTGCCGCTGACACACCTGCGCTGGCACTCCTACGCTGACACACCTGTCGCCGACGACCCCGCCCTGGGCGACCGCGCTCAGGTGCCCGGCTGCACGCGCTGGGTGAAGTAGTCCGCGAGCGCGTCGGGGGTCAGGTCGTCGCCCTCGGCCGTGCGCGAGATCCACCCCACCAGCGGCCGGTCCTTGACGGTGAACACCAGCACCCCCGTGCCGCCGCTCACCCCCGCCCGGAAGCTGCCGTCGAGGCCGTTGCCGCGCCAGTCCGCGAGGACGTGGTCGCCCTCGGACATCGAGCCCAGCTCCTCGCGCAGCACCCCCTGCACCTCGTCCTGGGTGCCGACCTGGGCGTAGCTGACGGTGTAGTCGTCGCTGAGGCCGCAGGTGACGTCGGCCAGGGCGTCGGCGGGGGCGGCCTTGCAGGTGCCGCCGTCGGCCACCGCCCCGGCGAGCTGGCGCAGGCACTCGGTGAAGCCCTGCGCGTCGCGCGCGCCCGCCGACCGGCAGGACTCGGCGCTGGGCAGGTCGTCGCCGCCGAACAGCAGGAACCCGCCCACGGTGCCCAGCGCGAGCACCACCGCGGCGGCCGCGGCGGCGATGACCTTCGACCGGGTGCGGCGGCCGGGGCGCGGCGGGGTCGGGAAGTCCTGCCGCAGCGGCGTCGGGAAGTTCGTCTGGAGGCCCTGGGCGGGGTAGCCGGCGGTGGGCGGGTACTGGCCGCCGAACTGCGGCTGCTGCGCGGTCGGGGCGGGGGTGGCGGTGGGGGTGGGCGGGTTCTGCGGCGCGGGGGCGGCCTGCGCGCCGGGGGTGACCCCGCTGGTGCGCATGCTGATGCCCTCCTGGGTCACCTGGTGCGCGCCGAGGGCCACGGCCGTCTCCGGCTGGTCGAGGCTGGTGGGCACGATCCGCAGCTGCTCGGCGATGAGGGTCGCCACCAGCGGGATGCGGCTGGACCCGCCGACCAGGTAGACCCCGCCGAGCCGGTCGGGGGTGGTGCCGGTGGCGCGGATCGTTGCGGCGAGCAGGTCGGCGCTGCGCAGCAGGTTCGGCCGGACCAGCGCCTCCAGCTCGCCGCGGGTGACCAGCACGTCGTCGAACGGCTCGGGCATGGGCACCTCGGTCTGCGGGTGCCGCGACAGCGCCTCCTTGGCCGCCCGCACGTCCTCCTGCAGCGCCCGCCGGGCCCGCCGGTCCGCTGTGGACTCCGGGCGCAGCAGGTGCTGCCAGCCGCGCGGGTCGCGGTGGGAGACTTGGCGGCCGACGTGCTCGAGCAGGGTCTGGTCGACGTCGAGGCCGCCGAGGTCGGGCAGGCCGTCCTCGGCCAGCACCGCGAAGCCGGACTGGGTGGCGGCCACCACGGCCACGTCGAAGGTGCCCGCGCCCAGGTCGTAGACGGCCAGCGCCTGCCCGGGCAGCAGGGTGTGGCCGAGCGAGGCGAAGTGCGCCGCGGCCGCGACCGGCTCGGGCACCAGCACCAGCGCCGAGCCCATGCCCGCCAGCCGGGCGGCGGTGAGCAGCACGTTGCGCCGTACCGGGCCCCACTGGGCGGGGTGGGTCAGCCGCACCTCGTCGGGGGCGGCCCCGCCGAGCTGGCGGGTGGTCTCCTCGTGCACCCGCTTGAGCACCGCGGCCAGCGTCTCCGCGACCGGGACGACGGTGTCGCCGAGCAGCAGCGTGCCGTCGTCGACGCGGCGCTTGGGGTTGGGCTCGAAGCGGGAGGGGTCGAGCCGGGCGCGGCGCTCGGCGTCGCGGCCCACGACCAGGGTGCCGTCCTCCTCGGCGTAGACCGCCGAGGGCATCGTCGCCGAACCGTCCACTTCGACCACCCGGGGTGGCCGCCCGTGCGCGGAGAGCACCGCGACGGTGTTCGACGTGCCCAGGTCGACCGACAGCACCCGCATGTTCTGACCTCCGGGTCGGGGACGGCCCAAGTCTGGCAGACCCGGGCCGCGCGGTTCAGCTGCCCGGCTTGACCTTGCTGTTGAAGTAGTCGACCAGGGTGGTGTCCGAGCCGCCGGAGAGGTTCACCACGGCCCCGAGCAGCGGGGTGTCGTCCACGGTGAACAGCAGCAGCCCCTGCCCGCTGACCTCGACGGCGTAGTAGCGCCCGGACAGGCCCGCGCCGCTCCAGGTGGCGGTGTCCGCACTGGACTTGGACACGCCCATCCCGCTGAACGCCTGGTCGATGTTGCTCGACACCGCGGCCTGGTTGGGGAACTGGTAGTAGATGGCGGAGTAGCCGCTGCCGAGGGTGCAGGTGGCGGCGGTGGCGCCGGGGGTGTCGAAGGCCTCGCCGCTGAGGGTCATGCCGGACTCGCAGTCGCCGGAGCTCGCGACCGAGCCCGCGATGCTGCGCATGCAGGGGGTGAAGCCCTGGGCGTCGGTGGTGGTGCTGGCGGCGCAGTCGGCCAGGTCCGTCCCACCGGGACCGGTGGTGCCGCCGGAGGTGGCGATCACGATGACCACGATGGCCACCAGCACGACGGCGCCGACCGAGCCGAGGATCGCCCACAGCTTGCCGCTGCCCCCGCCCTGGCGCTGCCGGGGGAACTGGGGACCGGGCGGGAGCTGCTGGGGGTTGTGCTGCTGCTGCTGCGGGGTGTGCTGTTGGGGGGCGTGCTGCTGGAGCGCGGGCTGCTGCGGGCGCGGCGGGCCGGGCTGCTGCACCGGGATCGGGCCCGAGCGCGGCTGCTGCTGGGCCACCACCGGGTTGGGGCCGGAGGCGGGGTTCTGCGCGGGTGTGGGCCGCGAGGGCGGGTTCTGCGGGGCGCGCTGCTGCTGCGGGGTGGGCAGCTTGGGCTGCTGCACGGTGGCGCCGTCGGAGAAGCCGGTGCCGCGGGTGGGGATCACCGCCCGGGTGCGGGCCTGGTCGAGCGCGCCGGACATGTCGCCGGTGCGCATGGTGATGCCCTCCTGGGGCACGTGGTGCGCGCCGAGGGCGACGGCGGTCTCCGGCTGGTCCAGGCTGGTCGGCACGACGTGCAGCTGCTCGGCGATCAGCGTGGCCACCAGCGGGATGCGGCTGGACCCGCCGACGAGGTAGATGCCGACGAGGTTGGCGGGCGACATGCCGGTGGAGCGGATGGTGGCGGCCAGCAGCTCGACGCTGCGCAGCATGCCGGGGCGGATCAGCGCCTCCAGCTCGGTGCGGGTGACCAGCACGTCGTCGAACGGCGCGGGCAGCGGCACCTCGGTCTGCGGGTGCCGCGACAGCGCCTCCTTCGCGGCCTTGACGTCCTCGCGCAGGGCGCGCTGGTCGCGGCGGTCGGCGGTGGAGGTGGGGCGCAGCAGCCGCTGCCACCCGGCGGGGTCGCGGTGGGAGACCTGGCGGCCGACGTGCTCCAGCAGCGCCTGGTCGACGTCGAGGCCGCCGAGGTCGGGCAGGCCCGCCTCGGCCAGCACCGAGAACCCGGTCTGGGTGGCGCCGACGATGGCCACGTCGAAGGTGCCCGCGCCCAGGTCGTAGACGGCGAGCGCCTGGTTGGGGGCCAGGGTCTGCCCGGGGAAGGAGGCGAAGTGGGCCGCGGCGGCCACCGGCTCGGGCACCAGGGCGAGGGTGGAGCCCGCGCCCGCCTGCCGGGCCGCGGAGAGCAGCACGTTGCGCCGCACCGGGCCCCACTGGGCGGGGTGGGTGAGCCGGACCTCGTCGGGCTTGGCGCCGCCGAGCTGGCGGGTGGTCTCGTCGACGACCCGGCGCAGCACGCCCGCCAGCGCCTCGGTGACGGAGACGACCTGGTCGCCCAGCAGCAGGGTGCCCTCGTCGACGCGGCGCTTGGGGTTGGGCTCGAAGCGGGAGGGGTCGAGCCGGGCGCGGCGCTCGGCGTCGCGGCCCACCACCAGCGCCCCGTCCTCCCCCGCGAAGACCGCGGACGGCATCATCGACGCACCGTCGACGTCGACCACGCGCGGTGGCCGCCCGTGCGCGGACAGCACGGCGACGGTGTTCGACGTGCCGAGATCCACCGACAGGACGTTCACTGCTCTCCCCTCATCACCCAACCCGGCGAACACTGCCCCCCGCGGGTTGTGTCGCTGATGCTCCCACGAGCGATACCGGTCCTGGTCGGGGTCTGCGGATCTGCTCGGCCGCGGGGGGATCGCCGCAGGTCACCGGGGTGACGCGCGGGGGCGGCCGGGGCGCGTCGCCCCGGCCGCCCCCGCGCGGTGGTCCTGCCGGTCAGGGGAGGGCGATGATGCCCTCCTCGACGAGGTAGTCCCTGGCGACCTCGACCGGGTCGGCGCCCTCGACGTCCACCTTGGCGCTGAGCTCCTGCATGGTGCGGTTGTCCAGCCGCTCCACCAGCGGGTCCAGGACGTCCTTGACCTGCGGGTGCTCGCGCAGGAAGTCGGTGCGCACGACCGGGGCGATGTTGTACTGCGGGAAGAACTTCTTGTCGTCCTCGACCAGGGTCAGGTCCAGCGCCAGGATCCGGCCGTCGGTGGTGTACACCTCGCCGAACTTGCAGGCGCCGTTGCCGAGGGCGGCGTACACCGCGCCCGAGCCGAAGATCTTGACGTTGCCCGGCGGGACGGTGAACCCGTAGGCCTTCTGCACCCCCGGGAACCCGTCGGAGCGGCTGACGAACTCGGTCTCCAGGCAGAACACGCCCTGGCTGGGGTCGCGCTTGACCAGCTCCGCGATCTGGCTGGTGGTGGAGATGCCGAGCGCCTGGGCGTCCTGCTTGCGCATGGCGAAGGCGTAGGTGTTGTTCAGCGCCGCGTAGTCGAGCCACTCCAGGCCGTTCTCCTTGTCGGCCGCCTTCACCGCCTCGAACTGCTTGGCCTCGTCCGGGATCGGGTCGGTCTGGGCGAGGTAGCTGACCCACGCGGTGCCGGTGTACTCCCACTGCACGTCGATGTCGCCGGACACCAGTGCCTGCCGGGAGCTGTTGGAGCCCTGGATGTTGGTCAGGTCGACCACGTCGGCGCCCGCGGCGGCGAGCATGAACTCGGTGAGGTGCCCGACGATGATCTGCTCGGTGAAGTCCTTCGACCCCACGATGATCCGGGTGCCGGTGAGGTCGGCCTTGGCGGCGTTGGGTCCGGCGAGGACGTCCAGCGGCAGCGCGAAGCTGCTCGACAGGCCGCACCCGGACAGCAGCAGGCAGCTCGCGGCGAGGGCGGCGAGCCTGGTCTTGAGCCCCGTCATCAGCCCCGTCATCAGCGCAGCCCCTTCGGTCCGAGCTCGCGCTCGGCGAGCGCGCCGAGCCAGTCCACCAACAGCGCCAGCCCCACCGCGAGCACCGCGCCGGTGACCAGCACGAGCGGGCGGTTGAGCTTGTAGCCGGTGTCGATGAGCAGGCCGAGGCCGCCGCCGTTGACGAACGCGCCCAGGGTGGCGGTGCCCACGGCGAGCACCAGCGAGGTGCGCAGGCCCGCCAGGATCAGCGGGACGGCCAGCGGCAGCTCGATGCGGCGCAGCACGGCGCCGCCGGACATGCCGATGCCCCGGCCCGCCTCCACCAGGGCGGGGTCGACGGACTGGATGCCCACGACGGTGTTGCGCAGCACCGGCAGCAGCGAGTAGAGCGCGATGGGCAGCGCGGCGGCCCACAGCCCCTCCCACTCGGTCCACAGGAAGAACAGCACCAGCACGCCGACCGCGGGCGCGGCCTGCCCGACGGTGGCGATCCCCAGCACCACCGGCGCGGCCCACCGGGCCCAGGCGCGGGTGACGGCCACCCCGAGCGGGACCGCCACGGCGAGCACCAGCGCGGTCACCACCACCGAGAGCACCAGGTGGTCCCAGGTGTCGCGGAGCAGCTTGGCGGCGTTGATGTTGGCGGCCTCGATGGGGTCCAGGTCGCGGGTGAAGGCGTAGGCCAGGATGCCGCCCACCAGCACCACGACCGCGATCGGCTGGCCGAGCAGCCGGATGCGCTCCGCGCGGCGGGCGCGGACGTCGACGGCGGCTGTCACGCGGGCACCCCCGCGCCGTGGGTGCCGGGGTTGTGGTCGTCGGCGTGCTCCTCGCGCAGCGCGGTGATCGCGTCGGTGACCGTCTGCAGGCCGATGGTGCCGACGAACTCGCCCCGGGAGCCGGTGACCACCGCGTTGCCGCCCTCGGTGAGGATCGCCTCCAGGGCGTCCTGGAGGGTGGACTGCACGGTGACCGAGTCGCCGATGGGCTTGCCCACCTCGGCCAGGCTGGACACCGAGTTGAGGTCGCGCACGTGCGCCCAGCGGGCGGGGCGCTTGCGGCGGTCGAGGATCAGCGCGTAGTTGACCCGGCTGGCGGTGAGCTTGGCGCGCAGCTCGTCGACCGGGTCGTCCACGCCCGCGGTGACCGCGGCGGTGCGGTCGAACTCGACGTCGCGCACGCGCAGCAGGGTGAGCTGCTTGAGCGAGGCGCCCGCGCCGACGAAGCCCGCGACGGTGTCGTCCGCGGGGTTGGCCAGGATGGCCTCGGGGGTGTCGAACTGGAGCACGCGCGACTGCGGGCCGAGCACGGCGATGCGGTCCCCGAGCTTGACCGCCTCGTCGAAGTCGTGGGTGACGAAGACGATGGTCTTGCCCAGCTCGCCCTGCAGGTTCAGCAGCTCGTCCTGCAGGTTGCCGCGGGTGATCGGGTCGACGGCGCCGAACGGCTCGTCCATGAGCAGCACCGGCGGGTCGGCCGCGAGCGCGCGGGCCACGCCGACGCGCTGCTGCTGGCCGCCGGAGAGCTGACGGGGGAACCGGGTGGCGAACTCCTGGTCCAGGCCGACGAGGTCGAGCATCTCCTCGACCCGGGACGCCGCCCGCTTCTTGTCCCAGCCCAGCAACCCCGGCACCATCGCGATGTTCTGCGCCACGGTCAGGTGCGGGAACAGCCCGGCCTGCTGGATGGCGTAGCCGATCCGGCGGCGCAGCTGGTCGGGGTCGATGCGCAGCACGTCCTCGCCGCCCATCGTGATCCGCCCGGAGCTGGGCTCGATCAGCCGGTTGATCATCTTCATGGTGGTCGTCTTGCCGCAGCCGGACGGTCCGACGAAGACGGTGACCTGCCCGGCGGGCAGCACCATGCTCACGTCGTCGACGGCGGGCGCGCGCTGCCCGGCGTACTTCTTCGTGACGTGGTCGAGGGTGATCTCGACCCCCGCCCGCTCCCCCGCCGCGGCGTCCCGGCCGGTGTCGTTGTGCTCAGTCACGGATCCCCCTGGAGACGGTCAGTCGGCCCACCAGCACGAACACGCCGTCGACCAGCAGCGCCAGCACGACGATGCCCAGCGTCCCGGCGAGCGCCTGGTTGGTGGCGTTGGCGCTGCCCGCCCTGGTCAGCCCGGAGAAGATCTCCGTGCCCAGGCCGGGCCCCTTGGCGTAGGCGGCGATCGCGGCGATGCCCATCAGCAGCTGCGTGCTCACCCGGATGCCGGTGAGGATGGCGGGCCAGGCCAGCCGCAGCTCGATCCTGGTGAGCACCCGCAGCCGGTTCATCCCGATGCCCCTGGCCGCGTCGGTGATGGCACTGTCCACCCCGGACAGGCCGACGATGGTGTTGCGGACGATGGGCAGCAGCGCGTAGAGCACCAGGGCCACCACGGTCGGCGCGACCCCCAGCCCCAGGACCGGGATCAGCAGGCCGAGCAGCGCGAACGACGGCACGGTCAGGATGGCGCTGGTCAGGGCGGTGGCGATGGCCGAGCCCGCGGGGCTGCGGTAGACCGCGACGCCCAGCGCGACCCCCGCGACCGCGGCGATGGCGGTGCACTGGATGACGGCGCTCGCGTGCAGGGCCGCTTCGGGCAGGAGTCGATCCCATCGCTGGACGATGAAGTCCCACAGGTTCACCGACCGCCTCCTCTCTCGACTCGGGCGGACAGTTCGTGGGAAAGCAACATTCCCTAAACCGGCGTTACGGGCAAGCGACTGTCCACACAGCGCGAAACACGGGTACCCCCGGGTCAACCGGTCAAACCGCGCGTTTGTCGGTGGGTTCAGCGACGATGTCACCATGCCCGAGAACGCGCTCGACCTGTTCGCCCCGGCGACCCGCCAGTGGTTCGCGGGCGCCTTCGCCGCACCCACGGAAGCGCAGGCAGGGGCGTGGAAGGCGGCGGCGGCGGGCGAGCACGCGCTGGTGGTCGCGCCGACCGGTTCCGGCAAGACGCTGGCGGCGTTCCTCTGGGCGCTCGACCGGCTCGCCCACGAGGGCCCCCCGGAGGAGGCCAAGCACCGCTGCCGTGTGGTGTATGTCTCACCGCTGAAGGCGCTGGCCGTCGACGTCCAGCGCAACCTGCGCGCCCCGCTGGCGGGGATCCGCCAGGCCGCGCACCGGCTGGGGCTGCCGGAGCCGGACATCTCGGTCGGGACGCGGACCGGGGACACCCCGGCCGAGGAGCGCCGCGCGTTCGCCAGGACGCCGCCGGACGTCCTGGTCACCACGCCTGAGTCGCTGTTCCTGATCCTCACCTCCGCGGCCAGGGAGTCGCTGCGCGGCGTGCGCACGGTGATCGTCGACGAGGTGCACGCGGTGGCGGGCACCAAGCGCGGCTCGCACCTGGCGCTGTCGCTGGAGCGGCTGGACGCGCTGCTCGACCGGCCCGCGCAGCGCGTGGGCCTGTCCGCGACCGTGCGCCCGGTGGAGGAGGTCAGCGCGTTCCTCGGCGGCGGCAGGCCGGTGACCCTGGTGCAGCCGAAGCTGCCCAAGACGGTCGAGGTGCGGGTGGAGGTGCCGGTGGAGGACATGTCCTCCCTCACCGAGCAGCCGCGCGCGGTGCCGGAGGACCCGGACTCCCCCGAGGCGCCGCAGCAGGCCTCGATCTGGCCGATGGTGGAGCGGCGGGTGCTGGAGCTGGTGCGCGCGCACCGCTCCACCATCGTGTTCGCCAACTCCCGCAGGCTCGCCGAGCGGATGACCGCCCGGCTCAACGAGCTGGCCGCCGAGCAGGACGAGCAGGCCCGGCTGGAGCAGCAGGGGCACGAGGCGCCGGGCGGGGGGCCGCGGGACCCGGAGCGGGTGCTCGCCCGCTTCCCCGCGGAGGCCATCGGGCAGTCCGGGCTCACCACCGGCGCGGCGCCGGTGGTCGCGCGGGCGCACCACGGGTCGATGTCGCGCGAGCAGCGGACGCTGGTGGAGGAGGACCTCAAGTCCGGGCGGCTGCCGTGCGTGGTGGCCACCTCCTCGCTGGAGCTGGGCATCGACATGGGCGCGGTCGACCTGGTGGTGCAGGTGGAGGCGCCGCCGACGGTCGCGGCCGGGTTGCAGCGCGTCGGCCGCGCCGGGCACCAGGTCGGCGCGGTCTCGCGCGGGGTGATGTTCCCGAAGTTCCGCGGCGACCTGGTGTCCTGCGCGGTGGTGGCCGAGCGGATGGCGGGCGGGGCGATCGAGGCCGTGCGCTACCCGCGCAACGCCCTGGACGTGCTGGCCCAGCAGGTCGTGGCGATGGTGGCGCTGGAGCCGTGGAACCTCGACGACCTGGCCGCGGTGGTGCGCCGGGCCGCCCCCTACGCCTCGCTGCCGGACTCGGCGCTGCACTCGGTGCTGGACATGCTCTCCGGGCGCTACCCCAGCGAGGAGTTCGGCGAGCTGCGGCCGCGGATCACCTGGGACCGGGTCACCGGGGAGCTGGGCGGGCGCCCGGGGGCGCAGCGGCTGGCGGTCACCTCCGGGGGCACCATCCCCGACCGGGGCCTGTTCACCGTGATGACCCCGCCGGACGAGCGCGGGTCCGGGTCGCGGGTGGGCGAGCTGGACGAGGAGATGGTCTACGAGTCGCGGGTCGGGGACACGTTCCTGCTCGGCACGTCGTCGTGGCGGGTGGAGGACATCACCCACGACCGCGTGATCGTCACACCGGCGCCCGGTGAGCCCGCGCGGATGCCGTTCTGGAAGGGCGATTCCCCGGGCAGGCCGCTGGAACTGGGGCGGGCGCTGGGGAAGTTCGTGCGCGAGCTGTCCTCGGTGGACGACGCCAAGGCCCGCGAGCGCACCGCCGCGGCCGGGTTGGACGCGTGGGCCGCGGACAACCTGCTGGCGTACCTGGCCGAGCAGCGGGAGTCCACCCGGCACGTGCCCGACGACCGGACGCTGCTGGTGGAGCGGTTCCGCGACGAGCTGGGCGACTGGCGGCTGGTGGTGCACTCACCGTTCGGCGCGCAGGTCAACGCCCCGTGGGCGCTGGCGATCGCGGCCCGGCTGCGCGAGCGGCGCGGGGTGGAGGCGCAGATCGCCCACGCCGACGACGGGATCGTGCTGCGGCTGCCCGACGCCGTCGACGACACCGGGCAGGAGGTGGTGGCGGGCGCCGAGGACGTGCTGCTCGACCCCGAGGAGGTCGAGCAGGTCGTGGTGGCCGAGGTGGGCGGCTCGGCGCTGTTCGCCTCCCGCTTCCGCGAGTGCGCGGCCCGGTCGCTGCTGCTGCCCAAGCGCGACCCGCGCAAGCGCTCCCCGCTGTGGCAGCAGCGGCAGCGGTCGGCGCAGCTGCTGTCGGTGGCGGCGAAGTACGAGCAGTTCCCCGTGGCGCTGGAGGCGATGCGGGAATGCCTGCAGGACGTCTACGACCTGGGCGGGCTGCGCGAGCTGATGGCCGACGTGCGCGGGCGCAAGGTGCGCGTGGTGGAGGTGCAGACCACCCAGCCCTCGCCGTTCGCCCGCAGCCTGCTCTTCGGCTACGTGGGCATGTTCCTCTACGGCGTCGACGTGCCCCTGGCCGAGCGGCGGGCGGCGGCGCTCTCGCTCGACAGCGCCCTGCTGGCCGAGCTGCTGGGGTCGGAGGCCATCCGCGAGCTGCTCGACCCGGACGTGCTGGCCGAGGTCGAGCGGTCGGTGCAGCGGGTGGAGCCGTCCCGGCACGCCCGGCACGCCGAGGACGCCGCCGACCTGCTGCGCTTCCTCGGTGACCTGTCGGTGGCCGAGGCCGCCGAGCGCGGGGTCGACCCGGAGTGGCTGGCGGAGCTGGAGTCGGCGCGGCGGGTGCTGCGCGTGCGCATCGCCGGGGACGAGCGGTTCATCGCCATCGAGGACGCGGGCCGGGTGCGCGACGCCCTGGGCACCGCGCTGCCGGTCGGCGTGCCCGAGGCGTTCACCGAGCCGGTGGCCGACCCGCTGGGCGACCTGCTGTCCCGCTACGCCCGCACGCACGGCCCGTTCCCGGCGGGCGAGGCGGCGCAGCGGTTCGGCCTGGGCGTGTCGGTGGTGACCGGGGTGCTGGAGCGCCTGGCGGGCAGCGGGCGGCTGGTGCGCGGCGAGCTGCGCCCGGGCGGCACCCAGGTCGAGTACTGCGACGCCGACGTGCTGCGGCGCATCCGCCGCGGGTCGCTGGCCAAGCTGCGCGCCGAGGTGGAGCCGGTCGAGCAGGCGGCGCTGGGCCGGTTCCTGCCCGGGTGGCACGGGATCGGGCGCAGCACCCGGTCGCGGCCGTCGGTGGACGACGTGCTGTCGGTGGTCGAGCAGCTGGCGGGCGCCCCGCTGCCCGCCTCGGCCCTGGAGTCGCTGGTGCTGCCCTCGCGGCTGCCCGGGTACACCCCGGCGCTGCTGGACGAGCTGACGGCGGCCGGTGAGGTGACCTGGTGCGGCACGGGCGCGCTGGCCGGGGGTGACGGGTGGGTGGCGCTGGCCCCGACCGACGTGGCGGACCTGCTGCTGCCCGACGTCGAGGAAGCGGTGCCGGACACCCCGCTGCACGGCGCGGTGCTGTCCTCATTGGACGGCGGGGCGCTGTTCTTCCGGCAGGTGGCCGACCGCACCGGCGCCGTCCTGCTCGACGGCGGCGCCGACGCGCCCACCGACGGCGACGTGGTGTCGGCACTGTGGGACCTGGTGTGGGGCGGCCTGGTCACCAACGACACCATCGCCCCGCTGCGGGCGCTGGTGTCCGGCAAGGGCGCGGCGCACAAGACCCGCGCGACGGCCCCGCGCGGCCGCTACGCCCGCATGCGCGCGGCCCGCCCCACCATGCCGTCGCGCTCGGGCCCCCCGACCGCGGGCGGCCGGTGGAGCCTGGTCACCCCGCGCGAGGAGGACCCCACCCGCCGGGCGCACGCCCGCGCGGAGGCCTTCCTGGAGCGCCACGGCGTCCTGACCAGGGGCGCCCTCGACACCGAGCGCGTCACCGGCGGGTTCAGCGGCATCTACAAGGTGCTGCGCGCCATGGAGGAGTCCGGCCAGATCATCCGCGGCTACGTCGTCGAGGGCCTGGGCGCCGCCCAGTTCGCCGCCCGCGGCTCGGTCGACCGCCTGCGCGCGCTGTCCACACCGGAGGGTGAGCAGGGCCCGGGCACCGCCGTCGTCCTCGCCGCCGCCGACCCGGCCCAGCCCTACGGCGCCGCCCTCCAGTGGCCCCCCGTCATCGGCGGCGGCAAGCACCGCCCCGGCCGCAAGGCCGGAGCCCTCGCCGTCCTCGTCGACGGCACCCCCGCCCTCTACGTCGAACGCGGCGGCCGCTCCCTGCTCTCCTTCACCGAGGACCCCGCCCCCCTCCACACCGCCGCCCAAGCCCTCTCCCGCGCCGTCAAGGAAGGCTGGCTGGGCGCCCTGTCCGTCCAGAAGGCCGACGGCGAAACAGCCCTGACCTCCACCCTGGGCGACGTCCTGCGCGAAGCGGGCTTCCGCGCCACCCCCAAGGGCCTCCGCCTCCGCGCCTGACCCCGGCCGCAACAGCTGTGCGCGACCTGGTCGAGGAGTTCCTGGCGGTGAGGGGAACGCGCCGTGGTGGCGGGTTCGGGGGACGAGGGGTGGGCGGCGGATGTGTTGAACGAGGGGTGGGCGGCGGGTGTGGTGAACACGGCCTAGTCGGGGCGGGAGGAGAGGATGCAGAACTCGTTGCCCTCCGGGTCGGCCAGCACGACCCAGGAGCGCTCGCCCTGGCCGAGGTCGAGGTGGGTGGCGCCGAGGGCGAGGAGGCGGTCGACCTCGGCCCGCTGGTCCTCGCCCTCGTAGGCGGCGACGTCGATGTGCAGGCGGTTCTTGGTGCGCTTGGGTTCGGGGTGGGCCAGGAACTCCAGCCAGGGGCCGCGGTCGCCGCGGACGACGGCGGAGGCGGGGGTGTCGCGGACGATGGGGTTGCCGGTGGCGGCGGCCCAGAAGTCGGCCTGGGCGCTGGGGTCGGTGGCGAGGGTGACGATGCAGGCGACCGCGCCGGTGTCGGCGTTCTCGGGGCGGGGCTCCAGGACGCAGAACTCGTTGCCCTCGGGGTCGGCGAGCACGACCCAGGGGGCGTCGCCCTGGCCGACGTCGGTGTGGGTGGCGCCCAGGGACAGGGCGCGGTCGACGATGGCGGCCTGGTCGGCGGCCGACACGCTGGACAGGTCCAGGTGGTAGCGGTTGACGCCCACCTTCGGGTCGTCGACCGGCACGAACGTGAGGTCGCCGGGGAAGCCGTCGTCGTCCTGCGGGGCGACGCAGACCTCATCGGCGCTCTCGTGGGTGATCGACCAGCGCAGCAGGTCGGCGTAGAAGCGGGCGAGCGCCGCCGGGTCGGCCGAGTCGACAACGAGGGAGGTCATGCGGGTGGGCATGGCCGGACGTTAGGCGGTATCTCCCGAACCCGCCACCCTCACCCGCATCCACCCGGCACGCGCATCGCCCGCTCAGGTGCGCACGTGCGCGGGCACGAGGCGGAACTCGTTGCCCTCGGGGTCGGCCAGCCAGGCGACGCCGTGGTCGGCGGAGCCGGGGACCGGGCTGGCGCCCAGGTCGAGCAGGTGGGCCAGGTCGGTGGGGCAGCGGTCGGCGGTGACGTCGAAGCGCAGGCGGTTGGGGCCGCGCTTGGGGTCGGGGACGCGGAGGAACTCCAGCCAGGGGCCGCTGGTGGCCGAGGAGCGCAGGGCCGCCGAGCCCGGTTCGGCGTGCACCTGGGGCCAACCGGTCGCCGCGGACCAGAAGCCCGCCAGCGCCGCCGGGTCGGCGCAGTCGACCACCAGGGCGGCCAGCGGGCCGGTGCGCTGGTAGAGGTCGCCGGGTTCGAGGATGCAGAACTCGTTGCCCTCGGGGTCGTGGAAGACCGTCCACGGCACCTGCGGGCCCTGGCCGACGTCGGCGGCGCGGGCGCCGACGTCCTCGGCCAGCGAGGTGAGCACCTGGTACTCGTGCGGGCTCTCGGTGGCCAGGTCGAGGTGGATGCGGTTCTTGCCGGTCTTGCGGCCCGCGGCCGGGGTGAACACCAGGTCGATGCCGGACCCGCCGACGTCCGGGGCGAGCAGCCGGTGGCCGCCGCCGGGCTCCGGGGTCGCGGTCCCGCCGAGCATGATGTACCAGAACTGGGCGGCCGCGGCGGGGTCGGTCGCGTCGATCACGAGACTCGCCAGCCGGGTGGACATGGTCGACACGGTAACCGCGTTCGCGCCGCCCGTGCCGACCACGACCGCCCCGAGCGGCCACCCCCGTCCCCGCCCGGTCGGGTCGTCGCAGCTCAGCGAGGCTGTCCGGCGATGTGGCGAGAATTGGCCGGAACCGGACGCCCCGCGGCCCGGGATGACCGCCGGGACCCGACCGGCCGGGAGCGGCCCGGCCGGTCGGGGGTCAGCGGGTGGCCAGCCGGAGCAGTGCCCACAGCTGCGCGATGGCGTCCTCGTCGCCGGTGCGGACCACGTCCCGGTCGAAGACCGCCGAGCGGCCCCACAGCCACAGGTAGAGCGCCTCGGGCGGGGCGATCACGGCCGTCGGGTGCTCGGTGCCCGCGGGGACCCGCTGCGCGGAGGTGCGGTCGAGGAACATCTCGGCCAGCCACGCCTGGTCGCCCGCCCGGACGAGCACGGCGGCCTCCCGGGTGCCCGCGACGCCCAGCTCCGACAGGCGCTGGGTGAACCAGGCGGTCAGCACCTCGTCGATGCCGTCGAGGGCGACGGCGGGGTCGACGGGGTCGTGACCGCCCGCGGTGGCCGCGCTCTGCACGTCGACGCGGTGGACGGTGGCCTCGTGCGCCATCCGCCGCCGCCAGAACCGGTAGGTGCGCTGCCCCGGGTGCCAGGTGGGGCACGCCCGGTCGGGGGCGTGCGCGGCCAGTTCGCCCAGCAGCGCGCGCAGGCCGTCGCGCAGCCAGTCGGCCACCGGCTCGCCCTCGTCGGGCTCGCGCTCCCAGTTCAGCGGCCGGGAGCCGGTGCGGATCCAGGACAGCACCATGCGCTGCACGCTGCCCACGTGCCGCGCGGTCTCCCCCGCGGTCAGACCGGGGCAGGCGGGCACCGGGCGGTCCTGGTCGGCCGCGGCCGCCACGTCGGCGAGCAGCAGCGTCTCCGCCTCGAGCACGTCCAGCAGCCGGTCGTCGTCGATCGGCCGGGTCACCGGCCGGTGCCGTGCACTGCGCGGTGGACCAGGCCGGTGAACTGCCGGGTCTGCCGGTACAGGTCGTCGGCGGCGCGCGGGCCCACCCGGTTGCTGATCCCGGCCTGCACCGCCGCCCTGGTCGACGAGCACGAGGCGAAGAACGCCGCCCACTCGCGGAACTCCGGCGCGACGCTGGACATCAGCGTCCACACGCTCGTCGGCTTCGCCCGCCCCCGGTGCGGCCGCCCGCGCACGGCCAGCAGCGCCGCCGCCGCGCGCAGCGCGCACAGGTAGGAGTCGGCGAACCGGTGCGCGGGGTCGGTCTCCGCCGCCACCGCGAGCAACCCCTGCTCGGCCTGGTGCAACAGCTGCACCGCCGACGGCGGCACCGGGGCGGGGGGCGGCGGGGTCTGCACGGGCAGGCTCTGCTGCTCCACCTCCGGGGAGGGCGCGTGCGCGCCGGACCGCGCGGAACCCGTCGGCGGCGTGTGCCGGGAGGAGCCGCGCAACCGCACCTCGGCGTCCGGCACCGGCTGCCCGGGCCGCGCGGGCCGATCGCCCGCGACCGCGCTGCCCGCGGCGCGAGCACCGACGGCCTCGCGCTCACCGGGCTGCTCCACGATGGCGAGCAGTTCCCCCTGCCGCTGTGCGGAAGCCTTGGCCCGCGCGGTACCCCGGGGGCGCCGCTCGCCGCGGACGCGCTCCGGCCGGGCGCCCACCAGTTCCGGCTCGCGATCGGCGTCCCCAGCGGACTGCCCGGGGATCACGATCAGCTCCGGCTGCTGGGCGCGGGAACCCTTGGCGTGCGGCAGGACCCGCGCACGCCCGGCCCGCGCGGGCTTGGCGCCGCTACCGGCCCCGGCGCGGGGCTCGGGCCGGCCCGCGCCCCGGGAACCCTTGGCCTGCGGGACAACCAGCGCCGGGTGGTCGCCCTCGGCGGGCTGCCCGGTGATCGCGAGCAGTTCCGGCTGGTCGGCGGCGGGGACCTCCGCACCGCCGTCCCCGGTGCCGGACCCCTTGGCGCGGGCGGGAACCCGGGTGCGGGTCGACGAGCGCCGGGAGGCGGTGCCCACCGGTTCGGGGCGGGGGCAGGCCCGGGGCGGGATCGGGGTGGCGGTCGGGTCCGCCGGTTCGGTGTCCAGGAGTTCGGGCTGCACCCAGTCGCGGGTGGACCGGCGGCGCCGGGTGGGCGCGGCGGACGCGGCGGACGCGGCGGGGTCCAGGGGTCGCGGGCCGCTCGGGCCCTGCTCGTGGGCGGCTCGGGTCGCGCTCGTGGACCCGCCCGGGCGGCGCGGCGCCCGCTGCCGCGCGGGCGGCGCCTGGTCGGCGGGCTGGTCGGCGGGGCGGGTGGGGTCCGGGTCGGCGGGGGTGACGGGGAAGTCCAGCGTGCTGGTCATCGAGACCTCCTCGCGGTCGTGCCGTCGGCTGACGCGCGCCGGGGGGAAGCCAGCGGCGTCCGGTGGTGAGGCGCTTCCCCCGCCCCACCACCGGACCGTCTCGAACACGTGTTCGAGCACCACCAGACTAACCCGCCGCGACCGGCGCTTCAAGCCGACCGGGGGTGACGGTGAATACCGGGTGCCCGCCTGGTCACCGCTGGTGGTGGGATGGAGCGGTGAGCACACTCGAACACCCAGCCATCGCCGCGGTGGCGGCGGCCCTGCGCGCCGCCGGGATGGACACCGCCGCCGCCGGGATCCGGGTCCTCGACGCCGACGCGCGCACCGCGGCGCTGGCCGCCGAGGCCCTGGGCGTCACCGTCGGGGCCATCGCCAACAGCCTGGTCTTCGCCGCCACCATCGACGGCGAGCGGCGGCCGCTGCTGGCCCTGACCTCGGGCGCGCACCGCGCCGACACCGCCAGGCTCGCCGAGCTGGTCGGCGCCAGCGAGGTGGGCAGGGCCGACCCGGCCTTCGTCCGCGAGCACACCGGGCAGGCCATCGGCGGCGTCGCCCCGGTGGGCCACCCGAGCCCGCTGGTCACCCTGGTCGACGAGCACCTGGCCCGGTACCCGGTCGTGTGGGCGGCCGCGGGTCACAACAAGGCCGTCTTCCCCACCACGTGCGCCGAGCTGGTGGCGCTCACCGGGGGACGGCTCGCCAACGTCTCCGGGGAGGAGGATGATCCGTCGTCGTGACCGCCGCTCCCCCACCCAGCACGACCCGGTTCGCCGAGCTGAGCGCCGACGAGCTGCGCGCCCGGCTGCGCGAGGCGCTCGCCCTCTACGTCACGGCCATGAACTACCCGCGCGGCACCGCCGAGCAGCGGGCGCCGATGTGGCTGGCGCACATGCTGCGCGCCGGGTGGCGCTGCGCGGCGGCCTTCGACGGCGACGGGGCCATGGTCGGCATCGGCTACGGCTACCTCGGCGCGCACGGCCAGTGGTGGCACGAGCAGGTCCGCCGCGGGGTCACCGAGCGGCGCGGCGCCGAGGTGGCCGACGCGTGGATGGGCGACTACTTCGAGCTGACCGAGCTGCACGTGCGCCCGGACGCGCAGGGCGGGGGGATCGGCGCGGAGCTGGTGCGGCTGCTGCTGGCGGGGGCCACCAGCAAGCACGTGCTGCTGTCCACACCGGAGGGTCCGTCGCGGGCGTGGCGGCTCTACCGGCGGCTGGGCTTCGTCGACGTGCTGCGCGACTACCAGTTCACCGGCGACCCGCGCCCGTTCGGCGTGCTGGGCCGGGAGCTCCCGATGGCCTGACCCGGGAGCTCCCGGTCGGGCTCAGAGCGCGGCCAGCCGCTCGGAGAGGGTGTCCAGGCCCATCGCGCCCATCTCCAGCACGTCGCGGTGGAAGCGCTTGAGGTCGAAGTCGGCGCCCTGGCGGGCCTTGACCTCGTCGCGGGCGCGCAGCCACAGGCGCTCGCCGAGCTTGTAGGCGGGCGCCTGCCCGGCCCAGCCCAGGTAGCGGTCGATCTCGTCGCGCACGTGCGCCGGGTCGGTGATGGTGCGGGTGAGCAGGAACTCCAGGCCCAGCTCGGGGGTCCACCGCTCGCCCTCGTGGAAGCCGGTGCCCTTCGGGATCTCCAGCTCCAGGTGCATGCCGATGTCGACGATCACCCGGGCGGCGCGGAACAGGTGCGCGTCGAGCATGCCCATGAGGTCGCCGTCGTCGGACAGGTAGCCGAACTCGCGCATCAGCCGCTCGGCGTAGAGCGCCCAGCCCTCGCCGTGCCCGGGGACCCAGCACAGCAGGCGCTGGAACCGGTTGAGCGAGTCGGCCTGGTTGACTGCGGTGGCGATCTGCAGGTGGTGGCCGGGGACGCCCTCGTGGTAGACGGTGGTGACCTCGCGCCAGGTGGAGAAGCCCTCGCGGTCGACCGGCACCGACCACCACATCCGCCCCGGGCGCGACCAGTCGTCGGACGGGCCGGAGTAGTAGGCGCCGACCGGGCCGCCGGGCGGGGCGATGCGGCACTCCAGGGCCATCAGCCGGTCCGGGATGTCGAAGTGCACGCCGCGCAGGTCCGCGAGCGCCTGGTCGGACAGCCGCTGCATCCACTCCTGCAGCGCGCGCTGCCCGGTGACCTGGTAGCGCGGGTCCTGGTCGAGGTGGGCGGCGGCCTCGGCGATGGTGGCGCCCGGCTTGACCCGGCCCGCGACCTCGCGCATCTCGGTCTCCACCCGGGTGAACTCCTCCCAGCCCCAGGCGTAGGCCTCGGCCAGGTCGAGCTTGGCGCCGGTGTAGAGCCGGGAGAACAGCGCGTACCGCTCCGCGCCGACGGCGTCCTTGGTCGGGGCGATCGGCGCGAGGTCCTTCTCCAGGAAGTCGGCCAGCTCGGCGTAGGCCTGGTCGGCGGCCCGCGCGCTCGCGACCAGCCGGTCGCCGGAGTGCTCGCCAGCGCCCGCGACGAGGGTGGTGAAGTAGGAGGGGGTGCCCGACTGGCCCGCGTAGACCCGGCACTGCTCGGCCACCTTGGTGACCTGCCGGACCGCGGCGACCTGCCCGCGCGCGGCGGCCGCGCGCAGCGTCTCGACGTGGCCCGCCAGCGCGGCGGGCACGGCGGCGAGCCGGGCGCCGATGGCGTCCCAGTCCTCGGCGGTGCCGGTGGGCATGAGGTCGAACGCCGAGCGCAGGTCGAGCGCGGGGGCGGTGACGACGTTGATGGTCCAGTCGGTGAGCCCGGCCTCGTCGATCTCGCGGGCGAGCCCGACGCGCTCGGTGAACACGGCCTTGGCGTTGGCGCTCAGCGCGTCGGTGGCCTCGGTGGCCGCCATCCGCTCCAGCGCGCCCGCGTTGATCGCCGCGCGCGCCGCGACGCCCTCCGGGGAGTAGTCGGGCAGCAGGTGGTCGTAGCCCGGGATGCCGGACAGGGTGGCGATCACGGGGTCGGCCGCGGCCGCGGCGTCGACGTAGTCGTCGCTGATGGTGTGCACGTCGTGGGTGGGAGGCGCCATGGGGCCGAACGTAGCCGAACCGGTGCGGGGGCGGCGATCGCATATGGGGTCGGTGCCGGGGCGCGCCGGGGTGGGCGGATGGGGCAGGATGGCCCGGTGCCGCAGACGAGCTCCCCGACCAGGACCCGCGCCCGCAGGTGGGTGGCGCTCGCGCCGCTGGCGGCCGTGCTCGCGCTGGCGCTGTCCGGCTGCCTGCGCGTGCAGGCCGCGCTCGCGGTGTCCGAGGACGACACCGTCTCCGGTCAGCTGGTCGTGGCCTCGGTCGCGGGCAAGCAGGGCGACCTGGGCCCGGCGCTGACGGTGCCGCCCGAGCTGACCGGCAAGGTGCGCACCCAGGTCTACAACCAGGACGGCTACGTCGGGCAGACGGTGGCCTTCCAGGACCTGACCTTCCCCGAGGTGACCCTGCTCGGGGAGTCCATCACGGTCGGCAAGCAGTACCGGCTGACCTTCCGCCGGGCGGGCGACCTGGTGACGATGGCGGGCTCGGTCGACCTCACCGAGCTGCCCGCCGACCGCGCCGACATCCAGGTCAAGATCGCCTTCCCGGGCACGGTGAGCCGCACCAACGGCGTCAACGACGGCGGCACGATCAGCTGGAAGCCCAAGCCGGGGGCGGTGTCGGAGTTCAACGCCACCGCCCAGTACAGCGACGCCTCGGGCGTCTCCTGGACCGGGTGGGTGGCCATGGTGGGCGCCGCGGCGGTGGGCGTGGCCCTGATCGTGCTGGCGCTGGCCCTGTACTCGCACCGGCGCACCGAGCGGCAGCTCGGCGCGCCGCCCGCACCCCGGTACTGAAACGGGCCCCGCGGCTCAGGCGCGGGCGGGCACCAGGCCCAGGCGCCCGACGACCTCGCGGGTCGCCTTGGAGCGGTTGAACGTGTAGAAGTGCAGGTCCGTCACGCCCTCGGCGAGCAGCCGCCTGCTCGTCTCGGTGATCACGTCGATGCCCTCGGCGCGGAAGGCCTTCGCGTCCTCGGCCAGCGGCTGCAAGCGGGCGGCGAGCCGGTCGGGCAGCGGGGCGCCGGACAGCTCGACGGTCTTGGCGAGCATCTTCGGCGTGGTCAGCGGCATGATCCCGGGGATGAGCAGCTTGTCGCAGCCGCGGGCGGCCACCCGGTCGCGGAAGCGCAGGAAGTCCTCGGGCTCGAAGAACAGCTGGCAGATGGCGAAGTCGGCGCCCGCGTCGAACTTGCGCAGCAGGTTGTCGATGTCGGCCTCGGCGTCGGCGGCAGCCGGGTGGCCGTAGGGGAAGGCGGCCACGCCGACGCAGAAGTCGCCCAGCGAGCGGAGCAGCTCGACGAGCTCGTAGGCGTAGTTGAGCCCCTGCGGGTGCTGCACCCACGGGCCGTTGGGGTCGCCGGGCGGGTCGCCGCGCAGCGCCAGCACGTTGCGGATGCCGTGCGCGGCGTACCAGCCGATGACGTTGCGCAGCTCGGCGACGGAGTGGTCGACGGCGGTCAGGTGCGCCATCGGCACCAGGGTGGTCTCGGTGGCCATCCGGCCGGTGGTGCGGATGGTGCGGTCGCGGCTGGAGCCGCCCGCGCCGTAGGTGACGGAGACGAACGCCGGGTCCATGCCCTCCAGCTCGCGGACCGCCCGCCAGAGCAGGGCCTCGTCGGCCTCGTCGCGCGGGGGCATGAACTCCACCGAGAACACCGGCCGGTCGGTGCGCAGCCTGTCCGCCACTGTCGTCATGGACCAAGGTTACCGATGGTCCGAAAGGCGGGACACCCCTCTCACCGGACGGGCGCAACCGGGGGTCACCGGCGGGTGCGTCACATCCGGACACCCCGGGGCGGCGGCGCGCGGCCGCACAGCGGACGATGGGGGGGTGCGAGCCAGCGGCATCCCGGTGATCGACGGACCCCACGACGCGCCCATCGACGAGGCGCTACCCGCGCACGTCGAGCGGGCGCTGGCCGACTACCTGGCGATCCGGCACGCCGCGATGGCCGACCAGGCGCCCTCGTTCGGCACCGCGGTGGCCTCGCTGGCCGGGTTCGTGCTCGGCGGCGGCAAGCGGCTGCGGCCCACCTTCGCCTGGTGGGGGTGGCGCGGGGCGGGCGGCGAGGGCTCCGGGCCGGGCGCCGAGGCGGTGCTGCGGGCGGTGAGCGCGCTGGAGCTGATCCAGGCGTGCGCGCTGGTGCACGACGACCTGATGGACGCGTCCTCGCTGCGCCGGGGCAAGCCGACCGTGCACGTGGAGTTCGCCGCCCGCCACCGCGAGCGGGGCTGGCTGGGCGAGCCGGAGCGCTTCGGCGCCGCCGCGGCGATCCTGCTCGGCGACCTGGCGCTGGCCTGGGCCGACGACATGTTCACCGGCGCCGGGCTGCCCGCGGCCCGGCAGGTGGCCGCGCTGCCGCCGTGGCAGGCGATGCGCGCGGAGATGCTGGCCGGGCAGTACCTCGACGTGCTGGTGCAGGCCACCGGCGACGAGTCCGGCGCCGCGGCGCTGAGCGTGGCCAGGATGAAGACCGCCGCCTACACCGTCGAGCGGCCGCTGCACCTGGGCGCGGCGCTGGCCGGGGCGCCCGAGCCGCTGGTGGCCGGGCTGCGCGCGTTCGGCACCGACATCGGCGTGGCGTTCCAGCTGCGCGACGACCTGCTGGGCATGTACGGCGACTCCGACGTCACCGGCAAGCCCGCGGGCGACGACCTGCGCGAGGGCAAGCGCACCCTGCTGGTGTCCGAGGGCCTGCGCCGGGCGGGCGCGGCGGGCGCCGACGTGCTGCGGGCCGCGCTGGGCGACGACGACCTCGACGCCGACGGGGTGGAGCGGGTGCGCGCGCTGCTGCTCGACGTCGGCGCCGTGGCCGCGGTGGAGCGGCGCATGGGCGAGCTGACCGGCACCGCCCTCGCCGCCCTGGACGGGCTGGAGCTGGCCGCCCCGGCGGGCGCGGTGCTGCGCGAGCTGGCCGTGACCGCGACCAGGAGGACCAGCTAGCGATGCGCGGGCGTCGGACGATCACCGGGCGCACCGACCACGTGGTCGTCGTCGGGGCGGGCCTGTCCGGGCTGTCCGCCGCCCTGCACCTGGCCTCGGCGGGCCGCGCGGTGACCGTGCTGGAGGCCGCCGCCGGGCCGGGCGGGCGGGCCGCCCGCGACCGGCTGGGCGGGTTCGCCCTCGACACCGGCGCCACCGTGCTGACCATGCCGGAGCTGGTGGACGAGGCGCTGGCCGCGGCGGGCACGTCGCTGGCCGCGGAGGTCGACCTGGTGCGGCTCGACCCGGCGTACCGGGCGCACTTCGCCGACGGCAGCACCATCGCCCTGCACACCGGCGCCGAGGAGATGGAGGCCGAGGTGCGCCGGGTCGCGGGCCCCGAGGACGCCGCGGGCTACCGGGAGCTGCGGCGCTGGCTCACCGACCTGCACCGGGTGCAGCGCGACGCGTTCATCGGGGCCAACTTCGACTCCCCGCTCGACCTGCTCGGCCCCCGCCTGGCGCGGCTGGCGGCCCTGGGCGGGTTCGGCAGGCTCGGGCCCGCGGTGGCCCGGTTCCTGTCCGACGAGCGGTTGCAGCGGCTGTTCACCTTCCAGTCCCTCTACGCGGGCGTGGCGCCGGACCGCGCGCTGGCCGCCTACGCCGTCATCGCCTACATGGACACCGTGGCGGGCGTGTACTTCCCGCGGGGCGGGGTCGGCGCGGTGGCCGAGGCGATGGCCGCCGCGGCCGGGCGGGCCGGGGTGGCGTTCCGCTACGGCACCGCCGCGGCGTGGCTGGAGCGGGTCGGGACCCGGGTGGGGGCGGTGCGCACGACCGCGGGCGAGCGGATCGCCTGCGACGCGGTGGTGCTGACCACCGACCTGCCCGCGGCGTACCGGCTGCTCGGGGTGGCGCCGCGCAGGCCGCTGCGGCTGCGCCACTCCCCCTCCGCGGTGCTGCTGCACACCGGCGTCGACCGGTCCTGGGACCTGCTCGACCACCACACGATCTTCTTCGGCGGCGCCTGGGCGCGCACCTTCGACGAGCTGACCCGGCGCGGGTCGCTGATGTCGGACCCGTCGCTGCTGGTCACCCGCCCCACCGCCACCGACCCGGGGATGGCCCCCGCGGGCGGGCAGCAGGTGTCGGTGCTGGCGCCCGTGCCCAACCTGCGCACCGGGCCGGTCGACTGGGAGCGGGTCGGGCCCGCCTACCGCGACGAGCTGGTACGGGTGCTGGAGGCGCGCGGGCTCACCGGGTTCGGTGACGCGATCCAGGTGCAGCGGTTGGTCACGCCCGCGGACTGGGCGGCGGCCGGGCTGGCCGAGGGCACCCCGTTCTCCCTGGCCCACACCGTCACCCAGACGGGGCCGTTCCGGCCGCGCAACCTGGTGCCGGGGGTGGCCAACGTGGTGCTCGCCGGCAGCGGCACCACCCCCGGCGTGGGCATCCCGCCGGTGCTCATCTCGGGCAGGCTGGCCGCCCAGCGGGTCGTCGGCAGGCTGCCGGTCGAGGGCCGCGCGGGCGGTCGCGGGGAGTCCGCGGGCGGGTTGTGAGCCCGCGCCCCGCCGCGGTCGGGGATAATCCCGGCAGGGTCCTGGCTGTCGATCAACAGGGGGTGTCCGCTTGTCGTCCAGGCGCGCAGCGGCGGCGGTGGTGGCGGTGGCTGCGGCCTTCGCCGCGTCGTGCAGCAGCGGGATCAGCGGCTCACCGGTGGCGGCCGAGGTCGCCCCGCCGACCGCCGCCGACTCGGTGCGCCAGGCGGTCACCGACCTCGGTGAGGCCGCGGTGCTGCGCTACCAGGGCGGCATGACCGCCTCCGGCAGCCACCCGGCGACCTTCGACATCACCGCGGCGGGCAGCGGGGAGATGGTCGGCACGCTGACCCTCGACTCCCGGCCCGCGACCCTGCTGGTGGTCGACCGGTCGATCTTCCTCAAGGCGGGCGCGGAGTTCTGGGCCGCGCTGCCGGGCATCTCCGAGGGCCCGAGCAAGGGCACCGCGGTGGCCGACCGGTGGGTGCGGGTGCCCGCCGGGCTCATCGGGGTGGAGCCCGCGGACGTGTTCACCCCCCAGGTGCTCGGGCAGAACCTGCTCGAAGGTGTCGACCGGGCCGGTGACCGGCCGCTGGCCGACGGCGAGAAGGCCAAGGTCGGGGCCGTCGACGCGGTGCGGGCCAAGACCGGCAAGGGCGCGGTGACGGTGGCCAGCAAGGCCCCGCACGGGGTGCTCAAGGTCGAGCTGTCCGAGGCGGGCGAGTCCGACCCCACCAGCGTGCGCGACTTCCAGGCCACGGTCACCGACGGCTCGGCCACCGCCGCCCGGTTCTACCAGGACTTCGCCGCGAGCGCGGCCCAGGTGAGCGCGCCGGTGGACGTGCTGACGACCGTGCAGGAGAGCGGCCACACCTTCGACGCCTGCGGTGCGCAGAGCTGCTCGATCATCGTGAACTTCACCAACCCGAGCAAGGTCGCCGTGCGGGTGTCGGTGCGCGGCAACTGGGTGGGCGACAACGCCCCGCTGGGCAGCTGCGAGACCGTCGCGGGCCCGGTGGCCCCCGGCCAGCCGGGCGCGGCCACCTGCACCCTGGCGGGCCCGGAGTGGGCGGGGTTCTACCAGCGGGCCAACTCGGTGCCCGGCAGCCACCCGTACAGCGTGCAGTGGTCGACCCTGGTGCTGGCCGACCCGCCGGACCTGACCAAGGTCACCGCCCGGGCGCAGGCCAAGCCCGCGGACCCGGCGGCGCGCAAGACCGAGGGCAGCAACTACGTCTACTCCATCGGCTACACCGACGGCGGCACCGACGTGGTGTGGAAGTACGGGTCGGTGGCGACGAAGTTCTGGTCCGAGCACGCCGACCAGCAGCTCGGCACCTGCCTGGGCAGCACCGGACGGGTGTGCCTGACCACGCTGGTCACCGCCACCGACGACGCCGCCTCGGCGCAGGGCCTGGTGCTCAAGCTGGTCACCGCCTACAAGCAGCGCACCGGTGCGTGCCCGGCGGGCCAGTGGGTCGCCTGCGGCGGCTGAGCCGGAGTCCCGGGGCGGTGTCCCACCAGGGGGTCGGCGTCAGCTCGTCCGTCGTCGTGCCGGGTCGGGACGGCGGGGGCGGGTGGCGGGTCGGTGGAGCCCTAGAACGCCAGCGCTTGCGCGCGGCGCTTGACCTCGCGGCCCCGGTCGCCGCGCAGGGCGTCGATGGGGCGCCCGGGCAGGGTGTCGTCGGCGGCGTAGAGCCAGCGCAGCGTCTCGTCCGGGCTGAAGCCGGAGTCGTTGAGCACGGTGATGGTCCCGCCCAGGCCCTTGACGACGGCGTCGCCGTCGAGGAAGTCGGCGGGCACGACGAGCTTGCCGCTGACCCGCACGGCGAGCAGGCCGCGCTCGCGCAGCAGCTGGTGCACGCGGCTGATGGGCAGGCCGAGCCGGTCGGCGACGTCGGGCAGGGGCAGCAGGTCCACGCCCTCGGCGAGGGCGGCGGCGGAAGCGGCTGGTACGGAGCTCACCCGGGCAAGGTTGCCACACCCGGTCGGGCCGCCCGAGCGGGCGCCGGTGCCCGGGTGGGTCACAGTTCCCCGGGGCCGGGCACGCGGGCGAGCAGGGCTCCGTACGATCGGGCACCGTGGAGGCGAAGGGGTCGGCGTTGATCGGGAGGCTGCTGGAGCAGCGCTACCGCGTGGACGCGCTGCTCGCGCACGGCGGGATGTCGTCGGTCTACCGGGGCTTGGACACCCGGCTGGACCGCCCGGTGGCGATCAAGGTCATGGACCCGCGGTTCGCCGCCGACCCGGCCTTCGTCGAGCGGTTCGAGCGGGAGGCGCGCTCGGCGGCCAAGATCCACCACCCGAATGTGGTGGCCGTGCACGACCAGGGCCTCGACGGCGACCACGTCTTCCTGGTGATGGAGCTGGTGCAGGGCGGCACGCTGCGCGACCTGCTGGCCGAGCGCGGGGCGCTGCCCGCCCCGCTGGCGGTGTCGATCATGGAGCCGGTGCTCTCGGCGCTGTCCGCGGCGCACCGGGCGGGCCTGATCCACCGCGACGTCAAGCCGGAGAACGTGCTCATCGGCACCGGCGGGGTCGTCAAGGTCGCCGACTTCGGCCTGGTCCGGGCCATCCACTCGCCCGGGACGACCAAGAGCAGCGTCATCCTCGGCACGGTGTCCTACCTGTCCCCCGAGCAGGTGACCACCGGCGCGGCCACCTCCCGGGGCGACGTCTACTCCTCGGGGATCCTGCTCTACGAGATGCTGACCGGCGCCGCCCCCTACCGCGGCGAGAACGCGCTGTCGGTGGCCTACCGGCACGTCAACGACGACGTCCCGGCGCCGAGCGGGTCCGCCCACGGGGTGCCGCCGCTGCTCGACGACCTGGTGGTGCGCTGCACCCGGCGCGACCCCGAGGCCCGCCCGGCCGACGGCGCCGGGTTCCTGGTGGAGCTCCAGCACGTGCGCACCGCGCTGAACCTCCCCAGGATGCGCGTGCCGGTGCCCACCCCGCTGCCCGTCGAGGAGCTGCCGGGGCCGGACGTGGGCACCGCCTCCGGCGTGCTGCCGGTGCAGGCGGACCCGGCGCAGGTGCACGACGGCCAGGACGCGGTGGAGACCGCCATCGTGCCCGCCACGCCGCCCGCCGGGGCGCCCGCGCAGTGGCCGACCGAAGACGTCGACCCGGAGGCCACCGTGCGCGTGCGCCCGGTGCCTGCCCCCGCGCCGCAGGGCGCCACCGTGGTGCGCCCGGTGGTGCCCGCGGGCTACAGCGCCGCGGGGCCGCAGGGCACCCGGGCCATGCTGCGCTCGGACTTGGAGCGGGTGGCCGAGCGCCAGCAGGCCACCCAGTACCCGCCGAGCGGTCCCCAGCCGCTGCCCCCGGCGGGGCCGCCGCCCCCGCAGACCGGCGCCCACCCCGCGCAGGCCCAGCCCCGGCGGCGCAGGCCGCGCTGGCTCGTCCCGGTGATCGCGGGCGTGCTGGCGGTGGCCGTGCTGGCGACTGGGATCTGGTGGTTCTCCGCGGGCCGCTACACCGACGTCCCCCGCCTGGTGGGGCAGCAGGCGTCGGCGGCGGAGCAGGCCGTGCGCGACGCGGGCCTGACCCCCAAGCTCACCTCCGTGCGGGACAACTCGGTGGAGGCGGGCCGGGTCATCTCCACCGACCCCGGCGAGGGCGCGGAGCTGCTGCGCGGCGACCAGGTGGAGATCGTGGTCTCCAAGGGCAAGCCCGTGGTCCCCGACATCACCCCCGGCACCTCCCCCGACCAGGCCGAGCAGACCCTGCGCGACGCCGAGCTCCAGCCCCAGCGCGACGACGGCAAGAACGCCTACGACGACAAGGTCGCCAAGGGCACCGTCATCCGGCTGGAGCCGCCCTCGGGCACCCAGGTCGACATCGGCCAGCGCGTCGTCGTCGTGCTGAGCAAGGGCCCCGCCCCCAAGCCCGTCCCCGACGTCCGCAACAAGACCAGGGACGAGGCCTACCAGCTGCTCACCTCGGCGGGCTTCCAGCCCTTCGACGCCCCGGCCGAGTTCTCCGACGCCGTGGACACCGGGCGGGTCATCAAGACCACCCCCGCCCAGGGCACCCAGGTGGAGGCCGACGGGGACAAGCGGGTCTACGTGACCCTGTCCAACGCGGTGACGGTGCCCGACCTGAACCAGAAGACGGTCGGGGAGGCGCGCGCCCTGCTCCAGCAGCTGGGCCTGTCGCTGAAGCTGCAACTGCCCTCCGGCGACAACGGCCGCATCTTCACCCAGAGCCCGGGCGCGGGCTCCCGGGTGGCCCAGGGCACGGAGATCACCGTCTTCGCCTTCTTCGGCTGAGCCCGCGGCCCGGGGCTCGGCCGGTGCCGGGCCCCGGACGCACCAGGGGCCGCCCCCGGGTGGGAGCGGCCCCTGGTCACGGCGCGGGGGGTACTACGAGCGCAGCATCTCCGCCACGAGGAACGCCAGCTCCAGCGACTGCTGGGTGTTCAGCCGCGGGTCGCACGCGGTCTCGTACCGACCGGCCAGGTCGGCGTCGGAGATCTCCTGCGCCCCGCCCAGGCACTCGGTCACGTCCTCGCCGGTCAGCTCGACGTGGATGCCGCCGGGGTGGGTGCCCAGCCTGCGGTGCACCTCGAAGAAGCCCTGGACCTCGTCGACGATGCGGTCGAAGTGGCGGGTCTTGTAGCCGGTGGAGGACTCGTGGGTGTTGCCGTGCATGGGGTCGCACTGCCAGATGACCTTGTGGCCGGAGGCCTCGACCTTCTCCACGATGGCGGGCAGGACGTCGCGGACCTTGCCGTTGCCCATGCGGGAGATGAGGGTGAGGCGGCCCGGCTCGTTGCGCGGGTCGAGGCGCTCGACGTACTCCACCGCCATCTCCGGGGTGGTGCTGGGGCCGATCTTGAGGCCGATGGGGTTCGACAGCAGCTCGGCGAAGGCGATGTGGGCGCCGTCGAGCTGGCGGGTGCGCTCGCCGATCCACAGGAAGTGCGAGGACAGGTTGTACAGCCGCGGGTCGGGCCCGGTGGTGTCCAGCCGCAGCAGGGCGCGCTCGTAGTCGAGCAGCAGGGCCTCGTGCGAGGCGAAGAACTCCACGGTGTGCAGCGAGCTGTCCTCGACGCCGCAGGCCTGCATGAAGCGCAGGCCGCGGTCGATCTCGGTGGCCAGCGCCTCGTAGCGCTCCCCAGCCGGGGAGTTCTTGACGAAGTCGCGGTTCCAGTCGTGGACCTTGGTCAGGTCGGCCATGCCCGCGCCGGTCAGCGCCCGCACCAGGTTCATCGCCGCGCCCGCGTTGGCGTAGGCGCGCAGCATCCGGCCCGGGTCGGGGACCCTGGCCTCGGGGGTGGCGACCAGCGAGTTGACGATGTCGCCGCGGTAGACCGGCAGGCCCAGGGCGTCGGTCTTGGCCGAGCGGGGCTTGGCGTACTGCCCGGCGATGCGGCCGACCTTGACCACCGGCATGCTGGCGCCGTAGGTGAGCACCACGGCCATCTGCAGCAGGGTGCGGATGTTGCCGCGGATGTGCGGCTCGGTGTTGTCGACGAAGGTCTCGGCGCAGTCGCCGCCCTGCAGCAGGAACGCTTCGCCGCGGGCGACCTCGGCCAGCCGCCGCTGGAGCTTGTCGATCTCGGCGGGCACGGTGATCGGGGGGACGCTCTCCAGCAGCGAGCGCACCGTGCGCACCTGCTCGGCGTCCGGCCACTCCGGCTGCTGGGCCGCGGGCCGGGCCAGGGCGTCGTCGAGTCGGGTGCGCAGCTCAGGAGGCAGCGGTGGCAGTTCGGGCAAGGTGTCCACCGGCACGTCCACGGTCCAGTTCACGCATCCAGGTTAGAAGGTGCGCGGGACCTGCCCGGAACCGGGACAGCTGTTCCACGATGTGGACGACGCGTCTGGTGCGTGGTACCGGGCGCCGGTACCGGCTGACTGTGCACTTTGCACAAGGCAGGATGCGCCAATGCCCGAGCTGACCCTGGACCCCACCACCGCCGACCGGTTGCTGGCCACCGCCACCGACAACCTCCGCCGCGAGTACCCGATCCACTGGATCCGCCTCGTCGAGTCCCCGGCCGACCTGATACCCCACCGCGAACTCCACCCGGTGTTCGCGGGCTCCTACGACTGGCACTCCTGCGTGCACCAGACGTGGCTCGCCGTCCGCATGCTGCGCCTGCACCCCGGGTCACCGTCCGCCGAGCGGGCCCGCGCCACCCTCGACGAGCTCATCACGGTGGCCAACGCCCAGACCGAGGCCGACTTCTTCCTCCGGCCCGAGGGCGCGCACTGGGAGCGCCCGTACGGCTGGGCGTGGCTGCTGGTGCTCGACTCGGAGCTGCGCACCTGGGACGGCGGCGCGCGCTGGGCGCAGACCCTGTGGCCGCTGGTGTCGGCGGTGCGCACCCGGTGGGTCGAGTGGTTGACCTCGGCGCGCAGACCCGTGCGGGTGGGCACGCACACCAACACCGCCTTCGCGCTGTGCCTGGCGCTCGACGCCGCCCGGGCCGTCGGCGACGAGGAGCTGGCCGCGGCCTGCGCCACCGCCGCCCACCGCTTCTACCTGCTCGACACCGACTACGGCGCCTACGAGCCGGACGCGGCGGACTTCCTCTCCCCCGGGCTCACCGAGGCCGACCTGATGCGCCGGGTGCTCTCGGCGCAGGAGTTCGAGGCCTGGTTCGACGCCTTCCTGCCCGACCTGACCCGCCCGCGCTGGGCCGTGCTGCGCACCCCGGTGGAGGTCGACGCGCCCGCCGACCCGCACGGCTCGCACCTGGCGGGCCTGGCGCTGTCGCGGGCCTGGTGCTGGGCGGGCATCGCGGCCGCGCTGGGGCCGGGGCACCGCTGCGCCGCCCTGGCCGCCGACGCCGCCGAGGCGCACCGGCAGACCGGGTGGCAGTACGTGTTCGGCTACGGCTACGCCGCCGAGCACTGGCTCGGCACCTTCGCCGCCTACCTGGCCGTCGGCGCCTTCGCCTGACCGGCGCGGGCCTGCGGGGCCCGCTCCGGCACCGCGCCGGGCGGCGGGCCGGGGGCACGCCGCCTGCTGGTGCGGATCGCGACCGCGGCCAGGGCGACGAGGACGAGCGCCGTGCCCGCGGACACCCAGGGACCGGCGTACGGCGCCGCCGCGACCACCGGCACCAGGAACGCCGCCAGGGGACCCGTCCGCGGCCGCCCGGCCATCGCGACCGCCTCCACCACCGAGGCCAGCACCACGAGCAGCACCAGCAGCAGCCCGAGCCAGTCGGCGCCCACCAGCAGCGCGCCGCCGACCGCCTCCCCCGCCGTCACCAGCGCCATCGCGGTGACCAGGGCGCGCAGGGGCCACCGGGCGCGGCGGCGGCGCGCGGCGGGCTCGACCTCCGGGGTGCCCAGCACCCGCGCGACCCGCTCGGCCACCTCCGGCGGCAGGTCGGGGACGGCGGCCAGGTGCTCCGCGGCCCGCTGGGCGAGGTCGTCGCGGTCGAGCAGGCCCACCAGCACCGGGACCGCGGAGGGGGTGGCGGCCAGCGCGTCGACCACCGGCAGCGGGTCGGGGCGGTCGAGGACGCCGAGCAGGGCGGGGACGGCCGCGTCGCCCATGGTGGCCAGGGTGGTGAGGTGGCGGCGGTCGGCCAGCAGCTTGGCCGCCCGGGGCAGGCCGGAGGCGGCGAGGGCGTGGCAGGCGGCCGGGTTGCCGCCCTGGGCCGCGGTGATGAGGAAGGCCAGGACGACCTGGCCGCGCGGGCGCGGGTCGGCGGCCAGGCCGCCCAGCGCGCGCAGCACCCGCGGGTCGGTGTCGGGGGCCAGGGTGGCGCGGAAGTGGTCGGTGATCCGGTCCGCGACGGCGATGTCGAGGGTCCTGGCCTCGGGCAGGCACTCCAGGGCGAGCACCGGGTCCAGGGCGAAGACGTCCTCGATCAGCGGGCCCGCCTGGGTGCCCACCGCCCCGCACCAGGACAGCACGGTGTCGCGGGTGCCGTCGGGGTCGGCCTTGTACCGCTCGACCAGCCCGTCGCGGTCGGCGCGCAGGCCCAGCGCCGCGAGGTGGTCGCGCAGGCCGGGGACGGCGAAGCCACCGCCGGGGGCGAGCAGGCCCGCGGCGTCGTCGTCCGGGGCGGGGCCGCCGAGCGCGTGTCCGATGAGGACGTCGAGGGTGGCACCGGGGTCGGGGCACTCGTCGAGCCTGGCCTTGAGCACGCGGGTGTAGAAGGCGGCGCGCGAGGTGGGCGCGGGTGCCTCGGGGTAGGCGGCGTAGAGGCTGAGCAGCAGCGGGGTGCGCACCAGCCGCAGCGCGCGCGGGTTGTCCCGCAGCGGTTTGAGCAGGTCGGGGTCCTTGATCCCGGCGCAGAAGCGGCGGATCTCGGCGTCGGTGAGCGGCGGCACGGCCGTGGTGGTGGCGCCGTCGAGGATCGGGGCGTCCGAGCGGCTGGCGACCACCAGCTTGCACCTCGGGTAGCGGGTGGCGAAGGCCCGGATGGACTGGACCACCCGCGGGCGCAGCTCGGCGGGCAGGTCGTCGTAGCCGTCGAGCAGGACGGTGAGGCCGCGCCCGGCCAGCGCCCGGCGCGCGAACGGGCCGGGGTTGGGGTGGCCGTCGGCGCCGAGCCGGGCGGTGATGTGCTCGCGCCAGGTCCGCTCGGGCGGCCCGGCGAGCGCGCCGAGGTCGAGCAGCACCGGCGCGGGCCCACCGGTCCAGGTGGCCAGGATCCGGCGCAGGTGGGTGGTCTTGCCCGCGCCGGGCGGGCCGGTGATGACCGTGTGCTGGTCGAGGGCGCGCACGTCGAGCGGGCCGACCGCGGGGTCGCGGGTGATCGGCGGCGGCAGGTAGGCGATCGCGGGGCGGGCGTAGGCGCGGTGCAGGGCGGCGCGGTAGGTGGTGAGGGCGCGGCTGGGCGTCAGGGACTTGGCCTTGTGCAGGTGCGGCTTGACCGCTTCCCACACGACCACCGCCGCCAGGGCTGCGAGCAGGTAGCCGGTGGGGGTGCCGAGATCGATGTGCACGGGGGCGAGTCAAGCGGCATCGCCGCCCGCGCGCCACGCGATCGCGACAAACGTAACGCCCCCGCCCCGGGGCGGGCTCAGCCGTCGCCGTAGGCCAGCAGGCCGTCGATGGGCAGGCCGCGGCGCAGGCGGCTGACCGCGATCACCGCCGCGGTCGCCCGGCACCAGCCGTCGAGCCGCTCGGGGTCGAGGTCGGAGGCGGCCAGCAGGGCGTCGCGGCGCTGCTCGACGCGGCCGCCGGGGGCGTCGAGGACGTAGTCGACGGCGTCGAACTCCGGCTCGCCGAGGACGGCCTTGGGGTCGATGGCCACGACGCCGCGGTCGGGGCCGCCGTCGACCAGGTTCGCCGCGTGCAGGTCGCCGTGCAGCAGCACCAGCGGCGCCTCCCGCGCCAGCAGCGCCACCCGCCGCTCGCGCGCCCTGGCCAGGTGGGCGGCGGTCACCGGGCCGGTCGGGGTGAACCGGGGGAAGTCCTCGTAGTCCTTGCTGCGCAGGTGCCTGCGCGCCACCGCGGCGGGGTCGTCGACGGCACCGTGCAGGTCGCGCAGCAGCGCGGCGAACCCCGCGGGCTCGGGCCAGGTGCCCTCGGTGCCGTCGACGTGCTCCATGAGCAGGGCGCCCTCGGCGCGGTCGGCGGCCAGCAGCCGGGGCACCCGGCCGGTGGGGCTCCATGCGGTGAGCACCTCGGCCTGCTCGGCGGCGAAGTCGACGTCCGGGGAGACCTTGAGCACGGCGGGCTCGCCACCGCGCAGCACCCGCAGGGTCACCGCGGAGTTGCCGTCGGCGAAGGCCTCCCCGACCTCCAGGTCCCAGCGCGCGGCGAGGCGGGCCAAGCGGGCGGGCAGCGCCTCGGTCCAGGCCAGGACCCCGTCACCGAAGCGGTTGCGCATGCGGGTGGCGACGTCCATCGGCTGCTCCTCGGTCGGCGGTGGCCGGGGCCAGTTGACCACACCACCGGCCGGTTGCGCCCGCCTATCGCGGCAGGTCGGGGTGTTCGTCAGCCCATGGGTGGGCCCGCTCGTACTGCGCGGCCAGCGACAGCAGCCTGCGCTCGGAGTGCTGCGGGCCGATGAGCTGGACCCCGGTGGGCATGCCCGCGGGCGTTCGGTCGACGGGCACGGCGGCCACCGGCATGCCGAGCACGTTCCAGGTCGGGAAGTACGACATCACCGGCAGGATGCCGAGCATGGTGGTGACCATGCCCCGGCCGTGCGTGGCCCCGACCGGCAGCGGTGTCCTCGTCCACGACGGCTGCAGGATGGCGTCGTAGCGGTCGAAGAACGGCGCGAGCCGGGCGTGCAGCCCCGCCTCGGCCGAGCGGGCCCAGTCCCGGACCCGGTCGGGGACGCGGCGGCCGACCGCGGCGATGCGGCGGGTGCGCGGCTCCAGCCACTCCGGGTGCGGCAGCTGGTCGACGTCGGCGGCCACGCCGCGGAAGTAGCGGACGACGAACTGCGGCGACGGGCGCGCGCCCAGCCCCGGGTCGTCCTCGACGACGGTGTGCCCGAGGGCGCGCAGCCGGTCGGCGGCGGTGGTCGCGGCGGCCCGCCAGGCGGCCTCCATCGGCGGCCTGCCGGTCGGGGCGCGCCAGACCAGGGCGATGCGCAGCGACCCGGGGTCGGCGTCCACGGCGGCCCGGTAGTCGCCGCCGCCCGCCATGCCGTCGAGCAGCAGGGCGGCGTCGGCCACCCGGCGCCCGAGCGGGCCGGTGACGCCCAGGCCCTCCCAGCCCTCGTCGAGGTCGAGCAGGCCGCGGGTGGTCTTGAGGCCGAAGATGCCGTTGGCCGCGGCGGGCAGCCGGATGGAACCGCCGCCGTCGCTGCCGGTGGCGGCGCCGACGATGCCCGCGGCGATGGCCGCGCCGGACCCGCCGGAGGAGCCCGCCGGGGTGCGCGCGGGGTCCCAGGGGTTGCGGGTGGCGCCGTAGGTCAGCGACTCGGTGAACGGCCACAGGCAGCGCTCGGGGGTCAGGGTGTGGCCGACGAGCACCGCGCCCGCCGCGCGCAGGTTGGCCACCACCGGGCTGTCGGCCGCGGCGGGCGGGAACTGCGGGCGCCCGCCCTTGGCCGTGGTGTCCCCGGTGACGTCCAGGTCGTCCTTGACCGCGACCGGGACGCCGAGCAGCGGGGCGTCCTCGCCCGCGTCGATCCGGCGCTGGGCGGCCGCGGCGGCCTCGCGGGCGGAGTCGGTGAACACCGTCCGGAAGGCGTTGAGCACCGGGTTCAGCGCGGCGGCCCGGTCCAGCACCGCTTCCAGCAGGTCAGGCGCGGTCACCTGCCGCTTGCGCAGCGCCTCGGCCTGGGCGTCGGCGCCCGCCCACAGCAGCTCGTCCATGGCCGGTGAACATAGTTCACCGCGCGCGGGTCGGGCCAGCCCCTCAGTTCAGCAGCGCCAGGCCCAGGTTGAGCGCGGTCGCGAACAGCACCCACGCCAGGTAGGGCACCAGCAGCCACGCCGCCACCGGGCGCACCCGGCGGGCGGCGGCGATCGTCCACACCACGGCGAGGTCCAGGGCGACGATGACGGCGAAGCCCAGCCACAGCTGCTCCAGGCCGAAGAACAGCGGCGACCAGGCGAGGTTGAGCACCAGCTGCACCGACCAGGCCACCAGGGCCGGGCGGTCGTGGCGCACCAGCCAGCCGGAGACGGCGATCAGCGCGTAGAGCACCGTCCAGACCGGGCCGAACAACCAGTTGGGCGGGGTGAACGACGGCTTGTCGGCCGTGGCGTACCACCCGTCGACATTGCCCGCCGTGGCGAGGGCGCCGAGCGCGGCGATCCCGAAGCACAGGACGAGGAACCCGACGAGCGCGGCCCAATCGCGCGGCCGGGGGGCGCGGAGGGTGGTCACGCCCCCAGTGGACCCCACCGGGGGCGTGACCGCACGGCGAACCGGGCAGACCGGTCAGCCGAAGAACACCTCCGCCTCGGCGTAGCGCTCGGCCGGGACGGTCTTCAGCTCGGCGGTGGCCTCGGCCAGCTTGACCCGGGTGATGTCGGTGCCGCGCAGCGCGACCATCACCCCGAAGTCGCCGTCGGCCACCGCGTCCACCGCGTGCAGGCCGAACCGGGTGGCCAGCACCCGGTCGTAGGCGGTGGGCACGCCGCCGCGCTGGGTGTGGCCGAGCACCACCGCGCGGGACTCCTTGCCGGTGCGCTCGGCGATCTCCTCGGCCAGCCAGGTGCCCACGCCGCCGAGGCGCACGTGGCCGAAGGCGTCCTTGTCACCGGTGAGCAGCACCTCCTCGCCGCCCTCGGGCAGCGCGCCCTCGGCCACGACGATGATCGGCGCGTACTCGCGCTCGAACCGGCGGGTGACCCACTCGACGACCTTGTCGACGCTGAAGTGCCGCTCCGGCACCAGGATCACGTTGGCCCCGCCCGCCAGGCCCGAGTGCAGCGCGATCCAACCGGCGTGCCTGCCCATCACCTCCACCACCAGCGCCCGGTGGTGGGACTCGGCGGTGGTGCGCAGCCGGTCGATGGCCTCGGTGGCGATGTGCACGGCGGTGTCGAAGCCGAAGGTGTAGTCGGTGGCGCCCAGGTCGTTGTCGATGGTCTTGGGCACGCCCACCACCGGGACGCCCTCGTCGGTCAGCCGCTTGGCCACCCCCAGGGTGTCCTCGCCGCCGATCGCGATCAGCGCGTCGACGCCCTGCTCGGCCAGCACCGCCCTGATCCGCTCGACGCCGCCGTCGACCTGGTAGGGGTTGGTGCGCGACGAGCCGAGGATGGTGCCGCCGCGGGTCAGGATGTCCTCGACGTCGTCGAGGCCCAGCGGCCGGGAGCGGCCCTCCAGCGGGCCCTGCCAGCCGTCGCGGAAGCCCACCACCTCCCAGCCCCGCACCTCGACGCCCTTGCGGACCACGGCCCGGATGACCGCGTTGAGGCCGGGGCAGTCGCCGCCGCCGGTGAGTACGCCCACTCGCACTTGGAGCCCACCTTCCACCGTCCCGGCAGTGATCGGCGTCACTGCCTCTCCCCGGCCACCCTGCCAGGGCTGAATCGGTGTAGCAACGCCCCCGGCCGGGTGGGCGGTCTGGGGGCGCCGTGCTCCCCGCGTTATGGAATCGCTGGCCGAACAGTGGCTGGAGTGAGTGGAAAATGATTTCTCTGACCAGTGGGTACAAGTGCGTACCTACCAGGTACAAGTTCGTACCCCAGCACAGGCCGGTGCACAGGGTTTGTGAGGTGAACGCAGACGTTCGGGCAGTTCCGGCCGCACTCTTGTGTGACATCGGCGTTGCTCGGTAATTTCCCGGAATGTAAGGCTTTTTCCGGGGAAAGGAGACTCTGGTGCGCCAGAGAAAATTCGGGCGGCGAAAGGGCGTGCTGGCGGTCCTGGCCGCTGTCGCGGTCGGCGCGTCGCTCATCGTGGCGTCGGGCAGCGCGGGTGCGGGCCAGAGCACCGCGGCGGTCGCCCCCGCGCCCGCCACCCAGCTGGCCTCCAACGGCCAGCCGGTCGCCAAGGAGATCAGCACCACCGGCGTCCCGGTCGGCGCGCGCAGGAACGCGGACGGCTCGACCACCACCAAGGTCAAGCTCGGCCCGTTCAACCTCGCGCCCATGCCCGCCGACGGCGACGACCACGAGCACCCGTCGTCGACCGGCGAGGTCGGCACCATGCACGGCCCGGACGACCCGGGCGGGCACCACGGCGCGATGACCCGCACCGTCGCGCTGATGCTGCCGCCGTGCACCAACTGCTTCATCACCGGCATCAAGCCGGACATGACCATGGCGGACGGGTCGCCCGCGAACTACGCCCAGGACGTCATGCTGCACCACACGGTCTTCTTCGACCGCTCGAAGTCCGACATCACCTGCCCCGGCGGGTGGCCGGGCATGGCCGGTCAGCGCATCTTCGCCTCGGGCAACGAGCGCACCGGTGGCACCCTGCCCGAGGGGTACGGCGTGAAGTTCGGCTTCATCCCGCTGACCTGGATGATGATCGAGCTCATGTCCATGAGCCACGAGCAGAAGTCCGTCACCGTGACCGTGGACCTGACCTGGAAGCCGGGCAACACCCCCGGCATGAAGGCGGTCACCCCGCTCTGGCTGGACGCCGACAACTGCGGCCTGTCCGAGCACGCGGTGCCCGAGGGCGAGTCGCACACCGGCTGGGACTGGAAGTCGACCGTCTCCGGCAACTTCGTCGGCGCGGGCGGCCACCAGCACGACGGCGGGTCCTGGATCAAGCTCTACAACAAGGACACCAACCAGGAGATCTGCACCTCGACCGCGGGCTACGACACCAAGCCCGAGTACCAGGGGCACGTGGAGTCGATGAGCACCTGCCTGTCCCCCAGCCTCGGCCGGGTCACCAAGGGCCAGACGCTCAGCCTCGACAGCTACTACCACACCCACATGGCCGACGAGCACGCCATGTCGATCATGGTCGCGTTCATCGACGAGAAGGGCTGATCCCAGCCCCCTGAGCACGTCCGGCGGTGACCGCCCCGCGGTCACCGCCACCCCAGCAGACGGCCCGGCGGCCACGCCCGACCCCCGCCGCCGGGCCGTCTGCTCGTCCGGGCACGTCCCGAGGAACCCCGTTGCGAGAAAGGGACGTGCGATGACCCGTGCGCGCTCCACGCGGACCGCGGTCCTGCTGCTCGCCCGCCGCGTGCACTACCTGGCCGGGATGGCCATCGCCCCCTTCGTCTTCCTGCTCGCCCTCACCGGCCTGTGCTACGCGTGCGCCCCGCAGCTGGGCGAGGCCCTCTACGCCACCGAGCTGTTCACCGAGGTCCCCGCCGACGGCGCCGCGCTGCCGGTGGACCGGCAGGTGCGCGCGGCGCTCGCCGCGCACCCGCAGGACGCCCTGCGCCAGGTCACCGTGTTCGACGACCCCGAGCGCACCACGCAGGTCGTCCTCGCCGACCGCGCGCTGCCGCAGGGTCAGGGCCTGGCGGTGCACGTGAACCCCTACACCGGCGTCCTCACCGGCGACTACCCCACCGCCGACGGCCGCGCCCCCGTGCAGACCTGGCTCGGCGCCATGCACACCAACCTGCACCTGGGGCAGGCGGGCAGGCTGTACGCGGAGTTCGCCGTCAGCTGGCTGCCCGCGGTGATGCTCTTCGGCGTGCTGCTCTGGGCCCTCGGGCCCAAGAAGCGCCGCCAGCGGCTCAGGACCAAGAACCCCAAGATCCGCATCCGGGCCTGGCACGGGCTCGTCGGCGTGGTCGTGGTCGTCGGCCTGGTCGTCATCAACTTCTCCGGCCTGACCCGCGCGCTCACCGCGGGCGACCGGGTGCAGGACGCGCTGGGCACCAGGCCCGCGCCCATCACCCACCCCGCCGTCCAGCCCGACGCGGCCGGGCCGACCACCCTCGACGCGATCGTCGCGGCCGCCCGCGCCGACGGCCTGACCGGCGACCTCACCCTGACCCCGCCGCGCACCTACGACGACCCGTTCACCGTCGCGGAGGTCTCCCCCGGGCTGCCCGTGCGCAAGGGCGTCGCGCTGGTCGACCAGTACCGGGGCACCGTCATCGGCAAGCAGACCTTCGCCGACTACCCCCTGCTCGGGCAGCTGCGGCTGCTCGCCGTCGCCGCCCACCACGGGTCGCTGTTCGGGGTGGTGAACCAACTGCTGCTGGTGTGCCTGGCGTGCGGGCTGGTGGCCGTGCTGTGGATGGGGTACCGGATGTGGCGGCAGCGCAAGCCCGCGCCCGCGCCGCCGAGGACGCTGGCGAAGCTGCCGAAGAAGGTGCTCGTGCCGCTGGTGGTGGTGAGCGGGGCGCTGGGGTGGTTGCTGCCGGTGTTCGGGGTGACGCTGGTGGCGTTCCTGCTCTGGGACGCGGTGGGGCAGGCGCTGCGGAAGTCGCAGGCGGCGAAACCGCAGCCGAAGCGGTTGCGGAGTGGTGGTGGCGGCGGTGGGGTCGTGGTGGGTGTGGTGGGGGTTTCGCGGGGGCGGCACCTGCCTGCTGGGGGTGGGGTGGCGGGGCGGCGGCGGGTGGCCGTGGGGGGTGCTGCTGGGGGTGCTTCCGCTGAGCGGGAGAGGGCTTCTGTGTGAAGCGAATGGCCGCTGCGACGGGGGACGGGGTGGATTTTGTGTGATCTGCTTGCGCAGATCGAAAGAAGCGGGATTTTGTTGGCGTGCCCGGGTGGGTGGTCGGGTGCTCGGAGTAGGCGGGGGTTGTGTGTGGGAGCGGCGGTGTGGCGAGGGGGGAGTTAGACCTGTGCGCCGTTGTCGTCGTCGGGGCGGGGGTGGCGGCGAGTGGTGAGGAGGAGGGTGCCGATGCCCACGGCCAGCAGGGCGATGCCGACGGGGGTCCAGATGGTGGACAGGACCGTGGAGGACAGGACGAGGAGGGCGATGCCCGCGGTGATGGTCAGCAGGGCGGTGATGGTGATGGGGCGCAGGCGGGGCAGGGGTGGGGGCTCGGGGGGTTCGTAGTGCTCGTCCTCGTTGTCGTTGTTCCAGTCGATCTCGGTGTCGTGGGCTCGCCAGGTGGAGGCGGGGGGTTTGGGCTGGGGGGAGGGTGCGGGGGGCTTGGGCTGGGCGGGGGGTTGGTCGTCGGCGGTGTCGGCGCGGTCTCGGGTCACCTCGGCCTCGGTGGGGAGGGGGAGGCCGACGCCTTCGCGGCGGAGGTCGGCGACGATCTGGGCGAAGGCGGCCTCGACGTCCTCGGGGCCGTCGCCGGGGCGGGGGGTCATGCGCGGTCCCGGGTGCGCTCGGCGGTGACTCGGTGGATGAATTCGGCGCTGCGGTCGTGGATCAGCGGGGCGTCGTGGTCGAGGGTGGCCACGTGGTAGCTGTGCTCCAGGACGACCTCGGTGGCGTCGGTGCTGCCGACCTCGGCCAGGATCACCGCGGCGTTCTCCGGCTCGACCACGTGGTCGACGGCCGAGTGCAGCAGGAGCAGGGGTTGGGTGACCTTCGGCAGGTCCGCCCGCACCGCGGCCCAGAGCCGGGTGAGGCTGGCCAGGGCGCGCAGCGGGGTGCGCGGGTAGGCGTGCTCGCTGACACCGGGCTTGGCGATGTCGTCGCTGATGGGGGCCACCGAGGCCACCACCTTCGACAGCAGCGGCACGAACCTGATGTCCTTGCGCAGCGACATCACCGACGGGTTGACCAGCACCAGGCCCGCCAGGTCCTGGCGCTGCTGGGCCAGCCGCAGGGCCAGCGCGCCGCCCATGGACAGGCCGCAGGCGAAGACGACGTCGCAGCGGGCGGCCAGCTCGTCGTGCGCGCGCTCCAGTTCGCCGTACCACTGCGGCCACGTGGTGCGGTTCATCTCGCGCCAGTCGGTGCCGTGGCCGGGCAGCAGCGGCACCCGCACGCTGCACCCCTGGGCCACCAGGTGCTCGGCCCACGGGCGCACGCTGAACGGCGACCCGGTGAACCCGTGGCTGAGGACGACCCCGACCTCGGAAGACCCGTCGTGGGCGAAGCCCTCCGCGCCTGCGACTGCGGGCACCCCCGCCTCCTATGATCAGCGTGCGAGCACGGTCCTGGGGCCATCGTCGCACGGATCGGCGCGGTCGCGGACCCCCGCCTCCGCGCATCTGCCCGGCGGCGCCCGGCGTTACGTGTTCCACGTGGCGTTGTCCCGCGTGCCGCGGGTTCGTAAGGTCGACAGGGCGCCACCGAGCGAGGACGCGCACCAGGGCGCGGACGAGGGAAACGGAGACCCGTTGCTGTACTGGTGGATGAAGCACGTGCTGCTCGGCCCGCTGCTGCGCCTGTTCTTCCGGCCCAGGATCGAGGGCGCCGAGCACATCCCGGCCGAGGGCGGTGTGCTGCTCGCCAGCAACCACCTGGCGGTGTCCGACTCGTTCTTCCTCCCGCTGATGGTGGACCGGCGGGTCACCTTCCCCGCCAAGATGGAGTACTTCACCGAGGGCGGGCTCAAGGGCGCGTTCAAGCGCTGGTTCTTCACCGGCATGGGCCAGATCCCCATCGACCGCTCCGGCGGGTCGGCCGCGCAGGCCGCGCTCGACACCGGCGTGCGGCTGCTGCGCGAGGGCCGGGTGATGGGCATCTACCCCGAGGGCACCCGCTCCCCCGACGGCCGCCTGTACAAGGGCAAGACCGGGGTCGCGCGGATCGCGCTGGAGGCCGGGGTGCCGGTGGTGCCGGTGGCCATGTTCGGCACCGACAAGGCCAACCCCATCGGCTCGAAGATGTGGCGGCCGCACCCCATCCGGATCAAGGTCGGCCCGCCGCTGGACTTCTCCCGCTACGAGGGCATGGAGGGCGACCGGTTCGTCGAGCGCTCGATCACCGACGAGGTGATGTACGCGCTGATGGAGCTCTCCGGCCAGGAGTACGTCGACGTCTACGCGGCCAAGGCCAAGGAGGCGGCCACCCCGCTGCCCGCGCCGCGCTCCGGCCGCGACGCCGACCGCGTCCCGGAGTCCGAGGCGAGCTGACTAGGCTGGTCGGATGCGGTTCTTCTACGACACCGAGTTCATCGAGGACGGCCTGACGATCGACCTGGTCTCCATCGGTGTCGTCGCCGAGGACGGCCGCGAGTTCTACGCGGTGTCCACCGAGTTCGACCCGGCCAAGGCGGGGTCGTGGGTGCGCGCGAACGTGCTCGACAAGCTGCCCCCGCCCGCCGACAAGTCCTGGATGTCGCGCGAGCGCATCCGCGCTGAGCTCTTCGAGTTCCTCACCGGGGGCAACCACGGCGGTGCCAAGGTCGAGCTGTGGGCCTGGTTCGGCGCCTACGACCACGTGGTGATCGGCCAGCTCTGGGGGGCGATGCCCGCCCTGCCCCGGGCGCTGCCGCGGTTCACCAGGGACCTGCGCCAGCGCTGGGAGGACGTGGGCAGGCCCGCGCTGCCCCCGCCGCCCACCGACGCCCACGACGCCCTCGCCGACGCCCGGCACAACCTCACCCGCTGGCGCGTGATCGACGAGATCTGGCGCCGCAAAATGGGCTAGTTCTATTCCTCCCGCCACCCACCCCCTCGTCCCCGCCCGGCACCGTCCCCGACCTGGCACCACGGCCGCCGGAAGGGCGGTCGGCAGCAACACGGCGCCAACCCCCACCACCGGGCCTCCGCGTCCCCACCCGGCACCGTCCCCGACCTGGCACCACGGCCGCCGGAAGGGCGGTCGGCAGCAACACGGCGCCAACCACCACCACAGGGCCCCTCGTCCCCGACCTGGCACCACGACCGCAGGGCTGCGCGCACTGACTGGAACGGCGGTGCCAACTCCGCGAGCCCTTTCGCGCCTGGCGTGACAACTCGTGAGCAGCTGTCCGGGGAGAACTGCGGTGTGCAGGGGAACTGCGGTGTGTTCGGCACCGGGGTTCGTCACGCGGTGCTGAGGCCACGGGTGGGGTGGGCGGCGAGGGCGGCGGCGCCGATGATGCCCGCGTTGTCGCGGTGGTGGGCCGGGCGCAGCCGCAGCGGCGGCCGGTGGCCCGCGCCGGTGAGCAGGCCGTGGAACTGCTCGCGCGCGTCGTCGAGGAACAGCGGCGCCGCCTCCGACAGCCCGCCGCCGATGGCCACGACCTCGGGGTCGTAGGCGTCGGCGATCAGCGACAACCCGGTCGCCAGCCAGCGCGCGAACTCCGCCATGGCCGCCACCGCCAGCGGGTCGCCCTCGCGCGCGGCGGCGGACACGGTGCGGCCGGTGAGCGAGCCGGGGTTGCGCTGCTCCTCGCGGGCCAGCGGTGACCCGCGGGCGACGCGGGTGGCCAGCAGGTCGGTCGCCGTCGCGGCCAGGGCGGTCCCGCTGCAGTAGCGCTCCCAGCACCCCCGCTTGCCGCAGGGGCACGGTCGGCCGCCGGGCTCCAGGGTGAGGTGGCCCAGTTCGGGGGCCACGCCGTGCGCGCCCCGGTAGAGCCGCCCGTCGACGACCAGGGCGGCGCCGATGCCGGTGCCGATGGCCAGCAGCAGGCCGGTGCCCACGCCCTTGAGCGCGCCGAAGCGGTGCTCAGCCCAGCCCGCGGCGTTGGCGTCGTGCTCCAGCACCACCGGCAGGCCCAGCCGGGCCTCGACCCTGGCCGCCACCGGGGCGTCGCGCCAGGCCAGGTGCGGGGCGAACATCACCGTGCGCCGGTCGTTGGCGATGAAGCCCGCCACGGCCAGCCCGACGGCGGTGGCGCGGTGGCGGGCGGTCAGCTCCGAGACCACCGCGCAGATCGCGTCCTCCAGGGCCCGCTCGGTGGGCGGGGTGCTGCCGCGGGCGGTGTCGAGGACCTCGCCGCGGGCGTCGACGACCCCCGCGCGGACGCTGGTGCCGCCCACGTCCACGCCGATCGTGCTCACCTGCGGCGGACCGGGATGCGCTGGACCCTCGGGTTCTCGGTGGGGGCGGGCGGGTCGGGGCGGAAGCCGGGCATGTGCGGCTCGCCGGGCTCCCAGCGGTCGGCCAGGACCGCGCGCAGCAGCGCCACCACGTCGGCCAGCCGCTCCAGGGCGCCCGCGGCCATCGGGTTCGGCTCGCCGCGCAGCAGGGCGATGAACGCGCACACCGGGCAGGACGCGCACACCCCGCCGGGGGCGGCGTGCTCGTCGTGCTCGCTGACCGCCACCCGGTCCAGCCAGGGCCCGGCCCGCTCGGCCACGGCGGACAGCAGCAGGGCCAGCTCGTCGGCCAGCCTGCTGCCGGGGTCGGCTCCAGCGCTCACGCGGACTCCTCCTCGGCGAAGCGCACCACCAGGCCCGCGGCGTCGGCCTCGGCGTCGACCACCGCCCGCCGGTGCAGCAGTGGCGGCAGCGCGACGAGCCTGCGCGTGCCGTCCACGGTGACCGCCAGGTCGTCGCCGATCCTGGCCAGGTCGAGCGCGGCGCCGTCGGTGAGCGGCAGCGCGATGGTGAGCAGCACGTGGTCGCCGTCGGCGGCCACCGACAGCAGCGGGGCGCCGGGGGCGGCGCCGACGGCCAGCGGGTCCCGCTCGCCGTAGAGGTCGTCGGCCAGGGCGAGCAGGGCGGCGGGCCCGATCGGCTCGGTGGCCAGGTGCTCCACCCGGTGCACCGGCAGCGGGGTCGAGGCGGCCAGCTCGGCCAGCACCCCGTCCTGCTCGGCGCGGCGCACCCGCAGCCAGGACGCCGCCGGACCGCGCCAGCGGCTCGCCCTGGGGACCAGCCGGTTGGCCACCAGCGCGTCGACGTGCACCCCGCGCAGGGCCAGCGCGCCGAGGGTGCGGCGGGTCTCGGCGACCACCAGCCGCTCCGGGGTGAGCACGAGCCGCACCGAGGTCACCGCGGGGTCGGTGAGCAGCGCGCGCAGCCCGGACAGGTGCTCGGCCAGGGTCCGCAGCGACCCGGCGACCGCGCGCACCTCGCCCCCGGCGAGCACCCCGGCCACACCGCCGAAGGCCCGGTCGAGGTAGCCGGAGACGGCCTCGGGCAGCGAGAGCAGGCGCAGCGTCTCGGCGGTGGGGCCGCAGTCGACGACCACGACCTCCCAGGGGCCCTCGGCGGCGAGCCTGGCGACCTCGGTGAGCGCCAGCAGCTCGTCGACGCCGGGCAGCACGGTCAGCTCCTCGGCGTCGAGGGCGTCGAGGCCGGTGCGGTCGAGCACCCAGCGCAGCGCCGCGCGCAGGGTGGGCCAGGAGCGGTCGGCGAGCACCCTGGCGTCGACGTGCGCGGCGTGCAGCGCGTGGTCCACTTCGGACGGTTCGGGGCCGAGCGGGGTGGCGTAGGCGTCGGCCAGCGAGTGCGCCGGGTCGGTGGACACGACCAGGGTCTTGGTGCCCCGGGCGGCCAGCCGGGCCGCGGTCGCCGCCGCCAGGGTCGTCTTGCCGACCCCGCCCTTGCCGGTGAACAGGAGGATGCGCACGGGGCTCAGCGCGACTCGACGCGCCGCTTGAGCTCCTTGAGCGCGGTGTCCATGATCATCTTCTCCGCCTTGCGCCGGAACAGGCCGATCATCGGCACCGCCAGCTGCACCGACAGGGTGTAGACCACCTCGGTCTTGCCCCCGGTCTCGCGCAGCGCGTAGCGGCCCTTCTGCGCCTTCTGCATCTGGCCCTTGACCAGGGTCCAGTCGACGGCCAGCCCGTCGGGCGACCAGTCGTAGGCGAGGGTGTACTCGTCCTTGAACGGCCCGGCGTCGAGGGCGAACGCGACCTCCTGCGCCCTGCCGTCGGCTCCGGTGGACTGCACCTGGGCGCTCTTGACCGCCCCCGCCCACTCCGGGTACGCCCCGAAGTCCGCGATCACCGCCATGATCGCCTCGGCGGGGGCGTCGACCACGATGGACTGTGTGGACTCATCGGCCATGGCTGAGGAGGTTACCCGCTCCACCCGCTCGGCACCGGGGGCCTGCCGCGCGGGTGCCGCCGTGCTCACCAGCGCAACACGTACGCGCGCTCGGTGCGCTGGAAGTGCCCCACGTTGACGCACTCCGTGCGGCCGAAGCGCAGCCGGGGTGCCAGCGGCTGGTGCACGTGCCCGAACAGCGACCACCGCGGCCGCTGCTCGCGGATGAGCCCGACCAGCGCCGCCGAGCCCAGCTCCGCCCGCCGGGCCACCACGTCGTAGACCAGTTCGGGCAGGTCCGGCGGCACGTGCGTGCACAGCACCTCGACCCCGGTCAGCCCGGCCACCCCGGCGGCGAAGTCCTCCGGCGTGCGCAGGTAGGGGCGGAACGCCGACCCCCGCCGCGGGGTGATGCCCTCGGGCAGCACGGTGCCGCCGACGAAGCCGAACCGCAGCCCGCCGATCTCGGTGGTGGCGCCGTCGAGCACGGTCAGCCCCTCGCGGGCGAACCCGGCCCACAGGTCGGGCGTGTCGACGTTGCCGGGGGTGGCGTAGGTGGGGGTGGGCAGCACCGCGAACAGGCGGGCGTACTGCTCCAGGACGGCTTCCTCGACCAGCGCGCGCGGGTCGTCCAGCTGCGACCACAGCTCGCGGATGTAGCCGGAGGCGCGCACGTGCGAGCGCTCCCGGCGCAGCCGCGCGTAGACGCCCACCTTCTCCGGGCCGAAGACGCGGCCCATGATCCCGCCGCCGTGGTCGTGGTAGTCGACGAAGTCGATCAGGTCGCCCAGCACGACGAGCGCGTCGGCGCCGTCGCCCGCGCGGGCCAGGGCCTCGGCGTTGCCGTGGACGTCGGACACGACGTGCACCCGGTGCCCGCTGCCTGCCACCGACCCTCGCCCTCTCCCGCCCGCCGCGCACCGGCGGGTCGCCCCCAACCAGCCTAGAGCGTTTCACGAAGTGGGGCGGCGTCAGCTCGTGTGTCGTCGTGCCGCGTGGCCTGGGGCGGGGCAGGCGGCCGTGGTGGCAGGTGGGGGACGGTGCCGGGTGGGGACGCGGGGGTGGGTGGCGGGTTGGTGAAACACAGCCGCGCCACAGGCGGGTGCGGGGACCCTCGCTACTCGGCGGTCGGGGGGATGCCGGGGGCGCGGCCGTCCTCCAGGACGGCCTTGAGGCGCAGGGCCAGCGCCTTGGCCGCCAGCTGCCGGGAGCGGCGCAGCTTCTCCACCGCCTTGGCGGGCAGCGGCTCGGCCGGGTCGGCGCGCAGGAAGTAGTGCACCAGGGTGCCGTCGAGCACCGGCTCCAGCCAGACCTCCATGGTGCCGGTGAGCGCGCCGGTCACCGTCCAGCGGACGCCCTCCAGGCCGCGGTCGGCGTAGGCGTGCAGGCGCAGGTCCGGCCAGTAGCGCTGCCAGGCGGCCGGGTCGGCGAACGCGGCGGCCGCGGTGGCGGGGGGCACGGCGAGGAAGGTCTCGTCCACGACGTCGACTGCGGGCACCCGGCCAGCTTCGCACGGGGCGTGGTACCCGGCGCCGCCGCCCTGCTCTAGGTTGGGACCGGGGGTCACCGGGAGAGCGCACAGCGTGTCGGGAGGTCGGCGTGTCCCAGTTCAGCGGCGCGGCCGGGGTGCCGGTCGAGGCCCGGGAGAGCCTGGTCGACGTGGTCTGGGCCAACGCGGAGCGGTTCGCCGACGCGATCGGGTTCCGCAGGCGGGTGGCGGGCACGTGGGTCGACGTGACGACCAAGGACTTCGCCGCGCAGGTGCTCGCGTTGGCCAAGGGGTTCGCCGCCGCGGGGCTGGCGCCCGGCGACCGGGTGGCCGTGCTGTCGCGGGTGCGCTGGGAGTGGACGCTGGTCGACCTCGCCGCGTGGGCCGCGGGGTGCGTGGTGGTGCCGGTGCCCGAGACGGCCTCGGCCGAGCAGGTGGCCTGGCAGCTGCGCGACTGCGGTGCGCGGGCGGTGGTGGTCGAGGACGACGCGCACCGCGCGCTCGTCGAGGGCGTGGTGGACCGGCTCGCCGACGTCACCCGGGTGTGGCGGGTCGACCCGGGGCCCGCGACCGGCGACGGCGACGCGGCCCCCGCGCTGGACGAGCTGGTGGCGCTGGGCGCGGGGGTGCCCGACGCCGAGGTGCACCGGCGCAGGCTCGCCGTGGGCGCCGACGACCTGGCGACCCTGGTCTACACGGCGGGCACCACCGGGCGCCCGCGCGGGGTCGAGCTGACCCACGGCGCGCTGCTGGCCAGGGTGCGCGGGCTGGTCGCGGCGTTCCCCGAGCTGCTGGTGCCGGGCAACTCCATGCTCCAGTCGATGTCGCAGGCCCGGCTGTTCGCCAGGGTGCTCACCCTGGCCTGCGTGCACACCAGGACGACGCTGGGGCACCTGGCCGACAGCGGCGACCTCGCCTCGGACCTGGCGACCTTCCGCCCGACCTTCGTCGCCGCCGGGCCCAGGGTGTTCGAGCGGGTGCGCGCCACCGCCCGGCGGCGGGCCGCCGAGCGCGGCCGGGGCGCGCTGTTCGACCTGGCCGAGGGCGTGGCCGTGCGGCACAGCGAGGCGCTGGCCACCGGCGGCGTGCCGCCGCTGCTGAGCGCGCAGAAGCTGCTCGCGCGCAGGTTGCTGGGCCGGGAGCTGCACGCGGTGCTGGGCGGGCGGTGCCAGGCGGCGCTGAGCTGCGGCGGTGCGCTCGACGCCCGGCTGGCGCACTTCTTCCGCGGCGCGGGCATCCCCGTGCACGCCGGGTACGGGCTCACCGAGGCCTCCTCGATCGCCTGCGCCACCACCGCCGCCGCGTTCCGGGCGGGCACCGCGGGGCGCCCGCTGCCCGGGGTGCGGGTGCGCGTGGACGAGACGGGCGAGGTGCTGCTGGGCGGCGACGGCCTCTTCCGCAGGTACTGGCGCGACCCGGCCGCCACCGCCGAGGCGCTGGTGGACGGCTGGTTGCGCACCGGCGACCTGGGGTCCCTCGACCCGGACGGCTACCTGCGGATCACCGGCAGGCTGCGAGACACGATCACCACCGCCGACGGCCGCGAGCTGGCGCCCTCGGCGCTGGAGGACCGGGTGCGCCGCGACCCGCTGGTCTCGCAGTGCGTGGTGGTCGGCGACGGGATGCCGCACCTGGGCGCGCTCATCACCGTCGCCGAGGACGCGCTGGCGGAGTGGGCGGCGCGCGCGGGCAAGCGCTCGGTGGACGTCGCGACCGACCCGGACCTGCGCGCGGCGCTGCGGCGCACGGTCGACGCGGCGAACCGCACCGTGCCCAGGGCGGCGGGCATCGCGGCGTTCGCGGTGCTGGCCACCGACTTCTCCGAGGCCGCGGGCGAGCTGACCCCGGCGGGCACCCCGCGCCGCGAGGCGATCCTGAAGTCCCGGGCCGACGAGGTGGCCGGGCTCTTCCCCGGCTGAGCGCACCCCGCGCCGAGCGCATCTGTGCACCCCGTGTTGACCGGGCGTGCAGCGGTGCTGGCCCCTGGGCGCCCCGCGAGCCAGAGTTGTCCCGTGTCCCGGAGGGGCTGCGAGCGGAGGCGGGGATGGACGAGAAGGACCTGGTCGACCTGATCAGCGACGCGCTGGGCGAGGGCGGCGGGCGCGGTCGGGGCGAGGGCGGGCGCAAGCCGGACCGGGGCGGCGACAAGGGCGGGCGGGGCGGCGGGCCCGAGGGCTTCCAGGTCGACACCGCCGCGCTCGACGCCTACGCCAAGCAGACCGCGAAGCTGGCCGAGGAGCTGCGCGAGTCGGCCAAGAAGGGCCTCGGCGGCATCACCGGCGAGGGGTTCGGCCGCATCGGCCGCGACTCCGGGTTCGCCGAGGCGCTGGCCGGGTTCGCCAAGGCGCTGGGCACCCAGGTCAGCGGGGTGGCGGGCAACGCGGCCGAGCTGGGCCGGGCCACCCGCAGGACCGCCGACGCCTACCAGGAGCAGGACGGCGGCATCGCGATCGACCTCAGCAAGCTGCTGGGCTGAGCGGGGGGAGCAGGGGACATGGACACCAAGCGGATCGCCCGGCAGTTCGCCGAGCAGATCGTCGAGCACCGCAACCGGCTGGCGGGCAAGGTCGAGGACGCCCAGCGCGCGCACGCCGCCCTCGCCGCCGCGCACGCGCTGCTCGTCGAGCACCGCGACGGGCACCGGACCGCGGCGGGCACGGCCACCGAGCACTGGAGCGGCAAGTCCGCCGACGGCTTCGACACCCGCGCCCACCGGGTCACCCGGTCGCTGGGCGCCACCTCGTCGGCCGCCTCCGACGGCGCCGCGGTCGTCGCCAGGACCGCCGCGGCCCTCGACGGCGGGCACACCGCGGTGGTGCGGCTGCTCGACGAGTACACGACCAGGGCGTCGGCGGCGCTGGACGCCGGGCTCGCCGTCACCGGCACCGGGCAGCGCGCGGCGATCATCAAGGCCGTGGGCGAGGTCGCGGACCTGGTGCGCTCCTACACCGGGGAGAGCGCCAAGCAGTTCCGCTCGGTGAAGGAGCAGATGGCCGACTCCGCCAAGCAGCTGAAGTCGCTGGAGCGGGCCGTCGAGCACGACGGGTACGTCGACCCGAAGGCCAAGCGGGCGGGTACCGCGGCGGCGTCGACCAAGCAGGCCGAGCGCAAGAAGGACAGCGGCAAGCCCGACCGCGCCAAGCCCAAGGACGACGACGACAAGAAGTCCGGCGGCACGTCCAAGGCCAGCAGCGAGCGGGTGCACGACGTGCTCAAGTACGCGCGCTCGCAGCTGGGCTACCACGAGGGCGCGGGCAACCAGAACAAGTACGGCCCGGCCGCGGCGTGGTGCTCGTCGTTCGCGACCTGGGTGTGGCGCAAGGCCGGGGTGAAGATCCCGCTGCTGCCCTTCACCGGCGACGTCTACAAGTGGGGGCAGGAGCACGGCCTCTCCTACGGCAAGGGCGACCTGCGCGAGGCCCGCCCCGGCGACGTCCTGCTGTTCGGGACCGGCCCGCAGAGCCCCGCGACGTCCACCCACATCGCGATCGTGGAGAAGGTCGAGGGCAACACCGTCACCACCATCGAGGGCAACTCCGGCGACCAGGTGGCCCGCCGCACGCACACGCTGTCCACGGCCACCTTCTACGGCGGGGTGCACCCCAGGTGAGCGCGTCCGGGTCCGCGCACAGCCGCGACGTGCTGGTCGAGGTGGCCCCCGGCGGGGCGCTGCTCGACCTGCGCATCGACGAGCCCGCCCTGCGCCGGGGCGGGCAGGCCCTGGCGCAGGAGCTGCTGGAGCTGGTGCGCCGCGCCACCGCGGTCGCCGACCAGCGCGCCCGGCACACCCTGGGCCTCACCGACCGCGACGCCGAGGTCCTGGGCCTGACCGCCGACACCGAGCTGACCGAGCACGCCGAGGCCACCACCCCGGACACGTGGAGGGCGCAGTGAGCAGCAACGCCGTTCCCGGCACCGAGCCGACCGGGCGCGCACCGGGCAGCACCGGGTCGGCGGGCACCGGGTTGAGCAACGTGGACACCGCGGAGCTGTCCAGCGACGAACTGCTGGCGCTGGCCGAGGAGCTGGAGCAGCGCACCCGGGACGTCCCGGCCCGGCTGGCCGCGATCACCGGCACCGCCACCGGCCCGCACGGCATCCGGGTGGTGGTGTCCCTGGCCGGGCAGCTCACCGACCTCGACCTGGGCGACGCCTGCCGCAGGCTGGGCGCCGCCGAGCTGACGGCGGTGCTGCGCGACCTCATCTGGGACGCCACGGACCGGGCCATCGCCGCGGGCGTCGAGGTCGTCGCCCCGATCGCGGGCCCGGAACTGGCGGGCGAGCTGGCGAGGCTGACCGCTCCCCCGCCGCGCCCGGAGCCCACCCCGGCAACCCCGGCGGCCCCAGCGCGGCCCGCCCGGCCGCCCCGGCCCGACGACGAGGACGACTTCTCCGCGCAGACCTTCGCCCTGCGGGACTGACCGTCCGCTGTGGACCGCCCGGGTCAGCTGCTGAAGCGGTAGACCGACTCCCCCTCCAGGAGCCCCGCGAGGCGCTTGGCCCGGGTGTCCCAGCTCCACTCCTCCTCCATCCACGCCCGCCCGGCTGCCCCCATCGCCGCCGCGCGGTCCGGGTCGGCGAGCAGCCCGGCGACGCGCTCGGCCAGCACGTCCACCGCGCGCCCGTCGACCACGTGCCCGGTCTCGCCCTCGATGACCGCCTCCGGCGCGCCGCCGGAATCGCCTGCCACCACGGGCAAACCGCACGCGGCGGCCTCCAGGAACACGATGCCCAGCGCCTCCACGTCCAGGCCCCGCCCGTGCGTGCGGCACGGCATCGCGAAGACGTCCCCGGTGGCGTAGTGGGCGGGCAACTCCTCCCACGGCACGGACCCGGTGAACACCACGTGCTCGGTGACCCCGCCCTCCGCCGCGAGCGCTTCCAGGCGCGACCGGTAGGGCCCGCCCCCGACGACGAGCAACGCCGCCCCGGGCACCGCCGCGCGGATGGCGGGCAGCGCCCGGATCAGCGAATCCTGCCCCTTGCGCGGCATCAACCGCGACACGCACACGACCAGCGGGCGATCCCCGAGCCCGTGGCGGGCACGGATCTCCTGGCGCGCAGCGGGATCGGGGCGGTAGAGCGCGGTGTCCACACCGGACGGGAGCAGCTCCAGCGCCGCCCGCCTGCCGAACGCCGCAGCGAACCGGGCGCGGGTGTACCTGCTGACGTAGGTGACGACGTCGGTCGTGGACCCGATGCGCCGCAACGCTTGCCGCGCCCCCGGCAGCATCGACCACCCGACCTCGTGCCCGTGCGTCGAGGCGATCGTGCGCGCGGCCCCGGCCGCCTTGAGCCCCGGGCCCAGGAGCGCGAGGGGGGCCGCCGCGCCGAACCACACCGCGTCGCAGTCCTCCGCCCGCAGGACCTCCTTCGCCCGCTTGGCCACGGACGGCCCCGGCAGCATCAGCTCCCCGGGGTGGCGCACCACGGCGAAGGGCTGCGCGGCGTCGAACTCCGCGGCCCCGCGCCACGCGGGGGCGTAGACGACGAGGTCGTGACCGGGCAGCCGGGAGGCCAGGTTGTGGACGTAGGTCTGGATGCCCCCTGGCCGGGGAGGGAAGTCGTTCGTCACCAGCAGGGTCCTGCGCACCCGCGTCAATGTAGTCCTGCTGGGCGCGCTCGCGCCGGTCGGGTCGCGAGGGGCGGACGACCGGGGAAGCCGCCTCTCCGCGCGTGCGGAACCACCGCGTCGAGCCCGCTCAGGCGCTCACCGCAGCATGGCCCGCAGGTAGTCCTGCCAGCTCCGCAGCAGCGCGGCCCGGTCCAACCCCAGCACCCGCCGCAGGTGCGCGTCGGTCTCGTTGGCGGAGATCGGCCCGGCCCCGGCCAGGTCCCGGTACAGCGCCACCAGCTTCTGCTCCCCGAACCGGTCGGCCACGAACTTCGCCAGCGACCACGACCGCTGGTAGGCCAGGTCCAGCTCCTTGTCCTTGCCGCGGAAGTCCCGGTCCTGCGGCAGGGACGGCGGCAGGGTCCCGGCGCGCACCGACCGGGCCAGGTCCGGGGCGCCCTGGGCCAGGCCCAGACCGCTCTCCCGGTAGCCCACGTAGTCCGCGAACCCCTCCAGCAGCCACATCGGTGACCCGTCGACGGTCTGCACGCGCGCGGCCACGTGCGTGATCTCGTGCCGGAGCACGACGCGCAGGGAGGCGATGGACAGCGCCCGGGACCCGGTCGGGCTGAGCACGACGCGCTGGCCGGTGGCCGTGCGGCGGGTGGTGTCGACCCGGTCGGCGATGGCGACGGCGACCACGGACTCGACGGGGAAGTCGGGGCCGACCAGGGCGCGCATCTCGGCGGGGCTGTCCGGCAGCAGCAGGGCGACGCGGCGCGGCCACTGGTCGCCCCAGGTGCGGGTGACGGCCTCGACGGCCGGGTCCAGCTCGCGGACGAGGCGGTCGACCATGGGCTTGTTGCCGGGGTGGGCGAGCACGACGCCGTGGGTGGCGGGGGTGACCTCGACCGGGCCGAAGTCCCAGGGGCCGCGCCAGGTGCGCCTGCCCAGGTCCTCCAGGGCGGTGTCCGAGCGCAGGAACCACTGGTCGCCGCGGCGGGCGAACAGGTAGCCCAGGGAGCGGTCGGTGGGGGTGGGGTCGATGCCGCGCAGGGCGTAGTGCAGGTCGACGCCCGGGGCCCACTGCTCGTCGGCGGTGGGGTCGGCGGCGGGCGGGTCGAGCGCGCGCAGGTCCAGGCCGTCCTCGGGGCGCACCGTGTAGGACCACTGGTCGAGGGGGACGCCCGCGAGGTTGGTGAACAGCTCCTGCTGCTTCTCCAGGAAGGCCGGGTCGGCGGCCGGGTCCAGGGTGGCGGTGAACGCGGCCTGGTCGCGGCGCAGCAGGGCGTCCGCGCGGCGGGCGAGCAGGTCGGTGACGGCGTCCGCGCGCTGGGCGTCGGCGGCGCCCACCGCGGGCGGGACGGCCCCCATGGGCCTGCCCTGGCCGGACTGGCCGGGCGCGTCGAGCGGGGTGGGGGCCGGGACGGACACCAGGGCCACGCCGGACAGGCCCGCCACGGCCACCGCCGCCGCGAGCCACCCGCGCACCCTCGCCCTGCCCACCCGGACGATGTTAGGGCAGGAACGCGTCGGGACCGGAGTCCGAGGACCCCGGTCCCGAGCGAGCACTCACGCGGGTGACAAAACCCGGTGCGGCGCCGTGGTGCCGATCAGCCGACGATGCGCTTGGCACCCAGGTAGTCGCGGCCACCGCCGTCGACGGTGTCGGTCTTCACGGGCACGCCGGTGGTGGAGGCGTGCACGATCCGGCCGCCGCCGATGTACATCGCGACGTGGTGGATCGAGCCGACGCTGCTGCCGTAGAACAGCAGGTCGCCGGGCTGCAGGGCGTCCCGCGAGACCGACTTGCCGTAGCCGTACTGGGCCCGGCTGGAGTGCGGCAGGCTGACGCCCGCGGCCCGGTAGGCGTAGAGGGTCAGGCCGGAGCAGTCGAAGCTGCCCGGGCCCTCGGCGCCCCACACGTAGGGCTTGCCGCGCTGGCCCAGCGCGACCTCCATGGCGGTGCCCGCGGCGCCGGGGGGCGCGAGGTACACGCCGTCGTCGGAGCCGCCCTTGAGGGTGGTCTGCTCCTTCGACGAGAGGTTGTTGTAGGCCGTCTTGACCTGGTCGATCTGGCCCTGCAGGTCCTGCTGGTGCTTGACGATGTCGTTCGCCAGCTGCTCGGCCGCCGCCTTGGCCTCGGTCGCGCGCCGCTGGCCGTCCTCGGCGAGCTTGCGGGCGTCGGAGGCGGTGGTGACCGCCTGGGTGTACTTGTCCAGGGCGGCCTGGTTGTCGCTGGCCAGCACGTTGAGCGCGGAGGCGCGCTCGAGGAAGTCGTCGGGCGAGGACCCGGTGAGCAGCGCGGAGATCTTGTTGAACCGCGCGCCCTGGAACGAGGCGCTGGCCAGCAGGTCGACCTGGCCGCGGAACTGCTCCTCCAGCGCCTGCGCCTGCTTCTCGGTCTCGGCCGCCATCGCCACGTCGGCGTTGGCCTTGTCCAGGTCGGCCTGGCGGGCCTGCAGGTCGGTGCGCGCCTTGAGCAGGTCCTCGTTGACCTGCTCGGCCTGCGCCGAGAGGTCCTTGTAGCGCTGGAGCGCCTCGCTGGCCGAGGCCGGGGGCGCGGGTTGCTGCTGGGCCACGGCGGGGGTCGGGGAGAAGCTCACGACGGCGACGACCGCCGCGACGCTCATGGCGCCACGCACTGCACGTTTGAGTCGATGCGACGACACAGTCGCGCGTACTCCTTCATCCGTCTGACCGCCGACGGGCCCACCGGGCGCGGGGCGGTGAACCCGGACCTGTCCGGTGGGCGAGCGGGATCACCGCTGCCTCGCGTCACCACTGCCCTGCGTCCGCCGGTGCGGCCCCACCGTGGGGGGCGGTCCGGCCTGCTGGCCGGATCGGCGGCGACCCCGCGTGCCACCCTCGGGGTGGGTGGCTTGCCGTCGCGAGGTCTCGGACAGGTTACGAAAAGTAGGGCGAGCCGTCCACCACGGCGACAAAAATCGGTTGCCCCCTGCTCGTAAAACACCAACGGAGCAGTCGGAACTGCGTGGTGTGACGAGCCGTACACCTGCATCACTCGGTGTGGTGAACCGCTGAGCGACGGATCCGACCACTCGGCGCGTGGCCGTTTTCGGTCGCGCCGCGCGTGTCGGACACCGCCGGGTTCTCCGCGCCGCAGACCCCCGGGTCAGGCCGACTTCTCGATGGGGACCAGCCGCAGCCGCGGCACCATCCCGGCGTCGGCGAGCGCGTCGATGGCCCGCTGCTCGGAGCTGTCCAGCTCCACGGTGGGCGGGGCGCCGAGCAGCACGCTCACCACGCACTCGGTGCACGCGTCGCCCCGGACCTCGCAGCTGTCGCAGTCGATGATCATTGCCCCGCTCCTCCTCTGGCCGGTGCTCCTGATCCGTCGACGCCGACACTAGGCGGGGGGTACGACAATTCTCGCTCACGCGTTCGAGGGCACCGCGCTGACCTGCGGTTCGACGCCGCCAGGACGGCCCGTCTCAGGCCCCGGTGTACTCCCAGTGCCACGGCTCCTCGCGCCCCCGGCCCGGCTGCGCCCACGGCGGGTTCGACCAGCCGAACAGCGGGGCGTTGGCGGCCATCCACGCGTACTGGGCGGTGCCGAAGGACTGGATGCCCCCGCACAGGTCCACCGCCAGGCCCCAGCCGTGGTTGCTGGTGCCCGGCACCGCCGCCAGCGCGGGTTTCACCTGGTAGAGGCGCACCTGGGCGGAGAAGGAGCGGTAGGAGTCGGTGATGCACAGCGGGCCGCCGAACGACCCGGCGAAGGCCTGCGAGAGCGCCTGGTAGGACTGGGCGGCGTCGCAGCGCAGCATGTGCGACCCGGTCCCGAGCAGGCACAGCGACGCGGGCGGGATGAGCCCGTTCGGGTAGCCGCCCCACGCCCCCGCCGCCTCGCCCTGCGACCGGGCCGGGACGCGGACGCTGCCGCAGCGCCAGGTGAGGCCGCCGTCGGTGGCCTGCGGCACCGGCTGGGCCGGGCGCTGGGCCAGCGCGGGCCTGCCCACGCCGAGCACGGTGTCGCCCGCGGGCAGGTCGGACACGACGACCCCGGCCAGCCGCGCGTCCGCGGCGAGCATGGTCTTGCCGTCGAGCACCACGCCCACGCCCTGCACGCCCAACCTCGCGGGCCCCAGGAACACGACGTCGCCGGGCTGGGCGTCGGCGGTGGCCACCGGCGACAGCACCGCCATCTGCTCCCCCGCGGCGGCGGGCAGCGCGATGCCGCCCGCGGCGAAGGCGGAGCGGACGAGCCCGTCGCAGGAGTACGCGGTGGGCCCCTCACCGCCGCCCGCGGGCACGTACGGCTTGCCCAGCGCGCCGACGGCGCTGGTCACGGCCGCGACGACCTCCGAGGGCAGCACCAGCAGCCGCTCCCCCGACGGCAGCGCCACCTGCGCGACCCCCGCCTGGGGTGCGCCGTCCGCACCGGGCAGCGGCGACAGCCCGGCGGGCAGCGCGTTCGGGTCGCGCAGCGCGGCGGCGCTCGGCAACCGCACGCCGGAGGCGGCCACCTTGTCCGTGTAGGCCTTCCAGTTGGCCGCCGTGCGGTCGTTGCGCTCCTTCTGCGCCTGCTGCTGCGCGGTCACGGCGGCGTTGGTGCGGTCGACCTGCCCGCGCAGCTCCGACGACACCGCCGCCGCCCGGTTCGAGGCGTCCTCGGTGCGCCGGTCCAGGTCGGACTTGCGCTCGGCGGCGGAGCGCTCGGCACCGACCGCCTGCGCCTCGGCGTCCTCGGCGGCGCCCTGCCGGGCGTAGGCGGCGGTGAGCCTGCCGTCCTGGTCGGCGCGCACCCGGTCGATGAGGTCGCTGCCCTGCAGGAACTGCTCGGGGTCGGTGGCGGTCAGCAGCACCTGGAGCTGGTTGGGCTGGGCCAGCGCGGCGAACACGCCCTTGCTGTAGTCGTCGACCTCCGCCTGCTGGGCCGCCACGACCCGGTCGGCCTCGGCGCGCTCGGCCCGGGCGGCGTCGGCCTTCTCCGCCGCGGCCGACAGGTCGCGCTCGGCCCCGTGCACCTGGTCGGCCAGGTCGGCCAGCTCCCGCTGGACGTCGGTCGCGGTGCGCTGGAGCGCGGCGACCTCCGGGTCGGCGAACGCCTCGCCCGGGCGGGTGTCGGGCACCGGTGCCCCGGGCGCCACGCCCGCCTCGATCTGCGGCGGGTCACCGGGCGTCGCGGGCTGGGCGACCGCGGGGCTCCAGAGGAACGCCACCGCCAGCCCCACGGCGCCGACCACGCCGAACCGCACCCGCGCCCCGCCCACCCGAGTTCTGCCCATCTGGAACCCGCCCACCCGCTCCCGGCTCACCAGCGCCCCCGCCCCTCAGACCCGTCCCAGCCGCGTCAGCAGCACCGCCGACGGCACGGTGTGCGCGCCCCGGCCGCGCACGGCGTCGGCCACCGCCTTGTCCGAGGTCGCCACCACCACGAGCCTGCCCACCGGCTCCCCGGCCACCAGCGCCCGGATCACGTCGTCGGCCAGCACGCCGGGGTCGGAGAACATCACCCGCACCAGGCGCGGGCCCGCCACCGGCACGGCCACCACCCCGGCGCCGTCGAAGACCAGGGTGATCTCGGCGGAGGTGCGCGCGGCGAGGGCGGCGAGCTGGCGGGTGAGCCGGTCGCGCTGGTCGGCCAGGGACAGGTCGGAGTAGCCGGTCTTGGTGACGTTGTAGCCGTCGACGACCAGGTGCACGCCGGGCATCGCCAGCAGCCGGTCGAGCTGCTTGGGGTCGTCCACCCGGCGCCCGGCGCCGCCGCCGGTGCTCGCCCCGGCCACCAGGTCGGCGGGCCGGGGGCCGCGGCCGTCACCGAGCACGAGCTCCCGGCGCAGTCCCTCGACCGCGCCGCCGATCTGGTTGACCAGCAGCGCCAGGCGCACCTCGTCGGCCTGCCTGGCCTCGCGGGCGGACTGGCGGGCGGCGTCGGCGTCGGCGACCGCCTTGGCCGCGCGCGCCCGCTCCACCTCGACGCGCTCGCGCTCGCGGGCCAGCTGCTCGGTCAGCGCGGCGACCCTGGCGTCGACCTCGGCGCCCGCCCGCTCGGCGGCGGCGCGCGCGGTGGCCGCGGCGTCCTTGGCCTCGCGCAACCGCACGCCCTGCTCGCGCAGCCGCTTGCGCAGCCGCTCCAGCTCCGCCTCGCCCTCGGCGCGGGCCCGGTCGGCGGCGCCGTCGGCCTCCGCCAGCCGGGCGCGGACCGCGGCCAGCTCGGCCTCCACCTTGGCCAGCTTGACCAGCGCGGCGTCGCGCTCGGCCCGCGCCGCGGCGTCGTCGGCGCGCTTGGCCACCAGCTCCAGGTGCCCCGCGGCGCCGGGGTCGCCGCGCAGCAGCCCGGCGGCGGCGACGCCCACCGGGTCCTCGGCCGGGGGGTCGAGCGCGGGGCCGCGGTGCTCGCGCAGCCACTCCAGCACGGCGGTGCGGAAGGCGGTGTTGTCGCGCAGGGCGGCGACGATGGTGGGCCCGCCGACCCGCGCGCGCTTGGCCGGGGCGAACCGGGCCACCGGGCGCAGCGGGTGCGGGACGTCGACCGCGGGCAGCGCCCCGAGGGCCTCGGCGCCCAGCTCGGCCAGGCGCGCGCGCACCGGGTCGGGCACGGCGTCGGGCCACGGCGCGCACCCCGCCGACTCCTCCACAGTGGACTCGACGGGCGCGTCGACCCCCGGGCCGTCCGCTGTGGACGGCTCGGGCGCGGCCGGGCCGACCGGCTCCGACGAGGGGGTCACCCCCCAAGGGTAGTCGGCACGCCCGGTCCGCCGCGCGGGCGGCGATCACGTCCCGCCGGGTGGACGGCCCGCGCCCCGGTGGGCGGGGGCCGGTGGGCGGGGGCCGGTGGGCGGGTCAGCACAGCTCACCGGCGCGGGCCACCAGCCGCCCGGCCCGCAGCACCAGCCGGTCCGGGTCGCGGTCGACCACGGCGGCGGTGAGGGCGTCGCCGCGCAGCACCACCACGTCGCCCCGGCCGCCCACGACGAGGTCGTGGCCGGTCAGCCCGCACACCGCCGCGCCGCCGGTGGTGGCCACCCGCACCCGCTCGGCGATCTCGTCGTCGCGGCGCAGGCCCGAGCGGTGGGCGAACTCGTAGGTGCGGTCGAGCATGTCGGCGTTGCCGTAGGGCGACCAGTAGTCGCGGATGCCGTCCTGGCCCAGGCCCAGCCGGACCCCCGCGGCGCGCAGCCGGTCGACCGGCAGCGGCTCGCGCGCGCCCGGGGCCACCGTCGTCAGCGCCACGTCCGCCTCGGCCAGCAGGTCCACCAGCGCGGCCTGGCGGTCGGCGTCGACACCCGCCAGGGCGAAGCAGTGGCTGATCGCCACCCGCCCGCGCAGGTCCAGGGCCAGGGCCCGCTCGCAGATCAGCTCGACCTCGAACGCGCCCAGCTCACCGGGGTCGTGCAGGTGCACGTCGACGCCCACGCCGTGCTTGTCGGCCAGGCCGAACACGGTGTCGAGGTGCCCGACGGGATCGCGGTCGTAGCCCGCGGGGTCGAGCCCGCCGACCAGGTCGGCCCCCTCGCGCAGGGCGGCGTCGAGCAGGTCGGCGGTGCCGGGGTCGCGCAGGACGCCCGCCTGCGGGAACGCCACGACCTGCACCACCGCCCGCCCGGCGTGCGCGTCGCGGGCGGCGAGCACGCCGTGCAGCCGCTCCAGCCCGCAGTCGGTGTCGACCTGGGCGTGGCTGCGCACCACCGTGGCGCCCCGGGCGATGGTGCGGCCGAGGGTGTGGGTGGCGCGGTCGGCCACCGAGGCCTCCGCGCGCCGCCAGTTCGCCCGGTCGTTCATGATCAGCCCGCGCAGGCCCGGCTCGGCGGTGTGCTCCCGGAACGGCAGGCCCAGGCGGGTCGAGTCCAGGTGGGCGTGCGCGTCGGCGAACGCGGGCACGGCGATGCCGCCCCCGCCGTCGACGACCTCATCGCCGTCGAGGTCGGGGCCGATGGCCTCCACGGCGCCGCCGCGGAAGCGGACGTCGACCGGGGGCCCGGCGCCCCAGGGGCGGACCGCGCGCAGGACGGTGCTGGTCAGGGGGCCGGTCGGTCGCTGGTCGTCCACCGGCTGATCCTCACACGGGCGCGGGGACTGTCGGTGGGGTGATCTAGCGTCGGCCGCGATGAGCACCGAGACCCCGCCGCAGCTGGCGTTCGACGAGCTGGGCACGCCGCTGCGCGACACCACGTTCGTGGTGTTCGACCTGGAGACCACCGGCGGCAGCCACGAGGACGACGCCATCACCGAGTTCGGCGCGGTCAAGGTGCGCGGCGGCGAGGTGCTGGGCGAGTTCGCCACCCTGGTCGACCCCGGCCGCGGCATCCCGCCGGAGGTCGTCGCGCTCACCGGGATCACCGACGTGATGGTGTGCGCGGCGCCGAAGCTGGACGCGGTGCTGCCCGCGTTCCTGGAGTTCGCCGCGGGCGCGGTGCTGGTGGCGCACAACTCCGGGTTCGACGTCGGCTTCCTCAAGACGGCCTGCGCCCGGCTCGGCTACCCCTGGCCCAAGCCCGCGGTGGTGTGCACGGTGCGGCTGGGCAGGCGGGTGCTGAGCCGGGAGGAGGCGCCGAGCTGCAAGCTCTCGGCGCTGGCCGCGCTGTTCCGGGCGAGCACCACGCCCGTGCACCGCGCGCTGGACGACGCCAAGGCCACCGTGGACGTGCTGCACGGGCTGCTGGAGCGGGTCGGGTCGCTGGGCGTGCAGACCGTCGAGGAGCTGCTGGACTACATCCCCGAGGTCACCCCGGCCCAGCGGCGCAAGCGGACGCTGGCCGAGGACCTGCCGCACGAGCCGGGCGTCTACCTCTTCCGCGGCCCCTCCGACGAGGTGCTCTACGTCGGCACCGCCTCGGACCTGCGGCGGCGGGTGCGCCAGTACTTCACCGGCTCGGAGACCCGGGCGCGGCTGCGGGAGATGGTGGCGCTGGCCGAGCGGGTCGACCACGTGGTGTGCGCGCACCCGCTGGAGGCCGAGGTGCGCGAGCTGCGGCTGATCTCGGCGCACAAGCCCGCCTACAACCGCCGGTCGAAGAACCCGCGCGACGCCTGGTGGGTGGTGCTGACCGACGAGCCGTTCCCCCGGCTGTCGCTGGTGCGCACCGCCCGCGACGGCGCGCTGGGGCCCTTCCGCGGCCGGGCGCGGGCGGAGGAGGCGATGCAGGCCATGCAGGCCGCGACCGGGGTGCGGCCGTGCACGGTGAAGATCCCGGCGAAGTCCCCGTCGGCCACGCCGTGCGCGCTGGCCGAGCTGGAGCGCTGCGCGGCGCCGTGCGCGGGGCGGCAGAGCGCGCAGGAGTACGCGCCCGCCGTGGCCGCGGTGGCGTCGCTGGTGGCCGGGGCGAGCACCGACCCGCTGCGACGGCTGGCGCTGCGGTTGACCGAGCTGGCCGAGGCGCGCCGGTTCGAGCAGGCCAGGGCCGACCGCGACCGGATGCGCACGCTGGTGCGCGGGCTGGACCGGGGGCAGCGGTTGGCGGCGCTGGCGGCGGTCGCCGAGCTGGTCGCCGCGCGCCCGGACGGGGCGGGCGGCTGGGAGTTCGCGGTGGTGCGCCACGGGCGGCTCGCCTCGGCGGGGGTGGCCCGGCGCGGCGTGCGGCCGATGCCGGTGGTGGAGCTGCTGGTGGCCTCGGCCGAGACGGTGCTGCCCGGCGAGGGTCCGCTGCGCGGCGCGGTGGGCGAGGAGGTCGCCCTCGTGCTGAGGTGGTTGGACCGGCCGGGCACCCGGATGGTCCAGTGCTCGTCGCCGTGGGCCGAGCCCGCGGGCTGCGCGGCGACCTGGCGGGGGTGGCTGGAGCGGGCCGACGCCGCGCGCGAGGCGTGGCGCGCCGTGGACTGAACCGGGCCGCGACACGCCGGTGGGGTGCACGGCTGGTCATCACCTGTGCACGCCTGGTCATGTTGACGTCTTCCCGGATGTGGCGGGGTGTCGGTACTGATTTACCCAACCGGTTCTCCGCCAACCCGAGAGGAACCACGCATGGCTCTCCCCTCCGCCCTGCGCGGCACCGTCGCCGCCCTGGCCGCCGCGGCGTCGCTGGTGGGCCTGTCCGCCACCGCGGGCGCGACCGCCCAGTCGGGCAGCGGCACCATCAACGACCCGTGGCAGCCCACCCGCGCGGCCCACATCTCCTGCCAGTCGGCGACGCTATTCGCCAACTACTCGCCCACCGAGGGCCACCGGGACCCGATCGCGACCCTGTACCAGGGCAACTACATCGGCGTCCGCTACATCACCTCCAACGGCTACTCCGCCGACGTGTTCTGGCACGGCACCAGCCAGTGGGGGTTCCTCCTGCGCTCCTGCTTCACCCTCAACTGACCCGGAGGCCACCGTGCGCCGCACCGCCATCACCACCGCCCTGACCGCCGCCGCCCTCGTCGTCGCCGCCCCGATCGCCTCGGCGGGCACCGTCGAGGAGGTCTGCGCCGACTCGCTCTACGTCCGCACCCAGCCCGCGGGCGTCATCATCGGCACGCTGTTCCGCGGGGAGCACTTCGAGGTGTCCCGCTACTCGGAGAAGGGCTGGGCCGAGGGCTACGCCATGGGCCACGTCAACCAGCGCGGCTGGGTCCAGGGCGGCTGGTTCTGCTGATCGCCGCAGCGGACCCCGCTTGCCCAATCCGGTAACACTGCGTGATCCTCCCCGATAGATTCATGGCATACGGGTCTATCGGGGAGACAGCAACCGTGAACGCACTACGCCGCGTGGTCAGCCTGTGGTACTTCATCGTGCCGATCGCCACGATCGGCCTCTTCGCCTTCGTCCCGTTCGTGCACGCCGCGGTGCGGCTGCGCGAGCGCCGGGTGGTGCTGCTGGCACTGGCCTACGGCGCGGTCGACGTGGGCATCCTGGCGGGCACCTCGATCCTGCAGGACGGTTCCGGGCGCGCCCCGTGGCCCTTCGCCATCGCGGCCATCATCGTCGTGGTGGCGGCCTGCGCGCAGCTCAGCGGCCTGCGCAGGCGGGCCTACGCCATCGCGGCACCGCAGGTCGCCCCCGTGCCCGCCGCCCAGCCCGCGGCGGTCGACCCGCACGTGGCGAGCGCGCTGGCCGCGCGCGAGCGCCGCACCCAGGCCAAGCAGCTGGTCGAGTCCGACCCCCTGCTGGCCCGCGACCTCGGCATCGGCCGCCCCGACCTGGCCCGCGGCTACGACGACGGCGGCCTGGTCGACCTGGCGGGCGCCCCGGCGGAGGTCATCGCCCGGGTCTGCGGCCTCACCGAGGCCGAGGCCGCCCTGGTGGTCGACAACCGGGGCCGCTTCCAGAACATCGACGAGCTGCTCGTCATCGCGGACCTCCCGGTCAGCCAGTGGGGCCTCATCCGCGACCGGGGGGTCGTCTTCCCCGTGCGGGTGTGACGCGCGTCCCGGCACCGCACCCGCCGCGTCGACGCCCACCGCGTCGTCGTCCCCGCGGATCCCGCCACTGAGGTCGCCATCGCTCACGACAGGCGTCTTCGGCCTTTCCGACACACCCTTCGGCCCGGCCTCCGCAATCATCAGGTTCTCCATTTCCGGTGCGGCCCGGTGCACGGCGGCGCGAATTCCGTTCACCGCGGAAATCGCCCGCGCCTGCTGAACGGCACCCGTCGCCACCAGGACTATCGGGTGACAACACCAGCCGAGCCGAGGCCGCAGGATCAATTCCACCAAGTGGACAGTCTCGTCTGGTCAGTGCTCGGCTGGTTCCCTGCTGCCATGCCACTGATTACCTTCGCCGTTTCCGGAGAGGGCACCGGCGTCGCGCAGACCGTCGCGGTGTCCGGCGCCGAGTACACGATCCAGACCGACGCGTACCCCGCCTTCGGCGGCCAGGACGCGCACCCGAGCCCGCTGGCCTACGCCCTGGCGGCGCTGTCGTCGTGCAACCAGGTCACCGCGCAGGTGGTGGCCAAGGAGCTCGGCATCACCATCGAGCACGTGCACATCGACGTCGCCGCCGACTTCAACCCCACCACCATGACCACCGGCCAGCACCGGGAGGGCGAGACCACCTTCCAGAACCTGCGGGTCGACGCCGTGGTCACCACCGACGCGACCGACGAGCAGGTGGCCACCCTCGGCGCCGAGACCGCGCGCCGCTGCCCGGTCACCGAGCTGTTCCGGCTCGCGGGCGTCGCCATCACCAACGACTGGCGCCGCGCCTGACCGCAGGGGCCTGGACGCACCGGTGACCGACCCTCGCGTGCACTGTCGTGCGCGACATCCCTCAACTGCGGCACGGGCGTCACAGCGCACGAGAGGACCTCCGTGGACCGATCGGGTGCGTCAGACACGCCCCAGTCGGCCCCGGAGGGGCTCCCCGATCAGCACGACACACCGACAGCGATGGTTCAGTGCGATGGACGTCGCGGAGTACGCGCAGACGCTGATCCAGCGGATCAAGCAGCGCGGGCGAGCATCGAGATCGATGAGGCGAAGGGGGCGTTCGACCTCGACTCGGTGCTCAGCGCCGCCGGGGAGCTGAAGTACATCGGGCAGCTCAAGCGCGTGCTGGCGGGCCAGTTCAAGGCGCCGGACGAGGACTGGGTGCGGTTCCTGACCACCCGCGTGTACGAGGGGTCCTTCACCCAGCGGGTGCGGGAGCAGTTCGTGCCGCTGGTGGAGAAGGCGACGCGGCAGTTCCTCAACGAGCAGGTCAACGACCGGTTGAAGAACGCGCTCGGCACGCCGGACATGGTGCTGACGGTGCCGTCGAGCGTGGTGGCGCCCGCGGTCGAGGAGCCCGCGGCGGAGGTCGGCGGGGACGTGGTGACCACCGAGGACGAGCTGGAGGGCTTCCGGGTGGTGCGGGCGATCGTGTGCAGCGAGGTGCCGACCGGGCGGGTGGTGGCGCGGGACACCAAGACCTACTTCGGGGTGCTGTTCGACGACAACAACCGCAAGCCGATCGCGCGGTTGTGGTTCAACCGGACCCAGAAGTACCTGGGTGTGTTCGACGAGAACAAGGTGGAGACGCGCATCCCCATCCAGTCGGTCGAGGACATCTACACCCACGCGGAGGTGCTGCGGGCGACGGTCGCGCGGTACACCGGCGTCGTTTAGGCGGTGCCCGCGGGCTGAGCGAGCGGCTAGGGAAGCTGGTCGAGGACCCAGGTTGTGAGGGTGTCGTCGAGGTGGCCGTGGGGGAGGTTCGTCCCCGCGCAGCGGAAGGCGTCGAACCGGGTCGGGGTGGTCGCCACCGGGGTGAGCAGGTCGGCCCCGGGCAGGGCGGCGGCGCTGACCGCGGGCACGAAGCAGGAGCTGCGGTGCTCCTCGGCGATCTTCGCGCCCACGGCGTCCGCCGCCTGGCCGAACAAGTCGCTCAGCCCGCCGGGGGCGCTGTCGAACGCGGGGACGGCCGTCGTGGCGGCGCGGCGCACTTCCAGCAGTGCCTCCACCGCGCCGATGCCCTGGTCCTCCCCGCCGTCGGGCTGGAAGCGGGCCGTGGCACCGGCATCGCTGCCCAGGCGCCAGTCGAAGGCCATCGCCCCGGGCTCCACATCGGACCGCCTGCCCGTGCCCACCCCGCAGGACACGCCCACCAACCGGGATCGCGGCGGCCACCCGCCCGCTCGGTTCAGGTCGCGCACCAGCTCCCCGCGCAGCCGCGACACCACCGGGCCCGAGTGCTTCGCGTCAGGCACCCACGCCGTGAGCAGCTGCTGCGCGGCCACGGATCGCAGGTAGTTCGCGCGCGGTACCGGAGCACCTGGGAAGCGTTCGAAGAAGTAAGCGAACTGTTGGAGTATCAGCGGGATCCACGCGCCTTCGTGCGGCGCGTCCAGCGACAGGTACACCGGCGCGAAACCGTCCACAGCAGACTCGAACCGCGTCAACGCCAGCCGGGCGATCACCCCTCCGGCTCCCACACCGCCGACGACCAGCGGTGTCACCCCCTCGGCCGACACCCGGCGCAGACACTCCCCCAACACCCCCGCGTTCGCCTGCACGTATGCGTGGCGTTCGGCGAACCCCACCAGCACCACGTCATACCCGGCACTCGTCAGCGCGTCCAGGAACCCGCGCCCGGTCAGCCCCACAACAGGGTCCAAGCTGGGCCCGTACCCCGCAGCATCGGCCAACACCACAGGCGCGCGCAGTTTCCTGTGCCCGGGAGCCAGGTGCACCGAGGCACGGCCGACAGCGCGGACCCCGTTGTAGCCCGAGGAGTCGACGAGCGACCACACCGCGCAGGGCTTGGCGGGCTCGGCATCCGGTTCGGCGGTGAACCACACGGTCGGGGACAGGGCGCGGGTGAGTGTGTGCAGCGCGCCCGGGGTGGGGTAGGCGGGGCTGACGAGTTCGACGTCGACGCGGGACGCCGGGGTCAACACGGGCCGTTCTCCTGGGTGGCGGGGTTCGGGGAGTTCGACGGTAGCGGCGGGGGGCGCGGGGGCGCACGCAGGAGTTCGGGTGATTCCGCGACACCGATGGTCCAGTCCGCGTGCCGCTGCGTCACCGCGTCCCCGGGGGCGGGCGGGGCCCCCGGGGACGCGGGTCAGAAGTCCTCGTCGAACGACACCGTGCCGGGGACGGCGACCTGGTAGGCCGAGACGCGGCGCTCGAAGAAGTTCGACAGCTCCTGCACGTCCTGCAGCTCCATGAAGGCGAACGGGTTGGCCGAGCCGAAGACCGGGTCGATGCCCAGCGCGGCGAGCCTGCGGTCGGCCACGTGCTCCAGGTAGGCGCGCATGTCCGCCGGGGTCATGCCCGCCACGCCGCCGCCGAGCAGGTCCTCGGCGAAGCGGGTCTCGGCGTCGACGGCCTCGCGCAGCATGGCCCGGACCTGCTCGGCCAACTCCTCGTCGAACAGCTCCGGTTCCTCGGCGCGCACCTGGTCGACGACGTCGAAGGCGAACGCCATGTGCATCGACTCGTCGCGGAACACCCAGTTGGTGCCCGAGGCCAGGCCGTTGAGCAGGCCCCGGGAGCGCAGGAAGTACACGTAGGCGAAGGCGCCGTAGAAGAACAGGCCCTCGATGCAGGCGGCGAAGCAGATCAGGTTGAGCAGGAACGCCCGCCGGTCGGCCCGCGTCCGCAGCCGGTCGAGCGCGGCGAGGGAGTCGATCCAGCGGAAGCAGAACTCGGCCTTGTCGCGGATGGAGGGGATGTTCTCCACGGCGGCAAACGCTTGCGCCCGCTCCTGCTCGTCGGGCAGGTAGGTGTCGAGCAGGGTCAGGTAGAACTGGACGTGCACGGCCTCCTCGAACAGCTGCCGCGACAGGTACAGCCGGGCCTCGGGGGCGTTGACGTGCTGGTAGAGGTTGAGCACCAGGTTGTTGGCCACGATGGTGTCGCCGGTGGCGAAGAAGGCGACCAGCCGCTGCACCAGGTGCCGCTCGGCCGCCGAGAGCGCGGCCAGGTCGGCCAGGTCGGAGTGCAGGTCCACCTCCTCGACGGTCCAGGTGTTCTTGATGGCGTCGCGGAAGCGGTCGTAGAAGCGGGGGTAGCGCATCGGCCGCAGCGTCAGGTCCATGCCGGGGTCGAGCAGCGTCGTGGGGCGGGTCACTGGCAGGCCTCGCAGGTCTCGGGGTTCTCCAGGGAGCAGGCGACGGCCTCGACCGGCGCGGCGGCGCCGGGCACGGTGGCCTGCTGGATGCGCGTCGCGGGGCGCGAGCGCAGGTAGTAGGTGGTCTTGAGCCCGGACTTCCAGGCGTGCAGGTACATCGAGGACAGCTTGCCGATGGTGGGCGCGGCCGCGAACAGGTTCAGCGACTGGCTCTGGTCGACGTACGGGCCGCGCGCGGCGGCCAGGTCGATCAGCGCCCGCTGCGGCAGCTCCCACGCCGTGCGGAACAGCCGCCGCACGTCCTCGGGCAGCTCGGTGAAGCCCTGCACGGACCCGTCCGCGCGCTTGAGCGCGGCGCGGGTGTCGGCCGTCCACAGCCCCCGCGCCTTCAGCTCCCGCACCAGGTAGGTGTTGACCTGCAAGAACTCCCCGGACAGGGTCTCGCGCTTGAACGTGTTGGACACCTGCGGCTCGATGCACTCGAAGCAGCCCGCGATCGAGGCGATGGTGGCCGTCGGCGCCACCGCCACCAGCAGCGAGTTGCGCAGGCCGTGGGCGGCGATCCGGCGGCGCAGCAGGGCCCAGCGCTCGGCCTGGGTGGGCGTGCCCCCCCACAGGTCGGGTTGCAGCTGCCCGCGCGCGGCCCGGGTGCCCGCGTAGGCGGGGTGCGGGCCGTGCTCCAGGGCCAGGTCGACCGAGGCGTCGAGGGCGGTGAGGTACACCTCCTCGGCGATGCGCGTGGACAGCTCGCGCGCCTCGGCGGAGTCGAAGGGCAGGCGCAGGGTGAAGAACACGTCCTGCAGGCCCATGACGCCGAGCCCGACCGGGCGCCACCGCGGGTTGCTGCGGGCGGCCTGCTCGGTGGGGTAGAAGTTGACGTCGATCACGCGGTCGAGGAACAGCACCGCCGTGCGCACGGTGGCCCGCAGCGCCTCCCACTCGACGCCTGCCGGGGTGACGTGCGCGGCGAGGTTCACGGAGCCGAGGTTGCACACCGCGGTCTCCTCGTCGCTGGTGACCTCCAGGATCTCGGTGCACAGGTTGGACAGGTGCACCACGGCGCCGGGCTCGGCGGTCTGGTTGCAGGTGCGGTTGGCGGTGTCCTTGAAGGTCATCCACCCGTTGCCGGTCTGGGCGAGCGTGCGCATCATCCGGCCGTAGAGGTCGCGGGCGCGGACGGTGCGCACGGCGCGGCCGTCGGCCTCGGCCCGCCGGTAGGCGCGGTCGAAGTCCGCGCCCCACAGGTCGGGCAGCTCGGGCACCTCGTCGGGGTCGAACAGCGACCAGTCGGCGTCGGCCTCCACCCGGCGCATGAACTCGTCGGGCACCCAGTTGGCCAGGTTGAGGTTGTGCGTGCGGCGGGCGTCCTCGCCGGTGTTGTCGCGCAGCTCCAGGAACTCCTCGACGTCGGGGTGCCAGGGTTCGAGGTAGACGCACGCCGCGCCCTTGCGCCGCCCGCCCTGGTTCACCGCGGCCACCGAGGCGTCGAGGGTGCGCAGCCAGGGGACGATTCCGTTGGAGTGGCCGTTGGTGCCGCGGATCAGCGCCCCGCGCGAGCGCACCCGCGACCACTGCACGCCGATGCCGCCCGCGAACTTCGACAGCCTGGCCACCTGGGCGTACCGCTCGTAGATCGACTCCAGCTCGTCGCGCGGGGAGTCGAGCAGGTAGCACGACGACATCTGGGTGTGCCGGGTGCCGGAGTTGAACAGGGTGGGCGAGCTGGGCAGGTACGCCAGCGACGACAGCAGCCGGTAGAAGCCGATCGCCTCGCGCGGGGTGGTGGACAGCCCGCAGGCCACCCGCAGCAGCCAGTGCTGGGGCGCCTCGACCACCAGCCGGGTCGACGGGTGGCGCAGCAGGTAGCGGTCGTGCACGGTGCGCAGCCCGAAGTACTCGAACCGCCGGTCGGCCTCGGGGTCGACGGCGGCGTCGAGGACCTCGGCGTGCTCGGCGACGAACGCGGCCGTGGTGTCGCCGATGAGGCCCTGGGCGTGGCCGACGGCGATCGAGGCGCTGAAGGAGGTGATGCCCTGGCCGCGCACCTCCCGGTCGAGGCAGGCGCCGAGCAGGGCCGCGGCGAGCTTGCTGTACTGCGGCTCCTCGGCCACCAGCTCGGCGGCGGTCTGGACGCGCAGCCGGTCCAGCTCGGCCGCGGTGGCGCCGTCGTAGAGGCCGCTGAGGGTCTTGGTGGCCACCCGCAGCGGGTCGACCTCGGTGAGCCCCGCGGCGGCGCGGGTCACCTCGGCGACGACCTCGTCGAGGTCGACCGGGACCAGGGCGCCGTCGCGCCCGCGCACGCGCACGCCTGTCGGGGCTGCTGGGCCGGTTCCGGCGGGTGCTGGGTGGGTGGTGGGTGCTGCCGTCACGCTCTCTCCTCGCGAGCGGCCGCGGGGGCGGGGCCGAGGAGAGGCGGGCAGGGGTGACCGCGCTGTCCTCGGGCCCTCCCTCGGGGCCCGGACACCCGCGCGCGGTCGCACGCGGGGCGCTGGCAGGTCTTCGGACTCACGGGCACCCGCCCGAAGGCGGACCTACTGGCCGTCGCTTCCCGGGCCGGGGCCCAGTGCTTCCTGACGGCGGTCGTTCCCGTTCACCGCTGCGGGGCAGTCCCGGACTCGCACCGGGTTCCCTCTTGCGACGACCACCCTGGCGGGGTGGCCGAACCAGCTGCTCGGCACAATACACAGGCGCGTCGACCGGTAGCGGCACCACATGTTGTGTGCGCGTCGTCTCCTCCCGGGGGCTCGACACCCCCGGGGTCAGGCGTGGTGGACGCCCCCCAGGTCGTCGAAGACCGCGCGGTTGAGCCGGAAGGCCACGTTGGCCTCGGAGATCAGCGACGCCCGCTCGTCCTCGTCCCACGCGGTCGTGTCGAGCAGGTCGCGGTAGTGGTCGCGGAACGGCTTGGGCTTGCCGACGGCGTCGAAGTCGTAGAAGCGCACGCCGTCGCCGTCGAGCCCGAAGAGGTCCTTGAGCCTGCGGCGGATGACCTGCCCGCCGGAGAGGTCCCCGAGGTAGCGGGTGTAGTGGTGGGCGACGAAGGCGCCCCGGTCGGTGAAGCACACCTCGCGCAGCCGGTCCACGTAGGACAGCGTCGCGGGCAGCGGCCGCACGCCCGCGCGCCACCCCGGGCCCAGCAGGTACGCGAGGTCGCGCTCCAGGGCGCCGCGGCGCAGCAGGCCGTCGATGACGAACCGGCCGACCACCGCGTCCCCGCGCCAGTGCTCGCCCGCCTCCTCCAGCACGCCGTAGAACACGTGGCTCTGGGCCAGCAGGGCCGCGTAGGCGCCCAGCCCGAGCCTGCCCCCCAGCAGGTCCGCGACGAACGCCGAGCGCTCGGCCCGCTCGTGCTCGTCCCGCGTCGCCGCCCGCAGCCGCGCCGCGAAGCCCTCGTCCACCGCCGTCATCGCCACCGTCCAGGTAAGGGTCGCCTAAGCAGAACCTAGGACACGGCGGTCGGGCGATCTAGCGTCTTTTGGCGGATCGTCCCAGCACGGGCTGTCACCGCAGGAGCGATTCCACCAGGTCCACCGCCGCCCGCCCCGCGGCCTCCCGGTCCTCGCCCGCGTCGAGGTAGGCGGCTCGCAGGTACAGGCCGTCGACCACCAGCCACACCCGCTCCGCGACCTCCGCCGAGGGTGCCAGTTCCGCGACCTGCCGCCGAGTCCGCCGCAGGTAGTCCCGCGCGACGGCCGCGGGCGCCTCGTCCTCGCGGTCGGGGAACTCCGCGAGGTAGTTGCGGAACGCGCAGCCCCGGAACGCCGGGCTCGCCACCTTGTCCGCCACTTCCCGCACCAGCGCGAGCAGCCGGTCGCGCGGGGACGTCGCACCCGCGAGGGCGGCCGCGGCCTCCGCCGTGCGGATCTCGACGACGCGGGCGAGGTAGGCGGCGACGAGGTCCGCCTTCTCCGGGAAGTGCCGGTACAGCAGGTTCTTGCCGGTGCCCGCCTCCTGGATCACCCGGTTCATGCCCACCGCGCGGACGCCGTGCGCGTAGAACAGCGCGCTCGCCGCGGCGAGGACGCGCTCGCGGGTGCCCGGTGCGGGGGTGCGTGCCACGCCCCGAGCATAACGGACCGATCGGTCCTTGACGGCGCCGGACGCCACCGCCGATGATGGACCGGCCGGTCCGGGACCGATCGGTCCGCAACAGGGAGGGTGCGCCCATGCCGAAGGAACTGCCGCGCAAGCTGGCCGAGCACCCGTCGGTGCGCGCGGTGCGGGAACGGGGGGAACGCCCGGGACCGGCCGTGCTCGACGCGGGCTGGCTGCGCGAGCTGTGCCTGCGCGCGGGCGCCGACGACGCGGCCGCCGTACCGCTCGACCACCCCGACCTCGCGGGCGAGCGCGAGCACGCGCTCGCGGCCATGCCCGGCACGCGCACGCTGGTGTCGCTGGTGGTGCGGATGAACCGGGAGGACGTGCGCTCCCCCGCGCGCAGCGTGGCCAACCAGGAGTTCCACCACGCGGGCGAGCTGATCAACGCCGCCGCCCGGCAGGTGGTGCGCGAACTGGAGGACGCGGGCGTGCGGGCGCTCAACCCGTCGGCGACGTTCCCGATGGAGATGGGCCGCTACCCCGGCCGCATCTGGGTGGTGGCGCACAAGACGGTGGCGGTCGCCGCGGGCATGGGCGCCATGGGGATCCACCGAAACGTCATCCACCCCCGGTTCGGCAACTTCATCCTGCTCGCCACCCTGCTGCTCGACGCCGAGGTGTCCGCGCACGGCACCGCACTGGACTACAACCCCTGCCTGGAGTGCAAGCTGTGCGTGGCGGCCTGCCCGGTCGGGGCGATCAAGAAGGACGGCGAGGACTTCGACTGGCTGGCGTGCTCGACGCACAACTACCGGGAGTTCATGGGCGGGTTCACCGAGTGGGTGGAGACCGTGGCCGACAGCCGCGACGGCGCCGACTTCCGGTCGCGGGTCACCGACTCGGAGAACGCGTCGATGTGGCAGAGCCTGTCGTTCAAGCCGAACTACAAGGCGGCGTACTGCATGGCCGTCTGCCCGGCGGGCGAGGACGTCATCGGCCCGTACCTCGACGACCGCAAGGCCTTCCTGGACACCGTGCTCAAACCCTTGCAAGACAAGGTGGAACCGCTCTACGTCCACGCCGGGTCGGCGGCCGAGGAGCACGCCGCGCGCCGCTTCCCGCACAAGCCGACGAAGCAGGTCACCGCGAACCTGGGCCGAAGGCCAGGTAGCGCCTGACCGACTCGCGGCCGTCCGGGGTGAACGGCCAGGCGGGGTCGTCGAGGCGGCGCAGCAGCTCGTCCCACGGCATCCACCACCCCTCGGCGACCTCCTGCGGCTGGTGGCGCACCGGCCCGTCGGCGGGGCGGTGGGTGGCCTCGTAGACGCAGGCGAGGTAGTTGGCCTGCTCGTCGCGGTACCAGTAGCGGAAGCAGGGGCGGATGCGGCTCGTGACGCCCAGCTCCTCGGCCAGTTCGCGCTGCGCACCCGCGTCGATGTCCTCGCCCGACGCGATCACCCCGCCCGCCCAGGCGTCGTGCGCGCCGGGGTAGATGTCCTTGGTGGCGGTGCGGCGGTGGACGTAGACGCGCCCACGGCCGTCCCGCAGCAGCACCTGCGTGGCGGCGTGCGGCAGGTTCTCCGCCCGCACGCGCCAGCGCGGGGCCACCCCCGTCACGACACCGGAGAGGTCACCCTCCGCGTACAGGTCGACCAGCTCACCCATCCACCGACTCCTGTCCCAGTTCCGCGCGCGCCAACGCCACCAGCGCCCGTCCCGCCGGGCTTCCCGGCCCGCCGCCGCGCCACGCGAACACCAACCGGCCGCGCAGCGCGGGTTCCACGATCGCCAGCGGGTGCAGGTCGGCGCGCGAGCGGGCCAGCGAGTCCGGGAGCACCGCCACGCCCAACCCCTTGCCCGCCAACTGCGCCAGCAGCACCGGGTCCCCCGCCTCGAACGCCACGGTGGGTTCGACCCCTGCCGCCGCGCACCCGGCGTCCAGGCGCGACCGGATGCCGGTGCCGTGCGGCAGGCAGATCAGCGGCAGCCCGGCCAGCTCGCGCAGCGGCACCCGGTCGCGGCCGGCGAGCGGGTGGTGGTGGGCCACCGCGGCGGTGATCGCCTCGTCGCTGAGCACCAGCGACCCCAGCGACGGCGGGGTGTCCTGGCCCAGCGAGACGATGGCGGCGTCGAGGGTCCCGGCCAGCACGCGCTCGACCAGCGCCCCGGACGGCCCCTCCAGCAGCGTGATCTCCACCCCGGGGTGGGCGTCGTGGAAGCGGGCGAGCAACCCGGGCAGGTCGACGCTGTGCGAGGTGACGGTGCCGACCGCCACCCGCCCGCGCACCAGCCCGGCCAGCTCGTCCACCGCGTCCCGCGCGCCCGCCACGGCGGCGAGGGCGGCGCGGGCGAAGGGGAGCACGGCGCGCCCCGCCTCGGTCAGCCGCACCTGCCGCCCCGAGCGGTCCAGCAGCTCCTGCCCCAGCTCCCGCTCCAGCCGCTTGACCTGCGCGCTCACCCCCGGCTGCGCCACGTGCACCTTCGCCGCGGCCCGGGTGAAGCCGCCCTCGTCGACGACCGCGAGGAAGTACTCCAGCTGCCGCAGCTCCATAACGGGCGATTATAGACGCCAGAACGAGCATCTCTTGGACTTCTGGAGCGGTTGGGTCCACGGTGGAGCCATGAGCAACGCAGCACCGAACAACACAGCACCGGACAACGCAGCGAAGAGCAGCTACGAGAAGGCGATGACCCCCGAGGACCTGGCCCGCTTCTTCGTCGAGCGCGCCAACGCGGGCGACGCCGATGGCCTGGCCGCGCTGTACGAGCCGGACGCCGTGCTGGCCTTCCCGCCCGGCGCCCGCACCGTGGGCCGCGACGCGATCCGCGAGGTGTGCGCTGCCCTGGTGGCCGACGGCCCCACCTTCACCCTGGAGGACCCGCTGCCCACGGTCGTCAACGGCGACCTGGCGCTGACCTCCACCCGCCCCACCGACGGTACCGGCGGGCGGGTCCAGCTGGTGCGCCGCCAGCCCGACGGCTCCTGGTTGCGGGTCATCGACCGCCCGGAGTCCTGACCAGCGGCGCAACCCCGCACCGGTTCTTGAGCGCGGGTGACAAGAACCGATGCGGCGCAAGGCCATTCGGGACGGTCGTGGCTATCCTCGAACCGCCGGGTCGCGACACCCGGGCCCGAGCCGAGGGAGGTCGCAGCCGATGCAGGTGGCCGTGGACCTGCGGGGGACGACCGTGCTGGTCCCCGCGCGCGACTACCGGGGGCCGGACCCGCAGCAGGTCGTGCACGCCCTGCGCGGTGTCGTGCCCGCCACCCTGCGCGGCGACGAGCTGCTGCTGCACACCCGGGGCCTCGTGCTGCACCTGGGGGTCAGCGCGGCCCAGGACGCGTTCCTGCTGCTCCACGCGCGCAAGCCGCGGCTGGGCGACCACGACCAGCTCAGCCGCGGCTGCCTGCGGTTGAGCGCCACCTGGGCGGCGGTGCGGCTGCCGCAGGACGTGCCGCCCGGCAGCCAGGTCGACTGGGACCTGCTGCGCCGCAACTGGGGGCTGCTGGCACCCGCGCCCCGGGTCGAGCGCGACTCGGCGCACCAGCGCTTCCTCGACGAGCTCGACACCGCCGTGGACACCGCCCGCGACCTCGCGCCCCGGCCGCTGTTCGGCTACACCGCCGCGGAACCCACCGGCCCCAAGCACTGCGCGTTCCGCCTCGCCGACGGTGTGCGCCCGCCCACCCGCAACGCGTTCGTGCGCATCGCGGGCGAGGACAGCATCGGCCGGGTCACCGCGACGGCGGACGGGGTGGTCACCGTCCGCTTCGACGCGCTGCCGGACACGATCCCCACCCGGGGCAGGCTCCAGCTGGCCACGCCCGACGTCCTGCACGCCGAGCGGCACGCTGCGGTCGAGCTGCTGCGCGACGGCGGCGCCCGCAACCCCGCGCTGCTGCGGGCGTTCATCGACCACCAGGCCGAGGACATCGCGCCCACCGACGACGAGCCCACCCTGGAGCTGACGCCCGAGCAGCTCGACGCCTACCGCACCGCCCTGGGCGCCCGGGACATCGCGCTCATCGTCAGCACCCCCGGCACCACGCACACCACCTCGCAGGTCGTCGACACCGCCGCCCGCCGCTCGGGCCGGGTGCTGGTGACCTCGACGTCGAACCGGGCCGTGGACGACGTGCTCGCCTCGCTGCCCAAGGACCTCGTCGTCGTCCGCGTCGGCGACGACCAGCTGGAGCGCCGCGCCGACGAGCTGCGCGCCGAGGTGCTGGCGGGGGTCGACCGCACCCGCGGGCTGCACCACCGGGTCGGTGAGCTGCGCCCCTGGCTGCCCCAGCTCGACCAGCGGATCCGGCTCGTGGTCGACGCCGACACCCGCCTGGCCGTGGCCGAGCAGGCGCTGGAGGACGTGCGCGCGCAGACCACCGGCCGCGCCCGGCAGGTCGTCGACACCGTCACCGGCCAGGTCGGGGAGCTCGACCAGGCGCTGCGCGCGGCGCGCCGGGAGGCGTCCAAGGCCACCGACAAGCAGGACCGGGCCGCCGACCGCAGCGCGTGGCCGGTGCTGGGGGCCTGGTACAAGCAGCGCGCGGACGTCCACATGCACCGCGCGGAGTCCGCGGGCGGGCAGGCCCAGCAGCTCGCCGGGCAGCTCGGCGCCGCGCAGGTCGACCAGCACCAGGCCCTGCTCGCGCTGCAACGCGCCACCCGCACGCACCCGGCGGTGGTGCAGGCGGGCGAGTCGCTGCTGGCCGCCCGCCGCCACCGCGACGCGTGCGTGGCCGACGCCGCCACCATCGCCGACCACCTGGTCGGCGCCGTGGCCCCGGTGGAGGAGGCGCCCGGGTTCGGGCCGTGGGACGCCGATTCGCTGGCCGCCCTGCGCGGGTGGCTGCTGGAGCGGATGCCGGTGTGGCAGGCGCGGGCGAACCTGCTCGACGACTGGCACGGCGCGCTGTCCGGGTCGGCCGAGCGGCTGCACCCGGAGCTGGTGCGCTGCGCGGACGTGGTGGGCGCCGACTGCGCCGCCGCCACCGCCCGCGCCGAGGTCACCGGCACCGACTTCGACCTGGTGGTGGTGCCCGCCGCGGGCCGGGTGGCGACCCCGGACCTGCTGGCCCCGGTGGTACGGGCGCGGCGGGCGGTGCTCGTCGGGGACCACCGGCAGCTGCCCCCGGCCGTCGAGCTGGACCCGGCGACCGGCTCGGAGGTGCGCCAGCTGCTCACCGCCAGCGCGCTGGAGCAGCTGATCCCCGCGCTGCCCCCCGCGCACGTGCGCTACGTGCTCGACCAGCGGCGGATGCCCCGCCCGGTGGCGGAGTTCGTCTCGGCGGCCTTCCACGGCGGCCGGTTGCGCGCGGTGGGCGAGCGCGAGCACCACGACCCGTACTTCCGCAGCGCGCTGGCCTTCGTCGACACCGGCAAGGCCAAGGACCGGCAGGAGACCCGGGGCGAGGACGGCGTCACCAACCGGCTGGAGGCGACCCTGCTCGCCGCGCTGGCCGGGCACTTCACCCGCGTCGACCGCGACTGGGTGGTGCTGGTCGCCCACGACGCCCAGGCCGAGCTGGTGCGCTCGCTGCTGCGCAAGGGCACCGACCAGGTGAGCACCGTCGACGGGTTCGACGGCGGCGCCCGCGACGTGGTGCTCTACGGCTTCACCCGCAGCAACACCACCGGCGCCACCGGCCCGCAGGACGACCCGCGCCGCGCGGGCACCGCCTTCACCCTGGCCACCCGCCAACTGGTGCTCGTGGGCGACCTGGACAGCCTGGCCGCGGCCAAGAACCGCGACTTCGCCGCCCTGGTGCGCACCCTGCGGTCGCACGTGGACCGCGCGGGCGACCTGCGGCCCGCCGCCGAGGTCGTGTCGTGGCTCGGGAGGGCCGAATGAGCGCGCTGTTCCCCTACCCCGTCGAGCGGGCGCTGGAGGACGCCGCCCACCGCACGGGCCGCCAGCCCGCCCGGGTGCTCAGCGTCCTGCTGCCCGTGTGGTCGGTGCGGGTCGAGGCGACCACCACCGACAGCGCGCCCTACGAGCTGATCGACCGGTTCGTGGCGCGGGCGCTGGCCGAGGCCCGCCTGGGCACCGCCCACGGGCTCGCCGCCCTGCTGGGCCTGGACGAACCCCTGGTCGACCGCACCCTGCGCCACCTGCGCGCCCTCGACCACGTCACCACCACCGACGACACCCACGCCCTCACCGAGCTGGGCCGCCGCTCCCTGCGCGACGGCGAGGTGCACCGGCGCAAGACCGAGGAGTTCACCCTCCACTTCGACGCGTTCCTGGCCCGCCCGCTGCCCACCACCCACCACCCGCTGCTGGTCCCCGACGCCGAGGCCACGGCGCTGCCCCGGCTGTTCAGCCCCAGCACCCCCGAGCCCGACCTCGCCGTCGCCGACCGCGCCCGCCACGGCCTGCCCCTCGCCCTGGAGGTCCACAAGCGACTCGACGAGCGGCAGTCCTACCTGCCCCTGCACCTGGTCCGCGCGGGCGGCGACGTCCTCGCCTACAGCAGGCTCGGCCCCACCCCCGACGCGGACATGACGACCCTGGCCGCCTCCATCCCCGTCGTGCACGACCTGTTCGACGCCGAGGACCAGGCCGCCTCCCCCAGCGCCATCACCGAGTGGTCCCGGACGAGGGGCCTCACCGGCTGCACCATGACCCGCCAACCCGAGGGCAGCTGGCGCCTCACCCTGCCCGCTGCCGCCTTCGCCGCGGGCGGCCCCCTGCCCGAACGCTCCCTGGGCTCCTACGCCGTCGTCGACACCACCGTCGTCCACCTGTGGTGCCCGGACGTGGCCGCCCGGGACGCGGCCATGTTCGCCCTGGCCGCGGAGGCGGTCGAGACCCGCCGCTCCACCCACTCCGCCCTGGGCGCCCTGTCCCTCATCACCCACCGCCTCGGCATCACCCCCTCCACCCCGGCGACCGTGGTGGAGAAGGCGACCGCAGCGGGCAAGGACGACCTGGCGACCGCGATCAGCAATCTCCTGGCCCGCACCTCCTGAGGCCGCCTCCTACCGCGCCCAGATGTCGCAGTGGTGGGCGGCGGCGAAGTCGTCGGCGTCGACCTGGGTGGTGCCGCCGGTGGTGAGGCGGGTGATCGCGGCCTTGTCCTGGAAGGACGGCCAGGGGCCGGGGGTTCCGTCGCGCATGAAGCCCGCCCAGGTGGCGCGCATCGACCTGCCCAGTTCCTCCTGCTCCGCGGTGAGGGCGGGCTGGCCCCGTACGAGGGTGAACAGGTAGGGCAGCTCGGCGCCGTGGGTCGCCTTGCCGCGCAGGTCCTCGGGGATGACGGCCAAGGCGTTGGGGGCGCTCGCGTCGGCGAACTCGTAGGCGTAGGTGGGGTTCTCGGCGGAGAGCCCCTGGAAGACGCGCAGGTTCGCGCACGACCACGCGCGATCGGTGACCACCCGCGACCAGGCGTTGTTGAAGGTGGCGCCGCCCTTCGGGGTGTAGGCCGCGATGGCCTCGGCGGCGCGCGGCCCCGCGGCGGCGGTGACCATCCCGGTGAAGGTCTCCTCGGTCAACGGCTTCTCGGCGAAGCCGCCCGAGGAGAGGAACAGCGCGCCCTCGGCCTCGACGATCCCCGTCAGCACGGGCACCCTCGCGATGGCACCGCCCGCGATGGCCTGCCCAGGGGACTCCGGCAGCACGCCCCGGCCGATCGTGGGCGAGTAGTACGCGCCGCTCTTGTCCGCCCCCTCCCGCAACTGGGGCGCGGGAACACCGCGCAGGCAGTCCACCGCGGTGGCGGGGTCGGTGCAACCGAGCGACCCCGCGAGGGCCACGCCCAGCGGCTCGGCCACGGCAGCGGGCTTCCACGCCGCGAGGACGGGCCCCGCACCGGGCAGGATCGCCTCGACGACGCTGGTGTCCCCGCAGGTGCCGCTCTGGATCACGGCCCGGTGGAACAGCCCCGCTGCCTCCGGTGACGCGAGCTGGGCGCACACGCTGTCACCGCCACCGGACTCGCCCGCCACGGTGACGTTGCCCGGGTCACCACCGAACGCGGCGGCGTTGTCCCGCACCCACCGCAGCGCGGCCTGCTGGTCGAGCAACCCGAACTGCCCACCCCCGTCGAGACCGGGTACGTCGAGGAACCCGAAGGCCCCCAGCCGGTAGTTGGTGGTGACGACCACGACGTCCTGCTCCGCGGCGAAGCGGCGCATGTCGTAGTCACTGCCCGCCCCGCTGCGCAACCCGCCTCCGTGCACCCACACCAGCACCGGCCGCTTGGTGCCCGCGGTGCTCGGCGTGGTGACGTTGAGGTACAGGCAATCCTCGGAATCGGAAGCGGGCGTCTCCCCCGGAGCACCGGGCTGCCCGACGCCCTGCGCGCACCGCGGCCCCGGCTGAGTCGCATCCCGAACCCCCTGCCACGGCTGGGGCGGCTTCGGCGCAGTCCACCGAAGCGCGCCCACAGGAGGCTGGGCGAAGGGAATCCCTTGATACACAACAGCATCACCGGAGACCGATCCCCGGACAACACCGTCCGCCGTCGTCACCTCGTTGGGAGCCGCGGGCAACTCCGCCGCGCACCCCGCACCGAGAAGCCCAGCCAGGATGACCACACCTGCGCGCCGCATCCGCGAATCCCCCACTGTGTCCACCACCGACACAGCACAAGCTAGTGGGGCGCGCAGAACCCCGCACGGCCGCAACCGGTTCAGGATGACGTAGGACTCAGAAGGTGTAGCGGAACAAGCGCATGGTGTCGCGCAGTGCCGGCACGCTGTTGAACAGCCGGTAACCCACCTGGAACGCCTTGATCGGCACGTCCTGGTAGTCGTGCAGGACGGGGCGGGACTCGGCCAGGTGCAGTCGGGGGACCCACCGCTCGACCTCGCGGCCGTCCTGGACAGCCCACGCCATGCCGAAGTCACCGAACGGCTGGGGCAACCACTGGCTGACCGTCACGGCCCACGAGCTGAGACCGTCGAAGACGACCTCGCCGGTGTCGAAGTGCTCGGTGGCGCGGGTGAGGATGGCGCGCACGTCGTCCTCGCGCAGGTACATGAACAGGCCCTCCGCGACGACCAGCACCGGGCCGCCGGTGGGCACGCGGTCCCACCACGAGCCGTCGACCACCGACGAGCCGACGAGCTGGTAGCGGTCCTGCTCCGGGTAGACCTTGCGGCGCAGGTCCACGACGTCGGGGTAGTCGACGTCGAACCAGGTGCCCTCGCCGCGCGGGACCCGGAAGGCGCGGCTGTCCATGCCGCACCCCAGTTGCAGGACCGTGGCGGCGGGGAAACGCCCCAGGTAGTCCGCCACCCACCGGTCGAGCTGGCGTGCGCGCAGCGCGACGAGGTAGCGATCGCCGGAGGTCAGGCGCATCTTGAGGGAGTCGAAGTCGTAGTCGATGGTGCGGACGAGCTCCTCGGCCATCCGGTCACCGAGGACGTGACCGCCCTCGCGGCTCTCCTGGGCCCGCATGTTCAGCGTCACCAGGTTCGTCCACCGGACACCCTGGAAGTCCACCTTGCCGGTCATCGCCTCTCCTCCCCGAGCACATGACCGGTATACCGCCGCGGCGGCGACCGCGCAGCGGTCACTTGCGGCAGGTGGCCCCCCGCAGCCCGATCGCCCGGCTCTCGTACGTGCGCGCGGCGTCGGTGCCCTGGACGAGGACGCAGTAGCGCAGCGTGGGGTCGACCTCGACGGTGGCGGACGTGACCCGCCCCACCACCTCCCCGGTCGCCTCCTGCCCCTCCGCGGCGAGGATCACCGCGTAGTCGAGCTGCTTGTCGCTGCGCCACGACAGCTCGATGCGCCCACCCCGGTCGACCGGCGGGTCCAGCTCGATCAACCCGCCCGCGGGCGCGGCCCCGGCGGTCGGCGTCCCCGGCTCGTCGGGCTCCAGCACCACCGGCGTCCCCCCGACCAGCAGGTAGGCGGTGAAGGACGCGACCCCGATCGCCAACGCCCCACCCACGGCGATGACCCCCCACGGCCGCCGCGCCGCGGGCTCGGCGGTGGCCCCGTCGATCACCGGGAACCCCTGCTCACCGGAAGGCGCCTGCCACCCCTCGGGCTGCGCCAGCACGGCGAACCCCGGCGGCTGCGGCGGCCCGGCCGGGTGCTCCACCGCCCGCCCGTGCGCCTGGCCGTCGGCCTCGGCGAAGTCGTCCACCTCGGCGACCTGCTCGTCGACCGGCTGCCCGGTGAGCCCGTGGATGATCAGCGTCTGCTCCGCCGCCGACTCGTCCGACGCCGCGTCGGTGGCAGGCCACGCGATGCCCGGCCCCGTCGGCGGCCCCACCACCTGCGGGGCGGCGGGTGCGGCCTGCGGCTCGGACAACCGCCCCCGAAAACCCGTCGACGCCGACGCCTCAGGTGCAGACCCGATCTCGGCTGTCGGCTCGGTAGTGGGTGCCAGTTCGGCCTCGGGTGCGGCCAGCCCCTCGGACACCGGCGCGGGAGCCCGCCGGACCACCGGCGCGGGCACGGCGGGGGCCGGGTCCTCCGGCCTCGGCCGCAGTGCCGGGGCAGGCTGCGGCGGGGGCGGCACGGCGGACGTCGGCCGCAACGCGTGCACCGGCGCGGTGGCAAGGGGTGTGGCGGACGTGGGACGCAGCGCCGCAGGCGACGCGAGTGGCGGCGGGACAGCGGAAGTCGGCCGCAGCGCGGACGGCCTCGACACCGCCGCAGGGCTCGCGACCGGATCGGTGGCAGGCGCCCCAGCCACCGGCGACATGGTGGAAGCCGAGCGCCGGGACACCGGCGCGCCACCCCCGAACCGCGCGCCCTCGCTCTCGGCATCCGCCTCGACACCAGCAGACCCGGACTCCCCCCGAGGCGCCAAGGCAGGCTCGGCCCCGGGTTTCACGGCAGACTCGACCGACGCCGGATCGCCCTCCGCCGAGGCCTGAGGCGCCGAGGCACCTTCGGCCGGGAGCGTCGTCTGGGGTGTCGGGGCAGGGCAGGCGGCGGGCTTGTCCGGCACCGGGAGCACGCGCGCCTCGAAGGCGTCGGCCTCGTGCCCGGCGGGGGGCCAGGTGGCGGCGAACAGCCTGCGCGCGGCGGACGCCCCGGCTGCCTGTTCCTCCGCTGCCGGGTCGGGCTCGGGGGGCGTGGGCTGGACGGGTCGCGCGGGTGTCCGGGGGGCGAGCACGAACCCGGCCGGGGGTTCTTGCCCCGGAGTGGGCGCAGGCGGTGGCTGCTGGACGACCGGAACGGGCGCGGTCTGGTCGGCAGGGGCTTGGCGAGGCGCCTCATCGGCAGCGGACCGGCGTGCGGACGGTTGGCGGGCAGCGGGCTGGGGTGCCGATGTCTGGAGAGGGCCAGCCTGGGGAGGACCGGGCTGGGGCGCGGGCGCCTGGCGACCAGCGGCCTGGGCCGCCCCCTGGTGGGGAACGGGTCGGGGTGCTGGGGCCTGCTGGGCGGGCGGGAGCGGCACCGACCGCGACGACACCCGCGGGGCCTCCGGGGGCGCGGCGGGCTTGGGCGTGCGGAACACCGACGGCAGGGCGTTGCGGGCCGCGCGCTGCCAGGGGCGCCGGGTGGGGGTGCCGCCCGCGAAGTCGTCGAACTCGGTGTCCGGGGCGGGCGGGGGTGGGGCGGGGGTGGGGCGGGGCAGGGGGAAGGCGGCG
>NZ_MKQR01000004.1:0-5454 GCF_001940455.1 Actinokineospora bangkokensis | reverse complement strand
GGGTGCGGGGGTGGGGCGGTGGTCGGGCGGGGCAGGGCGAAGTCGTCGAAGGACTCGCTCGGGGTGGTCGTGGTGTCCGGCAGCAGGGCGGTGAGCTGGTCGACGACCAGGGAGGCGCGGGCCGGGCGGTGGGCCGGGTCGGCGGCGAGCAGGCGGGCGACGAGGGTGGCCAGCGAGACCGGCAGGTCCTGGGCGTTGAGGGCGGGCACGGGTTCGCTGAGGATGCGCAGGACGCGCTCGCCGGGTTGTTCGCCGAGGCGGCCGGGGTGGGGGGTGCGGCCCGCGAGGGCGTAGTGCAGCAGGGCGCCGAGGCCGTAGAGGTCGGTGGCGACGTCGAGGGTGCCGGTGCGCAGGGTCTCGGGGGGCAGGAACTCCAGGGCGTGCAGGGGGTCGCGGGCCGTGGCGTGCCGCAGGGGGAGCCCGAAGTCGCTGAGCACGGCGTCGCCGCCCGCGCGGAAGAGGATGTTGTGCGGGGACATGCCGCCGTGCACGACACCGGAGTCGTGGGCGGCGGACAGGGCGGTGGCCACGGCCTTGCCCAGGGCCACCACGTCGCCCGCGGGCATCGGGCCCCGGCCGCCGACGACCAGGGCCAGCGACGAGGCGCACAGCTCCATGCGCAGCGCGGGTTCACCGGTGGGCAGCTCGTCCACCGCGTCGACGACCAGCAGGGAGGTCACCTCGCGCAGGCCCGCGAGGGTCGCCTGCTCCTTGGTGAACGCCGACAGGGTGCGCTTGTCGAAGCGGCGGGGGTAGACCTTGTAGGCCACCGCGGCACCCTCGCGCTGTCCAGAGTAGACGGTGGCGACCGGCCCGTCCCCCAGGCGGTGCAGGCGGTCGGCGGCGACGGTGGCCATTCAGCTCCCCGCCCGGGCCAGGTCCAGGTAGGCGCACCCGGACACCAGCAGCTCGCGGACGTCGGCCAGCAGGTCGGCGGCGACCAGCTCGGCGCTGGTGGCGGCGCCGAGGTCGGCGGCGGCCTTGGCGCGGACCTCGCCGAGGTGCCGCAGGCTCGGCGCCAGCTGCGCCCACTGCCACAGCTCGAACGCCGACGCCGACACCTCCGAGACCGGCTCCACGCCCGGGTGGCCCAGGCGGAAGCGGTCGGGGTCCTCCGGGGTGTTGCCCAGGCCCACCTTCAGCGGGTGCAGCCGGTGCGCCTCGGTGAAGGCGAGCGCGTCGGTCACCCCGACGACCACGCCCTTGTCGGCGGCGGCCGCCAGCACCCCCGCGGGGCCCTCGACCCCGGCGGCGGTGGCCAGTTCGACGACGTTGCCCGCCGTCCACTCCCCCCGCCCGTTCGCGCGGGTGCCGTGCGCGAGGACCCACAGGCCGAACTCGTCGGCCGTCAGCGCCCGGTGCTCCCACCCGACGCGCACGGCGTGGTGCTCGTCGGGCAGCCGCTGCCCCATGTGGTGCCCCACCGGGAAGACGGCGTTCACGCGGCGGCCCCGTCCCGCAGGTCCAGGCACCCGACCCGGGCGCCGAGCACCTGCGGCAGCGCCCCCAGGGCGCCCGCGAGCACCTGCTCGGGGTCGGTCAGCGCCGGGTCGTCCGCGCCGGAGCGGCGGGCGACGTCGGCGACCTCCGCGCAGGCCAGCCACAGGTCGGCGGACAGGTGCGCCCACTGCCACAGGTCGAACAGGGCACCGCTGAGCACGGCGAGGGGCTGGTAGAGCATGCCGACGCCGAACATCCACGGCTCCTCGGCGGTGTTGCCCACGCCCACCGCCAGCGGCAGCAGCCGGTGGCGGGCGGCGAACCCGCGCGCGCCCCCGGTCCCCACCGCGGCCAGCAGGCCCTGCCCCAGCAGCTCGTCGACCACCCCGTCGCCGCAGCGCTCGCGCAGCCCGGTCTCGGTGCAGGCCACCACGGACCCGGCGTCGACCAGGCCGTGCGCGAGGGTCCAGGCACCCGCCTGCGGCCCGGTCAGCCCCACCAGCCGCGCGCCGAGGCGCACCTGGTGGACCGGGGCCCGCCCCCCACCGGGGTGGAAGGGGCCCAGGTCGTGTCCGACCGGCAGCACGATGACCTGCACGCCGTCCGCACCTCCCGGTGTCCGCTAGCTGCCGACCCCGTTCCGCGGCCGGTCCCGTGCGGCCATGGTAGGTGCGTCCACCGCCCGCGGCGGTCCCGTCGGCAGGTTGCTGCCGCAGGGGGACGCCCGGCCCACCACGGAGCTGACATGAACACGACCGGTCTGGTGCGGGTGACGGTCTCGGCACCCGCCCGGCGCATCGACCTCGCGCTGCCCGAGCGCGCCCCGCTGGCCGAGCTGCTGCCCGCGCTGCTCGCGCACGCGGGCGAGGACCTGGCCGACCGCGGCGCCGGGGCGGGCGGCTGGGTGCTGCGCCGCGCCGACGGCACCGTCCTGGAACCCGCCCGCTCGCTGGGCGCCCAGCGGGTGCGCGACGGCGAGGTGCTGCACCTGGCCCAGGCGCACACCGACTGGCCGGAGCTGGAGTACGACGACCTGGTGGACGCCATCGCCACCGGGTCGTCGCGGCTGGGCGCGAGCTGGGGTCCCCGGCACACCCGCGCGACCGGGCTGGGGCTCGGGGTGGTGGGGGCCGGGCTGGCCCTGGTGGCGGTGCTGCGCGCGGGGCCGCCGTTCACCGGGCCCGCGCTGTGGGCGCTGGGCGCCGCGGTGCTGCTGCTGGCGGCCGGGGTGCTGCTGGCCAGGACGGCGGGGGACGCGGGCGCGGGGTCGGTGGCGGCGCTGTGCGCGCTGCCGTTCGCCTTCGCGGGCGGGGGCGTGCTGCTCGCCGACGACCGCGCGCTCACCGACCTGGGCTCGCCGCACCTGCTGGCCGCGTCGGCGGCGCTGGCGCTGGCGTCGGTGGTGGGGCTGTTCGGCGTGGTGGACCGGGCCGCGGTGTTCGTCGGCGGCACCACCGCGGGCGTGCTGGGCGCGCTCGGGGCGTGGCTGGCCACGTGGGACTCCCTGGAGCCGCAGGAGGCCGCGGGGGTCGTGGCGGGCCTGGGGTTGGCGCTGTCCCCGCTGCTGGCGCAGCTGTCGCTGCGGTTGGCCGGGGTGCCGATGCCGGTGCTGCCGCGCGGGGCCGCCGACCTGCTGCGCGACGACCCGCAGCCGCCCCGGGCGATGGTGTACGCGGCGGTGCTGCGCGCCGACAGCCTGCTGACGGGGATGCTCGGCGGGTTCGCCGTGGTCGTCGCCTGCTGCGAGGTCGTGCTGGTGCGCAGCGACAGCACCGCGGCCGTGGTCCTGGCCTGCCTGGTGGCGGCGGGGTTGCTGCTGCGGGCCCGGCTCTACCCGGTGGTCCGCCAGCGGTCGTGGGTGATCGGCGCCGGGGTGTTCGGGGCCGCGGCGGTGCTGCTCGGCCCGGTGATGGCCGTGCGGGCCGACCTGCTGGGCACGACCGGGCCGGTGCTGCTCGCGGCGGGCGCGGGCGCGGCGGCCCTGGGCCTGGTGCACAGCGGCCGGGCGCCGACGCCGTACCTGGGCCGCTACGCCGAGGTCGCCGAGGTGCTGGTGCTGCTCGCGGTGGTGCCGGTGCTGTGCTCGGTGCTGGGCCTCTACGGGCACGTGCGCGGGCTGGGGGGCTGAGCCGTGGCGTCCAAGCGCGACCAGCTCCAGGCCCACCAGTTCCTCGTCGAGCGGGCCGTGTCCGCCCTGGTCACCCGGGAGACCGACCCGGAGCAGCCGCCGTTCCGCAGGCCCGGGTACGCCGCGCTGGGCGGGCTCGGGGTGGCGGTGATCGCCCTGGCGGCGGTGGGCGTCTACGGGATCGTCGTCCCCGGCGGGGCGGACTCCTGGCGCGACGGCGAGTCGGTGGTCGTGGAGAAGGAGACCGGCACCCGCTACGTGTACGTGGACGAGCGGCTGCACCCGGTGGAGAACTACACCTCCGCCCTGCTGGCGCTCGACCGCGAGGCCGGGACGGTGTCGATCTCGCGGGAGTCGTTGGCGGGCGTGGCCCGCGGCCCGCGCATCGGCATCCCGGACGCCCCGGACTCCCTGCCCGGCCCGGACCGGTTGCTCGCGGGCGGGTGGACGCTGTGCTCCGAACCCGCCCCCGACCTGACGGGCGCGCTGGTGCCCCGGTCGGTGCTCGCGGTGGGCCAGGAGCCCCCGGCAGGCGCGGACCTGGGCGGCTCGGCGGTGCTCGTGACCGTGCGCGAGACCGGGTCGACCTACCTGGTGCACGAGGGCTACCGGCACGGGATCGCCGCCCCCGACCTGCCCGCCATCACCGCCGCGCTGCGCCCCGGCCCGGCGCTGCGGGTGAGCCCGGCGGTGGTGGAGGCGCTGCCCATGGGCCTGCCGCTGGCGCCGATCCCGGTGCCGGGCGCCGGTGGGCCGTCCACGGCGGTGCCGGGCCGCGACCTGCGCGTCGGCCAACTGCTCATCACCACCACCTCGCGCGGGGAGCAGCACTGGCTGGCCGAGGCCGACCGGCTGCGCCCGATCAGCGAGCTCCAGTACGACGTCCAGCGCGCCTACGCCCCGACCGCCCAGGCCTACCCCGGCGGGCGCCCGCAGGGCCTGCCGCTGGACCTGCTGGACGCGGGCCGCGCGCGGCAGGCCACGGCCTCGCCCCCGCGCGCCACCGACCCGCCGACCGAGCGGCCCGCCTTCGCCGAGACCGCGGAGGACGCCTCGACGTGCCTGAGCTTCGCCCCGGGCGCGGCCGTGCCGAGGGTCGCGATCGGCGTGCCGGTGCCCACCACCGACCCGATGACGGCCACGCCCCGGCGCACCGAGGGCGGCGTGGTGCTCGCGGACCGGGTGTCGGTGCCCGCGGGCGCGGCGGCGGTCGTGGAGTCGATGCCCAGCGAGGACGCCCCCGCGGGCACGGTGGTCGTCGTGACCGACGACGGGGTGGCGCACCCGCTGGCGAGCCCCGACCTGCTCGGTGTGCTGGGCTACGGGGGTGTGGCGCCGGTGCGCGTGCCCGCGGGGTTGGTCGCGCGGCTTCCCATGGCGAGCGGATTGAGCCACGATGCGGCGATGACCCGGCGCTGACACCCTGGGGGGCCGCCGGTGAACCCAGGTCGACCTGGGCCGCGTGCCCGGGTCGGGGGTGGTCCCTGCGAGCGGCGGCCGCCGGGACCACCCCGCTCCACCCGTGCGGAAGGCCCCGAGGACGTGTCCTCGGGGCCTTCCGCCGTGCCGGGTCAGCGGCCGGGGACCCCCGGGGCCGGGGTGATCACGCGGTCGGCGGTCTCGTCCTCGACCTTCCACAGGTCCTCGTCGACCAGCTCCACGGTCACCGGGGCCTCGTCCTCCGGGCGGCGCCGGGAGCGGGTGGGCACCAGGCTGAACGGGTCGACCCGCCCGCCCTTGCCCGCCAGCACGGCCGGGAGCCCGGGCGGCGGCTCGTCGCGGCGGTCGCGGCGGCCCGCCCGGAGCGGACCCGCCCCGCTGCCCGAGCGGTAGCCGGGCTGCACCGGCCCGCCCCCCCCGCCCCCCCCGCCGCCGCGGCGGCACCC
>NZ_MKQR01000003.1:43743-77547 GCF_001940455.1 Actinokineospora bangkokensis | reverse complement strand
GCCCGAGCGGTAGCCGGGCTGCACCGGCCCGCCGCCCCCGCCGCCCCCGGCCGCCGCGGCGGCACCCGCGCCCGCCGCTGCCGGGGGCATCATCGGCGGGGTGCCGCCCCCGGGACCACCCGGGCCCGCCGCCGTGCCGACGCCGGTGGGCGGGGTCGGCTGCGTGCCCGCGCCGGGGACGCCCGCGGTCGGCACGGGCGTGGCCGCCACGGGCAGCCGCGGCGACCCGCCGACGCTGACGCCGGGGACCTTGGCCGCGTAGCCGCCGCCGGAACCTCCGCCGCCGAGCGCGGAGTAGCCCCCCGCGCGAGCGGCGTCAACCGCCGCCGACTGGGCCGGGGTGAGGCCGCCCGCGGTCGGCAGGAACGGCGTGAAGCCGCCGCCGACCGACGGCGTGCTCGCCGGGTACCCGCCCACCGGGGCCTGCGGCAGGGTGGGGGCGATCCCGCCGCCACCACCAGCCAGGCCACCGGCGAGGGACGGGTTGGCGCCGCCACCGGTGGTGTCGATGCCGTTGGGATCGATGCCGCTCAAGCCACCGCCGGGTGCCGTGGCGCGGAAACCGCCGCCCCCGGCACCGCCCGCACCGCCGCCCGCCGCGCCACCACCACCGCCAGCGCCGCCTGCGGCACCGCCGCCACCACCGCCCGCAGCCCCGCCGCCACCGCCACCAGCGGCGCCTCCACCGCCCGCGGCGCCCGCGCCACCCCCGCCGCCTGCGCCCGCACCACCGGCGCCCCCGGCACCACCGCCGGGCATCTGCTGGGTCCAGTCGGCGCCGCTGGTCGCGGCCTGCACCGCGGCGGCCGCGGCCGTGTAGCGGGTGCCCAGCTCGTCGAGGGTCGCCCCCGACTCGCGTTGCAGACGCAGGATCTCCTGGCCCGCGGCGTCGGCCTCGCCCCGGGTGGCGAAGGTGGTCGCGGCGAGCCGGTCGGCGGTGGCCTTGTTCGCCACGACCTTCGCCCTGGCCACGCCGATCTGCTCGACGACGGCCTGGATGGCCCGCTGCGGGTTGGCCGACTCGATGGTGTGCGCCCACAGGTCGAGCTGGCGGCGCCCGCCGCGGGCGCGCTGCACGAAGCCCTGCCCGGCCGCGTCGGTCCAGGCGGGCTCGATGCGGTCGGTGGCCGCGCCCACCGAGCGGGCCGCCTCGGTCAGCTCGGCCACGGCGTCGGTGTAGACCCGCGCCTTGGCGGTCAGCGCGCCGGTGTTGCCCGCCTCGGCGGTGACGATGGCCAGCTGCCGGTCCAGCGGGGTGTCCTGGTAGCTCATCGGGGACCGACCTCCATCGGCTCCTGGGGCGGCGTCGGGTCGTTGGCCAGGGTGGTCCGCATGGTCTCGCCGCCCAGCACGGCGAACCCGGTGCGGCTGGCCTCGTCGGCGTCGAGGTAGCCGCGCCCGCTCGCCGCCGCGGTGCTGTTGTAAGAGCGGATGCCCTGGTCGGCGGTGGTGAAGAAGGCCGCCATCCGCTTGTTCGCCTCGTGGTCGCGGTCGACGAAGTCCGCGCCCTCGGCCATGAGCGAGCTCATGCCGCCCTGGCCACCGGGGGGCGCCTGCGGTCCCTGCGCCGCAAAGGCGCCCATGACCTCCGGCGTCCCGCTCAGGAAGTCGCCTGCCATGTCTCCTCCTGTTCGCTGCTCTGTGCTGTTCACTGCTGAGTGCTGTTCGCTGCTCCGTGCAGTTCGCTGCTGAGTGCCTGCTCCCCGTCTTGCCGGGTCAGCCCTCCGGGGGCAGGTGCGCCAGCTGCACCAGCGTCGGTTCGCCCCGCCTGCTGACCACCCGGCCGCGGCCGGGGGGCAGCGGGCCCGCCTTGAGCCCGCCGAGCAGCGGGCCCTCCTCCTTGTCGCCGGACAGCAGCACGCCGGTGGCGCCCACGTCGCGCAGCCGCGACAGGAACTGCCCGAACAGCGCCCGGCCCGCGCCGCCGGTGCGCCGGGTGACCACCACGTGCAGGCCGATGTCGCGGCCGTGCGGCAGCAGTTCCAGCAGCGGGTCCAGCGGGTTGTCCGCCGAGGTCATCACCAGGTCGACGTCGTCGACCAGGACGAACAGCTCTGGGCCGCGCCACCAGTCGCGGGCGCGCAGCTGCTCGGGGGTCACGTCCGGGCCGGGCAGCCGCTCGCGCAGCCCGGCGGCGGCGTCGACCATCAGCGCCCTGGTGGTGATGGGGTCGCTGCCGAAGCCCAGCAGGTGCTCGCCGCCGACCGCGCCCAGCAGGCCGCGGCGGTGGTCGACCACCACCACCTTCGCCCGCCGGGGCGGGTAGGACGCGGTGATCCGGCGGGCCAGCAGCCGCAGGAAGGAGGTCTTGCCGGAGTCGACGTCGCCGAGCAGCAGCAGGTGCGCGTCGGCGTCGAAGTCCAGCCGCACCGGGGCCAGGTCCGACTCCGCGATGCCCACCGCGATGCGCAGGTGCCCGGGGTCGTCGGTGGGCGGCAGCGCCAGGTGCGGCAGCCGCTCGGGCAGCAGCCGCACCTCCGGCGCGCTCGGCCCGCCCCAGCCCGCGGCCACCCGCGCCACCAGGTCGGTGACCCCGGCGACGAGGTCGTCGGAGGTGGCCCGGCCGTCGACGCGGGGCAGGGCGGTGAGGGCCTGGTGCCTGGTGGCGGCCAGGCAGCGGCCGGGGGCGCCCTCGGGCACCCGCAGCGCCTCCTTGCGGTCGATCGCGGTGTCGATGGGGTCGCCCAGGCGCAGCTCCACCTTGCTGCCGAACAGGTCGCGCAGGTGGGTGCGCAGGTCGAACCAGCGGGCGCAGGTGACCACCAGGTGCACGCCGTAGTTCAGGCCGCGGGTGGCCAGGGTGGTGATGACGTCCTCAAGGTCCTCGAAGTCCTTGCGCAGCGTTGACCAGCCGTCCACCACCAGGAACACGTCGCCGTGCTGGTCGTCGGCCACCCGCCCGGCCGCGCGCAGCGCCCGGTAGCCCGCCATGCCGTCCACGTCCAGCTGGGCGAAGCGGCGCTCCCGCTCGGCCAGCACCGCGGCCACCTCGGCCACCGCCCGGCGCACCGCGCCCGGGTTGGTGCGGCCCGCGACCCCGCCGACGTGCGGCAGGCCGCGCAGCGCGGCGAGCGCGCCGCCGCCGAAGTCCAGGCAGTAGAACTGCGCCTCGGCCGGGGTGTGGGTCAGCGCGAGCGCGGCGATGAGCGTGCGCAGCGCGGTGCTCTTGCCCGAGCGCGGGCCGCCGACCACGGCCACGTGGCCCGCGCCGCCCGCCAGGTCCAGCACCAGCGGGTCGCGGCGCTGGTCCAGCGGCTTGTCGACGACGCCCACCACGGCCTTGAGCGCGCCGTGCCCGGCCCGGTCGACCGGGCACAGCCCGCGCCCGGGGTCCACCGCGAGCGGGCCCAGCAGGTCGTCGAGGGTGGGCGGGTCGTCCAGCGGTGGCAGCCACACCTGGTGGGCGGGGCTGCCGCGCCCGGCGAAGCGGTCGACGAGGATGTCGAGCAGGCTCTCCCCCACCGCGTCCTCGGCCCGCTCGCCCGCCTCCTCCGGCTCCGCCGCCGCCGCGGGGGTGACGTAGGCGGTGGTGTACTCGGCCAGCCCGATCGGCTCGGCCCGGCCGGTGGGCGCCGCCGCGCCCGCCGGGGTGTGCACGCCGGAGACGTAGGCGGAGCGGAACCGCGCCATCGGCTCGTCGCCGTAGCGCAGGAACCCGTGGCCGGGCGCGCGCGGCAGGGAGAACGCGTCGGGGACCCCCAGCACCGTGCGGCTGTCCATGTCGGAGAACGTGCGCAGGCCGATGCGGTAGGACAGGTGGGTGTCCAGGCCGCGCAGCCTGCCCTCCTCCAGCCGCTGGCTGGCCAGCAGCAGGTGCACGCCCAGCGAGCGGCCCACCCGGCCGATCTGGACGAAGATGTCGATGAAGTCCGGGCGCGCCGACAGCAGCTCGCTGAACTCGTCGATGACCACGACCAGCGTCGGCACCTCGACCAGCGGGGCACCGGAGGCGCGCGCCTTGTCGTAGTCGCGCAGCGAGGAGAAGGTGCCCGCCGCGCGCAGGAGCTCCTGGCGGCGCACCAGCTCACCGGTGATCGCGTCGGCCATGCGGTCGACCAGGGGCAGCTCGTCGGCCAGGTTCGTGATCACCGCGCTGGTGTGCGGGAGCCGGTCGAGCCGGGTGAAGGTGGCGCCGCCCTTGAAGTCGATGAGGGCGAAGTTCAGCGAGTTCGGCGGGTGGGTGATCGCCAGCGCCAGCACCAGGGTGCGCAGCAGCTCGCTCTTGCCCGAGCCGGTGGCGCCGATGAGCAGGCCGTGCGGGCCCATGCCGTCCTGGGCCGACTCCTTGAGGTCGAGCTCGATGGGCGTGCCGTCCGGGCGGATGCCGAAGCGCACCCGCAGCTTGTCCCGGTTGGGCCGCTGCACCCAGGTGTCCTGCGGGTCGAAGGCGTACGGGTCGCCCAGGTCCAGCAGCTCCTCCAGGCCCAGCTCGGTGGCCAGCGGCTGCTCGCCGCGCGCGCCCTCGGTCAGCCGCAGCGGGGCCAGCTGGCGGGCCAGCGCCTCGGCGGCGGCGACCGGCAGGTCGTCGGCGCGGCCCAGCTCGACCTCGCCGTCGGCGGTGCTGCTCGACAGCGCGCCGTCGGCGGCCACGTCGAGCACCACGGTGCAGCGGTCGGGGGCGCGCGGCGGCACGGTGGTGAGGTCGACGACGGTGGCACCCTCCACACCGGACCCGGCGACCAGGTGGTCGGACCCGGCGACCGCGCCGCCGTCGAGCACCACCACCAGGTGCGGCCCGGCGACGCGGGTGCCGCCCTCCTCGGGGTCGAAGCGCGGGCGGTTGCCCAGCAGGTCGTCGAGCACCGCCTCCAGCATCGGGATCGTGGGCGCCACCAGGCGGATCGGGCCGAGCGCGTCGGCGCGGTCGGGGTGCAGGGCGTGCGGCAACCACTTCAGCCACTCCCACGCCGGGCGCCGCTGCGGCGAGGCGCACACCGCGATCCGCAGGTCGTCGGGGGCGTGCAGGGTGGCGAGCTGGCCGAGCACCGCGCGCACCAGGCCGACCGCGGCCTCCCCGCCGCGCACGTGCACGCGGCTGAACCCGTTGACCGCCATGGCCAGCGGCAGGTCCGCGACCGCGGAGTGGGTGGTGATGAACCGGCGCAGCGCCAGCGCGGAGAGCGGTTCGAGCTGCTCCATCGGCTTGGTGTCCGGGGCGACCAGCGCGGTCGCCAGGCTCTGCCTGCCGGTGCCGATGCGCGCCACGCCGAAGTCGGCGTCGCCGCGGCGGCGCTCCCACAACCGGTAGCTGGCCGCCACCGACCACAGCACGGCCGGGTCGGGGTGCAGGTAGTCCAGCGCGGTGCGCTGCCTGCGCGCGGTGCGCCGCACCCGCACCCGGTGCTGGGCCAGCGCGCGCAGGTAGAGGCGGCGGGCGTTGCCCATCTCGCGCTTGCTCGGGCCGCCGCCGTTGAGGAAGCCGATCCCGATCATGATCAGCATGGACACGCCGAACAGGCCGAACACCACGTAGCGCAGCGCCCCCAGCCCGGACCCGCCGACGCCGCCGCTGAACATCAGCACCATCGCGGTCATCATGAGCACCATCGGCAGCGCCATCAGCGCCTGCGCCCACTGCCGACCCGGTGGCGGGGGGATCTCCGGCGGCGCGTCGAGCAGCAGCTCGCCCGCGGGCATCTCCGGCGCGGGCCTGCGCAGCGGCCTGCGCACCACGACTGTCGCCATCGCCTCCCCTTCCACCGCTGGTGCCCGGCGATCGTCGCCGCCGCCGACCGCGCGCGGCGGCCGGTGGCAGGAAGGTGCCGGGGCACCGGGCCGGGGCCGCGCCCGCGGTTAGCGTCGGCGCACCGGCTGAGCAGACGTGAGGAGCAGACATGGCAGGTGACGCCCTCTGGGGCACACCCGAGGACCTGGCCGCGGCCGCGAAGGCGGCGGGGTCGTCGGTGTCGGCCATCCAGGGACACGTGACCAACATCGAGAACCAGGTCAACGCGCTGATGGCGTCCTGGCGCGGCCAGGCCCCCGGCGCGTTCATCGCGCAGCACGAGAACTGGCGCCGCGACGTCGACGCCCTGATGCGCGAGCTGACCAGGGTCGGCGAGGCGACCGGGGTCTCCGGCAACGCCCAGCAGCAGGCCGACGACACGTCGGTCCAGGCGATGAACGGGCCGGTCGCCGCCGGCCTGCGCTTCTAGGAGGAGGCAGCACCATGGGCGAGATCAGGTACCAGTTCGGGGACCTCGGCGACGGCAGCAGCGCCCTGGCCAACACCGCCAACGGCGTCGCCGCCGAGAAGGACAACTGGGGGCGCACGGTCGGCATCACCGCCGAGACCTGGCGCGACGTCGCGGGTGGCCGCTTCGTCGAGCTGGGCCACCTGTGGGACCAGGCCGCGGCCTCGACCACGGAGTTCCAGCTGGCGCTCTCCCGGGCCGTTGCGCAGGCGCAGGCCAACGGCCAGGAGGCGCTGGGCCGCGCGATGTCGGCGCTGGGCTGACCCGGTTCCGCACCGCGTGGCGGGCCCCGGAGCGATCCGCTCCGGGGCCCTTCGCCTTATCCGCTGGGGCGCCCTGGGCACATACCACGACAGGTTTGTGGAACCGGGTCTAGTGCCGCACGCGTTCGACCGGGGGCGGCGGGAACAGGAAGACCTCGTCCGGCGGCTCCACGCGCGCAGGCGCCGCGGGCAGCGCCGTGCGGCGCGCGGCCAGCCACCGGGACCTCCGCCCGCGCGGGGCGACCAGCGCCCACACGGCCGCGACGACGATGGCCAACGCCACCACCCCGACCCCGATCACCGCAGAGGACCCCGCGCGCTGCCACCACGCCTGTTCGCGCAACGCGGCCTCATCGACGGGCGGGTCGGTGACCGGGGGCATCGCCAGGGGGCCTTCTGCGGCAAGGCGTTCCGTGACAGCGCGGTACGGGTCGACGACACCGGCGCCGTATTCCGCGCTGCCCCTGCCCCCGCGCGCGGGGGACGCCGTCGCGGTGATGCGCGCGGCGACCTGCGGGGCGGTCAACTGCGGCCACGCGGAACGCACCAGCGCGGCCGTGCCCGCCACGAACGGCGCTGCGAAGCTGGTGCCCGTCCAGTAGGCGTGCCCACCCGCGCGGGCCGCGGCGAGCACCCCCTCGCCCGGGGCGACGACGTCGACGTACGGGCCGACTTGAGAACCGCGCGAGCGCGCACCGGAGATGTCGACCGACCCCACCCCGAGCACGCCGTCGTACGCGGCGGGGAACGACGGCCCGCCCCCGTCCTGCTGCCGGTTGCCCACCGCCGCGATGACGAGGACGTCCCGGCTCTGCGCGTACCCCACCGCGTCACGGATCGCCGGGTAGTCGCCGTAGCCCGACAGCGACAGGTTCAGCACCCGCGCGCCCTCGTCCACCGCGTAGCGGATGCCCCGGGACACCACGTCGACGTCGATGGGGATGGGGTCGCCGCCGTCGGTGAACTCCCGGTCGCTGACCCGCACCGGCAGCACCCGCGCGTCCGGGGCCACCCCGCGGAAGGCGACCCCCTCGGCCGGGCCCGCCGCGATGATCGACGCCACCGCCGTGCCGTGCGACTCGCAGTCGAAGTTGCCCGGCAGGGTGCCCGCCAGGAAGAAGTCGCGCCCCGGCAGCACCCGCCCGGCCAGCTGCGGGTGGTCGGCGTCCACCCCGGAGTCCACCACCGCCACCGCGACCCCGGCGCCGGTGCTGTGCGCGTGCACCCGGTCCAGGTCGAGCAGCTGCTGCGCCCACGGCACCTGCGGCACCACCGGGCGCCCCGGCTCGGGGTCGCGGCAGGCGCCAGCGGGCGGGGCGGCTGCGGCCGGGAGGGGGGCGAGGGCCAGGAACGCCACCGCGGCCAGGGCCAGGGCGGTGCTGCGACGGCTCATGCCCCGCATCCTGCGGCCCGCACCGGCCCCGCAGGTGGCGCCGGCCGGTTGCGGCCGGCACCGCCCGCGCGCGCCCAGGGCGGGGTGAGGCTGTCGGCACGACGGCACCGGAGGTGGGCCCGTGATCGGGGCGGACGGCAGTGCGGCTGGCGGGCACCAGGCGCTCACCGAGCAGGTGATCGCGCTGCGCGAGGGCGTGGACGGCATCCGGGCGACCGGCTGCTCCGGCGACGGCAACGCCACCGCCACCGTCGACGGCCGGGGCCAGCTGGTGGAGCTGGAGCTGGACCCGCGCGTGTTCCGCGCCCCGGACTCCGCCGCGCTGGCCGCCTCGGTGCTGGAGGCGGTGCGCGCGGCCACCGAGCGCTCCCGCCTGGAGGCCACCCGGTTCGCCGCGGGCCTGCTGCCCGAGCGCGACCGCGCGGGCCTGGACCCGGTGTTCGACCCCGCCCTGCGGCTGCTGGACCGGCGCCGCGACCGGAAGCAGAGGTGATCGCAGTGCCCGGCATCGACCGCGACGGCGGCGGCATCGACATGTTCCCCGACCTCACCGAGGCCGCGGTCGACGCGATCGGCCAGGCGGGCTCGGCGCTCGACGCGCAGTGGCGCGGCAAGCTCGGCGAGATCGCGGGCCTCGACAGCCAGCTCGGCAACGGCCCGATGGGGGTGGCCGTGGCGGGCCAGTACAACCCGTCGGTCGACCAGATCACCGCGGGCATGGACCAGACCAGGGACGCGGTCACCCAGAGCGTCGACCTCGGGCACCGCTGCGTCGGCATCTACGTGCAGGCCGACCAGCAGAGCGCGGGCGGCTTCGGCGGTTAGGGGCCCACCGTGGGGATGCGGGAGCCCAACGACAGCTACGGCTTCTGGGAGACGGTCAAGTACTACTCCATCGACCAGCTGTGGCCACCGGACGACGAGGACGTCGCCTGGCAGCTCGCGGCGGCGTGGAAGTCCGCCGCCGAGCAGGTCGAGCAGGGCGCCCAGCTGATCGACACCTGGCTCAGCCGGGTGCCCGGGGCGTGGCCGGACCTGGCCGGGATCCAGTACAGCGACAGCGGCAAGGTGCTCGGGCAGAACTACCGCGAGCTGGCCACGGCCATGCGCGGCCTCGCCGACGGCGCCCAGCAGTACGGCACCGCGCTGCGCGAGACCAAGAACTCGATCCTCATCGAGATCGCGGTCAACCTCGCGCTCTACATCGCCCTCTCCGCCCTCCCCGGCGGCGCCCTGCTCGCCCACACCCTCGCCAGGGCCGTCGCGGGCAGGCTCTCCGCCCTGGTCATGCGCGCGGCGGGCGCCTCGGCGGGCGCCTTCCGCACCGGCGCGGTCAGCGCACTGGCCACCCTCACCCGCGGCGGCACCATGGCGGGCTTCGAGATCGCGGGCGAGGCCGTCGAGGAGACCGTGCTCAACCTCGCCCAGCAGGGCATGCGCATCGCCGAAGGCCGCGCCGACGGCATCGACGCCGCCGAACTCGGCACCGCGGCCGTCACCGGCGCGGTCGGCGGCGCCCTCGGCTCAGGTCTCGGCACGGCAGCGGGCGCGGTGGGCAAGCGCCTCAACCTCCCCACCCCCACCACCCCCGGTGGCCGCATCGCCGCCGCCACCGCCGGTGCCGCGGCCCAGAACGCGGTGGTGTCCCCCACGGCCAACCACGTGGTGCAGTCGACGCAGAACGGCACCAGCATCCTCGACGGCCAGGCCTACGCCAAAGCCCTCAAGGACGGCGCCATCCCCGCGGCCGCCATCGGCGGCATGCGCGCCCACACCGTCTCCACGGTCCAAGAGCTCAACCTGGGCAACCTCGGCCGCGCCCCCAACCTCGGCCCCGTCCCCGCCCTCGAAGCCTGGGGCGACACCGGCTCCGGCCCCGTACCCCCCACTCCTGCCCCTGCCGCCCCCGCCGCCGACCCCACCTCGGCCACCCCCAGCACTCCAGCCCACTCCCCAGGCGGCTCCCCCACCGCCACAGCCCCCAACACCACAGCCCCCACCGACCCCGGCACCACCGCAGGCGGCTCCCCCAGCGCTTCCACCGCCACCACCGCCAACCCGGCCGCCACCCACACCGGCGCCGCCACCAACCCAGGCGCCACCCACACCAACCCCGGTGCCGCCAGCACCGGCACCGCCCACACTGGCGCCCCCACCACCAACACCGGCGTCCCCCACACCAGCGCGCCCACCACCGATCCCACCGCTATCAACGCCGGCACCTCCAACGCAACCGGCCCAGCCACCCACCCAGGGGCGACCCACACCAGTGGCCCCACCACCACTCCCGGCGCGGCCAGCACAGGCGGCCCGGCCACCCAGCCAGGTGCCGCCCACACCAGCGGCCCACCCGCAGGTCCCGGCGCCACAGCACACCCCGGCTCATCAGCAGGCGCCCCCACCACCCACAGCCCCACCCACCCCGGCGCCACCACCGCTGACCCGAGCCCCACCGACCCCCACGGCACCACCACAGCCACCAGCGGTGCCGATGCCACCACCAACGGTTCCAGCACCACCGGCGACCCCACCCACCACAACGCTTCCACAGTGGACAGCAACGGCTCCCCCGCGCGCCACACCGAAGCAGACGCCAACACCGCAGCACAACAGATCACTACCCCCACTCAACAAACCCCCACCAGCGCAGCACTCGACACCAACGCAACTCCCCACGGCGCCATCCCCCCAGCAGCCACCACCGTCGGATTCACCGGCACCGCAGCGGCAACCCCCAACACCCCCACACCCGCCACCCCGACAGCACAAACAGCTCCCCCGACCCACACCACGGCCAACTCGACCCACACCACCACCGAAGCCCCCCGCCGCACCACCAACAACCCCACCACCGAAGCACCAGAAGCCACCCCCTCAACGCCACCCCAAGAAGCATCCACAACCCCACCCCCCGCAGAGACCCCCGAAGCCGCCACCACGGCCCCATCCTCCGAAACCTCCGCCACAGCCCCAACCCTCACCGCAACTCCCAACACCACCACCCAGCAGGCTCTCGCCGCCCCGCTCCCCGCAGGCACCCCAACCCCCACACCGCAGCCCACTGCCCAGTCCCCCGCTCCCACCCCAAACCCCCCGGCCCGCACTGTCTCCTCCCCAACCGGCACCAGCACCACAGGCACCACCCCCGTCGCCAACACGACTGCACCCCACAACCCCCGCCGCGCCGCTCCCACGCCCCCCAGCGCAGCTACGCCCCACAGCACCCCGCACACAGCGACTCCCGCACCCACCCCCGGCACCGCCGCGCCGAACCCCCCTCGCCGCTCCACAGACACGGCAACTCCCACGGCCGGGCAGCACACAGCACGCGCTGTTCCCCCGCGCTCGCAGCAGAACACCTCACCGTCCCCCACCAACGACAGCCAACCGTCCCCCGCCACTCCACCCCCCACTGCGGAAGCAGCTCCGCGCCGCTCTCCCAGCACGACAACGCCCGCCCCTGACACCCCGGCCCCTCCCCCGACTCAGGACAACGACCCTCCGCCGCCGCCCAACCCGCCGGACCCCCGCGGCGGCGGCAGGCCGTCGTTCACCGGCCACGTGGCCCCGGTGCCGCACTCCGACCTCGACATCGCCCCCGACTCCCCCGCCGACCTGCGGATCGTCCCCGATTCCGCCGTGCTCGGGCGGTTGCGGGGCATCCCCGAGGTCGACGCCGTGCAACCGCTCGGGGCGGGGCGGTTCCTCGTCGAGCTGCGCAGCGGTCACACCGTCGTGGTGTCGGTGCTGCGCGGGCCGACCGCAGACGACCACCCCGCCGACTTCGCCGTCGACGGCGTGGCCGGGCGCGTCGTCGTGTCGACCGCGCTCCCGCCCAGCGCGGTGGAGCAAGTCGTGGTCGACGCGGTCGCGCAGATCGCGCAGAGGCTCGGGGGCAACGACATCGCTCAGGACCGGTTGGCCGAACACCGGTTCCCCGGCACCGACACCGGCCTCTCGCCAGCCGACCACGGGCGTCAGGCCGAGCTGCGGGCGCTCGACTCCCGGCTCACCGAGGCGCGGTTGGCGCGCAGGCGCGCCGTGGCGGGGGAGATGCGGGCGCTCGTCGAGCACCTCGGGCTCAACGAGGCGCAGCCAGGGCACGCGGAGCGGCGGGCGCTGCTGGACCCGGACGTCGCGCGCATCCTGGACGAGCGCGGCGACCTGCTGGCCAAGCGGCCGCGCTGGGCCACCAAGGACCCGACCACGCTGCCGCCGCTGCGCGCCTACGTGCACCAGGCCGTGATGCAGGCGCTGCCCGGCACCTTGGCGAGCACCGCCGCGATCCTGACCGCCGCCCCGCAGGCGGGTCCGATCGGCGGCATCGCGGTCGGGGTGGCGGCGCTGGGCACGGCCGCCGTGGGCACGTGGGCCCACCGGTGGTTCGCCACCCGGCAGAGCGAGGTGTCCAACGCGCAGAACGACTGGGCCACCGAGGTCCGCGAGCGCGACGCCGCGGAGCTGATGCGCGGCCAGTACGCGCCGCTGCTGGACCGGGTGCCCGGCGACGTGCGGCCGGGCGCGCGGGAGTTCCAGCCGGGTGAGCGGCCGGAGCCGGTGCAGCCGCTGCGCAACCGCATGCTGCCCCGGGTGCTCCCCGCTGTCGGCGGCACGGTCGCCGCCGCCCCGTTGCTGCTGCTCGGGTTGCCGCCGATCGCGCTGGTCGGGCAGGCGGGGCTCATCGCGGTCGGGGCCCTCGCGGCCGTGGCCGACCGGTGGCTGATGACCCGCGAGCTGGAGCACTCGGTCGCCGTCTCCGACGGCATCAAGCGCGAGGCCGCGGCCCTGCGGGCAGCGGCGGACAAGGCCCTCGCCGAGGAACTGTCTGTGCTGCTCGACCGGCTCAACCGCGTGGCGGGCGCGACCCCGTACCCCGCGGGCGCGCCGTCGACCCCGGCGACCTCCGACTCGGTCACTCCGACCCTGCCGCTGGGCCCGTACGTGGCGGCGGCGCTGCCGGAAGGCGTGGGCACCTTCGCCCGCGGCCTGGAGGGCATGCTGCGCAACCTCGACGGCCCGTTGCAGGTGGCGGTGCTGCGGTTCCTCGTCGGGTCGATCGCGAACCCGCTGCTGGAGCGGATGCGCGCCACCGCCGACTCGGCCGCGGCCGCCCAGCAGCGCCAGTACGACGCCGCCACCGCCCAGCTCGACCAGCTCGCCGTCGACACCGCCCAGGCGCGGGCGGTGCTCACGGCGATCGACCACCAGGTGAGCCTGCTGGAGCAGCGCGCGGGCCTCCCGCCGCAGGCGCAGGCGCACTCCCCCGCCCGCGACGCGGTGGAGCGAGCCGCCGAGCAGCTGCGCGCGTCACTGCCGGAGCAGCGCCCCCGGGGCATGCGCACCCTAGGCGCCCACCTGTGGCACGGCGCCCTCACCTCCAGCACCACCGTGGCGACGATGGTCGCGGGCACGGCGCTGTTCCACCAGCCCTGGGCAGGCGTGATCGTCGGCGCGGCCGCGGGCACGGGCGTGCTGGCCAGCTCGGTGAGCCGCTACCTGTTCCGCCGCGCCGAGCAGACCGCCGCCGACTACGAGGCGGCCGCCGGCCAAGCGGGCGACCGGCTCACCACCAGCGCCGAGAGCGCCGCGCTGGCCCGCTTCCTCACCGAGTTCGCCGCCCGCCAGGCAGCGCTGATCGAGCACGGCACCCCGCCCTCGCGCCCGGTGGGCATCCCCGTCGACCTGGGTGCGGCCCACCCCGGCTACCCGGACTTCGTCTCCGCGTCCGTGCGGCTGGAGCGCGAGGAGCTGTACTCCCGCCCCGGCCCCTTCGGCATCCTGCGCGAACGCCTGGCCGCCCTGGACCGCATGGAGGTCCTGGCCGACCGCCTGCGCGCCCTCGACGCCCGCGCGGCCGACCCCGGCACCACCCCCGCCGACGCCGAGGCCGCCCGGCGCTCCCGGCGCGTGGTGGAACGCGCCTTGCACCGACTCCGCTCCGACTACCGGGTCCTCATCCTCGACGGCACCTCCATCCCTCCCGATTCCGAACACGACAACGCCGTCCGCGCGGCCCTGCACGGCACAGCCCCGGACAACCCCGGCCCCGACGACCCAGGCCAGCACCCCCTGCCCGGCCAGACCGGGGGCGCCCGCCCACCCGACGACGGCACCATCCGCGGCTACGAGCGCACCGACCGCTGGGCCACCGACGCCTACGAGGCCATCCGCACCTCCGACGACGTCAACGCCATCGTCGCGCACCTCACCGACAGAACCCGGCCCGACGGCACCCGCGGCTTCACCCGCTCGGAGGTGGAGCGGGTCAAGCGCCACATCTTCGAGGACACCCACCCCCTCGAAGCCGCCGACGGCACGACGGTCCACGCCCGCTTCGACCCCAACGCCGACATGGCCGAGGCCTGGCTGCGCCTCCGCGCGGGCCGCGCCCTCCCCGAGGACGTCGCCCTCCTGGAGCACGAACTCGCCGAGGCCCGCCACTGGCGGGACAACCCGTCCGCCACCTACCGGGAAGCCCACGAGGCCGCCAACCAGGTGTCCCGGTGGGAGGATCGAGTCCCGCCGTCGAGCCGGGAGGACTACTCGGAGCCGTGGAGGTGACTGCTCGTGGCCATGCGCGTTGAGCTGGTGAAGGAAGCCGAGACCGAGGCGGACGTGCGCTACCGCTTCCAGGCGGAGGGGGGTGCCGTGCGACACCTGGTGCTGGACAAGGGAACGGAGACGATCGCACCCGTGGATGGTGTGCGGGACGGGGTGTTCCGGGGGGCCGCCTCGGCGCTGGCCCGGTCCTGGGTGGGCTCTGGTGTCGCGCCGGAGCGGCTGGTGCACCAGAGCTGAGCTGCGGTTCAACGAGTGGAAGACCCGGGGTTCTCCGGGACAAGCCGAACCAACACCTACCGCCGCCCCAACACCCCCCACACCGACGTAGCAGCGCGCACCCGGGCCCACAAAGGCCGCCGAGCCAACCCCTTCCGCACGTCCCGCACAGCCCCCCACGCCTCGTCCACCACCCCGGCGCCCACCCCCTCTCCTGACCACAACGCCCGGTCCACAGCGTCCGCCAATGCCCGCAGCCCCGTCTCCACCCCAGGCCCGCCAACCCCCGCCGACGCCCCCACCAGGTCCCGCACGGTCATCCCCCGGCTCCACGCCACCCCGTGCGCCCCCAAGCGGTCGCGCGCCTCAGCCCAGGCCCCCACCACAGCAGCCTTCCCCCCACGCCGCCGCCGACGCCACGCCCGCACCGCCGTCACCACGGGCACGCAGGCAGGCACCACCACCGCCAAGCCCACAACCACCGCCAGCACCACCAGCAGCGGGAGTCCCAGCCCAGGCCCGCCGGCCTCCGCGGGCTGCTCCGGCGCCTCCTCCGGGACCTCCGGGTCCACCAACTGCTCGGGCGGCGGCAGCTTCGCTCGGGCCTGCGCCGTCACGTCGGCCAGCGCGTTCGAGCCGCCCCCGGACCCGGTCGCGGTTCCGCTGGGGTCCAGCGGAACCCAGCCGACACCATCCACGGCGACCTCGGGCCAGGCGAGGACGTCGCCGTTGTGCACCACCACCGACCCGTCAGCGCCCGCCGCGGGCGCCCGGTACCCAACCGCGATCCGGGCCGGGACGCCCAGGACCCGGGCCAGCACGACGTAGGCGGCGGCGAACTGCTCGCTCGTCCCGCGCTTGTCGCGCAGCAGGAACCGCTCCAGCTGGGGCCACCCGGCACCGGTCGGCAGGTCGTCGGTGGCGACCGCGTACTCCCGGCTCAGGAAGTCCTCCAGCACCAGCGCGGTCCGGAACGTCGGCCGCAGGTCGCGCACCGCCTTGCGGGCCAGCTCCGCCACCGCCGGGGGGACCGCCCCCACGCCCCCGTAGCGCACGTGCGGGTCGATCCCGGCCCCGTACAGGGAATCCGGGTCGATCCGGGGCTCCCACCACCCCAACCCGTACCGCACCTGCGCCCCCCGGTCGGGCGCGAGCAGCGCGCCGGTCGTCTGGTCCACCAGCACAGCGGGACCGCTGACGTCCGCGGGCAGGGCCTGGCTGGGCAGCCACGGTCCCGCGCCGGTCAGCACCACGTCGGCGTGCCGCCGGTCGGTGGGTGCGGTCACCTCGGCGTCCGGTGCCAGGCGGGTGCCCATCCGCCGGTAGTCCTCGCCCGGGGACCAGTTGGCGCCGTCGAACTCGTCGAGCACCACCAGGCGCCAGCGGTCGACGGGCCCGTCCGCGGTGTAGCGGAACACCTCCTGATCGGGGGACAGCAGCCGCTCGGCGACCTCCGTCAGCGGGTTGGCCAGGCGCTGGGGCGGGACGGGCGCGTTCTGGTTCTGGCGCAGCGAGAAGGCGGGCCGGTCCGCCGGGTCCAGCGCGACGGCCCCGGACGCGGCAACCAGCGCGAGGACCACCGCGACGGCCGCACCGACGGCGTGCCGGGCGGGGCTGGTCCCGTCAGCGGCACGCACAGCGGCCACCAGCACGCACGCCACCGCCGCGAAGCACACCCCCACGACCAGCGCGACGACCCCGGTCAGCGCGGAGTACGTCTGGCTCAGCACCAGCACAGCGAGCCCGGGCACGACAGCGGCCAGCGGCCAGCGCCCTCGGACCAGCACCTCCACCGCGACCACCGCGGCCACCAGCGCCGCCAGCGGCACGAACAGCAGCAGCTCGGCGTCCGGGCGGGCGGGCCAGGTCGACTGCAAGGTCAACTGCCACGACCGGCCCACCCCCTCCGCAAGCGCTTGCACGGTCGCACCCGTGGGCAGCCCGGCGACCGTCGTCCCCCACAACAGCGTCCACACCAGACCCAACAGCCCGACCGCGAGCGCCAGCACGGGCCGCCACGGCTCCACGGCGGCCCACCGCGAAGCCGCCTCCCACGCCCCCCACACCGCCACCACGACCACCAGCAACGGCAGCAGCAGCGCGGCAACGCCGAACACCGGGGCGAACAGCAACGCGGGCCCCACCGAGGCGACCAGCACAGCGCCGACAGCGAGGCGCCTCGACGTCATCACGACGCCACCACCTCGTTCCACCGGCGCACAGCCGACCGCGCGTCGTCGGCACGCAGCACCCGAACCCCCGGCACAGGCACGTCCACCGACGAGCCCACCACCACCACGACCGCGCTGGCGTACCCCGAGCGCAACGCGGCGATCAGCGACAGGTCGTCCTGTCGAGCGCCGCACAGCACCACCACGAGCAGCCCGCCCTTGTCCGAGCGTGCGAACGTGCCAGGCACCAGCGGCACCGTCCCCGGCTCGCGGTCCAGCAGGCACAACTCGTCCAGCAGTGGCCGCACCGCGCCCTGGCCGCCGCCGTGCACGCCGACGTCCAGACCGCCCGGGGTGACCAGCCTGCACCGGTGGCCCGCGGCGGCCGCCGCGGCGAGCAGGGACGCGGCGAGGTCGACGGCCTCCTCGAAGCGCTCGGGGTCGACCAGGTCGGCCCGGGTGTCCAGGACGGCGGTGAACCGGGGCTGCTCGGGGTCGACGTACTCGCGGACCATCAGGGTCCCGGTGCGGGCGGTGGCCTTCCAGTGCAGCAGGCGCACCTCGTCGCCGGGGACGTACTCGCGGACGTCGCGCAGGTCGGTGGAGCCGCGCAGCGAGTCGTCGGTGGTGGTGCCCTCGTGGTGGTGGCGGGGGTGGCCGCCGACGACCGCGCGCACCGGGTGCACGGCCGGGTGCACCCACATGGTCGTGGTGTCGCCGGTGGTGAGCCTGCCGACGGCCAGCCCGAACGGGTCGACCCGCTGCAGGGTCAGCGGCCCCACGGTGAACCGGCCACGGCGCAGGGTGGGCAGTTCGTAGTGGTAGACGGCCTGGGCGCCTGGCGGCAGGGCGCGCACGGCGACGGCGTGGAAGCCGACGCCCACCCGGTCGCCCGCGTCGAAGCCGCCCTGGCGGGCCGCGGTGGGGTTGCGCACGGCGAGCCGGGCGAAGGCGGGCTTGCCGCGGCGCACCCGGTCCGGGTACACCGCGCGGGTCACCACGACCCGCGGGCGGCGGGCGGTGATGACCAGCGCGGCGAGCACCACCCCGAGGCCCGCGCCCGCCAACGCCCGCAGCACCGGGTAACCCGCCCACTCGCCGAGGGCGTAGGCGGGCACCGCCGCCACGAGCACCGCCGCGCCGCGGCGGGTCACCCGCGGCATCAGGCGCCCGGGCGGCCGAGGGCAGGCGCCGGGACCGCGGCCAGCACCTCGTCGACGACCTCGGCGGTGCCGCGGCGGTTGAGCTCGGCCTCGGCGGTGAGGATCAGCCGGTGCTCCAGGACGGGCTTGGCGACCTCCTTGATGTCGTCCGGGGTGACGAACCCGCGCCCGTGCGTGGCCGCGACCGCCTGGGCGGCGCGCACCAGGGCGATGCTGCCGCGCGGGCTGGCGCCGTAGCGCAGCGCCACGTGCTCGCGGGTGGCGGCGGCGAGCCGGGCGGCGTACTCGACCACCGCGCGGTCGATGTGCAGGGCGCGCACCTGCTCGGTGGCCGCGCGCAGGGTGGGGACGTCCACCACCGGCCGCAGCTCGTCCGGGCCGACGCCCGCGCAGTCGCTCATCACCACCAGCACCTCGGAGTCGAGGTCGGGGTAGCCCACCGACAGCCGCATGAGGAACCGGTCGAGCTGGGCCTCGGGCAGCCGGTAGGTGCCCTCCAGCTCGATCGGGTTCTGCGTGGCGACCACCAGGAACGGCCGGGGCACCTCGTGGCGCACCGAGTCCACGGTGACCGTCCGCTCGGCCATCACCTCCAGCAGCGCCGACTGGGTCTTCGGCGTGCCGCGGTTGACCTCGTCGGCGACGACGACGTTGGCGAACACGCCGCCGCGGCGGAACTCGAAGGCGCCGGAGGCCTGGTTGTAGACCTCCACGCCGGTGATGTCGCCGGGCAGCAGGTCGGGGGTGAACTGGATGCGGTTCCAGCTCCCGCCGATGCTGCGCGCCAGGCACCGGGCCAGGGTCGTCTTGCCCAGGCCGGGCACGTCCTCGACGAGCAGGTGCCCCTCGGCCAGCAGCGCGGCGACGGCCAGCCGGACGAGCTGCGGCTTGCCGCGCACGACCCCCTGCACGTTCGCCGCCACCAGCTCGTAGACCTGACCCGCGGTGGGCAGGCTCACCCCGCCTCCCAGGTGATGTGGTTCGACTCGATCACGGTGCCGTCGGGCAGCTCGGCGGTCACGTAGACCTCCCGGCCGACGGAACCGTAGGCGAAGAGCTCGCCCGTCCAGCCCCCGCCGCCGTCGGTGTCCTGGGTGGACCCGGGGTTGCTGTAGGCGGGGTCGGACGAGTGCGGCATCAGCTCCACGGTGGTGCCCGGCTCGAACCCGTCGAGCACGACGCGCATCCACGCGCAGTCCGGTGCCAGGTCGCCGCAGTACTCGGTGGTCTGCGCGCCGCGGCTGATGCGGATGGTTCCCCCACCACCACCGCCGCCGGGGGTGGCGGGCTCGTCGTGCGTCACCGTCTCCCCGGTCTGGGTGGTGTCGTCGGGGCCGGTGGAGTCCGCGCGCACCGAGAAGGTCACCGTGCCGCCGTTGTCGGGGATGCCGGTGAAGGTGGCGGTGCGCTCCTGGATGTACTGGTTCTCCGCGCCGGTCGCCTTGACCGTGTAGTGCCGCAGCGGGTAGCCGCGCAGGTCGGGCTCGTTCCAGGACAGCTGGGCGGTGCCCGCCTGCCGGTCGTAGTCGACGACCAGTCCGGTCACGGGCCCGGGCCCGGGGCCGGTGCCGGGCGGCGGGGTGGGCGCGGTCGGGGTCACCGGGCTCGCGGCGGCGGTGGCCGCACCGGTGCCCGCGGCGTTGGTCGCGGAGACGGTGAAGCTGTAGGCCACGCCGTTGGTGAGCCCGCCGACGGTGGCCGTGCGCGCGCCCCCTGCGGCGTTGAGGGTGCCGTTCCGACCGCCCGCGCCCCGCCACGTGACGGTGTACGCGGTGACGGGTGAGCGGTTCGGCGCGGCCTCGCCCCAGTTGACGACGGCCGAGGCGTTGCCCGCCGTGGCGGTGACGCCCGGGGGCGCGCCCGGCGGGGTCGCGGGCAGCGGCGGTGGCGGAGGTGGTGGGGGCGGCGTGGTCGTCGGCGGCGGCTCGACCGGCCGGGTGGTCGCGGGCGGGCCGTCCTGGGCGGGCGGGACGTCCTGGGCCGGGGGCGCGGCGTCCTGGGTGGGCCGCTCGGGGGCGCGCTCGACCCGCCGGTCGTTGGTCCTGGGCGGCTGCTGGGGCTGCGGCGGCTGGGGCGCCTGAGTGGTGGTCGGCGGCGCGGGCGGCGGCGGCTCCTCGCGCTCCTCGGCGCCGGTGCGGTCGCCGCCGCCGGGCTGCTCGTCGGGGGCGCCGATGTCGACCGGGGTGATGGCGCCGTCGCGGTCGACGACCAGCACGTGCTCGCCCTGGGCGCCGTCGACGTAGACGCGGCCGTCCTCGCCGCGGGCCAGGCGCGGCTCGCCCGCCTCGGGCGCCAGCCGCTCGTCCTTGACCCGGGTGCCGCCGGAGTCGTAGGTGGTGACGGTGTCGGTGGCCCGGTCGAGCACGGCGACGACGCGGCCCGCGGCCACCGGCCCGTCCCACTCCCCCGCGGTCAGCGCCACGTCGACCGGGTCCCCGGCCGAGCGCGCCGGGTCCATGCCCGCGCTGTCGAGCAGCACCATGCCGGGGCCGTCGGGGTCGAGGACGGCGATGCGGCCCTCGATGTCGGCCTGGGCCACCTTGGCCGTGTCGGGGATGTCCACACCGGCCGCGCGCGGGGCGCCGAGGCCGTCGGGCTCCACCGGGTGCAGCCGGTCGTGGGTGGTGTCGACGAAGACGGGCTTGCCGCCGACCACGGTGAGCCCACCCCGGGCACCCGCGGGCAGCGGGGTCGGGCAGGACATGCCGGTGTCCGAACGCGACACCCGGCACAGCAGCCCGGCGTCGGTCCTGGGCACCCACACCGTGCCGTCCGGGGTGGCCACGGGGTCGCCGACGGACCCGCCCGCGGGCATCACGCCGGGGTTGCCCCCCAGCCGCACGACCACGCCCGCCCGCCGGTACACCAGGTAGGGCCCGCCGCTGACCTCCAGCGCCACGGGGAGTTCGTCGGTGACGGGCGCGTCCCGCACGTCCACCACGTGCAGGCTGGACTTGCCGAACTCGGTGTAGCGGGAGTCGCCGACGACGAACCCGCTCGTCTCCCCCTGCACGACCTGCCCGCTGCCCGGGTGGCCGTCCACCCCGACCTCGGCGTCCACCCGCGAGGTGGACCCGTCGACGTGGAACGCGGTGCCCGAGGCGACGTTGTAGACCCAGTGGCCCGGGGACAGGAACTCCACGGCGCTGACGGGGTTGGCCACCCCGGTGACGGCCGCGACGACGGCGGCCGCGCAGGCGGCGACGACGGCGAGCACGGGCACGCGCCTGCGCCACGTCACCGCCGCAGCCCCCCGCGCGGACTTCACCGACATGCCGGACACCGTAGTTCACCGGGGCCACCCCTGTGACCTGCCCACAGCCTTTGACAGCTTCCGGACAGCCCCCTTCCGGCCGGGCAGGCCCCGGTCAGGGCGCGGGCGGGAGGATCAGCTCGAAGATGGCGCCGCCCTCCTCGGCGTTGTGCACGGCGAGCGAACCCCCGTGCGACTGGGCGACCCACCGAACGATCGACAGCCCGAGCCCGCTCGCGCCCGAACCGCTCGACGACGTGGTGCGGAACCGGTCGAACACCTCCTCGGCGAGCGCGGCGTCCACCCCGGGGCCGTGGTCGGCGACGGTGACCCGGCCGTTGGCCACGGTGATGTGCACGATGGCCAGCTGGTTGGGCTGGCGGCCGTAGCGCAGGGCGTTGTCGAGCAGGTTGCCGATCGCCCGCTGCACCAGCATCGGGTCGATCACCACCTTGGACGGGGCCGCGGTGAGGGTGACGCTCGCGCCCTCGCTCGGCGTCTCCTCCACCACCCCGGCGACCAGCTGGTCCAGCCACACCGGTTGCAGGGCCAGCCGGTCGACCCCCGCGGCGAGCCGGGCGCGCACCAGCAGGCCGTCGATGATGCCGCCCATGCGCGCGGCGAGGCGCACCGTGCGCGGCAGCAGCTCGGCCCGCTCGCCGGGGTTGCGCAGCGCGGTCTCGGCCAGCGCGCGCAGGGCGGCGACGGGGGTGCGCAGGTCGTGCGCGGTCTCGGCGAGCAGCACCTCCTGCTGCTCCAGCGCGGCGGCGGCGGGGCGGATGGCCCGCCCGGACAGCACGTGCCCGCCCAGGCCCAGCACCCCGACGGCCAGCGCGCAGCCGATCACCACCAGCAGCACCATCCGGTCGTGGCGGTCCTGCTCCGGCTCGGCGTCGGCGATGGCGACGACCGCGCCCGCGTACTGGCCGGTCTTCATCCGGAACGGCTCGACCGCGATGCGCACCAGCCCGCCGTCGGTGGCGTTCTGGTAGCCGGAGAGCCTGCGCCCGGAGGTGGTGGCCTGCTGGGCGAGGGCGGTGACGACGGACGGGTCGACGGGCACGCACTGGCGCCCGGAGCTGCGCGTGCCGCCCTGGGCGACCACGGCGAACTGCGGGCAGGACTGGTCGACCTCGTCGTCGTTGACCGCGGCGGTGACCAGCACCCCGCCGTCGTCCTTGACCAGCCTGCTGACGATGCCGGTGGTCCGGTCCAGCTCGGCGTCCAGCCGCTGCTCGCCCTCGCGCTGGTCGGCGGCCAGCGACAGCCAGGCGAACACGACCAGGGCCGCGGTGTTGGCGGTGGTGAACACGAGCGTGAGCACCAGCCGCAGCCGCCGCAGCCGGTCCGCCGAGGAGCGGGTCACCGGCCCGGGTCCGCGAGCCGGTAGCCGCGGCCGCGCACGGTGTGGATCAGCTCCGGCTCGCGCAGCTTGCGCCGCAACCGCTTGACCACCACGTCGACCACGTTGGACATCGGGTCGGCCGCGGCGTCCCAGCAGTGCTCGATCAGCTCGCTGCGGGTCACCGCCTCGCCCGCGCGCACGGCCAGGTACTCCAGGACGGCGAACTCCTTGTCGCTGACGGTCAGCAGCACGCCCCCGCGCCGCACCGCCCGGCGCGCGCTGTCGACCTCCAGGTCGGCCACCCGCAGCACGGTGGGCCTGCCGGTGGTGCGGGTGCCCAGCACCCGGACCCTGGCGCTGAGCTCGGCCGCGGCGAACGGCTTGACCAGGTAGTCGTCGCCGCCGTGCTCGAACCCGGCCACCCGGTCGGCCACGCTGTCGCGCGCGGTCAGGAACAGCACCGGCAGCACCCACCCGGCCTGGCGCCTGCGGTGGACGTAGCCCAGCGCGTCGCCGTCGGGCAGCATCCGGTCGAACACCGCGCAGTCGAACGGGCGCGCGGCCAGCGCCGCGTCGGCCGTGGCCAGGTCGGCGGCGGTGGTCACCGCGGCCCCCGAGCCGGTCAGCTCCGCGGCGACCGCGACCCGCAGGTCCTCGTCGTCCTCGACGACCAGGACGCGCATCGGGGGCGTCATGTCATCAAAACCTCATGTGTCCTGTCGGACCGTCGTGCGGGAGACGGACGGACGGGGGCAGCTGTGGGCAAGACGGTAACGCCTCCCCGCGCGGTGGCCGACGACCCGCGCGGGATTTGGCAGGAACGAGCCGCGACGAGCAGCGGCGCGGCCGTGGTGCCCGCCGCGCCGCTCGTGCTGGGCGCCGTGGTGCCCGCGGCCGCGGGCGCCACGCCCGCGGTGGCCGCGGCGGCGGTGGACGACGACCTGACCAGGCCCACGGGACTGCCCGCTGCCCGGCCGCGGGTGCGCTCAGCCGTGCCCCCGCCACCACCGCCCCGGCCACCGGGGTCCCAGCGCGGCCGCGCGGTGCGCGAGCTGCTGGGGCTGCTCACGGTCCCGCAGGTCGTGTGCTGGCAGGTCGCGGTCGTGGCGGTGCTGTTCGCGCTGGGCAGGCCGTGGCCGGTGCTGGTGGGCACCTGCGTGGCCGCGGCGCTGCTGCTGGCCGCGACCTCGGTGCGCGTCGGCGGCCGCTGGCTCTACGAGCTTGGCGTGCTTGGCCTGGGCCACCTGTCCCGCGAGCGCCGCCGCGACCTGCCGGAGAGCGCGGGCAAGACCCCGGCACTGCTCGACCTGCTGCTGCCCGGCGCCACCGTGCGCACCACCGCGACCGGACAGGGCCCGGCGATGACGGTGAGCCACCCCGGCGGGCTGGCCGCGCCGCTGCGCCTCACCGACGACCGCGCCGACCCGGTGCGCGGCCTGCCGCTGCCCGCCGCGCTGCTGCCCAGCACCGAGGGCCAGGAGTTCGGGGTGCAGGTGGTGCTGCACGCGGGCGTGCGCCGCGCGGGCCCGCCGAAGGTGTGGCTGGCCGTGCACGCCGCGCGCACCGTCGAGATCCCCCGCGACGCCGACCTGGCCCTGGTGCTGCGCAACGCGGTGCGCCGGGTCCGCCGGGCGGCCCGGCGGGCGGGCGCGCCGGTGGAGGTGCTGCCCGAGGAGCAGGCGTTCGCCGCGCTGGCGGGCCTGGCGCACGTCACCGGCGGGCGCACCGAGGTCCGCGAGGACTGGCGGTTCTGGCGCACCGGCCCGGTCTGCCAGGCGGTGCTGCGGCTGGAGGGCGCCGACCTGCTGACCGAGGAGGAGACCCGGCGGCTGGTGGCGGCGCTGTTCGCCACCACAGCGGGCGCCGCCACCACCGTCACCCTGGGCGCGCGCACCGGCCGCGCCACCGCCGCGCCGAGCCTGGTCGTGCGGGTCGCGGCGACCACCGAGTCCGCCGTGGCCGACGCCGCGACCGCCGCCAGGGCGCTGCTGTCCACCCCCGCCGCGCCCCCCGGTGCCCGCCTCGTCCGGCTCGACGGGGCCCACTCCCGCGGCGTCGCCGCCTCGCTGCCGATCGGAGCGTTCCTGCCATGACCCGCGCCCTGCCCCGTCCCACCGGCCCCCGGGAGGTCAGCGTGCTCCCCGCCCGCCGCGCGCACGCAGGCCCCTCGCACGCCGGGGTGGAGGCCCTGCTGGGCGCCGCCCGCCGCGAGGTGCTGGTGATGAGCGACCTCGCCGACGGCGACCCCATCGGCCCGGTCCGCCGGGTCGACCACGACGCGGTCCGCCGCGGCGTGCGCTACCGGGTGCTGGTGCCCGACCACGCCCGCACCGAGCCCGTCCCGGCGACCCGGCTGGGCGCGCTGTCGCTGGCGGGCGCCGACGTGCGCACCGTGGCGGAGGTGCCCACCTGCGCGCTGGTCGTCGACGGCGCCGTCGTGGTGCTGCCCGCCGAGCGCGACGCGGGCGGCCCGGCCACCGCGGCGTTCCGGCTGCCCAGCGTGGTGACCACGACGGTCGAGCTGTTCGAGCGGGTGTGGGCGGCCGCGGTACCGCTGACCGCCTCGGACCTGCCGGACTCCGCGGAGCTGTGCGCCCGCGAGCGCGAGCTGCTGTCGCTGCTGTCGGCGGGCAGCACCGACGAGTCGGCCGCGGCCAGGCTGGGCATCTCGGTGCGGACCGTGCGCCGGATGGTCGCCGACATCATGAACCGGCTCGGGGCGCGCAGCCGCTTCCAGGCCGGGGTCAAGGCCGCCGACCGCGGCTGGCTGATGGAGCGGGCGGGCTGATGACGAGCGCACCCCCGCGGACCCTGCTGGTCTCCCCCGGCACCCAGGGCGCCTACCCCACCGTCGGCGCGGCGCTGGCCGAGGCGCCCGACGACGGCGTCATCACCATCGCCGAGGGCGTCTACGCCGAGACCTTCGAGCTGGTCGACCGCAGGCTCACGCTGCGCGCGGCGGAGGGCGCGGCGGTCGTGCTCGACGGCTCCGGCGGCGACTGGCCGGTGCTCCTCGCCCGCGGCGGGGCGCTGGCGCTGCTGGGCATCGAGGTCCGCGCCCGGGTCGCGGCGCTGCGGGCGGAGCGGGTGTCGCTGTCGCTGGACCGGTGCGCGTTCACCGCGGGCGAGGGCGCCGCGCTGGACCTGCGCGACTGCCCGGACTTCGCCGTCACCCGCTGCTCGGTCACCTCCTCGACCATGGGCGTGGTCGTCGACGGCTCCACCGGCCGGGTCGACAGCACCACCATCACCGACATCGCGGGCGACGGCGTGGTGGTGGGCCAGGGCGCAGACCCGGTGCTGACCAACTGCACCATCGAGGGCTGCGGGCAGCGCGGGGTGTACGTGCACTCCTACGCCCGCCCGGTGCTGGAGGGCTGCGACATCTCCCGCACGGCGGCGGAGGGGGTGGCCGTGGCCCAGCAGTCGAAGCCGTCGGTGCGCCGCACCCGCATCCACGACACCCGCGGCCCGGGGGTGTCCTTCGGCCCCGGCTGCGCTGGCTCGGTGGAGGAGTGCCACCTGGACAACACCGCCGCCCCGGGGATCGCGGTGGCCCCGGGCGCCAGCCCCACGGTCGTCGAACCGACCCGCAAGCCCGCCAGCACCGGCGAGCCCGGCCTCGACGAACTGCTGTCCGACCTGGACGCCATGGTCGGGCTGCCCGCGGTGAAGGCCGAGGTGCGCGCGCTGGTCGACGAGATCCAGGTCAACGAGTGGCGGCGCAGGGCGGGCCTGGCGGTCGGCACCGTCAGCCACCACCTGATCTTCGCGGGCGCCCCCGGCACCGGCAAGACGACCGTCGCCCGCACCTACGGCGGGCTGCTCAAGTCCCTGGGCGTGCTCACCAGGGGCCAGTTCCGCGAGGTCTCCCGCCGCGACCTGGTGGGCCAGTACATCGGCCACACCGCGGAGAAGACGGCGGGGGTGTTCGAGGAGGCCAAGGGCGGGGTGCTGTTCATCGACGAGGCCTACACCCTCTCGCGCCAGGCGGGCTCCGGCGGCGACTTCGGCCAGGAGGCCATCGACACCCTGGTCAAGCTCATGGAGGACCACCGCGACGAGGTGGCCGTCATCGTGGCGGGCTACACCGCGGAGATGGAGGACTTCCTGGCCGTCAACCCCGGCCTGGCCTCCCGCTTCTCCAAGACCATCGAGTTCGAGGACTACACCCCCACCGACCTGCTGGCCATCATCGAGCGCATGATCGCGGGCGGGGACTACCTGGTCGAGCCCGAGGCCTCGCCGGTCCTGCTCCGCTTCTTCGCCCGCATCTGCGCCGAGGCCAACTTCGGCAACGCCCGCGACGCCCGCAGGCTCTTCGAGGGCATCCGCAAGGCCCAGTCCCAGCGCCTGCGCACCCTGGGCCGGATGCCCGACGTCACCGAGCTGCGCACCCTCACGGCGGGCGACGTGCTGGCCGCCACGTAGTGTGCGCGGGGTGCGGGTACTGGTCACCGAGGACGACGAGAACCTCCTGCTGGCGGTGACGACGGCCCTGCGCGGCGCGGGCTTCGCCGTCGACGCCGCCCCCGACCTCCCCCAGGCCGACGAAGCCCTCCACGTCAACACCTACGACTGCGCCGTCTTCGACCGCATGCTCCCCGCGGGCGACGCCCTGGACTACGTCCGCCGCCACCGCCCCCCGGTCCCCGTCCTCTTCCTCACCGCCCGCGACTCCGTCACCGACCGCATCGCGGGCCTGGAACACGGCGACGACTACGTGGTCAAGCCCTTCTCCCTCGAAGAGCTCATCGCCCGCGTCCGCCGCCTCTGCCTCCGAGCCGTCCCCCACCACCCCCCGGTCCTGCACTGCGGCGACCTCGAAGTCGACACCGCCCGCCACCAGGCCCGCCGCGCAGGCGTCCTGCTGACCCTCACCGCCAAGGAGTTCGCCGTCCTCACCCTGCTGGTCACCCACCAGGGCACCCCCGTCCCCCGCACCACCCTCACCACCACCGCCTGGGACGCCCAGGTCGACCCCGGCTCCAACGTCCTGGACGTGGTCATCAAACAACTCCGCCGCAAGCTCCACGACCCCCCGATGATCCACACCCTCCGCGGCGTCGGCTACCAGATCACCCCCGCCTGACGGCTTTCTGTCGGCCACCGGCGAGACCCTCCTCGCATGTACCGCTTCCTCGACCCAGGCGCTCCCCCACCGGCCTCGACCCCGGCAGCCGCGGCGGTCATGCGCCGCACCAAGCGCACCGGCACCCGCCCCGAACTCGCCCTCCGCAGCGCCCTCCACCGCCGCGGCCTCCGGTTCCTGGTCGACCACACCCCACCCGGCACCAACCGCCGCAGGCGCGTCGACATCCTGCTCCGAGGCCCCCGCGTGGCCGTGTTCGTCGACGGCTGCTTCTGGCACTCCTGCCCCCTCCACGGCCACCTCCCGCAGGCGAACCGCACCTGGTGGCGCCTGAAACTCCGCGGCATCCGCCTCCGCGACCAGGACACCGACGCGACCCTCACCACCGCAGGCTGGCTGGTCCTCCGCGTCTGGGAGCACGAGGACCCCGAAGCAGCCGCCGAGCGCATCCACGAACTCGCCCGCCGCAGACCACGTGCCCGCCGCTCCCGCTGATCGTGTGACAGTTCGCGGGGTGCCGGACACAAGCGGGGTGACAGGAGGTGGGCATGGCCGACGACCAGCACGACGCGTTCGACCGGATCTACCGCCACCACCACGACGCCGTCCGCCGCTTCCTCGGCCGCAGGCTCGCGGCGGCGGAGGTGGACGACGCGACCGCCGAGGTGTTCGTGGTCGCGTGGCGCAGGCACGACGAGCTCCCGGCGGCGCACCGCGTGCTGCCCTGGCTCTACGGCGTCGCCCGGCTCGTGCTGGCCAACGAGTTCCGCCGGGCCCGCCGCGCCGACCAGCTGGCCCACCGCGTCGGCACCCTCGCAGACGCACCACCCCCGGACACCCCGGCGGCGGTCGTGGACCGGCTGACCGTGGCCCAGGCGTTCGACACGCTGCCCGAGCGGGACCAGGAGGTCCTGCGCCTGGTGGCCTGGGAGCAGCTGACCACCGCCGAGGTCGCCGTGGCCCTCGGCTGCGCCAGGACCACGGCCGCCATGCGCATCTCCCGAGCGGGCAAGCGCCTCGCCCGGGCGCTGGACCGCCCCGCCACCACCCCGATCGAGCAGGGAGTGCACTGATGCGAACCCGGATCCAGGACCTCCTCGGCCCCCTCGACCCGATGCGCGACGAACCCGCCGTGCAACCACCACCGCTGCCGCCCCGCCCCGCGTTCGAGCGCAGCGCCCCCTCCCGCGGCCGCTGGCTCCTGGCCGGGGCCACCGTGACCGCCGCGGTCGTCGGCCTGCTCGCCTACCAGGCCGCAGGCCCCACCACTCCCCAGGGAACAGCCGCCACCCCAGCCCCCCTGGTCATCACCGCGCCCGCCACCGCGACCCCCGCAGCCCAGCGCCTCACCGAACTGGCCCAACGAGCACGCACGTCCGGTGTGCCCCAGCCCACCGGCACCACCGAGTACATCGAACTGCGCGCCTGGTACCTCAACAGCCAGACCTCCGAGGACAACACGGTGTCCGCCGTCGTCCCGGAGATCCACCGCACGTGGGCGAACCCCGACGGCTCCGGCCGCGCAGAGTCGGAACAGGCCGAACCCGAGTTCCGCAACGATGCCGACCGAGCCGAGTGGGACGGCCCCACCACCAGCACCGACACCGACTCGTGGGGCCCGGGCGAGCGCCCCTCCGCCTTCGGCACGGGCAGGCCGCCGATCGACCCCGATGCCCTCGCCCAGTACCTCCACCGCCCGAACCCGCCTGACGCCATCGGCCCGGTCAAGACCCTCGTCGCCCTCCAAGACCTGCTCAGGGACCGAGTCCTCACCCCGACCGAGCGAGCCGCCGCCCTGAACCTGCTGGCCCAACTCCCCGACATCACCTACCAGGGCACAACCACCGACCGCACCGGCCGCACCGCCGACGCGTTCTCCCTCGACTCCGCCTACGGCGGCCTCCCCGCCCGCTACACCCTTCTCATCGCCCCGGACACGGGCGTGATCCTGGGCAACGAAGAGATGCTGACCTCCGCCGCAGGCAAGCTGAACGTCACCATCCCCGCCGTGGTCGAGTACGAGACCTACGTGCGCGCCGAGTTCCAGTGACGAACGGTGGTGGCGCCGCAGCCCGCGGCGCCACCACCACCGGTCAGCCGAACACCCTGGTGGCGCGGTCGTTCCACGCCCCCATGGTGTTCTGACCAGCGCACGGGTCCAACCTCAGGCTGTAGTACTGGAAGTCCCACAGCTCACCCGGGTCATCCGCCGACGTGCAGATCGGCGGCCCGTCCTGCATGTTGAAGAACGACGACGTCTTGTACGCGAAGTCCCACTGCGCCAAGTCGTGCCCGTACTCGTCGCTGAAGAGCAACCGCCGCCCGCCGCCGTACTCGTTCTCCCACAGGCACAGCCACCCGGACGGGCAGTCGAGGATCGACGAGACCCCCTGCGCACCCGCCGGCACCCCCAGCGCCGCATCCGCCTCACCCGCCGACCGGTAGCAGACAGTGTGCGTGACCTGCGCGGACTCCGACCGCACCACGCACGTCTGCGCCTCACCCCACCCCCGCGACAGGTCGACCGACTTCCCGTCCATGACCGCGGTGTGCCCCTCCGCACCAGCCGCCGCCGCAGGCACAGCCCCCGCAACCGACATCGCCGCGAGCACGCCCAAGAAGGCACCCTTCACCGTTCTCCGCATCATTCCCCATCCCATCCGAAGGAATCAGAAGCGGCTCGACGAGGGCAAGCAGAAACCGCCGACCGGCTCCGGCCGACAAGAAAGTCGTAGATCCCCAGTGATCCGTTCGCCCCCAGGCGAGCCACCCCCGATCATGCCAGAACCCCACCGACAAAGCTCCCCTTTTTGAAACAACCCCACCCCGTGCGGGCCTCGGCACCATGACCCTGGTCAGACCGCATCCACCCAGCCAACACCGGCGGCCCACGAACCGAGTCCCCCATGACCGCTGAGCCGACACCGCGATCTCCCGAATGTGGCGAATGCCAAGGCACGCAAGACAGAAGCCGAAAGCAAGCTGCGCATCCTCCACGACGCCATCACCGCCGAAGTGGACCCCTCAGCCCTGGTTGACCCCATCAACCAAGCCCAGGCCGAGCGCTTGGCCGCTTAAGCCGAGATCGACCACCACCGCCACGGCGACACCATCGACCCCGCCGAGGTCCACGCCATGATCGACTCACTCGGGGACATCGCCCGCACGCTGGACGAACGCAAGCCACCAGCGCTCAACCGGGTCTACCGGGCGCTCGACGTGAACATGGTCTACCAAGGAGAAGAGCAGGCCATCAATGTGATGGCCTGCTCTCGTGTAGCCAGTGCGTGTGTCCGAGGGGGGACTTGAACCCCCACGCCCGTTAAGGGCACTAGCACCTCAAGCTAGCGCGTCTGCCATTCCGCCACCCGGACTTGCGAGGTTGCCCTCGCGGTGCGGACTGAAGCATACCGGACGCTGCCGAGGGGCTTGGCGGGGGCTCACCAGCGGCGGTCTTCGTCGCGGTAGATGCCGGTGTCGCTGTAGTCGGTCTCGTCGCGCGGGGTGGGCTTGGGCGGGGTCTGCTGGGGTGCTTCGTCCGGGGTGGGGATGCGCTGGACGATGTCGCTGGTGCCGCCGAGGGGGGTGAAGGCCGTGGCTACTTCTTGGGCGGCTCGTTGGCGGGCGGTGCGGGTGGCGGTGAGGATCTGGTCCCGGAGGGCTTCGGCGGTCTTGGCCATGGCCTCGGGGGTGAGGTGGAGGTCCAGGAGGGCTCCGCTGGGGGCGACGGTCACGGTGACGGTGCCGTCGGGGGAGCGTTCGGTGGTGCCTGCGGCTTCGATGTTGTTCTTGAAGTCGGTGGCCTTCTGCTGGAGGTCGGCGACCTTGGCCTCGAAGTCCGCGAGCCACTCGTCCGGGGTTTGCATGGGGGCGTCCTTCCTGGGTGGCGCTGGGGAGAGCGTAGCGGTGGGGTGCTCTAGGGTGGACCCGTCGACCGAGGGATAGGGGGCGGGGATGATCACCGCGATCGTGCTGGTGCGGGCCGCGACCGACAGCATCCCGGAGACCGCGCAGGCCATCGCCGACATCCCCGGGGTGGCGGAGGTGTACTCCTGCGCGGGGGACGTTGACCTGGTGGCGGTCGTGCGGGTGGGCGAGCACGAGGAGCTGGCGCGGTTGATCCCCGGGTCGATCAGCAAGGTGCCGGGGGTGCTCGACACCGACACCCACATCGCCTTCCGGGCCTACTCCAAGCGCGACACTGACGCCGCCTTCGACATCGGCGTTGACGAGGGCTGACGCGCACAAACCCCAATCAGGGTGTTCGGTAGCGGTACGAGATCGGGGTCAGGGCGGACGGGTCGACCAGCCAGGGGTGGTGGACCCGCAGGTGGCCGCCGGTGGCGGTGGGGCCCGAGCGGTCCAGGGCGATCTCCGAGACGACGACCAGCATGGTGTTGGGGTGTTCGCGGGCGTTGAGCTCGACCTCGGCGCGGGTCAGGATGACCTCCTCCCCCGCTGACGTCGTGCCCTTGACCTCGACGAACAGGTGCTCGTCGCCGCGGCGGGCGTCGAGGTCGTAGGACTGGGTGGCGCCGACGTCGACGACTGTGTAGCCCTCCCCCTCCAGGTACGCCGTGGCCTCGTTGACGGCGCGGCGCTCGACGGCCAGCTTCTCGGCTGTGGTCAAGCCGGTGCCCTGGCCGCGGGCGCGCCTACCGGCGGTGCGGTCGGCCACCTCCAGGGCTTCGACTACCTCGGGCGGGGTGTCGAAGAGGGTGTGGAGGCGGTCGAGGACCCGGACGAGGTACCGCAGGTCAGCGACCAGGACGTCCTCGGCGGGGATGGCCTCGCGCGGGTACCGGAAGGCGGCGACGGTGCCTGCCTGGTAGCCCTTGGCCCGCTTGCTGGCTTTGCCCCGCAGGTCGATGGTCATGAGGAGGTCTGGGCGGGACTCGAAGGAGGACGCGAGCGCTGTACGGGCGCGGGCGGAACTGGCCGCCAGTTCGGTGAGAGGTCGCGTTCGGGCGGTGTTGTTCGACCACTCGGTCGTGCCCTGCATCAGGGTCAGGTACACCGCCGTGCCCGGTGCGTCGAAGAGGTAGACGACGTACCAGCCGTCGGTGGCTCGGGGGGAGCGGGCCTCCGAGTGGACCCGGGCCCAGGGGATCTCGGTGCGCAGCCCGACGCCGTCGCTGGTGTTGACGGCCAGGTCAGGCAGGGTGGGGCTGGTCAGGTCCGGTAGCTGCGAGGCGAGCCAGGCGCCGAGGTCGTCGTGGATCAGGCGGCCTCGGTTGAGCATCTCCGGGGTCTGGGCGGGGTTGAAGTCGGGTTGCAGCGCGAGGATCTGGTGCAGCACGTCCTGGATCACCCACGGATCGTGGCACGGCGGGGTGGGCTAGAAGCGGCCGTTGAAGAGGATGCGGGCGATCTCGGTGTCGGTGGTTTGGCCCTCGTCGTAACCGCCCGCGCCGCGGAGGTTGTTCATGATGGCGAGGGTGTAGCGCTCGCCGGGGCCGACGAAGCCGACGGTGTTCATGACCCAGCCGCCGTCTTCTTCTGACCAGCCGTCCTTGTTGCCGGGGGTGGCGGGCTTGCCCGCGCCCCAGACGCCCCACTGCTGGTTGGGGGCGACGGTGCGCATGGCGGAGACGATGAAGGCCCGGTCGTCGGTGGGGACCTTCTCCAGGACGTAGGTCATGAGGCGGTCGAGGTCGGCGGTGGTGCACTTCTGGAAGCCCCAGTACGGGTAGACCTTGCTGTAGCCCTTCTGCGGTTGCAGGGAGGTCAGGCCGTAGGCGGGGAAGGCCTTGTTCCAGGCGGTGTGGTCCGGGCCGCCGTACTTGGACCACAGGGTCGTGGCCGCGTCGTCGTCGGAGCTGTGGAGCATGGCCTTGATGGCGGTGCGGTCGGCGGGGGTGAGGTGGACCTGGCCCGCGCGGGAGCGGCGCAGGAGGTCGACGACCATGGCGAGCTTGATCGTGGAGGCGGTCCAGGTGGGGTCCTCGGCGTGGGCGTTGCGCCAGACCGCGCCGGTGGTGCGGTCGCGCAGGACGATGCCGACGGTGCCGGGGCGGGTGGCGGCGTAGCGGTCGGCGGCCTGGATGCGGGCCTGGAGGTCGCAGTCGAAGCCGCCGGCCGGGCAGGCGGGGGTGGTCACGGGGGCTCCCGGCGGGACGGGGCTGGTGGGGGGCGGCGCGGCGGCGGGGGTGG
>NZ_MKQR01000003.1:0-43410 GCF_001940455.1 Actinokineospora bangkokensis | reverse complement strand
CGACCGCCGAGGGGTTCACCACGGGGGCGGGGGCCGGGGGCGGCTGCTGCTCCTCGCACGCCGCCGCGGTGACGACGAGGAGGGTGAGCGCCGCCGTGCTCGCCGTCCTGCGCACCCTGGCCCCGATCACCGCGGCAGGCTACCGCACGGCGGCCGGGACCCCCAGGGACGCCGCAGGGGCGGCACCCGTTCGGGTGCCGCCCCTGCGGAGGTCGATCTGGTCAGGCCGGGCCGATGGAGCCGGTCTGGTCGCTGGTGGCGGTGTGCTGCCCCGCCTCGCTCGGACCGGACTCGATCTCGGCGTGGTCGCCGTGCTGGGCCGCGCGGGCCCTGGCCAGCGCCGCGGTCTCCTCCGGGGGGTCCGGGGTGAGCCAGGAGCCCTGCACCGGGGCGCCCGCCGAGCCGAGCTTGTTCATCTTCTTCGGCACCGAGGTGCCCTGGTACTCCAGCGGGATGGGGTGGCCGTGGTCGTCGACCGGGCCCAGCGGCTGGTGCACCTCGATGAACTCGCCGTGCGGGAGGCGCTTGATGATGCCGGTCTCGACGCCGTGCTCCAGCACCTCGCGGTCCGAGCGCTGGAGGCCCAGGCAGATCCGGTAGGTGATGTAGTAGGCGATCGGGGGCAGGATCAGCAGGCCGATGCGGCCCATCCAGGTGGTCGCGTTCAGCGAGATGTTGAACTTGTCCGCCAGGACGTCGTTGGCCGCCGACAGCAGCGACACCATGAAGTAGGTGATCGCCATCATGCCCAGGCTGGTGCGGACGGGGACGTCGCGCGGGCGCTGGAGCAGGTTGTGGTGGGCGTAGTCCTTGGTGAACTTGCGCTCGACCCACGGGTAGACCATCGCCACGCCGCCCAGCAGGGGCAGGCCCAGGATGAACGGGAAGAACGCGGCCGGGATGGTGTACGGGCCGAGGTAGACCTCCCAGGAGGGCCACAGCCGGATCAGGCCGTCGGTCCAGCCCATGTACCAGTCCGGCACCGTGCCCGCCGAGATGTGCGCGGCGTTGAACGGCCCGAAGTTCCAGTACGGGTTGATCTGGAAGAGGCCGCCCATGACGGCGGTGACGCCGACGACGACGGCCATGAACGCGCCGCCCTTGACCGCGAACACCGGCATGATGCGCACGCCGACGACGTTGGTCTCCTTGCGCCGCACGCCCGGGAACTGGGTGTGCTTCTGGTACCAGACCAGCGCCAGGTGGGCGCCGATCAGCGCCAGCAGGATGGCCGGGACCAGCAGGATGTGGATCGAGTACAGCCTGGGGATGATGTCCTGGCCGGGGAACTCGCTGCCGAACAGCAGCCAGTGCACCCAGGTGCCCAGCACCGGGATGGACAGGATCAGGCCGGACATGATCCGCAGGCCCGCGCCGGAGAGCAGGTCGTCGGGCAGCGAGTAGCCCGCGAAGCCCTCCAGGGCGCCCAGCAGGAACAGGTTGACGCCGATGACCCAGTTGACCTCGCGCGGGCGGCGGAACGCGCCGGTGAAGAACACGCGGAACATGTGGGTGACCATGGCGGCCATGAACAGCAGCGCCGCCCAGTGGTGCATCTGCCGGGCGAACAGGCCGCCGCGCACGTCGAAGGCGATGTTGAGCGCGGACTCGTAGGCCCGCGACATCTCCAGGCCGCGCAGGTTGTCGAACGACCCGTTGTAGACGACCTCCTCCATGGAGGGGTCGAAGAACAGCGCCAGGTAGGTACCGGTCAGCAGCAGGACGATGAAGCTGTAGAGGGCGATCTCACCGAGCAGGAACGACCAGTGCGTCGGGAAGACCTTGTTGAGCTGCTTGCGCAGGCCCGCGGCCGGGTGGTACCGGTCGTCCGCCCACTTCGCAGCGCCCCCCGCCGCGCGCAGCGCGGCGTTGTTGGGCTTCGTTGGCGATGTGATGGCACTCATGACTTCCGCTCCCAGAAGGCAGGCCCGACGGGCTCGATGAAGTCCCTCTTGGCATAAAGGTAACCCGTCTCCTCATCGACCGCGATGGGGAGCTGGGCCAGCTTGCGGGTCGCCGGACCGAAGATGGGCTTGGCGTACGTGAGCGCATCGAATTGCGACTGGTGGCACGGGCAGAGAATCCTGTTCGTGCGCTGCTCGTACAGTGAGGTGGGGCACCCCAGGTGGCTGCAGATCTTCGTGTACGCGTAGTAGTCGCCGTAGTTGAAGTCCTCCTGGCCCTCGTGCTTGACGACGCGCGCGGCGTCCTCGGGGCGCAGGCGGATGAGCATCACCGGGTTGTCGGAGCGCTTGAGCGCGGCCGACAGGGCCTCGTGGTTGTCGCGCTCGGACTCGCGGAACGGGAACACCGTCTCCATGGCGCCCGCGTCGAGGTCCTCGGGCTTGACCAGCACGACGGCCTCGGGGTCACCGGTGGCGCGGCGCAGGAACACGCGCTCGCCGTCGGTGGACATCCAGCCGGTGTGCCAGAGCGAGTCCTTCGAGTCGGTCTGCGCCCACGGGTCGCGGACCAGGCCGCCGAGGGCGAACACGCCCAGGCCCAGGCCCATCGCGCCCGCGCCGAGCCCGGCGCTGCGCTTGATCAGCGAGCGGCGGCCGATGGTGGAGCGGACACCGGCGTCGGCCAGGTGGGCGACGAAGGTGGCCTGGTCGACCGGGTCCGACCCGCCGTCGTGGCGCTGCTGGACCGAGACCTCGTGCGGGATGAACTTCTTGGTGTAGAGCAGCGCGCCGACGCCGATGCTGGCGATCGACAGGCCCAGGGTCGCGCCGAGCACCGGGGTGTACAGCGAGTACCAGAAGTGGCCGGGCTGGTCGGGGGCGACGTACTCCGACGGCCACGCCACGAACGCGACCACGAACGCCAGGCCCGCCAGCGCGGCGAGCAGGAACCAGAACGCCACCAGCCGCTCGGCGCGCTTCTCCGCGCGGGTGCCCTTGACCGGCCACGGGTCCGGGTACTCCACGATCTCGACGCCGTCGAGCTTGCCGCCGAGCTTGACCAGGTCCTCGCGGGACATCTCAGCGAGCTCGGCCTCGCTGGGGAGCTTGTGCTCCTGGTCGGACGAACTCATGCCTTTGCCCCAATCCAGAGGGTCACGCCGACCAGCGCGGCGATGCCCACGATGAATGCGATCAGGCCCTCCGACTGCGGCCCCAGCCCGCCGATGGCGTTGCCGCCGGGGTTGTTGTTGCCGTCGGTGACCGACTTGACGTACGCGACGATGTCCTTCTTCTCCTCCGGCGAGAGCTGCCGGTCGGAGAACTTGGGCATGTTCTGCGGGCCGGTGAGCATGGCCGCGTAGATCTCGGTCTCGGTGACGCCGTCGAGCGCGGGCGCGTACTTGCCGGAGGACAGCGCGCCGCCGCGGCCGGTGAAGTTGTGGCAGCTGGCGCAGTTGAGGCGGAACAGCTCGCCGCCGCGGGCGGGGTTGTCGCCGATGAGCTCGCTGGCCGGGCCGCTGGGGAGCTGGACGCCACCACCGTGTGACTGCACGAAGGCGCTGACGGCGTCGACCTCCTCCGGGGTCAGCTTCGGGGGCTTGCGCTGGGCCTGGGCCTCCTGGCGGACCGCGGGCATGCGCCCGGTCGCGGTCTGGAAGTACACCGAGGCCTGGCCGATGCCGACCAGCGCGGGGCCGCGGTCCTTGACCCCTTCGAGGTTGGCGCCGTGGCAGGAGATGCAGGTGTTGTTGTAGACCTGCTCGCCCTTGCGGACCAGCGCCGCGTCGTCCTGGGCCTGGGCCACCGGGGGCTGCGGCGCGAGCGCGGAGTAGGCGAAGCCCACCGACAGGAGACCGAAGCCCAGGGCCAGGAGTCCGGCCAGGCGCCTGCGGAACTTGCCACGACTGCGTGGTTTCTTGGTCATTGAACGGCAACCCTTGCTGTCAGTGCGGGCTCGGCGGAGCTGTGGTGGGGGGCCCGGTCCGTCATGGCACGAGGTAGATGACCGCGAACAGGCCGATCCAGACGACGTCGACGAAGTGCCAGTAGTACGAGACCACGATGGCCGAGGTGGCCTGGGCGGGCGTGAACTTGCTCAGCCGGGTGCGGATGAGCAGGAAGACGAACGCGATGAGCCCGCCGATGACGTGCAGGCCGTGGAAGCCGGTGGTCAGGAAGAACACCGTGCCGAACGGCCCGGACGGGATGGTCAGGCCCTCGTTGACCAGCGTGTAGTACTCGTAGGCCTGCCCGCCGACGAAGATGGCGCCCATGATCAGCGTCAGCACGTACCAGCGCCGCAGCCCGAAGACGTCACCGCGCTCGGCGGCGAAGACGCCGAGCTGGCAGGTGAACGACGACGCGACCAGGATGATGGTGAACGGCAGCGCGTAGGGGACGTTCAGGTGGAACGCCTCGCCGCCCTCCTCCAGCGGCGGCGGCCAAGGGCCGGTGTTCTGCGCCTTGACGGTGAAGAACATGGCGAAGAGCCCCGCGAAGAACATGAGCTCACTGGACAGCCAGACGATGGTGCCCACGCTGACCATGTTCGGCCGGTTCAGCGAGTGCACGCGCTGGCCAATGGAGGGCGCTGCAGCAGTCACGCGTCGCATTATGTCCTGCGGTAACCCACCACGCCCGGGCGGGGCGCGCATGGAGCGCGTCACACCGCCGTCACGCGCGCGATATGCGCGCGGATGCGCAATTCAGGAGGTGCTGATGTCCCTTCTCGACCGGGTCCGGGCGCTGTTCGGCCGCGCCCAGCCCGAGCCGCTCTCACCCGACGACCCCGCGCTGGTGGTCGTGGCGGAGAACTTCGACCCGTCACGGGCCGCGTCCACCGTCCTGGCCGATTCCCCCGGCTGGGCGTCCACCGACCAGGTGGTGCTGCGGCACGTGCTGCTCCTGCCCGCCGACCGGGTCGACGAGGCGGCAGGGTTGATCGGTCAAGACGGCTACGAGCTGCGTGGACCGGTGGCCGGGCAGGACGGCCCCCTGCCGGGCTACCACGCCGTGCGCACCCAGGTGGTGACCCCGCTGGACTGCTCCCGGGAGCACTCGCGGATGGCGAGCCTGGCCCAGCGGCTCGGCGGCGACGCCCCGGGCTGGCAGCTGATGCAGCCCCGGCCCGAACCCCCGGCGGGGTGAAACCGATAACATCGCGGCGTCCCGATCGACCGAGCGTGAGGACGCCGAGCATGAGCACTCAGCCGCTGAAGATCCTGGTGTTCAGCCACCGGCCCGAGGTGCGGGAGAGCATCGTCACAGCCGTGGGCCGCCGCCCCGCCGCCGACGTCGGCCGGGTCGCCTACCTGGAGGTCGGCACGGTCTCCGAGGTGCTCATGGCGATGGACGAGGGTGGCGTCGACCTGGCGATCCTCGACGGCGAGGCGCAGCCGACCGGCGGCATCGGGCTGTGCCGCCAGCTCAAGGACGAGATCACCGACTGCCCGCCGATCGTCATCGCGGTGCGCCGCCGCGACGACCGGTGGCTGGCCACCTGGTCGCGCGCCGAGGGCGTGCTGGTGCACCCGCTCGACCCGCTGACCGCCGCGGAGACCGTCGCCGACGTCCTGCGGTCGCAGCGCCTGCCCGCCACCCGCGGCTGATGCCCGCCCCCACCTGGCCCGGCCTGCTCAACCGCCTCATCGACGGCACCGACCTCAGCACGCCGGACACCGCGTGGGCGATGGGCGAGATCATGTCCGGCACCGCCACCCCGGCCCAGATCGCCGGGTTCGCGGTGGCCCTGCGGGCCAAGGGCGAGACGCCCGAGGAGATCGCGGGCATGGCCGAGGGCATGCTCGCGCACGCCCGGCTGGTGGACGTGCCCGGCCGCGCGGTGGACGTCGTGGGCACCGGGGGCGACCAGGCGCACACGGTCAACATCTCCACCATGGCCGCCCTGACGACCGCCGCGGCGGGCGTGCCGGTGGTCAAGCACGGCAACCGCGCGTCGTCGTCGCAGTGCGGCACCGCGGACGTGCTGGAGGAGCTGGGCGTGGCGATCGAGCTGCCGCCCGCCGCGGTGGCCGCGTGCGTGCGCGAGGTCGGCATCGGCTTCTGCTTCGCGCCGGTCTTCCACCCCGCCTACCGGGTCACCGGTCCCCCGCGGCGCGAGCTGGGCATCCCGACGGCGTTCAACGTCCTGGGCCCGCTCACCAACCCCGCGCGGACGTCTGCGGGCCTGGTGGGGTGCGCGAACCCGCGGATGGCGCCCACCGTCGCCGCGGTGTTCGCCGGGCGCGGGGCGAGCGTGCTGGTGGTGCGCGGGGACGACAACCTCGACGAGATCACCACCACGACCACGACGCGGGCCTGGGTGGTCTCCGGCGGCGCGGTGCGCGAGGACGTCATCGACCCGGCCCGGCTGGGCATCGCCCCGGCCACCCCCGCCGACCTGCGCGGCGCGGACGCGGCCTTCAACGCCCAGGTCGTGCGCGACCTGGTGGCGGGCAAGCCCGGCCCGGTGCGCGACGCGGTGCTGCTCAACGCCGCGGGCGCGATCGCGGCCCACCGCGGGTTCACCCACGACCTGCACGCCGACCTGGAGCAGGGCTTGGCGCAGGCCGCCGGGGCCCTGGACTCGGGTGCCGCGGCGGCCCTGCTGGAGCGCTGGACCGCGGTGTCGCAGCGGCTCAAGCGGGCCACCCCCGCCTGACCCCCGGAACGCGACGAGGCCCCCGCTGCGGTGCAGCGGGGGCCTCGGTCGTCAGGGGAGCGCGTCAGTCGGTGCTGCTCGGGCGGGTGTGGTACTCGAACACCAGGCCGCCGACGGTGAACAGGATCAGCACGATCGCGATCACCAGCAGCCACACCTGCCAGAACGCCGTGGCGAACCCGGCCAGCGCCGCGGCGGCGGCCAGGCCGACCGGCCAGTACGAGCCCGGGGAGAAGAAGCCCAGCTCACCGGCGCCGTCGGAGATCTCCGCGTCCGGGTTGTCCTCCGGGCGCTGCTCCAGGCGGCGGGCGATGAAATGGAAGTACGAGCCGACGATCAGCGACAGGCCGCCGGTGAGGATGAGCGCGACCGTGCCGACCGCCTCGCCCGCCCACAGCCCGTAGACGATCGCCGACAGGAAGAAGAACCCGGTCGTCACGTCGAAGAGCCTGGCTTCGACCTTCATGCTGTCCTCGCAATCAGCGGTGGTGCCGCACGGTCTCAGTTGGACGCGGTGCGCAGGGTGCGGTCGGTGTTGAACGGCGTCGTGGTGACCGCGGTGGGCGTGCACAGCTCGCCGCAGTTCAGCTCGGACAGCGCCTCGGCGGCGGTGTAGGCCTTGCCGGTCTGCTTGTTCGTCTGCTCGCGCAGGTCGACGTACTTGTCGAACAGGTCACCCGGCAGCGCGCGGACCTCGAAGTTCATCCCCGAGTGGTAGGTGCCGCACAGCTCGGCGCAGCGGCCGACGAACGACCCCGGCTTGTCGATGCTGTTCTGGAAGGTGCTGTCCTGCTCGTTCTTCTCCGGGTGCGGGAAGACGTCGCGCTTGAACAGGAACTCCGGCACGAAGAAGGAGTGGATGACGTCCCGGGAGCGCAGGTTGTACTGGATGGTGCGCTCGGTCGGCAGCACCAGCAGCGGGATCTCGGCGGAGCTGCCGACGGTCTTGATGCGCTGCGGGTCGTCCTGGGCCCACTGGCGGGTCTGGCCGCTGGCCGGGTCCTTGATGGCGGCGTAGTCGAACTGCCAGTTCCACTGGAACGCCAGCACGTCCACGGTGACATCCGGGTCGGACTTCTCCTCCTGGATGTAGTTCTGCGTGGTGGCGGTGAAGTAGAACAGCACGACCACGATCACGACCGGGATGCCGGTGTAGATCAGCTCCAGGAAGTGGTTGTACTGGAACTGCTTGGGCAGCGCGTCCCCGCGCTTGCGGTGGGCCACCACCGGCCACAGGATCAGCGCCCAGGTGATGACGCCGATGACCAGCGCGGCGATGACCGACCAGGTCCAGAACTCCCGCATCGCGTCGGCCTGCGGGGTCACGCCCTCGGGCCAGCCGAAGCGCAGCACCTCGTTGGTGGAGCACCCGGAGGCGCCCAGCACGACCAGCGCCATCAGCCCTGCGACCTTGGCCAGCCGTCCCGGCGTGCGGTTCCCGTGCCCTGCGGCACCGGAGGCAGGTGTGCCCACTGCGCGACTCCTCCTGAAGGCGATCTCCCGGTGGCCCCACCCCGGCGCGGGTGCCGCCACCTGGGCAGCGGTGGTCCGCACTCGTCGTGGAGCCAAGCGGGAGCCTAGCCCAGCGACCCGGGCCACACCCTGCGAGGGGTGAGCGGATGTCGGTCACACCCCGGCGTGGGCACGACCTTGTCACGGGGGCGCAACCGCGCCCGGCATACTGGCGTCTTCCGGGACGAGCCGGAGCCTCCCCGCCCGACCCCCTGCCTCGGTTCGTCCCCTGCCCCAGTGCGACACGAGAGGTGCGCGAGAAGCGTGTGCGGTCTGCTTGGCCTTGTCTGCCCCTCCGAGATGGACGCCGCCGCCGCCCGCGCCGCGGTGGGCGCGGCGATGCGCTGCCAGCGCCACCGCGGCCCGGACGAGAGCGGCACCTGGACCGGTGGTGAGGCCGTCTTCGGCCACAACCGCCTGTCGCTGATCGACCTGGAGAGCTCGCACCAGCCGCTGGTGTGGGGCCCGCCGGAGAACCCGCAGCGCTACTCGCTGCTGTTCAACGGCGAGATCTACAACTACCTGGAGCTGCGGGCCGAGCTGGCCGAGCGGCACGGGGCCCGGTTCTTCACCGACGGCGACTCCGAGACCATCGTGGCGGCCTACCACCACCTCGGCGAGGCCTCGGTGACCCGGCTGCGCGGCATGTTCGCGTTCCTCATCTGGGACTCCCAGCGCGGCACGCTGTTCGGCGCGCGCGACCAGTTCGGCATCAAGCCGCTGTTCTACGCGGCGGGCCCGGGCGGGGTGGCGTTCTCCAGCGAGAAGAAGTCCATCCTGGAGCTGGCACCGGTGATCGGGGTGCGCCAGGAGCTCGACCGCAAGTCGCTCCAGCACTACCTGACCCTGCAGTACGTGCCGGAGCCCGCGACCATGCACACCCAGGTGCACCGGGTCGAGTCCGGGCACGCGTTCACCCTGGTCCCGGGCGAGCGGCCGGTGTTCAAGCGGTACTGGACGCCGCGGTTCAACCCCACCCCGGTGCACGGCCCGGCCGACGCCGAGGCGCTCTACGGCCGGATCGTGGACGTGATGGCCGACTCGGTCGCCAAGCACATGCGCGCCGACGTCACGGTCGGCTCGTTCCTCTCCGGCGGCATCGACTCCACCGCGATCGCCGCGCTGGCCCGCAGGCACAACCCGGACCTGGTGACCTTCACCACCGGGTTCGAGCGGCAGGGCTACTCCGAGGTCGACGTGGCGGCCGAGTCCGCGGCCGCGATCGGCGTCAAGCACGTGGTCAAGACGGTGTCGCCGCAGGAGATGATGGACGCCCTGCCGCTGATCACCTGGTACCTCGACGACCCGGTGGCCGACCCGGCGCTGGTGCCGCTGTGGTTCATCGCCCGCGAGGCCCGCAAGCACGTCAAGGTCGTGCTCTCCGGCGAGGGCGCCGACGAGCTGTTCGGCGGCTACACGATCTACCGCGAGCCGCTGTCGCTGGCGCCGTTCGAGCGGGTGCCCGGGTCGCTGCGCAAGTTCATGGGCAAGGTCTCCACCCGCATCCCCGAGGGCACCCGCGGCAAGGACCTGCTGCGCCGCGGCTCGCTGTCGCTGGAGGAGCGCTACTACGGCAACGCGCGCATCTTCCGCGACGACCAGCTCCAGCAGGTGCTGCGCACCTTCGACCCGTCGGTCTCGCACCGCGACGTCACCGCCCCGGCCTACCGCGAGTCGGTCGACCTCGACCCGGTCACCCGGATGCAGCACGTGGACCTGTTCACCTGGCTGCGCGGCGACATCCTGGTCAAGGCCGACAAGGTCACCATGGCCAACTCCCTGGAGCTGCGGGTCCCCTTCCTCGACCCCGAGGTCTTCCGCGTCGCGGCCACCGTGCCGCTGGAGCAGAAGATCACCAAGGAGACGACGAAGTACGCCCTGCGCCAGGCGCTGCGCCGGGTGGTCCCCGCGCACGTGCTCAACCGCCGCAAGCTCGGCTTCCCGGTCCCGATCCGCCTCTGGCTCAAGGACGAGATGTTCGACTGGGCGCGCGACATCATCGTCGCCTCCCAGACCGACGCCCTGATCGACAAGAACGCCGTCCTGCGGCTGCTGGAGGACCACCGCGCGGGCGCGCTCGACCACTCGCGGCGGATCTGGGCGCTGCTGGTGTTCATGCTCTGGCACGGGATCTTCATCGAGCGGCGGATCTCGCCGCGCGTGCCGGAGCCGCACTACCCGGTCCGGCTGTAGTCCTCCCGGCCGCGCCCCGGTGCGCCGGGTGCGCCGGCTGGATCACGAGAACGAGTGAAGGACGGGTGCGAGGAGGCTTGCTCCTCGCACCCGTTCTTCTCGTTGGGGTCCCCGTTCAGCGGGGTGTCAGGCCGACAGGCGGGAGTCGGTGTCGCTGGTCCGCGCGACGAGGTCCTCCAGGGGGAGGTCGACGGCGCAGGCGATGGCGGCGACGGTGAAGAAGGCGGGGGTGGGGATGCGGCCCCGCTCGATCTTGCGGAGGGTCTCCACCGAGATGCCCGCGGCCGCGGCCACCTCGGCCATGCTGCGGTCGGCGCGGGCCGTGCGCAGCAGGGCGCCCAGCAGTTCGCCGCGTTCGCGTTCGTGCTGGGTGAGGGGTTGGCGGACCATGGGGCGATGGTACCCCGCCCGGGGCGGGTGGCCTGCTGGTCGACGGCAGGCCACCCGGGTGCCTCAGGGGAGGATGGCGTCGATCTCGGCGGCGGCCTCGGGGCCGAAGGCGGCGGCGAGGCGGGTGAGGGCGGCGGCCTTGTCGAACTTCCACTCCTGGGGGCCGTCGGCCTCCAGGACGAGGGTGGCGATGAGGGAGCCGAGCTGGGCGGAGCGCTCGTGCGACAGGCCCTGGCTGAAGGCGGCGAGGAAGCCCGCGCGCAGGCCGTCGCCGACGCCGGTGGGGTCGAGCTTGCTGGTCTCGGGGACGGCGGCGACGGTGACGACCGAGCCGTCGCGGCCGTGGATCTCCACGCCCTTGGCGCCCAGGGTGGTGACCCGGTAGGCGACGTGCTCGAGGACGTCGGCGTCGGACCAGCCGGTCTTCTTGCGCAGCAGCTCCCACTCGTAGTCGTTGGTGAACAGGTACTGCGCGCCCTCGACGAACTGGCGGATCTGGGCGCCGTCCATCCTGGCCATCTGCTGGGAGGGGTCGCAGGCGAAGGTGATGCCGCGCTGGCGGCACTCGTCGGCGTGGCGGACCATCGCCTCCGGGTCGTCCGGGCCGATGAGCATCAGGTCGATGCCCACCCGGTCGGCGATCGGACCCAGCTCGATGAGCCGGGACTCCGACATCGCGCCCGCGTAGAACGAGGCGATCTGGTTCAGCTCGTCGTCGGTGGTGCAGACGAAGCGGGCGGTGTGCCGGGTCTCCGACAGGTGCACCCCCGAGCAGTCGACCCCGTGGCGCTCCAGCCAGGACCGGTAGTCGGCGAAGTCGCCGCCCGCGGCGCCCACCAGCACCGGGCGGCAGCCCAGCACGCCCATGCCGAAGGCGATGTTGGCCCCGATCCCGCCCCGCCGCACGACCAGGTCGTCGACGAGGAAGCTCAGCGACACCTTGTGCAGCTGGTCGGCGACCAGCTGCTCGGCGAACTTCCCGGGGAAGTGCATCAGGTTGTCGTTGGCGATACTTCCGGACACTGCGACGGGCACGCGGCCTCTCCCTGCGTGGGCCCGGTCGACGGCCCGTCGACCAGGTCTGGTTTGCCTGCTTCGGTCACCTGATCGATCAACCAGGCGGAGGGGATTCGACCAGCCGCGGGACCGGGTCGGCAACCGCTGGTGGGGTCAGTCGACCGCGAACCGCGGGAAGACTACCGATCGGTACCCCTGGGAAGTGACCTTGATTACGTTTACCGTCGAGGGCATGAGCACCCCCGAAGCCGACACCATGGCCGAGCTGATCGCCGACTGCGCCGACGTGCCCAGCCGCCTGACCAGCGTCCCCGTCACCGTGCCGACCGCGCGCGCGGCCGCGGCGTGGCGGGTCACCGAGGCCAACGCCGCCCAGGTCACCGACCTGGACGAGTACGTCTGACCCGATCACGCCGCGAGGGCCACGACCTGCCGGTCGTGGCCCTCGCGCGGGTCCGGGGCCTGCTCGGCGCCGGGCTGCGGCTCAGTGGAACGAGTCGCCGCAGGCGCAGCTGCCGCCCGCGTTGGGGTTGTCGATGGTGAACCCCTGCTTCTCGATGGTGTCCACGAAGTCGATGGTGGCGCCGTCCACGTACGGGGCGGACATCCGGTCCACGGCGACCTTGAGGCCGCCGAAGTCGCGGAACAGGTCGCCGTCGAGCGTGCGCTCGTCGAAGAACAGCTGGTAGCGCAGGCCCGCGCAGCCACCGGGCTGCACGGCGATGCGCAGGTGCATGTCGTCGCGGCCCTCCTGGTCCAGCAGCGCCTTCGCCTTGCTGGCTGCCGCGGCGGACAGCTGCACGCCGTGGGTCGCCGCGTCGGTGCCGTTCTCCTGGGCGGTCGTCATGGTTCTCCCTTGGCTGGTCCTACGCCGGTGTTGGCGTGCCCCGCCGGATGGCGGGACCTGCTAACCGGGGCAACGGGCGTAGGCGCGGATTTCTTCCCACACCCATGGTGACACAACCACGCGGCGATGTGACCCGTCCCGCCCGTCGGACCTGCGGCTGATCACCGCCACTGCCGGGCGACGTGCTCGGCCAGCGCGGACAGCGCGCGGGCGGGCTCGGCCACGGCCGCCTCGACCGACCCGGCGTGGTCGGCGACCGCGTGCGCCTCCGCGACCCCGATCGAGGCGGCCCTCCTGCGCCCGACAGCGACCTGACCTGCGAGGACGATGCACGGCACCGCCCGCTCGGCGGCTGCGGCGGCCACCGCGGTGATCAGCTTCCCGCGCAGGGACTGCCAGTCGAAGCTGCCTTCCCCGGTGACCACCAGCCCCGCGCCGGCCACCGAGTCCGCGAGCCGGGTGGCGCGGGCCACCAGCGCGGACCCGGACGTGCTGGTCGCCCCCAGCGCGAGCAGCGCGAAGCCGAGCCCACCGGCGGCCCCCGCGCCGGGCTCGTCCCGGGGGTCGCGGCCGGTGCGGGCGGCCAGGTCATCGGCGTGTGCGGCGAGCCTGCGCTCCAGCCGGGCGACGGCGGCCGCGTCGGCGCCCTTCTGCGGCCCGAACACCGCCGCGGCGCCGTGCGCGCCGAGCAGGGGGTTCTCCACGTCGGCGGCGGCGACCAGCCGCACACCGCCCAGGTCGACGCCCGCCAGCGCCTCGACCAGCCCCGCTCCCCCGTCGGTGGTCGCGGAACCGCCCAGGCCGATGACGACCTCGCGCGCACCGGCGGCCACCGCCGCGGCGACGAGTTCCCCGACACCCCGCGTGGTCGTCGACTCGCACACGCGGGGGCGCAGCTCGGCGTGCACCAGGTGCAGGCCCGCCGCCTCCGCGGACTCGACGTAGGCGGTCTCCCCCACCAGCAGCCAGCGCGCCCGCACGGGCTCGCCCGTGGGGCCGGTGACCGGGGAAACCCGCAGGTCACCGCCCAGGGCGGTGTGCAGGACGTCGACGAAACCGGGGCCGCCGTCGGCCAGCGGCCGCAGCAGCAGCTCGTGCGCGGGGGCCCCGCGGCGCCAGCCCGCGGCGATCGCCGCCGCCGCCTCGGGCGCGCTGAGCGTGCCGCCGAACCCGTCCGGAGCGATCACGACCCGCATGCCGGGAGCCTATTCACCCAGGACCGGGGGCGAGGACCGCACCGGGTTTGTCCTACGCTGTCCTGGTGAGGTTCCTTCGCCGCAGCGCCGACAGCCCCGACACCGAGCAGGTGGAGGAGTCCGCCGTCACCGTGGAGGAGCTGGCCAGGGGCCGCACCGCGGGCAAGGGCCGCCCCACCCCCAAGCGCCGCGAGGCCGAGGGCCGCAGGCGCGGCCCGGTCGCCCCGCCGCCGAAGACCACGCGCGAGGCCATGCGCCGCGCCCGCGGGTCGAAGGAGGAGCGCGCCGAGCTGGCGGCCAAGCGCAAGGCCCAGCGCGTCGAGCAGCGCCAGCGGATGAACGAGGGCGACGACCGCTACCTCATGCCGCGCGACCGCGGCCCGGTGAAGGCCTACGTGCGCGACCTGGTGGACTCCAAGCGCAACCTCATGGGCCTGTTCATGCCGCTGGCCGTGCTGGTGTTCGTCTCGATGCTGCTGCCGTCGCTGGCCGCCCAGCAGATCGCCCAGCTCATCTGCATGGTGATGCTGCTGATCATGGTCGTCGAGGGCGTGCTCAACGGCCGCCGGGTGGCCAAGGCCACGCGGGCGAAGTTCCCCAAGGAGAACATCCGGGGCGCCTCGGTGGGCTGGTACGCGTTCATGCGCGCCGCCCAGCCGCGCAGGCTGCGCGTGCCCAAGCCGCGGGTCGGCCCCGGCGCCGTCGTCGCCTGACCGGTCGCCGGGCGCGCTCCTGCCCGCCCCGGCCTAGGCTCGGTGGCATGGAATTCCGCCGCCTGGGCCGCAGTGGCCTCACCATCTCCGAGATCTCCTACGGCAACTGGCTGACCCACGGCTCGCAGGTCGAGGAGGACGCCGCGCACGCGTGCGTGCGGGCCGCCCTCGACGCGGGCATCACCACCTTCGACACCGCCGACGTCTACGCCAACACCAAGGCCGAGGCCGTGCTCGGCCGCGCGCTCAAGGGCGAGCGGCGCGAGGGCCTGGAGATCTTCACCAAGGTCTTCTGGCCGACCGGGCCCGGCGCGCACAACGACAAGGGCCTGGGCCGCAAGCACATCCTGGAGTCCATCAACGGCTCGCTGTCGCGGCTGGGCACCGACTACGTCGACCTCTACCAGGCGCACCGGTTCGACCGGCACACGCCGCTGGAGGAGACGATGCTGGCCTTCGCCGACCTCGTCCGCCAGGGCAAGGTGCTCTACGTCGGGGTCTCGGAGTGGACCGCCGACCAGATCACCCGCGGCGCCGCGCTGGCCCGCGAGCTCAAGGTGCCGTTCATCTCCAACCAGCCGCAGTACTCGATGCTGTGGCGGGTCATCGAGAAGCAGGTCGTGCCCGCCTCCGAGCGCGAGGGCCTGGGCCAGATCGTGTGGTCCCCGATCGCGCAGGGCGTGCTGACCGGCAAGTACGCGCCGGGTGCCGAGCCGCCCGCGGGCTCGCGCGCCACCGACGAGACCGGCGGCAAGAACATGATCAGCCGCTGGATGCAGGACGACGTGCTCACCGCCGTGCAGAAGCTCAAGCCGCTGGCCGAGCAGGCTGGCCTGTCGATGGCGCAGCTCGCGGTGGCGTGGGTGTTGCAGAACCCGAACGTGTCCTCGGCCATCATCGGCGCCTCGCGGCCCGAGCAGGTGCACGACAACGTCGGCGCGGCGGGCAAGAAGCTCGACGCCGACCTGCTGGAGGCGATCGACAAGGCCCTGGAGGGCGTCGTCATCTCCGACCCGTCGCTGACCGTCAGCCCGTGACGCGCGGGGGCGCGCCCGCGCACCGCGGGCGCGCCCCGGCCGACCGGCCGGGGGAGGTCACTGCGCGCTGAGGGGCATCGGGCCGTAGACCTCGGTGCCGTCCTCCAGCAGCGTCACCTGCACGACCCCCGCGTGGTGCAGGTCGGGCCACACCGAGCTGAACCACTCCTCGGCCTCGGACTGGTCGTCGAACCGCTCTGCCGGGCCGTCGACGGGCTGGCCGTCGCCGTCCTCGTAGCGCCAGGTGAAGGTCACGCCCAGGACGGTAGCGTCCCCCGCATGCGCACGCTGGTCCTCGGGGGCGCGCGGTCGGGCAAGTCCGCGCACGCCGAAGGGCTCCTCGACGACGGGCCCGCCACCTACCTCGCCACCGCCCGCCGCCTGCCCGGCGATTCCGACTGGGACGCCCGCATCCAGGCCCACGTCGACCGCCGCCCGCCCGCGTGGCGCACGCTGGAGGTCCCCGACACCGCCTCGGTGGTCGGCGCGCTGGCCCGTGCGGGCGCGGGCGACCCGCCGCTGCTGCTCGACGACGTGGCGACCTGGCTCACCGGCGCCCTGGACGACGCGGGCGCCTGGGACGAGCGCGCCCCGCGGGTGTCCACCGCGCCCGAGCGGGCCCGGCTGGTCGAGGCCGTGGCGGGGTGCCGGGCGCGGCTGGTGGTGGTGTCCGCCGAGGTCGGGCTGGGTGTGGTGCCCGCGACGCGCTCTGGCAGGCTCTTCCGCGACGAGCTCGGCGCGGTGAACGCGGACCTGGCCGCGGTGTGCGACGAGGTGCTGCTGCTGGTGGCCGGGCTGCCGCTGCGCCTGAAGTGATGCCCGCGCCTGGAGTGATGGAGGTACCCCGGTGAGCACCGATTTCCCGCACGTCGAAGCGCCCGACGCGGACGCGCGGGCGGCGGCGCGGGCGCGGCAGGGGCGGCTGACCAAGCCCGCGGGCTCGCTGGGCCGGTTGGAGGAGCTGGGCGTGTGGGTGGCGGCCTGCCAGGGGCAGTGCCCGCCGGTGCCGTTCACCCGCCCGCGGGTGGTGGTGTTCGCGGGCGACCACGGCGTCGCGGCGCACGGCGTCTCGGCCTACCCCAGCGAGGTCACCGGGCAGATGGTGGCGAACTTCGTCGCGGGCGGTGCGGCGGTGAACGTGCTCGCCGGGGTCGCGGGCGCCACCGTGCGGGTGGTGGACCTGTCCGTCGACTCCGACGGCGCGGGTCTGCCCCCGCAGGTCACCGCGCACAAGGTGCGGCGCTCGTCCGGGTCCATCGACCGGGAGGACGCCCTCACCGAGGACGAGGCCCGCGCCGCGCTGGCGGCCGGGCGCGCGATCGCCGACGACGAGGTCGACAGCGGCGCGGACCTGCTGGTCGCGGGGGACATGGGCATCGGCAACACCACCCCGTCCGCGGTCCTGGTGGCCGCCCTCACCGGCGCGGAGCCGGTGGCGGTGGTCGGCCGCGGCACCGGTGTCGACGACCAGGGCTGGATGCGCAAGGCGGTCGCCGTCCGCGACGCGCTGCGCCGGGCCCGCCGGGTCTCCGGCGACCCGCTGGCGCTGCTGCGCACGACCGCGGGCGCGGACATCGCGGCGATGGCCGGGTTCCTCGCCCAGGCCGCGGTGCGCAAGACCCCGGTGGTGCTCGACGGCGTGGTGTCGGGGGCGGCCGCCCTCGTGGCCGAGGAGCTGGCGCCGGGGGCGTCGGCGTGGTGGGTCGCCGGGCACCGCTCGGTGGAGCCCGCGCACACCCTGGCCCTGGAGCAGCTGGACCTCGAACCGCTGCTGGAGATGGGCTTCCGGCTCGGGGAGGGCTCGGGCGCGGTGGCGGCGCTGCCGCTGGTGCTCATGGCGACCCGGGTGCTGGCCGAGATGGCGACCTTCGAGGGCGCGGGGGTCAGCGAGCGGGCCGCGGACGGGGAGCAGGCCGCGGCCGAGGCCACCGGCTGACGTGCGGCTGGCGTTCTCCTGGCTGACCGTCCTGCCGCTGCACGTCGCCTCGGTCGACGGGCGCGCGGCGGGGCGGGCGATCTCCTGGGCCCCCGTGGTGGGGGTCGTGCTCGGCTTCGCCGCCGCGGGCACCCTGCTGCTCCCCCTGCCGCCGCTGCTGGCGGGGGTGCTGGCGTTCGCCGTGCTGGCGGTGCTCACCCGCGGGATGCACCTCGACGGCGTGGCCGACACCGCTGACGGGCTGGGCTGCTACGGGCCGCCGGAGCGGGCGCTGGAGGTCATGAAGCGCGGCGACGTGGGCCCGTTCGGCGTGGTGGCGCTGCTGGTGGTGGCCGGGGTGCAGGTCACGGCCTTCGCCGCCGTCCCGTGGCAGGCCGCGGTGGTGGCGGTCGCCGCGGGGCGGGCCGCGTTCGCCGGGTGCTGCGCGCGCGGTGTGCGGGCCGCTCGGCCGGAGGGGCTGGGCGCGCTGGTCGCGCAGACGCAGCCGTGGTGGGTGCCCACGGTGTGGGGTGTGCTGATCGCGGCGGGCGGGTGGTGGTCCGTCGGTGTCCGGGTCGCGATCGGGGTGGCCGTCGCCGCCGTGCTGGTGGCCGCGCTGGTGTGGCACACGCGCAGGCGCTTCGGCGGGATCACCGGGGACGTCCTGGGCGCGGCCTGCGAGATCGCCACCTGCACCGTGCTGATCGCCTGCTGCTGGGGTTAGGGCCTGTCCTCGAAGCCTGCTCCGTGCGAGTCGTGATCAGAACGGACGTCGCTGCGCGGGGCTGTGAGGACAGGCCCGGCGAACGGCGCCGCCCGGCGGCCCGCGTCGTGGGCGGGCTGCCGGGCGGCGGTGGTGCCGGGGGTCAGAGGGTGGTCATCCAACCCCGGGTGTCCTCGGCGTGGCCGTACTGGAGCGCGGTCAGCGCCTCGCGCAGCGCGCTGGTCACCGGGCCGGTGGCGCCGCCGGAGACGGAGAACTCGCCCCCGGCGTGCTTGACGTGGCCGACCGGGGTGATCACCGCGGCGGTGCCGCAGGCGAACACCTCGCTCAGCTCACCGGTCTCGGCCTTCTTCTCCCACTCCTCGGTGGAGACGGGGCGCTCCTCGACCTCGAAGCCGTGGTCGGCGGCCAGGGTCAGCAGGGAGTCCCGGGTGATGCCCGGGAGCAGGGCGCCGGACAGGGCCGGGGTCACGACCTTGTCGCCCATCACGAAGAACAGGTTCATCCCGCCCATCTCCTCGACCCAGCGGCGCTCGGCCGCGTCGAGCCAGACCACCTGCTCGCAGCCCTGCTCGGCGGCCTGGGCCTGGGCGAGCAGCGAGGCGGCGTAGTTGCCCGCGAACTTCGCCGCGCCGGTGCCGCCGGGGGCGGCCCGGATGTACTCGGTGGAGAGCCAGACGGTGACCGGCTTGACCCCGGAGGCGAAGTAGGCCCCCGCGGGCGAGGCGATCAGCAGGTACAGGTACTCCGCCGCGGGGCGCACGCCCAGCCCGACCTCGGTGGAGATCATGAACGGGCGCAGGTAGAGCGACTCCTCCGGCCGGGTGGGGACCCAGCGGCGGTCGACCGCCAGCAGTTCGTGCAGCGAGTCGACGAACAGCTCGTCGGGGAGTTCGGCCATGGCCATGCGGCGGGCCGAGGCGCGGAAGCGCTCGGCGTTGGCGCGCGGGCGGAAGGTCTTCACCGAGCCGTCGGGCTGGTGGTAGGCCTTGAGCCCCTCGAAGATGGCCTGGCCGTAGTGCAGCACCATGGTGGCCGGGTCGAGGGGCAGGGGCTGGTAGGGCTGGACCCGCGCGTCGTGCCAGCCCTTGTCGGTGGTGTGGCGGATGGTCACCATGTGGTCGGTGAAGTACCGCCCGAAGCCGGGATCGGCGAGTACCTCCGCGACCCGCTCCGGGGTCGCCGGCGACGGGTGCGGGGTGCTCTGGAACGGCGTGGTCGTCATGGGGCGAAACGGTATCCGGGTTTCGGCCGCGAAACCATCGGCATCCCGAAGCTCGGACCTCCGACTACCTCAGGTCACCGGCCGCCTGCCCAGCGCCCACCACGCGACCCCGCCGAGCAGCGCGACCCCGGCCGCGGCGGCCAGCCCGACCAGCGAGGTGTTCACCCCGACGACGACGCTGAGCACGATGCCGCAGCAGCCCGTGCGGACCCAAGTGGACCGTTGCGCACGGGTCAGCGAGCGGGCGGCGGCGTTGAGCAGGGCAGCGTGGCCGAGCAGCAGGCAGGCCGCGACCTCGGCGGCGAGGGCGGTCGGCAGCGCCACCACCAGGGCGGCGCAGGCCACCACGAGCGCGGCGAGGTGGTGGCGGGGGCGTCCGGGCAGCTCACCGTGCGCGGCCAGCTGCGCCGCGGCCGAGCCCGCGCCGACCAGCAGCGCGCGGACGGCCAGCAGGGCGCCGAGCGCCAAGCCCGCGGTGAGCGCCGGGTCGAGGCCCGCGCCGTCGGCGGCGACGAGGGCGTCGCGCAGGGGGGCGGTCGACAGCGCCGCGCGCGGCCCGCCCAGTTGGTGCAGCACGGTGAACACCGCGGCGCCCATGAGCACCAGCACCCCGAGCACCGACCCCGCGGCCGCGCGGGCGCTCGGGCTGCCACCGGTCCCGGTGAACCCGAGGGTCAGCACCCCGGCGGCGACGAGCACGCCGGTGGGGTCGTCGACACCGGGCACGCCGGCCGGGGCTGCCACGGCGGGCAGGGCCGGGGCGATGCCGAGCCCCACCACGACGAACCCGACGACTGTGAGGATGGCCACAACCCGGGCTGCGGTGCCGGTGCTCGGCGGCAGCTCCACCCTGGCCACCAGGGAGACCGCGGCGACCAGCAGGACGACCCCGGCCCCGTACAGCGGACGGGGTGGCCAGAGGTAGGCGCCCGCGGCCCCGGCGACGGCCGCGGCGGCGACCACCCGGCCCGCGAGCGCGAACACCTCGGCGATGCGGCCCGGCCCGCCGCCGAAGCGGGCCCGGACGTGCGCATCCTCGCCGGTCGCGGGGAACCGGGCGTGGAGGTCGGCGCGGGAGACGGCGGTCAGCAGGGCCACCACGCCCGCGAGGCCGAGCGCGGGCAGCGCCCACCAGCCCGCCGCGGCGATCGACGGCCCGGTGGCCACGAGCACCCCCGCCGCGAGGGCGGCCGCGGCGGCGGGAAGGGCCGCCGCGCGGGCCCCGACCGGGGCGTGTCCGACCGCTGTCACGGGCACAACCGTGCCAGATCAGGGGCCCCCGCACCATCCGGCCACCGGTGTCCCGGCGCGCCGGGCCGGCTAGCATGCCTCACCACCCGGGCCGCACGACCCGGCCGAGGCGGGTGCGCGGCCCACGAGGACGTCCCCCGCCGGACGACACCGCAGCACAGCCGAGGAGCCCGCACCGTGACCGCCCCCAAGCTCGCCATCGCCACCACCCCGGTGGTGCAGGCCCCCGTCGACGCCCTCGTGATCGGCACGACCCAGGACGGCGCAGGCGGCGCAGGGCAGGGCGGGCTCGCGCTGGCCCCCGGCAGCGAGGCCGTCGACGCGGCGTTCGACGGCGGGCTGGTGGAGCTGCTGACCGCGCTGGGCGCCACCGGCAAGGCCGACGAGGTCGTCAAGCTGCCGTCGCTGGGCAAGCTGCGGGCCACCGTGGTCGTGGCCGCGGGCCTGGGCAGGACCGCCGCGGACGGGTCGGTGACCGCCGAGCAGGTGCGCCGCGCCGCCGGTGCCGCCGCGCGGGCGATCGGGTCGAGCGCGCGGGCGGCGACCACGCTGTCCGCGATCGACCTCCAGGCCACCGTCGAGGGCCTGCTCATGGGCTCCTACACCTTCTCCGCGTACAAGTCCGCCGCCACCGAGCGCGCGCTGGCCAAGGTCGACCTGGCGGCCCCCGCCGAGGGCGCGGCCAAGGACCACAAGGCCACGCTCAAGGCCGCCACCGCCATCGCCGAGGCCGTCACCACCACCCGCGACTTCATCAACACCCCGCCGAACGACCTCTACCCCGCCTCCTTCGCCGACCGCGCGGTCGCGCTGGCCCGCGAGGTGGGCCTGGAGGTCGAGGTGCTGGACGAGAAGGCGCTCAAGAAGGGCGGCTTCGGCGGCATCCTCGGCGTCGGCGGCGGCTCGGCCCGCCAGCCGCGGCTGGTCCGGCTGCGCTACAAGGGCCCGCGGGCCAAGGCCAAGGTGGCCCTGGTCGGCAAGGGCATCACCTTCGACACCGGCGGCATCTCGATCAAGCCCGCGGCGGGCATGGAGGCGATGACCTCCGACATGTCCGGCGCGGCGGCGGTCGTGGCCACGGTCGTGCTCGCGGCGAAGCTGAAGTACCCGCTGGAGGTCATCGCCACGGTGCCGATGGCCGAGAACATGCCCTCCGGCAGCGCCTACCGCCCCGGCGACGTGCTGTCGATGTACGGCGGCAAGACCGTCGAGGTGCTCAACACCGACGCCGAGGGCCGCCTGATCCTGGCCGACGCGATCGTGCGCGCCTGCGAGGACGGCCCGGACTACCTGGTGGAGACCTCGACGCTGACCGGCGCGCAGGTCGTGGCCCTGGGCAACCGCACCGCGGGCGTGATGGGCTCCGAGGAGTTCCGCGACCGGGTGGCCGCGATCGCGCAGGGCACCGGGGAGGGCGGCTGGCCGATGCCGCTGCCGGAGGAGCTGCGCGACGGCCTGGACTCGCGCCTGGCGGACCTGACCAACGTCAGCGGCCAGCGCTGGGGCGGCATGCTCACCGCGGGCGTGTTCCTGCGCGAGTTCGTCGCCGAGGGCACCCCGTGGGTGCACCTGGACGTGGCGGGCCCGGCGTTCAACACCGGCGGCCCCTGGGGCTACACCACCAAGGGCGGCACCGGCATCCCCGTGCGCACCCTGGCCGCGGTGCTGGCGGACATCGCCGCGAACGGCTGATCGGACGCGCGGGAGGGGCGGCCAGGCTGTCCCTCCCGCCCGCCCGGGTGGGGCCATCGTCCACAAGGGCCGCTCAACCACGTCGAACGCCGCGGACCTCGGGCAGCACCGTCCACTCCGCACACCGAGCGGCCCGTCAGCGCGCTCGATGACCAGCGGCAGGCCTCCGACGGTCGAGCCGGCGGGCGCCACGGCCGGAGTCGATCACGCGCAGGCGGCCCGGCGCGGGGTGTCCGACGGCACACGCGGCGTGATCCACTCCCCCGTCCGGGCGACACCCGCGCCGGGCCGCCCTCCGGGTCCCACCCCGTACCCGGACGCGGCGGGCACCGGTCAGGCGCCGCCCTCGCGCTTCTTGCGGGCGTTGTAGTCGCGCATGCGCTGCGGCAGGCCCACCCGGTTGGCCTCGTACACCGGGATCGAGCGCTTGCGGCCGAAGGCCATCGCGGCGTCGAGGTCGGCGATGCGCCTGCGCGTCCACTCCCCGTCGTGGGCCACCAGCACCACCGTCGTGTCGGTCACGTTCGTCTTCGGCTCGACGAACGCCTCCACCCCGTGCCTGCTCGACGCCCACTCGTCCAGGTGCGAGGTGTCGGCCTTGCTGGCCCCGCGCAGCTGCCCGGCCTGGCCCCGCTTGCGCCGCAGCGAGTCGAATATCCCCACGTCACACTCCTCTCCGCCGGTGCGGCCCGCCCCCGGTCCCCGGGGTACTGGGGAGTAACCCGGAACGGGCGCACCGGACACCCGACCACCTCGCAAGCCTGCCCCACGAAGTGACAAGATGGCGTGTGGTGGCTGCCGCCGAACGTGTGACCAGCGCGCCGCCCGGCTCGAAGGACTCAACGCTGTCGCACGTCGAGGAGATCCCTGTGACTGACACCTCCGCTGACCTCGTGATCCTGGGTGGCGGTTCCGGTGGCTACGCCTGCGCCTTCCGCGCCGCGGAGCTCGGCCTGTCCGTGGTCCTGGTGGAGAAGGACAAGGTCGGCGGCACCTGCCTGCACCGCGGCTGCATCCCCACCAAGGCGCTGCTGCACGCGGCCGAGGTCGCGGACAACGCCCGCGAGGGCGACCAGTTCGGCGTCAAGTCCTCCCTGGAGGGCATCGACATGAACGGCGTCAACTCCTACAAGGACTCGATCGTCGCGGGCCTGCACAAGGGCCTGCAGGGGCTGTTCAAGGCCAACAAGGTCACCGTGGTGGAGGGCACCGGCACCTTCGAGGCGCCCAACCGGGTGCGCGTGGGCGGGGACACCTACACCGGCAAGAACGTCGTGCTGGCCACCGGCTCCTACGCCAAGACGCTGCCCGGCCTGGAGATCGGCGGCCGGGTCATCACCTCCGACCAGGCGCTCAACCTCGACTACGTGCCGGAGAAGGTCGTCGTCCTCGGCGGCGGGGTCATCGGCGTGGAGTTCGCGAGCGTGTGGCGCTCCTTCGGCGCCGACGTCACCATCGTCGAGGCGCTGCCGCGCCTGGTGCCGCTGGAGGACGAGTGGGCGTCCAAGCAGCTGGAGCGGGCGTTCCGCAAGCGCGGCATCACGTTCAAGACCGGGGTGCGCTTCACCGGCGCCACCCAGTCCGACACCGGGGTCAGCGTCTCCCTGGAGTCCGGTGAGACCCTTGAGGCCGACCTGCTGCTGGTCGCCGTCGGCCGCGGCCCCAACTCCGCGGGCCACGGCTACGAGGAGGCGGGCGTGGCGATGGAGCGCGGGCTGGTCACCACCGACGAGCGGCTGCGCACCAACCTGCCCGGCGTCTACGCCGTCGGCGACCTCGTGCCCGGCCTGCAGCTGGCCCACCGCGGCTTCCAGCAGGGCATCTTCATCGCCGAGGACATCGCGGGCCTGGCGCCGAAGGTCATCGACGAGACCGGCATCCCCAAGGTCACCTACTGCAAGCCCGAGGTCGCCTCCGTGGGCCTGACCGAGGCCCAGGCCAAGGAGAAGTACGGCGCCGACGTGCAGACCCTGGTCTACGCGCTGTCCGGCAACGGCAAGAGCCAGATCCTCAAGACCCAGGGCGGGGTGAAGCTCATCAAGGCCCCCGACGGCCCGGTGGTCGGCATCACCCTGGTGGGCGAGCGCGTCGGCGAGCTGATCGGCGAGGCGCAGCTGATCTACTCCTGGGAGGCCCACCCCGAGGACGTCGCCCCGCTCGTCCACGCCCACCCGACCCAGAACGAGTCGCTCGGCGAGGCCTTCCTCGCCCTGGCGGGCAAGCCCCTGCACGTGCACGGCTGAGACCCCCCTCCCGCCGCCCCCGCGCGACCGGGGGGCGGCCGGGAGGTCGCGCCAGCCGCACCCCGCTCAGCCTTTGCAACAACGCACGAGGAGTCCAAGCAACCATGGCGTTCTCCGTTGAGATGCCGGCGCTCGGAGAGAGCGTCACCGAAGGAACCATCACCCGCTGGCTGAAGCAGGAGGGCGACACCGTCGAGGTGGACGAGCCCCTGCTGGAGGTCTCCACCGACAAGGTCGACACCGAGATCCCCTCCCCCGCCGCGGGCGTGCTGCAGAAGATCCACGCCCAGGAGGACGACACGGTCGAGGTCGGCGCCGTGCTGGCCGAGATCGGGGACGGCTCGGGCTCGGCAGGCTCCTCCGACTCCTCCGGGTCGTCGGAGCCCGCCGCGCAGGAGGCCGAGCCGGAGCCCGAGCCCGCGCAGCAGGAGGCGCCGAAGGCCGAGGCCGCCCCCGCCCAGGGTGGCGGCGCGCAGGGCGGTGGCGCGCAGGGTGGCGGCTCGGCGCAGGGCACCGAGGTCTCCATGCCCGCCCTGGGCGAGTCGGTCACCGAGGGCACCGTCACCCGCTGGCTGAAGTCGGTGGGCGACGCGGTGGAGGTCGACGAGCCGCTGCTGGAGGTCTCCACCGACAAGGTCGACACCGAGATCCCGTCGCCGGTGGCGGGCACCCTGCTGGAGATCAGCGCGGGCGAGGACGAGACCGTCGAGGTCGGCGGCAAGCTCGCCGTCATCGGTGACGCCGACGCCGCCCCGGCCCAGGAGCCCGAGGCCGCCCCGGAGCCGCCGAAGCAGGAGGCCCCCAAGGCCGAGCCGAAGCCCGAGCCCAAGCAGGAGGCCCCCAAGGCCGAGCCGAAGCCCGAGCCCGAGCAGGAGGCCCCCAAGGCGGCCCCGCAGGACGCCCCGCGCCAGCAGGCCCCCGAGGCCAAGCCGGAGCCCGCGGGCGAGTCCAACGGCGCGAGCCCGTACGTCACCCCGCTGGTGCGCAAGCTGGCCGGGGAGCACGGCATCGACCTGAGCACCGTCAAGGGCTCCGGTGTCGGCGGCCGCATCCGCAAGCAGGACGTGCTGGCCGCGGCCGAGGCGAAGAACAAGCCCGCCGAGGACACCCGCCCCGACCTGACCGCCGCCGCCGCGACCGCCTCCACCCCGGTGGCGCCGAGCAAGCCGGTGCAGGCCGACACCACCCTGCGCGGCACCACGCAGAAGATGTCGCGGCTGCGCCAGACGGTGTCCAAGCGCATGGTCGAGTCGCTGCAGACCGCCGCGCAGCTCACCCAGGTCGTCGAGGTCGACGTCACCAAGATCGCCAAGCTGCGCAAGCGGGCCAAGGCGGCGTTCGAGGCGGGCGAGGGCGTCAAGCTGACCTTCCTGCCGTTCTTCGCCAAGGCCACCGTCGAGGCGCTCAAGCAGCACCCGAAGCTCAACGCCTCCATCGACGAGGACGCCAAGGAGGTCACCTACCACGGCGCCGAGCACCTGGGCATCGCGGTGGACACCGAGCGCGGCCTGCTCACCCCGGCCGTGCGCGACGCGGGCGACCTGAGCCTGGCGGGCCTGGCGCACCGCATCGCCGACCTGGCCGAGCGCACCAGGGCGAACAAGGTCACCCCGGACGAGCTGTTCGGCGCGACGTTCAACCTGACCAACCTGGGCTCGCAGGGCGCGCTGTTCGACACCCCGATCATCCAGCTGCCGCAGGTGGCGATCCTGGGGGTCGGTCTGGTCGTCAAGCGCCCGGTGGTGATCACCGACGACAACGGCGACGACACGATCGCGGTGCGCTCGATGGTGTACCTGGCGCTGACCTACGACCACCGCCTCATCGACGGCGCGGACGCGGGCCGCTTCCTCACCACGATCAAGAACCGCCTGGAGGAGGGCGCCTTCGAGGGCGACCTCGGGCTGTAGCACCGCAAGGCCACCCGATTGGGTGAGCTGCGGGGTGCGCGGCGGCCGTTAAGGCAGCACGCACGGGAGGGGCCGTCCAGGCTGGACGGCCCCTCCCGCCGTCCGCGGTGGGTAACCGCCATCACGCGGGCGTGCGCGGTGACCGGATCTTGGGGACGATCACCCCATGCGCGTAGTCGTCGCCGGTTCGTCCGGCCTCATCGGGACCGCCCTGGTCGCCAAGCTCCGCAACGGGGGCGACGAGGTGCTGCGGTTGGTCCGGCGCGAGCCGCAGGCGCCCGACGAGCGCCAGTGGGACCCGCCGTCCGGCGCGGTCGAGGAGGGCACCTTCGCGGGCGTGGACGCGGTGGTCAACCTGTGCGGGGCGGGGATCGCCGACCGCCGGTGGAGCCAGGCGCGCAAGCAGGAGCTCATCGACAGCCGGATCGAGCCCACCGAGGTCATCGCCGCCGCGGTCGCGGAGTTCGGCGTGCCGGTGCTGCTCAACGGGTCGGCGGTGGGCATCTACGGGACCATCCCGGCCGGACCGGCCGACGAGACCGAGCCCGCGGGCCGGGGCTTCCTGGCCGAGCTGTGCGTGCGGTGGGAGGCCGCCACCGCCGCGGCGGCCGCCGCGGGCGCCCGGGTGGTGCTGGCCCGCACCGCGCAGGTGCTCTCGCCCAGCGGCGGGCTGCTCGGCCCGCTGCGCCCGCTGTTCGCCCTGGGCCTGGGCGGCAAGCTGGGCAGTGGCAGGCAGTACATGCCCTGGATCCACCTCGACGACGAGGTGGACGCGCTGGCGTTCCTGCTGCGCGAGGACATCTCCGGCCCGGTGAACCTGGCCGGGCCCACCCCGGCCACCAACGCCGAGTTCACCCGCGCGTTCGGCCGGGCCCGCAACCGCCCGGCGCCGTTCCGGGTGCCGCAGGTGGCGCTGAAGGTGGCCCTGGGCGACTTCGCCGAGGAGATCCTGCGCAGCCAGCACCTGGTGCCCAAGGTGCTGCAGGACCACGGCTTCCCGTTCCGCTACGACACCGTCGACGACGCGTTGACCGCGATCGAGCAGCGGTGACCGCGCGGGCGGTGTGGGGGGCGGCGCTGCTCGCCTGCTTCGCCCTGCTCGGCGCACTGGTCTCCGGCGCCCCCAACGCCGTCGACGAGTGGTTCGCCGCCCACCTCGGTGGGGACTACCTGGGCCTGCCCGGTCAGGTCGCGGGGGCGGTCAGCGTGGTGCTGGGGCCGGTCCTGCCGGTGGCGCTGGGCGTCGGGCTGGTGGTGGCAGCGGGCATCGACTACTACGCGGGCCGGGTGTGGCGGGCGCTGCTGCTGGTGCGCGTGCTGGTGGTGCTGATCGCCTGCCGCGTGGTGTCGTTCGTCAAGCCGTTGTTCGGGCGCGAGCGGCCCCGGGACTACCCGGACTTCAGCTTCCCCAGTGGACACGTGACGTCGGTGGCCGCCGTGGCGTTCGCGGTGGTGCTGCTGTGCGTGGCGCTGGCCCCGGCCAAGGTGCGCCTCGCGGCCGTGCTGGGCGGGCTGGGGGTGGTGGTGATCGCGGTGTGCCGGGTGGTGCTGGACGTGCACTGGTTCACCGACACCGCAGGTGCCGTGGTGGGGGTGCTGGGGGCGGGGTTGCTCGCCTCGGCGGCGGTGGGCCTGCCGCTGCGCCGCGGGGGTGTCGCCGCGGAGGGCTCGGACGAGGTGGCCGAGGAGGCGTAGGGTCGTGCCGTGAGCGCCGCCGAACTGCCGTGCCGAGCCAGTGCCGAACCGGTCCAGATCCGTCCGATCGGGACGGTGGAGTACCGCAGCACCTGGGACCTGCAGCGCGAGCTGGCCACGGCCCGCGCCGACGACCGGGGCCCGGACGTGCTGCTGCTGCTGGAGCACGAGGCCGTCTACACCGCGGGCAAGCGCACCGCCGACGACGAGCGCCCCGACGACGGCACCCCGGTCGTCGACGTCGACCGCGGCGGCAAGATCACCTGGCACGGGCCGGGCCAGCTCGTCGGCTACCCCATCGTCAAGCTCTCCGACCCGGTCGACGTCGTGCAGTACGTCCGCCGCGTCGAGGAGGCGATGATCGCCGTCTGCGCCCACTACGGCCTGCAGACCGGGCGCGTCGAGGGCCGCTCCGGCGTCTGGCTGCCCGCCACCGCCACCGCGCCGGAGCGCAAGATCTCCGCGGTGGGCATCCGGGTGCAGCGCGGGGTCACCATGCACGGCTTCCAGCTCAACTGCGCCAACGACCTGGCCGCGTTCGACCGCATCATCCCCTGCGGCATCCGGGACGCGGGTGTCACCTCGCTGAGCGCGGAGCTCGACCGCGAGGTCCCCGTCTCCGAGGTCCTGCCGCTGGCCCGCGACGCCGTCCTCGCCGCGCTCGACGGCGAGCTGACCGTCCAGGACCACTGGCTGCACAAGGACGAGCCGTCGCTGCCGGGCGTCACCTTCGCCCTGCGCAACTGACCGGGACGCGGTCGCCCGACGCCCAGACCGGCCCCTAGGGCGTGTCCTCAAAGCCAGAGTGTGAGGGTGGCGAGGTCGATCATGGCCTGGAAGGACAGGGCGGTCTTGTCGTAGCGGGTGGCGATGGCCCGGAACTGCTTGAGTCGGTTGAAGCAGCGCTCGACGACGTTGCGTCGCCGGTAGGCGACCGGGTCGAAGACTGGTGGGCGGCCGCCTGCTCGGCCTCGTCGTTGTCGTCCGGCCTGTTGGTCGCGGCGTTCGGGGATGGTGGTGGGGATGCGCCGGGCCCGCAGCCAGGCGCGGATGGCGCGGGAGGAGTAGCCCTTGTCCGCGAGCACCCTGCGCGGGCGGGCGCCCGAGCGTCCCCGGCCGGGGCGTCGGAACCGAATCCCGTCCATGACCTGGGTGAACATGGTGCAGTCGTTGACGTTGCCGCTGGTCAACACCACCGACAACGGACGCCCGTGCCCGTCACACGCCAGATGGATCTTGGTCGAGGGCCCGCCCCGAGAGCGGCCGATGGCATGATCACCTGGTTCGCCCTGCCCGCCGCGGGATCGCCCCGCCCCCCGCGCCGGGGTCGACGGCGTGACGGGCCCCGGCCGCGTGCTGGTGCGCCCGCACGATCGAGGAGTCGACCGAGACCTCCCGGTCCAGCTCGTCGACCGCCTCGGCGACGACCCGCACCCTGGCGACCAGCGCGGCCAAGGTCCCGTTGCGCGACCACCGCCAGAACCGGTTGTAGACGGTCTTCCACGGCCCATACCGCTCCGGCAGATCACGCCACGAGATCCCCGTCTTGGCCTTGAACAACATCCCGTTCACCACCCTGCGGTCATCCACCCTCGGACGACCCCTCACACCCGAAGGCGGCAACAACGGCTCCACGACCTGCCATTGCTCATCGGTCAACTCATGCCTGCGCACCACGGGACAAGATCAAAGCAGATCAACCACACCCACTTTGAGGACAGGCCCTAGGGCCTGTCCTGGACCCGCTCAGACACCTCGACCCGCTCGACGCGGGCGACGGCCACCGGCCCGTACCCGGGGTGCCCGACGGCCACCCACGCGCCCGCGGCCAGCTCCCCCGACACCCACGCCGCGCCGGTGTCCCAGATCGTCCCCAGCAGCTCCACCGACGCGGCGGGCAGCCGCAGGCGCGCGTCGCCGCCGCCGTGCACGGTCGCCGCGGCCCTGGCCGTGCCGTCGGCGCGCGCCTTCCACGGCGCCAGGCTCAGCTCCACCCGCTGCCACCGCGCCCCGGCCACCAGCGCGGGCAGCCGCAGGTTCACCCGCAGATGCCACAGCGCGGGCGTGATCAGCAGGGCCACCAGGGTGAGCGCGCCCAACCCCACCAGCAGCGCCTTGCCCACCGCGTAGTCCACGCCCAGCGACATCACCCCGACGAACAGGTACCCCGCCAGCAGGAACCACGCCGCGAACAGCAGGTCGGCCCGCAGCTCCCGCGCCGCGCACACCTCGGGCGGGGCGAAGGCGGGCTCCGGCTTCGCCGCGGGGACGCGGTGCAGCGCCTTGGCGGGCAGGGCCTCGTGCGTGCCGTCGACGCGCAGGGCGGCCCACCCGGCCTCGTCCGGGCCCACGACCCACGCCCGACCGGTGCGCGCGAGGACGGCCCGGTGGGCGCGGGACAGGGCGGTCACCCGGACGGCGGTGCGCACGCCGTCCTCCTCGACCTGCACCACCGACGCCCACTGCCGGGTGCGCCCGCGCACCACCAGCGCGGGCAGGGCGCGCCAGGGCCGGTCGTGCACCAGCCGCGGCCCGCGCGCCGGGCGCAGCCAGCGCCCCCACAGGTGGTGCTTGGCCCACAGGGCGAAGACCAGCGACAGGGCGGCGGCGAAGTGGCCGATCACGTACTCGGAGACGCCGACCGCGGCGACCAGCAGCGCGCTGGTGAGGCAGAAGGCGAGCAGCACCGCCACCACCGCCAGGCCGGTGCTCTGGTCGGCGCGCAGCCGCAGGATGATCGCCGTGGTCGGGTCGGCCAGGGCCGGGCGGTCGGGGGCGGGGTCGCGCACGACCGGGGCGGTCGACTCCATCAGCGGGGCTCCCCAGGGTCAGGCCCGGGGCGCACACCCGGGTCGAGATCGGCCCATCGTCCCAGGCGCCGCCGGGGTCAGCGAGACCCGGGCACCCGCATGCCCTCCAGCACCCGGGTGATCGTCAGCGCCACCTCCGCGCCCGCCCGCTCGGGGTCCTCGGCACCGGCGATGATCGTCGCGCCGGTCGACAGCGCGCCGAAGAGCACCCTGGCCGTCACCTCCACCGGCAGCTCGTCGATCTCCCCCGCGGCGATCAGCGACTCCAGGGCGGTGCGCACCAGCCCGTAGCTGTAGTGCTCCTCGGCCTCGCGCCAGCGCTCCCAGCCCATCACCACCGGGCCCTCGTGGATGACGATGCGCTGGTAGGACGGCTCCAGGCAGACGCCGATGTAGCCGCGCAGGCCGTCCACGGCCCGCTCCCAGGCCGACCCGGGGCCGATGACGACCTGGCTGAGCCTGCCCACCACGGTGGTCTCCACGGCGTCGAAGGCGGCCTCGAACAGCGCCTGCTTGCCGGGGAAGTGGTGGTAGAGCGCACCCTTGGTGACCCTGGCGCGCTTGGCGATCGCGTCCAGGGAGGTCGCGGCGTAGCCGTGCTCGGTGAACAGCGCCACGGCCGAGTCGACCAGGGCGCCCCTGGTCGACTCGCTGTAGTCGACCCGCCTCGACTGCACTGTCGTCATCACCACACCGTACTTCAGGTTCGCGCCCCGTACCGGGGGTATGTCCGCTGCTAGGCTGGGATCATACCGCCGGTATGCCGCAAACCCACGGTACGGCGGAGGTCACGGGGAGGGACCGAGGGATGAGCTGGGACGACCACTACCGCAGACAGGCCGCGCTGGACGCGGTGCTCGCGCACGCCCGCCACGCACCGGGCGAGCCGATCCCCTTCGAGCAGGTGCCGGTCGCCCGCGCGGCGTTCCGCGACGCCGAGCAGGTGCTGCTGGCGCTGCACCACCGGTGGCTGCGCAGGCTGACCGGCCACGTGGGGGTGGCCGACGCCGAGGCGACCGCCGACCCCGCGCTGGACCGGGTCGACGCCGTGTCCGCGGCCTACCGCCGCGCGGCGCAGGCCTCGCCCGTGCTGCACCACCTGCTGGTGGCGCACGAGTCGGAGCTGCCCGCGCCGGTGCGCGAGGCCGAGCAGCGCCTGCTGGCGCACGCCTCGGGCCTGGCCGCCGAGGACGAGCCCGCCGACGAGGCCGCCCGGGTGGGCGCGGCCTACCTGGCGCTGCTGCGCGCCGACGAGCCCGAGGAGCAGCCGCGCCAGCGCGCCCGCCGCACCTCGCCGGTGGACCTGCTCCGCAGGCTGGTCGCCAGCGCCTGACCCGCCCCCGCGGCGGCTACCCTCGCGGGGGCGGTCCCGATCCACCCCGCCGGGGCGACGGGACCCGACCGAGGAGGCCGTGCGGTGAGCTGGGGCGAGAGCGACATCCCCGACCAGTCGGGGCGCACCGTCCTGGTCACCGGGGCCACCTCCGGCCTGGGGCTGCGGACCGCGCAGGTGCTCGCGGGCAAGGGGGCCCGCGTCCTGCTCGGCGTCCGCTCGCTCGACCGGGGCCGGGCCGCGCAGGCGGCGATCCCCGGCGACACCGAACTGGTCCACCTCGACCTGGCCGACCTCGCCTCCGTGCGCACCGCCGCGGCCGAGGTCCGCGAGCGCACCGGCGACGCGCTCGACGTGCTGGTCAACAACGCGGGCGTGATGGGCCCACCCCGGGGCACCACCGCCGACGGGTTCGAGCTCCAGATGGGCACCAACCACCTCGGGCACGCCGCGCTGACCTGGCTGCTCGTGCCCGCCCTGCGCGGGCGCGTGGTGACCCTGTCCAGCCTCGCCCACCGCAACCCCGGCTTCGACGTCGACGACCTGGGCTTCGACCGGCGCCCGTACAAGCCGATGGCCGCCTACAGCGCGTCCAAGACCGCCAACCTGCTGTTCGCCTTCGAGCTGCACCGGCGGCTGACCGCGGCGGGCTCGCCCGTGCTGAGCGTGGCCGCGCACCCGGGGATGACCGACACCGAGCTGGCCATCAGCTCGGTCAAGGCCCGCCTGGGCACCGGCCCGCTGAGCCGGGTGGCGCTGGCCGCCGCCCGCCTGGGCAACAAGGCGATCACCCAGTCCGTCGAGCGCGGCACGCTGCCCCAGCTGCGCGCGGCGACCGACCCGGGCGTGCGCGGCGGCGACTACCTGGGGCCGACCGGCCCGCTGGAGGTCTTCGGGGCCCCGGGCCGGGCCCGGCCGAGGTCTCTGGCGTCGAACCCGGACATCGCCCGGACGTTGTGGGTGCGAACAGCGGATCTCACCGGCGTTTCCCCGGACCCCGCGTGATGTCGCGGTGAGCCGGGCAGGCGTAGCCTGGGGGGCGTGACGGTAGCGCCTGAGGGTCGGAAGATGCTGCGCCTCGAAGTGCGCAACTCCCAGACCCCGATCGAGAAGAAGCCCTCCTGGATCAAGACCCGCGCCAAGATGGGCCCCGAGTACCGCGAGCTCAAGGGCCTGGTCAAGCGCGAGGGCCTGCACACCGTGTGCGAGGAGGCGGGCTGCCCCAACATCTTCGAGTGCTGGGAGGACCGCGAGGCCACCTTCCTCATCGGCGGTGAGCAGTGCACCCGCCGCTGCGACTTCTGCCAGATCGACACCGGCAAGCCCGCCGACCTCGACCGCGACGAGCCCCGCCGGGTCGCCGAGTCCGTGCAGGCCATGGGCCTGCGCTACTCCACCGTCACCGGCGTCGCCCGCGACGACCTGCCCGACGGCGGCGCCTGGCTCTACGCCGAGACGGTCCACCAGATCCACGCGCTCAACCCCGGCACCGGCGTCGAGCTGCTGATCCCGGACTTCAACGCCGTGCCCGAGCAGCTGGCCGAGGTCTTCGAGTCCCGCCCCGAGGTCCTGGCCCACAACCTCGAAACCGTCCCCCGGGTCTTCAAGCGCATCCGCCCGGCCTTCCGCTACGAGCGCTCGCTGGCGGTCATCACCGAGGCCCGCGAGTTCGGCCTGGTCACCAAGTCCAACCTCATCCTCGGCATGGGCGAGACCCCCGACGAGGTGGTCGCCGCCCTGCGCGACCTGCACGAGGCGGGCTGCGACATCATCACCATCACCCAGTACCTGCGCCCCTCGCTGCGCCACCACCCCATCGAGCGCTGGGTGAAGCCCGAGGAGTTCCTGGAGCACAAGCAGGCCGCCGAGGAGATCGGCTTCGCGGGCGTGATGGCCGGACCGCTGGTCCGCTCGTCCTACCGCGCGGGCCGCCTCTACGCGCAGGCCGTGGCCCACCGCGGCGAGGTCGTTCCGGAGAACCTCCGCCACCTGGCCGAGGCGGGCGAGGCCTCCCAGGAGATCGGCGCGCTGATGCAGCGCTGACCCGTCGCCACCGCACCGGCCCGGCTGGTCCCACCAGCCGGGCCGTGCCGTGTCCGGATGGGGTGACGCAGCGTGATCCAGGGGCGGGGTTACGTCTTCCAGGTGACGGCGATATACACATAGCGGGGAACCGGAACAATCCGGGCGCCCTCTGACGAGCGAGACCAACGCCGCCCTAGGGGGACCCGTGGCACTGATGACCGATGTCCTGGACTGGCTGCAAGCGCTGCCGCAGCCCGCGCTCGTGGCCGCCACCGGCGGCCTGGTGCTGGCCGAGTGCACCATCGGCCTGGGCTTCATCGCCCCCGGCGAGGCGGGCCTGCTGATCGGCTCCACCACGGCCAACACCCTGCCGAGGTTCCTCATCCTGTGGCTGGTGGTCACCATCTGCGCCACCAGCGGCGACTCCCTGGGCTACGCCATCGGCAAGCGCTTCGGCCCCCGCCTGCGCGAGACCAAGCTCATCCAGCGCTACGGCGCCGAGGGCTGGGACAAGACCACCGACCTGCTCCGCAGGCGCGGCGCCTGGGCGGTCTTCTTCGCCCGCTTCCTCCCCGTCGTCCGCACCCTCACCCCCGCCGCCGCGGGCACCTCCGGCCTCCCCTACCGCAAGTTCCTCCCCGCGGCCTTCGCCGGAGCGGCCTGCTGGTCCCTCCTGCACATCTCCATCGGCGCCGCCCTCGGCGAAGCCGCCAAGCGCCTGGAGAGCGCCATGAGCACCGGCGCCCTCGCCGTCCTCGCCGCGGTCGTGCTGGCGGTCGTGGCCGTGCACCTGGTCAAGAAGCGCCGCAAGAAGTCCGCCGCCCCGGTGCCGCAGCAGTCCGGCCAGGACGAAGACCTGGAGCCCGTGGCCTGAGGGCCAACCAGGAGCTACCCATTACCGGTGCTGTGTGGAGGACAGAGAGTGCGGTCGGCAGCGATACGCAGGCGTAGCTGATCGCGAACCTCCCGAGATGATCAATCGCGTGCGCACGGGACAGCACTCGACAGTGCGAGCGAACGGCGAGATCACGTCTAACCAACCCTCTATCTCTCGAATGCCGAGGTCAGACCGGGCGCCTCGAAGTCGTCGACAGCAGATAGGCTGCGCTGATGATGACCAAGGCCGCCAAGGCGTCAGATGCGGTCGCCGCGCTGCTGACCAAAGTAGAAGCGCGTCGTCAGCAAGCCGGCGGCTCGCTCAACGCCGACATGCAGCGCAAGCTGGGACAATTCTTCACTCCGAGCGGAGTTGCTGAGATCATCGCGGCCCAGCCACGGCTGGACGGCTGCGGTCCGTTGAAGATCCTTGACGCGGGGGCGGGGATCGGGGTCCTGACCGCCGCGCTCGTCGGTAGAATACTTGAAGAGCAACCGGGCCGATCAATTCAGATCACAGCTGTTGAAATCGACCGTGCTCTTCGAGCGCAATTGGAAGGAACGCTGAGCGACTGTCAACGGGTTGCTCGCGAACTCGGCACCGAACTCGAATACGAAGTCATCTTCCAGAACTTCATCCACTGGGGAATCGACCGAACAGGCAGCAGTCTGTACAGCGATGCGAGTTCGCCCCGATTCGACATCGTCATCCAGAACCCCCCGTACGGAAAAGTTGGGCGCGCTTCAGACACGAGAAGGCACCTTGCCCAAGTCGGGGTAGAGGTGCCAAATATGTACGCAGCATTCCTCGCGGTTGGCGCATGCCTCCTGGGAGACGCAGGCCAGCTCGTGGCCATCACGCCGCGCAGCTTTTGCAACGGCGCCTACTTCAAAGATTTCCGTCGCTTCCTCCTGTCGCGGATGTCCTTGGACAAGATCGCCGTTTTTCACGAGCGTGGCACACTTTTCTCCGACTCGTCGGTGTTGCAAGAGACGATTATCTTCAGCGGCACGTCGGGACGACTGCCCGACAAGACGACAATCACGACCTCCCGGGCACACCTCGACGGATTCCATGAGCGCGTCTTGCCGTATGAAGATTTGGTCCACCCCACCGATGCCGAAATGTTCATACGCATTCCCACCGATGCGGATGACGACAAGATCAGTCAAGTGATCACCACTCTGGATGCGACGCTGACAGACCTCGGGATTCAGGTTTCCACGGGTAAGGTTGTGGACTTTCGCGCGACAGAATTCATCCTCGATCCCCCTGCCGACGACGTCGTTCCACTTCTGTATCCGAGGCACCTGCGCGAAGGGCGAGTGGCCTGGCCCGTTGCAAAACCGCGCAAACCCGACGGAATCAAGAACATTCCTCAAACCAGGAAGCTGCTTCTTCCGCCAGGGACCTACGTTGCAGTGAAGCGCCTCAGCGCCAAGGAGGAGGTTCGCCGGGTGGTGGCATCCGTCTATCGACCCTGCGACGTGACAACAGGGCCAGTAGCTTTCGAGAATCACTTGAACGTTTTTCATTCCGACAATCGCGGATTGAAAGAAGATCTAGCAGTCGGCCTTGCAATCTGGCTGAATTCATCTGTGCTGGACTTGTACTTCAGACAATTCAGTGGGCACACCCAGGTGAATGCTACCGACCTGCGCACCATGCGCTACCCGGCAGCCGATCTTCTTGCTAGCCTTGGTCGAGCTGTTGATGTTGCGCGCTGGCCCGAACAGGCCGAACTCGATGAACTCATCGAAAAGCACATCCTCGGTACGATTGACGCAACTTCCGACAGGGTCGAGGGGACTGAAGACGTGAACGCTCTGGTTGGCGAAGCACGCCATTTGCTCAGCACACTGAACTTCGACTCAGAACGAAGCAACGAGCGATCAGCGCTTGTGCTTCTCGCGTTGGCAAACCTGAATCCTTCGCAACATTGGCGCGATGCGTCCAACCCGCAACTTCGCACCGTCGAAATCATGGACTTCTTGCGTAACCACCACGGTCGAGATTACAAGCCCAATACTCGTGAAACCATCCGACGGCAGACATTGCACCAATTCGTTGAAGCCGGACTGGTTGCCTTGAACCCAGATCAACCGGATCGGCCGATCAACTCACCGAAAACATGTTATCAGGTCACAGATCGCGCACTCGAAGTGCTCAAGGAATTCGGCACAACCAACTTTGACGCAGCATTGCACCGCTATTTGAGCGACCTCCCCGGGTTGCAGAGCAAGTACGCAGCGGAACGCGAAGTGAACCGAATTCCCGTACTACTGCCCGGAGGGATCAAGATTGACATCAGCCCGGGCGGTCAGAATATGCTGATAAAGCAGATGATCAAAGACTTTTGCGCTATCTTCGCACCGCATGGGAATATTCTTTACATCGGCGACGCCGACAGCAAGTGGAAGCACTTTGACCAGCAAGGCTTGAGTAGTCTTGGCATTCATGTGGACAAACACGGAAAGATGCCTGACCTCATCGTTCACATGCCCGACAGGAACTGGCTGATTTTGCTCGAAGCGGCGAGCAGCCATGGTCCCGTGGACGCGAAGCGGCACAGTGAGCTCAACACGCTTTTCGCGGGAAGTACGGCCGGGTTGGTCTTTGTATCTTGTTTTCCAGACCGAGTCACCATGCGGAAGCACCTCGCCAACATCTCGTGGGAGACCGAGGTCTGGTGCGCCGACGCACCTACCCACATGATCCATTTCAATGGCGAACGATTCCTAGGCCCTTACGATTCCAAGTAGGATCGGAAACTCGCCCCACACATTTTGATCGGCAAACCATTTCGCAAATCGCTGAAGCGTCACACTTGATCACCTGAGCTTTCACACTCACGCCAGCAGGCCCCGGAACCAACTTGACGACGAGCATCTTCAAGCACATGGCCAGAAGTCTGGACTGCCATGAGTGCGCGAGAAGCCGCAGCTTTGCACATTGACGCTGTGGGCGCAGCAGGGTTCGAACCTGCGACCGCTCGGGTGTAAGCCGAGTGCTCTTCCGCTGAGCTATGCGCCCCCCGCCGCTACAGGGCGGCGATGGCCTGCTTCCAGGCCTGCTGGTCGCGGGCCTCGCCCGGGCCGTTGACCTCGGCGAAGCGGAGGGTGCCGGTCTTGTCGACGAGGAAGGTGCCGCGGGTGGCGAAGCCCGCCTGCTCGAAGAAGCAGCCGTAGGCCTTGGCGACCTCGCCGTGCGGCCAGAAGTCCGAGAGCAGGCGGAAGGTGTAGCCCTGCTGGTCGGCCCAGGCGCGCAGGGCGTAGGGGGTGTCGACGGAGACGCCGAGGACCTCGACGTCGTTGTCGGTGTAGGCGGCGAACTCGTCGCGGACCTGGCAGAGCTCGCCCTGGCAGATGCCGCTGAAGGCGAACGGGTAGAAGACCAGGAGCACGTTCTTCTCGCCGCGGAACGACGACAGCGAGACCGGCTGGTTGTCGAAGTCCTTGAGGGTGAACTCCGGTGCCTGCTGACCGACCTCGACCGCCATGGCAACCTCCCGCACGGGGCGCCGCCGGACCGGCTCCGGGGCGCGCGCGACCAGCGTAGGCCACCCGGGCGGGCGCCCGGGTGGCGGACGGTCAGCGGCGGACCTTGGCCGACTTCGGCGAGACCAGCCGGGTGCCCGACCAGTCCGGGGCCACCGAGACGCTGGAGGTCTGGGCCAGGCCCGCGGTGGACGAGGCCTCGGCGATGTCGCTGGCCTCGACGTGGCCCTCGCGGCCGGTCTTGGGGGTGAGCACCCAGATGACGCCGTTGTCGTCGAGCGGGGTGAGGGCGTCGACCAGGGCGTCGGTCAGGTCGCCGTCGTCCTCGCGCCACCACAGCAGCACGACGTCGATGACCTCGTCGGCGTCCTCGTCGAGCAGGTCGGCCCCGATGCGCTCCTCGACGGCGGCGCGCAGGTCGTCGTCGACGTCCTCGTCCCAGCCGATCTCCTGGACGACCTGGTCGGTCTCGATCCCCAACTTGTCGGCGATGCCGGGGGTCCCGGCATCTCCCGCGGCCACCACGGTGTCGCTCCTCCATCTGCCCGTCGCGGCGGCGCAACCAGGGCGCCCGCCGCGTTCTGCCTGTTCGTTGGGCAACAGCGAACACTGGCAGTGCCCACCTGCGCAACCGTCACGTGCCCGACACGCCGTAATCCGTGACCGTCCTGAGCCCTGCGACCGGGCGATCGCAGGGCTACCGACCAGTAAGGATGACGGCGGGTTCGATTCAGACGAACATGGCAGAGTGAGACGCGCGCACACACGCGCGCGCGTTGCAAACCCGCCCACTACCCAGGCTGGAGCTCCACCGTGGCCACCCACAACGACAGGTCAGGCGCCCCCGAGCGGGTCCGCGTCATCCGCGACGGCCTCGCCGCGCACCTCCCCGACATCGATCCGGAGGAGACCGCGGAGTGGCTGGAGTCGTTCGACGCCGCGCTGGAGGAGGGCGGGCAGCAGCGCGCCAGGTACCTGATGCTGCGCCTGCTGGAGCGCGCGCGGGAGAGCCACGTCGGCGTCCCGTCGCTGACCAGCACCGACTACGTCAACACCATCCCCACCGAGCGCGAACCGTGGTTCCCCGGTGACGAGGAGGTCGAGCGCCGCTACCGCGCGTGGGTGCGGTGGAACGCGGCGATGACCGTGCACCGCGCGCAGCGCCCCGGCGTGGGCGTCGGCGGTCACATCTCCACCTACGCCTCCTCCGCGGCGCTCTACGAGGTCGGCTTCAACTGGTTCTTCCGCGGCAAGGACCACCCCGGCGGCGGCGACCAGATCTACGTGCAGGGCCACGCCTCCCCGGGCATCTACGCCCGCGCGTTCCTGGAGGGGCGGCTGTCCACCGACCAGCTCGACGGGTTCCGCCAGGAGCTCTCCCACGCGGGCCCCGGCGGCGGCCTGCCCTCCTACCCGCACCCGCGGCTGATGCCGGACTTCTGGGAGTTCCCGACCGTCTCGATGGGCCTGGGCCCGATGAACGCGATCTACCAGGCGCGGTTCAACCGCTACCTGCACGACCGCGGCATCAAGGACACCGCCGACCAGAACGTGTGGGCCTTCCTCGGCGACGGCGAGATGGACGAGCCGGAGTCGCGCGGGCTGATCCACGTGGCGGCCAACGAGGGCCTGGACAACCTGACCTTCGTCATCAACTGCAACCTGCAGCGCCTCGACGGCCCGGTGCGCGGCAACGGCAAGATCATCCAGGAGCTGGAGTCGTACTTCCGCGGCGCGGGCTGGAACGTCATCAAGGTCATCTGGGGCCGGGAGTGGGACGCGCTGCTGCACGCCGACCGCGACGGCGCCCTGGTCAACCTGATGAACCAGACCCCCGACGGCGACTACCAGACCTACAAGGCCAACGACGGCGCGTTCGTCCGCGAGCACTTCTTCGGCCGCGACCCGCGCACCAAGGCCCTGGTCGACCCGATGAGCGACCAGGACATCTGGAACCTCAAGCGCGGCGGCCACGACTACCGCAAGGTCTACGCGGCCTACCAGGCGGCGACCGCGCACAAGGGCCAGCCGACGGTGATCCTGGCCAAGACGATCAAGGGCTACAACCTCGGCCCGCACTTCGAGGCGCGCAACGCCACGCACCAGATGAAGAAGATGACCCTGGACGACCTCAAGGCGTTCCGGGACACCCTGCGCATCCCGATCGCGGACGCGGAGCTGGAGAAGGACCCGTACCTGCCGCCCTACTACCACCCGGGGCAGGACGACGAGGCCATCCAGTACCTGCAGGAGCGCCGCCGCCAGCTGGGCGGGTACCTGCCCGAGCGGCGCGGCAAGGCCAAGGCGCTGGTGCTGCCCGGCGACAAGGTCTACGACGTGATCCGGCGCGGCTCCGGCAAGCAGGAGGTCGCCACCACCATGGCGTTCGTCCGGCTGGTGCGCGACCTGGCCAAGGACAAGGAGCTCGGCCCGCGGCTGGTGCCGATCATCCCGGACGAGGCGCGCACGTTCGGCATGGACTCGATGTTCCCGACGCAGAAGATCTACAACCCGAACGGGCAGCTCTACACCTCGGTCGACGCGTCGCTGATGCTCAGCTACAAGGAGTCCGAGCAGGGCCAGATCCTGCACGAGGGCATCAACGAGGCGGGCTCCACCGCGTCGTTCACCGCGGCGGGCACCTCCTACGCCACGCACGGCGAGCCGATGATCCCGATCTACATCTTCTACTCGATGTTCGGGTTCCAGCGCACCGGCGACGGGCTGTGGGCCGCGGCCGACCAGATGGCGCGCGGGTTCATCCTCGGCGCCACCGCGGGCCGCACCACGCTGACCGGCGAGGGCCTGCAGCACAACGACGGGCACTCGCTGCTGCTGGCGGCGACCAACCCGGCCGTGGTGGCCTACGACCCGGCGTGGTCGTTCGAGATCGCCCACATCGTCAAGGACGGGCTGCGCCGGATGTACGGCGAGCAGGCCGAGGACGTCTTCTACTACCTCACGGTCTACAACGAGCCCTACCAGCAGCCCGCCGAGCCGCAGGACCTCGACGTGGAGGGGCTGCTGCGCGGCCTCTACCGCTACCGCGCGGCCGCGTCGCAGACCGGGCTCAAGGCGCAGGTGCTGGTCTCGGGCGTGGCGATGCCCAACGCCCTCAAGGCCCAGGAGCTGCTGGCCGCGGACTGGAACGTCAACGCCGACGTGTGGTCGGCGACGTCCTGGTCGGAGCTGCGCCGCGAGGCCGTGGAGGTCGACCGGCACAACCTGCTGCACCCGCAGGCCGAGCCCCGGGTGCCGTACGTGACCAGCGCGCTCAAGGGCCACCAGGGCCCGGTGCTGGCGGTGTCGGACTGGATGAGCGCGGTGCCGGACCTGATCCGCCCGTGGGTGCCCACCGACATGACCACCCTGGGCACCGACGGCTTCGGGTTCTCCGACACCCGCCCGGCCGCGCGCAGGCACTTCCTGGTCGACGCCGAGTCCATCGCCGTCGGCGTGCTGGCCGCCCTCGCCCGCCGCGGCGAGGTCGACCGGTCGCTGGTGGCCGAGGCCGCCCGCCGCTACAAGATCGACGACGTGATGGCGGCAGGCCCCCAGGTTGGCGACCCCGGCGTCGCGTAGCAGCAGGTCACGAGCGCGGAAGGGCCGGGCGGGGACTCCCCCACCCGGCCCTTCCGGTGTCCCGGCTCAGGCGTGGACGGCGCTCGTGGCCCCCGCGCTCTGCTGCTTGGCCGACCGGTGCCAGCTGACCCACCCGTAGACCACCAGCCCGGCGAACACGGTGTAGATGAGCGCGCTGAAGTACAGCCCGCTGCCCAGCTGGAGCGGGACGCCGATCGCGTCCACCAGCAGCCACACGATCCAGAACTCCACCAGCCCGTAGGCCTGCAACCCGAACGCCAGCACCGTCCCGATGAAGATCGCCGCGTCCGGCCACGGCGCCCACGAGGCGTCCAGCGCGTCCAGGACCAGCGCGAACACCACCGTCCCCGCCACGAACGCCACCCCCGTCGCCAGCAGCTCCCACCCGCTGGCCCGCCGCACCGCCACCCCGAACACCGGGTCCCGCCGCCGCGCCCAGGCCCACCACCCGTACAGCGCGATCACCCCCACCGCCAGCTGCCGCACGGCCAACCCACCCAGGTGCGCGGACAGGTACACCGCGAACAGCAGCACCACCGACACCAACTGCACCGGCCACGTCCACAACGTCCGCCGCTGCGCCAGGAACACCACCGCCAGGGCGAACACCTGCCCGATGAGCTCAGCCCACCCGATGTGCTGCCCGAACACGGTCACCCCTTGGTCCACCAGGACGTGCATCGAGGCCCCCTTTCCCTTGTCCTAGCAAACCCTGCACCGCAACTCGTTTGTTCCACCCCCGGTGTGACGCGCGACCCAGCCCCCCGCCGTCGCACGTTCGAGGGAACTACGCCGTTCCACGTAGCCCCGATACACCCGAGGGGTCCATAGTGGAACCACCGGTGGGGACCGGGGAGAAGGCCCGCCCAGCATCGAGCGCACCGACATGCTGGGCGGGCCGTTCCGGCCTCCACCCTGTTCGCGCTTCGCGCTCCCGGGGGCCGGAACGTCATTTCACCCGGGGGGCGACCCCCCGGACCCCCACGGTGCGGTACCTCGCCCTGGCGAGCGGCGCGGGTTGGGGGAATCTGGCTCGCCTTCGGCTTCGGATCTCTGGGCTCGCCTTCGGCATCGGGTGGGGTGGGCTTGCCTGCGGCATCGGGTGGGGTGGGGTGGGCTTGCCTGCGGCATCGGGTGG
>NZ_MKQR01000002.1 GCF_001940455.1 Actinokineospora bangkokensis | reverse complement strand
GGCGTGGGATTGTGGGGGTATGAGCGGTGGGGCGGGTGAGGGGTTGTCGGCGGGGACGTTGGATGCCGTTGACCGGGCTTCGGGGAAGTTGGCCTCGGCCGCTGTGGCCGCGATGGACGAGCAGTTCGCGTGGTTCGGGCGGATGCCCGCTGACCAGCGGGCGTCGGTGCTGCTGGTGGCGCAGAACGGGGTGGCCGGGTTCACCGCGTGGCTGCGGGACCCGCGGGAGGCGCTGCGGCTGACCACGGACACCTTCCGGGGGGCGCCGCGGGACCTGTCGCGGTGGATCAGCCTGCGGCAGACCGTGGAGATGGTGCGGGTGTCGCTGCAGGTGTTCGAGCAGCTGGTGCCCGACCTGGCCGCCGACGACGCCGAGCGGGCGGTGCTGTCCGAGGCGGTGCTGCGCTACGGGCGGGAGGTCGCGTTCGCCTCCGCGATGTCCTACGCCTCCGCCGCCGAGGCCCGCGGCGCCTGGGACGCCCGGCTGGAGGCGCTGGTGGTGGACGGGGTGGTGCGCGGCGACGCCGAGGAGTCGCTGCTCTCCCGCGCGGCCGCGCTGGGCTGGGACCCGGCCGCCGAGGCCACCGTGCTCGTGGGCAACCCGCCCTCGGAGGACCAGCCCACCGTCGTCTACGAGGTGCGCAGCCGCGCGGCCAGGGCCGGGCGGCCGGTGCTGCTCGGCGTGCAGGGCTCCCGGCTGGTCGTGGTGCTCGCCGGGCCCACCGAGGACCCCACCGACCAGGAGGCGCTGCGGCGGATGGCCACCGCGTTCGGCGCCGGACCGGTCGTCGCGGGCCCCACCACCCCGAGCATCGCCGAGGCGCACCGCAGCGCCTCCGACGCGCTGTCCGGGCTGCGCGCCGTCGTCGCCTGGCCGGACGCGCCCCGGCCGGTGCGCTCCTCGGACCTGCTGCCGGAGCGGGCGCTGGCGGGCGACCCGGAGGCCGAGTGGCAGCTCATCGAGCGGGTCGCCCGGCCGCTGGAGGAGGCGGGCGGCGCGCTCCAGGAGACCGTCGAGGCCTACCTGGCCTCCGGCGGGGTGCTGGAGGCGTGCGCGCGGCAGCTGTTCGTCCACCCCAACACCGTCCGGTACCGGCTGCGCAAGGCCACCGAGACCACCGGGCACAACGCCAACGACCCCCGCGACGCGCTCGTGCTGCAGGTCGCGCTGGCCGTCGGCAGGCTCTCGCGCGCCCGCGGCCTGTGGTGACCGTCGGCAACCGGGGCCGAACACTGGGCGAAAAGGTGGTAGCCGTCACCGCAACGCACAAGGAACCGGGGGCTTTGCCGGTCATTCCGGCCCAAGCTTTGTAGGGTTCCTCCAACAGCCGCTGGGGAACGTGGTGAGCTGGGAGCATGCTGGTCAGGCGGCGTCGGGGTGTTCAGTAGGCAGCGTGATCGCACTCCTCGCACCCGGGCAGGGCTCTCAGGCGCCGGGCATGCTCAGCCCCTGGCTCGACCTGCCGCACAGCGCCGATCGGCTGGCCGCCTGGTCGGAGGTGACCGGGCTGGACCTGGTCCGGCTGGGCACCACGGCCGAGGCCGAGGAGATCAAGGACACCGCGATCACCCAGCCGCTCATCGTCGCGGCCACCCTGCTCGCCTTCGAGGAGCTGGCCCGCCGGGTCGAGGTCCCCGCCGACGTCGTCGTCGCCGGGCACTCCATCGGGGAGTTCGCCGCCGCCGCGATCGCCGGGGTGATCAGCGCCGAGGACGCGCTGGCGCTGGCCGCGGTGCGCGGCCGGGAGATGGCAGCGGCCTGCGAGCTGGAGCCGACCGGCATGTCCGCCCTGGTCCGCGGCACCGAGGAGGGCATCCTGGCCCGCCTCGACGAGCTGGGCTTGGTCGCGGCCAACCGCAACGGCGCGGGCCAGATCGTCGCCGCCGGGTCCAAGGACGCGCTGGCGAAGCTGGCCGCGGAGCCGCCGGAGGGCGCCAAGGCGATCACGCTCAAGGTCGCGGGCGCCTTCCACACGCACTACATGGCCCCCGCGCAGGAGAAGCTGCGCGCGCACGCCGCGGGCCTGTCCGCCCCGGCCGACCCCGCGCGCACCCTGCTGTCGAACCGCGACGGCGCCGTGGTCACCAGCGGCGCCGAGGTCATCGAGCGCCTGGTCGACCAGGTCACCAACCCGGTCCGCTGGGACCTGTGCATGCGCACCATGGCCGAGCGCGGCGTCAGCGCCGTCGTGGAGTTCCCGCCCGCGGGCGCCCTGGTCGGCCTGGCCAAGCGCGAGCTGAAGGACACCCCGAACGTCGCCCTCAAGACCCCCGAGCACCTGGACGCGGTGGTCGAGCTGATCGGGGGTGCCGCGTGACCACGCTCAACCAGCGCACCGGCGCCGCCGCGACCCGCCTGCTCGGCGTGGGCAGCTACCAGCCGGAGCGGGTAGTCACCAACGACGAGCTGTCGCTGATCATGGACACCAGCGACCAGTGGATCCTCGACCGGGTGGGCATCTCCGAGCGCCGGTTCGCGGGCCCGGACGAGCGGCTGGTCGACATGGCCGTCATCGCCGGGTCCAAGGCGCTGGCCGACTCCGGGCTGGCCCCCTCCGACGTCGACACCGTCATCCTGGCCAACTGCACCATGCCGCACCCCATCCCCAACGGCGCCGCCCAGGTCGCGGACCGGATCGGGGTCAAGGCGGCTGGCGCGTTCGACCTCAACGCCGCCTGCGCGGGCTTCTGCTACTCGGTGGGCACCGCCTCCGACCTGGTCCGCGCGGGCTCGGCGGGGCGGGTGCTGGTCATCGGCGCGGAGAAGCTCACCGACTGGGTCGACCCCACCGACCGGGCGAACGCGATCATCTTCGCCGACGGCGCGGGCGCGGCCGTGGTGGGCCCGGCCGACGAGCCGGGCATCGGCCCGGTGGTCTGGGGCAGCGCGGGCGACCTGGTGGACACGATCGGGATGAACCCGACCGGCCCCACCGGCAACAAGGTCCTCTACCAGGAGGGCCAGTCGGTGTTCCGCTGGGCGACCACGCAGATCGCGCCGATCGCGCTGCGCGCGGTGGAGGCGGCGGGCATCACCCCGGCCGACATCGACGTGCTGATCCCGCACCAGGCGAACCTGCGCATCGTCGAGTCGATCGCCAAGAAGCTGCGCGCCGCGGGCGCGCGCCCGGAGATGGTCGTCGCCGACGACATCGTGCACTCCGGCAACACCTCCTCGGCCTCGATCCCGATGGCGATGGACCACATGCGCGCCGCGGGCCGGATCAAGCCGGGCGACGTCGCCCTGCTGGTCGGCTTCGGCGCAGGCCTGTCCTACGCGGGGCAGGTCGTCATCTGCCCCTGAGCGGGCACCACGCGCTCCGGCCGGGCAGCACGCCCGGCCGGTGGAACTACGAGAAGGGACCCAACCCCATGGCGGACAAGCCCAGCGACGCGGACATCCTCGACGGCCTCGCCGAGATCGTCGAGGAGGTCGCGGGCGTTGCCAAGGACGACGTGACCGAGGACAAGTCCTTCGTGGACGACCTGGACATCGACTCGCTGTCGATGGTGGAGATCGCCGTGCAGGCCGAGGACCGGTTCGGCGTCAAGATCCCCGACGACGAGCTGGCCAACCTCAAGACCGTCGGCGACGCGGTCACCTACGTCTCCAGCAACGCCTGAGGCTCCCCCCCGCAGCACCAGCACCACCCCGGGTCCCCCACGTGCCGCAAGGCACCCGGTCAGGCACACCCACCCGTCGTGAAGGAACCCCCCATGAGCAACGTCGATGTCGTCATCACCGGGCTTGGCGCCACCACGCCGCTCGGCGGGGACGTGACCTCCACCTGGGACAGCCTGCTCGCGGGCGGCAACGGCGTCCGCCGCAACGAGGCGGACTGGGTCGAGCGCTTCGGTCTGCCCTCGCACCTGGCCGCCCCGCTCGCGGTCGAGCCGACCGAGGTCCTGCCGCGCGTGCAGGCCCGGCGGCTGGACCGGTGCGAGCAGATCGCGGTGATCGCCGCCCGGCAGGCGTGGGCGGACGCGGGCTTCGAGCTGCCCACCGACGAGCACGAGCCGGTGGACCCGGACCGCCTCGGGGTCAGCATCGGCACCGGGATCGGCGGACCGCTGACCCTGCTCGCCCAGGACGACATCCTGGAGGAGCAGGGCCTGCGCAAGGTCTCCCCGCTGACGGTGCCGATGCTGATGCCCAACGGCCCGGCCGCGCACGTGGGCATCGAGCTGCGCGCCAGGGCGGGCGTGCACACGCCCGCCTCCGCGTGCGCCTCCGGCGCCGAGGGCCTGGCGAGCGCCTGGCAGATGATCCAGAACGGCCGCGCGGACGTGGTCGTGGCGGGCGGCGCCGAGGCGTGCCTGCACCCGATCACGGTCGCGGGCTTCTGCCAGTCGCGCACCCTGAGCACCCGCAACGACGACCCGGCCGCGGCCTCGCGCCCGTTCGACACCGACCGCGACGGGTTCGTCCTCGGCGAGGGCGCGGGCGTGCTCGTGCTCGAGCGCGCCGACCACGCCGCCGCCCGCGGCGCCCGCGTCTACGGCAGGCTGGCCGGCTACGGAATGACCTCCGACGCGTACCACATCACCGGCAACCACCCCGAGGGCTTGGGCCAGATCAAGGCCATCCAGCACGCCGTGCGCACCGCGGGCCTGACCGCCGCCGACATCGGCCACGTCAACGCCCACGCCACCTCCACCGTCGTCGGCGACGTGGGCGAGGCCGCCGCGATCCACAAGGCCCTGGGCGACCACCCGGTCCTCACCGCCCCCAAGTCCGCCATGGGCCACCTCGTCGGCGGCGCGGGCGCGGTCGAGAGCATCATCACCATCCTGTCGCTCTACTACGGCGTCATCCCCGCCACCCGCAACCTGGACAACCTCGACCCCCGCGTGGACCTCGACGTCGTCACCGGCCAGCCCCGCAAGGTCGAGATCACCGCCGCCGTCAACGACTCCTTCGGCTTCGGCGGCCACAACGTCGCCCTCGTCTTCACCGCCTGACCGGCCCAGCACCACCCGGCCCCGCTCCCCGGAGCGGGGCCGTTCCCGTCTCAGACCCGCGGCAGCCGGGCGACGAAGGCGGGCATCACCACGCGGACCCTGGTCTCGGGGACGTCTCCCGCGAGCGCCGCCACGGCCATCCGCACGCCTTCGGTGTCCCGAGCCCCGAACTGCCGCCGCAGCAGCCGGAGCCCGATCCCGGTGACCTCACCGACGACGGGGTGGGCGAGCAGCGCGGTGAACGCCGCCGCCACGGCACCCGCGTCCGCCGTGACCATGATCCGGTAGACGTCTCCCGCGTCCTTGTCCACCAACCGGTCCGGCCGCGCCGCACGCTGCTCCAACCGGTCACCGATCTTGTGGGCCTTGGCCACCAGCAAGGCCACCTCCCCGGCGACGTGCACTGTCACGGCGCGGTCATCCCGGGGGTCGAGCGAACCGATGACCATGGCGCTCCGGTCGACCGCGGCGGTCTCCAGCCCGCGAACCCGGTTCACCGCCATCCGGTCGTGCGGTTCGATGTCCGCGCTGCGCCTCCCGCCGCGGACCAGGGTGAACCCGGTGAGGAGGTCGACAGCCACCTTCGTCGGGACACCGCCCACGGCCACGGTCCGCTGCCACAGGCCGGGCAGGTCGGCGTGCTTGCGCGCGAAGCCCGCAGCGCGCAGGGCTTCTTCGATGCGCGGCTGCTCAGCGATCCCCCTGGGGTCCAGGTGCAGATCACCATCGGAGGTGTACGCGGCCGAGCGCAAGGGGGCAGGGCTCGTGCGCAGGTGCACGGCCTGCCCGCCGACCACCGTGAGGCGGTCGAGGTGGGGTTCGAGCGCCCAGAGGGCGTCGAGCAGGACGCCGCGGGCCGCTGTGGTCAGTTCATCGCGGTCTGCGCCGGGTGGTGCCTTCGACATCGTTCTGCTTCCGGTCTGCGCTGAGGTGTCGCGCGTCAATCGGTCGGGGTGCCGCGGCGCCACACAGCCTCGTTCTCGGCCATCCAGGCCAGCACCGCTTCACCGTCCGCGGGCATCCGGCCGGGGCCCGCGAGGCTGTCGAGCACCAACTGCGGCAATGCCACATGCGGCACGCCCTCGACGTCGCGTGTTTCACGGAAGACCACCTGATCGTGCGCCCGCAGCACCAGGACGTCGGCACCTTCGTCGACGCGCACCATGCCGAGCCGCGTCGCCCACTCGTCCGGGGTGTGCGGTCCGCACTCGACGTACAGCATCAGCTGACCGCCGCTGGAGAGCGGGGAGATCCTGCGCGCCGCCCACGGCCCGGTGATCGCGATGAGGCCTTGGCCGTGGACTCGCCGCACCCGCTCGAGAACTCCCCCCGGACCGTCGGGCGCGACGAAACCGACAGCGGGGTTGTGGCGGAGCAGGTCGTAGGTGCCTGCCCGTTCGCGGAGGAGCCCTTGCCAGTCAACGCGCACGACCTCCCGGCCCACGCGCTCGACCAACATCTGTGAATCCAACTTGGACAGCACCTTCGACACCCACGGCAGGCTGACATCAGCCAGGGTCGCGATGGCCGAGGGCCGCAACGGCGGCGGGAAGTCGACCAGCGCGCGCACGATCCGCCCGGCCCGGGGACCCGCGAGGGTGACGGTGTGCTCGGCCGAGCGCAGGTGCTCCGGCGCCTTGTCCGCCCCCTGCCAACGCACGTGGACGGCAGGCACCGGGACCGACAACCGGATGTTGCCGGTCAGGTCGAGGTAGGAGATGCCCTCCACTTCCAGCAACTCCCGGGTGCGAGGGCTCAACCACGGCGCGACGATCACCAACGTCCCGCCACCGCCCGCAGCGCGCAGGGCCGCCGCGAACCGCACCGTGTGCTTCAGGATGTGCTTCGGGCCGACGGCGTCGAAGAGGTCGAGGATGAGGTCAGCGTGGGAGTCGGGCGATGACCGCGGCGACAAGCGGACCACGGCGTCGTGCACGGTCCCAGCCGAGGCGGAGCGCTGCAGGACCTCCACGGCCCACGCCCCGCCCAGCACGGTGCGGAGTTCTTCCGCGGCCGCATCGAGGAGCGCTCCCGGCCGTGTGCCCGACATGGCCCGAGTTTACTCCCAACGCCAATTTCCCCGAAGGGGAAAATAGACGAACGGGGAAAGTTCCTCCTGGCGTGGCCGGGGTCAGCAGGCGACGTGCTGGGGGGTGGCGGCGGTGCGGGTGAGGTCGAGCAGCCAGGTGCGGTCGTCGGCGCGGGTGAGGGGGTAGACGACGTTCCAGCGGATGCAGGCGACCGGGAGCTCCGGTGGGGCCTGGGCGGGGTCCTGGGTGCTGACGAAGGTCAGCAGGACCACGGCGGTGTCGCCCGCGGTGGTCTCGATGCGGTGGACGACGACCGAGCCGTCCTTGGTGGTGCCGTACTGCTTGCGCCACTCCTTCTCCGGCATGGTGCGGGCCCTGGCCTCGGTCACGGTGGTGACCCAGCGGGCGTAGTTGCGGCCGTTGATGGCGTCGAAGTGGGTCTGCAGGAGTTGGCGGACGGGTTCGTAGAGGGGGTGGGCCACCGCGTCGGCGGTGCCGCGGACGTCCGGGGGGCCGGGTTGGGCGGAGGGGGGCAGCGACACGCCGGTGGGGGCCACGGCCGAGGCCGCGGGGGTGGTGTCGGCCTGGTCGGGGCCGTACAGCTCGCGGGCGAGCAGTCCCGCTGCCGCCGTGACGACCACCGCGACCAGCACCACCGGCAGCACCCACTGCTGCCGCCCCGCCCCCGACTCGCGCACGGCGACCAGCCTGCCACAGGCGGGTGCGGGGCGGCGCCGGGCCTGGTCAGCCCACGCGGTGCAGCCAGGTGACGGGGGCGCCGTCGCCCGCGCGCCGGTAGGGCTCCAGCGCCTCGTCCCAGGAGGCGCCGAGCAGCTCGTCGACCTTGAAGGCGAAGGACTCCCCGCCGCGGGCCGCGGCCGCCACCGCGCGCAGCTGGTCCTCGCCGACGACGATGTCGCCGTTCGCGCCGGTGCGCGCCCGCCACAGGCCCAGGGCCGGGGCATAGCAGAACCGCTCCCCGTCCACGCCCGCGCTGGGGTCCTCGGTGACCTCGAAGCGGATCATCGGCCAGGCCCGCAGGGCGGCCGACAGCTTGGCGCCGGTGCCCGCCTCGCCGGTCCACGCGCACTCGGCGCGCAGCTGGCCGGGGGCCGCGGGTTGCGCGGTCCAGCGCAGCTCGGCGCGGACACCGAGGGTGCCCGAAATGGCCCACTCGACGTGCGGGCACACCGCAGACGGCGACGAGTGGACGTACACCACACCTTGGGTGCTGCCACGGGTGCTCACTGCCTGACCTCCGCTGCTCGACGAGGATCGTCTTCCCCTACGTCCGTCGCGACCGGCGGTGATCACGCTGCGATAACCCGGGATCATTGTGCCCTGCCGCCGAACACTTTGGCCACACGAACGACCAAAGACGCCGACCACCGGGTGAAGTGCGCCGCCCCTGGTGGGCACACCCAGCGACCACCCCGTCGCGGTGCGCCCGGGCGCGGGCCCCGAGGTGCGGTGCGCGCGGTCGCGGGACCGGGTGGCCGGAGGCGGGCGCGGGCCGCCCGTGGGCGTGGTGGCCACCCGGGATACCGTGTCGCACACTGACAGTGGTATTCACGTGACGGTCCCGACTGGGGAGGTACCCGCGGTGCGCACCTTGCGGCTCGGTGGCACCGCGTCCGCGGTCGGGGACGACCTGCGCGCCGCGCTCGCGTCGTGGGGGCGGGGCGATGGCATCGCGGGCGGCGTCGCGCTGCTGGGGTACCAGCCGCCGGACCACCCGGACCCGGTGGAGGCGGTGCTGCTGCTGCCCCGCGCGGTCGTGGTGGTGGTCGGGATCGACCTGCCCGACCCGGCGATGCGCCTGGAGGCGCCGCTGGCGGGGCAGTGGAAGACCGACGGGTGGCCGCTGGTGCGGCCCGACGGCCCGGTGAACCCCGCGGTCGACGCGCTCGCCGCCACCTCCGCGGTGTCCGACGCGCTCGACGCCGCCCGGGCCGAGCCGCTGCCGATGGGCACCGTCGTCGCGGTGGGGCCCTACGTCGGCCAGGTCGCGCAGCCCTCCGCCGACCTGGTGCGCGGGGTGCGGATCCTGCACCCGGAGCCCCGGTCACTGCTGGCCGCGGCGCGCGAGCTGTCCACCCACACCCGCACCTGCCCGGCCACCGACGCCCGCCGCATGCTCTCCGCGCTGGGCGTGCAGGTCGACCACGCCGACCTGGTGGCCGAGGGCTTCGGCGACGTGGTCACCCGCGAGGTCGCGGCGGCGAGCACCACGTTCATCCCGAAGGTCGACCTGCCCACCGGGCGGTCCGAGGCGGCGGCCGAGCCCAGGCAGCGGTCGGTGCGCTGGCTGCCGATCGCGGCGGTGCTGCTGCTGGCGGTCCTGCTCGTCACCGGCATCGCCGTGGCGATCAGCTCCGCCGACGACGACGTCCGCGGCGCCCGGGCCCCGCAGCCCAGCGGCACCGCGATCCCCGTGGGCGGCGTGGGCTTCACCGCCCGCGGCAGCGCCGAGGCCCCCGACTGCGCCGCGCACGCCTACGGCGACGTGCAGGCCTACCTCACGACCGCCGCGGGCAGCGGCTGCGCCAAGCTCATCCGCGCCCGCTACGAGGCCTCCGGCAAGAACGGCGCGAAGGCGGCCGTGCTGCTGTCGGTGCTGCGCTTCACCAACAGCACCACCGGCGCCGAGCTCAAGGCCGTGGCCGACCGGCCCGGCGCGGGCGGGGTCCGCGACCAGCTCGCCGAGGGCGTCGCCTGGCCCGGCACGGCCGCGCCGACCTTCACCTCCGCCGCCTACGCCAGCGGCCGGGAGGGCAACAGCGTCAAGCTCGTGCAGGCCGTGTGGCTCGGCAAGGCCTCCACTCCAGAGGACCCCGCGCTCCAGGACATCGCCACCAAGGCGTTGCAGCTGCACGCGGGCAGCTGACCCCGCTCAGAGGGCCTGCAGGAGCTGCGGGGCGTAGGCGAACAGGCCGGGCAGGCCACCGGTGTGGAAGAACACGACCGTCTCCCCCTCGCGGTACTCGCCGGTGCGGGCGCGGTCGAGGAAGCAGGCGGCCGCCTTGCCGGTGTAGACGGGGTCGAGGGTGACGCCCTCGGTGCGGGCGAACAGGCGCAGGGCCTCCCACATCTGCGGGGTGGGCACGCCGTAGGCGGGGCCGACCGCGCGGTCGTCGAGGACGAGGGCGTCGAGGGTGGGGGCGGGGTGGCCCAGCAGGGCGGCGGTCGCGCTCGCGATGCGCTCGATGTCGGCTCGGGACTCGGCGGCGGTGTGGGAGATGCACGCGGCCTCGACCCGGACCCGGCGGCCCAGCAGTTCGGCGGCGAGGGCGACGCCCGCGACCGTGCCCGCGCTGCCGACCGGGACGAGCAGGGTGTCGGCGCTGGTGCCGAGGGTGTCGAGCTGGGTGAACAGCTCGATGGTGGCGGCCACGTAGCCCAGGGCACCGGTCTCGCTGGAGCCGCCGACGGGGAAGGTGGCGGTGGTGCGGCCCGCCCGCTCGGCGTCGGCGACCAGGCTCGCGTACACCTGCGCGGTCTCCTCCGGGCCGTCGCACAGGTGCACCGCGGCGCCGTAGAGGTGGTCGAGCGCGATGTTGCCGGACTCGTCGTACGCCGCGCCCGACATCGGGACGCTCCTGGTCAGGACCAGGTCGCAGCGCAGGCCGAGGCGGGCGCAGGCGGCCGCGGTCTGCCTGCCGTGGTTGGTCTGCACCGCGCCGAAGGTGATCACCTGCTCGGCCCCGTCGGCCAGCGCGCGGCCGAGCAGGAACTCCAGTTTGCGCAATTTGTTGCCCCCGGCGCCGACCCCGCCCACGTCGTCGCGCTTGAGCAGGGGGCGAATGCCACCCAGCTCCGCCCCCAGGCGCGGGCACTCGTCCAGCGGGGTGGGCCAATGGCCCAGCGGGACGCGTGGGAACGGTGTGAGGTCGATCGTCATGGCGCCACCCTATCCGGCATTCCGGCGGGCCAGGCGGCCGGAAATGCCACAGCCGGGCCGGGCAGCGGGGAACTCTGCGGCGGAACACCCCGAAATTCACCCACCTGCTTTCCCTGTGAACGCCCCTGACCTGCGGTGATGCCCGGCGGCCCGGCTCCGGCCCCACCAGCGGGATTGCGCCGCGGGCGGTGAGCACCACACCGGATCGGATTAATACCCGTACGACACACGGTGGGTTGTGGGGACGAACCGGCGCGCTGCCGATAGGCTTCCGGGTGAGCGCCCGCAATAGCGGGCCCACGTCGGGACGCCACCGGGGGGAATGCGCCCGGCGCCCCAGCGGAAAACGCCCCACACCACGCGGAGGAAACCGTGGCGCAGAAGACCGTTGTCGAACTCGTCGACGACCTCGACGGCGGAAAGGCCGACGAGACCGTGGCCTTCGCCATCGACGGCGTCGAGTTCACCATCGACCTGTCCAGTGACAACGCGGCCCGGCTGCGCGACTCGCTGGCCCCCTACGTCGGCCACGCCCGGCGCACCGGTGGCCGCAAGGCCGCCACCAAGCAGCCCGGCGCGCGCAAGTCGCCGTCCGCCAGCGAGAAGGCCGACAACCAGGCCATCCGCGAGTGGGCGCGCAGCCAGGGCGAGACCATCGCCGAGCGCGGCCGCATCCCGCAGGCCCTGGTCATCAAGTTCCAGGAAGCCCACGGCGGCTGACAGCACCCCCGACCGGCGCCCGCCCCCGCCCGGGGGTGGGCGCCGGTCGCGTGCCGGGGGTCAGAGCCGGGGCAGCCGCGCGGGCGAGGGGACGGCCCAGTCGCCCAGCCGCCGGGCCGCGGCCACCCAGGCGGGCTGGGCCTCCCAGTCGTCGCGGCGGACCCTGGGCAGGATGGCCAGCGCCGCGGCGCGCAGCGCCCGGGCGGCCCCGGTGGCCAGCGGCCCCGGGTAGCCCGCCCGGCCGTGCAGTGCCCTGGCCCAGCGCGGCAGCAGCGAGTAGGACAGGTGCGAGATCGTCGGCTCGTAGACGCGCACGCCCAGCGCCAGCCAGCCGGTGAGCGGCGGGCGGTGCAGGAAGTCGTAGATGACGTCGCTGTCGGGGGTGCGGCGCAGGGTGGGGTGCACGCGGCGGAAGTAGGCGGCCATCTGCTCCACCGAGCCGGGCACCTCGCGCGGGTCGAGGCCCACCAGTTCGGCGCTGGCGCGCTGCTCGTCGAGGTAGCGGTCGGCCTGGGCCGCGGTCAGCGGGTAGCCCGCGCGGCCGCAGGCGGTGAGGAAGGACGACACCTCCGCGCAGTGCACCCACAGCAGCAGCTCGGGGTCGTCGAGGCGGAAGGGGCGGCCGTCCTCGTCGGTGGCCCGCAGGGTGCGGTGCACCTTGCGGACTCGGGCAGCGGCCTCCTGCGCCTGGGCGACGGTGCCGTAGGTGCTGATGCCGACGAAGTCCGCGGTGCGCACGAGGCGGCCGAGCGGGTCGGACTGGAAGTCGGAGTTCTGCACCACGCCCGCGACCGCCAGCGGGTGCAGGGACTGCAAGTAGAGGCTGCGGACGCCGCCGAGCCACATGGCGGGGTCGGCGTGCAGCTGCCAGGTGACCGAGTCCGGGCCGAACAGGCCCAGCTCATCCGCGTCGAGCACCGCAGGCCTCGTCATGCCCCCAGTCTGCCCCCGCGCGGTCGGGGGTGCTTACTTCGCCGACTCGCTGTGCTGCTTCTCCGCGACCGGCTCGCTTTCGGGCGCCCGATCCGATGACCCCTCGGATTCCCGTTCCGGAATATCCGATTCGTCCGCTATTTTGTCCGCGGGTTCCTCGACGTGATCCACAGGACCGCTCCCGGGTTCGTCGCCGCCGGTTTCCCCGGGGTCGGTTTCCCCGCCCTCGGTTTCCTCGCCAGCGGTGTCCTCGTCGTAGTACTCCCACGCCATCTCGTCGACGGTCGCGCGCAGCTTGCGCACCCGGCGGGGCTCGGTGTCGCGACCCAGGCTCAGGAACGCCATCGAGTACAGCGACAGCCGCTCGCCGTCGCCGGTGAGCAGCACCGGCCTGCGCAGCACGCGCCCGGCGGGCACCTCCACGTCGACGATGTCGTCCCAGTCGACCACCCGGGAGCGCACCAGGACGGAGCGCTCCTCCACGCCGTCGTCGGTGAGCCGCACGCCGGAGTTGTAGAAGGTGTCGATCAGCACGAAGCTGAACACGATGAACACCCCGGCCAGGGCGAAGCCGAGCACGTCGTCGAGGCCGATGAGCGACAGCGACACCAGCAGCACCAGCAGGCCCAGGCCGACGCCCCACCACCGCCACCGCGGGTGCAGCTCGTACGGCAGCCGCGGCGGCTCGGCGGACCGCTCGACGGCGGGCTGGTCGTCCACGTCCCGTCACGCCCTCTCGCTCGGCGACACCGAGAGCCGAACATAGTCGGCCGACCGCCGCCTGCACACCAGCCGCAGGCCACAGTCCGGTGACGACGGCGAAAGTGCTCACTTCGTGCGCCGTCCGGGACGAGAACAACCCCGGTTTGGATGATTATCGGATCAACAAGTCCGCCGCCGGAATTTCTCACGTCAGGCTGTGTTGGCCATCACAAGCATTTGTGTACGATTCCCGGCGAGCAGGGCGGCGCACCGCGCCACCGGCGATCAGGCGAATTAGCGAGGACGGCGCCAGTGGGCCATGCCGAGCGCGATCAGGCGCAGCTGCTGCTCGGCCGTGCCGACGACCTCGGCCAGCGCCCGCGGGTCGCCGGAGACGTCGAGCAGCGCCGTGACCACGGACAACATCGCCCCGACCATGAGGTCGGCGACCATCCGCAGGTCCTCGGGGTCCCACTGCCCCATGCCCGGGTAGCGGGCGAGGTCGGTGGCCAGCTCGCTGCCCAGCAGCCGCAGCTCACCGGCGATGGATTTGCGCACCGCGGCCACCCCGCCATAACGCTCCCTGATCAGGAAACGGAAATGCGGCTGGTGGTCGCCGACCTGGCGGACCAGAATCGCCACCGACCCGCGAATCGCGTCGTCGGCGGGTTTGGCCCTGGCCGTGCGCAGCATGGCCCGCAGGGTGCGCATGCTCTCCTGCACCAGGGCCACGCCCAGCTCGTCCATGGACGGGAAGTGCCGGTAGAAGGCCGTGGGCACCACCCCGGCGGCCTTGGTCACCTCGCGCAGGCTCAGCCCGGCCAGGCTGGTGTCCTCCAGCAGCCGCAGCGCCGAGTCGAGCAGGGCTTGGCGCGTGCGGCGCTTGCGCTCCTGCCGGGTACCGGCAGCGCTCGCCACATCCGCCACGCCGATGAGCCTATCGCCCCTGTTGGCGGGGTCGCAGGCGCGCACTGTTCGTCAGCTCACACGGGGCAGGCGTTGACACACCCGGTCGCCGCACGTTGTGCTTTCGGTGCACGCACGTTCACTGAAACTCCCGGAGCGACCCAGGAGGAAGGGACACCCCGGTGACCGCACAGATGGACCGCAAGCGCAGGTTGCCCGGATTGGGCCTGCTCGAAGCCCTGGCGACGCCGCACGGCATCGACAGGTACCTTGAGCTGGTCCACCCCATGCTCACCATCCGCGAGCTGCGCGGTGAGGTGACACGTGTGCACCGGAGCACCGCGGACTCGGTGACGCTGACCATCCGCCCGACCCGCCGCTGGCGCGGGTTCACCGCGGGGCAGTTCGTCCGGGTGGGGGTGCGGGTCGACGGCGTCCGGCACACCCGCTGCTACTCGCCCGCCACCTCCGAGCACAGCGCGGACGGGCGGTTCGAGCTGACGGTCAAGGCCCACGACCGCGGCGTGGTCTCCCGCTGGCTGCACGCCAACGCCCGCCCCGGGCTGGTGCTCCAGCTCGCCCCCGCCGAGGGCGAGTTCACCCTCCCGGCCACCCGGCCGGACCGGGTGCTGCTGATCAGCGGCGGGTCCGGCATCACCCCGGTGATGTCGATGCTGCGCACGCTGTGCGACGAGGGCCACCGCGGCGAGGTCGTGTTCCTGCACTACGCCTACACCGAGGCCGACGTGCCGTACCTGGCGCAGCTGCGCGAACTGGCCGCGGCCCACCCCAACGTGCGGCTGCTGCTGGCCTACACCGACGTCGACGGCGGCGACCTGAGCGGGTTCTTCACCGAGGAGCACCTGCGCGCGGCGGCGCCGTGGTTCGCCGAGGCCGACACCTACCTGTGCGGGCCGCCCGGGCTGATGGCGGGCGCCCGCGAGGTGTTCGCCGCGCTCGGCGCCGCCGACCGGCTGCGCACCGAGGACTTCGCCCCCGCCCCGGTCACCACCGACGCCGCCGACGCCACCGGCGAGGTCACCTTCGGCCGGTCGGGCACCACCGCGGCCAACACCGGGCGCACGCTGCTGGAGCAGGCCGAGGCCGCCGGGCTCAGCCCGGCCTACGGCTGCCGGATGGGCATCTGCTTCACCTGCACCTCGGTCAAGACCTCCGGCTGCACCCGCGACACCCGCAACGGCGAGCTGTCCACCGACCCCGACACCGAGATCCAGCTGTGCGTCTCGGTGCCGGTGGGCGACGTGGACATCGACATCTGACGGCCCGCCCCCGAGTTCCCTGGAGCCACCCGACATGAGCACCCCGAAGAACCCCAGGCTGACCCCGGAGCAGTTCGAGGCGCTGGGCCGCGACCTCGACGCGCTGCGCCAGCGCCTGCTCGACGACCTGGGCGAGCAGGACCGCAAGTACATCTACGACGTGGTCAAGGTCCAGCGCGCTCTGGAGGTCACCGGCCGCGGCCTGCTGATGGCCAGCTCCTTCCCGCCCGCCTGGGTGGCGGGCACGGTCGCGCTCTCGCTGTCGAAGGTCCTCGACAACATGGAGATCGGCCACAACGTCATGCACGGCCAGTACGACTGGATGCGCGACCCGGCGCTCAACTCGAAGATGTTCGAGTGGGACACCGTCGCCCCGGCCGAGAACTGGAAGCACTCGCACAACTTCGTCCACCACACCTACACCAACATCGTGGGCAAGGACCGCGACATCGGCTACGGCGTGCTGCGCATGGACGAGGGCCAGCGCTGGCAGCCGTACTACCTGGGCAACCCGGTGTACGCCACGATGCTGATGCTGTTCTTCCAGTGGGGCGTCATGCTGCACGACCTGGAGGTGGACAACCTGCGCACCGGCCGCAAGAAGTGGTCGGAGACCGCGGGGGTGCGCCGCCGGATGTGGCACAAGGGCCTCAAGCAGGTGCTCAAGGACTACGTGCTGTTCCCGGCGCTGAGCGGCCCGCAGTTCCTGTCGACGCTGACGGCCAACGCCACGGCGAACCTGGTGCGCAACATCTGGGCCTTCTCCATCATCTTCTGCGGGCACTTCCCCACCGGGGTGCAGAGCTTCACCCAGGAGGAGACCGAGGACGAGACCCGGGGCGAGTGGTACTTCCGGCAGATGCTGGGCTCGGCGAACATCACCGGCAGCCCGCTGTTCCACATCATGACCGGCAACCTGTCCCACCAGATCGAGCACCACCTGTTCCCGGACATCCCGGCGCGGCGCTACCCGCAGATCGCCGCCGAGGTGCGGGCGATCTGCGAGAAGTACGGCCTGCCCTACAACACCGGCGGCCTGGGCAAGCAGCTGGGCTCGGTGGCGGCCAAGATCGTCAAGCTGGCGCTGCCGGACCGGTTCTGGGCCAAGCCGTCGACCCCCGAGCGCGGGGGCAAGGACGGCCGCGCGCTGCGCGTGGCGTGAGGGGGCTGCCGTGCTGAGCGAGCAGGAGACGGCCAAGGACGTGGTGCAGGAGATCGCGGAGTCGACCGCCGAGCACGTCGGCCGGATCGCGCAGATCATCACCGGCGCGGTGGTGGGCGTCATCCGCGAGATCGGGGACCTGGCGTCCGAGGTCTTCGAGGTCCGCGAGGCGGGCAGGCGCGCGGTGGCCGACCGGCCGCCGGTCGAGGAGTGACGGGACCGGTCCCGGGGACGGAGCACCGGGCAGGGGTATCCGCAGTGGACAGTCGTCCCCGACCGGCGGACCCACGACCGGAGTAGCACTACCAGGTGGCGCACCGCGCGGTTGTCGCGGTGCGCCACCGCTTTGTTGGGGCACGAGCCGCAGAGCGCGGCCGTCACCGGTTCCGACTTCGCTCCACAGTGGTCACACGATCGAGGGCTCGTCCGCGCGTTCGCCGCTCTGCCAGGCTCGACCTCGACGTCACCGTCAGCGAAGGGGAGCAAGCAGAATGCGCACAGCGACTCGACTGGGCCTGATCGCGGGCACCACGGCCCTGGCCATCGGCCTGGCGGCGGGCACCGCCTCGGCCGACACCGGCGCGGTCACCACCACGACCGCGAACGTCTCCACGCAGGGCATCGGCGTGGGGATCGGCATCGGCGGCAGCGTGGGCGGCACCCTCGGCCTCGGCCTGGTGCTCGACCTCAACGGCCTGCTCGACCTCAACCTCAACGGGCTCATCTCGATCGGCATCGACCTGGGTCGCTGACCCCGGCCCGACCACGCGCGACGCCGCCGCTCCCCCCGGGGAGCGGCGGCGTCGCGCTGTCCGGTCCTCGCTGGTGCGGGCGCCCCCGACGGCCGTGGTCGGGGGCGCCCGCGCGCGCGGACCCCACCGGGCGGCCTGCCAGGCCCCGCCGTCGTGGCGACGGGGTCAGGCGGCTTCGCGGCCGCCCGCGGGCGGCCGTCCCAGGGAGGGCACGCGCGCGGGCGCGCGCCTGCGGCGCTGCCCGAGGACGGGGACGGGCGGCGGGGCGGGCAGCGGGCGCAGGGCGGCGCGCAGCGAGCGCAGCAGCTGCGGGAGGCCGTCGCGCACGGGGGTGGGCCGACCGGGGTGCGGGCCCGGTTCGGCGGAGGCGCGCAGCGCGGCCGTCACGCGGTCGGTGTCGCGCGCCGCGGGGGCCAGCACCCAGGTGGGGCCCGCGGTCCCCGGGCGCGGCGGTCTGCGGTCCATGTCGTCCTCGCTCGTCGGTCGCTCGGTCGTGGCGGCACCGCGGCGCGGCCCGGAACTGCTCGCGGAATGCGCGACCGGGTGTGGAAAAGCGATAATCCCGCGGATTCGCCGTTGAATGCGGTGCCACCGGAGCGCAACGGTAGTACACCGATCGCACCCGCGGCGATGGGGCGTCCCAGCGGATTATTCCGGCCCCGGAATTGACACCGACCGGTCGCCAGCGTTGTTTCCCCGACCAGCCACCGGACGTGGGCGGGCAGTGGTGGACGATCGGCGGGATGATCACGTCATCGGGGAGATGTCGTCACGCAGAGCGTGGGTCAGCTCACCCACCGTTGCGCTCCGATTATTCCACTGGCAGGATTAATCCTGTTGAGGGACACCCTTTCGAGTGGGAGCCAGGATGACGTCTGACGAGGGCGGCGCTGCCCGCACCCACCGCGCGTGGCGCGCGGCGGGGCAGTGCGAGCCCAACGGCGACTGCGTCGAGGTGCGGCCGCGGACCGCGGGCGGGGCCGACGTGCGCGATTCCAAGAACCGGGGCCGCGGCACGCTGACGTTTCGGCACAGCGCGTGGGCCGGATTTGTGGATTCGTTGAGAATGCGCTGAACCCCGTCACGCGGAGCACACCGGTGCGCGGAATCACGACGCAGGGTGGTGGAACCGATTAATCGGCAGCACCGCCGGGTGATGTACGGCCACGACCGGGCACGGCTGCACTACCCACCGTCATATACCCTGGACCGGCTGTGGTCGGCCGGACCGGGAAGGTGGAGACCGGGTGCAGGACAACGCCGCGCGCCGGGCCCTCGCCCGCCGCATCCAGGCCGCCAGGCAGGCCGGGTCGATGACCCAGGCCGAGCTGGCCGAGCACCTGGGCTGCACGCAGAGCAAGGTGCAGAAGATCGAGGCGGCCAAGGTCGGGGTCAAGGCCGAGGAGCTGCGGCTGATGCTGCGGGTGCTGGCCACCCCCGACGCCGAGGCCAAGGAGATGGTGCTGCTCGCCGAGCGGCTCAGCGAGCGCCGGATGCGCTCCGGGCTGCAGGAGACCGACGAGTTCGCGCTGCTGGTGGACCTGGAGTCCACCGCGGAGACCATCCTGAGCTGGCACACCGAGCGCATCCCCGGCCCGTTGCAGTCCGAGCGGTACATGCTCAAGCAGTTCGAGGTCGCCTGGCGCGGCGGGGTGACCCAGTCGGCGGTCACCGAGCGGTTCCGGCGCAGGCAGGCGCGGCGGGAGATCTTCACGACCGCCGACCCGCCCGCCTACCGCGCGGTGCTCAGCCCGTCGTGCCTGCAGCGGCTGCCCGGCGGGCGCACCAGGGGCCTGGTGCTCGACCAGGTGGAGCACCTGCTGTCCATGGTCGCCGCCCACCCCAACCTCGACCTGCGGGTGCTGCCCTACGAGGCGCCGCTCTCGCACGTGCACTCCGGGTTCACCCTGCTGGACTTCCGCGGCGGCGACCCGGAGAGCTTCGCCTACATCGAACTGCCCGGCGACGCGCGCACCATCACCAGCACCGCCAAGCTCAACGCCTACCGCACCGAGTGGCAGCGCATCGCCGAGGCCGCCCTCGACCGGGAGGCCTCCGCGGACTTCCTCCGCGCCATGGTCGACTGACCGCCCCACCCGGTCACCCCCGATCACCCCCGCCTGACCCACCCAGCCCCACCGGGTCCCAGACCCACCCAGCCCCACCCGCCGCGCAGCACAACCCGGGAGCACCCGTGCGAGACGACCTCTCCGACCCGATCCCCCCAGCGGGCATCGACCTCGACCGGCCCAGCGTGGCCCGGGTCTACGACTACTACCTCGGCGGCACCGCCAACTGGGCCGTCGACCGCGAGTTCGGCAACCGGGTGCTGGCCCAGTTCCCGCTGATCCGCGACGTGGCGCTGGCCAACCGGCTGTTCCTCAACCGGCTCGTGCGGCACCTGACCAAGCTCGGCGTGCGCCAGTTCCTCGACATCGGCGCGGGCGTGCCCACCGCGGGGGCCACCCACCAGGTCGCCAGGGAGATCAGCGACGACGTGCGGGTGGTCTACGTCGACAACGAGCCGGTGGCGGTCGCGCACGCGGAGATCCTGCTCGACGAGGAGGGCTCGCGGGACAACAACGCCGTCATCTCCGGCGACCTGCGCGAGCCGGACAAGCTGTGGGCCGAGGCCTGCGCCACCGGCATCCTCGACCCGGAGCAGCCCGTCGCCCTGCTGCTCATCGCCGTGCTGCACGTGTTCCAGCCCGGCCCGGACGGCGACGACATCGGCGCCGAGTGCGTCGCCCGCTACCGCGAGCTGCTGCCCAGCGGCTCCTACCTGGGCATCTCCCACATCAGCGACGACGGGGTCCCGCCCGCGCTCGACGAGAAGCTGGTGGCCCTGCGCGAGATGTACGACCGGTCCTCGGCCAGCCGGGGCATCTGGCGCTCGCGCCCGGAGATCTCCGCGCTCATGGGCGACTTCGAGCTGCTCGACCCCGGCATGGTGTGGACCCCGCAGTGGCGCCCCGAGGAGACCGGCCCCAACGCCCCCCGCATCTCCTTCGCCGACCCCAGCGAGGCCGTCGTCTGGGCGGGCGTGGCCCGCAAGCCCTGACAGCGCGCGGCGGCCCCGGGGGGACGGGTGTCCCCCCGGGGCCGCCGGGCAGGCCCGCTAGCCGATGTCGACGTAGTCCTTGAACTGCACGGTGATCGAGTGCTGGTCCGACGGCCAGTTCCGCGCCGCGATCGTGCGGGTCGCGCCGCCGCTGCCGCGCACGGTCTCGGTGACCCGGACGGTGCGCCCGGCGTCGGGCTGGGCGGGCACCCGCAGGTCCGTGCCGGTCACGAACGGCAGCAGGGCGAACGGGGGCAGCACCAGCCCCGGCGCGGAGACCCCGTCGCAGCCGTCGTCGAAGACGAAGGCCCCGATCACCTGGCGCAGCCGCGGGGCGGTGGCGGCGGTGACGACGTCCACGCCGTCGAACCGCAGCCGGTCGTCGGCGCCCGGGGCGAGCTGGTCGCCCCACCACTCGCGGTTGCGGATGACGGTGAAGGCGGAGTGGCCGGGGCACCGGTCGACCTGGTCGGCGACGCCGCCGGGGCTCGCGACCGGCAACCGCACGAAGCGGTCCGAGCGCTCGAACGGCTCGAAGTAGAAGTGGTGCACCAGCTCCCCCGGGCGCACCAGCTCGGCCTCGTAGTGCGCGCGGCCGTCCACCCGCAGCGGGCCGAACGAGCCGTCCGCGCCGGTCGTCACCGAGTGCGCGGGCGCCCCGACCCGGGCGCCGGTGCGGTCGTCGAGCAGCCAGACCCGCAGCTGGCCGACGAGCCCCCGGTTCTGCGGGTAGAGCGCCGCCCGCCCCGCGATCACGACCTGCCCGGGCAGCTCGGGCAGCACCGCGGTGGTCGTGGCGGGCCGGTCGCGCAGGAACCGGAAGATGTGCCCGAAACCCTCGGCCGAGGTGGTCGACTCGGTGTGCGCCGAGTTCGGCAGGTGCACGTTGGTCGCGCCGCCGATGGACCCGTTGGGTTGCAGGCTGCTCCAGAGCGCGAGCGTCGGCACGCCGCCGGGCGGGGTGGCGCTGGTGCGCCCGTCGACGTTGACGTACCGGCGCACCGTGGCCGCCCGCGCGGGCGTGCCGAGGTAGGCCTGCGCGATCCCCGTGCCCCTGGAGTGGGCGATGAGGTCCACCTGGGGCGCGCCGGTGCGGGCGCGCACGCCCGCGATGAACTCGTCGAGGCCCGCGATCGCCTGGTCGTCGGTGGTGATGCTGGAGTCGTACTCATAGGCGTGGAGCAGGTCGTCGGCGTACCCGTTGACCGAGAAGCGCTTGGCGTTGGACTGCCACTGCTGGGCGGAACCCTGCTGGCCGTGCACGAACACGACCGGGGCGAACCCGCTCGGCGCGGTCGCGGCGCCCGCCGGGGCGACCGCGGTCAGCGCGGTGGCGACGAGCGCCAGCAGGCAGGCGACCACCCCCGCTCGGCGCCACCGGCGCGGTGTCATGGCGTTCATGCTCCTCCTCCGTGGTGGGTGGGCAGCCCGACGCCGCTGTGCACGGCCTCGCGCAGGTTCTCCCGCTCGTCGGCGGGAATGGAAAATCCTGAATGGACAGTGCAGGCCCCGGCGGCGGGGCTGCCGCGTCGGGTGGGGCCGCGCCCGCGCAGCCGCTCGACCCCGGCCCACCGGGCACGGGGGAGGTCGTCGACGGGCGGGGCGAGCGCGGCCACGGCCAGGCCGACGCGGTGCTGAGGGCGGAGCGGCATTCCGGCTCCCGCGGCGTTGGGGAAGGGGACCACCGGAAAGTAGCCGGCCCCTGACGCTGCGCACCAGGACGCGCGCCGATCGTGAGACCGCTGTCGCAGACCTCAGCCCGCGGGCCGCAGCACCGCCCTGGCGGCCTGCTCGGCCACGTCCGGGTCGACCGCGACACCGCCGAACAGCTCGGCGTAGAGCACCGACTCGACGATGCGGACGTAGAGGTAGGCGAGCTGGTCGAGGTCCGGCCACGCCTCAGCGGGACCGCGCACCTCGCGCAGGATGTCCCGCTGCGCCAGCACCGCCCGCCGGTGAACCCCGCCCGCGGCGTTGAACAGCACCCGGGCGGCCGTCTCCGGCTCACCGCGCAGGAACTCCCGGAACGGCCCGGCCTGGCGCAGCTGGTCGACGAACCGCCGGGTCACCTCCAGGACGCCGTCGACCCCGCCGCGCCTGCGCTCGCGCCGCGCCCGCGCCAAGGCCCGCTCGCCCAGCAGCCAGAGCACGTCCGCGAGCAGGCCGTCGCGCCCGCGCACCACCCGGTACAGCGTGGCCCGGCTGATGGCCAGGCCCACCGCCAACCGGTCCATGTCCACCGTGCCGTGCTGCAGGAAGAACCGGCAGGCGCCGCGCACCACCTGCTCCCGGCTCACCACCCGCCTGCCCCCGCCCGGCCCCGCCATGGCGCCTCCCCGCTCCCGCAGGCCCGCCGGCCCGCGCTCCGACCCATCATGGCCCCGGGCGCAATCCCCACCCCTCGGCGTCAGCGGGGTACCGGGGTCACATCAGCGGCGGGATGACGGCGTCGATCAGGTGCGGGCCGGGCTCGGCCAGCGCCCGGCGGAACTGCTCGGCCAGCTCCTCCGCCGTCGTCGCCCGGCTGGCCGGGACGCCCATGCCCTCCGCCAGCTTGACGAAGTCCAGGTCGGGGGTGCCGATGTCGAGCAGCGACCGGGCCACCGGGCCCGCGGACTCGGCGCCCACCCGGGACAGCTCGACGCGCAGGATCGCGTAGGCGCGGTTGTTGAGGATGACCGTGGTGACGTCGAGGTTCTCCCTGGCCATCGTCCACAGCGCCGAGATCGTGTACATGGCCGAGCCGTCGGCCTGCAGGCACACCACGGGCCGGTCGGGGCAGGCGACCGCCGCGCCGACGGCCACCGGCAGGCCCTGGCCGATGGACCCCCCGGTGAGGGTGAGCACGTCGTGGCGGGGGGCGCCCGCGGTGGCGGCGGGCAGCACCAGGCCGGAGGTCTGCGCCTCGTCGGAGATGATCGCGCCCTCGGGCAGCAGGGCGCCGATGACCTCCACCCAGTTCTGCAGGGTCAGCTCACCGGTGGGCAGCGCGGGCCGCGACGGCTCGGCCAGCACCGGCTCGGTGCCGGGGGCGACCAGGTCCGCCAGGCGCTCCAGGGCGTCCGCGACGTCGTCGGCCGGGGTCGCCACGGTGTGCACCGCGCAGCCCTCGGGGGTCAGCTCGGAGGCCTTGCCCGGGTAGGCGAAGAACGACACCGGCGCCGCCATGCCCGCCAGGAGCAGGTGCTTGACGCCGGTGAGCTGCCACTGCGCCTGCTCGGCCAGGTACCCCAGGCGCTCCACGGCGGGCAGGCCCGCGCCGCGCTGGATGCGGGCCGGGAAGACCTCCGCGAGCACCTTGGCGCCGGTCGCGGCGGCGATGCGGGACGCGGCGCGCAACCCGCGCTCCAGGCAGCCCGCGGCGCCGAGCAGCAGCGCGGTCGACTCCCCCGAGCGCAGCGCGTCCGCCGCGGCCGCCAGCACCGGGTCCTCGACGAGCAGCGGGGCCGCGATCGGGGCGGGGTCGGCCACCACTCCCCCCTCGCCCCACGACACGTCGGCGGGCAGGATCAGGTTCGCGATGCGCCCGGCGGCCGCGGCGGCGACGGCCTCGGCGGCGTCCGCACCCACCCGCGCGGTGTCGGTGGTGGTGCGCGTCCAGCCCTCCGTCCACGCCGCCAGGGTCTCCACATCGGACTCCAGCGGGGCGTTGAGCGGCTTGTGCGGCAGCGCGTGGTCACCGATGACGTTGACGATCGGCGTGTGCGCCTTGCGCGCGTTGTGCAGGTTCGCGCCGCCGTTGGCCAGGCCGGGGCCCAGGTGCAGCAGGGTGGCCGCGGGCTTGCCCGCCATCCGGGCGTAGCCGTCGGCGGCGCCGGTCACGACCCCCTCGAACAGCGCGAGCACACCGCGCATCTCCGGGACGTCGTCGAGGGCGGCCACGAAGTGCATCTCCGAGGTGCCGGGGTTGGCGAAGCACACCTCCACGCCCGAGTCGACGAGGGTGCGGATCAGGGACTGGGCGCCGTTCATGTCGTCCTTCGGCCGGAGGGGAGGGGTGCTGGTCTCGTCGGGGGTCAGTGCGTTTCGGGCGTCAGAGCAGGACACCGGGGTTAAGCACGCCCGCGGGGTCGAAGGCCTGCTTGAGCCTGCGCATCAGCTCGACCTTGGCCGGGTCCTCCAGGGCCAGGAAGTGCTCGCGCTTGGCGTGGCCGATGCCGTGCTCGCCGGAGATGGCCCCGCCCAGGGCCATCGCGGCGGCGAACAGCTCGTGCAGCACGGTGGACCGCGTCGCGGTGTCCTTCTGGAACACCGCGAGGTGGACGTTGCCGTCGCCCGCGTGCCCGCAGCCGATCACGAACGTCTGGTGCGCCTGGGCGATCGCGGTGACCCTGGTCATGAACTCGGGCAGGGCGGCGCGCGGGATCACGGTGTCGATGATGTCGTCGGCGCCCGCGGCCTTGGCGGTGTAGAAGGCGCGCTCGCGGGCCTCGATGAGCTTGCGCGCCGACCCGGCGGGCAGCACGTAGGCGTCGACCGCGCCCAGCTCGGACAGCAGCTGCGCGACCGCCTCCACGTCCTCGTCGAGCCGTTCCTGGGTGCGCCCGTCCAGCACCACCACCAGGTACGCCTGGGCGGACTCGCGCACGGCGTCGGGGATGCCCAGCTGGAGGTCGGCCGTGTGGGTGATCGCCGCCATCGTCATGCCGTCGATGTACTCCAGGACCTGCGGCTGCAACCCGCTGCCCACCACCCGCGGCACCGCGCGGGTCACCTCGGGCAGCCCGGCGAACGGCGCGAGCACGGTGGCCTGGTGCGCCACGCGCGGTTGCAGCTTGAGCACCGCCTCGGTGACCAGGGCGAGCGTGCCCTCCGAGCCGACGATGAGCTGGGTGAGGTCGTAGCCGGTGCTGGCCTTGGCGAACTTGCCGCCGGTGCGGATCAGCTCGCCGGTGGGCAGGGCCGCCTGCAGGCCGAGGACGTGGTGGCGGGTGACGCCGTGCTTGACCGCGCGCATGCCGCCCGCGTTGGTGGCGATGTTCCCGCCGAGGCTGGCGCTCAGCTCACCGGGGTAGACCGGGTACACCAGCCCGTGCTCGGCGGTGCGCGCGTCGAGCTCCTGCAGGGTGACCCCGGGTTGGACGACGGCGACGTGGTTGTCGGTGTCGATCTCCAGCACCGCGTTCATCCGCTCGAACGAGACCACGATCCCGCCCGGGCTGGGCACGGCCGCCCCGGACAGGCCGGTGCCGGACCCGCGCGCGGTGACCGGCGTGCCCGCCTCACTGGCGGCCTTGAGCACGGCGGCGACCTGCTCGGCGGTCTCCGGGCGGACGACGTGCGCGGGCTCGCGGCCCGCCACGGTCAGGCACTCGTCGTGCCCGTCGTCGGGGCCCGGGGTGGTCGGGCCCCCGGTGATCTCGGTGAGCCTCGCCGCCAGTGCCGCGTCCGTCATTGGACCCCCTCCGCTCCCGGGTGGGGCCCACGATAGCCGTCAGCCGGTCGGCAGCGCGGTCGACGCGGCCAACCGCTTGAGCGCGGCGGCGGCGGCCCGGCCCGCGCGGGTGGCGCCGATGGTGCTGGCGGACGGTCCGTACCCGACCAGGTGCAGGCGCGGGTGGCCCGCGACCTGGGTGCCGTCCATGGTGATGCCGCCGCCGGGGGCGCGCAGGTGCAGCGGTGCCAGGTGGTCGAGGGAGTGCCGGAAACCGGTGGCCCACAGGATCGTGTCGGCGGCGACGAACCGCCCGTCGTCCCACGCCACTCCGTCCCGGGTGACGCGGTCGAACACGGGCAGCCGGGTGAGCACCCCGGACTCCTGGGCGGCGATCACCTCCGGCGTGCGCACCAGCCCGGTCACGCTCACCACGCTGGCGGGCGGGCGCCCCTCGCGCACGGCGTCCTCCACCATCGCCACCGCTTCGCGCCCGAGTTCGGGGGTGAACGGCCCGTCCCGCCACACCGGCGGCCGCCGGGTGACCCAGGTGGTCGCCGCGGCCCCGGGCGCCAGCTCCATCAGGGCCTGAACGCCGGACGCGCCGCCGCCCACCACGACGACGCGCTTGCCCGCGAACTGCTCGGGGCCCCGGTAGTCGGCGGTGTGCAGCTGGGTGCCCCGGAACGTCTCCTGCCCCGGGTAGCGGGGCCAGAAGGGCCGATCCCACGTGCCGGTGGCGCTGACCAGCGTCCGCGCCCGCCACGTGCCCTGCTCGGCCTCGACGGTGAACACCGCGCCGTCGTCGTGCACGGCCGTGACGCGCACCGGCCGCACGACGGGCAGGTCGAACTCGCGCTCGTAGGCGCCGAAGTACGCGCCCACGACCTCCGAGGCGGGCCGGGAGTCGTCGGCGTGCGGCAGGGCCATGCCCGGCAGGTCGTGGATGCCGTGCACCTTCCCCAGCCGCAGGCTCGGCCAGCGGTGCTGCCACGCCCCGCCCGGCCCGGGGTTGGCGTCGAGCACGACGAAGTCCAACCCCGCCCGCCGCAGGAAGTACGCCGTCGACAGCCCGGCCTGCCCCGCACCGATGACCGCGGTGTCGAACACCCGCCCCGCGCGCTCCCGCTCGCTCGCCATGCCCAGCACAACGACCCCCGTGCCCGATTCCTTCCGCGTCGATCCCTCTTGCGCGGATTCCTCCTGCGTGGATCGCTCCTGCATGGATTCCTCCTGCGTTGATTCCTCCTGTGTGCCCGGCTCCCCTGCGGTGTCGGTCACCACCCCGGTAGGTGCGACCTGCAAGCGAAGTAGCCTCACCGGCGAGATGAACACGCACACCAGCCTCGTGGCCCTCGGTGACTCCTTCACCGAGGGCATGTCCGACGACCTGCCCGACGGCACCTGCCGGGGCTGGGCCGACCTCGTCGCCGCCCGCCTGGCCGCGCTGACCCCCGGGTTCCGCTACGCCAACCTCGCCGTCCGCGGCAAGCTCGTCCGCCAGATCGCCGACGAGCAGCTCGCCCCGGCGCAGGCGATGGGCGCCGACCTCGCGTGCTTCGCGGGCGGCATGAACGACGTCATGCGGCCCGGCTGCGACCTCGACGCCGTGACCGGCCAGGTCACCCGCATCGCGGACGGCCTGGCCGCCTCGTGCGGGCGGCTGGTGCTGATCCGGGTGATCGACCCCTCCCGCCGGATGCGCGGCGGGGCGCGGCTGCTGCCCCGGGTCCACCGCCTGCTTGCCACCGTGGACGCGCTGGCGGACAAGCACGACGCGGTGGTGGTGGACCTGTTCTCCTCCCGGGTGTTCGACGCGCCGGAGCTGTGGGCCGAGGACCGCATCCACCTCAACGCCGAGGGGCACCGGCGGGTGGCCGAGGCCGTGCTGCGCGCGCTGGGGCTGCCGCCGGAGTTCGACTGGGACGAGCCGGTGCCACCCTCGCCCGCCCAGCCGCTGCGGGAGCGGGTGGCCGCTGACCTGCGGTGGGCGCGCAAGCACCTCGGGCCGTGGATCGGGCGGCGGGTCACCGGGCGGTCGTCCGGGGACGGGCGGTCGCCGAAGCGGGCCGAGCTGCTGCCGTTCGAGTGACCGCCCGGCCGCGCGGTCAGACGGTGAGGACGAGCTTGCCGCGGAGGTGGCCGCCGTCGAGCAGCCGGTGCGCATCCGCGACGCGCTCGAACGGGAACGCCTCCTGCACGTGGACCCGGAGCCTGCCCCGCTCGACGAGGTCGACGAGGCCGCGCAGGGCGATCTGGTCTGGTTCGACCCCGATCCCGCTGAAGCGCATGCCCGCCGCCTCGTACCTGGCCGCGAGCGCGGTGTCCTCGTCCGCGACCGCCGTCACGAAGTGCCCGCCCGGGCGGAGCACGGCGAGCGAGCGCTCGGCGGCGTCACCGCCGAGGGTGTCGAGCACGACATCGATGTCGCGGACCACCGCGGCGAAGTCGACCTCGGTGTAGTCGACGACCTCGTCGGCGCCGAGCCCGACGACGAACTCCCGCTTGCCGCCGCTGGCGGTCGTGGTGACGTGCGCGCCCAGCGCCTTCGCGACCTGGATCGCGACGTGCCCGACCCCGCCGCCCCCGCCGTGGACCAGGACGCGGTCCCCGGCGGACACGCAGGCGATGTCGACGAGGCCCTGCCACGCCGTCAACCCCACCACCGGCAACGCCGCCGCCTCGACGTGGGACAGCGACGCGGGCTTGCGCGCCAGGTGCACCGCGGGCGCCACCACGAACTCGGCGTAGGCGTTCGCCGCCCGCGGGAACAGCGGCATGCCGAACACCTCGTCGCCGGGCTGGAACCGCCACGTCCTGGACTGCTCGACCACGCCGCTGATGTCCCAGCCGAGGACGAACGGCGGCGCACCCAGCAGCGGGAACTCACCCCCGCGCAGGCGCGCCTCCAGGGGGTTCAACCCGATCGCCGCGACCCGGACGAGGACTTCGGTCGGCAGCGGCTCGGGCCGGGGCGCGTCGACGGTGGTGAGGACCTCCGGTCCCCCGATCGCGTGCTGGGTGATGACTCGCATGGCTCTCCTGGCTCAGTGCGTCGACGAGGCGGCCGCCCCATCGGGACCAACCCGATGGTCGTCGCGGGCGCACGGGTGCTGCCACCGGTTTCTCGACAGGAAATACCGATAACCCGCCAGCCCGGGTCTAGCATGGTTCCCGTGGCCGCCCCCGTCGACGATCCCCCGGGCTGCGAGCCGTTGGCCCACGGCGAGGACATCGCCGCGCACTCCCACGACTTCGGCCAGCTCCGCTACGCCGCCTCCGGCGCCCTGGTCACCGCCACCCGGGGCGGCACCTGGGTGGCCCCGGCGAACCGCATCAACTGGGTGCCGGCGTTCCACGTCCACAGCAGCCGCTCGCACGGCAGGACCGACGTCCGGTTGCTGCGCGTCCCGGCGCACCTGGCCGAGCGCCTACCGGCGGAGCCCGCGGTGTTCGCGGCCAGCGCGCTGCTGCGCGAGGCCTTCCTGGCCCTGGTCGACGACCACGACCCGCCGGACAGCCCCCGCGCCCGCCTGCTGCTCGACGTCGTCGTCACCGAACTGGGCCGCGCACCGCAGGAGCCGCTGCGCCTCCCGGAACCGGTCGACCCGAGGCTCAAGGCCGTCACCGACCTCCTGCACGCCGACCCGGCGACCCCGGCGACCCTGACCCAGCTCGGCCGCCGGACCGGCGCGGGCGAACGAACCCTGAGCAGGTTGTTCAGCCGCGAGCTGGCGATGAGCTTCCACCAGTGGCGCACCCTCCTGCGCGTCCAACGAGCACTGCTCGAACTCGCGGACGGCACCCCGGTCTCCGACACCGCGCTCCGCCTGGGCTGGGCCAACCCCAGCAGCTTCATCGACGCCTTCACCCCCCTGGTGGGCCAAACCCCCGGCCGCTACCAAGCCGCGGCCCGCACCACCCCGTAGACCTTCCTCACCCACACACATGCGACCCGACCTCCCCCGTCCACAAGCACCAGTCCTTCCTGAGAACCCGCCCCCCTACGAATGCGGCGCCCCGGCCACGACAATGCCCGATGCCGCAGGCGAGGCGGAGCGACACCGAGCACCCCTCTAGAGTCCCCCCATGGCATGGGATTTCGCGGTCATCGGCGGTGGCATCGCCGGTGTCTCCGTCGCCGCTGAACTGGCCGAGCACGGGTCCGTCGTCCTCCTGGAGGCCGAGGGCGAGCTGGCCCGCCACACCACGGGCCGGTCCGCCGCCGTCTACCTCCCCAGCTACGGCGGCCCCGTCGTGCGCGAGCTGACCACGGCCAGCCGCGCCGGGTTCGACGCGCGCTCCCAGGACGCGCCGCTGCTCACCCCGCGCGCGACCCTGTGGATCGCCGCCACCGAGGCGGGGGCGGCCGAGCTGCCCGCCGAGCCGATCACCACCGCGGAGGCGAACGAGCTGTGCCCGGTGCTGCGCACCGGCACCCTCACCGGCATCTCCGTCGACCGCACCACCTGCGACATCGACGTCATGGGCCTGCACCAGTCCTACGTGCGCGACCTGCGAGCGGGCGCGGGCACCGAGATCCGCATCGGCGCCCGCGTGACCGCAATCGAGCGCCAGGGCGACGGGTGGCTGATCGACACCCCAGGCGGCACCGTCGCGGCGGGTCAGGTTGTCAACGCGGCGGGCGCTTGGGCCGACCGCGTCGCAGCCCTCGCGGGCGTTCCCACGCTCGGGTTGCGGCCCCTGCGCCGCACCATCGGGATCGCCCCGGCGCGCGAGGTCGACCCGGGGTGGCCGATCGTGTCCGACATGGAGGACACGTTCTACTTCCGCCCCGAGGGGAGCCAGGTCCTGTTCTCCCCCGCCGACGAGACCCCGTCCGAGCCCGTGGACGCGCGCGTCGACGAGCTCGACGTCGCGCTCGCGCTGGAGCGGGTCAACGCGATGACCACTTTGGACTTGCGGTCGGTGCGCACGACCTGGGCCGGGCTGCGGACCTTCGCCGCCGACCGGGAGCCGGTGGTGGGCGCGCTGCCGGACCACCCCGGGTTCCACTTCTTCGCCGGGCAGGGCGGCTACGGCATCCAGATGGCGCCCGCGCTGGCCCGGGCCGCCGCCGCGATCATCACCGGCGGGACGCCGGGCGTGGCGGCCGAGCGGGTGTCGCCCGCCCGGCTCGTCTGACTCACCCCGCGCGCCACCCGGGGTCGCGGCCCGCGGCGGCGAGGGCGCGGTCCAGGGCGGTCGCGCCCTCGCCCACCGGGACCTCCGCGCCGAAGACGCCGTGCTCGCGGGCCATGGGGGCCATCCCCGCCACGTAGGCGGTGAAGGCGTCGACCACCTCGGGGGTCACCGGGAAGGGCGCGTCGATGGCGCGGGCCAGGTCCCAGCCGTGGGCGACGAGTTCACCGAAGGCCATGGAGCCGACCTGCGCGGCCGGGATCGGGCCCCGGGTCATGGTCGTCTCGCCCTGCCACGCCTGCGGTTCCGACCAGGCCTCGGCGGCGTCGCGCAGGCCCGACCGCAGGTGGTCCTGCCAGTCCGGGCGGGTCAGGTACTCCTGCTCGACCTCGGTGTCCGGGCGGGGCAGCTTGCGGGCGCTGCGGGGGGAGACGACCGCGTTCCAGTGGGTGAGGTGGTTGAGCAGGTCGCGCACGGACCACCCCTCGCACGGGGTGGGGCGGTCGAGGTCGGCGGGGGTCACCCGGTCGAGCACGATGAGCAGGGAATCGGTGGCGGTGGCCACGAGCTTCGGGTTCTGCATGGCGGGCAGGCTAGTGACCCCGGCGCGGGCTCCGAGCGGGACACCCGGCGGTGGCGCGGGGGGCGGTCGTACGATCACCGTCTTCGACGACGAGGAGGCACGGGATGTCCGGGGTGCGGGTCGAGCGGATCGGGACCCACGCGTTCACCGCGGCGAACGACCGGGGCGCGCGGGTGCGGGTGGGCCGGGTCGGTGAACCGGGCGCGTTCACCCCGGTGGAGCTGCTGCTGGCCGCGGCGGCGGGGTGCGTCGGGATCACCGCGGAGGACCTGGTGGTGCGCCGGACCTCGCCCGGGGCGCGGATCGGGGTCACCGCCGAGGACGTGCGCCCGGTCGGCGCGCACCAGCTCGACGCGGTGGACCTGGCCGTGGACCTCGACCTCGACGGCCTCGACGACGCCGCGCGCGCCGAGCTGGTCGCGGTGGTGGAGCGGGCCGTGGGCATGGTCTGCACCGTCACCAGGACGTTGAAGGCTTCCACCCGGGTGGACATGGCTATCCGGTGATCACCGCGACCACCGTGGTGCCGGGCTTGAACTCCCCGGCGGCGGCGCGGGCGTAGACGCCGTAGAGCATCTTCGCCACGTACAGCCGCTCCACGGGCACGGCGTGGCGGCGGGTGAACTCCTCGGCGAACTCGTCCAGCTCCGGCGGCACCTTGGCGTAGCCGCCGAAGTGGTAGCGCTCGTCGACCTCCCAGCCGCCGTGCCCGCCGGTGAACCCGCGCACCGCCTCGGGCAGGAAACCCCCGCGCAGCACGGCGAAGCCCACCGCGGACTGCCGGGGCCCCAGCCCCAGCGCGAGCCCGGCCAGGGTGGCGCCGGTGCCGCACGGGCAGCACACCACGTCGAAGTCGGGCAGCTCCGCGATGATCTCGCGGCAGCCGCGCACGCCCAGCTCGTTGCTGCCGCCCTCGGGGAGCAGGTGGTAGGGGCCGAAGCGGCGGTCGAGGGTGGCCAGCACGTCCGGGTCGCCCTTGCGCCGGTAGGTCGCCCGGTCGAGGTAGGTCAGCTCCATGCCGCACGCGGTGGCGAAGGCCAGCACGTCGTTGAGCGGCAGGTGCTCCTCGCCGCGGATCACCCCGATGGTCTCGAACCCGTGCTCCACCCCCGCCGCGGCCACCGCGCGGATGTGGTTGGAGTGGGCGCCGCCGAAGGTCAGCACCCGCCCGGCGGCGCGCGCGGGCGCGAGGTTGTGCTTGAGCTTGCGCCACTTGTTGCCGGGGATGTCCGGGTGCACGAGGTCGTCGCGCTTGAGCAGCAGGCGCACCCCGCGCAGGCGCTCGTCGACCACCTCCACCAGCGGTGCGGTGGTCGGTTCGGGCAGCATCGGACGATCCTAGGCCCCCCACCGCCCGCCGCGGCTACGATTTCGCCGCGGGGGGCGGGAGGACGGGGGCACGTGGACGCCGACGACGAAGCGCGGGCCTGGGCGCCGAGACCGGCCGCGGGCGCGCCGCCCGGGGCACCGGTGCCCGACCTCGGGCTGCCCGGCTACAGCGACTTCCGGCTGGTGGCGCAGGGTGGCGAGGGCGCGGTGTACCGGGCGCGGCAGGACGACCTCGACCGCGACGTCGCGGTGAAGGTGCTGCGCGCGGCGGACCAGGGCACCCTGGCCCGGTTCCGGCGTGAGCTGGAGATCACCGTGCGGCTGGGCCGCCAGCACCCGCACATCGTCACGGTGCTGGCCACCGGCACGACCACCACCGGGCAGCCGTGCCTGGTGATGGAGTTCCACGACCTCGGCTCGGTGCACGACCGGTTGCGCGAGCACGGGCCGCTGCCAGTGGCCGAGGTGGTGGCGGCGGGCACGGCGGTGGCGGACGCGCTGGCCTTCGCCCACACCCAGGGCTACCTGCACCGCGACGTCAAGCCGCAGAACGTCCTGGTGCTGCCGACCTCGTACGTGCTCACCGACTTCGGCATCGCCCGCGGCGCCGACGCCGGGCACACCGCGTCGTTGCAGCTGATGAGCTACCGGCACGCCGCCCCGCAGATGCTCGACGGCGCCACCCCGGCCGCGGCCGACGACCAGTGGTCACTCGGGTCGACGCTGTTCACCCTGCTGGAGGGGGAAGCGCCCTTCGCCACCGGGAAACCGGACGAGGACGCGGTGCTGCCCTACATCGCGCGGGTCAAGGCCGGGGGCAGGCGCCCGTGGACCCGCGCGGACGTGCCCGCCGAGCTGAAGGCGGTGGTCGAGCGGTGCCTGAGCCCGGAGCGCGACGACCGGTTCCCGACCACCGGGGCGCTGCGCGACGCGCTGATGGCGATCCGCACGGAGACCCGCGGGTGGGACGTGTCGGCGGTCGACCCGGAGGCGACGCGGTTGGCGCCGGGCACGCGGCTGCCGTCGCTGGACCCCGCCCCGGTCGGTGACTTCGGTCCCCGGCCCGCGCCTGCCGCCGACGACGACGCGGACGCCACCGCCGTCACGCCATCGGGAGCCCCCGTGGAGGAGGACCGGGGCACGATGACCGGCAACCTCGCGGAGCTGACCGTCCGCCACGCCCCGCCTGCGGCGCCGGACTTCGGCCCGGACGCGGCGTTCGCACCCCAACCGCCGGTGGCGCCCGTGCTGCCCGCGCCGCCGTGGCAGGGGCGGGCGGAGCCGGTCATCACCCCCGCGCCGGAGTGGCCCGAGGACACCGACGAGCGCACCCAGGCCATCGGGGGCGAGCAGCGGCGGCGCTCCCGGGCCGGGATCTTCACGGCGGCGGCGGTCATCGCGGTGATGGCGGGCCTGGTGGTGGGCTTCCTCGCCACCCGCGGCGCCCCCGCACCCCCACCGGCGGCGTCGTCGACCGCCGCCCCACCGACGAGCACCACGGCCACCCAGCCGACGAACCGGCCGACGAACCAGCCGACCACCGAGCAGCCGACCGCGCCGAGCCAGCAGGTCGGCGGGGACCCGCGCTTCGCGCCGGACCTGCGGCGGGTGGCGGATTCCGGCAGCACCGTCGACCTCACGTGGGTCGACCCGACCGGCGGCCAGGCCCAGTTCGTCGTCGTCGACCTCACCACCGAGGGGGCGCCGCGGGCGGTGGCCACCGTCGCCGCGGGCGCCACCACCTACACCGTGACCGGGCTCGACCCGGCGCAGCCGCGCTACTGCTACCAGGTCATCGCCATCGGCCTGGCGAACCCGGAGACCGAGCGGGGCGCCTCCGCGCGGGTGTGCGTCGAGCGGAACTGAGCGGGGGCTACTTCCGCCACAGCGGGCGCGGGTCCACCGACCACAGCACGCGCCGGTACCAGGGCACGCCTCGGCCCAGGGCGGCGCGCACCTGCCTGGCCAAGCCCCACGCCTCGTCGGGCGCGCGGGCGGTCCCGGGGGCGAACGCCTCCCAGTCGGCCATCGCCGCGAGCCGCCGCGCGGGGCCGGGCAGGGACTCCGCGAGCGCGGGCGCGGTCGTCGAGCGCGCGGGGCTGCGCCCGGCCAGGACGAGCGAGTCCAGCACCTCCGCCCACGCCCCCGCGGCCCCCGACCGCCGCCACCGCGCACGGCGAGCGGCACGCAAACCCAGCAGCAGCAACAAGAGCAGCACGGGGGCACCGATGGCGAACGCAATCCACGCCCGGGAGGGCTGCTCCGGCGCGGCCGCGGCGGGGGGTGCAGGCGGCGGCAGGATGATCGGCGGCCCGGCCTGCGCCGGGGTGCTCGGCGCGGCTGTCGTCGAGGCCAGCCGGTTCAGCACCTCCCGCTTGGCCGCCGCCGAGGGGCCGCTGTCGGTGCCCGAGACCGGGTCGAACGGGACCCAGCCCAGGTCGTCGAAGTACACCTCGGGCCACGCCGTCGCGTCGACCCCGCGCAGGACCCGGGTGCCGTCGGCCTCCTCCGGCACGGGGTGGAAGCCGACCACGACCCGGGTGGGCAGGCCGACCGCGCGCGCCAGGACGGCGTAGGAGGTGGCGAACTGCTCCGCCGTGCCCTTGCCCGCGCCGACCTCGCCCGGCGGGCCGAACAGGAACTGCTCGACGCGCGCGTAGGACGACCCGGCGGGGGCTTGCGCGTCGGGCGTGCGGTTGAGGCGCACCACCTGCTCCAGGGCCACGGCCTGCTCGTAGGGCGAGCGGGCGTTGCGCACGGCGGCGCGCGCGTACTGGGCGAGCTGCACCGGCAACCCGGGCAGGGCGGTGTAGCGCTGCGCCTCGGGTCCACTGGGGACGGTGGCGTCCTCCAGCGCGGCGTCCTCCGGCCGGTCCACCACGCCCGTCATCGCGTAGGTGAGGCCGGGGCTGATGCCCCGGGCCAGCGCCAGCGAGCCGGAGTCGGTGTCCACCAGGGCGTCGCCGATGCTGGTGGACAGCGGCCGCCCCACCGCGGGCAGCCACGTCCCCTGCAACGCCCCCACGCTGACGCGGACCTCGACCGTGGCAGTGCGCTTGCCAACGGGCAGGTCGGGCTCGGCCACGGTGCCCAACGGGCTGTAGAGCGACGACGCCCGCCACGTCGAGCCGGTGAAGTCCGACAGCGCCACGATCCGGATGGGCAGCTGCGGCCCGGTGACGCGCAGCAGTTCGGTGCCGCCCTGGGCCGCCCACGCCGACAGCCGCGGCAGCGGGTTGGACACGGTCAGCTCCACCACGGGCGGGCGCACCAGTTCCCGGGGCTCGAACGGGTCGCGCGCGGGCAGCAGCCCGGCCACCAGCGCCACGGCGGCCAACGCGGACAGCACCGCCGCCGAGGGCCCGACCGGTGCCCGCGCGACACCCTCGCCCTCCACGCGGTCGAGCACCACCCACCCCGCGGCGGCCACCACCACGACGGCGACGGCAACCAGTCCGAAGGGGTCGGCAGCCCCGGCGGTCAGCAGCGCGCCCGCCAGGTAGAGCACCACCGCGCCGATGGGCGGCCCCACGAGGGTCCTGCTCTTGCCCGCCAGGGACACGCCGACCACCAGCGCCACGCAGAAGACCAGCACAGCCCCGGGCATCAGCAGGTCGGCGGTGGGCGGGGCTGGTCGGGCCGCTGTCAGCAACCGGGGGACCGAGTCGCGCAGGACCTCCAGCGGTCCGCCCCCGATCGCCCCGCGCGCGACGAAGTACCCGCCCAGCAACGCGCCGACGACGCCCACGGCCAGGACCGCCTCCCCGCCGACCCCCACCCGGCGGGCCAGCAGCACCACCAGCGCGGCGAGGGCGATCGCGCCCGCGAACACCCCCCACGCCAGGCTCCCCGACCAGCCCGTCGACAGCGGCACGACGGCCACCCCGAGCAGGACGACCACCCACAGGGTCCGCAGCGGGGTCACCGCGCCACCGCCACGTCCCAGGCGTGCAGGAGCGCTTCGGCCGTGGGGCCGCGCAGCACGAGCACCGAGCCCGCCGCGGCGGCGGGCGCGGGCTCGTCGACCACCAGCAGGACGCCGACCGCGGCGCGGCCCGCCTCCAGCAGCAGCGGGTCCTCGGCGCCCGCGGGTCCGGTCACCGCGACCACGACGTCCAGGTCGCGCAGCGGCACGCGGGCCTGCTCCGGCCCGGCGGTCGTGCCCACCTCGGCCAGCGCGGCCAGCACCGGGCCGGTGCCCGCGTCGTCGAGCGCGGCGTCCACGCCGCCGGAGGTGGTGAGCAGCCTGCCCGGGTTGCCGTCGCGGGCGGCGGCGGTCAGCAGCGACGCGGCGCACTCCACGGCGTGCTCGAAGGCCACCGGGTCGGGGTAGGCGGCCGCGGCGTCGTCGAGCAGCACGACCAGGTGCGGGCGGGCCGGGTCGGCGTCCTCGCGGACCATGAGGGTGCCGGTGCGGGCGCTGGTGGCCCAGTGCAGGCGGCGCAGGTCGTCGCCGGGGACGTACTCGCGCAGCCCGACCAGGTCGGTGCCGCCGCGCTCCACCCGCTCGTCCGCGCCGACCACCCCGCGCCGCACCCCGGACGGCAGGCCGCGCACCGGCAGCACGCGCGGCACCACCCGCACCTCGACCACCCCGCCCACCTCGGTCCGCGCGACCGCCAGGCCCGCGGGCCCCAGGCGCAGCAGGGTCAGCGGCCCGATCTCCAGCACGCCCCGGCGCTCGGTGGGGATGGGGTACTCCACGCTCGTCGCGCTGCCCGGCTCCAGCAGCGGCACCCGCACCGGCAGCGGCTCCCCCGCCACCCGCTCGGTCGCCTCCACCGCCACCCGCAAGCGCTTGCTCACGCTCGTGATCACCAGCGTCCCGGTGCACCGGCCCAACCGCGCCACCGTCAGCGGCCGCACCGCGCGGTCCGGGCGCACCGGGGCCGCGACCAGCACGGCCGCCAGCCCCGCGGCCGCCAGCAGCACCAGCGCGACCCCGAGCGCGGCCGGGCCCGGGTAGCGCCACCACAGCCCCGCCGCGACCAGCAGCACCCCCAGGGCGAGCGCGGTGGCGCCGCGCCGGGTGGGGCGGCGCCTCACGGCGTCGGCCGGGGCACCTCGACGGACTCGACCACCTCGGACAGCACGTCCTCGGTGGTCGTGCCCGCCAGCAGCGCCTCCCTGGTCGGCACCAGCCGGTGCGCGAGCACCGGCACCGCCAGCGCCTGCACGTCGCTGGGCACGACGAAGTGCCTGCCCGCCGCGGCCGCGCGCACCTGGGCGCAGCGCACCAGCGAGCGCAGTCCCCGGGTGCTGGCGCCCAGCCGCAGCCGGGGGTCGGCGCGGGTCGCGGCGCCGAGGTCGGTGATGTAGCTCAGGATCGGGTCGGCCACGTGCACCGCCGTCAGCCGCCGCGTCAGCTCCGCGACGCGCCGCGGGTCGGTGGCGGTGGGCACCCCGGCCACCACGCCCGCCCCGCTGCCCGGGCGCAGCACGTCGAGCTCGTGGTCGCGCTCGGGGTAGCCGATGGCGGTGCGCAGGGCGAACCGGTCCAGCTGCGCCTCGGGCAGCCGGTAGGTGCCGTCGAGGTCGATGGGGTTCTGCGTGGCCACCACCAGGAACGGGTCCGGCACCGGGTGCCCGACGCCGTCGACGGTGACGGTGCGCTCCTCCATGACCTCCAGCAGCGCCGACTGGGTCTTGGCCGCCGCCCGGTTGATCTCGTCGGCCAGCACGACGTTGGCGAACACCGGCCCCGGCCGGAACCGCACGGCCCCGGACTGCGGGTCGTACACCGAGGTGCCGGTGACGTCCGAGGGCAGCAGGTCGGGGGTGAACTGCACGCGCCGCGACACCCCGCCCAGGGCGGTGGCAACCGCCCTGGCCAGGGTGGTCTTCCCCGTGCCGGGGACGTCTTCGAGCAGCACGTGCCCGCCCGCGAACAACGCCGTCAGCACCAGGTCGATGACGGGTCGCTTGCCGCGCAGGGCGGTCTCGACGGCGTCACCGACCCGCGCGTGCAGGGTGCGGAAGGCGGCGATGTCCTGCTCGCCCACCGCGGGGGTGGCAGCGGTTGTCACGGGGTGTCGTTCTCCTCGTCCTGTCCCCGACCATCAGCGGTGTCCTCGCGCCTGCGCCCGGTGGCCCGCACGACGACGGCGGTCAGCAGCAGCCCGACCCCCGCCGCGGCCATCGTCGTCCGCGTGGCCTCGGAGGTGGTGGGCGACGAGGACACCGGTTCCTCGTACGACGCCGGGATCTGGCACGGCGAGGGCGAGCAGCCGACGGGCTCGCGGACGGTGAAGGTGTGCGCCTTGGACACCGACGTCCGCCCGTCGGCGGCGGTGGCCACGACGGTGACCACGTTCGCGCCGTACTCGCCGTAGATGGTCGCCGAGGTGTCAGCGCACCCGATCGGGGTGTCGTAGCCCGCGCTGGAGTTGCGCACCACGCACGTGCCCGGGAACGACGCCCAGTCAGCGGGCGGCTCCAGCTTCAGGAGGCGCTCGGTGACGTCGGCGCCCCGGACCGACCCCGTGATGACCGTGGCGCCCGGGGTGGGCATGGCGGGCAGCGGTGGCTCCGTCGTCGTGGTGGGCGGCGGGGGCGGCGGGGGCTCGGTCGTGGTGACCGGCGGCGGGGGCGGCGGCTGGGTGGTGACCGGCGGGTTGCCACCGCCACCGCTGAGCGCCACCGACGCGCTGCCCGCCGGACCCGAGCCCACCGCGTTGGACGCGACGACCGTGACCGTCACCCGGCCGCCCTCGGAGCACTCCACGGCCAGCACCAGGCTCGTGCCCACGGTGTCCTGCAAGGAGTAGGCACCGCCCTCGCACTGCGCCTTGACCCGGTACCCGGTGATCGGGGACCCGTTCGACGCGGGCGCGGTCCAGGTGGTGCTCACCGACACCGTCGTGCGGGTGGACCAGGAGACCTCGGTGGCCGTCACCCCGGCGGGCGCCCCGGGCACCCGCGCGCCCGCGCTGGGCGCCGTCGACCCGCCCGGGCCGCTGCTGGGCACGCCCGGCCCGCTCGGCGGACCAGCGGGCACCCCGCCGCCGGGTTGGCCGTCGACGGGCACGACCGGCGGGGCGGTGGGCTGGTGGGGGCGGGTGCGGGTCGGCTCGTCGGGGTCCGGTGGCGGCGGGGACGGCGGGGTGGGCGGCACCGGCGGCTTCTCCGGCTTCTTCACCGGCAGGTCTGGGTTGCGGATCGTCACCGGCTTCGCCGAGCCGTCCGGGTCGATGACCAGGCCCTTCTCCGCGCCGGGCGCGTTCACCACGATCCGGTCGTCGTCCAGGACGAGCTGCGGGTTGGGCGAGCCGGGGGTCTCCAGGTCCGCCCCGCCCCGGCCGCCGCGGGGGTCCAGCACGATCACCTTGCCGTCGCCGCGGCAGGGCACGTACACCTTGTCCTTGAGCACGGCCGGGCGGTCCGGGTGCGGGCAGCCGCGCCCGCGCACGTCCACCTGGAGCACGTCGGGGCCGCTGAGCAGCACGACCACGCCCGCGTCCGGGACGGCGGCGGGCACCAGGCCCGACGGGCTGGCCTGGGCGGCGAGCACGGTGCCGGTGCGCTGGTCGGTGCGGCCGCGCCGGTCCTCGCCGGTGCCCGCCTGGAGCACGACCCCGCCCTCCAGGCCGAGCAGCGTCACGCCCCGGCGGTGCGGGACGAGCACGGTGGCCGGGCCAGCGCCCGCGACCTGCTCGGCGGAGCGCTCGACGAACCGCGCCGCGGCGCCGTCCCAGCCCAGGGCGCGCAGGGTGCCGCCGTGGTCGACCGCCCACAGCACGCCGTCGTCGTCGGCCACCGCGTCGGCCAGCGGCCTGCCCGCCCGCCACGGCGCGCCGACGTCGACCAGGGTCACCGGGTCGACGTCGACGACCACGCCCTCGTCGCGGTCGACGACGTAGAGCAGGCCCGCGGCGGCCAGCACCTTGCTGCCCGCGCCCGGGGCGGCCTGGCGGCGGCCGCTGGCGAGCAGGGTGGCCAGGTCGACCACGGTGATCTGCCCGGTGCGCCGGTCCAGCACCACCAGCCGCCCGTCGCGCTGGGTGATGTCCAGGACGGCGTCGCCGCCCGCGACCTGCAACCGGGTCTCCGGCCTGCCGCTGGCCGGGTTGACCTGCACGACCTCGCCGCGCTGGTCGTCGCCCACCCAGGTCAGGCCGTCGGAGACCTGCACCTCGGTGCGGGCGATCCCAGTGCCCAGCACGGCACCGGCGAGCAGCAGCGCGCCGAGCGCGGCCGCGCCGAAGCTGGCGGACTCGCGCGCCCGCCCCTGCCTGCTGAAGATCCTGCGGGTCACTCCCCCGACCCCGCTGCGCACGCCCATCGCCCGCCCCGCGTCCGTGTGCTGGTGCCCTGGTCCTGATCCGGTGCTCGAAGTTCCCTGCTCGACTTCCGTGCTCAAAGTTCCGTGCCGGAAACCCGCGCTGGAGATCCGTGCTGGAACGCCGTCCCCGAACGGCCCCCCGGCTGTCGGGAATCGTACCCCGCACCCCCGACGAAACCGGCGGGAACCAACCAGCCCAACGAGCCCGGGACAGCCGGGGTTGCCCGCGGCTACCGGCCATAGGATCACCACCGTGACGGGAAAGCACTCGCACTGCGCCACCTGCGGCAGCCCCTACCCGCCGGGCACCGGCTGGCCGAAGCGCTGCCCGACCTGCGGGGACACCGCCTACCGCAACCCGCTGCCGGTGGCGGTGCTGCTGCTGCCGGTCGACACCGCCGACGGCGGGGACGCGCTGCTGGTCGTCCGCCGCGACATCGACCCCGGGCGCGGCCTGCTCGCGCTCCCGGGCGGGTTCATCGACTTCGGCGAGGCGTGGCGGGACGCGGCCGCGCGGGAGCTGCGCGAGGAGACCGGGGTCGTGGTCAAGGCCGCCGACGTGGCGCCGTTCCAGGTCGAGAGCGCCCCGGACGGCACGCTGCTGGTGTTCGGGCTGGGCCCGCGCACCGCCGAGGCCGCCCTGCCCGCCCCCGTGCCGACCGCCGAGACGACCGGGTGGGAGCTGCTGCGCGGCCCGGCGGAGCTGGCGTTCTCCCTGCACACCGCCGCGGCGGCCGCGCACTTCGCCCGCCGCGTCCACTGAGGACGCGCGGCGGGGCTCACCCGGACGGGCTAGCCTTGCCCGTTGTGACGATCCCTGTCCTCGTGGTCGCCGGCTTCCTCGGCGCGGGCAAGACCACCCTGCTCAACCACCTGCTGCGCACCGGCTCGACCAGGGTCGGGGTGGTCGTCAACGACTTCGGCAAGGTCAACGTGGACGCGCTGAGCGTGGCCGCGCAGGTCGACTCGATGGTGTCGATGGGCAACGGTTGCCTGTGCTGCCTGGTCGACGTCTCCGACCTCGACGCGCTGCTCGACAAGCTGACCGCGGCCGACGAGGAGACCGGCGAGGCGCCGGTGGACGTGGTGGTCATCGAGGCCAGCGGCCTGGCCGAGCCGCCCGCGATGGCCCGCCTGGTGGCCGCCAGCGAGAACCCGCGGGTGGAGTACGGCGGCCTGGTCGAGGTCGTCGACGCCGCCGAGTTCGACGCCACCCGCGAGCGCCACCCGCAGCTGGACAAGCACCTGCGCTACGCCGACCTGGTGCTGCTCAACAAGGTCGACCGGGTGGACGCCCCCGAGCGCGACCGGCTGCTCGCGCTGGTCCGCGACCTGGCGGACGGCGTCCCGGTGGTGCCCACCGAGCAGGGTCGCGTCGACCCCGACCTGCTGTTCGACCCGGTGCACCGGCCGGAGCCGCGGTTCAAGCAGCTGTCGTTCGAGGACCTGGTCGCCGCCGAGACCCCCCACGAGGAGCACATCCACGCGGGCTACGAGAGCGTCGAGTTCACCGAGTCCCGGGCGATGAACCCGTTGCGCTTCATGGCGTTCCTGTCCGACCGCCCGGCGGGCCTGTACCGGGTCAAGGGGTTCGTGCACTTCGGAGTCCCCGGCTTCGAGCAGCGCTACACCCTGCACACGGTCGGCGCCCACCTGCGCGTCGAGGTCGACGAGTGGCCCTGGGACCAGGAGCCGTCGACGACCCTGGTCATGATCGGCGCGGGCCTGGACACCGCCGCCATCCGGCAGGCCCTGGAGGCCGCCGTCGAACCCGACCCCGAGCAGGTCGACCCGCTGGAGATGGCATCGGTGACAAGATATCTCCGGATGGGGTGACACCGCGTCACTCCCCCACGCGCTCACCCCCACGGAGGTGCGGTTTGACCACGGCCCCCACCCGCCACCGGCTGCCCGCCCGCCAACTCGCCGCCGCGAGCTCGGGCAACGCGCTGGAGTGGTTCGACTGGACCGTCTACGCCACGTTCAGCGTGTACTTCGCCACGGAGTTCTTCCCCAAGGGCAACGAGACCGCGGCCCTGGTCAACACCTTCGCCACCTACGCCCTGGCCTTCTTCTTCCGCCCCCTCGGCGGCCTGCTCCTGGGCCGCTTCGCCGACGTCCGCGGCCGCAAGCCCGCCATGCTGCTCACGATCGTGCTGATGGCGGCGGGCTCGGTGCTCATCGGCGTGCTGCCCACCTTCGAGCAGGTCGGCTGGCTCTCCCCCGCCCTGCTCCTGCTCGCCCGCATCGGCCAGGGCCTGTCCCTGGGCGGCGAGGCCTCCAGCACCTCGGTCTACCTGGCCGAGATCGGCCCCGCCGACCGCCGCGGCCGCTACTCGGCCTTCTTCTACATCTCCACCGGCTCAGCGGTGCTGCTCGCCACCGCGCTCGGCTTCACCCTCTCCCGCCTGCTCACCCGAGAAGACCTGGTCGCGTGGGGCTGGCGCATCCCCTTCCTCATCGGCGGCGCCATCGGCCTGATCGGCCTCTGGCTCCGCCGCTCCATGCCCGAGACCGCCCTGTTCCACCAGAACCGCTCGACCGCCCAGCGCGTCCGCAACCCCCTGGCCAAGACCCTCCGCGAACACCCCCGCGCCGTGGGCCAACTCGTCGGCTTCTCCATGCTGTCGACCCTCTGCTACTACACCTTCTTCAGCGCCCTGACCCCCTTCGCCGTCACCACCCGAAAGGCCGACCCCACCGACGTCTTCCTGGCCCTGACCATCGCCACAGTCATCTTCGTCGCGTTGCAGTACCCGATGGGGTGGCTCGCGGACAGGTACGGCCGCAAACCGCAACTGCTGGTGTGGTCAGGCGCGACAGCCGTGCTCATCTTCCCGCTGTCCCTGCTGGTGACGCCCTCGCTGGGCAACCTCATCGTGGTCTTCACCGTGGGCCTGGCCCTCTACACGGCCATGACCTCAATCGCCCCCGCCCTCATGAGCGAGCTGTTCCCCACCCGGCTGCGGGCCTTGGGCATCGGCGCTTGGTACAACCTCACGGTCGCCCTGTTCGGCGGCACCGCACCGCTGCTGATCAGCGCGTTGTCCGGCGCTGGAATGCCGAACGTCTTCTTCCTGTACGTCACGGTGGCAGCGGTCCTGGCCTTCCTGGTGATCCTCACCCTGCCCGAGACCAAGGGCAAAGAGCTGGACTAGCCGATGCCCCGCACCAAGTCGACGCTGTCCTCGGGGCTCAGCGCTGCCTGGGTGAGGGCTTGAAGCCGTTCCTGATAGCGGGCAGACAGCCGGGGGTCTTCGAGGAGCAGTTCAGCTCCCAGGAGTTCGAGGTGCAGCACAGGCTGGAAGTGCGGCATCTCCAGGAGCGCGAACCCCGGCACAGTCGGCTCGTCGGCCGGGATGACCCGCCACTGCCCCGGGTTGTCGAGCAGGTGCATCAACTGCGACCGCACCACAGGTGCGGCTCGGGTGAGGGTGTGTTCGGGGATCAAGCTCTCGTGCACGCGCGGGACTCCGCTCGCGATCTTCGCCCCGAAAGCGCGCGCGTACTCGTCCGTGCGCAACGGGCGCGGGATGAGGTGCGGGTCGTAGAAGAAGCCCCGAGCAGCGACCCCGAACACCCGTTCAAGCACCACCCGCCCCCACGTGCCGCTCAACTCCCAAGCCCTGTCGTCCACCGTGCGCGCCAACTCGTACAGGAAGGGCCGCTCCGCGGCAGGCACCTCCAACAACGCGCACAACCCCCCGATCTCCACCCCGCTCGGCACCCGCCGCCCCGTCATGATCCGGTTCGTCATGGCGGCCGTCATCCGCATCGCCCCCGCCAACTGCGCCGTCGTCACCTCCGCCTCCCGCCGGTACCGGTCCAGCGCAGCCGCCAGCACCAACCCCCGAACCGTCCTGGCCCGCGCGTTGACCTGCGGCTCATCACCCTCGAAACCACCCATGTCCACTGCCTTTCCACGGAGCAGGATGAGGACGCTACTGGCCGAACCTTCGGGGCAACTGACAGCGAACTGACAGTCCGTTCGGGTACGGCGAGTACGCTCGGAATTTGGGACCATCGGCCGGTGGGGGGTGCGATGCTCGACCAAGGAATCGGCAAGCGGATCAAGGTTGCGCGCAAGCTGGCGGGCTTGACACAAGAGCAGCTAGCTCAGCGGAACCACTACTCGGTATCGACCGTTCGGGCGGTCGAACAGGGCCGTGAACCGACGTCCATGGCGTTCGCGGCGGCTACCGCCTCTGCGCTGGGGGTCCCGCTGGAGGAATTGACAGGACAGCCGTACCGGAACCTCCTGGAGGAAGACGGCGGGCTGCCTGGCCTGGCAGAGCTGCGCGCGATCTTCGCCGAGGGCCGCTACGTCGTCCCCATCGAGCCGCGACCTCTCACCCTGCTGAGTGACGATGTAGGTCAGATCAGGATCCTGCGACGCGAGGACAAGGCGCGACAGGCCCTGATGCGCTTGCCCGATGTGATCCGCGAACTGCACGGCGCGATCTCGATCGGTGATTCGACGACCGCCGCGAGGGCTCACGGACTCCTGGCCCACGCATACGCGACAGCGACCCTGACCACGTACAGGTTCGGGTACACGAGCATGGCGATCCATTCCGTGGACCGCATGGAAGACCACGCGGCGAGGTCTGATGATTCCCGCTTGCCGATCTACTCCCTCATCCACCGGGGCCACATGCTCATGGCATCAGCTTCCTACGGGCTTGCCGACGACATGGTGAATCGCGCGCTCGTGATGCTGGAGAGCGAAGAGGTGGACGAGGGCACCCTCTCGTTGCGAGGTGCCGCCCACCTGCGAGCAGCCATCGTCAACGCGCGCAACTGGCGTCCCGACACGGCGCGCGACCACATCGACAGCGCCCGCGTGATCGGGGAACAGCTGGGGAGGACCACGTACGCGTACGACACCAGCATGGGCCCGGGAAACGTGATGATCCACGACATCGCCGTGTCGTTGGAGTCGGGAGACCCGGGTCGCGCCGCCCGTGACGGGTCGAAGGTGGTCCTCCCCCCGGACGTCCAAGCCACTCGCGTCGGACGTCACTGGATGGACATCGCGCGTGCGTGGTCTCTCGAAGGCAAGCCCGACAACGCCTTGAAGGCACTGCAGAACGCCAAGGCCGTCGCGCCCCAGCAGACAAAACTGCACCCGAACGCCCAGGAGACACTGCGAGCGATCGCAGAAGCGGAGCGCAGGCGCTCGAACTCGCTGGCCAACTTCGCCACCTGGATGGGGATGAAGATCTAGTCGACCGACTTGGACGATCCGGCAGGAGGTGGGACGTGGATGAGTTCACCAATCAGGACGACTTCGGTTTCGTTCTGCTCTAGGCATGGTGGCGAGGTACGGCCTTGCTGTGCTCGCCACTACCCGAGCCCTACCTGAAGCAGGTCGACGGCGGAGTCGCCCCATTACCGCTGAAGTCGCCCCGGCGTATGGACGAACCTTTGGAGAGAACGTGTTCCGCAGGGAAATCACCCATCAGCGCCTCATCCACGTGCGAGGAGCCGCACGGATAACGCACTTGGTGACCGTGGTGGAAGCCGGCGACCCGGCGGTCTTCGCCAAGGGCCCGACGTCGCGGGCCCTCGACATCGCGGTGGGCTCGCGGCTCAGCCCCGAGGGCATCCGGCAGTTCCACCAGTGGATGGTCACCGGCCGCACGTCGACCTCGCGGACGAACTCGCTCAGCGTCGTGGCCAAGTTGCCAGGTGAGGAAAACGCCCGCTTGGTGGCGCGCGCGCTCGACAGCGACACCCCCGTGCGCAGGCTGTGCCTGGCATCTGACATCTCCCGGTTGACCCGGACTCCCTGGACTGACGCGTTGCGCTTCGCTGAGGACGTGTCGGCCTTTCCGGAGCCCCGCAAGTTGGCGGCTAGGCTGACGAAGGAGGCGGTAAACCCCAGGGACTCCGAATCCCGCTGGTGCGCGTCTTACATGCTCACGCAGCTCGTCCCGGTCCTGGGCCGCTGAGCCTTACCCGCCCTGCTGTTTCACTCGCTGAAACCCGCAGGAGTGCGTCGGGACGCCCAAGCGGCGTACCCCGACTCGGCTGAACAAGGGAGAACATCGACGTGGACAGCGCTGAGCAGTTGGTGGGGCGTTCGGAGTGGGCGGCGGTCAACGAGCGGTTCGGCAGGCCGTTCGTGGTGTACAAATTCGCCGCGACCCTGGATGGGCGGATCGCCGCGCGGGACGGGACGAGCCAGTGGGTCACGAGTGGGGCGAGCCGGGCCGAGGTGCACCTGCTGCGGGCCGGGTGCCAGGCCACGGTGGTGGGGTCCGGGACCCAGCGCGCGGACAACCCCAACCTGGCCGTCCGGGGCAACGACGACCCCCGCTTGAACTTGTCGATCGTGGAGGACCCCGCCAAGCAGCCGCTGCGGGTGGTGTTCGACAGCGATGCCCGCACGCCCGCAGATGCCAACGTCTGCAACGACTCTGCGCCCACGCTGCTCGTCATCGCCGAGGACGCCGACGCCGCGCACTTGGAGGGGGTTGTCGACCTGCTTCGGGTGCCGCGGTCGGCTCGGGGGCTCGACCTCGCGGCCGCGTTGACGGGGTTGTACCGGCGGCGTGGGGTCGAGGGCCTGTTCCTCGAAGGCGGACCCACACTGGCGGGCAGCTTCATCGCCGCGGGCCTGGTCGACCGGGTGGTCAACTACATCGCGCCCGCCCTGCTGGGGTCGGGCAAGAGCGGTTTGGAGGACGCGGGGATCACGACGATCGACGACGTGCTGCGGCTGGAGCTGATCGACGTCAGCCGCTCGGGACCGGACGTCCGCTTGGTGGCCAAGCCCATCCGACGCGACGGCGACGAGTGAGGGGGCGAGCTGTGTCCGGAGATGCTGCTGGGATCGCGGCTTTCGGCTATGAGCTCGGGGTGTTGAAGCGCATCCGGCGGTCGGGGTGGTGGCACGCGGAGGTGCGAGTGCAAGCCGGCGAGTAACGGGGCACGGGCCGTGCGCGGGGCTCGACCCATCTCGGTGAAGCCACGGTGCGCGGGTCGATCCGGCGCACCGCCGACGTCCGCGCCATCCTGGACTGCTGATCAAGCTTGGCGAATCCCGCAAGTCGTGCTCTGACGACGCATTCGGCGCGCGGTTCCGTGATCAACAGACTTTGCTACTCCGTTGCGGCTGAAGCCCTGAAGCTTTCGCCGGTCGAGGCTGACGACCGACCAACCGCGGCGAGGTTTGGCTGCCCCGAGCGGCCGACGTACCTAGCTAGAAAGTGATGCCAGAGCACCCCAACACGGTGTATCGTCCCAGTTCGGCAAGTGTCTTTCCCGCGCGAGCGGGGCTGTTCCCACCGCCAGATCCCGGGCGGCGCCCTCCAACTCGTCTTCCCCGCGCGAGCGGGGCTGTTCCCGTCATCGGCTCGTCCCCCAGCGCAGCCACCCAGGCTTCCCCGCGCGAGCGGGGCTGTTCCCGTGTGGTTCCGGGGTGACGTGCGGGACAAGGGGTCTTCCCCGCGCGAGCGGGGCTGTTCCGTGGTGCGGCTGCGCCGCCTGTTCGAGCTGGCGGTCTTCCCCGCGCGAGCGGGGCTGTTCCCTCGGCGACGTCCGCGGCCCGGGCGGTCTTGTAGTCTTCCCCGCGCGAGCGGGGCTGTTCCCAGGCCGGGCCAGACGGCGCCGTCGTAGGTGCGGTCTTCCCCGCGCGAGCGGGGCTGTTCCCCAGAACGGGGCCGCCATGTTCCAGGTCAAGTAGTCCTCCCCGCGCGAGCGGGGCTGTTCCCGGTTCGAGGGCGTCGTAGCGCAGGGGTTTGCCGTCCTCCCCGCGCGAGCGGGGCTATTCCCAACCACGTCGCCGCCCCGGCGCCTGGTGCTCTGGTCCTCCCCGCGCGAGCGGGGCTGTTCCATACCAGATGGCCCCGGCCAACGCCGCGTACTCGTCCTCCCCGCGCAAGCGGGGTGGCTAGGTGGGCAGGAAGCGGCGCCGCAGGCGGGCCAACGCGGAGCGAACGCCGCGGCGGGGCGGCCGGGGAAGCCCGTACCCACCTCCGGCGACGGTCGGGCCTGCCGGAGTGTTGCCGTCCACGAACGCCGCCAAGTCGCCAGGCAGAGGCGTGTCCAAGCGGTACCCGCTGTCGAAGTGCAAGGTGTAGACGTGGCCGATGTCGCCTACGTCGACCAGGTCGCCCACCGTGCCCAGCGCGCCCGGCTCCAGCGTGCACCGGTCCGCGGGGCCGGGGGGTCGTGTCCCGCCGTGAGCGATCTCGTCGACATAAGCCGCGGTCAGGCCCTCCACCCGGTCCCCGCACCAGCGGACGCGGCGGCCCGTGTACTCGGTCGCGTGCGGCAGTTCGTTCACCCGCTCATGGTGACCCACCGCCCGGCCGCGCGCTACGCCTCACCCTCCGGCGCACTCGACCAGGGTGAAAGCCCGCTCGGGGCCGAACTCGTCGAACCCGAACTCGCTCACCCCGTCCGGCCCCAGCCCGGCCGCACGCACCTTCGCCCGGTAGGTGCCCTCCCGACACGGCGCGGCGAGCCGGACATCGAACCCGGCCGCGTCCGGAACCCGGGCCACCACGGTCTCGTTCCCCTGCCCCACCCATTCCCCACCCACCGCGAGCTGGAGACCGGCGTAGAGGGTGTGCGAGGCGGGCTTGGGGTCACAGGCAGGGTGCACGACAACGACCACCTGACCCGACGACACCGATGGTCCCTGATAGCTGACACCGCAAGCCTGACCCACCACCGCCCCGCCAGGGCACTTCGCAGCAAGCAGCAGCGGCAGGATCAGCACGACCACGAGCCGCAACCACTTCGTGGCCATAGCGCGCACATGCGGCGGCGAGACGCAAGGCACGGGGACAACCTCTGACATCCCCCGATCATGTCGAACACCCGGGGTCCAGGACGCGCATCCTGCGGAGACCACCCATGAGGCCGTTCCCGGTCACGCCAGGGACGCGTAGAACTCCAGGTGCTTGGCCGCGGCCGCGTCCCAGGTGTAGCGGGCGGCCAGTGCGCGGCCCACGTCGCGGCGTCGGGGGTTCGGGTTCTCCAGGGCCTCCCGCAAGCCCGTCGCCAAGTCGGACGGGGTGGCGCCGAAGAACGCGGCGCCGGTGAACACCTCCCGCAGCACCGGCAGGTCGCTCACCACCAGCGGCACCGACGCCGCCAGGGCCTCCATCGCGGCGAGCCCGAAGCCCTCCTTCGTGGACGGGAAGGCGAAAGCGCTTGCCCCCGCCACCAGCCCCGGCAGGTCCGCGTCGTCCACCGGCCCCAGGACCTCCGGCACCACGCCCAGTTCCTCCGCCCGCTGCTCCCACCGCGTCCGGTACTCGCGGTAGTCGAACAGCGTCTCACCCCCAGCGATCACCAGCCGCACGTCCGCCAACCCCACCCGCGCGAACGCCTCCAGCAGCTCCAGTGACCCCTTGCGCGGCTCGATCCCCCCGACCGAGAGCACGTACCGCCCCAGCTTCTCCCGCCACGCCGACGCCGAAGCCGATCCGACGGCCGCCGCGAACCGCTCAGCGGCGACGCCGTTCGGGATCACCGCGGGCGATAGCCCCCACCCCGCGCGCAACTCCGCCGCCACGGCCTCGGAGACGCACACGTGCGCGTAGGGCCGCACGATCGCGCGCTCGTGGCACTCGGCCAACTCCGGGGTGGTGAAGTGGTCGATGTGGTGCACGGTGCGCACGCACCGGCCCACGGCGTTGGCGCTGATGCAGTCCTGGGCGTGCACGATGTCGTAGGCGTTCGGGTCGAAGGCCTCGCGCAGCACGGCGATGGACCGCAGGATCCGGGCGCCGACCCCTTCCCCCGGCACGTCCGGGAAGGGCACCACGCGCAGCGACACCGCGGGGTCGACCGGCCGGAAGAAGCCGGAGTCGCCGCCGCGGCCCAGGGTCCAGACGGTCACGTCGGCGCCCGCGGCGGCCAGGGCCTCGGCCAGGCAGAGGGTGTGGACGACCCCGCCGCGGGGTTTGGAGGAGTAGGTCAGCAGGGCGATCCTCACGCGGGCTCCTCCGTCCGGTAGGCCTCGGGCTTGCGCTCGGTGAGGTGGTCGAGGACGCGGCGGGCGGTGGCGATCTCGGCGGCGACGTCGAGTTCGGCGATGGCGATGCCGGCCTTGGACCAGGTGCGGGCGAGCACGTCGCCGCCGGGGCCGACGACCTTGGCCTGGCCGAGGAAGCGCATCCCGCCCAGCGACCCGGTCTGGTTCGACGAGGCCAGCACGACCTGGTTCTCCGCGGCGCGGGCCTGGTCGTAGAGGTCGAACAGGCGGGACTGGCGGTCCTGGGCCATCCGCGGCGCCCGGTTGGTGATGCTGGTGGGCCACGCCGACAGGGCCGCGATGACCTCGGCGCCGTCGAGGGCCAGGGCGCGGGCGGACTCGGGGAAGGTCTTGTCGTAGTCGATGAGCATGCCGACCCGGCCGACCGGGGTGTCGAAGGCGGCGAACCGGTCACCCGCGGCGTAGGCCAGCGACTCCCCGGCCGGTTGGTGGACCTTGCGGTGGCTGCCGAGCACGCCGTCGCCGGTGACGCACAGCGCGGAGTTGTAGCGGCGGTCGCCGTCGGCCTCGCAGAAGCCGAAGCAGACGACCATCTCCGCGGCCAGCGCGCACACCCGGCGCACGTGGTCGTCGTCGGGGGCCAGCGCGGGCGGCAGCGACTCCGGGTCCGGGTCGCGCAGGTCGGCGAGGTAGCCGCCGAGCGCGGCGTCGGGCAGGACCAGCAGGGCGACCCCGTCCCGGCGGGCGTGCTCGATGAGCGTCGCCACCCGCCGCAGGTCGGAGTCCAGGTCGCGGCCGAACGCCGCGGCCACCGCGCCGATCTTGAGCATCCGAGCTCCTACGCCTCCACCAGGTGTCCGCCGAGGGCAGGGTAGGCCTCCGGCCGCCGGTCGCGCAGGTGGCCCATGGCCCGGCGCGCCACGACCAGCGCCTCCCGCACGTCGATCTCGGCGACGGCCATGCCCGGGCCGACGCCGGTGTCGGCGACGACCTCGCCGCCGGGGTCGACGACCTTGGCGCTGGCCACGAAGCGCATGCTGCCGAAGGTGCCGCTCTGGTTGGCCGAGAGCCACACCACCTGGTTCTCCAGGGCGCGGGCGCGGTCGAACAGGTCGAACCGGCGCTTCCACCGGTCCTTGGCCAGGTCGGGGTCGGGGTTGGTGGCCGCCCCCGGCCAGGCCGAGACGCACACGATGACCTCGGCGCCGTCGAGGGCCAGCGCCCTGGCCGACTCGGGGAAGGCTTTGTCGTAGCAGATCATCATGCCGAGCCTGCCCACCGGCGTGTCGAAGGCGGCGAAGCCGGTGCCCGCCCGGTAGTTGGCGTCCTCGTTGAGCGGCTGGTGCACCTTGCGGTGGTTGCCCAGCACGCCGTCGCCGGTGACGCACACGACGCTGTTGTAGGTGACCTCGCCCGCGTCCTCGCAGTACCCGGCGGTGACCACCATGTCGCCCGCGAGCGCGGCGAGCCGCTTGACCTCGGGCCCGTCGACGGCGAGCGCGGGCGGGTTGCCCGCGGTGCCGTCGAGGGAGAGCAGGTAGCCGCCCAGGGTCGCCTCGGGCAGGGCGAGCAGCCGCACCCCCCGCGCCCGCGCCGCGGCGATGTGCGCCGCCACCTTGGCGAAGTCCGCTTCCAGGTCGCGGTCGAAGTTGTCCGCGACGGCCGCCATCCGCAAGCCGCTCATGCCGTCCCCATCCCTGTCGCGGGTCCCATTCCGGTGACCGTCGCGGTGATCGCCTCGGTGGTCTCGCCGTCGGGCCAGCGCAGCCCGACCCCCGCGCCCGCCACGAGCTCGCCGCACACCGCGCCGGTGGCCGGGCCCGCGGGCAGCGGGTCGGCGCCGGGCCGGTCGGCGGTGAGCACGGCGAAGCCGGGGAAGCAGGTCAACCAGTCCCCCGCGGTGGCGCCCGCCGGGCGCGGCGCGGCCGCCACGTCGAGCACCGCGCCGCACCCGCTGGCCTCGGCGAGCATGCCGAGGGTGCCCACGACGCCCGCCATCGAGACGTCCTTGGCCGCCGCGGGCCGGGCCCGGCCGACCGAGGCCAGCATGGTCGCCAGCTCGGCCGGGGTCCGGGAGGTGCTGGAGTCCCACTGCCTGCCCGCGTAGCCGGGGCGCCAGGAGCCGCCCAGGTCCGCGGTGAGGGTGACGTGGTGGCCCGGTCGCCCGCCGCCGCCGGGCACCGGGTGGTCGGTGCGGCCCAGCGCGGTGACCGACAGCGCGGCCGGGACGCCGAACTGGGTGTGCCCGCCGAGCACCGGCACGCCGTAGGCGGCGGCCGCCTTGCGCAGGCCCGTGAGCACGCGCCGCACGCAGGCGGCGTCGCGGGCGCCCACGGCGTCGAGGATGCCGACGGGGGTGGCGCCCATGGCGGCCAGGTCGTTGAGGTTGACCAGGACCGCGCACCAGCCCGCCCACTCCGGGTCGCGCTCGACCATGGCGGGCACCACCGCGTCGCAGGCGGCGACCAGGTCGCTGCCGGGGACGGGGGCGCCGTCGTCGCCGACGAACCCGGGCCCACCGGGCGCCAGCCCGTCCAGCAGCGCGCCGAGCTGGCGCTTGGTGGCCTCGGCCAGCGCGGCGACCCGCCCGATGGGCCAGCGCATGAGCACGTGGTCGGCGCCCGCGACCTGGACCGGGCGCACGGTGCGCCAGCCGATGCGGTGGAAGAGCCGCTCGTTGGCAGGTTGGACGGTGGCGTCGAAGCGCAGCGCGCCCGCGCCCTCGGCGTGCGCGCAGGCGGCGCGCACCAGGGCGCTGCCGGTGCCGACCGGCCCGGCGCCGCGGCGCACCACGAGCCTGCCGCCGACCCACCAGCCCACGTCCGGGCCGGGCCGGGCGGGTCCGAGCCGGACGCCGCCGATGACCTGCCCGGCGGCGTCGCGGGCGACGAGCACGACCGTGCGCGGGTCCTCGTCGCGCCAGTCCAGGTCGTCGTCGAACAGGCCCTGCTGCTCGACGAAGACCTCCCGGCGCAGCGCCCGGTAGGCCGCCACCGCGGCGTCGTCGGCCCGCTCGACCAGCTGGTGCGCCCGCGCCGGTGCGCCGATCAGCACCTCGCCGAGCACGCTGCCCTCTCCCAGCACCGGCTCAGCCCCCCGCCGCCGAGAGCACGCTGCACGCCCCGCAGGCCGCGCACCCGGCGCCCTGGTCGGCGCCGGTCATCGCGGCGGCGCGCAGCAGCGCGGCCACCCGCAGGGTCACCTCGCGCACCAGCTCGGGGCTGGGCGCGGTGGCGCCGTCGCGGCGGGCGAGGGTGCCCAGCATCGGCCGGAACGGCACGACGAACGGGTAGACGCCGCGGTCGATGAGCCGCCCGGCGCCCGCGACCAGCTCGTCCGGGTCGTCGCCGAGGCCGATGAGCAGGTAGGTGGAGACCTTGTTGCGGCCGAACGCGCGCACGGCCTCGTCCCAGGCCGCCTCGTACTCGGCCATCGGGATCAGGCCCTTGGAGGGCATCCACTCGGCGCGGACGCGGTCGTCCAGCGACTCGACGTGGATGCCGATGGAGGTGGCGCCCGCGTCCTTGAGCTCCTGGATGACCGACAGGTCGCGCGGGGGCTCGATCTGCACCTGCACCGGCAGTCCCGGCACGGCGTCGAGCACGGCCTTCACGCAGCGCACCAGCGGCCGGGCGCCGCGGTCGGCCCCGGCGGTGGTGCCGGTGGTCATCACCATCTGCTTGACGCCGTCGAGCCGCACGGCGGCCTCCGCGACCTCGGCCAGCTGCGCGGGGGTCTTGGCGGCGATGGTGTCGCCGTTGCGCAGCGATTCCTCGATGGCGCAGAACTTGCAGCGCAGGTCCTCGGCGTAGCGGATGCAGGTCTGCACGACGGTCGTGGCGAGCACGTCGCGGCCGTGCAGCAGGGCGATCTTGTCGTAGCGGGTGCCGTCGGCGGTGCTCAGGTCGTAGAACTTCGGCCTGCGCACGGGTTCCACGCTGAGCCCGAGGTCGAGGGTGCCGCGGAAGACCCGGCCGCCGCGCACCGAGTAGGGCGAGTCCGGGTTGGTCGGGAGGGTGGCGTTCGCGCCGTCCAGCACGACGTGGCCGTCGTCGCTGGGGCCCGCGCCCTTGCTGCGCGACACCGGCGCGTCGACGCGGGCGCCGAGCAGGGCGAGGTCGACGCGGGTGGCGAACGGGGTGGTGGCGGCGTCCTGGGTGGTCTCGATGCTCACGTGCGGCTCCTTGTTCCCCGGGGGTCGACCCCGGTCCCGGCGGTGGGCGCGGTCGCCCGCGCCCACCGCCACCCGGTCACCACATGTAGGTGGAGTTGATGATCGCGCCCTTGCGGGCGTAGTGGATGAGCGCGTCCTGCACGTCCAGCGGGTGCGTGGGGATGACGCCCTCGATGAGGTCCTCCTCGCGCAGGCCGTGCAGCGACAGGCCGAAGCGGCAGGCGTAGACCTTGCCGCCCTCCTTGATGAAGGTCTTCAGCGAGTCGTTGATGTTGTGCTCGCCCGGGAAGGCGGAGTTGCCGGTGGTGGGGAAGCCGCGGGTGGCCATGGCGTTCATCGCGCCGGGGCCGTAGAAGTAGATGGCGGACTCGAAGCCCTTGCGCAGCGCCCTGGTCGCCTGCAGGATCGCCACGAAGCTCACCGAGGACTCGTGCGCGATGCCGTGCACCAGGGTGAAGTAGGACTGGCCCGGCTCGGCCTGGTAATCGGGGAAGACCTTCGTGCCGCCGTAGATGTTCGAGCCGTCGGGCAGCGAGGGGTGCGGGATCTCGTCGAGGCTCTGCTGCTCGAGCTCGGTCAGGTCAGCCATGGCAGCGTTCTCCTTGCCGTTGCGGTGTGCGTTGCGGTGGTGAGGGTGAGCTGGGTGGTGAGGGGTGTGGCGGGTGGTGCGGGGTGGTGCCGCTTCACGCGTAGAGGCGCGCGAAGGTGTCGCGGAAGACCAGGTCGGCCAGTTCGCCGTCCCCGGTCGCGGCGGCGAGCTTGTGGTACTCCCCGGCGAAGTCGCCCCAGGGCTGGTCGCTGGCGAAGAGCACCCGGTCGTGGCCGATGCCGCGCCGGGAGATCTCCTCGGCCAGCCAGCGCGGGGCGAAGCCGATGGCCCAGGACAGGTCGGTGTACACGCGCTTGCCCGCGGCGATCCAGTCGAAGAAGCGACCGCCGACGAGCTTCATGTGCCCGGACATCCCGCCGCCGAAGTGCACCAGGTGGATGTCGACCTCGTCGCCGTAGGTCTGCACCAGGGTGCCCACCTCGTCGATGTCGGAGGCCGACCCCGGCGAGGTGTGCACGTGCACGACTAAGCCGTGCTCCTTGGCGGTGTGGAAGATCCGGTCGATCTCGGGCTTGCACTCGGGGTCGGTGGGCCGACCACCGAGCAGGAAGCTGGTCTTGAGCGCCCGCACCCCGGTCTCGCCCGCCAGGGCGAGCGCGGCGGTGTTGCGGTCGTGGTCGCCCGGCTTGGGCGAGGTCCACAGCGCGGCGCGGACGCGCTCGTCGCGGCCCGCGGCCTCGACGACCAGCTCGTTGAACCCGAAGGCGACATCCGGGTCCGGCACCCCGTAGTTGGGGATCACCAGCGCCCGCTCGACGCCCTCGGCGTCGAGGTCCGCGATCAGCTCGTCGACCGTGGCCCGCGCCCCGAGGTCGGCGTTGATGGGCGGTCCGCCGTAGAACGGGTAGGCGGGCAGCACCCCGAGGTGGCGGTGCGCGTCGGCTACCCAGCGGCTGGTCATGGCCATGAGTCCACCTCCCGGCGGTGTCCGAACGATTCCCGGCGGAACAACACGACGTGTCTTTTGTTGCCGGTGGATGACATGGGTGGGGCGTGGCGAGAACCGCCAAAAGCATTGCGGCACAACGTGAACAGCTTTACGCGACCGTGCGCGGGGCGATCCACTCGTCCGCGCCGGGGTAGGTGGTCACCGGCGTGCCGGACAGCCACGGCACCTCGAAGTCGTTGCCGCGCAGGCGCTTGCGGGTGATCTGCTCAGCGAGGTGTTCGGCGTCCTGGGCGACCCCGCAGAAGCGCCCGGACCCCCACGTCCACTGCCAGGGCAGGCCCAGGAAGTACAGGCCGGGGAAGCTGGTCTCGCCGCGGTGGTGGGCCGGGTAGCCGCGGCCGTCGAACACCGGCAGGTCGATCCACCGGTTGTCGCGGCCAAAACCGGTGCACCACACCACGGACGTGATTCCCTCCGCCGCCAGGTCCACAGTGGTCGGACCGTCGTGCTCGGGCTCCCACACCGGGACGTAGCGGGCCTCCTCCGGCGCGTCGATGCCGTTCTTCGCGATCCAGGAGTCGCAGCTGTCCTTGATGGACTCCGACACCGCGTCCGCCGCGTCGAGGTTGCGGCGCAGGTCGGCGCCGAACTCGACGACGCCGTCGCGCACCCCGGCCAGCCTGCCGTGCAGCACCATGCCCTGCGCGGCGAACGCGCGCAGGTCGATGTCGCGCCCGCCGTCGCGGCCGGTGACGTAGTGGTTGGCGCGCATCCGCACCGCGTCGGCGTCGTCGAACTCGTCGATCGAGCGCCGGTAGTAGCCCATGTCCTCCAGCCAGTCGACGACGTCGCGGCCGCGGTAGCGGCGGGCCACGCGCGGCGCCGACCCGGTGGCCAGGTGCACCCGCCGCCCGGCCAGGTGGAGGTCTTCGGCGATCTGGCAGCCGGACTGGCCGGTGCCGACCACGAGCACGGCACCCCCGGGCAGCTGGTCGGGGTTCTTGTAGGCCGACGAGTGCACCTGCGCCACGCCGTCGGGGAAGCGCTCCGCGACGCGCGGGGTGAGCGGCACCTGGTAGGGACCGGTCGCCACCACCACCTGATCGGCGGTGAGGGTGCCCGCGGGCGTCCGCACGGTGAACCGGCCCTCGCCGTCCACGCGCAGCCGGGTCACCTCGACGCCCTCCACCAGCGGCGGCCGGAACGACTCGGCGTAGCGGCGCAGGTAGTCGACGATCTCGTCGCGCAGCATGAACCCGCCCGGGTCGACCCCGTCGTAGGGGAAGCCGGGCAGGGCGCACTGCCAGTTCGGGGTCACCAGGCAGAACGAGTCCCAGCGCCGGTCGCGCCACTCGTTCGCCAGCTCCCCCTTCTCCAGCACGAGGTGGTCCACCCCCCGCTGGGTGAGGCAGTGGCTCATCGAGAGCCCCGCCTGCCCGCCGCCCACCACCACGACCGAGCGGTGCAGACCGTCGAGGTCCCCACCCGGCACCGGCACCAGCCTGCTCATCGCTCGAACCCCTCGATCGTCACGTGTCCCGCACGGTGGGTGTCCGCGAGCGCCGCTGCCCGCGCCAGGATGTCCTCGACCTGGGCCAGGGCGTTGGCGCACCCGAACCCGTACTTGGCGCGGACCCGCTCGGAGCCCGCGCGCAGCGCCGCGCAGCTACGCTCGACGAAGTCGGCGACGGGGTAGCTGCTGCCCGGCGCGAGGTAGTCCTCGACCACCAGCGAGGGCGAGTAGCACCGCTGCGCCGAGCCGTCCGGCCACCGCACGGTGAAGAACATCTCCGGCATGGCACCAAGTACAGGCGCCGCCGATGACCAGCGCGTTTCCCCCGGAACAGCGGGCGGTTTCCGAACCCGGGCCCTTGTTGCCGGGTCGTATCGATGCGCTCACCGGGCTTCCCGCGACCGCCCCGGGTCCGGTAGTGCGCGCGAACCGGTCCCCGGAACGGGTGGGGAACGGTAAATAGTTGGTTTCTCTCGCCCGTACCCCACTTGGCCAACAGGTGTGCCGGGGGTGACAATGTCCGGGCACGGCCCCGCGCCTGACAGCCGGACGACCGTTCACCCCACCCTTTCGCGACCAGCCGGTCCCTGCTGCGCTGGCGCGTACCCGCACGACCCCGGAGGAGGGGCTGCCGCATGCGCTTGTTCGGTCGTCGCAGGACAACCAGGACCAGTGCGGACCCGCACCGGCTCCTGGACTCCCCCGGGGGGCCGGTGCCGTCCGGCTACACCCCAGGCGAACCGGTGCCCGGCGAGGTCGCCGTGTACTTCGCCGACGACCCGCGCAAGCTCTACCAGCTCAAACAGTGGCTGCCGGTGTTCGAGCTGCTCGACGCCCACCACCCCACCGTGGTCATCACCCGCAACGAGCGCACCGCCGCGGAGCTGGCCGGGCTCACCGCGCTGCGGGTGGTGCTGGCGCCGTCGTTCCCCGACCTGGTGGAGCTGTACGAGACCAGCGACTTCAAGGTCGCCGTTTACGTCAACAACTCGGTGCACAACTTCCACTCGCTGATGCAGCGGCGGGTGCTGCACGTGCACGTCAACCACGGCGAGTCCGACAAGGTGTGCATGGTCTCCAACCAGGTGAAGGCCTACGACCGGGTGTTCGTCGCCGGTCCCAACGCCGTCGCCCGCCACCGCGCCGCGCTGATCGGCTTCGACGAGGCCAAGCTCGTGCCCGTCGGCCGCCCGCAGCTGGACCTGCGCCCGCAGCCGCTGCTGGCGCCGAGCGGGCGGCGCACGATCCTCTACGCCCCCACCTGGGAGGGCGAGAACGCCTCGAACAACTACACCTCCGTCGACGTGCTCGGCCCCCGCGTCGTGGCCGCGGCGCTGGCGGTGCCGGGCACCCGGGTGGTCTACAAGCCGCACCCGCGCGTGCCGGTGAGCCCGCTGCCCTCGGTGGCCGAGGCGCACCGCGAGGTGGTGCGCCTGGTGGAGGCCGCCGCCCGCCTCGACCCGGACGCGGGCCACCAGGTGCACGCCACCGGCGACATCCTCGCGGTGTTCCCCGGCTGCGACCTCATCGTCACCGACGTGTCCTCGGTCGGCCTGGACTTCCTCTACCTGCGCGTCGACCAGCCGATGTTCATCGCGGACCGGTACGACGACCGCGACCGGCTGCTGCGCGAGGCCCCCGTGGCCGCCGCCGCGGACGTCGTCGACAGCTCCACCATCGCCGACCTGACGGCGACCCTGACCGCCCGGCTGGCCGACGACACCCGTCGCGGCGACCGGCACGCCGCCAGGCGCGGCTACTTCGGCGACCTGGGCCCGGGTGAGTCCACCACCCGGTTCCTGGCCGCCATCACCGAGACAGCGGCCCTGCGCGACGCCTGCCTGGCGGCGCTGGCGGACGGCCGCGCGAGCGCACCGGGGAGGTCGGCGTGAACCACCGACAGCGAGTCGTGATCCTGGCCGCGGGCATGGGCACCCGCCTGGGCATGCCCAAGCCCAAGCCGCTGACCCCCCTGGTCGACGGGCGCTCGATCCTGCAGCAGCAGCTGGACAACCTCACCGCCGCCTTCGGCCCCGACGGGTTCGACCCGACCATCGTCGTCGGCTTCGAGGCCGCGCAGGTGATGGCCGCCGCCCCGGACGCCCGGTTCGCCTACAACGAGCGCTACCAGCACACCAACACCGCGAAGAGCCTGCTCAAGGCCGTCCGCAAGCCCGGCGACGGCGGCGTGCTGTGGCTCAACGGCGACGTCGTGTTCGACCCCGCGCTGCTCGACCCGGTGCGCGCCGCCATCGCCCGCGGCCGCTCGTTCGTCTGCGTCAACACCGCCGCCGTGGGCGAGGAGGAGGTGAAGTACACCGCTTCACCGGACGGGTTCATCGCCGAGCTGTCAAAATCGGTGGTCGGCGGTCTCGGTGAGGCCGTCGGCATCAACTACATCGCTCCCCCGGACCTGGGGGTGCTCGTCGAGCACCTGGAGGCGTGCACCGACACCGACTACTTCGAGCGCGGCATCGAGTCCGCGATCGGGGCTGGTGGGCTGCTGGTGGAGGCGCTGGACATCTCCGCGCACTTCGTGGTGGAGGTGGACTTCGCAGGCGACCTCGAACGTGCGAACGTGGAGGTGGGCAAGACCGTCACGTCCGCCGCGTAGCGCCGCAGCGCGCCGCGCCGGTGGGTGGCGGCGCGCTATGGACGGCAACGGATCGGTGTTCGGGCCCAGGCCGGTTCTCCTGGGGCACCGCGGCTGCGGCCGCGGCGTGGTCGCGGGCCACGAGGAGAACTCCCTGGCCTCCTTCCTCGCCGCCGCGGCCGCGGGCGTCGACTGGGTCGAGGTCGACGTCCGCCGCACGGCCGACGACACCCTGGTGGTCGCCCACAACCCGGCGGCCCCCGACGGCGCCTTCTACGCCGACCTCACCGGCGCCGAGGCCGAGGCCCGCGGCACCCTGCGCCTCGACCACCTCCTGGAGGCCCTCCCCACCGCGGTCGGCGTCGACTTCGACGTCAAGACCTCCATGGAGGACGCCACCCGCACCCGCCCCCTCTCCACCATGGGCCGCCTCGCCGCCACCGCCCGCCGCACCGCCAAGACCCGCCCCACCCTCATCAGCTCCTTCGACGCGGGCGCCCTCGACATCGCCAAGGAGCTGGCCCCCGACGTCCCCCGCGGCCTGCTCACCTGGCTGGAGTTCCCCATCGACCAGGCCGTCGCCGCCGCCGCCCACCTCGACGTGCAGGTCCTGGCCCCCCACTGGGGCTCCCTGCACGCCAAGGAGGAGGACGAGGCAGCCCTCCTGCGCCCCCTCGACTACGTCGTCGACACCGTCCACGCCAGCGGCCGCGAGTTCCTGGCCTGGTGCCCCACCCTCAAGTTCGCCCGAACCCTCCTCGCCGCGGGCGTCGACGCCCTCTGCGTCAACAACGTCCCCAAGGCCGTCGCCACCCTCACCCCCACCCCCGCCTGACCAGTCCAGTTCCGGGGGTGCAGGACGAGGCAGCCCCGGACTGGGCACGATCAACACATGCCCACCGCCGACGCGGGCCGCGCCCGCCTGCGCGCCGCCGGACAGCCGGTCCCCTTCAACCGGGGTGCATACCTGCTGCACACCGGTGACCCCAGCACCCACGTCCTGCTGCTGGCCGTGGGCCTGGCCAAGGTCTTCCTGCTCACCCCCGACGGCGACACCGCCTTCCTCGGCCTTGTCGGCCCCGGTGAGCTGATCGGCGAGGCAGGCGTGCTCAACAACGCCCCCCGCAGCGCCACAATCCAAGTCCTCGACCGGGTCGTGGCCCACCTCGTCCCGGCCCCTGCTTTCCGCCACCTGCGCGCCACCGACCCCGATGTCCACGCCCTCGTCGACGCCACCTGGGGCGCCCAGCGCCGCCGCGCCGACCACGCCCGCCTCACCGCGACCCGCGACGTCACCACCCGCCTGCACAGCTACCTGCGCGAGTGGGCCACCTCCTTCGGCACTCCCTCGGAGCAGGGCCTGCTCGTCCGCGGCATCAGCCAGCGCGACATGTCCACCGCCGTGGCCGCCTCCGAGAAGCACGTCGAAACCGCCCTGGCCCGCCTCCGCGACCGCGGCGTCGTCGAGACCGGCAGGCTCTGGTACCGACTTCGCCCGAACCCCTGATTTCCGGGGGAGGGCCGTCTCGCGCCTGCCGACGATGTCCCCCTCGGATGAGCGGGGAAGGGGAAGCGGATGGGGCTGGTTCCGGATCTACGGGCGGTACTAGGGGTGGACCTGGTCGGCTCGGGCTCGCTGCCCGGTCACCACGTGGCCGCAGCGCGGTCGGTGGCCCTGGCCGCAGTGAGCGGAGCGCTGCGCGACGGCGAGCTTGAGACGGACGTGCTCGATTGGGCCGATACCGGTGACGGGGCGCTGATCACCCTGCCCACCACCAGGGTCGCAGACGTGGTGGACGCGGCGGTCGCCGTGGACAGCGTGCTGGTCGAGCACAACACCTGGCACAAGCCGGACGTGCGGCTGCGGATGGCGGTCGAGATCGGCCCGGTCGGGGAGGGGGCGGGCCTGCACCGCGGGCGGGTCGACACCAATCGGCTGCTCGACGCCCAAGCGGTCAAGGACCTGTTCGCCCGCTGCGTCGAGCAGACCAGCGGGGCCACCGCCAGCGCGCTGGTCATCTCCGACAAGGTCATCAACGCGGTGTTCTCCGGTGACCACACCACCCGGGTCCGGCGCTCGGAGTTCACACCCCTGCGGGTGGTCCACAAGGAGTTCGCCGACAAGGCGTGGGTCAGGGTGCCCGGGGTCGACGCGAGCACGCTGGCGCGCCTGGTCGAACCGCCTCAGGAGGCCGCGAGCGCACCACCGGTGGCGAACACGGTCTACGGCGCGATGCACGGTGTGCAGGCCCACACCATCAACGGTGGCGTCAACCTCGGTGGCAGGCGATGAGCACCGAGACCAAGAGCGAGCTGACGCAGGGCAACAAGACCAACGACAACTCGGGCGTGCAAGCACACGTCGTCAACGGCGACATCAACATCGTGGGCAGCGGTATCGGCCGTGAGGACCTGGTGGTGCGCTATTCGACACCCGCCGAACTCGACCACGTCCGCCACTGCTTCGCCGCGCCGGAGGGGTTCGACGTCGCGGCACGGGCGCTGGTAGCAGGCGCGGTGGTGGTCTGCGGTCGGGGCAGTGGGCGCACGCACGCCGCACGCAGGCTGCTGGTCGATCGCGGCGTCAGGCGGGTCGCAGACCTGAACCCCGAGCGGACCCCGGGCAGCGTGCGCACCGAAGAACTGGACCCCGGCGTCGGCTACGTCTGGGACCTGCGGGATCTGGGCGGCACCCCGCTCACCGACAGCGCCTTCGCCCAGTGCGAGGCGGTCTTCGCCACGGTGAGGTGCCACCTGGTCGTCATCGTCGACCACCCGAGCCAGTCCTGCGGGGCCGCCCACACCGTGCGGCTGAGCGCCCCGGCCCCGCTCGACGTGGCGGTTGCCGCGTTGGAGGCATCGGGCAGTTCCAGCGTCGAGGGAGCGTTGGAGCTGCTGAAGACCACCCTCGCGGCACCCTTGGCCGAGGCGCCTTCGCCGTCACGTGCGGCGCTGGCGGCGATGCTCGCCCTGCAGGTGCAGGCGGGGGTGCTGACCAAGGCTGAGGCGCTGGCCGACCTGCGGGACCTGCCGGACGTGGCAGTGGCGCGCTGGTTCTGCGACCGGACCCCGATCGAGCACGCCGCCGCCCTCGCCGTCGCCGTGCTGGAGAACGAGTCCGTCGACGAGGTGCTGGACCTCGCCCGTCTGTTCGCCCTCTCGGTCAAGGAGGCGGAAGCGCCTCTCGACGGCACCGCGGCCCCGGAGAAGGTCTTCGGCAGGACGACCGAGGAGCTGTTGACCGGCATCCGGGCGGTCACCGTGCTGCGCGACCACCCGCAGCACGAGGGCCTGACCGAGCGCACCATCCGCTTCGAGCGCCAGGACTGGGCACAGGCGGTGCTGCGCCACGTGTGGCGGGAGTACCCCACCGCGCACGAACTGGTTGAGAAGTGGTTGCACCAGAGCGGGATGGACCCGTTCACCGACCCCGTGCGGCGTTGTCTGGCTGTGATGATCGCCCAAGTCCCCGCCCACGACCCGCTCCGACCGCTGCGCAGCCTCACCAGGCGCGGCGGGGTCCGCGCGCTCGACTTGGCGGCGTCCACGCTCGCGCACCTGGCGGACGACCACAAGCTCGGGCCCTTGGTGGACGCGACCGTGCAGGAGTGGTCGGACGGCAACGCACCCGAACGCTCTGCCGCAGCCCTGTTCTGGTCGACCCCGGTCGGGAAGCGTGACCCGGAGACCGCCTTGAACGCGCTGGCGGACCTGGCCGACGAGACGACCAGGATCAGTGTCCACTCGGCGGTGCTGATCAGCGTGCTGCGGCTGCTGCGCGGAGCCGACACCAGGGAGAGGGCTCTCCGCACGATGTTGCGATGGTCGATCACCGGGGGATCACGCAGCGGCACGAGGCGGGTCTCCTACACCGTGGGTCTCTACCTGTCTGGTTTTGCCGAGGCGCGCTGGGCGAAGACGGGAGAGGTCATGGACGAGCACCCTGCGGAGGTGCGCACCCTCCTTCGCCGGGCGCTGCTCGACCGGGACCTCAACCTCGACATCCTGACCGTCTTGTTCGAGATCGCGGGGGAGGTGCGCAAGCACAAGAAGGGCGCGGGCGTGGAACTCGTGGAGGCAGTGAAGCAGCTCACCGACGACCTGCGCTGGCGCAACCGGCGGGCCCTCGCCCTGCGACTGACTCGGCCCAACCCGCACCTGAGGCGACCGCTCCAGGACGTGCTGCGGCTGGCTTACAAGCACCAGCGACGGCTGGACGCCGAAACAGCCACTCGCAGTTGAACGCCACCGGCGGGTGCTCCTGTCAGCGTTCTCAGGGGTGGGGGAGGACCCTGGGCGGGTGGGGACGTTGCGGGCGATGGAGCGGGACCTGGCCTCGGCCTGGTCGGGTGGGCGGCGGGTGGAGCGGGTCGCCTACCTGGTCGGTGCCGTGCTGTTCGCCGCCGGGGTGGTGCACTTCGGGGTCTTCCTGGTGGACGGCGGCCCGTGGGAGGGGCCGGTGTCGTGGCGCAAGCCGGTGACGTTCGGGGTGTCGTTCGGGGTCACGGTGGCGACGGTGGCGTGGGTGGTGTCGCGGGTTCGGATGGGTGAGCGGGTGCGGGTGGTGGCGCTGGGGTTGTTGGTGGTGGCGAGCGTGGTGGAGGTGGGGTTGATCTCCGTGCAGGCGTGGCGGGGGGTGCCGTCGCACTTCAACTTCGAGAGCGGGGTGGACTCGACCATCTCGATGGCGTTGGCGGCGGGTGGGGCGATGATCGTGGTCTCGGCGGTGGTGCTGCTCGTGGCGGCTTTCCGGCGGGGGGCCGTGGAGGCGGCGGGCATGCGGGTGGCGGTGCGGGCGGGGTTGGTGCTGTTCTTCTGCGCGCTGGCCGTGGGGGCGGCGATGATCGCGCGGGGGTCGATCGCCGTGCGGGGTGGTGACCCGCAGTTGGCGTACACGACCGCCGGGGGGTTGAAGCCCGCGCACGCGATGGCGATGCACGCGGTCCTGGTGCTGCCGGTGCTGGCGTGGGTGTTGGGGTTCGCGCGGTGGCCGGAGATCGCCCGGCTGCGGGTCGTGCAGTTGGCGCTGGTCGGGTACGCGGTGCCCACCGTCGTCGTGGGGGTGGAGTCGGCGGTGGGGATCCCGCCGTCGGCCGCCCCGGTGCTCGCGGACGTCGTCGCCGTCCTGGGGTTCGCCCTGCTGGCCCTGGCGGGGGTGCTCGCCGTCTGGGGTGTGGCGCGGTTCCCCCGGCGCGATATTTGACCCGGGGTTCCAGAACGTCGTAGGGTCGCCGTCGTGCCCCGCCAGAAGGAGTTCGACCCGGACGCGGCGGTCGCGGCGGCCATGGACCTGTTCTGGGCCAACGGCTACGCCGCCACCACCCCGCAGCAACTCGTCGACGCCCTGGGGATCGGGCGTGGCAGCCTCTACAACGCCTTCGGCAGCAAGCACGAACTGTTCGAGCGCGCCCTCCAGCACTACTACGACACCCACACCACCACCCTGATCGAGACGCTGGAAGGCACGGGCACCGTCCGCTCACGACTGCGGGCAGCCCTCGAACTCGTCGCAGGTCAGGCCCACGATCGCGGCTGCCTGATCACCAACACCGCCGTCGAGTTCACCGACCCCGGCGACCCCGTGGTCGCCACCATCCGGCGCGTCCTCGACCGCCAGGAGCAGGCCTTCCGGGCCACCGTCGAAGAGGGCCAGCGCTCGGGCGAGATCCCCCGCGAGCACGACGCGGGCGCCCTGGCCGCGTTCTTCCTCGCCACGACCAACGGCATCCAGGTGCTCGCGAAGGCCAACCACGGCCCCGAGCGGCTGTCCGCCCTGGTCGAGACGGCCCTGCGTGCACTCTGACACCCCTCCCCACCCGGCAAGCGCTGCCCTCAAATTGGAATTGGAGTTACAGAATGGATCTCGGCCTCGCGGGCAAGACCGCCGTCGTCACCGGCGCCAGCCAGGGCATCGGCCTGGCCACCACGCACGCCCTCGTCGCGGAGGGCGCCCACGTCCTCGCCGTCGCCCGCACCCCACCCACCGGCGACGGCATCACCCCCGTCGCCGCCGACCTGACCAGCCAGGACGGCACGAAGGCCGTCGCCGAGGCAGCGGGCGAGGTCGACATCCTGGTCAACAACCTCGGCGGCGTCATCCCCGCCAGCATGCGGGCAGCGGGCTTCCTCGACCTCGACGACGACACCTGGCAGCAGACCTACGAGCTGAACCTGTTCGCCACCGTCCGCCTCACCCGCGCGCTGCTCCCCACCCTGCTCGACCGCCGCGGCACCATCATCAACGTCTCCTCCATCGGCGCCCTCGCCGCCTACCCGCCGGTCGACTACGGCACCGCCAAGGCCGCCCTGAACAACCTCACCAAGGCCCTCTCCGAGGAGTTCGCCCCGCGCGGCCTGCGCGCGCTCACCGTCAGCCCCGGTCCGACGCGCACCCAGAACTGGTCGGACCCCTCCGGCTACGCCGCCTACCTGGCGCAGAAGGCGGGCATCCCCCTCGCGGACTTCCTCGCCGACGTCCCCGCGAACATGCGCATCACCACCGGCCGCCTCACCGAGCCCGAGGAGACCGCCGCCCTGATCACCTTCCTCGCCTCCCCCAGGGCGGCCAACCTCACCGGCACCAACCACCTCGCCGACGGCGGGGCGATCAAGACCGTGTGACTGCTAGCGTGCTCGGTCGCCGGACACAGGGGAGCGCACCATGCCGGAGCCGATCTCGGACGAGGACCTGCAGAAGGTCACCGTCACCGAACTCGTGCCGCACAACAGCACCATCCGCCTCGACGAGTACACCGACGAGTGGCCGCGCCTCTACGAGCGCGAGGCCGCCCGCATCACCGGTGTCCTCGGCGGCGTGGTGCGCCGGATCGAGCACGCGGGCTCCACGTCGGTGCCCGGACTGCCCGCCAAGCCGATCATCGACATCGTCCTGGAGGTCCCCGACTCCGCCGACGAGGACGCCTACGTCGCCCCGCTGGAGGCCCACGGCTACACCCTGCGCATCCGCGAGGCGGACTGGTTCGAGCACCGGCTGTTCAAGGGCCCCGACACCAACATCAACCTGCACGTGTTCACCGCGGGCTGCGAGGAGGTCGAGCGGATGCTGCGCTTCCGCGACCACCTGCGCGCCCACCCCGCCGACCGCGACCGCTACGCCGCGGCCAAGCGGGAGCTGAGCGCGCGGGTGTGGCGGCACGTGCAGCACTACGCCGACGCCAAGTCCGAGGTCGTGCGGGAGATCCTGGCGCGGGCCCGGTAGCAGGATTGCGACGCCACGATCACCCACCAGGGTGGCGTCGCGATCCTGCCAGCCGGGACCGCCCGCAGGGGTGAGACTGGAGGCGTGTTCACCGAGACAGAGCGCTGCGTGCGGGCCGTGCAGTCCAAGGACGCCCGGTTCGACGGGTGGTTCTACACCGCCGTCCTCAGCACGGGCATCTACTGCCGGCCCAGCTGTCCGGTGGTGCCGCCGAAGGTCGAGAACATGCGGTTCTACCCCAGCGCCGCCGCCGCGCAGCAGGCCGGTTTCCGGGCGTGCAAGCGGTGCAGGCCCGACGCCAGCCCGGGGTCGCCGCAGTGGAACGAGCGCGCCGACCTGGTGGCCAGGGCCATGCGGCTGATCGCGGACGGCGTGGTCGACACCGAGGGCGTCCCCGGCCTCGCCGCCCGCCTCGGCTACAGCGTCCGCCAGGTCGAGCGGCAACTGCTCGCGGAGCTGGGCGCGGGTCCGCTGGCCATCGCCCGGGCGCAGCGGGCGCAGACGGCGCGGCTGCTCATCGAGACGAGCACCCTGCCGATGACCGACGTGGCGCAGGCGTCGGGGTTCGCCAGCATCCGCTCGTTCAACGACACCGTGCGGTCGGTCTTCGCCCTCACCCCCACCGAGCTGCGCGCGAAGGCCAAGCCCAGCTCCGCCACCCCGACGACCGCGCTGTCGGTGCGGCTGCCCTTCCGCGCCCCGCTGCTGCCGGACAACCTGTTCGGCCACCTCGTCGCCACCGGCATCCCCGGCGTCGAGGAGTGGCGCGACGGCGCCTACCGGCGGACGCTGCGCCTGCCGCACGGGCCCGCGGTGGTGGCGCTGCGCCCGACCCCGGACTACGTCGCCGCGCAGCTCACCCTCACCGACCTGCGCGACCTGTCCACCGCCATCAGCCGCTGCCGCAGGCTGCTCGACCTCGACGCCGACCCCGAGGCCGTCGACGAGGCGCTGGCGGAGGACCCGGTGCTCGCCCCCCTGATCGCCAAGGGCCCGGGCAGGCGAGTGCCGCGCACGGTCGACCCGGAGGAGTTCGCCGTGCGGGCCGTGCTCGGCCAGCAGGTCTCCACCGCCGCCGCCCGCACCCACGCCGCCCGCCTGGTGGCCGCGCACGGCGACCCGGTGTCGGACCCCGCGGGCGGACTGACCCACCTGTTCCCCACACCGGAGTCGCTGACCGGCCTCGACCAGGAGAAGCTGGCCATGCCCGCGACCCGCAAGCGCACCCTGACCACCCTGGTCCGGGCCCTGGCCGACGGCGAGGTCGACCTGGGCCCCGGCGCGGACTGGGCGCGCACCCGCGAGCGGCTGCTGGCCCTGCCCGGCATCGGCCCGTGGACGGTGGAGACCGTGGCGATGCGCGCCCTGGGCGACCCGGACGCGTTCCTGCCCACCGACCTCGGCATCAAGGTCGCCGCCGAGAACCTGGGTCTGCCCACCGCCCCCGCCGCCCTGACCGCCCGCTCCGAACCGTGGCGGCCCTGGCGCTCCTACGTCGTGCAGCACCTGTGGGCCACCGGCGACCACGCCGTCAACACCATGCCATCCTGAGGAAGGACCATGCGCACACACACCTTCATGGACAGTCCGGTGGGAACGATCCTGCTGGTCGCCACCGACGGCACCCTGTCCGGCCTCTACATGACCGAGCACCGCCACCAGCCCCCGCTGTCGACCTTCGGCGAACGCACCCCCCACGGCTTCGACGCGGCCACCGCCCAGCTCACCGAGTACTTCGACGGCGAGCGCACCGAGTTCGACCTCCCGGTCCACCTCGACGGCACCGACTTCCAGCGCGAGGTCTGGCAGGGCCTGACCACCATCCCGTACGGGGTCACCATCAGCTACGGCGAACTCGCCCGCCGCATCGGCCGCACCCCCGCCGCCTCCCGGGCCGTGGGCCTGGCCAACGGCCGCAACCCGGTCAGCATCGTCGTCCCCTGCCACCGCGTCATCGGCGCGGGCGGCGCCCTCACCGGCTACGGCGGCGGCCTGGAGCGCAAGGAGCACCTGCTCGCCCTGGAACGCGCCCGGGTCGGCGCCGCGGGACAGCTCCCCTTCCCCGTGTGACGACGTGCGGGCCCGGCCCGGTCCACAACCATCCACACAGGACTCGATCACCCGCGCACGACAGCGCCGGCGACGCAGGGCTCACCCGCGGGGAGCAGGTGAGGGTGGTGGGGCGGGTCGGGCTCGAACCGACGGCCAACGGATTATGAGTCCGCTGCTCTGACCAACTGAGCTACCGCCCCGGGAGCGCCGATCTTATCCAGTACGGCGCACGAGCCGGGGCGGTAGGTCAGGCTTGGTCGCCTTCCTGCGCGGGCGGCTACGCCGGGGGCTGCGCGGGCGGCTGCACCGGCGGTTGGGCCGGGGGCTGGGCGAGGCGGCCGCGCAGGCCCGCTGCCAGGGCTTCCGGGTCGGTGCTCGCGGGCAGGGCCGGGGCGAGGGCGGCGGCGAGCTGGTCGACGGTGCCCTGGCCGGTGTTGAGCTCGCGCAGCGCGCGCAGGATATCGGCCTCGACGATGCCGAGCAGGCCGACCAGGTAGTTGCCGTCGAGGGTGTCGAGGGCGTGGGCGGGGGTCGCGCCCGCGGTGCCCTCGGGGACCTCCACCAGGGCGCCGTCCGCGGGGCGGGTGACGTACCAGCGCTGGCGCATGAAGCCCATGACGCGGTTGAAGAGGATTCGCTGCTCGTCGGGGGACAGTGCGGACAAGAAGCCCTCCTCGGTCGGGTTGGTCAAGGCGTTGTTGAGGTCGACGGAGCCCGCGATGCCCGGGATCTGGCCGACGGAGGTGTACTGGTGGACGTCGACCCGGCCCGCGTAGCCGCCGAGGCCCTGGTTGGTGCCGTTGTTGGTGCCGTAGCGGGCCGCCCAGACCACCAAGCCGGGAACGCCCCAGCTGTCCGGGCCCCACAGGGCGAGCTGGCTGGTGCTGGAGTAGAGCGCGACCCGCGAGTAGCCGTGGGCGCGCAGCCGCTGCAGGAACCGGGTGCCGAAGTCGCGGGCCTCGGCGGGCGCCCAGCGCAGGCCGGTCGAGGAGTTGTCCTCCAGGTCCAGCGCGGGCGGGATGCCCGCGGCGCCGAGCCGCCGCACCTCGCCGACGAGCACGTCGGCCTGGGCTTCGGGAGTGGGTGACTTCTGCGCGAAGTGGTACAGCCCGACCGCGATCCCCACCGACTTCGCCCCGCCGACGAACGCGTCCGCCCGCACCACCGCGGGCCCGCCGCCGTCCGAGGCCTTGATCCAGGCGAACCGCACACCCGCGCCGCGCACCGCGGACCAGTCCGACACCGACTGGTAGCGACCGTAGATGTCGATCCCGAACATCATCACCTCGCGGGGACGGGGCGGTGACCAGGCGGTCACCCTCGGGCATCACCAGTATTCACCACATCGGGGCGATTCGGTCAACGCCGGCCACCCGAGCAGGTGAAACGGGTGGCCGGCGTCAGAACGGCCAGTCGGCGCGGCGGCCGGCTTCCAGCAGCGGCACCAACCCGAAAGCGGCATCGCTGAGACCACCGAACACGTGCCGGTCGCGCGTCCCGCTGCCGCCGTGCCCGAACCGGTAGCCGACCAGGTTCCAGGTGTAGACGGGGACGCGCGCCGGGACGACCGCGAGCGGGCTCTCGCCCCCGTGGTGCTGCTCGTCGGTGATCAGCACGACCCGCTCGTGGTGGGCCCGCAGGTGCCGCACCAGCGCGCCCCGGGTGTCGGTGCCCCCGAGGTCGTGGAACCGCTCGGTGGCCATCCGCAGCACGGAGTCGCGCCGCCGCACCCGCACGGCGGCGGACGTCCAGCCGAACTCGACCAGGTCAGCCCGCTCCGCCCGCACGGCCAGCGCCGTGCCGAACACCGCGGCGGCGTCGGCGGCGGTGACGGTGGACCGCCGCGCCAACGGGCGGAACATCGATCCGGACCGGTCCACCAGCACCAGCGTGCGCCCGCTCAACGCAGGCACGTTCGCCAGCGAGAGGTCGAGCGCCCGCTCCAGCGCCGCCGCCCACCGCAGCGACCTCGTCGCCCGGTGCGCGGACAGGAACCGCAACGGCAACTGGCGTGAGCGCGCGACTTCCTCGGGATCGGTGAGCCTGCCGATGACCTGGCGGACAACGGCGTCGGACACACCGGCCTCGTCGAAGTTGCGCAGGTTCCGCAGCAGCGCCATGTACCCCAGGCGCGGCACGACGGCCTCCCACACGGCGGCGTCCATGCGCCCCGGGAGCACCCCGGACAACGCCTCCCAGGTGAGCCCAGCACTGCGGATGACCGCCGAAGCGCGCTCGCGATCGGTGTCGATGAGCTGCCGCAACCGCCCCGCGTCGACCTCGGCCCGCGCCCTGAGCACCGGCAGAGCACGGCTGTGCCCGCCGACCCGGTTCCCGTGCCGGTCGTCGAGGATGCGCGCGAACAGCGCACCCTGCCGTTCATCGACAGCCTTCGGGTGCGTCAACTCCAGCACGTCCGCGAACCGCACAGCCCGCAGCGCGCTGTCCCACTTGAGGTAGGACCGCTCGGAGTAGAGCCTGCGCACGGCGTCCGCGATGCCCCGCTTGATCGGCTTGGGCACAGCCCGCCCCGCCGCGAGGCAGTACGCCAACATCTCCCCCGGCTCATCCGCCCGCTGGAGCACCGACCCGACGACCTGCCGCGACATCCCCGGCAACCCGGCCCGCACCCGAGCCCGCGCGAACTCGACCGCACCGACCAGGCTGGCCGTGCGGATGTTGGCGGTGCCGCGCAACCACCCGAGCAACCGCGCGGTCCACTCGGCGTCGCTGACAGCCGCCTCACGCACCAACGCCCCGAACCGCTCATCCCGCTGCGCCGCGCTCTCGTAGAAGGACGACTCCCCCACGAAGTTGCTGACAGCGAACAGGAACAGCTCCGAGCGCAGGTCCCGGGCGAACCCGGCCCCACCCTCGTGGTTGCGCCCCGAAGCCCGCAACTCCCCCACGACGGGCGATCGCCGCCGCACAGCGCCCTTCACCCAGCTGTTGAACTTGCTCACGCCCGCCTCCCCTCCACAACGCCGACCGAGGCGGTGACGACGGAGCTGCGAGCCCGAGATCAGGAGTGGGCGGAGGTACAGGTGCTCTGCCAACTGAGCTACCGCAGCCGAAGCCGCGGACGGGACTCGAACCCGCGACCGCCTCATTAACAGTGAAGTAACCCCCACCCGCGCACCGGGCCCACAGCCCCGACGTCACCGCCCCGGCTCCCCGAACCAGGACACCACCAGGGTAAGCAACACGATCAACTGAATTGCCGCCCCGACCAGTAACACAACCCGAGGCCCACGCGACTCGTGGATCATGCGATTCGGGACCCACTACATCGACCTGCGCAGCGTCCTGATCTGGGCCGGAGCCGCCATCCTCATCATCGGCCTCTGGCTCGGCCTCCGAGGCACCTCCGTCCCCGGCGCCATGTGCGGCTCAGCCTGGATCCCCCACATCACCATCACCGACCTGTGGACGACCTCCCAGCAAGAGGCCCGCGAAGCCTGCACCACCGAACACGGCTCCAACGCCCTCCTGGCCGCCATCACCGCAGCCCTGGGCGCCTTCGCCCTCATCGGCCTAGCCCTCATCGCCGTCGCCCAGTCCCACCACAACGAGCTGGACAACGATCCCGACGCCGATGACCGCGCCACCGACCTAGGACGCGAAGAGGCCCCGGGCGCTTAACTTCACGCCAGTGCCGACTCACGAAAGTGCACCATTCCCGCACCCCGGCGGGACACGAAGAAGCCCCAGGCCGTTGACCTGGGGCTTTGGCTCCTCCAGCTGGACTCGAACCAGCAACCCTTCGATTAACAGTCGAATGCTCTGCCAATTGAGCTATGGAGGATCGCTCTGCCGGACCGCGGCCCGACGAGAGACAACTCTAGCGCATGCCTGCGAGTGGGTTCTCCGGGGTACCCCCTCCCCGAGTCGCGTCGGGGGCGCGGGGCTCGCGAGGATGGGATCAGTCGAGGACGGGAGGCTAGTGCCGTGATGGGTTTCCTGGTGGGCGCCGGGGTGGGGTACGTGCTCGGGGCGAAGGCGGGGCGGCAGCGGTACGACCAGATCATGCGGGTCTACCGGAAGGTGGCCGACCACCCGGCGGTACAGGGGGCGGCGGGGGTCGCCCGGGCGAAGGTCGGGGAGGCGCTGGGCAGCAAGGCCGACACCAAGGGGTGAGCCGGGGTCGGGCCGTCCGCCGGTGGTGGGCGGCCCGACCGCGGGTTGCTCCGGCGCGGGTGCGGCCCCGTGGCCAGCGGTGTGGCGGGACCGCGTGATCAGGGGGTTCGGGCGACGAAGAAGAGGCGACGGAACGGGTACCAGGTCGTGCCGTCCGGGCGCCGGGGGTAGGCCTGGGTGAGGCGGGGGGCGAGGTCGGCGCGGAAGGCGTTCCAGTCGGTGTCGTCGAGGGCGGCTCGGATGGGGCGCAGGGCGGTGCCGGTGATCCACTCCAGGACGGGGTCCTGGCCGGTCAGGCGTTGGGTGTAGGTGGTTTCCCAGGCGTCGACCTCGCAGCCTTCGGCGGCCAGGAGGGTGGCGTAGGACTCGGGGTCGAGGACGGCGTCCTCCTCGCGGAGGCGGACGGGGTCGAGGCGGGTGCGCCAGCGGGGGTCGGCGGCGACCTCGCGGGTGAGGGCGTGGGAGGCGGCGGCGAAGTTGCCGGGGACCTGGACGGCGATCCAGGCCTTCGGCGGCAGCTCGCGGGCCCAGCGGACCAGCAGGTCGGGGTGGCCGGGGACCCATTGCAGGACGGCGTTGGAGACCACGACGTCGGTCTCCGGGGTGGGGGTCCAGTCCTGGACGGCGCCGACGTGGACGTCGATGCCGCGGGCGCGGGCCTCGGCCACCATCTCCGGGGAGGAGTCGAGGGCGGTGAGGGTGGCTCCGGGCCAGCGCTGCGCCAGGGTCTCGGTGAGGTTGCCCGGGCCGCAGCCCAGGTCGACGACGGACCGGGGGGACTCGGCGGGGACGCGGGCGAGGAGTTCGTGGAAGGGCCTGCCGCGGTGGTCACCGAAGGTCAGGTACTTCGCCGGGTCCCACACGGTGCCCTCCCGAGTAACAGTACGTCCGTACTGTTGACTCTACTGGGCTTGTCCCCCGGCCGCCATGCGCTCGGCGACGTGGGCGGCGATGTCGCGGACCAGCGCCAGGTCGGTGCCGGGGTCGGGGCGGACCTGGAGCACCGTGCCGTCGCGGCCGGGCAGCTTGCGCTGGACGAACCAGGCGCCGCCGCCGGGCAATTCCTCGCGGTGGCGGGAGCGGATGGACGTGGTGACGCGGCGGTGCACGGCCTGGGGGAGCTTGCGGGGCTCGTCGACGTCGAAGCGGACCGGGGCGCGGTCGACGAGCACGACCGCCTCGCCCGCGGTGTCGACCTCGTCGGCCTCGACGACCTGGAGGTGGTCGCCCGCCCAGGTCGCCTTGGACACCAGGTGCCAGCCGATGCGCCGGGCCTGGCCCTCGTGCGGGACCCACAGGCCCAGCGAGGTCGCGACCAGGTGCCCGCCGCCGCGCACGGGCGCCCACGCGGCCACGTTCTCCGCGCGCTCCAACTGCCCGGCGAACCCCTTCGGGACCCCGCCGAACAGCCTGTCCAGGAAGCCGCTCACAGCATCCCCCCGGCCGCCTGCTCACCCAGGCTCTTGTACCACTCCTCCATCGCCACCAGGTCGCCCCACATCCCGCGCACCTCGTCGGCGTGCTCGATCGGGGACAGCCGCTGCAACCGGGACTTCAGGTCCGCGATCTCCCTGGCCACGCCCTCGCGGCGGAGCGCGGCGATGATCGCCCGGGCGTACCGGTCGGCGGCGGCCTCCCGGCTCGGCAGCGGCATCGGCTCCACGCTGAGCTCGGTGACGAGCCTGCGCACGACGTCGCCGCGGCACTGCTGCACCACCGCGTCGACGAACTCCACCCCGCCGAGGCCGCTGGAGGCCCCGCCCGCCTCCTGCACCGCCTGGTGCAGGGCGGCGTAGGCGGGGTGGGTGAACTGCTCGACCGCCAGCGAGTCGTAGTCCGGCCCGGCCAGGGCGGGTTCCTGGAGGGCCAGCTTCAGCACCTCGCGCTGGGTGTGCAGCTTCGGGTGGCGCGGGTCGGGCCTGCTCGGACCGGAGGTGTCGACCGCGAGCGCGCCCTGGTTGGCGTCGGGCTGCGGCGCGCCGGGGCGCTGCTGCTTGCGGCCCTGGCCCTGGCTGCCCGCGCTCTCGCGGACCCGGCGCACGACCATGGCCGTGTCGTCCCAGCCGACCCACCCGGCCAGCTGCCGGGCGTACTCGTCGCGCAGCGAGTGGTCCTTGATCTGCGCGGCCATCGGCACCGTGCGGTTGAGCGCGTCCACCCGGCCCTCGGCGGTGTCCAGGTCGACCTTGGCCAGCTCGGAGCGGATGGCGAAGGCGAACAGCGGCGTGCGCCTGGCCACCAGGTCGCGCACCGCCACCCCGCCCTTGGCCTGGCGCAGCTCGCACGGGTCCATGCCGTCGGGGGCCACGGCGATGAACGTCTGGGCGGCGAACTCCTGCTCGTCGTCGAAGGCCTTGCGGGCGGCCTTCTGCCCCGCCTCGTCGCCGTCGAAGGTGAAGATCACCTCGCCGCGGAAGGCGTCGTCGTCCATCAGCAGCCTGCGCAGCACCTTGATGTGGTCGCTGCCGAAGGCGGTGCCGCAGGAGGCGACCGCGGTGGGCACCTCCGACTCGTGCATGGCCATCACGTCGGTGTAGCCCTCGACCACGACGACCTGGTGGCGGCGGGCGATCTCCCGCTTGGCCAGGTCCAGGCCGAACAGCACCTGCGACTTCTTGTAGATCGGGCTCTCGCGGGTGTTGAGGTACTTGGCCGCGATGCCGTCGTCGTCGAAGATCCGCCGCGCGCCGAAGCCCACCACGTCGCCGCCGATGTCCCGGATCGGCCACAGCAGCCTGCGGTGGAAGGAGTCGATCGGGCCCTGCCTGCCCTCCTTGGCCAGCCCGCCCTTGATCAGCTCCTCGACCTCGAAGCCGCGGCCGAGCAGGTGCTTGGTGAGCCGGTCCCACCCCGCGGGGGCGAAGCCGCAGCCGAACCGGTTCGCCGCGGCCTCGTCGAAGCCGCGCTCGGCCAGGAACTCCCTGGCCTTGACCGCCTCCGGCGAGCGCAGCTGCTCGGCGTAGAACTCCTGGGCGGCGCGGTGGGCGTCCACCAGCCGCGTCCGGGTGCCCCGGTCGCGCTGCACGCTGGTGCCGCCGCCCTCGAAGGTCAGCTGCAGGCCCACCCGCTCGGCCAGCCGCTCGACGGCCTCGACGAACGACAGGTGGTCGATCTTCATCACGAACGCGATGACGTCGCCGCCCTCGCCGCAGCCGAAGCAGTGGAAGGTGCCGTGGGTGACCCGGACGTTGAACGAGGGGGTCTTCTCGTCGTGGAACGGGCACAGGCCCTTGAGCGCCCCGCCGCCCGCGCGCCGCAGCTGGACGTACTCACCGACGATCTCGTCGATCCGGCTCCGCTCGCGGACAACGGCGATGTCGCTTTCCCGGATGCGTCCTGCCACAACCGACGAGTTTAGGCGCGCCCGCCGGCACCCGGCGTTCAGGTCACCCGCTCACCCCCCGCCCGTCGTCGGACTCGCCCAGGGACGGGTCGGTCACCCTCGCCAGGAAGTACACCGCGCCCGTCTCCCGGTGCCGGACGAGGAACAGGAACGGCCGGTCGACCACGACCCGCACCTTCTTCGCGTCGAGGATGCTGGTGAGCCGCATCAGCACCGCGGTGGCGGCGGCGCCCTCGAAGCCGTCCTCGTCGACCCGGAGCACGGCCTCGTGCAGGATGTCCTCCACCGCGAGCGGGTCCGGGCTGATCCCCGACAGGTCCGCCTCGTCGCCGAACACCGTCTCCACCCCCAGCGAGTGCACCGCCGTGGACAGCTCGGCCTGCGTCCGCAGGGACAGCTTGGGCAGGGACAGGTCGACCTGGGCCTGCCTGGGCTCGGTGAGCAACTGGTCGAGCAGGTCCGGGGTGAGGCGGGCCTCGGCGTCGGCCAGGTCGTCGTCCGGCAGCAGCACCACCGCCTCGACACCGCCCTCGGCGGGGAGGTGCACCACCCGCCAGCCGCGGAGCGCCTTGTACTCCAGGTGCTCCGAGAGGTGCATCGTCGGGACGGTGACGTCACCGCCGGGGGCGTGGAAGGGCTGGTCGTCGGTGCCCCCGGTGAACGAGTGCTCCCAGGCGCACTTGAGGTAGAGGGCGTTGACCAGCGCCGACATGGTCTTGGCCGTGATGGCCCCCGGTGCGAGCAGCTCCGGGATGAGGCCGCGGGTGGTCTCCGCGACGTCGGCGTTGATGTCCTGCCTGGCCTTGTCCGGCTCGGCCTTGAACGGGGCACCGCGGACCCCGCCGCTGAGCCGGGCGGCGAAGTCCTCGTGGACCCCCACCGCAGCGTCGACCCAGAGCGTGTTGGCCACGGCGATGACCGGTGGGTCGTCGCCGGAGCCGCGCTCGGTCAGGTCGGACGCGGAGTCCAGGTCGGCCAGCAGCTGCTCGGGGTCGCCGAGGAGCCTGACCAGCTCGTCCCTGGTCGGGCCCGCGGCACCGGCGGTGACCAGGCCGAGGGCGCTGGCCACCGAGAACGGCGACCAGCAGACCTGCTCGGCCGGGTCGGGTGCCAGGGCCGCGTGCAGTGCGAGGGTGTAGTCGAGGTGTCCCACGTCACCGAGTGTGCCGGCTGGGCGGGACCCCGTCGGAAGTTGTCCACAACCCCCAGGTCAGGCCGGGTTGACGACCCGCGCCAGGAAGTAGGTGAGGCCTGCGGCGCGGTGGCGCACCAGGAACAGGAAAGGGCGGTCGACCACGACCTGCACGGGCTCCTCGACCCTGGGGGGACCGCCGCGCGTCATGATGGCGGCCGTCGCGGCGGCACCCTCCAAACCCTGCTCGTCGATCGTCAGCACGGCCTTGTGGAGGATGGTGTCGACCCGCAGCCGTTCCGCGCTGATCCCGCTCAGATCAGCCCCGATCTCATCGAACACCGACCGGATGCCCAACAGCTGCAACGCTTTCTCCGCCTCGTAGGAGGCATCCAGCGAGAACTTGGGCAGCCAGAGCGCGACCTGCCTGGCAGGCGCGGGGGACAGCAGGGTCCGCAGGAGGTCGCCGGTCAACTGCGGCTCCGCCTCGGCGAGCGGCGCGTCCGGCAGGAGCACCGTGGCCTCGACGAGGCCCTGCGCGGGGATGCTGACCGCTTGCCAGCCGTCCTGGGCGCGGTAGGACACCTTGTGCGACACCCGCATCGTCGGCACGTCGACAGCGCCGTGCGGGGTGTGGAACGGCATGTCCTGGGTGCCGGAGCGCTGGAACTCCTTGCGCCACCCGGTTTTCAGGTAGAGCGCGTTCACTAGGGCCGCGATCGTGTCCGAGGAGATGAGGCCCGGCGGGATGAGTTCGGGAATCAGGTCGCGCGTCGTTCCCGCGACGTCGGCGTTGATGGCGTCCCGGGCCTTCTCCGGCTCAGCGCGGAAAGGCGCATTGCGCACACCGCCGCTCAGCGCGGCCGCGAAACCCTGCTCCACGGGCGTTTGCGCGTCCACCCAAAGGGTGTTCGCGACGGCATAAGCCACCTTGTCGTCATCGTCTTGGGCGGGGCTTTCCGCGAGGGTCGCGGCGAGCGCTTCGACGTCTTCACCCAAGAGGTCGACGAGTTCATCCCGGGTTCGTCCGCGGGCCCCGAGCGTGAGCAGGTTCAGCGCGGCGGCCATCGAGTACGGCGACCAACAGGCCTGCTCGGACACGTCGGGCGCGAGCGCGCGGTGAACCGACAACGCGAAATCGAGGTGCCCCATGCCGCGCAGTCTGTCACCTCGTCCCGATTTGTCCACCCTGATCGGACACGAGCACCCGGTGCCACGTCACGGCTTGCGCGTCGGTCAACGACGCCACCTGGTCGATCACCACCCGCAGGCGCCCGGCGTCGTCCTCCGCCTCCAACCACGCGGGGCGGAAAGCGGATTCCAACCCGTTCGGCGCGCTGTCGACCAGAGCGGCCACCAACGACGTGAGCAACTGCCGCTGCCCGGCCTGCATCGCCAGCCGGTCGGGGTCGCTCATGACGTAGCGAACGGCCATCGCCTTCAGCAGCGCGACCTCCGCGGCCGCCTGCGCGGGGATGACCAGGTCCGCGCCGTGCCGGGTCAACGGCCCTTCGCCGTGCAACCGCCGGGTGTCACCGACGACCGCCGAGGCGAACCGGCCGACGAGTTCGCTGGTGAGCCGCTTGAGCGCGACCTGCGCCTCCACCGATCCGTCGTAGTCCCGCCGCACCAGCGCGGCGACCGGCGGCAGCGACTTCAGGACCTCGGCGGCCGCCTCCAGGTTCGACACCGGCTCACCGGAGAAGTGCTTGGCCGCGAGCCCGGCGATCACCGCGCGCTCGGTCGGGTCGGCGAGCGCGGCGAGGCTGATCCGGCCCGAGCGCACCCCGTCCTCCACGTCGTGCACCGAGTAGGCGACGTCGTCCGACCAGTCCATGAGCTGCGCCTCGACGCACCGCCGGTCCCCCGGCGCGCCCTCGCGCAGCCACTCGAACACGGCCATGTCGTCGTCGTACACGCCGAACTTGACCACGCCCGCGCGCCGCGCCCACGGGTACTTCGTCGCCGCGTCCAACGACGCCCGGGTCAGGTTGAGGCCGTGCCCGTCGACCTTGGGCTCCAACCGGGTGAGGATGCGCAGCGTCTGCGCGTTGCCCTCGAACCCGCCGCAGGCCTGGGCGGCGGCGTTGAGCGCCTGCTCGCCGTTGTGGCCGAAGGGCGGGTGGCCGATGTCGTGGGCGAGCCCGGCGGTGTCGACGACGTCCGGGTCGCACCCCAGCTCCTCCGCGATGCCCCGGCCGATCTGGGCGACCTCCAGCGAGTGCGTGAGCCGGGTGCGCGGGATGCCGTGCGCGTCCACGCCCTCGTGCGGGCCGACGACCTGGGTCTTGCCCGCGAGCCTGCGCAGCGCCGCCGAGTGCAGCACCCGCGCGCGGTCGCGGCTGAACGGCGACCGCCGGGGCTCCCCGGTGCCGGGCAGCCCGGACCCCTTGGCGGGCTCGCTGACGAGGCGTTCGGCGTCGTGGGCGCGGTAACCGGGTGTCACCCGGCGAGGGTACGTCGCCCCGCGGGCACCGGGCTCAGCCGACTTCCTGGTCGATGGCGATGCGGTCGGCGGAGGCCTTGGTGGCGCGGTAGTAGAGCAGGGCGGCCGTCTCGCGCAGGATGTAGCGGGCCTGGGTCTCGCGGGTCTGCACGATCGGCCCGGAGTGCGTCGGGGAGGTCCAGGCGTCCAGACCGGCGTCCTTGGCCATGGTGCGGGCGCGCAGCGAGTGCCACGGGTCGCTGACGATCACCGCGGTCTCCCAGCCGCGCTGGAGCACCACGCCCGCCACCGCGCGCAGCGTGCCGAGGGTGTCGTTGCCCTCGCTGACCTGGATGACCCGGTCCTCGGGCACCCCGTGGTCGACCAGCCAGCGCTTGCCCGCCTCGGCCTCGCTGAACCGGTCGCCCTCGCGCCTGCCGCCGCCGGTGACGACGTGGTCGGACACGCCCTCGTCGAACAGCTCCTTGGCCTGCCGCAGCCGCGCCTCCAGCACCTTCGACGGCTTGCCCGCGTACTGCGCGGCGCCGAGCACGACCACCACGTCGGCCCGGTCCCGGTCGTCGATCCTGGCGACCTGCCACACCCGGAACGCGGTGCCGCCCACGACCAGCATGCCCATCAACACGAAGCCGACGAGCAGCCTGCGCAGGAACCGGCGCACGGGGCGGGGGTGGGGCACGGGGGTCCTTCCACGCTGCCTGGGGAGGTGTGGTGGCGCGAACACGCTACGCGCAGGATAGGACGCGACCACCGACCGGGGGGTTGCCCGGGTCCGGGTTGTCCACAGCCCCGCGAGTTGTCCACAGCCTCGGGCGACTTCTGGTGGCTGCCGCACGGCTCCGGTTCTCTGGAGCCATGACGAACCGAACTGCATTCGACCTCGCGGAGGCCCCGGATGGCTCCCGCGCCCACCGCCTCCGGGCCGCCCTGCGCTGGGCGGGACCGCACGCGGTGGTGACCGGCCGCGAAGCCCTGTGGCTGCACGGCGTGGACCTGGCGCCGCAGGGCGCGATCCACCTGCTCGTGCCGCCCTCCGGCCGTGGACGCACCGACGGGTCCGTGTCGGTGGAGCGGACAGACCGGCTGCCGGACGCCCTGTGGTGCAACGGGTTCCCGACCGCGCCCGTGCCCCGTGCGGTGGTGGACGCCTGCCGCCGAACCCTGGTCGAGCGGGAGGTCCGGGAGGTGGTGTCGTCGGCGCCGGTGCAGGAGGTGCGGGCCGAGCTGGCGTTCGTGGGCGGCCGGGGCACGTCGGTGCTGCGGCGGGTGCTGTCCGAGGTGGACCGCGGGGTGCGGTCGCTCAGCGAGCGGGTGGTGACGGGGGTGGTGGAGGACGCGGGGCTGCCCCCGCCGAGGTGGTCGGTGCGGCTGTCGACGGTCGCGGACGTGCACCTCGGGGTGGTGGACGCGTGGTGGGACGAGGTGGGGTTGGCGTGGGACGTGGACCTGCGGCAGCCGTGGTCCCCGCGCGGGGAGGCGGCGATGGCGGCCCGGGGAGCGCGGCTGCGGGCGGTGGGGGTGGTGCCGGTGTGCACGTCGGCGCAGCGGTTGGCGGGCGATCGCGCGGGAGTGGTGGCGGAGCTGCGGGAGGGGTACCGGGTGGCGGCTTCGCTGCCACGGCCTGAGGTGGTGGTGCACCTGGGGTGATCGGCGGCGACGCGACTGAGAGCGGGACGCGGTGGGGGGCGACGGACCGGCTCGGCCCCTGAGGCGCTACGCGCCGCCTTGGTCGGCTTGGCCTGGGACGGCGGCGCGCCCGCCTGCGGGTGGTTGGTCCACGTGGGCGGCGCGCTTGCCTACGGGAAACAGGTAGCCCAGCCGAGCGGGGCACCTGTCGATGGGCGGCACCTGGCGCGGCTCAGGTCATCCGCGCCTGCCTTGGCAGCGGGCAGCAAGCGGCTCGGTGTGGGACCGCGACTCGCCTGCCTGCGGGCAGCAGATGGCCCGGACCGGTGAGCGGCGTGTGTGCGGGCGAGCAGTGGCTAGCGCGTCAGGGCGTTCACCTCGGGTGCCGGGGCTGGGGTGTCCGTGCCGGGGTGCCGGACGCCCGGGGGCGGACCGTGGGCGTTGCGCTGTGTGGTGGGTGGCGGCGGTGAGTGGTGGGGCGTGGCCAGATGGGTGGCAGGGGTGGGCTGATCGGGGGTTGGGAGGTTCGTTCAGGTGGTGGGGTGGCACGTCCCGGACGGGATCGGGGTTGTCCTGGGAACAGGAAGGCCTCCCCGCTCGGGGGCGGGGAGGCCTTCCGCTTGCCTCGGGCCTGCTCGGTGGGCCTGTCGGCTACCGGGCGCCTGTCGGCTTTCGCGTGCTCGGGTTGGCGGCGCTGGTCAGCAGCCGATGAGGCGGGCGGCGAGGTAGGACTCCAGCTGGTCCATGGCGATGCGCTCCTGGGCCATGGAGTCGCGCTCCCGGACGGTCACGGCGTGGTCGTTGAGGCTGTCGAAGTCGATGGTGACGCAGAAGGGGGTGCCGATCTCGTCCTGGCGGCGGTAGCGGCGGCCGATGTTGCTCGCGTCGTCGAAGTCGACGTTCCAGTGCTGGCGGAGGGTGGCGGCGATGTCGCGGGCCTTGGGCGACAGGTCGGCGTTGCGGGACAGGGGGAGGACGGCGACCTTGACGGGGGCCAGCCTGCGGTCGAGGCGCAGGACGGTGCGGGGCTCGGTGCCGCCCTTGGCATTGGGCACCTGCTCCTCGTCGTAGGCGTCGAGGAGGAAGGCCATCATGGGGCGGCCGACGCCCGCGGCCGGTTCGATGACGAACGGGCGGTAGCGGGCCTTGGTGGTCTGGTCGAAGTACGACAGGTCCACGCCGGAGTTGTTCGAGTGCGTGGTCAGGTCGAAGTCGGTGCGGTTGGCGATGCCCTCCAGCTCGCCCCACTCCTGGCCGCCGAAGCGGAAGCGGTACTCGATGTCGACCGTGCGCTTGGAGTAGTGCGACAGCTTCTCCTGCGGGTGCTCGTAGACCCGCAGGTTCTCCTTGGTGATGCCCAGGTCGGTGTACCAGCGCAGGCGCTCGTCGATCCAGTACTGGTGCCACTCGTCGTCGGTGCCGGGCTCGACGAAGAACTCCATCTCCATCTGCTCGAACTCGCGGGTCCGGAAGATGAAGTTGCCCGGGGTGATCTCGTTGCGGAACGACTTGCCGATCTGGCCGATGCCGAACGGCGGCTTGCGTCGCGCGGTCGTCTGCACGTTGAGGAAGTTGACGAAGATGCCCTGCGCGGTCTCCGGGCGCAGGTACTGCATGCCCTCCTCGGACTCCACCGGGCCCAGGTGGGTCTTGAGCATCATGTTGAACTCGCGCGGCTCGGTGTACTGGCCGCGGGTGCCGCAGTTGGGGCACGGCACGTCGGAGACGTCGCCCTCGGCGACCTCCTTGCCGGTCCGCGCCGCGTACTCCTCCGACAGCTGGTCCGCGCGGAAGCGCTTGTGGCACGAGGTGCACTCGACCAGCGGGTCGTGGAAGGCGTTCACGTGGCCGGAGGCCACCCACACCTGCTTGGGCAGGATGACCGAGGAGTCCAGGCCGACGACGTCGTCGCGGCCCTGCACCATCGTCTTCCACCAGGCGCGCTTGATGTTGTCCTTGAGCTCGACGCCGAGGGGGCCGTAGTCCCACGCCGAGCGCGTACCGCCGTAGATCTCCCCCGACGGGTAGACGAAGCCGCGGCGCTTGCAGAGGCTGACGACGGTGTCGATCCGGTCGGCTGGCACTGACCCTCCATGCGGGGGAAACAACGTACTCCTGTGAGGCACCCAGGGTAGTCGGCGCAGGCAGCGGCGGGTCAGCGGGTCAGCCGCGCGGCGGGGCCCCGGGAGCTCACAGGACGGAGACGGCCACCACCACGAGCAGCGCCAGGACCAGCACCCGGCCCGCGCGGTGGGCGGGCGGCAGCGCCCGCCACGTGCCGACCAGCAGCAGCGCCACACCCGCCGCGAGCACCAGCAGCAGCCCCGCGCCCACCGGTCCGCGGACCAGCACACCCGCGGCGAACACCGCGGCCACCACCAGGAACGCCAGCGCCGGGTGGACCCGCGACAGCGGGCCGCTGCCGGGCAGCAGGGGCGCGGACGTCGAGCGCCTGGGTCGCACGAGGCCTCCCGTTGCGTCGCTGGTCGAGGGCGGAACCCAGCCTAGGGCTTGTTCGACCAGCGGTGTCGGACCATCACGCCCCGCTCCCCCACCGGCGTGGGCGTGCTCAGGGCTCGACCACCCGCGGTGACCAGGACCCGGCTCGCGGGCGGGCGGCGGGGCGGCCTACGGTCACACCTCCGGACCGACGACCCCGTGGAAGGCCGCCGTGCTGCTCATCGCCCGGTTCACCACCTCCGACCCCGAGCCGTTCACCGCGCGCGCCGCGCGGGCGCTGGAGCTGCTGCTCGCCCAGCCCGGCTGCACCCGGGGACTGCTGGTGCGCTCCACCGAGGTGTCCGACTCGTGGGTGCTGACCGTCGAGTTCGACTCGGTGTCGGCCTACCGGCGGGCCATGTCGCCGTTCGACGTGCGCACCGAGGTGATCCCGCTGCTGGCCGAGGCCGACACCACCGAGCCCGCCGCCTACGAGGTGGTGGTGGAGGCCTCCGCCGAGGGGGTCCGCACGCACACCAGCCTGCTGGCCGCCGACGCCGCCACGGTGCGGCTCGGCGAGGCGTCCGGGCCCGCGACGGCCCGCTGAGGGTGCTGTGACCTGGCGCAACCCCGGGTTGTCCGCGCAACGGCCTAGGATGTTGACAACGGTAACCATCACACCGTTCAGCTGGCCGGAGAGGACGCACCCATCGTGAGCCCGGAAGCAGTGCCGCAGGAGCTGCCCGCTGCCGCCGAGCGGCACGGCGACCCCACGGCCCACGACTCCACCACCCATGACCACTCCCCCGACCGGCCCGCCCCGCGGCAGCTGCCGCGCAGGCCGGTGGACACCCTCAACGCGGCGGGCGACCTGCTGCGCGCGCTGGCCGCGCCCGTGCGCATCGCGATCGTGCTGGAGCTGCGCGCGGCCGACCTGTGCGTGCACGAGCTGGTGGACGCCCTGGGGGTGGCGCAGCCGCTGATCAGCCAGCACCTGCGGGTGCTCAAGGCCGCAGGCGTGGTGCGCGGCGAGCGGCACGGCCGCGAGGTCGTCTACCGGCTGGTGGACGAGCACCTGTCGCACATCGTGGTGGACGCGGTGGCGCACGTGGAGGAGGGGGAGCGCCGGTGACGACCGACGAGCGCACCTCGGCGTCGGTGCCGGGGCGCAGGTCGACCAGGCAGCGCACGGCGGTGGCCGCGCTGCTCGACCAGGTCGACGACTTCCGCTCGGCGCAGGAGCTGCACGAGGAGCTGCGCAAGCGCGGGGAGGGCATCGGGCTCACCACCGTGTACCGGACGTTGCAGTCGCTGGCCGAGGCGGGCGAGATCGACGTGCTGCGCACCGACACCGGCGAGGCCATCTACCGCCGCTGCTCCAGCCATCACCACCACCACCTCGTGTGCCGCAGCTGCGGCCACACCGTGGAGGTGGAGGGCCCTGCGGTGGAGCGCTGGGCGGAGAAGGTGGCGGCGGAGAACGGGTTCGCCCAGGTCAGCCACACCGTCGAGATCTTCGGCACCTGCTCGCGCTGCGGCGGCTGACCCGCTCCCCCGACACCTGACGCGGTCGGGCGGCGGGGTTACTCGTACGGGTTCTCCGGCTGGGGCACGGGCGTGGTGGTGCGGACCCGCAGGGTGGGGATGTAGTCGTTCTCCTTGGTGGCCGTGCCGGGGACGAGGGTGCCGGTGACGCGCAGCCAGGTGTCGTTGGCGATGCCGGTGACCCCGTCGAGCAGGACCCGGACGGGGAACGCGTCCGCGGCGCAGCAGGCGATGGACAGGCGGGCGAGGTAGGTGCCGCCCGCGTCGTCGACGGTGAAGCCGGTCAGCTCGACCGTGCGGGACTCCAGGGCCCGGGAGCGGTCGAAGGCGGCCCGGGAGGCGAAGTCGGCCATGGTGATCGGGAGGACGTCGCCGGGGGGCAGGTCGGGGTAGATGGCCGAGGCGCCGGACTCGGTGCCGGAGGTGCGGGTGACGGCGGCGCCGTTGTCGGCCCGCTTGACCGAGTCCGAGCCGAGGGCGGGCGGGGCGATGAGGAAGATCGCCAGGACCGGCAGGACCAGCAGCCACGCGCTGCGGGCGGGGTGCTGGTGGTCCCCGTGCTCGTGCTCGTCGCCGTGCTCGGCGGTGACGGCAGCGGCGTGGGGGTGGCGGGCGGCGAGGATGTCGCGGGTGATGGAAACGGCTGCCAGCAGCAGGATCACCGCGCCGCCGGCGATCAGCCAGGGGCGGTGGGAGGGCTTGACGTAGAGCAGGTAGGTGCTGGTCAGGGAGATCTTGAGCAGCGCGCCGCCGACCAGGACCAGCAGGACGTTCTGGGTTTCGCGCCTCACGGGGTGCCTCCGAGCAGCAGCAGGCCGGACACGACGGCGCAGGTGGTCGCGACGACGAAGGTGGCCGGGGCGAAGCGCAGGGCGAAGGCGCGGCCGAAGGTGCCCGCTTGCAGGGCGAAGAGCTTGACGTCGATGGCCGGGCCGACGACGAGGAACACCAGCTTGGCCAGCAGCGGCATGCCCGAGATGGAGGCGGCGACGAAGGCGTCCGCCTCGCTGCACAGGGCGAGCACGACGGCGAGGACCGCCATCACCAGCACGCCGACCACGACCTGCGCGCCCAGCGCGTCGACCCACGAGCGCGGGATCACCACGTTGAGCACGGCCGCGGCCAGGCCGCCGACCACCAGGAACCCGGCGGCGTCGACCAGGTCGGCGCGGGCGGTCTCGGCGAAGGTGCGCCAGCGGGCGCGGCCGGTGGGCTCGGGGGCGCGGGCCAGGGCGCGCTCGACGATCCAGCCCGCCTTGCCGAAGCGCGCCCAGAGCCAGCCCATGACCAGCGCCGTGGCCAGCGAGCCGACCAGGCGGGCCACCACCATGGCCGGGTTGCCGGGGAAGGCGACGCTCGTGGCGATGAGCACCACCGGGTTCACCGCGGGCGCGGCGAGCAGGAACGCCAGCGCCACCGAGGCGGGCACGCCCTGGCGCATCAGCCGCCGGGCCACCGGCACCGCGGCGCACTCGCAGGTCGGCAACGCCACCCCGGCCAAGCCCGCCACCGGGACGGCGACGGCCTCCCGCTTGGGCAGCAGCCGGTCGAGCACCCCGGCGGGGACGAAGGCGGCGATGGCGCCGCTGATCAGCACCCCCAGCACCAGGAACGGCAGGGCCTGAACGCAGACCGCCACGAAGATCGTCGCCCCGGTGCGCAGCGCGGGGGCGTCCAACCAGGACGCGATCCACGACTGGCCCACCATGGCCACCACGAGCACCGCGCACAGGACCTCCATGGAGGTCACCCGCCTGCGCCGCGCGGGGGGCGGGGTCGCGGTCTCGGGGGCTGCGGTGCTCATGGGCGGCCTTCCGGGAGGGGCGGGCGGGGTCATCGCACGAGCCGGTTCCATCACACGAGCACAGAGCGGCCGGGGCGCCCGGTGGGGACCAGGATCACCCGATCAGGTGTCCAGCAGGTCCGTGCGCAGCTGGCCCGCGGTGGACACCACCAGCATGAGCAGGGTGCCGAGGGCGGGCACCTCCAGCCCGTCGGCGGGGAAGGCGTAGCGCAGGGTGACGTCCATGCCGCGCGGGGAGTGCACCACGCCCAGCGTGCCGAACAGGCCCTGGCCCGCGCGCTCGGCGGCCGAGGACGCCAGGTGCGGGTCCTCGGGCAGGTCCCAGGCCACCACGCAGGTCAGGCTCAGCACGGTGAGGCCGTCGGCGAGCTGCATGGCCTGCACGGCGCAGGGCACCTCGCCGTGGCGGAAGGTCAGCGCGCCGTCGTCGTCGACGTGGACCTCGTGGAAGGCCTCCAGGGCCTCGCGGGCCTTGGTCAGCAGGGTGGCCGTGGTGGCGGCCTCGGTGGTCACGGTGACTCCCGGGTGGTGGTCGGCGGGGCGGTGGTCGACGAGTTGACGGTCAACGAGGTGGTGGTCAACGGGTGCCGTCGGCCAGCAGCTTGCGGGCGACGTCCTCGCTGTCGGCGGCCCCGCCGAAGCGGCGGTCGCGGCGGGCGTAGGTCTCCACGGCCCGCCACAGGTGGGTGCGGTCGAAGTCGGGCCAGAGCACGTCCTGGAACACCAGCTCGGCGTAGGCGGACTGCCAGAGCATGAAGTTGGACGTGCGCTGCTCGCCGGACGGGCGGATGAACAGGTCCACGTCGGGCATCTCGGGCTGGTAGAGGTACTTGGCGACGGTGCGCTCGTCGACCTTGTCCGGGTTGATCTTCCCGGCGGCGGCCAGCTTCGCGATCTCGCGGGCCGCGTCGCCCACCTCGGCCCGGCCGCCGTAGTTGATGCACATGGCCAGGTTGAGCACGTCGTTGTGCCGGGTGCGCTCCTCGGCCACCTCCAGCTCGGAGATGACGCTGCGCCACAGCCGCGGGCGGCGCCCGGCCCAGCGCACCCGCACGCCCATGTCGTCGAGCTCGTCGGTGCGGTTGCGGATGACGTCGCGGGAGAAGCCCATGATGAAGCGGACCTCCTCCGGGCTGCGCCGCCAGTTCTCGGTGGAGAAGGCGTAGAGCGACAGCCACCGCACGCCCACCTCGATGCAGCCCCGGGCGGCCTCGACCACCTGGGCCTCGCCGCGCTTGTGGCCCTCGATGCGGGTCATGCCGCGCTGGTTGGCCCACCGGCCGTTGCCGTCCATCACGATCGCGACGTGCTGGGGCACGAACTCCAGCGGGATCGCCGGGGCCGTGGCGCCCGAGGGGTGGGGGGCCGGGGGCTGCACCGGGCGCCCCTCGTCGTGCCTGCTGACCCGCCGCCGTCGCAGCACCGCCACAACCCTCCAAGCTCTCGCGCCATAGGAACGCCCTATTGGGGCGTGCCCACAGTACGAGCCTGCGGAGCGTGGTCGGCAGGCGGTTCCGGGTTCCCGGCGGGGTGCGGACGTGCGCACCCGGGCATGGGTCAGAGCTTGCGGCGCTCGACCAGCGGCAGCGAGCGCAGTTGGCGCTCCAGGTGCCACTGGAGCAGGGCGGCGACCAGCCCGCTGGCCTCGCGGCGGGCGGGCTCGTCGGTGCGCTCGGCCACCTCCCAGCTGCCGTCGGCGAGCGCGGCCATCAGCCGCAGCACCTCCAGCGGCGGGCTGGCCGACCCGGGCGGCTTGCACCCCGGGCACACCGACCCGCCCGCCTGCACGCTGAACGCCCGGTGCGGCCCGGGGGTGCCGCAGCGGGCGCACTCGGCCAGCGCGGGCGACCACCCGGCGAAGGCCAGGGCGCGCAGCAGGAACGCGTCGAGCACCAGCGACGGGTCGCGGGTGCCGTCGGCCAGCGCCCGCAGCGCGCCGGTGACCAGCAGGTAGAGCCGCAGGACGGGTTCGCCCTCCTCGGCCGACATCCGGTCCGCGGTCTCCAGCACCGCGCACGCGGCGGTGTAGCGCTGGTAGTCGCCGACGATGCCCGCGCCGAAGGCGTCCAGGGTCTGCACCTGGGTGATCACGTCGAGCGTGCGGCCGGTGTAGAACTGCACGTCGACGTGGGCGAACGGCTCGACGCGCGCGCCGAGCCGGGAGGTGGTGCGGCGCACGCCCTTGGCCACCGCGCGGACCTTGCCGTGCTGGCGGGTGACGAGGGTGATGATCCGGTCGGCCTCACCGAGCTTCTGCACGCGCAGCACCACGCCGGTGTCGCGGTAGAGGCTCACCCGACCAGTGTCCCACCGCGCGGGGGCGGGGTCGGCACCGGAGCGCGGACCCCGCCGGGCGCCGGGGTCAGTAGACCGAGACGGCGGCCGTGGCGGTGGCGAGCACGATGATGTAGATGATGGCGACCACGCAGCCGATGCCGCCCAGGATGTTGCCGATGATGCACAGGGTGCGCGTGGTGTTCGACGCGGCCTCGGCCATCTGGTAGTTGCCCTGGGCCTTGTAGTTGACGACCTCGTTGGACTTGATCAGCGCGATGATGCCGAAGATGCCGCCGAAGAAGATCGACAGGATCGCCCAGCCCTTGTGGTCGGGGATCTGGTTGATGTCCGCGCCGCCGTAGCCGTAGGGCTGCTGGCCGTAGGGCTGCTGCTGCCCGTACGGGTTGGGCTGGCCGTAGGGGGCGGGCTGACCGTACCCGGGCTGCGCGCCGTAGGGCTGCTGCTGGCCGTAGGGCTGCGGCGGCTGGCCGTACTGCTGCTGCGGCTGCTGCTGGCCGTAGGGCGCGGGCTGCTGCTGGCCGTACGGGTTCGGCTGCTGCGGCTGGCCGTAGGGATTGGTCAACGGAGGTTCCCCCCTGGGTGCGGTGTGGCGCCGGTGAGGGTATCCCCCACCACCGACGGTCCGGTGGACATCCCCCGGCATTCACCCAGGGTGACGACCCGTCAGACGTAGAGGCCCAGGGCGGGGATGTTGCGCACGACGGCCCAGGTCACCAGGACCGCGCCCGCCACCCACGGCGTCGGTCCCCAGTGGATCCAACTGCGCACGTGCCGCCCCCGCACCCGGCTGAGCGCCCACGCCGCGGTGCTCCAGGCGAACAGCACCAGGAAGACCAGCGACACCGCGTTGTAGTGCAGCGCGTCGCCGAAGCGGCCGTGCAGCAGGCTGTGCACCATCCGCACGCCGCCGCACCCCGGGCAGCACACCCCGGTCAGCGCCTTCGTCGGGCACGGCGGCAGCCAGCTGTCGCCGCTGAACGGGTCCGACAGCGCCACCGCGGCGCACCCCGCGGCGCCCGCGACCACCAGCGCGAGCGGCGCGGCCAGCGCGCGCCCGAGCGGCCGCTGCGGGACGTGCACCGCGGGGCGCAGGGACATCAGAAGCCCAGGCGGCGCAGCTGCTTGGGGTCGCGCTGCCAGTCCTTGGCGATCTTGACGTGCAGGTCCAGGTACACCCGGCTGCCCAGCAGGCGCTCGATCTGCTTGCGCGCCTCGGTGCCCACCCGCTTCAACCGCTCGCCCCGGTGGCCGAGCACGATGCCCTTCTGGCTGGAGCGCTCCACGTACAGCAGGGCGTGCACGTCGACCATGTCGTCGCGGCCCTCGCGGGGGGCCATCTCCTCGATGGTGACGGCGATGGAGTGCGGCAGCTCGTCGCGCACGCCCTCCAGCGCGGCCTCCCGGATCAGCTCCGCGACCAGGGTGGCCTCCGGCTCGTCGGTCAGCTCCCCGCCCGGGTAGAGCTGCGGGCCCTCGGGCAGCCGGGCGACCAGCAGGTCGGCCAGCGTGCTCACCTGGAACCCGTCGACCGCCGACACCGGCACCAGCTCGGCGAAGTCCATGACCTCCTGCAGCGCGAGCAGCTGGGCGGCCACCTGCTCCTGCGGCACCAGGTCGGTCTTGGTGACCACGCCCAGCACCGGGGTGCGCTGGGCGACCTTGGCCAGCTCGGCGGCGATGAACCGGTCGCCGGGGCCGACCTTCTGGTCGGCGGGCACGCACAGGCCGATGACGTCGACCTCCGACCAGGTCTCGCGGACCACGTCGTTGAGCCGCTGCCCGAGCAGGGTGCGCGGGCGGTGCAGGCCGGGGGTGTCGACGATGACCAGCTGCGCGTCGTCGCGGTGGACGATGCCGCGGATGGCGTGGCGGGTGGTCTGCGGCTTGTTCGAGGTGATGGCGACCTTGGTGCCCACCAGGGCGTTGGTCAGGGTGGACTTGCCCGCGTTCGGCCTGCCCACGAAGCAGGCGAACCCGGACCGGTGTGCGGTGGAGCTGGTCATCGCCTCATTCTGCCCCGTCGGTGGCGGCGCGCAGGCCGGGTGGGGTGATGCGGTGCAGCTCCAGGGTGTCGGGCACCGGCGACCCGGGCCCGCCCGCGGCCAGCCAGCGCTCCAGGTCCGCGATGGCGTCGTCGTGCAGCACCCACCCGAACCACACCGGCTTGTGCCCGCTGGCCTGCACGACCACGACGTTGGAGGTCTCGCAGGTGTCCAGGCACTGCGAGATGCGGACGGTGCCGCCCGCCTTGGCCGCCGCTTCCCGCAGCCTGCGCAGGTGGCTGAAGTGGTTGGTGGTGGGGTGCTTCTTGACGGTGCCGCAGCAGCAGTCCTGGCACACCGTGATCCGCACGCTCACAGGGTCTCGACGACCGCGCCGGAGGGGTCCGCGCGCAGCACCGGCACGCCCGCGGTGAGGTCGCGGGCGGCGGTGGCGTCCACGGTGCCCGCCTCGGTGACCACCGCGGCGGCCTCCAGGCCGTCGGCGCCGCTGGACACCGCGGCGGCCACGGCGGCCTGCAGGGCGGTGAGCTTGAGCGAGGGCAGCTCGACGGAGGTGGCGACGTAGGTGCGGCCGGTGGTGTCGCGCACCGCCGCGCCCTCGGCGGCCCCGGTGCGCGCCCGGCTCGACCGGGCCAGCGTGACGATCTTGGCGTCCTCGGGGTCCAGGGCCCCGCCGTCCGGCTCAGCCACGCTCGCCGCTCCTCTCCCACTCCTGGTCGTCGGCGCCCGCGCGGTCGTCGTCGCGGGTCCCGGCGGGTTCGGTCGGGCGCACCACCACCGAGGTGATGCGCACCCGGCCGCGGCCGTCCTTGCCGCCCTCGGCCCGGAACCGTAGCCCGGCGATCTCCGCCTCGGCCCCGGGGAGTGGCACACGTCCCAACCGCTGGGCGAGCAGGCCGCCCACGGTCTCCACGTCCGGGTCGGTCAGCTCCAGGCCGAACACCGCGCCCAGGTCCTCCACCGGCAGCCGGGAGCTGACCCGCACGGCGCCGTCGTCGAGGTGCTCGACCGGGGGGCGCTCGTCGGCGTCGGACTCGTCGGTGATCTCCCCGACGATCTCCTCCAGGATGTCCTCGATGGTCAGCAGCCCCGCGGTGCCGCCGTACTCGTCGACGGCGATGGCGATGTGGTACTTCGACACCTGCATCTCGCGCAGCAGGTCGTCCAGGCGCTTGGTGTCCGGGACGAACACCGCCGCGGTCATCACCTCCGACACCTGCCGGGTGCGGGTGTCGGCCGCCGCGCCGCCCGCCGAGGCGTCCAGCGCGGTGCGCACCAGGTCCTTGAGGTTGACCAGGCCCACGATGTCGTCGACGGACTCGCCGATGACCGGGATGCGGGTGTAGCCGGTGCGCAGCGACAGCGCCAGCGCCTGCCGGACGGACTTGCCGTGCTCGATCCACACCATCTCGGTGCGCGGCACCATGACCTCGCGGGCGATGGTGTCGCTCAGCTCGAACACCGAGTGGATCATCTCGCGCTCGCCCGCGTCGACCACCCCGCGCTCCTGGGCCAGGTCGACCAGCTCGCGCAGCTCCACCTCCGAGGAGAACGGGCCCTCGCGGAAGCCCTTGCCCGGGGTGATGGCGTTGCCGACCAGGATCAGCAGCCGCGACAGCGGGCCCAGCACGGTGCCCAGCACCCGCACCGGCCCGGCGGCGATGAGCCCGATGCCGTAGGGGTGCTGGCGGCCGATGGTGCGCGGGCCCACGCCGACGAGCACGTAGGACACCACGATCATCGCCACGCCCGCGACGAGCCCGGCCAACCAGCCCTGGTCGAGGGAGCGGAAGCACACCGCGGCCACCAGCACGGTCGCGATCAGCTCGCAGCCCAGCCGCAGCAGCAGGAGCAGGTTGATGTGCCGGGGCCGCTCGGAGACCACCGCGAGCAGCTGCCGGGCGCCGGAGCGGCCCGCGCGGACCAGCCCCTCCACCCGCGCCCGCGACACCGCGGACAGCGAGGCGTCGGCCGCGGCGAAGCACCCGGCGGCCAGCACCAGCAGGACGGCGACGACCAGCAGGCCGACGGAGTTCGTGGGCACCGGGCCCCCGCTCAGGTGCCCGCGGGCGGCTCGGCCTCACCGAGGCCCACCGCCCCGAGCAGCTTGTCGTCCTCGACCCGTTGCGCGGCCCGGCGCCGGGCGTCGGCGGCCGCGGAGCGGAAGTCGGCGAGGATGCGCTTCTGCAGGGTGAACATCTCCCGCTCCTCGGCGGGCTCGGCGTGGTCGTAGCCGAGCAGGTGCAGCACCCCGTGCACGGTGAGCAGGTGCAGCTCGTCGAGCAGCGAGTGCCCGGCGGTGCGCGCCTGGTCCTTGGCGAAGGCCGGGCAGAGCACGATGTCGCCGAGCAGCGCCGGGCCCAGGTCGGAGGCGTCCGGGCGGCGGGCGCTCTCCAGCTCGTCCATCGGGAACGCCATCACGTCGGTGGGCCCCGGCAGGTCCATCCACCGCTCGTGCAGGTCGGACATCACGTCCAGCTCCACCAGCAGCACCGACAGCTCGGCCAGGGCGCTGACGTTCATCCGGTCCAGGGCGAACCGGGCGGCCGCGACGATCGACGCCTCGTCGACCGCCACCCCCGACTCGTTGGCGATCTCAATGCTCACCGGGCCATTGTCCCCGCTACTGCGCGCTGTCCCGACCCCGGGGCGCCCGGCCGCCCGCGCGGACCGGTCCGCGCCGCGCCGGGGCCTCCTCGGTGCCGGTCCAGCGGTCGTAGGCGTCGACGATGTCGCCGACGAGGCTGTGGCGCACCACGTCGCTGCTGCTGAGCTGGGCGAAGTGCACGTCGTCGACGTCGGCGAGGATGTCGCGCACCACCCGCAGCCCCGAGCGCTGACCGCCGGGCAGGTCGACCTGGGTGATGTCGCCGGTCACCACGATCTTGGAGCCGAAGCCCAACCGGGTGAGGAACATCTTCATCTGCTCGGGCGTGGTGTTCTGCGCCTCGTCGAGGATGATGAACGCGTCGTTGAGCGTGCGGCCGCGCATGTAGGCCAGCGGGGCGACCTCGATCGTGCCCGCCTGCATCAGCCTCGGGATCGACTCCGGGTCGACCATGTCGTGCAGCGCGTCGTAGAGCGGGCGCAGGTACGGGTCGATCTTGTCGAACAGGGTGCCGGGCAGGAAGCCCAGCCGCTCCCCCGCCTCGACCGCGGGCCGGGTCAGGATGATGCGGCTGATCTGCTTGGCCTGGAGCGCCTGCACGGCCTTGGCCACGGCCAGGTAGGTCTTGCCGGTGCCCGCCGGGCCGATGCCGAAGACGATCGTGTTCTCGTCGATGGCGTCGACGTAGTGCTTCTGGTTGAGCGTCTTGGGCCGGATCGTGCGCCCCCGCCGGGACAGGATGTCGAAGCTGAGCACCTCGGCCGGGCTCTCCGCGGTGCCCGCCGAGAGCATGGCCACGGTCCGCTTCACCGTGTCCGGGCCCACCTGCTGCCCGCGCGCGGCGAGCGTGCCCAGCTCGGAGAAGACCCGCTCGGCGAACGCCACGTCGGCGGGCTCACCGCTGAGGGTCACCTCGTTGCCGCGCACGTGGACGTCGGCGTCGAGCAGGTCCTCCAGCAGCCGCAGGTTCTCGTCGCGCCGCCCCAGCAGCGCCAGCATCGCGCTGTCGGGGACGGGGAACCGGGACTGGGCGTCGGCCCCGGCGCCGTGCGCCGCGGCCGTGGGGCGCTGCTCGGGAGTTCCCGTCACGTGGTCTTCTTCCTGCTCTGGGGTGCGCCCGGCCGGGTCGCCCCGTCCCGCGGCTCTTCGCCACCGATGTTAATCCTGACCACCGACACTCCGCACCGGAGTAAGGCGCACCGGGACGAGGCGATCACCGCCCGAACCCGGCCAGCTGTTCGCCGCCGAGCACGTGCAGGTGGGCGTGGAACACCGTGCGGCACGCGTCGTCGCCGGTGTTGAAGACGAACCGGAAGCCCGACTCGTGGATGCCCTCGACCCGCGCCACCTGCGCCCCGGCCTTGAACACCGCCGCCAGCAGCTCGGGGTGGTCGGCGAGCGCCTCGGCGTCCTCGTGGTGCTCGCGCGGCACCACCAGGACGTGCGCCTTCGCCTGCGGGCCGATGTCGCGGAAGGCGTACACGGTCTCGTCCGAGTACACCTCGGTGGACGGCACGTCCCCGGCGATGATCTTGCAGAACAGGCAGTCGGCGCTCATGCGCAGGAGACTATCGGTCACGCCACCGGCGCGGCCCGCGCGGCGAGGCCGATGTCGGTCGCGGTTCGGCAGGAGTTCACCGCGCCGGTCGACCACCACCTGGGGCGGCTCAGCCCCAGCGGGACGTGCGCACGCCGAGGGCGCCCAGGGTCACCGCGGCGGCGGTGGAGGTGCGCAGCACGGACGGGCCCAGGCGCACCAGCACCCCGCCCGCGTCGGTCAGCGCGGCGATCTCCTCCGGGGTGATGCCCCCCTCCGGACCCACCACGAGCAGCACGTCCCCGGACGCGGGCAGCTCGACGTCGGCCAACCGGGTCGACAGGCCCGCCTCCAGCACCAGCGCCAGCGCGCTCGCCTCGGCCAACCGCACCAGGCCGCGCAGCGACACCGGGTCGGACACCTGCGGCACCCAGGGGCGGCGGGACTGCTTGGCCGCCTCGCGCGCCGTCCTGCGCCAGCGGTCGAGGGCCTTGGCGCCGCGCGGCCCGTCCTCCCACTTGGTGACGCAGCGGGCGGCCCGCCAGGGCACCACCGCGTCCACGCCCGCCTCGGTCGCCAGCTCCACCGCCAGCTCGCCCCGGTCACCCTTGGGCAGGGCCTGGGCCAGCACGACCCGCGGCGCGGGCGGGGGCTCGGACCAGCGCTCCTCGACGGCCAGCTCCAGCGAGTCCTTACCCGCCGCGGTCACCGCGCAGCGGGCCACCGACCCGGCCCCGTCGGAGACGAGCAGGGACTCCCCCACCCGCAGCCTGCGCACCGCGGCGGCGTGCCTGCCCTCGGGGCCGTCGAGGGTGAAGGCGGCCGCCGCGGGCAGGGCGTCGACCAGGAACAGCGCCAGGGTCACCGGCGGCCGCGGAACTTGCTGAACAGCCCGCCGCCGCGGCCGTTGGCCGAGGCCAGCGTGTGCTCCTCCTCGCCGCGCAGCTGGGCCAGCTCGCGCAGCAGCTCGGTCTGCCGGGGGTCGAGCCGGGTGGGCACCTCCACCTCGATGTGCACGTGCAGGTCGCCGCGGCCGTCGACGCGGCCGGTGGAGCGCAGCCTGGGCAGGCCGCGACCGGGCATGACCAGTTCGGTGTCGGACTGGGTGCCCGGGTCCAGCTCCAGGTCGACCGGGCCGTCGAGGGTCTCCAGCGGCAGCACCGCGCCCAGCGCCGCGGTGGTCATCGGGATGCGCACGGTGCAGTGCAGGTGCGCGCCGTCGCGCTCGAAGGTGCCGTGCGGCACCTCCTCGACCTCGACGTAGAGGTCGCCGGCCGGGCCGCCGCCGGGGCCGACCTCGCCCTGGCCGGACAGCCGCACGCGCATGCCGTCGGCCACCCCCGCCGGGATCTTGACGGTGATGCCGCGCCGCGCCCGCACCCGGCCCTCGCCCGCGCACTGGGTGCACGGCTCGGGGATGGTCTCGCCCAGCCCCCGGCAGGTGGGGCAGGGGCGGGCGGTGACGACCTGGCCCAGGAACGAGCGCTGCACCGACTGCACCTCGCCGCGGCCGCCGCAGGTGTCGCAGGTGACCGGCGAGGTCCCCGCCACGCAGCCCGAGCCCCGGCACAGGTCGCAGAGCACGGCGGTGTCGACGGTGATCTCCCGGCTGATGCCGGTGAAGCACTCCTCCAGGGTCATCTGGATGCGCAGCAGCGCGTCCGAGCCCGGCTGCACCCGGCTGCGCGGGCCGCGCCCGCCGCCACCGCCGCCCGCCGCCCCGAAGAAGGCGTCCATGATGTCGCCGAGGCCGAAGCCCTGCCCGCCGAACGGGTCGCGCCCGGCACCGGCGGTCGGCCCGCCCATGGGGTCGCCGCCCAGGTCGACGACCTTGCGCTTCTGCGGGTCGGAGAGGACCTCGTAGGCCGTGGTCACCTCGCGGAAGCGCGCCTGGGCCGCCTCGTCCGGGTTGACGTCCGGGTGCAGCTCGCGCGCGAGCTTGCGGTAGGCGCGCTTGATCTCCGCGGCGTCCGCGTCCTGCCGGACGCCCAGCGTGCCGTAGTAGTCCCTCGCCACCGTGTCCAGTCCTCCTGCCCCGGCCTGCCGGGGGTTCGCGTTCTCCGAGCGGGTCGCTCCCCGGGCCTACTGCCCGAGGATCTCCCCGACGTAGTTGGCCACCGCGCGCACCGCGGCGATGTTCGTGGGGTAGTCCATCCTCGTCGGCCCGACCACGCCCATGCCCCCGAGCAGGGTCGCCCTGGTGCCGTAGCCGATCGACACCACCGAGGTCGTGCGCATCTCCTCGGCCTCGTTCTCCTCGCCGATGCGCACGGTGACGCTGCCCGGGTGGGCGGTCGCGGCCAGCAGCTTGAGCACGACCACCTGCTCCTCCAGCGCTTCGAGCACCTGGCGCAGCGAGTGCGGGAAGTCCGCGGCGTTGCGGGTGAGGTTGGCGGTGCCGCCGAGCACCAACCGCTCCTCGGGGTGCTCGACCAGCGACTCGACCAGCGTGGTGGCCACCCGCACCACCGCGTCGCGCAGGTCGGCGGGGGCCTGCTCGGGCAGCTCGGCCACCTTCACCGCGGCGTCGGTGAGCTTGCGGCCCGCCAGCGCGCCGTTGACCATCGCGCGCAGCCGGGCCACCACCTCGTCGGTGATGACGTCGCCCAGGTCGACGATCCGCTGGTCGACCCGGCCGGAGTCGGTGATGAGCACCAGCATCAACCGGGCCGGGGTGATCTGGACCAGCTCGACGTGGCGCACCGTGGAGGTGGTCAGCGTCGGGTACTGGATCACCGCGACCTGCCGGGTGAGCTGGGCCAGCAGCCGCACGCTGCGCCGCATCACGTCGTCGAGGTCGAGCGCGCCCTCCAGGAAGCTCTGGATGGCCTTGCGCTCGGCCTGCGACAGCGGCTTGACGTCGCTGAGCCGGTCGACGAAGAGCCGGTAACCCTTGTCGGTGGGGATGCGGCCCGCGCTGGTGTGCGGCTGGGTGATGTAGCCGTCCTCCTCCAGCGAGGCCATGTCGTTGCGCACGGTGGCGCTGGAGACGCCCAGGTTGTGCCGGTCGACGATCGCCTTGGAGGCCACCGGCTCCTGGTGCTGGACGTAGTCGGCGACGATGGCGCGGAGCACCTCGAACCGCCGCTCCTCGGCGTTGACCACTCCCCACACCTCCTCCGGCGCACGCGGGCGGGCGCCCGCCGGGGGCGGGGCCCGCACCAAGTCTACGGAGGCGCGGGGGTCAGCGGGACCGCATGGTCCGCAGCGCCGCGCTGGCGGCGATGCGGACGATCGGGTCGGGGTGCCCGGCGGCCGCGTCGAGCAGCGCCTTGGCCGCCGGGCCGCCGATGACGCCCGCGAGGTAGAGGGCCTTGGCGGCCAGCACCGTGTCCGCCCCGGCGACCAGGGTGGACAGGTGCGGGACGGCCTGCGGCCCGAGGGCGGCCGCGTCGTCGTAGTCCACCTTCGCCACGGCTAATCGGCGGTGGACGTCCTCCAGGCTCACGGGCATGGCGACAGGATTGCCGCCCGGCCCCGGTTCACACACGCCCGCGCGGGCGGGATGGCGCGGAACGGCCAGTCCCGCGGTGCGCCCGTCACACCGCGACGGGGACGGCCGAGGCGCCGCGCAGGTTGATCCGCCCGTTCCAGGTGATGTCCCCGGCTAGCGACAGCCGGGGGAAGCGGGCGAGCAGCCCGGCGAAGGCCACCCGGCCCTCCAGCCTGGCCAGCGCGGCCCCGAGGCAGTGGTGCGGGCCCGCGCCGAAGGACACGTGCTGGCGGGCGCCGGGCCGGTCGACGACGAAGTCGTCGGCGGTCTCGCCCCAGAACCGCTCGTCGTGGTTGGCCGAGCCCAGCGAGCAGCTGACGAAGGCGCCCGGCGGGATCTCCCGGCCGCCCACCCGCACCGGCTGGAGGGTGATCCGCCGGGTGGACTGCACGGGGCTGTCGTAGCGCAGCATCTCCTCGACGGCCCCGCCCACCAGCTCGGGCCGGGCCACCAGCCGGTCGCGCTGCTCGGGGTGGCGCAGCAGGGCCACGGCGCCGTTGGAGATCAGGTTGACGGTGGTCTCGTGGCCCGCGACGTAGAGCAGCACGACCTGGGCGACCAGCTCGTCCGCGCCCAGCACGGCGCCGTCGTCCTCGGCCTGGATGAGGGCGGTGAGCAGGTCGTCGCCGGGGTGGTCGCGCTTCCAGGCGATGACCTGGCCGACCAGCTCGCCCAGCTCCCGGTCGGCGGCGCCGATGGCCGCGGCCAGCTCCACGTCCGCGACCGGCTCCAGGCCCCGCACCAGGGTGCCGGTCAGCTCGCGGACGCGGGCGGCGTCGGTCTCGGGCATGCCCAGCATCTCGGTGATCACGGCGAAGGGCAGCGGGAACGCCAGCGCGGGCACCAGGTCGCCCCCGCCGTCGGCGGCCAGCCCGTCGAGCGCGCTGTCGACGAGCGCGGCGACCTTGGGCTCCAGCGCGGCGATGGCCCGGCCGGTGAACACCTTCTGCACCAGCCCGCGCAGCCGGGTGTGGTCGGGCGGGTCGCGGTCGAGCATGGACAGCCCGCCGCCCGCGGCCAGCGTGCCGCCCGCGGCCGCCTCCACCGCGTCGCGCAGCGGGTGCGGGGCGACGTTGCGCGCCTCCACCGACAGGTCCGCCCGCAGCAGGGTGGTGACGTCCTCGCGCCGGGTGACGACCCAGAAGCCCATGGGGTGCTCCTGCACGGGGTCCTCGTCGCGCAGTTGCCGGTAGTGGGCGTAGGGGCTCTCGGCGAAGCCGGGGGTGAACGGGTTGTACAGGGTCGCGGTCACGCCGTCCTCACCTGCTCGTCTCGGGGTCCGGGTGCGCCCAGCGTAGGGGTCGGGCGCGGGGTGCCGGTGCGGCCGAACGGCGGGAAACGGGCGAGCGCGGCGACACCCGGTCGCTACCCTCGGCCGCATGAGTGACACCGAGCTTGCCGCCCGCCTCGACCTCTCGGCGGGGCAGGTCGTCCTGGAGATCGGCTGGGACGAGGACGCCGACGACGACCTGCGCGCCTCGATCGAGGCCGTGATCGAGGGCGACCTGGTCGACGAGGACTACGACGACGTCGCCGACGTCGTCCTGCTCTGGGCCCGCGACGAGGACGGCGACCTGACCGACGCGCTGATGGATGCCTCCTCCCCGCTCGACGACGGCGGCGTGATCTGGCTCCTCACCCCCAAGACCGCCCGCCCCGGCCACATCGAGCCCAGCGACGTCTCCGAGGCCGCCAAGACCGCGGGCCTGACCCTCAACAAGCCGGTCGCGATCAGCTCCGACTGGACGGCGATGAAGCTGGTCCCGCCGAAGCGGTGACCCGCGGGTGGGGGCGGCGGTCGCGCCGCCCCCGGCCCCGCCGCGACGGCGGGACCGAACGTTCTTTCGCCAGGCCGGACGACCTGTCACTAGGATGGTGCGATGACGCGCGCCGACACCGGGAAGCGTCCCTCCGCGGCGAGGGACCGGCTGTTGGGCACCGCGAGCGGGATCTTCTACGCGGAGGGCATCCACTCGGTCGGGGTCGACCGCATCCTGGCCGACGCGCAGGTGACGCGGGCGACGTTCTACCGGCACTTCCCCAGCAAGGAAGACCTCGTCCTGGCCTACCTCGACGGGGTCGACCGGGCCATCCGCGGCCAGGTCGAGGCGGCCGTGGCCGGGCAGCCGCCGCCGGTGGAGGCGCTGCGGGCGATCAGCTCCTCGATCGCCGAGGGCATCCGCTCCCCGGGCTTCCGCGGCTGCGCGTTCCTCAACGCCGTGGCCGAGTACCCCGACCCCGAGCACCCGGCGCACCGGGCCGTGCTCGACCACCGGCAGTGGTTCCTGGACACGATCACGGGGCTGTTCGCCCAGGTGCGGGCGGAGGCGGCCGAGCCTGCCGCCCGCCACTTCGTGATGCTGCGCGACGGCGCGATGGCGGCGGGGTGCCTGTTCGACCCCGACCTGGTCTGCGAGACCTTCCTGCGCGGGGTCGAGGGCCTGCTGCGCTCGCAGTCCGCGCCCCAGCCCCTCTGATCACCCCGACCTCCTGCCTCTCTCTCGCACGCCCACCCAAAGAGGTAGAACGTTCTGTCTTGACAGCGGTGGCGCCCTGCCAGCAGACTGCGTGAGACAGAACGATCGGTCTTGCCAGTCCGGCCCCGCGAGAGGAACGACCATGACCACCCTGGATTCGCCCGTGACCAGCAGTCCCGCACCGGCGCTGCGCCGGTTGTACTTCGCCCGGTTCGCCTTCGCCGTGGTGTGGGCGGGCCTGCTGCTGCTCGCGGGGCCCGGGCTCGGGCCGCTCGGCGTCGCGCTGGTCGTGCTCTACCCGCTGGTCGACGTCGGCGCCGCGGTCGTGGACGCCCGGTCGTCCCGCGCGGGTGGCCCGACCACGGGCCTCTACGCCAACATCGCGGTCAGCCTCATCGCCGCGGTCGGGTTGGCGATCGCCGCCTCGTCCGGGGTGCCCGCCGTGCTGCGCGTGTGGGGCGCGTGGGCGATCGCGGCGGGGCTGGCGCAACTCGCCGTGGGCCTGGTCCGCCGCGCGCTGGGCGGCCAGTGGCCGATGATCCTCAGCGGCGGCATCTCGGTGCTGGCGGGCACGTCCTTCCTCGTCATGGCAGGCGGCGCGGACCCGGCCCTCACCAGCGTGGCGGGCTACGCCACCCTCGGCGGCGTCTTCTTCCTCATCTCCGCCCTGCGCCTGGGCAGGCGCTGAGCGCGCGGCCTCAGGTCAGCCTGCGCACGACCGCGTCGGCCAGCAGCCGCCCCCGGTCGGTCAGCACGCAGCGCCCGGCGGCCAGCGCCGTCGCCTCCAGCAGCCCGTCGCGCGCGGCGGCCTCGGCCTCCGCCCGCGCCCCGGCCGCCAGCGCCTCGACGGGCAGGCCCTCCACCAGCCGCAGTTCCAGCAGCACCCGCTCCAGCTGCCGGTCCTCGGCGGTCAGCACCTCCCGCCCCTGCGCCGGGGACAACCCCTCGGCCAGCAGGCCCGCGTACTTCGCCGGGTGCTTGACGTTCCACCAGCGCACACCGCCGACGTGGCTGTGCGCGCCGGGGCCCGCGCCCCACCAGTCCGCACCCGTCCAGTACAGGACGTTGTGCCTGCACCGCGACGCCTCCGACGCGGCCCAGTTCGACACCTCGTACCAGTGCAGCCCGGCCGCCGACAGGGCCGCGTCCAACTGCTCGTAGCGGTCGGCCAGCACGTCGTCGTCGGGCATCGGCAGCTCCCCGCGCCGGATGCGGCGGGACAGGGCCGTGCCCTCCTCGACGATCAGGGCGTAGGCGGACACGTGGTCGACCCCGGCGGCGAGCACCGCATCCAGCGAGGCGGCGAGGTCCTCGGGGCGCTCGCCCGGGGTGCCGTAGATCAGGTCCAGGTTCACGTGGTCGAAGCCCGCCGCCCGGGCCTCCCGGGCGGCGGCCACGGCGCGACCGGGGGTGTGGGTGCGGTCGAGCACGGTGAGCACGTGGCGGGCCGCGGACTGCATGCCGAGGGACACCCGGGTGTACCCGGCCGCGCGCAGGCCCGCGAAGAACGCCGGGGAGGTCGACTCCGGGTTGGACTCGGTGGTGACCTCCGCCTCACCCGCCAGGCCGAACGTGGCGCGGACGGCGTCCAAGACCTGGGACAGCCCGTCGGCCCCCAGCAGCGAGGGCGTGCCGCCGCCGACGAACACCGTCTCCGCGACCGGCGGCGTGCCCAAGATCGACGCCGCCAGCTCCAACTCGATCTTCAACGCCTCCAGCCACGTCCCGGGCGAAGCGGAACTCCCCAGCTCACCGGGGGTGTAGGTGTTGAAGTCGCAGTACCCGCAGCGGGTCGCGCAGAACGGGACGTGGACGTAGACGCCGAACGGCCGCGAGCCGACCCCGGCCAGCGCGGCCGGGGGCAGCGCGCCGTCCGGGGGCACGGGGTCGCCGTCGGGTGGGGCAGGGGGCACGACACCCAGTGTTCCAGGCGGTCACAGGCGGTTTCCGCCCGGTGGGCGGCGCGCCTGGCGTGCTCCGTCCCAGAATGCGGATGGCGGTGGACCACACCGTGGACGCGTGGCACGCTGAGGTCATGTCAGCGACCGAGGTCTTCCTGGTGGTGCGCCGCCACGTCGACTTCCGTCGCGTCTCCAGCGCGATGTGCCGCGCCACCTGAGAAGCCCGTCGCCACAGTTTCGCGTTCAGCTGGCGCCGGCGCGCAGGCTGCGTGGAACCAGGGTGTGACAGCACATCTCCCCCGGGGTCTGCCAGCGGGCGCGCGCGCCCCGACCCCGGAGGACGAACCGGTGTCTCCCACCACACCACCGGCCAGTGCGGGCAAGCGCGCGCACGCGCGTCGAGGCGAGGGCCAGTGGGCCCTCGGCTACCGCGAGCCGCTGAACCCGAACGAGCGGTCCAAGAAGGACGACCACCCGCTCAACGTCCGCGACCGCATCGAGAACATCTACGCCCACACCGGCTTCGACGGCATCGACCCGGGTGACCTGCGCGGCCGCTTCCGCTGGTACGGCCTCTACACCCAGCGCAAGCCCGGCATCGACGGCGGCCGCACGGCCACGCTGGAGCCCGAGGAGCTCGACGACGAGTACTTCATGCTGCGGGTGCGCATCGACGGCGGCGCCGTCACCACCGAGCAGCTGCGCGCGGTCGCCGAGGTCTCCCGCGACTACGCCCGCGACACCGCTGACATCACCGACCGGCAGAACATCCAGTACCACTGGATCCGGGTGGAGGACATGCCCGCGATCTGGCGCAAGCTGGAGGGCGCGGGCCTGTCGACGATGACCGCCTGCGGCGACAGCCCGCGCGTCATCCTCGGCTCGCCGGTGGCGGGCATCGCCCGCGAGGAGGTCATCGACGGTACCCCCGCCATCGACGAGATCAAGCGGCGCTACCTGGGCAAGAAGGAGTACGCCAACCTCCCGCGCAAGTTCAAGACCGCCGTGTCGGGCCTGCCGGACGTGGCGCACGAGATCCACGACGTCGCCTTCGTCGGCGTGGTGCACCCCGAGCACGGCCCCGGCTTCGACGTGTGGGTCGGCGGCGGCCTGTCGACCAACCCGATGATCGGGCAGCGGCTGGGCGCCTGGGTGCCCCTCGACGAGGTGCCCAACGTGTGGGAGGCGATCATCAGCGTCTTCCGCGACTACGGCTACCGCCGCCTGCGCCACCGCGCGCGCATCAAGTTCCTGGTCAAGGACTGGGGTGCCGAGGAGTTCCGCCGCGTCGTGGAGGAGACCTACCTCAAGCGCCCGATGCTCGACGGGCCCGCGCCCGAGGTGCCCGCGGTGCCGTACGACCACGTCGGCGTGCACGAGCAGGTCGACGGGCTGTTCTACGTCGGCGCCGCCCCCGTGGCGGGCCGGGTGTCGGGCACCACGCTGCTGGAGCTGGCCGACGCCGCCGAGCGCGCCGGGTCGAGCAGGGTGCGGTTCACCCCGCAGCAGAAGGTCGTCGTGCTCGACGTGCCCGAGGACCGGGTGGCCGGGTTGCAGGCGGAGCTGCGCGACCTCGGCCTGCACAGCGACCCGTCGCCGTGGCGGCGCGGGATCATGGCCTGCACCGGCATCGAGTACTGCAAGCTGGCCATCGTCGAGACCAAGGCCAGGGCGCTGGACCTGGTGACGAAGCTGGAGACCCGGCTCAAGGACATCACCGACACCCACGACCTCGCCCCGGTCACCGTGCACATCAACGGCTGCCCCAACTCCTGCGCGCGCATCCAGACCGCCGACATCGGGCTCAAGGGCCAGATCGTCACCGACGACGCGGGCAACCAGGTCGAGGGCTTCCAGGTGCACCTCGGCGGCGGGCTCGGCCTCGACGCCGGGTTCGGCCGCAAGCTGCGCGGGCACAAGGTCACCGGCGACGAGCTGCCGGACTACGTCGAGCGCGTGGTGCGGGCTTACGTGGCCGGGCGCGAGCCCGACGAGCGGTTCGCCCAGTGGGTCGCGCGCGCCGACGAGGGCGCGCTGCGGTGAGCGAGCGCGCCACCCCGTTCCACTGCCCGTACTGCGGCGACGAGGACCTGCGGCCCCAGGAGGAGCCCGCCTCGGCGTGGTTGTGCGGGGCGTGCAGGCGGGTGTTCACCGTGAAGTTCGTCGGCCTCAACCTCAGCACCCACGACACCAGGAGAGGGGCGCAGCCGTGACCGTCACCGCAGCCGAGGACCTCAAGGCGCTGGCCGAGCGGGCCGGGCGCGAGCTCGCCGGGGCCAGCGCGCAGGAGGCGCTGGACTGGACCGCGCGCACCTTCGGCGACCGGTTCATCGTGGCCTCCAACATGCAGGACGCGGTGCTCGTGCACCTGGCCCACCAGGCCAAGCCGGACATCGACGTGCTGTTCCTGGAGACCGGCTACCACTTCGCCGAGACCATCGGCACCCGCGACGCGGTGGCCACCGTCTACCCCGAGGTGCGCATCGTCAACGCCCAGGCCGAGCAGTCGGTGGCCGACCAGGAGGCGCAGTTCGGCCTGCTGAACCAGACCGACCCCAACCAGTGCTGCTTCCTGCGCAAGGTCGTGCCGCTGCGCGACACCCTGGCCCGCTACGACGCCTGGGTGACCGGGGTGCGCAGGGTCGACGCGCCCACCCGCGCGAACACCCCCGTGGTGCAGTGGGACGACCGCAACGGGCTGGTGAAGGTCAACCCCATCGCCGCGTGGACCGACGACGAGTTCAACGGCTTCATCGCCGAGCACGGGATCCTGGAGAACCCCCTGGTGGGCGAGGGCTACCTGTCCATCGGCTGCGCCCCGTGCACCGCCAAGCCGCTGCCGGGCCAGGACGCCCGCAGCGGCCGGTGGGCGGGCCAGGGCAAGACCGAGTGCGGGCTGCACGGGTGAGGGCGGGCATGACCACGACCAAGAGCACCGAGAACACCGAGAGCACCAACAGCACCGGGAGCACCGCGGGCCTCGACGCCCTCGACCGGCTGGAGTCCGAGGCCGTCCACATCTTCCGCGAGGTGGCGGGGGAGTTCGACCGGCCGGTGATCCTGTTCTCCGGCGGCAAGGACTCCACGGTGCTGCTGCACCTGGCGGTCAAGGCGTTCTGGCCCGCGCCGGTGCCCTTCCCGCTGCTGCACGTCGACACCGGGCACAACCTGGCCGAGGTGATCGAGTTCCGGGACCGCACCGTCGAGCGGTACGGCCTGCGCCTGGTGGTCGCCAGCGTGCAGGACTACATCGACGACGGGCGGTTGGAGGAGCGCGCCGACGGCACCCGCAACCCGCTGCAGACCACCCCGCTGCTCGACGCCATCACCGACAACCGGTTCGACGCGGTGTTCGGCGGCGGGCGGCGCGACGAGGAGCGGGCCCGCGCGAAGGAAAGAATCTTCAGCCTACGCAATTCCTTCGGCCAGTGGGATCCGCGCCGCCAGCGTCCCGAACTCTGGAACCTCTATAACGGCAGGCACCGCGCCGGCGAACATGTCCGCGTGTTCCCGCTGTCGAACTGGACCGAGCTCGACGTCTGGCGCTACATCAAGCGCGAGGCGATCGAGCTGCCGTCCATCTACTACGCGCACGAGCGCGCGGTGTTCCAGCGGGGCGGCATGTGGCTCACCGCGGGCCCGTGGTTCGGCCCCCGCCCCGACGAGGAGGTGCGCACCCTGACCGTGCGCTACCGCACCGTCGGCGACGGGTCGTGCACCGGTGCCGTGCTCTCCGAGGCGGCCGACATCGACACCGTCATCGCCGAGGTCTCGGCCAGCAGGCTCACCGAGCGCGGGGCCACCCGCGCCGACGACCGGCTGTCCGAGGCCGCCATGGAGGACCGCAAGCGGGAGGGCTACTTCTGATGACCGATCTGCTGCGGCTGGCCACCGCCGGCTCCGTGGACGACGGCAAGTCGACCCTGGTCGGCAGGCTGCTCTACGACACCAAGTCGGTGCTCGCCGACACCCTCGACGCGGTGCACCGCGCCAGCGCCGACAAGGGCATGAGCACCCCGGACCTCTCGCTGCTGGTCGACGGCCTGCGCTCGGAGCGCGAGCAGGGCATCACCATCGACGTGGCGTACCGGTACTTCGCCACCCCGCGCCGGTCGTTCGTGCTGGCCGACACCCCCGGGCACGTGCAGTACACCCGCAACACCGTCACCGGCGCGTCCACCGCGCAGCTGGCGGTGCTGCTGGTCGACGCGCGCAAGGGGGTGCTGGAGCAGACCCGCCGCCACGCCGCGGTGCTGGCCCTGCTCGGGGTGCCCCGGCTGGTGCTGGCGGTGAACAAGGTGGACCTGGTGGGCTACGACGAGGCCACCTTCTCCGCCATCGCCGCCGAGTTCGCCGACCACGCCGCCGCGCTGGGCTACCCGCTCGGCTCGGTGCTGTCCATCCCGGTCTCGGCGCTGGTCGGCGACAACGTGGTGGACCGCTCGGCCAACACCCCCTGGTACACCGGGCCGACGCTGCTGGAGCACCTGGAGGCGGTGCCGGTCGAGCCGGACCCGCACGACGCGCCGTTCCGGTTCCCCGTCCAGTACGTCATCCGCACCAACACCGCCGAGCACCCCGACTACCGCGGCTACGCGGGCCTGGTGGCCGCGGGCACGGTGCGGGTGGGCGACGAGGTCGTCGCGCTGCCCGCGGGGGTGCGCACCTCGGTGGCGCGCATCGACACCCCGGACGGCGAGCTGGCCGAGGCGGCGGCGGGCCGGTCGGTGACCCTGGTGCTGGCCGACGAGATCGACATCAGCCGCGGCGACCTCATCGCCCCCGCGGCCGAGGCGCCGGTGGCCACCGACGAGTTCGGCGCGACCCTGGCGTGGCTGTCGGACAAGCCGCTGCGCCCCGGGGCGCGCGTGCTGGTCAAGCACGGCACCCGCACCGTCCCGGCGATCGTCGGGGACCTCTCGGCCCGCTTCGACGAGCAGCGGCTGCTCAGCGTCCCCGACCCCGGCTCGCTCGGGCTCAACGAGATCGGCCTGGTCACCGTGCGCACCGCGGAGCCGCTGCCGGTCGACGACTACAGCACCAACCGGCGCACCGGGTCCTTCCTGGTGATCGACAACGCCGACGGCTCGACCCTCGCGGCCGGGCTCGTCGGGGCCGGGCTGCCCGCCCTGGGCACCCCCCGAGCAGCGGACGAGGGAGACCTGGTCTCCCCCGGTCCCTGACCCACCACCCCACTCCCACGGAAGGCCCACCCCAGTGCCAAGAACCCGTCGCTTCCTCGCCGCAGGCATCGCCGCCCTGTCCCTGGTGTCGCTGGCCGCGTGCTCGCGCGCGGAGAACACCGACGCCGCCGCGGCGAACACCGCCACGGACAAGGGGCCCGCCGAGGAGCTTCGCCTGGGCTACTTTCCGAACGTCACCCACGCCGGTGCGCTGATCGGGCTGGAGCAGGGCTTCTTCGCCAAGGAGCTGGGCGGCACGAAGCTGACGCCGACGAAGTTCAACGACGGCCCCACCGAGGTCTCGGCGTTCCTCGGCGGGTCGCTGGACGCGGGCTTCATCGGCTCCGGCCCGGCCATCAACGCCTTCGCCAAGTCCAACGGCGAAGCGGTGCGCCTGGTCTCGGGCGCCACCTCCGGCGGTGCGCAGCTGGTCGTGGCCGAGGGCATCAACACCCCGCAGGACCTCAAGGGCAAGACCGTGGTGACCCCGCAGCTGGGCAACACCCAGGACGTCGCGCTCAAGAAGTGGCTGTCCGACAACGGCCTCAAGGACCAGGTGACGGTCACCAACCGGGAGAACGCCCAGACCCTCGACGCGTTCAAGAAGGGCGAGCTGCAGGCGGCGTGGCTGCCCGAGCCGTGGTCGTCGCGGCTGGTGCTGGAGGGCGGGGCGAAGGTCCTGCTGGACGAGAAGACCCTGTGGCCCGACGGCAAGTTCCCGACGACCACGCTGATCGTGCGCACCCAGTACCTCAAGGAGCACCCGGCCACGATCGAGGCGCTGCTGCGCGGCCTGGGCCAGGCCAACGCCTTCGCCCAGAGCAACACCGCCGAGGCGAAGAAGGCCGTCAACACCCAGCTGGAGAAGCTGACCGGCAAGCCGCTGGCCGCCGCCACGATCGACCGCGCGTTCACGTCCATCTCGCTGGACACCGACCCGCTGGCCGCGACCTACCCGCAGCTGGCCGAGGACCAGGTCACCGCGGGCATCGCGCAGTCGGCGGTCAAGCTGGACGGCTTCTTCGACCTGACCGCGCTCAACAAGGTGAACAAGGCGGCGGGCAAGCCCGAGTTCTCCGCCGACGGCAAGTAGCCGAGGGAACCGAGGAAGGCAGGCGAACACGATGACCGCCACGCTCCCCACGCTGGGCACCGGCACCGCGGTGCGGCTGACCGGCGTGCACAAGTCCTTCGGCCACGGCCCGGCCGCCGTGACCGCCCTGGAGGGGATCGACCTGACCGTGGCCCCGGGCGAGTTCGTCTGCCTCCTCGGTGCCTCCGGTTGCGGCAAGACCACGCTGCTCAACCTGGTCGCCGGGCTGGACGCGCCCACCGCGGGCACGATCGAGCTGGCCACCGGCAGGCCCGCGGTGATGTTCCAGGAGGCCGCGCTGATGCCGTGGCTGACCGCCGCGCGCAACGTGGAGCTGCCGCTGCGGCTGGCCGGGGTCAAGCGCGCCGAGCGGGTGGCGCGCGCCGGTGAGCTGCTGGAGCTGGTGCGGCTGACCGGGGCGGGCGACAAGCGCCCGCACGAGCTGTCCGGCGGCATGCGCCAGCGCGTCGCCCTGGCCAGGGCGCTGGCCTCGGCCGCGCACGGCGAGGGCGGCACCGCGGCGTCGCTGCTGCTGATGGACGAGCCGTTCTCCGCCCTCGACGCGATCACCCGCGACTTCCTGCAGGGCGAGCTGCTGCGGGTGTGGGAGACCACCGGCACCGCGGTCGTGTTCGTCACCCACGACGTGCGCGAGGCGGTGCGGCTGGGGCAGCGGGTGGTGCTGCTGTCGTCCAAGCCGGGCCGGGTCGTGCAGGAGTGGGCCGTCGACGGCCTGGGCGGGCCGGAGGAGGTCGTGGTCGTCGAGGAGATCAACGCACGCCTGCGCGAGGTGATCAGCAGCCATGCCGCCTGAGGTCGAGGAGGCCACCGACGCGGCGGCGGGCAAGCCGCACTACGACGACGACGCCGTCCAGGGCCTCGACGCGCTCGACGCCCCGCCCAGCACACCGCGCGGGCGCACCGGGCTGCTGCGCGCGCTGCTGGCCCCGGTGGTGGCGCTGGTGGTGCTCGTGGCGATCTGGCAGGCGCTGTGGGCGGCGGCGTTCTGGCCGGAGTACCAGCTGCCCGCGCCGATCGCGGTGTGGGACCAGTTCGCCAAGCTCGTCGACACCGGCCAGGTGTGGGAGCTGCTGTGGGTGTCGGTGCACCGGGCGGTGATCGGCTTCGCCATCTCGCTGGTGGTGGCCACCCCGCTCGGGCTGCTGATGGCCAAGGTCTCGCTGGTGCGCGCGGCGATCGGCCCGATCGTCTCCGGGTTGCAGAGCCTGCCGTCGGTGGCCTGGGTGCCCGCCGCGGTGCTGTGGTTCGGGCTCACCGACGCCGCCATCTACACCGTGGTGCTGCTGGGCGCGGTGCCCTCCATCGCCAACGGGCTGGTGGCGGGCATCGACCAGATCCCGCCGATCCTGCCCCGGGTGGGCCAGGTGCTCGGCGCGGGCAGGCTCGCCTCGGCCCGCTACATCCTGCTGCCCGCGGCACTGCCGGGATACCTGGCCGGGCTCAAGCAGGGGTGGGCGTTCTCCTGGCGGTCGCTGATGGCCGCCGAGCTGATCGCCACCTCCCCGCAGCTGGGCTTCGGCCTGGGGCAGTACCTGGACAACGGGCGGGCGCTGTCGGACATGTCGATGGTGATGTCCGGCATCCTGCTGATCTTCCTGGTGGGCGTGGGCATCGAGCTGGCGGTGTTCCGCCCGCTGGAGCGGGCGGTGCTGCGCGCCAGGGGCCTGACCGGGGCGCTGTAGTGGCCGTCCCGCTCATCGCGGTCGCGCACGGCAGCCGCGACCCGCGCTCGGCCGCCGCGGTGGCCGAGCTGCTGGCGGCCGTGCGCGCCCGCAGGCCCGACCTGGACGTGCGGGGGGCGTTCCTGGACCTGTCCCGGCCGCTGCTGGCCGACGTGCTCGACGCCGCCCGCGGCCCGGTCGTGGTGGTGCCGCTGCTGCTCGGCCGCGCCTTCCACGCCCGGGTCGACCTGCCCGGCCTGGTCGAGGCGGCGCAGCGGCGCAACCGCGGGCTGTCGGTGCGGGTGGCCGGGGTGCTCGGGCCCGACGCCCGGTTGGAGGCCGCCGCGCTGCGCAGGCTCAGCGAGGCGGGCGTGGTCCCCGGCGACCCGGAGGTCGGGGTGGTGCTGGCCGCCACCGGCTCCTCGCACCCGCCCGCCAACGCCAGGGTGCACGAGATCGCCCGGCGCTGGGCGGGGTCGTTCGGGTGGGCCGGGGTGCGGCCCGCGTTCGCCTCCGCCACCACCCCGGACGTGCCGTCCGCGGTGGCCGCGCTGCGGGCGCGGGGGGCCGCGCGGATCGCGGTGGCGTCGTGGTTCCTCGCCCCCGGCCTGCTGCCGGACCGGGTGGCCGCCCAGGCCGCGGGCGCGGTGGTGGCGGCGCCGCTCGGCGCCGCGGAAACGGTTGCGGACGTGGTGGTCGACCGCTACGCCGAGGCCCTGGGGTCGGGCGCGCTGACGGCCTGACGGGCGGTACCGGATTTCACCCTGTCGGCCCAGGTCCGGCGCTCTGCGGTGGGGATACGGCGGCTTTTCGGGTGGACATGGCCTGCGGCGCGCCGCCTCCCCGCCGTCCCCGAGCCGGGTGTTCCCGGGACTCCGTCGCGGTCCGTCATCCCCCCGGGCTCAACGAAGTGCACCACCAGTACGTGAACGGTTGACGATCACCGGTGGCGGCGGTCACGATCCGAGGCGTCCCGTTCCCCGCCCCGCCCGAGGTGACCGACAGTGCTGTCAGCCATCAAGCCCACCCTCCGCCGCGCCACCACCCTCGCCGCGCTCGCCGCCGTCCCGGCCATCGCGTTCGCGCCGCTGGCCGCCGCCGTGCCCGCCGACATCGCCTTCGCCTGCCAGGGCAGCACCCCCCTCGGCCCGCAGACCTTCTCGCTGAGCGTCAGCACCGAGGTCACCGCGCCCGCCACCGTCGCACCCGGCGGCGCCCTGTCCGTCGTCATCGACCCGGGCCCCACCACCGTCCCCGGCGACGTCAACGGCTTCTCGGTGAAGAACGTCAAGGACCTCAAGCTGGTGCTGCCGATCCCGGCGAACTCCACCTACGCCTCGGCCACGCTCTCCGGCGGCTCGGGCGCGGGTAGCACCGCGGTGTCGGTGCAGGGCTCCAACCTGGTCATCACCGCCTCCGGCCCGGTCACCGGCGGCGCGTCGTTCGAGCTGCCCACCGTGACCGCGAACCTCACCGCGGGCGCCTCGGGCACCATCGAGACCAAGGTGGGCGGCACCTCCTACAGCGACCCCGGCCTCACCCTCACCGCCACGGTCGGGTCGATCATCGGCAACATCACCGTCCCCACCGCCTGCTACCCCAACCCGAACCCGGTCATCACCACGACCACCATCGGCTGACGGGCAGCGCCGCCCGGGGCCCGGGGCGCGGACGACGCGGTCCGCGCCCCGGGCTCAGCCGCGCGCGGACCGGGCACCCGCCCGCCGGTCCTCCTCGCGCACCTGCACCGAGCCGCCGACCGCGGCGGCCAACCGACCGGCCACCTCGCCGTCGTACGGGCCGTCGACCTCCGCGAACGGGCGCCCGTCGTGGGCGCAGGCGATGGTCGTCCACCGCGGTTCGCCGGACACCTTGCCCCGGTGCACCACGGAGAGAACGACCCGCTCCCCCAACTCGACGCGCCACTGACGACGCGCAGCGGAGAACACCGCCCACCCGTCCGCAACGTCGAGCACGCGCGGGACCCGCCTGTCCTGCCACACGCCCCACGCGCAGAAGCCGACCACCGAGCCGACAGCGACCGCGGCGCCAAATCCCCAGGGCAGCAGCGCCACCGCGGGCACCCCGGGTACCAGCCCCAGCTTCCACAGCCGGTAGCCGGCCCGCCCGAGGCGCCGGGTCCCGCTCGCGGGCCAGCTGAACCCCTGCTCCGTCACGGCACCATCCTCGCACGGGAACAAATACCCCCAGGGGGTAGTTGCACCGGGCATGGAGCACGCACACGCGATGCCCGCCACCTGGCGGAGCGCGATCTCGGCGACGCTGCACTGCCTCACCGGCTGCGCGGTGGGCGAGGTCCTGGGCATGGTGCTGGGCACGGCCTTCGGCTGGTCGACCGCGGGCACCGTGGTCGCCTCGATCGCCTTGGCCTTCGCCTTCGGCTACGCGCTGACCGCCCGCTCGGTCGTGCGCGCCGGGGTGGCCCTGTCCACCGCGCTCGGCGTCGCGCTGGCGGCCGACACGGTGTCGATCGCGACCATGGAGGTCGTCGACAACGCGGTGATGGTGGTCGTCCCCGGGGCCATGACCGCCACCCTCGCCAGCCCGCTCTTCTGGTTGTCCTTGGCGGGTTCGCTCGCGATCGCGTTCGCGCTGACTGTGCCGGTGAACAAGTGGATGATCGGCCGCGGCAAGGGGCATGCGGTGGTCCACGGCTACCACCACTGAGGCCCGCTCGTGTCCTAGGGTGAGCCCATGGCCGACGAGCTGGTGCACTACGACGTGACCGGCGGGGTAGCCCGCATCACCCTGGACTCCCCGCACAACCGCAACGCGCTCTCCGCCCAGCTGCGGGCCGAGCTGCGCGACGGGCTGTCCCGGGCCGCCGAGGACGAGGCGGTGCGGGTGGTCGTGCTCGACCACACCGGCCCGGTGTTCTGCTCCGGCATGGACCTCAAGGAGGCGGGCGGGGCCGCGGCGGGCGCCCAGGGCGTCAACGAGTTCCCGGCGATCCTGGAGCAGATCTGGACCTCCCCCACCCCCGTCGTGGCGCGCCTGGCGGGCCCGGCGCGCGCGGGCGGGGTGGGCATCGTGGCCGCCGCGGACATCGCCGTGGCCGCCGAGTCGGCCACCTTCGCCTTCACCGAGGTGCGCATCGGCGTGGTCCCGGCGGTCATCTCCGTCACCGTCCTGCCCCGCCTGCTCCCCCGCGCCGCGCACGAGCTCTTCCTCACCGGCGAGACCTTCGACGCCCGGCGCGCGGTCGCCATCGGCCTGATCAACTCCGCGGTCCCCGCCGACGACCTCGACGCCGAGGTCGACCGCTACACCGACATGCTCGCCCTGGGCGGGCCCAAGGCGCTGGCCGCGACCAAGCAGATGCTGCGCCGGGCCCCGGCGGAGTCGATGTCGGCGGACTTCAGCGAGATGCTGCGGCTGTCCGCGGGCTTCTTCGCCAGCGCGGAGGGCCAGGAGGGCATCACCGCCTTCGCCCAGAAGCGCAAGGCGAACTGGGTCCCCTGAGCGCCGCTCAGCCGATCACCCTGGCCGACAGGCGGGCCACCGCGCGCCTGGCCTGCTCGGCCAGGTCGGCCACCACCTCGGCGGCGGGCCGCTCGCCCGCCACCGGGTACGCCTGGCCCGCCCACAGCGACATCGCCTCCGGGTCCGACGCCGCCGCCGAGGCCGCGCGCAGCGGCTTGGTGAGGTTGTTGACGTCCGGGTACGCGGCCGGGGCGCTCGCGCCGTGGTCGGCCATGAACCGGTTCACCAGGCCGCGGGCGGGGCGGCCGGAGAAGGCACGCGTCACCGCCGTCTCCCGGTCGCCCTCGGCCAGCGCGGCGCGGTGGGCCGCGGGCGTCCCGGCCTCCGGGCAGCGCAGGAACGCCGTGCCCAGCTGCGCGGCCACCGCCCCGGAAGCCAGCACCGCGGCCACGTCGGCCCCGTGCGCGATGCCGCCCGCGGCCACCAGCGGCAGGTCGGTCTGCGTCGCCACCAGGCGCAGCAGGGGGAGCAGGTCGTAGGACGGCGCGCCCGCCGGGTGGACGGGGTCGTCGATGAACACGCCCCGGTGGCCGCCCGCCGCGGAACCCTGCACGCACAGCACGTCCGCGCCCGCCACGGCGGCCGCGCGCGCCTCGGCGGGCGTGGTGACGGTCATGACGACCGTCGCGCCCGCCGCCTTGAACCTGTCCACATCAGACGGTCGGGGCAGGCCGAAGGTGAACGACACCACCGGGACCCCGGTCTCCACGAGCACGTCCACCTTGGCCGGGTAGGCATCGTCGTCCCACACCGGCTCGCCCAGGGCGACGCCGCGGCGCTCGGCCTCGGCGAGCACGCGCCGCCGGTAGCCCTCGACGTCGGCGGAGGACTCCCGGCTGGGCACGAACAGGTTGGCGCCGAAGGGCAGCGCGGTCAGCTCCCGGGTGCGCTCGACCTGCGCGCGCAGCCGGTCCGGGGTGAGCATGCCGCCCGCGAGGAACCCGAACGCCCCCGCCCCGGCCACCGCCGCGACCAGCTCCGGGGTGGACGGACCACCCGCCATCGGGGCCACCACGATCGGGACGCGCGTCTCGGCGATCACGACCCCGACGGTAGCCCACCCGCCGCGGCCGCGGCGGGGCGGCGCGGTCAGCGGGTCAGGACGATCTTGCCCGCGGTCTCGCCCGCCTGCATCGCCTCCAGCGCGGCCCTGGCCTCGGTCATCGGCAGCTGCGAGCCGATCGTGGGCTTGATGCCCGCGATGTCGCAGAAGCGCAGCAGGTCGCCCAGCTCCTCGCGGGTGCCCATGGTGGAGCCGATCACGTTCAGCTGCAGGAAGAACAGCCGCTGCAGGTCGGCGCTCGGGTCCGGGCCGGAGGTGGAGCCCGACACCACGATGGCGCCGCCGGGCTTGAGCGCGCGCATCGAGTGCGACCAGGTCGCCTTGCCCACGGTCTCGAACACCGCGTCGACCTTCTCCGGCAGCCGCTCCCCGGACTCGAACACCTCGTGCGCGCCCAGCGACGAGGCCAGCGCGCGCTTGTCCGCGGAGCGCCCGGTGACCCACACCCGCAGGCCCGCCGCCTTGCCCAGCACGATCAGCGCGGTGGACACCCCGCCGGAGGCGCCCTGCACCAGCATCGTCTGCCCGGGGCGCAGCCCGGACTTGACGAAGATCATCCGGTAGGCGGTCAGCCAGGCGGTGCCCATGCACGCGGCCTCCGCGAAGCTCAGCCCGGCGGGCTTGGGCAGCGCGTTGCGCCGGGGCACCACCACGTAGTCGGCGAAGGCGCCCTGGTGCTTCTCGGTGAGCAGCGTGCGGGTCGGGTCCAGCGTCTCGTCGCCGCTCCAGGTCGGGTCGCCGATCACCGAGTGCAGCACGACCTCGGTGCCGTCGTCGAGCACCCCCGCCCCGTCGCAGCCCAGGGTCATCGGGAACCGCTCGGCCTTGATGCCGACCCCGCGCAGCGTCCACAGGTCGTGCATGTTCAGGCTCGCCGCCTTCACCGCCACCCGCACCCAGCCCTCGGGGACCTCGGGCTCGGGGCGCTCACCGATCGTCAGCGAGGCCAGCGGGTCGTCCGGGTTCGGCTCGGAGGCGTAGACAGCGAACATGGGTGCAACATAGCCGTGACAACGGTCGCACGCCCCGCGGAAGTGGCCCAGGTCTACTCTGGGCCGGGTGCAGGGCATCTCGGACTGGTGGAACGACGTGGAGCTGTGGCTGAGCAGCGCCCCGTTCGTCCTGCAGTTCGCGCTGGTCATGGCCGTGCTGCTGCCGCTGTGCGTGGTCGCGGCGTGGCTGATCGACTGGGTGTTCGACCGCACCTCGCCGCGCTCCGGCGGCGCCGGGGACGAGGCCGCGGCCGCGCCCGCCCCGGTCCCCCCGGTGGGCCCCGGCGCCGATTCCTGACCGCCGGTTCGTAGGCTGGGCCGGTGGGTTCGCGCAAACGCATCACCGGCGCACTCGTCGGCCTGGTCCTGCTGGTGCTGCTGGGGTGGCTGACCAAGGTCTCCACCGACGACGACGCCCCCGCGGGCGCCGCGGCGCCGACGAGCACCGCGCGGTCCAGCGGGTCCCCGTCTTCCCCGTCCCCGTCGAGCCGGGCAGCGGGGGTCACGGCACCGGCGGGGATGGCGGTCGAGCCGCTGTCGTCGCTGCCCCGCCAAGCCCGCGACACCTGGGCGCTGATCGAGGGCGGCGGCCCCTTCCCGTACCCGCGCAACGACGGGGTGACCTTCCAGAACCGGGAGGGCAGGCTGCCGAAGGAGTCGTCCGGCTACTACAAGGAGTACACCGTGCCCACCCCAGGCAGTCCCGACCGCGGCGCCCGGCGCCTGATCACCGGCGCCGAGCGGGAGGTCTACTACACCGAGGACCACTACGGGTCGTTCGTCGCCGTGGACGTGGCCCGGTGACCGCACGCGCCGAGCACCAGGTGGACGGGACCCTGGTGCGCTCCAAGCGGGCGATGCTGACCGCGGTCGCGGAGGCCATGGCCTTCCCCGACTGGTTCGGGCACAACCTGGACGCGCTGTTCGACTCGCTGACGGACCTGTCGTGGCTGCCCGCGGGCGAGCACGTGCTGGTGTGGTCGCACCCGGAGGTGCTGGCGGGCGCGGACCCGGTGGGCTACCGGGGCATCCGCTCGGTCCTCGACGACGCCGTGGAAGCCACCCAGGACAGCGACCGCAAGGTCACCGTCCGCCTGGAGGGCTGAGCACACTCCGCCCGCCCCCGGGCGCCGGAGCCCGGTGCCAGGGGCGCTCCGGGCGGCGGGGTCAGCCGCCGCAGCCGCCACCGCCACCGCAGCCGCCGCCCCCGCCGCAGGAGCTGCCGCTGGAACAGCTGGAGCTGCTGGAGCAGCTGCTCGACGAGCAGGAACTGCCGCTGCTGCCGCCGTCACCGCCGGTGGTGCGCTGGGCGTTGAGGGCGAAGATCTCGCTCATCTCGTCGTCGGGGTACTCGGTGAGGCCGTAGAGGGCGACCGGGGCCAGCACGGCCAGGCCCACCCCCGCACCGGCCGCGACCGCGCCGTGCGGGACGCCGCCGCGGGGGCTGGCGGCGCGGGCCCGGTTCAGCTCGGCGCGGCCCTTGGCGGTCGGCTTGGGCCTGCGGCTGCTGGCCACCGCCCGCAGCACAAGCCACAGGATCGCGGTGACGATCAGCGCGAAGATCAGGTTGCCCACCGGCCGGTCCAACCGCACGCCGTTGACCAGGCGCGCCACGCCCACGACCAGCAGCACCGCGAAGGCCACCGACACCAGGCGCGGCCCGTTCGAGGCCCCCGGCCGGGTCATGTAGCCGCGGTTGACCAGGTCGGCGGCGAGGTCCTTGCCGATGCGGGTCTCCTCCAGCCGGAGCTTGTCCAGCCGGGAGACCTTGGCCTTCTGGCCCACCGCGCGCAGCACCTGGGCCTGCACCGGGTCCGCCGCACCCCCGCTCACCCCGGTCGGCTTGAGGTCACCGCCGCGGTTGACCCGCAGCGCGCCGCGCGCGAGCAGGCCCGCCACGGCCGTCTGCGTCACGCGCAGCGGCCCGCCGGACAGCCATGCGAGCTGGTACTCGTCCAGGCTCCCCCGGTCCGGGGCGCTCGCCCCACCCGACCTCGCCCGGACCACCAGCACCAGGCCCGCGACGAACACCACGGCCAGCGCCACCCAGTACAGGCCGAGGAATGCAGGCCCCGACAACCCCCACGGCTCCATCGCCCCTCCTACCGCCTCGTGCCACCTCAGTCTGCCCACCAACGGGTGAACCCCGCGCTGTTCCGACGCACGGCGGGGGCGTTCGGTTGCGGTCAGGCCTGGCGGATCGGGCGCAGGACCCGGTGCAGCACGTCCACCATCCCGAGCGCCACCAGCGCACCCGCCCAGAACAGCACCAGGAACGGCAGTCCCGCGATGTCCCAGGGCGCGTCCTCCCCGGTGGGGGTGAGGAAGCTGCTCACGACGCGGAACGGTACCGGCGGGCGGCCCCGCGAATTACCGTGTCGGCATGTTCACCCTGGAGGACGCGGTCCGCATCGCGCGGGAGGCGCACGCGGGGCAGGTCGACAAGTCCGGCCGCCCCTACATCGGCCACCCGCTGCGGGTGATGGCCGCGGTCGACGGCGAGCACCGCAAGATGGCCGCCGTGCTGCACGACGTCGTCGAGGACACCCCGGTGACCCCCGCCGACCTGCTCGCCGCGGGCTGCCCGCCGCCGGTGGTGGCGGCCGTGGAGGCGGTGAGCAAGCGGCCCGGCGAGGCGCAGGCGGACTACCTGGCCCGGGTGCGCGCCGACCCGATCGCGCTCGCGGTGAAGCGGGCCGACATCGCCGACAACAGCTCCCCCGCCCGGTTGGCGCTGCTCGACGCGCCGACCCGCGAGCGGTTGCGGGCCAAGTACGCCGCCGCCCTGGCCGTCCTGGGTGGACCGGCCCCCGCCTGAGGCGGGCGCGGGCAGACCCCCACGCGATCGCGACCCTCTCGATCGGGAAACTTTCGCGCCGGGAGCAGTCACAACCGGGCCCCCGCTGGCGATACGCCCGGTGTTCAGCGTGGAGGAGGGGTCGGGGTGGCATTCGAGGACCTGTACGGGCGGTCCGAGACGATCGTGGACGAGGTGGCGCTGCGCCGCCGGGCCAAGGCGGACTTCCAGGTCGACCGCCTGCCGCGCGCGGCCGAGGTCGTCGACGCGCTGGTGGCCTCCGCCGCCGCGGCGTTCCGCGACGCCGGTGCCGCGCCCACCCCGGTGGTGCGGTCGCTGGGCCGGGGGCGCGGCCCCCTGGGCCACGCGCGCTACCGCTACGAGCGGGTGCTGGAGGGCTGGCCGGTGGCCGAGTGGCTGGTGGGCACCGACGAGCGCCTCTACCGGCGCCCGGACGGCCCGTTCCGGGTGACCCGGCCCAAGGACGTCTCCGTCGGGCACCGGCTGGAGGTCGAGCACGCCAGGGGCCTGCTCAAGCTGGGCCTGCGCCCGGGCACGCGGGTGCTGCTGGTCAACCACCTCGACCCGGCGGGCGCGCTCACCGAGGTGGACCTGGCCGTGGACCTCACGGCGGTGCGGCGGGCCGAGGAGATCCCCGCCCCGCTCACCGACTTCCTGCTCACCCCGGGCGACGAGGTGCTGGTGCTGCGCTCGCGCGGGACCAAGCGCGAGTACCGCCCGTTCGAGGACCTGCTCGACGAGGCGCTGGACACCCGAGGCCGCTAGGGCCGCGGCGGCGCCACCTGCCGACCGACCCGGGTGGTGACCGGGGGCGGGGGCGCCCGCCCCCGGTCAGCCGCTACTTCTTGGCCTTGCCGGTGGGCTCGTCGGTGGACAGCGCGGCGACGAAGGCCTCCTGGGGCACCTCGACCCGGCCGACCATCTTCATCCGCTTCTTGCCCTCCTTCTGCTTCTCCAGCAGCTTGCGCTTGCGGCTGATGTCACCGCCGTAGCACTTGGCCAGCACGTCCTTGCGCATCGCCCGGATGGTCTCGCGGGCGATCACCCGGGAGCCGATGGCGGCCTGGATCGGCACCTCGAACTGCTGGCGCGGGATCAGCTCGCGCAGCTTGGTCGCCATCCGGGTGCCGTAGCCGTAGGCGGAGTCCTTGTGCACGATCGCGCTGAAGGCGTCGACCGCCTCGCCCTGCAGCAGGATGTCGACCTTGACCAGGTCGGCCTGCTGCTCGCCGGACTCCTCGTAGTCCAGCGAGGCGTAGCCGCGGGTGCGCGACTTCAGCGAGTCGAAGAAGTCGAAGATGATCTCACCGAGCGGGATGGTGTAGCGCAGCTCCACCCGCTCCTCGGACAGGTAGTCCATCCCGCCGAGCTGCCCGCGCTTGGACTGGCACAGCTCCATGATCGTGCCGATGTAGTCGCTCGGGGCGATGATCGTGCACTTGGTGACCGGCTCGTGCACCTCCGCGATCTTGCCCACCGGCCAGTCCGAGGGGTTGGTGACCTGGAGCTCGGTGCCGTCGTCCTGCACCACCCGGTAGACGACGTTGGGCGCGGTGGAGATCAGGTCCAGGCCGAACTCGCGCTCCAGCCGGTCGCGGGTGATCTCCAGGTGCAGCAGGCCCAGGAACCCGCAGCGGAAGCCGAAGCCCAGCGCCGCGGAGGTCTCCGGCTCGTAGGTCAGCGCGGCGTCGTTGAGCTGGAGCTTGTCCAGCGCCTCGCGCAGCTCCGGGTAGTCCGAGCCGTCCACCGGGTACAGGCCGGAGTAGACCATCGGCTGCGGCTCGCGGAAGCCCGCCAGCGCCTCGGTGGCGCCCTTGCGCTCGGCGGTGACGGTGTCGCCGACCTTGGACTGGCGGACGTCCTTCACCCCGGTGATGAGGTAGCCCACCTCGCCGACGCCCAGGCCGGTGCTCGGCTTGGGCTCGGGGGAGATGATGCCCACCTCCAGCAGCTCGTGGGTGGCGCCGGTGGACATCATCTTGATCCGCTCGCGCGGGTTGATCGACCCGTCCACCACCCGGATGTAGGTCACCACGCCGCGGTAGGTGTCGTAGACCGAGTCGAAGATCATCGCGCGGGCGGGCGCGTCGGCCCGGCCGACCGGGGCGGGCACCTGCCCGACGACCTGGTCGAGCAGCTCGCGCACCCCGACCCCGGTCTTGGCCGAGACCCGCAGCACGTCGGCGGGCTCGCAGCCGATGATGTGGGAGATCTCCGCGGCGTACTTGTCCGGGTCGGCCGCGGGCAGGTCGATCTTGTTGAGCACCGGGATGATGTGCAGGTCGCGGTCGAGGGCCATGTACAGGTTGGCCAGCGTCTGCGCCTCGATCCCCTGCGCGGCGTCGACCAGCAGGATCGCGCCCTCGCACGCGTCGAGCGCCCGGGAGACCTCGTAGGTGAAGTCCACGTGCCCGGGGGTGTCGATCATGTGCAGGACGTGGTCGACCCCGTCGACGGCCCACGGCAGGCGCACGTTCTGCGCCTTGATGGTGATGCCCCGCTCGCGCTCGATGTCCATCCGGTCGAGGTACTGCGCGCGCATCGCCCGCTCCTCGACGACCCCGGTGATCTGCAGCATCCGGTCGGCCAGGGTCGACTTGCCGTGGTCGATGTGGGCGATGATGCAGAAGTTCCGGATCCGCTCCGGGTCGGTGAAGGTCGTGTCGGCGAATGTGGCCACGTGAGGTCCTCGCATGCTTCGGGGTCCCCCCATGGTCCCATGCCGGGTCCCGGGCCCCTCACGCCAGCCGGGTCACCTCCACCGAGACCTCGATCGCGGCCGCCTTGCCGCCGCTGTAGGTGCCCTTGAGCGGGGACACGTCGGCGTAGTCGCGGCCGGTCGCGACCCAGATGTGGCGGGGGCTGATCTCGATGTCGTTGGTCGGGTCGAAGCCCCACCAGCCGCCGGTCCAGGCCTCCACCCAGGCGTGCGACTCCCCGCGCACGGTCTCCCCCACCTTGCCGTCGGCCTTGGTGTGCAGGTAGCCCGACACGTACCGCGACGGGATGCCCACCGCGCGCAGCATCGCCAGGGTCAGGTGCGCGTAGTCCTGGCACACGCCCTCGCGGGCCTGCCAGGCGTCGGCGGCGGAGCTGTGCACGCCGGTGGTGCCGCGCTTGTAGGTGAGCCGGTCGTGCACCAGCTTCGAGACCGCCAGCACCGCCTCGTGCGGCTTGAGCCCCTTGCGGGTGTCGCGGGCCAACTGGCCCAGCTCCTTGTGCCGGGGGACGTAGCGGGTCCACTCCAGGTACTCGCCGTAGCGGTCGAGCACCGCCTCCGAGCGCAGGTCGGCCCAGCTCGCGCCGTCGACCGGCTTGACCGTCTCGCCGGTCTCGACCACCGAGGACGCCACGATCTTCAGCTCGGTGTGCGGGGCGTGCAGGTCGAACGAGGTGACCTCGGTGCCCCAGTAGTCGGTGTAGCGGAACGACCGGGTGGGCGGGGTGGTCTCGATGCGGGTGACCACCAGGTTCTGCCACCGGTCGCTGCGCGGGGTGAGCCGCGCCTCGTTGTAGGACTGCACCACCGGTGCCTGGTAGCGGTAGCCGGTCGTGTGCACCACCCGCAGCCGCCACGTGCCGGTGCCGTTCGAGCCCGTGGGCTCCACCGGGGCGGGCTGCGCCTGCTGCGACTGCTGCGCCTGCGTCACAGGCTCACCTCCGCGTTCGTCCAGGCGACCCAGGGTACGGAGTGGAAGTACTGCTGCGACACCGCCTCGCCCACCTCCCGCACGCACTCCTGCAACCCCACCAGCCGCTCGGTCAGGTTCTCCAGCAGCTCGTCCGGGCGCAGGAACTCCAGGTCGGAGCGGGCCTTGCCGAGCAGCCGGATGGCCTCGGCCTTGGCCCCGAACCGGGTCGTGGGCTGGTGGTCGAGGTGCTCCAGGCAGCGCTCGGCCTGGCTCAGGGCGTGGAACACCGACCGCGGGAACAGCCGGTCGAGCAGCAGGAACTGCACCACCCGCCGGGCGTCGAGGGCACCCCGGTAGGTGCGCAGGTAGGTGTCGTGCGCGCCCGCCGAGCGCAGCACCGTGACCCACCCCGGCGACGAGGGCTTGTCGCCCACCCGCGACATCAGCAGCCGCACGATCATGTCGACCCGCTCCACCGACCGGCCCAGCACCAGGAACCGCCAGCCGTCGTCGCGGGACATGGTGGAGTCGGCCAGGCCCGCGAACATCGCCGCCCGCTCCTCGACGAAGGCGAAGAACGAGTGCGGGCCGGTGCGCCGGGACGCCTTCTGCCGCTCGGGCATCGCGTTCCACATCGCGTTGATGCACTCCCACAGCTCCGTCGAGACCACCTCGCGGGCCACCCGGGTGTTCTCCCGGGCGCTGGAGATGGACGAGACGATCGAGCCGGAGTGCTCCCGGGAGAACGCCACCAGGTCGGTCAGCCCCTGCATGCCCAGCGCGGTGCCCTCCGGCGGGGTCATGCCCAGCACGGCCAGCAGCTGGCGGCTGGTGGCGTCGGCGTCGACCGTGGCGTCCTCGAGCAGGTGGTGCACGGACACGTCGAGGATGCGCGCGGTGTCGTCGGCGCGTTCGACGTAGCGGCCGATCCAGTACAGGGACTCAGCGTTCCGTGCGAGCATCCACGCCCTCCTGCCACGTACCGGGTGAAGCGGTCCAGACCCCTGTTTAGCCGCTGGTCATTGCGCCCACGTTAAGTGATCACTGCTGTTGCTGCTGGGCGGAGGTCAGCTCCGGGCCCCGCTCGGGGGCGAACTCGTCGAGCAGGGTGGTCCCGGCCAGGCCGGACCCGCTCAGCTCCGCGTCCGCTGTGGACGAGCGGGCGGCCAGCACCCAGGTGTCCTTCGACCCGCCGCCCTGCGAGGAGTTGACCACCAGCGACCCCTCCGGGATCGCCACCCTGGTCAGCCCCCCGGGCAGCACGAACACCGACTTGCCGTCGTTGACCGCGAACGGCCGCAGGTCGACGTGGCGGGGCTTGAGCCGCTGCCCGACCTTGGTCGGGACGGTGGACAGCTGCACGACCGGCTGGGCGATCCAGCCGCGCGGGTGCGCCTTGACCCGCTTGGCCAGGGCGTTGAGCTCCTTGGCGGTGGAGTTGGGGCCGAAGACGATGCCGTAGCCGCCCGAGCCCTCCACCGGCTTGACCACCAGCTCGTGGATGCGGTCCATGATCTGCTCCTGCTCGGCGGGCAGCCACGCGCGCAGCGTGTCCACATTGGCCAGCAGCGGGGCCTCGCCGAGGTAGTACTCCAGGATCTCGGGCAGGTAGGTGTAGACGAGCTTGTCGTCCCCGACGCCGTTGCCCACCGCGTTGGCGATGACGACGTTGCCCGCCCGGGCGGCGTTGAGGATGCCCGCCACCCCCAGCACCGAGTCGGGGCGGAACTGCACCGGGTCGAGGAAGTCGTCGTCGATGCGCCGGTAGATCACGTCGACCTGCTGCTCACCCTCGGTGGTGCGCATGAAGATGGCGTTGTCGCGGCAGAACAGGTCGCGCCCCTCCACCAGCTCCACGCCCATCTGGCGGGCCAGCAGCGAGTGCTCGAAGTAGGCCGAGTTGTGCACCCCGGGGGTCAGCACCACGACGTTGGGGTCGGCGACGTTGGCCGCCGCCGCGGCCCGCAGCGCCCGCAGCAGGTGCACGGCGTAGTCGCCCACCGCGCGCACCCGGTGCTTGGCGAACAGGTCCGGGAACACCCGGGCCATGGTGCGCCGGTTCTCCATCACGTAGGACACCCCGGAGGGGTTGCGCAGGTTGTCCTCCAGCACCCGGAAGGTGCCCTCCTCGTCGCGCACCACGTCGATGCCGGAGACGTGGATGCGCACCCCGTTGGGCGGAAGGATGCCCGCGGCGGACCGGTGGAAGTGCTCGCAGGAGGTGATCAGCCTGCGCGGCAGCACCCCGTCGCGGACGATCTGCTGGTCGCCGTAGATGTCGGCGAGGAACGCCTCCAGCGCCCTGACCCGCTGGACGATGCCCTTCTCCAGCTTCGCCCACTCGGCCGCGGTGATCACCCGGGGCACCAGGTCGAGCGGGAACGGCCGCTCCTGCCCGGACAGCGAGAAGGTGATGCCCTGGTCCACCAGGGCCCGGTCCAGCGCCTCCGAGCGCGCGGTCAGGTCGCCGGGGGCGGAGGCGGCCAGCTGCTCGTGCAGCCTGCGGTAGGCCTGGCGCACCGAGGCGTCCTGGGCGAACATCTCGTCGTAGGCCCCGGCGTGCGGCCTGCGGGGGTCGAGGTAGCCCTCGAACAACCCCCCGAGGTCCGGGCCGGTGTCCCTGGCCGCGCGCTTGGGCTTGGCGACTGCGGTCGATCGCTCCATGCGGGCATCTTCACCCACCCGGGCGCCCCCGCGCAGCACCGGCGCAGCGGATCGGGGTCCCGGATGCATGTGATGTGCACGGACCGGATGGGGGTTGCGCGGTGACGATCGAGGAGTTCGTGGACACCGGGGGCCGCGCGCTGCCGCGCTTCGCCACCGCCCTGACCTGCGACCCGCACCTGGCGGAGGACGTCGTGCAGGAGGTGCTGCTGCGCGCGGCGCCCCGCTGGGGGCGCATCACCGCGGGCGGGCCGCCGGAGCCCTACCTGCGCAGGATGGTGGTCAACGAGTACCTGGGCCTGCGCAGGCGCCGCGCCTTCCACGACGTCCCCGCCAGCCCCGCGGACCTGACCGGCCTGGCCCGCCCCACCGAGGACCCGGACTACGGCGAGCGCGAGGAGATGCTCGCCCGCATCCGGGCCCTGCCGCCCAAGCAGCGGGCGGTGCTGGCCCTGCGCTACTACGCCGGCCTGGCCGACGGCGACATCGCCGACGTCCTCGGCTGCCGCGCGAGCACCGTCCGCGCCCACGCCTCCCGCGCCATCGCCGCCCTGCGCGCGGACGAGTTCGCCAAGACCGGCGGGAACCCGTGACACCCCCGCACGCCGACAGGAGGGACGTCGTGGTCGACGACCTGATCAAGGCCGCGTTCGAGCACGAGGCCGACCGGGCCCCCGGCACCGAGCGCATCCGAGCGGCCCTCGCGGCCCCCCGCCGCCGCTCCCCCGCCCGGTGGCTGCTCCCGGTGGCAGCCGCGGCGGTGACCGCGGCGCTGGTGGTCGGCACGCAGTTCACCCAGTCCGACCCGACGCCCCCGGTCGCGGCCACCACCACGCCCGTCGACCTGGGCCGCCCCGCCCCGCAGCGGGTCTCCGTGCCCCTGCCCGCGCGACCCGCCGCCCTCCCGGATGGCTTCGTCGAGGTCCGCCGCACGGTCGTCACGCAGTTCGGCGACACCGCTTGGATCAGGTACTTCGAGCGCGGCGACCAGGGGATCACCGTCCAGGGCGGCTCCCTGCCCAGGACGGCCGTGCTGCGAACGCCCCTCTCCGGCGACGTCTACCCAGGTGACGACCAAGGCAGCGTCGTCTACGAGGACCCGGCGTCCCCGGAGAAGCCCCGGGTGTCGGTCAGCGGCAACGTCCCCGACAACGTCCCCCTCGCCCAACACCTGGGCGACAGCCTCGCCCCAGACCTCACAGCGGCCTTGACCGTGCCCGTGGAGTTCGGCTACCTGCCCCTGTGGTTCCAGGACCGCGGGTACGCCACCCTCACCGTGGAGGGCTCCGACTGCTCGGCTTCCCTGGCAGCCACCGCACAGGCACCGGGCTCCACCCAACCCACCACCGTCACCGCCGACCTGGCCACCACCCCACCCACGACCCCCGACACCACACCCGCGGTCGTCATCCCGTTGTCCGACGGCCGCACCCTGCGGATCCGCACCAGCGCCCCCCTCGACGACCTCCAGGAGATCGCGGACGCCGTCCGCGTGGCCCCCCGCCCCTCCTGCGACTGGTACGGCCGCTGACAGCCAGGTCAGCGGGGGTCGCGGCGCATGGGGTGGTCGGCGGGGACCTCGACGAGGTGGATGCGGAGGCCGTCGGGGTCGGCGGTCCAGGCCTCCATGAGGCCCCAGGGTTCCAGGCGGGGCTCGCGGTCGACGGGGGCGCCGCGGCCGCGCAGCTCCTCCACGGTGGCGACGAGGTCGCGGACCTGCAACCACAGGGCGGTGCCGGAGTTCTCGCCGGAGCCCTCACCCGAGACCTCCAGGAACCCGCCGCCGAGGAAGAAGACGGTGCCGCCGGGGAACTCGCGGTGCACGGCCAGCCCGAGGACGTCGCGGTAGAAGGCCAGGGAGCGGGCGGGGTCGGTGGGGCGGACCAGGATGCGGCTGCTGAGGTATTCCACCCCGCCGTCATACCCGGGTGGGGCGGCCCGCGCGACCGGGGCTCGTGGCGCGGGACCGTCCGCGCCGGTCGGGGATGGCGCTGGGTGGGGTGGACCATGTCCTAGGGTGCCCAGGCATGACCTCGACCGATGACCCCCGTCCCGCTCGCGGGGCCGTGTGGCAGGTGGCCACCAGCGACCGCCCGGACTCGCTGACCTACTCCCCCGACCCCGACGGCAACGCCGACCCCGGTGAGATCGTCTGGGCCTGGGTGCCCTACGAGGACGACCCCGAGCGCGGCAAGGACCGGCCGCTGCTGGTGGTCGGGCGCGGCGGCGGGACGCTGCGGGCGCTGATGCTGTCCAGCAAGTCCCCGCACCGCAACGAGGTGGAGGACTGGCTGGCGCTGGGCAGCGGCCGGTGGGACCGGGAGGGCCGGGACTCCTGGCTGCGCCTGGACCGGCTGTTCGAGCTGGCCGAGGACGACATCCGGCGCGAGGGCTCGGTGCTCGACGAGGACAAGTTCGACGACGTGGCCGCCGCGCTGCGGGAGCGCTACGGCTGGCGCTGAACGGCGAACAGCGCGTACCCGCAGGAGATCTCGGCCCGGCCGGGGTGCCCGGCGACCCACGCGTCGACCAGCTCGCCGGGGAACTCCAGCCGCAGCACGGCCGCCAGCTCGGCCGGGTCGGCGCACCGCCACGCCGAGAGCACGGCGGTGCGCCGGGCCCCGCGCTCGGCCCACCAGGCGTCGGTGGTGGCGCCGGAGCCCTGCGGCGCCGCCCACGCCGAGACCCGCAGCAGGTCCGCGAACTCGCCGCGGTGCCAGTCGTTGTCGATGACGACGAGGGTGCCGCCCGGGCGCAGCACCCGCAGCACCTCGGCCAAGCCCGCGTCGCACCCCGGCGGGAAGAAGTAGGCGAACCGCGCGTGCACGACGTCCACCGAGGCGTCGGGCAGCGGGATGTGCTCGGCCGACCCGGCCCGCGCGTCGCCGCGGCGGGCGGCGCGCACCAGCAGGTCCGGGTCGGGTTCGACGCCGATGACCTGGGCGGCGTCGGCGTAGCGGGGCAGCCAGGAGCCGGTGCCGCAGCCCAGGTCGAGCAGCACCCGCCCCGCCCAGTCCGCCTCCGCGCGCAGCGCCCGCCACAGCGCGCCGGACGGGTCGATGGCCGCGTTCTCCCGCTCGTAGAGGTCGGGGTCGCCCGCGATGTTGGGCGCGCGCGAGAAGTCCGGGAACACCCCGGCACCGTAGGCCGGTGCCGGGGTGCCGCGCCTGCGGATTACCGCGCGTCCCAGTAGGTCGCCTGCCCGACGAGCGCGGGCCACGGCCCGATGTCGATCTTCACCGAGCTGAGCCCGCCGATGCGGCCGGTGTTGCTCAGCCCGGTCACGCCCGCCCGGTTGCGCAGCGGCAGCAACGCGAACTGCGACAGCGCCCCGCCGCGCCAGAACAGCACCTTGTCCGAGGCGGCGACATCGCCCAGCGAGGTGTACCCGGCGACGTCACCGCTGTCGTTGATCGCCGTGACGCGCAGCGACGGGTTGCCCGAGGGCTTCGCCAGCGGCACCGGTGCCCCACCCGCGGCGGGCCACACCACCGGCGAGTCGAACACCCGCGTGCCCGGCCCGGAGTAGCCCAGCACGTCCCCGCGCGCGTTCAGCGCCCCGCGCCCCTCCACCGGGGATGCGTAGGACGCCCCGGCGGCGGTGGGCAGGAGCCGAGCCGCGGTGCCGTCCCAGACGACGCCGCGCCGCGCCGGGTCGGACGGGTTGTCGCCCAGCGACCCGAGCACCCGGCCCGTGTCGTTGATCGCGTGCACCGCCAGGAACTCGCCGCCCGCGGGGGTGGACAGCACCTGGCACACGCCTGCCGCCGAGCAGCGCACCGGGTGGTCGCGGCCGGTGCCGAACTCGTGCGCCACGGCCGCCACCTCGTGCCGGTTGTTCATGTCGCTGACGGTCAGCACGGCGTCGCCCAGCTCAGGCACGGTCAGGTCCACGGCGGGCGAACCCGGTGTCCACAGGGCGAACCGGGCCCCGGGGCCGCGCGAGATGAGCGCGGTGCCGTCGTTGGCGAGGAAGCGGACTGTGCTGTCGGGCTCGGGGAAGGTGGCCGCCACGCCGCCGTCGCGGCGCCAGGTCTGCGCACGGGACTGGGCGGTGGCGGGGTCCCAGGCGTAGCCGTAGGGCGCCCCCTGGTCGCTGAGCCCGAGCGCGTCGCCGTTCTTCGACGGGCTCGCGATCGCCTTCTCCCGCCCGTCGACCCACAGCGCGGTGCCGCCGTTGGTGGCGAACAGCAGGCTGCCGTCCGCGGCGACGTCGATCACCCGGCTGACGGGCGCGAACACCGCCGATCCCGGCACGGTGGGGCTCGCGGTGGCCGCGTCGGCGGTCACCGGGAGCAGGAGTGCGACCAGTGGCAGCGCGGTGAGCACGGCCGCGCCGACGGCCCGCCTGGATCTCAACATGACCGGATAATGTCATTATCCCGGGTGCGGCCACATCCCCCGAACAGACCTGCGCGCGCTGCGACCTCGCCCGCCGGGCCGCGCTTGCGGACGCCTCCGGAAAAGTGATATCACTTTGCTAGAAGAACGCTTCACCTGAAGGGGGAGACATGACCGGGGAACTGGAAGCTCCGACGATGCCCGCACCGCACGTCCGCGAGCGCGTCGCGTTCGGGGTGGCCGGGATGCCGATGGTCGGCGTCAGCTTCGTGGGGGTGGTGGCGGGCGCGGCGCTGGTCATCGCGGGCCTGTCCGGGGCGGTGCGCGGCGCGGGGCAGGCCGCCGCGATCGTCGCCGGGCTCCTGGTGGTGCTCGCCGCGCTGTTCAGCGCCGCCGGGCTCACGATGGTCAACCCTGGCGAGGCCCGCGTCCTGCAGTTCCTGGGCCGCTACACCGGCACCGTGCGCCTCGACGGCCTGCGCTGGGTCAACCCGCTGACCACCCGGCGGCGCATCTCCACCAGGATCCGCAACCACGAGACCGCCGTCATGAAGGTCAACGACGCCGACGGCAACCCCATCGAGATCGCCGCCGTGGTCGTCTGGCAGGTGCAGGACACCGCGCGGGCGGTGTTCGAGGTGGACGACTTCATGGACTTCGTCGCCGCGCAGACCGAGACCGCGGTGCGCCACATCGCCACCACCTACCCCTACGACTCCCACTCCGACGGCTTCTCCCTGCGCGACAACGCCGAGGAGATCACCCACAAGCTCTCCGCGGAGGTCACCGCCCGCGTGGAGGCGGCGGGCGTGGGCGTCATCGAGTCCCGCATCACCCACCTCGCCTACGCCCCGGAGATCGCGGGCGCCATGCTGCGCAGGCAGCAGGCGGGCGCGGTGGTCGCGGCCAGGGCGCGGATCGTCGAGGGCGCGGTGGGCATGGTCGAATCGGCCCTCGACCGGCTCGCCGCCCGCGAGGTGGTCGAGCTGGACGAGGAGCGCAAGGCGGCCATGGTCTCCAACCTGCTCGTCGTCCTGTGCTCCGACCGCGACGCCAGCCCGGTCGTCAACACCGGTTCGCTGTACCACTGACCTGGTGACACCACTGACCCGGTGACACCACTGACCCGGTGACCCCGCCCGGCCACCGGGCCGCACCGACCCGTCCGCCGCAGGGCAGCCGCGCCTGCCCGCCCGCAGCAGGAGGGACGACCCCGACCCCCCATGGCAGAACGCAAGAAGGTCCTGCTCCGCCTCGACCCCGCCGTGCACGACGCGGTGGCCCGGTGGGCGAACGACGAGCTGCGCAGCACCAACGCGCAGATCGAGTTCCTGCTCCGCCGGGCGCTGGCCGAGGCGGGCAGGCTGCCCTCGGGCACCGGTGAGCTGCCCCGCCGCGGCCGCCCGCCCCGGGACCCGCCGGTGCCGGAGGGCGGCTGAGCGGCTGCTAGGCTGGCCCCTCGACGCGCCAGTGCGGCACTCCGCCCTGGAGGAGAACCCGCTTCGAGCGGGGCCACACCAGCACGGCGCGCCACCCCGGATCGCACACTGAGGAGAGCCGCCATGGCCAACATCAAGTCCCAGCAGAAGCGCATCAAGACCAACGAGAAGGCGCGCCTGCGCAACAAGTCGGTCAAGTCCTCGGTGAAGACCGCCATCCGCAAGTTCCGCGAGGCCGCCGAGGCGGGCGACGCCGCCAAGGCCCAGGAGCTGCTCAAGGCCGCCAGCCGCGCCCTGGACAAGGCCGCGGGCAAGGGCGTCATCCACGCCAACCAGGCCGCCAACAAGAAGTCGGCCATGGCCCAGCGCGCCAACAAGATCGACGGCTGATCCCCAGCCCCGCCGAGGCCCCGTCCACCCCAGGGTGGCCGGGGCCTCGGCCGTTCCCGGGCTGTTCGCCTGCTCGGTGAGGCCTGGTCCGCGTGTCCGTTGGGCGGCCGGGCCCGGCCTCGCGCAGACTCGGCGGCATGGACCCCAAGCCGCCGTCGGCCGCGCGCACGTCGCTGTCGCACATCATGACCTCGCTCGACACGAACCTGCTGGGCACCGTGCACGGCGGCGTGGTGATGAAGCTGGTCGACGACGTGGCGGGGGCGGTCGCCCAGCGGCACTCGGGCGGGCCCGCGGTGACGGCGGCCATGGACGGGATGACCTTCCTGCACCCGGTCCGGGTCGGGGACCTCGTGCACGCCCACGCCCAGGTCAACTGGGCGGGCCGCTCCTCGATGGAGGTCGGCGTCCGGGTCGTGGCCGAGCCCTGGGACCAGGCGGGCGTCGAACCCCTCCGGGTCGCCACCGCCTACCTGGTCTTCGTCGCCGTCGACGCCGAGGGCACGCCGCGCGAGGTCCCGCCGCTGCTCCTGGAGACCCCCGAGGACGAACGCCGCCACCGCGAAGCGGGCATCCGCCGCCACCACCGGCTCACCCGCCGCGACGAGATCCTGGCCAGCCGCACCAGCTGACCCCCGCGCCGCTCGGGTTCCGCCCTGCCGGGGACGTGGGTCAGCGGTCGGAGCGGTGCGCGGCGGTGATGCGCAGGACGGCGCGCTCCAGGGCGTAGCCGGGGTCGGCCGCGACGCCCTTGACGTCGGCGTTGACCTCGGCGACCACCCGCATGGCCTGGCCGAGCGCGTTCGGCTTCCAGCCGCGGGCCTGCGTGAGCGCCTTCTTGACCTTCCACGCGGGCATGCCCAGCTCGCCCGCCAGGCGGAACGGGTCGGCGCGGCCCGCACCGGCGACGCGCGCCACCGTGCGCACCGCGTCGGCCAGGGCGTCGGCCACCAGCACGTGCGGCACACCCGTCTGCATGGCCCAGCGCAGGGCCTCCAGCGCCCCGGCGGTGTCGCCGGTGACCGCCTTCTCCGCCACGGCGAACCCGGTCACGTCCGCGCGCCCCCGGTGGTAGCGGCGGACGGCGTCCTCGGTGACCGCGCCCGCGGTGTCGGCCACCAACTGCGCCGCCGCGGCGGCCAGCTCGCGCAGGTCCGAGCCGACCGAGTCGATCAGGGCGGCCACCGCCGCCGGGTCGGTCTTGCCGCCCGCCTGCCGGATCTCGTTGCGCACGAACGACTCGCGCTCGCTGGCCTTGGTTAGCCTCGGGCACTCGGTGACGGTGGCGCCCGCCTTCTTCATGGCGGCGACCACGTCCTTGCCCGCCTTGCGCCCGCCGCCGTTGTGCACCACCACGAGCACGATGCCCTCGGCGGGCTGCTTGGTGTAGGAGATCACCAGCGCCGCGACGTCCTGGGTGGCCTCGTGCGCGTTGTCGAGCACGATCACCCGGCCCTCGGCGAACAGCGACGGGCTCACCAGCTCGGCCAGCTCGGGGGCTGTGAGTTCGGACACCCGCGTCCTGGTCAGGTCGGCCGACGGGTCGGCCAGCCGGGCCTGCTCCAGCGCGCCCCGCACCGCGCGCTCGACCAGCAACTCCTCTTCGCCGAGCACGAGTTGCAGCGGCGCCGGGGTGACCGAGGGTGAGCTCACCCCGGCAATCCTGCCACGCCCGGACGCGCGGGAGCGCCGCACGACCACCCGCCCCACCTCTCGGCATCTGGAAGCCGGGTTGGCACATTGCCCGTTCGTTGCCGTAGCGTTGCTGTCGCGCCGGGGGCCTCCCCGCCGCACCAGAATGACCCCACAACCGAATACCGCTCATCCAGAGGGGCAGAGGGAACGGCCCGTTGAAGCCCCGGCAACCGGCACCCGACCAGCACCGCGACGCGCGGCTGGGAGGGACACGGTGCCAATTCCGACCCGCTGCGCGGGAGAGATGAGGAGACACCTCGATGACATCGACCGTCGACGCCCAGACCGCGACCACCGCAGGCCTCGACCTCGGCCCCGCCCGTGCCCTGTCCTGCCGGGAGTGCGGCCACCAGACCCCCCTCGCCGCCGAGTTCGCCTGTCCGGAGTGCTTCGGCCCGCTGGAGGTCGCCTACGACTTCGGCGCGGTGACCCGCGAGTCGATCGAGGCGGGCCCCAGGTCCATCTGGCGCTACCGCGGCCTGCTGCCGGTGCCCTCGGACGTGCAGGACCACCCCAACACCGACCCGGGCCTGACCCGCCTGGTGAAGGCCGACCGGCTCGCCGCCGCGCTGGGCGTCAAGTCGCTGTGGGTCAAGGACGACACCGGCAACCCCACGCACTCGTTCAAGGACCGCGTGGTGGCCGTGGCGCTCGCCGCCGCCCGCCAGCTCGGCTTCACCGTGCTGGCCTGCCCGTCCACGGGCAACCTCGCCAACGCCGTCGCCGCCGCGGCGGCGCGCGCGGGCTGGGAATCGGTCGTGCTGATCCCCTCCTCCCTGGAGAAGGCCAAGATCCTGACCTCCGCCGTCTACGACGGGGCGCTCATCGCCGTCGACGGCAACTACGACGACGTCAACCGCCTGGCGACCGAGCTGGCCGCCGAGCACGAGGACTGGGCGTTCGTCAACGTCAACGTCCGCCCGTACTACGCCGAGGGCTCGAAGACCCTGGGCTACGAGGTCGCCGAGCAGCTCGGCTGGCGCCTGCCCGACCAGGTGGTCGTGCCGATCGCCTCCGGCTCGCAGCTGACCAAGGTGGACAAGGCCTTCCGCGAGCTGGGCGAGCTGGGCCTGGTCGAGGCCACGCCCTACCGGGTCTTCGGCGCGCAGGCCACCGGCTGCTCCCCGGTGTCAGCGGCGTACAAGTCCGGTCACGACGTGGTGCAGCCGGTCAAGCCGGACACCATCGCCCGCTCGCTGGCGATCGGCGCCCCCGCCGACGGCCCGTACGTGCTCGACGCGGTCCGCCGCACCGGCGGTGCCATCGAGGACGTCACCGACGCCGAGGTCGTCGAGGGCATCCGCCTGCTGGCCCGCACCGAAGGCATCTTCGCCGAGACCGCCGGTGGCGTCACCGTGGCCACGGCCAAGAAGCTCATCGAGGCCGGGAAGATCGACCCCGACGCCGAGACCGTCCTGCTGATCACCGGCGACGGCCTCAAGACCCTCGACGCCGTGCAGGACCACATCGGCCCCCGCGCGACGATCAAGCCCTCGGCCGCCGCCGTCAACGAGGTCCTCGGCTTCTGACCCCGCCCCCGGCCGGTGCCTGGTGTTCCACGGCGGACACCAGGCACCGGCCGACGCGCGTCCGGGGCCCGCACCGCGCCCGGCTCACCCCGGCGGTGACCGCTCACCTCCCCGTCTGACCACGGCGGGCTGCCCACCATCGGGGACCACCGCGCTGTCGCCGTCCCGGTCGGTGCGCACCACCAGCGCCCGCATCCGCGCCAGCACGTCCAGCGTCCGCGGGCTCGGGTGCCCGTACCGGTTGTCCGCCCCGACGCTGACCAGGGCCACCCGCGCCCCGACCGCGGCCAGGAACTCCGGCGAGGTGTAGCCGGACCCGTGGTGCGGCACCTTGATGATGTCCGCCGCCAGGTCCGTGCCCGAGGTCAGCAGGTCGGCCTGGGCGTCGAGCTCCACGTCCCCGGTGAGCAGCACCCGCCCCGCCGCGGTCTCGGCGCGCAGCACCACAGACCGGTTGTTGATCTCCGTTCCCTCCGGTTCCGGTCCGCTCTCCCCCTGTTCCGGTGCCAGCACCTCGATCGCGAGCCCAGGCCAGGTCAGCCGCTGCCCCGGGCTCAACCGCAGCAGGGGCACCCCGGCGCGCCCCGCCTCCTCCTGCACCTGCTCCCACGCCCACGCGGGCGCGCGGCCCGCCCCGACGCCGATCCCGCCGACGGACCGCCCGGCCAGCACACCGGCCAGCCCGCCGACGTGGTCGGCGTGCAGGTGCGACAGCACCAGCAGCGGGACGCGGTCGACCCCGAGCCGGTCGAGGCAGGCGTCCACGGGCGCGGACTCCGGCCCGGTGTCGACCAGCACCGCCCGCCCGGGCACCCCGGTGGCCAGGACGATCGCGTCGCCCTGCCCCACCCCGCACGCCACGACCGCCCACCCGTCCGGCGGCCAGCCCGGGGCGAGCACCCGCACCGGCACCAGGACGAGCAGCACCGCCACGAGCCCGATCGCGACGACCTGCCCCCACCCGCGCAGGGCCACCGCCAGCACGACGAGCACGCCGACGGCCAACGCCCCGCCCGACCACCCGGTCGGCCACGCGATCGACGCCCAGGGCACGTCCGCGGCCCACCGGGCGACCCGGATCAGCCAGTCGACCTCCGGCCCGGCCAGCCGCACGCACGCCTCGGCCGCCCACCCCCACACCGGCGCGAGCACCGCGGCCAGCACGCCGAGCACGGTCACCGGGGCGACCACCGGCGCGGCGACCAGGTTGGCCACGACGGCGACCAGGCTGATCTGCCCGTTCATCCCGGCCACCACCGGCGCGGTCGCCAGGTGCGCGGCCGCGGGGACGGCGAGCGCCTCGGCCACCAACCGGGGGACGCGGGCCCGGGTCATCCGCTCCACCCACCGCGGCACCAGCAGCACGAGCGCCGCGGTGGCCAGGACGGACAACGCGAACCCCGGCGCCACGGCCAGCCCGGGATCGACCACGACCAGCAGCAGCACCGTCGCGGCCAACGCGGGCACCGCCGACCGCTCCCGGCCCAGGGCCAGGGCGAGCAGGCCCACCGCGCCCATCACCCCGGCCCGCAGCACGCTGGGCTCGGGGCCGACCAGCACGACGAACCCGACCAGGGCCACCCCGGCACCGACCGCCGAGCCGCGCGGCCCGCACTGGGCCAGCCGCAGCAGGGACAGCACGGCGACGCACACGATGGCGAGGTTGGCCCCGCTGACGGCCAGCAGGTGCGACATGCCCGCCACCCGGAACTGGTCCTCGACGACCTCCGAGAGCGCGTCGGTGTCGCCGTCGACCAGCGCGGGCAGCAACCCGGCGGCGTCCGGGTCGAGCACCCCCGCGACCTCCCGCAGCCCGTTCCGCAGGTCCCTGGCCACCACTTGGTGCCCAGGCGGGTCCCCCACCGAGACGGGCGGCCCCCGCACGCGCAGCACGGCCACGGTCAGGGTGCCCGGCTCGGCGGGCGCCAGCGTCCCGCGCGCCCGAACCGGTTGCCCGGGCAGCACTTCCGACCACCCCGCCACCGGCGCCAGGACGAGCACCCGGGAGTCCCCCACGGTGTCCGCGGGGATGACCACCGAGCGCACCCCGGTGGGAGTGGCGCCGAACCCCGCCGAGCGCACCGGCCGAGGCCGTTCAGCGACGACCAGGTCGAACTCCCGGGTGCCTTGCTTGCCCGCCTCAGCGCGCAACGGGTCCGCGGCAGCGGAGTGGATCGCCGTCGTCACGGGCCACACGGCCAGCACCCCCGCGACGACCAACGGCCACACCCGCAGGCCCCGGCGCAGCAGGAACATCCCCAGCAGCACCGCGACCGAGCCGATCAGCAGTCCCAGCGCCCAGTGCAGGAGCAACCCCGCCAGGGCCGCCGCCCAGACGACCAAGGCCCCGGGGACCAACCGCCAGTCGTGCGCCACCGGCTCCAGGTCGTCGTCCTGCGCGGCCAGCACCGTCCTCACGGGACGACCACCAGTTCGCGCAGCGACTCGAACCGCGCTGGCCCGATGCCATCCACCTCCTGCAACTGGGCGACGGAGGAGAAACGGCCGTGCCGCTCGCGCCAGTCGAGGATGCGCTGGGCCGTCACCGCCCCCACCCCGGGCAGCTCGTCGAGCTGGGCCACCGTCGCGGAGTTCAGGTCGACCGGCCCCGCGGTCCCCGCCGCGGCGGGCCCCGGGACGGCGAGCTGCGGCAGCCCCACCCGCACCTGTTCGCCGTCGACCAGCGGCCGGGCCAGGTTGAGCGTCGACAGGTCCGCGTCCGACGTGGCACCACCGGCCGCGGTCAGGGCGTCGCGCACCCGCGATCCCGAGGGCAGCGAGCGGACCCCGGGCGCCTGCACCTTGCCCACCACGTCGACCACGACCTCCGCGGGACGCGCGCTGGTCGGCGCCCGGCTCGTCTCCACGGTGGCGGCGGCCAGGTCGGGCGCGGCCTCCGGCGCGGGTGGGCCGGACAGCAGCAGGTAGGCGACGATGGCGAGCACCGCCACGACGCCGACCACCAGGGCGATCGGGACGCGCCGGGGCCCGGCGCGGCGCAGGAGGTCGGCGGCGGGGTGGTCCCGCCACCAGCGGGGGCGGCGTTCGCGGTCCGGTGGCGTCGTCGGGTCGGTCTCGTAGGGCTCGCCGTCGTCCGCGGGCTTGCTGTCCCAGGGCCGTTCGACGAGCTTGCCCAACCGGGCGAGGGCTCGGTCGACGTGGGCTGTGCGGGTGCTGGTTCCGTCCATGGCACCGAAGGTAGGACGGGCACAAGGGCGGATCGAGGGCGTCGCGTCCGCTGTGGATGGATTCGGACCCTGTGGACAACTTCGGTCGAATCAGCCAGCGGGCACGGGAAAGTGTCAGTGGGCCGTGCGATCCTGCCCGGTTCGGGCTACAGCTTGCCCGGGCAGACGACCACGCCGACAACACCTGGTCCGGTGTGCGCGCCGATCACCGCGCCCAGCTCGGAGACGACGCACCCGGACGCCTGCGGCACGAGCTCGTCGAGCCGGGTCGCCAGCTCCGCCGCGCGGTCGGCGGCGGCGAGGTGGTGCACCGCCAGCTCCACCGGCCGGTCCCCCGCGGCCGCCACGGCCAGCTCGACCAGCCTGGTCATCGCCCTGCTCGTGGTGCGCACCTTCTCCAGCGGCACGATCCGGCCGTCGTGCACGTGCAGCACCGGCTTGACCGCCAGCGCCGTCCCCAGCAGCGCCTGCGCCGCGCCGATGCGCCCACCCCGGCGCAGGTGCTCCAGGGTCTCCACCACGAAGAAGCTGCGGGTGTTCTCCGCCGCGTCCACCGCCGCGGCCTCGACCTCGGCCCCCTCGGCGCCCGTCGCCGCCACCGCCGCGGCCCGCAGCACGCCGAACCCCAGCCCCATCGCCGTCGTCCGCGAGTCCACCACCCGCACCCGCGAGGGGTCGACCTCCTCGGCGGCGAGCCGCGCCGACTCCCACGTCCCCGACAGCTCGCGCGACAGGTGCACCGACAGCACGCCGTCCACGCCCGCGTCGAGCAGCGAGCGGTACTCGGCGATGAACTCCTCGGGGTTCGGGCGGGAGGTGCTGACGTCCTTGCGGGCGGTCAGCGCCGCGGCGAGTTCGGCCGGACCCAGGTCCACGCCGTCGCGGTGCTCCCGGTCCCCGACCCGCACCGTCAACGGCACCACCCGCACCGAGTGCCGGTCGGCGAAGCCCTCCGGCAGGTACGCGGTCGAGTCGGTGACTACGGCGAACACCACGCCCGCGAGCCTAGTTGGCGCCCAGCCGGGAACCTACGACGTGCGGTTCGTGCGCGGGTCGAGCAGCGGGCCCACCACTTCCGCGAGTGCTTTCCCCGCGAGCGCGTGCCCGTCCCACCCCCAGTGCAGGCCGTCGACGTTGCCGTGACCGCCCAGCACGTGCTCCCCGACGACCTCCGCGATGTCGAGCACCGCGACGCCCGTGTCCGCCGCCCAGTGCGAGATGGCCGCCACCGCCGCAGGACGAGCGGTGTGCACGTACCCGTACGCCTCGGCCCTGTGCACGCCCGGTAGTACCACCACCGCGGGTAGTTCCGGGCGCAGTGCGCGTACCGCCTCCACTGTCTGATCCAGGTAGTGCACGCTCGCCGCTACCGGCAACGCGGTGGGCCAACCACGCGTAAGCCGCGCTAGGTGCGGCTGCGCCGCGAGGTAGGTAGCACGCACCCTCCGGCGCAGACTGTCCCGGCGGATGTAGCGGATGCCCTGCCGCAGATAGGTGGGCAACGGTGAGGGCAGGGTGTCCATCCCCCCTACCGCGAGCACCAGGACGTCCGCGACGGGCAACTGCGCCCACACGCGCGGGTCACCGGTCAACGACCAGTAGGCGTCCCGCGCGGTCCAGCCGAACCCCGCGAACAGCTCCGCGTGGCCACCCACCGCCGCGGCGGCCACGTTCGGCCACAGCCGGGGGTCGTCCGCGGGCCGCGGCCCCTCCGGTCCGTGGAAGCACAGCGAGTCGCCGAACATCACGAAGGTCGGGGCCATGGTGCTCAGCTGGTCGTGCCCGCGTTGTAGGCGACCAGCCGCCAGGTCGGACCGCTGGTCTCGCGGCGGGCGAGCACCGTCCAGTGGCAGTTGCCGATGCCGCCGAGCTGCCACCAGTTCTCCACCGGCAACCCCAGCATCCGGCCGGTCAGGGCGGTGATCAGCCCGCCGTGCGCGCACAGCAGCGCGGTCTCGTCGTCGCCGTCGTCGAGGTCGGCGACAACCTCGATGGCCCGGGCGGCGACCTCGACCCGCGACTCCCCGCCGGGCGGGGCCCAGGTCGCGTCGGTCTGCCAGCGGGCCCGGTCACCGGGGTAGTCGAGGTCGATCTCCTGGCCGGTGTGGCCCTGCCAGCGGCCCAGGTTGGTCTCGCGCAAGCGCTTGTCCAACCGCAGCGGGACGCCGATGGCCTCGGAGAACACCGTCGCGGTGTCGGTGGCGCGGCGCAGGTCGGAGGCCACGATGACGTCCGGGGAGAACCGGGCCAGGCCCGGCACGGCGAACCGCGCCTGGTTCCAGCCGGTCTCGGTCAAGTGGGAGTCGATGTGACCCTGCATCCGGCCGGAGGCGTTGTAGTCGGTCTCCCCGTGCCGCCAGAGCACCACCTTGCGCAGCGTCACTCCTCGCCGTCCCCCTCAGCCGGGGGCAGCGGGTCGAACTCCACCCGCGGGCAGTCCTTCCACAGCCGCTCCAGGCTGTAGAAGGTGCGCTCCTCGGCGTGCTGGACGTGCACGACCACGTCGACGAAGTCGAGCAGCACCCAGCGCCCCTCGCGGGTGCCCTCGCGGCGGACCGGCTTGCTCCCGGCCTCGCGCATCTTCTCCTCGACGCTGTCGACGATCGCGCCGACCTGGCGCTCGTTGCCCGCGGAGGCGATCACGAAGCAGTCGGTGATGACCAGCTGGTCGGACACGTCCAGCACGACCACGTCGGTGGCCTTCTTGTCCGCTGCCGCGGTGGCTGCGACGAGGGCCAGCTCGCGGGACTCGGCTGTGGCGGTCACTGTTCTCCTAGCGCTGGGCGGGTGCACTCGACCTGGTGAGGGTACCCGGGGCCGCCGGGGGCCCGCCGCGATGCACCGGTCAGCGCGCGCTCAGTCACCATCGGCGTACAGGCCGCGCTTGGAGATGTACTGCACGACGCCGTCCGGGACGAGGTACCAGATGGGCTCGCCCTTGGCGACGCGGGCGCGGCAGGCGGTGGAGGAGATGGCCATCGCGGGCACCTCCACCAGCGAGACCGAGCCGGACGGCACGTGCTGGTCACCCAGGGTGTACCCCGGTCGGGTGACCCCGACGAAGTGGGCGAGGGTGAACAGCTCTTCCACCCGGTGCCAGGACAGGATCTGGGCCAGCGCGTCGGCGCCGGTGATGAAGAACAGCTCGGCGTCGGGGTGGCGCTCGCGCAGGTCGCGCAGGGTGTCGACGGTGTAGGTCGCGCCGCCGCGGTCGACGTCGACCCGGCTGACCGAGAAGCGCGGGTTGGACGCGGTGGCCACGACCGTCATCAGGTAGCGGTCCTCGGCGGCGGTCACCGCGTGGGTGGACTTCTGCCAGGGCTGCCCGGTCGGCACGAACACGACCTCGTCCAGCTCGAAGCGGGCCTGCACCTCGCTGGCGGCCACCAGGTGACCGTGGTGGACGGGGTCGAAGGTGCCGCCCATGATGCCCACGCGACGACGCATGCGCGTGAGCCTACGTCCGCTACCACAGATCGTCGCGGCGTGTGGGCGAGGTCTCGCCCGCCTGTGGACAACCCGCACCTGTGGACAACCGGTTGGGTCGTGTGGGCGGGCTGCGGTACCAAGGACCCATGACGAGCACCACAGCAGCCACCGACGCCCTCCGCGAGTCCGCCGAGGAGCGCCTGCGCGCCCTGGCCGGGCCGGGCGCGCGGCTGCGCGACGACCAGTGGACCGCCATCGAGGCGCTGGTGGTCCGCCGCGCGCGGGCGCTGGTCGTGCAGCGCACCGGGTGGGGCAAGTCCGCTGTGTACTTCGTGGCCACCGCCCTGCTGCGCGAGCGCGGCGCGGGCCCGACGGTGATCGTCTCGCCGCTGCTGGCGCTGATGCGCAACCAGGTGGAGGCCGCGGCGCGGGCGGGGGTGCACGCGCGCACGATCAACTCCGCCAACACCGAGGAGTGGACGGCGGTGCAGGACGCCGTCACCGCGGGCGAGGTGGACGTGCTGCTGGTGAGCCCGGAGCGGCTGAACAACCCGGACTTCCGCGACGCCGTGCTGCCCGCGCTCACCGCCTCGGCCGGGATGCTCGTCGTCGACGAGGCGCACTGCGTCTCCGACTGGGGCCACGACTTCCGCCCGGACTACCGGCGGCTGCGGACCCTGCTGACCGAGCTGCCCGAGGGCGTGCCGGTGCTGGCCACCACCGCGACCGCCAACGACCGGGTGGTCCGCGACGTCACCGCGCAGCTGCGGCTCGCGGAGAGCGACGCCCTGGTGCTGCGCGGGCCGCTGGACCGGGAGAGCCTGCGGCTGGCGGTGCTGCGGCTGCCGACGGCGCGGGCGCGGCTGGCCTGGCTCGCTGAGCACCTGGACGGGTTCACCGGGTCGGGGATCATCTACACCCTCACCGTGGCCGCGGCCGAGGAGCTGGCCGCGTTCCTGCGCGAGCGCGGGTACGAGGTGGCCGCCTACACCGGGCGCACCGACACCGCCGCGCGCCAGCAGGCCGAGGAGGACCTGCTGGCCAACCGGGTCAAGGCGCTGGTGGCCACCTCAGCGCTGGGGATGGGCTTCGACAAGCCCGACCTGGGGTTCGTGGTGCACGTCGGCGCCCCGCAGTCGCCCATCTCCTACTACCAGCAGATCGGCCGCGCAGGCCGCGGGGTGGAGTCCGCCGACGTGCTGCTGATGCCGGGCCCCGAGGACAAGGACATCTGGGCCTACTTCGCCTCGCTGGCCTTCCCGCCGGAGCAGGTGGTGCGCGAGGTGCTGGGGGCGCTGGGGTCCGCGGGCCGGGTGCTGTCCACGCAGGCCATCGAGCCGCTGGTCGACCTGGCGCGCGGGCGGCTGGAGATGGTGCTCAAGGTGCTCGACGTCGACGGGGCCGTCCGGCGGGTGCGCGGCGGCTGGGAGGCGACCGGGGCCGCCTGGGAGTACGACGGGGACCGCTACGGGCGCATCGCGGAGGCCAGGGTCGCCGAGCAGCGGGCGATCCTGGAGTACGAGGAGACCAGCGCGTGCCGGATGGAGTTCCTGCTGCGCCAGCTCGACGACCCGCACGCGGCACCGTGCGGGCGGTGCGACAACTGCACGGGCACGCGCTGGGACCCGGCCGTCTCCGACGCCGGGGTGGCGGCGGCGGAGGAGCGGCTGCGGCGCCCCGGCGTGGACATCACGCCGAAGAAGCTCTGGCCCACCGGCATGGCGGCGCTCGACGTGCCGCTGAGCGGGAAGATCAAGCCCGAGCGGGCGGCGGCGACGGGCCGGGCGCTGGGGCGGCTGACCGACATCGGCTGGGGCAACCGGCTGCGGGCCCTCTTCGCGGAGGGGGCGACCTCGGTCCCCGACGACGTGGTGCAGGGCTGCGTGCAGGTGCTCGCGTCCTGGGGCTGGGAGCGGCGGCCGATCGGGGTCGTCACCATCGGCTCGTCGGCGCTGGCGCTCGACCTCGGCGCGAAGATCGCCGCGATCGGCAGGCTGCCCGCCCTCGGCACCGTCGAGCTGGGCGCCCCCGTGGCACCGGGCAACAGCGCGCACCGGGTGTCCCGGCTGTGGGAGTCGCTGTGGGTGCCCGACGAGCTCACCGAACGGCTCGACGGCCTCGGCGGCCCGGTGCTGCTGGTCGACGAGCGGGTCGACAGCGGGTGGACCGTCACCGTGGCGACCTACCTGCTGACCGGTGCGGGTGCGGAGGAGGTGTTGCCGTTCGCCCTTGCCACAACTACATAGCGAGTCAGCCGGACCGGGTGTCCACAGCAGACACGACAGGCTCTCCGCCGGGGCGTCGGGACGCGACGACGACTCAGCGGGGCGGCCCCCGGGCTAGAGCAGCGGCACCAGGTCGTCGGCGTGGACGACCTCGCGGCGGCGGTCCGCGGGGAGGTCCTGGGTCGAGTGCCCGAGCAGCGCGGGCAGCTCGGCGGCGTCGAAGCCGGTGATGCCCCGGGCCACCACGGCCCCGGTGAGGTCGCGCAGCTCCACGACGTCACCGGCGACGAACTCCCCGGTGGTCGCGGTGATGCCCGCGGCGAGCAGCGAGCGGCGGCGGCGCACCACGGCCTGCACCGCGCCGTCGTCGAGGACGAGCGTGCCCTTGGCGTCGGCGGCGTAGCCCAGCCAGAAGCGGCGGGAGGTCAGCCGCCGGGTGCCCGCGGCGAAGGCCGTGCCGACGTCGGCGGCGCCGAGCGCGGACTTGGCCTGGGCGGCGGAGGTCAGCAGCACCGGGACCCCGGCGGCCGAGGCCAGCCGGGCGGCGGCCAGCTTGGACGCCATGCCCCCGGTCCCGAGGCCGGAGGCGCCGGTGCTGCCCGCGCGGACACCGTCCACGTCGGACTCCCCCGCCACCTCGGCGATCTTGCGGGCGCCACCGAGCCGCGGGTCGCCGTCGTAGAGGGCGTCGACGTCGGAGAGCAGCACCAGGGCGTCGGCACCGACCAGGTGGGCCACCAGGGCGGCCAGCCGGTCGTTGTCGCCGAAGCGGATCTCCTCGGTGGCCACGGTGTCGTTCTCGTTGACCACCGGCACCGCGCCCAGGGCCAGCAGCCGGGACAGGGTCCGCTGCGCGTTGCGGTAGTGCGAGCGGCGGACCACGTCGTCAGCGGTCAGCAGCACCTGGCCGACTTGCAGCGAGTAGCGGGCGAAGGAGGCGACGTAGGCGTGCGCCAGGAGGATCTGCCCGACGCTGGCCGCGGCCTGCTGGGTGGCCAGGTCCCGGGGGCGGCGGGCGATCGACAGCGGGGCCAACCCGGCGGCGATGGCGCCCGAGGACACCAGGATCACCTGGCTGCCCGCGGCCAGCCGGGCGGCCAGCGCGTCGACCAGGGTGTCCAGCCGGGCGGGGTCCAGCCCGCCCCCGGCCGTCGTCAGCGAGGACGAGCCGACCTTGACCACGACCAACCGGGCCGCGGCGATGGCCTCCCGGGTCGCGGACGACGCCACCCCGGACCCACCTGCCGAACCCGGCTCCCCCGCGGCTGCTTGGGCGGGCTCCTCGGCCGCGGCGGCCGCGTCGGGGGCCTGGCCTGCCGGGGGGTCGGCGGGCTGCGGGGTCACAGGTCGTCGTCCTCGTCGGCGTGGGAGTAGTCGGTGTAGTCCTGGTGGGTGCGGCGGGCCTGCTTGGCCGCCTTGCGCTCTGCGGCGCCGATGCGCTCGTGGGTGTCCAGGCGGGGGTCGCTGCCGCGGCCGTGCATGACGGTGGCGATGCCCGCCGGGGTGGAGGGCTCCCAGTCGAAGGTGACGTCGCCGACGGTGACCGGGCAGCCGGGGACGGCACCGGCCTTGGCCAGGGCGTCCTCGACGCCCAGGCGGGCGAGGCGGTCACCGAGGTAGCCGACGGCCTCGGTGTTGTTGAAGTCGGTCTGGCGGATCCAGCGCTCGGGGCGCTCGCCGCGGACGATGAAGCCGCCCTCGTCCTCGGGGTCGGCCTCGACGGTGAAGCCCGCGTCGTCCACGGCCGTGGGGCGCAGCACGACTCGGCTGGGCTCGACCGGGGGCTTGGCGGCGCGGTCGGCCTCGATGACCTCGGCCAGGGCGAAGCTCAGCTCGCGCAGGCCCTCGCGGGTGGCCGTGGAGATCTCGAACACGGGCAGGCCGCGGGCCTCGATGTCCGGGCGCACCAGCTCAGCGAGCTCGCGGGCCTCCGGGACATCGATCTTGTTGAGCACCACCACGCGCGGGCGGTCGGCCAGGTCGCCGCCCAGGGCCGGGGTGTAGCGGGCGAGCTCGGCCTCCAGGGCGTCGATGTCGGACACCGGGTCGCGGTCGGGCTCGTAGGTGGCGCAGTCGACGACGTGCACCAGCACCGAGCAGCGCTCGATGTGGCGCAGGAAGTCCAGGCCGAGGCCCTTGCCGTCGCTGGCGCCGGGGATCAGGCCGGGCACGTCGGCGATGGTGTAGACCGCGTCGCCCGCGGTGACCACGCCCAGGTTCGGCACCAGGGTCGTGAACGGGTAGTCGGCGATCTTGGGTCGGGCCTGGGACAGCACCGAGATCAGCGACGACTTGCCCGCCGAGGGGAAGCCCAGCAGGCCCGCGTCGGCCACCGAGCGCAGCTCCAGCACCAGGTCGCGGGCGTCGCCGGGCTCACCGAGCAGGGCGAAGCCGGGGGCGCGGCGGGCCTTGGAGGCCAGCGCGGCGTTGCCCAGGCCGCCGCGGCCGCCCTGGGCGGCGACGAAGCGGGTGCCGGGGCCCACCAGGTCGGCCAGGACCTCGCCGCGCTGGTCGAGCACGACGGTGCCGTCCGGCACGCGCAGCACCAGGTCCTCACCGAGGGCGCCGTCGCGGTTGCCGCCCTGGCCCTGCTTGCCGTTGCCCGCGGTGGCGTGCGGGCGGAAGTGGAAGTCCAGCAGCGTGTGCACGTTGCCGTCGACGACCAGCACGACGTCGCCGCCGCTGCCGCCGTTGCCGCCGTCGGGGCCGCCGAGGGGCTTGAACTTCTCGCGGTGCACCGAGGCGCAGCCGTTGCCGCCGCTACCGGCCGCGACGTGGATGACCACGCGGTCGACGAATCGGGACACCTTCGGTACTTCCTCTCACGACTTGCCACACACGCAAAACGAGGGGCGGGCCGGAAGTCGCTCCCAGCCCGCCCCTCGTGGGGTCCTCGCGCTCGGTCTGGCTCAGGCCTCGACCGGGACGATGTTGACGGTCTTGCGACCGCGCTTGGCGCCGAACTGCACCGCACCGGCGGCCAGGGCGAACAGCGTGTCGTCCTTGCCGCGGCCGACGTTGACGCCCGGGTGGAACTTGGTGCCGCGCTGGCGGATCAGGATCTCGCCGGACTTGACGACCTGGCCACCGAACCGCTTCACACCGAGGTACTGGGGGTTCGAGTCACGCCCGTTGCGGGAGCTGGACGCACCCTTCTTGTGTGCCATGAGTCAGTCCCTCTACTTGGAGATGCCGGTGACCTCGACGCGGGTCAGCTTCTGGCGGTGACCCTGCCGCTTGTGGTAGCCGGTCTTGTTCTTGAACTTGTGGATGCGGATCTTGGGGCCCTTGGTCTGCTCGACCACCTTGCCGGTCACCGACACCTTCGCGAGGGCGTCGGCGTCGGAGGTGACGTCAGTGCCGTCGACCACGAGCACGGCCGCGAGGTTGAGCTCGGTGCCCGGGGTGCCCTCGAGCTTCTCGACCTCGACGACGTCGCCAACAGCCACCTTGTACTGCTTGCCGCCGGTCTTGACGATCGCGTACATCGGGACGGAAGTCTCCTGCTACTCGACGATGGGGTCCTGCGCACCCTCGACCACGACAGGATTCGCGGTGCGGGTTTCGCATGACGCAGCCCCCCGATGGGAAGGCCGCGAACCAGGTTACGTTGCGGCCGGAACCGGGGTCAAACCGGGGGGTGGTTTCGCGCCCCTCCCCCGGTTCGACCCCGGTCCGGTCAGCTGTCGCCCACCGGCGGACCGGCGGGTCGCGACGCCGCCCGGCGGGTGCGCCTGCGCGGGGCGGCGGGCACCGAGACGGGCTCCTCCTCGGCCACCACGGCGGCCGTGCGGGGGTCCAGCTCGGCCCGGTCCTCGCGCGCACCGGCCTCGGCGGGGCCGTGGCCGTTGGTGGCCGCGACGACCGGCTCGGAGCCGGTGCGCTGGACGGGCGGGGCGGCGGCGGGCTCGGGCGGGCCCGCGGGGCGCGCCGCGGCCCGGTGGATCTCGCGGACGGCGGCCTTGGTGGCCTCGTCGCCCGCGGTGGGCTCGGCGCGGTCCTGCTCGGGCTTGTGGCCGTTGGAGCCGCCCGCCCGGCCGTTGCGGCCACCCCGACCGCCACCGTCGCGGCCGTGGTCCTTGGCGCCGTGGTCCTTGGCCTGCTCGTCGCCGTCGCGGGCGCCGGTGTCCTTGGTCGCGGTGTCCTTGTTCCCGGTGTCCTTGGTCCCGGAGTCCTTGGCGCCGTGGTCGGTGCCGCCGTCCTTCGGACCGTGGTCCTTGTCCTCGCCGCGCTTGCGGTTGCGCCTGCTGCCGCCGGAGCCGGAACCGTGGCCGTTGCCGCCGCTGTCCTGGGCGGGCTGCTGCTGGCCGGACTGGCCGCCGCCCCCGCCGCCACCACCGGACTTGGTCGCGGGCTCGGTGGAGACCAGCACGCCGCGGCCCTTGCAGTGCTCGCAGGTGTGGCTGAAGGCCTCCAGCAGGCCGGTGCCGACCCGCTTGCGGGTCATCTGCACCAGGCCCAGCGAGGTGACCTCCGCGACCTGGTGGCGGGTGCGGTCGCGGCCCAGGCACTCGGTGAGCCTGCGCAGCACCAGGTCCCGGTTGGACTCCAGCACCATGTCGATGAAGTCGATCACGATGATGCCGCCGATGTCGCGCAGCCGCAGCTGGCGGACGATCTCCTCGGCCGACTCCAGGTTGTTGCGGGTGACGGTCTCCTCGAGGTTGCCGCCGGACCCGGTGTACTTGCCGGTGTTGACGTCGATGACCGTCATCGCCTCGGTGCGGTCGATCACCAGGTAGCCGCCCGAGGGCAGCCAGACCTTGCGGTCGAGCGCCTTGAGCAGCTGCTCGTCGATGCGGTGCTCGGCGAAGGCGTCCTTGGGGCCGGTGTGCTTGCGCACCCGCTCCAGCAGCTCGGGGGCCACGTGCCGGACGTAGGAGTCGATGGTCTCCCAGGCCCGGTCGCCCTGCACCACCAGCGAGGTGAAGTCCTCGGTGAACAGGTCGCGCACGACCTTGACCAGCAGGTCGGGCTCCTCGTAGAGCAGCGCGGGGGCCGAGGCGCGCTTGGTGCCGTTGAGGCCCTCGGACTTCTCCTTGATGACCTGCCACTGCGCCTGCAGGCGGCGCACGTCGCGACCGAGCTCCTCCTCGCTGATGCCCTCCGAGGCGGTGCGGATGATCACACCCGCGTCCTCGGGGACGATCCGCTTGAGGACGTCCTTGAGCCTGCGCCGCTCGTTCTCCGGCAGCTTGCGGGAGATGCCGGTGGCGCCGCCGCCGGGCACGTAGACCAGGAAGCGGCCGGGCAGCGAGATCTGCGTGGTCAGCCGGGCGCCCTTGTGCCCGACCGGGTCCTTGGTGACCTGCACCAGCACCGAGTCGCCGGTGGACAGCGCCTGCTCGATCTTGCGGGCCTTGCCGTCGAGGCCCGCGGCGTCCCAGTCGACCTCACCGGCGTAGAGCACGGCGTTGCGGCCGCGGCCGATGTCGACGAAGGCGGCCTCCATGCTGGGCAGCACGTTCTGCACGCGGCCGAGGAAGACGTTGCCGACCAGCGAGCCGGACCCGGCCGAGGTGACGAAGTGCTCGACGAGCACGCCGTCCTCGAGCACGCCGATCTGGGTGCGGTCGGGGTGCTCGCGCACGACCATCGCCCGGTCCACGGCCTCGCGGCGGGCCAGGAACTCCGCCTCGGACAGGATCGGGGCGCGGCGGCGGCCCGCCTCGCGGCCGTCGCGGCGGCGCTGGCGCTTGGCCTCCAGCCGGGTGGAGCCGCGCACGCCGCGCACCTCCTCGCGGGCGCTGGCGGCCTCGGCCTTCTCGTCGCGGACCTCGCGGACGTGGACGACGGTGTTGGGCGGGTCGTCGGTGGAGGCGTCCTCGTCGTCGCCGCCCTTGCGGCGGCGACGGCGGCGCCTGCGGCGGCTGCCGCCCGCGTCCCCGTCGTCCCCGGCGTCGGGGGACGACGCGTCCTCGGCGTCCGCGTCGGCGGTGTCCTCGGCGTCGGCCTGCTCGTCCTTGGCGGGTTCGGCCTTCTCGGCCTTGGCGGCCCGGTCGGCCTTGCTGCCCCGGCCGCGGCTCCTGGTGGGGGCGGGGGCGGGCTCCTCGGCCTCGGCCTCGTCGGCCGCCTCGTCGCCCTGCTCGCCGTCGCCCTGCTCGGCGTCGTCGGCGGCGCCCTTGCCCCGGCCCCGGCCGCGGCGGCCGCGCCTGCGGCGGCGACCGCCCGCGCCCTCGTCGTCGTCCTCGGCGCGGTCGTCGACCTGCTCGGCGGCCTCGGCCTCGGGCTCGGGCTCGTCCTCGACCACCTCGGGGCGCGCCGGGCGGGCGGCCACCGGGTCGGGCTGCAGGAACAGCGGCGACGCCGAGGCGAACACCGGGGTCGGCGGGATGCGGCGCACCGGCTCGGCGGGCAGCGCCTCCTCGACCACCGCGGCGTCGAGGACCTCGGGCTCGACGTGGTTCTCGTCCGCGCCGCCCTCGGCGTCCCAGGGCGCGTCCCCGGTCAGCGCCTTGGCGACCTGCAGCGCGGTCTCCTTGGGCACGCTGGACTGCGCCCCGCGCACGGTCTCGCCGAGGTCGGCGAGCGCGGCGATGACGTCCTTGCTGCTGACCGACAGCAGCTTGGCCAGCGCGTGCACCCTGACCTTGGCGGGCAGCTCGGCCAGCGCGGCGTCAACGGGTGTGGTTGTGCCCCCGCCGGTGTTCCCGGCAGGGCTCGACTTCTCCGACATGCAGCTCCTCCGCCCCCGGGCGCGTCGGGTGTGACGCCGCCGCTCAGGGGCCCTAGTTGTCATTTCCGCCGCGCGAAGCGGCGGGAATCCTCGCCTCACCACCCGACCGGCAGGCCCACGTGGGCCTGCGCGGCCTGCGGGTGGCAGGTCTTGCGACGACGCGGCTTCGGGCGCTCTAGCTCTCCCCGCCCGCCCCTCCCACCGCCACCCGGTCGGGGGCCAGCGGGTCGGACAGACCGCCTGCGCCGTCAAGCCGCCCCTGGGCCATCCGGGTCGCCTTCGCGGGTACCGGCGGTTCCAGGGCGGCGACGGCGCGGAGCGCGCTCAGCACGTCGTCGGGTCGCACGGCCGGTGTTGTCTGCCGGACGACCACCAGCAGTATCCCACACGAGTCGCCCGGACCAGGCATGTCGATGCCCACAGCGTCCGGCGAGTCCGCGGGCAGCGCCGCGGAGTCGATCACCTCGGCGGACATCACCGCAGGTCGGGCGTCGATGAGCCGCCTGCCGTCCTTGGTCAACCGCTCCACCTCGACCGACTCGGCGGCCAGCAGCGCGGTCACCGCCGCGGCCAGCTCGCCCGCGGCGACGCCGGGCAGCGCGATCCGCCAGCGGCTCGCCTCGACCCGCTCGGCCAGCGCGCCCGGCCCGGCCTCGACGACCTCCAGCACGTCCAGGCCGGGGGCCAGGGCGCTGTCGAGGGCGCGGCCCAGCGCCGCCGGGTCGACCCGCTCGACCACCTGGACCTCGACGTACTCGGCCTCGCTGGCCACCCCGGTCGGCGCCGCGCCGATCCAGGAGATCTTCGGGTGCGGGTTGAAGCCCTGGGAGTAGGCCATGGGCACCCCCGCCCGGCGCAGCGCGCGCTCGAACGCCCTGGCCACGTCGCGGTGCGAGGTGAAGCGGAGCCGACCGCGCTTGGCGTAGCGCAGGCGCAGCTTCTGCACCGGCGGCGCCGACGGGTTGGGCTGGTCCTTGCGGCTCAGGACTACTCCTTATGGTGGTGCGGGCACTGCTCCGGTGGTGAGCGCACCGGCGTGGTGGCACCGTACCGGGAGCCGCACTTCGGCCCGCGAGCTTGTTTCCACCCCGGGCTCGTGATTACCGTCCGCAGGCGAGTCGACAGCCGGCACCGAGGAGATCCGGCGGACCAGCACTGGAGGTCGCCGTGCCCCTGCACCGCCGCGCCACAGCGGTCGCGGCCGGCGCCGCCCTGCTCGCGGTCGTCGGGTTCGCCCAGGTCACGGCCACCGCGGCACCGCTGCCCGACGACGGCGCGCCGTGCGCCCAGGACACCGCCGCCACCCGCTACCTGGTGCTGTTCGACCGGGGCACGCCCGCCCCGGACGCCGCCACCGCGGTGACCCTGGCCTGCGGGTCGACGCTGGTCTTCCACGCCCCGATCGCCGTGGCGGTCGTCACGAGCGCCGACTCCCGCTTCGCCGACCGGATCGGCCGCGACCGGGCGTTCAGCGCCGACGCCGCGCTGGGTCGGGTGCCCGCGCTCGAGCCGCTGCCCACCCCCGCCGAGCCCGTGCCCACCGCCGACCGCACCGGCGAGCAGTGGGACATGGACCTCATCGGCGCACCCCAGGCGCACGAGGAGAGCACCGGGAGCAGGGACGTGCTGGTCGGGGTGCTCGACTCGGGCATCGACGCCACGCACCCCGACCTCGCGGGCGCGGTGGACCCGGCGGTGTCGGCGGGGTGCCTGTCCGGCGTGGCCGACCCCTCCCCCGCCGCGTGGGCGCCCACGACCTCGACCCACGGCACGCACGTGGCCGGGATCATCGCCGCCGCGGACGACGGCAGGGGCGTCACCGGCGTGGCCCCCGGGGTCCGGCTGGCCGCCATCAAGGTCGTCGACGACCGGGGCATGGTGCTGCCCGAGGCGGTGGTCTGCGGGGTCATGTGGGCCGTCGAGCACGGCGTGCGGGTGGCCAACGACAGCTTCTCGGTCGACCCCTGGCAGCTGACCTGCGACCGCGGCGAGGAGCGCGTGGTCTTCGAGGCGGTGCGCCGCGCCGTGGACTACGCCACCGACCAGGGCGTGCTGACCGTGGCCGCGGCCACCAACGGCGGGCTCGACCTGGCCGACCCCGGCGGCGAGGCCGCCGACCTCGACGGCGGCAGGCGCGCCCTGGACCCCGGCTGCGAGGTCCTGCCGGGCGGCCTGCGCGGGGTGCTGACCGTGTCCGCGGTGGGGCCGGACGGGCTCAAGGCGGGCTACAGCTCCTACGGCCTCGGCGCGATCGACGTCACCGCCCCCGGCGGCGAGCAGCGCGACGGGGTGGACCGGTGCGTGCTGTCCACCGTCCCGGGCGGCTACGCCGACGCCTGCGGCACCTCCATGGCCACCCCCCACGCGACCGGCGTGGCGGCACTGCTGGCCTCCGCGCACCCCACCGCGTCCCCGCAGCAGCTCACCCGCATGATCACCGAGGACGCCGGGTCGGTGCCCTGCCCCGCCGACTACGACCTCGACGGCTCCGGCGTGCAGGACGCCTACTGCTCGGGCTACGCGCCGTTCAACAGCTTCTACGGCCACGGCCTCGTCGACGCCCTGGCCGCCACCTCCAGCAGCTGACGCCTCAGCCGGGCAGCCGCAGCAGCAGCGAGTCGGCCACGCCGAAGCCCTGGCGGGCGTAGAACGGCACCGACCGCTCGGTCGGCGCCAGCACCACGCGCACGTACCCGCGCTCGTCGGCGTGGGCGAGGGCGGCGGCGAGCATCCGCGACCCGATCCCGCCGTTGCGGTGCTGCGGTGCGATGTAGACGTTGGCGATGTAGCCCCAGCGCCCCGGGGGTTGGCCCGGCCGGGGCATGCGGGTGAACTCCAGCACGTTCATCGACCCGACGGCGGTGTCACCGTCGAAGGCGAGCCAGAACGCGCGCTGGTGCTCCTCGGCGGCGAACCACTCGGCGAAGGCGTCCTCGAAGCCGGGGTCGGCGGGCGCCGCGCCGTGGTCCTCCTCGGTCCAGGCGCGGCGCAGCGCGGCGAGCACCGGGACGTCGGCCCCGGTGGCCCGCCGGACGGTCACGACCCCGACAGCGACGGGTTGCGCACCGGGGAGCCGACGCCGACCGGGCTGATCGGCAGCAGCTTGCGACCGGTGGGGCCGATCTCGATGTCGGTGCCCATGGCCGGGCAGACGCCGCAGTCGAAGCACGGCGTCCACCGGCAGTCGTCCTGCTCGCGCTCGTCGACGGCGTCCTGCCAGTCGTCCCAGAGCCACTCCTTGTCGAGGCCGGAGTCGAGGTGGTCCCAGGGCAGGACCTCCTCCTCCGTGCGCTCGCGGGTGGTGAACCAGGCCAGCGACACGCCCAGCGGCTCCAGCTGGTCGGCCGCGGCGGTGGTCCAGCGCTCGTAGGAGAAGTGCTCGCTCCAGCCGTCGAAGCGGCCGCCGTCGCGCCACACCGCCTCGATGACCCGCCCGACCCGCCGGTCGCCGCGCGAGAGCAGGCCCTCGACCAGCGACGGCTTGCCGTCGTGGTAGCGCATGCCGATGTTGCGGCCCAGGCTGCGGTCGGCGTCGGAGTTGACCGCCTCGCGCAGCTTGCGCAGCCGGGCGTCGACGGTGTCCGGGTCGCACTGGGCGGCCCACTGGAACGGGGTGTGCGGCTTGGGCACGAACCCGCCGATGGAGATGGTGGCCCGGATGTCCTTGCGGCCGCTGGCCGCCCGGCCCGCGCGGATGACGTTCTTGGCCATCTCCGCGATCTGGAGCACGTCGTCGTCGGTCTCGGTGGGCAGCCCGCACATGAAGTACAGCTTCACCTGCCGCCAGCCGTTGGCGTAGGCGGCCGAGACGGTGCGCACCAGGTCCTCTTCGGACACCATCTTGTTGATGACCTTGCGGATGCGCTCGCTGCCGCCCTCGGGGGCGAAGGTCAGCCCGGACCGGCGGCCGTTGCGGGACAGCTCGTTGGCCAGGTCGATGTTGAACGCGTCGACCCGGGTGCTGGGCAGCGACAGGCCGGTGTTGGTGCCCTCGTAGCGGTCGGCGAGCTGCTTGGTCAGCTCCCCGATCTCGGAGTGGTCGGCGCTGGAGAGCGAGAGCAGGCCGACCTCCTCGAAGCCGGAGTTCTCCAGGCCGGTCTGGATCATCGCGCCGATGCCGTCGATGGAGCGCTCGCGCACCGGGCGGGTGATCATGCCCGCCTGGCAGAACCGGCAGCCGCGGGTGCAGCCGCGGAAGATCTCCACGCTCATCCGCTCGTGCACGCTCTCGGCCAGCGGGACCAGCGGCTGCTTGGGGTAGGGCCAAGCGTCGAGGTCCATGGTGGTGCGCTTGGCGACGGTGGCGGGCACCCGGTCGCGGTTGGGCGCATACCGCTCGATGTGGCCGTCGGCGCGGTAGGTGACGTCGTAGAACCGGGGGATGTAGACCCCGCCGGTCTCGGCCAGCCTGGTCAGCACCTCGTCGCGGCCGCCGGGGCGGCCCTCGGCCTTCCACCGGCGGATGATGTCGGTGATCTCGCCGACGGCCTCCTCGCCGTCGCCGAGCACCGCGGCGTCGAGGAAGTCCGCGATCGGCTCGGGGTTGAACGCCGCGTGCCCGCCCGCCAGCACGATCGGGTGGTCCTCGGTGCGGTCGGCGGCGTGCAGCGGGATGCCCGCGAGGTCCAGGGCGTTGAGCAGGTTGGTGTACCCCAGCTCGGTGGAGAAGCTGACGCCCAGCACGTCGAACGCGCCGACCGGGCGGTGCCCGTCGACGGTGAACTGCGGGACGCCGTGCTCGCGCATCAACGCCTCCAGGTCCGGCCACACCGCGTAGGTGCGCTCGGCCAGGACGTCGGGCATCTCGTTGAGCACCTCGTAGAGGATCATGACGCCCTGGTTGGGCAGCCCGACCTCGTAGGCGTCGGGGTACATCAGCGCCCACCGCACGGCGGCACCGTCCCAGTCCTTGGTGGTGGCGTTCAGCTCACCGCCGACGTACTGGACCGGCTTGGACACCCGGGGCAGCAGGGGCTCAAGCTGGGGGAAAACGGACTCGGCGCTCACCGCACCCAGGGTAGACGGTGCGGTTCGCCGCTCCGGCGGCCACGGGTCCCCCGACGGCGCTACGGTCGGCGCTGACGGGTGCGGGAGCCGGGGTGGGGAGGCGCGTCGTGGAGTGGGTGAACGCCCGCGACCTGGGCGGGTTGCCGCTGGTCGGCGGGGGTGTGACGGCCTCGGGGGTGTACTTCCGGTCGGCCGACCCGATCGGGGTGGCGCTGCCGGGGGCGGGCGTGCGGACGGTGGTGGACCTGCGGGCCGACCACGAGCGCGGCGAGCCGCCCGAGGGCGTGGAACTGGTCTGCGTCGACTTCGACGACTGGCCGGACGAGGCCTTCTGGGCGGAGCTGCGCGCGTCGGGCCTGTTCGGCACGCCGCTGTACTACCGGCCGTTCCTGGACGCCAAGGGCGCCCAGGTCGCGGCGGTATTCCGGGCACTGGCCGCGGCCGAGCCGGGGGTGCTGTTCCACTGCGCCATCGGCCGCGACCGCACCGGCCTCGTCGCGATCCTGCTGCTGTCCCTCGCGGGCGTGGAGCCGCAGGCCATCGCGGACGACTACGCCCGGTCGACCGAGGAGCTGCGCCCCCACTTCGCCGCCCAGGGCCGCGACGACCACGGCCCCTACATCGCGGACCTGCTGGCCGGGCGCGGCACCACGACCCGGCAGGTCGTCCTGGACCTGCTCGACGGCTTCGACGCGCGCGCCTACCTGCTGGCGGCGGGCGTGCCCGAGACCGACCTCGACACCCTCGTCAACCGCCTGACCAGCGCCTGAACGTGCCCTAGGACAGCAGCAGCTTGTCCAGGCGGCGGGAGGAGATGACGGTGCCGACCGCGGCCATGACGACGAAGTAGGACAGGTGGCCCAGCAGCGACCAGTGCACGTCGCCGATGGTGAGCGCGCGCATCACCTCGATGGCGTGGTAGAGCGGGAAGCACTGGACCGCCACCTGCAACGGCACCGGGTAGACGGTGAGCGGGAAGAAGGTGGTGGAGAACAGGAACATCGGCATCAGGGCCAGCAGCACCAGGTCGAAGTCCTGCCAGGAGCGCATGAAGGTCGCGCAGGCCATGCCGACCGCGGCGAAGGCGAAGGCGACCAGGACGGCCGCGGGCAGGGCGAGCAGGGCCCACGGCGAGGTGAGCAGGCCCATGCCCAGCATCACGGCCAGGAACCCCGTCGAGTACAGCGCGCCGCGGATCAGCGCCCAGGAGATCTCCCCGATCGCCACGTCCATCGGGCCCATCGGGGTGGTGAGCACGGCGTCGTAGAGCTTGGCGTACTTGAACTTGAAGAAGATGTTGAACGTGGCGTCGTAGACGGCGCCGTTCATGGCGGAGGCGGCGAGCAGGGCGGGGGCGACGAAGGCGACGTAGGTGACCGGTTGCCCGCTGGGCCCGGCCACCTCACCGACCAGCCTGCCGAACCCGAAGCCCAGGCCGAACAGGTAGAACAGCGGCTCGAAGAACCCGGACAGCATGGCCAGGTAGGCCCGCCGGTTCACCAGCAGCGAGCGCTCCACGAGCACCCGCGCGCGGCCCGCGTACAGGCCGGTGGGCAGCACCCGCAGCAGCAGGCCCGACGACGCCGGTGGCGCGGTGGTCGTCACGGTCAGACCTCCAGCCTGCGGACGAAGTTGCGGCGGGCCCACACGGCGCCCACGACGAGCAGCACGAGCAGGAACGCGGTGTGCCCGAGGGCGGGCAGCGGGTCCAGCCCGCCCAGCGCCACGCCCCGGCACAGCTCCGTGCCGTGCCACACCGGGGACACCCACACCAGCGGTTGCACCCACCCCGGCAGCTGCTCGACCGGGAAGAAGGTGCCGGAGAACAGCATCATCGGCATCACCACGAACCGGAACACCACGTTGAACTGCTGCCCCTCGGACTCGATCGTGGCCGCGTAGGCGATCACCGGCGCCGCGCACGCCATGCCCGTGAGCAGCGCGAACGGCACCGCGACCAGGATCGCGGGGCCCGCGACCGCGCCCAGCGCGGCGGCCACCGCGGTGAAGGCCAGCGCGGTGAACAGCAGCCGGGCGGCCAGCCACGCGAGCTGCCCGTAGAGCACCTGCGCGGCGCCGATCGGGGTCGAGATGATCGCCCAGTACACCCGCTGCCACTTGAACCCGGACAGCACCGGGTAGGTCGACTCCCCCACCGCGGTCTGCATCAGGGTGGCGGCCAGCAGCGCGGGCGCGAGGTACTCCACGTAGGGCAGGCCCAGGGTGGCCTCGCCGGGCTGGACCTGGGAGCCGAAGCCGATGCCCAGCGCGACCAGGAACAGCACCGGTTGCAGCAGGGTGGAGATGATCGTGCTGCGCCAGTTGCGCCGGTACCAGGTCCAGTTGCCCTCGACGACCAGCAGCGCCGAGCGCAGCGGACCGGGGAGGGGGCGGGCGGTGGTGCCCGCGGTCGTCGCGGTCATGTCAGTCCACCAGGCTGCGGCCGGTGAGGCGGAGGAAGACGTCCTCCAGCGTGGAGCGGCGCACCAGGCTCGACACCGGGGCGACGCCGCGGTCGTGCGCGGCCTTGAGCGCGGACTCGCCGTCGTCGGTGTAGAGCAGCAGCCGGTCGGGCAGCACCTCGACCCGGTCGGCCAGGTCGGCCACGCGCGGCTCGGCCTCGCCCTGGGTGCCGGGGGTGAACCGCAGCTCCAGCACCTCGCGGGTGGAGTACCGGGAGATCAGCTCGCCGGGGCTGCCCTCGGCGGCGATCCGGCCGCCGTCCATGACGACCAGCCGGTCGCACAGCTGCTCGGCCTCGTCCATGTAGTGCGTGGTGACGATGAGGGTGGTGCCCTGCTGCTTGAGCCGGAACAGCCGGTCCCACAGCAGGTGCCTGGCCTGCGGGTCCAGGCCGGTGGTCGGCTCGTCGAGCAGCAGCAGCTCCGGGTCGTTGACCAGCGACCGGGCGATGGTCAGCCGCCGCTTCATCCCGCCGGAGAGCGGCTCGACCTCGGCGTCGGCGCGCTCGGTGAGCTGGGCGAACTCCAGCAGCTCGGTCGCCTTCTGCCGCACGTGCGCCTTGGACATCCCGAAGTAGCGCCCGTACACCTGCAGGTTCTGCCGCACGGTCAGCTCGCTGTCGAGGTTGTCCTGCTGGGGCACCACGCCCAGCCGCGCCCGGATCGCGGGCCCGTCGCGGCCGGGGTCCATGCCCAGCACGCTCAGCTCCCCGCCGGTGCGCGGCGAGACGCAGGAGATCATGCGCATGGTGGAGGACTTGCCCGCACCGTTGGGCCCCAGGAAGCCGAACGCCTCCCCCGGCCGCACCTCGAGATCGATCCCCTTCACCGCCTCGAAGTCCCCGAACCGCTTGCTCAACCCACGCGCTCGCACGAGCGCCCCGTCGCCCTCCACGCCCAGCACACTAGAGGGCGGGACCGACAAATCCGGAATGGATTAGCCCCGACGCGCACCGGCCCGGGACCCCACGGGGTCCCGGGCCGGTGTCAGCGCGCCGTCAGAGAGACGGGAACCAGATCTTGACCTCGCGCTCGGCCGACTCGGGTGAGTCCGACCCGTGCACCAGGTTGTACTGCACCTCCAGGCCGAAGTCGCCGCGGATGGTGCCGGGGGTGGCCTTCTCGACCGGGTGGGTGCCCCCGGCCAGCTGGCGGAACGCGGCGATGGCGTTCTCGCCCTCAACAACCAGGGCCACGACCGGGCCGGAGGTGATGAACTCCAGCAGCGACTCGAAGAACGGCTTGCCGTCGTGCTCGGCGTAGTGCTGCTCGGCGGTCGCGCGCTCGACGTCCTTGAGCTCCAGCGCGACGAGCTTGAGGCCCTTGCGCTCGATGCGGGAGATGACCTCGCCGACCAGGCCCCGGCTGACACCGTCGGGCTTGACCAGGACCAGGGTGCGCTCACTCACGGCTTTCGGTGCTCCTCTGTAGGGATTGCCTCGGTAGAGATTGTCTCTGTAGGGGTTGCCCGCATCGGGGGAAGCCCCCCGGGGGACAGCTGTGACCAGGGTAACCGCCGGTCCCCCGCCCCTTCCCGCAAGGTCATCCCGACGGCCTCGGGGGTCAGCGCTGCGGGGTGAGGGTCTTCGACCAGAGGGACGCACCCGTGGCGTCGCGCAGGTCCACGGTGAGGGCACCGGTGCGGCCGTCGACGTTGACCTCACCGAAGTGCTGGTAGCCGTCCAGCGGGGAGGTGTTGGCCGCAGGCGGGGCGTGCACGAAGACCGCCTGCGGCCCGAAGGTCGGGTCGAGGGTGTTGGGCCCGAACGCCCCCGCGTGCAGGGGACCGGAGACGAACTCCCAGAACGGGTCGAAGTCGCCGATCGCGGCCCGCTCCGGCGAGTAGTGGTGGGCCGCGGTGTAGTGCACGTCCGCGGTCAGCCAGACGACGTTGCGCACCCGCCGCCGGGCCAGCGACCGCAGCACCCACGCCAACTCGAACTCCCGCCCGCTGGGCGCCCCCGCCAGCCCGTTGGCCACGCCCTCGATGCCCGCCCCGTCCGGCACGATGAGCCCGATCGGCAGGTCAGCGGCCACGACCTTCCACGTCGCCCGGCTGCGGGACAACCCGTCGACCAACCACCTGGCCTGCCGGTCGCCCAGGACGCGACCACGACCGTCCTGCGGGGCGGAGTTGTCGTCCTTGTAGGTGCGCATGTCCAGCACGAACACCTCGACCCGCTCGCCGTAGGCGAAGCTGCGGTAGACCCGCCCGTCCACCGCCCGGCGCCGGTCCACCGGCTGCCACTCGTGGAACGCCTGGTGCGCCCGCGCCGCCAGCACGTCCACCCGCTTCTCGGTGTACTGCGGCAGGTCCAGGATCTCCCCCGGGTACCAGTTGTTGACCACCTCGTGGTCGTCCCACTGCACCACCTGCGGCACCCGCGCGGCGAACGCGCGCACGTGCTCGTCGAGCAGGTTGTAGGCGAACTGGCCCCGGTACTCGTCCAGCGTCTCGGCCACCTTGGTCTTGGCCGGGGTCACCACGTTGCGCCACACCCGCCCGTCCGGCAGCACCACCCGCTCGGCCAGCGGCCCGTCGGCGTAGACGGTGTCGCCGCTGTGCAGGAAGAAGTGCGGCTCGCGCGCGGCCATGGCCCGGTAGGCGGTGAGCCCGCCGAACTCCGGGTTGATCCCCCACCCCTGCCCCACCACATCGCCCGACCAGGTGAACCGCACATCAGCCCGCCCCCGCGGCGCGGTCCGGAACGACCCCACCACGGGCTCGCTCACCCCGCGGTCGTCCTCCGCCCGCACCCGGTAGTGCACCTCCCGCCCCGGCGCCGACCCGCTCACCCGCACCTGCCCGGTGCCGTCGGTGGCGGGGGTCAGCAGCGGCCCGCGCACGGTGCGCGCGTGCCGGAAGTCCGGCCGGTCGCTGACCTCGACCACCATCCGGGACGGCCGGTCGGCCCTGGTCCAGACGATGGCACCGTCGGCGGTGGCGTCCCCGGTCTGCACCCCGTGGGTCAGCACGGGACGGGACCGGGGCCCGGCGGAGGAGGGCGTGGTGGTGGCCAGCGCGGCACCGGGCAGCACGACGCCCGCAGCGACGGACAGGCCGCTGGCGCGCAGCAGGGTGCGTCGGGAGATGTCCATGCGGGGTTTCTAGGCGGACGTCACGTCCAACAGGCCAATCTCCGCTGACCGGGGGATGACACCTCGGCACCGCACACCGGGGGTTAGACGGCCCGCAGCACTTCCCAGAGCAGCTGAGCGTCCTCCCTGGCACTACCTGCCGCCGCCCACGCCACGTGGCCCGGCTTGTCGAGCACATCGGCCAAGGCGAGATGCCCCTCCTTGGGAGGGTCACCAAGAGCTGTGAGGACCTGTTCGACGTCTTCGATCAACGAGACCAGGAATGCCAGGTCGTTCAAGTGCCGGGATTGAGCTGCGCGCGCGGGGGCCAACCTGTGCTCCGCCGCGTACGCGGCAGCTTTGATCTTGAGAGATCGTGGGAGGTCCGGCAGCACGACGCCGACGACGCGATCCGCATGAGCCGTGCGGACCACGGTTCAGTGCCGCAACGCCTCCCGTCCCCCGTAAACCTCGATCGTGCGTCCCGGTGGCGTGGTGGTCAAGTCCGGAGGCGGGAAGTCGTCCAACCTCGGAGCGAGCACATCGATGGATTCACCACTGGGACCGAGGTATCGGTGGGAGGACTCACGCGGACTCCCTGGAGCGAGCGAGTACCCCATGGCACCGAGGACAGCCACGGCGTCGCGGAGGGACGACGGGGCGAGCTGGATGTCGAAGAGGACATCGACATCCTCGGTGACCCTGGGTAGTGGTCTGCCGCAGACAACCCCGTGCAGGTAAACCATGATCCCGCCGATGACCACGTGGTCTGCCGGCAGGCGCTCGCTGAGGTCGAGCAGAGTCGTCCAGAGCTTGCCGCCGTCCCGGAGATCGGGCAGGGTCACGTGTCCGAGCACGGGCAGGTCGGGCCACCGATCGACGATCATGGCCGCGCAGGGTAGTCGTCCCTGCCCAGGAGTTCGGCCGCGGCGCGCGAGGACCGGTCGTCCCCCAAGTCGAGCAGATCCGCCGCAGCCACTGCTACCGGGACGACTCCTGCTTCGAACACCTCTCCGAGGGGCAGATCCGCGTCGACGACGCACAAAGCGGCATTCGGGGCGGTGCTGCCCCACCCGATGCCCCTCTGCTCCCGCAGCGCGTCCAGCGCGCTCCGGGTCAAGTAGAGGACGATGGTCTCCTCTGCGGACTGGACGAAGGGCGCACCGTGCTGGACCGCTGCACCGATCCCTCCGAGGGCTACTCCCGGCTGTGCTCGAACACGGCGCAACAGCGGAGCGGGGATGCGCACACCAGTGGTTTCAGCGCGTCGGGCCAACATCCTCGACCACTGCCTCAGGGGGCGCCGGACGAAGCGTGCGAGGCGCACCTTCTCCGAGGCTGGGATGGTCCACGGCGGAGCCAGCCCCGACGCCAGCAGCAGCACGGTCCACGCCGATCTGGGGGCCAGCGGCCGTCCCCGGGCAGGTTCGGAGGCAATCCGCCGAGCGACCGAGTCTGCGCTGATGAGAACAGAGCGGCCGACTTTCCGCGTGATCAGCTGTCCTGATCGGGTCAAGTCGCGGACGTGCCCTGAGGACACCCCGAGCTGAACTGCTGCCGCCTCCACGGACAGCCAGCCAGGGACATCGTCCACCACTGCTGACACCTCCTCAGCTGGCCTGATTCAAACAATACCCCCACTCATGGGGGGTATTGTTCGGAGCCGACGTGAGTTGCCGGGCAGCGATGGCGCGCAGGCCTCGGGTCACAGCGCTTCCAGGGCTGCGGAGGCTACTGCTGGCTGGTGAGCCTGCCCTCTTCCATGCGCTTGCGGACGTCGTTGCGTGCCCAGAACATCCAGGCCCAGACCAGGGCGAACAGGATGCCGACGACGGCGAGGGCGGGGAGGAACCAGCCGCAGGCGATGAGCAGGGCGTGCAGGGCGATGACGACCCAGTGCAGCCAGCGGCGGGCGACCAGGGCGCAGCTGAGGACGAGGGCGAGGGCGATGAGGCCGACCAGCCAGCCCTGGGTGGTGGTGATGTCGTCGTCCTTGGCGACCACGAGCAGGGCGAGCAGGACGACGATGGCTTCCAGGATGAACATGGCCGAGCAGACGCCGCGGAAGCCCTTCATCGGGTCCGGCGGGGGTGCGGGCTGCTCGACCCCGTCGCCACCGGGGGTGGCGGGGGTGGTCGGGTCGTCGGTCATGCCGGTTCCTTCCCGAACAGGGCGCGGACCTCGCCCGCGGTGACGACCGAGCCGGTGGCGACCACGCCCGCGCCAGAGAGGGGCTCGGAGGGGTCGTCGGACTGCTCGGCGAGCTGGACGGCCAGCTCGATGGCGTCGTCGAGGCGGGGGGCGGGGTGGACGCGGTCGTCGCCGAAGGTGTCGGCGGCCAGTTCGGTGAGGCGGTCGGGCGACATGGCGCGAGGGGAGGAGTTGGTGGTCACGACCACCTCGTCGAGGACGGGCTCCAGGGCGGTGAGGATGCCGGTGGCGTCCTTGTCCTCCAGCACCCCGAGGACGCCGATGAGCCTGCGGAAGCCGAACTCGTCCTGGAGCGCGGCGGCGAGGGCCTGGGCGCCGTGCGGGTTGTGCGCGGCGTCGACGAAGACCGTGGGGGCCGAGCGGACGCGCTCCAGCCTGCCCGGCACGGTCACCGCCGCGAACGCCGCGCGGATGGCCTCGACGTCGAGCTGCTTGTCCGCGCCCGCGCCCAGGAACGCCTCCACCGCGGCCAGCGCGAGCGCGGCGTTGGCCGCCTGGTGGGCGCCGTGCAGGGGCAGGAACACCTCGTCGTAGACGCCGCCAAGGCCCTGCAGGCGCAGCACCTGGCCGCCGACGGCGACGTCGCGGTCCAGCACGCCGAACTCCAGGCCCTGCCTGGCCACGGTCGACTCGGTCTCGGCGGCGCGCTCCAGCAGCACCCTGGCCGCCTCGGGGTCCTGCTCGGCGAGCAGCGCGATCGAGCCGGGCTTGATGATCCCGGCCTTCTCCCGCGCGATCGAGACCAGGTCCGGGCCCAGGAACTCCTGGTGGTCCAGGCCGATCGGGGTGATCACGGCGATCCGGGCGTCGGCGACGGAGGTGGCGTCCCAGCCGCCGCCCATGCCGGTCTCCACCACCGCCACGTCCACCGGGGCGTCGGCGAAGGCGGCGAAGGCCATGGCGGTGAGCACCTCGAACTTGCTCAGCCGCACGCCCTCGCCGTCGGTGGTCGCCCGGTCGTCGACCATGGCCAGGTACGGCTCGACGTCGCGGTAGACCTCGACGTAGCGGGCCGGGTCGACCGGCACCCCGTCGAGGCCGATCCGCTCGGTGACCAGTTGCAGGTGCGGGCTGGTGAACCGGCCCGTGCGCACGCCCAGGCCGGTCAGCAGCGCGTCGACCATGCGGGTCACCGAGGACTTGCCGTTGGTGCCCGCGACCTGGATGACCGGGTACGCCCGCTGCGGGTCGCCCAGCAGGTCCAGCAGCGCGCGGACCCGGTCGAGCGAGGGGTCGATGCGCGCCTCGGACCACCGGCCGTCCAGCTCGGACTCGACCTGGTGCAGGTCCTCCAGCGCCGCCGGGTCGAGCACGCTCACTCGCCCCCCGGCAGGGCCGCGAGCCGCGCGGTGACCCTGGCGATCTCGGCCGCGGCGGCCTCGCGCCGGGCGCGGATGCCCGCCACCACGTCCGCGGGCGCCTTGTCGGTGAACTTGGGGTTGCCGAGCTTGGCCTCGCACTGGGCGAGCTCCTTCTCGGCCACCGCGAGGTCCTTGCCCAGGCGCTTGCGCTCGGCGGCGACGTCGACGGTGCCGGACAGGTCCAGCTCCACCGACACCGCGCCACCGGCCAGCGGCACCTCGATCGAGGCGCTGGCGGCGAAGTCGTCGCCGGGCTCGGTCAGCCGGGCCAGCGACGCCACCGCGGCGGTGTGCGCGGCCAGGCCCGCCGCGTCCACACCGGACAGCCGGGCCTTGACCCGCTGGCCGGGCTTGACGCCCTGGTCGGCGCGGAACCGGCGGATCTCGGTCACCAGCTTCTGCACGCCCTCGACCCGGGCGGCGGCCGCGGTGTCGGCGGGGGCGCCCGCCGCGGTGGGCCACTCGGCCACGACCAGGCTCTCGCCGCCGGTCAGCGCCTTCCACAGCACCTCGGTGACGAACGGGGTCACCGGGTGCAGCAGCCGCAGCACGGTGTCGAGGACGTGGCCGAGCACCGCCCGGGTGGCCTCGGCGCGCTCGCCGCCCTCGGCGACCTGCACCTTGGCCAGTTCCAGGTACCAGTCGCAGAACTGGTCCCAGGTGAAGTGGTAGAGCGCGTCGCACAGCTTGGCGAACTGGAAGCCGTCGAACAGCCCGTCCACCTCGGACACCAGGGCGTCGGCGGCGTCGAGGATCCAGCGGTCGGCGTCGGTCAGCGCCGACCGCTCGGGCAGCGCGACCGCGGTGGTGGCGCCGTTCATCAGCGCGAACCGGCTGGCGTTCCACAGCTTCGTGCAGAAGTTGCGCGACCCGGCCGCCCACTCCTCGGCCAGCGCCATGTCGCTGCCCGGGTTGGCGCCGCGGGCCAGGGTGAACCGGGTGGCGTCGGCGCCGAAGCGGTCCAGCCAGTCCAGCGGGTCGAGCACGTTGCCGCGCGACTTCGACATCTTCTTGCCGTGCTGGTCGCGGATGAGCCCGTGCAGGTACACGTGCTGGAAGGGCACCTTGCGCTCGGCCTCGGCGAACGGGCTGCCGTACAGGCCGAACATCATCATCCGGGCGACCCAGAAGAACAGGATGTCGTAGCCGGTGGACAGCACGCTGGTCGGGTAGAACTTCGCCAGGTCGGCGGACTCGTCGGGCCAGCCGAGGGTGGACAGCGGCCACAGGCCCGAGGAGAACCACGTGTCGAGCACGTCGGGGTCCTGGTGCCAGCCGTCGCCGGTGGGCGGCTGCTCGTCCGGGCCGACGCAGACCACCTGGTCGTCCGGGCCGTACCAGACCGGGATGCGGTGCCCCCACCACAGCTGGCGGGAGATCGTCCAGTCGTGCATGTTGTCGACCCAGTCGAAGTACCGCTTGGCCAGCTCCGGCGGGTGCACCTGGGTGCGGCCGTCGCGCACGGCGTCGCCCGCGGCGCGGGCCAGCGGCTCGACCTTGACCCACCACTGCATCGACAGCCGCGGCTCGACCACGGTGTCGCAGCGCGAGCAGTGCCCGACCGAGTGCAGGTAGGGGCGCTTCTCGGCGACGACGCGGCCCAGCTCGCGCAGCGCGGCGACCACCGCGGGCCGCGCCTCGAACCGGTCGAGGCCCTGGAACGGGCCGGGGGTGGTGATCACCGCGGTCTCGTCCATCACGGTGATGGCGGGCAGGTCGTGGCGGCGGCCGATCTCGAAGTCGTTCGGGTCGTGCGCCGGGGTGACCTTGACCGCGCCGGTGCCGAACGCCGGGTCGACGTGCTCGTCGGCCACGATCGGGATCCTGCGGCCGGTCAGCGGCAGCTCGACCTCGGTGCCGATCAGGTGCCGGTACCGCTCGTCGTCGGGGTGCACGGCCACGGCGGTGTCGCCCAGCATCGTCTCCGCGCGGGTGGTGGCGACCACGATCGAGCCGTCGCCGTCGCCGTAGCGGATCGAGACGAGCTCGCCCTCGTCCTCGGAGTGCTCGACCTCGATGTCCGACAGGGCGGTGCGGCAGCGCGGGCACCAGTTGATGATCCGCTCGGCCCGGTAGATCAGCCCGTCGTCGAACAGCCGCTTGAACACCGTCTGCACCGCGCGGGACAGGCCCTCGTCCATGGTGAAGCGCTCGCGGGTCCAGTCGACGCCGTCGCCGAGGCGGCGCATCTGGCCGAGGATGCGGCCGCCGTACTCGGCCTTCCACTCCCAGACCCGCTCGACGAACTTCTCCCGGCCCAGGTCGTGCCGGGACAGCCCCTCCCCGGCCAGCTGGCGCTCGACGACGTTCTGGGTGGCGATGCCCGCGTGGTCCATGCCGGGCAGCCACAGCACCTCGTAGCCCTGCATGCGGCGGCGGCGGGTGAGCGCGTCCATCACCGTGTGGTTGAGCGCGTGGCCCATGTGCAGGCTGCCGGTGACGTTGGGCGGGGGCAGCACGATCGAGAACGGCGGCTTGTCGCTGCCCGCGTCGGCGGTGAAGTACCCGGCGTCTACCCAGCCCTGGTACAGCTCCGCCTCTACCGAGGCCGGCTCCCAGGCCGGCGGGAGGTCGGTGGTGCGCAGGGTGGGGGTGTCAGTCACACCCACAAGTCTACGAACGCCCGGGAAATGGGGTCGAACCGGGAGGACCAGCGCCGATACCGCTCCACCACGACGAGCGCCGACGCCCGGCCCCAGACGGGCGGGGAGCGGAGCGGTGGGACGAGGTCGGCGTCCACGGCCGACCGGGCGGCGGGCGCAGAACCGCTCCCGGGGGGCGCGGCGAGGAGCTGTCGGTAGCAGTGGAGCTGGCCGCACCATCCCGCTGACCTGGGCGTCGAGTGACGAACCAGCCCTGGTTGTCCCACCGCGGGTGACCGCCGGACGGCACTGGTGTGCCGTTCGGCGCACCACCCGCCCGGCTGTTAACACCGGACCGCGCGGTCTCGATGAGGTGGGCACCAGGCAGGCGGCAGGGGGACGGGCGGTGGACCGACACGCGACGGCTCGGCGCACCCGGATGTGGGCGCTGGAGCGCTGGCTCGTCATGTCCATGGTCCTGCTCGCCGCCGTCTCCGTCCTGATGCTCCTGGTCAGCATGGGCCTGTTCTCCGCCCGCGAGGCCACCACCACCGGCGGCCCCGCCGACGCCCCCGGCGGCGCCACCCCCGCCCTCGTCCGCGCCTCCCCCTTCGACGGCACCCCCGCCTCCGGCTGGGCCGAGGGCGCCGACGGCATCGTCCCGCCCCCGCCCCCCTCGGCCCCTTCACCGCCGCCCGGGTCGGCGAGGCGACCGCCCGCGCCCGAGCGGCCCTGATCGCCAGCCGCCTGGACCCCGCCCTGCTCACCGGGCACATCCCGGACGGCTACCTGCGCCTGCTGGCCCCCGACGCGGCCGCCCAGTTGCAGCCGCTGTTCGGCACCGGCCGCGAGCCGGAGGCCCAGGCGCTGGTGTCCCTGATCGACCCGGGGACGCCGCTGGCCGGGGTGCAGCCCCGGGTGACGGGGTCGATGGCGGTGGCCCTGGGCGCGCCCGGGGAGATCGTCGTGCACACGAACTACCTGTTCGCGTACGCCTTCACGGCCCCGGAACGGCTCGCGGACCCGATGGACGCCGTGGTGGTGGTGCGCGCGGACGTGGACTACGTGCTGCGCGAGGGGTCCCAGTGGACCTCCAGCAGCCAGGGGCTCTGGTACGGCCACGTCGCCGGGTACGGCTACTCCATCGCCTGCGACGCCTACGAGCGCGGTTTCCTCGCCCCCACCTACCGCAACCCGGACGCGTTCCGCCCGCCCCCGCAATCCGACCCCGGCGCCTACTTCGACCCCGACGCCCCCCTCCCCGGCGAGATCGGCTGCACCTAGCCTCAGCCGGCGCCCGGAAAATCCGCATCTGGGCGTTCACGGCACACATCACCACGGCGAAGGTGCCGAGCGCAGCGCTCTCGCCGCTGGTCAGGGATTCGGGCGGGGTGGCAGGCGGCCGCCCCGCGTTCTCGGCTGTGGACAATTGTTGGCGATCTTCGGCCAACAGGTCGACCATGGTGGGCATGGTGACCAAACCCCCCGCGCAGGACGTCGACGAGGATGACCTGGCCGTGGGTGAACCCAAGCGCTGGGCCGCGGGCATCCCGGGCGTGGCGGTGTCGTTGCAGCGCGGGCTGGAGCAGATGGGGCCGGTGCGGACCGCCCGGACGCTGCGGCTGCTCAACCAGCGGGAGGGGTTCGACTGCCCCGGGTGCGCGTGGCCGGAGCCGCAGGGGCACCGCAAGCTGGCGGAGTTCTGCGAGAACGGGGCCAAGGCGGTCGCGGAGGAGGCGACCAGGCGGCGGGTGGGGCCGGAGTTCTTCGCCGAGCACCCGGTGGCCGAGCTGGCCGGGCGCACCGACTACTGGTTGGGGCAGCAGGGGCGCATCACCCAGCCGGTGCTGCTGCGGCCGGGGGCCACCCACTACGAGCCGGTGGCGTGGGACACCGCGTTCGAGGTGGTGGCCGACGCGCTGCGCGGGTTGTCCACACCGGACGCGGCGGCGTTCTACACCTCGGGGCGGACCAGCAACGAGGCCGCGTTCGTCTACCAGCTGTTCGCGCGCAGCTTCGGCACGAACAACCTGCCCGACTGCTCGAACATGTGCCACGAGTCCTCCGGCGCGGCGCTGGCGGAGACCACCGGCATCGGCAAGGGGTCGGTGACGCTGGCCGACATCACCACCGCCGACCTGATCGTCGTGGTCGGGCAGAACCCCGGCACCAACCACCCGCGGATGCTCTCGGCGCTGGAGGAGGCCAAGCGCGGCGGGGCGAAGGTCGTGGCGGTCAACCCGCTGCCGGAGGCGGGGCTGCTGCGGTTCAAGAACCCGCAGAACGTGCGCGGGGTGGTCGGGGAGGGCACGCCGATCGCCGACGAGTTCCTGCAGGTGCGCCTGGGCGGGGACCAGGCGCTGTTCCAGGCGTTCGGCAACCTGCTGCTGCGCTGGGAGGCCGAGGCGCCCGGCACGGTGGTCGACCGGGAGTTCGTCGAGGGCAGCACCGAGGGCTTCGCCGAGTACGCCGCGCACGTGGCGGAGCTGGACTGGGACCGGGTGGACGAGGCCACCGGGCTCGACCGGGCCGACATCGAGCGGGTCGCGCGGATGATCGCCGGTGCCGAGCGGCTCATCGTGTGCTGGGCCATGGGCATCACCCAGCACAAGCACTCGGTGCCGACGATCCGCGAGATCGCCAACGTGGTGCTGGTGCGCGGCATGATCGGCAAGCCGGGCGCGGGCCTGTGCCCGGTGCGCGGGCACTCCAACGTCCAGGGCGACCGCACCATGGGCATCTGGGAGAAGATGCCGGAGAAGTTCCTGTCCGCGCTGGAGGGGGAGTTCGGCGTCGAGGTGCCGCGCGAGCACGGCCTCGACACCGTGGGCACGATCCGGGCGATGCGCGACGGCAAGGTCAAGGTCTTCTTCGCCATCGGCGGCAACTTCGCCTCGGCGGCGCCGGACACCGAGGTCACCGAGGCGGCGCTGCGCTCGTGCGAGCTGACCGTGCACGTGTCGACCAAGCTCAACCGCTCGCACGTGGTGCACGGGCGCACCGCGCTGATCCTGCCCGTGCGCGGGCGCACCGAGCGCGACACCCAGGAGTCCGGCGACCAGTTCGTCACCGTCGAGGACTCGATGTCGGTGGTGCACCGCTCCCGCGGCAGGCTCGACCCGGCGAGCCCGGAACTGCTGTCGGAGGTCAACGTCGTCTGCGGGCTGGCGCGGGCGCTGTTCGGCGAGGACCACCCGGTGCCGTGGGCGCGGCTGTCCGGCGACTACGACCTGATCCGCGAGCACATCGCCCGCGTCGTGCCGGGCTGCGACGACTACAACGAGCGGGTGCGCAGGCCGGACGGGTTCGTGCTGCCGCACGCCCCCCGCGACTCCCGGGAGTTCACCGGCACCCGGGACAACAAGGCGGTGTTCACGGCCAACGAGCTGACGGTGCTGCCCGTGCCGCCGGGGCGGCTGCTGCTCCAGACCCTGCGCAGCCACGACCAGTACAACACCACCATCTACGGCCTCGACGACCGCTACCGGGGGATCAAGGACGCCCGCCGGGTGGTGCTGGTGAACCCCGCCGACCTGCGGCTGCTCGGGATCGATGAGGGCGAGGTGGTCGACCTGGTCAGCGAGTGGGCCGAGGACCCCACCGGGCGCTCGGAGCGGCGGGCGCCGGGCTTCCGGGTGGTGTCCTACCCCACCGCCGCCGGGTGCGCGGCGGCGTACTTCCCGGAGGCCAACGCCCTGGTGCCGCTCGACTCGACCGCCGAGACCTCGGGCACCCCGACCTCGAAGTCGGTGGTGGTGCGCCTGGAACGCCGCTGACCACCGCGCGGCCGCAGCGCCGTGTGACCCACGACTCACGGGGGGCAGGCATGGCCCGCCTGTCCCCCGGCGTTCCCCGAGGGACGACCCCGCCGAGCCGAGGAGAGCCCCGTGACCGCCGCGCCCGAGTCCCTGACCCTGTACTCGACGAGCTGGTGCCCGTTCTGCCACATGCTCAAGGCGAGCCTGCGCGCGGAGGGCATCGAGTACCGGGAGGTCGACATCGACGAGACGCCCGGGGCCGCCTCGTTCGTCGAGAGCGTCAACAACGGGAACCGGACCGTGCCGACCCTGCACTACCCGGACGGCACCACCCAGACGAACCCGTCGATCGAGCAGGTCAAGGCCGCCCTCGCCGCCTGACCCCGTGCCCCGCGGGCACCGGGCCCGGTGTCAAGGCCTGCGGTGCCCGCGGAAGAGCACCCACAGCAGCCACGCCTGCACCAGCGCGGCCGCGACGAGCCACAGCGCGCCGACGACCTCGCCGTACGGGGCGGGGAACTCGGGCAGGATCACCAGCACCACCGACACCGGCAGGGTGACCACGAAGGCGAGCACCGGGGCGAACGACGCGTCCCCGGAGTCGTTGGCCAGGACCGCGATGGTGACCCCGGTGAACACCAGGATGACCACCACCAGGTAGGTCAGCGCGACCCGGCGGGCCACCCGCCGGTTGCTCCAGGTGCTCACCGGGCGCCCCGCAGCAGGGCCATGGCCGCGTTGTGGCCACCGATGCCGCTGACCCCGCCGCCGCGGGTGCTGCCCGCCCCGCACAGGTGCAGGGTCGGGGTGTCGGTGGCGGTGCCCCACCCCGGCGCGGCGTCGTCGTCGCGGAAGGGCCAGGCCAGGTCGCCGTGGAAGATGTGGCCGCCGGGCATGGCCAGTTCGGCGTCGAGGTCGAGCGGGGTGCGCGCCTCTAGGCACGGGGTGCCGTCGGGGAGGCGGGCGACGCAGTCCTCGATCGGCGTGGCCAGGTGGGCGTTGAGGGCCTTGAGGTAGCCGTTGACGGCGGTCTCCCGGGTCGTGTGGTTGTCCGCGTGGAAGAGCGTGCTCGGCAGGTGGAGCCCGAACAGGGTCAGGGTGTGCGCGCCCCGCCCCGCCAGCTCGGGGGCGAGGATCGACGGGTCGGTGAGGGTGTGGCAGTACATCTCACCGGGCAGCACCTCGGGCAGCCTGCCGGACGCGCTCGCCGCGTAGGCGCTCTCCAGCTCCCGGTAGGACTCTCCCAGGTGGAGGGTCCCGGAGAACGCGGCCGCGGGGTCCACCCCGGACCGGAACGCAGGCAGGCGCTCCAGCAGGACGTTGATCTTCAGCTGCGCGCCCACCGGGGCCGTCGAGGGCCTGCCGCGCAACCGGTCGAGGACGGCCGGGGCGACGTTGGCGAGCCCGTGGCCCGCGCCGATGACGTGCTCGGCGTCGCCCGCCCGGTAGGTGACCTCGACCCCGGAGGCGTCCGCGTCGACCCTGGTGACCTCCGCGCCGGTGCGGATCTGCGCGCCCGCGGCCCGCGCCACCCGCTCCAACTCGGCCGTCACCGCGCCCATCCCGCCAACCGGCACCCGCCACTCGCCGGTGGCGTTGCCGATGAGGTGGTAGAGGAAGCAGCGGTTGGCCAGCAGGTCCGGGGAGTTCAGCGAGGTGTGCGTGCCGATCAGCCCGTCGGTGGCGACCACGCCGCGCACCACGTCGTCGGTGAAGGCCTCCTCCAGCGTGGCGCCGAGCGGCTGCTCGAACACCTGCCGCCACACCGCCTCACCCGCGGCGCCCTCCACGGCCGCGCGCACCTGCGAGCGCGTCGGCAGGGGGTCGAGCACAGTCGGGGCCACGACCTCGGCCAGGCGGGCGATGCCCGCGTAGAAGTCCTGCCAGCGGCCGAACTCCGCGTCCGAGCCGGTGAGGTCGCGGAACGACGCCGCCGTGGCCGCCCCCGGCTCGCGCTCGACCAGCAGACCGCCGTGCACCCCGTCGCGGACCACGGGGGTGTACGACGAGACGCGGCGCGAGCGCAGGTCCAGCCGCAGCCCCAGGTCGGCGACGACCTGGTCGGGCAGCAGGCTCACCAGGTAGGAGTAGCGCGACAGGCGCACCCCGGGGAACGGCGACGCGCTCACCGCCGCCCCGCCGACGTGCGGCAGCCGTTCGAGGACGAGCACCGAGCGGCCCGCCCGGGCCAGGTAGGCGGCCGCGACCAGGCCGTTGTGCCCACCGCCCACCACCACGACGTCGAACCGGTCCGCAGCCACACCCCACCCTAACGGGGGACTGGGGCCTGTCCTCACAGCCTGCTCCGGGGGAGTCGTGATCAGATCGGACGCCGGCGCGGCCATCGCTGGGCGAGGCTTGGGGGGCCCTAGGTGCGGAGGTACGACGCGCCGTTGAGGTCGAGCACCGCCCCGGACGCCCACAGCGCTGGCCCCGAGGCCAGGTAGACGACCGCCGCGGCGACCTCCTCGGGGGTCGCCACCCGGTCGAACGGGCTCTGCGCGCGGATCGCCTGCCCGGCCGGGCCCGCCAACCGCCCGGCGACGCCGTCGGTGGCCACGAACCCGGGGGCGATCGAGCTGACGGCGATGCCGTGCGGGGCCAGCGCCACCGCCAGCGACTGCCCGAGGGCGTGCAGGCCCGCCTTGGTCGCGCCGTAGGCGGGGTGGTCGGGCTCGCCGCGGAACGCCCCGCGCGAGCCGGTGTTGACCACCCGGCCGCCGTTGCCCTGGCGGATCATCACCGCGGCGACCTGGTGGGCCAGCGCCGCCGGGGCGACCAGGTTCACCGCCGTCATCCGCTGCCAGGCGGCCACCCAGTCGTCGTAGCCGGTGGTCGCGGGCGGGTGCGGCGGGTCGAGCGCGGCGGCGTTGTTGACCAGCACGTCGATGCCGCCCAGCCCGGCGACCACGGCGTCCACCAGCGGCGGGATCGCCGCGGTGTCGGCCAGGTCGGCGCCCGCGAGGACGTGCCCGTCGCCGGGCAGGTCGGCCAGCACCGCCTCCGCCCGCGCCCGGTTGGACGAGTAGTGCACCGCCACCCGGTCGCCGAGGGCGGCGAACGCGTGCGCGATCGCCGCGCCGATGCCCCCCGACGCCCCGGTCACCAGCACCCGCCTGCCCGGCACCCGCCCACCCGCCGACATCGCCATGCCCCCAGCTAAGCAGCTGACGCCGCCCGTCGCGGGGAACACGACCTAGGCTGGGCGCATGGGACGCGTGACGGTGCGCAGGCAGGTCGTCCGGGTGACCGCCGGGGAGGCCCGCAGGCGGCCGGACACCCTGGCCGCCGAGGAACCCCTGGAGATCAGGGTCGACGGGAAGGCGCTCGCGGTGACGATGCGCACCCCCGGCCACGACGTCGAACTGGCCCACGGGTTCCTGCTGACCGAGGGCGTGCTGGGCGGCGCGGCGGACGTGGCCACCGCCCGCTACTGCGACGGCGTGGACGACGAGGGCCGCAACACCTACAACGTGCTCGACGTCGCGCTGGCCGAGGGCGTCGCCCCACCCGAGGTGGGCGTGGAGCGCAACTTCTACACGACCTCGTCCTGCGGGGTCTGCGGCAAGGCGGCGCTGGACGCGGTGAAGCTGAAGACCCGCTTCTCCCCCGCCGCCGACCCCGTCCGCGTCTCCCCCGCCGTGCTCAGCGGGCTGCCGGACGTGCTGCGCGCCCGGCAGCGGGTGTTCGGCAGCACCGGGGGCCTGCACGCGGCCGGGCTGTTCACCCCCGCGGGTGAACCTCTGGTGGTCCGCGAGGACGTGGGCAGGCACAACGCCGTGGACAAGGTGCTCGGCCGCGCGCTGCTCGACGGCCTGGTGCCGCTCGGGGGCACCGTGCTGCTGGTGTCCGGGCGGGCGTCGTTCGAGCTGGTGCAGAAGGCGGCGATGGCCGGGGTGCCGGTGCTCGCGGCGGTCTCGGCGCCGTCGTCGCTGGCCGCGGAGCTGGCCGCCGAGCAGGGCATGACCCTGGTGGGCTTCCTGCGCGGCGACACCATGAACGTCTACTCGGGCGAGGAGCGCGTGGCGTGAAGCCGCTGGAGGGGGTCCTGGTCGTCGCGCTGGAGCAGGCCGTGGCGGTGCCCTACGCCTCCCGGCTGCTGGCCGACCTGGGGGCCAGGGTGATCAAGGTGGAGCGGCCGGGCACCGGGGACTTCGCCCGCCAGTACGACGCGGCCTGCGGGGCGGTGTCGAGCTACTTCGCCTGGACGAACGTCGGCAAGGAGTCGGTCACCCTCGACCTCAAGGACCCCGAGGGCGCCCGCGCGGTCGCCGACCTGGTGGCCCGCGCCGACGTCGTGCTGTGCAACCTGTCGCCGGGGGCGCTGCGCAGGCTCGGGCTCGACGCCGACGCGCTGCGCGCCCGCCACCCGCGGCTGGTCGTGGCGGAGCTGTCCTCCTACGGCGAGGGCGGCCCGTACGGCGAGCGCAAGGCGTTCGACGCGCTCATCCAGTCCGAGGCGGGCCTGGTGGCCCTGACCGGCGACGGCGACGCGGTGGCGCGGGCAGGCATCTCCGTGGCCGACATCGCGGGCGGGGTGCAGCTGCACGCGGCGGTGCTGGCCGCGCTGGTGCGCCGGGGCCGCACCGGCGAGGGCGCCACGCTGCGGCTGACGCTGATGGAGGCGCTGGCCGAGTGGATGCACCAGCCCGCCCTCTACGCCCACGGCACCGGCCGCGAACCCGCCCGCCACGGCGCCCACCACCCCACCATCGCCCCGTACGGCCCGTTCCCCTGCGTGGACGGGGCCGTGCACCTGGCCGTGCAGAACGACGGGCAGTGGCGGCGGCTGTGCGGCGCCGTGCTGGGCGACCCCGCGCTGGCCGACGACCCGCGCTTCCGCACCGTCGTCGACCGGGTGCGCCACCGGGAGGCCCTGCACGCGCGGCTGGGGGAGCACTTCGCCACCGTCCGCGCCGACGACCTGCTGGCCGGGCTGGACGCCGCGGACGTGCCCGCCGCCCGCACCCGCGGGGTCGGTGAGCTGCTGGAACACCCCCAGCTGGCCGCCAGGGGGCGCCGCACGGCCGTTCCGGTGCCCGGCGGCACGGTGCCTGCGCTGCGCCCGCCGGTCGACGCCGACACCTGGGGCTGGGACCCGGCCGCGGTCCCGGCCCTGGGCGAGCACACCGAGGCCGTGCTGACCTGGCTCGGCCGCACCCCGGAGGAGGTCGCCCGGCTGCGCGCACGCGGTGTGGCCTGACGCTGGTCCCCTCCGGTGACCGCGTTCACACGACTGCCGCGCGCGCGTCATCTGAACCGAGAAACATTCGCTGTGCGTCTACCGATTGCTGAGGGGAGGGGCGGGCACGCCCCGTCGGGGATCACGGAGGGGCGCCATGGGTGACATGGCCGGGGGGAACGGGCGGCGCCTGCCCAGCAGGCGCGCGGTCCTGATCGCGGGCGCGGCCGGGCTGGCCACCGCGGGCATCGGGGTGGGGGCCGCCAGCGGCGCGCTCGACCTGGTGCGCGCGGCCGGGGCGGCCGAGCCGCAGGTCCGCACCGAGGTGGTGCGCTCGCGGGCGCGCGGCCGCGACGTCTCGATGGTGACCATCCTGCCCAGCCAGCTGCCCGCCAAGGACCTGCCGGTCTGCCTGTTCCTGCACGGCCTGCACGGCAACGCCCGCCAGGCCGCGCCCACCGGGCTCGCGAGCAGGCTCGTGCAGGGCGCGGCCGACGGCACGCTGCCCCCGTTCGCCTTCGTCGCCCTCGACGGCGGCGACAACTACTGGCACGAGAACCACGTCGGCGACAACCCCATGGGCATGCTGCTCGACGAGGTCCCAGCCTGGTTGCGCGCCCGCGGCCTCGGCGGCGCCACCGGCACCCCGTTCGCCTGCGCCGGGGTGTCCATGGGCGGGTTCGGGGCCCTGCTCTACGCCCGCCGCCGCCAGGAGCGCGCCGACCCGGTGCGCGCGGTCGCGGCCATCTCCCCCGGCCTGCTCATGTCGTGGCGCGAGATGAGCACCCGGCGGGCGTTCAAGAGCAACGCCGAGTGGGCCTCGCTGGACCCGCTGCGCAACGTCGAGAAGATCGACCGGACCCCGGTCGGCATCTGGTGCGGCACCGAGGACCACTTCATCGAGGGTGCCCGCAAGTTCATGCGCCTGGCCAGGCCGGAGGTCGCCTACACCGGCCCCGGCGGGCACGGCGACACCTTCTACCGCAAGGTCGTGCCGGACGTCCTGGGCTTCCTGGGCAAGTACGTCCCCCGCACCACCCGCGTCTGACCCCCGAACGCCGAGAACGCCCCCCGCCCGGTGCGGGCGGGGGGCGTTCTCGCTGCTCAGGCGATCAGGCCGACTTCTCGCGGCGCTCCCGGCGCGAGGGCTGGCGGGAGACGATCGTCGGGTTCACGTTCTCGCGGACGGTCTGCTCGGTGATGACGACCTTGGCCACGTCGGTGCGGCTGGGGATGTCGTACATGACCGACTGCAGGACCTCCTCCATGATGGCGCGCAGGCCGCGGGCACCGGTGCCGCGCAGGATCGCCTGGTCGGCGACCGCCTCCAGCGCGGTGTCGGTGAACTCCAGCTCCACGCCGTCCATCTCGAACAGCTTCTGGTACTGCTTGACCAGCGCGTTGCGCGGCTCGCAGAGGATCTGCACCAGGCTGCGCTTGTCCAGGTTGCGCACGCTGGCCAGCACCGGCAGGCGGCCGATGAACTCCGGGATCAGCCCGAACTTGATCAGGTCCTCGGGCATCGTGTCGGCGAAGAAGTCCGCGTTGTCGATGTCGGCCTTGCTGCGGATCTCGGCGCCGAAGCCCAGCCCGCGCTTGCCCACCCGGTCCTGGATGATCTTCTCCAGGCCCGCGAACGCGCCCGCCACGATGAACAGCACGTTCGTGGTGTCGATCTGGATGAACTCCTGGTGGGGGTGCTTGCGCCCGCCCTGCGGCGGCACCGAGGCGGTGGTGCCCTCCAGGATCTTCAGCAGCGCCTGCTGCACGCCCTCGCCGGAGACGTCGCGGGTGATCGACGGGTTCTCGCTCTTGCGGGCGATCTTGTCGACCTCGTCGATGTAGATGATGCCGGTCTCGGCCCGCTTGACGTCGTAGTCGGCGGCCTGGATGAGCTTGAGCAGGATGTTCTCGACGTCCTCGCCCACGTAGCCCGCCTCGGTGAGCGCGGTGGCGTCGGCGATGGCGAACGGCACGTTGAGCAGCTTGGCCAGCGTCTGGGCCAGGTAGGTCTTGCCGCAGCCGGTCGGGCCCAGCATCAGGATGTTGGACTTGGCCAGCTCGACGGTCTCCTCGCGGGACTCGCGGCCCTCCGGCCGGGCCCGGTCACCGGCCTGGATGCGCTTGTAGTGGTTGTAGACCGCCACCGCCAGCGACCGCTTGGCCTCGTCCTGCCCGATGACGTACTGGTCGAGGAAGTCGTGGATCTCGGCGGGCTTGGGCAGCTCGTCGAGCTTGACGTCGCCTGCCTCGGCCAGCTCCTCCTCGATGATCTCGTTGCAGAGATCGATGCACTCATCACAGATGTACACGCCGGGGCCGGCGATGAGCTTCTTCACCTGCTTCTGGCTCTTGCCGCAGAAAGAGCACTTGAGCAGGTCTCCGCCGTCACCGATACGTGCCATGACCGCTGACCTCTGTCCCCTCCGGTGCGCCGGGAGCGGCGCGCCTGGCTGTGTGTCGACCACCCCGGGAACCCCCACCCCCCGCCGGTCGTTCGACGGGTGGACGGGGCCCGCGCGGCGGGCGTTGCCTTCGACGGTACCCGCCGACCGGGGTCAGCGGGAGGACCCAGGACCCGGCGCGGCCGGATCCGGGGGAAACCGGTCCGCCACCGTAACCCGGATCGGGTCGGCGCGTCGGACTTTTCCCCCGGACGCGGCAACCGCGCCGGGCCTGGTCAGGGACCGTCAGCCCTGGCCGGACAGCTTCCGGTACGGCAGCACCTCGTCGATGATGCCGTAGTCCTTGGCCTCCGCGGCGGTGAGGATCTTGTCGCGCTCGATGTCGGCGCGCACGGTCGCCTCGTCCTTGCCGGTGTGCCTGGCCAGCGTCGACTCCAGCAGCGCGCGCACGCGCTGGATCTCCGCGGCCTGGATCTCCAGGTCCGAGACCTGGCCGTAGACGCCCTCGGTGGCGGGCTGGTGGATGAGCACCCTGGCGTTGGGCAGGGCGAACCGCTTGCCCTTGGTGCCCGCCGACAGCAGCACCGCCGCCGCCGAGGCCGCCTGACCCAGGCAGAACGTCTGGATGTCGGGGCGCACGTACTGCATGGTGTCGTAGATGGCCATCAACGAGGTGAACGAGCCACCCGGGGAGTTGATGTACATCGTGATGTCGCGGTCCGGGTCGGCCGACTCCAGGTAGATGAGCTGGGCCATGACGTCGTTGGCCGAGGCGTCGTCGATCTGGACGCCGACGAAGATGACGCGCTCCTCGAACAGCTTGTTGTACGGGTTCGACTCCTTGACCCCGTAGCTGGTGCGCTCGACGAACGACGGCAGCACGTACCGCGCCTGGGGGGAGTAAGGGTTGCTCACTGCGGGGCTCCTGGTCTGTGTCCGCGTCCGGGTCAGTTGGCGTCGGGGGTCTGGCTGACCCGCTGCACCACGTGGTCGACGAAGCCGTACTCCTTGGCCTCCTCGGCGGTGAACCAGCGGTCGCGGTCGGCGTCGGCGGTGATCTTCTCGATCGTCTGCCCGGTCTGCTCGGCGGTGATCGCGGCCATCTCGTGCTTCCACTTGGCGTAGACCTGCGCCCGGATGGCGATGTCGGAGGCCGTGCCCCCGACGCCCGCCGACGGCTGGTGCATCATGATGCGGGTGTGCGGCAGCGCGTAGCGCTTGCCCGGGGTGCCCGAGGCCAGCAGGAACTGGCCCATGGAGGCGGCCAGGCCCATGCCCCAGGTGGCCACGTCCGGCTCGATCAGCATCATGGTGTCGTAGATCGCCATGCCCGCGGTGACCGAGCCGCCCGGGGAGTTGATGTAGAAGGTGATGTCGCGCTCCGGGTCCTCCGCGGCCAGCAGCAGCAGCTGCGCGGTGATCCGGTTGGCGATGTCGTCGTCGACCTCGGAGCCGAGGAAGACGATCCGCTCGCGGAGCAGCCGCTCGTACACCGAGTCGTTCAGGTTGAGCCCCGCGGTGGCGGACCGCATCTGGGGCGAGTGGTGCTGCGTCACGTCTGCCTGCCTTCTCCACAAAGTCTGGTCGAGCTGGTTGCTGCGTACTTCTTCCCGCGTCCGACATTAACGAAAGCAGGCGGCGCCGACTTCCCGACACCGCCCACTTTCGCTCAGAGCGTCACAGACCCCCTGCCGGTCACACCCGCGTTACTTGGCGGGCTCCGGCTCGGTGGCCGGGGTCTCGGCGGCGGCCTCGGGGGCCTCGTCGACCTCGGCGGGCGCCTGCTCGTCGACCGGGCCGAACAGCTCGGACAGGTCCACGGCGTTGCCGGACCCGTCGGTCACCGAGGCCGCGCGCACCACCGCGGCCAGCGCCTTGCCCCGGCGCACGTCGGCGAAGATCGCGCCGAGCTGGCCGGACTGCTGGGCCCGCTGGACGTACTCGTCGGGGCTCACGCCGAAGCGCTGGGCCTGGTAGACGATGCGCTCGGTGAGCTCCTGGTCGTTGACCTGGACCTGCTCCTGCTCGGCGAGGGCGTCGAGGATGAGCTGGGTGCGCACGGACTTCTCCGACTCCTCGCGCACCTCGGTGTCGAACTGCTCGCGGGTCTTGTCCTGCGAGGTCAGGAACTCCTCGAACTTGGCCTCGTCGTGGTCGAACGGGTGCACCGCGTCGTGCTGGCGGTTGTCGATCTCCTGCTGGAGGACCTTCTCCGGGATCGGCACCTCGACGGTCTCCAGCAGCGCGTCGAGCACCTTGTCCCGCGCCTGCACGCCCTGCTGCATCTTCTTCACCCGCGACAGCCGCTCGCGCAGGTCGGCGCGCAGCTCGTCGATGGTGTCGAACTCGCTGGCCAGCTGGGCGAACTCGTCGTCGGCCTCGGGCAGCTCGCGGGTCTTGACCGTCTGCACGGTCACCGACACCTCGGCGTCCTTGCCCGCGTGCTCGCCCGCCAGCAGCTTGGTGGTGAAGGTCCTGGTCTCCCCGGCCGAGGCGCCGCGCAGGGCCTCGTCGATGCCCTCGATCAGCTCGCCGGAGCCCACCTCGTAGGACAGCCCCGACGTGCGGGCCTCCTCGACCTCCGCGCCGTCGACCGTGGCCGACAGGTCGATGGAGACGAAGTCGCCGTCCTCCACCGGCCGCTCGACGCCGGTCAGCGTGCCGAACCGGGCGCGCAGCTCGTCGAGCTGCTCGTCGACCTCGGCGTCGGCCAGCTCCAGGTCGTCGACCGAGACCGAGAAGCTGTCGTAGGCCGGGATGCTCAGCTCGGGCCGCACGTCGACCTCGGCGGTGAACGCCAGGTGGTCGCCGTCCTCGAGCTTGGTGACCTCGATCTCCGGCTGGCCCAGCGCCTTGACCTCGCCGGAGGTCACCGCCTCCATGTACTTGGCCGGGATGGCCTCGTTGACCACCTCGTCCAGGATCGGCGCCCGGCCGATGCGGGACTCGATGACCCGGGCCGGGGCCTTGCCGGGGCGGAAGCCGGGGATGCGGACCTGGGAGGCGAGCTTGCGGTACGCGCGGTCGAAGTTCGGCTTGAGCTCGTCGAACGGCACCTCGACGTTGATCCGGACCCGCGTCGGGCTCAGCTGCTCGACGGTGCTCTTCAACGTGTTCTCCTCGTGCGGCTGACTGGGGGTTCTCCCGGCCGCTGCGGACCGGGATCAGCCCCCGAGTCTAGGCGAGCACCCGCAGGTCACCGCCCGGGGGTGCGCACGAGCGAAACGGCCGGTCACCAGGACCGGCCGTTCACTGGAGCGGGCGACGGGAATCGAACCCGCGTAGCTAGTTTGGAAGACTAGGGCTCTACCATTGAGCTACGCCCGCGAGCGGCGGTCACGACCGCCGGGAATCAGACTAGCGGGTGCCGATAGTCTGTGCGTGCACGACCCCGGGCTGTGGCGCAGCTTGGTAGCGCATCCGCTTTGGGAGCGGAGGGTCGCAGGTTCAAATCCTGTCAGCCCGACCGAGGGGGCATCTACGCTGGTAGATGCCCCCTTCTGCATGATCCTTCACGTTGACGGCGGCTAGCGCAGTGCTCGGTGACCCTCCGCTTGGAGGTTTCCTGCGCGCACCGATCACCGACGCGGTGGCAAGCACCACCCACCGCCGCACCGACCTCGCCGGGTAACGCTCAAAGGCCGCGAGCAGCTGCTTCCTTGAACGAGCTTGCAGGAGCGCATCACGAGGTGCACTCGCGGGGGGCCGTCGCCGGAGGCGCGAGCCACCAATGACCTCGCAGCCCCCCGAGGGGATCCCCGGGGGGCTGCGAGGTCGTGTCACGGTGTTCCGCTCACCAGCGCGTCACGTCGTGCCGCCCGGCCACAGCGTGGCGAGCGGTGGTGCTTCCCCCCGCAGCGCGGCTTGGAAGGCCGCCGCGCGATCGGCCGGTGGGTTCGACACCTGCTCGACCGGTTCCGGGTGACCCGCGGCCACGAGGGCGTGCGCGGCCGCGGCCGCCACCTCGTCCCTGCGGTGGACGAGGTTCGCGGCGAGCGCGTCGCGCACCTCGTCTGGCAGGACGACCCCGGGGCCGAGGTCGCGGACCAGGCGACGCACGGAGTTGGCCGCGTCCGTGCGCAGGCGCCACGACCGGGCCCGCAGCGCCAGCACCAGCACCGGCAGCGCGACCGGGTCCGCAGTGTCGCCGAGTGCCGCGACCGCCGCAGTGCGCAAGCGCCACCCGCTCAGGTCATGGGTGTACCGCGCCACCGGATCCGTTTTGCGCAACCGCGTCACGCCGTAGGTGGACGCGAGGGGAAACCGGCTGTGCCACCGAGCCCCCACCCGCCCTCGCCACCGGGCGAACCACGACTCCCCCGACCTGTCGAACCGGTCGAACAGGTACGCCGGATCGCGGTCCGGGTCCCGTTCGGCCAGCACCCTGGACAGCACCGCCCCCGCCGGGAAGTGGCCGCGCCGGGAGCCGTACTCGGCCAGCACCACCTCGTCGGTCCTCGGGTCGGTGCTGTCGACCAACCACCGGATCGACTCCCTCCGGGTCACCGACGCCTCGTCAAGCGCGTCGGCGACCACCGCCTCGGGATCGGTCGAGACCACTGCGCACTCCATTCCCGGCACTACTTCGCCCCGAAGAAGCCAGCCAGACACATCATCGCACCGAAGGCGAGCTTCGCCCAAGGGGAGGTGACTTGGCCACGGGTGTGCTCGTTCCCGGCCTTGACCCCTGACACGCACCCCTGGGCGCGGTGCCCGAAGCTACCCGGCTTCACCGGCTTGCTGCCCCGAGCCAGGAGGCCTGCCTTGAACCTGCTCCCCACGCCCCGGGTGACGAACCGACCCTTGGTACCAGCCCCGCGCAGGACGAACTTGGTGAACCTGCCGACCTCCTTGGCGCCCTTGACCACGTGCGGCCACACCTTGGCCTTGGCGAACCGGCCCACGAAGCGGCCGACCTTCCAGAGCCCGATGGCCGCGGGCACGCAGAACCGCATGCAGGCCATCGCCGCCGGGGCGATCCAGATGAAGTCGCCGTCGAGGTCGGTGGTGTTGACCGGGTCGGCCGCGGTGTAGTCGTAGTCGTTGGCGCTGCCGCCGTCGACCGGGTCGACGGTCAGGAACCGACCGAGCGCGGGGCTGTAGGGCCGGGCACCCATCTGCACCACCGACAGCGCGCCCGCGTGCTCGTACGGCCGCTGGTGCTGGCCGAGCCACCCGTAGTCCATGTGCCCCGGCTGGTTGTCGGGGACCCCGTCGTTCGTGCCGGCGAAGACGTCGGGTTCGCCGTAGGGGCCGTAGAACCGCAGCGAACCGACTTGGCCACCGGTCGAGTCGGTGGTGAGGGACAGGTCCCCGCGCACCGTCGGGTGGTCGAAGGTCCGGTCAGCCGCGACCGGCTTCCACGTGTGCAGCACCCCACCAGGCAGGCTGATGCTGCGGGTGAGCAGCTTCTTGTCGCTGCCCGCCATGGCGTACTCGGCGCTGTCACCGGATCCGGTGTGGCCGTAGCGCGTGTCGGTCTGGGTGTCCCCGGAGCTGACCTGGCGCCGGACGACGCGGTCGGTGGCGTCGCGGGTGTAGCTCACCGCCGCCGGGTCCGCGCCCGTGGTGCTGATGGCGATGTTGCGGTCGGCGCCGTCCCAGCCGAAGTACGTCGTGGCCCCGCCCTGGGTGTACTGGGTGGTGGAGCCGTGCGCGTCGTACTGGAAGCCGGTGATCGGGTTGGCGCCGGTGGTGGCGATGAGGCGGTCGGCGGCGTCGTAGCAGTAGCCGGTGGTCACCGCCGTCCCGCCGGTGGGCTGCCGGGTCATGGTGACCCGGTTGGTGTTCAGGCCCGCGTTGGCCTGGGTCCCGGTCGGGCACCCGGAGGGTGCGGTGGAGGTGAAGTCGTAGGTGAAGTGCTGGCCCGGCACCCAGGCGTCGGTCAGCCTGCCCGTCGCGTCGTAGGCGAAGTTCGCACCGCTGTTGGCGTCGAACCCGCCGAGGGTCTCGTCGACCACGGTGCCCGCGCGGGTGCGGGTCACCGTCGAGGCGACCGTGACGTTGTCGCTCCTGCGCCAGGTCAGCGACGTGACCTCGCCCGCGGCGTCCTTGCCGATGGCGGTCAGGGCCGAGCCGTTCGCGTAGGTCACCGTGGCCAGCTCGCCCGCGGAGTCGTAGGTGGAGGTCGCCAGGGTCGTGGTGCCGAGCTTGGTGGTCAGGACGCGGCCCGCGGCGTCGTAGGTGCTGGTCATCTCCTGCGGGGAGTCGGTCGTGTTCGGGGGGATGACCTTCTCCAGCGACACCCGGCCCACCTGGTCGTAGGTGGTCTCGGTGCGCAGCCCGTGCACGTCGGTGTAGGCGACCACCCGACCCATGAGGTCGTACTGCGTGGTCACCGTCCCGTTGTGGTCGGTCACCGACCTCGTCAGCGGGTCACCGCCGACCGCGTGGTCCGCGGTGACGGTGCGCTCGCCCGCCGCGGAGCTGGCGGGGAACTTCGTGGTGACCACGCGGTCCCGCGCGTCGTAGGTGGTGCAGGTCCAGTCGGTGCCGGTGCCACGCGCGACCACCCGCCCGGAGGCGTCGTAGACCTGCTCGTCGGTCCGGGCCGCCCCGGAGGCGGGTGCGGCCGTGGTGGTCTTCCACGGCATGCCCGCCTGGTTGACCGCCTCGACGGCGGGCGTGCACGGGTTGTCCGCGGTCGCCGTGTCGCCGTAGGGGACGTAGGTCGTCTGGGCCCCGGTCGGCTTGGCCTTGCCGACCTTGCGCAGGTAGCCGGAGCCCGGCGCCTCGTAGGTGTAGGTGCTGGTCACCCCACCGGCGACCGTGCTGGTCGCCAGGCCGTAGGTGGGGTCGAGGCCGTTCTGCCCGTAGCCGGTGGTGGACGTGGAGTCGGGGACCCCGGCGGACTCGGACTCGGTGACCGACGTGGTGAGGTTGTGCCGCGGCTTGAGGTACTGACCGGGGATGTTCTCGTAGACCCCGTCAGCCGGGCGCTTCCAGTTCACGTGCAGGACGCCGAGGCTGCCGCTGTTGTAGTAGTCCACGCGGATGCGGTGCACCGAGCCCGCGACGGTGTTCACGAAGTCACCGCGCACGGCTCGGGCGCCGCCGTCGGCCCAGGAGTCAATGACGAGGGTGTCGTCGATCCACATCCGGGCTCCGTCGTCGACCCAGAGCTCCATGCCGTAGGTGGTGGCGACCGGCAGGGTGATCTCGCCGGTGAGGCGCAGGGAGAAGTTGGTCGCGGGGATGCCCGGCTGGGGGGCGGTGGTGCCGTCGAAGGACTTGGTCATCCTGCCGTCGGCGACGCCGAAGCCGGTGCCGTAGACCTTGGGGGTGTTGGCCAGCCCCGGGTTGTCGTAGTAGGCGACGGCGAGGCCGTTGATGCCCTCGTCGTAGCCGGTGTGCTTCTTGGGCACGGTATTCGCGCACGCCGCGGTGGGCTGCTGTCCGCTGAAGCAGGACGCCGGTGCCGGTCCGTACTCGTCGACCAAGCGGTCCTGGGCGTCGTAGACCATCGTCGACACGCGCCCCGCGGGATCGGTCGTGGTCAGCTTCTGGTCCTTGACGTTCCAGGTCTGCGAGGTCACCTTGCCTGTGGCGTCCGTCGTGGTGCGCAGGCGGTCGGCATCGTCGAACACGACTCGGGTGGAGTAGCCGATCGCCGGGGTGATGCCCGCGATGTCGATGTAGGTGGTCCTGGCGGCGGGGCCGTAGCGGTAAGTGCGCTTGGACCTGGCCGCGCCCTGCAGCGACACCGGGGCGGTGACCTCGATGGCGACCGGCTTGAGGGCGTTGGTGTCGACGTAGTTGATCAGGGTGTTGGCCCCGGTGTTGTTGCGGGTGGCCGGGTCGACGGCCACCCAGTCCGCGGCGAGGTTGTCGCGGACGCCGGTCAGGACGCCCGAGCTGGCGTAGGTGTAATCCGTGAGTTCTGCACCCGGGTCCTCGATGCGGGTGAGCCTGCCGCCCGAGTACCAGAGACGGGTCTCGGTGCCGTCCCAGTAGGCGATGCGGCACAGCATCTGGACGGGGGCCAGCGCGTCCGCGCCGGGAGGCGGCGTGGCGCCGCCGTAGCAGTTCTCGCCGGGGCGGTTGTAGTAGAGGGTGTGGGCGCGGTTGGAGATGGGGTCCTTGATCTGGGTCAACCGCGAGGGGGTGCCGGTGTAGATGTTCTGCAGCGCGGCGGGCTTGCGGGAGTCCTGGACGCTGGACTGGGTGTCGAGCTTGCCGTCGTTGCGGAAGGTGTAGACGTCCGCCCCCTCGGTCAGGGTCACCCTGCCCGAGGTGTCGAGGGCCAGCACGCCGTCCTCGTCGGCCGGGGGCGCGTAGCCGCCCGTAGCCTTCTTGGTGTAGGTGTGCTTGGCGCCGGTGGCGTCGGTGAGGACGATGGTCTCACCCGCGACGGTGGCCTGGGTGTAGGCGGCGCCGGTGCCGTCGAGGTCGGCCGACAGGGTCCAGCCCTTGGGCAGGGCCGGGGAGTCGGTGCTGGTCAGCCAGTCGGCGGGGACGATCTGCGTGGGGACGGTGGTGTCGTCGGTGGTGCGGGTGAACAGCTTCATCCTCGCCTCACCGCCCATCTCCTGCAGTTCGACCTTGATCGGCACGGCCTGCCCGGCGGTCAGGGGGATCGCGGTGGCCGGGCCCCAGTTGACCGTGTTGGTCCAGTTGGGGTTGTCGTACACCTTCTGGTTGTTGACCCAGATGACCGGGCCGTCGTCGTGGATGCCCGCGAACTGGTAGGTGCCGGTGACCGGTGGGACGAAGTAGCCCTCCCAGCGGACCAGCCACCAGTCCGCGCCCAGCGCGGGGGCGAACGGCGATGCGGTGCCCCAGTCGGCGTTGATCTGCGGCTCGTTGCGGATCAGCACCGGCTGCTGGATGGCGTCGTTGATCAGCCCGGCGTGGGAGACGTCGTCGAAGTAGGAGGCCTTGACGCCCTTGTTCTCCGGCTGCTGGGAGTTGTAGGTCATGGTCACGCCCGCGGTGCCACCCACGGTGGTGAAGGTGGGCGAGGAGGCGGAGGTGGAGACGTTGCCGTTGGCCAGGTTCACCGTCACCGGGCCGAGCGTGTCCACAGGGGACGGCCCGTGCTCGCCGATGCGCTGGTCGACCTTGAAGTGGCCGATGTAGGGGTTGGTGTTCATGGTGTAGCCGCTGTACGTGGAGGCCTTCCACGTGTAGGACACGCCGTCGGCGAGCACTCCTGCGGGGATCGTCCAGCTCGGGGAGGACTGGCAGCCGGAATCGACCACGGTGCCGGACTTGCCGTCGGAGCCGGTGGCGATGGTGAAGCAGTAGGTGACCGGGTCGCCGTCGGGGTCGGTGACCGGGTTGACCGCGACCGTCGGGGTGAGCGTGGTCAGCACCGCGTAGTCACCCGGGGCGGTCAGGATCGGCATGGGCGGGGCGTTGCCGGTGTCGACCAGCAGCGTGGCGGCGAGGTTCTTGTAGGTGTAGGTGCCCGGCTGCTCGGTGCCCGCCAGCATCAGGAAAGCGGTGTTGCGGTTGGCGTCGACCTCACCCTTGAGGAAGGCGGTGAACCGGGAGTCGGTGAACCGGCCCGTGTCGCCCACCGGCGCCACGGCCAGCTGCTGGCCCATGCCGTTGAAGTCGAACGCGGTGGCGTGGTGCAGGTAGGCCTGCCACGCCTTGAGGAACCCGCCACCGTTGTTGCGCGTGACGTCGATGCGGGCGCCCACGACGGTCTTGCCGAACAGCGACGAGTAGTCGAACTTGAACAGCGACCGGTTGTAGGTGTCACCGGAGGCCTGGCTGTTGCCGATGCGGATGCCGCAGTTCGAGCACCAGTAGCCATCGGTGCGGTAGGCCTCCGAGGCCACCACGCCCAACGACACCGTGGGGTCGACGTTCACCGGGTACACCCGGGCCGGGTCGTTGAGCCAGGCCTGGTCGACCGTGACCGACAGGACCCAACCGTCCTTGGCCCGCTCCAGGCCGTAGGTGCCGCCGGTGGTCGCGGGCGGGGCGGTGCCGCCACCCCCGGAGTCCCAGGTCTCGATGGGCGGCATGACCAGCGCCGGGGTACCCGCGGCGTCGACCAGTTCGACCGCGTTGCCCGCCAGGCGCGGGGTGAGCGCCCCGGTCCTGAGGGTGAACCGCCAGGTGTTCTTGGCGGGCTTGCGCTTGAGGACGATGGTCTCCTTGACCGCGCCCGGGGACACCTCGTAGCGCAGGTCCGTCTCCGGCGCGACGTCGGCGTAGTCCACCGACTTGTCCGTCACCCGGGCCTTCCTGCCCTTCTCGGCGCCCTCGACCCCGAGCGTCACCGTCTGCCCGGCGGCCTGCACCGACACCAGCGCCGGGTCGTCGGCCGACCCGCCCAGCGACGGGTTCAGCGGGTGCCGCTTGGGCTTGGCCCGCTTGCTCCCGGCATCCACCTGCAACGTCGTGTCGACCGGCTGCCAGGCACCGGCGGCGTCCTGTGCGTTCAGCGGCTGCGTGGACTGCCGGGTCGTGCGGGAGCCGTCGGGGTTGACGTACTCCTCGGTGAACATCGTCCTGGCCACCACCCGCGAGCGCTGCGGGTCGAACCGCGACGCGCCGGTGCTCGGGTTGGCCAGTGGGGTGAAGTCAGCGGCGGGCTTGGCCGGAGCTGACCGCGTCTGAACTGGTGGAGCGGCGGGCGCCACCGGCAGGTCACGCACGTCGACCGCGGTCGACCTCGGCGGATCGGCGGAGGCGACGGCGGGTGTCACGGTCTCGATGCCGGACACCACCATCACCAGGGACAGGGCCGCGGCCGCACGGCGCGCAGCACGGAATGGGCGCGCGCCGAAGCGCGCGCCACGAGGGCGACGAAGCAAGTGATCCCCCAGGATCAGTAGGCGACCCTCAACGGGCCGTCAGCAGCTTTGCGACGAACAGGCACAACTGTGCGTTTTCAGACACGGCTTTCACACCCCCATTCGGGTGATGACACTTGGAGCAACGATGTTCCCGGACAACAGGAAGGAGACTTTGCACGTTTTTTGGCAACGCCACGACATTCGTGGCGGCGGCCCCTGTCGCGAAAGTGATCTTGATGGCGCGGTCCGACGCGGTGGACTGATCGTGGGCGGGTTCGGCGCTGCGGTGATTCTTGCGACGAACCGACCCGCGAGCGGGCCAAACCCGGTCGACCGGGGCAGCACGGCTCCAGGATCCACAAGTTGATCGACCAGGCAGGGTCGCTCCTGCTCGTCAGAGCGCCCGGGTCAACGTCACCGGACACCTCGCGCCGCCCGTCCTGATCCGGGCGGCGCCGGGGGCGCGAAGTCCGGGTCGGTTCCACCAGTTCCACCCGGACAAGCCGCACGCGGACAAGGCTTGCGAAGAGCGTGAACTCCACAAGTGACAGACCGACCGGGACCACGGTCCACCCCGCCCGCAAGAACATCGACCGCTTCACTACGCATATCCGCCGCCGGGTCGTGGAGTATTGATGGACAGGGGACGACCGCAGCGTCGCAAGGGGCCAGTGGTCGTTCGGTCATGACGAGGTTGCGCATCGCGGCAGTTCGTCGCCAACGAGGCCAGCGCCCTCCTCGAGTCGCGGGAGGCGCGGCAGAGGCAATACCTGCCCACACCGTTGGAGGAAACATGACACCCCCAAGGCAGGCCGGTCGGGAGTGTGGCCCATCAGGCGCCGTTCGCGCTCGGCGGGTGGTCAGGTCCCGGACGCGGCGTTGAGGAAGGTGATGAAGGCTGCTCCGCCTGCGATGCCGAGTGCGGTGATGGGGATGACCGCTGCTGCGGCGCGGAGGCGGTCTCGGTTGGCGGGTGGGAGGAAGGCGAGCAGGAGCAGGGCCACCGCGGCGTTGTAGGTGGCTGTGGCTGTGTAGTTGAGGATGAAGGCGTAGTAGACCGCGGCGCAGGCGAACACCGACACCGGGACGGCCGTGGCGATCTCCAGGCGGGGGGTTGTCGCCCGTGTGCGCCACCAGGCGCCCGCGAGGCCGAAGACCATGCCTGCGGCGAGTGCACCGGCGCCCCAGCCGAGGGCGAGGGAGCCGCCTGCGGACCACTCGAAGTTGCCGGTGAGCCAGCTGGTCGTGTACCAGGACACCAGGCCCAGCAGCTCCACACCCGTGGCCGTGAGGACCGCGGCGCGCGGTGCGGCGACGATGGCACCCGCGGCGAACCCCCACATCGCCCAGAACGCGGGTGAGTTGGCGACAAGGCCGAACGGGGTGAGCTGGAGGGCGAACGTGAGCGCGCCCAGCGGCACGCCGAGCGCGACCGCCGTTGCCACCGCAGTGCGTGCCGATCCCCGGGTTCGGGGTTCGGGGGTGGTGGTCATGTCGCTCTCCTCCGTCGGTATCCCCGCCGACTATACATAGCGTGTATACACGCAGCGGCGAATCCCGAGCCGCAAGCCCTGCCGCTGCCCGGACCCAAGGAGTCGGTAGCGTCCGGTCGCGGTGCACGTTCGGTGTCGACGTGCACACTGTGCGTGGTATCTGTGCGGGATGGGGGCGAGGATGACGTCGTTGGTGAGGTCCTTTGTGAATCCAGTGACCGTGGGGCTGGGGGTGGTGCTCATCGGGTTGTGTGCAGTGCTTGTGCGACAGGCCCGTGCGGGGAAGGGGTCGCCGGGGGCGGGGGTGGCCGCTTTGGTGGTGTGGGTGTCAGTTCTGGTTTACGTGACCCTGGTGGTGCCGTCGTCGTCGCAGTTGCCGGTCAGGGTTGGCTTGATGCCGTTGGTGGATACGGTGCGCGGTTTGCGCTCTGGTGCCGCGGAGAATGTGCTGGCCGCGACGGTGGCCAACGTTGCGTTGTTCGTGCCGCTGGGGTTGGTGTGGGCTTTGTCCCGTGCCGCGGTGACAGGCGCCGATGGGGGGTGGTGGCGTGTCGGCGTGGGCGGGCTGGGGGTATCGGCGTTGGTGGAGGCGGCGCAGTGGGGGCTCGGCTTCGGGGCTGTGACCAGTGATGATCTCATCGCGAATTCGGCAGGCGCCGTGTTGGGATGGGTGGTGGGGATGCGGGTCGGGCGCGGGGTTCGAGGTTCTGAACTGGTCCCGTAGCGCAGTGCTCCCTGGCGCTTCGTGCATGGGCACATCGGAGCGGGTTGTGCCGCAACGGGTGGGGTTGGCGGCTGGTCAGCGGCGTGGGGGTGTGCCGGTCCAGCGGGGGGCCTCGGGGAGGTCGATGCCGAGCTGGTCGAGGGTGCGGGCGGCGATGTGGGTGACGAGGTCGTCGAGGGTGGTGGGGCGGGTGTAGAAGGCGGGGGCGGGTGGGGCGATGACGACGCCCATGCGGGCCAGGGTGAGCATGTTGTCGAGGTGGATCGGGGACAGGGGCATCTCCCGGGTGACCAGGACGAGCTTGCGGCCCTCCTTGATGGTCACGTCGGCGGCGCGGGGGATGAGGCCGTCGCCGTGGCCGGTGCGGATGGCGGCGAGGGTCTTCATGCTGCACGGGACGACCACCATGCCGTCGGTGCGGAACGAGCCGCTGGCGATGGGGGCGGCGAGGTCGCCGTCGGGGTGGGTGTGGTCGGCCAGGGCGCTGAGGTCGGCGGGGGTCAGGTCGGTCTCGGTGGCGAGGGTGGCGCGCGCCCAGCGGCTCATCACCAGGTGCGTGACCGCCCCGGCCGACCGCAGGCCCTGCAGGACCCGGACGGCGAGGGGCATCCCGGTGGCGCCGGTGACGCCGACGACGACCCTCATGCCAGCGCCCGGCCCGCGAGGCCGCGCAGGGCGAACGGCACGGTGGCGTCGATGGCGCTGCGGCCCGGCCGGGAGCCGGTGGGGCGCCAGGCGGGGTTCTCCGCGGGCACCATCGGGACCGGGGCGTGGTCGGTGCTGGTGGCGCAGTCGGAACCGAGGTTCGACCTGGTGGCGACGGCCCACCAGACATCCTCGGCGCAGGTGGGGTCGACGTCGGTGTCGGTGAAGACCACGAGGCGGACGAAGGGGTGCGCGGCGAACAGCTGCGGGGCCAGCAGGGCCGGGGCGGCGTCGTCGGCGGGGCTGGTCTTGGCCAGCGAGACGACCAGCAGGACCATGCCGCCACCGGAGGCGGGGAAGTGCAGGTCGTGGACGGCGGCCCAGCCCGGCCCGGTCCCGCTGAGCGCCACCGAGAGCGCGCCGCCCAGGCCGAGCACCACCGACTGCTCGCGGCCGGGGCCGACGACGGCCTGGAAGCGGGCGCCGGGCCGCGCGCCCAGGCCGGTGACCCGCAGGACGGGCAGGTCGCGCCCGCCCTTGCCGTGGTAGCCGAGGAACTCCGGCATGGAGCCGCCGACCTCGGTGCCCAGCGCCTCGTCGGTCGTCTCGGCGCCCAGCACGCCCTCCAGCACGACCTCCGCGTCGGCCAGCACCGGGACGGGCTGGGTGGCACCCGGCGCGACGGCCACCGGGGCACCGGCCAGCGCGCCCGCGAGGTCCAGCTTCGCGGTGCCGGGCGGGAGGAAGCGGCCGTTGACCGCGGCGGCGATCATCACCGCGGGCGCCACGCCGATGTTCACCGAGACGGGCAGTTCGCGGCCTGCGGCGAGTGCTCTCGCGTGCAGGGCGCCGAGACCGCGGCCGGGGACGATCCACACCGCCAGCCGGTCCGGGCCCAGGATCAGCATGCGGTGCACCGAAAGCGCTGAGCCGTGGTCGTCGCGGGCGTGCAGGACGCCCATGGTGATGTAGCGGCCCGCGTCGCGCGGGGTGACGCGGGGAGCGGGCAGCGCGCAGACGTCCACCGGCAGTTGCCTTGCGGTGCGGGCGGTTTCGACCGGTGGGACGGCGCTGTCGAGCAACTGCGCGGCCGCGGCGGGGGTGCAGCGGCTCGGGTAGCCGGGCAACCACGCGCGGACCCGCCCGGCGTCGCCGTACAGGCCCAGCAGCACCTTGGCGAACCGGGCCGGGTACTCCACCACCGGTTCCGCGGCGGTGCGCGACGTCGCGGGCACACCCGCGTACCGCGCGGCGAAGTCGACGGCCGCGGGTCCGCTTCCCGTGCGCACCACGCCGCGGCGGCGCGCGTCGGCCACCGCGGCGCGCAGCGACAGGGCGGGCCGCTCGGTCACGGCCGCGCGCCGATGTCGGTGCGCAGCGACCCCGCCACCACGCGGTCGTCGGGGCCGAGCAGGTCGGGGTGGCCCTCGCGGAGGTCGGCCAGCACCCGCTCGTGGGGGACGTCGTCGAACTCGCCGTGCACCCGCAGGAACTCCATGTGCTTGCGGCCGTCGAGGTCGTAGGGGTGGTGGAGGCTGTCGGCGGTGCCGTCGAAGTCGAGCACGGCGATGCGGAAGAGCCTGCACAGGCTGCGGTTGAACACCGGGGTCGCCTTGACCCAGCGGTCGTCGAGGAAGACCGACGTGTAGCAGTGCTGCCGGAACACATCACCCCCCACCAGCTCGCGCAGCCGGGGGGAGGACAGGTGGTTGCGCACGTCGGCGAAGACCAGGCGGGCGGGGACGCCCAGCGAGCGCAGGCCCGCCGCGAACAGCACCGACTTGTGGATGCACATCCCGGACCCGACCCGCGCGACGGTGCTGGCGCGCAGCCCGGCGCGCGACAGGTCGGCGCCGTAGACCTCGTAGCGCACCCCGTCGCGCACCGCCAGGTACAGGTCCACCGCCTGCTCGCGCGGGGTGCCCCCGGCGCGGACCGAGCGGTGGACGAAGTCCCGCACCGGCGCGCTGTCGAAGTCGAGGAACCCGGTGGGCGCCAACGCCCCTGCCGCGGTCCCGGTCCCGGCCGTCATCGGTTCTCCTCCCCCGGCGGCCCGCGGGGTGCGGCGCCTGCACCGATCGTCGCGGGCCGCTCTCGCAGCCGCCTCGAGCCGCGCTGGACCGGGGTCGTCACCAATTGACCGTGTTACCGCACAACCGGTACCGTTTCATCGAACGCGCCTCGCCTTCACCCAGCGCGCCCCCTGTCCCGGAGGTACGCGGTGCCCCTGCTGCTGAGCGACCTCGACGTCGAGAACGTGACCGCAGACCCGGAGTTCGTCGAGACCGGCCTGCGCTTCATCCAGGACGCGCTGGGCCACCCGGCGCCCCGCCAGGGTGCGGCGGACTGGCCGGTGCGGCTGAACACCGGCGACTGCGGGGACCGGGTCGCGCTGTTCGCCGCCGACGACGGCGCGCTGCTGGGCGTGCTCGCCGCCGACCCGCTGGCGGCCTGGCGCACGGCCCTGCCGGGCGGCTTGGTCGCCCGCTACCTCGCCCCGGCGGGCGCGCGCGTGCTCGGCGTGCGCGGCGGCGGACCGGTGGCCGCCGCGCTGGTGCGCACCCTGACCCGGGCGCTGCCGTCGCTGTCGCGGGTCGTGGTGGACGGCGACGCCGCCTTCGCCGACCTGTGCCGCAGGCGCGCCCAGCTGCCGGTGGACCGCGGCCCGGCCGAGGAGGTCGAGTGGGCGGCGGACGTGCTGGCGGTGACCGGTGAGGTGGGCGCGGTCCGGACCCGGCCGGGGACCCTGGTGCTGGCCGAGCACCCGGTGGGTCCGCGCCCGGCGGTGGCCTGGCACGTGGCGCTGCGCGACGTGCTGGCCGCGCGCACCGCGCCCTCCCCGGACGGGGCGGCGGTGGTGCTCGGCGGCTCGGGGCAGGTCGACGGCTGGGAGGAAGCGGTGTGCGCGTGGGCCCTGCGCCGCGCGTGGGAGCTGGACCTGGGGCGGTCCTTCACCCTCGACTGAGGTGGTGCACGACTGAGGGGTGCACTGAGGCGTGCACGGCCGAGGGCCTGACCACGCGCCGGTGGTCAGGCCCTCGGTCCCGCGCGCCGCGCCCGCGCGGGGTCAGGCCGCGGGCCGGTCGGGGTCGACCGTCGCGGTGACGAAGCGGACGGGCACGGGGATGGTGAGCGGCCCGCCGTCGGTGCGCATGGCGTCGAGCGCGGTGGTGAGGGTGCGGCGCAGGGCCGCGTTCTCCGCCGGGGGCAGGTGCTGCCAGAGCAGGCGCATGCCCTGGGTGTGCGACCAGTCGACCCAGGCCGTGCCGGACTCGGCCACCATGTCGATGGCCTCGTCGACCACCTCGACGTCGGTGAAGCCCGCGCGGCGCATGGTCGCGACCAGGGCGGCGGGGTCGGCCAGCCAGCTGTTGAACCGGGCGCTGAGCGCCTCGGGCTGCCACTGCGGCGGCAGCGAGCCCAGCAGCGAGCGGGGGATCAGCTCGGTGAACACCGGCGGCAGGAACGGGAAGGTGTCGTCGGTGAAGACCGGGCTGGTGAAGCCGATGCGGCCGCCGTCGGCGAGCAGGGCGGCGTAGCGGGGCAGCGCGGCGGGGGCGTCCGGGAAGAAGATGACGCTGTAGCTGCCGGTCACCACGTCGAACGAGCGCGGCGGCAGGTCGGGGTGCTCGCCGTCGGCGACCCGGGTCGTGACGGTGGTGGCGCCGCGCTCGGCCGCGGCCCTGGCCGCCTGCTCCACCATGCCCTCGGCGATGTCGATGCCCAGCACGCTGCCCGCCGGGCCCACGGCCTCGGCCGCCGGGAACAGGCACGCGCCGAGGCCGCAGCCCACGTCGAGCACCCGGTCGCCGGGGCGCGGGCCGGTGCGCTCGACGAGCCTGGCCCCCATCGGGGTGAAGAAGCGCACCCCCAGCCGGTCGTAGGTGGCGGACGCGCCGTCGAAGGCGCGGGCCACGGTGGCCTTGTACTCCGCAGGGTCCACGGTGTCCACAGTGGTCACAGCGCTGCTCCCGTCCGGTGGTGGGGTGGGTCGCGACCACCCTGGCGCGGCGCCCTCGACCGGGTCTGGAAGGCCGGTGGAGGCCGCGTGCACCGGAACTCCACCGCGCCCCGAGCGGCGGGCGACAGCCTGGTCGCACCGAACCGGCCAGCACACGAAGGGCGGAGCGCAACCCCATGGAGCAGCCGAACCGCGTCACGCCGGACGACCCGCGCTACCCGGGCCTGGCCGGGCGCGGGGACAACACCCGCTTCCTGCCCGCCCCCGAGGAGTTCGTGCTCGCCACGAGCACCGCCGACGTGGTGGCCGCCGTGCAGGCGGCGGTGGACCGCGGCGCCGGGGTGACCGCGCGCAGCGGCGGGCACTGCTACGAGGGCTTCGTCTCCGACCCCCGGCAGCAGGTGGTCGTCGACCTGTCCCCGCTCGACGGGGTCGAGTGGGACGCCGAGCGGGGCGCGGTGGTCGCGGGCCCCGGGGTGCGGCTGCTCGACCTGCACACCGAGCTGCACCGCAGGTGGGGCACGGTGCTGCCCGCCGGGGCGAGCGCGACGGTGGCGCTGGGCGGGCACCTGGCGGGCGGCGGCTACGGTCCGCTGTCGCGGGCGCTGGGCACCGCCGTCGACCACGTGCACGCGGTCGAGGTGGTCACGGTCGACGCCGAGGGCCGGGCGCGCGCGGTGGTGGCCACCAGGGACCCGGCCGACGCGGCGCACGAGCTGTGGTGGGCGCTGACCGGTATCGGCGGCGGGAACCTGGGCATCGTCACCCGGTACTGGCTGCGCTCCCCCGGCGCGGACGGCACCGCCCCCGAGTCGGCGCTGCCCCCCGCGCCCGGCAACGTCCTGATCACCAGCCGGATCTTCCCCCGCGAGGGCCTGTCCCGGGAGGCGTTCCGGGCGCTGGTCGGCGCGCACGGCCGCTGGCACGAGCGCAACAGCGGACCCGGCTCGCCGCACTCCGGCCTGTTCAGCGGGCTGGTGCTGCTGGCGGCGCAACCCGACGACGACAGCGTGCCCGCCGCCATCCTGTTCCTGACGGGCACCGGCGACGCCGACCAGCTCGCCGGCGCGCTGGCCGCGATGACCGAGGGGGTCGACGCGCCCTCCTTCGACACCCCCGTCACCACCGGGAGCTGGCCGGAGGCGGCGCGCGCGCTGTCCGAGGCCCAGGACGGCGAGCCCGGCAGGCACAAGGTCAAGTCGGCGCACCTGCGGGCCGGCTACACCGACGAGCAGGCCGACGTCCTGTTCGACCGGCTCGGCGACAGCGACCACCCGTGCCGCGGCGCGTCGGTGTCCCTCCAGTCCAGCGGGTGCGCGGTGAACGCGGTCGCCCCCGGCGCCACCGCCGTCGCCCAGCGCGACTCCGTGCTGCGCGCGCTGTTCCTGGCCACGTGGGACGACGCCGCCGACGACGAGGCGGGCCTGTCCTACCTGCGCAGGCTCTACCGGGACGTGCACGCGGGCACCGGCGGCGTGCCCGCGCCCGGACCGCGCACCGACGGCTGCCACATCAACTTCCCCGACACCGACCTGGCCGACCCCGGGTGGAACACCTCGGGGGTGCCGTGGCAGCACCTGTACTACGCCGACAACCTCGCCCGCCTGCAAGCGGCGGCGAAGGCGTGGGACCCGCTGGGCGTGTTCGGCCACGCCCTGTCGGTCCGCTGACCAGCCCGGTACCGGGCGAGCCCACCAGCAACCACCCCAGGAGGTCCCATGTCCACCACCGAAACCGCGGCGCCGGTCGACGACGCGGCGCACCCGAAGCGCATCGCGCTGCGCCAGGCGGTCAACGCCCTGGTGCCGCTGGGCGCCGCGGGCGCGCAGTTCCGCGTGTCCGTCGACGACGGCACCTTCGTCACCACCTCGGGCCTGCGCGAGTTCGGGTCGACCGACCCGGTGCCCGCCGACGGCCGGTTCCGCATCGCCTGCATCACCAAGGTGTTCGTCTCCGTGGTGCTGCTCCAGCTCAAGGCGGAGGGCAAGCTCGACCTCGACGCCACCGTGTCCTCGATCCTGCCGGACCTGCTGCCCGAGCACGGCGACCGGGTCACCGTGCGCAACCTGATGCAGCACACCAGCGGGCTGTTCAACCACGCCGACTCGTTCCAGCGGCCCGGTGAGCGGTTCCAGCGCGACCGCTACAACCACTACGACGCCGCGGACCTGGTGGCGGTGGCCGCCGCCCGACCGCTGAACTTCGAGCCGGGCACCACCTTCGAGTACTCCAACACCAACTACATCGCCCTCGGCCTGCTCATCAAGGCGATCACCGGGCGCAGCTACGCCGAGGAGATCCGCGAGCGCGTCATCGAGCCGCTGGGCCTGACCGGCACCTCGCTGCCCGGTGACGACCCGACGATCCAGGGCCCGCACGCGCGCGGCTACATGCAGATCGGCGGCGAGTCGGTCGACGTCACCGAGATGAACCCGTCGGAGGCGTGCTCGGCGGGCGAGATGCTCTCGACCACCGCCGACCTCGACGCGTTCCTGGTGGCGCTGATGGGCGGGCGGCTGCTGGGCCCGGCCGAGTTCGCCGAGATGAAGACCACGGTGCCGCCGGAGTGGGTGCCGCTGCCGATGTCCAACGGCTACGGCCTGGGCTTCATGCCGCTGGAGACCGCCTGCGGGCTGAGCCTGTGGGGCCACGGCGGCGGCATCCCCGGCTACGCCACCTTCATCGGGGCCACCCTGGACGGGCGCCGCAGGCTGATCGCCTCCATCACCCTCGACATCGACCCGGACGACTTCAGCGGCACCTTCGAGGACGGCGTCGTCGCCGCGCTCAACGCCGCCGCCGAGTGCCTGCTCTGACCGGGCGACCCGGCACGACCGCGCACCCCGCGCCCGCAGCACACCAGACCCCCGCCGCGCACCGGAACATCGGCCCGGTGCGCGGCGGGCCCCACCGGGAGGCCACGACCGTGCACCAGCTCTACTCCACCTCCGCCACGGCGACCGGGGACGGCCGCGAGGGCGCCGTCCGCACCGCCGACGGGCTGCTGGACGTGCCGCTGGCCGCGCCCACCGGCCTGGGCGGGGCGGGCGGCGACGCGACCAACCCCGAGCAGCTGTTCGCCGCCGGGTACTCCGCCTGCTTCCACTCCGCCCTGCTCTGGACCGCCCGCTCCCAGGGGGTGCGCCCGGTGGGCTCGTCGGTCACCGCGCAGGTGGCGCTGCTGGAGTCCGAGGCGGGCATGCGCCTGTCGGTGGCGCTGACGGCGCACCTGCCCGGGGTGCCCGAGGACGTGGCCGACGCCCTGGTGGCGCAGGCGCACCAGGTGTGCCCGTACTCGGCGGCCACCCGCGGCGAGGTCGAGGTGGCCGTGCGGCGCGGCTGACCACCGGTACGACGCGGGCACCGCACCCGACGGCGACGAGCCGGGGTGCGGTGCCCGCGCGCGGTGCCGGGGCGGGTCAGCCGGACGCGGTCCGCGCGCCCGCCTCCTGCTCGACCATGACCGCGATGCCGTCGAGCAGGCGTTGCAGGCCGAAGCGCAGCGCGTGCTCGGGGTCGTAGGCGGTGCCGTGCGCCTCCCCCGCCGCGGTGCCGATCCGGTCGGCGTTGGGGGTCTCGGCGGTGCCCGCGAAGGTGGCCAGCCACGGGGCGTGCGCCTGCCACCACTGCTGGTCGGTCATGCCCGTCTCGCGTTCGAGGGCCGCGGACTCGGCCACGGCGCGCGCGCAGCCGCGGACGTGGCCGAGCACCAGGGTGAGCACCGAGTCGGTGTCGACGTCGCCGAGGCCGCTGTCGAGCAGCGCGCCGAGCTCGCGCTCGTACTTGGCCATCAGGTTCGGGCCGAGCACCGGCCTGCTGGACTCCACCGAGGCCAGCCACGGGTGGGCCAGGTAGAGCCGCCAGTTGTCCATCGCGACGCGCTCCAGCCGGTCCCGCCAGTCGCCGTCGGCGGGGATGGTGGTGGGCAGCTCGCCGTAGACGGTGTCGACCATCAGGTCGAGCAGCTCGGACTTGCCGGGGACGTAGGTGTAGAGCGACATGGTGCCCACGCCGAGCGCCTCGCCCACCCGGCGCATGGCCAGCTTGGCGATGCCCTCGGCGTCGGCGACGGCGATCGCCGTGGCCGCGATCTTCGCGACGGTCAGCTCGGTGCGGCCCTCGCGGGCGACCGGCTCCCGGGTGCGCCACAGCAGCGCCAGGCTCCTGGCGGGGTCGGGCGTGCCTCTGTCCTTGGCCATAGTGGGCACCACCCTACCATCGTACTAGATACGATACATTGTCCGCCCGACCGCGGGTCCTCCCGGTCGGGAGCAGCCGACGGCGAACAGGCGGTTCCATGCAGCAGAAGTCGATCAAGATCGTCCGGGCGCGGGAGAACAACCTCAAGGCGGTGTCGCTGGAGGTGCCGCGCGGGCGCATCACGGTGTTCACCGGGGTGTCCGGCTCCGGCAAGTCCTCGCTGGTGTTCGACACCATCGCCGCGGAGTCCCAGCGCCAGCTCAACGAGACGTTCTCCGCGTTCGTGCGCACCGTGCTGCCCAAGTACGGCGAGCCGACGGTCGACTCCATCGAGAACCTCTCCACCGCGGTCGTGATCGACCAGAAGCGCCTCGGCGGCGGGTCCCGCTCGACGCTGGGCACCATCTCCGACATCGCCCCGCTGCTGCGCCTGCTGTTCGCCCGCTTCGGCAGCCCCCAGGTCGGCGGCCCGGGCGCGTTCTCCTTCAACGACCCCGCGGGCATGTGCGAGCGCTGCGACGGCATCGGCCGCACCGCCGAGCTCGACCTCGACCGGTTCCTGGACCCGTCGCTGTCGCTCAACGGCGGCGCGATCCTGTTCCCGCCGTTCGCCACCGGCACCTGGTACTGGAAGCTCTACGAGAGCTCCGGGCTGTTCGACATGGACAAGCCGCTGGCCGACTACACCGACGCCGAGATGGCCCAGCTGCTCACCGGCACCGGGGAGAAGGTGTCCTGGACCGGCCCCGGCGGCAGCGGCAGCTCCGAGTACGAGGGCCTGGTGGACCGGTTCACCCGCCTGTTCATCAAGAAGGACGTCAACACCATGGCGGAGAAGAACCGCGAGATGGTGCTGCGGTTCGTCACCCACCGCGTGTGCTCGCGGTGCGGGGGCAGCAGGCTCAACGAGCGCGCGCTGTCAGTCGAGGTGGCCGGGCGCACCATCGCGGAGATGTCGGCGATGGAGCTCGGCGACCTGCTGGAGGTCGTCCGCTCGCTCGACCTGCCCGGCGCGGCGCCGGTGCTGTCCGGGCTGGCCACCCGGATCGGGCACCTGGTGACGATCGGCCTGGGCTACCTGAGCCTGGACCGGGAGACCAACACCCTCAGCGGCGGCGAGTCGCAGCGGGTGAAGACGGTGCGGCACCTGAGCAGCAGCCTCATCGAGGTCATGTACGTGCTCGACGAACCCAGCGTCGGCCTGCACGCCAAGGACGTGCGCAAGCTCAACGAGCTGCTGCGCGAGCTGCGCGACAAGGGCAACACGGTGCTGGTGGTCGAGCACGACCCGGACGTGATCGCGGTGGCCGACCACGTCGTCGACATGGGCCCGCACGCGGGCACCCGCGGCGGCGAGGTCGTCTACCAGGGCTCGCTGGAGGGGCTGCGCGCCGCCGACACCCTCACCGGCCGCTTCCTGTCCCGCGAGGAGAAGGGCAAGGCGGAGTACCGGGTCGCCACCGGGGCGCTGACCGTCGTCGACGCCGCGGTGAACAACCTGCGCAAGGTCACCGTCGACATCCCCACCGGCGTGCTCACCGCCGTCACCGGCGTGGCCGGGTCGGGCAAGAGCTCGCTGGTCTTCGGCGCGTTCCGCGAGCAGCACCCCGGCGCCATCGTCATCGACCAGGCCGCGGTGGGCACCAGCAGCCGCTCCACGCCCGCCACCTACGTCGGCATCATGGACGACGTCCGCAAGCTGTTCGCCAAGACCACCAAGGCGCCCGCGTCGCTGTTCAGCTTCAACTCCAAGGGCGCCTGCCCCACCTGCCAGGGCCTCGGGTTCACCCAGACCGACCTGGCCTTCCTCGACCCGATCCGCACCACCTGCGAGGACTGCGGCGGCAAGCGCTTCAACCGGGACGTGCTGGCGCACACCGTGCGCGGCAAGTCGATCAGCGACGTGCTGGAGCTGACCGCCGCCGAGGCCGTGGAGTTCTTCGACGGCGCGCGCTTCGCCGGGGTGCTGGACGCGATGGTGGAGGTCGGCCTGGACTACATCAGCCTGGGCCAGCCGCTGAGCACCCTGTCCGGCGGCGAGTGCCAGCGGCTCAAGCTGGCCTGCGAGCTGAACAAGAAGGGCAGCGTCTACATCATGGACGAGCCCACCAGCGGGCTGCACCTGTCTGACATCGACCGGCTGGTGGGCATCATGGACCGGCTGGTCGCCCAGCAGAACACGGTCGTGGTCATCGAGCACAACCTCGACGTGGTCAAGAACGCCGACTGGGTCATCGAGCTCGGCCCCGGCGCCGGGCGCGACGGCGGCACCGTCGTGTTCACCGGCACGCCCCGGGAGCTGGCCGCGCGCGCCGACACCGCCACCGGCCCCTTCCTCGCGGACCTGGTCTGAGCGGGACCGCACCGCCCGGTGGGCGCCGGGTCCCGGACCCGGCGCCCACCGCGGTCAGGCGGTGAAGTCCGCGACGTGGTCGCGCGCCCACTCCTCCAGCGTCCTCCCCGGCTTGCCGGTGATCTCCGCCACGGTGGGCAGCACCGGCGGGGGCGAGTCGATCGAGGCGGCCAGGTAGCCCAGCACCATGTCGACCACCGGCGGCGGCATGGCGGCCAGCATCTCCGCCCTGGCGGCCTCGGGGGTGATCTCCTCGAACCCGATCGGCCTGCCCAGCGCGCGCGAGAGGGCCTCGACCTGCTCGCGCTGGTCCAGCGACTCGGGTCCGGTCAGCACGGGCGCGCGGCCCACCAGGTCGTCGCCGAGCATGGCCGCGACCGCCACCGCCGCCACGTCGGCCTCGTGCAGCAGCGTCTTGCGGGCCGCGGCGTAGGGGGCGCGCACCAGGTCGCGGGTGCGGATCGAGTGGCCCCACTTCCACACCAGGTTCGTGGCGAACTCGTCCGGCCGCACGAAGGTCCACTCCGGGACCGCGTCGCGCACCGCCCGCTCCACCGCGCGGTGGTGCTCACCGCTGTGGGAGTCGGGGTCCTCCACCGAGCTCGACGAGAGCACCACGACGCGGCGCACGCCCGCCTCGCCCGCCCTGGCCACGACCTCGGCGGCGGTCTCGGGCACCGGGAACAGGTAGAGGCAGCGCACCCCGACCAGGGCCTCGGTGAGGGTGCCCGGCTCGGCCAGGTCGCCGTGCGCGGCCCGCACCCCCTCGGGCAGCACCAGCTTGTCGGGCATCCGGCTGCTCGCCCGTACCTCGACCCCCGCCCGCGCCAGGCCGGCCACCACGTGCCTGCCGACGTGCCCGCTCGCGCCGGTCACCAGGAACACCATCGCGCCACCCCTCTCCCGGCCACCCCGGCGGCGGCCCCGGGGACGAGCATCCCCACCGCCCCTCAAGGCGTCCTCAAGGGAGGGTGGGGATGCTCGGTGGGCGGGCAGACCGGCGAGCGACGGGAGTGGTGGAGTGACTGCACAGCTGGCGGAGGAGCGGGTGGCCGACGAGCGGGTGGCGGCCGAGAACAAGCGGCGCTGCCTGGCCATGGTGGCGGCGTGGAACCGGTGGGAGCTGGGCGGGATCATCGAGCACTGGGCGCCCGGGGTGGTGCACTACTCCGAGGACCAGCCGGTCGACACCGACGAGATGATCGGCCGGATGGAGGAGGGCCTGGCCGCCTTCCCCGACCTGCACCTGGACGTGCGCAGCATCATGGCCGAGGGCGACCGGGTCACCCTGCGGATCACCGTGACCGGCACGCACGCGGGCGGGTTCGCGGGCCTGGCGCCCACCGGCAAGCGGGTGAGCTGGCACATCGTCGAGGAGCTGCGCTTCGTCGACGGCCGGGTCGTCGAGCACTGGGACGTGATGAACCACCTGCCCATGCTCAGCGCCATCGGCGCCGTGACGGCGGTGGCCTGAGGTGGCCGCGCAGCCGACCGGGGACCTGGCGGGCAGCGTCGGCACGAGCAGGCGGGTGGTGCTGGGCGCCTTCGACGGCGACCCCGCCTCGCTGTCGCTGGGGCACGGGCCCCGGCCCACCGCCGGGCGCGGCCGGGTCGTGGTGCGGGTGGAGGCCGCGGGGATCTCCTACGCGGAGGTGCAGCTGCTGCGCGGCCTGCACCCGTTCCCGCCCCGGCTGCCCGCGGTGCCCGGCTACGACCTGGTGGGCCGCGTCGTGGAGGTCGGCGCCGGGGTGCGCGGCTGGGCGCCGGGCGACCGGGTGGCCGCCATGCCCCGCTCCGGCTCGTGGCAGGAGTTCGTGGAGGTGCCCGCGGCGATCCTGGCCGCGGTGCCGGAGGACGTCGACGCCGCGCGCGCGGTCGCCCTGGTGTGCAACGGCGTCACCGCCTACCAGATGGCCCACCGCTCGGCGCGCCTGCGGCCCGGGCAGACGGCGTTCGTGCAGGGTGCGACCGGCGGCGTCGGCTCCGTGCTGACCCGGCTGCTCGTCCACCACGGGGTCCGGGTGATCGGCTCCGCGCACCCCGCCCGGCACGAGGTGGTCCGCGCGCTGGGCGCCGAGCCGGTGGACTACCGCTCCGGCGTGGCCGACGCGGTGCGCGCCCTGGCACCGGGCGGCGTCGACGCGGTGTTCGACCACATCGGTGGCGAGAGCGTCAGCACCGGCTGGCGGCTGCTCGCCCCCGGCGGCACCCTGGTGTCCTTCGACTCCTCGGTGGACGGCTTCCGCTCGGGCCAGTGGTTCCGCCCGCACCTGCCGGTGCTGCGCAAGGTGCTGGGCTGGGGCGTGGCCAAGGCGCTGGGGCTGACCCGGGGGCGCACGGCCAAGACCTACTACGTGCGGCCCGGCGAGCGCTTCCGCGCCGACATCGCCGCCCTGTTCGAGCTGGTGGCGGCCGGGGTGCTGGACCCGGCCGTGCACGCGCGCTACCCGCTGGAGCGGGTGGGCGAGGCGGTGCGCACGCTGATGGCGGGCGGCGTCGTCGGCAAGCTCGTGCTGGAACCGTGACCGGCCGGGCCGGGTGGGCGCCGCCCACCCGGCCCGCCGCGTTCCCCGAACACCCGAAGCGGACCAGGGAGGAGGCGCCGTGGACCCCGTCGGGTTCGGCGTCATCGGTTGCTCGTCCATCGCCCGCCGCCGGTTCATCCCGGCGCTGCGGCGCTCACCCCACCGCCTCGTCGCCGTCGCCAGCCGCTCGGCCGAGCGGGCCGCGGCGTTCGGGGCCGAGTTCGGCGCCGATGCGGTGACCGGCTACGAGGCCCTGCTGCGGCGCGACGACGTGGAGGCGGTGTACGTGTCGGTGCCGACCGGGCTGCACCGGCGGTGGGCGGAGGCCGCGCTGCGGGCGGGCAAGCACGTGCTGGTGGAGAAGCCGCTGGCCACCTCGCCCGAGGACGCCGAGGCGGTGTTCGCCGCGGCGGGCGGGCTGGTGGTGGCCGAGAACCGGATGTTCGCCGAGCACCCGCAGCACGCCGAGGTGGCCGCGCTGGTGGCGGGCGGCGCGATCGGGGAGCTGCGGGTGGTGACCGCGGGCATGGCGGTGCCGCCGCTGCCGCCCTCGGACGTGCGCCACCGCGCCGACCTCGGCGGCGGCGCGCTGCTCGACGTCGGCTACTACCCGCTGCACGCGGCGCTGCTGTTCGACGACTTCTCCGCCGTGGCCGCGGTCAGCCGCGCGGGGTCCGGTGTGGACACCGAGGGCACCGCGCTGCTGCTGGCGCCCTCGGGCGCCACCGCCCAGGTGGTGTACGGCTTCCGGCACGGCTACCGCTCGTTCTACGAGCTGTGGGGTTCGCGCGGGCGGATCGTCCTGGAGCGCGCGTTCACCCCGCCCGAGGACTTCGCCCCGGTGCTGCGGCTGGAGCGCCAGGAGGGCGTGGAGCTGCGCACGCTGCCCGCCGCCGACCAGTTCCGGTTGGCGCTGGAGCGGTTCGCCCGCTTCGTGCGCGGCACCGCCGACCCCGCCCCGCACCGCGAGCGCACGCTGCGCGGGTTGGCGCTGCTGGCCCGGGTGCGGGAGCTGGGCGGCCAAGCCCGGCTGGACTACTCGGCGGGTGCCAGTTCGGCGAGCGTGGCGGTGAGGGTGGCCCCCGGCGGGCCCGCGGGGGTCCACGCGGAGCCGTCGCGGGTGTAGGGGTGCCAGCGGCCGGTCGTCGACAGGCGCAGCTGCCAGCCGCGGTCCTCGACGGTCCAGCGGTTGCGCCACACCTTGACCTCCGGGTCGCCGTCGAGGCCCGCGGCCGACCACGCCTCCGCGAGGTCGGCCCTGGCCCTGGCGACCGCGTCGCGGTCCGGGGTCCAGGAGTCCTCCAGCGTGGCCAGCCCCTCGGCGCCCGCGTGCGACCAGGCCAGCACGCCGCGGGTGAAGTCGGCCGGGCGGGGGCCCGCCGCGGCGGCCCTGGCGCGCAGGTCCTCGTCCCCGCGCGCGGCGAGGCGGATGGCGTCGGACCACGGGTCGTCGGTCGGCACGGGCGTGCCCGCGAGCAGCGCGGCGGCCCGCTCGGCGGTGTCGGCGGCGAGCACGGCCAGCGCCGCGGTGTCGACCGGGGGCTCGGCCAGGTCGGTGTCGGCCAGCAGCGGCGCCAGGTCGAGCACGCGGTGCACGTGCGCGGGCGGCTCCGGCGGTGCCACGACCTCCGCCGCCCACGCCTGCGCCGCCGGGACGCCCACCACCGCGTCGTCGGCCTCCGCCGGGCCGCGGCCGGTGTTGCGGCGCAGCAGTTCCTCGGTCAGCTCGGCCTCCGACCGCCCGCGCAGCAGCAGCAGGACGAACGGGTCGCGGTCGAGCAGCCAGGACACCTGGTAGGCCAGCGCGGCGGCGTGCTTGCACGGGCTGTCCCAGCCGGGGCAGTCGCACTCGGGGTCGAGTTCGCCGAAGCCGGGCAGCAGGCGGGTGCCCGCGTCCGCGGCGGCGGCGACGAGGTCCTGGGGCATCTCCCGGTCGAGCAGGGCGGCGATGTGGCCCGCGCGCGCGGCGACCTTGTCCAGGAACCGGTCCCACTCGGCGTCGGACAGCTCCGCGAAGCGCACCTCGGTGGCGTGCGGGTGCAGGTGGTCGCCGTCGTGCACCGGGGCGCTGACCCGCCCCGGCGCCACCGTGATCGGGCCGACCTGGCCCGCGAAGGCGTAGCGGCGGCCGCTCTTGAGCTGGTCGAGGTCGAGCGCGGTGTCCTGCATCGCCTCGATCCAGGCGTTGCCCCACCACGTGTCCGCGAACTTGCGGCCGTAGCGCTTGTTCGGCGGGAAGGCGGGGAAGGACACCGCGCGGCTGCCGGGGTCGGCCCCGTCGTCGGTGTCCTCCTCGTCCTCCTCGTCGGCGAACAGCGCCTCCAGGCCCTCGAAGTCGCTGTCGTAGTCGTCCTCGTCCTCGTCGTAGTACCCCATGCTCACGCCCTCCTGAGTTCGACGAGGCGGCGCAGCTCGGCGTTCGACAGCTCGCTCAGCGCGGCCTCCCCGCCGCCGAGCACGGCCGAGGCCAGCTCCTGCTTGGACTCCAGCAGCGCCGCGATGCGCTCCTCCAACGTCCCGGCGGCGATGAGCCGGTGCACCTGGACCGGGCGGGTCTGCCCGATCCGGTACGCCCGGTCGGTCGCCTGGTCCTCCACCGCCGGGTTCCACCACCGGTCGTAGTGCACGACGTGGTCGGCGCGGGTGAGGTTGAGGCCGGTGCCCGCGGCCTTGAGCGAGAGCAGGAAGACCGGGACCTTGCCCTCCTGGAACTCCGCCACCATCTCCTCCCGGCGCGGCACCGGTGTGCCGCCGTGCAGGAACCGGGTCGGCACACCCCGGTCGCCCAGGTGCCGTTCGAGCAGCCGCGCCATCTGCACGTACTGGGTGAACACCAGCGCCGCGCCACCCTCCGCGGCGATGGTGTCGACCAGTTCGTCGAGCGCTTGCAGCTTCTCCGACCGGGCCGCGGTGGCGTCGGGTTCCTTGAGGTAGTGCGCCGGGTGGTTGCAGACCTGCTTGAGGCCGACGAGCAGCTTGAGCACCAGCCCGCGGCGGGCGATGCCGTCGGCGCCCGCCTCGATCTCGCCCAGCACGTCCGCGACCACCCGTTCGTAGAGCGCGGTCTGCTCGGGGGTCAGCGACACCAGGTGGTCGGTCTCGGTCTTGGGCGGCAGCTCCGGGGCGATGCCGGGGTCGCTCTTGCGGCGGCGCAGCAGCAGCGGGCGCACCAGCCTGCCCAGCCGGGCCGCGGCGTGGCCGTCGCGCTCCAGCTCCACCGGGCGCACCCAGCGGTCGCGGAACTGCCCGACGCGGCCCAGCAGCCCGGGGGTCGTCCAGTCCAGGATGGACCACAGCTCGGTGAGGTTGTTCTCCACCGGGGTACCGGTGAGCGCCACCTTCGCCCCGGCCGGGATCGACCGCAGCGCCTTGGCCGTGCCGCTGAGCCGGTTCTTGACGTGCTGGGCCTCGTCGGCCACCACCAGGCCCCAGTCGTGGGCGGCGAGCGCGGCGGCGTCGACCCGCATGGTGCCGTAGGTGGTGAGCACGAAGCCGCGGTCGGCACCGGCCAGCGAGCGCGCCCCGCCGTGGAAGCGGCGCACCGGCGTGCCGGGGGCGAACTTGCCCACCTCCCGCTCCCAGTTGCCCAGCAGCGACGCCGGGCAGACCACCAGGGTCGGGCGGTCGTCCGCGCGGCGCAGGTGCAGCGCGATGAGCATGACGGTCTTGCCCAGGCCCATGTCGTCGGCCAGGCACCCGCCGAAGCCGAGCGAGGTCATCCGGTCCAGCCAGCGCAGGCCGCGCAGCTGGTAGTCGCGCAGCACGGCCCGCAGGGCCGCGGGCTGGTGCAGGTCCTCCGGGCCGCCGTCGGGTTCGCCGATGCGCTCGACCAGCGCGCCGAGCCAGCCGTCGGCCACGGCCTCCACCCGGTCGTCGTCGACGGTGGTGCTGCCGACCAGCGCCGCGCCCAGCGCGTCGAAGGCGGGCAGCGGGGGCAGGGCGCGCTCGCGGGCGCGGCGCGCCAGTTCCGGCTCCACCAGGACCCACCGGTCGCGCAGCCCGACCACCGGCCTGCCCTTGGCGACGGTGTCCATCTCGGCGTCGGTCAGCGGCTCGCCCGCCAGGGTCAGCTGCCAGGACAGCGGCAGCGGCGGCGAGGTGCGCAGGTGCTCCGCCGGGTCCTCGGGCTGCGGGCCGGTGGTGCGCACCAGCACGCGGGAGCCGAGGTCGCGGGAGAGCCCCGGCGGCCACTCCAGCTCCACGCCCGCGGCGGCCAACCGGTCCTCCGCGCCGCCGAGCAGGTCGGAGACGTCCTCGTCGAGCAGGTCGATCGCCACCGGTTCGGCGTCGGAGAGCAGGCTCTCCAGCGGCGACCACACCCGCGCGGCGCGGCGCACGGCCAGCACGGCCTCGAACGTGGCGCGCTCGCCGAACCCGTGGTCGTCCCCGGCCCACAACCGCTCGGCGTCGACCACCCGCGTCGGGTCGGCCAAGTCGCGCAGCCGCACCACGGCGTGGAACCGGCCGCGCTCGAAGTCCCCGCCGGGGACCTCCAGCCGCAGCGCCACCCGCAGCCCGGTGTCGACACCGGCCGCCACCTGCCGCGACCACTCGCGCAGGTCCTCCGCGGCCACGCCGCCGCCGTCGCCCGCGCCGCCCCCGCAGGGCGCGGCGTAGCGGTCCTCGCCGGTGATGCGCGTGGCGCCCGCCGTGCGCGGCAAGGAGTCCGCGACCGCGTCGTAGAAGGCGCGCAGCAGCGCCTCGGGCTCGGGCAGCAGCGGCTCCTCGCCGTCGGCGTCGAGCGGGACCGCGTGCGCGGCGGCGGGCATCGCCGCCGCCAGCGCGCGCAGCCGCTCGATGTCGACGACGTCGAACGGGCCCATCCGCCACGCCGCGTCCCCGGCCGCCGACACCCCGGGCAGCAGCCTGCCCCGGGCCGCCAGGTGCAGCGCGGTGCCCGCGGCGGCGGCGTAGAACGCGGCGGCCGGGTGCGCCCGGTCGACCCCGCGCGCGGCCAGCAGCACCGGCAGGGCGTCGACCAGCGGCAGCCGCCGGGCCCGCACCGGGAGGACGGCCACACCGCCCTCGCTCGGCAGCGCGGCGCGCACCTCGGCGGGCTCGCCGAGGTCGGGTCCGGGATCGTGGTCGACGTCCCAGAACAGCACGGTGCCCGCGCACGCAGGCTCCGTCGGACTGGCTGGCTCGAACACGACAGCGCACTGGCCCGGACCCAAAGATGCCTCCCCACCGGCGACCTACCGAATACAATGTACCGTATTTGATACGCCGTGTCAGTAGGGGCCCTGGAACCCCGCCGCGACGTCGGCCAGGGCGGGCACCGCCGCCCGGTGCCCGACCAGGTCCAGGCAGGCCGCGACCAGGGCGTCGGCCCCCGGGTGCCAGGCCTGCTCCAGCGGCCAGGACACCGGCGCGGGGCTGTCCGGCGGGGTCACCCTGCGCACCGGGGCCCGCAGCGCCTCCGGCACGTTCTCGGCCACCACCGCCGCCACCTCCGCGGCGAACCCGTAGCGCGACCAGCTCGTGTCGGCCACCACCAGCCGCCCGGTCCTGGCCACCGACTCGCAGATGACGCGGTCGTCGAGCGGGCGCAGGCTGCGCACGTCGACGACCTCCACCTCCACCCCGCAGGCGGCCAGCTGCTCGGCCGCGCGCTCGGCCTCCAGCACCATCAGCGACGCGGCGACGATGGTGACGTCGGTGCCCGGCCGGGCGATGCGCCCCACCCCGAACGGCACGGCGACCGCCTCCGCGGGCACCTCCCCGGTGCGCGGGTAGAGGTTGCGGTTCTCGATCAGCACCGTCGGGGTGCCCCCGCGCAGCGCCTGCACGAGCATCCCCTTGGCGTCGGCGGGTGAGGCGGGGGCGGCCACGTGCAGGCCCGCGTAGTGGGCGAAGGTGGCGTGCGGGCTCTGCGAGTGCGTCGCGCCCTGCCCCCACCCCCGGCCCACGACCCCGCGGGTGACCACCGGGACCGCGCCCTGGTCGCCGTACATGTAGCGCCACTTGGCCGCCAGGTTCACCAGCGCGTCCAGCGCCAGGAACATGAAGTCGGCCCTGGTGTGCACGACCAGCGGCCGCAGCCCGGCCGAGGCGGCGCCGATGGCCACCCCGGCGCAGGCGTTCTCCGAGTTGGGCACGTCGACGACCCGGCCGGGGCCGTAGCGCAGGAACGCCTCCCGCGTGGTGCCGAAGGTGCCCTTGTGGTCGTCCACGCCCTCGCCGAGGACCAGGACGGCGGGGTCGTCGGCCATGCACTGCACGGTCGCCTCGCTGATGGCCTGGGCGTAGGTCAGCTCGCGCACGCGCGCTCCCTTCGGGTCGGTGTCCTCTGTGCCGTTGCCATTGCCACTGCCACTGCCGTTGCTGCCGCCGTTGCCGCTGCTGTTGCCGCGTGCGCCGCGCTGCCGGGCGCCGGGGTGCTCACGCGGTGGGCCCGTAGGCGCCGCGGGTCAGCTCCGCGGGGTCGGGCCAGGGGGCGGCCTTGGCCGACCGGACCGCGTCGTGCGCCTCGGCGGTGTGCTCGGCCGTCCAGGTGGTGACCAGGGCGTCGATGTCGGGGTGGGTCGGGCGCAGGGCGTCGGCGGCGCGGCGGATCGGGCAGCGCGCCACCCAGGAGTCGATCTCCTCGGCCGTGCGGTAGCCGTGGTCGTGGTCCCAACCGGGGCCGACGTGCTCGCGCCAGCGGTAGGTGTGCAGCTCCAGCAGCACCGGCCCGCCGCCCGCCCGCGCCGACTCCACCGCCTCGACCGCGGCCTCGCGCACGGCGAACACGTCGTTGCCGTCGACCTCGCGCGCCCGCACGCCGTGCGCGGCGGCGCGGGCGGCGATGCCGAAGCCCGCCGGTTGGCGCGTGGCCAGCGGCGAGGAGATCGAGTAGGTGTTGTTCTCGCAGGCGAACACCACCGGCAGCGCGTGCACCGCCGCGAAGTTCAGCGTCTCGGCGAACACCCCCTCCTCGGTGGCGCCGTCGCCGAAGAACGTCACCGCCACCTGCCCGCTGCCGGTGAGCGCGAAGGCCCACGCCGCGCCCGCGGCCACCGGGATCATCTCGCCCAGGATCGCCGCCGACCCGGCGAAGCCGACGGAGTGGTCGACCAGGTGGATGGACCCGCCGCGGCCCTTGGCGCAGCCGGTCTCGCGGCCGTGCAGCTCGTCGACCATGCCGCGCAGGTCGCCGCCCTTGGCCAGGTAGGGCGCGTGCGAGCGGTGCCCGGTGTAGACCAGGTCGGTGGGGCGCAGCGCGGCGCAGACCCCCACCGAGGGCGCCTCCTGCCCGATGGAGAAGTGCGTAGGGGTGCGCATCTGCTGCTCGTCGCGGTAGTAGTCGGCCAGCACCTCCTCCACCGCGCGGATGCGGACCATGTCGTGCACCAGGGTGGTGTCCGGGTTGCCGGTCACGGGCTGACCTCCGGGGTCGGGGCGGCGGGGGCGCAGATGAGGCTGTGCAGGCAGGCGACCAGGCTGCGGGCCTGCACGTTGAGGTAGTGGCTGTGGCGCAGCAGGCCCGCGAGCTGGTCGAGGGTGAGCCAGCGGAAGTCCGGGTGCTCCAGCTCGCGCTCGGGCGGGACTTCGACGACCAGGTAGCGGTTGCGGGTGTGGTAGAACCGCCCGCCCTCCTCGGAGTGCACCGCGTCGAACCGGACGTCCTCGGGCGCGGCGGCGAGCACCAGGTCCAGGAACGGCGGGCGGGCCGCCGGGGTGAGCACGCTGTAGTTCTCCGGCTTGCACTGCACCGTGGGCGCCAGCTCCACGACGTCGACGAAGCCGGGTTCGACGCGGCCGTGCATGAGCGCGTGCAGCACCCCGCCGATGCGCCGCACCACCAGCGCCACCACCCCGGGACCCGGCGCCTCGATCATCGGCTGGGTCCAGGAGTCGACCTCGCGGCCGCGGGCGCGCACCCGCACGCCCATCACGTCGAAGAACCGGCCGCTGTCGTGCCGGATGCGCCCGTCCACCCGCCGCCAGCCGTCCACCTCCGCCAGCGGGATGCGCCGGGTCTGCACGTCGGTGGCGCTGCGCGCGCGGGTGATCCAGCTCAGCACCTCCTCGTCGGGGTGGCGGCTGCCCTCGTCGGCCACGCACGAGCGCAGCAGGGCGTCGCGGAACCAGTCGCCGCCCGAGCCGACCGCGCGGCGCACCCCCCGGCCGGTGAACGGCAGGCAGGACAGCACCGTGCGGGTGTCCATGTTCACCAGGTCGTCGGCGGCGAGCAGCTGGTGGACCTGGCCCAGGGTGAACCAGCGGAACCCGTCGAGCACCGGCACCTCGCCGCGCGCCTCGACGACCATGTTGCGGTTGCGCTTCTGGTGGAACCACGCGCCCTGCTCGGACTGGCGCACGTCGGCCAGCACCGCGCCCGCCGCGGGGTCGGTGAAGTGCTCCAGGTAGGGCACGCCCCGGCCGCGGTGCGCGCCGGTGTAGTTGCTGCGGGTGGCCTGGACGGTGGGGGAGAGCTGGAGCCCGTTGCAGTTGCCCGGCTCGACCTTGGCCTGCATGAGCAGGTGCGGCACGCCGTCGAACTCCTTGACCAGGATGCCCAGCACCCCGGTCTCGGGCTGGTTGATGATCGGCTGGCGCCAGCGCGGCACCGGTCCGCCGGGCACGTGCACGTCCAGGCCCTCGACGACGAAGAAGCGGCCGCTGTCGTGGACGATGTTGCCGCTGGCCGGGTCGGTCGACCACCCGGTCAGCTCGTCGAGCGGGATCTGCTCGACCTCGGTGTAGGAGCGCGACCGCAGCTCGTCGAACCAGGCGAGCAGGTCCGCGGCGGCCCCGTCGCGGGCCAGCGCGGAGGCGGCCAGGCGCGCGGTGGCGGCCTCGGCGGCGGTGGTGGGGGCGGGCAGCAGCATCAGGCCGCCACCTCCCGGTGCCGCTCGGCCAGCCCGACCAGGCTGGGCACCACCGCCGCCGGGGCGGGCAGCTCGGCGGCCTCGGCGCGCAGCGCGCGGGCCCGCTCCCGGATGCCCGGGTCCTCCAGCAGCCGCAGCACCGCCGAGCGCACGGCGGCCACGTCGGCCCGGTCGTCGGGCAGGTACAGCCCGGCGCCGAGCTCCTGGGTGCGCGCGGCCTTGGTCCGGGTGTCCCAGCCGTAGCCGATGATCAGCTGCGGCACGCCGTGCGCCTCGGCGGTGGCCCGGGTGCCGACCCCGCCGTGGTGCACCACCGCGGCGCAGGAGGGCAGCAGGTCGTGCAGCGGGACGAAGTCGACCAGCCGGGCGTTGGCGGGCACCGGGCCCAGCCCCTCGCGGTGCTCGGCGCGCAACGTGGCGACCACCTCGACGTCCAGGTCGGCCAGCCCGCCCAGGATCTCGGCCAGCCCGGCGCGGGAGCGGTCGAGCTGGTCGGACACCCCCAGGGTCAGGCACACCCGGGGCCTGGCCACCGGCTCGGCCAGCCAGCCGGGCAGCACCGCGGGCCCGTTGTAGGGGGTGTAGCGCAGGTCCAGCGTCGGCCGGTCGAGGTCGAGCCGGGTGCTCGGCGGGGTGACGTCGATGGTGGCGTGGCCGGTGCGCACGGTCTCGTCGTACTCGCGGCCGTAGCGGGCCAGCACCGCCGAGAGCCAGTCCGCGGTGGGGTCCTCGCGGTGCTCGGGCGCCAGCGCGGCGTCGAGCTCCAGGAACGCGCGCCGGGCCCGCAGGGTGATGTCCGGGCCGTAGACGAACCGGGCGTGCGCCACCCCCGTCGCCGCGGCGGCGACCGCGCCCGCGAGCGTGAACTGCTCCCAGATCACCAGGTCGGGGCGCCAGGAGCGGGTGAAGGCCACCAGGTCGTCGACCGCGCTGTCGGAGCCGATGGCGGCGAAGAGCGAGGCGACCAGCACGTGCTCCAGGCCCAGCAGCGACTCGTGGGTCCAGGCCGCGGGGTCCTCCCCCGCCCAGTCGAAGTCCTGCACGTGCTCGGAGCCGCCCGCGGCCAGCAGCTCGCCGAGCAGCGCCGGGTCGTGCGGGTCCGCGGCGTACCAGTGCTCGGTGCCGATCGGCACCGCGGTGAGCCCGGACCCGGTGATCGCCTCGGCCAGCTCGGGCTGGCCCGCCACCCGGACCTCGTGCCCCGCGGCGCGCAGCGCCCAGGCCAGCGGGACCATCGGCTGCCAGTGCGTCGGGTGCGGCATGCAGACGAACAGCACTCTCATCGGCCGGCCCTTCCTCTCCTCGGGAGTGGGGTGTGTTCGGTGCTCGGGTCAGCGGGCGACCGGCAGCCGCACCAGCGGCCGGGTGACCGGCGCCCGGCTCGCGCGCACCGCGGGACCCGTGGGGCGCAGGGACTCGGGCAGCGCGGTGAGCACCGCCTCGGCGTGCGCGTGGGCGAAGGCCAGCGGCGCGGCGAGCGGGCCACCGGGCAGCAGCGGGGCACCGGCCCCCTCCGGGTCGCGGTTGGCCGCGCACAGGGCGATCACGACGGACTCCCCCGGCGCCACCTGCTCCCCGGCCAGGGCCACGTCGGTGGTCGCCGTGGTGAGCACGAGCTGCACCACCGGTTCCCCGGCGTGCACCGCCGCCAGCAGCGCAGCCTCGTCCGAGCCGTCCCCGGCCAGCCGCAGGGCGAGCGCGTCGGCGGCCAGCGCCGCCCCCAGCCGGGCCGCGGCCGCGGCGACCGGCGCGACCCCGGAGGTGGCCAGCGCCCGGGCGACCGCGGGGCGGGGTGGTGCGAGCGCTGCGTCGAGCACCGGGGCCGCCGCCGCCCACTCCGGGTCCGCCGGGTCGCCGCCGAGCGCGGCCACGGCCGAGCGCCACGCCAGGTCCGCGGCGTCGAACTCGGCCGGGGCACCGGAGAGCACCGCGTCCCGGGCAGCAACATCCACCGTGGACAGAGCACCCGCGAGCGGCGGCTGGGCCAAGCCGGGGTGGTCGAGGGCCGTCGCTGCCGCGGCGCGCGCGGCCACCACCCAGTGCCCGGTGCGGCTGCGCCACACCGGACCGGGGGCGCGCAGCGCCGCGGCGGCGGCGGCCGGGTCGTGCTGGTGCCCGCGCAGCACCGCGGCGAGCGCGTCGCCCTGCGCCGCGAGCAACCAGTGCAGGCCGCGGGTCAGCTGCGTGGTCCGGTCGAGCGCGGGTCCGTGGTCGAGGTCGTGCATCCGGGCACCCTTCGTCGCGGCGGTCTGGGTCCAGCGTCGCGGGCCGCGCTCGAACGGCACCCGGAGCGCGGTGGAGCGCGGGCCCCAGCGATCCCCGAGCAGGCGGGGGGATGCTGCCGGGGGCAGGCCGCACCCGGCGGCCGCGGCGAAGGGGAACCGCTATGACCGTTGACGTGCAGGGCCGGTCCGTCCCGCTGGCCGGGGTGTGGGCCGCCGACCTCACCACGCACACCGACCCGCGCGGCGGCTTCGTCGAGTGGTTCCGGGCCAGCAGGCTCAGCGGCGGCACGGGGGTGGAGTTCACCGTGGCGCAGGCGAACGCGTCGATCTCCAAGCGCGGGGTCATCCGCGGCGTGCACTACTTCGCCGACGGCGCCGGGCAGGCCAAGTACGTCACCTGCGCGCACGGCGAGGTCGTCGACGTCGCCGTCGACCTGCGCGTCGGCTCGCCCACCTTCGGCCGGTGGACGGCGAACCGGCTCTCCCAGGCCGAACCGCGCTCGGTGTACCTGCCGCGCGGCATCGGGCACGCCTTCGTCGCGCTCACCGAGCGGGCGGTCATGCAGTACCTGTGCGACCGCGAGTACGTGCCGGGCCTGGAGCTGACCATCCACCCGCTCGACCCCGAGCTGGCCCTGCCCTGGCCCGCGGACCTGCCGCGCATCGTGTCCGACCGGGACAGCTCGGCGCCGACGCTGCGCGAGGCCGCGGAGCTGGGGCTGCTGCCGCGCTACGAGGGCTGAGCACCGACGGCGGGGCGGGCACCGGGGTCCCCGGTGCCCGCCCCGCCGTCGTCGGCCCGTCAGGGGCGGGCGGCGCGGGGGGACCCTCGGGG
>NZ_MKQR01000001.1 GCF_001940455.1 Actinokineospora bangkokensis | reverse complement strand
CTCGATGGGGTGGTCCCGCTTGGTCGGGGCCCCTGCGGCGATCATGTGCTCGGGGTGGGGAAAAGGTGAGGCCTGCGGCCCCACCCCCCGGCCGTGGGTAGCACATGATCGCCTTCCCCGACCAAGCGGGACCACCCCATCGAGCAGTGCGGGTGGGGCGTGTTGCGTTGGGTGGGTGGGCGCGCTGCTTCAAGAGCAAGGGAGGGCGAAGAGCGGTAGCCGGGGGGTGGGGAGGTGGGGGTGGGGGTCAGCTCTGGGGGGCCCTGCGGGACCAGGTCCAGGCGTAGTCGGGGTCTTCGCAGGTGGTGGCCGGGTCGGCGAGGTCGAGGGGGCGGAAGGTGTCGACCATGACGGCGGTTTCGTCGAAGCGCTCGGCGCCCAGGGAGGCTTCGGCGGCGCCGGGTTGGGGGCCGTGGGTGAAGCCCGCGGGGTGCAGGGAGAGGGAGCCGATGGCGATGCCGGAGCCCTTGCGGGCCTCGTAGTCGCCGCCGACGTAGAACATGAGCTCGTCGGAGTCGACGTTGGCGTGGTTGTAGGGGACGGGGATGGCCTCGGGGTGGTAGTCGACCTTGCGGGGGACGAAGGAGCAGACGACGAAGCCGGGGCCCTCGAAGGTCTGGTGGACCGGTGGGGGTTGGTGGATGCGGCCGGTGATGGGCTCGAAGTCGCGGATGTTGAAGGCCCAGGGGTAGAGGCAGCCGTCCCAGCCCACGACGTCGAACGGGTGGTGGGCGTAGGTGAAGCGGGTCAGGCCCGCGCGGTGGCGGACCAGGACGTCGACGTCCTCGCCGTCGACCAGCAGGGGGGCCTCGGGGGCGCGCAGGTCGCGCTCGCAGTACGGGGAGTGCTCCAGGAACTGCCCGCGGGTGGACAGGTAGCGCTTGGGCGGGCCGACGTGGCCGGTGGCCTCGATGGCGTACAGGCGCAGCTCGCCGCGGGGGACGATGCGGTGGGTGGTGGAGGTGGGCAGGACGACGTAGTCGCCGTCGCCGACCTCCAGGGTGCCGTTGACCGTCTCCACGACCGCCGAGCCGCCCTGGACGTAGAGCAGCTCGTCGCCGACGGCGTTGCGGTAGAGCGGGCTGGGCTCGGTGGCCACGGCGAAGGAGATGACCACGTCGGCGTTGCCGAGCAGGGTGCGGCGGCCGGTGACCGGGTCGGTGCCCGACCCCCACTTCATGTCCTGGGTGCGCAGGTGCCGGGGCTTGAGCGGGTGGTTGGGCACCAGGGTGCCGCGGAAGTCCTCGACGCCCACCGCGTCGACGATCGCGGTGGGCGGGAACCGGTGGTAGAGCAGGGCCGAATCGGCCGAGAAGCCCTCGACGCCCATGAGCTCCTCGGCGTAGAGGGAGCCGTCCGGGGCGCGGAACGCGGTGTGCCTCTTGCCGGGGATCTGCCCGACGCGGCGGTAGTGCGGCATCGCTCCTCCGAGTGTCCGGATAGCGGACATCTTTGTTCAGTTGCCGGTGCGCTACTAGCGTGTCAGCCGTGTCAAGCGCCGTTCCCCTGCCCCCGCCCGGCCCGCGCGGGGTTCCGCCCCTGTTCGCGCGGCTCATCGACGACGCCGCGATGTTCCCGCCGGGCAGCGCCGCGGTGCCCGACGCGGTGCGCGCGCACCTCGCCGCCCGGACCGCCGAGCGGTCCGGGCTCATGGGCCTGTTCCTGTGCCAGGCCTCCCGCCTGCCCGAGCTGATCACCGAGCTGGTGAAGGCGAGACCGGACAAGCCGGTCGCGCTGTCGCTGGTGATCGACACCGGCCTGGGCGGGGTGCCCAAGGCGCTGTCGATCGTGGAGTCGCGGGCCGAGCTGCTCGCGCTGCGCATGGTCGAGATGTCCGCGCCCACCGACATCGACGACGTGTGGCTGGAGCGGGTGAACGAGTTCGTGCCCGAGGACGTCATCCGGGTCGTCGAGCCGCGCCGCGGCGACGGCGGACCGGAGTGGCTGGAGGGCATCCGCCGGGTCTGCGAGCACGGCAGCTGGCCCAAGATCCGCTGCGGCGGGCTCAGCGGCGGCATGTTCCCCAGCGTCGACGAGGTGGCCGACTTCCTGGCGGTGATCAGCGCCGGGGAGGCCTCGTTCAAGGCCACCGCGGGCCTGCACAACGCCGTGCGGCACACCGACGCCGAGACCGGGTTCACCCACCACGGGTTCCTCAACCTGCTGGTGGCCACCGCCCGCGCGCTCTCCGGCGGGGACGTGCGCGCGGCCCTGCGCCAGACCGACGGCGCGCTGCTGGCCGAGGAGGCGGCGGGGCTGTCCGACCAGGCCGCGCACGCCGTGCGCGCGGTGTTCGGCTCCTACGGCTCGTGCTCGCTGGACGAGCCGGTCGCGGACCTGGAGGGGTTGGGGCTGCTGTGAGCTGGATCGACGACCCGGCGTTCTCCCCGGACGAGCCCTTCGGCCCGCAGACGCTGCCCTACGGCGTGCTCGACACCCCGGACGGGCCCGTGGTGGCCGTGCGGGTGGGCGACCACGCGCTGCCGCTGCGCGCCCTGGCGGGCGAGTTCAGCGCGGAGCTGGCGCCGCTGGTGGCGGCGGGCTCGCTGGACCCGCTGCTGGCCGCCGGGCGCCCCGCGTGGTCGGCGCTGCGCGCCCGGCTGCGCGAGCTGGTGTCGCAGTCCGCCGCCCCGCCCGGGGCCGAGCTGCTGGCCCTCTCGGCGGTGACCACGCGGCTGCCGTTCACCGTGGGCGACTACGTGGACTTCTACTCCTCGCGCCACCACGCCGAGAACGTCGGCCGCATGTTCCGCCCGGACGCCGAGCCGCTGCTGCCGAACTGGACGCACCTGCCCGTGGGCTACCACGGCCGGTCGGGCACCGTCGTCGTCTCCGGCACCGACGTGGTGCGCCCGCACGGGCAGCGCCGCGGCGAGCACGGCCCGGTGTTCGGCCCCAGCACCCGGCTCGACATCGAGGCCGAGGTCGGCTTCGTCTGCGGCGGGCCGGTCGCCGGGCGGGTCTCGACGTCCTCGGCGCCCGACCACGTCTTCGGCGTCGTGGTGCTCAACGACTGGTCCGCCCGCGACATCCAGGCCTGGGAGTACGTGCCGCTCGGCCCGTTCCTGGGCAAGTCCTTCGCCACCTCGATCAGCGCCTGGGTGACCCCGCTGGAGGCGTTCGCCGCGGCCAGGGTGGAGGTGCCCGACCCCGGCCACCCGCGGCTGGACTACCTGGTGGAGGACCAGCACTGGGGCCTGGACCTGACCATGGAGGTGCGCTGGAACGGCACCACCGTCTCGCGCCCCCCGTTCGCGGGCATGGCGTTCTCCTGCGCCCAGCAGCTGGCCCACATGACCGTCAACGGCGCCACCGTCCGCCCCGGCGACCTGTTCGGCTCCGGCACCGTCTCCGGGCCGGAGAAGCGCCAGCGCGGGTCGTTCCTGGAGCTGAGCTGGGGCGGCGCGGAGCCGGTGGTGCTCGACGACGGCAGCACCCGCACGTTCCTGGAGGACGGCGACACGGTGGTCATCACCGCCACCGCCCCCGGCCCCGACGGCTCGGTGGTCGGCCTCTCCGAGGTGGTGGGAACGGTGGTGGGCGGCTGATGCCCGGCATCCGGTCCACCGGGCCCCGGCAGGCGTCGGCGGCCAAGGAGAGCTCGCTGACCCTGGACCGCGGCCTGGCCCTGCTGCAGGCGGTGGCCGAGGCCGACTCCGAGGCGCCCACCATCTCCGACCTCGCCGCCGCCATCGGCGCCTCCCGCGCCGCGGTCTACCGCCTGCTGGTGCCCCTGCAGGCCCGCGGCATGGTGCGCCGGGAGGGCTCCCGGGTCCGGCTGGGCCTGGGCCTGCTGGAGCTCGCCGCCAAGGTCGCCCCGCAGCTGCGCATGGCCGCCCTGCCCGCCCTGCGCGACCTGGCCGAGTCCCTGGGCGCCACCGCCCACCTCACCGTCGCCGACGGCGACGAGGCCCAGGCCGTCGCCGTCGTGGAGCCCTCCTGGACCACCTACCACGTCGCCTACCGCGTCGGCACCCGCCACGCCCTGCACCGCGGCGCGGCGGGCCGGGCCATCACCCTGCGCCCCGACGAGGGCGCCTGGGTGGCCAGCGCGGGCGAGCTGCAACCCGGCGCCCACGGCGTCGCCGCCCCCGTCCGCGGCGTCCCCGGCCTGCGGGCCAGCGTCGGCCTGGTCAGCTTCGAGCCCCTGGACGCGGCAGAGGTGGGCCCCCGGGTCGTGGACGCGGCGGGCCTGCTCGCCACCGCCCTGCGCTGACCCCGGCGCGGGGCTGCCCGACCCTGTGGATGGTTCGCGATCTTGGCGGCGTGGTTGTCGGTCCTCGCGGGCAGGATGGAAATCGGGGGTCCCCCAGGGCCTGTGGATGGATTTCCCCGCTGGTGGGCGGTTCGTGGTAGGGGCTGGGGTCAGGCGGTGACGGGCAGGGACTGCCAGCCGCGGATGACGAACTCGGGGCGGCGGGTGGGGGTTCCGGCGAGGGCGAGGGTGGGCAGGGTGGCGGTGAGGGCCTTGAGCGCGGCGCTGACCTCGACCCGGGCCAGCGGGGCGCCCACGCAGTAGTGGATCCCCGCGCCGAAGCCGAGGTGCGGGTTGGGGGTGCGGGTGATGTCCAGGCGGTCCGGGTCGGGGAAGACCTCGGGGTCCCGCGCGGCGGCGCCGAGCAGGGCGGCGACCTTGTCGCCGGGGGCGAGGTGGTGGCCCGCGATGGTGACGGGCGCGGTGGCGGTGCGCTCGAAGAGCTGGAGCGGGGCGTCGTAGCGGATGAGCTCCTCGACGGCGGTGGGCAGCAGCGCCGGGTCCGCGACCAGCCCGTCCCACTGGTCGCGGTGGGTGAGCAGGGCGTGGACGCCGTTGCCGACGACGTTGACGGTGGCCTCGTGGCCTGCCATGAGCAGCAGGACCGCGGTGGCGACCAGCTCGTCCTCGGTGAGCTTGTCGGTGCCGTCGCGCACGGCCACCAGGTCGCTGACCAGGTCGTCGCCGGGGGCGCGCCTGCGGTCGGCCACCAGGGCGCGCAGGTAGGCGGTGAACTCGGCGGCGGCCCGCTCGGCGGCGGCGGCGAGGTCGGCGGGCAGGCCGTACTCGTACATCTTCACGATGGCGTTCGACCACGGTTGCAGCAGCCCGCGGTCGGCCTCGGGGACGCCCAGCAGCTCCCCGATGACCTGCACCGGCAGCGGGGCGGCGAGCAGCGCCAGCAGGTCCGCGGGCTCCCCGTCGCGCACCCGGGCGGCCAGCTCGTCGACCATGCCCGCGGCCAGCGCCTCCACCCGGGGCCGCAGCCGCTCGGTGTGCCCGCGGCCGAACGCGGCGGCGATGAGGCGGCGCAGCCGGGTGTGCCGGGGCGGCTCGGACTCCAGCAGCGAGTTGCGGTGCAGCAGGTTGAACCCGGCGAACGCCGCCACCGGGGCCACGTCCGTCCACAGGCGACCCAGCGAGCGGCTGCGCAGCACCGCGTCGGCGGCGGCGTGCGTGGTGGTGACGGCCAGGCCGAGGCCGGGGTGGTGGTGCACCGGGCCCGCGGCGCGCAGCGCGGCGAAGGCGGGGTACGGGTCGGCGATGAAGGCCAGGTCAGCCGGGTCGAAGCTCACCGGGCCACGGTAACCTGGGGACCCGTGGAGCCCGTCGTCGTCGCGCACCGAGGTGCGTCGGCGCACCTGGCCGAGCACACCGCCGCCGCCTACGCCCTCGCCCTGGAGCAGGGGGCCGACGCGCTGGAGTGCGACGTGCGGCTCACCCGCGACGGGCACCTGGTGTGCGTGCACGACCGGCGGGTCGACCGCACCAGCAGCGGCCGCGGCGTGGTCAGCGAGCTGACGCTGGCGGAGTTGGCGGAGCTGGACTACGGCGGCGAGGTCGGGGTGCTGACGCTGCGCGCGCTGCTGGGCATGGTGGCCGACCACCGGCGCGCGCCCCGGCTGTTCATCGAGACCAAGCACCCGGTGCGCTACGGGCGCCTGGTGGAGGAACGGGTGGTGCGGCTGCTGGCCGAGCACGGGCTGACCCGCCCGGCGGGCCAGGAGGACGCCCGAGCGGTGCTGATGTCGTTCTCCACCCTGGCGGTGCGCCGGTTCAAGGCGCTGGCCCCGCGGCTGCCCACGGTGCTGCTGATGGCCCTGCCGTGGCCGGGGCTGCGCGGCGGCGAGCTGCCCGCGTGGGCGGACGCGGCCGGGCCGGGGATCGGCCTGCTGCGCCGCGACCCCGGGTTCGTCGCCCGCGCGGCCCGGCACGGCCACCCCACCTACTGCTGGACGGTGGACGACCCGGCGGACGTGCGGCTGTGCCGGGAGCTGGGCGTGCGCTGGGTGGCGACCAACGCCCCGGCGGCCACCCGCGCCGCGCTGGCGGCGGCCGCGGCGGGTACGGTCCCCGGCAGCAGCCGGCACCCCAGACCCGACGAGGAGTCGTAGATGGCCAGGCGATCCGCCGTGAAGAACGCGCCGAGGGCGAGCGCAGGGGACGACAACCCGCGCAGGCCCTGCCCCTGCGGCTCCGGCAAGCGCTTCAAGGCCTGCCACGGCTCCTCCGGCGGCGCGGCGGACATCCCGGTGGCGCGGCCGTTCGAGGGCCTGGCCGGGGAGTGCGAGCTGGTGGCGATGCGCGAGTTCGTGCCGTCGGGCACCGCGGCGCTGCCCGGCACCGACATCACCCTGGCGACCGTGCTGCCGATGGCCGCGGCGGCGCTGGTGCGCGCGGACGGGGTGAAGTACGTGGGCCTGCAGGTGCAGACCCGCTCCAGCGACATCAGCCGCGACCTGGCGCGCGCCGTGCTGTGGGCGCGCGAGGCCGGGCCGGGCGACGTGCTGGCGGTGGTGGGCCCGGAGACCGACCCGGGTGAGGCGCCCGAGCGGTTGCAGGACCTCGTCGACGTCGACGGCGCGTTCGAGCCGGTGGTGCACTCCGACTTCGCCTGGTGGATGCCCGAGGGCAGCGAGCCCAGCGGCGAGGTCGCGCTGTCGCTGGAGCGGGCGAACCAGGCGATCATGCCGACGGAGAAGATCGGCCCGGCCGCCTACTGGGTGGACGCGGGCGAGAAGGCGCACCTGCGCTGGGTGCGCCCGGAGCCGGAGGAGCAGCTGCTCGCCGCGCTGGCCCGGCTGCACGCCGCGGGCGAGCTGGGCTTGGGCGAGGGGTCCCGGTACGCCGGGTCGTTCCGCGCGCACGGGCTGCTGGTGCCGGTGTGGGACCTCGACCGCGAGCCGCACGCCCGGGAGTGGGCGGCGGGCGCGGAGGCGCTGGGCGAGCGGCTGGCGACCGCGCTGGCGTCGCTGGAGGCCGAGCCGCTGACCGGTGCCGAGCGGCGCTCGCGCGACGGGCTGCTCAACCGGCAGATCACGATCCGGTGATCGTCCACCTCATCCCGGCCGCGGACTGGCCCGCCGAGGCGGTGCGGCCGGACCCCGCGGTCGGGTTCGTGCACTGCTCGGACCCCGGGTCGGTGCTGCTGCCCGCGCGGGCGCTGTTCGCCGGGCGCACCGACATCCTGCTGCTGGAGGTCGACCCCGCGCTGGTGGGGGCGCCGGTGCGGTGGGAGCCGGGGGTGCCGCCGGTGCCCGGCGGGCCGTGGTTCCCGCACGTCTACGGGCCGATCCCGGCCTCGGCGGTGGTGGCGGTGCACGAGCTGCCGCTGGCCGGGGACGGGGACTTCGCCCTCCCCGCCTCTCTGGCCCTGCGCTGACGTCGGGCACAATCACGGGCCCATGAGACGATCTTCGTGGCTGCCCGTGCTGCTGCTGCTCGCGGGCTGCGCGAGCACGCAGGACACCCCGGCTCGTCCGGGTGGCGCACCGCTGCCGGTGAGGTCCTCTGCCGCGCCCCCGGTGGTGCTCACCTCCGCCGAGCCCGCGCCCGTGCTGGGCCCGACCGGTCTCGGCGGGTTGCAGCTGGGCATGGCCAAGGGCGACGCGATGGTCAGCGGGGAGCTGACCCAGGTGCCCGGGGAGGTCGGCGGCACGGCGTGCGCGCAGTACCAGCTGATCAAGTTCCCGAGCACCGACGGCGGCTACCAGGTGGGCGCCTCCGGCACCCGGGGGGTGGAGGTCATCTTCGCCCCGCCCGGGGTGTCGACCCCCGAGGGCATCCACCTGGGCAGCACGCTGCGCGAGGCCCGCAGCGCCTACCCGAAGCTGGGCTCGGGCGGGGACTTCCTGCGCACCCCGGTGCCCGGGCAGCCCGACTACGTCTACCTGGTCGGCACCGGCGGCGGTGACACGGTCGTGGCGCTCGCCCTGATGCTGCGCGACCAGACCTGCATCAACTGAGCGCGCGCGGGGCGGCCCGGGTCACCCCGGGCCGCCCCGCGCGCTGCTCGGCTCCGCTCAGGCGCCCGCGCCCGCCACCCGGGGTGCGGTGGGGTCGGGGGACCCGGGGGTGGTCTCCCTGGCCAGCCAGGTCTCGACGTCGAAGAGGTTGCCGCCCGCGCGCTTGACCACGTTGAGCAGCGTGGTCATCGAGGCGACCTCCTCGACCTGCTCCTTGAGGAACCACTGCACGAACTGCTCGCCGAGGTAGTTGTCCTCGTCGCGGGCGGTGCGCGCCAGCGTGGTGATCTCCTCGGTGACCGCGCGCTCCTGCTGCAGGGCCAGCGACACCAGCTCCACCGCGTCGGTGAAGTCGTTGCGCGGCTCGTCCACCCCGGGCACCACCGGCGGGATGTCGTTGTCGAGCAGGTACTGCGTGATCATCATGGCGTGGTCGCGCTCCTCCTGCGACTGCCGGTAGAAGAACCGGGCCAGCTGGGGCAGGTCCTGCCCGTCGAACCACACCGCCAGCGCCGTGTACTGCTGCGCCGCGCTGAACTCGTTGCGGACCTGGGCCTGGAGCAGCTGGTGGAACTTCGTGGTCATGGCATCCACGGTACGCGAAGGACCGCCATTCCCGGAATTCCCGCGGGGGAATTCCGATCACATTAGGCAAGCCTTGTTTAATGGTTAGGCAAGGCTATCCAGAACGATTCCCCGGTGCGGGCGAGGTGCTTTCAGAGCGCGTCGCGCAGCACCGGGCAGGACATGCAGCGCGGCCCGCCGCGACCGGTGCCCAGCTCCGAGCCGCTGATGCGCAGCACCTCGATGCCCGCGTCCTCCAGCCGGGAGTTGGTCTCCACGTTGCGCTCGTAGGCGACGACGACCCCGGGCGCCACGGCCAGGGTGTTGTTGCCGTCGTCCCACTGCTCGCGCTCGGCGGTGACCGGGTCGAGGCCGGTGTCGATCACGCGCAGCCGGTCGATGCCCATGGCGGCCGCGGCGGCCTCCAGGAACGGCGCGGGCCCGCTCACCCGCACGCCGTCGTCGGCGGGGCGCAGCGTGTAGGCGGTGAGGGTGTCGCGCACGGCCGGGTACATGACCACCGCGTCGCGGTCGACCATCGTGCAGACGGTGTCCAGGTGCATGGTGGCGCGGTCCTGGGCGATCGGGACGGCGAGGACGGTGTGCGCCAGCCCGTCGCGGAAGGCCGAGCGGGCCAGCGACTCGGCACCGGCGGGGGTGGTCCGCTCCCCGACGCCGACGGCCAGCACGCCCGGCGCGAGCAGCAGCACGTCGCCGCCCTCGACGGGGGCGGAGTGGGCGCCGTAGGCGCGGCCCGCGGCGGCGAAGCGCGGGTGGTAGGCGTAGACGAGGTCGAGCAGCGCGGTCTCCCTGGCGCGGGCGGGCATGGCCAGCGAGGCGATGGCCACCCGGTCACCGATCCACACCGACGAGTCGCGGGTGAACAGCAGGTTGGGCAGCGGGTCGACGACGAAGTCGTGCGGGTGGTGCATCCGGCGCACCAGGGAGGCGCCCTCGGCGTCGGGCAGCTCCTCGAAGGTCATGCCGCCCATCAGCACGTCGGCCAGGCCCTTGGCGTCGACGGTGGACAGGTGGCTGGCCAGGGCGTCGCCCAGGTCCTCGCCGAGGCGGCGGCGGTCGACGGCGGTGGTGGCCGCGGCGCCGTGCGCGCGCTCGTCGGCCAGGGCGGCGACCAGGGTGTCGGCCAGCAGCATGACCTCCACGCCGCGGCCGGTGAGCACGTCGGCGAACCGGTCGTGCTCGTCCTGGGCGCGGTCGACCCAGGGGATGCTGTCGAACAGCAGCTGGTCGTTGTTGCGCGGGGTGAGGCGCTTGAGCTCGGTGCCGGGGCGGTGCAGCAGGACGGCGCGGAGCGGGCCGACCTCGCTGTCCACCCGGGGTGCGGGCGAGGCGGCGTCGGGGGTGTTCGCGAAGTCGGTCACGGGGTTCAAGGGTAACCAGCGGTGGTGGATTCCGCTGCGTCCGAACGGTTCGACCCGCTGAACTCGCCACGAATCGCCGCTGGCAACAGCGGTTCGTTAAGCGAAATGGCGCCCTGGTGTCAGGATCGTTGCGTGGACGTGGGCAGTCGGGGCCCCTTCGCCAGCAGCGGCTCGAACAGGTCGCCCAGCTCGGCCACCCGGTCGAGCACGTCGTCCGCGGTGAACAGCAGGTCGTCGACGCTGCCGCACGCCTCGACCTCGTCCCACGCCAGCGGGGTGGAGGCGGTGGGCAGCGAGCGGGCGCGCAGCGAGTAGGGCGCGACGGTGGTCTTGTTCGGGTTGTTCTGGCTCCAGTCGATGAAGACCTTGCCGCGCCGGAGGGCCTTCGCCATCCGGGACACCACCAGCCGGGGCATCGCCGCCTCCAGCCGCTCGGCCAGCGCCTTGGCGTAGTTCGACGTGTGCTCGGGCGTGGTGGTGGTGACCGGGGCGTAGAGCTGCATCCCCTTGTTGCCGCTGGTCTTGGCCACCGCGGTGAGCCCGTCCGCGGTCAGCTCCGCGCGCAGGGCCAGCGCCACCTCGCAGCACTCCACCACCGTGGCGGGCTCGCCGGGGTCGAGGTCGAACACCAGCCGGTCCGGGCACCGCCTGCCCCCGCGCGGGCCCACCGTCCACTGCGGCACGTGCAGCTCCAGCCCGGCGAGGTTGGCCGCCCACACCACCGACGGCAGGTCGGGCAGCAGGGCGAAGTCCAGGCTCTGCGCGCCGGTGCTCGACCCGGGGGTCTCGATGGTGACCGTGCGGACCCAGTCGGGGGCGTGCCCGGCGGCGTTCTTGTGGAAGAACCCCGGTTTGGCCACCCCGTCCGGGAAGCGGCGGAAGGTCACCGGGCGGTCGCGCAGGTGCGGGGTGAGCACGGCGGCGACCCGGCTGTAGTAGTCGATGACGTCGCCCTTGGTGAACCCGTCCTCGGGGTAGAGCACCTTGTCCAGGTTGGACAGCCGCATCCGCTGCCCGGCGACGTCGACCAGCACCTCACCGGCCACCGGGCTCACCGCCCCCGTCCCAGCCCGCCACGTCCGAGGGCGCCTTGTCCGGGCGCAGCCCGCGCCAGGACGGGGCGCGCAGCCTGCCGTCCTGCGTCCAGTCGCGGAACACCACCTCCGCCACCAGCTCCGGGCGCACCCAGTGCGCGCCCCTGGCCCGCTCCCGCGGCACCTCGTCGCAGAACGGGGAGGTCTTGCGCTCCAACCGCCGCAGCCTGGCCATCAGCGACTCCAGCACCTCGTCGGTGAACCCGGTCCCGACCTGCCCCACGTAGCGCAGGCCCCGCGGGGTCGGTACCCCGAGGTGCAGGGAGCCGAACACGCCGTTGCGCCGCCCCTCCCCGGGCCGCCAGCCGCCGACGACGACCTCCACCGCGCGCAGGTCGGTGATCTTCACCCAGTCGGCCGACCGCCGCCCCGGCGCGTACCGGGAGTCCAGGCGCTTGGCGATGACCCCTTCGAGCTGCTGGTCGCGGGCGGTCCCCAGCACCGCGGCGCCCTCACCGGACCAGCTGGGCGAGGGCGTCCAGTGCGGGCCGCGCAGGTCCAGGCCCACCAGCAGCTCGCGGCGGCGCTGGTAGGGCAGGTCGAGGCACGGGCCGCCGTCGAGGTGCAGCACGTCGAACACGACGTAGGTGACCGGGCTGTCGCGGGACAGCCGCCGCGCCACCCGCTCGTCCTGGACGTGCATGCGCTTCTGCAGCTCGGCGAAGGAGGGCTTGCCGCCGCGGAAGGCGACCACCTCCCCGTCGAGCCACACCTGCGTGCTGCCCAGCTCCTCACCGAGCCCGCGCAGCTCGGGGTAGGTGGCGGTGATGTCGTTGCCCTTGCGGGAGAACAGCCGCAGCCGCCCGCCCTCGACCCTGGCCAGGGCGCGCACGCCGTCCCACTTGAACTCGAAGGCCCACGCGTCGTCGTCGGGCGGCAGCGAACCGGGGGTGGCGAGCATCGGCTCGACCGCCTCGGGCAGCGGGACGCGCGCCGGGTCCTGCGGCGGGTCGGACCGGCGGACCATCCAGTCCTTCTCCGAGCGGCCGCGGAAGAAGGTGTACTTGCCCTCGACGCGGCCCCCGTGCAGGACCACCGCGATCTCCCGGTCGCTCCACTTGACCGTCTCGTAGGTGCCGCGGTCCCAGATGGTCATCCGCCCGCCGCCGTACTCGCCCCGCGGGATCTCGCCCTCGAACGCGGCGTACTCGACCGGGTGGTCCTCGGTGTGCACGGCCAGCCGGATGTCGCCGCGGTCCTCCGGCAACCCCTTGGGCACGGCGAAGGAGACCAGCACCCCGCCGCGCTCCAGCCGCACGTCCCAGTGCAGGCGGGTGGCGTGGTGCTCCTGGATGACGAAGGTGTCGTCGCCGCCGGTGGGCAGCGGGCCCTCGGGCGGGACCGGCTCAGGGGTGCGCCCGGCATCGCGCTTCCGCCGGTACTCACCCAGGCCAGGCATCCCCCATTCCTACCCTGACCAGCGCAAACGCGCCACCCCGGCGGTCAGGGCAGCCAGTCGACCGCGCCGCTGAGCAGCGAGTACCCGACGAAGGCGACGATGTCGATCAGCGCGTGCGCCACCACCAGCGGCCACAGCCGGTTCGCGCGCTGCCAGAACCTGCCGAACACCAGGCCCATCACCACGTTGCCCAGGAACCCGCCGAACCCCTGGTAGAGGTGGTACGACCCGCGCAGCACCGCCGAGGCCCACAGCGACCGGCCCTCGGAGAGGCCGAGCTGGCGCAGCCGGGTGATGAAGTACCCGACGACCAGCACCTCCTCGGCCCAGGCGTTGCCGATGGCGAGCACGACCAGGGCGATCGGGCGCCACCAGAGGTCGCCGAGGGTGCTGGGCGCGACGGCGAGGTTGATCCCGAGCGCGTAGCTGAGCAGGTAGAAGCCGAGGCCGGGCAGGCCGATCAGCGCCGCGAGACCCACCCCGACCAGCACGTCCCTGCCCTTGCGCCGCAGGTCCAAGCCGACGCGGGCGAGCGCGATGCCCGCCCGGTGCAGCAGGTAGGCGCCCAGCGCCCCCCACGCGAACAGCCGCAGGGCGCTGAGCAGCTGGCGGACGAGGTCGAGCAGCCCGGCCCTGGCCTGCGGGACGTTGATGGCGACGCTCTGGTCGCTCAGCGCCTCGGTGCGCAGCAGCGAGTCGACCAGCGACACCAGGCTGCTCAGCCCGGCCAGGCCCAGGGTGATCGCGAAGACGACGACGAGTTCGACGCGGATCAGCCGCCGCTCGGCCCGGTCGTCGACCAGCCAGCCCCCGGGTCGAGGGGGGAAGATCCAGTCCCGCACCCGGCCCAACGTACCCCCGGGCCCGGTCAGGCGCGCGCGGCCAGGAAGGGGCAGCCGACCAGCCTGCGCAGCTCCGCGCTCAGCTCGGCGGCGTCGCGCACCGGCCGGGAGAACGCCAGCCGGACGTCGTGGTCGGCGTCGGTGGCCTCCACCCGCAGGCGCAGGCCGCAGCGGTCCAGGCCGAGCGGGCGCACGTGCCCGCCGCGCAGCTCCTCGGGCAGGTGGCGCACCAGGGCGCCGACGACGTCGGTGTGCGACAGCTCCAGGTGCCGCAGCCAGCCCGCCTCCTCGGCGGCGAACGGGTCGGGCTCGGCGGCGCTGAACGCGCCCAGGTCGACCGGGTGGGTGCCCTCGGCGTCGGCCAGCACCAGCGTGGCGGGCACCACCGCGAGCAGCGCCGCGCCGTGGCCGACGTCGAGCAGCCGGGGGTCGGGTCGCTCGGCGGCGACCTCGACGGCCAGCGCGCGGGACTCGTCGTGGGTGAGCGCGCGCAGCCAGCCGGTGACCCACAGCAGCCCGCGCACGGGTTCGCGCAGCGGCACCGGGGCCTGGTCGACCAGCTCCACCACCGCGGCCAGCTCGCCGCGCGGGGCCTGCCAGGCCAGGCCGACGAGCTCGTGGTCGTCGGGCAGCAGCACGCTCACCGACGCGTCGGCGTGCACGTGGTGCAGCAGCGGGCTGGTGCGCTCGCCCCGGGTGGGGTCGGCCGCGGGCACCAGCGTGGCCCGCCCGCTCACCGCGGCGATCGAGCGCGCCCGCTCGGCCGGGTGCGGAGCGGGTGGTCGGGGCGCGGGGGTCCGGGGTGCTCCAGGTCCGCTCACGAGCTCCACCTCCTCCGGTTAGGCAACCCTAACTTGTCCGGGCCGCGCGCGGAAGCCGGTTCGGCCCGATCCCACCGACTGGTTACAGTCCCGGAACACCGACGGGGGGACAGCGATGACGGACCGTGAACCACCGGTGGTCGAACCGCCCGCAGGCACCCCGGCGCTGGCCGACCCCGCCACCGCCCGCGCGCTGCGCTCGATGCGCGTGCCGTTCCTGGTCCTGCCGCCCGTCGTGCTCGCGCTGGGGGTGCTGGCCGGGTGGCTGTCCGGCGCGGGCGCCCCGCCCGCGGTGGTGACCCTGGTGGTGATCGTGGCGCTGGCGTTCGCGATCGCCCTGGTGCTGACGTTCGTGCTGCACGGGCTGTGGCTGCGGCCCGCCGGGCGGATGCTGGCCGGGTCGCCGTGGCGCCCGGCGTCGGTCGCGGTGCACCGGGCGTCGAAGGGCCTGCCGCGCACGCCGCTGGTGGTCTCCGACGGGGAGCGGCGGTTCACCGCCGTCGTCGGGGCGCTGCCGTGGGCGGTGCAGCAGGTGCTGGCCCGCACCGGGCGGGTGTGGGTGGTGGGGCCGGACGAGTCCGGGTGGGTGGCGCTGCGCTCGACCGGGCTGCTGCTGCCGCTGGGCGCGGCGCGGGTGTCGGCGGCCGAGGTGGGGCCGCGGGTGGTGGTGGAGCAGCCGGAGCCGCTGCGGGTGCGGGCCGCGCTGGAGGACCTGGTGGTCGCCCGGCAGGTGGCGGTGCCGCGCCGCCGGTCGCGCACCGGGTTGGTGGCGCCCGCGCTGCTGCTGGTGTTCGCGCTGGTGGGGCTCGTGGACCTGCTCGGCAGGGACTTCGCGGGCGAGCTGCTGGGGGTCACCGCCGCCGTGGTCGCCGTGGTGCTGGCGCTGGCGGCGCTGCTGGTGTGGCGGGTGCGCGTGGCGCGGCGGTGGAGCGCGGTGGAGAAGAGCCTGGCCGCGGGCGCGTGGACGGCCGTGCCCGTGGTGCTGGACCCGCCCGCCGACCAGTTCCCGCGCACGGTCACCGGCACGGCCGAGGTGGGCGGGCGCACGGTGCCGGTGCGGCTGGTGGCGGCGAGCGCGGGGCTGCGGGCCAACACCGCCGCGACGGGCACGCTGTGGACGGCGGGCGCGCCCGCGCCCGGGGCCGCTGTCGCGGCGGGCCTGCCGGGCTACCCCTACACGACCCTGGCCCGCTTCGGCGGCTGAGCCGCCACCCGCGACCTGGTGCCGCGGCGGCCCGCTGAGGCGACCCGGCACCGCGAACGGCGGCGAGCGGGGGTCAGCGGCGGGCGGTCGCGGGCCGGGCGCGCAGGGTCAGGTCGGGCTCGGCGTTGACCTTGACGACCCGCAGCCTGCGGACCTCGGTGGTGTCGATGGGGGCGAGCAGCGCGGTGAACCGGGAGACGACCGCCTCGGTGGCGATGGCCAGCGCCGCGGCGGACAGGTTCGCGGCGGCGGTGAGCAGCACGCCGTCGGCCTCCGCCTGCACGCCCGTGCGGTAGTGCCACACCACGGCGAGGGTGAACAGCACGGCGTTGGCCACCCACGCCGCCCACCACCAGCGCACCAGCGGGGTCGGCCTGGGCCGCTCGCCCGCGGGCCTGCCGAGCACCGCGTGCTCCAGCTCCGCCACCACCGACCCCGGCACCACCAGGTTCACCAGCGGGATGACCATGGACGGCAGCAGGTGCCAGTCCGGGCGCGGCGGGGCGTAGCCCGCGGTGTCCGCGGCGAGCCTGCGCGCGGTGAAGAACCACCACAGCGAGCTGAGGACGGCGAGGAACCCCGCCACCAGCGACAGCACCGCGCCGGTGACGACCAGGCTGTCGGACACCTCCACCAGGCCCGCCGACAGCGCCCCGCCCCGACTCATCAGCAGCAGGGCGTAGCGCCAGACCTCCGCGCCGGTGGCCAGCAGCGCCACCGCGGCCAGCATCCACAGCGCGGACGCGGCGAGCCTGCCCCGGCCGCGCACCCGGTCGACCGGGGTGGGCTCCTCGACGTCCAGCCCCGACACCGCCGTCGGCCACCGCCACGCCAGCGCGGGGAACCCCCAGCGCGGCGGTGTGCGGTACGCCGGGGGGCCGGTGTACGGGCCCCGGCGGCGCGGCGGCGCGGGCGTGCCCGCACCGGGCGGCGGGGTCGCGACCCAGTGGAAGCGGGGCTGGTGCGGGTGCACGGTCAGATGACCCGCGGGTCCGGGTCGGTGTCGCTGACGACCGGCCTGCCCTGGGCCGCCCACACCTGCATGCCGCCGTCGACGTTGGTGGCCTCCCACCCGTTGGCGTTGAGGTAGGCGGTCACCCTGGCCGAGCGCCCGCCCGCCCGGCAGATCACCAGGTACGAGGTCTCGGCCAGGTCGTCGAGGCGGCCCGCCAGCTCGCTCATCGGGATGTGCACGGCGCCGGGGGCGTGCCCGGCGTCCCACTCGTCCTGCTCGCGCACGTCGAGCAGGGTGGTGCCCGCGGGCAGCTCGGCCGGGATGTCGGCGACGGTGGTGGTGGGCACGCCGGGGGGGTTCGTCACGGTTCAATGCTGCCACGGTGGCCCGTTCAGGGCAGGTGAAGGGACCTATCGGCGGTGGCGGCCGTTGGCCAGCCGCGACCGCTCCTCGGCGCTGCCGAAGCGGGCGATGTCGCGGTCGCGGATGAAGCCGAGGCGGTCGGGGGCGTGCATGCGCATCCGGATGCGGTTGGTCTCCGGCGGCACCCGGCTCGCGGTCGCCTTGCTCAGCAGGAACACCGCCAGGAACGCCAGCGGCACGGTGACCAGGGCGGGCTGCTGCACCAGCCCGGGGGCCCAGCCGCCGGTGAAGGAGCTGACGGTGCTGAGCACGAGCGCCACCACCACCAGCCCGCCGCCGACGCACATGCCCACCGCGGCGCCGACCCAGGTGATGCGCGGCCACCAGATGCCCAGCAGCAGCACCGGGCAGAAGGTGGACGCGGCCAGCGCGAAGGTCATGCCGACGCTGAGCGAGATGTCGCCCGCGGGCAGCAGCAGCGCGATCCCCAGCGGCACCGCGCCCGCGATCACCGCCGCCCACCGGAAGTCGCGCACCCGCCCGCGCCCGCCGTTGGACGTCGAGAGCACCCCGGCGACGCTGACCACCAGCCCGGAGGAGGCCGACAGGAACGCCGCGAACGCGCCCGCCGCCGTCACCGCCCCGAGCACCTGGCCGACGACCCCGGGCGCCACCTTGCCGGGCAGGGTCAGCACCGCCGCGTCGGTGGTGCCGGTGACCAGCAGCTCCGGGGTGTAGACGCGGGACAGCGCGCCGAGCACGACCGGGAAGACGTAGAAGACGCTGAGCAGCAGCAGCACGTGCAGGGTCGTGCGGCGGGCGGTGCGGCCGTCGGGGTTGGTGTAGAAGCGGTTGAGCACGTGCGGCAGGCCCATGGTGCCGAGGAACGTCGCGAAGATCAGCGAGTAGGTGGTGAACAGCTCGTCCCAGCCGCGCACCGGCCGCAGCCAGGACTCGTTGTCCGCGGGGGCGCCCGCCACCACCGGCACCGGGGTGTCCTGGGCGAAGCGCAGGCGGGCCCCCGCGAGGACGGTGTGCTCCCCCGGCCCCCAGAACACCACACCGCTGGTGCGCGCCCCGTCGACGACGCCCTCGGCCCACAGCGGGACGGCCTCGCGCACTTGGAGCACCACGTCGGTGTCGACGGCGATGTCGGCGGGCTTGGTGAACCGGGGCGCCTGCGGTGCCGACAGCGCGGTGGCGCCCACCCCGCCGAGCCCACCCCCGCCGACGAACAGCGCGCACAGCACGAACGTCGGGGCGGCGATGGCGAACAGCTTCAGCCAGTACTGGAAGGCCTGCACCACGGTGATCGCGCGCATGCCCCCGCCGAGCACGTTGCCCACCACCACCACGGCGACGACCACGGCCCCCGCCCACAGCGGCACCCCGGGCACCACCTGCTTGAGGGTCAGCCCGGCGCCCTGCAACTGCGGCACCAGGTAGAGCATGCCGATGAACACCACGAACACCGTCGATAGCCCGCGCAGCTGGCGGGACCCGAGCCGGGCCTCGGCGAAGTCGGGCAGCGAGTAGGCCCCCGAGCGGCGCAGCGGCGCGGCCACGAACAGCATCAGCGCCACGTAGCCCGCGGTGAAGCCCACCGGGTACCACAGCGCGTCGGTGCCGTCCTTGAGCACGAGCCCCGCGATGCCCAGGAAGGACGCGGCGGACAGGTACTCCCCGGAGACCGCCGCGGCGTTGCGCCGCGAGCGGACCGTGCGCCGCGCGGTGAGGAAGTCCTGCGTGGTGGAGGCCTGCCGGGCGCTGCGGAAGCCGATGGTGAAGGTGGCCAGGCCGACCAGGGCGACGCCCACCACCGCCCAGACGTTCAGTTCCACGTCTCCCTGGTCCCCGCCCTCGTGCCGCGGCGTTGGTGGTGGACCTACTTCTCCACCATGTCGACGAAGTCGCGCTCGTGCCGCTCGGCGAGCACGTTGTACCAATACGCGAGCCCGAACAACAGGGGGAAGGGCAGCACCCCGAGCAGGACCCAGGGCAGCGCCACGCCCGCGACGGACACCCCGGCCAGGCCGGGGGCGAGGAAGAACACCAGCGGCAGCAGCCCGAGGGTGCAGATCAGCGCCAGGGCGAGCCGGACGGCGGTCTTGAACTGGGTGCGGATGAAGCCGCGCACGACCTCCTCGGCCCAGCTCGTCTGCTCCTCCAGCTCCACCACGGTGCGCAGCACGGTGACCGGGGCGCGCGAGTCGGCGAGCACCACGCGCTTGCGCCGCGGCGGCCGCTTCGACGGGTCCGGCGGCCGGGGCGGCTCGACCGGCCCGGTCACGGCCCGGCCCCGCGCACCAGGCGGTCCTTGAGCTCGCGGGTGTGCCTGCGGCTGACCGGCAGCACCTTCTCCTCGTGCCCGATGACCACCGAGTAGCCGGAGCCGCCCATGCGCAGCTCGGTGATCAGCGACAGCGGCACCAGGTAGGAGCGGTGGATGCGCACGAAGCCCGCCTTCTCCCAGCGCTCCTCCAGCTGGGCGAGCGGGATGCGCACCAGGTGCGAGCCGTCGGCGGTGTAGAGGCGGGCGTAGTCGCCCTGCGCCTCGACCCAGCGCACCGACGCGCGCGAGACCAGCTTGGTGGTGCCCGCGAGCTCGACCGGGATGACCTCGTCGTCGCGCTGCTCGGGCACCGGGGCCGCGGCCGCCGCGCCGGTGGAATTGATCTTGTCGAGCACCCGCTCGATGGACTTGTCCATCCTGGGCTGCTTGGCGGGCTTGAGGATGTAGTCGACCGCGCCCAGCTCGAACGCCGCGACCGCCTCGTGGCTGTGCGCGGTGACGAACACCAGCACCGGGGCGGGCTTGAACCCGGCCAGCACCCGCGCCAGCTCCATCCCGGTGAGGCCGGGCATGTCCAGGTCGGCGAAGACCGCGTCGACGACGGGCATGCCCGCCTCCTTGCGCGCGGCCAGCTCCTCGTCGTCGCCCGCGAGGACCAGCAGCGCCTCGGTGGCGTCGTCGGCCTTCAGCACGCGCCGCACGTTGCGGTTGCCGTTCAGCAGGGTGACCAGCTCGTCCATCCCCGCCTTCTCGTCGTCGACGGCGAGGACGACGAGGCCTGGGCTGTTGGTGGCAGTACTCACGGTGTGCGCAATCTTGCCCACTCGCACCCCGGGTGTCCATGACCAATCCCAGCGTCACCCGTCAGCAGGAGCGAAATCGTTGCCGATCACCACTGCGTGTCGCGGACCGCGGCAGTCGGGGGCACCTCAGAGCCCGAAGCGGTTCCACGTCACCCGGTTCTCCACACCCTCGATCGCCGCGAGTACCCGGTCCCCCGCGCTCATCGGACCGCCCAGCCCGAGCCGGGCCAGCAGCGCCTTCTTGGGCTCGGCCAGCACCAGCTCGGCCCCGGGGAACCGCTGCGCCACCACCGACCGCACGCTGCCCAGGCCGTCGACCAGCCCCAGCTCCTGGGCCCTGGCGCCGGTCCACACCTCCCCGGAGAACAGCACGTCGGGGTCCCCGGTCAGCTTGTCCCCCCGCCGCTCGCGCACCCACGCCACGAACTGCTCGTGCAGCTCGGCCTGCAACCCCCTTAGCCACGCCACGTCCTCGGGCGACTCGGGCTGGAACGGGTCCAACCGCACCTTGTTCGCCCCCGCGGTGTGCACCCGCCGCTCGACCCCGAACCGCTCCAGCAGGTTGTTCAACCCGAAGCCGGCCGACACCACCCCGATGGACCCGACCTGGGAGGTGGGGTGCGCGAAGATCTCATCCCCGGCGCACGCCAGCCAGTACCCGCCGGACGCCGCCACGTCCTCGCAGAACGCGAGCACCGGCACGCCCTTCTTGCCCGCCAGCTCCTGCACCCGCTCGGCCACCAGCGCGGACTGCGTCGGCGCGCCGCCCGGGGAGTTCACCACCAGCGCCACGGCCACCAGCCGGTCGCGCTCGAACGCCCGGCTCAGCGCCGACTCCACGCTGCTGACGTTGATCGCGCCGCGGGCCAGCGGGGACGCGGAGGGGCTGATGATCCCGTGCAGCCGCACGACGGAGACCACGTCACCCTTCTCGCCGCGCTCCCCGATCCCCGGCAACCGGGCCGCCAGCTTCTCCGCAACGCTCATGGGTACGACCTTACGGCGCCGGACCTGAGAGCACTGGTCACCGCGAACCCGCCACCCGCGTCCCCGACCTCCCGGGTCGATGCGCCTAGTCCACGGCCGGGGCGGTCTCCCGCTCCCCGTCGTCGGCGAAGGACGGCAGGTCGGGGCGCACGCCGGGGAAGAACTTCGGCACCCGCAGGGTGATCTTCATCCCGGCCCCGGGCGCGGTCTCCACCATCAGCGCGTACTCGTCGCCGAAGACCTGGCGCATGCGCTGGTTGATGTTGCCGACGCCGACGTGGGAGCCGGTCTTGTGCGCGTCGCGCAGGTCCTCGAAGAGCCGGTCGGCGTCCATGCCGACGCCGTCGTCCTCGATGACGATGAGCGCCTCGGAGCCGTTGTCGTGGGCGAAGACGCTGACCGTGCCGCCGCCGGGCTTCTTGGCGATGCCGTGCCGCACGGCGTTCTCCACCAGCGGTTGCAGCACCAGGAACGGGACGACGACGGACTGGACCTCGGGGGCGACGCGCAGCCGGACGTTGAGGCGCTCGCGGTAGCGGGCGCACTCGATGGTCAGGTAGCGGTCGATGTTGGCCAGCTCGTCGGCCAGCGTGGCGAACAGCCCCGACGAGCGGAACGAGTAGCGGGTGAAGTCGGCGAAGTCCTGGAGCAGCTCGCGGGACTGCTCCGGGTCGGTGCGGATGAGCGAGGAGATGGTGTTGAGGGTGTTGTAGATGAAGTGCGGGCTGATCTGCGCGCGCAGCGCCCGGATCTCCGCGCGGGCCAGGGCCTGCTTGGACTCGTCCAGCTTGGCCAGCTCCAGCTGGATGGTCAGGAAGCTGGCCAGCTCGTCGGCGGCGCGGATGAGGCGCTTGCTGTCCACCCCGCCCACCAGCACCAGCGAGCCCTCGATCTGCCCGTCGATGATCAGCGGGACGATGACCGCGGTGCGCATCGGGCAGCTGCCCCGGCGCGCGCACTGGAGGTTCTCGTGCTGGATGTGCTCGCGGTGGCCCCGGCGCACGACCTCGACGATGGGGGCGGCGAGGTCGGCGTAGTGCTCGTTGGCCTCCCCCGCCCACGACAGCAGCCTGCCCTCGCCGTCGCTGATGCCCACCGCGACGCACTTGAGCAGCTCGACGAGCTCCTTCGTGGCCTGGTCGGCGGCCTTCTCGGTGAGCCCGCCGCGCAGCTCGGGGGCGGCCCGCGACAGCCGCTGGACCGCGTCGAGCACGGCGTCGTCCACCGAGCCCGCCTTGCGCGGCCTGCACAGCAGCACGAAAAGCCCGAGGACCACCAGGGTGGCGACGACGCCCACCACCGCGCGCTCGGTCAGCAGTTGGCCCACCAGGCAACGCTCCCGTTCCGGTTCGCTGGGGCTCCCACGGTACCTACTTCAACAGCCTGGACATGCGCCGGTCGGCCAGCGGCTTGCCGCCGGTCTGGCACGTCGGGCAGTACTGGAAGGCCTTGTCGGCGAAGGACACCTCGCGGATGGTGTCCCCGCAGACCGGGCACGGCAACCCGGTGCGCGCGTGCACCCGCAGCCCGGAGCGCTTCTCGCCCTTGAGCAGGGCCGCGTGCTGGCCCACCGAGCGGTCGACCGCGGCCAGCAGCACCTCGCGCAGGGCCGCGTGCAGCCGGTCCACCTGCCCCTCGTCGAGGCGGGCGGGCGTGGCGTACGGGGAGAGCCTGGCGACGTGCATGATCTCGTCGGAGTAGGCGTTGCCGATGCCCGCGATGACCCGCTGCCCGGTCAGCACCGTCTTCAGCCGCTCGGTGCGCCCGGCGAGCAGCGCGCCGAACTCGTCGCGGGTCAGGTCGAGCGCGTCCGGGCCCAGGGTGGCGATCTGCTCGATGGACCCGACGTCCTCGACGACCCACACGGCCAGCCCCTTCTTCGTGCCCGCCTCGGTGAGGTCGAACCCGGGGCCCTGCCCGGGCGGCCCGAGGTGCACCCGCAGCGCCAGCGGCCCGCGGCCGGGCTTGGGCGGGGCGGCCGAGAGGGTCTGCGCCCAGCGCAGCCACCCCGCGCGGGCCAGGTGGGTGACCAGGTGCAGGCCGCCGCAGTCCAGGTCGAGGTACTTGCCCCGGCGCCCGGCGCCGGTGACCTCGCGGCCGTGCAGCGCCGTCCACGGCGGGCTGGCGGTCTTGAGCACGCTCATCGACGCCACGTCGACGCGCGCCACGGTGCGGCCGACCGCGTGCTCGCGCAGGTGGTGGGCCAGGGCTTCGACCTCGGGCAGTTCGGGCACGCGACCAGTCTCGCCCGCGCGGCCGCCGCTGTCATGCCCCGGCGGGGCCGCCGCCTCAGTTGATCGGGCGCAGCGCGCCCTCGAAGCTCGGCTGGGAGTCCGCGCTGAGGTTCTTGGCGATCTTGGCGATCTCCGCGCGGGCGTTGAAGTAGCCGCGCACGGTACCCACCCAGCGCTCGGTGGGCTCGCCGTCGCCGTCGTCGCCGGTCTCGGCCACCAGCGTCCACGGCCTGCGCAGCGCCCAGCGGGCCGGGAAGAACAGCGCGACCAGCAGCAGGACCAGCAGCAGCCACGCGGGCACGACCACGTCGTCGGGGGTCCAGGTCACCAGGACCACGGCCAGCACCAGGATCAGCGAGAGCATGACGACCCCGGGGATGTAGCCCGCGGCCACGTCGTGCTCGAAGTTGTCCTCGGTGGCCGGGGTGCGCCACGTGAGGGTGCCGTGGACGGTCCAGAGCCGACCGTTCACGTCGCGAACCTGGCGCGTCATGTCTCCGCCTCTCGGTGTGGCGCTGTGTGTGGCGCTGGTGGTCAGTCGTCACGCAGTGCGTAGGACACCGGGGGATAACGGTACCGGCTCGACCCTGCGCCGACCGGGTGAAATGCGCTCCCTCGTGCTCCGCGGCCGATTCTCGCACCGGCCCCGGACGATGATCAACCGGACGGGGTCCTGGTCACCGTGGGCCCGGTCGGGCCACCCTGCTCGCGGGTGGTCGGGGCCGGGTCGCGGCCCGGCTCGCGGTACTGGGTGTACTCGGTGCTGCTGGTGGCCACCGTGGTCTGCGCGGCGGCGTTCACCAGCGTGGTGGTGCTCGTCTCGGACACCACGTCGTAGCGGTCGTAGACGGCCCACTTGCGCTCGTAGGACACCTGCCGCGACACCACGGGCAGCGACCGGTCGTAGACCTGCGGGGACTCCAGCGCGGTGGCGGACTCGGTGCGCGGCTGCGCCGCGGTGGACCCCGTGCCCACCGCCGCGGAGGTGGTCGCGGGCGCGGCGGGCGGCGCGGCGGGCTTGCCGACCGGGTGCGCGCCGGTGGGCCGGTGGGTGGGGCCGGGCACGATCGCGCTGGACGCGGCCGTCGGCGGCACCGAGGTGGGGCCCGCGGCCCCGGTCGTGGTGGTGCTGGTGGTCGGCGGGCCCACCTCCAGCGTCGCCCCGGACCCGTCGAGGTCGGCGTAGGCCTGCTGCTGCTCGCCCGCGGTGCCCAGCGGCAGCAGGGTGAGCGCCCCCACCGCGGCCGCCGACGCCGCCGCCGCGACGACCTGGAACTTCGCGCTGGCCAGCACCGCCTTGGCCCCCGCGCCCCAGCCGAGGGCGTGCGCGGTGTGCGCGGCGGCCAGCCCGAGGACGGGCACGGCCAGGTGCGCGGCGTGCGCGCGCAGCCCGGAGCAGACGTCGGCCAGCTCGGCCTGGGTGGTCGCGCACGAGGAGCAGGCCTGCAGGTGGGTGCGCACCCGGGAGCGCTCGCTGCCGGTGATGCTGCCCGCGGTGTAGGCGCCCAGCTTCTCCAGCACCGACCGGCAGCCGGTGGACCCGCGCTCGGTGGTCAGGTGCGCCTGCAGGTAGGCCGCGCGCAGCCCCTGCCGGGCGCGGCGGGCCAGCGCGGCGGTGGCGTTGGGGCTCAGGCCGAACTTGCCCGCCACCACCGCGGGCCGCTCGCCCTCCACCTCGACCTTCCACAGCACGGTGCGCCAGCGCTCGGGCAGGCTGGTGAACGCGCGGGTGATCAGGGTGCGCTCGGTGGAGCGGGCGCCGTCGTCGTGCGCGGCGCCGACGCGGTGGTCGAGCTCCTCGTCGCTGACCGGCAGCTCGCGGCGCCGCCCGGCCCACTCCCAGGCCACCCGGCGCACGACGATCAGCAGGTAGCCGCGGGCGTTGTCGACCGGCCCGGCCCCGCGGCGGATCGCCTGGAGCACCCGGAAGAAGGCCTCCGCGGTGAGGTCGTCGGCCTCGGCGCGGTCGCCGGAGACGCCCAGCGCCAGCCTGCGGACGGCGTCGCTGTGCCGGGAGAACAGCTCGCCGAAGGCGGCGTCGTCACCGGCGCGCAGGCGGTGCAGCAGGTCGCGGTCGGCGTGCGCGTCGGCACCGGCGCCCTCGCTCGCGCTGGCCTGCGCAGGCCGGTCGTCCCAGGTCATCCGGCCCGGTGCCTCCTCCTGGCCGTCGTGACAGTGGTGAACACAGTGCCACACGGAGGTGTCCTGCGGCCCGTATCCGTGAATAACGTGAAGCACACACCTACGGTCGTCCTAGTCCGTTCGACCCACGCCCGGCCGGGGACGCGCACCCCCGGCGAGGGGGTCCGTGACGGGCGGGCGAAGCCGTGGGGTACAGTTCGTGGCGCACCGGGAGACCGGGGCAGGCGGATGTAGCGCAGTTGGTAGCGCATCACCTTGCCAAGGTGAGGGTCGCGAGTTCGAGTCTCGTCATCCGCTCGCAGCAGGAGGGTCGACGCCCCGGCGTCGGCCCTCCTCTTTCGTCCCGCGCCCGTCACCTCAGACCCCGGGCGCGCGGAACGGGTCGTGCTCGGCGAGCAGCTTCTCCACCCGCGCCCGGTCGATGCGCGAGTACACCGAGGCGTCCTCCTGCCGGTCGCGGATGACCTTGGCCAGGGTGAACGCCGAGGTGATCGTGTACAGCGCGCCCACCCCGAGGAACGCCCGGATCCACGGGTCCACCGGCAGCACGGCGATCCCGACGGTGACGGCGGTCAGCGAGAGGGCGAACGACAGGGCGGCCTGCGCGAAGAAGGCACCCGTGGTCGGCGAGGACGGGGACTTGGCGTCGGAGGTCATGCCCCCGATCGTCCGTCCCGCGGGCCCCCGGTGTCATGAGTAGCCCTACTCGAACGCGGCCGCCACCGCCGCCTCCAGCACCGGCAGGTGCCCCCCGTCCCCCGCCGCCAGCCGCCGCGCCGCCGCGGTGATGGCCAGCCCGGCCGGGCTCGCCGGGTCCGGCAGCGGCAGCCGGGCGACGTACTGGGTGATCCACCGCCTGCGGCCCGCGTAGAGCCGGTTGCCGCAGGCGTCGTCGTAGAAGCGGGTGCCGAAGGCGGAGTTGGCCACCCCGATCACCAGGTGCGCCAGGTCGTCCCCGCCCAGCTCCGGCACGCTGATCCAGTAGCAGTCGCCGTTGACCACCGCCCCGCTGCGGTCCACCGCGAACCGGGGCTGGGCGCTGATGTCCGGGAAGACGATCTTGGGCGGGCGCCACAGCGCGGGCCGCTGCGGCACCCAGATCTCGAACCACTCCCGACCCGCCTCGGCCAGGTACCGCCGCCCCTCCAGCCGCTCCCGGTGCTCGGCCAGGTACGCCGCCGCCCCCGGGTGCTCGGCCAGGTCCACCGGCCTGCGCGTCGGCAGGTCCAGGTACGGGTAGAGCACCCGCACCCGCGGCGGCCCCGGCGGCGTCCACGGCCGCAGGTCCTCGTGGGTGAGCAGCGGCCGCAGCAGGCTCGGCTCGGGGCTGCGGTGGGCGGGCAGCGCGTCCCAGTGGTCACCGATGAACACCCGGTCCGCGGTCGTCTTGATCCCCACCCGGATCTTCGCCAGCTCCCCCAGCGTCCGCCACGTCCGCGCCGCCACCCGCGCCCCCCGCCGGTGCCGCTCCGGGGTGCTCACCCGCCACAGGTCCCGGTCGTCGAGCGTCCCCACCTCCACCGCGAACGCCCGCCCCCGCACCCCGACCGTCGCGGAGGCGGGCCCGGTGAGCGCGGCGAACAGGTCCCCCTCCGGCGCCTGCACCCCCTGCACCTCGTAGGCGCTGGCGAACCGCGCGGGCCGGGCGCCGCCCGCGGTCCGGGAGCCCTTGGTGGCGATGACGACGGCGGGCAGCACGGCGGCGTCGAACAGCCTGGTGTCCCCGAGGTCGTACACCTCCTCCACCGACAACCGCCCGGCCAGCAGCTCCCGGACGTTCGCCCCCGCCTTCGTCGTCAGGAACCTGTTGCTGCACAGCAGCGCCAACACCCCACCCGCCCCCAGCAACCGCGGCGCCAACGCCACGAACGGGTGCGTCAGGTCCAACCGCCCCTTGAGGTTGAACGTGCTCGCCAAGTCCTTCGCGTTCCCCAACGCCTGCGTCCGCACGTACGGCGGGTTCGCGACCACCACGTCGAACGGCCCCGCCAACCGCTGCCCCACCTCGGTGAAGTCCGCCAGCCGGATGTCCGCCCCCGGCAACCGCTCCCGAGCCCGCTCCACCGCCCCCGGGTCCAGGTCGAACCCCACCAGCTCGGCGTCGCACCGCTCCGCCACCGCCGCCAACAACTCCCCGTCCCCGCACGCCGGGTCCAGCACCCGCACCGGCCGCTCGACGTACCGCGCCACCCGCCCGGCGATGAACCGCGCGAGCACCGCAGGCGTGTAGTGCACCCCGAGCCGCTTCCGCCGATCCACCGCCCGAGTCTACGAACCCGCGCGGAGCCGCAGACCACCTCCCACGAGCCCAGGACTCCCCCATCCGGGTGAATCCGATTCTCGGCGCAAACAAACATTGTCAGCTATTTGTCCTGTGGACTACTTGCGGCTGTTCTTGCATTCGCCCTGATCGCCGCACAGAACCACTGTGGACAAGATTGTGGATGGGCTTTGCGCAGCCGTTTGTTGGCGATTTCCTCCCACGCCGGAGGCGGTCTGGCGGATTTGCCCGCCGCGGTCGCGCGGTGCAGGCTCCACAACGGTCACCCGGGCTTCCGCCTCGGGCGCCAATGCGGAGGCCCCCGCCGGGCAGGGCGGGGGCCTCCAAGGAAATCGACCCGCACGGGGTCATACGCGAACAGGAGTCTAGGCATGGCAGTGCACGTCACGCACGTCCACATGCAAGAGCACGGCGATGAGGACCACGAGCACATCGACAGCGTGCGCGGGACCGACACGGTCAGCGGCCAGACGGAGACCTACACCGTCGCCCGGATGGTCAGCTACATCGAGAACGGCGGCGAGGCCTACACCGAGGCCGAGGGTCGCCGCGCAACCATCTACGTCAGGCAGAACGGCGGCCGGAAGTTCATCCAGACGAAGGCCGACGGGGTCTGGAGCAACAACCTGTTGAACCTGACGAGGTTCTGACCGGCTTGGACTGGTGGCGGCGCGCCGCGGCGGGGCCACCACCAGTCCGGATCCCGGTGAGCGACCATCCATCACGCTTGATGCGGGCATTCCCCGCAGCCAAGCGTGTCGGCCAGCATGTGCATTACACGCATATCCTCAGGTTGAATCGGCGGAGCAGCTCCATATCCGGAGGTATGAGCCTCGGAGGGTGGACCGTCGTTTACGGCCGAAGGGTGTGCGGGACCTGCTCAACCCAGATGGCGGCGAATAGCCGTCCACGACTACCGCGTGGATCACCGCCCGGTGCTGACGCAGGCGAAGGTGGCCCGGTGGTTGGGCATCGCGCAGGGCCAGGTCAGTCGCCTGGAGCGGATGATGAGCCCGGTCCGCGACTCGGACAGGGTGGTCGCTTGGGCGCGTGCACTGCGGATCCCCGAGCCGTTGCCCTGGTTCCGGCTGGACCCGGCGCCCGCCGAGCACCTCCCCGCGCTGGGGTCGGTCCTGGAGCGGCCGTCACCGTGGGATGAGCCGGGCCAGCGGATCAGCCACACTCCTCCGCGGCCGTCCAGCTCTTCAGCGGACCTGCGGTTGGTGCGGGCACCTGCCCCACTTGCGGCGAGTTCTGAAAAAATTCAGAATTGGCTCATGACCACCGAGGTGCAGTGGAGCGAGCTCCAGCGCGACCCCAAGTCCGTCGCGGCGCTCGCCGACCAGGGGGAAGTGCTGGTGCGCAGGCGGGATGGCGCACCGCTGCTGCTGGCGCGGGAGGACCGGGTCCGTGCCGCCGCAGCCGGTTCGGTCGCCGCGGCGCGGGGCTTGCGCACCGTCCTGGAGCACCTGCCCGCCGAGGTGTTGGCCGAGGTGCTGGCCGAGGAGTTCGCCTGGGTGCGCTTCCTGCCCCCGGACGACCGCGCGGACTTCGCGAAGGACTACGCGACCATGTTCCGGGCGTGCGCCGAGGTCGGCCTGTGGTCCCCGCTCAACCAGGTCCTCCTCGAATGGCGCGACACCGCCGCCATCCACGCGGACCCGGAACTGCGCGCGCAGCTCAGCAGGCCGGTCGACGACGACTTCGGCGCCGTGCCCGACCCGTCCGGTACCTGAGCGGTGCCGTCGAAGCGCAACGACCGGGTTGCGCCCCCGGGGCGCCCCGGCGGCTGGGAGGCTCGCTTCGCCACCAACGACGCCGCGAAGGGGTGGGATGAGCTGTGCCAAACGGCTCGCAACGCCACCTGGGAGGCGTGGACCGTCCTCACCGAGCACCCCACCAGGCCCGAGAACCCCACCAGGCACCACGTCCTCAGGGGCTCGCTCGGCCGCCGCGAGGTGCGCGGCGAACTCCTGGAGCAGTGGCAGTACGAGGTGACCGCGGGCGGCCGGGTCTGGTTCTGCCCCGACCCCGGCCGCCGCGTCGTGTGGGTGACCCACGCGGGCGCGGGTCACCCCAAGCTGACCGACTAGCCCTCGCTGACGCCCAGGCCGATGGGGCAGGAGACGCCGGTGCCGCCCATGCCGCAGTAGCCGTTGGGGACCTTGTGCAAGTACTGCTGGTGATAATCCTCGGCGTAGTACCAGGGGCCCGCGGCGGCGATCTCGGTGGTGATCTGGCCGTAGCCCGCCTTGGTGAGGGACTGCTGGTAGGCCTTGAGGCTCTCCTCCGCCTCGGCCTTCTGGGTGTCGTTCAGGTAGTACAGCCCTGAGCGGTACTGGGTGCCCAGGTCGTTGCCCTGGCGCATGCCCTGGGTGGGGTCGTGGCCTTCCCAGAAGGTCTTGAGCAGGTCCTTGTAGGTGACGACCTTGGGGTCGTAGACCACCTGGACGGCCTCGGTGTGGCCGGTGAGGCCGCTGCACACCTCTTCGTAGGTGGGGTTGCGGGTGTGGCCGCCGGTGTAGCCGACGGAGGTGGACCAGACGCCGGGGGTGTTCCAGAAGACGCGTTCGGGGCCCCAGAAGCAGCCCATGGCGACGACGGCGACCTCCAGGCCCTCGGGGAAGGGCGGGACCTGGCGGTGGTGCAGGACCACGTTGTCGGTGACGACCGGGAGGGGGGTGTCGCGGCCGGGGAGGGCCTCCTCCGGGGTGACCATGCGGCTCTTGGCCCTTCCGAAGAACACGGTTCCTCCTGTTCAGCGGCGGATCGGGCGCGTGGCCAGCTCCGCCTGCACGTCGTTGATGAACTGGTCGGTGAGCCAGCTGCCGCCGCCGACGGCGAGGGCGCGCTCGACGATCTCGAACACGACGACCTCGTTGTCGGCGAGCTGGGCGATCGTGTCGGCCGGGCGGTCGACGCTGCTCAGGTAGCTCAACACCGTGAGGTCGGTGAATATTGCCGAGACGTAGGGCACCGACACGCCGGTGAAGGAGTCGCCCAGGAACAGGGTGGGCTTGTCGATGGTGCCCTGGACGGGCTCGGAGCCGCGGTGGAACGGGGTGCTGAGGTTGGTGCGGGGCTCCTGGGTGCGGTCGGACTCGCCGTCCGGGCGCAGGCTGTAGATGGTGCCCTCCTTGTCGCCGCGCTTGCCCTGGATGCCGGGCAGGTCGGCGCCGACGGCGAAGCGGGCGCGGGGGCTGGTGGTCCAGGTGGCGGAGACCCCGGGGCGGACCTCCTCGGCGACCCGGCGGGTCATGGCCAGGGCGCCCTCGTCGGTCCAGTGGGTGTCGAGCCGGTAGTACGGGGGGCGGCCCAGGCCGCGGGCCACGCCCTGCAGCTCGGCGCGCATGTCGAAGGTCTGCGCGCCCTCGATGAGCTTCCACAACCGGTCCCTGGCGGCCGCGGCGCACTCCTTGTCGTCGTAGTTGGCGGGCAGGTGCTCCGGCACCTGGGTGGACTTGTCGGGGGCCACGACCAGCACGAACTCGCGCCCGGAGCTCTCGACGGCCCGCTGCAGGCGCTTGAGCAGGTCGACGGTCTGGGCGAACGGGCGCGAGGGCTGGCACTTGGCCGACATGTCGCCGCCGAAGTACAGCCAGCCGTCTGTGCCCTCGATGACGGTGGCGTTCGCGGCCTGCGCCGGGCCCTGCTGGCCGGGCTGCTCGACGCGGCGGCCGGGGGCGGGCGCCGGGGTGGGGCCGCCGCCGAGCGGGCCGGTGTCGACCTCCTGCTGGCCGAAGGTGGGGGGCTCGCCGAACACGCCGCGGCTGACCCCGTCGGCCACGGCGATGGCGGCCGGGCGGAAGGACAGGTTGTCGGTGGCCCACGGGTCGAAGTCTCGGAAGAAGCCCCAGCCGTCGCCCAGGCCGGGGAACCCGGCGAGCGGGTGGTTCTCGATCTCGGCGGGGCGCACGCCCACCGCGTACAGCACGGTCGGCAGGGCGAAGAACACCAGGGCGCTGATCAGGGCGAGCTTCTGCCGGGGGCCGTGGCGGGGCCGGTGCAGCGAGTGCTCCCGCGGCAGCCACGCCTCGTGCACGGGCGGCAGCTGGGGCACCGGCGGCTGGTCGCTCACCCGCCCACGGTAACCCCCCGTCCCCGGGGGCCGCAGACCGTTCCCGCTGGCCGGGCGGGCGGCCTCTCTAGACTGCCCGGGCAGTCCCCTAGCGCAGGGAGATCCCCGCTGTGACCCAAGCCCCAGCACCCGCCCGGCTCGCGCGGTGGGTGTGGCTGATCGAGCTGCTCGCCCTCGTCCCCGTCGCCGCCACCCTGGTCGACGTGCTGGGCGGGCCCCACCTGCAGTTCCTCGACTACTGGCAGGTGCTGCTCAACACCTCCAACCCGGACGGCTCGCTGCACCCCTCCGGCTTCTTCACCCTGCGCAACGAGCACCCGCTGGTCCTGCCCGCCCTGGCCTACTGGCTCAACGTGGCGGTCAGCCACGGCGACAACCGGGTGCTGGGCTGCCTGGTGGTGGCCATCGGCGTGCTGACGGTGGTGGTGCTGCGCGCCGCGCTGCCGAGGTCGCTGCCGCCGGTGGCGCGGGCCGCGCTGGTGGTGGGCGCCTCGGCGCTGGTGTTCAGCCCGCACGGGCTGCACAACTTCATCCGCTCGATGAGCGGCACGGCGTGGCTGACGGCGAACCTGCTGGTCATCTGCGCGCTGCTGCTGGCGCGGCGGGGGTGGTGGGTGCCCGCCTGGGGGGTGGGCCTGCTGGCCTGCCTGAGCTACGGCACCGGGTTCCCGGTGTGGGTGGCGCTGGCGTGGCTGGCCTGGGTGCGGCGCGAGGCCGTGTGGAAGCGCGTGGTGCCGCTGGTCGTGCTGGTGGGCGTCGGGGTGGCGTGGAAGCTGCTGGACCGGGGTCCGGTGCCGGGCGGGTCACCGACCAGCGACCCGGTGCAGGTGCTGTTCACCTTCTTCGCGGCCGTGGGGCACCTGTGGACGACCGACAGCGCCGGGGTCGCCGTGGTGGCCGGGGTGCTGGTGCTGGCCGCGTACGCGGTGCTGCTGACGACCAGCGCGGCGCGGGCCGAGGAGCTGCGGGTGTGGTGGGCGCTGGCCCTGCACGCGGTGCTGGCCTGCGCCATGATCGGCGTGGCCAGGGTGGACTTCGGCGAGGCGGTGGGCCTGTCCAGCCGCTACACCTCGCAGTCGGTGGTCATGGCGGTGCCGCTGATGGTCATCGCCGGGTGGCTGCTGGTGCGCCGGTCCGCGGCGAACGGGCCGCGGGTGGCGGTGCTGGCGGTCGCGGCCGGGTTCCTCGGGTTCACCCTGGGCATGCCGGTGGCCGCCGCGCTGCGCGAGGAGTCGCGGGAGGTGCCGCTGCAGGCGGTGGCGCTGCGGGCGGGCCTCGGGGCGGCCTACCCGGACCGGCTGCCGAACCCGGACGAGCTGATGGACCTGCTGCCCAAGATCGGCCACTACCCGTTCACCGAGGACTTCACGCTCGGCTGCGGCGGCCCCGAGCTGGGTGACCGCGTCGACATCGCGGGCGCGCGGCCGTTGCCCGCTGCCGACCCGGCGCGCAAGGCCGACCCGTCCGGGTTCATGGAGGAGGCCCAGCAGCTGCCGGGGGCCACCCGCATCCGGGGCTGGGCCACCGGCGGCGCCGACCCGATCCACTGCGCCGCGGTGGTCGACGGCAGCGGCGTGGTCGTCGGCGGCGGCATCGTCAACCAGGCCCGGCCGGACGTCACCGCCGCGCTGCCGTGGGTCACCGGGGGCACCGGCTTCGTCGTGATCGGGCCGACGGCCACCCCGGACACCAAGGTGGTCTTCGTGCGCAAGAGCGGGGCGGTCCTGTGGGCGCCCGCGCCAACCGAGGAGGGGGAGAAGTGACCGAGGTCAGCGTGCTGGTCCCGGCCAAGGACGAGGAGGCGACCCTGGCCGCGCTGGCCGACGAGGTGGCCGCCGCGCTGGCGGGGGTGGACTACGAGCTCATCCTGGTCGACGACGGCAGCACCGACGGCTCGTGGAAGGTGATGAGCGCGCTGGCCGAGGAGCGGCCCGCGGTGCGCGCGGTGCGGCTGCGGCGCAACTTCGGCAAGGCGGCGGCGCTGGCGGCCGCGGTGGCCGAGGCGCGCGGGCGGCGGGTGGTCACCATGGACGCCGACCTGCAGGACGACCCGGCCGAGGTGCCGCGCATGCTGGCCGAGCTGGACACCGGGGCGGACCTGGTCAGCGGGCACAAGGTCGACCGCAAGGACCCGCTGTCGAAGCGGCTGCCGTCGAAGGTGTTCAACAAGGTGGCCGGGGTGATCACCGGGCTGCCGCTCAAGGACCAGAACTGCGGGCTCAAGGCCGCCGACGCCGAGGTGTACCGGCGGGTGCCGCTCTACGGCGAGCTGCACCGCTACATCCCGGCGCTGGCGCACAACCAGGGCTACAAGGTCGTGGAGCTGGCGGTGAACCACCGCCCGCGCGAGCACGGCCGGTCCAAGTACGGCTTCGAGCGGTACCTGCGCGGGGCGATCGACCTGCTCACGGTCATGACGATCACCAAGTACGGCCGCAGGCCCGCGCACCTGTTCTCCGGGGTGGGCGCGCTGTTCGGGGCGCTGGGGTTCGCGATCCTGCTGTACCTGACCGGGGTGTGGGTGTTCACCGCCGAGGCGATCGGCACCCGGCCGCTGCTCAACCTGGGCATCCTGCTGGTGATCCTGGGCGTGCAGATGGTGTCGTTCGGGCTGATCGCGGAGATGCTGCTGCACCGCACGGCCCGGCGCGACGAGGTGGCGGAGATGGTGGTCGAGCGGACGGGGGACGAGCCGTGAGCGCGCGCGGGGCCTACGTGGCGGGGGTGCGCGCGGCCCGCAAGGTCGCCGAGCGCACCGGGTTGCTCGACCGGATGGGCACCGGCCACCTGCGGTCGCTGTTCGCCGTCCACGACGTGGCCGACCTGGCCGCGCTGGACCTGGCGTGGTGGTCCTACCCGGCGATCGAGGAGGTCCAGGCCTTCCTCGCCGGGCGGGCGGCGCCGCGGGTGTTCGAGTTCGGCGCGGGGGCGAGCACGGTGTGGCTGGCCCGGCGGGCGGCCGAGGTGCACAGCGTCGAGCACGACGCGGGGTTCGCCGAGGTGGTGCGGGGGCTGGTGGCCGAGCACGACAACGTGACCCTGCACGTCGTGCCCGCGGCCGCGGCCGGTCCGGGGACGACGGTGCGGTCCGGGCGGGCCGGGCACGAGGACCTGGACTTCGAGGAGTACGTGGGGGCGATCGACCGGGTCGGTGGCGAGTTCGACCTGGTGGTGGTGGACGGGCGCGCGCGGGTGGACGCCTTCCACCGCGCGCTGGACCACCTGGCGCCCGGCGCGCTCGTCGTGTTCGACAACATCAAGCGCGACCGGTACGCGGCGGTGCGCGCGGGCGGGGGCGTGCGGTACCTGCGCGGCAAGACCCCCGCGCTGCCCTACCCGACGACCACCGGGCTGATCCGGCGTGGCTGACGCGCCCCGGCGCCGCGCCGACCTGGTCGCGATCGGGTTCGTGGTCGTGGCGGTGGGCGTGGCCGGGTGGGCGCTGCGCGACGACCTGCCCGCCCTGGGCGCGGCGGTGGGCCGCATCGGCTGGTGGCGGGCGCTGCTGGCGTTCGCCCTGGTGGTGCTGGGGCTGCTGGCGACCGCGCAGGTGTGGCGGCGGTGCCTGGACGCGCTGGGCCACCGGGTGGGCGCGGCGGCGGCGCGGCGGGTCTTCTTCCCCGCGCAGGTCGGCAAGTACCTGCCGGGGGCGGTGTGGCCGCTGCTCGCGCAGGCCAGGCTGGCCCAGCGGTACGGGGTGCCCGCGCGCTCGGCGCTGCTGGCGGGGGCGGTGTTCCTGGCCGTGCACGCGGTGACCTCGGTGGTGGTGTCGGCCGGGCTGCTGGTGGCCGACCCGGTGCTGGCGTCCCGGTACAGCTGGGCGGGCGCGGTGGCGCTGCTGGCGCTGCCGCTGCTGCACCCGGCGGTGGTGCGGTTCGTGGTGCGCAAGCTCGGCCGGGGCGCCGCGGTGCCTGCGCTGGGCTGGGCCGACGTGCTGCGGCCGATGGCCTGGATGGTGCCCGCGTGGCTGGCCTACGGGGGCGCGGGGCTGGTGGCGGCGGCGCCGTTCACCACCGACCCGGCCCGGGTGGCGGCGCTGGCGACGTGCGGGTTTGCCCTGAGCTGGTTGGTGGGACTTGTGGTGGTGTTCGCGCCTGCCGGGTTCGGGGCCCGGGAGGCGGTGCTGGTCCTGGTGCTGGGACCGGCGGTGGGGGTGGTGGCCGCGACCGCGGTGGGGTTGCTGCTGCGGGTGTGCCACACCGCGGCGGACATGCTCCTCGCCCTGGTGCACGGGGTCTCCGCCAGGTCACGGTCCACCGCCGAATCCGGGGAGGGGGCGCCGGGGTGAGCGCGCAGGTGGCAGGATTCGACCGATATTCCGCCCGCAGGGGGACCCGATGACCTGGCAAGAGGAACTGCGCAAGCTGGACGAGGCGCTGACCAAGGACGCGGTCACCCTCGCCGAGTACCGCAAGCGCCGCGACGAGATCCTGATCGCGGCGTCCACCACGCCCGCGCCCGCCCAGGTGCGGCGCCCCACCGCGATGGCCTCGACCAGGATGGTGGAGGAGCGCGTCCCCGCCCAGCCCCCGCGCGGGCCGCAGCAGGCCCCGCCCGCCGAGCAGCAGCAGTCCCCCCAGGGCGCGCAGCAGCAGGCCCCCCAGGGCGCGCAGCCCCAGCAGGCTCCGCCCGCGCAGGCCCCGGCCGCCCAGGAGCCGGAACAGCCGAAGCAGCCGAAGCAGCCCGTCGAGCCGAAGCCGCAGGCCGCCCAGCGGCCCGCCCCGGCAAGCGGCCAGGCGCCGCCGCCGCGCGCGCCGGAGCCGCAGGGCGAGGCGCCCCGCGACGGCGCCGCGCCGTCCAAGGCCCCCCGCAAGGGCGCGGCCAGGAAGGCCGACAAGCGCGACGCCCAGCCCGACGAGCGACCCACCGTGGTCGACGGCGAGGTCACCCAGGTCATCGAGGACCCGGCGGAGACGACGCAGGTGATCGACCGGGCCGCGCTGGCCGCCAGGGAGGCGGCCGCGGGCGTGCCGCTGGCGCCGATGGTGGCCCTGCCCCGGGACACCCCGATGCAGGGCAGCGAGGTCTTCACCACCTCCGCCGGGGGCGGCACCGGGGGCAACCGCAACCGGGTGCTTGCGGTGCTCGGCGCGCTGGTCGTGGTGGCCGGCCTGGTGTGGTGGTTCGCCCTCGCGGGCGGGTCCGACGACCAGCAGCCGGTCGGCAGCGGCGCCCCGCCCGCCTCCAGCCCGGCGGCGGCGCCGGTCGGGGACCCGGCGACGATCGTGCTGCCGGGGCGCAAGGACCCGCGCAGCGGCACGATGAACCTGGCGCAGGCCCAGGGCGCCAAGGTGTTCAGCGAGCGCGAGGTCGCCGTGCTGACCGAGGCCGGGGTGACCGCGGTGACCTACACCGGGTCGTTCGAGGGGTCGACGGCGTTCCTGGTGCAGGCGTTCCCGAACCCGGACGCGGCCACCGCCGCGGAGGTGACCGACGGTGTGCTGGCGGCCAACCGGAAGCTGAACTTCACCGACCGCGAGTTCTCCGGCCTGCCCGCGTCCGTGCGGGTGGTCGGCACCCGGGGCCCGCAGTCCTCGCTCGCCAGGGCGGTGTACACGGCGGGCACGTGGACCGTGCAGGTGAGCGTGCTGCAATCCCCTTCGGGTGACCCGGCGGTGCTGGACGAGCAGTTGCGTACCCTGGTGTCCACCGTCAGCCGGACACTTCCGGCGAGTTGATGAGCACGTCCCGCAACCCGGTGGTGACTGTTCGCACCACCATCGGGTACCGATTTGGCTGCCGTGACACAGGGCGTCACGCACCTTGTGCAGAATGAGCGCGTCCTGACGCGGTTGGAGGCATAGGCATGTCCTGGCAAGACGAGCTGCGGAAGCTCGACAGCGCACTGGTGGCGGGCGAGCTGACCGCGGACGAGTACCGCCAGCGCCGCGACCGGGTGATGATCGAGGCGTCCGGCCAGAACCAACCCCAGGGCCAGCAGCCCGCCCCGCAGCCGCCCGCGCCGCAGCAGCCGACCCCGCAGCAGAGCGCGCCGCAGCCGCCGCAGGCCCAGCAGGCGCCGGGCACCCCGCCCGGGGGCAACCCGGTGCCGGGCACCCCGCCGGGCGGGAACCCCGCCGTGCCGCCGCCGAACGCGAACGAGTCGACCCAGATCGTCGCCCCGATCTCCGGTGGCTTCCCGGTGCCCCCCCAGCAGAACCCCGCGCAGCAGAACCAGACCGAGCGCACCCAGGTCGTGCCCACCCAGCAGGGCCAGAACCCGCAGATCCCCCAGAACCAGCCGCACCAGCAGGGCCAGGGCGACGCGGGTGAGCGCACCCAGGTCGTGCCCAGCGGCTCGCTGGGCACCGGCCCCGCCGACAGCGACCGCACCCAGATCGTGCCCGGCCGGGCGATGGGCACCGGCCAGCAGCCGCAGCCGGGGATGGGCGGCCCGCCGCAGTTCCCGCCGCCGCAGCCGCGCCCGGCGTGGGAGACCTCGCGCCCGCAGCAGCAGGCCCCGCAGCAGAGCCCGCCGCCGTGGATGAGCGACGACGGCCTGCCGCCGGACTTCGGCCAGGCGCAGAGCTGGCCGCGGCAGGGCCCGGAGGTCTTCACCGAGTCCAGCGGCGGCGGCAAGGGCAAGGTCATCGGCATCGTCGCCGCGGTGGTGGTGCTCGTGGCCGCGGGCGTCGCGGCGTTCCTCATCTTCAAGCCGGGCGGGGGCGAGACCGCCGCGCCGGGACCGGGGTCCGCGCCGCCGAGCACGACCGTGTCGACCTCGCCGCCGCCGAAGCTGCCCAAGGGCCCGTTCGTCAAGATCGACGACGGCGAGGAGCACGCCAACCAGAACATCTCCATCGAGCGCGCCGTGACCGGCAAGGTGCCCGCGCCCGACGAGGCGAACTTCCTCAAGGCGCAGGGCGTCACCAGCGTCGGCATGTACGTGACGATGGAGGGCGGCACCGGCGGCAACGCCCTGGTGCGCGCGGTCTACTCGTTCACCCCCGCCGCGGGCTCGGACCCCAAGGCGCTGCTGACCGCGGTGGACGGCTACTTCGGCGAGCGCGGGCACACCTCGCTGTCCGGCCTGCCGACCGGGGTGGTCGGGCGCACCATGGCCGCGCAGAACGACACCGGCCGCACGGCGTTCCGCGCGTTCTACGTCGCTGACGGCGTGGTGCTCCAGATCGAGGCGTTCGGCCCGGACGAGGCGGCGGCCAAGAACGCCTTCGACGCCCTGGTGTCCGCGCAGACCGAGAAGTTCGCACCGCAGGCCTGAGGCGGACCGAGGACCCGGGACGGACGAGATGACCGGCTCCAGCGACGCGCTGGCGGTGCTGCGCGCCGCCCGCGACACCTCCGCCGGGTCCGCCGAGCTGGCCGCGGCCGTGCGGTCCTGGGCCACCGCGGCGCACTTCTCCCCCGCCCGCCTCGGCGTGCTCGACCCGCTGCGCCCGCTGCCGGGCGCGCGGGTGCTGCACCTGGGCTGCGGGTCCGGGGCGCTGGTGCGGGCATTGGCCGAGGCGGGCGCGGTGGTCACCGGGTGCGAGCCGGACCCCGACCTGGCCGAGGCGGCGCGCGAGCGCTGCCGGGACCTGCCCGGGGTCACCGTGGGCGGCGACGAGGTGCTGGGGGGCACCTGGGACGTGGTGCTCGCCGACGGGGTCGACCCGCGGCTGCCCGACCTGCTCGCCCCGCGCGGGCTCGCGGTGCTGCTCGTGGCGAACCGGATGGGCCTGGGTCAGCTGATCGGCGCCCCCGCCGCGCCGGGAGCGGTGACCCCGGGTGAGCTGGCCGCCGCGCTGGACGCCGCCGGGCTCACCGCGCGCCGGGTGGTGCAGGCGTACCCGGACGTGGTGCTGCCCCGGGTGCTGCTCGACGAGTCGCTGCTGGCGCGCCCGGACGCGGCGGAGCTGGTGGACAAGCTGGTGCGCCACCCCCTGCAGGGCTCGGCGGCGGGCGTGGACCCGCTGGTGAGCACGCGCGAGCCGCACCGCCTGGCGGTGGCGGCGGGCGCGGGCCCGGCGGTGGCGCCCGGTTCCGTGGTGTTCGCGGCCCGGGACGCGGCGGTGCTCGCCGAGCGCGTGCACGACGGGCTGGCCTGGTTGACCGCGAACCCCCGGCTGCCGCACTGGCGGCGGGCCCGGCGGCTCGACCGGGACCTGGTGCTGCGCACGACCCGCGGCAGCGGCGGCGCCGCGGGCTGGCTGCGGCAGCGGGTCACCGACGTCGAGCCGCTGGTGCCGGGCCGGGGCCTGGACGCGCTGGTGCTGGCCGCGCTGCGCGAGCACGACCTGGAGCGGGCCGCGGCGCTGCTCGCGGTGTGGCGCGAGCACTGCCTCGACGGCGCCCGCGAGCTGTCCGACGCCCACCAGCGGCACCCGTTCCTGCCCGGCCGCGCGGGGGTCGCGGTGCTGCCCGCCGACCGGCTGGACGTGCACCCGGGCAACCTGGTCGTCGACGCGGACGGCGTGGTGCGCCGGGTGGACGACGAGTGGCTGGCGGGCACCGGGGTGGACGCGGAGCTGGTGCTGCTGCGCGCGCTGCTGGAGTTCGCCCGCGAGGTCGTGGGCAACGCCGCCGAGCACCCGTGGCGGGCGCGCACGGTGCACGGGGTGCTCACCGAGCTGTGCGCGCTGAGCGGTGTGGGGCAGGCGCTGCGCGCCCGCTGGGAGGAGCTGCTGTCCGCCGAGGCGCAGCTCCAGGAGGCGGTGCACGGCCGCACCGCCGCGCTCATCGCGGCCGAGCTGGCGGCGAGCGCCCGGGTGGAGCCGCCGGAGCCGCTGTGGCGGGTGCCGGGCGGGGTCGAGGAGCTGCGCGCCGACCGCGCGCGCAGGCACGCGGCGGACGAGGCGCTGACCGAGCGGGAGCGCGAGCTGGCCGCCGCCCGCGAGCAGCTGGCCGAGCTGGCCGACCGGGTGGCCCTGGCCGAGCACGGGCTGACCAGCGCGAACGCCGCGCTCGACACCATGGACGACCGGTTGGCGCTGGCGTTCGCCGAGATCGCCGACGCGGTGGCCGAGGCGGGCGCGGCGTGGGAGTCGGCGGCGCGGGCGGCGGCGGAGACCGAGCGCGCCGAGGCGTCGGCCGCCGCGCTGGCCGCCCGGTTGGACCGCACCGCGCAGCGGTTGGCGGCGCTGGAGAGCTCCCGGCTGGTGCGCCAGGCGCACCGGGCGCTGTGGCCCGCCGCCCGGGTGGCGCGCGGTGTGCGCGACCTGGCGCTGGGGCGGCCCGGCGAGGAGTCCGACGGGGTGCTGCGCCGGATCGGGGCGAGGTCCGCGCTGGCGGGTTCGGTGCTGGCCGCGGGTCGGTACCGGGCGGCCGCGGCGCGGGCGCGCGAGCAGCACCTGCACTTCGACGTGCCGCTGCCCGCCGGGCCGGTGGCCACCGGCCGCGGCACCGTGGTGGAGCTGACCGGCTGGGTGGTGCACGCCGACGTGGGGGTGCGCGCGCTGTCGTTCACCCTCGGCGGCGTGGAGGTGGCGGCGACCTACGGGCTGAGCAGGCCGGACGTGGCCGCGGCGCTGCGCGCGGACGGGGTGCGGGCGCCGGAGGGCAGCGGCTTCCACGCCCGGCTCCCGGTGCCGCCCGGCGACGGCGAGCTGCCGCTGACGATGGTCGTGGAGCTGACCGACGGCACCGCGCTGCGCCGCGACCTGGACCCGGTGGTGGTGCGCACCCGACCCGCCGCGCGGCGGCTCACCGGGCACTGGCCGGGCAGCGGCCCCAAGGTCGCGGTGTGCCTGGCGCTCTACGAGCCGGACGTGAAGTTCCTGGCCGCGCAGCTGGACTCGATCCGGGCCCAGTCGCACACGAACTGGTTCTGCCTGCTGGTGGACGACGGCTCGGCGCCCGAGGTGCTCGACGAGGTGGCGGGGCTCATCGCGGGCGACCCGCGGTTCGCCCTGGTGCGCACCGGGGAGAACGTCGGCTTCTACGCCAACTTCGGCCGCGCGTTCGAGCTGGCGCCCGCCGACGCCGACGCGATCGCCCCCGCCGACCAGGACGACGTCTGGTACGAGGACAAGCTGGAGTCGCTGCTGGCGGCGCTGGCCGACCCGGCGGTGCAGCTGGTGTACGCGGACATGCGGCTCATCGACGAGCACGACTCGGTGGTCGAGGAGTCGTTCTGGGCGAGCCGGGTGAACCAGCGGGACGACCTGGAGTCGTTGCTGTTGCTCAACACCGTCACCGGCGCGGCGTCGCTGATGCGCGCGGACCTGGTGGCGGACAAGGTGCTGCCGCTGCCGCCGGGCACCCCGTCGGCCTTCCACGACCAGTGGATGGCGGCCACCGCGATGCTCAACGGCCGCATCGCCTTCCTCGACCGCCCGCTGCACGCCTACCGCCAGCACTCGTCGAACGTCTCCGGCCGCCAGGACGACCGCCTCGACCGCGACCTGCCGTCGGGGTTGGCGCTGCTGAAGCTGGCCAGGGGCGGCCCGGTGCCGCCGCGGCTGGCGGCGGAGCTGGACGCGGTGGCGGACTTCGAGCTGCGCAGGCTGGCGCAGTTCGCGCGGGTGCTGCTGCTGCGCAACGAGGTCGACCCGGCCACGCGCGCGCTGCTGGAGCGCCTGTCGCAGGTGGAGGACTCGATCCGCGCGCTGGTGCCGACGGTGGCGCGGGCGGCCCGCGACGGCGGCCGGTTCACCGCGGGCGCGGAGCGGCGGCTGCTCGCGGCCGCGCTGCGCCGCCGGGCGCTGCGCGGCGAGCGGTTGCGGATCCCCCCGCTGGTGCGGCCGTTGTAGGGGCCCGGGGCGGTGGCCCCGGGCCCGTCACACCGGCGCGATCGCGCAGTCGACGAGGACGCCGCGCATCTCCTCCGCGAAGCGCTCCGCCGAGAAGTGCGCGCGGCACACGGCGAGCAGCTCGGCCTGGATGTCGGTCCACAGTGGAGCATCGCGCAGCAGCCGGTCGCACAGCTCGACGATCTCGGCGGTGGAGCGGCCGATGAGGTGCGGCGCCGTCCAGCCCAGGTGCAGGCCCTCGCCGCCGACCGGGGTGGTGACGAAGGGCAGCCCGGCCGCCATCGAGTCCACGAACTTGATCTTGACGCCCGCGCCGTAGCGCATCGGCACCACGTGCAGCAGCGCCGAGGCGAGCACCGGCTGCGGGTCCGGGACCTTGCCCACCACCCGCACCACGTCCCCGTCCAGGGCGAGGATCGCGGGCGACGGGTCCGCCCCCACCACCCGCACCCGCAGGTCCGGGTGCCGCTCGCGCAGACCGGGCAGCACGCCGTTGACCAGCTCCAGCGCGGCGAACTCGTTGGGGGTGCGGGGTTGGCCGTCGAAGCCGCCGAAGAACACCACGTCCCGGCGCCCCTCCCGCCCCGGCACCGAGTCGGGCACCTTCGCCGGGTAGCAGGCGACGTGCACCGCCGTGCCGGGGGCGACGCGCCGGGCCCAGGCCGCCTCTTCCTCGCTGACGCAGACGGCGACGTCGGCCCAGGTGAACGCGTGCACCTCCTGCTCGCGCAACCGCTTGCCCTCCGCCGCGAACCCCCGCCGCTCCTCGGCCGTCCCCGCGGTCTCGAAGTGCTGGGCCGGGCGGCGGTGGAACAGCGCCTCCGAGTCGTACACCAGCACCGCCTGCGGCTGGTGCTCGGCGATCACCGTGCCCAGCGCGCCGAAGTTGTGCGGGCGGAACACGCACACCACGTCGAACTGGCCCGCCCGCTCCCGCGACCACGCCGCCGCGTCCGGCACGCCCCACACGACCTCGATGCCGCGGGCCTGCAGGGCGGGCGCGTACTCCTCGGCGCGCTCGGGGGAGGCGGCGTAGAAGGTGACCCGGGCGCGCGGGTCGCCGTCGCGCCAGGCGTCGACGACGGCCATCGTGCGCGGGTCGCCCCGGCCCCGGTCGGCCTGCGGCACCCGGTCGTCGATGAGCAGCACCCGGTAGGGGGCGGGCGCGTCGCGCAGCGCCCAGCGCCGGTGCGGCTCCTCGTCCAGGCCCACCACCGGGGGGCGCCCGTCGAGCCAGTCGCCCCACCGGGCGGTGAAGTGCGCGTGGTTGAGCCGCATCAGCTCCTCGGCGCGCGCCGAGGAGGAGCTGCCGTGGCGCAGGTGGCGGACCGCGGTCGAGGGCAGCACCCAGGTCTGGTGCCCGGCCCGCGCGAGCAGCAGGGCGAGGTCGACGTCCTCGAAGTAGGCGATCTCGTAGTCGCTGGCGAAGCCGCCCACGGCGAAGAACGCCGAGCGGCGCACCAGCAGGCAGGCCGCGGAGGCGTAGTCGACCTCGCGGGCGAACAGCCGCTCGGCGGGCTCGTCGTAGGCGCGGCACCAGCCGTCGCCGCCGATGAGGCTGCCCGCCTCCTGCACGGTGCCGTCCTCGTTGAGCAGCACCGGCGCGACCGCGGCGGCGGCCGGGGTGGCGTCGAGGAAGGCCAGCAGCGGCGCCAACCAGCCCGCGGTGACCTCGATGTCGGCGTTGAGGAAGCAGACGAACTCGGTGTCGGCGTGGCGCACCCCGAGGTTGCAGCCCACGCCGAAGCCCAGGTTCTCCGGCAGCCGCAGCACGGTGGCACCAGTGAGGTTGCGCTCCAGCCACTCACCGGTGCCGTCGGGGGAGGCGCTGTCGACGACCACGACGCGGTGCGGCTGCGGGGTGTGCTCCGCGAGCGCCCGCAGGCAGCTGACCAGCATGTCCCGGCCGCCGTAGCTGACCAGGACGAAGGTGACCCTGGGGGTGCTCACCCGCGGGCCCTGCCGTAGGCGCGGCGCAGCGGCTCGCTCCAGCGCACGAGCTTGGTGCCCTGCCAGGCGGCCAGCTCCCGCTCGGCGGCGGCCAGCCGGGCGGCGAGGTCGGCGTTGACCCGCTCCAGGTGCTCGATGTGCCCCTGCTGGGCCTCGGCGGTGGCGCGCCGCTCGGCCAGCGCCTCCCGGGTCTCGGCCAGCTCGCGCAGGGCGGTGGCGTAGGGCTCGGCGAACCGGCGGCGCTCGGTGAGCAGCCGCTGCCGCAGCTGCCAGTGCGCGGCGCGGACGGCGGCGTTCTCCCCGGCGAGCACCGACGTGCGCCGCACCAGGTCGCCGTCGCGCAGCGAGCGGGCGGTCTCCACCGCCTCGGCCAGCGCGTCGAAGTGCGCGGCCAGCCGGTCGTGGGCGTCGGGCAGCAGCACCGGCGCGCCGGGCGGCGGGGTGCGCGCGCCGATCCGCGCGCGCGGCCCGAACTCGGCCACGACCTCGGCGTCGGCGGGGTCGGCGGTGTCCACCAGCACCCACTCGGCGCCCACGCCCGCGGCGACGGCGGCGGCGTGCTCGTCGGCGGCCAGCACCAGCCGGGCGCCCGCGACGGCGGCCACCCGGTCCTCCAGCACCCACTCCGGCGGGACCACGACGGCGTCCTGGTCGAGGCCGGGGGCGCTGGCCAGCACGTAGTCCCCGGCGGGCAGCAGGCCGAGGGTGCGCAGCTGGGTCACCCGCTCGGGCAGCGTGGCCGGGTCGACGGCGGTGGTGACGGCGATGCCGGGGTGCGGGACGACCTCGGGGTCGAGGTGCAGGGCGGACAGCGCGAGCTGCGAGGCCCGGTCGCGGGCGGCCGCGAACGACACGCCGACCAGGCCGGACAGGTCGGCGCCGGGGGCGGTGCGCACGGCGGACAGGGCGGTGGCGTGCCCGACGCGCGGGTCGAGGAAGAAGCGCACGCCCGGCGCCTGCCCCGCGTACGGGTCGTGGCCGAGGGCGAAGGCGGGGGCGAGCACGGAGGCGTCGGCGCCCGCGGTGAGGTCGGCCAGCCGGGTCGGGGTGGGGGTGCCCAGCGGCTCGGCGGCGATGCCGCCGTCGGCCAGGCTGGGCCGCGACCAGCCCCAGGGCGCGCAGTGCGTGGCCCGCCACCCGGGCAGCCTGCTGGTCAGCGCCCGCTCGACGACCCGGCCGATGACCTGGTCACCCCACCCGGGCAGGTCGGTGCTGCTCCACACGGCCACCGCGCCGATCCCGGCCGCTCGGCCCCTGGCGCGCTCGTCCTCGGCTGACACGGCCGCGACTGTAGCGAACGACCCGCCCGCACCCGCCCGTGACCTCGCGTTCGTCGAGTTGTCCACAGGGGTTGTCCACACTGTGCACAAATGTTCGAGTGACCGAGCGTGACGGGGTAACGTGCCGTTGCGTGTTCACCACCCGGCCCGAGCTGACGGGCACCTTCGGCATGGTCGCCTCCACGCACTGGCTCGCCTCCTCGGCGGGGATGGCGGTGCTGGAGGACGGCGGCAACGCCTTCGACGCGGCGGTCGCGGCCGGGTTCGTGCTCCAGGTGGTGGAGCCGCACCTCAACGGCCCGGGCGGCGAGGTCCCGGCGGTGTTCCGCACCGCGGGCGACCCCACCCCGCGGGTGCTGTGCGGGCAGGGCGTGGCGCCCGCGGCGGCCACCGTCGAGCACTACCGCGGCCTGGGCCTCGATCTGGTGCCGGGCAGCGGCCTGCTCGCCGCGACCGTCCCCGGGTCCTGGGACGCCTGGCTCCTGCTCCTGCGCGACCACGGCACGAAGGAGCTGGCGGACGTGCTCAAGCACGCCATCGGCTACGCCCGCGACGGCTACCCGCTGCCACCTCGGGTGCCGCCGGTGGTGGCCGCCGTCCGCGAGCTGTTCACCGAGCACTGGCCCACCTCCGGGGAGCTGTGGCTGCACGCCACCGGCGGGTGGCACGCCAACCCGGCGCTGGCGGGCACCTGGGAGCGCCTGCTGGCGGAGGCCACCGGCCCGACCCGGGAGGCCCGGATCGACGCCGCCCGCCGCGCCTGGTCGCAGGGCTTCATCGCCGAGGCCGTGGACGCCTTCGCCCGCCGCCCGCACCTCGACGACTCCGGGGAGGCGCACGCGGGCGTGCTCACCGGGCAAGACCTGGCGTCGTGGTCAGCGACCTACGAGGACGCCGCCACCGCGGAGGTCGGCGGGTGGGCGGTCGCCAAGTGCGGCCCGTGGACCCAGGGGCCGGTCCTGCTCCAGCAGCTGCTCCTGCTCGACGGCCTGGACCTGCGCCACGTCGACGGCGTGCCGACGGCCGACACCGTGCACCAGGCCCTGGAGGCCGCCAAGCTCGCCTTCGCCGACCGGGAGGCCTGGTACGGCGACTCCGCGGAGGTGCCGCTGGCCGAGCTGCTCTCCCCCGGCTACACCGCCGAGCGCCGGGCCCTGCTGGGCGGCTCCGCCTCACCCGACCTGCGCCCCGGCTCCCCGGGTGGCCGCGCCCCGGTGCTGCCCCGGTACGTGCGCGAGGCCCCGACCAGCGCCCGCGGCGACTCGATGGAGCCGACCCTGCCCACCACCGGGGAGCCCACCGTCGGCAACCTCGGCGCCACCCGCGGCGACACGGTGCACGTCGACGTCACCGACCGCTGGGGCAACACGATCTCGGCCACGCCCTCCGGCGGCTGGTTGCAGTCCAGCCCGGCCATCCCCGGCCTCGGCTTCTGCCTGGGCAGCCGGGCGCAGATGTTCTGGCTGGAACCGGGGCTGCCCGCCTCGCTGCTGCCGGGCAAGCGCCCGCGCACGACGCTGTCCCCGTCGCTGGCCCAGCGCGACGGCGAGACGATCGCCTTCGGCACCCCGGGCGGCGACAGCCAGGACCAGTGGCAGCTGTGCTTCTGGCTGGCCTTCACCGCGGGCCTGGACCTCCAGGCCGCCATCGACGCCCCCGCCTGGCACTCCACGGCGTTCCCCAGCAGCTTCTACCCGCGCACCTTCTCCCCCCGGGAAGCCCAGGTGGAGAGCCGCTTGGGCGCGGCGGCGCTGGCGGAGCTGCGTGCCCGCGGGCACGAGCTGGTGGACATGGGCCCGTGGTCGCTGGGCCGCATGTCCGCCGTGGGCAACCGCGGCGGCAGGCTGCGCGCCGCGGCCAACCCGCGCGGGATGCAGGGCTACGCCGTCGGCCGCTGAGCCGGTCCGCGCGGGGCCGGGCTCAGACCCGGACCTTGCCCTCCGCGACCTCGTCCGCGTAGCCGGCGTAGGCGGGGACGTACTCGCCCTCGCGCAGCACGTACATCGGGTCGTCGACGTCCTCGGAGTAGCCCTCGGTGCGCAGGTCGACCTTGCGGGACTTGAACGTCGAGGTCTGCTCCACCTCGTCGATCACCCGGATGAACAGCGGCACCGCGTAGGAGGGCAGCCGCTTGGCCAGGTGCTCGGCCATGGCCGCGCCGTCGAAGCGGGCGCCCGAGTGCAGCTTGATCGCCGCCATGCCCGCCTTGCCGTCGGTGCCCGGGATCGACACCCCGTAGACCACGGCCTGCTCGACGTCGCCGTGCTCCCCGATCGCGCCCTCGACCTCGGTGGTGGCGACGTTCTCGCCCTTCCAGCGGAAGGTGTCGCCGAGCCGGTCGACGAACGCGACGTGCTTGAAGCCCTGGTTGCGCACCAGGTCGCCGGTGTCGAACCAGCAGTCGCCGTCCTTGAACCCGCCGCGCACCAGCTTCTTCTCGGTGGCCTCGGCGTCGGTGTAGCCGTCGAACGGGGCGCGGTTGGTGACCTTGGTCAGCAGCAGGCCCACCTCGCCCGCCTTGACCTTGCGCAGCTTGCCGTCGTCGGAGCGCTTGGCCCGGCCGGTGTCGGGGTCGTACTGCACCACCGCGTAGGGCAGCGGGCAGATGCCCGCGGTGCGGTCGATGTTGAGCGCGTTGATGAAGGCCAGGTTGCACTCGGAGGCGCCGTAGAACTCCGCGATGCGCCGGATGCCGAAGCGCTGCTGGAACTCGTCCCAGATCTCCGGGCGCAGCCCGTTGCCCACCACGACCCGCACCTTGTGCTTGCGCTCGGCCTCGCGCACCGGCTGGTTGAGCAGGTAGCGGCACAGCTCACCGATGTAGCAGAAGGCGGTGGCCTGGTTGCGCACCACGTCGTCCCAGAACTTCGACGCCGAGAACGACTTGCCGATGGCGATGGTCGCCCCCGCCGCCAGCACCGACGACAGCGACACCGTGAGCGCGTTGTTGTGGTAGAGCGGCAGGCAGCAGTAGAGGGTGTCGCCGGAGGACAGCCGCACGCCCATCGACCCCAGGCCCGCCATCGACTTGAGCCAGCGCATGTGCGACATGGCCGAGGCCTTGGGCAGGCCGGTGGTGCCGGAGGTGAAGATGTAGAACGCGGTGCTGCCCGCCATGATCCGCTCGGTGCCGGGCGGGTCCTGGTCGGTGGTCGCGCCGTAGTCCAGCGAGTCCAGGTCGATCACGCCGCGGGTCTCCACGCCGTCGAGGGCGTGCCGGTACTCCTCGCCGACGACCAGCACCGCCGCGTCGAGCAGCCGCAGGCTGTGGTCGAGCACGTCGCCGCGCTGGTTGGTGTTGATCATCCCGGCGGCGGCGCCGAGCTTGACCGCGGCCAGCGCCGCCAGCAGCGTCTCCGGCCGGTTGCCCGCCAGCACCGCCACCGTGCGCCCCGGGTGCACGCCGTTGGCCTCCAGCACCGAGGCGTACCGGTTGACCTGGGCGTTGGCCTCGCCGTAGGTGATCGTGCGGCCCTCGAAGCGGAGGAACGCCCGGTCCGGGTGCTTGCCCGCGATGCGCTGGAAGATGTGCCCGATCGACTCGCGGGTCACCGGCTTGGTGGTGATCAGCCCGAGCGCGCCCGCGGCCATCCTGGGCGCGTCGAGTGCCATCGGCGGCAGGGCGCGCAGGAAGTCGGTGATCGTGACACGCCTGGCCACCTGCTGCTCCGCTGCGTCCATGCGCTGATGCTACTCAGAGGTAGGTAGCCTGGGCTAGAGCCGCGGTCGCTGACCTGCGCGGACTCAGCGCCCCGGCAGGCCGAACTCGACCTTGGTCAGCTCCTCGCTGACCTCCCACAGCCGCTGCGCCAGCTCCCGGTCGCGCGCGGCCTCCAGCGGGTAGACCACCTTCGGGTGGCCCTTCTGCTCGCGCCGCCCGTCCGGGCCGATCATCTGCCCGGACTCCACGTCCGGGTGCGCCGCGGCGTAGAGCTGGGGCAGCGCGCCCATGGCCGCGTCCTGGGCCAGGAACCGGTTGGTGACCTTGAGCGCCAGCTTCGCCACCCCGGTCGGGCCGTTGGACTGGAGGTTCGTGGCCGCGTAGCCGGGGTGGGCGAGCACGCTGGCGATCCCGGCGCCAGCCGCCCGCAGCCGCCGGTGCAGCTCCAGGGCGAACACGACGTTGGCGAGCTTGGACTGGGCGTAGAACTTCGCCCGGTCGTAGTTGCCGGTGCCGTCGAGGTCGTGGAAGTAGATGCGGCCGCGCCGGTGCAGGTACGAGGTCACGGTGACGACCCGGGCGTCGGTGCCCCGGCCGAGCGCGTCGAGCAGCATCGAGGTGAGCACGAACGGCCCGAGGTGGTTGACCCCGAACTGGAGCTCGAACCCCTGCGCGGTCAGCTGGTGCGGCGGCATCATCACGCCCGCGTTGTTGACCAGGACGTCCACGCGGTCCAGCGACTCGGCGAAGTCCGCGACCGAGTCCAGGTCGGCCAGGTCGAGCACCCTGGTCTCGACCTCGGCCCCGGGGACCTCGGCGGTGATCTCCGCGACCGCCGCGGCGCCCTTGGCCGCGTCGCGCGCGGTGAGCACCACGTGCCCGCCGTGGCGCGCGAGCTCGCGGCAGGTCTGGAAGCCCAGCCCGCTGGTGCCGCCGGTGACGACGAACGTGCGCCCGCCCAGGTCGGGCAGGTCCGCGGCGGTCCACCCGGGCGCGGCGGCGGCCTGGGCGTCCTCCGGAGTGCTGCTCATGGGCACAGCATGGCGCACGGGCCCGCGCCGCGCGGCGCGTGGACCGGTATCCGCCGCAGTTCTGGATCACAGCCGCACCGCCGCTTACTGTCAGCGGGGTGGAGCTGCGTCACCTGGGCGATTCGGGACTCGTGGTGAGTGCCGTCGGCCTGGGCTGCAACAACCTGGGCAGGCCGGGCACCGCCGCGGAGTCCCTCGGCGGGTCCCGGGAGCTGGTCAGCGCCGCGTTGGGGGCGGGCATCACCCTGTTCGACGTGGCCGACGTCTACGGCGCGCCGCGCGGGCGCAGCGAGGAGCTGCTGGGGCACGCCCTGGCCGGGCGGCGCGACCAGGCGGTGATCGCCACGAAGTTCGGCGTCGACATGCACGGCGCCAACGGCCCGGACTTCGGCGCCCGCGGCTCCCGCCGGTACGTGCGCCGCGCCGCCGAGCAGTCGCTGCGCAGGCTGGGCACCGACTGGATCGACCTCTACCAGCTGCACCGCCCGGACCCGGCGACCCCGGTCGCGGAGACCCTGTCCGCCCTCGACGACCTGGTGCGCGCGGGCATGGTCCGCTACGCCGGGCTCTGCAACCTGCCCGCCTGGCAGCTGGCGGACGCGGTGTGGACCGCGCGCACCGAGCGGGTGGGCGCGCCGGTGGCCGCCCAGCACCACTACTCGCTGCTGGAGCGGGAGGTCGAGCGCGAGGTGGTGCCCGCGGCCCGCCGGTTCCAGGTGAGCGTGCTGCCCTACTTCCCGCTGGCCAACGGCCTGCTCACCGGCAAGTACTCCCAGGGCGGGGCGCCGCCCGCGGGCAGCAGGCTCGCGGGCAGGCCCCGGCTGCTGGCCGACGCGCCGTGGACCCGGATCGAGAAGCTGCGGGCGCTGGCCGAGGAGCGCGGCATCTCCATGGCCACCCTGTCGATCGGCTGGCTGACCTCGCGGCCCGCGGTGGGGTCGGTGATCGCGGGCGCGACGACGCCCGAGCAGGTGGAGGAGAACGCCGAGGCGGTGTCCTGGCGGCCCTCGGCGGACGACCTCGCGGCCATCGACGACGTCTGCCCGCCCGGCCGCCGCTAGGTCTGTCCTCGGGCCTGTTCCAGCGCGGCGGTCGCGGGCCTGCGGGAGGGGACCCGCCGGTTGGGTGAGCCACACCTCGCAGCGGCGCGGGCTGAACGAGCGTTAACCTCTGCTGCGGACCGTCGGTATGTCAGAGAGGACAACGCTCATGCAGGTCAACGGTGTCGCCGCGCTCGTCACCGGCGGTGCGTCGGGGCTCGGGGGCGCCACCGCCGCCGCGCTGGCGGAGAAGGGGGCGTCGGTGTACGCCCTGGACCTGCCCCGGGCGGTCGAGGACGCCCCGAAGGTGGAGGGCGTCACCTACGTCGCCGCCGACGTGACCGACGCCGACCAGGTGCAGGCCGCGGTGGACGAGGCCGCGGGCGGTCGCCACCCGCTGCGCGTGGTGGTCAACTGCGCGGGCATCGGCCCCTCGGCGCGGGTGCTGTCGAAGAAGGGCCGCCACGACCTCGCCCTGTTCCGCAAGGTCGTCGAGATCAACCTGGTCGGCACGTTCACCGTGCTGACCATCGCCGCCGAGGCGATCGCCAAGACCGACCCGCTCGACCACGGCCAGCGCGGCGTGGTGATCAACACCGCGTCGATCGCGGCGTTCGACGGCCAGGTGGGCCAGGTGGCCTACTCCTCGTCCAAGGGCGGGGTCGTCGGGCTGAACCTGCCCGCCGCGCGCGACCTGGCCAGCTCCGGCATCCGGGTGCTCACCATCGCCCCCGGCATCATCGACACCCCGATGCTCGCCACCGTCAGCGACGAGTTCCGCGCCGCGCTGGCCGAGGGCGTGCCCTTCCCCAAGCGCCTCGGCCTGCCCAGCGAGTACGCGGCCCTGGCGCTGTCGATGATCGAGCAGGACTACCTCAACGGCGAGGTCATCCGCCTCGACGGCTCCCTGCGGATGGCGCCCCGCTAGCGGGCCGCCGGGTCCGGGGCAGCGACCCCGGACCCGGCTCCCGGGCTCAGTGGCCGCGGTCGATCCACTCCTGCCGGTGCGGGGCCTCCGCGCCGATGGTGGTGCTGTCGCCGTGGCCGGTGTGCACGACGGTCTCCTCGGGCAGCACCAGCAGCTTGTCGGTGATCGAGCCGATGATCGTGGGGAAGTCGCTGAACGAGCGGCCGGTGGCCCCCGGCCCGCCCTGGAACAGCGTGTCCCCGCTGAACACCACGCCCAGCTCCGGCGCGTGCAGGCAGACGGCGCCCGGCGCGTGCCCCGGGGTGTGCAGGACGGTCAGCGCCGTGCCCGCGACCTCGACCCGGTCACCCTCGGCCAGCGGCTGGTAGGTGGTGCCGGGGTAGACCCGCTGCCACAGCTGGTCGTCGGCCGGGTGCAGCTTGACCGGGGCGGCGGTGTGCGAGGCGAGGGCGGCGGCCTGGTTGATGTGGTCGTCGTGGGCGTGCGTGCACACGATCGCCAGCACCCGGCGGTCACCGATGCCCCGCTTGATCGCCTCCAGGTCGTGCGCGGCGTCGACGACCACGCACTGCTCGTCGTCGCCGACGATCCAGACGTTGTTCTCCACGTCCCAGGTGCCGCCGTCCAGGCTGAAGGTGCCGGAGGTGACGACGCGGTCGACCCGGGTCACAGGACCACCACCGAGCGCAGCACCTCGCCGTGGTGCATCTTCTCGAACGCCTGCTCGACCTGGTCCAGGGCGATCGTCTCGGTGACGAACGCGTCGAGGTCCAGCGCGCCCTGCCGGTAGAGGTCCACCAGGTAGGGGAAGTCGCGCGAGGGCAGGCAGTCGCCGTACCAGCTGGACTTGAGCGACCCGCCGCGGGAGAACAGATCGATCAGCGGCATCTCGATGGACATCTCCGGCGTCGGCACGCCCACCAGCACGACCACGCCCGCGTGGTCGCGGGCGTAGAACGCCGACTTCCACGTCTCCGGGCGGCCCACGGCGTCGATGGCCACGTCGGCGCCGAAGCCGCCGGTCAGCTCGCGGATCGCCTCGACCGGGTCGGTGGAGCGGGAGTTGACGGTGTGCGTGGCGCCGAAGCCCTTGGCCCACTCCAGCTTCCGGTCGTCGACGTCGACGGCGATGATCGTGGTGGCACCCGCGAGCTTGGCGCCCGCGATCGCCGCGTCGCCCACGCCGCCGCAGCCGAACACGGCCACCGAGTCGCCCCGGGTGACCGCCCCGGTGTTCACCGCGGCGCCGATGCCCGCCATGACGCCGCAGCCGAGCAGGCCCACCGCGGCGGGCGAGGCCTGCGGGTCGACCTTGGTGCACTGGCCGCTGTGGACCAGCGTCTTCTCCGCGAACGACCCGATCCCCAGCGCCGGGGTCAGCGGGGTGCCGTCGGCCAGGGTCATCGGCTGGGCGGCGTTGTGGGTGTTGAAGCAGTACCAGGGCTTGCCCTTGAGGCAGGCCCGGCAGCTGCCGCACACCGCCCGCCAGTTGAGGACGACGAAGTCGCCGGGGGCCAGGTCGGTGACGCCCTCGCCCACCGACTCCACCACGCCCGCGGCCTCGTGGCCGAGCAGGAACGGGAACTCGTCGTTGATCCCGCCCTCGCGGTAGTGCAGGTCGGTGTGGCACACCCCGCAGGACCGGACCTCGACCACCGCCTCACCCGGACCGGGGTCCGGGACGGTGATCGTCTCCACGGTGACCGGGGCGCCCTTGGCCCGCGCCACCACGGCCTTGACCTGCTGTGCCATGCGCAGCTCCTCTGATCGGTTGTGGCTTCAACCGTATGGGAGAACAGATGCGCACGCACTGATGGAAGGGCGGAGGTCCCCCGCTCCGGTGGCCCGCGCGGCGCGGGCGGCGGTCAGAGGTCGCCGATGTAGGGGATCTCGCCGACCTCCGGCGAGGACATCCACGCCCGCAGCACGGCGGTGGCCCGCACGTCGTCCTCGTTGTACTCCAGCAGCCGGGCGCGCTGCGGCAGGTCCGGCGCACCGCCGTCGAGGCCGACCGCGTCGCGGTACCAGCGCATCGAGTTCTCCCCGCCCGCCTCCGGGTCGCGCCAGTGGAAGCCCGCGACCGGGGCGATCGTCTTGAGCCCCTTGCCCTGCGAGCACAGGAAGTGGTCGCGCACGCTGCCGAACAGGTCGAACCACTCGTCGGACTCGATGAACGACAGCACCTGCCTGCGGGTGGGGATGCCCGGCTTGCCCGCGAACCGCTTGGCCGAGGCCAGCAGCCACCGGTTCTCGGCCAGCTCGTTGTAGCAGTAGGCGCGGAAGGTCAGCCCGCGCGCGTGCGCGGCGTCGCGCACCCCGGTGAACCAGGTCCAGAACTCCGCGAACGAGCGGGCCTCGTCGTCGGTGGGCAGCGGGTCCCAGCTGACGAACGCCCGGTAGCCGGGCTCGACGCCCACGTCGGCGCCGGAGAGCAGGGTGCCCCACAGGTAGGCGCCGAGGTCCCCGAAGCTCTCCATGTCCACGTCGACCTCGACGTCGGCGCGCGGCACCAGCACCTCGCGGTGCCTGCGCACCAGGGTGAGGTCGGCCAGCCAGGCCTTCGCCAGCCCCACGGCGTCGTCGACCGGCATGCCGACCATCGGCGGCAGCTCGCCCGCGGCGGGGTCGAGCCGGGCCAGCTCGTCGACGGTGCCCACCCCGGCGCCGCGCAGCAGGGTGGCGTCCTCGCCGCGCACGACCAGGCTGACGTCGCGGGCGGCCAGCAGGTCCTGGCCGCACACCGACCACCACGGGCAGCTCTTGCACTCGACGACCCGCGACGGCTGGGCCAGCGGCTCGGCGCCCGCGGCCGCGGCCTCGGCCACCGCGACCCGGTCGGCGAAGCGGGCGGCGTACTCGGCCAGCGCGGTGCGCCCGCCCGGCCAGGTGGGGGCGGTCAGGTCGTGCCAGACGACGACCTCCCCGTCGAGGCCGACCACGCCCGCGTGCCCGGTGCGCTCGTCGGCGTACCCGGCGGCGGACAGCAGCGCGCGGGCGTGCGCGAGGCGCAGCTGGTCGCGCGGCTGCGGGCGCGCCTTGCGCTTGGGGTCGGCGGTGCCGCCGACGGCGTCCACGGCGAACAGCGGGCCGGTGTTCGCCCCGGCGCCCGGGTCGTGCACCTTGTGCCGGACCACCAGCACCGGCACGTACCCGTGGTCGGTGCGCACGAGCAGGTCGATCGACCCGCGCCTGCCCGCTTCGGTGTCGCGGGGCAGCTGGGCGCCCCAGATGAACCCGGCCCCCGCGGCCAGCGCCGCGGCGGTGGCCGCCTCGCGGTCGGCGGCGCGGCCCGCGGGCACCTCCACCCAGCGGTCGCCGAACCGCTCGGCCAGCCGGTCGGCGACCGCCCTGCGGTGCGCCGCGGCGTCGGCCTTGCGCAGCTCGGCGGTCGGGTCGGGGGCGCTGCGCGGCACGTCGCGCAGGGCGGGGTCGTGTTCGAGGTGCACCCGGCGCCTGCACCGGCTCACCACGCCGGCGTCGAGCAGCACCGTGGTCGTCACACCCCGCAGCTTAGTTGCACGTGGCGACGATCCCCCGGCGGTTTCCCCCGGCAGGCGCTCCACCCTGGTCTGGACCACGACGGGGGCGCGGGTCGAGGTGCCCGCGACCGGGGCCGCCGCTAGGTTCTGCGTGCAGGTTCTCCTGCGTTGTCGGTGCGGCCGCGGTCGGTGGAGGTCAGGGTGGCTCGGAAGGTGGCTCGGAAGAAGGTGGCCGAGGGGCGGTTCACGCCCGCCAAGGCCAGGAACGCGCTCGCGGTGGCCAAGGTGGTCGGCCCCGCCGTGCTGCCGGTGGTGACCCCGTTCGTGGTGCAGGGCGCCGCGGCGGTCCGCGAGCGGCTGGAGCGGCGCCGGGCCCGCAAGCTGGGCGTGGCCGTCGACGACCTCGGGCGGTTCAGCGGCCGGGGCGGGGCGCTGCACGCCAGGATCGCCGGGGTGGCGACCGGGTTGGGCGAGGTGCGCGGCAAGCCCGGCGCCGCCGCTGACGACCTCGCCTTCGCTGACGGCGCCGAGACCACGCTGCGCCAGCTCGCGGCCGCGGTGCGCGCCGCCGAGCGCATGCCGACCACCCGCCGGAAAGCCGCGCACCGGGCCGTGTCGGGTGAATTGGATCGCATCGAGGAGCAATTGCTCAAAACCCTGGGTGTCTGAGGTAACAACTTCCCGCATGGTGGGCGAAGGGTCTGGACAGGGCCTCCTACCCTGGTGAGTTGTGACCACCGGAGCGGGCAGAGCGGACCGCGCGCAGCGGCCTGCCCGCGCCGCTCGCGCCGTCCTGCTCGGGCTGTGCTGCACCGGGCTGGCCGTCGCCGCGCACGGCACGGCGGGCGGTGGCGTCCCCGACACCGCCGTCACCGCGGTCATGACCGCGCTCGTCGGCTGGGCGGGCACCGCCGTGGCCGACCGGCGCGGCGGGGTGCTCGCCACCCTGGCCGTGCTGGCCGTCAGCCAGGCGGGCCTGCACGTCCTGCTCACCTACATCGCCGACGACCACCCCGGGCAGGAGCCCTCGGCGGTGCTGCCGACGCCGCTGATGCTCGGCCTGCACGCCCTGGCGACCCTGCTCGCCGCCGTGCTGCTGACCCGGGCGGGGGTGGCGTTCACCGCCATCGCCACCGCGGTGCTGCGCTGGGTGGGCGTGCTCGTCGTGGTGCTCGGCGCGGGGTCCACCGCCCCGCGCCCGCTCCCCGTCGTGGAATGGGACCCCGATCGCACCGTGCTCGGGGTACTGCGCCGTTCCCTGGGCCGCCGCGGTCCCCCGCTCTTCTCCTGAGAAACCGCAGAACCCCCCGCAGAAGCCCGGCCGGAATCGGCCGGGGTCACCAGCACGCATTCCAGGAGAACCCCCATGCCCAGCCGCACCGCCGCCCGCGCGGGCGTCGTGCTCGCCGCCGCAGGCGCCGCCGCCCTGCTCACCTCCGGCGTCGCGTCCGCCCACGTCACCGCCCGCGTCGTCGGGGAGGCCGCCGCCAAGGGCGGCTACACCGTCATCACCTACCGGGTGCCCAACGAGGACAACACCGCGGGCACCGTCAAGGTCGAGGTGAAGCTCCCGGCGGAGTACCCGCTCAGCTCGGTGCGCACCGAGCCGATCGCGGGGTGGACGGCCACCGCCACCAAGGCGAAGCTCGACAAGCCGGTCAAGGTCGGCAACACCGAGGTCACCGAGTACTTCAACACCGTGACCTGGACCGCGGTCTCGCCCGCGCGCATCGCCCCCGGGCAGTTCCAGGACTTCAAGCTGTCGGTGGGCAAGCTGCCCGACAACACCGACACCCTCACCACCCCGGCCGTGCAGACCTACGACAACGGCAAGGTCGTGGCCTGGGACCAGCCCACCCCGCCCAGCGGTGAGGAGCCCGAGCACCCGGCGCCGTCGATCGCGCTGGCCGCCGCCACCGGCGACGCCCACGGCGCGGCGAGCGCCTCGTCGGAGCACTCCGAGCACGGCGGCGGCACCGAGACCGCCGCGGCGGCGACCGGGTCCGACACCACCGCCCGCTGGCTCGGCGGCGCAGGCCTGGTCGTCGGCGCGCTGGGCCTGGGCCTGGCCGCCGGGGCGACCCTGCGCGCCCGCAAGGCCGTCGCGGCAGCGAAGCGGGGCGAGTGACCCGTGCGCGTCCTCGGTCGGGTCCTCACCACCACCGCGGTGGCGCTGCTCGCCCTCGCCGGTGCGGCGGGGACGGCGTCCGCCCACAACCAGCTCGTCGGGAGCAACCCCGTCGCCGGTTCCTCGGTGGCGACCGCCCCCGACACCGTCGAGCTGACCTTCGACCAGCCCGTGCAGGAGGGGCAGGACCTCAACACGGTCGTCGTGCAGGGTCCGGACGGGTCGAGCCAGTGGCAGGGCGGCGCCGCCCAGGTCAAGAGCAACGTGGTGTCCGCGCCGCTGCGCGCCCTGGGCCCCGCGGGCAAGTACACGATCGGCTACCGCATCCTGTCCGCCGACGGCCACTCGGTCACCGGTGAGGTCGAGTTCACCCTCACCCAGGCGGGCACCGGAACGCCGGCGCCCGCCACCGCCGGGGGCACCGCGTCCCAGTCCTCGGGAAGCTCCGCCCCGGACGGCGGCGGCGGTATCCCGGTGTGGGTGTGGGTCGTTGGTGCCGTCGTCCTGCTCGGTGGCGGCGGCTTCCTCGCCGCGCGGGTGGGCAGCGGTGCCGACAAGTAGCCTGAACTGGGAGAACGCGCTGTGACCGAGACCCGGACCACCACCCCCGGGCGCCGGTACCACCTGGTGGCGTCGTTGACCGCGGGCGCGGTCCTCGGCGTGCTGGTCGGCCTCGCCATCACCGCGGCGGAGCCGGTCCCCGGGTTGCCGGAGCCCCCGGCGGTGGTCCGGGTCGCGCTGCCGCTGGTGCGGGTGCTGCTCGACGTGGCCGCCGTGGTCACCACCGGGCTGTGCCTGCTGTCGCTGCTGGTCGGCTTCGACCGGCCCAAGCTGTCCGCGCCGCTGCTGCTCGGCGCCCGCCGGGCCGCGGTGCAGACCTCGCTGCTGTGGGTCGGCGCGGCGCTGGCCACCCTGGTGCTCCAGGCCGCGGAGCTGCGGCCGGGGGCACCGCTGACCGCGGCGTCGGTGGTCGAGTACGTGGTCACCATCGCCGCGGGCAAGGCGCTGGTGTTCGTGGCGGTGTTCGGCCTGCTGTGCTTCGGGCTGGCGCTGTGGTCGGTGCGCGCCGGGGACCGGGTGCCCGCCGAGCTGCTGGCGGCGGTGGCGCTGTTCGCGCTGCTGCCGCTGCCGGTGACCGGGCACGCCACCAACCCGCGCTGGCACGACTTCACGATGATCTCGATGGAGCTGCACGTGCTGGCGGCGGCGGCGTGGACCGGCGGGCTGGGCGCGGTGGTCGTCGTGCTCGCCGCGAACCGCACCCTGCTGGCGCACGCGCTGCCCCGGTTCTCCAAGCTCGCGACGGCCTGCGTCCTGGTGGTCACCGCCACCGGGGTGTTCAACGGCTTCGTCGAGCTGGTGGTGAGCCCGACGCTGGGCGTCGTCGAGGGCCTGTTCACCACCGACTACGGGCTGCTGCTCCTGCTCAAGGTGGTGTGCCTGGTGGCGCTGGGCCTGCTCGGGGCGAAGATGCGGTACCGGTTGCTGCCCGCGGTCACCGCGCACAAGCCGACCGCCCTGGTCACCTGGGCGGCGGTTGAACTCGGCGTCATGGGCCTGGCGTTCGGCATCGCCACCGTCCTCACCCGGGCGCCCATCAACGTGTAGTGCACAGGCCGGGTGGAGTTGTCCACAGGCTGTGCACACCCCGCCCCGGCACCTGCCCTCCCCCTGCTCGGCAGCGGTTTCCGGGCCTCGGCGGGTGATCGCGGCGAGCACCGGTGGTCCACACCTGTGGACAACTACCCCTAGTTGTCCACAGGCAGCGGGGGACAACTCACCGGATGCGCGTTCGTCGCGGGAATGCTGCCGCTCAACGCGCTGCGCAGCGACCCGTGCAACGCACCGGGCGCACTCGTAACCCGTTCGGGGCAGTCTCCCGGTACGGCGAGTGGTCAGTCCCCATCGGTGAGGTGCGCGGCGGACGGCACCGCCAGCCGCAGCGCGGTGAGCCTGCGGGTGGCCGCGGCGGAGCGCCGGTCCAGCTCGCGCTTGCCGATCCAGCCCTTGCCGAAGTGCCGGTAGGCCTGGGCCAGGGCGACCAGCTCGGCCAGGTGCTCGGCGTGCCTGCGGCGGTCGGCCTCGGGCAGCCCGCGCACACCGGCGACCCGGTCGTCGACCAGCCGGTCGATGGCCGCGGCGGTGCACAGCGCGCGCCGCCGCCGGACGGCCTTGCTGGGGAGAGCGAACATGGGGCCACCTCGGAGGACCGGGGCCCTCCGCGCGGGCCCCACGACAGGCATTTCGCCTGGCAGCGGCCACGCGTTACCTCCTGAGGGGCTCAGCGGTAGCGGGCCCAGCGGGCCGAGGTGTCGCCGCCGCGGAAGTCGCGCAGGCGGCGCAGCAGCTCCGGGCGCACCTGCGGGCTGCTCACCATGATCGGCAGCACGCTGGTGATGAGCTTGAGCTCGCGCACCTCGCGCAGCACCGGGAAGCCCGACCAGCCGATGACGTCGAAGCCGTAGGCCCGCGACAGCTCCCGGTAGTCCGCCTCCGACTCGCCGAAGCGCAGCACGCCCACGGCGAACGGGACCAGGTCCCACTCCGGCGGGCCGACGCCGCTGGAGTCGAAGTCGCACAGCACCGGGCCCGCAGGCGAGGGCACCAGGTTGCCCAGGTGCGCGTCGCCGTGGACGAACCCCCTGGCCAGCGGGAACTCCAGCGCCTCGACCGCGGCGGCGGCACCGGCCACCCGCTCGCGCAGGAACCCGGCCAGCTCGTCGTCGATGCCCTCGGCCTCGTCCACCCGCCTGCGCACGTCGTCGAGCGGGTCCCAGGCGGGCAGGTCCGCGGGCGGCGGCAGCGAGTGCACCCGGCGCAGCAGCCGGGCCAGGTCGCGCGGGCGGGGCTCCTCGCCGCCGGGGGGCACCGCGTCCCACACGGTCGCGGTGTACGGGCCGACGTGCACCGGGTGCTCCAGGCCGTCGACCAGGCGCACCGCGGGCACGTCGTGCTCGGCGAACCAGCGGGCCACCCGCACGACCTTGTCCACCCGGTGCCGCAGCGACACCGACCCGACGATGCGCACCACGACCGGGCGCGAGCGCAGCAGGAACACCGCGTTGTTGGTGAAGCGCAGCAGGCGGGCGCCGGTGGGGTCCAGGCCGACCCCGGCGCACACCTCGGCCAGCGTCGAGTCGAGGTTCTCCCTGGTGAACAGCCCGTCCCTGGCCACGTCAGCGGGTGCGGGCGCCGCGCTCACGCCACGTTGAGGTTGGTGATCTGCTCGGCGAGGTCGCGCGCGTCGGCGTTGTTGCGCCGCTTCGCCGCCTCCTCCAGCAGGGGCTTGAGCCGGTCCTTGACCCGGCTGGACTTGAGCGTCTCGGCCATCTCCACCGCCTGCCGCCCGATCCGGGCGCCGTGGTCGACGTCGCCGTCGAGCAGGTGGTTGGTGGCCAGCGCGCCCAGGTTGAACGCCTTCGACCGGCTCATGTCCTCGCCGTAGGAGTCGATGGCCTTCGACAGCGCCGGGATGGCGTACTTGGTGTGCGTCGGGTCCACCGTCTGCGCCAGCACCGTGTGCACCGTGCCGATCATGGCGTGCACGTCGGTCTCGTTGAAGAACTTGACCCAGTCCTCGGCCTCGGAGACGTTGGCCCGCGCGAACTCGTCGCGGGTCCTGCCGATGAGCTTCATGGTCTGGTCCTTGTGCCCCATCAGCGCGTACGCCCACGCCTGGTTGGCGCAGATCACCGCCACCGCGAGCTCCGAACCGGACTCCTGGGCGGCGATCTGGCCGAGCTGGAACATCTTCAGCGCGTCGTCCGGGGACTCCTTGTGCAGGTAGACCCGGCCCATCCGGTAGAGGATGTTGGCCACCAGCGGCTCGCTGCGGCCCGCCTTCGCCAGCTCCAGCGCCTTGCCGAAGTGGTTGCGGGCGGAGTCGGTCAGGCCGATGTCGAACGAGGTCCACCCGGCCAGGTTGTGCAGGTCGGCCAGCGCCACGTGCAGCCGCTGCTTGACGTGCTCGGGTCCGGACGCGCCGAGCATCTGCTGGCCCCACGACAGCTGCGCCACCACCGCGTCGCGGCAGAACCCGCCGCCGTACTGGTAGTCCAGCGAGCGCAGCGCCCGCGTGGCGGCCTCGACCTGGCGCACATCGGTCATCCCGATGCGCCCGGGCGCGGGGGTCTGCACCGGGTTGGCGACCCACGACCCGGAGTTCGTGCCCAGCACGTTCGCGCCCACCGTGACGGCGGCGGCGTGCGCCAGGAACTCCCTACGCTTCACCTCTTCGCTCTCCTCAGGCTGTGCGGCCTCGCGCGACACCGCGACTCGCACCGCGGTCACCTCGTCGTAGGCGAGACCCATGAATCCCCTCGGGACGCCCAGCCCGTCGGCGATCCTCGCGAGCACGTCGTAGGCCATGACCTGGCGGCCCTTGAGGATCTCCGACACCTCGGACTGCGACTGGCCGGTCATCGCGGCGATCTGCCGCTGCGACACACCGGTGCGCCGCAGGAGCCGGTAGACGGAACTGATCTCCCGCGCCGCGAGCGCGGCGCGCATCTCGGGGTCTTCCCACGTGTCCGGAGTGATGGGAGAACCCTGCGATCCGATCGAGTTCATACCGGCCCCTCACCGTTCCGCTGGGCGTCGAGCGCAGCGTAAGCGCAGTTCACGAGCGGCGAGAAGCCCCCTTCGGCGGGCCTGATAGGCCCGGGTGAACTCCGTCGACCGCTTATCGTCGGGCGGGCGCCGATCGGCGCTGTGCAGACCCGTCGCCGTTGCCCAGGCCTCAATGTAGTTCGTTGTAAGCGCACGAGCACGGAGAGGGACGGTGGACGTGGAACTGCTCCGCCAGGCACAGGACACCGGCGCCGCGGCGCCGGTTGCCCGCGCCGACGCGCTGCGCCCGCTCACCGGGTCCACCTCGGGGCGCCGGACCTGGCGGATCGGCTGCGGCGACGTGGCCGACCGCGACCGGTGCCTGACCGTGCTCGTCGACGACGACAAGGTGGTCCTGGTCGGACCACCCGGTGAGGCGGCGGTGCTGACGACCGGCCAACTGGGCCAGTTGCGGGCCGCCCTCCGCGAAGCCGCCGCACAGGCGGAGAGGTGACGGTGTAGAGGTGGACGAGATACTCGGCCAGGTCCTGCGCAGCGCCGTGTGGGAGCGCCTGGACATGCTCACCGAACTGGCCGACCGCGCGGACGCGCCGAGCCTGCTCTCGGTCGCCCGCTCCGAACTGCCCCGGCTCACCGAGGGGTGGCGGGCGATGCTCACCGCCCACGAGCCCGACGAGCGGGGCAACTGCCCGACCTGCTCCGGCCGCTGGCGCCAGCAGAAGGCGCCGTGCTCGGTGTGGCGGGCCGCCCACGAGCACCTGGTGGCCGGTGGCCTCGCCCCGGAGAAGCCCGCCCGGCACGCCCTCGACGCGTTCCCCCGCCGGGTCGCCGCGGGCGCCAGGTAGCCGTCCGGTCCCGGCCTCCGCCGTTCCCCCGGACGGCGGAGGCCGGCGCGACCGGCCGCGGTCGGCCGCCGGTCCGCCCGCTCCCCCGAGGTGGGCGGGCCGGTGGTCGACCACCCCACGAGTTCCCCCCGCCCCGCTGACGGCGCGCGGCGCGGGGGTGCGGGCCCCGCGGGTCCGCGCGGCAGCGGTGCTGGGTGCCTCCGCACGCCGCGCGGGCCCGCGGTTTCCACCTGTCCGGGATAACGTCGTTACCGCCCGGTAATAAGGTGAAATCCGTTGCACTAATCCGCCGCGGACCCGCGTCCTCCCGGGCTGTCGGTCGTTGGACAGGGTGATCACGCCCTGCGACCAGGAGGAGACACGGTGGCAACGCTTACCCCCCTTCGCCGACAGCCCGTGCAGCAGCGCAGCGCGAAGCGGGTGGAGAGGATGCTGGAGGCGTGCGCGGAGCTGGTCGGTGAACTCGGCTACGACGGCGTCACCACCACCCTCATCGCGGAGCGCGCGGGCGTCGCGGTGGGCTCGCTGTACCAGTTCTTCCCGGACAAGCGGGCCGTGGTGCAGGCGCTGACCCAGCGCAACCTCGACCGGTTCATGACCGAGATCGCCCGCAGGCTCGACGCGCAGGCCCCCGCGCACTGGTTCGACGGCGCGGACCTGGTGTTCGACATCTACGTGCAGATGTACCGCGAGGTGCCCGGGTTCAGCCGGATCCGCTTCGGCGACGTGGTGGACCTGCGCCTGATCGACGGCGAGCGGGACAACAACACGGTGATCGCCGACGGCATGGCCACCCTGCTCGCCGAGCGGTTCGGCGTGCCCTTCGACGAGATCCGGATGCCGGTGGCGGTGGCCAACGAGATCGCCGACAGCATCCTCAACCTCGCCTTCCGCCGCGCGCTGTTCCCCGAGGAGCAGGTCATCGCGGAGGCCAAGGCGGTGGTGCGCGAGTACCTGTCCGGGCGCACCACCGGCACCGGCGTCGCCGCCGCGGCGGGCTGACCCGGCGCTCAGCCGAAGCTGCGCCCCTCACCCCGGTAGGTGGGGGTGGTCGCCACGACCGCCCCGCCGGAGACCAGGTGGTAGGCGGTGAAGCGCTCGGCGAGCTCGCCCGCCTTGGCGTGGCGGAACCAGACCCGGTCGCCGACCGCGAGGGCGTCGGCGGCCGGTCCGGTCACCGGGGTCTGCACCTCACCGGCGCCCTCGGTGGCCACCAGCTTGAGCCCGGCGGGCAGGGCGGGGACCGGCAGGCGCAGCGCGTTGGCCGGTCCGGAGGCGGTGTAGCCGCCGCTGAACACCGTCGCCACGCCGGGCCCGGGGCGGCGCACGACGGGCAGCGCGAAGAACGCCGCCGGTTCCGGGGTGAAAGCGCGGTAGTTGTCGAACAACGCGGGCGCGAGCAGTCCGGAACCCGCCGCGAATTCGGTGACCACCGGATCGGAACCGGTTTCTTCCAACGACCCCGTCCCACCGCCGTTGACGAATTCCAGCGGGCCGCCCGCCTGGACCGCGCGCACCGCGTCCCCGCGCCTGCGCACCAGTTCCGGGACGGACCCGCGGCGCAGCACCCGGCGCAACCCGCCGAGCAGCGGGTTGCCCACCGGCGCGTCGCCGAGCCCGGCGATCTGGCCCTCGTAGCCCATCAGCCCGACCAGCCGGAAACCGGCGCGGGCGCGGATGCGCGCGGCGAGGTCGGCGGCCTGCTCGGCGGTGAACACCGGCGAGCGCAGCGTGCCGATGTGGACCCGGCGGTCGCCCGCCACCGGCCGCCACGACACGTCCAGCTCCAGGCACACCCGGATCTCGGGGTGGTCGGCGCCGAGCGCGGCGTCGACGAGGTCGAGCTGCTCGGGGGAGTCGACCACCACCGAGATGTGCTCGCGGGCGCCCGCGTCCGCCGCCAGCGCGCGCAGCGCCGAGCGGTCGGCGGTCGGGTAGGCGACGAGCAGGTCGGTGCCCGCGAGGTCGGTGCCCGCCCACTCCCCGTGCAGCCACAGGGCTTCCGGCAGCGAGTAGGCGAGGACGCCCGCGAACCCCGGCCTGCGCAGCACCCGCTCCAGCAGCGCGCGGACGCGGATGGACTTGCTGGCCACCCGCACCGGGCGCCCGGCGGCCCGGCGCACCAGGTCGTCGGCGTTGCGGTCGAAGGCGTCGAGGTCGACCGCGGCGAACGGCGGGTCGAGGTCGGCGGTGGCCTGGTCCAGTCGGGTGCGCAGCTCGGCGGGGTCCACCCGCAGCACCCTACGGCAGGTTCAGACCATATCCTCGCAGACCTGAAGGGTCTTCAGCACCGGAGCGGAGGCGTGGCGTGGCGCGGGACGACGCACTGGCGTGGCGGAACTGGGCGGGCACCGAGGCGGCGACCGCGACGGCGGTGCGCAGCCCGCGCGACCCGGGGGAGATCGCGGCCGCGGTGCGGTGGGCCGCCGAGCGCGGCGCCCGGGTGAAGGCGCGCGGCAGCGGCCACTCGTTCACCGCCGCCGCCGCGGCGCACGGGGTGGCCGTCGACCTGTCGCGGTGGACCGGTGTCTGCGGCGCGGACCTCGACGCGCGCCGGGTGACCGTCCGCTCGGGCACGACCATCGCCCAGCTCAACCGCGAGCTGGACGCGCTGGGCCTGGCGCTGGAGAACCTGGGCGACATCGACGCGCAGACCATCTCCGGCGCGATCTCCACCGGCACCCACGGCACCGGGGCCGGGCTGGGCGGCATCGCCACCCAGGTGACCGCGCTGGAGCTGGTGCTGGCGGACGGCTCGGTGGTGTCCTGTTCGGACACCGAGCGCCCGGACCTGTTCGCCGCGGCCAGGATCGGCCTCGGCGCGCTGGGCGTGATCAGCACGGTGACCCTGCGCGTGGTGCCCGCCTTCGCCCTGGCCGCCCAGGAGCGGCCGGAGCCGCTGGCGGAGGTGCTGGCCGGGTTGGACGAGCACTGCGCCGCCAACGACCACTTCGAGTTCTACTGGTTCCCCTACGGCAGCAAGGCGCTCGTCAAGCGCAACAACCGGCTGCCGGAGGGCGAAGTGCCGCGACCGCTCGGCGCGCTGCGCAGGTTCGTGGAGTACGAGGTGGTGGAGAACGCCGCGTTCGGCGCGCTGTGCCGGGTCGGGCGCGCGGTGCCGCGGTTGGTCAAGCCGCTCAACCGGATCTCGGCGTCGGCGCTGTCCGAGCGGTCCTACAGCGACACCTCGCACCGGGTGTTCGTCACCAGCAGGCGCGTGCGCTTCGTGGAGTCCGAGTACGCCGTCCCGCGCGAGTCCCTGGCCGACGTCCTGGGCGAGCTGCGCACCCGGGTGCCGCGGCTGGCCGACCCGGTGATGTTCCCGGTGGAGGTGCGGGTCGCGGCGGCCGACGACATCTGGTTGTCGACCGCGCACGGCCGCGACTCCGCCTACCTCGCCATCCACCAGTACGTCGGGATGCCCTACCGGGAGTACTTCGACCTGTTCGAGTCGGTCGTGGCCCAGGTGGGCGGTCGGCCGCACTGGGGCAAGATGCACACGCTGGACGCGGAGGCGCTGCGCGCCAGGTACCCGCGGTTCGACGACTTCCTGCGCGTGCGGTCCGAAGTGGACCCGGAGGGCCGGTTCGCGAACCCCTACACCGACCGGGTCCTGGGCAGGGCCTGAACCGCCTCGGCCACCGGCGTGCTGCCGCCGACCAGCTCGGCGGTGATCCCCGCGGTGGTCGGGTCGTCCAGCACGGCCAGCAGCACCGCGGCCACGTCGGCGCGGCTGACCTCGCCGTGACCCGCGGACTCCGCGAGGGTGACGGTGCCGGTGGGCGGGTCGTCGGTGAGCCTGCCGGGCCGCACGATGGTCCAGTCCAGGTCGCGGGAGCGCAGGTCCTGCTCCGCGAGCAGCTTGGCCCGCAGGTAGGCGCGGAACACCTCGTCGACGTCCTCGTCGTCGGTGCGCTCCAGGCCCATCGCGCTGACCTGCACGTACCGCTGCACGCCCGCGATGCGCGCGGCGTCGGCCAGCAGCGCCGACGCGCCGCGGTCGACGGTGTCCTTGCGGTCGGTGCCGCTGCCCGGTCCGGCGCCCGCGGCGAACACCACGGCGTCGGCACCGGCGAGCGCGGCGGCCACCTGCTCGGCGGTGGCGGACTCCAGGTCGAGCACCACGGCCTCGCCGCCGGCGGCGCGGACGTCCTCGACGTGGTCGGGGTTGCGGACCAGGCCGGTCACGGCGTCCCCGCGCCGAGCGGCCAGCTCGGTCAGCAGCAGTGCGATCTTCCCGTGGCCCCCGGCGATGACTGTGCGCATGACCCCAAGCTAGGCGCGCCCGCCGTCGACCGCAGGCCCGCGGTCCTCAGCCTCAGCGGTCCTCAGCCGCAGCAGTCCTCAGGCCGCAGGAGTCCTCAGGCGCGGGGGCCGTTGGCCGCGGAGTCGAGGATCTGGTCGTAGGCCAGTTCGGACACCCAGCGGTAGGTGCTGTCGGTCTCGGCGCCCGCGCGGTCGCCGCGGCCGGGCAGGTCGAGCTGCACGGCGCCGTCCGGCTCGGCGCTGGTGACCGCGACGCCGTAGGCGCGGGCGCGCGGCAGGCAGTTGACCAGGTAGTCGTGGGTGAGCACGGCGGAGGTGGGCAGCACGACCGCGGCGTCGCCGTAGCGCAGGAAGGGCACGGCGTTGGCCAGGCCGGTGCGCCAGTGCCGGGCGACGGCGATGGCGCCGACGATGCGCACGGCGGGCTCGGGCACCCGGCCCGCCAGCTCCGGCCAGGCCCAGGTGGACACGCTGGCCTTGTCGGTGACCGGTTCCTGCCCCAGGCAGATCCGCTCGGCGTGCACGTCGGGCAGCAGGTCGGCGACCAGGCACACGCGCCTGCCGAAGAGGACGACCTCGGGCAGCACGGTGCCCGCCCAGCCCAGCGCGGCGGCGGCGCCCGCGGCGAGCTCGTCGGGCGTCCCGGGCAGCTCGACCGGTGGGGTCAGCTGTGCGGGCAGCGCCTTGAGGGTCTCGGTGATCGCAGTGCGCCCGGGGATGCCGCTCACGAACTTCCGCCCTTCTCTCCCCCCGGCCGGGACGCGGTCCCCGCCGAGCGGTGTCGATCGGTCATCCCATTGAGTACCAGTCGGCACCCGCCCGATAAGACCCCCCGAGCACCCCCCTGCGGCCGGCGGCCGTCCACCATCGACGACCGGTCGACGACCGGTAAACGAACTTCACTGCCGCTATCCCGCCATCCGGGTGATCGCGTCGGTGGACAACGGCCACGAGCAGCACCCTCAGTGCGGTGACAAAGATCATCGGCGGCCACAACCCTGGAAAACCGCTATTTCCGGTGTCCCCCACATGGCCCATCACCAGCGCGCACCAGGCCCCCCGGCACCACTCCCCCGCCGCTCACCGCACCCCTTTTCCACCCCGCCCCGCAATCGCCGCCGCAAAAATGCACCCCTCCCCACAACTGGTGCATAAAGTGCCCCGGACCACACCCACTCCCCATCCCCAGCCCACAACGACGTTCCGTGACTTCAAAACCACAAAGAGCCACACCCCGCCCCTCCCCCACAATCCCACTCCCCATTCCCCCACTTCCACTCACCGCACCCTCCCCACCACTCACCCCCCCAATCCCCTCAACCCACACACCTACCCCCCCATCCCCGCTCCCTCCCCCACCCAACTCCCGCCGCCCCACTCCACTCCCCACCCACACACCCCGCGAGCCAGCTGGTCCCACCCCAACCCCCACCCCCCGCAAGCCGAGGAGCACGCACCGTGGGGGCCCGGGGGGTCGCCCCCCGGAAAGACGTGGACACACGAAAACGGCGAGTGCTCTCCACGAGCACCCGCCGTCATTCGTGTGGGCGAGGGGGGAGTTGAACCCCCACGTCCTTTCGGACACACGGACCTGAACCGTGCGCGTCTGCCATTCCGCCACTCGCCCGAGTGGTGGTGTCCCCCGTGGGGAACGAGGAGAACAGTAGCACGGTCGCGGAGGGGGTCTGCACCGGGGTTCGCACATCCCCGTGTCGGGGATGGCGCACCCGGATACGATCGAGGCAGGAGCACGCACGGGAGGGAGGGTCCATGGGCATCGGGCAGCGGTTGAACCGCAAGCTGGAGAACCTCGTGGACAACTCGTTCGCGCGCGTCTTCGGTGGCAGCGTGGTGCCCCAGGAGGTGGCCGCGGCGCTGCAGCGCGAGGGCGAGGACAAGGTCCAGGAGTTGGCGGGCGGGCGGTTGCTGGCGCCGAACCACTACGTGGTGCAGCTGGGGCCGACCGACCACGGCAACCTCTCGGCCGACTCCCGCATGCAAGTGCTGCTCGCCGAGAGCGTGGCCGAGCACCTCCAGGAGCACGGCTGGGACACCTACGGCGACGTCGTAGTCTCCTTGGAGCGCTCGGACGCGCTGCACACCGGACAGTTCCGAACCCGCTCGTCCGTCGACCCCGACGTGAAGGCCCACCCCGTGGGTGCAGGTGACCAGGCAGGCCGACGGCCGGCACAACCCCGCAACGCAGGAGACCGATCCATGAGCCAGCAGCCCGGCTACGGACAAGCCCCCGAGGGCGACCCCTACGGACAGCAGTACGGGTACGGCCAAGGGCAGTACGGCAACGACCCCAACTACGGCCAGCAGGGCTACGGCCAGCAGCAGGGCGGATACGACCAGCAGGGCTACGGCCAGCAGCAGGGCTACGGCCAGCAGGGCGGGTACGACCAGCAGCAGGGCTACGGCCAGCAGGGTTACGACCAGGGCTACAACCAGGGCTACGGCCAGCAGCAGGGTGGCTACGACCAGCAGGGCTACGGCCAGCAGCCCGGCTACGACCAGGGCTACAACCAGGGTTACGGCCAGCAGGGCGGCTACGACCAGGGCGGCTATGGCCAGCAGCAGCAGGGCTACGGCCAGGACCCCTACGGCCAGCAGGGCGGCTACGCCCCGCCCGCGGTGCAGACCCAGCGCCAGCTCTCCGCGAGCCTGCAGCTCGACGACGGCTCCAACCGCAACTACTCGCTCAAGCAGGGCGGGAACGTGGTCGGCCGCGGCCAGGACGCCGACTTCCGCCTCCCCGACACCGGGGTGTCGCGCAGGCACCTGGAGATCACCTGGGACGGGCAGAGCGCCACCCTGGCCGACCTGGGCTCGACGAACGGGACCACCGTGAACGGGACCCCGGTGCAGACCTGGCAGCTGGCCGACGGCGACGTGGTGCGCATCGGCCACTCGTCGCTGGTGTTCCGCACCCAGGGGTGACGCGGCGCCCGCCCGGAGGGGGCGGGCAACGCGGGCGGGGCGCCGGGCGTCCTGCAAGCTGTCGGAGGATATGAGGGCTGTCCGGGCACGGCACCGGGCAGTCCTCGTGTCGGGTCATGGCCCCCCTGCCCGGGGGGCGGTCCCGACCGGTTGAGGGAAGAAGCGGGAGCGGCGACTACCAGTGCCAGAGTTGGTCATGCAGCTGACCAGAGCGGGCTTCCTGGCCCTGCTCTGGCTGTTCGTGCTCGCCGCCCTGCGGGTGGTCCGCTCGGACCTCTACGCCGCGTCCGGGCTCCGCGTGGCGGTGCCCGGGTTCCGCAGGTCGACCGAGAAGAAGGTCCGGGGCAAGGCGCCGCGGCAGCTGGTGGTGACCCACGGCGCGCTGCAGGGGACGCGGATCAACCTCGACGGCAGGCCCATCCTGATGGGCCGCGCCGACGACTCGACGCTGGTGCTCGACGACGACTACGCCTCGACCCGGCACGCCCGGCTGTCGCTGCGCGGAACGGACTGGTACGTGGAAGATCTGGGCTCGACGAACGGCACCTACCTGGACCGGGCTAAGGTCACCCAACCCCTCCGGGTGCCGCTAGGTGTCCCGATCCGCATCGGCAAGACGGTGATCGAGCTGCGCTCATGACCCTTGTTCTTCGTTACGCGGCCCGCAGCGACCGGGGCCTGGTGCGCTCGAACAACCAGGATTCCGTGTACGCGGGCCCCCGCCTGCTCTCCCTCGCCGACGGCATGGGCGGCCACGTGGCCGGTGAGGTGGCCTCCAAGGTCGTCATCGCCGCCCTGGCCCCGCTCGACGACGACGAACCCGGCGACGACCTGCTCGGCCAGCTGCGCGAGGCCACCACGGCGGGCAACGGCGCGATCGCGGAGCTGGTCGCCAACGACCCGGACCTCGACGGCATGGGCACGACGCTGTCGGCGATCCTGTTCGCGGGCAGCCGCATCGGCCTGGTGCACGTCGGCGACTCGCGGATCTACCTCAGCCGCGACGAGCAGTTCACCCAGATCACCCACGACGACACCTTCGTGCAGTCGCTGATCGACGAGGGCCGGATCACCGAGGACGAGGCGGCCACCCACCCGCAGCGGTCGCTGCTGCTCAAGGCGCTGACCGGGCACGAGGTGGAGCCGACGCTGACCGTCCGCGAGGCCCGCCCCGGCGACCGGTACCTGCTGTGCTCGGACGGGCTGTCCGGCCCGGTCAGCCACGAGACGCTGGCCGAGGCCATCCGCATCCCGGACCCGCAGGAGTGCGCGGACCGGATGATCGAGCTGGCGCTGAAGTCCGGCGGCCCGGACAACGTGACCGTGATCGTCGCGGACGTGGTCGACGTCGACTACGGCGACAACCACCGGATCGTGGGCGGCGCGGCGGGCAACGGCCAGGACGAGGTGCCGCCGCCGGACTCCCCGGCCTCGCGCGCCGGGGCGATCACCGCCCCCCGCCCGGTGCCCAGGCCGCAGGCGCAGCCCGAGCCCCCGGACCCGTCGGTGCGCAGGCGCAAGCGCGTGCGCGCCCTGCTGTTCGCGCTGCTGCTGGTGCTGCTGCTCGGCGCGGGCGCGGTCGGCGTGCGCTACTGGGTGAACTCGCAGTACTTCATCGGCGAGGGCACCGGCGGCGAGGTCGCGATCTTCCAGGGCATCCAGGGCTCGGTGCTGGGCCTGTCGCTCAACAGCCAGGTGCAGGGCAGCTGCGGGCCGACCGACTCGACCCCGTGCGAGAAGCTCTACGTCGACGACCTGAACTCCATCGGGCAGGACGTCGTCCGCTCCGGGCGCAACGTCGCCACCAGCATCGACGACGCCAGGGACAAGCTCAAGCAGCTGCGCACCAACCGGCTGCCGCTGTGCGACGAGCCGGACCAGTCGGCCACCGAGGCCCCCGGCCTGCCGCCGGGCGTCGGCCAGGCCACCCCGACCACCACCCCGGCGCCGCCGACCACGACCCCGGCGCTGACCACGACCACCGCCACCCCGTCGACGAGCGCCGCGCAGTCCGCGGACTGCCGCACCCCGCGCGACACGGACAAGGGCGGCGGCTGACATGGGCGCACCGGTCCAGGGCGCGGTGGGTGGTCCGGCGGCCGGGCGCACCGGGTCGACCCCCGAGGGCGGCACGCCGACGCGGCGCGGCACCGAGCTGTGGCTGCTCGGCTTCGCCGCGCTCATCGTCACCAGCGCGCTGGTGCTGGTCGAGGCCAACCAGGAGCAGACGCTCACCTTCCGCATCGTCTGGTACGGCCTGGCCTACCTGGCGCTGTTCGGCGTCGCGCACGTGGCCGTGCGCAAGTTCGCCCCCTACGCCGACCCGCTGATCCTGCCCTGCGTGGCGCTGCTCAACGGGCTGGGCCTGGTGGTCATCTACCGCATCGACCTGGCGCTGAGCGAGCGGGCGCTGCGCGCGGGCCGGGAGTTCAACAACGACGTCCCCAAGCAGATCCTGTGGACCGCGGTCGCCCTGGCCCTGCTGCTCGCCGTGCTCGTGGTGATCAAGGACCACCGCACGCTGACGAAGTACTACTACACCTTCGGCGTGGCGGGCCTGGTGCTGCTGGCGCTGCCCGCGCTGCTGCCCGGCATCATCGCCCCCACGATCAACGGCGCGAAGATCTGGCTGCGGATCGGGCCGTTCTCCATCCAGCCCGGCGAGTTCTCCAAGGTCCTGCTGCTGGTGTTCTTCGCGGCGTTCCTGGTCTCCAAGCGCGACCTGTTCATGTCCGCGGGCAGGCGGGTGCTCGGGGTGGACCTGCCGCGCGCCCGCGACCTGGGCCCGGTGCTGTTCGCCTGGGCCATGTCGCTGGGCGTCCTGGTCTTCCAGAAGGACCTGGGCACCTCGCTGCTGTTCTACGGCACGATCCTGGTGATGCTCTACGTCGCCACCGAGCGCGGCGTGTGGGTGGGCATCGGGGTGAGCCTGTTCGTCGGCGGCGCCCTGGTGGCCTACCAGCTGTTCACCCACGTCCAGCAGCGCGTGGCGAACTGGCTGGACCCGCTGGCCACCTACGACGACGCGGGCGGCGGCTACCAGATCGCGCAGGCGCTGTTCGGCCTGGGCACCGGCGGCGTCGGCGGCACCGGCCTCGGCGCGGGCCGCCCGGACCTGGTGCCGCTGGCCAACACCGACTTCATCGTCGCGGCGATCGGTGAGGAGCTGGGCTTCATCGGCCTGGCCTCGCTGCTGCTGATCTACACCGTGCTCGCGCTGCGCGGCATGCGCTCGGCGCTGGCGGTGCGCGACACCTTCGGCAAGCTGCTCGGCGGCGGCCTGTCGTTCCTGCTGATCATGCAGGTGTTCGTGGTCGTCGGCGGGGTCACCAAGCTGATCCCGATGACCGGCATCACCGCGCCGTTCCTGTCCTACGGCGGCTCGTCCCTGCTCGCGAACTACATCCTGGTGGCACTCCTGCTCCGCATCTCCGACGCCGCCCGCCGCCCGCAGAGCGGGTCGCGGCCCCGCCCGGTCCCGCAGGCGCCCATCGCCGAGGCGCACACCGTCATGGTGGAGCGGCCGACGTGAACACCCCGCTGCGCCGCGTCGGCCTGGCCATGCTCGGCATGGTCATCCTGCTGCTGGCCAACGCCACCTACATCCAGATCTTCAAGGCCGACGACTACCGGCAGAACCCGAAGAACAACCGGATCATCCTGGAGGAGTACGCCCGCGAGCGCGGCAAGATCCTCGTCCGGGCGGGCAACGACGTGCAGCTGGTGGCCACCGTCCAGCCGACCAACGACCGGCTGCGCTACCTGCGCCAGTACACCAACGGCCCGCTCTACGCCCCGGTCACCGGGTTCTACTCGACCCGCTACGGCGCCACCGGCCTCGAGCGCGCCGAGGACGAGATCTTCAACGGCTCCGACGACCGGCTCTTCGTCCGCCGCCTGTCGGACCTGATCACCGGCCGGGACCCGCGCGGCGGCAACGTCGAGATCACCATCAACCCGGCGGCGCAGGCGGCGGCCTACGAGGCGATGACCCAGGCGAACTACCGCGGCGCGGTGGTGGCCCTGGAGCCCAAGACCGGCGCCATCCTGGCCATGGTGTCCACCCCCTCCTACGACCCCAACCCGCTCGCCGCGCACGACGGCGACGTGCAGGGCAAGGCCTGGGCGGCCTACGACGCCGACGCCAACAAGCCCATGCTCAACCGGGCGGTGGCCGAGACCTACCCGCCCGGCTCGACGTTCAAGCTGCTGGTGGCCTCGGCGGCGCTGGAGGACGGGCAGACCAAGGACTCGCCGCTGACCGCCACCGCCAGCATCAAGGTGGGCGGCTCGGAGCTGCGCAACTACTCGCGCGGCACCTGCGGCGGCAGCTCCACCACCGTCACCATGACCACCGCGATCGCGCTGTCGTGCAACACCTCCTTCGCCCAGCTGGCCAAGGACCTCGGCGACGACAAGCTCATCGACCAGGCCGCCGCCTACGGCATCGGCGACAGCGACCTGACCGTGCCCACCCCGGTGGTGCGCTCCTGCATCGGCCCGCGCTCCCCCGACGACGACTGCATGGCGCTGCCCGACCCGCTGGCGATCTACCAGACCGGCATCGGCCAGCGCGACGTGCGGCTGACCCCGATGCAGAACGCCGAGATCGTGGCGACCATCGCCAACGGCGGCGAGCGGATGCGCCCGCAGCTGGTGCGCTCGATCCTGGCCCCGGACCTGTCGGTGATCTCCGACTTCTCCGAGGACAGCCTGGGCTCGCCCATCTCGCGCTCCACCGCCGACCAGCTGCGCGACATGATGAAGGAGTCGGAGAAGAACACCCGCGGCGGCGGCAAGCGCGCCGACGTGCAGATCGCCTCCAAGACCGGCACCGCCGAGACCGGCGACGCCCCCAAGGACACCCCCCCGTTCGCCTGGTACGTCGCCTTCGCCCCCGCCGACGACCCCAAGGTCGCGGTGGCCGTGGTGGTGGAGACCGACGACCCGGCGGCGACCGGCTCGCAGGTCTCGGCCGGGGTGGGCCGCGCGACGATCAACGCCGTGCTGGGCGGTGGCTGACGTGCTCACCTCCGGCCAGCTGCTCGCCGACCGCTACCGGCTCGCCCGCCGGATCGCGGTCGGCGGCATGGGCGAGGTGTGGGAGGCCGCGGACACCCGGTTGGACCGGCGGGTCGCGGTGAAGGTGCTCAAGCCGGAGCTGTGCGGGGACGCGGAGTTCCTGCACCGCTTCCGCACCGAGGCGCGCACCACCGCCTCCATCAACCACCCCGGCATCGCCGCGGTGCACGACTACGGCGAGACCGCGGGCGTCGTCGACGGCCCGCAGGACACCGCCTACCTGGTGATGGAGCTGGTCGAGGGCGAGCCGCTGGCGGCGATCCTGGCCAAGGAGGGCAGGCTGCCCGCCGACCGGACCCTGGACGTGCTGGAGCAGTCGGCGGCCGCGCTCAACGCCGCGCACGAGCGCGGGTACGTCCACCGCGACGTCAAGCCGGGCAACATCCTCATCACCCCGTCGGGGGTGGTGAAGCTGACCGACTTCGGCATCGCCAAGGCCGCCGACGCCGCCCCGGTGACCCGCTCCGGCATGGTGATGGGCACCGCGCACTACATCGCCCCCGAGCAGGCGCTGGGCCACGAGGCCGAACCCGCCAGCGACGTGTACTCCCTGGCCGTGGTCGGCTACGAGTGCCTGACCGGGCACCGGCCGTTCCTGTCCGAGAACGCGGTGACGGTCGCGATGATGCACATCCGCGACATCCCGCCGCCGCTGCCCGCCGACGTGCCGCCCGGCACCCGCGCGCTCATCGAGGCGACGCTGGTCAAGGACCCCCGGCAGCGCTACGCCAACGGCGGGGAGTTCGCCGTGGCGGTGGCCGCCGTGCGCGCGGGCAGGCCGCTGCCCGCGCCGTCCGGGCTGGCCCTCTCCGGCGCCCACCGCGGTCCGGCCGCGGGCACGCACCCCGGGCTGGCCCCGGTGTCCGGGCCGCTGCCGCGCGGCCCGCAGCCGCCGTTCACCCCGGTGCCCGGCCACCAGCAGCACCGGGAGGGCCGCACCGGGCTGTGGATCACCATCGCCGTGCTGGCGGTGGCGCTGGTGGCGGCGCTGGCCTTCGGCCTGCCCGCGATCCTGCGCGACGACCAGCGCGAGGACGACGGCCGGGTCGGCGGCGGCGCCCCGACGAGCTCCGAGCGGGCGGAGCCGACCGGCACCACGGGCGCGCCCGTGCCGCCCCCCGGCGCGACGCCGCCCAGCACCTCCCCGGTGGACCCCACCGACCCCGAGGACGGCGACCAGGTGCGCGTGGACGTGGAGGACTACCTGGGGCTCACCGCCGACCAGGCCGCGATCCAGCTGGGCACGCTCGGCCTGCAGACCAAGGTCGTCACCCGCCAGCAGCAGTTGCCCCCGGCAGACCCGTCGACCTGCGTGGTGACCAACGTGACCCCCAACGGCTGGGTGGAGCGCAGGTCCGCGGTGCGGGTGATCTGCGACCCTCAGCAGAACGGCCCGCCGGGGTGAGCGCGGCGCTCGGCACCACCATGATGGGACCAGACTTGACGAGGATCGGGACGACGCACCGATGACCACACCGCGACTGCTCTCCAACCGCTACGAGATCGGCGACGCGATCGGCTACGGCGGCATGTCGGAGGTCCACCTCGGCCGCGACGTCCGCCTCGGCCGCGAGGTCGCGGTGAAGGTGCTGCGCGCCGACCTGGCCCGCGACCCGCAGTTCCAGGAGCGGTTCCGGCGCGAGGCGCAGAACGCCGCCGCGCTGAACCACCCGGCGATCGTGGCCGTGTACGACACCGGCGAGACGCGCATCGACTCCGGGCCGCTGCCCTACATCGTCATGGAGTACGTCGACGGCCGGACGCTGCGCGACATCGTCAAGACCGAGGGCCCGCTGCCCGGCCAGCGCGCGATGGAGATCATGGCCGACGTGTGCGCGGCGCTGGACTTCTCGCACCGGCACGGGATCGTGCACCGCGACGTCAAGCCCGCCAACGTCATGATCACCAAGACCGGCGCGGTCAAGGTGATGGACTTCGGCATCGCCCGCGCGGTGGCCGACGGCCAGGTCGCGGTGACCCAGACCGCCGCGGTCATCGGCACCGCCCAGTACCTGTCCCCCGAGCAGGCCCGCGGCGAGTCCGTCGACGCCCGCTCGGACGTCTACGCCACCGGCTGCGTGCTGTTCGAGCTGCTGACCGGGGAGCCGCCGTTCACCGGCGACAGCCCGGTCGCGGTGGCCTACCAGCACGTGCGCGAGGACCCGCGGCCGCCGTCGCAGCTCAACCCCCGGGTGAGCCCGCAGCTCGACGCGATCGTGCTCAAGGCGATGTCCAAGGGCGCGGCCAACCGCTACCAGTCCGCGGCCGAGATGCGCACCGACATCGTCCGGGTGCTCTCCGGCCAGCGCCCGGCGGCGCCGATGGTGATGACCGACGACGACCGCACCGCCGTGCTGGGCGCGGGCCGCCCGCAGCCGGAGATGCGCGGGCGCCACCGGCCCGAGTCGCTGGACACCGAGTACGACTACGACGACTACGCCGACGAGGAGGAGGAGCGCAGGCGCAGGCAGCGCAAGACGTGGCTGATCGTGCTGTGCAGCCTCATCGTCGTCGGCCTCATCGGCATCGTCTGGTACCTGCTCAGCGACAGCTCCGCCGACCAGGCCGACGGGTCGTTCACCGTGCCGGAGGTGGTGGGCAAGTCCCAGGCCGAGGCGCAGAGCCAGCTGTCGAACCTGGGCCTGCAACCGGTGGTGGAGAACGTGCCCTGCCAGCAGACCGAGACCGGCGCCCCCGGCCCGTGCGGCCCGGACAGCATCGGCAAGGTCATCGGCACCGACCCGAGCACCGGCGCCGCGGTGCGCAAGGGCGACCGGATCACCCTGCGGGTGGGCGTGAGCCCGGAGAAGGTCGCCGTCCCCGACGTCTCCGGCAAGACCCTGCAGGAGGCCACCGACCTGCTCAAGCAGGCCAAGCTGTCGGTGGCGGCGCAGACCGAGGAGGAGGTGACCACCGACGACGACCTGGTCGGCAAGGTCACCTCGTCGAACCCGGCGGTGGGCACGTCGGTGAGCGCGGGCACCGAGGTCAAGCTGGTGATCGGCAAGGCCCAGGAGCAGGTGGACGTGCCGAACCTGGTGGGCCAGGACTACGACACCGCCGCGGCCAACCTCCAGCGCGCCGGGCTCACCGCCAAGCGCCAGGACGTCTCCTCCAACCAGCCCGCGGGCACGGTCACCGACCAGGCGCCCAAGTCCGGCAAGCTCAAGCCGGGGTCCACGGTGACGCTGAGCGTGTCCAAGGGCGACCAGGTCGAGATCAGCATGCCGAACCTGGAGGGCAAGTCCCGGGCCGAGGCCGAGGCCGCGCTGCGCCAGCTGGGCTGGACCGGCTCGCTCAACGCCGTGGACTACCCGACCACCGACCGCGACGAGGTGGGCAAGGTGCTGGAGCAGGACCAGCAGCCCGGCGAGAAGATCGCCAAGGACGACACGGTCAACGTCACCATCGGCAAGTCGCTGATCGGCGGCGGCGGACCGGACCCGACCACCACGAACCGGTAGTCCCCAGCGCGGCGAGAGCCCCGCACCCCCTCAGGGGTGCGGGGCTCTCGCGTTGTCCGGGGTTCGTCGCCGGGGGAGTCGCCCGGGGTCGGTCTCAGGCGACGCCGCGGGTGAGGGCCCGCATGCCGCTCTCCAGCTCGGTGACCCGGCCGTCGTCCACCGGGAACCCGGCCGAGCCCATCCAGTTCGCCAGCATCCGGTGCCCGCCGTCGGTGAGCACCGACTCGGGGTGGAACTGCACGCCCTCCACCGGCAGCTCCCGGTGCCGCATCGCCATCACGATGCCGCCCTCGGTGCGCCCGGTGACCTCGAACTCGTCCGGGATCGTCTCCGGCAGCACGGTCAGCGAGTGGTAGCGGGTGGCCACGAACGGGTCGGGCAGGCCCGCGAGCACGCCGACCCCCGAGTGGTGCACCAGCGAGGTCTTGCCGTGCAGCAGCTCCGGCGCCCGGTCGACGGTGGCGCCCCACGCCACGCCCATCGCCTGGTGGCCCAGGCACACGCCGAGCACGGGCAGCCGCCGCTCGGCGCACCAGGTGACCACGTCGATGGAGCGGCCCGCGCGCTCCGGGGTGGAGGGCCCGGGGCTGACCAGGACGCCGTCGAACCCGTCGAGGGCGGACGCGGACGACAGCTGCTCGGCGTCGTTGCGCCAGACCTCGGTGGTGGCGCCCAGCTGCGCCAGGTACTGCACGAGGTTGTAGACGAAGCTGTCGTAGTTGTCGACCACCAGCACGCGCATGCCGCCACGGTACCGACCCGCGGCGCCCCGCGGGTTACTGCGTGGTGACCTGGTTGAAGGGCAGCTTGGGCTCCACCCAGGGGAACACCACGAACATCAGCAGGGCCACCACGCCGAGCACCAGCACCGCGGCGGTGAGCACGCGCACGGCGACCGGGCCGGGGAGGTGGCGCCAGATCCACCCGTACATCAGCTGGTCTCCTTCAACTCGGGCGGGGTCTGACCGGGCTGCTGCGGGTTCTTCGCCCACTGCTTGACCATCACCGCGTGCACGATGAGGCGCTGCCGGTCGGAGAACTTGGGGTGGCAGGTGGTCAGCGTCATCAGCGACACCTGCTGCCCGGCGCTGAGGGTCTGCTCGGCACCCGGCCGGTTCGGCACCGGCAGCACCACCCCGCCTTGGGTGGGGGCGACGATCTCCTGGCCCACCACCTGCTCGTAGGGGGCGCCCAGCGGGCCCACCCCCGCGCAGCGCGGGTCGGCGGCCTTGGTGCTCGCCCAGTCCGCCACCTCGTCGGACTTGGGCAGCACCCGGTAGACGTACCAGCTGTAGGCGGTCTCGACGACGATCGCGTCGCAGGAGTTGAGCAGGTCGATGTCGTTGAACGGCGCGCCCTTGCCGACCCGGTGGCCCGCGACGGCGAAGTTGCCCGGCATGCCGGGGTCGCCGCTGCCGGTGTAGTGCCCGGGGCCGACCTCCAGGGTCTTCTCCGTGGTGCCCTGCAGGACGGTGAAGGAGTAGTCGGCGCCGAAGGCCGGGACGTACATCTTGGCGATGCCGGAGCCCTCGGGGCCGTCGAAGTGCTCCACCCGGTCGCGCTCGTCCTCCGGGGTGGCGCTGCGCCACTCCTGGTCGAGCGCGGCGGTGGCGTCGCGCTGCTTGGCCGCCGACAGCAGGTCGGTGACGTACACCTCGTAGACGACGAACAGCAGCACCACCAGGCCCGCGGTGATGAGCAGCTCGCCGATGCCGCGGACCGCGGTGCGCACCGGGTCGCGCCCGGTCCGGCCGGGCCCGGGGCCGGTGGGCGGCGCGGCTGCCGCCTCGCTGTGGCCGACCGTGCTCACGTCCGGCCTCCTTCCTGGGCGGCCAGCCCGCGGGCTGGTGGAGATCGTTGCCTACTGGGGGTTCGTGACGCCGTTCGGCTACGTTAACGTGTCACCACGGCGGGAGTTGCGATTGTGCCGGCTGACCTGCCGGAACGACCTGCCAGCGAACCACCGCACCCACCGCTAGACGTCAGGCGAGGACAGCATGCCCAAGTCCAAGGTCAGGAAGAAGTCCGTCTACACCGCTCCCACCACCGACCGGCGCACGCCGGTCAAGGTGAAGCAGGCGGGCCCGTCGCACCCGGTGTACATCGCCGTCATGCTCGGCGTGATGCTCATCGGCCTGGCCTGGCTGGTCGTCAACTACATCGCGGGCGAGAAGATCCCGCTGATGGCCGACCTGGGCAACTGGAACTTCGCCATCGGCTTCGCCCTGATGATCGCGGGCCTGCTCATGACGATGCGGTGGCGCTGACCGGTCGGCGCGGCCGCGCCGGGTGGCGCGGCGCCGCTGAACCACACGCTTGTGGTTCATCCCCAGTGTGGACAACTCCTGTGGATGGATCTCCGCGGTGACCGCTGACGAGCCGATCACCCACCCCGCCCACCCCGCCGCGAGCTGGGCCCCCCGACCCGCCGTGGTGGGCGTGGGGTGGGCCGCTGCCGCTGTCGCCGGTGCCACCGCGGTCCTGGTCGACGACCCCCGCGGCGCGCTCCTGCTGGCCGTGGCGGCCGCCGTGCTGGCCACGCTGGCCCTGCACGGCACCGTCGTGCGCCCCCGCCTGTCGGCCGACGCAGCGGGCGTCACCGTGCGCGGGCTCACCGGCGCCCGCACCTGGCGGTGGGGCGAGGTGAACGTGCGGCTGGCCACCCACCGGCGGCTGGGCCGCGAGACGACCTCGGTGGAGGTCGACGCCGACGGCGCCGCGGAGCCCGCGCTGGTCGTGCTCGGGCAGCTCGACCTCGGGGTCGACCCGCGCGAGGTCGTCAACGCCCTGCTGCGCCTGCGCACCTGAGCGGTCAGGTCGGGAAGCCGCCGGGGAGCACGTAGACGCAGCTGCCCAGGTCGACCGGGTCCGCGCACCGCACCTCGTCGGTCACGGCGGGCGTGCGCACGGCGAAGGCGACCGCCAGCGCGACGAGCACCGCCACCGACACCACCGACTGCCACAGCACCCGGGAGGCCGCCGGGGCGTAGAGCATCCCCGCCGTCACCACCGCGCCGACCACCAGGCCGCCGAGGTGGGCCAGCAGCGAGATCTGCGGGACGGCCACGCTGATCGCCAGGTTGAGCGCGATCACCGCCACCACCTGCATGAGCGCGTGCCGGTCCTGCTTGAGCCGGATCACCGCCACCAGCAGCCCGCCGAGCAGGCCGTAGATCGCCCCGGACGCGCCAGCGTTCTCGCTGAGCAGCGCCCCGAACAGGTACGCCGACGCCGAGCCGCCCAGCAGCGACAGCGCGTAGACGACGGCGAAGCGCACCCGGCCCAGCAGCAGCTCCAGGTCCCGCAGGAACCACAGCGCGACCATGTTCACCACGATGTGCAGCACGCCGAAGTGCAGGAACCCCGCGGTGAGCACCCGCCACCAGCCGCCGGAGGCGATGGCCGGGGCGAACCCGCTCAGCGCGTGGAAGAACTCGGAGTTCTCGTTGGTCAGCGGTGAGCGCGCCAGCAGCGCCGTGAGCGCGAACACGCCGACGTTGACCGCGACCAGCACCGGCACGAGCACCGGCTTGCTGGCCAGCGGGGCGCCCGCGACCGTGGTCGGGCGGCGCACCGACCGCTGCCCGCTGCGCACGCAGTCGACGCACTGGAAGCCCACCGAGGCCTCCACCAGGCACTCCGGGCAGGCGGGCCTGCCGCAGCGGGTGCAGCCCAGGCCGGTGGGCCGGTCCGGGTGCCGGGCGCAGGCGGGCAGGCCCGCCTGCGGTCCGGGACCCGGGTGGTGCGGGGGGACGCTCACGCGACGCTCAGCCGCGCTCGACGGAGATCTTGGTGATGACGACGTCGGTCAGCGGCTTGTCGCCGGGGCCGGTCGGGGTGCTGCCGATCGCGTCGACGACGTTGCGCGAGTCCTGGTCGGCCACCTCGCCGAAGATGGTGTGCTTGAAGTTCAGCCAGGTGGTCGGGGCCACCGTGATGAAGAACTGCGAGCCGTTGGTGCCCGGGCCCGCGTTCGCCATGGCCAGCAGGTACGGCCGGTTGAACTGGAGCTCGGGGGTGAACTCGTCGCCGAACTGGTAGCCGGGGCCGCCGCGGCCGGTGCCGGTCGGGTCGCCGCCCTGGAGCATGAACCCGGAGATCACCCGGTGGAAGACCGCGCCGTCGTAGAACGGGCCGGACTTCTCCCCCTTCGCGTTCTCGGTCTTGTACTCCTTGGTCCCCTCGGCCAGGCCCACGAAGTTCGCGACGGTCTTGGGCGCGTGGTCCGGGAAGAGGTTGATCCGGATGTCACCCATGCTGGTGTGCAGGGTGGTGGTTACCTTCGTCCCGACGAGGGACTCGTTGCTGTCTGCCACGCCGCCATCGTGCCATCTCCGGCGGGATCCGTCCGGAAGGGGCAGGATTGGGGGGACGGACGGACGCGGCGGCCGCCGCGGCTGAAGCACGATCGACGAGGTGAAGCCATGACCAGGGCCGGAGAGTCGGTGGGCAAGGCAGTGGGCACCGGCTGGCGCGCGGTTCGCGAGGGCGCCGTTCGCGCTGGTCAGGCGGGCGCCGAGGCCGCGCACGCCGCCGAGCAGAAGCTCGCGGCCAAGGGCCTGGCCCCGCAGCAGGTGGCGGGCGCCATCGCCGAGGGCGCCCAGGTGGCCAGGGAAGAGGCGGTCGCGACCGGCCGCCGGGCCCGCAAGCGCCTGGCCAAGACCGCCAAGCAGACCCGCAAGGACCTGGCGAAGGCGGCCAAGTCCGCCCGCAAGGACGCGGGCAAGAACAAGACCGTGAAGCAGGCCGTCGCGGCGGGCGCGCCGGTCAAGAAGCAGGTCAAGCAGCTCCAGAAGGACCTCAAGCCGCAGGTCAAGCAGTACCGCAAGGAGCTTGAGGAGCAGCTCAAGGCCGCGCGCGCGGCGGCCAAGCAGGCGGCGAAGGACCCGGCGAACCGCAAGCGCCGCCGGTGGCCGTGGGTCGTGGCGCTCGCCGCGCTCGGCGCCGGTGCCGCCGTGGTGCTCAAGGGGCAGCAGAAGCCCGCCCCGGCCCCGACCCCGGTGGCCAAGCCTGCCCCCGCGCCGACCCCGGCCCCCAAGGCCGCGGACGCGCCGGTGGCCAAGCCCGCCGCGGGCGCGCCGGAGACCAACGGGCAGTCCAAGCCCGCTCCCAAGGCCGCGGGCTCCGACAAGGGCTGAGCAGCAGCAGCAGACGAAGGCCCGCGCCTCCCCACCCGGGGGGCGCGGGCCTTCGCGCGTCGACGGGCCGGGCGCGGCCGGTTACAGGCCCAGGTTCTCGATCGCGGTCTCGGCGATCCGCCGGGCCTTGATCGTCTGCTTCTGGTTGGAGTCGACCACCACCGCCGCGCCGCCCTTGGCCACGGCGTACACCGCGTTCTCCTCCCCGGACAGCGACCCGCCCTCCCAGCCCGCGGGCGAGGTGGCCGGGTTCGAGGTGTCGATCGGCGCCGCGGAGTCCACCAGCGCCTTGGCCACGGCGGGTTCGCCCTGGTAGACGCGGATGGTCAGCTGCACCGACCCGTCCGGCCGGTAGAAGAAGCACGCCGGGGTCGGCTTGTCCGCCGACGTGCGCACCTTGGTGACGTGCTGGCCGTTGGCGTCGGCCACCGCGGTGCTGGTCAGGTAGGGGCAGGGCCCGTCGGCGACCGGCTCGGGCGCGGGCGGCACCTGCGCGGGCGCCTGGCTGGTCGGCCGGGCGCCGCTGGTCGCGGGCGCCGCGGCGGAGCTGCTGGTGGGGGCCTGCGCGGCGGGGTCGCCGGTGCACGCCGCGAGGGCGAGCAGGGGCGCGGTGAGGATCACGGCTCGTCTCATAGCAGGGGCCAGTCAACCAGATCGGCGGGTGGTGTGTTCCAGGCCACCTTTTGAACCGTCACGGGGTGCAGGTACATACACACCCACGGTGGTCACCCCGACCGCCTCGGCAAGAAGCACCCCTGCTGAATCGACCGAGAAAGAGCGGAGACGGACTTGTTCGACCGAATCAAGCCCCACGTGCTCGCACTGTTCCGGATCGTCGTCGGACTGCTGTTCGCCTGCCACGGAGCCGCCACGCTGTTCAACGTGCTGGGCGGCCCCAAGGGCGGCGGCGTGCCGTCGGTCGGCGAGTGGCCGTCCTGGTGGGCGGCCGCGATCCAGCTCGTCGGCGGTGCGCTGGTGGCGGTGGGCCTCGGCACGCGCTGGGCGGCGCTGATCGCGTCCGGCTCGATGGCCTACGCCTACTTCGTCGTGCACGCGCCGAAGGACCTCTGGCCCATGCTCAACGGTGGTGAGGCGTCGGCCATGTTCTGCTGGGCGTTCCTGCTGATCGCGTTCACCGGGCCGGGCGCCTGGGCCGTGGACCAGCTGTTCACCCGCTCGCGCAGCACGGCGAGCACCCCGGAGACCGTCCCCGCCTAGTCGCACCCCCGGTGCGGCGGGGCGACGGCCGGGAGCCAGCTCCCGTCTCCTCCGCTCGTCGGACGCCGCCCGTCCGGGTGACCCGGTCATCACCCGGGCGGGTGGTTTCCCCACCGCCGCCCGCCGCCGGTTCCACGTGGAACCTCAGCCCAGCGCCGCGGCCAACCGCTCCAGCGCCGCCTCCAGCAGCTCCCGCCGGGCGGCGAACGACACCCGCACGTGCCCCTCCCCGCCCGCGCCGAACGCCGTCCCCGGCGTCACCGCCACCCCGGCCTCGCGCAGCGCCCACCCCGCGAACTCCAGCGACCCGCCGCGCCCCGCGCCGGTGATGTCCGCGAAGGCGTAGAACGCCCCCTCCGGCAGCGCGCAGCGCACCCCAGGCAGCGCGTTCAGCCCGTCGACGACCAGGTGGCGCCGCTCGTCGTAGGAGTCGCGCATCGCCGCCACGTGCCCGGCGGGCCCCTCCAGGGCCGCGATGCCGCCGTGCTGGGCGAACGAGGCCGCGCAGCTGACGGTGTGCTCCTGGGCCTTGAGCAGGTGCCCCGCCACCTCGCGCGGCGCGGCCACCCAGCCCAGCCGCCACCCGGTCATGGCGTGGCTCTTGGAGAACCCGTTGACCGTCAGCGTCCGCTCGGCGCACCCGGGCAGCGCCGCGACGCTGGTGTGCGCGCGGCCGTCGAACCGGATCGCCTCGTAGATCTCGTCGGCCACCACCCACAGGTCGTGCTCGGCCGCGTGCGCGGCCACCACGGCGGCCTCCTCGGCGTCGAGCACCCGCCCGGTGGGGTTGTTGGGGGTGTTGAGCAGCAGGACCCGCGTCCGGTCGGTGGTGGCGGACTCCAGCACGTCGCGGGTGATGCGGAACCCCTCGTCCGCGCGCAGCTCGGCCTCGACCGCCCGACCGCCGACGAGGTGCGCCATGGCCTGGTAGCTCACCCAGCTCGGCGTCGGCACCACGACCTCGTCGCCGGGGTCGAGCAGGGTCAGCAGGCTGATGTAGAGGGCGTGCTTGGCCGAGGGCGTGACGATGACGTCCTCGGGGGACACGGTGAAACCGTTGTCCCGCTGGTGCTTCTGCGCGATCAGCTCCCGCAGCCGGACCAGGCCGCGGCTGGCGGTGTAGTGGGTGTGCCCGGCGCGCAGCGCGTCCACGGCGGCGTCCACGACGTGCTCGCCGGTCACGAAGTCGGGTTGCCCCCCGCTGACGTCGACGACCACCCGCCCCTCGGCGCGCAGCTGCCCCACCACGTCGAAGAGGGAGACGGTGGCCGACCGCCCCATCCCGGACACCCGCCCGGCAACCGACCGCCCCACCGAACCTCCAGCACGTCACGCGGGAGCCAGCAGCGGGGTCCGAACACCGCCCCTATCGCGCGGGCGGGTACCCCTGGTTGGTGGAGATGAGGGGAATCGAACCCCTAACCCCTGCCTTGCAAAGGCAGTGCTCTGCCAATTGAGCTACATCCCCTGGCGGCCGCCACGGTACCCCGTCGCGGCCAGAAGAGTCACGCAGGCGTTGTCAGGCCTTCTTCACGCCGTTGTTCACCGGGGCGGGCGCGGTGGCCTCGCGCCACAAGTCGGCCTCCGCCTTCGCCGCGCTCTTCTTGCGAACGACGAACAGCACACCGCCGGCAACCGCAACCAGCGCGAGGAGCTTCTTCACGACCACGCCTCCTTCAGGCACTTCCACGACGCACCCCCCATCAAGGTGGCGCACTACACATCCTGCCACCCCCCACTCTCCCCCTTCCCCTCCCCCACCCCCTTCCCCGTCCCCCACCCCATTCGCCCCCACTTCCCCCGTCCCCCCACCCACCCAACCCCCACCTTCCCCGCGAAGGCACCCACCGCACCGTGGGGGTCCGGGGGGTCGCCCCCCGGAAATGACAAAGGACGACCCCGCTTGCGCTTTCCGCAAGCAAGGGTCGCCCGTCGTCCGTGGGCCTAGGAGGACTTGAACCTCCGACCTCTTCGTTATCAGCGAAGCGCTCTAACCGCCTGAGCTATAGGCCCGTGTTCGGAACGAGGAGAAGACTACAGCACGTCCTCCGAGCGCCCCAAACCGGTATGGCTACTCGCGCTCGGCCAGCGTCACCTCGAGCCCGCCCGCGAGGTCGGCGGAGACGTTGTAGACGAACGCGCCGACCGTCGCCAGGGCGCTGAACAGCACGATGTTGATCGCGCCGATGATCGCGGCGATGCCGAACACCCGGCCCGCGCTGATCAGCTGGTCGCCGCCGCCCCCGCTCTCGGAGGCGTTGAGCAGCTCGCTGGACAGGCCGTTGATCTTGTCCCAGACGCCCATGCCGTCGAGCACCGCGTACAGCGCGCCCACCGCCACCAGCCAGACGAAGAACAGCGCCACGCCGAGCACCAGCGACAGCTTGAGCACCGACCACGGGTCGAACCGCTTGACCTGGAGGTTGGCCCGGCGCGGGCCGCGGCCGGGGCGGCGCAGCGCGCTGGGCGGGGCGCCGCCCGCCGCGCCGCCGAGCGGGGTGCCGCCCGCGGGGGTGCCGGTGCGCTCCTCCTCGGTCTGCGGCGCCGCCGTGCCGAACAGCCTGCCCGCGGCGGTGCCGGTGACGACCGGGCGCGGCACGTTCACCGTCACCTCGTCGTCGGGCCGGTAGGCCGCGCTCGGGGTGAAGCCGCCCGCGGGCGGCCGGGGCAGGGTCTGGGTCGCCTCGCCCGGCGGCGCCTCGGGGGCGGGGTCGGCGGAGACCCGCGACCACGGCGGCGGGGTGTGGTCGTTGGCCTGGGCGGCGGGCGCGCCCTCGGCCGCAGCGTCCCCGCCCGCGGCCGGGGTGTCCGCGGGCTGGCCCGGGGTGTGGTCGGTGGCGACCGACGCGCGGTCCGGTCCGGCCTCGGCGTTGTCCGGCTTCTCGGGTGGTGTCACGAGCGGGGTGTCCCTCACTGCCTGGTCCTGGACTGCGTCGAACTCGTCGTACTGGTCCTGCTGGCCGCCGGGCTCAGCGGCCCGGGGTCACTGCTCGGCCGGGTCGCCGGGCTCGGCGGCGCCGTCCCCGCCCGCCTCGGCGGCGATCGGCTCGCCCGCCGCGTCGGTGGCCGGGGCGGGCACCGGCTCGCCCGCCTCGATCGCGTCGGCGACCGCGTCGACCACCTCGGCGGCGGCCTGGGTCTCCTCCGCGCTGCGGGCGATGGCCACCAGGGTGGTCCCTTCGCCCAGGTTCATCAACCGGACGCCCTTGGTCTGCCTGCCCGCCTTGCGCACCTCGGCCGCCGTCGTCCGGATCACGCCCCCCGATGAGGTGATCGCGTACAGCTCGTCCTGCAGGTCGACGATGACCGCCCCGACCAGGCGACCGCGCCTGCTGTCGTGCTGGATGGTGAGCACGCCCTTGCCGCCGCGGCCCTGCACCGAGTAGTCCTCGATCGGGGTGCGCTTGGCGTACCCGCCGTCGGTGGCCACGAGCACGAACGTGCCCTCGCGCACCACGCCCAGCGCCAGCAGCTCGTCCCCGGCGTTGAACCGCATGCCCTGCACGCCGGAGGTGGCCCGGCCCATCGGCCGCAGCGCCTCGTCGCTGGCCCGGAACCGGATCGACTGGCCGCCCGCGGAGATCATCAGCAGGTCGTCCTCGGCGGAGCAGAGCACCGCGCCGACCAGCTCGTCGTCCTCGCGCAGGTTGATGCCGATGAGCCCGCCCGCGCGGTTGGAGTCGAAGTCGGCCAGCCGGGACTTCTTCACCAGCCCGTCGCGGGTGGCCAGCACCAGGTACGGCGCGGCCTGGTAGTCCTTGATCTGGATGACCTGGGCGATCTCCTCGTCCGGCTGGAACGCCAGCAGGTTCGCCACGTGCTGGCCGCGCGCGGTGCGGCTGGCCTCCGGCAGCTCGTAGGCCTTGGTGCGGTAGACCCGGCCCTTGTTGGTGAAGAAGAGCATCCAATCGTGGGTGGAGCACACGAAGAAGTGCGCCACGATGTCGTCCTGCTTGAGCGCCGCGCCCTGCACGCCCTTGCCGCCGCGCTTCTGCGCCCGGTACAGGTCGGTCTTGGTGCGCTTGGCGTAGCCGGTGCGGGTGATCGTGACGACCACGTCCTCCACCGCGATGAGGTCCTCGACCGAGACCTCGCCGTCGAAGGGCAGGATCCGGGTGCGCCGGTCGTCGCCGTGCTTGTCGACGATCTCCTGCAGCTCCTCGCGGATGATCGCCCGCTGCCGCTGCTCGCTGTCGATGATGGCCTGCAGGTCGGCGATGACCCGCTCGATCTCGGCCAGCTCGTCGATGATCCGCTGCCGCTCCAGGGCGGCCAGCCTGCGCAGCTGCAGCTCCAGGATGGCGGTGGCCTGGACCTCGTCGACCTCCAGCAGCGCCATCAGCCCGGTGCGCGCCTCGTCGGCCGAGGGCGAGCGGCGGATCAGCGCGATGACCTCGTCGAGCTGGTCGAGGGCCTTGGCGTAGCCGCGCAGGATGTGCGCGCGCTCCTGGGCCTTGCGCAGGCGGTACTTCGTGCGCCGGAGGATGACCTCCAGCTGGTGCTTGACGTAGTGCCGGATGATCTGGTCCAGGCGCAGCGTGCGCGGCACCTGGTCGACCAGGGCCAGCATGTTCACGCCGAAGTTGTGCTGGAGCTGGGTGTGCTTGTAGAGGTTGTTCAGCACGACCTTGGCCACCGCGTCGCGCTTGAGCGTGATCACGATGCGCATGCCGGAGCGCTTGTTGGACTCGTCGGCGATCTCGGAGATGCCGGTGAGCTTGCCGTCGCGGACCAGCTGGGCGATGCCCTCGATGAGGTTGTCCGGGTTCACCTGGTAGGGCAGCTCGGTGACGACCAGGGTGGTGCGCCCCTTGGCGTCCTCCTCGACCTCGACCACCGCGCGCATGCGCACCGAGCCGCGGCCGGTGCGGTAGGCGTCCTCGATGCCCGCGGTGCCCAGGATCATGCCGTGGGTCGGGAAGTCCGGGCCCTTGATCCGGGTCATCATCGCCGCGAGGGTCTCGTCCTCGCCCGCGTCCGGGTTGTCCAGCGCCCAGAACACGCCCTCGGCGACCTCGCGCAGGTTGTGCGGCGGGATGTTCGTGGCCATCCCGACCGCGATCCCGGACCCGCCGTTGACCAGCAGGTTGGGGATGCGCGAGGGCAGGACCAGGGGTTCCTCGGTCTTGCCGTCGTAGTTCGGGGCGAAGTCGACGGTCTCCTCGCCGATGTCGCGCAGCATGTCCATGGCCAGCGGCATCAGCCGGGCCTCGGTGTTGTGCGAGACGAACCCGTCGGTGACGTAGGCGTGGTCCTCGGTGTCGACCCGCAGGCTGAACACCGGTGCGACGCCCGCGTCGTCGACGGCGGTGACCTCGGCGTAGTGGAACCGGCCGTCGGCCAGCGGCTCGGCGGCCGCGCGCACCTCGGGGTCGGTGATCCCGGCCAGCGGGTCGTGCTCCTCGACCGGCGCCCCCGCCAGCGCGTGCAGCAGGTCGTCGTGGGCGACCGAGCGCAGCCCCACGCGGGCGGCGAACCGGCTGACGTCGGCGTGCCCGACGACCACCAGCGAGGGCACGCCCTCGACGCCTGCCTGCCGGGCGAGCACGCCGAACTCCAGCAGCAGCTGCTGCACGTCGGCCACCCAGCCCGGGGAGGGCGCGGAGTAGGTGAGGCGGATGGTGCCGTCGTCGGTGGAAACGCTCGCGCCCGCCGTGAGCAGCACGCGCAGGAACACCCGCTTGAGGACCGGACCGCCCTGCCAGACGTTCTCCGGCACCCGGGCGTCGGCGGTCGGCTCGGTGATGAACCGGGCGGCGGCGCCGAGCGCGCCCGCCTGCTCGCGGGCGGTGGGCGCGTCGACGTCGTCGACCGGGACCCGCTGCACGGCCACCCGGTCACCCGGGGCGACCTCCTCCAGCAGCTTCCACAGCAGGGTCGGCACGCCGCCGACGTCGACCAGGGCCAGCACCGGGTGGTTGCGGGTGCCGGTCAGCTCGAAGCCGTCGGCGGTGCGCAGCCGCAGCACCGGGTGCTCGCCGGAGTGGAACAGCGCGTCGGCGCGCACCGGGTCGCCGTTGCGGTCGAGGACCTTGAGGTCGACCTCGTTGTCGGAGTTCGGCGCGGCGCCGGGCACCAGGTCGCCGATGCGCGGGGTGGACCCGTCGGCCAGCTTCACCCGGGTGCCCGCGGTGACGCAGTACCGCATGGCCGCGGCCGGGTCGTTGCCCGGCGAGCCGAAGTTGCCCTGCCCGTCGACCAGCGGGTACCGCATCGACCACGGCTGGGCGAGCCGGACCAGGGTGTCGTAGATCGAGCTGTCGCCGTGCGGGTGGTAGTTGCCCATGACGTCGCCGACGACGCGCGAGCACTTCACGTAGCTGCGCTCGGGGCGCAGGCCCGTGTCGTACATCGAGTACAGCACGCGCCGGTGGACCGGCTTGAGGCCGTCGCGCACGTCGGGCAGCGCCCGGCTCACGATGACGCTCATCGCGTAATCGATGTAGGAGCTCTGCATCTCCTGCTGGATGTCGACTGGCTCGATGCGGTCGCCAGGCGGCGGCAGGGTCTCGGTCACGACCGGTGGTCCCTTCGGGGTGCTCTGATCTCGGGGGCGTGCTGGGTGCCGCGTCCGGCGCGGCGGGGCCCGGCAGCGCGCTCGGCGCCGGGCCCGCGCCGGGCTAGACGTCGAGGAACCGCACGTCCTTGGCGTTGCGGGTGATGAACGAGCGGCGCGCTTCGACGTCCTCGCCCATCAGGGTGGTGAACAGCATCTCGGCCTGCACGGCGTCCTCCAGGGTGACCTGGCGCAGCAGCCGGTTGGCCGGGTCCATGGTGGTCTCCCAGAGCTCCTCGGCGTTCATCTCGCCGAGGCCCTTGTAGCGCTGGATGCCGTCTTCCTTGTTGATCTTCTTGCCCGCCGCCAGGCCGGTCTGCAGCATCCCGTCGCGCTCGCGGTCGGAGTAGGCGTACTCCGGCTCCGCGCGCTGCCACTTGATCTTGTACAGCGGCGGCTGCGCCAGGTACACGTGCCGGTGGTCGATGAGCCCGCGCATGAACCGGAACAGCAGCGTCAGCAGCAGCGTGGTGATGTGCTTGCCGTCGACGTCGGCGTCGGCCATCAGCACGATCTTGTGGTAGCGCAGCTTGGAGACGTCGAAGTCCTCCTGGATCCCGGTGCCCAGGGCGGTGATCAGCGACTGCACCTCGGTGTTCTTGAGCACCCGGTCCAGCCGCGCCTTCTCGACGTTGATGATCTTGCCGCGGATCGGCAGGATCGCCTGGTAGCGCGACTCCCGCCCCTCCTTGGCCGACCCGCCCGCCGAGTCGCCCTCGACGATGTAGAGCTCGCACTCCTCCGGGTTGGTCGAGCGGCAGTCCTTGAGCTTGCCGGGCAGGCCGCCGATGTCCAGCGCGCCCTTGCGGCGCACCAGCTCGCGGGCCTTGCGCGCGGCGATGCGGGCCTGCGCCGAGGACACCGCCTTGGTGACGATGGTCTTGGCGTCGGCCGGGTTGCGCTCGAACCAGTCGGCCAGCCACTCGTTGCAGGTCTGCTGCACGAACGTCTTGGCCTCGGTGTTGCCCAGCTTCTGCTTGGTCTGGCCCTCGAACTGCGGCTCCGCCAGCTTGATCGACACGATCGCGGCGAGGCCCTCGCGCACGTCGTCGCCGCTGAGGTTGGCGTCCTTGTCCTTGAGCAGCTTCTTCTCCCGCGCGAACACGTTGACCACCCGGGTCAGCGCGGCGCGGAAGCCCTCCTCGTGCGTGCCGCCCTCGGGGGTGTTGATCGTGTTGGCGAAGGTGTACACCGACTCGCTGTACCCGGTGTTCCACTGCATCGCGACCTCGACCTGCACGCCGCGGGACTTGTCCTCGGCCTCGAAGGCGATCACCGAGGCGTGCACCGCCTCGCGCGAGTGGTTGATGTGCTTGACGAAGTCCTCGAGCCCGCCCGGGTAGTGGTAGGTGCGCTCCTTGACCCTGGCGGCCACGCCGTCGGCGTCCTCGGCCGCCTCCTCGTCGGAGACCCGCTCGTCGCGCAGCACGATGGTCAGGCCCTTGTTGAGGAAGGCCATCTCCTGCAGGCGCCTGGCCACGGTCTCGGCGGAGTACTGGGTGGTCTCGAAGATGGTGCCGTCGGCCCAGAAGGTGATCGAGGTGCCGGTCTCGGTGGTCTCCTCGCCGCGCTCGACCGGGGCCACCGGCTCGGAGTCGCGGTACTGCTGGCGCCAGGCGTACCCGTCGCGCTTGACCACGACCGAGAGCTTCGTCGACAGCGCGTTCACCACGGAGATGCCGACGCCGTGCAGGCCGCCGGAGACGGCGTAGCTGTCGGAGTCGAACTTGCCGCCCGCGTGCAGGACGGTCATGACGACCTCCAGCGCGGACCGCTTCTCCTCGGGGTGCTCGTCGACCGGGATGCCCCGGCCGTCGTCGTCGACCCGCACGCCGCCGTCGGCGAGCAGGGTGACCTCCACCCTGGTCGCGTGGCCTGCCATCGCCTCGTCGACGGAGTTGTCCACGACCTCCCAGATGAGGTGGTGCAGACCGCGCTCGCCGGTGGAGCCGATGTACATGCCGGGGCGGAGCCGGACCGCCTCAAGCCCCTTGAGCACCCCGATGGAACCGGCGCCGTACGACTTCTCCTGCTCAGCTGCCACGTTGCCCGGTGTCTCCTCGTGCGTCGGATCGACTGCGACGCCCACGCGCTCCCCAGGTCCGCCGGGGCCGTCACATCTCTACCCCACATACTACCGGGGCGCTCGCGCAGGAGGGGGCCAAGGACACCCCTGGATTGCTCACAGAGCGATCGGGCGGAACGGGCGCGGGTCCTGCCGCCCGACCGGGCGGTTCGGGGCGCCAGGCTCAGCCGTAGGTGTCCCGCGGTCCGCGACCGGCGACGTGCCGGGGGCCGAACCGCCAACTCGGCGCCGAGGGGCCCAGCACCTTGAGCCTGGTGACCACGTCGCGGCCCACCCCGGCGGCGATCTGGGCGAGCAGCTTGCGCTGGAGCAGCCGCAGCTGCGTGGCCCACGCGGTCGACTCGGCCTGCACGGTCAGCTCGCCGTCGTCGAGCTTCACCGGCTTGGCGTGCTCGGCCACCTCGGCGCCGACCAGCGCCGCCCACCGGTCGAACACCTTGCCGCCCACCAGGTTCTCGTGCCAGCCGCGGTCGGCGGCGACCCGGGAGGCCAGCCTGCCCAGGGGCTGCGGGTCCCGGTCGTCGGCGCCCGGACCGGACCAGCGCCGCCGGGCCCGCGAGCCGCCGACCGCGGTTCCACGTGGAACCTGCTTGCGCCGGGGCTTGGCCTTGGCGGCCTGCCGCGCGGCCGCCAGGGCGGCTCTGGCAAGATCAGCACCCTTGGGGGGCTGCGCGCCCGCGTCCTGGTCCGCGCCGGGGCCACCGCCCCGATCACCCTCCGCAACCGGACCGGGGTGCGCGTCACCCGACCCTGTGGATGAAATCCGGGGTTGTCCACCGGTACCTGTGGATCGATCGGCGTCGAACGGCTCCGCCGCTGCGCCGGACGGCCCCCTGCGGCCCGTGTTATCCACAGTATCCACAGGTTTATCCCCAGATGTGCGACGGCGCACACCGGGCTTGCTCACGGTGCGTGACGGGCGGGGTTCGGGCACCAGCTCCCCGCCGAACAGGTCGTCAGGCACGCCGCACCCGCCCCTCCGCCACCTCGTAGCGCGCACCGGCCAGCTCGCCCGGCACGTCCTCGGCCACCGCCGCGGTCACCAGCACCTGCTCGGCCGCCGCGGCCACCTCGGCCAGCCGCTGCCGCCTGCGCCGGTCCAGCTCGGCGAACACGTCGTCGAGCACCAGCACCGGCTCGGCGCCGTCGGCGCGCAGCAGCTCGTAGGAGGCCAGCCGCAGCGCCAGCGCGAACGACCACGACTCGCCGTGGCTGGCGTAGCCCTTGGCCGGGGCCTCGCCGAGCACCAGGTCCAGCTCGTCGCGGTGCGGGCCGACCAGGCTCACCCCGCGCTCCAGCTCGTTGTCGCGGCGGGCGGCCATCTCGGCCAGCAGCGCGTCGGCGCAGACCTCCTGGTCCGCGCGCTCGCCACCAGTCTTGCCGTACCCCGGCGGGAGCGCGTCCTCGATCTTCGAGCGGTACCCCACCTGCGCCGGGCGGGACTCCGGCGCCACCCCGGCGTAGGCGTCGGCCACCCGCTCCTGCAGGTCGGCCACCAGGTCCAGGCGCGCGGCCAGCAGCGCGGCGCCGTGCGCGGCCAGGTGCCCGTCCCACACGTCGAGCGTGGCCAGCGCGTCCGGGTCGCTGCGCCGGGCCCGCCGGTTCGCCGCCGCGCTCTTGAGCAGGGCGTTGCGCTGCTTGAGCACCCGCTCGTAGTCGCTGCGCACCCCGGCGTACCGGGGCGCGCGCAGCACCAGCAGGTCGTCGAGGAACCGGCGCCGCTCCCCGGGGTCGCCGCGCACGAGCGCCAGGTCCTCCGGCGCGAACAGCACCGTGCGCAGGATGCCGAGCACGTCGCGCGGGCGCGGCACCGGGCCGCGGTTGACCCGCGCCCGGTTCGCCCGGCCGGGGGTGATCTCCAGCTCGACGGTCAGCTCGCGGCCGTCGTTGACCACCGCGGTCCGGATGATCGCCCTGGTCGCGCCGTGCCGCACCAGGGGCGCGTCCTGCGCCACCCGGTGCGACCCCAGCGTCGCGACGTACCCGATGGCCTCCACCAGGTTCGTCTTGCCCTGCCCGTTGCGCCCGACCAGCACGCTCGGCCCCGGCTCCAGCTCCAGGTCGGCCTGCTCCCAGGAGCGGAAGTCGACGACCTGGAGGTGCCGCACGCGCACTAGGCGGTGGTGCCGTGGCCGGAGCTCGGTCCCGCCTTGTGCACCGCGTGCCCGCCGAACTGGTTGCGCAGCGCGGCCACGGCCTTCATCGCGGGCGAGTCCTCCTGCCGGGAGGCGAACCGGGCGAACAGCGCGGCGGAGATCACCGGGGCGGGCACGCCGTGCGCGATGGCCTCCTCGACGGTCCACCGGCCCTCGCCGGAGTCCTCGACGTACCCGGAGATCCCGGTCAGCCCCTTGTCCTCCTCCAGCGCCTTGACCAGCAGGTCCAGCAGCCAGGAGCGGACGACGGTGCCGCGGGTCCACGCCTTGAAGGTGGCGGCGACGTCGGTGACCTCGTCGGCGGCCTCGAGCAGCTCGTAGCCCTCGGCGTAGGCCTGCATCAGGCCGTACTCGATGCCGTTGTGCACCATCTTCGCGTAGTGGCCCGCGCCGACCTTGCCCGCGTGCGCGAAGCCCTCCTCGCGCGGGCCCTCCGGGCGCAGCGCGTCGAAGATCGGCATCGCGCGGTCGACCTGCTCGCGCTCGCCGCCGACCATCAGGCCGTAGCCGTTCTCCTTGCCCCACACGCCACCGGACACCCCGCAGTCCAGGTAGCCGACGCCCTGCTTGGCCAGCACCTCAGCGTTGCCCTTGTCGTCGGTGTAGCGGGAGTTCCCGCCGTCGATGACCAGGTCGCCCTCGCTGAGCAGCTCGCCCAGCTCGGCCACGGTGTCGCGGGTCGGCTGCCCCGAGGGCACCATCACCCACACCACGCGCGGCGCGGCCAGCTTGCCGACCAGGTCGGCCAGCGACTCCGAGTCGCTGACCTCGGGGTTGCGGTCGTAGCCGACCACGTCGTGCCCCGCGGCGCGCAGGCGCTCGCGCATGTTGAAGCCCATCTTGCCCAGGCCGACGAGTCCGAGCTGCACGATCACATTCCTCTCGATCGGGTGCCTGCCGGGGGTCAGCCCGGCAGCCGCACCGGCATCAGCAGGTAGAGGTAGCCGGGGGTGACCTCGCCCTCCGCGCCGACCGGCTTGACCAGCGCGGGCCGGTTCGGGGTCGTGAACGACAGCTCGGCGCGGTCGGAGTGCAGCGCGGCCAGGCCGTCCTGCAGGTAGCCGGGGTTGAACGCGATGGTCACCGGCTCGCCGGTGAACTCGACCGGCAGCTCCTCCTCCGCGCTCCCCTCGTCCTCGCCGCCCGCGGACAGGCGGAGCACGCCGTCGGCGAACTCCAGCCGCACCTGGGTACCCCGCTCCGCGACCAGTGACACGCGCTTGATCGCCTCGACCAGGGCCGAGACCGCGATCACCGCGCTGGAGGTCTGCTCGCTCGGCAGCAGCTGGCGGTAGCGCGGGAACTCCGCGTCGAGCAGGCGGCTGGTGGTGCGGCGGCCGGAGCCGGACAGGCCCAGCAGGCCGTCGGTGGGCGAGAGCGCCAGCTCCACCGTGCGCCCGGCGCTGCCCAGCGCCTTCGCCGCGTCGGCCAGCGTGCGCGCGGGCACCAGCACCGCGGCGTCCTCGACGTCGCCGGAGGGCTTCCAGTCGAACTCGCGCATCGCCAGCCGGAAGCGGTCGGTGGCGACCAGGGTCAGCTTGTCCCCGGTGATCTCCACCCGCACCCCGGTCAGCATCGGCAGCGTGTCGTCCTTGCCCGCCGCGACCGCGACCTGGCTGACCGCCTGGCCGAACACCTCACCGGCGAGCTCGCCTGCGTGCTGGGGCATCGCGGGCAGCTGCGGGTAGTCGTCCACCGGCATCGTCGGCAGCGAGAACCGCGCGCTGCCGCAGGAGATGGCCACCCTGGCGCCGTCGACGGAGATCTCCACCGGCTGCGCGGGCAGGGACTTGGTGATGTCGGCCAGCAGCCTGCCCGAGACCAGGGTCCGGCCGCCGTCGGCCACCGTGGCGGGCACGCCGACCGTGGCCGACACCTCGTAGTCGAAGCCGGAGACGGTCAGCCCGTCCGCGCCGTCGGCCGACCCGGCGTCCAGCAGCACACCGCCGAGGACGGGGACCGGGGGCCGGGACGGGAGGCTGCGGGCGACCCAGGCGACGGCGTCGGCCAGGCCGTCGCGCTCGACGCGGATCTTCATGCGAGTCCTTTCGCGGCACGGTTCGTGCACGGCGGGCCGGGACCACGGCGCGGTCCCCGAGGTCGGGGCGGGCGACCGGCGCCGCGCGCACGACCGGTCCCGGGCACGGGTCCCCGCGTCGGGGGTCGGGTGCGGTCGGGTCGGTCCGCGTCGGAGTCGGGTGCCAGCCCCAGCCTGGCCCGGGGCCCGGCGAGCGCGCCGTGCGGTGCAGGCCGGGGCCTCGGGCTGTCCACGCTGTGGAGCCCCAACCGTAGAGCGTGCTCCCGGGCCGCGTCGATTCGGGCGGGTGGTCGCGGCCGCCCCGGCCCGGTGCCCCGACCACCCGCCCCGGCCGAGCTGTCCCCAGATCCACAGCTCCCCTATTTCTGTCTTTTTCTTCTCTTCAAGAGATCAAAAGCCAGTAGCAGTAGTAGGTCCTGTGGATACTGTGGACAGCCGTTGTCCCAGCAGGTCAGGACCGGTGCGGGGCTGTGGAGAACCCCTGGGGACAACCCGTGGACAACTCGGGCCTTCGGTGGATGAGTTGTCCACAGGCTCGAACTGTCCACAGACGGCGCGAGTTGTCCACATTTCCATCCCCAGATGTGCGCCGAGTAGCGCACAGGTTGCCCGCGAACGACCCACAGGGTTGTCCACAGCCATCCACAGCTGAAGTCCCCCGTACCGGTGACCGAGACCACTCACCGGTGCCGGTTTTCCCGGTGTGGCAAGGGTTTTCGGGGCGGTGGAGGACGCGTCGCCGACCCCCCGGCGAGCCGGTTCGAGCGCCCGGCGGCGGCCCCGGACCTCGCCGCGCGGTGTCACCGGACGCCCGCCGTTCACCTCCGGCCGACTTTTCGGGGTGTGGACGCCCCGCTCCCCACCCCCAATAAGGCGGTGCGCCGCGCGGTGGCTGTCTTTATTGCGCGGAGCCCGGCGCGGTGGCCGGCGTGCCCATCCGCTCATCGGTCGTCGCGGCGGTGTGGTCGCCCGCCCGCGATCCGGCTCCAGCGACTTTTTCCCGGTTGGGGAGGCGCTGCCCCCAGCCGCAGAAAAGTCCCGCCCGCGCGGTCGGCCGGGGGCGCGGGTGCCGAGGGCGCGGCGGCGCCGGGCGGCGCGGGGGTTTTGCGGGGAGGTGCGGGCTCCGCCCCCGGTGGCAGAAAAGTTCGGCCGGTGCGGCGGCCGCCGGGGTGGTCGCACCGGGGAGCAGCCTGCCGGCCCCCGCGGCCGGGCGCGACGCCGGGCCTTATTGCGGCTGTGCGGGCCGCTCCACCGGCGCAATAAGAACAGCCCCCGCCCGTGGGGGGCGGGGGCTGGGCGTCAACCGGGTCGGCTCAGGCCGGGAGGACGCGGTCGTCCGGGGTGGTGCCTGGCGGGGATGGTGCCTGTCCGGGGTGGGGGTGGCGGCTCAGCCGCGGGCGCGCTGCTTGATCCGGGAGGTCAGCTCCTGGACCTGGTCGTAGACCCGCCTGCGCTCGGCCATCTCCTTGCGGATCTTCTTGTCCGCGTGCATGACCGTGGTGTGGTCGCGGCCGCCGAAGGTCTGGCCGATCTTGGGCAGCGACAGGTCGGTCAGCTCCCGGCACAGGTACATCGAGATCTGCCGGGCCTGCGCCAGCGCCTTGGTCTTGCCCGGCCCGCACAGGTCGTCGATGGCCACGCCGAAGTACTCCGCGGTCACGCCCATGATCGTCGAGACGCTGATCTCCGGCGCCTGCGAGTCCGGCATCAGGTCGCGCAGCACGATCTCGGCCAGCGGCACGTCCACCGGCTGCCGGTTGAGCGAGGCGAACGCGGTCACCCGGATCAGCGCGCCCTCGAGCTCGCGGATGTTGGCCTCGACCCGGGCGGCGATGAACTCCAGCACCTCGGCGGGCGCGGCCAGCCGGTCCTGGGCGGCCTTCTTGCGCAGGATGGCGATGCGCGTCTCCAGCTCCGGCGGCTGGATGTCGGTGATCAGGCCCCACTCGAACCGGGTGCGCAGCCGGTCCTCCAGCGTCTCCAGCCGCTTGGGCGGCCGGTCGGAGGACACCACGATCTGCTTGTTGGCGTTGTGCAGGGTGTTGAAGGTGTGGAAGAACTCCTCCTGGGTGCCTTCCTTGCCCTCCAGGAACTGGATGTCGTCGACCAGCAGCACGTCGATGTCGCGGTAGCGGCGCTGGAAGGCCACCTTGCGGTCGTCGCGCAGCGAGTTGATGAAGTCGTTGGTGAACTCCTCGGTCGAGACGTACCGCACCCGCATCCCGGGGAACAGCCGCTGGGCGTAGTGCCCGACCGCGTGCAGCAGGTGGGTCTTGCCCAGGCCCGACTCGCCCCAGATGAACAGCGGGTTGTACGCCCTGGCCGGAGCCTCGGCCACCGCGACCGACGCGGCGTGGGCGAACCGGTTCGACGCGCCGATGACGAAGGTGTCGAAGTTGTACTTCTCGTTCAGCCGGGTCTTCGACGTCTGCGGCTGGGCGGGGGCGGTGTAGGGCTGCCCGCTGTCGGGGGGCTGGCCGGTGAAGGTCGGCCAGATCTCGTGGACGGTGGCGAGCGCGTCGCCCTCCTCGTCCACCTCCTCGGAGTCGTCGTCGCCCTCACCGGCCTGCGCCTGCGGCTGCTCGGGCGCGGTGAACTCGCGGGCGGGCGGCTCGTAGGCCGCGGGCTCGTAGCCCTCGGCGCCGTAGGGCGCCTGCTCGTACGGGGTGGCCTCAGCGGCGGCGACGTCGGCGGCCGGGATGGTCACGGTGTCGGAGTCGATGCCCAGGGTGGTCGGCACCACCGGCACCGGCGGCGCGGGCGGGGCGATCGGCGGGATGACCGCGGTCTGGGCGGCCACCGGGCCGCGGGCCGCGGCGCTCGGCGCGACGTCGACCTTCACCGCCAGCGACACCACCCGGCCCAGCCTGCGCGACAGCGCGGCGGTGATCGGCTCGCGCAGCGCGCGCTCGATCGCCTCCTTGGCGAAGTCGCTGGGCGCGGACAGCAGCGCGGTGCCGTCGAGCAGGCCGATCGGGCGCGTCATCCGCATCCACGCGCGCTGCGAGGGCGACAGGGTCCCGGCCGAGAGCTCCCGGACGACCTGCTCCCAGACCACGCCCAGGTTCACCTGGTGCTCGGACAC